>JAMPAQ010000010.1 GCA_023667145.1 Pseudoflavonifractor sp.
GTTTTCAGCAGGTTATGCAAGGAGGGCGTGCCATGAATTTTGACACACCCCCTTTTGTAGGCCCTTGTGTCAGGGTGATGTCGCCCCTTGCATCGGGGTGATGCACACCTTGTGTCAGGGTAATTTTACTTGGACTCGATCTTGAGGCCGTCGATGCAGAAGTAGGCGGCATTGTTCATGCCCCACTGTCCGCTGTCTGACGATTCCATCTGGAAGTATATCTCGTCGACCTCGCCGAGCGGGCTGAGGCTGACGTTGCGCCATGTGTCGAGCAGCTGTCCGTTGCGGGCGAGATAGGTCTCCGTGCGGCCTGTCTCCCGATTGGATGCCCTGTCGTAGCCTATGATGATTACCTTACACCAGTCGTCGGCGGTGAACGCCTTGTTGAAGGCCGACCCGTGTTTCATCGAGTAATAGCCATAAGTGTTGTTGGTGATGTCGATTGACACCGGGGTGAATTTCTTGCCGCCGTCAAATGTGATGCTGAGCGCAGGAGTCTCGGGTACGGTGGCGGTTGATTCACTGGCATTCCAGAATGCGACAATGTAGGTGGGTTCGCTTACCCCGTAGCCGGTGATGGAGCACCACTGGTGTTGTGTCCAGCTCCCCTCGGTGGTATAGTCAGCGGTGTCTGTGGCCTTGGAGGGACAGAAGCCGTTCCACGACATGATGCCGCCTCCCCAGTCGGTCGCAGTGTGTGAGAGGGTAAATCCGTCGAGCACGAGCGGGGGCATCGATGTGTCGTAACAGTCGGCCCAGTAGCCGTCGGCATTGTAGGTGGCGTTGGCGGCTGTGAGCGTGATGGTGGTCTCGTTGTCGTTGTCTTCATCGTCGGAGCAGGCGGTGAGAGTGGCCATCGCGAGGGCTATCGCTCCGAGACGGAATAGATTGAGTCTTTTCATCGTGATGAATGTTTATTGGTTGTTGGAAGTTGATGTGTAATCGCATGTTGTGGCGGGAGGTATCCCTGCGTCAGGGGAGGTCGATGTGGGTGGCATCGACCGGCTTGCTGAGGAACACCGAAGCCATCTCTGAGAACTTGTCGGCGCTCTCGGTGGTCAGGTAGTGGCATGTCCCCCCCTTGGAGCAGCGTGTGTCCATCTCGGGATGGCGGCGCATATAGTCGGCGAGTGAGTCGGCGACTATCTCGCCCTGCCTGACTATGGCGACATCATCGGGCACGTAGCGGCGTATCTTGTCGTAGAGGAGGGGATAGTGGGTACACGCGAGGATGAGGGTGTCGATGTCGCCACCTTGGGCAAACAGGCGGTCAATCTCCTGCTTGACAAAGTAGTCGGCACCGGGCGATGATGCCTCGCGGTTCTCGACCAGCGGGACCCACATGGGACACTCGCGTGAGAATGTGTGGAAGTCGGGATAGAGTTTCCCTATCTCCATGTCGTAGCTGTGGGATCGCACGGTGCCGGGAGTCCCGACGATGCCGATGTCGCCGGTCGTGGTGAGTGAACCGATTTTCTCGACGGTGGGCCTGATGATGCCGAGCACGCGCCGTGTGGGGTCGATTGCCGGGAGGTCGTTCTGCTGTATGGAGCGGAGGGCCTTGGCCGAGGCGGTGTTGCACGCGAGTATCACCAGCGGACATCCGCAGTCGAAGAGGTAGCGCACTGCCTCAAGGGTGAACCGGTAGACGATGTCAAATGATCGGCATCCGTAGGGTGCGCGGGCATTGTCGCCAAGGTATATGTAGTCATACTGGGGCAGACGGCGGCGCATCTCGCTGAGTATGGTCAAGCCTCCGTAGCCTGAGTCAAACACGCCTATGGCACCGGCCTTGACCGATTGATTTTTCATGCGGCAAACTTAGCTAAATAAAGCGACTCCGGAAAACGTGATTCCGGAGCCGCGTGTGACGGTTGTGTCTGATTTTTATCGGCAGGTTGTTATCACTTGATGCCGAGTTCTGTCTTCACGAGAGCTGTGATGTCCTGAACCTCGGTGCCGTTGTAGAGCGATACGCCGGCAGGGAATATCATTGTGAAATTGTTGGCCGCGCCGACTGTCTGTATGGCCTTCTGGAGCTTCTCGGTGATGGGCTGCATCAGGGTCTGCTGCTGACGGTCGATGTCCTGTGCTGCTGTAGAGCGGAACTGCTCCATGCGCTGGCTCTGCTCCTGAAGTTCCTGCATACGGCGATCCTTGATGGACTGGGGAGTGCTCTCCTCAAGCTGCTGGAACTCGGTATATTTTTTCTGAAACTCGTCCTGGAGTTTCTTGAACTCATCCTCATACTTCTTGGCGGCAGTCTCAAGCTGGGTGTTGGCGGCGGCAGTCTCTGGCATCGACTCAAGGAGGGTCTGGGTGTTGACTGTGCCGAATTTCTGTGCCGAGGCAAAAGTGGGGAGCGCAATGGCGATTGCGAGCAAAATTTTCTTAATCATATCTTATTGTTTATTTATTGATTCGGTCTGTGTGCAAACGGTGTGATGACCTGCATACACATGATTTGCGTGCAAAGATATAGTAATTATTTGGAATATCCTAACTTGGCGAGTACTTCGTTGCTGACGTCGATACGCGGCGATGCGAAAATGATGTCGCCGGCTGACGCGCGGTCAAATATAGCCTGATAGCCACGTTCCTCGGCCACTTTCTTAACGGCGTTGTACACGTCGTCCTGTATGGGCTTCATGAGGCTCTGGCGCTTCTTGTACAGTTCGCCCTCGGGCCCGAAGTATTTGTAGCGCAGCTCTGTAGCCTCCTTTTCTTTAGCGACGATTTCCTCCTCTTTCTTGGCTTTCTGCTCATCGGTCAGGAATACCATGTCGGCCTGAAAATTCTTGTACATGGTCTCGGCTTCCTTGGCCTTTGTCTCGACCTCCTTCTGCCACCGCTGGGATATCTGGTTGAGCTGTTCGTTGGCCATCTCGTAGGAGGGGACGTTCTTGAGGATATACTCCATGTCGACGAGCGCGAATTTCTGTGCCGATGCTCCGAGAGAGCAGACAAAGGCGAGTGCAAGCGCTAAGAATATTTTTTTCATGTCAATAGGTGTTTTGGGTTATACTTCGTTTAGTGGCTGTCTCTTGTGTTAAGACACGCGGCGGGGCAAAAGGTTTATTCCGGGAGGGAAAAACCATGACCGGCCGGCGGCGTCGGGCGTGGGTCGCAGGGTCAACCGATCAGAACTCCTGGCCGAGGATGAAGTGGAAGTGACTGCCACCCTTGGTGCCGAACACTTTGTCGAAACCGTAGGCCCAGTCGATACCCATCATGCCAACCATCGGGAGGAAGATGCGGACACCGGCTCCGGCTGAGCGCTTGATGTCAAACGGTGCGAAGCTCTTCACGTCGCTCCATGCGTTACCGCCCTCGGCAAACACCAGTCCGTAGATGGTCGAGGTGGGCTGTAGCATGAACGGGAAGTGCAGCTCGACACCAAAGCGCGTGTAGGCGTAGCCTTCCTTGCCCCAGGGGGTGAACTGGCCGTTGTCATATCCGCGCAGACCGATGGTCTCGGTAGCGTAGGTGTAGGAGCCAGACATACCGTCACCGCCGACATAGAATGTCTCGAACGGCGAGCGTCGCCATTTGTTGTAGCTGCCGAGGAGTCCGATGTCGGCACGGGTCATCAGTACGAGAGTCCATTGCTCCGAGTTGTTGAGCGGGGTGTAGGTGCGTGACTTGAAGCGCAGCTTCCAATACTCGATCCACTTGTATAGCTCTTTCTTGGAGTCGGTAGTGTTCTCCTTGTAGAGCTTCTCCCAGTCCTTGTGCTGGAACAACGACATGGGCGGGGTGAGTTGCAGGTTGAGGGAGAATGTCGAGCCACGGCGGGTGTAGAGCGGGTTGTCAATCGAGTTGCGCGACAGGGTCAGGCCGAGTACGACAGAGTTGGAGACGCCGTTGTTCATGTAGTAGAGGTATTCCCAGTTTTTGAGGTAGTACCACTGATAGGAGAGTTCGGCCTGGAACGTGAAATAGTCGTCGGGCCAGCTTAGGCGCTTACCAAATCCGACGGTGACGCCGGCCATCTGCAGCACCTTGTTGGGGTCATAGGCATTCTCGATGCTCGTCTGGTAATAGTCGCTCGACGAGTTGTAGCCCCATCCGTATCCATAGCCGCCTGTCAGGTATGGGTTGCTCCAGTTGGTGTTGTAGTAGGATGAGTTGATACCTGTCTGACGGCTGTAGTAGGCTGAGACGGAGAGCGAGTTGGGGCGCTTGCCGCCAAACCACGGGTCGAGGAACGAGATGGAGTATGCCTGATAGTACTTGGCGTTGGTCTGTGCTGAGATGGTGAATGTCTGACCCTCACCCTGCGGCAGTACGCCACGGTAGGAGCCGGGCTTGAACAGGTTTTTGACCGAGAAGTTGGTGAACTTGAGCGCTGCCTTACCGATGATGCCGGTCTGTCCCCAACCAAACGACAGCTCTATCTGGTCGTTGGCCTTTGACTCAAGACCGAATATGATGTCGACTGTACCGTTCTCCTCGTTGGGTTCGGGACGGATGTCCATGTTCTCGGGGTTGAAGTGGCCGGTCTGCGCTATCTCACGGGCCGAGCGCATGAGGTCGCTCTTGGAGAACAACTGTCCCGGCTTGACGCGCAACTCGCGGCGTATAACCTTTTCATACAGGCGGTCATTACCGTTGATGACCACGTTGTTGATGCGGGCCTGCGGACCCTCGAATATCCTCATCTCAAGGTCGATTGAGTCTCCCTTGATGTTGCGCTCGATGGGGACGAGCTGGAAGAACAGGTATCCGTTGTCCATGTAGACGTTGGCGACGGCATCGTCATCCTCGGTGGTGCGCTTGTTGAGCAGCTTCTGGTTGTAGACCTCCCCGGGGGTGATGCCGAGTACTTGGCCGAGCCATTCCGACGGGTATATCGTGTTGCCGACCCAGTTGATGTCGCTGATGTAGTACTTGTGTCCCTCCTCAAGGTCGATGTAGACGTCAACCTTTTTGTCGTCATACTGTACCACACTGTCACGCAGTATCTTGGCATCTCGATAACCTTTCTCATTATATTTCTCGATGATGCGGTTGAGGTCGTCCTCATAGTCGCTCTCGACAAATTTTTTCTGCTTGAACAGGTTGAGCAGGTTGCCGTTCTCGTTGGTCTTCTTCATCGCGTTCTTGATGGTACGGTCGCTCAACGCCTCGTTGCCGTTGATGTAGATTTTGTGTACCTTGACCTTGTCGTGGCGGTTGACGCGTATGTTGACTATCTGCTCGTTCTCGTGCGAGAGGTCGTCGTGGAGGTCGATATCGACAACGGCGTTGCCAAATCCCTTGGCAGAGTAGTATTTCTTGATTATATCTTTGGCGCGGTTGACGATATTCTGGGTGATCTGATTGCCCTTCATCAGCTGTAGGCGTTCGTCGAGGTCGTCGCGCTCCCCCTTTTTGACACCGTAATAGTTAATCTCGGAGATGCGGGGTTGGGGACGCAGGGCAAACTCAATCCATATCTTGTTGCCCACCATCTTGGTGATCTTGATCTGTATCTTGGAGAACAGGCCCTGACGCCAGAAGCGTTTGGCGACATTGCGGAGCGCATCGCCCGGTATCTCTATGCGGTCACCGATGTTGAGTCCCGAGTAACCTATGACAATCCCGGGGTCATATCCCTCGGCCCCCGTCACCTCGATGCCGGCGACCTCGTAGGTGCGCGTTACCGCCGATGCCGCTATGTCGGGATTGTAGATGGTGTCGTTGGCGGTCTGGGCTGCCGCAGGGAGTGAAATTATCGATATGATGGCGATGAGAGTGAGTATCTTTCGCATAACGTAAATGGATGTGCTATTTTATTTGTTCGCTTGTGAGGCCGAAACGGCGTTCGCGTGATTGAAATTCGATGACCGCCTCGCAAAATTCCTCCTTTGAGAAGTCGGGCCAGAAAACTTTGGTGAAATATATCTCGGAGTAGGCTATCTGCCACAGCAGGAAGTTGGACACTCGCTCGTCGCCCCCGGTACGTATGAGCAGGTCGGGGTCGGGCATACCGGCGGTCGTCAGCCGCGATGCAAAGACCTCGTCGTCTATGTCGGCAGGGTTGACGAGTCCGGCGGCGGCATCGGCGACAAGGCGGCGTGTGGCCTCGGTTATTTCCCACCTTGACGAGTAGCTGAGGGCAAGGCAGAGTGTCAGTCCGTCGCAGTGGGAGGTGTCTTCCATACAGCGGCACAGACGGTCATAGCTTTCAGAGGGCATACGCTTGAAGTCGCCTATCATCGTGAGCCGCACGTTGTTGCGTATCAAGTCGGGTGTCTCGCGCTCTATTGCCACCACGATGAGGTGCATCAGGGCATCGACCTCGGCCTTGGGACGGTTCCAGTTTTCGGTCGAGAAAGCGTAGAGTGTCAGGAACTGTACACCTACTTCCGAGGCTATCTCGGTGATGCGGCGCACTGTGTTGACACCCTCGACATGCCCCTCGGTGCGGTCGAGTCCGCGGGCTTTGGCCCAGCGGCCATTGCCGTCCATTATTATCGCCACGTGCCGTGGCACTCTGTTGCGGTCTATTTTGTCGATATGCGACATCTGTTGTGGTTGTTTATCTGTTTGTTATGGCCGGGCCGTTGTCAGTCGACATAGTAGCATGTCACGCAGCGTTTACCGAATTCGTATGTTATGGATACCATTATCGAGGAATACCAATCGGTATTCTTCAAGAATGAGCTTTTTATCATATAGAGGTCGTCGAGGTCCTTGCCGTCGACCTTGTCGCCAAAGACCTTTGTCATCGTGAACTCAAGCGAGAGGTTGAGACGTGGCATCAGCTTGTACTTGACCCCGATTCCCATCGGCAGACTGAGTCCCACGGAGGTCTGCCCGTCGCAGGTTGCAAGTGACGCGCCCAGGCCGATGGCGGCGTACGGTGTCCATCGGCGCAGTTTCTTGTAAGTCTCGCCTATCCCGTAGTTGAAAAAGTTGGCCTCGCCGCGTATCGACAGGTCGTAGGCCTGAGAGTTGAACTTGTAGGTCTCGCCTCCAGGCCACACGTTGTCCATCTCGGCGCTGTTGCCGCTGAGCGACAGGGTCGATAGCACTCCGCGCACAGCCCAACGTGGGTTGATGAGGTAGCGCATTGAGGCCGAGACGGCAAATCCGGGATGCTTGAACATGTTGGATGTGTTGGCGTCACCGAGATAACCGCTCATGCCGACACCGACACCGATGTCCCACTTGTAGGCATCGTCCTGTGCCCTGAGGGGTATCGCTGTCGCTATGGCCGACATTACTATCGCTATTATGACTGTGATTGTCTTGTTCATGATTTCCTTTTATAGGAAAAACGTGGCGCGGCGGTCTAAATTATATGGCGATTGACGTTTAAGTTACTGTAACGGTTGGAATGTTAGACGGTTGATGACTCCTCGCCAGACGGTGGGATAGAGCGTCCCGTCGGCTGAGACTCCGCCAAACAGGTAGACGTAGGGACACTCCCACTCGGTGATGGGGGTGACGGCGCGTGATGACGGCATGTCAACCATCCACCAGACAGGCAGCGTGCGGTCAGCCGTGGCCTCCCACCGGGAGTGGCCGGAGCGGGAGTGGAGCATCTCGTCAAACACCAGAGCCTGGGCGTTGTGGAACGACGGGATATAGTCGGGGAGCTGCATGAGCTCGTCGGCAAGTTTCCAGTTGATGCCGCAGTCAAACGACATGTAGGTCTTGTCGCTGTTGCGTCCCGACGCGTCACGTCCACCCATGGCTACCCATATCGAGGCTTTGGTCACAATCCATGCGCTCGGGTCGGTGTGGTAGCCGAAGTAGGGGAACAGCGTCATGTCCGAGAGGGCCGGAAGTCCGTCACGGTTTATCTCAATCCAGCTCTTGCCATCGTAGCCCCACGTCGCGCCTGTCGGAGTGCCGTCGGCTAAGATGCCGCCGGTCATTATAGCCTGTGACTCATTGCTCCACTCGGTGCTGTAGATGACGAGGGCGCTGTGGCCGCTGACAGGGAAATTGTCGGGGACAGCGCCGGGATTGCCGGTCGACGGATAGCGTGCGTGGCGATATGTGCCGTCACGCTTCTCCACACCTACCACCGCATCCATATATCCACCGATGATGGAGTGCCACATCACGCCACACGATGTCCATGCCAATCCGTCGGGCGACGAGTAGAGGTTGCCGTCGGTGTCGAGTATATAGAGGGCATCGGTAGAGGCCGCGAGTGAGTTGACATCGGGGGTGAACGGGAAGGTCACATCACTTACAGCCCAGTCGTTGGCGGGATTGTCGGCGTGTGCGAGTGTGTAGCTGCCACCGGCTTGCGCGAGACAGTACGCCTCACCCCGGTAGGTAAGGCTCTTTTGTGCCGTCGGATTGGAGAGGGTGGTGGGGAGGTCGCGACGGGCTGTCTTGTTCCAGTAGAGGGAATCGGCCTTCATCTTGTGGACGTTGAGGCTCACGCGGTAGTCGCGGCTCGTCTGCTGGTCGGCTGACACCACGCGCAGTATCACGTTGCCCGAGAAGTCGATGGTGTCGCCGGGATTGGCCAAGTAGTTGAACGTGGTGTCGCTCTGTAGCTTGGCTCCCGAGACTATTATCTCGATGGCCGAACTGCTCGCCACGCTTATGGTGGGGACGAGCTTGCGCACGTCGGTGCCGTAAGGCAGCGAGTCGGCGTTGAATATGCGGTAATTCTCAAGGTCTATGGTAAAGAATACCTTGTCGAGGTTGGGCAAGACCTTGGTGTTGGCTTTTATGGCAAAGTTTTTGACCTGAGCGCTGCTCGACAGGACGGTTTCGTAAGAGGTGCCTTCCTTGTTGCATGATGTCACCGGGAGTGTCATCGCCACGAGCAAAGCCGGGTATACAAACGCTTTCTTAATCATGAGGTACTATATTTCAAACTGCAAATTTAGCAACATTTTCATTAATAAATCCTGCCTATATGCTAAAAAAGCTAATATCCCGTGGCAAAAGCGCCCAAACAGTCGCCCAATGGGTATGTTTGGCTCTCAAACGTGGACGTAACCTCTATGATAACACCGATTTATCTCTTTTTAACTACTTGCCGTGAACTACAGGAGCATTATGCCTGTGAATGTGCGTCCCGAAGCGGACCCGAGCCGTCGGGCCGAGAAGTACCGCCGGGGATTGCAGTGGGAGCAGCCTACCGCCGGAGCGATATTCACGCGTCTGACACCGACCGCCTCAAGTATCAGGGTGTTGGCTTCGCGCAGGTCGATATGCGGTCGCCCTGTGGAAAGGTTGCGGCTGCATATACGGTCGAGAGGAAATCCGGCTTCGGCAAACCGTGCGACAACCTCGTCACCGACCTCAAAACACTCCCGGCATATACTCGGGCCTTGCAATACCTTTATGTCACGCGCCGTTGCCCCGAGAGATTCCATGACTTTGACGGTCAATGCGGCTATGCGTGCGACAGTCCCGCGCCATCCGGCATGTGCCGCCGCTATTACGCGGGCCTTGGCATCATACATCAGCAGCGGGACGCAATCGGCTGTGTTTACGCCGATTACTATGCCGGGCAATGTTGTGACCAAGGCATCGGTATCGTCGGGAGAGGGTTGGCTGTATGATGATATTTCAGCGACATTGGCCGAGTGGGTCTGTCGTGGTACGATTATGCGCTCGCGTGGCACATCGAGCCGGTCGCCCAACATCGAGCGGCATGCCGCTATGTGTAGCTCTGTGTCGCCGGTATAATGGCAGAGCGAGAACCGGCTGTACGGGTCATCGCCGATGCAATCGCCACGTGTGGTGGTGAAAGCGCGGATGCCGCAGCTGTCGAGCAGCGGCACGTAGAAGTCGCTGCAATCAGTTGCCGAAGTCATAGTCGCCCGAATCCTCGTCCCAATCATAGTCGACGGTGTCATCCCAGTTGTCGTCCTCGTCGTCGGTGACCTCGGGAGTGGGCAGAGGCACATTCTCAAAGATGAACTCATCCTCCTCGCGGACGCGGTGATGGCCGTCGAGCGGGCGGTGGGTTATCGTCATCGGCTCGGCCCGGTTGCTCTCGGCGGTTATGGCGTTCCACAGTATATCCTTGAGCGCTGTGATGCCCTGTCCCGTGACAGCCGATATGAATACGTGGGGCAGGTCGGCGGGGAGGGTCGGCTCTATCTCGGCAATCAGCTCGTCATCGAGCATGTCGCTCTTTGATATGGCAAGCACGCGCTCCTTGTCCATCAACTCGGGGTTGAATTTTGCCAGTTCCTCAAGCAGTATCTCATACTCGCGGCGTATGTCGGCGGCATCGGCGGGTACCATGAACAGCAGTACGGCATTGCGCTCAATGTGACGCAGGAATCTCAGTCCGAGTCCCTTGCCCTCGCTCGCACCCTCGATGATGCCCGGGATGTCGGCCATCACAAACGAGCGGTTGTCGCGGTAGGACACGATGCCGAGATTGGGTTCCATCGTAGTGAACGGATAGTCGGCAATCTTGGGACGTGCGGCTGACAGTGCCGACAGCAAGGTCGATTTGCCGGCGTTGGGAAATCCCACGAGACCCACGTCGGCAAGGAGCTTCAGCTCTATTATGACCTGCTTCTCGATGGCGGGTTCACCGGGTTGGGCATATCGCGGGGTGCGGTTGGTGGCACTCTTGAAGTGCCAGTTGCCGAGACCGCCCCTGCCGCCGCGCAGCAGTTTGACCTCCTCGCCATCCTCGGTCACCTCACACAGATATTCGCCGGTCTCGGCATCAAACACCACTGAGCCGCAAGGCACCTCTATGATTTGGTCCTCACCATCCTTGCCAAAGCTGCGGCCTCCCGAGCCGCTTTGTCCGTTGCCGGCAAATATGTGCCGCCGGTATTTCAGCGGCAACAGTGTCCACATGTTTTTGTTGCCACGCAAGATGATGTGGCCCCCGCGACCGCCGTCACCCCCATCGGGACCTCCCTTGGGAACATATTTGGCACGGTAGAAGTGGCGTGAGCCGGCACCACCCTTGCCCGAGCGGCAAAGGATTTTCACATAGTCTATAAAGTTGGAGTCTGCCATATCTGTAAGAGTCGTTTGTGTGAGTATATAACAAAATATCGGGGCGATGGGTCGTGAAAGCCGTGTCATTAACGGGTCGACGGCCTTTCACGCTCCATTGTCTGCTCGGCTTGCCTGAAGTCTTCGGGCGACCCGATGTCAATCCACAGGCCGTTGATGGGGAAGCATGACACCCGCCGTCCGTCGCCGATGGCACGGCTGATGAGGTCGGGAGCGTCCATGCGTTCCCCGGGACGGATGGTGTCGAGTATCTCGTTTGAGAAGATGTAGATGCCAGCATTGGCCTGATAGGTGTATGTTGGTTTCTCCGTGAGTCCCATGACATTGTCGCCGTCGAGAGCCATCACTGCAAACGGGACTGACACGTGATAGGGGAATGTGGCTATCGTTATGTCGGCACCACGTGATATGTGGTGGAGGTACAGGTCTTCAAAGGAGATGGTGGTCAGCAGGTCGGAGTTCATCACGAGCGTATGGTCGCCACGTCCCTGCGGCACAAGAGCCACGGAGCCGATGGTGCCAAGTGGCTCCGGCTCGCGGACACACCTGACCGTGACCCCATCAACCGGCGTGGCAAAGTGGGCATCGAGCTGCCCGGCCAGATAGTTGGTGGTCACGAAGATATCCTCGACACCGCAGTTGACGAGCGCCTCGACATTGTAGTCTATAATCGGTTTGCCGCCGATTTTGAGCAATGGCTTGGGGGTGTCGATGGTCAGCGGTCGCAGTCTTTCGCCACGTCCACCGGCCATGAGGATGGCGCGTATCGGCAGGTCAGACCGCCTGACAGTGAGGTCGTAAAGTTCGGCTATGCGTCCCGAGTTATCCAGGCGGGGCACGAGCTTGATACCTGCAAGGCGCAACTCACGCAGCCGCAGGGCAATGTTGTCACTGTCGGTCACTCGCTTGAACTCCTTGTGCATCACCTCGGCCACCCGGGTGGTGGTGTCAGCCCCGCGCAACAGGGCGCGGCGTATGTCGCCGTCGGTCAGCGTGCCGCGCATCACTCCCTCGCCATCAATGGCCATGAGTGTCATCACTCCTCCCGACAGGCGGTTGAGGCGGTCGAGCGCCTCAAGCAGGGTGGCATCTGTCGATATGATATGTGGGTCGTTGTTGGTCATCGTTGATTGTTGTATTTATAGACAGTCTCGGCTATGAGCCAGTCGAGCGGGGTGTCGAGGTCAACGCTGCGGTCGGCGGGCATGGGTGAAGGCACGCGTCGTGGAAATTGACCAAGAGGCATCCGTCTGATAGAGTCGGGATTTATGACATATACGGCTCCGTTGTACTCCCAGGCGCGTGGGACATCCTGCCGCCGGGTGAAATGCCCATCCCCCTTGGATATGTGGAGGTATCCGCCGGCATCGGTCTCGAAGCAGTTGTAATAGGGGTTGCATGATGCCTCCGTGACTGTCACCACCATGTCGATGTCGGGACGGTATAACCCGATGGCGCGGCGGGTATCATCGACCGTGCGTAGCGGTGAGGTGGGTTGAAGCAGCACGACGCAGTCAAAACGACATCCCATGGCCTCGTAAAAATCCATCGCATCGATGATGACCTCGCGTGATCCGGCGCTGTCGGTGGCCAGTGCTCCGGGACGCATGTAGGGTACGTCAAGACCGAGTGCACGCCCGGTGGCCGCTATCTCCTCGTCGTCGGTCGACAGGCATATGTGGCTTGTCGGGGCAAGGGCGAGGGCGGTGTCAATCGACCATGCTATGAGCGGACGGCCGCAAAACTCGCGTATATTCTTGCGCGGTATCCCTTTGCTGCCGCCCCGGGCGGGTATTATGAACAATGGATTATGGTGCATCTGACGGTTGGTTACAGGTCATGGAATGGTTTTATCGTTATGCCGTCCAGTGGTGTCTCGGCGATGGCATTGACCATAAGGCACAGGGTATCTGGCCGGTAGTAGGGGTTGACGGCTTGTCTCGCCGTCATGCGCATATGGGGTGATAGCGCGGAGCGCAGTCCACGGCTTATCTCGTCGGCACTAACGCCGCAGTGGATCACCGAGTCGGCGGCTATGCGCCCGTGCTGGCGCAGACCGATGTCGAGGGTGGGTATACCTGCCGACGGCACCTCCACGATGCCGCTTGACGAGTTGCCGACAACGGCGGTGACGTAGCGCAGCGCCGACAGGTAGCGGCGCATTCCGAGCGACCGGAACACGGCCACCCTCTCAGGATGGTCGGCTGCATATCGGTTGATAAGGCTTATGATATCACGGCCGTGGGTGTCGTTGTTGGGATATGTGAATATCACCTTGTAATCGGGATATCGGTCAAGGGCCTCAAGTAGATTACGGCACTGGTCGGCGGGTGCCTGGCTGTCGAGTGTGGCCGGATGGAATGTCACGAGCAGGGTCTTGTCAGGGATAGTGGTCCCGAGCGATTGCTCAAGTTCGTCCCGGCTCATGAGCTGTATGGAGGCGATGTTGTGCAGTCCAATGGCACCCGTATTGATGACGCGGTCGGGTTGCTCGCCGAGCTGTATGACGCGGCGGCGGTATTCCTCGGTCTCAACAAGGTGTATGTGGCTCAGTTTGGTGATAGCGTGACGTATGCTCTCGTCAAAGGCCCCGAGACTGACCGCTCCACCGGCGATATGGGCTACGGGGATACGGAATATGAGCGCTGCTGATGCCGCCACAAGCATCTCGTATCGGTCGCCAAGTATGACGATGAGGTCGGGCGACAGGTCGGACAGCGCGTCAGCCATACCGCTCATGCACATGCCCATGGCCTTTACCGTCCCGCGCGGGGTGTCATCGGGAGCCTCCATGGGGACGCGTCGGTCAATCTTGAGTCCGTCGGCCTCAATCTCGCGCCATGTCTCGCCATACTCGGGCAACAGGTGCATGTTGGTGGCCACTATGCTCAGCTCTATGTCGGGACGGCTGTCGAGCGCGCGGGCAAGCGGGCTGAGGAGTCCCCAGTCGGCGCGGGTGCCGGTCACAATACATACTTTCCTGCCCATCGAGTCGCGGTTGGTTGATTTTGTCACAAAAGTAACAAAATTCCTGCAAATAATGGCCACCGCGTCCGATAACTGTGACGAGGTCTCCCGATGTCAGAGGGTGATTAGGTGGTCGTAGGGAAAGTCGCGGGTGGCGCGGGTGCCTATGACCGTGTCCCACAGCATCGGTGACAGGCCGTTGCCGGGACGCTTGACCGTGATGTTCTCCTCGGTCAGCAGTTCGCCCTCCTTGATGTCACGTGCTGCCACAATGCTCTTGCGGGCCACCTCGATATTGGGACGTTCTGACGGACTCACATGTTTCTCGGCGCTCCCCAGTGCCGACTCGACGTTGCGTATGGCGGTGACCATGGCTTTCAGCTCCGATGGCACGAGCGATGCCTTATGGTCGGGTCCCTCCATATTCCTGTCGAGGGTGAAATGTTTCTCGATAACGGCTGCGCCCAAGGCGGTGGCGGCGATGGGTATCTCGATGCCGACGGTGTGGTCGCTGTAGCCGACGGCCCCGCATCCGAGAGTGGCGAGCGCCTGCATGGCCCGCAAGTTGACATCGGCCATCGGGGTGGGGTACTGGGTATTGCAGTGGAGCAGGGTTAAGTCGCGGCGCGGTATACCCCCCTCTTCAAGGACTTTGACCGCCGCCTCGACCTCATCGAGCTCAGACATCCCCGTTGACAGGATGACGCGGCCACCACGTGACGCTATCTTACGCAGATAGGGCAGGTTGGTGATTTCTCCCGAGGGGATTTTCCAATAGTCCATACCGAGGTCCGCGAGGGTGTCGATGGAGACGAGGTCAAAGGGGGTGCTCATAAACCCTATGCCGGCCTGACGGCATAGCGCGGCAAGTCCGCTGTAGTCTGACAGCGGCAGATGTATGGCGCGGCACATGTCGAGCTGGCTCTCGCCGTCGCCTGTGGTCTCCTTCTGATATTCGGCTTTCGGGGCTATGGATGAGATGACCAACTCGGGGACTGCGGTCTGAAACTTCACATAATCGGCTCCGGCCTCCTTGGCGGCATATACCATCTTGCGGGCGAGTTCGAGGCTCCCGTTGTGGTTTACCCCGGCCTCGGCTATGATGATGACTTTATTGTCCATATCTGTGATGTATTGTCATTTGTGAAAGGCTACCTCCTGTTGGTAGCGTACTATCTCGGTACCATCTTCCCATGACGTGCAGGTGGATACGCGCTCCCCGATGGCCGATCGGATGATGTAGGCGGGTATGTCGGCTCCGGCATGGACCGCGCAGACCGCGCCGCCGCCGAGTCGCGGGTTTATCTCCATGAGCAGCAACCGGCCGTCGTTGAGGTCTTCGATAAATTGCAGGGTGACGGCGCCCCGCAGCCCAAGCCGCTCCAGCACGGTAGCCGACAGTTTCTCAAGGCGGCTGTCGCGTACTGTCATGGTGCGTGACACCTCGCCGCCGATGACCTCAAGACGTATGCGGGGTACGGCGCATATTATGCGCCCATCGTCGGACACGAAGCAGTCGACGGTATACTCGCGTCGGTTGGCAATATACTCCTGGATGATGTACATGTCATCGCCCGACACTATGTTTTTGAACTGTCTCGGGCCGGTGATGACCTGAATACCCTTTGATGCGGATCCAAACCGTGGTTTGGCGATGAGCGGAAACGCGGGACGTCCCTTGACGTATGACTGCGGCACCGGGATGCCGACGGCGCGGAACTCCTGGTCGGCCTGTATCTTGTCAAACATCAATTCGGAGACATGACGGTCACCGACCGGTGCCCAGATGCCGCCGTAGGTATCGCGGTAGGCGGCGGCTATGGCCACGGCCCCGTCGACAAAGGGTATCATGACGTTGATGTCATGCTCAAGCACGGTCTGGTGCAGGTGGTCCATGATGTCGCTGTCGCCCCATCGTTGCCCGATGACTATGGTGGCTATGAGCGATATGGGGACATGCTCCTCAAGCTCGTAGCTGACGAGGTTGACCTCGCGGCCCATGCGTCGGCCCGCGTCAACGAGCATACGCCCCATTGACACCCGCTTTGCGCCACCGAGCATGAGTATGTTGACAGGTCGGTTGCTCATCGGTTGTAGATGTTTGATTTGTACTTGGCAAGGTTGGCCGGGTCGGAGAACCATTCGATGGTCTCCCTAAGTCCCTCGGCAAGGGTGTACTGCGGCTTCCAGTCGGTGAGCGATGTTATCTTGGTGTTGTCGCCGCACAGCCTGAACACCTCGCTCTTGGCGGGGCGTATGCGCTGCGGGTCACGTATCCAGTTGACATCGGCCTCCATGATGTCGGCTATGAGGTGGAGGGTATCCTCCATCGACACCTCGGTGCCGGTGGATATGTTTATCTCCTCACCCTCGATGCTTTCGGCCTTGGCAAGGACGAGGAAGCCCCGGCAGGTATCCTTGACGTAGTTGAAGTCGCGGGTGGGGGTTAGGTCGCCGACCTTGATGTCGCGGACACCGTTGGCTATCTGGGTGATTATGGTGGGTATGATGGCCCTGGCGCTCTGGCGCGGGCCGTAGGTGTTGAACGGACGCGCTATCACCACCGGCAGCGAGAAGGCGTTGTAGAAGCTCTTGGCGATGGCGTCGGCACCTATCTTGGTGGCCGAGTAGGGTGACTGTGGCTGTTTGGGATGCTTCTCGTCGATTGGCACATAGAGGGCTGTGCCGTAAACCTCGCTTGTCGAGGTGACGATGAGCCGTCTCACGCCGCAGTCGCGTGCCGCCTGACACATGTTGAGCGTGCCGGTGATGTTGGTGTCGACATAGCTCTCGGGTGCGACGTAGCTGTAAGGGATGGCTATGAGTGCGGCGAGATGGAATACCGTGTCGCAGCCCTCGGTGATGTGACGGCAGAAAGCCGCGTCGCGCACGTCGCCGCTGACAATCTCAAGCCGGGGATGGTCCATGCCTTCGAGCCATCCCCAATAGTTGAACGAGTTGTAGACGCTGAGCGCCCTCACCTCGTGACCCTCGGAGAGGAGCAGTTGGACAAGATGTGAGCCGATAAAACCGTCGGCGCCGGTGACAAGAACTTTGTTGGCCATAATCAACCCCATTTTTTCAGTAAGTAACCATATACTTTGCCATCATCGGCTGTGTAGGAGAGTTTTATCTCTGACCCTGACAGCGACAGGATGTCAAGCTCCGACACCCCTGCGGGCAACCCGGTGGCGGGAAAGGGGATGTACTTGTCTGAGCCGGCGGGATTTCTGTCGTCGCTGTGGGTGAAGTCGAGCGTCAGCACCGTACCGTCCTGTGCCCACGTGCCCCATCGCTGACGGTAGTCGGCGGTAGTCTCATCGTCGACTGACAACATCTCGATGACTGTTGTCTGGAACGCCCAAAAGATATTGCCGTCATAGTCGGTGTCGGGGACACCGTCGACAGTTATTGACGTGAGTTTCCACTCGCCAAACCATGGGCCGATGTCGCCGTTGTTGTGGGTGCATCCGCCGAGCATCACCGCCATCAGCAGCAGTAGCGGGGTGAGATATAGTGACTTTATCATTTTTTACCGATATTAAAGATTCCACTGTATGACACGCTTATCAGTGCGCCGAAGTTGTCGCCGTACATGCTTCCGGCATCCCAAGCGAGTTGTGCCTTTAGGCTGAGACCCTTTACCGCCGGTAGACGGTAGTCACACTCGGCAAGCATCGATGTGTCAGTCCAGGGCTTGAGCAGCGGTTGGGTCTCGGTCCCCCATCCCTTGCGGTAGGAGAACAGTACGCGGTAGTCAACCGCGTCGCTTATATTCCCCTCCACGCCGAGGTGGAAACCCCGCACGCGGTTGCACAGATACATCATCTGGCCGCCGAGATTGTAGAGGGGGGAGCGCAAGAACGGGGTGCCTATTGACATGCCGTAGACCGAATAGCCGCTGTACATGAAGTTGTTGTAGTAGTTGTCATATCCAGTGGCCTGTGAGGTGATGGTAGTGCCGGCGTTGTCGGCAGGATCCCAATGTATGGGTCCCGATTGGTTGGTGAAGTCGAGGTATTCGGCCACGGCTCCCGACACGATGCCGCGTCCGGCCTTGCGGTACTGTATTCCCCACAGACCGTCAAACCCATTGAGCTTGCCGATGCCTGACCCGTCTTCCCAAGGCCACTCGAAGTAGGCCGACAGCTCGTCGTCGTTTCTGAGACGGTAGCGGGCCTTGAAATCCCATGATCCCACGTGGTTGCCTTTCCAATAGTCCTCGCCTCCGCGTGGTATGAGCATGTCGAAGAAGTCGCCGACCTTGAGCTTGGATGATACCGTACGTTGATAGCGCCCCTGCTGATAGTAGCGGGTGGTTCCCGAGAACTGGGCGGCGGCTTGCATACCGATGGTCACTGAGAACCGCTCGGATGGCTTGGTGCGGAAATAGCAACGCTTGTAGTTGTACCACCATCCCGTCGTGTAGTGACCGTTGTAGAAGTTGAACCGGTCGGCTTGCCAGTCGCCGTCGGTCGACCTGTAGTAGCCTATCTCGCCCTGTATCTGCACCCATCCGTTGGTAAACGGTATATCCTGGAAGTCGATGAAGCCTATGCGTCCTCCGGGCAGAGGCCGTGAGTTGCCGCTCTCGGTGAGGTCGCCGCTCGACAGCCGGTTGTCAAGGATAGCCGATTGGTACTCCTTGAGACCGAGCGTGAGAAACACGCCACGGAACTTTACCTCGCCATACAGTTGCTGTATCCAGAATGGGGCGGGACTCTCCTTGTGGGTGTACCACCTGCCGGCGGCGGGATTTCCGTCGGGCGCGGCTGCAAACCGCGAGTAGGCGGTCTTGGAGGAGTATCCACCGATGAGGTCGACGCAAAATCCATAGCTGAACCGTGTGTCGGTCGCCGTGGGTCGCCATGCCTTGGCCCGCAACAGCGCGTCAAACGGCTGGGTGAGTATGCCGTGGATATTTGATGCCATGTAATATGGGGCGAAGTCACCGCTGCCGGCATTGGCCGTCAGTGAGGCTTCGTAGTTTATCGGATAGGCAGCCGACATCCTTAGGACGGATGCCAGTCCGAGAGTCAGCAGTGCGGATAGACGTATGCTCATGATGCTATTGTGTTGTGCAAAGATAGGACATTTTCGGCAGACAGCGTTGCGGCATCTGCGGGTTGTCTTACTTTTGCGGTTCGTGCCAGTCTCCACCGGCCTTGATGAGGTCGATAAGTTTACCTATGGCCTCGGATGCGGGAATGTTTTTCTCGACGCATGTCTTGCCCTTGTAGAGGCTGACCTTTCCCGCCGCCGCGCCCACGTATCCATAGTCGGCATCGGCCATCTCACCGGGGCCGTTGACGATGCAGCCCATGACTCCGATTTTGAGTCCGCGCAGGTGGACCGTGGCCGCCTTGATGTCCCTCACGACCGATTGCAGGTCAAAGAGTGTGCGGCCACAGCTCGGACATGATATATACTCCGTGCGGGTTATGCGCAGACGTGCGGCCTGTAGTATGCCGAACGACAGGCGGGCAATCTCCCTTGGAGAGAGATTGCGTGAACGTATCCATATACCGTCGCGGAATCCGTTCATCATCAGTGTACCGAGGTCGGCGGCGGCCTTTATCATCACCTCGTCGGCGGGGGTATCGCCATAGTCGACCCGCACGATGGCCGGGCGGTTGTCCCCCTCGCGCATCATTGCGTGGAGCCGGGCCTGCAATGCCCCGGTCACATTGATGTGGTCGGTCTCGACGATCGTGACTCCGGCGGGTATCTCACCGTTCTCAAAGTCGGGGACACATCCGTCTTCATATCGGTCAGCTGCTCCGTCAATCACTACCACGGGCTGGTTGTCGCCGCCTACGATGCCGATGCTCGCGCTTTGTCGTCTCGCGGGTTGTATCGGGTCGTATCCGTCGGCATACTCCCCGCTGATGGCGGGAGCGTCGGCGCGTTGGCTTATGTAACCGGCAAGAGTTGCGGCGACAGGTATCTCATATTCAGGTTCCTCGCTCAGTGAGACCCTTATGGTGTCGCCTATGCCCTCGGCCAGCAACGTGCCTATGCCTACCGCCGACTTCACGCGCCCGTCCTCGCCGTCGCCGGCCTCCGTCACGCCGAGGTGGAGGGGAAAGTCCATCCCCTCTTGTTCCATGGCTTTGACGAGGTGGCGTACCGTCTCGACCATTATCACGGTGTTGGATGCCTTTATGGATATGACAACATCCATGAATCCATGTGCCACGCAGACACGTAGGAACTCCATGGCGCTCTCCACCATTCCGGCGGGAGTGTCGCCGTATCGGCTCATTATGCGGTCGCTCAGCGAGCCGTGGTTGACCCCGATGCGTATGGCTGTGTCATGTTGGCGGCACAGGTCGAGAAACGGGACAAGGGTATCCTCTATCTTGCGTATCTCGGCGGCATACTCCTCATCGGTGTATGTGAGGGTGCGGAATGTGCGTCCGGGGTCAACGAAGTTGCCCGGATTGATGCGCACCTTGTCAACCTGCGCTGCTGCGGCAAACGCGGCTCTCGGGTTGAAGTGGATGTCGGCCACGAGAGGTATGTCGTATCCGTCCTGACGGAGGCGCGAGCGGATTACCCCCATGTTGTCGGCCTCACGCACTCCTTGGGCTGTCAGGCGCACGTAGTCGGCCCCGGCATCGGCGATGCGGAGGCATTGGGCCACCGACCCCTCGGTGTCGAGGGTCGATGTCGATGTCATGGACTGTAATCTTATGGGGTTGCTGCCTCCGAGGGGCACACCGCCTATGGTAACCTCGCGTGAGCGGCGTCGTCTGTAGTCAAAGTCTCCCATCGGTCAATTGGTCTTGAACTTGAACTTGACTTGTGCCAGGTCCTCGTTGGCCTTTACAATCTTCTTGGAGAGTCCACTTTTATAGGCGGCGAGCTTACAGGCTATATCGCTGTCGCCAAGGGCAAGCATCTCGACGGCAAGGATGGCCGCGTTGAGACCGGCGTTAATGCCTACGGTGGCCACGGGGATGCCCGGAGGCATCTGCACGATGGAGAGCAGGGCATCCATCCCGTCGAGTGTTGAGGCGATGGGCACTCCGATCACTGGGACTGTGGTCATCGATGCGATGACTCCCGGGAGTGCGGCGGCCATGCCGGCGGCGGCGATTATCACCTTTATGCCACGGGATGCGGCAGAGGTGGCAAACTCCTCGACCTCATGGGGTGTCCTGTGGGCCGACAGGGCGTTCATCTCAAACGGTATCTCAAACTCATCAAGCAGCCGGGCCGCTTTCTCAAGTATGGGCAGGTCAGATGTGCTGCCCATGATAATGCTTACCAGGGGTGTCATGGATATGATTGTTTTATTGAGTGATCATTGTGAACAGCATCACGCACGCGAATCCGTTGGCCGCACCGGCGATTACCTGCCAGAAAGTGTGGCGCTCAAGTATGATGCGTGAGGTGCCGAGGATTCCCGTCAACAGGATGGTGGCGTAGACCGTCGGCATTATGTCAAACACGTTTATGTGGTCGAGCATGATGCGTATGGTCAGTGCCGTCATTCCCGCCATCGCGGCCATGTGGGCGCTTATTTTCCACCAGATGTTGACTAAGCACGAGATGATGGCTGCTGCCGCGCCGCCGACAAAAAACATGTCGAGCCACATCGGGGCATGGATGCGCCACATGTAGAAAGCACACGCTATGTAGCACAGCGCCGTGACGGCGTAGGGTATATAGCGCTCGTTGCGGTTGTTGAGGCCGGGGTCGCTGACTTTGCCGAGACGGTAGAGGGCAAATATTATGGCGCTCGGTATGACGCACGTGATGATGGCTGTGACTCCAACGACAGTCCAGCGGGTGCCGGCGGGGAGAAAAAACAGCACGGAGTACCACAGGGCGATAAACACCGAGTAGGTCGGTATCAATATCGGGCTGAGCAGGTGGGAAAAGAATCTTGCTATGCTGTACATGATGGTGTTGTGGGTTGTAACTTTCGTTTTGGTTATATTGGGAGGGTTATAGTTCCTTGCGCAACCGGGCTACGGGTATCCCGGCTTTTTCCCGGTACTTTGCCACGGTGCGGCGTGCTATGTCGTAGCCGCGTCGGCCAAGGGCGGTGGTTATGGCCTCGTCGCTGAGCGGGCGGTCTTTTGACTCGGTGGCAATGATTTCCTTGATAGCCGCCATTATCTCGTGGGAAGAGGTGTCGTCATCCTCCTTGGGGCGTTCGTTGAAGAAGAATTTCAGCGGGTAGACTCCACGTGATGTGGCGACATACTTTCCGGCAGTGGCACGCGAGATGACCGAGAGATCATAGCCGGTGAGCGAGGCTATATCCTTGAGTATCATGGGACGGAGCATCGACTCATCGTCGGTGAGGAAGAAGTCTCGCTGTATCGTGACTATGGCTTTCATCACGCGGTAGAGTGTCTCCTGTCTCATCTTCAGCACCTTGATGAACGAGGCGGCCTCGTCATGTTTCTGACGGATGAATGTCATGGCCTCGCGGTCGCGTCGGGTAGTGCGCGTGGTGGCGCGTGACTCGGGCACGAAGCTCTCCTCAATCTGTAGGTCGGGGATGTTGTTGAGCAATGTCAGGGTGATGGTGTCGCCATCGACCTCCACGTTGAAATCGGGGATTATGTGCCGCGTGCGGTCATCGGCATTGTCGCCACCGAGCAGTCCTCCGGGCTTGGGGTTGAGCGTGCGTATCAGCTCAATCGCGTCGCGTAACGCATCCTGAGAGATGCCGAGTGCTGAGGCGAGACGGTCATAGTGTTTCTTGGAGAACAGGTCAAAGTAGTGGGCAATGATCTCGATGGCAGTCCGTGTCGCGACTGATGGTGACATACGTCTGAGCTGGAGCAGCAGACAGTCACGCAGGTCGACGGCCCCTATGCCGGCGGGGTCGAGTGAGCGCACGGTCTCAAGGGCATCCTTGACCTCGTCGGTCGTTGCGTCGATACCCTCACGGAAAGCCAAGTCATCGGCTATCGACGCGACGGGGCGTGTCAGGTAGCCGTTGTCATCGAGGTTGCCGATGATATATTCGGCAATGGCCTGTTGCTTTTCAGTGAGGTCATGTTCGGAGAGTTGTGAGGTGAGCGACCCTATGAGGTTGTCGCCCGAGGCGATGGCTACAGGCTCGTAGCGGACATCATCGGCGCTGTGGTTGCGTGCCTCAAGCCGGTATGACGGGGTCTCATCCTCGTTGGGATAGTCGGCAAGGCGCATCTCCTCGGCGCTTTCGCTGTAGGAGGTGTCGTCACTGTCATCCCCATGGGCGTTGTCGACAGTCTCAAGTGCCGGATTCTCATCGACGGCTCGGCGCACCTCGTCCTCCACCTCCGGCCCGGTCATCTCAAGCATCCTGACAAACTGGACCTGCATGGGGGTAAGACGTTGGGTAAGGCGTAGTTCCTGGGACTGTCTCAGTGATTCTTCCATCCTGTTATTACGCGGCCTTGTTATGTGGCCGACCTGTTGGGTTTACAAAATTAAGAAAAATACTATGATAGTGTAACACTTGCCGTGCCAAAAAGTCAGATGGCTAACGACGGTAGACGGCGATAAGGTGTCCGTCGACCGTGCGGCATTCAGTCGGGATGGCCGCGAGCGAGGGTGCTTTTATGCCTTGGCCGAGCATGTCGGGAGATGTCTCGACATGTATCTCGTCCCACAGTCCTTGGTCGATGAATTGTTGCAGAAGATTGGCCCCTCCCTCGACAAGCACCGAGGTGGTGTCGCGGTATCGGCGCAAGCGGGTGAGACACCTTTCGAGCGACCACGGCTCTCCGTCACCAATCCCCGGCATACACAGTGGTGTCTGGGTAAGGTTGGTTTTGGTCGGTAGGTCAAATGAGCGTGTGAAAATTACGGGAAATGGTGACCGCCCGGCCCAGTGGCGGGTCGTAAGCGACGGATTGTCGCGGCGCATTGTGTTTGCCCCCACAATGATGCAGTCGTGGGTTGCCCGCAGACGGTGGGCAAGCATGGCCGTCAGTGGGGTTGATATGCGGCTGGCCGGCTCGTTGTCGGCGCGATCGCGGTCGATGTAGCCGTCGGCACTCTGTGCCCATTTCAGTGTGATAAATGGGCGACCAAGTGTGTGGGCGGTGACAAACTTGCGGTTGAGTTGCCGGCATTCCTCCTCAAGGACTCCGACCTCCACCTCAATGCCGGCATCACGCAGCATCGTGATGCCGCGTCCGGCCACCTTGTCGTTTGGATCTTGCATACCGACGACGACGCGTGGTATTCTCTTGTCAATGATCAGCTTGGCACATGGTGGGGTCTTGCCGTAGTGGGAACACGGCTCAAGGGTCACGTACATTGTCGCCTTGGTTAGCAGTTCGGGCTGCTCTACCGAGGCGATGGCATTTACCTCGGCGTGCCCGCTGCCGCAGCGACGATGATACCCCTCGCCGATGATTTTCCCATCATGCACTATCACCGCCCCGACCATCGGATTGGGCGATGTGTCGAGTTCGCCGTGCCTCGCCAGCTCCAACGCCCTCCTCATGTATCTGATATCTTCCTCTGTCATTGAACTATCGTATTTTATATTAAATATTAATAACCATGGGCTTGTTTAACGTTTCAGCAGACGTTTCAGCATCCTAAGATAGAAACGTGGTGTCAAATAATCATACCACAACAACGGTCGCAACTCGACCAGCCATTCCGGGTATCTTGCCCGTGTTTCGACAACCGCCTCTGCAAGAGTTTGAGCCGTCAGGATTTCCCAAGGTTCGAGCGCTTCCGAGTTGCCATAATATCTGCGATAACGCAATAGATATCGGCTGAGTTCATGTCTCCTAAATTTACGAGTCTTGCTTTTGTCAAATTGGCCACTTGTCATGTTTCGGTCTGTAACAAAGCGATGCAGGTATTCTGTAAAGCTGTATAAGAAGACAAATCCTTGGCTTGTAGAGAAGTTGGGGAGATAATAGGCATCAACTATCGCGGGATAGATGCCAAGCATACGGTTGATTGTTATCTGAAATGTATTAACCCAAGCGTGTCGTTCAATGATAGCAAACCTTTTGGAGGAAGCATCTGAGGTAAATACGAAATTGTGAGCAGTCGAGCCTGATAATGATACCATGTCGGTAGCCTTGTCGAGCATGTGTACCATCTCGGTTATTGAGAGTGTCTCCGGAGATATTACCGTATACCCATTATTGGCAAACAATTGCTCGATGTGCGATATGTTGATTTCATCCTTAATTGCATTTTTTAGTCCTGAGCGTGTAAAAAATACCTTTGATGGATGTATGTCTGGAACTTCCACTTGCTCTTTAAGGGCATTCTCGCGTATAAAGCGAAATGTCTGTGCTCCTTCATCGGAGTAAAACACATCATGCTCAAAGGAGATGTCGGGTACGAGCAATTCTTCAACCTTGACAGACCTGCTTACAATCCGCATCTTATTTCC
Organism: Pseudoflavonifractor sp.; assembly: GCA_023667145.1. GTDB lineage: Bacteria > Bacteroidota > Bacteroidia > Bacteroidales > Muribaculaceae > M3. Next base: position 25,298 of record JAMPAQ010000010.1, read on the forward strand.
GAGACCAAGCAAGCGCATTATCTCATAATAGTTGGAACCGGGTGTCATAAGCCATTTCATGGCATGATCATTGGAGAAAAAAATCACGGTGTCTATCTCTGACGCAAATTCAAGGTTAGTCATAGGCCAAAGTCTTGCAGTACCGCCCATGAGGAAGTGTCCCCATATTTTACGTAACCATCCTCCATAGAGAGTCTTGCCTGAAATCATGTCACTGTCAGGCTCTGCCCCGGTATGAAGCTCGGTACAAAAATTGTTGTCATCAACCAACAGCATTGCCCCACTGTCCGGTTGCGCAGGGTCTATTTGTCCGCAGGGAATCAAATTTACCATTTCATATCGGGTAATATTCAGACCTTTTTTCTTCGATATCTGATAATTTATGGCCTTGAATACGGATTCTTTCACTGGACGCAAATATAAATTGTCGTACATTGGATAATGGTTTTTAATACTTTCGTGGTCTCAACGTTAATAGTACATTTAATAGAACTGCAAAATTATCCAAATTTTTGATGGATTGGGCAGTCAATGAAGTATATTCGCAAATATTGTGATTATAAAACAAGAGGCTGTGTCAAAATAGGCGCAGCCTCTTTTTTATGGTCTTTGAGGTTCCAATA
>JAMPAQ010000011.1 GCA_023667145.1 Pseudoflavonifractor sp.
TATGGCTGAGTCGAGGACGCCCGCCGTCGCCTCAACGAGGGGGAGTACCGCCGGATCTGTTATTACATCGGGGCTCATGCCGGAGGCTGACCAGCCGCGACGATGCACGGCCTTGAGGGCGCGTCGCCACGCTCCGGCAATCATCTCGCCGAAGTCCATGATTGCGGCGTACTCCATCGTGGGAGCGCAGCCCATAACCTCGGCATAGCGGCGGTGGAGCCCCTCATAGTCGGAGGGGCTCAGTCGAAAAAATCGTGTGGAGTCCGGGTGTTTTGCTCCTGCTTGTCATCTTCCTCTTCCGGCTCGTCGGGGGCATCTATCTCCGCCATGGGCGACGTGGCATGTATACGAGCACCGATAGGCATGCCGTATTTCTCGGCAAAATATTTGGGGTCGACCTCGTAGCGGTCGGCCACCATTGTTTCAAATGCTACCTGCTGCTCGGGGGTGTACTCCACGGCATCATCCCACTCGAAGGAGTAGCCTTTGACCGGGAAGCCAAGCTCGATCATAAGGGGGATGAGCTTGTTGTTGACGACATCGCGCAGCATATCCCGGTCGGAGTCGCAGAGGTTCTCAAACACCTCGAGGTGGGTCTGCGACTGCGACAGCGAGCTGCCGTCCTCGATAGTCATTGTCTGTCCTACGATGAGCTTGGAGAGCTCCGAGTTGGCGCGGTCGATGCGCTTGTCATAAACGTTGAAGGCATCGCCGCGGCTGCTCTCGACAAATTCAAGAGTGGTCTCCGTATCGGTCAGCACGGCCATGGCGCTGGCGGCGTTTTCAAGCATATCCTTCAGGCGCCGGCGCTCCGCCGGGTCGCGGGTGGCAGTCTTGGCCACGCGGATAGGCATGCCGAAAATCTCGGCGAAATTATCCCAGAACGCCATCGCGTTTTTCTTGGCGATGGTCTGCGGCGCTGCTTTGAGGAGCAGACCCAGGTCGTCGGGACGTCCCACCTCAATCACGGTCTTGTCGTAGGGAGGCTGTGTGTAGTCGATGCCTGACTCATGGCCGTCGTTCTGGTTCCGGACGACGACGTGGTACTCGGGTATCACATGTTTGCGTGGGATTAGAGATACGTCCCGAAATGAGCGGCACCCGTCACCATCGGTGGATATCTCGCCCAGCTCGATGAGCGAGTGACCCCAGAAAATCGAGTCGTGAGCCAATCGCAGGAACTCCTTAAACCATGCCTGGTCGAAGAAATGTAGTATCTTGTCGTCGGCCTCACCCTCGGAGTCGACGAGCTTGAACGCCTTGCCGAGCACAAAGCCGCGGCGCTGGTCGATACATCCGGACAGGTGGAGGTCTACCAGGCAGTCACGGTAAATATCGTAGAGGCGGAGTCGCGATGGGTTATCGACGTTGAGCGCCATCTGCCACGCCATGCGCCAGTCAGCCACGTCGCGGCGAGTCAGGGCATCGGTCTGCCGCGTTATTGCGTCGAGCAGGGCGCGGACCCGCGCCTTCTGTCCCCGAGCCAGTCGTATCGGCCCGTGGGGTGTCATTATTGTATTGTTGTGTCGTCGTGCCATGGTCTACCAGTTGTGTCGTAGTTTGTGCTCGGATATATATATCGTGCCGGCTCCGGATGCGCCGGCTCCACAGTCGTCGGGTCGGGGCAGGTCGGGGACGATGCGACCCGCACGCACTCCCTCAAGCCATTTTACGGCCGCGTCGTAGCGCTCCTTGCGTATCTCCATGCCCATCTTCTGGGGCAGCGAGGCCGCCATATGGTAGAGGGCGAGGTCGACCGCGACCATCACCATCTTTGGGTTGCGTGCGCCATACTCGGCCGCGAATAGGGCTGTAACGTCATAGTCGGGCCGGAGGTAGCCCGCTATCTCTTCCTGGGCCTCCGCCTCAGCGTTTGAACGGATGGTGTCGGAACAGCGTGAGATGACATCCATAGCGGGCTTGCCGACCACCACCTCGTAATCTTGATCTGTCAAAAACATAATGTGCGTTGTGTGTGATATTACCATGATGAGCGCCGGCGGCTGCGCGATATGATTTGCGGCTCGAAGTGCTCTTGGCGCGAGGCGCGCTGGAGATACCATATGGCACCCTCGTCAGCATCGGGGGCATCGTCGTGAGACCGGCTGCCGCGCTCAAGCGACAGCGTCTGCTCGATGCCCACCTCCATATCGGGGCTATCCTTCAGGGCGGCGTTATAAAATACCTTGCCGCGCTCCCAGAGCGGGCTCACCGCCTCGATACGCTGTATCTTGTCGGGCTTGCTCCGTTTGTCGGCCATGATAGGCAGTTGGTGACCGCGCAGGTTGCCCTCGGCGTCAAACTCGTCGAGCAACGTGTCCTGCATGAAATTTGCCTCCATATAGAAAGTCACGGCGCAGTCTTCCGGCAAACGCTCGTAGAGGTCGTAGAGCCACCTCACCATGCCCGATACGGTGTCTTGCCTTACATATGTGTCGATAAGATGGAGCTCGGTGCCTATCTTGCCCCATAGGCGGCAAGCCTTGTAGTCGTTTGAGGTGGTTGATTTAAACGAGGGGTCGGTGTAGCATACGAGCATATCATATTTACCCAGGGGCAGGCACTCCTTATACTTAATCCAGTTCCACCGGAAGATGGTGCCGTCGGTGATAGGATTGTGCATCATCTCTTTCTCCCAGGCGCGATAGCCGACGTAGTCTTTGTAGGCCTGTGCCTCCTCCTTCGTCCACTTGTCTTTCCAGATGGGATTACCCTCGCCGTCGACAGCTTTCACTTCCGATACGCGCGTGCCCTTGGCCTTGCATAGGTTGGCGAGCACCGACTTCTTGGAGATGAGGTTGCCGACGATAATAAAGCGGCCGCGGCCGACATCGAGAGCGCCGAACAGAGCCTCCCTGACCCACTCGGTGCACGCTTTGACGCGCGACTCGTTCTTGCACATATCGTCGTCGTCGATATCGTCGATGAGGATGTAGTCGGGGCGCGCCTCGCCGTCGCGGAGTCCTCGGGGTGACTGGCCGCGACCCAGCGCCAGGCACTTGACCCCGGCGCTGGTCTTAAACTCGCCGTCGAGCCATGAGCCGAGGTTCTTCTGCTCTCCGAAGTCGGCTATCAAACGTTGATTAAACTCCAACTCTGCCTGCAGGTCGCCAAGTAATCGTATGGCGCTGGTCTCGCTCTTGCCGACGGTAACCATGAAGTCGATAAGACGCTTCGGCTGGAACATCAGCCAGAGTGGTATGAACACCCCGAGATGGGTCGATTTGGCGTGACCACGCGGCCACTTGAAGGCGGCCTTGAGGTTGGGTGTCGACTTGACAAGGCGAGCCGCCCTGGTGTGGAACGGCGCGTTGTGTATTGTCCTCAGGAGCTCGCCTGTGGTCTTGTCGCGGAGCTGAAGGAAATGCGGGAAATAGTACTCGCAGAAGGCATCATAGTCGTTCTGCAGGTGCCTGATGCGCTTGGCTCGCTGCTCGGGTGACTCGCGGAGGATGGCAAAGGAGAGGGTGGAGACCGACTGTATCTCCTTGCAGTGCGCTCTCCACTTCTCCAGCAGCTCCTTCTTCTCCTTAGCGGTCATGATATCTGTATAGTGCCTCGGCTGAGGGCATCAGACAGGAACAGGTCCTGATATTTATTGATTGCCTTCACGAGCTCGGGGGTGATTTCGGGGTCATACTTGGCGCGGCTCTTGATCCACTCGTTGAAGGTCATGAATACCTCGATGGCGTTGATGACGTTTGTGCGTCCGTCGAGCTTCTCGACAGTCTTCATGAGCTTTGACAGTTGGTCACCAAGGCCATTTATGAGTTTCGGGTCGCCCGACTTGTTGACGCTGCTCACGAGGTCGTCAATCGTCAGCAGGAGTTTGTTAACCAACTCATGGCGTGTTACGGTCTTGGCTGCGCGAGCCTCCTTCCAGGCGCCATCCTGCACCCACTTGCAAATAGTGTTGCGGGAGACGCCGACCTTGTCGGCTATCTCCAGCTGCTCCATGCCGGACATATACAGTGTCCGGGCGGTGGATTTTTTCTTTTCGAGTTCTTGTTTTGTCATAGTGTCAGAGTTCGGGGGCGATGAGCAGGTCGGCTATCCATGAGAGCAGGATGGGCGCCGGCGCATCCTCGCGGTCACCCACCTTGAAGCATGCCGGCGCATCCGAGGAGGTGAGCGCGGCATAGATCTCGTCAAACTGGTCGGCAGTGAGCAGGTGGCGGCGCAGTGGTGCCTCCTCTTTTGCGACCTCCGCCCATGCGGGACCGAAATGTGTGTCGATAGACGCTACCATGCGGGCGAGTTCCGGGTCATCATCCCCTTTGGCGTGTGATGCCGCAAGGCGCTCCCGGAAGTCGGTGGGGGCTCCGGCAGCCTCCATGGCGTCGGCGATGATGCTTTGTCGCTGCTGGTCGAGCTCGCGTGATATGCGGGCGAGATCGGAGCGCAGGAGTATGAGACGAGGCGTGTATGATGCTGTAGGCCTCAGATCGAGAGGGATGGCGTACGCTACGTTGAGTGCGTCGAGGGCTTCTCCGTTTGTCATTGTGTTATCTGTGATCGTTAAAGGCTTTTTCCTTGGCAAGCAAAGCCACGAGCTTGCGGCCGGGTATCTCGACCCGGATTGTCTTATAGTCGCCGCCGGAGTCTCCGGCGGGCGTGATGAGGGAGCGGAGACGGTCGAGCGGTGCCACCACCTCCGGGTTGCTTGATGCCCCGGCATACTCGCCGAAGAGGCCGAGCGTTGGGCCGTAGGCGATACCGCCGACGGCAAATTTCGGTATCGACGCGAAGGCGGCGAGTACCGACGCGATAGCGGCGCCGGCCATCACCCAACCTACAACAGGCAGGTCAGCCACGCTTGAGGCGGCCTTGCCGGCCGCCACGGCCATAATGGCCGCAAAGGCTTTGGAGCAGGCGTCGACAGTCTTGGCACCCCAGTTGATCATCCTTGCGGTGTCCTCGTTGGTCATGGAGGCTATGCTACCGAGCATGTCGCTCATGCCGCCGAGGCTCCCCGTCACCATATCGTTGATGGTTGTAGTCCGCTTGAGGGTATTGCTGTAGCTCTGCCATTGCGTCATCAGCGCCTCCAAGCCTTTGCGGTCGGAGTCGTTGAGCGCCGGGTTGGCGAGCATGGCCCGGAGTGCCTTAATGGTGCTCTCCACCTCATCTGCGCCGAGTAGCCGCAGCTGCAGCTTCAGCTCCTGATTTCCGAGGCCGGCGAGGCGGCCGCTTTCGGCCTTGATCTCGCCAAGGTCGGCAAGCTGGCGCAGCTTATCCGCCTGGCGGTTGAGCGCTACAATGGTGGCGGATATGCCCTCTACCTCGTCGGCGGAGGCTTTCTTGCGCCGGTCTTCGTAATGGCTCAAGGCTTTCTCGACCTCAGCGAGGGTGTTGAGGCTTTCGGGGCTGACGTCCATGCCTACAGAGGATAGTGTCGCCTCCCAACTCTCCTTGAGCTTGTTGAGGTCGTTGATGTGTCCCTGGATCTCCTCGCGTACTGGGCCGGTCGCGGTTTGTAATGCCGTCTCGTAATGGCTGAGCTGCTGCGATAGCTCCTCAAAGGTGTCGATATCCTCCACCGGCAATACCCTGAAGGCTGCTGCCACAACTGCTGCACGCTGTCGGGTTAGCTCTGATATGCGTGTATCGATGGCCGCTATCGCGTCGGAACCTTGAGCCTGATTGCGTGCCTCGGCGAGGTATTGCAGCTCTTTGTCAAAATCAGAGAGTGAGGAGAACTCTGTGGGGCGCGAGGCGGCGGCTTGCAGCCTCTCGATGGACTCCTGCGCCCTCTTCGCCTCCATGATAAGGCGTGACAACCTCTCGATTTCAGCCGTCTCACTGGGCTTTGTGGTTTCGAGCTTATTCTGATAATACTGGATATTATTGCCCAGCTCCTTGTAGGTCGACGCCCGGCTGATGAGACTTTTGCCGTCGTATTCCTTCCCGGCGTCGGTGAGCCCATATGTTTTCCCGAGGGCTTTATACCGCGCCTCCATCTGCTTGAGCAACGCGGCTTCAGAGGCGGCGCTGGCGGCTTTGGTTCCGGCGAGCTGTGCCACCTTGACCTTCTGCGCCTCGATAGCTTTGCCGAGCTGCTCATAGCTCATCACCTGCCAATCGGTGGCCTGTTTGACAGTCAGAGTCTCGCGGGCGGCGCGCGCCAGGGCATCGGAGTTATCCTCGATGGCCGAGGTCGAGGCCTCCACGGCGGCTGCCTCAGCCTCGATAGATCCGGAGTCGAGTCCGAAAAACTCCTGTACCCATCGCCATGCCGTTTGAACGGCCTTTGAGCAGGTTTCAAAAGCCTTTGCGAGGTAGTCCCATATGGCGGATGCTATATTTTTTACGGCGGTCCACACCTTATCACACACGGCGCGGAACCCCTCAAAGTTGTTATAGGCATATATAATGGCGGCGACGAGAGCAGCGACGGCCATGATTACTATACCTATGGGATTGGCCGACAATACGGCGTTGAGGGCTATCTGTGCTCCTTGCCATATAGCAGCGGCAGCTGCGGCGGCCTTGGAAGCGACAGACATAGCCACCGCCGTCACCCGCTGGCGGGCGAGGTTGGAGGTGAGGAATATGGTGGTGGCTGTAAGCAGAGCCTGCGCTCCCCGCCACGCGGCAGCTGTTACGGCGGCCACGCGATGGGCGGCGGCGACGGCGAGAGTGCGCACGCGCAATGCTGCTGTCGAGCCGGCCAATGTCTGTATCGTTGCCGAGAGTTGTGCCATGGTAGTCATGGCGCCGCCGACGTTGGCTACGAGCTCCATGGTAGGGGCAGCCGTCGAGGCTGCAGCGCCGGCCCATCCGAGGAGCCCGTCAATCTGATTGCGTAATACTGCGGCGTTGGAGCTTCCGGTAGAGGCCATCTGTCCGAAAGCCTGATCCATTGCGCCGGCGCTATCAGCCATCGCCTCGATGTTGGTGGCGAATGTCTGGCGCTGCTCGCCTGTGAGGGAACCGAGAAGGCGCAGCGCTTCGGCGCTCCCGAAGAGCTGGCCATAGATTGTCTCGCTTAGAGTTCCGGTCGATGCTGCATACTCTTTTACGGCGGCATCGATGCCCAGAAGGAAGTTCTGTAGACCTCCTGCTGCTCTGACGCTTGCGGCGTCGAAGCTGATACCCATTGCCTGGGCTGCCTTAGTTGCCTCCGTGCTCGGCTTGACCAGTGAGTTGAGCACAGCCGCCAGCTGTGTCGACACCTCGGCGGTGTTACCGGTCACGTTGGTGGCAGTGGCAAATACCGCCATCAGCTCGTCGATCTGCACCCCCAGAGTGGCAGCATTACCTGTCACGCGCGGTAGTGCCTGACTCAGCTCCTCAAATGATGTCACGCCGAGCTTCGCCGTCTGCTGGATCTTGTCTTGGATAGCTCCGGCATCGGCCCAGTCGGCACCATAAGCCTTGATTATGCCGGAGGTGACTTTAACGACACCTCCGAGGTCGGCACAACCGCCGACAGCCGAGCGGGCCGAGGTGTTGAGGTAGTCGAGCCACTGCGCCTCGGGTACGCCTGCCGAGATGGTCTGATAGAGCCCTTCGGCGAGGGCTTCCCGGGCAAGAGGTACCACTTCGCTCACATCCTGGATCTGGTCGGTGAGATCTTTGAGACCGTCTGCATTTCTGCCGGCCATGGTGTTGACCTTAGCCATGGCATCCTCGAAAGAGTTAAAGGGGGCGGCCAGGCTCTGTACCATCCCGTTAATCTCGCTTATGGCGCGGTTAAGAGGGGTGAAGGCCATGCCGGCCTCAGCCATCCGCCTTATGCTGTCGGATGCGTTGGATGCGCTCTCTACGATTCGCCCAATGGCTTCGTCGGCATTGGCGGCCTCTACGGTGAGTGTGCGGAGCACACCACCGTCGCCTCCTTTGATTTTTATTTCAAATTCAATCGATTTTGCCATTGGATTTGTTACCTTTGTGGTATGAATATCGTAAAACTCGGATGCGTAATCCTGATATTGGCCTTCCTTGTACCGATAATCGGTGGAAGCGCATTGTTTTTATGGAAATTAACGTTTTGGCTTGCAATTGTCGGCGTGACACTTCTCGGCGTAGCTCTCTTTGGAGTAGCCTGTAAGAAGCGCTAAGAGAGTCCGGCGTCGGCTTTGGTCTGACGGTAACGCTCCATAAGCTGCTCACGTGTCAGCTCGGGCGCTGAAACTTTGGCCTTATCCCCTTCTGAGCCTGCTTGAGAGTCCCATGGGAATCTCATCACGTCGACCGGGCGCAGGGTTCCGCTGGTATAAGGCTGGAGGATGCAGCAGCACTCAAGGCGGGTGCGCTCCCAGTTATCACGATTGGCCGACTCGGATCTGTCTGACCAGATTTGCCACACCGCCGCAAACTCCTCCGGGGTAAGCGCCATGAAGTCATCGAGGTTGAGACCGATAACCCCAAGCGCTACACCCATCAGTTGTTCTATGCCTCCGTCGTGCTCATTGCCGCCGGAGGCGTCGTTTTTTTTACCTCGACATCGGCACCCATAGATGAGTAGAAGGCTTCGAGGTCGGTGGGCTCGAGGAGGTCGGCGAAATCGTCGAGGGCGGGAGGGTCGGAGATTTTGTCGGCGCGACACGATGATACCACGCAACACCACAAGAACGTTATCACCTCCTCGAGGTCGTCGGCGCTGAACTGGCGGGCATCCTTGCCGGTTTCGCGCTTGAAGCGCACCATTGCGCCCATGGTGACACGGCACGGCAGCTCACGGCCACCCACCTTGATACGGTTGAGTTTCTTTTCCTCGCTCATGGCCGGGTCAATTTGCGGCAGCCTCAGTGAGGCCCGTGCCTACCTTGGAGATCTTGCCGCTGTTCTGGAGTGTGATGCTGTATTTGCCGTCATCGCCGGCCTGCCCGTCGGCATCGAGCTGGGTGATGATATACTTGCCTTTGTAGCCGCCGGTGGTCTTGCCGGTTCGCTTGTCGCCATCGCGGAGAGCATACTGGGCATCGACGGGTTCTCCGGCAGTCATGGCGTCGCGCAGCTCGTCGTAGGTGGGGAGGTCGGTGTCGCCGTCTGTGAGGATGCAGCCGTCGGCCGTAATCTGTTCCGAGAAGCTCTTCACATACTTCTCCTTCCACTTGCCTGATACGGCCTCTTTGGTTATACGCTCGCCGGTCTCGACGGTGGTGCTGACTTTGCAGCCGGTCGAGAACCCGAGTGCCTTGCCGCCTATTGACAGGATGAGGTTGGTTCCGTCAAGTACGGAATGGCCGCCATTAAGCATCTCTTCTTGTGTCATTTGAAAAGGATTTTTTTGATTAGGGTTATTATTAGTGCGAGTCCGGCCAATGTGGCCACTCCGGCAATTAGCCATGTATAATCGGTTCTTCGCTCGACGTTGCTCTTGTCGACCGACTCACTGTGTGTCTGCATATCAGAAACCGAGCGACGCGATACGGAGGATATGACAATCTCCGGAGGCACGCTGTCCACCTCGGCCGATATAGCAACCCCATTAGATGTCCGGGTCGCATAGAGACCGAGTCGGCCTTGCCTCTCCACGTATGATGCTCCCACCGGGAGGGTCACGATGGAGTCGATTGAAAGATCAAGGCAGATTGTGAGCTCAGGGAGCGACCCCCGCAGGGTCAGAGCGGCAACGTCGTATTCCTCGCTCGTTGTCGCCTGTAACGTTGACTCCCGGCTGCTCGCTGTCGCCCGGCTTGTCGCGCGACAGCTTGATAATGACAGGACAATTGTCGCTATGAGGACAGCGCGTAGCGGCCTCAACAGCCTTACGCAGTCGCCCCATCTCGCGTTTGGTCGAAGCCATCTCGCGCTTGGTCGACGTGAGGTCTTCTCGCGTTGCATTCAGTTCTTCCTTGAGTGGTTTGACAATGTTCTCGACGAGGATGCGCGTGGCGCTCTCGGCATTGGTTATTTTTACGGTGTCGGCGTCGGCGCGGGCTTTGTCGGCCTCTGCCTTGGCCTGCTCCGCCTCAGCCTTGACTTTTGCTATGGAGCTGCGGAGCGTCACAATACTTACTACGGTGGCTATCAAGCCACCACCCAAAATCAGGTTGGCGATTGCGCTGAGTTCCATGCTGATAAAGGTTAGAGGAAGTTTTTAGAGTCCTATTTCTCGCAGCCAGGCGGCGACATCGAAGCAGGGGCATGCCTTGGCTACCTTGGGCAGGTCGCGATGTCCGATGATCATCACGTCGGGATGGCGACGGTGGAAGTCTATGACATACTCGGCCATCGCCTTGCGCTGGGCGGCTGTACGGGTGTCGGCCGGTTTGCCATTGGCACCACGTCCTCCGGCGTAGACTATATGCCGGGAAACGCTGTTATAGCCGGCGGCGCCGTTTGTCACCTCCCAGGGATCTACCGTGTCATCCTCGTTGTAATCGACGAGGTGCTCTACGCTGCCGTCGAGGCGGAAGAGGACAGAGTATCCAACCTGCTTCCAGCCTCGGCCGCCGAGGGATACCGGGTCGGTGTGCCAGTGACGGATGTCGGCCCCGGTAACCCTACGCCCGGCGGGTGTGTCGGTAGCGTGGATGACAAGATATCTCAGCTTTGCCATGGTCAGGCCTCGTTGCCGGACGGAGCCTCGTTGCCGGCCGAAGCCTCCTTACCGGAGATTATGACCACGCCGGCGTCGCTCTTCTTCGGCATCACGACGAAGTAATGGCGGAAGTTGATGAGGTTGCGCTGGTTCTCGGGGTCGGTAGCGGCCTCGCTGTAGTACATCTTGGTCGAGCCGGTGGCCTTGAATACGCGGGGAAGGTAGAAGGCAAACGAGCACTGGAACTCACCCTCTTCAGGCTTGGAATTGAGGTCTTTCTTGACACCCGCGGCGGTGTAATAGGGATTTGCGCCATAGGTGTAGATATCAAATCCATAGAGGCGGCCTATTGTACCACTGTTGCGGTCGATGTTATACATCTCGCGGAACGTCTGCTCGGTCATGAGCAGGTCGTTGACATGGTCGGGGCAAAGCACCAGGCGGCGGCCGGTGGTGGGGACCTTGAGAGCGTCCATTGAGGCCTTGAGGGCGACGAGGTCGGTCACGGTCATGCGCTTGCGGCCGGTGGTAGGGTCGGCCGGACCGGTGCTCGTGAGCACCGGTGTCGTCTTGGTGTGCTTCTGGGCACACAGGGCGTGGGCGGCTTTGGCGAATTTGGCATCGGCGATGGCGTTGGCGTGGCTCTCCTTGACGCGGGCCATCTTATCGTAGCTCAAGGCGTAGAGCTCGTCGTCAGTTACAGGGGTAGCCTTGGTCTGGTACTTATCGAGCTTGATGGCGATATCCTTGTCGTCGAGTGCCTGAATCGGGATTGGGTAGGTGGTGTTGTTGACTAACACGTCGGGGTCGATTCCTACATCTACAAGGTGGATTGTGTCGTTATTCACTATAGAGCTCTGGTCGGGTATGCCGTCAAGCCAGGACCCTTCGAGGAGTCCTCGGAGCGACTTGACGGTCTCGCCGGTCCATATCTCGGTGAGGACTCCGGCGCGGGCAACGCCTTTGACGCGGGGCGTGAGGCTTATCAGGAGGCCGATGGCTACGCCGGTGATGGCGCCTGTGCCGGGATCATAGCCCAGAACGAAGGCCAGTATGGAGCCTATGATTAGGTTGAAGATGATGGCTATCAGGATAGCGGTAATCTGTTTCATTGTGTGTCTTTGATTGGTGGTTAAAAAGTGGTTGAATGGCGTTTGTGTGGTCAATAATCGTAGCCGTACTCAGCCTTGAAGAGGCGACGGTACTCCTTGTTGTTTTTGTCGCGGAGTGCCTCGATTTCTTCGGCGGGCACCTCGCTGAGCTTGGCGTAGGTTTTGGCTGCGGTGGGGGCGGAGGGTGAGGGCGTGGCAGGCGACACTACGCTGCTGAGTGTGGGAGGAGCCGGGTTCATGGCGGCGAGGGTTGTCTTGAGCTTGTCGAGACCGAGGTCTTTGCCGAGCGAGACAAAGTGCTCCTTCATGTCGGCGCTGATGCGCTTTTCGGCTACGGCACCGTCGACGGCGGCGGTAATCTGGGAGAGGGTGAGGGTCTCCTTGTCTCTCTTGAGGGTGGCGACTTCGGCGGCGGCCGATTTCATCTCCTCAATCTTGGTGTTGATGGCGGCTTCGTCGGCGCTCTCGGGGAGGCCGAGCGAGATAGCGAGTGCTTTTTGATCCATAGTGTGTTTGGTGGTTGGTTTATCTTTCAGTCGCGGCAGGGGGTTGTCGCTGTCGCGGCCGAGGGTTATCTGTTTTCCTTCGCGACGCATTACGATGGCATTGTCGTTGGCGCCTATATCGACTACCGACACCTCATATATGCGGCTGCTCGTGATGGTGGGGGCGGTCTGTCCGGGGAGCACATGCTCAGGGTCCTCTGACATCGATAGCACGTCGATGCCGATACTTACCATGCGGAGGCTGCCTACCTCCCACTGCTTTTTGCATTGACGGGAAAGCTCGCTGGCGCAGTCAAACACCGGCTCGCCGGTAATCTCTCCCTCTTCCTTCTTGATGTCTTTTATATATCCGATGACCTTGCCTCGCTCGTGCATATATAGCAGCACGGGGTTACGCTCATACTGGCTTGCGTCGCATCCGACAGTGAGGACACGGGAGCCGTAGGAGTTGATGCTGTCATCGGTGAGTCTTACTCTTTTCATTGCGATGTGGTTGATTGATATTAATTTTGGGCGCTTGCCCGCGGTCGATGCAAAATTACGGTCATCACCTTGAGTGGGGCAAGAAAGTGTGCAACCGTTGCATACATCTATGCAATGATTGCACACTTTTTTTGTCACGCCATATGAGCCGCCCCATATTTGCACGGAATTTAAAACACAGATACGCAAATGCAAATCATCAATTATCGCTCATCGATTGACTTTATCCTCAGGCTTGACGATGCCGATGGCGACCCTATCGGGTGGCCGACATTCGACTGGCGTGCGAGGTTCTGGACTTCCACAAACGGTCCTTCCGTGGAGTCTTCCGTGATTGGCGGCGAGGCGGTCAACTGCTATAATGACGATGGTAATATTCACATAACTTTGGATAACCATAACCTCCAACCCGGCATCCTGCAGATAACATTTGACGCGCTGCTTGAGGACGAAACTTACCCTGACGGCGACCGACGTGTGTCTGTGCCGAGGCCTCTTGATATAAAGCTGATAAGAGAGGCTGCCCCGTGTCCTAAATCGTTTGATGTAAGGCTTATGCTGCCCTACGTCAAGATTGATATGAGCGACCTCACGTCGGCGCAGATTGCCGAGTTGCAGCGCCCCGCCGTGGAGGCTGCCAACACGGCCAACGATGCCGCCCGCAAGGCGCTGGAGGCGGGTATGGGGCTCGTCTCCACCGCCAACACGGCGATGGAGGTTGTCGGCGCTGCCAAGCGCGTTGTCGACACTATGGCGCAGAGCGTCGAGGAGGTCAAGCAGGCCGAGCAGGATAGGGATGATGCCGAGAAAACCCGCGTAACTCAGGAGGCGGCGAGGGTCAAGGCCGAGAAGCAGCGCGTGGCCTCCGAGACAAGCCGCGGAACGTCGGAAACCGACCGCGTCACCGCCGAGGCCAAGCGCGAGGGCGAGGAGCAGAAGCGTGCCGATGCTGAGCAGACACGCGCTACCGCCGAGCAGACACGTGCCGCCGAGGAGACCAAGCGAGGCGAGGCGGAGTCACAACGAGCCGCCGCCGAAACCGACCGCTCCACCGCCGAGACCAAGCGCGAGAGCGATGTCAAGGCCGCTATCGACGAGCTCAGCACCGCCAAAACTCAGGCCGAGGCTGCCACCAAGGCTGCCAACGATGCCGCAAAGAGCGCGGGCGATGCCGCCGCCGGGGCTACATCCGCCGCCGGTGATGCTACCAAGGCCGCCGAGGCCGCCAATACGGCCAAGGGTGAGGCCGACACCGCCGCCAAGGCCGCAAGCAGCGCAGCGGGTGCAGCGTCATCCGCCGCCAGCGATGCCTCCAAGGCGGCCGCCGAGGCGCGGGCTGCCATACCCAACATCAATGCCGAGCTCGCCAAAAAGGTTGACACCGCTACCTATGAGGCGGGGCAGAAAGCGCAGGATGAGCAGATAGGCCTCCTGTCGTCGGAGCTTGGCCTCGCCATGGGCGCGGCCATGGGGCGCTACTATGTGGCGGCCTATGATGAGTCACTCGCTCCCGAGCCTCAGTTCACACGCGGCGACCGCTCGCTCGTCCGCGATATGCACGTGTGGCTCATCGACGTGACGCAGGGCGTGCAGGAGGATGGCACCATACAGCCGTGGCTGGAGCTTAACCGCCGCAACTGGCTCCGCACCGTCGATGACGGCTTTGCCCCCACCATAGGCATCACCGAGGCGCAGCGGGCTGAGTGCGATGTCGCGCTCTACCTCGATGCCGAGGCCACGCAGCTCTACTGCGAGGCGGGCGCGTTTGACGCTGAGGCGTTTTATAACGAACATAAGATGGCTAAGCTCTACAACGCCGACGGCGCTGAGGTTAGGGTGCTACGCCCGTGGGAGTCGACCTCTACATCTCTCACCATAGGCATCTCCTTCGGCGACAAAATCTACCTCCTCGACCAAATCAAGGGCGAGAGCGGCAACATATGGAAAGGTCTGTTTAACAAGCCGATAACGTGGGACGGCATCGACGTGTCGCAGTATGAGCTGCCGCCTACGGCCTATAGCCCCGGCCCCTACACCACACGCGGCGGCGCGGCGCGATGCCTCTACTACGACTATGAGGGCGAGACAAACTGCAAGTCTATGGCCGGCATAGGCAGCGCTATGCATATGTTTGACAACGGCCGCACGTACCCCCGTTGTACCGACGTGTCGCAAATCTCGTCGATGGCCCACTGCCGCGCTAACAACCCCGACAATACCAAGCCCTACCCGTGTGCCGAGGGAGGCTATCACGCTCTCAACTCAATCATCACGGCGATGGAGCTTGCCTATGGCACTAAGGCTATCCACTCCAATGCTATCTTCGGCTCCGGCATATCCTCCAACGATACCTGCAATAGCGAGGCTACTTGGCTTGCTAATGGCGGATTCCGTTATCGCTTTGGCGCTGACGAGGCGTGGAAATACACCAACTACGCCACCACGATACAAGGCATCGCATATAACACCTCCGGTAATACCTCATACGTCCACAACTGGATTTCTTACGAGGCTCCGAAAGAGCAATGCCTGGAGAGTCAGATGGCGCGCTCGATGGCCGAGGAGCTTGGTGTGGCACCGGGTGAAAAATTCGAGTTTTACGGCTCGGAGTATTGGTATCAGGACATCCCCGGCTCCGATGGAGCTCTGATGGATGCCAAGGTCTACAAGATTATGACCGGCACGGCGCACGGCTACAGCACCGCCGACGGCTCCGCTATGGATATGGAGGTCGAGGTCTGCCTCCGTATGTCGGTGATGGGCGGCTTCGCTCTCTCCGGCGATGATTTTGTCTATTCCGGTGGAGGTTATGAGCTTGTCGGCCTCAACGACCGTGACAATACCAACGACCGATACGGCTTCCCGGTCAAACTCTATACGCAGCCCGACCAGCGCAAGTGGCACGCCGATAAGACTGTCACCATCGAGGGCGATAAGATGTTCGGCTTCGAGAGTTCCTACCGATACGAGGGTGAGTCGATGACAACCGTCAATAGTTGTATCCGTCACCGCATAAGCAATACACCTTTTGGCGATACTACGGGCGGCGGTCTACTGACGGGCGAGTGTTACTACGCCTATATGTATAACGCGTGGGGTTCGGCCGCCACCGTCGGCAAGCGCACCCGCATAGGCTCGCGCTTTCGCGGCAGCGCTTACTACGCCCGTTGTTCGCCCCGCAATGTCATCTGTTACCACGCGGTGTCGTATGCCCACCGCATTTTTCTCGGCTCTGCTCAGTTTGTCATAATGTTAGGTGCAAGCAGCCGCAGGCTACCCGCAGGGTAGGCCGGGCCAGCGCAGCGACAGGCCCGGCCCGGGTCTCCTTCGCCCGCTTTCGTCCTCATACGTCCTCATAGGTAGTCTATAACTATCATCATCCGCACGGAGTGCGGATGCCACGCTCTAACAAATCCCGTCGTCCACGGCCAAGTCCGGCATTGAGACCGCGACCTCCGAAGCCGTGAGGGCGGGTTGCAAGAGCGGTCATCATCCACGGCTCGCGCTTTCGCGGCAACGCTAACAACGCCAATTGTTCGCCCCGCAATGTCAACTGTAACAACGCGGTGTCGAATGCCAACCGCAATTATCTCGGCTCTGCTCAGGATGAGCAGTCTCTGACAACATAACAGAGCCTCGCCTGCAATGTGGATGGTGGTCGCGGGTAGGAACCCCGAACTATATAAGACAAGCCACGCAAGCCGTCGGCAGAGGCCGACGCAGAGGCGTGAGCACGGCTCGACCGGGCAAAACTGCTCAAACTGACTATTATTAACCCAAGCATCATATATCAGCCCCGACATGGCAATAACGGCCACGGACATAATAACCGCTATCACGGACACGCAGCGCACTCGTGCCCGTGGCCGTAACCTGTCGGCTTATACGCGCGATAAGGCCAAGGCTACCGCCGCTATCCTCGACGACATTGCAACAGGCAGATACCGCAGCAAGCTCTGCTACAAGGAGAAGGACATTATCAACGTCAACGGCAAGCGCCGCCATATCCTCTGCCCGGACGACTACACGCTTATACTGGAGCATCTCGCCACGGGGCTGCTCTCGCCTATCTATGCGAGGCTCGACCCGATGGTAGGAGTCAATTGCAAGAAGGGATGCGGCATATCCGCCAAGTGGCGGCGCGGCAGTGTGGCAAAGCGGGTAAAGCATATATTTTACGACCGCCGGGATATGAAGTATGCGCTCATCATCGACCAGCGCAAGTGTTACGACCATATCACGCCCGCCGTCTTCCGCCGCTCGCTTAAGCATATCGACGCGCCCCGCTGGCTCATCGACTTCGCCTGCGATATTGCTTTTGTCGGTAAGCGGTTTCCGATAGGCACGCCCGTCTCGCCGTTGGCTCATCATATCGTCATGCTCGGCCACGACCTGCTCATACGCCGTATCTCGCCGCTCGCCGTCCGCTATGCCGATGATAACCTTATCCCCTGCCGCACCCGCGAGGAGGCCAACGCGGCCAAGTGGCGCGTCAAAAATTATTGGTGGTACGTGCAGGGCATCCGCGCCAAACGGCATACCGCCCGCGTTGTGCCTCTGAGTCAGCCTGTCGACTTCTGCGGTATCGTCTACCATCGCAACGAGGCCGAGGGTGTATGCAGCCACAACAAGGGCTATACGCTATTACGCCCCGACATAGCACGCCGGGCTCTCACGCGCTCGACACCGCGCCGATGGCCGAGCTACTTCGGGCAGCTAAAATCGGTTGACGGCTACAATATGATGCTCAAAATCCAAGACAAGATGCCAAGCCTACAACGCCTGACCGAGAAGATACGCATCAACCGCCGCCTCGATGCTCCTAACATCACAGTGCAGGAGCTCGCCGAGCGCGGGCTGTATTTCGCCATCCACGATTACGAGATAAGGTGCGACCCTAAGAACAAGACTAACTGGATTAAGTGTCTCATCAGCTATCCCTCGGAGGAGCACGCGGGCAAGCGCGAGGTGCGCGAGTATCACGGCAACTATAGCGGTATCATCGATTTCCACCTCCTGCTGGAGCAGCAGGTAGGCCGCAGTGCGGTGATGCCGATAACGTGTGCCCGCATCGTCAACGCTTGCGGCTACATCTACGAGGACTCTACCAATATGATAACCGAGATACCCGACCAACCCGAATATAACCAATAACTCATCTGTCACATATGGATACTATCAGCAATCTCATCCTCCGCCTCGGCCTTGTCGAGGTGCCGTCAACACCCGCCGAGGACATCAACCCCGGCCTCACCACGTGGCGCGCCGGGCGCTGCACCCGCCTCGATGAGGGCTCGCACGTCACGCTCTATATCGCCCACCGCGATAGCAAGGTCACCGTCTACGCTCCCGACGAGGAGCAGGGCGAAGAGCGCACCGTCACCCACGCCGTGCCCGTCCGCGTAGCCAAGCCGCTCACGCGCGACATGGCTATCAACGCCGCCGAGATGGCCGCCTACGGCCTCAGTGACGCTATGGCCGTGGCCTCGTTCAACGCCGCCCTCGCCCGCAAGAGCCGCGAGAACCCCGCCGATGCCGAGGTCATCGAGCACGACAACCTCATCGCCATCATCAAGGCCGAGCTCACCAAGATAGGAGTCTGAAACCTAAATAAAGCATATGTCCACCCTCTATCCGCGCTATTCCGGACGCTTCAACGGCCTCATGCCCTTCTTCCGCAACGGAGATCGATATACGAGCGCCGAGCGGCTATGGGAGGTCGCCATCTATCAGATGGCCGACGCCCCGTTTGCTGTGGCCGACCTCATGTTTGCCGCCGATGCGCCGCTGACGATTGAGTGGGGCGACACCGACCCGACCGAAGCGGTGGAGGGCTCGACGGCTACATTGCGGCTTATCTCCCCCGGCGACCGCACCTTTGCCGACCTCTATACGGTCGACCCCCTCGGTGTGGTGGTCGAGGTCAAGGCCTCCGGAGCCGTGGTGTGGCGCGGATCTATGGAGCCTGAGCTTTACGAGGAGCCTTATTCGACCCCCGAGGGCTATGTGGTGGAGCTCTCATTTTCCGACCTCGGCCCGATGGATCGTCGCGATTTTGCCCTCGAGGGGCGTGTGACGCTCCATCAGGTCCTCACGGCCGCTATCGATGCCACCGCCCTATCCGGCTATAGTCTCAAGAGCGCGACGATGGTTAATGACTGGTCAACCGGCGCTCAAACACCGCTCAATCTGTCGCGCCTCTGTATCTCAGCCGACAATTTCTACGACGAGGATCGCGAGCCTCAGACTCTTCGCGAGGCTGTCGAGACTATCCTGCGGCCTTTCGGACTGAGGATGCGTCAGCAGGGAGGCAGCCTGTGGATCTACGACTGGCACTCTCTTGCATCCGAGACGCCTTCGGCGCTCCGCACTGTCGACTGGACCTCGACCGACCAGACTCTGAGTGTCGCTCCTGTGGCCCATGCTGTGACTCTTACATATTCGCCCTATGCCGACACGACGCTGGCCGAAGGCGATATCAGCGCCGACGATGTGTCGGTGTCCGACTCCATGCGGCGCATTGAGGTGATGGTGAGTGATGACACAGACGAGCCATCGACGATACATGGCTTCTACATATACCGCACGGACGGAGTTTCGGCGACAATCAATCTTCCCGCAGGGCTGACGGTATATACCGACCTCTACCGTATCGTAGCCGGCCATTCAGCCAACGATGCCGCCGGGGCATTCGGCATGGCCCGCACCAAGTGTAGTTCCGGCGCAGCTGTGCTCGCCGGTGGGGTGGGTGTCCATGAGTGGTACCCGGAGCGCACGGCGATACGTACTCCCGACTATACTCAGCCGGTTGTAGGCTCGCAGGTGCTCAGGCTGCTTGGTCCATGGCTCCAGGCTCCCGCGTCGGCGATGGATTATCGCATACGTGTGACGCTCGATTTCCTGCTCGACACAAGAGGTAATCCTTTTGAGACGGCCGGGCGCTGGAACGAGAAGGGTCACTACTCCGACCTCCAGAACTGGGCTAATTTCGGCTATGTCCCGTGCTCGCTTGAGCTCATCGATGACAATGGTACGCCGCTCATGCACTACGTCAATGCACCCGTCATGAAGAGCAGCAGTCGAGATCAGGGCTTGGCCGGATGGCAGTCGGGCGCGGCATCGCCCGGTGATATGTGGCTGGCTTATTATGACACCGGCAACCGCAAAAGCGCATCGGGATGGGGCGGGTGGAAAACCAACCGGCAGTGTATAGGTTATTTCCGCGATGAGTTGCCTGCCATCTACGACAAGCAAGGCGAGGGCGAATTTATCCCATGGCCCACGGGCGCATCGACTGCCGGACGTCTCCGCTTGACTGTCTACTCCGGCATACATTGGTTTGACTACAACCGCCGCGGTCAGTCGTCGGGCGAGAAAGATTTGCTGTCGCGAATCAATTGGGTGCTGTATGGCGCGCCGGCTATCGAGGTTGTGCGCGTCGACGGCTCTGCAATACCTACCGACGATGTGGTATACACTGCCACGGCTATCAAGGGCGCGGCATCGGATGTCGACCTGTCCATACAGGCCGGAAGCGCGGCTAAGGCTCCTACCGCCCGCGCGGTAATCTCTACCTGTTCCGCCTCCGGAGGCAACCTCCGTCCTGTTGATTGTTCTACGTTTGCCCGGAGTCGCACGGCGTCCCTCGAGGAGCTGCTGCTCGACACGCTGGTCAGCCAATACGACACGCCAAGGGTGCTCCTGAGCGGCGAGGCCAATCTGTCGCCGGTTCTCGCCTCCGAGCCTCACTCCTGGCAGGATGCCGGCCAGCCGTCAGCCCGGCATTTTGTCCCGACATCCGTCGCTGTCGACGCTGCTGCGGGTGTCGCCGACTATACATTTCGCGAAATTTCCCCTGATATCTACACCCCTAACCAATGAGCAGAGATAAATACACCTTAACAACCCGGTCTGTTGCCGCCGCTCCTCGATCAAAGCGCAGGGGAGGCACCGCGGTGGTCTCTTCGTCCGGCAGGGGTGGTTCCGGCGCGCTCGGGGGTGATTACCTCACCCGCGCGGAGTTTGCAAGCTATTTTGAGCTCGTCAATGTCGGGACGGAGGATGCACCGGTGACGGCCATCCATGCCCTCTATGAGGGGCTATACTCGTCGGGCTTTGTGTCCGCTTTCGGCACATCGGCTACGACCGGCAGCAGTGGTGTCGGCGTGTCTGAGCTGTGGGAGCTCGGCGACGTGTCTCTGTCGGCCCGACCTGTCGCAGGGCAAGTGTTGACATACAATGGCAGTAAGTGGGTTAATCAGACTCCCACTGCCACAAGCAGCGGCCTCAACGAGACCGAGCTTGCAACCTACCTCGCCAACAACAACTACGCCAAAAAGACCGACATCCCTACGCGCGTCGGGCAGCTCACCAACGACAAGGGATATATCAACACTTATGACCTCGTAGACTACCCCACCATCGACGAGTGCAACGACTGGTATCTGCCCATCAACGGCAAGGCCGCCGACGCTTACAAGGCCGACACGGCAGGGAGCGCCAACACCGCCACTCGCGCATTGACCGCCGAGCTTGCCGATACGGCCGTATGGGCTGAGACCGCTGACAAATTAACGACCGCCCGCACTCTGTGGGGCAACTCGTTTGACGGCTCGTCCAATATCGGCGGCACGCTCACGCCTCTTGCCACCGGCACATACGACGTAGGCACCTCATCGCGCTACTGGCGCTATGCCTACCTCCGCGACCTCATAGCCTCTAACTCTGTCAAGATAGGCAGCGGGTTGATAACGTGGAATTCAGCAGGTTATTTTGAGTTTAGCGCGGGCATCGTGTCGGCTGATTTCGTCTCGGGATTCGGGGTGGCTCCGGGGACGACTGGCAGCAGTGGCGAGGGCGGGATGACGCTGCTCCGCGAGGTGAGCAACAATGTGCTCCCGGCGCTAAATAAGACCGTCGGCCTCGGCAACTCGACCTATCCATTTAACACGGGCTATTTCACGAGCTTATATGCCGCAGGCACTAAGGTAGAGCCGACTAAATACATAGCGTCTATCGCACTCAGCGGCTCGACCCTTACGCTCAAAAATAGCGCGGGAATCCAGCTCGGCACCATCACACTGCCGACGAGCAGCGGAGGTACGAGCGGCGGAGGCGGCGAGTATACGCTGGGCACCGCCGCGGGAAAAATCGTGCTGTTAAAGGATGGCTCTGAGGTTAGCTCTGCGAAAGTTGAGGGCGCATTTACACAAATTACAGAAAGCGGCGTAAGTGTCATCCCTACACGAAATGACAGCGTAAGCCTTGGCTCTAATTCAAGGATGTTTGCCGATTTTTGGAGTATGATGATTAATACCAACTTCATTGGAGCTGTAGAGGATGGTAAATATCCTTCGAGCATCGGTGAGGATGGATTCCCATTCAAGGAGGGCTATATCGAGGAGTTACATATATCATCGCTATATGTCGATGGTACCCTAATAACGAGTTTTGGCGGCTCATCATCCGGCACGGCGCTGACGCTTGGGGCCGCTACAGGCAGCGGCAATGCTATTACGGCGCTCACCCTCTCTAACGGCAAGCTGACACCTACAAAAGGCGCGACGTTTCAGACCGTAGATGCTTTTGACTTTTGGTACAACAATCATCGTCCTGTAAGTGAGGCAGATTTTACGACTGAGCTTGCAAAATGTATCAAATCAAATAGCAGCGGCGAATATAATCTAAGCGGCAAGCTGACCGTAGTGGGTGACTCATCTAGCGACGTGGCGCGATTTTCAGTGTTTTTCGGCTCGCAAGAGTGCCTAAGAGTTAGAGGCACACCAAATAACCCTATACTAACATTTTACAACGACCGTGGAAAAGCTATGAATATACAGCTTGATACCGCGGGTAATATACACATCGGTCCTTATAGTAATGGACTCCGCATTACAAGCGAAGGGCAGGTGCAAGTGATTGCAAGCGGCTCAGTAAAAACGACCCTATAAACCCTAAATATATGACAACCAACAACTCTATCGTAATGGGTACGCCGACCAAGATAACGGCTCCATGCAGCAATATTAACGACGGTGAGCGTGCCTATAATATCGAGGCAAGTGTCACCATAGAAGACGGTATCGTAACCATGATGCAGGATGGCAAAGTTAGACCTCTTGCCCCGGCTGAGGATGGCTCAGTCAGTACTCTCGCTACTTTCGGAATGTGGGGCCGTCGCGGCACCCTGAATATCCAGTTTAGCGGCAATGGGTCTAATGTGCGCATACTTGAGGCCGTCAATAAGTATTGTGAGCAGGTGAGCGGCGATTATCCTATCACCGACGAAGAGCCTACAGGCACCGAGATATAATCCATGGCGCGACTGACGAGCATACCTCTTGACGAGCCGATAGCCACCTCCGACCCCTACAACGTCCTCGGACGCAAGCGGGCGGGGGAGGGCTACGACGTTGCTACGCCCATACGCTACGCGGGCGACGGCAATGGCGACGCCATCAACATATGGGCTAAGTACAAGCCGATGGTGCCGCTGACCGACCACCCTCAGCCGCTGACCGATGCTGAGCGGGCTGCCGTCAACTACGGCCTCAGTCTTTATGTCGACGGCGTTAAGTACGTCACCCATACCGGCTATAACTCTGTTAATACCCCGGTAATGATACCAAAATGCGAATGGCGCTATGATGGCCGCCCCGGAGCGGGCGACTGCTACCGCCTAAGCGACTGGCGCGGCTACGTCCATGTATCGGCACCGCCCATCAGCCCCGTAGGGGATTTCGTACTCTACACAAGCGATAATCTCACCGTCCGCGCCAACGTCACCGGCATACAGGCTACCAATAACCTCACCATTGCCGATTTCCCCTACGTCAAGGACCTCTATTTCTGCGTCCTCGTCTACCGCAAGCATAAGACCACCGGCGCTATCAACGTACTGGGCTGGCTCACTCCGTCGACGACCATAGGCAACGGCGGCACGACCGTAACCATCCAACGCTCCAACTTGGTAGCGACCGATGCCTCGCAGTACGGCACGCTGGAGTATGTGCTTTGCGGCGCTACTGCCGCGCAGGCTACCAACTTCAAGGGTAATACCAACTGCTCGTTTTTGGCGCTGCCGTGCGAGTCGCCTCTCACCGGCACGATAACGCTTACCGATGCATCGACATTCCGCCTCACTCCCTATGGCATCTGCCCTGCAAGCGATATGTCAACCGTCTACGACATCAATAGGTTTCGGCCTGTCTCAAACGGCACTAATACATACTTCGGCCTCGGTGCGGGCGTATGGGTGCTATGCGAGTGCCAAGGCGGCACGACATCCTCACATATCACCTCGGCAACGTTGCAGATGCAGGTGCGTCAGACCCTCGCAACGTCGGGCTGGATGCTCAACCCGGTCAACATATCCCCGGCAGGGATTTACACGCTCATGAGCCAATACGGCACGCCTACCAAGGTCACAGATTTCTACATCCCCGCCAACGGTACGCTATATATCGCCCTTGATATCAGTAATATGGTAACAATGGCCGCCGACGGCTCGACATCAAGCATCCTTGCCCCTTACGGCGCATTTTTTGCCAATCTCGGCTACCTCGCCGGCACGACTCTCTCCGATTTCAACGGCCTCGCCACTCTCAACATCAATATACACCCCGCCACCGGCCTCAAAGAGGCCGAGGCCAACGGCGACGGCGAACTCGCCGACCCGACTGTATGACGGAACGAAAGCGGTCTAATGGCCGCAGCCTTATGGCCTATCAATCAATTAACCCGTGTTTGAGCATTGTTCAAACACGGGTTAATCATGTGCCGGCGTATTGTTGTCGCTTGTTGTACGCTTGAAAATCCCGGCAATCAGCACATTTCGTTTTGGATGTTCCCCCACCGCCCTACGCCTCAAACCCGCACATTTCGTTTTGTCACCCCGTACATTTCGTTTTTCCGAACGTACTCGTCCTTGTTTTTTCATAGATATAGCTCTATTGATTGGGGTAGCCCAATCAAAACCGTCCAATGTTATATCGGAATTAAGTTCAAAAGAGCCATCTGTCTGTTTTATTCTAAGAGCCTTATGAGGTGTCTTTGGCGTAAGCCATTGAGGGTATGCTGCTTCAATAGCCCAAAATCCTTCAATCTGAATCTCGGGGCCAAATATATACCCTATGGGTGCCTCTAAATAACTTTCATTAGCGTTTAAGATTCCAGAGCCTGTAATCAGTCCACCATCACCCATAATTATAGATGAACCTAATCCGATATCTAAAGTTTTCCCTTCCCCGACATGCAATTCCCCCATAATATAGATTTTGGAATTATTAGGTAGTGTTCCGCTTAGCGTCAGGATGCCTCCATGAAGTATATAGATTGACTTGGCCTGAGCTGTAGAAGAGGAAGTAACGGTGGAGGTTATTCTCTCAGTAACTTTGTAGGCGTTCTGAGATAAAACTGAAGTAGCTTCTGGAAGACTATTTATGTAATTAAAATCTACCATAACAAATAATTTTAGTAAAAAGTCATATGCAAAGATAATGCTTTGTTAAGATAATTGCAAACAATTAAAGATTAAAGTATTATTTTTTTTCTGCTCAGTTCTTGAAGGGCCATTCGAGCCAGGTGGCGCGGCGCCAGAGGTATTCGAGGGGGCCGTGGCTGTGGTGGCGCACCCATATGCAGCATATCCAGTATTGCACCAGGAAGATAGCTATGCCAATGAGCTCGCTGCCGGTGATGCCCATCTGGAGGAAGAGCCCCCAGTGGTAGTAGAGGGCCGAGCCTATGATGCCCTGGGTGACATAGTTGGTCATGCTCATGCGTCCGTAGGGGCGCAGGCGGTCAAGCAGGGCGGCGAGGCCGCTCGTCTTATAATAGGCGAAAATGATACCGCTTACGAGCATCAGCATGAAGCATAGATTGGCGAGCGACGAGAGGATGATGCGCAGGGGGGTAAGGATATTGGGATTGTCGATAAAGCCGCCCACCATATTGTTGAGGCCATAGAGGGGGAAGAAGCCGCATATGGCAGCTGCGAGCACCGGCCC
>JAMPAQ010000012.1 GCA_023667145.1 Pseudoflavonifractor sp.
AAATCCCTCAAAAACTGACCGCCCTGACGTTAACATTAGTTATTAAACAACCTCTTATACCAACAGATTGATACCACGAGACTATGAGAGAATTTCAGATTTCAGTAACGGTTAAGGCCGTCAGTGACAACGAACTCGACAGCGCCGACCGGCTGCTTGTCGGCGAGGCCCGCGAGGCCACGCGTCGTGCCTATGCCCCCTACAGCCACTTTAGCGTCGGGGCGGCGATACGCCTCACTAACGGCGAGATTGTCACCGGCTCCAATCAGGAGAACGCCGCGTTTCCCTCGGGCACATGCGCCGAGCGCACAGCCGCGTTCTATGCCCACTCACGCTATCCCGACGCGACGTTTGAGGCCATCGCCATCGCCGCCATCGGCACCGACGGCAAGCCTGTGACGGCACCCGTGGCCCCCTGTGGCGCGTGTCGCCAGTCGCTGCTTGAGTTTGAGACCCTCGCCGGACATGACGTGAGGGTATTGCTCGTCGGCGCTGACTCGGTCTATGTGTTCCCGTCGGTCAAGTCGCTGCTACCATTGTCATTCTCTGAATTTTGAGCAGACTCCCATGTCACGACCACGCATCATCATAGAGCGCAACATACCGTTCATAGCCGGGCTGCTCGACAGCAGCTGCGATGTTGCCTATCTGTCAGCCGGGGAGATAACCCCCGGGGCCATGCGCGATGCCGACGGGCTGATAACGCGCACACGCACACGCTGTGACGCGGCACTGCTCGACGGCTCGCGCTGCCGTTTCATCGCCACCGCCACCATCGGCACCGACCATATCGACCCACCCTATTGCCGGGAGCATGGCATCACCGTGGTCAATGCCCCCGGATGCAATGCCCCTGCTGTCGCCCAATATGTCTGTGCCACCATCCTCTCCTACCTGCGCGACCATGGCGATGGCCGCGAGCCATCCGACCTCACCCTCGGCATCGTCGGGGTGGGACATGTCGGCAGTATCGTCGAGCGTTGGGGTCGGCAGTTGGGCTTCCGCGTGCTGTGCTGCGACCCGCCACGCGCCGTCGCCGAGGGCCCCGGGGGGTTCACCGACATAAACACCATTGCCGCCGAGAGTGACATCATCACATTCCACACGCCCCTCACCCGCGAGGGCACTTATCCCACCGTCCGGCTCTGTGACAACTCGTTGCTCGCCAAGATGACCCGCCGTCCCCTCGTCATCAACAGCTCACGGGGAGCCGTGACCGACAACGCCGCCCTTGTCAAGGCTATCGACAGCGGGACTATAGCGGCAGCGGCGATTGACTGCTGGGAAAATGAGCCAAATATAAGCCTCGCGCTGCTCGACCGCGCATTTGTCGCCACGCCCCATATCGCGGGATACTCGCGTGAGGGCAAGATACGAGCAACATCCATGGTTGTCAGGGCGCTGTGTGACTTCTTCGGTCTGCCCCAGGTCGATGTCGCCGAACGGGTCCCCGCCGGAGCCGCCCGCTGTGTCACTCCCGCAGCCATCCTTCACAGCTATGACCCACTTGCCGATACGGCGGCACTGAAGGCCGACCCGGCGGCTTTTGAGTCCCTTCGCAACAACTACCTATACCGCGACGAGGTTCCCGAATGCACCCCTATAGCTTGACGGAAGTTTGATAATCTTTAGTTTTTCAGAGGGGTATTTTACCTTTATTCGCTGATATACAATATGATATGATTTTGATATTTTAGATAGATTGTCCTGTGGGATTTGTGGCTGTTGACATCCCAACGGTTTAGGAATAATTTTGCAGCAAACGAAATCCTAAACCAACTCACAGTGATGAATACCTCAAAACAATCCTTACGTACAATTATCGTCGCGCTGCTCGTGATTGCCGGGACAGTGGCCTCAGCAGCGGCAGACAGGCGAATCGCTTTCAAGCGACCCTCGGGATGGTCCAACATCCCACACATCCACGCATACGCCAATGACGTGCCCCTTCCGGGATGCGACAATCAGGAGATGACAGCTGTCCCGGGCATGAGCGGGTGGTACTGGTTTACCATCTACAATGCGCCCGAGCAGCACAACGTTATGTTTAACAACGGCGGCTGGAGCAACGGCCAGACCGGCCCGATGTATCTGTCGGAAGCCGGCGACCGCGCCTTGTCGGCCTCGGGCGGCGATGTAATCGCCGTTGCCGACGAGGGTGTATGGGACGCCATCGACAACACCCCCGACCCGCAGCCCGAGACATCAAGCCGCATACGCTTTCACCGTCCCGAGGACTGGACGCAGGTCCCGCGACTCGTCGCCTACAAGGAGAAGTCGCTTGAACGCACCGCGACCAACCGCGTCATATACGAGGTGTTTGTGCGCAACTTCTCGCCCGAGGGTACCCTCAAGGGGGTAGAGCGGCAGGTCACGCGCCTCAAGGAACTCGGGGTTGATGTGGTGTGGCTCATGCCGATATACACCATGGGCGAACAGGGCAAGTGGGGGACATACTCGAGTCCCTACGCCGTTCGTGACTATAAGGCTGTCAGCCCCGAGTACGGAACAGCCGATGACCTGCGATCGCTCGTCAACGCAATCCACGCCGCCGGCATGGAGGTATGGCTCGACTGGGTAGCCAACCATACCGCACTCGACCACAGCTGGGTGACTGAGCACCGCGACTACTACAAGACCAACGGCGGCAATATCGTCAATCCCCATGGATGGAACGATGTCTATCAGCTCGACTACAGCAGCGCGGGACTGCGCTCGGCCATGATTGACGCGCTCCGTTACTGGGTGAGCGAGTTTGACATCGACGGATACCGCTGCGACTATGCCGACGGCGTACCCCGCGACTTCTGGCGGCAGGCACGTGCCGAGGTCGACCGCGTCAAGCCCGTGGCATGGCTTGCCGAGAGCGGCGGCGACGGCGACAATGCCAAGCTCGTCAGCGAGGCAGGTGGATTTGACTACAACTACGCGTGGGGATTCCGCGACAAGCTGGCCGAGTTTGCCGGTCACGGGGATGTCGCCACGCTCAAGAGCCTCTGCCGCGACCTTTTCTACGACAACGCCTACGACGGCAAGTCGCGTATGGTCTACCTCACCAATCACGATGTCGTCCAGGACAAGGGGGGAACAGAAGACCGCACGATGGGAGCGCGTCTCGCGCCGCTCACGGTGCTTGAGTTCACCATCTACGGTATGCCCCTCATCTACAACGGCCAGGAGATAAAATACTCCTCTGCCCCGATAGTCCTTGCCGAGAAGACCCCGATTGACTGGAACAGCGGCGACGCCAACATGACCCGCCTCATCAAGTCGCTAACGACGCTCAAGCACTCCGAGCCGGCCCTACGCACCTCAGCCGAGCGAGGCGACCTCATCAACTATGACGCGACCCACACGGATGTCTACGTCTATGAGCGCCGCCTCGGTGACGAGAGCGTGGTTGTGATGCTCAACTTCTCGGGCGCTCCAGCCGAGTTCAAGGTCAACGGCTCCCTCCCACGCGCCACTTATCTTGATGTGTTCACAGGCCACAGCCGCGACCTGGCCGCAGCCGACAGTTTCAACCTACCCGCCTACGGATATGCCGTATATGTCAAATAATCAACCGTCCACATTCATGAAAACGAGCTATACAATCATGCTGTCGCTGCTACTTGCGGCAACCGCATCACACGGCGAGACAGTGCGCTATACCATTGTCGACAATACTCCCATGACGGCCGTCGAGGGTCATGACGGATGGTTTGAGTATCCGCTGTCGGCATTGCCATCGGGATCGACAATAGACTTCAACGACGGTGATGCCGCGAGGACAACCGTCCCGTATACGGTTGGCGAGACATGGCACACCGCCTATACCGTCGACGGCACCCGCGTTGTCGTCACAACCGACATCGACGACCCGGTCGTCAATCCTGACCCGAATCCGGAACCCGAACCCGACCCCATACCCGACAATATGGTCAGGATACAGTTTGTTTGCCCCGACACGTGGTCGAACCCCCATATCCACATCTATGCACCGCTTGAGGGTGGCGACCAGACCATTGTCAACAACGAGCCTATGACGCTGTCGTCGGGCAACACCTGGTACTACATGTTTGACTCCTCACAGGCCCCCTCGGGATGCAACATAATGTTCAACAACAACGGCTGGGGCAACGGCGGATGGAACGGCGGTGAGGTCAACACCGGCTTTTCCGACAGTCTCGGCCATGTGACCTACGCCGTGGTCAACGGCTCCGTGGTCAAGAGCGACGGCACCACCGATCTTCTCCCGGAGATCAAGACACCTTGCAATATACGACTCTCGGGCAACCGTCTGACCGGCACAGCCCGGGGACACATCACGGTGGTCACGTTGCAGGGGCATACCATCCTGTCGACCGAGGCCGACGGCGAGTTCGAGACCGCACCTATCAACCCCGGACTCTACATCGTCGTCACACCACAAGGCAACTCTAAGATAATAGTAAGATAATCACCATATTCAATCACAAATAAAAACCAACAATCATGAAAAAGTCATTTACACGCATCCTCGCGGCCCTGTCATTTGCGGCCATCTCCCTCTCCATGTCGGCCAACACTGACATAGTGATCAAGTTCCAGCGTCCCGCCGATTGGTCGGCAACGCCCCACGTCCACGTCTACTGCGGCACCGGCGACCTTGCCAACAACCAGGAGATGACACCCATCGCCGGTCAGGACGGATGGTACAGCTACGACCTCAAGGACTGCCCAGACGGCTACAACGTCATGTTTAATAACGGCGGCTGGGAGGGCGGCCAAAGCGTCAACGACATGTACGAGCCCACAGCCGGAAACTATGCCTACACTCTCGATGACGCCAAAAAGGTGATACGCGCCGTCGATCCCACCGCCGAGAGCGTCGTGATACGCTTCAAGCTGCCCGCCGACTGGTCGGGCACCCCCAACATCCACATCTATCACGCTGTTGAGGGCGCTGCCGACGTGACCGATGTCAACAGCACTCCGATGACCGCCGTCGCCGGCGAGCCGGGCTGGTTCTCATACATCTTCCAAAACTATCCCGCCGGCTACAACGTGATGTTCAACATCGACAATTGGGCCAAGCAGGTAGGCCCCTGCTATGTCGAGGAGCCGGCCGACGCGTCGTTTGAGGTTGTCAACGGCGAGCTGCGCGAGGTGGGCACGTCGGGCATCGCTGATGTCGAGGTGGCCGATGACGACTGCCCCGCCGAGTATTTCAACCTCAACGGCGTGCGCGTCGACAATCCCGTGAGCGGCCTCTACATCTGCCGCAAGGGCGACCGCGTCACCAAGGTACTCGTCAAGTAACATCCCCTATCCTGGATACACAGTTATCACACAGACACGTTAATGTTTCTTCAGCGGTCGTCCCCCCTCGTGAGATGGGGGACGGCTGTTTTTGCGCCCTATCCTTCCGTCTTTGGTGACACGCAAGACAAAGACACATAAAAAAGGTGCACTTCTTCACAGAAGTGCACCTCCCTCATAACCAAAATTCAAGTATATATCTTGTCTAACAAAACGTTGTCGCCTTATCGTGACGGCATGACTTTGCGAGCCGGACCGACGCGGTAATTCCGGGTCTCTCCGCCGTTAAAGCTGACAGGTCACAATGAGTATCGGACTATTGCAGGAAAACTGTGTTAATAACGGCTTTCGATTTTCGGAATCTTAAGGCGATACAAAGGTACGACTATTTGTTCAAGCGTGCAAGAGCTAATGACCAATAAATCTGAAAAATATGCTAAAACTTTCCTCAAAAAATGTGAAAGATTTCCCGCGTTGCCCGCGAGTCATTCCCAAGCTGCTCCCGCAGCTCGTCGAGCGATGCAAACCGCCGTTCATCGCGTAGGCGCGACACAAACGACAGCGCCAGCCCCCGTCCATAAAGGTCGTCAGTGAAGTCGAGCAGATGGGCCTCGATTGACAGCGGGCCATCCTCACCATCGACTGTAGGCCGGTGGCCGATATTGGTCATCGCGGGACGTGTGGTGCCGTCGGGGAGCGTGGCCTCACAGGCATAGACCCCCGGTGCCGGTATCAGCAGGTCGTCACTGTCGGGCAGCAGGTTGGCCGTGGGATATCCAATGGTGCGGCCCAATTGCTTACCGCCACCGACATGCCCTCCAAGAGTATAAGGCCGTCCGAGGGCGGTTGACGCACCGGCGACATCACCCCTGGCAATCATCTGCCGTATGATTGAGGAGCTAATGGGGCCGCTGTCGCCGTCATACTCCGGTGCCCCGACTATCTCCACCCCGATGTCGCGCCCGGTGGCGCGGTAGCTGTCGAGCCCCTCGGGGCGGTCGCTGCCAAAGTGGTTGTTAAACCCCATCACCAGCGCTCTCACTTCATGACGGTCATGGAGCATCGCGAGAAAGTCGCGCGACGTCATGTTGCGCAGGTCTTGGTCAAAATCAAGTATCTCGACATACCTCGCTCCCGCGTCGAGCAATCTCTGCCGACGCTCCTCGGGTGTCGACAGCAGTCGCGGGTGACTGCCGGGGCGTATGACCGACAGCGGATGGGGCGAGAACGTGAATACCGTCGGGGCGAGGCCGCGTGCCTCCCCCTCCCGGCGCATGAAGTCGATTAGAAACCGATGGCCGCGATGCACACCGTCAAACATGCCGACTGCCGCTATGCGTCCCTCCCGCGTCATTCCTCAGGTATAAGGTCGATGAATTCGGTCCCCGGGGCCACGAGCGCCGTCTTGAAGCCGAGCGCTGCCGCCGCGTCGAGGTTGCGTTGCGAGTCGTCGAGAAAAAGCGTCTCCGTCGGCTTGATGCCAAACTTCCTGACCACCTCATCAAAGATGCGGCGGTCGGGCTTGACAGCCTTGGCCTCAAATGATGTCACCATACCGTCAAAATAGCTGTCGATGCTCTCACCCTCCTGGCTGAACTCCTCGGCTATGCGCGAGTGCCACATGATGGGGTTGGTGTTTGACAGCAGGTAGATGCGGTATCGTCCACGCAACCGGCGCAACTCGGCAAGACGGTGGCGCGGTATGCCGACAAGAAATTGGCAGAACGCGTCGTCAACCTCCTTGTCGGTCACCTCGTGGGGTATCATGGCCTTGATGCGCTGTCTGAACTCATCGGCATCGAGTGTTCCATCCTCCACCTCAAGGAATATCCCCTTTTGGGTGTACTCATCGAGCAGGTCTCCGGCCTGTGAGAGGCCCAGCCGCTCAAACGCCTCGACACACCGTGAGCGTTTTATGTCCATTATCACGCCGCCGAGGTCAAACAACAGATTCTTTATCATCTTTTTAGTACGTTTTGTTAGACTCCATCCCTATATCGGTTGGAAGATATAGTAGTCTGACGGGTATCCCCACACATAGAGGTACAGATACCCGTAGCTGTCAAAATTGTAGGTATATTGCTGCGTGCCACCGGGGGTCGACACCGACAACACGTTCTGGCCGACACCGGTGTCATACCATGCGTCCCAGTTCATCGGGTCCTCAGTCCACGACAGGTTATAGCCGTAGCCGGTGTAATATCCGTAGATCCCGGTACCGCTGCTATAGAACGTGTACTCCACAACATCGGCCTCGGTCACCTGACCGTAGCTGTCCTCGATAAGCTCCCATGTGCCCGACGGATACCATGTCGCGGCCGGGTCGTTGCCACCGGGGCCTGCCCCCGGGCCGGGAGCCGGACGAGGGCCACCCGGCTCATCGTCACATGATACAAGGACTGTCGCCGCGAGGATAGCGGCAAGTGCCGGGCAGAGGTATCTTTTCATTGTCATAATCATTGATTGCATTTGAAAAGAGGTTACAAAATTAGTCTTTATTTTGCTGTCAGGGTTGCTTTCTGTCGTAAAAACCGTATGAAAACCATCCATGACGCGTGATTTATAGTATATCCGCTTTATTTATTTTTGAAAACTGCTTATCTTTGATGTGCAAAACCCATAAAGGCTGACACATTGTTTGACTTTACTCCGCTTCTAAGACCCTACTTCATGCGACGCGTCAACGCCTCGCGTGGATATGCCTCGCGTTGCCGGGAGATACAGATCCGGGAACTGGAGTGGCTGTTGGGCCGTGGCCGGCACACTCTGTGGGGCGAGACATACAGGATGGAAACAATCAGCGGCTACAGTGGGTTCAAGCGTCGGTTGCCACTGACGACCTACAACGACATACGCCAGGCCGTGGGGCGCATGATTGACGGCGATCGCGACATACTGTGGCCGGGGGTCACACGCAATTTTGCCCAATCATCGGGCACGTCTGACGGCAAGAGCAAGTACGTTCCGATAACAGCCGACTCGTTCCGGCGCTGCCACTATCAAGGTAGCTTCGATGTCGTGGCCCATTACCTCGCGCAATATCCCGACAGCCGCCTGTTCTCGGGCAAGTCGTTTATCCTCGGGGGCAGTTTTGCCAACGAGCTGTCGCTGCGTCCCGGTGTCAAGGTCGGCGACCTGTCGGCGAGTCTGATTGACCATATCAACCCGCTGGCCAATCTCGTGCGCGTCCCGTCCAAGAGGGTGGCGCTGATGGCCGACTGGTCGGCCAAGCTCCCCGCCCTTGTCAAGGCATCGGTAAGGGAGGATGTCACCAACATCTCGGGAGTCCCGTCGTGGTTTCTCACCGTCCTCAAGAGCGTCATCGCCGAGGCCGGGGCATCGACCATACATGACGTTTGGCCCAATCTTGAGGTGTTCTTTCACGGCGGTATCTCCTTTGACCCCTACCGCGACCAGTACAGGTCAATCACCAATCCCGCGAGGATGCGCTATCTTGAGACCTACAATGCCTCGGAGGGCTTCTTTGCCGTGCAGAACGATGTAACCGACCCGGCAATGCTGCTGTTGCTCGATGTCGGGATATTTTATGAGTTCATTCCGCTTGACCATAGCGGGGAGAAGCAACCTGAGGCGATTCCGGCATGGGAGGTTGAGCCGGGCGAGACCTACGAGATGGTGATAACCGCCTGTAACGGCCTGTGGCGCTACCGCATAGGCGACACCGTCAAGCTCGAGAGCATCGATCCGCTCAAAATCACTGTAGCCGGACGCACCAAACACTACATCAACGCGTTTGGCGAGGAATTGATGGTCTATAACGCCGAGGCGGCCATGGCACGCGCATCCGCCATCACGGGGTGTGAGGTGGTCAACTATACCGCCGCCCCGGTCTATGCCAGCGACCACACGCGTGGGCGGCATGAGTGGCTTGTCGAGTTTGCCCGCCGTCCGGCCGACATGACACAGTTTGCCCGGATACTTGACGAATGTCTGCAAAAGGAAAACTCCGACTATCAGGCCAAACGCTACAAGGGCATATTCCTCGATTGCCTCACGGTGGTAGAGGCCCGTCACGGCTTGTTTGACGACTGGCTCGCGTCGACCGGCAAGCTCGGCGGGCAGCGCAAGGTGCCGAGGCTCTGCAACGACCGCCGCTTCATCGACCCGATGTTCGCGCTCAACAAATAAGTTGATTTTTAACCGATAAAATAAAAATATCAGATGAAAAACCGTATCATCTCATCGCTCATTGCGATTGCGTCGGCTTTTGGTGCCGTCGCCTCAGGCCAGCCTCAGGCTGAAGCCCCGAAATATATATTCTACTTCATTGGCGACGGCATGGGCTGGGGTCAGGTGAACACGACACAGCAGTATCTGCGTGATGTCGTCAAGGCCGACAGCGTGCTGACGATGCTCCGTTTCCCGGTCATCTCCACCGCCCTCACCTACTCGGCATCCAATGATGTCACCGACTCAAGTGCCGCCGGGACGGCACTTGCCACGGGAGTAAAGACCCGCAACGGCATGTTGGGCATGGCTCCCGACACCACGGCGGTGGTCTCGGTGGCCGAGCAGCTGCGCGACAACGGCTACGGCATCGGCATCGTGACATCAGTCGCCCCTGACGACGCGACCCCTGGCGCGTTCTATGCCAAGGCGCCGGCTCGCAGCATGTATTACGAGATCGGCAAGCAGGCCGCCCGGTCGGGGTTTGACTTTATAGGAGGCGCCAACTGGCGTGGACTCAAGGACAAGGCGGGCAACCCGACCGACCTTTGGCAGGTATTTGCCGACAATGGGGTTGAGACCGCATACGGACTCGACACCCTTGCCATGCTGACCTCTCCCAAGGTCGTGCTGCTCGGAACCAACCGTCCCCACGACAGCGGCATCGGCTATGCGATTGACTCCGTACCCGGTGCGCTTACCCTGCCGGGGATGACCCGTGCCTGTCTCGACCACCTGCTCAAGCATAAGCCCGAGCGGTTTTTCATGATGGTCGAGGGCGGGGCCATCGACCATGCCTGTCACGCCAACGACGCCGCCACGACCGTCGGTGATGTCCTCGCCTTTGACGAGTCACTTGCCATTGCCTACGACTTCTTTCTCTCCCATCCCGACGAGACGCTCATCCTTGTCACCGCCGACCACGAGACCGGGGGCATGGCAATCGGCAACACGCCTCACAAGTATACAGCCGACCTACAGCTGTTCCCCTATCAGTGCATATCCAAAGACCGCTTCAACGAGTATCTTCAGACCCTGCTGCGCGACCACAGCGCCTACACATGGGATGACATGAGGGAGTATCTCACCGACAAACTCGGGTTCTGGAAGTCCGTGCCGGTGACCGACGAGGAGACCGACAGGCTGCACAAGTTGTTTGACGACACATTCGCCAACCGCAAGACCGCCGACCAGAAGACCTTGTATGCCGACTTCAAAGCATTTGCCGTCGAGGTGTTCCGCATCATGGACGTGCATACGGGCATGGGGTGGACCACCGTACACCATTCGGCCAACCCCGTCCCGGTGATGGCTGTCGGTGTCGGTGCCGCGTCGTTTGGCGGGCTTAACAACAACATCGATCTTCCGGCCAAGCTGCGCTCACTCACAGGAATGGAAAAATGACGCGTAAATATGGCTGAATCGGCCATATTTGACTATTTTTGGATGCAAATTGCAGCAGATTATAAAAAGATTGCTTACATTTGTTCATTATTTCAAAATACCATTGACAAAATATTATGGAAAAAATAGACAATCTTGACCGTAAGATTCTCGAAATTGTTATGCGTAATGCCCGTATCGCCTCCAAGGATGTCGCCATGGAGTGTGGTGTCTCCCGCGCCGCCATACACCAGCGCATACAGCGCATGATTGACCTTGAGGTCATCACCGGCTCGGGTTATAATGTCAATCCCAAGGTACTCGGATACAGCACGTGCACCTATATAGGCGTGAACCTTGAGCGTGGGGCGATGTACCGCGACGTGGTCCCCGAGCTTGAGAAGATACCCGAGATTGTGGAGTGTCACTTCACAACCGGCCCCTACACGATGCTTGTCAAGCTGTATGCCCGTGACAACGAGCATCTCATGGAACTGCTCAACGACAAGATACAGATGATACACGGTGTCACAGGTACCGAGACGCTTATATCGCTCGACCATAGTATCGACCGCGAGATACCCATCAACTACGAGTAATCACAACGACCGCCTCTCCCCCTTACCCCGACGACAAGATGAGACACACCAGACTTATCGGCATCATCGCCTCCATTGTGGTGATGGCCGCCATATCATGGATATACTTCTATCCCGATGCCATGCAGGGCAACCTGCTGCGTCAGCACGACATGCAGCAGGGACTGGCCATCGGACAGGAGGCCAAGGCTTTCACCGAGGCCACCAGCGAGACGACGCGTTGGACCAACTCGTTGTTCTCGGGTATGCCCAACTTCCAGATAGCACCCACCTATCCCTCCAACAAGCTGATCAGTTGGATAGGGAGCGCCTATAGCCTCGGATTCCCATCGCCGGTCAACCTCGTGTTTATCATGATGGTGGGATTCTTCATCCTGTTGATGGCCATGAGGGTACGTTGGTATCTCGCCTTGCCCGGCGCTATTGCCTACGGGTTCTCGTCCTATTTCTTCATCATAATCGGCGCGGGGCACATATGGAAGTTTGTCACGCTCGCCTATATCCCGCCGACAATAGCCGGTATCGTGTGGTGCTACCGTGGCAAGTACCTGTTGGGGGGGGCCGTTGCCGCGCTGTTTGCAATGATGCAGATTGCCAGCAACCACATACAGATGTCCTACTATTTCCTGTTTGTGATAGCAGGTTTTGTCATCGCTTACTTCTGCATACTGTTGAGGAAGAAAGACTTGCGCCG
This sequence comes from Pseudoflavonifractor sp., assembly GCA_023667145.1. Taxonomy (GTDB): domain Bacteria; phylum Bacteroidota; class Bacteroidia; order Bacteroidales; family Muribaculaceae; genus M3. Next base: position 12,148 of record JAMPAQ010000012.1, read on the forward strand.
ATGGTGCGTGGCCACGGGAGTTCTCGCTGTTGCCGGCGCACTTGCCGTCACGGCCAACCTGCCCAATCTCTACAACACGTATGAGTACAGCAAGGAGACCATGCGCGGGGGACACTCCGAACTATCATCGCCCGAATCAGCGGCATCCAAGAGCAGCGGAGGTCTCGACAAGGATTACATCACGGCATGGAGCTATGGCCGCGACGAGACGCTGACCCTGCTCATCCCCAACCTCAAGGGGGGTGCGACGATAAAACCCGAAAAGGGTGAGAACAAGCTGCTGTCGCTCTACGACACCGACCGTGGCCGCGAGCTGGTGGCCGGAGGAAGCCTGTCGCCCGAGGAGGCGCAGTTTGTAGCCCAATTCCCCCAGTATTTCGGCGACCAGCCGATGACCAACGGACCCGTCTACGTGGGCGCGATAGTGTTCGCGCTGTTTATACTTGGATGTATCATCGTCAAGGGGCCGATGAAGTGGACGCTTCTCGCGCTCACGTTGTTCTCGATATTCCTGTCGTGGGGTCATAACATGATGTGGCTTACCGATTGGTTTATCGACTATTTCCCGATGTACAACAAGTTTCGCACAGTCGCCTCGATACTCGTCATCGCCGAGTTTACCATTCCCATCCTCGCGGTTCTCGCCCTGCGTCAGCTCTTTACCACCGAGGACGCGTGGAGCCGTTATCGCGTGGCGATATTGTCGAGCTTCGGAGTCTGCCTGATTGTCTGTGCCATCGGCATCATGATGCCCGAGGTGTTTGGCTCGTCCCTCAGCGCCGGCGAGGAGGCACAGCTCGGGGCTTACCGCACAGCTCCCGAATATCGTGGCGTGTTTGGAGCCATCGACTCGATACGCATGTCGTTGGTAAGCGCCGATGCCTTGCGCAGCTTCCTGCTACTCGGAGCCGGCCTCTGCATACTCTGGCTGTTCCTCACCCACAAGATCGACAGGCCCGTGACGTGTCTGCTCATAACGGCCTTTATCGCCGGAGACCTCTACGCGGTCAACAAGCGCTATCTCGACAGCGACAGCTTTGTGGAGCGACAACTGACTCAGGGTGACCCGTTCCCCATGCGGCCTGTCGACAGGCAGATACTTGCCGATACTGACATGAATTACCGTGTGCTCGACATACCTAATTTCAATGAGGCTGCTCCATCCTACCGTCATAAGATGATAGGTGGATACCATGCGGCCAAGCTGACCCGCTATCAGGACATGATTGACCGTCACCTTGGCAAGTTCCTGACCCAGCAGCCCGATTCAGCCGACTGGAATGTCATCAATATGCTCAACACCCGCTACATAGTGGTGAGCGATGACCAGGTATTTGAGAATCCCGACGCGCTTGGCAACGCGTGGTGGGTGAGCCGGCTGGAGTATGTGCCTGATGCCGATGCCGAGATGGCGGCTCTCGACCGTATCGACCCTGCCGTCACGGCTGTCAGCGACAGTCGGTTCCGCGCTGTCCTCGGCGATGCCCAGCCCGTGGTGACCCCCGGCGACACAATCTATGAGACCTATTATGCTCCCAATGAGCTGCGCTATCGCGCCCGCTCGGCACGTGGTGGTCTCGCCGTGTTCTCTGAGGTATACTTCCCCTGGGGATGGCAAGCGACGGTCGATGGAGCTGCGACCCCGATTGCCCGTGTCGATTATCTGCTCAGGGCCATGAGGATTCCCGCCGGGGAACACGACATCGTGATGCGCTTCGACCCGCCGTCAGTCCATGCCACGGTCACGGCGGCTTATATCTCAATCGGTATAATCTACCTCGCGGTTGCTGCCGCTGTGGTGATGGTTGTCATCTCGTGGCGTCGCCGTAACTCGCATGGGTCGGCTGCGTAGATACCTGACGGCGGTCAACCGCTACAGGCATAGCCTGGGATTCGGTGTACACTCGCCGTTTGCCTTTGCGTTCATACGCGGTGTCTTGCGTGAGACATGCCAGTATTACGCCTATGAGACGATAGCCGCCACGCGCCGTGAGGCCGTGTCGATGATACCCCATGGACTGATGAAGCGCGGTGTGATGTCGTTGGATGAGGCGCGGTTGCTATTCCGCGTGACATGCCGGTTCAATCCCCCGGCCATATTGCAGTGTGGCATTTATGCCGGGGTCGATTCTGTCGCCATGCTTGAGGTCGATAGCCGGTCGAGGCTGACGGTCTGCCCTGTCGATGGGTCACGATGTCAAGTCTTTGACCACGTCACGCAGCGTTTTGACGGCCGTATAACCCGATTCGCCAAGCTCGATGAGGGCGCTTCACGATATTTTGATGCCATCGACAAGGGAATGCCATTTGTTTTGGTCAACGGGACGTGTGGCGATGCCTCTACCATCGGCAGGGTGTTGTCAGCAGTCATCGAGCGGTGCGGCGTGGCAGTAGTGCGCGGTGTTGACACCGGCGCTATGCGCGATATGTGGGACTCGACACTTGCCGCGATGCCATACGGCATGAGCTTCACCAACGGTGTCACGGGCATCATCACCGCTTTCAGCCATCTTCCCCGCCAACATTTCTCCCTTTGGTTTTAGATGATGCGGAGCATCGATGACATAGAGTCCATACGCCGCAGCTATCAGGCATATCTGATGCTTGAGCGGGGGTTGTCGGACAACACGCGGGAGGCGTATGCCGATGATATCGACAAATTGTTGCGCTATCTTGCCACCACGTCGGTGCGGCTGCGCGATGTCGACCTGCCGATGCTCCATGAATTTGTCGCCTCGCTCCATGATTTAGGTATCGCCGTGCGCTCACAGGCGAGAATCATCTCGGGCATCAGGTCATTCTTCCGCTTCCTGCGTCTGGAGGGATATATCGACACCGACCCCGCGATACTGCTTGAGAGTCCGCGCACCGGCCGCAAGCTGCCCGAGGTGCTGACCGTGGACGAGATTGACCGCATGATTGCCGCCATCGACATGTCGGCTCCCGAGGGCCAGCGCAACCGCGCCATCATCGAGACCATGTACGGATGCGGCTTGCGTGTATCCGAGCTGGTCAACCTTGAGATAAGCCGGTTGTTTGCCGACGAGGGATACGTGATAGTCACCGGCAAGGGTGACAAGGAGCGACTGGTGCCCATCTCCGATGTCGCCATAAGCGAGATACGCTCATGGCTCGGCGACCGCAGCGCCATCAATATCAAGCCGGGGGAGGAGAACATCCTGTTCCTGTCGCGGCGCGGACGGCGGCTGAGCCGCGTGATGATATTCTACATCATCAAGGGATTGTGTGAGACCGCCGGGATAAGGAAAGAAATCTCCCCCCATACCCTGCGCCACTCCTTTGCCACCCATCTGCTTGAGGGTGGCGCCAACCTGCGTGCCATACAGCAGATGCTCGGCCACGAGAGCATAGCGACAACCGAAATCTACCTCCACATCGACCGCACCTCCCTGCGCCGCGAAATCCTCGCCTACCTTCCCCGCAACCGCCGTTAAATGGGCGCGAGATGTCAGTTTTAAGTAATTTTTAGTCAGTGAATAATCTATATTGTGTAAATTTGCATTTCATAACTGGCTCATGGCAGCAGTGCCGGGCAGTCAGGTAACATCATCATATAATGAAAATAGCACTTATCGGATATGGCAAGATGGGCAAGACCATCGAGCGTATAGCGCTTGGGCGCGGACACGAGATTGTGTCCATAATAGATGTTGACAATCAGCAGGACTTTGACAGCGACGCGTTTCGGTCAGCCGATGTCGCCATTGAGTTCACGACTCCGGCGACGGCGTTTGACAACTATATGAAAGCATTTGCCCAGGGTGTGCCTGTCGTGTCGGGCAGCACCGGGTGGACAGCACGTATGCCTGAGGTCAAGGCCATATGCGACCGTGGCGAGGCCACATTTTTCTGGACATCCAACTACAGCCTCGGGGTCAACCTGTTTTTCGCCCTCAACCGCTATCTGAGCGCGTTGATGGACAATTTTCCCTCCTATCACCCCTCGATGGAGGAGATACACCACATCCACAAGCTCGACCATCCGAGTGGTACGGCCATAACCCTTGCCGAGGGACTCATCGGCAACGTCTCGCGCATCGACGGCTGGGTCGAGGAGGATGCCAAGCCCGACCAGCTGCTCATCGACCATCGCCGCGAGGGTGAGGTTCCCGGGACTCACATCATCCGCTGGGACTCCGATGTCGACACCATAACGATTGAGCACAAGGCCAAGAGCCGCGAGGGGTTTGCCCTCGGCGCGGTGGTCGCCGCCGAGTGGGTCAAGGGCCGCAAGGGATTCCTAACCATGGACGAGATGATGCACGGACTTGTCAAGGACTCATCGTTGCTCGATATCACGGGAAAATAATCATATAAACCAATAATCGATCACAGTCATTAGTCACATGGACAACTTACCCGAGAAAAAAGGATTTGTCGAGGATTTCAAGCGCCGTGTCAGGGAGAACCGAACGACGCGGTGGATAAGGTTCTCCATAGTCTCCATTATATTCCTTGCCTGGGTGGCCTGGCTTGGCAATTGGTGGGTGGCGCTGTTCCTGTTCCTGTTGTTTGACATATATATCACAGGGTACATCCCCTTTACATGGTGGAAGAAAAGTTCCAACGCCGCCGTCCGGGGCATCATGAGTTGGGTCGATGCCATCGTCTACGCGCTGATACTGGTGTATTTTGTGTTCACCTTCATAGGACAGAACTATCAGATACCCTCATCATCGCTTGAGAAGACCCTGCTCACCGGCGACTACCTGTGGGTCAACAAGATGGCCTATGGCCCCCGGGTGCCGATGACCCCGATACACTTCCCGCTGGTGCAGAATACATTTCCCATCATCAACACCAAGAGCTATGTCGAGTGGCCCAACTGGAAGTATCACCGGCTCAAGGGTCTCGGGAACGTGGAGCGCGGGGACATCGTCGTGTTCAACTTCCCGGCAGGTGACACCGTCGCGCTCAAGGCCCAGAACCCCGACTACTATCACCTCATCGAGATGTATGGCCGTCAGGCCGTCAACATGAACAAGCAGCAGTTTGGCGACGTGATATACCGCCCTGTCGACCGGCGCGAGAACTATGTGAAGCGTGCCGTCGGACTCCCCGGCGAGCGTTTGCAGATAATCGACGGCACCATATACATCAACGGAAGTCCCATCGAGGCCCCGCAGAACGTGCAGTTCAACTACTACTTCCAGAAAAAATCAGGTGCGATGACCGAGGCCGAATGGGAGGCTCTCGACATTCCGGTCGATGACCGGCGCGTGGTGCCGGTGACCCCTGCCGACGTGCCGTCATTGCAGTCGCTCGGCTTCGCGGTCAATCCCGACGGGACAGTCCCCACTGTCTACAACTCACCGCTCACCGACGCGATGGCGGCTCAGCTTGAGGCGATGCCCGGCATCGCCAAGGTCATGAGGGAGAAGCCATCGGTCCCCGAGCCGTTGTCGCTCTATCCGACCGAACTGTCGGCCAACTGGACGCGTGCCGACTACGGCGAGATATGGATACCGCAGAAAGGAGCCACTATCGACCTGACTCCCCAAAACTGGTATCTCTACGGACGCTGCATACGCAACTATGAGCATAACGATGCCGAACTTCGTGGTGACACCGTCTACATTGACGGCAAGCCCACGTCGCAGTATACGTTCAAGATGGACTACTACTTCATGATGGGCGACAACCGCGACAACTCCCTCGACTCTCGCTACTGGGGTCTTGTACCCGAGGATCATATAGTGGGCAAGCCGATGTTTGTCCTCGTATCCTTTGACAAGGACAAGGGACTGTTTGACGGCGGGATAAGGTGGAACCGCATCTTCAAGGACGCCAATCCCGACAAGTAGCGCGATGACCGGCTGTCCCTCCTCCGTGCTGTCACCGTTGGTCTGCTTTCCCGACCGTACGTTGCTGTTGTCACCCGCCTACTGCGGCTCTGTGGACTACTACGCGCTGATGAGCGCCTATCCCCGTGTCGTGGTCGATTATGGTATGCGCTTCAACAAGAGGCACAAGGAGACCCACCGCATGTCGATTCTTGGCACCGGCGGTGTGCACTCGCTCACGGCCCCGATTGTCTCGCGAGACGGAATGTCGCGTGAGCCGTGGAGCGCGGTCACCCTCTCGACCCACGGCCATTGGTGGCACCTGCACTGGGGGGCAATATACTCGGCATACGGACGCACCCCGTTCTTTGAGTTCTACAGAGATGACTTTGAGCCACTGTTCCAGTCTCCCCCACTCGACCTCATGGCGTTCAATACCCGCCTTGACAGCGTCATCAGGGGGATAGCGGGGATTGACAGCGAAGTCACTTACAGCTTGCACGATGAGCTCAACACCCATACAGCACTTGGTCTGGACTCTGCATCGACGGTTGGCCACCGCCCACCGTCGGTCGATGATTACCGTACCGCGCCGTTCCCTGACTTTACCACCCCAACCTATTATCAGGTGTGGAGTGACAAGTATGGTTTCACCCCGGGGCTGAGTATCCTTGACCTCATCTTCAACATGGGGCCCGAGTCTCCGCTTGTGTTGCGTGATATGACGCAGTGTTATTTTTCCGATTGACCGATGGTGCGCGTTATCTCTCTTCTTTTGACTGTGTTGGCGGCAATCCCGCCGCATGGTGTCTCCGTGCCGGGCTATCTGCTCTCGCTCGACAGTACGCTCCGTGACTATCCGCGCTATCTCGCTGCCAAGGAGCGTCATATTGACTCGTTACGGCAATCAATTCACGCTGCCCGTGGATCGGTCGACCGCTATGATGCCGAGATGCGTCTCCATGAGGCATTCGGCAGTTATTCCCTTGACTCGTCACTCGTTCACGTCAAGCGTGCGCTTACCGTGGCCCGTGGGCTTGACAACGCGGCTTTGGTCACCCAAGCGGAGATACGGCTGGCGTTTCTCTACAACACATCCGGGGTGATGTATAAGGAGGCATACGACATCTTCTCGGGCATAGACAGCCATAACCTCCCTGACGGGGATTTGTTTGACTACTACTGCCTCGGAGTGCAGGTCTACCGCAATCTGGCTACCCACTCCCTTGACTCGGCTCTCCGCGACCGATACACAGCGGCAAAGACCGCCTATCGGGATTCCGCACTGATGTTGCGACCCGGCAATGACGTGTTGCTCGCTAACAAGTATATGGATGCCGGAGATTGGCGCAATGCCCTGTATGCCATGAAAGGGAGTGAGGGCGTGGCCTTGACCGATCGTGACGGGGCTGTCAAGTATCACGTGCTGTCACAGATATATGCCATCAAGGGCGACCGCATGATGCAGGAGCGCTACCTCGCTCTCTCGGCGGCCTGTGACCTGCGCAATGGGGTCAGGGAGTATCTGTCGCTCCAGCAGCTGGCCATGATGCTCTATCGCGACGGCGACATCGACCGAGCCTACCGCTACATCCACCGCAGCATCAGTGACGCGACAGCCTGCAATGCCAAGCTGCGTATGCTTGAGATGTCGGAGATACTGCCGATAATCGACTCGGCCTATGACATGTCCCAGGCCGAGTCGCGGCGATACCTTTACCTGACCTGTGTGGTCATCGGGGTGATGTCGGTGTTGCTGTTTGTCCTATTGCTGTTTGTCAGGCGCAAGAACAGTGTGCTCCACGTCGCCAAGCAACGTCAGGAGGAGGCCAACCGCCGCCTTGAGGAGGTGAACCGCACTCAGTCATCGCTCAACGATGCTCTCAAGAACCTCAACGACGAGCTGTCGGCGGCCAACATCAAGGAGCGCCGCCTCAACGAACGGCTTCTCTCGGTCAACCGCATCAAGGAGGAGTACATAACGCGGTTCATGAATCTCTGTCTTGAATATCTGTCCAAGATGGAGGGCTACCGCAGGGAACTCAACAAGATTGCCTCGCGCCGCGATTTTGACGCGCTCTATGAGGCCATCAAGTCCACCCGCTACGTCAACAAAGAGGTGAGCGAGTTCTATGCCAAGTTTGACGAGGCGTTCTTGCACCTGTTCCCTACGTTTGTCGATGAATTCAACGCCCTGTTGCGTCCCGGTGAGAAGGTAACCCTCAAGAAGGGGGAGAGGCTAAATACTGAACTGCGCATATTTGCGTTGCTGCGACTCGGCATATCTGACGGCGACTGCGTTTCCAGGTTTCTGCGGTGTTCGTTCTCGACCGTCTACAATTATCGCACGCGGATGCGCAATCGCGCTATTGACAGGGATAATTTTGAACGCGACATCATGGCGATAGATTAAAAATCATCTACATTTATTTTAAGCATGTTCAGTGCAACACACTGTAATACAACACCATAACATTTGGGCGAATCTATATTTTTAGTTGCGGTCAATTGATATGGAGAAATGACATGATAAATTTGCCACCGTGATATTGCACAGTTATCGACTTACATATTAATCATTTAACCTACATGACCTTTAATGACTAAGATTTATCACTATCTCATCACAGCTTTCACAGCCCTGACGGGGCTTGTGTCAACAGCAGCTGAGCCGGCGGTGACGCTAAGTTCCGCGGCTCCCGAGGTCAAGGCCGACTTTGACCTCATGTATGATGCCGCGACATCCTCCCCATCGCTCACGATGCCCGCCGGATGGCGCGTGGAGCGCCGAATGACCGCACCCCGCACCCTCGGCAGCTACAGTGATGCCTCGGAGACACTGATGTATGCCGGAGGGACGAGCCTCGCCTCCAACGCCTCCAACGGCACGTGGAACTTTGGCGACGGCTCCAACCCTGCCGACCGAGCCGTCGGTGGTCTGACGACAACCGTCTCCAACGGTACGAGATGTATCAACGTGATGGTACGCCTTAACAACGCCGACACCCGCGCCATCGACCGCCTGACCCTCTCGTATGACATCGAGAAATACCGCAACGGCTCCAATCCCGCCGGTTTTGCCGTGCAACTCTACTATTCCCCCGACGGTGAGACATGGACATCGGCCGGCGATGATTTCCGCACCTACTTTGCCCCTGATGGCGAGACCCTTGGCGCATCTGTCGTACCCATCTCCGTGACCCCGGTTGACGGCCATAACCTGCTGACCTCTGTCGAGGCCGGGAAAGACCTGTATCTCGCATGGAACATCTCAGTGGCCACAGGCACCTCCCCCAATCTCGCTCCGGGGCTTGCCCTTGACAATGTGACCATTAAGGCGGTCTATGCCGATGATGTCGAGCGTAGCCACATATATGTCGAGGATGTCACCAGCTGGCCGACGCTCCGCATCCACGAGGTCGGAGGGGCGTTTGGCGATTTCCCCGGCCTTGAGTCAATCGGCTCCACGATTGTCAACGGGGTTACCTACAAGACATTTGAGCATAGCGCCAAGGGCGACATGTCGCTCTGCTTCAACAATGGCATGTCACACGATGGCCTCATGGCCGATGCCGACATATCAGGCGATGTCTACTTCTGCGTGACACCCGAGGAGGCCACTCTGATTGCCGATCCGGCAACCTACACTGGCTGGATCGACCCAGATGCTCCCGTGTTCCACCCCTCGGGCATATACCTGCGCGGTGATGTCACCGACAGTTGGTCGGCTCTCGACGCCTGGGAGTTCTCAGACGAGGGCAATGGTGTGTATGTGCTTTATGACAAGACGCTCAACGGGGCGTTCAAGGTTGCCGATGCCTCATGGTCATCCTCGTGCAACTACGGTTCGTCAGGCTCCAACATCATGATGGATGCGCCATATCGTCTTGTGGCCGGCACCGACGACAACATCTCGTGCGGTTCCAACAACTTCAAGTGCCGCAAGATAACGCTTACCATAGCTGATGGCGAGGCAACGCTGCTTCTCACCTCCGACGACTCGACCGACGGACTGACGACACTCTACCTCATCGGCGACCACAACGGATGGAACTATATGGACGCGTCGGGTGCGTTGACACTCGACAATGCCGACAACCTGTTCAAGGGACGGCTGACTATGCGTGCCGGAGCCGACGGGTTCAGCAAATGGCGCATATACCAGGGTCTCGGTATGTCATGCTCGTGGGGCGTTGAGGGTGATGCCGACCAATCGGGCGACAATGTTGCCGGAAAACTCGTGCAGCGGTCAACGGCGAGCGCATCGGTTGCCCCCGGCACCTATGATGTTACCTTCAATCTCGCCACGGGTGAATACTCGTTCACCCGGGTGGTATCGGAGGCCGTCTCCATGAAGCTGACACCATCGGAGGTAGTGCTTGTCCCCGAACTCCCTGCGTCGGTCAAGGTGCTATCGCTCAACAACAGCCTCATCTACTACAACGACCAGGATGCCGTGTTCAACGACATCGCCCGCGCCATGGGCAAGGATGCCTCGTGGACCAAGCACACGTTGCTTGGCAAGTCACTCGCAACCCACTGGAACGAGGGCGACGGCCTTGCTGCCGACGATACCCCCTCAGCCAAGATGCTTGTCCGCTCCGAGGCGTGGTCCCATATCATACTTCAGGAGCAAAGCTCTCTGCCACGTACCGATGTCGAGACCTTCCGCGCCTCGGTCAAGCAGTGGATAGCGTATATCCGTGAGTACTGTCCCAATCCCAATGCCGTGATCATACTGCCCATGAACTGGGCCTACAGCGGTGACTGGGGCAACTATACGGCCTACAATGCCATATTCAACGCCAACTATGCCGACGTGGCCCGCGAGCTTGGTGTGGTCGTATGCCCGGTAGCCGATGCCTATCAGGACATCTACGAGACCGGCGGTGAGTCGGAGGTGTCAAGTCTCTATCTCGATGACCGCCATCCGTCGCTCAAGGCCACATACATGGCCGCATGTATGGAATATTCCCTGATATTTGGTGATGATGCCGCGTCCATCTCCTACACCCCATCGGCGATGACCGCTGCCGAAGGTGAGGACATGCGCTCATACGCCTCCGGGGCTATGAGGGGATTTGTCAACTGTGTTGACCACAACGCGGGCCTTGTGCGCTACAGCGTCACGCTATATGACGACTTTGGTCTGCCAATGGAAACTCCGTCAGACGCGGTTCTGACTGTTGACGGCGGCGGTGCCATCACGCATGACGGCGTGTTCACAGCCACAGGCGACCTCGGCTCATACACTGTGTCAGCCTCGGCTGCGGGATTTACCAGCGAGGGCCGCGTCACTGTCGCACGTCCCGAGACTGTGGTCATCACCTATCCCGCCATCATCCTCGATGAGGAGACCTTGTCGGCCACCGAGTCCTTTGACTCCATGGGACAGGATGCCGAGGCTGTACTCCCCGAGGCTTGGCGCATCGACCGTCAGACCGCCGCTCCGCGCACTCTTGGTACCTATGCCACGGCGCTTGAGACGACAATGTATGCCGGCGGTGTCAACCTGCCGTCCAATGCCAAGAACGGCCTGTGGAATTTCGGTGATGACAACTCCGACGACCGCGCCGTGGGCGGTATCACCACCGGTGTCGCTAACGGGACGCGTGCCGTCAACGTCTACACTCATCTCTACAATGCTGGACGCAAAAATATTGAGAATCTTGTGGTCAGCTATGACATAGAGAAATACCGCAAGGGTAAGAACGCAGCCGGATTTGCCGTGCAGCTCTATTGGTCGGTCGATGGCCGCAACTGGACCTCAGCCGGCGACAAGTTCTATACTTTCCTTGAGCCTGACGATGCCACCGCCGGATACGCGCAAGTGCCGGGCGAGAGCATGACCGTCAGCGATGAGCTCGGCATGACTCTCGGACGTGGCTGTGACCTCTATCTCGCGTGGAACATCTCGGTTGCCTCCGGCCCTGACGCACAGGCGGCCATGGCGCTTGCCATCGACAATTTCGCCATCTCCGGCTCCCTTCCCGAGATTCCCGATGCCAAGCACTATATCTATGTCGAGGACAACACTGGCTGGGACAGCCTCGGACTATATGCCTGGGGCGACGGTGAGCTTTACGGCGCATGGCCCGGTCAGAGTGTTGTTGGCGAACGCGACATCGACGGCGTGCTTCACAAGGTGTTTACCCTTGATGCCGAAAGCGGCTCCTACAACCTGATTTTCAACAACTGGAACAATGGCAAGCAACTCAACGACCACACCATCCAAGCCGACCGCGACTACCACTTTGTCATTGACGCAGACGGCGTGCGTGAGAAGGTTACGTCGGTTATCGACTCTGTCACCGAAAACTCCTCGGAACTGAGATTTGACGGCGACACAGTCACCATCGACGGTGCAGCAGGGATAACGCTCTATACCACCGCCGGACAGCTCGTGGCCACCACCCGTGGTGACAGACTCAGCCTCTCCCCCCTCCCCAAGGGCATATACATCATCAAGGCCATGACCCCCACACCCCTCGTCACCAAGATAGCCCGCTGACAACGCGGGACACAACATCAGGATTGGTTTTTATTTCGTGATAAGCAGCGGGGATGGCGGTGGCACAAGCACCACCATCCCCGCCGCCTTTCTACCTATCCCATCATCCAAACTATCTTATTCTTGTGGCTGATTAAAGCGTTCAGAGCCAAACTGCATGGAATAAACAACGTAAGATCCTTCATCTTCTGTCTCTACAAGCTACACGCCCAAACACAGGTTTTTACTAAGCACCGCTTTATTCCTGTTCCGACTGAGCGCATTGTATGGTTAGTCCAGTCCTCTCCACCAACCGAAAAAATCAGTGGCACATACGACGGGGAGCATCCCGCTTATGGACTTCGCGTTATTGTGCGACCCTACGTGAGGGCGCGGGCGGTATGAGGGGCGCGGGGCGTGGTGAGGGAGAATAAAAAAGTCCCGCTGATGGCGGGACTTGCGCTTCAGGATGGGCTTGAACCAACGACCCCCTGATTAACAGTCAGGTGCT
>JAMPAQ010000013.1 GCA_023667145.1 Pseudoflavonifractor sp.
TGAATATCTTTCCGAACTTCTTAAGGCTCGTTAAAAATCATGCGGTTGCCCTGCTACCATCTCGGAGAGCGACACACACTCCTTGAATGCCTTGGCGGGGATGGCGTCGAGCGATGTGCCGAGTTTGGCGACTGTGAGTTTCGTACAGTTCTCAAAGGCCGACTCGCCCATTGTCGTGAACGCGTCGGGCAGGATTAGGGCTGTGAATGACTTACAGTTATAGAAAGCGTAGCTACCAATCGACTTCAGTCCCGAGCCGATGGTAATCTCGGCCACGCTGCTGCAATTGGAGAATGCGCGTTCACCTATCGTAGTGATAGAATTGGGAAATGTCAGCTTGGTGACATTCGCGCAGTTGTTAAACGCATAGTCGCCCACTGATTGCAGACTGTTACCAAGGTTGAGGGTCGTCAGCTTGGAGCAACCATCAAATGTATGGTTGCCTATCTTGACGACATTTGGCAGTGTCATCAGCGTTATTGAGGCGTTGTTGTAAAACAGGTAGTCGGGCAGCTCGGTGCAGCCGTTGCCGATTGATACCTTGGTTAGCTTGGGCTGGTTGTAGAAAGCGGAGTATCCATAGAGGTCAGGGAAGGATGAGAAAGAATCGCCGGAATCCTCATACGTGATATTCCGTCCTACATACACCTCCTCCAAGGGGCAGTAGTAGAAAAGACCCTTGTTGTAGGTGTAGGATGATGTGCGATAGTATGCGCAGCCTAAAGACAGTGGCGTGTCGCCGTCCTCAAACCGTACTGACTTCAGTGAGGAGCATTTGTAGAACGGGAGGGACGAAGCATCGTTGGATGATGTGGAGTACGTTGTCCCGACCTTTGTCACCGAGCCTGGGATGGAGATTGACTCCAGGGCCGTGCAGTTGGCAAAGGCGCGGTCGGCGATCTCCGTCACGCCTTCGGGTATAACTATTGAGGTAAGGCCGGAGCATCCGCTGAGCGCTCCCTGGGGGATAACAGCACAGCCGTTGCCAAATGTGATGCTCGTCAGCTTGCTGTTTGATGAGAAAGCATACGTGCCTATTGTCTCGACCGATGCCGGTATGGATAACGCGGGGGTTCCGCTGCCCGAAAAGGCATAGCTGCCAATGGTCTTGAGTCCGCCGGGGAGGGTCAGCGGTTGCCATGTGGTGGCGTCGCTTCCGACAGCCTGAAATGAATAGTCTCCTATGGCGGTGAGGGAGTTGCCAAGGGGGATGTCGCTCAGTCTCGTGCAGCCGTCAAACGCATAGTCGCCAATGGTGGTGACCGATGTGCCGAGGTCGGCCGACAACATGTCGGCATTGCTCTGAAAGGCGTATTGACCTATCGAGGTGACGGTAGACGGCAGCTCAATCGCGGAGAGATTGCAGTTGTAGAACGCATACCCGGGAATAGCCGTAAGCGAGCTTCCAAAGTCGATGGTCGTCAAAGCACTGCAACCTCTAAACAGGTGAGCGGGCAGCTCGGTGCAGCTGTTGCCGATTGTGACCTTGGTGAGCTTGGTCTTGTAGTAGAAAGCGGAGTAGCCGTAGAGGTCAGGGAAGGATGAGAAAGAATAGCCGGAATCCTCATACGTGATATTCCGTCCAACATACACCTCCTCCAAGGGGCAGTAGTAGAAAAGACCTTTGTTATAGGTGTAGGATGATGTGTAATAGTATGCGCAGCCCAAAGACACGGGCGTGTCGCCGTCCTCAAACCGAACCGTCTTCAGCGAGTAGCACTTGTAGAACGGGAGGGAGGTTGCATCGGAGGATGATGTGCTATACGTGGTGCCGACCTTTGTTACCGAGCCGGGGATGGAGATGGACTCCAAGACCGTGCAGTTGGCAAAGGCGCGGTCGGCGATCTCCGTCACACTAAAAGTGACGTTGTTGTAGCTGACCGTAGCGGGAATGACGAGGTTGGCGGGGAGCGACGAGTAGTTGGATGTAGTGGTTGTTTGATACGTGACGTTGGCAGTCTGAGCTGTAGAGTTTAGCTCGTAGTATAACCCGTCAATCTCCACACTCTCGGCGGCATTGGCACTGGTGGCGACACCGCCTACAAGCGACAGCACGGGAAGCCATCGCCTGAGAAAAGACGAAAATGATTGATTCATACAGATTTAATTAGATGGTTTACTTATAGGTTTGAATATATTGCAGTGATAAGACTGTTGTTTTGTTGCCACTGACTCCCCTCTGTGGCGCGTAAATGATTGGTTTATAAATGGAAATGCGTGAGAGCCGTACTTGTTGCCCGTCCCGCTTGTTGAGGCCCTGGAATTGCCCATTGGAGTTGAACGAGCAAACGCAGAAGCCTCACGCAGAATATGCAACACATCCCGGCCCGGCGCTCGCGCACCAAGCCGGACAGAATATACATATCCACCAAGACATCTACTGTTTGCTACATTCCTGACCCCAATTGAAGTTTTCCAGGTTTCAACAAGCCAAGAGTGAGCGTCGAGTAAACGCTTTTCCGTTATGTCATCGTCAACCCGCCCGCATAGCCCGTGACTGGGCCTCTGCATTGCGGTCGACAATCGCAAAGTTAAACAATAGTTTCCATACAACCAACAGTGTACGGCACAATATCTACAAGTCTAAGGAGTTTTCATTAAGCAGAAAATCATAGATGCCTATTGTCAATTTGTGGCACAAATGCCACAAATTGACAACGCGAGGATGGCGACGATATTTGGGTACAGCCTCCGGGATCCGTAGCAAATAGGCATGAATGGGTAGAAAAAGTTCAGCTCCTGCCTCACGGCGGGAGCTGAACGGGGGGATATTAATTGTAAACCTTATTTGCCTGCCGCAGGTGATCGCTGCGGCCTATCAACAATAGTTTGGGATACTCGGTGACGGTCGTCCGGCCAGCCATGGGGCCGGGCGGCGTGGCGTGCCGGTCATAATGGCTTTGGACGGGGTTGTCGGCCATGGGGTCGAGTGGGCTATTTCAGCCAGATTCGGTAGCCGTAGGCGGGGATGGTGACCGAGACGGGCATTGTCTCGCTGTCGCCCGCGATGAGGTCGGTCATCGCTGTCCCGGCAAACGAGATGGGGACCTTGGCCTCAGACTCCGAGGCCGAGGTATTGACCATCACGAGCAGCGCGTTGTCGCCCGAGATGCGGGCAAAGGTCGCCACACGGCCATTCTCGTAGGAGCGCAACTCACCGCCACGCACTGCCGCACTCGCCTTGTAGGCCGCGTTGATGGCGCGGTAGGCCGGGGCGTACTCGCCGGGCCACGTCAGCGGGTTATAGTTGAAGAATGACATCGTGCCACGGTAGGCGGTCTCCTGTGACGAGTATATCATGGGGATGCCGTCCATCATCGCTGCCACGACGTAAGCGGCGATTGTGGCCTCAGCGCCGCCGTAGAGGTTGTCGAGTGACGACTCGCTGGCGGTGTCATGGTTGACGGCATAGCGGAGCACCTGCTTGCCCTCGGGTATCTTGGCCATCTCCTTGTTGCTCTCGCTGCAAAGTCCGGCGCAGGTGAGTTTTCCGGCAAAGAGATCCTTGAGCTTGGAGGCGAATGACCAGCCGTAGAACATGTCGAAACCGTCGTTGAAGAAGTCGGTGTCGGATGTCTCGGCGAGCATCAGCAGGTCGGCGCGGAGTCCGCGCAGCTGCGCTATGGCATCGGTCCAGAAGTCGTGGGGCACGCCGTCGGCATGGTCGCAGCGGAATCCGTCGATGCCGGCCTCTGTCACCCAATACTTCATGGCATCAATCATAGCCGCACGCATGTCGGCGTTGTCGTAGTTGAGGTCGGCGACATCGTCCCAGCCCATGCCGGCGGGGGATATGATGTTGCCCGAGGCATCATGGGTGTACCAGTCGGGGTGGTCGGTGATCCACGCATTGTCCCACGAGGTGTGGTTGGCGATCCAGTCGAGTATGACGAGCATACCTTTGGAATGGGCGGCATTGACGAGTGCCTTGAAGTCGGCGAGCGTGCCATACTTGGGATTCATCCCCTTGAAATCGCGGACGCAATAGGGGGAGCCGACGGCATTCTTCTCGCCGGGGGTGTTGACGGGCATCACCCAAAGCACGGTGGTGCCGAGAGCCTTGATGTCGTCGAGGCGGGCCGTGAGGGCGGGAATGCAGTTGTCGGTGGCATAGAGGCGGGGGTTGGCCTCATAGATGATCATGTCGCTTGCGGGGGCTGCGGCCACGGGTATGTCGGGGTTGGCCGGCATCTTGTCCTCGTCGGAGCACCCTGCTGTGAGGGTGCCTGCGAGTGCGAGGGTCAATATTGATTTAAGAGTGAGTTTCATCGTTTGCTGTGTTTACGGTTTTTGGTTGATTTGGCGGGAGAGGCTTCCTTGCAGGTGGAGGCGGTCACGGTGAACCAGTAGTCACGGTCGGCGGTGATGCCTGGGCCGTCAAACTGGGTCGAGCCGTCGTTGAATATCAGATTCTCAGACTCACCCTTGCCGGTGAACTCCCAGTATTTCCACTCCTTGCCTCCGATGGTCTCGGTGCCGGTCGGTGCCGCTCCCGGCCATGCGCCGAGGAAGGCGTTGTCGTCACCCCAGGCATAGATGTAAACTGTGCTCCAGCCGGTCTGGTCATCGACATAGATGCGGTAGGTGCCGTCGAGCGGGCCGGGATCGACCTCGGTGCAGCCTGTCGCCGTGACAGAGAAGTAATAGTCGCGGTCGGCGGTGATGCCGGGTCCGTCAAACTGAGTGCCGTTGTTGTCGTTGAAGATGAGCGTCTCGCCCTCTCCCGCACCAGTGACGGGGAACACCTTGTAGGTGACACCGTTGATGACCTTGGTCTCTGTCGATGTCATGCCGGGCCACTCGCCAAGCCATGAGTTGTTGTCGCCCCAGGCATAGATGTACAGTTCTGGCCAGCCGGTCTTGTCCTCCACATAGATGGTGTAGGGCTTGCCTTCGGGCACGGGTACGGGTTCGGGCTCGACATACGAGCCTCCCTGATAGGTCGAGGGATCCTCAATCTCCACCCACTTCTTGTCGGTGCCGATGCTGTAGTAGTAGTCACGGTCGATTGTCAAGGTCGGGCCGTCGGCCTGAATGCTGTTGCCATTGTTGTTGAAGATGAATGTCTCGGTATGACCCTCGTATGACGCGCCGAGGTCAAAGTAGACATACTTAACCCCATTGATGGTGGCCTCGCCTGTGGGCTGAGCGCCGGGCCATGCGCCAAACTGGGCGGGAGCATCGTTCTCGTAGACATACATCGCCACAGCCTCCCAGCCGGTGAGGTCTTCGATGTAGATGGCATAGCCGTCATGCTCGACAGAGCCACCACCCGACACTTCGGACACGCCGCTGTCGGTGATCTCAAGGTAGTAGTCGTGGTCGAGAGTGACGTTGAAGTCGTTGAGCTGTGAGTCGCCGTTGTTGCTGAAGATGAGGTTGAGGTTGAGTCCGTTGTTGGCCTCGCCGGCATCAAAATAGGTGTAGGTCACGTTGTTGATGGCGATGGTACCTGTCGGAGCAACCCCGGGCCAGCCGCCGAACGCCTCGGCATCGCCCCAGGCATACATGCGGAGGTCGCTGAGCGACGAGTTGTTGAGCACGTAGATGACGTAGCCGTCATGGACTATCTCGTCGGGATTGTCAAAGTAGGCTTTCCAACGCGGCACGGTGATGTTTGTGCGTGTGCCGGGCGCGGGATTATCATAGTGGATCGACTCGCCATTCTTGACCGTGCGCTCCACACCCTGGTTCTTGGAGACGAACCAGTAGCCGTCGGCAAGAGTCTTGCCCTCGGCAAATGTCGCCGGGTCGAGATATATGCCATACTTGTAGTCATAGCCAGACGCCTTCTCAAGACGCCAGCGCATGTCCATGACGGCCTCCTCCTCGCCGCCGTTAAACGGGCCGGCGATATAAATATTGTCGCTTGTCGAGGTGGTCGAGGGGACTATCACCTCAAGGAGTATCTTGCCGGGGCGCAGCTCAAACTGCGGCAGCTCGCTGTCAAATATTATCTCCTCCTTCTCGCAGCCGCACAGGAGCGCCAGCAACGGCAGCATGAGCAGCAGCGTATATTGAAATCTTTTTTTCATAACCGTTTATGCGAAGTATTAGTAATTGGGATTTTGCACGAGTCCGGGGTTGACCATCAGGGCCGACTGGGGCAGCGGGAACCACTCGTACTTGCGGTCGCGCTTGGCGGGGAGGTTGTAGCCCGGCTCGGTGGCACGGCCAAAGAACCACCACTGGCCCTGAGTGAATTTGTCGAAGCGGCGAAGGTCGGTGCGGCGGCGACGGCCCTCGTTGAGGAACTCCTTGCCCCACTCGCTGAGCATCCAGTCCATGTCAAACGCGGCGAAGCCGGGACCGGGATTCTCCACCTCGGAGGCATCGTCAAAGTAGCGTGAGCGCACGTCGTTGACCAACGTCTTGGCAGCCCCGGCATTGCCGGCACGGAGGCGGCACTCGGCGAGGGTGTACTTGACCTCGGCGAGACGGAACTCGACCTCGGGGATGTTGAGATAGCTCAAGCCCGTTGACTCGGGGAGCATGGCATACTTGACCAGACGGAGACCCGAGCTTGTCTCTCCCCAGCGGGGTGACATGACCGGCTCAAGGTTACGACCCAGGTTGAGGAACGTGCCCACCTGGTCAACGTAGACGAGCGGCTGACCCTCGCGGTCGGCATCGGCGGGGACGGCAGAGCCATCGGTATAGTCGAGCATCGCCCCGATGAGGAACATGCCGACCTGACGGCCCTCGACGGCATCAAAGTGATAGTTCTGCTTGCGCACGTCCTTGTCGCTGAAGCGGTCCCACACGGCGCCGAGCTTGTCGCCATAGTCAAAGAGGAAGCTGCGCGGGGAGTCAGTGCCGCCGGTCGAGAGCACATTGCCGGTGTTGTCCTTTGACGGAGCGAGACAGAAGCAGTTCCAGCCCGACATGGAGAACGTCTGGCCGATGAAGGCATCGTAGTTGTAGGGGAGGAACGGGGTGTTGCGGTTGTTGTTGTCGAGCAGACCCTCCTGCTGAGCGAATGCGAACACCACCTCGGGGCATGTCATGTTGTCGTTGGAGAATATGTCGCGCCAGTCAGCGGCGATGGAGTAGTGGCCGAAGTCGCCGTTGAGTATGCTCTCGCAGAGGGTAGCGCAGTCGCTGTAGTGGTCCTCGTTGATAAAGACCTCGGCGTTGAGCAGCAGACGCATCTTGAGCATACGGTTCATCGCCTGGTTCATGCGGGTGCGTGAATTGCCCGAGCCATCTTCCCTCATCAAAGCGCCGCAGCTCTCGTCGAGCTCGGTCATGATGAAGTCATATATCTTGCGGCATCCGGTGTTGAAGTCGGTGTCGGCCGAGCCGGGTATGTCGGTGCTGACAGCCGTGTTGAGCGGTAACGCGCCGCCCCACAGCTCGAAGTTGTTGTAGTAGGCCCAGGCACGGAGTGTGCGCACCTCGGCGATGTACATATCCTTTTTCTCCACCGTGATACGTATGTCGGCGGGGTTGAGGGCCTCAAGGTCGGTGATGAGGGTGTTGCAGAGGCCGATTGTGGTCCATGCGCCCTCCCATGCCTGGCGTATGATCTTGGACTCGGAGTTCCACGAGTGGGAGGAGAGGACAAACTTCTCACCCTCGTCCCATCCCCACGCGCCGCCGTTCCACGTGCGCCATGCGACCTGGTCGGCGCTCAGCTCGTTGAGATACCAGAAATACTCAAGGAAGCTGCGGGTAGCGGTGGAGTATATCGCCGCCACGGCTCCCTGCACGCTGCTCTCGTCCTGATAGTAGACCGAGGCGTCGATGCGGTCAAACACCTTCTCGTCGAGGTCGGTGCAGCTTGTCGCAGCCCCGGTCGCCGTCACGACGGCGACTGCTGCCAACAAGTTATATATCGTTTTTTTCATAATCGTTTATATTCGCTGTATGATGTTAGGACTGATGATTATTTGAAGCGGAATGTCACACCGAGGGTGAGCTGGGCTGCCGAGGGATAGGCGCTCGCCACATCGACACCGGGGGTGATGCCTGTAGAGGGGACGATAGAGGGGTCGTTGCCCGAGTAGCTTGTGAGGGTAAACACGTTCTTGGCAGCGAGATATACGCGCAGGCTCTCAAGCACCTTGCGGTTCTTGAACGGGATGTTGTATCCGAGTGTCACGTTCTCGAGCTTGAAGTAGTCGCCGTTCTCAAGGAAGTAGGACGATATGATACCGCCGCCGGTGAGCACATCCTTGTCGTCGAGGTAGGCGCTGCGCAGGACGTTGTCCGATCCGCTGCCCTGAAGTCCCATGCCATACTTGCGCATGTTGAATATCTTGAAGCCGAACGCGCCCTGGAACATGAGGCTAAGGTCAAACTGCCGCCAGCGTACGGTGTTGTTCCATGTGAGGAAGTGCTCGGGAGCACCGTTGCCGATATAGACCTTGTCCTCGGCGTTGGCCTGTGCGGTGGGTATCTTCTCGCCCTTGGCATTGTAGACGAGCATGTTCTTGTCAGCATCAGTGCCGGCATACTGATAGCCGTAGAACTGGCCGATCTTGCCACCCTCGGCGACACGGAAGAAGTACTCGGACGTGCCGACACCGGGCTTTTGGTAAAGGTCGAGGTAGGATGCCTGGTAGATGTCGTTGGACAGCTTGGTGAGCTTGGTGGTGCCGTAGGCATAGTTGATGCCGGTTGTCCACTTGACCGGGGTGTCGGTGAACACGTCGCCCGTCAGCGAGATCTCGACGCCGGTGTTCTTGGTGGTACCAACGTTGACGAGTATGTCGGAGTAGACAAACGGGGGCTGAGGTGCGGTATAGTTATAGAGCAGGTCCTGGGAACGGCGGTCGAAGTACTCGATTGATCCGTAGAAGCGGTTCCAGAGCATGAAGTCGACACCGTAGTTGGCACTTGTTGATTTCTCCCATCCGAGGTTGGAGTTGGCATTTGACGAGGGGGCATATCCCGTCACCCACGTGCCGTTGATGGGGTAGTTGCCGTTGGAAGAGTAGGTGGCTATGGACTTGTAGGCATCAAAGTCGCTGCGGCCGGTCACACCGTAGGAGAATCGGGGCTTGAGGCTCTGCACGATGTCGGCGTGGTCTTTCATGAACGGCATGTTGGCGATTTCCCAGGCTATTGATACCGAGGGGAAGGCTCCCCACTTGTGGTCCTTGCCAAACTTGGTGGAGCCCTCGTAGCGCATCGAGGCCGATGCCATGATGAGGTTGCGCCAGTTGTAGTTGACACGTCCGAAAAATCCGATAAGCGTTGACTCCGACTTGCCGGCATAGAGGTTGGCCTTGCCATCGGCGAGGTATGAGCCGGCACCGATGCCGTGCCACAGGGCGTTGTCAAAGGTGAAGTCCTTGTTTTCCTCAAACATCTGCTCCCAGTTGGTGCGCTCATATGTGTATCCGAGCATCACCTTGACATCGTGGTCCTCGTGTGAGAACATGTAGTTGCCGAGCCATTCGAGGCGGTTGGTCCACCACTTCTGATATTGTATGGTGGCACGACCCTTGTATCCGCCCCAGTATGACTCTGCGGCTGTCGAGGGTGTGTAGTAGTCGCTCTTGAGGTCGTTGTAGTGGAACGAATAGGAGAGCGTGGTGTTGACCGTGTGGCGGTCGTTGTGCCAGATGTTATACTTGGCATCAGCGGTGCCGAGAATGTAGGTGCGGTTGCCCTGGCTGGTGTTGAGTGTCAGCTCCGACACCGGGTTGCGGGCGTCGGTGGGCGATGTGGGCTGGTAGAATGTGCCATCCTCATTGTAGATGGGCATCGTGGGGTTCATGCCGAGCGCGGTGTCAAACATGCTGCTGTTGCCCCAGTCCTCCTTTACCTTGCGGGCATTGAGGGTCATGGTCAGTTGCAGGTGCTTGTCGAGTACGAGCTGCTGCACGGCGGCGCGGCCTCCAAACTCCTCGCGGGCGCTGACGATATCAAGACCCGTGGCACGCTTGTAGTTTATTGAGGCGCTGTAGTATCCGTTGGGGGTATTGCCGTCAATCGAGATGTATTGGTTGGTGTCGTAGGAGAAGTCGCGCATCAGCTCGTCGTACCAGTCGGTCGACGCGCCGTAGTCGTTGCCACGGCGAGAGCGTCGCCACTCATCGGCATCCAGCACCTCGGGACGACCCTTACGCAGGTTTACGGCAAAGTAGCTGTCGTAGGTCACGATAGGCTTGCCCGGCTCGCCCTGCCCTTTCTTGGTGGTGACGAGTATCACACCATTGGCACCGCGAGTACCGTAGATGGCGGCCGACGCGGCATCCTTGAGGACGGTCATCGACTCGATATCCTGGGGGGCGAGAGTCCTTATGTCGCCGCCGGCCACACCGTCAATCACCACAAGGGGACCGTTGGAGGCCGAGATTGACGTTGCGCCGCGCACCTGGAGGTCTGACGAGCCGTTGGGGTCGGCCGGCGATGTGGTCGACACGTTGAGACCGGCCACCTGACCCGACAGCATCTCCATGGCATTGTTCATGCCTCCGAGCTGGAACTTGTCCTTGTCGACCTGCACGATCGAGCTCGACAGCTCCTTCTTGCTCAACGAGCCGTAGCCGACAACCACCACCTCATCGAGCACCTGGTTGTTCTCGTCAAGGGTAACGTCAATCTTGTGACGGTTGTCAACCTTGACCTCGCGGGTGTTGTAGCCCACGTATGAAATTACTATAGTCGCATCGGGACGCGCCTGTAGGGTGTAGTTTCCGTCGATGTCGGTCGACACACCCGAGGAAGTTCCCTTGACGAGGACGCTCGCACCGATCAGGGGGTCACCGGTGGGGTCCGTCACTGTACCTTTCACCTCCCACGACTGGGCCGAGGCCGCCGCTGAGATAAAAAGTACCGCAAAGAGCAGCAGATGCCTTAGCAGGCTCGGCTTCATTACGGATTGATTCATAATAGTTAGGTTTTTGTACACTGTATTTAGGTTAATTCAAGTCCATGTGACGATTGGTGTGGAGCCGCTGCGGCGACTTCGGTTGCAAATATCTTACATTAATCCTATATATTTATGTACAGCAAAAGATAATCTAAACACCTACAAGAGATAACAGGCTGTAGCGAAACCGTTTGACGGAAAAGTGGCATCCCTGAAAACTAAATCTGTTCAAGACCTTCTCAGGCCGTGAAAGTGCTTATTTTCATGATTTGGGCCTCAAAGTCGTTGCGGTGGAGCGAACGGTTCTTGAGCTTGGAGCGGTAGGTGTAGATTGTGGTGATGGAGCATCGCAGGAAACTCGCGATCTTGGCACTGTCGGTGATGCCGAGGCGTATCAGGGCAAAGATGCGCAGCTCGGTGTTGAGCCGTTCGCCCGGCTTGGGATAGACGCGGTCGTCGTCGGGGAGCAGGGCGTTGAACGACTCGACAAACGAGGGGAAGATGTTGAGGAACGACGCGTCAAAGTTCTGGTAGAACTCCTTGAGCGAGTCGTTGATGAACTGGGTCGACTTGATGGCCTTGAAAACGTCGTCAGCCCGCCCGGTAGCCGCCTTGCGGCTGAGCATCTTGCGATATGCCTCCATCTCCGAGATGTAGGTCGAGCAGAGTTGCAGGAACCGCCCGATATACTCCTCCTTTATCACATTGGCCTCGCGCAGCGACGAGTTGACCTCGCGCTGGCGGACGTTGGCCGACTCAAGCTCACCGTTGAGGTGGTGGAGCTCGTCATTGAGCGATTGCAGCTCGGAGTTGACGGTCTTGAGCCGCTCGTGGGCGTGGGACACGCGCTTCATCTGCCTGACGATAAAGACGATGGCCACCACGAGGCATATAGCCATCACGCTGATGATAAACAGAAAGAGCTTCATCGTGTCGCTCTGCTTCTGTATGGCCGACTGGTAGGCACGGTCAATGAGTGGCAGGGTGCGCGATGCCTGGGTGTTGCGCATACGTGCGTTAAACAGATTGGCGTCGGCGATGCTCTTCTTGAGATAGCGGTTGGCACGCTCCACGTCGTTGCGGGCAAACAGCATCTCGGCAAGCTGTCGCAGCGACATGTTCTCCTTGACCACCCCCTGCATGTCGGCCATGGCGCTGCGTGCGAGGCACATCATGCGCTGGTTGTCCTTGCCGTCAAGCTCGTAGGCGTATGCGAGCACACCCATCAGCACGGCATAGTCGCGGGAGTCGGGCGACACGCCGGCGGCGGCATCCTCAAGCAGCCGCTGCGCCTTGCCATACTCGCCCGACGTGATGTGGGCCTGTGCGCGTGAGATGGTAAATGAATATGACTCGGGGCCAAGCACCATCAGGGCCGAGTCGCAGTAGGCGGCGGCTTTCTCAAGATAACGCGGGGCGTAGGTGTCGTCGCGGGCATACTCGCTGTGGTAGGTGTAGGTGTTCTCTATGGTTATGTAATACTCGGCGAGAAGCTCGGGGGTGAGGTTGCGCTTGTCGACCTCCGAGATTACATCGATGGCCTCGGCAAACAGTCCGGCGGTCGACAGCGACCTCGCCTTGTGGATGCGCGAGCGGTCGAGCCAGTCGCGACGGCCCTCCTTGAGAGCTATCTCTATGTTGCGGTCGATATATTTGTGAGCCGAGTCGTTGATGTAGTATTCATACTCGCGATAGAGCCGCGAGTTTATGTCAAACTCCTTGGCCGGGGTGAGGTCTCGCTGACGCAGCTCGTCCCTGATGAAGTCGATGCGCTTTATCTTCTCCTGCTCGTAGCGGTCACTTGCGGCTATCATGGTGTCGAGTCGGGTGAGTATCGAGGCGATGCTGTCGTTGGCATGGGTTGTCAGTGCCATAAGCGCGAGTAGCAGTAAGGTGAGTATGTGACGGACGATTGCAGTTTTCATGGATTCACGGATTGGCTTATTTATACAAATTTACGGTAAAATTATTATTTTTGCAAAATAATTCAATTAAGTTTTGAGGATGTCGGCTTTTTTCAAGAGATTGGTATTGTTGGCGTTGATTGTATCGCCTCTCGGAGTGGTGGCACAGGACATCACGTGGAAGGAGATTGTCAGGGAGATGATGGATGGACGCGGGATGCCCGCACTCCCTTACCTCGGCCTCGACGGTGACACGATATTTGACCACCAGCTTGTCGAGATGCCGGTCGAACCTCTTCCGGCCACATTCTTTGCCCCGCCGGTGTTTGACACATACGAGTATCTGGACACGGCACTCGCCTCGCCGTCGTTGTTTCCGGCCCGCCCCCGCGTCTATGAGCCGTGGATAGTGCGCGAGAATGAGCGCGACACCTACTTGCGGGCTGTCAGGCAGCGGTTTATGGTCGAGTATCCGCAATATGTCCGTTACAATGTGGCCCTGCTGCCCGAACCGCCCAAGAAGTATGTCGCCACGGTCGATCCCGCCGAGTCGGTGATAACGATAACCGAGGAGACCATCAGTCCCGAGACCCTGACCACGGGTATCCCGGTTGACATACCACGCAAGAACTGGATACACGCCTTTGACGGGTCGGTGCAATTCTCCCAGGCATATATCTCGCCCAACTGGTACCAGGGCGGCAACAACAATATCAACATGATCACCTCGATAAACTACGGCGTGAAGCTCAACCAGGCGTTCTATCCCAACCTCCTGTTTGAGACGACCGTGCAATATAAGCTGGCTATGGCGAGCGCTCCCGGTGATGATGTCCACGACTATACCATAAGCGAGGACTTGTTCCTGTTCACGAGCAAGTTTGGTTACCGTGCCCACAAACGGTGGTTCTACACGGTCAACATGTCGCTGAAGACCCAGTTTCTCAACAACTACAAGCCCAACAGCCATGACATAACGGCGGCATTCATGTCGCCGGGCGAGTTTAACATGGGTCTCGGTATGACCTATGACTATGCCAATGCCAAGAAGACGGTCGTATTCGGGGCCTCGGTGGCGCCACTCAGCTACAATCTCAAGACCTGCACGCGTCCCGGCATGGACGTTACGGCCTACGGCATCGAGGTTGGCCGCAAGACAGCGAGTGAGGTCGGTTCGAGCGCCGAGCTCAAGTTGAGCTGGCAGCTGCGCTACAACATCTCCTATACCTCCAGGCTGTTTGTATTCTCCGACTACGACTACGTGCAGGGTGACTGGGAGAATACCTTTAATTTCTCAATCAACCGTTTCCTGTCGACCCAACTCTATCTCCATCTGCGCTACGACTCCAGCACTCCACCTGTCGAGGATTCCAAGTGGCGCGTATGGCAATTCAAGGAGATACTCAGCTTTGGATTTGCCTACAAGTTTAACAGCTGACGGACGGAACGCCACATTCAATCAACATTAAAGCATCCTCTCCCATGCGACTCTCCCTATTGCTCTTGCCGATAATGCTGCTGTGTCAGTATGCCATCTCACAACCGTTGCTGACTGACAGTTATCTTGACCACATACCGCGTCGGTCACAGCGCTTGGCCGGTTACTCGCGTGAGTCGGCCGAATGTTACCTGACCCACGGTCCGCTGCACCGCGTGGAGGGGATATGGATGTTCACGGCTTCGGGCGCTACCGTGACCATGGAGCGTTTTACCCCCGATGATGCGGCCGCACCGCCGGTGTGCTACCGCCTCGTGGTACTGTCGGCACCGTCAAGGTCGATTGTCCCCGGGACAATCATGGGATATGCCGTGCCGACATCGCGGCAGGGAGTGTATGACGCCGCGTTGTACACCTCGTCAGAGGATGCCTCGCTGACCACTCCGGGACGTTTCACCATCAAGATGGGTGACGATGATAACCGGCTGTCGTTTACCCCGGTCAAGAGGGGCGTGACGGTCAACATCAGGCGCTATCTGCCCTACATGTTCCGCATCGGGATTTCCAGATATGACACCCGCGACGCGTCGCTCGACGGTTGCGTGAGGGTTTATCCGTCCATCCCCGGCATCGAGCCCCGCTACCTGTAACCGATATACCTCTAATCTGATATGCGTACTGCCATAATCCTCATAGTCTCGCTTCTGACCGGTGTCATCGTCATGACATCGGCTGAACGTACCGTGACAACGCGCCGCAAGTTGACAACCGTCACTGGCAATACGGTAGCCGGAGTCGTCGCGGGAGATACCCTGACAACGCTCGCCGACTCGGTCTCGCTGTCGGGCTATGATAAGAAGCTGAGGTCGAGGCGTGAGACTTTCCTTCTCGTCAACCGCTCGGGCCGTCACCTACGTCACGTCAACGTGACCTTCGTCTATTCTGACTTGCAGGGGCGTATGCTCCACTCGGCGACTGTCGGTATCGACTGTGACATCCCGGCGGGGGAGACACGGCAATTGTCAGTACCGTCATGGGATATACAGCAGCTCTATTTCTATCGCGAAAGCCCCGCGCCACGCGTCGCCGCTACGCCCTACAATGTGAGCCATCGGGTCAACTACGTGGTGGCTGACGGTCAGAATGTAACCTTGACCGAAAATCCATAGGCGCGGCCCGTCGATGACGGTATCATGGTAAATCCCGATGTCACCTCGGCGTGCTGGCGTGCCGGCGTACCTTGTGATATAATCTTGTGGCGGCGCGTAGGGTCACCGAATATGAGTCCCGTGACAGTGTTGACCGGGTCGATGATGAACGCCACGGCATTGCCGATTATGGGTGACCCGAACAGGCGGTAATCGTTGGCGACGATATGGCGCTTGAGCAGGTAGAACGCCTCGCCGAGTGCCGAGCCTATTACAGGGGTGACGACAAGGTCCTGGACTGACGGTATCTCGTTGAACGCCTCGATGCCATACTCCCAGAACACGGTCGAGATGCAGAAGCAGTAGAGCAGCGACTGGTACATGTTGAATCCCGCTGAGCGTGCGCACATATAGTAGGCCGCTCCCCCGTATGGATGGAGTACATAGTTGAATATCCACTTGTCGTGGTCCCACACGGGCCCGCGCTTGACGTGTTCCCACCACCGCTTGAACATCGGCGTGCTCGTGCGCTCGCTGCGGTTCCATGCCGTAGCGTCATCGGGCAGCATCTGTAGCACGATCAGGGCTGTGACACCGCCGGCACAGAGCAGACCCGTGTTCTCCCACAGGCGGGTATAGTCAGGACTGCTGAGCTCGCGGGAATAAGGGAGGTCATACAGGCTCACTATGCGGCGCTTGAAGCGGGGGAGTGCGGTGCCGAGTCGTCTTATGTCTACAATCGAGTCGGGTATATCGACGACATCCGGCGTGGGGGCGGTCATCTCGATAATGGTGGCTGTCTCAATCTGGTCGGGGGAGATGATGTCGATATGCTCATCGATAATTTCCCCTGCGGGGACGGCCTTAGAGGCACTATCGTGCGCCAAGGCCGCGAGAGAAGTCATCATCGCCACGATTAGCAGCGATATGGATCTCTTGGCTGTTGTCTCTAAATTATCCTTCATCTCTCAATAGTTGTTAGTGGCGGATACATTATCCTGAATGTAGCACGGCATCACGAGATGTAACAAACGTGTTACATTTATAATTATAACAATCGCCGTCAGCAGCGGGTTGGGCTGTGAATACTAATAAATCGTGAGATTGATTAAAAAAGTGTAATGAGAGATTTTTCAGGATATTATCTGCCATGGGCAGGGCTTACCCCTCCCGGACAAGTACGGATTATCGCTGGACGCGTATTACCGCTGGGCCATCGACTCGTCACCGATGATGATGCCGAGTGACGCGAGTTGCGACATGTCCTCCTCCCCGAGCATCTCGGCCAGGGGAACAGACTCGTTATGGTCGTCGAGATAGTATAGCGGAGACTCGCGATACTCTGACGATGTCACAGACTTCCCCTTGTCGAGCCAAGGTGACGAGATAAATGCCAGGTCGAGGGCGGTGTGGAAGAACGACACGCTCGACGACACCGTGCGCGGGGTGTTGTCGATGGCGGCTGTCCATTTGTCGGGATGCGCCTGTCGGTATGACTCAGACATCCACACGAGAAACGGCACGTGGAGCTGATAGTAACTCGGGACTGGGGACGCGTGCAGGAACATCTTGCGGTCGTCATCATATATATCCTCCCCATGGTCGCTGGTGTAGAGCATTGTGGCCTCGTGACCGCTCGCCTCAAGCATGATGATCAGCTTGGCGAGGAACTGGTCGGTATATCTTATGGTGTTGTCATATGCGTTGACGAGATTGTCGTGATATTCGGGACGGGCCTTGACGGGAGAGTCGGGGACAAAGTGGGGTGTCTGTCCGTCGTAACGCTCCGTGTAGTCAAAGTGGGAGCCACAGGTGTGGAGCACTATCAGGCACTTGCCGCTGTTGCTGTCGATAGCGGCCTTGACTGCCGGGAGCAGGTCGTTGTCGGTCACCGAGATGCAGTCGCTGCCAAGTTCCTCACGTAGGAAGCGGTGATTGTCGGCCTCAAAGCCGAAGAAGTCGATAAATGAGCCGTTATGCCCTTGGGTCGACAGGTATGTGGTGTTGTATCCGGCCTCCTTGAACGCTGATATTATGCCGCGACGGCCATATATGTCGTCATAGTCGGCGGCTGTGATTTCAGAGAGCAACATGGGCACGCTCTTATGGGTGGTGTTTGACTGACTGATGGCATGGCCGTATCCGGCCACCCCCTCGGCCTGGTTGAGGTGGGGAGTCGTGTCGCGCTTGTAGCCGAAAAGCCCCCAGTTACAGGCTCTCGACGTCTCGCCGACTACCAGTACCACCACACGCGGTATGGTGTCGCCGGGAATGGAGGTAGCCTCGTAGCTGAATCCGTCACTCGTCTCGGCATAGTGTTTCAGCCGCTGTGTGCGGTCGATGGCGAGATGCAGGTTGTAGCCGACATTTACGGGATATAAGTCGTCGGCGACAGTATAGCCGGGGGTCGATATATATGCCGTGGCAAGGGCTACGCATCCGGCTGCGAGTACGCCACATCCGATGTGGCGGTTGCGGCGAATGAACTCCTTGGACAGACGAGCGCGGCGCAGTATGGCTGAGGTTGCCATCACGAGCGGTGGGATATAGATGATGACCACGGCCACCACCACCGGGGCGAGGTTGCCAAGCAGCTCCATGGCCTCACCCGAGTTGGTGGTGACGACATTGAGCAGCATGTCGACGGCTATCACGGAGCGACCGTAGAGATACAGCAGCACTATCTGGAACGCGGCAAAGAACGTGAGCGGAAACATCAGCCACACCATCTTGCCGCAGTTGCGCATGAGCGACAACAGCAGCCAGTAGCACCCTGCGGGAAACAGCACGTTGGCCACCCTCGCCGGGATGCTCATCGGCTCTGTGACCGACAACAGGATGTTTGGAAGCGTCAGAACCACTAAGAAAAGGCAGAATAGATGACGCTCATCCTTGAACCATGACAATATGTAGTTAAAAAGCTTCATTTATACTGAATACAAATCCGGTTGAGTGACGCCCGATGCCAAAGTCGAGCCTCACGTTTACATCTTTCTTGAACTCCCAACGGTAGCCGATGCCGGCGTTTGGCAGGATTGTGCGCCACCTTACATTCTGTGGCTTGTCAAACACGGCTCCCGCGCCGCCCCACACAACTATGCTGTTGCGCCGCCATACGTGCTGCCGCAGCTCTATGACAAGGTCAATCTCGCCCTTGTCACGGAACCGTCCCTCGTAGTATCCCCTCATCGACCGTGAGCCGCCTACGGTAGCCATCATGGTCCATGGGGTGTTGTTGTAGGTGAGCAATCCGTGGAGCTGGGTGGCGAGGATGCCGCCTTTCCATATCCGGCCATACCACGCGGCTGTAAGCTCGGTGGAGGAGAATGCGTAGTCGTTGCCCATGAACCGTGGGAAGCAACGTTGGTCTATGCGTATGAGCATACCGCGCTTGGCATTGGTGGGGACATCGCGGGTGTCATAGTTGACCGCGAAACCTATGCCATAGCTTGCCGTACGCTTGGGCAGACCGTCCCACACCGGGACCGGCTGGGTATCGAGCGCACGCGCCCATACATACTTGACCGACGGCCCGACATAGAGACTGTGACCCACGCGGGTCATGAACTCGGCGTTGAACTTGACCGAGCGCTCCACATATTTTGTCTCGTATGAGTCATGTATCGCCTCATCGTAGCCGATGCCCCAGAACTTTGTCCTTGACGACGCGAACGACAGGTCGTAGTTGAGCCTGTATCGGTCGTGGGGAAATATATGGTATCCACGTATCCCGACCTCATAAAATCCGGCGGTCGATACGTTGCCGTAGACCGACACGTTCGACGGGGCAATGAGCGTGTCGTTCTTGTCGTGGCGATACAGCCCGGCGGCGACCAGTCCGAGACCAAACTTTGTCTCTGACGAGTAATAGGGACCTCCGATGATGCTGAAGTCAAACTTCTTGTTTTTCTTCTCCTTGTTGGAGTCATCAAAGTAGTTTATGACGCGCTGTATGATATTCTCTTTCTTCTTGACCACGGTAGTTGTTGTGTCAGACTGAGGAGACGTTGGAAGCGATGGTGATATGGAGTCAGCCGATGCTGTCATGACCGACGGGCCGGTAACCCTGTTGCCGTCTGCCGCGACAGCTGCCGCTGTGGCGATGACAAGTATTATGGCCGATATCAGTAACCGCATCTTTATATCCACTCTTAGTTGACATGTGATATCAGTTTAACACCCCAAAGATAAGAAGTGTTTTCTGCCTCCTTGACACCTATATGGTGACGGTACTGTCCGATATGTAATCGGGACATCCTTTATGCCACTTTTTTAGACCTAAAGGACACAGCCGCGACACGATGGTGCGGACGGCATGGTCGCGAGGGGTAATTTTGCAACGGACAGAAACCTTAAAATCACTTTTATTATGAGAAACACACGTAAACAATCACGACGAAAGGGTAGCGACCACTTCGTGCAGCTCGCTGTAGCGTCATCGGTGATGCTGGCCGGGGTGGCGCTTCTTGTCGCCGGGTTTGTGCTGCCGCCGGCCGGCGAGATACATCCGTCGGTGCTTGTCGGGTTTGGGGAGGCCCTGACATTCACTGCCGCGATACTCGGTGTCGACTATCACTACAAGAACCGTGTGGGATAGTGACACACATAGACGAGGACCGGGAGCATCACATGGTGGGCGATGCTCCCGGCTACGAGTCAGTGTTATCTAACCTATATGTTGTCTTGGTGTGGTCACTTATTGCTTGGTGGCTTTCGCGTCATCACCGCAGATGCAGTCGCAATTTGCATAGTCGCTCCACTGCATCACACCGTCGGGGATTGACGAGAGGACTTCGGAGCTGTTCTTCTTGGCCATCTCCTTGTCCTTTTGGTGCATCTCCTTTTCGGTGCGCGGCGTACCCTCGGGCTTGCGGTTTACCAGTCCGTCGGTCGAGCATACCTCTTTGAGAGGCTTGTCGATATACTGCCACTCTTCCTTGAGGCGGCTGCTCTCACCCTCGTTCCATGGCCCTCGGCAATCGTCACCTTTCGAGAGGTTGAAGTAGAGATTGCTGTAGCGGGGCGATGTCTGGAATGAACCGGGAGGGAAGTTGGGCTGGATGGTGGCAAGAGCGGCCTCAAACTGCTGGAAGTGGGTGATCTCGCGGGTCATCAGGAACATGAGGGTCTCCTTGACGAGCGGGTCGTCGGTCAAGGGAATAAGGTTTTCATAGCCTATCTTGGCGCGGGCCTCCCCCGCCATGTTGGAGCGCAGGTCGACGGTGAGGTCGGCGCTCACGGATAGATAGCAGGCGTTCCATGGATTACCGTTGCTGTCGGTCAATACGGGACTGCCGGGAGCCACGACGAGGAACGACGGGTCGGTAAATGCCTGGTGGATGAGGTCCTCACGGGCGGCGTTGCCTTCCATCATGGTACGCAGCGGCGTGTCCTTCATCACGTCCTTGCGCTCGCCGTTGATGGGGCCGAGAAGCATCTGTATTGTCGCGCCGACAATCTCAAGATGACTGAACTCCTCTGTGGCGATGTCCATCAGCATGTCATACTTGTCGGGGAACGGATTGTGGCAGCTGAATGCCTGGACAAAGTATTGCAGCGCTGACTTCAACTCACCGTTGGCACCGCCGAATGCCTCAAGCAGCACGCGGGCAAAGCGGGGGTCGGGTTGGGATACTCGGGCGTTAAACTGGAGGTCCTTTACATGATAAAACATAATCGGATAGTTTTTAGGGTTAATGACTAAATTATGTTGTTGTCAATGCAGAGTCTTTTCTTGTTTCGTTTCGTATAGTATCGTTTGGAGTACTATCAACGTGACCGCCCCCGCATAAGTTCCCCCAATTCAGATATATTTGAATAATTTCACCCCGCTAAAAAGAATCTCCCCTCAACGCCCATGCCCCCTAATCCTCCTTAACACAAAAACTCAACGTTTTAGCGTTCGCATTAATAGTTTGTCTTGTGACGGTAATTCAATTACTATAGCGTATCCTTATTGTTATTTAACGTGAGTTCGATGAAAATAATCAAAAGGGAGTCAGTTGGTTGGGATAAATTCGTTCAAGGTTGATCATTGGTTTCTTTGGGAACAGACAGTAGGCGGCTATCCCACCGATGAGGTTCACGATGAAATCATGGAACGACCTGTGTCTGGAAAGCTCAATCTGTGCGATGTTCTTGAGCTCATCGTTAATGGTTTCGATAATCGCACGTTTTCGCAGTAGAATTCTGTCATACATCGATCTCAGACCACCTTTCATGTTGTTTTTCAATTTTGTAATCAACTGTATGCCGTCGATAAAGAGTTTGTAAAAAAGGTCCTGACCGATATACCCTTTATCCCCTACAAGTTTTCCATAGATGAACTCAATGAAAGATTTTATTTTCAGTGGCTCGCGGTCGTCGACATCACCTGGCGTTATCATGAAGTTCAGGATTTCACCTTTGTCGTTGCATATCAGATGCAACTTGAAACCGTAAAACCAGCCGAGAGAGCATTTCCCGCGTTGTGCTATCCCCCTGAACACCCTGTGCATATGGATCCGCTGGTTCCGGCACACCCGCAGCTGCGTGCTGTCTACGAAGCTGATGCCGGTACATTTGCCCAACAGGCACTTCTTTACAAAGATGACGAACTGCACCACCACAGTCTTCTCCAGTTCCGTGAAACGGTTGTACGAGACTGTATCAGGGAACAGATGCCTATATCTCACACAAATCCCATTTAGATAAAAGTGCTTCAGGCATTTATGATTCGATGAATGGAACATTATCATGATTACGATAATCTCAGCCTGAGACATGCGGCAATCACGGTGGTACTCACGTTTCCTCTCGTCTTTGGGCTTGTCATGACCGCGACGGTGGAGCATTGCGTTAAAAACTTTGCAGAATTCGTCTGCCATTACGAAAATTTCAATAACTTTGTCACCGGTGAGCATAGCGATAGAAGTAATTTATTTGAAATTCAACACCTTAAATTTACTACTTCTATCGCTAATCGCCAAATTACCAATTAATTATATTTCACCGAACTCACGTTAATTAATAGTTAAAACATGCTATATCACCAATGTGAGGTTTGGAATCATGATTAAGTCACAGACTACACCATAAACAGGTTCACGTTCAACAATTCGTCGACACCGACCATAACGCCACTCACGCGTGACAG
>JAMPAQ010000014.1 GCA_023667145.1 Pseudoflavonifractor sp.
TTCGAGCTATGAAGACTGAGTGACACCACTCACAGGTCTTCTGGATTTCGATTGTGCTGCTCATATTTTTGAGGTTATTTCTGTTAAAATTCTGTTAAAACTGTCTAACCACGTCTAACCGTGTCTAACAGCGTCTAAATTGTCCACAACCTTTCTGGACACTTAGGCCGAGTTGACTGACGCGATACAAATACGGTACAAATACAAGCGAAAATATCGTCAGAAACCATCAGAAACGAGCAGTACGGCTATGAAAAAAGCGCCCTGAAAAGGACGCTTTACTAATGGTTTCTAATGGTTTGTGATGGTTTGTGACTATTTTGTCATTTGCCGATGCAGAAGCGGGTGAAGATGGAGGTGAGGATGTGGTCGGTGGTGATGGTGCCGGTGATTTCGCCGAGGTGGTGGATGGTGTCGCGGATGTCCTGGGCGATGAGGTCGCCGGGGAGGGGGATGTTGAGGCCGTCGATGGCGCGGCGTATGGCTTCGTTGGCTCGCAGGAGGGCCTGGTAGTGACGTTCGTTGGTGACGGTTATGTCGTTGTTGGTTATGTCGGCCAAGCCTGATGCGTCCTTTATTGCGGTCTCAAGCGGGGTGAGGTCTCCTTGGCGTGCGCTTCCTGTGATGATCGGGGTGTCTTGGAATTGGGTGTCGGCAAGCAGCCGTCGCAGTACCTTGTCAATCAGGGCGATGTCGGGGGATGCGTCGGCTTTGTTGGCAAGTATTATGAGCCGTTTGGCGAGGGAGAGGTGGGGGGATATGCGGAGCCATGCCTCGGATATGTCTGATGCTGCCGATGTGGCGTCGACCACCCATACGACTATGGAGGCGCGGTGGATGCGGTCGAGCGTGCGCTCTATGCCCATTGTCTCCACGGTGTCGGTCGTCTCGCGCAGTCCGGCTGTGTCGATGAATCGCATCAATATTCCGTCAATCTCGACCGTGTCCTCTATCACGTCGCGGGTCGTGCCGTGTACATCGCTGACGATGGCGCGGTCATCGTGCAGCAGACGGTTTAGCAGGGTGGACTTGCCCGCGTTTGTCGCGCCGACGATGGCAACCGGGATTCCGTCCTTGATTGCCTTGCCGGTCGAGAATGAGTCGGCCAGCCGCGATGTCTCATCCCTTACCTCGGTGGCCAGGCTGAGCAGGTGGTCGCGTGATGCAAACTCGACATCCTCCTCTGAGAAGTCCAGCTCAAGCTCAAGCAACGAAGCCAGCTCAAGCAGACGGTCCCGCAGCACCGCGAGACGTGAGGAGAACTCGCCCCTCATCTGGCTCATGGCGACGCGGTGGGCGGCACGGGACGATGACGCGATGAGGTCGGCCACCGCCTCGGCCTGGGCGAGGTCGAGGCGGCCTGACGCGAAGGCACGGCGGGTGAACTCGCCGGCCTCGGCAAGGCGTGCGCCACGCTCAATCAGCAGGGCGATGAGCCGGCGCTGTACCCATTCAGACCCATGTACCGACAACTCCACGACATCCTCGCCGGTAAATGAGCGGGGAGTCCTGAATACAGTCGCGACAGCCTCGTCAAGACAGCTGCCGTCGCTGTCGATCAGCCTCCCGTAGTGGGCCGTATGGGATTTCATTGCGGTCATCGGCTGTCCGCCCCAGACGGTAGCGGCAATCTCAAGCGCCTGAGGCCCGCTGATGCGTGCCACGGCGATGCCACCGACACCACGCGGGGTGGAGATGGCGCATATCGTGTCGTTGTATCCTGTGGTCATTTTGTGTCGCTCCACTTGTTGAAATTGCATTGGCTCTCTACCTCGCGCTCGATGTCGTCGGGCAGCGACGAGAAGAAGTCATGTCCCGTGATGGCCTCGACCGAGTCGATGGTGACGGCGCATTGCTGCATACCTCCCTTGACATATTCGTTTGGCATTATGAAGCCTATGCCCATGGGGGGATTGGTGTAGGGAGAGAGTATCACCTTGAAGAAACGCTGAGGCACGGCTACGTGTGAGTCGCCGATGTATTCCCTGATACGGTCGGTCGTCACCGGGCCGCAGACGATGACCACCGCCGAATCGCGACGTGCGCGTTGGCGGCACTTCTCCTCAAGCCGTTTCCACGCCCCGGTGTTGAGGCTCTTGGCCTGCGGACATATATTGGTGAGGTAGAATGTCTCCTGCATGGCCCGCTTGTCCCATTTCATGTCTCCGGCCGGTGCCATGTGCCCCCGGTCAAAACCCGAGTAGTTGTAGTCCCATGTCTCGGCGCATCCATCGACCGCCGGATCGTTCTTGAACTTGTCATACCGTGGCTCGGTGCCCTGCGTCTCGTCGGCGGTGAGTTCCCATGCGACCCAATTGGGTATATGGAGCCTTGGGTTGAACGACAGGGTCATTCCGGTATATTCCACAATCTTCTCGTCAAGACCCGGTGCGGTCACCACCTTTTCGAGTCCGTCTACATGACCGGGCCTGTCGCCGTCATCGTTGTTGCCTGACATCATCTTGCGACCCGACAACACGAGTATTGCCAACACGACCAGACACAGGGATATCAGCGTGGCTCGGTTGGATACCGAGCCTTTGCGGTGTTTTCCCGTCGATTGGCCCCGTGAGGTATTCCGTTTTTTCTTTGCCATATTCAAGTTCTGATTTTATGCAAAATTACGCCTTTTATTCCATTTGCCAACCGTTTTTGTCGTTTACGTCACCTGTGGCTCGAAAATATATGGTGACATGTTTGGAAAAGGGTGGGGCTATGTGTAACTTTGTACGCCATAAAAACCAAAACCCGACAGCTTATGAACGTAGTTGACCGCTTCCTGCAATATGTGAAGTTTGACACACAGAGCGACGAACTTACCAACCTTACCCCCTCGACCCCGGGTCAGATGATCTTTGCACGTCATCTTGAGTCGGAGTTGCGGGCCATGAATCTCACCGACATCACCCTCGACGACAACGGCTATCTCATGGCCACATTGCCCGGCAATGTCGACCATGAAGTCCCCACAGTAGGATTTATAGCACATCTCGACACGTCGCCCGACATGAGCGGCCACCACGTGTCGCCCCGCATTGTCCATGACTATGACGGTGGGGATATAGTGCTCAACGCTGACAAGAGCATAGTGCTCGCCCCGGCAGAATTTCCCGAGCTGCTCAACTACAAAGGGCAGTCACTTATCGTCACCGACGGCAACACATTGCTTGGGGCCGACGACAAGGCCGGCATCGCCGAGATAATCACCGCGGTTGACTACCTGATGCAACACCCCGAGATAAAGCATGGCGACATACGCATAGCGTTCAATCCCGATGAGGAGATAGGGCAGGGCGCCCACAAGTTTGACGTGGAGCGTTTTGCCGCCGACTGGGCCTACACGATGGACGGAGGCGAGATCGGCGAGCTCGAATATGAGAATTTCAATGCCGCCGTGGCCCGCGTCACATTCAACGGACGCAACGTCCATCCCGGATATGCCAAGCACAAGATGCTCAACTCGATGAGGGTGGCCAACCAGTTCATCATCATGCTCCCACGGTGGGAGACACCCGAGCATACCGAGGGATATGAGGGTTTCTATCACCTGACATCGGTCGAGGGATCGGTCGAGAAGACGGTGCTCACCTACATTATCCGCGACCATGACCATGATAGGTTTGAGCGCCGTAAGAAGGAGCTTGAGCACCTGACGCGCAAGATAAACAACGAGTTTCCCGGATGCGCGTCCATTGAGATTAAGGATCAGTACTTCAACATGCGCGAGAAGATTGAACCGGTGATGTATATAATCGACATCGCCGAGCAGGCCATGCGCAATGCCGACATCACGCCCAAGGTCGTACCTATACGCGGCGGCACCGACGGTGCCCAGCTGTCGTTCAAGGGCTTGCCTTGTCCCAATATCTTTGCTGGCGGTCTAAATTTCCATGGCCGTTATGAGTTTGTGCCTATCCCCTCGATGGAGAAAGCCACGCAGGTCATCGTCGAGATAGCCCGGCTGGTCGCCGAACGTAAGTAATCATCCCACCCCACT
Source organism: Pseudoflavonifractor sp. (assembly GCA_023667145.1). GTDB lineage: Bacteria > Bacteroidota > Bacteroidia > Bacteroidales > Muribaculaceae > M3. Next base: position 3,998 of record JAMPAQ010000014.1, read on the forward strand.
TTGTGAGCGGGTCACGTGCGGCCACATCAATGACACCGACACTCATAGTCGTCACCGGCCCTACGGGGTCGGGCAAGAGCGACCTTGCCGTCGCCCTTGCGTCACGCATAGGCTGTGATGTCATCTCGGCAGATTCCCGTCAGATATATAAGGAGATACCTATCGGCACGGCTGCTCCCGACGAGGAGCAGCTGAGGGTCGTGTGCCATCATTTTGTCGGCACGTTATCGCTTGCCGACTATTACAGCGCCGCACGCTTTGAGGCAGATGTCATGGAGCTATTGCCAAGGTTATGGCGACAGTCGTCGGTGCAGGTTATGTGTGGCGGTTCGATGATGTATGTCGATGCGGTCACGCGTGGCATCGACGAGCTGCCAGACATCACCCCCGAGGTGAGGGCTGACGTGGCGGCGATGTACGGCCGTGGCGGGATTGAGCTGATACGCAGTGAGCTGCGGGTTCTCGACCCTGACTATTACAGGACGGTCGACCTCTCAAACGCAAAGCGCCTTGTCCATGCGGTCGAGATTTGCCTGCAATCGGGACAGCCATACTCGTCACTGCGCACCGGGCAGGTGAAGCAACGGCCATTTCGGGTCGTAAAGGTCGCCTATGACTATCAGCGTCAGGCACTGTTTGACCGCATAAACCGCCGTGTGTCGGCAATGATGGAGAGAGGTCTGCTTGAGGAGGCACGCCGTGTCTATCCGTTACGCGGGCTGAACTCGTTGAATACGGTGGGGTACAAGGAGCTGTTTGCGGCGTTTGACGGCGCTATGACGATTGACGAGGCCACGGCCCGCATAGCCAAGAATACCCGCGTGTATGCCAAGAAGCAGCTGCTATGGCTCTCAAAGGATCAGTCAGTCCACCGCATTGACCCATCAATGAGTCTCGCCGCCGCATGTGAGCGCGTACTCTCCTTACTGGCCATTCGCGGAGATTTATTATAGGAACATTACTTAAATTTAAGATTTGCACGCTTTTTTATTGTATGCTTTTGTAGTATCTTTGCCGTAGAAAACAGACTTTTCTGAATTATTCACTTAATAATCGAAAGCTAAATGGTAAATTACAAGGATTTAGGTCTCGTGAATACCCGCGAGATGTTTGCCAAGGCAATCAAGGGCGGTTATGCGATTCCCGCTTTCAACTTCAACAACATGGAGCAGCTTCAGGCCATCATCAAGGCCGCTGCCGAAACCAAGTCGCCTGTCATCCTTCAGGTCTCCAAGGGTGCCCGCAAGTATGCCAACGCCACACTCCTCCGCTACATGGCTGAGGGTGCCGTACAGTATGCCAAGGAACTCGGATGGGAGCATCCTCAGATTGTGCTTCACCTCGACCACGGTGACAGCTTCGAGCTTTGCAAGTCTTGCATCGACTCAGGCTTCTCGTCGGTTATGATTGACGGTTCACATCTCCCCTACGAGGAGAACGTAGCCCTCACCAAGAAGGTTGTTGACTATGCCCACCAGTTTGACGTGACAGTCGAGGGTGAGCTTGGTGTCCTCGCCGGTGTTGAGGATGAGGTGTCGAGCGACCATCACACTTATACCGACCCCAACGAGGTTGTGGACTTCGCTACCCGTACAGGTTGCGACAGCCTCGCCATCTCAATCGGTACCTCTCACGGTGCCTACAAGTTCACTCCCGAGCAGTGTACCCGCAACGCCGAGGGTCGCCTTGTTCCCCCGCCACTGGCATTTGATGTCCTCGATGCCGTCATGGAGAAACTTCCCGGCTTCCCCATCGTGCTCCACGGCTCATCGTCAGTGCCCCAGGAAGAGGTTGACACCATCAACAAGTATGGCGGCAAGCTCCCCGATGCAATCGGTATACCCGAGGAGGAACTCCGCAAGGCAGCCAAGAGCGCCGTTTGCAAGATCAACATCGACTCTGACAGCCGTCTCGCTATGACCGCAGCAATCCGCAAGGTATTTGCTGAGCATCCCGAGGAATTTGACCCGCGCAAGTATCTCGGCCCGGCTCGCGACAACATGGAGAAACTCTACAAGCACAAGATTGAGGCAGTGCTCGGCAGCGCCGGCAAGGCTGAATAATCCACAGTCTACACTGATATAAGGGCGGTCGCTTCCCCATGATGGGTAGCGGCCGCTTCTTTTGTTTTTCGGTGAATATATGTAACTTTGTGCCTTAGACAGTAGGTCAGAGGACTGTCCTGTCGTACATAATAAAGAAGCGTTACTGACATTTGTCTTTCTGATTTTTCAAACTTCGCACCTTTGTATAATCACTCTTAAGGACAATGGCAATGTGGACGCTGCGCTTGTGTATGTGATTGTATCGTGCCCTGATGGTCATGATAATGATTGCTGCATATATGGGCGTGGGTTTCGCATTGCTTGGTGTTCACAAGAGTGAGGGCAGTGCGAAGGCCTGAAAATCGGTTGGACATCAAGCGATCGGTAGATTCCCGCGCCTCTTTTGTTGTTGCCGGCTTAGGGAATCGGTCGGCATGATATGGCATATAATAATGCACATAGGTACCCTTATAAGAGAAAGGCTTGAGAAAGACGGGCACAGTGTCGCCTGGTTTGCGCGGCAGATATACTGCACGAGGACACATGTCTATAAGATTTTCAATAAAAAGAGCGTCGATACCGAGTTGCTTAGACGCATCTCGCGTGTACTCAACCATGATTTTTTTGCTGACTTGTCGTCTTCATTGCGTGACAGACGATGATGTGGTGTGGTGTTTTTGGATACGGATGTGTCTCACAAGGGGATACGGTGGCCGGATTGCCGACAGTGGATGTTGTGATAACTTTGCGGCATATAAATCATCAATTAAAATATATCGCAAAATGAAAAAGTTTATTAAGACATCTGTCCTGTTGTTGATGTCAGTATTGCTTTCGGCCACGGTCTTGTCATGTAGTAAGGATGACGATGATGAACCGGAAGTTGATGGCGGGTCAATCGGGCAGACAAGTGGTGTCGTGGGTACATGGACACAGACCAACAGCTATGGTACGGTCATTGATGTGACCTTTAGTGCTAACAACACGGGTTCAATCACGTATACCTATACGACAGGGAGTCAGAGTGTGGAATTCTTTGAATATAAGTATAAGGTAGACAGTGATGGGGATGAAACTCTCAACATTCTCTCGGACGACTGTCAGCTGGCAGGGGAATATGATGTCGTAATCACTCCGTCGATGATTACCCTGTCGGGATACTCCTCAAGTGGCTATGCCGTATATCAGTTCAAGCGCAAGTAAGAGACACCGCGCCAATTCCAATTATATATAAATGCTGCTCATGCGGGGCGCTCGTCACAGACGGGCGTTCCGCTTGTCTTTGGTTTTTCGTGTTCTCAATATAATTGGCTATCTTTGCACTTAAATTAGAAAAAGATAAAAATATGGCACTCCAATGCGGCATAGTCGGACTGCCCAACGTGGGCAAATCGACGCTTTTCAACTGTCTTTCCAATGCTAAGGCCCAGTCGGCCAATTTCCCGTTTTGCACAATCGAACCCAATGTGGGCGTTATTACTGTCCCCGATGACCGTCTGACCAAACTTGTGGAGATGTGTCAGCCACGTAGCGTGGTTCCGGCGACGGTGGAGATTGTCGACATCGCCGGGCTTGTCAAGGGTGCCTCGAAAGGGGAGGGACTTGGAAATAAGTTCCTCGCCAATATCCGCGAGACAGATGCCATACTCCACGTGCTGCGTTGCTTTGACAACGACAATATCACCCATGTTGACGGTACGGTTGATCCCGTGCGTGACAAGGAAATCATAGATTATGAGCTTCAGCTAAAGGACCTTGAGACGGTAGAGAGCCGTCTTGCCAAGACACTGAAACAGGCGCAGACCGGCGGTGACAAGGTGGCCAAGATGCAATATGAGGTGCTCCGTCAGTATAAGGAGGCGCTCGACCAGGGCTTACCGGCGCGGTCGGTGAAGTTTGACACGGTGGATGAGCAGAAGTTTGCCCGCGAGCTTTTTCTGCTCACCAACAAGCCGGTGATGTACGTGTGCAATGTGGATGACAGTTCGGCTGTCAACGGCAACAAATATGTTGATGCTGTGCGTGAGGCCGTCAAGGATGAGGGTGCGCAGATACTTATTGTCGCCGCTCAGACCGAGAGCGAGATTGCCGAGCTTGACACGTGGGAGGAGCGGCAGGAGTTTCTCAATGAGATAGGTCTTGAGGAGTCGGGTGTGTCGCGCCTTATACGGTCGGCATACGCGTTGCTTGACTTGCAGACCTATTTTACCGCCGGGCCTGATGAGGTCAGGGCCTGGACTTTCATGCGGGGTTCCAAGGCTCCGCAGTGTGCCGGCATCATACACACTGACTTTGAAAAGGGATTTATCCGTGCCGAGGTAATCAAGTATGACGACTACGTCACTTTCGGCGGTGAGACTGCCGTGCGCGAGGCCGGGAAGATGGGGGTCGAGGGCAAGGAGTATATCGTGCAAGATGGCGACATCATGCACTTCCGCTTCAATGTCTGAGACTGTATGGCCCATCTGCGTTATCTCTCCTATCTGAAGGTTGTCGGCATAATCCTTGTCGTCGTGGGACACTCGTTGCACGAGTATCCGGGGACGCAGGAGCAGGTTTGGCTTTTTCGGTTCATATATTCATTTCACATGCCCTTGTTTGTGTTTGCGTCGGGTTTCGCGATGTCATATTCGGTTATGATGCGGTCCCGCGGGGACGGTTATGGAACTTTTCTGCTCAAGAAGGTAAAACGTCTTCTTGTACCCTTTTTTGTGCTGAATGGCATCGCTTTTTTGCCAAGGGTCTTGTTTAATTCCTTTGCCGATGACAAGATTGAGCTGTCATCTGGTCAGTTCATAAAATCATTATTCTACTCTGATGAGTTGTCGATAATATTTTTCTGGTTTCTGCCGATGTGCTTCTTGTGCACATGCCTGACATATCTGCCATTGAGATATGTCGGTGACTCCTCGCGGTGGAAAGGTCTTTTGAGCGTCTTGCTGCTATGCATCGCATTGTTGACGCGTTACACCGATTTGGGCCCCGAGACGCGTTTTTTCTCATTATGGGAATTCTCCAATCTTTATCTTTACTTTGCGTTGGGGATTATCGCCGGCATGTACTTCAAGACTCTTGAGCGTGTTCCATGGTCATCGGTATGGCTGCTTGTGTTGTTGAGTGTGGTCACAGTGTCGCTTTTTGAGATGACCGAGATATACGGAGGTTATGGAATATGGGGAGTGCTGTGCGCATGTTCGGGTATAGCGGCGGTCATATCGTTGTCCCATCTCTTGGTGCAGCGTAATATCACTCTACTTGACCATCTCTGTGATGCAACCTATATGATTTTCTTGTTGTCGTGGTTCATCCATACGGTCACCCAACAAATTCTCCACCATTTCACCGATTTCCCATGGTGGTGCTATACGGCATTGTCAATTGTCTGTGCGGTATATGTGCCGTATGCCGTCTTGCTGTTCCTGAGATTCGGGGACAACCTGAAGCGGACTAAGCGTACACTTCTTTTTATACTTGGACATTAGTCCCCGCTCCCTCTTTTTTACTATATTTGTGGTAAATCCTGAAAATGCGAATCTATGAACATTAGGAAATATCTATTGCCGGCTGTCGCGGTGGCGGCTGTGGCGATGTTGCCGGTTAAAACTGTGGCTAAGTCATCGGCCGGGACTTTGACGAGGTCATCGGTAGATGCGGAGATGAAATCATCAGCTGACGTGGAGTCACAGAGGCTGGTAATACTGCATACCAACGACACCCACTCGCAGATTGACACTGACGACAAGGACCGTGGGGGCGTATTGCGGCGCAAGGTGTTGATTGACAGTGTGCGTGCCGCCGAGCCAAATGTCTTGCTCGTGGATGCCGGCGATGCCGTGCAAGGCACGCTGTATTTCACGCTATACAAGGGTGAGGTGGAGCAGCGGATGCTCAACGAACTCGGATATGACGTGCAGATACTTGGCAATCATGAGTTTGACAACGGTATAGCGGCCTTGGCCCGCAATTACCGCAACGCCCGTCCGGCCATAGTATCGACCAACTATGACCTTAGTGCGACCGCGCTTGACAGCCTCTTTGTCCCATACGTCATAAAGGAATATGACGGAAAGCGGGTCGGCATACTCGGCATAAATCTCGACCCCAAGGGGATGATTGCCGATGAGAATGCCGAGGGTGTCGTGTTCCTTGACCCGGTGAGGGCAGCAAGCTCGACCGCGTGGCATCTGCGTCACAACGAACGTGTTGATGCTGTCATCGCCGTTACTCACATAGGGTATGACGAGGCTACACCCTCGACCGTACCCGACACGCAGCTTGCCGCTCGGAGCCATGATATTGACATAATAATAGGAGGACATACCCATACAGAGGTAAATCCCGACGTAGCCAATCCGCTTCCGTATCGAGTCGCCAATATTGACGGCGACACTGTGCTCGTGGCACAGACAGGCAAATCGGGACGCTATCTTGGCGAGATTGTCCTTGACTTTGACGGAAACAAGGCCACGTCACGCCTCATCCCCGTTGACAGCCGTCTTGACGACCATATAGATCCCGCGTTGGCTGCGGTTATCGAACCTTATCGCGCCGGTGTTGACTCCCTGATGGCGGTGCGAATAGGCCGCTCGGCTGTCGAACTCGCGGCAGGGTCACAGGCGCTGCTCAACTGGGTGAGCGACTTTGTCCTCGCCTCGGGGGAGGTTGTAGCCGGGACACCCATCGACATGGCGATAATGAACAAGGGGGGAATCCGTCGCGGATTGCCCGCAGGTGACGTGACCAAGGGCATGGTGATGACGATGCTGCCGTTTGAAAACAAGGTGTACGTCATTGACATAAAGGGCCGTGACCTTGCCGACGCACTCGATGTGATGGCCTCGCGTGGCGGTGACGGCGTGAGCCGTGGTGTCGATGTGACGTTTGACCCTGCCACCGGGAAGTGCTCCTCAATCACCATCAACGGAACCCCTCTCGTCCCCGACAATACCTATCGCGTGGCCACCATCGACTACCTCGCCAAGGGAGGCGACTACATGGCCCCGTTGAGCCGTGGCGAGACAGTGGCAGTGTCGCGGGCGCGTCTTGACAACGCCATGATTGAGTATCTCCAAAGCCCTGCCATGAAGGGATACGCGATCAATCCACCTGCGACAGTGCGTATGCACCCCTGACAGACTCTCTCTTAGCCTGAATATCTTATCTTCAAACCTTTTTCACAACTACACTTTATGACACGTCTTTTCCATCATCTGTCACTGATGCTGCTCATCGTGACAGCCTGTGCCAATTCCTCAGGCGACTCTGTCGCAGCAGAGGCCGGTGGCCGTACCGCAGCCTCATATCAGTCACCCGTCAAGTCGGCGGCAATCTCCACCGAGGCCCGGCAGTGGGCCGACTCAGTTTGCTCGACCATGTCGCTGCGTCAGCAGGTAGGGCAACTTTTTGTCCCCGTTGTCGACCCTCAGAATGTCTCTGCCGCCAAGACCACGTTGCGGCGCTACGTAGAGACCGACGGGGTTGGAGGAATACTTTTCAGCAAGGGTTCGCTGAAGGACTACGTCACTTTGATAAATTATGCCCAGTCGATGGCCCGCGTGCCGCTGCTCGTCACTCTCGATGGGGAGTGGGGGTTGGCGATGCGTGTCCCCGACGCGCCGCGTTTTCCCTACAACATGAGCCTCGGGGCCATCGGTGATGACCGGCTGCTCTATGAGTATGGCCGGGAGGTGGCACGTGAGTGCCGCCGCGCCGGGATACATGTCAACTTTGCCCCGGTGCTTGATGTCAACTCCAATCCGGCCAATCCCGTGATAGGCTACCGCTCGTTTGGCGAGAATCCCGACCGCGTGTCGGCTCTCGCGCTTGCCTACTCGCGAGGTCTTGAGGATGGCGGGGTGATGTCAGTCGGGAAGCACTTTCCCGGCCACGGCGACACCTCAAAAGACTCTCACCACGCCCTGCCCGAGGTGACCCACGACATGGCGACGCTCGACAGCGTGGACCTCGTGCCGTTCAGGCGGTATATCGATGAGGGGCTGTCGGGGATTATGGTGGGGCATCTCAACGTCCCGGCGCTCGATGCCTCGGGCCGTCCCGCCTCGTTGTCTGCCAAGGTCACGACCGGGCTGCTGCGTGACCGCATGGGATTTGACGGACTGGTCTTCACAGATGCCCTCGTCATGAAAGGCGCTAAGACCGGCGGCAATGTCTCAGTGGCCGCGTTCAAGGCCGGGGCGGATGTACTGCTCTCGCCCGCGTCGCTCTCCGCTGACATCAACGCCATGCTCGCGGCCGTGAAGTCAGGCGAGATTTCCGAGGATGCTGTCAGGGAGCGGTGTCGCAAGATATTGGCCTACAAGTATGCCCTCGGCCTTAACCGCTACAATGCCGCCCCGAGGGATGGTCTGACCGCTGACATCAGTTCCCCTGAGGCCGATGCCGTCAATCGTCGGCTACACCGCGCCATGATCACATGTCTGGCTAACCGCGACAGCCTGTTGCCTCTACGAGGCGCGGCTATCAGTTCGGTGGCCGTTGTCAGCAGCGGTGATGATGGACACACGTTTACTGACTACTGCTCACGCTATACCGACATCGCCACCTACACCGCCTCACAGGCATTGGCCTCGCCGTCGGCGGTCAGGAAGCACGACACCGTCATCCTTGCCCTATATGACGACAAGGAGACCTCGCGCCGGCTTCTCGACCGATTTGCCGGAGAGGGCACGGTGGCCGTGTTTTTTGTCAACCCCTACAAGATGGCCAAGTTTGGCGCCGCTGTCACGCGCACGCAGTCGGTCGTGCTTGTCGGTGAGAAGGGGACGCTTGCAGAGGAGTATGCCGCCCAGGCACTCTTTGGTGGCATAGAGGTGTCTGGACGTTTGCCCGTCAACCTCAAGGGCCTCTATCCGCTCGGCACCGGCATCACGTTGCCCAAGACACGTCTTGGCTACACGTCCCCTGCCGATGTGGGATTTGCCTCCTCGATGACGGCACGTCTCGACTCGCTTGTCAATGTCGGGCTATCCACAGGCGCATTTCCCGGGTGTCAGTTGCTCGTTGCCAAGGATGGAGAGATTGTGGTCGACAAGGCGTATGGGCGCACCACGCGTGCTGTCGGTGGTGCGCCTGTCACGCGCACCACCATCTATGACCTCGCGTCGGTCTCCAAGGCGCTCGGGATGCTCCCGGGCATCATGAAAGCCTATGACGATGGACTCATATCGCTCGACGCGCCCGCCTCTGACTATGTCGCCCCGCTGCGCGACACCGACAAGGCATCCATCACCCTGCGTCAGCTGCTCTATCATGAGAGTGGCCTTCCAGCTGCCCTCGACATCTATGGCCTCATGGTCGATACGGCCTCATACACGGGCCGGCTGTTACGCGCACGCCCCAATGCGCAGTACCCCATCAAGATCGGGCGTGACACATATATCAACAAGGATGCCCGATTGCGTCGCGACATCACGTCGCCGACCCGTTCGGAGCAATTTCCCATCGAGGCGGCACGCGGACTATTCGTGTCTCCCGCCGCCCTCGACACTGTGCGCGAGGCTGTCTACCGCGCCAAGCTCCGCACCCCTTCCTACCGCTACAGCGACTTGAACTTCTGCCTGCTGATGGATGTCGAGGAGAATGTCACCGGGCAACCTCATGAGCAGTGGGTCGAGGAGGAGATATTCGCCCCGCTTGGTGTAACCCGCACCCTCTATCGCCCGCTGACGCGCTATAAGGTGGAGGAGATCGCCCCGACTGAGAAGGATATGTTCTTGAGGCGACAGACACTACAGGGCTATGTTCATGACGAGACCGCCGCCATGTCAGGCGGCGTGCAGGGCAACGCCGGGTTGTTCTCAACCGCCGGTGACCTTGCCAAGATATGCCAGATGTGGCTCAACGGCGGCTCGTATGGTGGCGAGCGCATACTCTCCGAGGCGACCACCCGCACGTTTCTTGGCGACAAGAGTCCGCTCTCGCGGCGCGGTCTCGGGTTTGACAAGCCCGACATGACCAATCCCTCAAAGTCGCCCACTGCTCCCGAGGCATCCCCCTCGACCGTGGGGCATGTGGGGTTTACCGGCACATGCTTTTGGATCGACCCCGAGAGCGACCTCATCTACATCTTCCTGTGCAACCGTGTCAACCCCACACGCGACAACGCCGCGTTCTCGCGTCTTGACATCCGCCCCAAGCTGCTGTCGCTCATCTACCAGTCGATGGAGCGCTGACCCGGCGCTCCGATGCCATTGCCGTACATGCCATGACCGCGCGACCACGACCGCAACTGCGGTATGACCATGAGGAATCGGCAGCGTGATCATGCGGAATCCTGTTGACGACACAATACAAAAAGAGCGGCTCCACGCGGGAGTCGCTCTTTTTATGATGATTATTAGTCGTCAGTTGATTAGTCCTCGATTGTGCAGATAGAAACGCGGTTCCAGCTTTCCTCGGCAAACATGTGGCCGATACCCTGACCCTCAGCCTGGATGCGGTCAGCTGCAATCTTGTACTTGTTGATGAGGGCGGTCTTCACTGCCTCGGCACGCTGGTTGGCGAGACGGATGTTAACCTCCTCGGGACCATCCTGAGATGCGTAGCCCTTGATGACAACCTTGGCGTTCTTGTGGTTCTTGAGGTACATTGCAACCTGCTCTACGTTAGGCATCTGGTCGTTGGTGATGTTGTAACGGCCAATCTTGAAGAAGACGTAGCGTACGGTGTTGAGCTGGTTGTTGTCGACCTTGACAACCTCAGGCTTGCGGTTCTTGCAAGCAGCGAGCTCAGCCTGGAGGGCGGCGTTGGCTGCGTTGCAGCTGTTGAGAGCGGCGTTGGCTGCGTCAACATCGCCACGGAGGGCGTTGATCTGGGCGTTGAGAGCGTCAATCTCACCCTGGTTGTAGGGCTTCACGCACTCAAATCCGTTGCCGAAGTGGTAGGTAACGCCGGCGAGGAGCTGTACGGTAGCGCGGTTGGCGTTGTAGCCGCAAGAGGTGTAAGGTATCTTGGCATCGCTCATGTTCCAGTTGATAGAGGGCTTGATGGCGATTGTCCACTTGCGCTGCGGGCCAACATTGAAGTTGAAGTTGACACCGACCTTGGTTGCGAAGAAGTTGTGGTCACCGTCGCCACGGTCACCTGATACAAAGCTGCCGGAGGGAGCGTGCCAGAAGTTGTGACCCCAGCCTGCACCTGCAACGGCCTCTACCTCAAAGAGACGACGGCCGCAGTTGTAGCCTGCGAAGAGGTTGTTGAGGTTCACGGCGCCATAGATGCCGATGTACTGGCTGTCAAAGGCGGTTGTGCTTCTGTCGGCGCCACCCCAGGATGAGGTGTTCACGCCCCATGTTCCCTCGACTCCGAGCCCGAATATGGGTGAGATCTGCTTGTTGAGGTCAATGCCGACCATTCCGCGCATGTCACCCCAGAAAGCGGCATTCTTAAGGGGAGTAGTACCACCACCCATCAGACCGATAGACCAATTGTCCCAGAATGAAGTCTGCTTGAGAGCTTCCTGGGCTTGCACTGTAGATGCTCCCAAGAGCACCGCAGCGACGAGTAATACTTTCTTCATTGTTTTAATTAATTTAGTTAAAAACGTGCACAAAGATACGCGGCTTTGCTTTAACCCGCAAATATTTTATGTGCGATTTTTGCTTTATAACATATTCTGAACTGAAAATGTTCCAAGTATTGGACTTTTTGTCTACCTTTTAACTCTTGCGTCATCGGTTTGTTGTACTTTTGCACTCGGCCATCTTCCGGCGCATGTCGTCATCCATGGCCTCAAAGTGTGGTTATTTTTATGAAAACTGTATGTAACGATGGTAATTTGCCGGGCCATATCCCGGCAACGCGTGGACTCGTGGCGGTCTCGCCGATAGTGGTGTTCCTGCTGTCCTACCTTGTCGTGTCGCTCGCTGTCGGCGACTTCTACCGCGTGCCGGTGGCAGTGGCGTTGCTGCTTGCGGCGGTGTGGGCGGTGATTGTGTCGCGTGGTGCGCTCCACGACCGTGTCGAGCTGTTCTCACGCGCCGCCGCGTCGCCCGACGTGCTCTATATGGTGTGGATATTCATCCTTGCCGGGGCGTTCGCCTCGTTGGCCAAGGAGATTGGAGCGATTGACGCTACCGTGAGCCTTACCATGCGCTATCTGCCGCCGTCGTTCATCATCCCGGGACTGTTCATGGCCGCATGTTTTGTCTCGTTCTCCATAGGCACCTCGGTGGGCACGGTCGTGGCGCTGACTCCGCTTGCGGTCGATATGGCGACTGTCGGTGGCGGGTCGGTGCCGTTTTTCGTGGCCGTGGTGCTCGGCGGGGCGTTCTTTGGCGACAACCTGTCGTTCATATCCGACACCACCATCGCCGCCACGCGCACCCAGGGATGCCGCATGGCCGACAAGTTCCGCGCCAACCTATGGATAGCGCTCCCCGCCGCCCTCGTCACCCTGCTGCTCTACACGCTGCTTGGCGAGACTGTCAGCGAGGTGGTTGTCGCGCCAGTCGACCGTCCGTGGCTTGTGTTGCCCTATATAGTTGTCATCGCCTGTGCCGTGTCGGGGGTCAATGTCATCGCCGTGCTGTCGCTCGGCATCCTGTCGGCTGTCATTGTCGCTCTCGCGGGCGGCTCCGGGGCGCTCGACATCGCGGGCTATATGGGCGCGGGCATAGATTCCATGGGCAATCTCATCATCGTCACGCTGCTTGCCGCCGGTATGTTGGGGTTGATTAAGGCCAACGGCGGCATCCAATACATCTTGCAGACGCTTACGGCCCATATCCGTGGATGCCGGGGTGCACAGGCGGGCATCGGATTGCTCGTGGGCATCGTCAACTTGTGCACGGCCAACAATACCGTGGCCATCATCACCGTGGGCTCCATATCGCGCAGCGTCGCCTCCCGCTACGGCATCTCCCCGCGCCGCAGTGCCGCCGTGCTCGACACCTGCTCGTGCATCGTCCAGTGCCTCATACCCTATGGCGCACAGGCGCTCCTCGCCTCGGCCCTTGCCGGCATCTCCCCCGTGGCCCCGTGGCCCTACCTCTACTATCCCTGGACACTCGCCGCCGCCGTCCTCCTGTCCATCCTCCTCGACCGTCCCCGAGAGTGATACCCCCGTCGCCCCGCGTCACGGATAGCGTCGTCACGTCGCCGCATGAGGGATGTCATGCCGGGTAGTGAGTGAACGTCGGAGACGTGATGTTAGTTGTAGCCCCACCACGAGCGTAGCGAGGCGTGGGGTTGGCACGGCGATAGGGTGGATATCGGCCTCGGAGAGGTCGGTTAATCCAGGGTCGTTGATGGGCGTGACTGTAGGGCTGCACCATGGTGCAGCCGTTGGCTGTCAGGGCGTTATCTGGCAGCTGCACCGGGGTGCAGCCCTACGTTTGCAGGGGGCAACGCCCTCATGTGATTGTGGCGGCGGGGGAGGGGGTTACCCCTCCTTGACGGCGTTGAGGGAGGTCTTGATGGTGGCGAAGATGTCGTCGACGCTGCCGCTGCCGGGGATGGCGTGGTATTTGCCCTCGCTCTTGTAGTAGTCGCGGAGGGGCGATGTCTGATTGTGGTAGACGTCAAGACGGCGCGTGATGGTCTCAAGGTTGTCGTCAGACCGTCCGCTTTGCTCGCCGCGCTTGACGAGGCGGTCGATAAGCTCCTTGTCATCGACCTCAAGGCCGACGACGGCGTGCACCTTGGAGTCGCGGTCGGCCAGCATCTTCTTGAGGGCCTTGGCCTGGGGGATAGTGCGGGGAAATCCGTCAAATATCACCCCCTTCTTGGTCTCGGGGTTGGAGTCGAGCACGTCGGCCAGTATGTTGACCATCAGGTCATCGGGTATCAGCTGACCTTGCGATATGTAGCTGTCGGCGATGCGCCCCAGGTCGGTGCCTCGGGCTATGTGGTCGCGCAGCACGTCGCCGGTCGATATGTGAAAGAGTCCGTATTCGTCAATGAGTTTCTCGCTCTGTGTCCCCTTGCCGCTGCCGGGGGCACCGAAAATTACCAAATTAAACATGTCTTTTCAAAAATATATATTATGAAACGTTGTTTTGTCATCGTGAGTGAATCGTCGGAGAGAGCGAGGTGGAGAGGGAGAGGTGTCATGTCAGCCCATGGAGCATGTCAGTGCCATAAGATGGGGCGGCGACGAAGCCGCCACCGGGTTGTCGCGGGCTACTGTTGCGGTTGCTTTGGCAGCACGTAGATGTCGGGCAGGTTGCGGGCCAGGCCGTCGAGATCGAGTCCATAGCCTATGATAAACTCGCGGCCTATCTCAAAGCCTACATAGTCGGGCTTGACGTCACACTGCAACGCCTCGGGCTTGAACAGCAGCGTGGCCACCTTGACGTCGGCGGGGCGGCGCGACCGCAGGTCGTCGGCGAGCTTGGCTATCGTGCGGCCCGTGTCGATGATGTCCTCGACCACTATCACCGTGCGTCCCTCGATGTCCTCGTGCAGCCCTATCACCTCCTTGACCGCGCCGGTGGTGCCGGTGCCCTCGTAGCTCTTGAGCCTGATAAACGAGATCTCGGCCTCAGGGATGTCGACATTCATGAACAGCTCTGACGCAAACGGGAATGCCCCGTTGAGCACGCAGAGGAACAGAGGCCGCTCTCCACCGCAGTCGCGGGCTATGTCGGCGGCCAGCTCCTTGATGCGCGATATTATCCTCTCATGCTCGATATAGGTCTCAAACGTGAGGCCCTTGTAGGTGACTTGCTTCATCAGTGTAAACTTTGTCGCAAAATTAATAAATTTGCCGCGACTTGGCAACTGCTTGTCTCAATCTCAATAAAGATTTTGTGCTGATACCTCTTGCAGCTCTGTCCCGATTTTTCTTATCTCATCCACTATTAGCCCGGCACGCTCCTTTGACGGAGTCTTGGTGCCGTTTTTATATGATGCCAACAGGCTCTGCTGTATGCCGAGCCGTCGCGACAGGGCCGACAGATTGAGTTCGGGTAGCGACAGCAATAGGCGCGAGATGCCCTTTGGCTCGGGATTTTCATACTCAAAGCTCTCAAACGAGACATCCTCGTCTATCTCGGGCCAGTGTATCCCAAATCCTCCGATGGAGTAATTGTCGCGCTGTCGGGGCGTGGCCTCGGCAAGGCGGCGGTAATATAGCAGTGACTGCCAGAGTGTGCGTCCATCGTCGGTCTCTCCGTAGATACGGTCATTGTCAAACCATATTCTCGTTATTTCCATAATCTCTCTGTTTTATCAACCATGAATTTTTATCCATTGCTCGACCACGTATTCTTTATTGGCCTCAAGGATTGACTCTGCGAGTTTGAGATCCTTTGATTTCATTTTCTTGTTCTCAATCAGTGTCACCTCCTCGCGTGTGACCTTAAACTTCGCTTCTCCGTCCTGACTCCTGACATGTACATGAGGAGGTTGGTGTTCACGGGTATGAATCATGAAAAGCAATCCAAAGAGGTCTAATATTGTTGGCATGGCGTATGATATTATTAATAATGACAAATGTAGGATATAAAAATATATCCTGCAAATATTTGCAATAAAATCGTGTGGAATGGCCGAGAGGCTATGTTTTACAGCAGGGATTTGGGCGGGGGAGAGATAGGGTGTGGTGGCTATTTAGCCAATATGGAAGGTATAAGATTGTTATTATAAGCAAAGTAGGGCTGCTCCATGGAGCAGCCGTTACCCGGTAAAATCCCGATGAGGACAGGCGGCTGCACCATGGTGCAGCCCTACGTTGTTGGTGCATAACAGATTAGAGTCGCTGTGTTGCTGCGGGAGGATGGGGTGAATGTTAAAGATTGCTAAATTGCGGTAGGGAGGGGTGGCGGTTAAAATATTTTTGCATTATATTTGTCTCCGTAAGTGCAAACAATAGTAAACACACTTCACAACCACTAACTCTCTAAACCATCAGGGATATTAACAATATCAACAATTATAATCATCCATTAACTTTTAACTAAACCAAAAACATGAAAAAGTTTTACTCATCATTGGCTGCTCTCTTTATCGGCGTAGCAGCTATGGCGCAAAACGGCGCACCGCTCTATTATGCGGGTGATGTCAACGGTCAGGGCTGGAAGCCGGCACAGGCAAAGGAGTTTACCTGGGACGGTACCAACTACGTACTTGAGGTTACTTCCGGCCAGTCTTTCAAGATATCTACTGTCAAGGCTGACTGGGATTCCGGTTTTAACGGCTCAGCATTGTATGCGTCGACAAGTATACAGTCGGGTCAGAACTATACATTGACAAAGAATGCAGGCCCTAACAATGTACTCGCTCACGATGGCAAATGGACTATTAAGGTGTCAGGCGACTTGTCGACTCTTACTGCCACCGCAGAGTCACAGCAGGTAGGCTATACCAAGGTTTATCTGAGAGGTGGAATGAACGGTTGGGGTGCTAATGACGCTTGGCAGTTTGAGACCACTGATGGTGAGACTTATATGCTTAAGAATGTATCGATAGCCAGTGGCGTGACATTCAAGGTTGCTGATGCAAACTGGGGTACAGTCAACTACGGCGGTCAGAAAGGCATGGAGGTCAACACACCTTATGTATTGTCGTACAACAGCAAGGACGACTGTACTACAGCTGCCGACTTTACCGGCGACATTGAGTTTGTTTTGTCTACCGCGACCATTACCCTCAAGGGTGAGGAGGTTGTCGTGCTTCCCGAGTCAATGTACGTGATTGGTAATGTCAATGGCCTTGGCTGGGGTGCTAACAACGTGGTCGCTATGGACAACGAGGGCGATGGCATCTTCTCTATTAGCGAGGTAGCGATAGGTGGCGAGATGGGTACCGAGTTCGGCTACTTCTCGTTCTGCGAGAAAGAGGGCGCTACCGCTACTGACTGGAGTGGCGTAGGTACACGCTACGGTGCCGAGAATGCTGATGAGGCTCCTGAGTTTGATGCCGACGGCCTTGCTGAGCTTGCTTTGGTAAGAGCTGCTGAGCCTAACTCGTTCAAGGTTCCCATGGGCAAGTACAACATGACTTTCAACTATGAGGATATGACTCTCTCTATCGAGAAGATTGAGGAAGTAGTTATCGAGCCCGTGACCAGCGAGGGCGCTATCGCAGCCGGTGCAGCCGGTTGGAAGCAGACCGGAACTCCTCAGGGTGCTACCGAGGTATTTGCTCCCGCCGGAAGCTATGCTATCACCTACAATGCCGACAAGACCCTCACATTCGTGCTCACTCTCGATGAGACTTGCGTCGGACTCGTTCCCCAGCTCTTCATCAACGGCGTATACGTGAAAAATCTTGAGGTTCTCGCCCGTGACGGTGGTAGCTGGACTGCTACAACCGACACCACCTATGAGCTCGGTGAGACAGTGCCCTTCAGCTTCTACTGCGCATACGCAGGTGGCCTCTCTGAGACCAACGCGATGAGCTACGTGGTAGGTTCGCAGACTGGCATCGACGCAGTCGAGGCAGTCGCTGACGCCCCCGTAGAGTACTACACCATCCAGGGTGTCAAGGTTGCCGGCAAGCTCGCCAACGGCCTCTACATTGCCAAGCAGGGCAACAAGGTGACCAAGATCCTCGTGAAGTAATCACCTCCCCCTATTCCCCCCATCAAGGCCGTCCCCATCCCGGGACGGCCTTTTTTGTCACCCCCACAGGGACGGAACCCCCGGGCGGCGTTGCCGAGCCTCCAAACCACCGTGCGGTGTTACAGTTCCTATAAAGTAGGGATGCACCATGGTGCATCCGTTGGTTATCAGGGCGTTATGGAGCGGATGCACCATGGTGCATCCCTACAGTAGTACGGTGATTTTTAAGTCCTGCAACCCCCGTCGTAGTTATCATGGCACGGGTATGAGACGGCGGCGAGGGAACGTCGGAGACGTGATGTTAGTTGAAGCTCCACCACGAGCGCAGCGAGGCGTGGGGTGAGCGAGGCATAAGAATAAAAACGGCCTCGGAGAGGTCGGCTAATTCCCGGTAGCAGATGGATGACACCATCACGACGAAACAATGGAAAATTAACGGACCTCTCCGAGGCCCTGATGGAGATGGCTCCGTGTTACCCCACGCCTCCGGGCCATCGTGCCGGGCATTCGCCCGCCCCGTCGTCCCTCCGTGGTGGGGCTACAATTAGTCCGCGTCTCCGACGCTCTAACAACATTCCCATGCTACGCCGTCGTCACAATCATACGTCCCTCCGGGACTTGGGTTGTCGGTGGGATTCGGGACTCCCCGCGCTAAA
>JAMPAQ010000015.1 GCA_023667145.1 Pseudoflavonifractor sp.
TGAATATCTTTCCGAACTTCTTAAGGCTCGTTAAAAATCATGCGGTTGCCCTGCTTTTTGCCCGGGCCGCTACTGCTACGACAGCGTGAGCTTGAAGTCGTCGATAAACGATTTCAGCCCCGGTATGTTGGCGACCATGTGGGCATAGACATCACGCTCGTTCCACGTATAGGCCGGGGCGGCGCCCTCGTTGATGGCCACCCGCAGGGTGATCATGTCGTTGGCGGCGGCATCGTGAAGTGCCGACAGTATTTCTGGCAACCACTGGTGCATCAGGTCGGTCTGGGCGGGATTCTCGACGGTGATGACAAACGCGTCGTCCGACTCCCTGACGGGACGTGCGGCACGCATTGTGTTGACGAGTACATGCTCCTTCGGATGGGCTGTCATGAAGTCGTCCCACGCCTTTCCTACCTTCTTGTCGTCATACGCGCCTGTGCGTTTGGTCGCTGTGGTCGGTGTCGCGTGGTGAGTCGTGGCCGATGATGCCGCGATGCCCCCCTTGAGCGACACGTTGGGGGTGCGCAGGTTTACAACCTTCCGGCCTGTGACCGGCGGTCGTGGTGTCGGAGGCGGTGTCGGTGTCGTGGCATGTGCCGCCGACGGCTGTGGCTGGCGGTCGTAGGTGGCTTGAGGTGGCTCTGAGACCGTCGTGGCCGACACCTGCGGACGGCTGTCAGCCGGGGATGATGCGGAGGAGGTCACGGGTGTGACCTCTATCTTTTTCAACTGCCCCTCTCCGTCTCCGTCATTGCCGGGAGAGGGGCTGAGTAATTGGCACAGTTGCACGAGCGTCAGCTCGACGAGAAATTGCTTGTTGCTCGACACCCTGTAGTTGAGGTCGGCCCGGTTGCAGAGGTTCATCGCCGCGTAGATAAAGTCGGGTGTGCAGCGCTGGGCCTGCTCGGCAAAGGTGCGCCTGATCTCATCGCTTGCCTCAAGCAGATGGAGCGTCGAGGGGTCGCGGGCCACCATCAGGTCGCGGAAGTGGGAGGCAAGCCCGGTGATGAAGAATTGCGCGTCAAATCCCTTTTCCCTTATCTCCTGGAATATGAGCAATGCCTTGGGGACGTTTCCCTCAAGAAACGCGTCGATAAGCCTCCAGTAGTAGTCATAGTCGAGCACGTTTAGGTTGTCGATTGTCGATTTGTAGGTGATATGCCCCATTGAGGAGGCGGCTACCTGGTCAAATATCGACAGCGCGTCGCGCATGGCCCCGTCAGCCTTGCGGGCTATGATGTTTAGCGCCGACTCCTCGACCGTGATACCTTCCTGAGCGGCCACATAGCCGAGGTGGTCAATCATGTCCTGTATGGTGATGCGGTTGAAGTCGTAAATCTGGCATCGCGACAGGATGGTGGGGATGATCTTGTGTTTCTCGGTGGTGGCGAGGATGAAGATGACGTATGACGGTGGCTCCTCAAGAGTCTTGAGGAAGGCGTTGAACGCGGCGGTCGAGAGCATGTGGACCTCGTCGATGATAAACACGCGGTAGCGGCCATGGGTAGGGGGAACCTGCACCTGGTCGACGAGGGCGCGTACATCGTCGATGCCATTGTTGGAGGCGGCGTCGAGCTCAACGATGTTGAGCGAGCGTCCCTCGTTGAACGCCCGGCACGAGTCACACTCGTTGCAGGCGTCGCCGTCGGGCGTGCGGTGCTCACAGTTGATGGTCTTGGCAAAGATACGCGCACACGATGTCTTGCCGACCCCGCGTGAGCCGCAAAATAGATAGGCATGGGCGAGGCGGTCGGTGGCTATCGAGTTTTTAAGCGTGGCTGTAAGCGCTTTCTGCCCGAGTACTGTCTTGAAAGTCGAGGGCCTGTACTTACGTGCCGATACAAGATAATTTTCCATATCACAAAGATAATCATTTTCCGGGATATTTTGTAACTTTGCGCCTTGATTATAAATCCAAACGCACTCTAAAACAGCATTAAGCGTGGAAACAAAGTATATATTCGTCACAGGAGGCGTGGTCTCATCCCTCGGTAAGGGTATCATCTCCTCATCCCTCGCCTGCCTACTGCAATCCCGGGGATTCCGGGTGACAATCCAGAAGTTTGACCCGTATATCAACATCGACCCCGGGACGCTCAACCCCTACGAGCACGGCGAATGTTTTGTCACCGTTGACGGGCATGAGGCCGACCTTGACCTCGGCCACTACGAGCGTTTCACCAACACTCCGACCACCCGGGCCAACAACATCACGACCGGACGTATATACCAAAGTGTCATCGACAAGGAGCGCCGTGGCGACTATCTCGGCAAGACCGTACAGATAATACCTCACGTGACCGATGAGATCAAGCGCAACGTCAAGTTGCTCGGCAATACGGGCCGGTTTGACTTTGTCATCACCGAGATTGGTGGTACGGTCGGCGACATCGAGTCGCTGCCTTACCTTGAGGCCGTGCGCCAGCTGCGCTGGGAGATGGGCAACAACGCCCTCTGCCTCCACCTGACCTATGTCCCCTACATAGCGGCGGCCAAGGAGCTGAAGACCAAGCCGACGCAACACTCGGTCAAGCAGTTGCAGGAGGTGGGTATACAGCCCGACATCCTCGTGCTGCGCACCGAGAAGCACATCACCCCCGAGGTGCGCCGCAAGGTGGCCCAGTTCTGTAACGTCGCGCCCGATGCCGTGATACAGTCAATCGACGTCCCCTCGATATACGAGGTGCCCATAAAGATGCACGAGCAGCATCTCGACGAGATAGTGCTGCGCAAGACCGACACTCCTTATCAGGGTGAACCCGACCTCCACCAGTGGCTCCACTTCCTCCACAAGATGGAGAATGCCCAGGGGGAGGTGACGATAGCCCTCGTCGGCAAGTATGTCGAGCTTCAGGATGCCTACAAGTCCATCAATGAGTCGCTGTTTCAGGCCGCTACCTACAATGACCGCAAGCTGCGTCTTGTCTATGTGCACTCCGAGAAGTTGACCGAGGCCAACGTCGATGAGAAGCTGCGCGACATGGACGGCGTGATAATTGCCCCGGGATTTGGACAACGCGGCATCGAGGGAAAGTTTGTGGCCCTGCGTTGGTGCCGCGAGCATGATGTGCCCACATTTGGCATCTGCCTGGGTATGCAGTGCATGGTCATCGAGTTTGCCCGCAACGTGCTTGGTCTCGCCGAGGCCAACTCAACGGAGATGGATACTCACACGCCCTACAACGTCATAGACCTGATGGAGGAGCAGAAGGGCATATCAAACCTCGGGGGCACCATGCGTCTCGGAGCCTACGACTGCCGGCTGCGTCCCGACTCAAAGGCCGCAAAGGCATACGGCGCTACCGACATCAAGGAGCGCCACCGTCACCGCTTTGAGTTCAACAATGACTACCGGGAGCGGTTTGAGGCTGCCGGAATGAGCTGTGTCGGTGAGAATCCGGCGACTCACCTTGTCGAGGTGGTGGAGATACCGTCAAAGCGATGGTTCATCGGCACTCAGTATCACCCCGAGTACTCAAGCACGGTGCTCAACCCCAACCCGATTTTCCTCGACTTTGTGAAAGCGGCCATCGCCTATGGCGCGGAGCGGGGCAAGTGACAGCGATGTCCCCATTGTCAATAATAAACAGATTGTAAAATAAACGGAAAGAACAACAGAATGGATAAAAACACGATTCTTGGCCTGTTGCTTATGGGTGCCGTGGTACTCGGGTTCATGTGGTTGCAGAAACCTACCGAGCAGGAGATTGAGGCGCGGGAGAAAGCGCGTCTTGAGGCCACAACACCCGCCGAAAAGCAGGGCGAAACTATCGCATGGGAAAACTCGGCCAACGATACGGTGACAGCGGCTGAGGCGGCGCTGCTCGTCACGACAATAGAGCAGTTTGGCCGTCCTGACACGGTGGGCGATGTCGCATGTACACGGCTCAGTAACAAAAACGTTGACCTCACCCTCGTGGGGTCGGCTGTGAGCGGTACGGTCACCGCCGGTGACACGACGGTAAATGTCGCCGACGTGATTGGCAACCGCCTGTCACAGCTCCCCCCGTCAGTGTCGGCAGCTGCTGTCAACACTCTCAAGACGACACTGCGCGACATCTCAAAGTACCGCAACTTTGCTCCGCACCTGTCGGGCGACTCTACATCAGTCAGACTTGAGAACGACCTCATCGCCCTCGACCTGTCGAGCAAGGGCGGTGTCATATCGCGCGCCGAGCTAAAGAAGTATCAGGAGTTTGACTCGTCACGTGTGGTGCTGTTTGACGGCGAACGCGACAACATCTACAGCTTCACGCTCACGTCAGAGAGCCAGCGGTTTGACTCACGCGACTTCTACTTCAAGCCGGTGCAGGAAAATGATACCACCGTGCTCATGCAGCTCGATCTCGGCAAGGGGGCCACGTGGGGCATCCGATACACACTCCCCGTCGACAGCTACGTGGTGAGGATGGATATAGTGCAGAGCGGTATGCAGAATATCATACCCTCCAATACCGCCACGATGGACTTCTACTGGCACCGCAAGATGCGCCGTCACGAGGAGGGCCGCATGTTTGAGGAGCGCAACTCGGCCATATATTACAAGTATGCCGGGGGCAGCGTCGAGAACCTCAATGAGGGTGGCGACGATGATGAGGCCACCAACGAGCGCGTGCGCTGGATCGGGTTCAAAAACCAGTTCTTCTCGTCGGTCATCATCCCGTCCAACTATTTCACCATGGGTGATTTTGAGTCAAAGGTACTGCCCAAGAGCGACCCGGCATATCTCAAGGAAATGACAGCCGTGGCGGCGGTCGATTACTCGGCGGCCGATGCCAACCCCGCATCGTTCAGCATGTTCCTCGGCCCCAATCTCTACCCGTTGCTTGATGACCTGCAAGACAACATCAACCCGGGCGAAAACCTTGAGCTGACACGTCTCATACCGCTCGGATGGGCGCTTTTCCGTTGGATCAATACCTGGATCATCATCCCGGTGTTTGACCTGCTTGGCCGATGGATCAGCAATTACGGCATTATCATCCTCGTGCTCACGCTGTTTATCAAGCTCATCATATTCCCGTTCACCTACAAGAGCTACATGTCGCAGGCCAAGATGCGCGTGCTCGCGCCAGACATCAAGGAGATCAACGACAAGTATCCCGGACAGGAGAATGCCATGATACGCCAGCAAAAGACCATGGCTCTCTATTCAAGCGCCGGTGCGAGTCCGTTCTCGGGATGTCTGCCTATGCTGATGCAGATGCCGGTGCTCATCGCGATGTTCACGTTCTTCCCCTCGTGCATCGAGCTGCGCGGTCAGTCGTTCCTGTGGGCCAAGGATCTTTCGGCCCCCGACGCGATATGGTCATGGCACACCCACATACCGTTCATCAGCGACTACTTCGGCAACCACATAAGCCTGTTCTGTCTGCTAATGACGGTGACCAATATCATCTACACGCGCATCAACATGCAGAATCAGCCCGGCGGCAACACCATGCCAGGCATGAAGATGATGATGTACCTGATGCCGCTGATGTTCCTCGTGTTCTTCAACAACTATGCGGCAGGTCTCAGCTACTACTACTTCCTGTCACTGCTCATAACCATTGTGCAGACCTATGCTTTCCGTCGCGTGGTCGATGAGGAGAAAGTTCGTGCCACGATGCGTGAGAATGCCAAGAAACCCAAGAAAAAGAGCGGTTTCATGGCACGTCTTGAGGAAGCGCAACGCCAGCAGCAAGCCATGCTGCGCGAGCAAGAGAAGCGCAAGAAACAGGGTGGCCGCCGCTAACCCCTCCCGGGTAGCCATTCACCATCCCGACATACCAACTCCCGCCGCCTCCATCCCCCGGAGACAGCGGGAGTTGTTTTCACCCGAATCCGTATTGCAAGTCGATGCTTTATACCGATACAAGTCATGTGACTGTATGAACACAACTACCACTTCAGGTGTTCCCAAATTAAAGAATAGACAATTTAACTACATAAGGTTTGCAAAAATGAATGTAATGTTGTATCTTTGCAAATATTATGCGTGTAAATCATTAGATTAAATTATTTAATATGGAAACGGCAAACACTATCCGAATCCCGAATCCGTCCAGGGAGTTGGTCGCTTTCATAGCGAGAGCGCAGCAGCAAAAGAAAGAGCGCATGACGAAGATTTGTAATAAATATCGCAAGTTGCTTAACGGATAAAATGGAGTCTATAGAAACGTTAATCCCAGATAATGAGGGCAATCATTTGGTGGTTGCCCTCAGTTTTTATGATGACAATGATAAGGCTGATACATTTCAAATCCCTGAGGAATTTGCCGAATTAGACATTGCCGATATATCCATCGCTAAGATGGGTCTTGATAAGCCGTTGAGCCTTAGAGCCTTTTTTAGTATGTGTCATTGGCTGATTGAGCAACTGACAATATTTCCCAACGCTGTGTTCTCGTTCATTTGTTCAACCGACCCGTTGGATACCAATCATCCAAGCATCAGTCCGGAGGAATATAGATGGCATCTTTTTGAATATTTGTATGCTCGTAATATCTCAAGGTTACAGGGGATGGGGATTGAGTCAAAAGAAATTATTGTCGGACCGGTCGGATACCAGACATTTGCGAGGGTATTCTTCAGAACTAAACATGCCCCCATCATTCATTTTGTAATCAGTCATCTTGAGAGTAAATACATAAATTAAAATCACTATATTTGCGGGGGCGTTATGTCGCGTGACATCAACGTACAAGACATCCAAAGACACTAAAAAACATCAGATACATGGTAGAAGCACTGTACAAGGCCGCCGACAACCGCTATGAATGCGGGATGGAGTATGCACGATGTGGACGCAGCGGCATACTGCTGTCGCGCATCTCGCTGGGCATGTGGCACAACTTTGGCGAGATCGACCCTCTGTCGCGCAGCAAGGAGATCATGCACTACGCGTTTGACCACGGCATTGTCTCGTTTGACCTCGCCAACAACTACGGCCCCGGCTACGGGACTGCCGAGGAGACGTTTGGCTACGTCTTTGCCAAGTCGTTCCGTCCCTACCGCGACGAGATGTTCATCTCGTCAAAGGCCGGCTTTGACATGTGGCCCGGCCCCTACGGCAACCATGGGTCGCGCAAATATCTGATGGCCTCCCTGGACCAGAGTCTGCGCCGCATGGGACTCGACTACGTCGATGTGTTCTACAGCCACCGCTACGACCCCGACACCCCCGCCGAGGAGACCCTCCAGGCGTTGTGTGACATCGTCAGGTCGGGCAAGGCGCTCTATGCCGGTATCTCCAACTGGCCTCTTGAGGCCACAGCCGTGGCGGCGCGATACCTGCGTGAGCATGACACCCCGTGCCTGGTCTATCAGGGTCGCTACAATATCCTCGACCGGGCTATCGCCGATGAGGGCATCCTCGACCGGGCGGCCGGCGAGGGGATGGGTGTCGTGGCATTCTCTCCGCTCGCCCAGGGACTCTTGACCAACAAATACCTCACTGGGATTCCCGCCGACTCCCGCGCGGCACAGGGACGGTATCTCACCGCCGCTCAAATCACCCCCCAACTTGTCGGCACGCTGACCTCGCTCAACGATTTGGCTGCACGCCGAGGCCAGACCCTCGCGCAGATGGCCGTCGCATGGACGCTGCGTGATCCCCGCGTCACCTCAGCCATCGTCGGTGCCCGCTCCGTCGCCCAGCTTGCCGACCTCACCGCCGCCATCAACAACACCGACTTCACCCCCGACGAACTCTCCCTCATCGACACCCTCACCCGCTGAGTCCCCCGTTAAAGCCGTAATTTGTACAGCTCATCTTTCGGATAAAACGCCTCCCAACCGTCGAGGTCATACGTGTTTTCGATATGGAAATGCGACCAACGCCAATTGGAGCCGTCTTTGACGATAACGCCACCTCCGGCTATATTCTCACCTTTAGCGTTTTCTGCCGCGATATAGTCAATGAGGGCATTATGTTTGAGAGGTGCGATTTCGGGTTCGCTGCCCGGACTCTTGGTGTCAAACAGGAAGATTTTGCCGTTTTTCAAACGGATTACAAAATCCACATAGAAAGGATGTTTGCTTCCGTCGGCTCTTGTGTATTCCACGGCGTAGTGCTGACGGCCTTTGTCGCCGTTCTTATACCACCAGTCTATCCATTCGGTGTTGGCTTCGAGGAATTGAGCAAACTCTCTTTCAGGCTTAGAAGCTGTGTTGAGTTCCACAAACGGAGTCAACGCATGGTTCTCTGCGGGTTTGACTTTGTGGGTCTCATCGTCATAGTAGCGTTCTTCCGGCACTTCCCACACAAATTCTTTCATCGGTCTCGCCGCAGCCTTTTGCTTTTTCGCTTCCTTGATTTTGATATATTTGGCGATGGCATCCTTTATCAGCTTCTCGAATTTCGGCTTATTCTCATGATAAAGAACAACCTTTTTCGCGTCTGTGTCAAACAGTCCGAAAAAGTCTGCGAGGGTTTCGAGCAGATACCCGGCAAGTTTGTCAACCGGATTGTTCTTGTTCTCGAAGCCTCCGAGAAAACTTGAAATAAAGCTGATGAAAACGCGGTCTATCTCACCAGCTGTCCGGGCAAATTTTATGCTGCCCTGTTGGAGCACATCTATTTCCTGTTCCTCGTTTTGAAAGTGAATATCCTTGGGGATCGGCACGTCAATTCGGGTAACATCAAGTCGGAGCGTGTTGGCTACCCTGCGACGGTTTTCGTTTATTTGCTCATCGTCGGTGTCGGGCAACTGCTTCGGTGCCTCGTCGCCGCGCATGGTGGCAAGTTCGGTAAGGGTGAACAAGCCGCCTTGTGCTTGGAATATGTTCCATGTATTTTCACTAACCTCATACAAAACTTTTCGGAAGTCAGGTCCGAAATAGTTTCGGGTATCGTTAGGGCGGTCATAATAAACTGATTTAAGAGCCACATTTTCAATGTTGGCTCTGCGGTATGCCGGAATAGCGTTTTTTTTGATATAATCGGCATCAGCGGTGACGATGTGGATTTTCTCTTTGGCAATGTCGGTATATACATAGCCTACATTCAGTCGGCCATCAGTGTAATGATGTTGCTCCGGCATACGGAGTATGCGTCCGACCGTCTGAATTGTAAACTCGTCGCCCGACAATTTGCGGAAGATAAGCAAAACAGCAGCACGTGGGCAATCCCATCCGAGAGCGATGGCTTCCTTGAAAAGAAGCACTTGCGCGAGATTGTCGGGTTCTTCAAGATTGGCAAGATTTTCTTTTTCACCAGCGAGCCATACTGCGAGTTTACCGTTCTCAACTGTTATGTCTTTCATGACTTTGAGATAGGTCTTGACGAACTCTGCAATGACGTTGTCCTCGGTGGTCATGGTTTCCTTTGTGTCATTCGGCAATTGAATGAGAAGCAAAGGATTGATGTTGACTCCGAGTGCCTTGTAAGCGGCGGCAAGTTGCTCTCGTTTTTCGAGAGCCTTAGCCATAAGGTGATTGTTGAGCGTGGTTTCGTCTGATATACCGTTGTCTATTTCGGGATTAAGCACGACCTCGCGTTTAATCATGCCGGCCTCAATTACCTTGTTGCGCCCGACTCTAACTTGCTCGTCAAAGCGCACGGTTTTAGGTGTGGCGGAGATGCGTATTTCAACAGCCGGGTCAATGCGGTCAAGGACTGCGCCCGACTTGTCGGCAGTCTTTGACCAGAACATATGCTCCTCGTCAATGATGGCGACGATGGGCAGACCATTCTGATCACGGGTGCGTTGGCAAATCTCATAGAGTGATGCTGAGGCTTCGTTATCGCGCACCATGATGTTTTTGTCCTTGTTTACGCTCTCCCAGTTGACAAAGAGGATTTCGCCGGGTTGTATGCCCTCGCTCTGTTCGAGGTCATCAAACATCATGGGGCGCAGTTCGCGTCCATCGGCGAAAGCGTCCTTTAGCTTCATGTAGCTTTGGATGTGGAGTTTGCGCGGTGCAAACCAAATAAATGCCACATCTTCATAGCGGTTGGTGCCGTCGGCTTTCAGCGTGTCAACAATGTTTGAAAGCATTTGGCAAGCCATTACGGTCTTGCCTGAGCCTGTCGGTGCTTTGAAAACGACCTTGCGGCGAGAGCCGCCCTCGTTGAGAAGTGCGACTACTTTCTTCGTCAGGTCTTCAACGGCTTCCTGTTGGTAGATAAAATCTTTCATGCCTCGCCTCCTTTCTCGTTGGCGTTATCAAAAAGTGCGCCAAAAGCATCTTCCTCGGCTTTGGACTCTGTCATTTCTTCTTCCTTTATAATCGGGTCTTTTGGCTTGGGAAGCACTCGTTTGTAAGCGTTATAGATAGCGGCAGGGAGGGCTGTAAGTTTCACCTTGTCAGCTATGCTTTCAAACTCTGTGTTCCATGGGTCATTGGCCGGTGAGAACACGTAAGTGATTATAGGTTTCTCTACGTCCATATCTTCAAGCGCATCAACTATGGTGTAGATTGCTTCTTCATTGTAGATGATGAGCATTTGCCTCGCATCCGTTCGGCGAACTGAATGTTGCTTTTTGCCGTCATCGAAGTAACGGAAGCCATTTTCAAGAGTAGGCAGTCCGGCAAATTCGTTGACCTCGGTGTAGATATTTTCCTTGATGCAGAGCATATCGGAAGCAAGGAGCATAAGTCGACGCATATTCTGTGGAGTGCGACGGCGGCTGACAAAAGCGGTGCGATAGTAGCGCAGATTGTTGTCATGCAAACCCTCTACGGCTTCGCCATTGGGCTTGGTGTAACCATTTATGACGCGCTTGTTGCGCTCGTAGGTTACATTTTCGCAAATGCCGTTCTCGTTGTTGGTGCATAGAATGCACTGGCGGTGTCCACCATCCTCGGCATTGAGCTGCATCACCGCGTGAAGCGTGGTGCCCGACCCAGCAAAGAAGTCAAGGATTGTGGCTGTTTTATTAGTTCTGACTTTAGTCAGCAATAGTTGCTTAACTAACTTAGACGGTTTTGGGAAATCAAATAATCGGTTTCCCAAGATTGATGTTATCTCGGCAGTACCTTGGGCTGTATTACATATATCCGTAGTGATAAGATTTCTAAATGGGATAGTGCGGTCAATTATATTGCCGGAATTGTCAACTCGCGAATATCGTTTATTATAAACGTTCCAACCATCCTTTGTTTTCTTAAATACTATATACCCATTTTCTAATCCCCATTGAATTTTGGCGCGACTCCAGAGATAATTCCAATCCTCGGTTGATTGAATGGAGCCGCCACCCGGAAATCTTAATGAACCATCTGGCATTTCCAATCCGAAGTCAAGCGCAGAAGAATAGTGTCCGCCAACCCTGCGTCGGTCCATCTTATCTAAAGCATATTTCCCTCTTTCATTTTCATATTCATCAGCATAAGGGAATGAACTCTCATCTACTAACATGCCATCAAAAACACAATCACGCCTATTCTTTGAATAAACAAGAATGTATTCTGTGGTTGTGATAATATCTGTACCTGTGTTGGAGCCGGGAGTAGATTGCCAGATAAAAGATGTTACAAAATTTAGTTCTCCAAATAATCCCCTATCCTTATCATCCATCAATAACTTTAGATTATGTACTTCGTTGTCATCTATTGAGATGAAGATAACACCGCGGTCTGAGAGCAGTTTTTTGGCGATGCGGAGACGTTTTGCCATGAAGGAGAGCCATTTGGAGTGGCGGTAGCTATCTTCTGAGTCAACGTAAGAGTCGTTATAGACGAAGTCTTTGTTACCAGTGTTGTAAGGAGGATCTATGTAGATAACGTCGATTTTACCCTCATGGGTGTAGGCGAGGGTTGTCAGGGCTTCGAGGTTGTCGCCTTCAATCAGAATGTGATTGGGGGCATCGGGGGTCTCGGAGAGTATGGCGCGGCTCGGCACTTCTTTGAGGACGGGAAGTTCGGTGCGCAGCCGTTCCTCTACTTCTTCGGGTTTGTCCTCCCACACAAGGCCGTATGTCTTGTTCTCACGGAGCAATCCCAAGAGCGCAGCCTGCTCATCGTCGGTCAGCTCTTTGATGGTACGGATGCGCTTCTCCAATTTTATCTTGTCTGTCGCTTTCATGGCGAATCTCTACAATCGCGGATTCACCTCGCGAAAACAGTTTGGTCGGTTTTTTACAAAAAAGACGTGAGAATCTGTACTTCACATATTCTCAAAGCCCGGAAAAACCGACCAAAGTTAAACCGATTCAGCAGAACATGCTTTTCGAGAAACTCACGCCGGTATATATAGCCACCCAAACCCATTCCATGTCATCATGACACAGAATGAGCCGGATAGGTAAATACATACCCGTGAGCATCTACTATTGCATTATTCTCGGCTGAATTAAACTGGTCGGTTTTTAGCTTTGCAAGAATAAAGCGAGTAAACGCCTTTTATTTTAACCTCCCGCCTCGCTCCTCTCTTGGAAGACGCCCGGCGTGAGTTTTATGCGTGCAAAATTACGATTTTTCGGGATATGACAAGGGGATATGTTGCATAACATGTTAGGACGCATAGGATTTAACACGGAAAAGCCGCCGGGAGAGCGAAACTTTCCGGCGGCATGGGTTTGGTGGTGCATTTGTCGTGAGGCCGTCGGGCGGCAGCTCATCGGAATCAGCGGTATATCAGCTTCTGCGGACCTGTTGGGGTGAGCTTAATGTACAGGTGACCCGCTGTGGGGGTGGTGACAGGGAGACCTTGGAGATTGTAGTAGCGGTCATAGGGTTGGGATGCGCTGCCGTCCCGGTCGATGTGATCAATGCCGGTCGATCGGCAAAAGCTGAAATCGGAATTAAGCCGCTGTAACAGATACTCCGACTCATCGTCGTTGCCGGAGTTCATGACCATTGATGCTATCCAACAGCTTTGAGCCTCGTTGTAGCCTACCGATGTAAGTGTCAACGGTTTTGTCAAGGCGGAAAGCAATGTCGCTTGCATGGGCAAAGCGTCGGTCCCGGGCACGGCGTCGCCAGAGAGGGTGTCAAACGCACTCGCGACGATGCGGCTGTTGGTCCCGAGATTGCCCGTGACCTGATAGAACACGGCGACAGAACGCGAATCTCTCGGCATGAGGAAAGGCGAGGAGTATGTTATTGACTCCAGGTCATTGAGGGCCTTGCCTCCGGCCGTCCACTCTTGCGTGCCGTCCGACTTGAGGCGCTGCATCTTGAGTTGCTGATAGCTCTGAGTATCGACATCGGTCTCCCTCCATAGGGCCATGAATCCACCGGCGGCATCGGGGGCCGGCATGACTTTCACATTGAAGCCGTCCATCCCCTCGGCGCTGAGGCAAACGGCGGCTTCGCCGCCTGTGGTGGCGGCAAACGGGGTGGAGCCGTCAGCGGCCACGTAGGCCATATATCCCCGCATTATGCTGATGTTGGCATGGTTGTCGTGCCATCCTACAATCATGCCGCCGTCGCCCGACGGCTTGACATCGAGCAACGTCCATAGCGGAGTGCGGTTCCATCCTTTGTCATAGATGACCTTGTCAGATGTCCACACACGGTCGCCGTCGGCATTGACCTTGCGCACGGTCAGATTCTGGTTAGTGCCGTCGGCATAGAGCATCATCACATGCCCCTCAGCGCCTGAGGTCACGAGGTAGGGATACTGTGCCAGGCCACCGTCCCCCTCAAGCACGGTCTGCGACTCTCCCGACCATAAGGGGGCGCCGGTCTCCCGTGAGAATCGGTTGATGAGTATATGCCCCCCGGTGTCGGTGCTCTCAAACCATGCTATCACATAGTCGCCACTGTCGGGAAGCTGCACGATGGAGAAGCATCCCGATGTCTCGGACGCGCCGGGGATGCCAAGTGTCACCCCCTCGTCGTCCCATAGCATCGTGCCGTCGGCCGACACCTTGTAGGCCGTGTTGGTTAGCGAGTAGGAACCCTTGCCGGCATCACGTGTGTCGGTGACAATGATTAAGGCGTTGCCCTCGGCATCGACAAAGAGACGCTGGGCGGTCAGCGAGTATGACAGATTCTCGGAGGCGGCAAGGAGTTTGCCGTTGTCGCCGAAGCATCGGTTGCCCTGCGGGTCAAAACGCTGCACCCTGAAATCGCATGTGATTTTGGTCTCGTCGTCGGCATAGCCCGTTGGCTCTTCGACATACATCCAAGTACTCCCGTCTGGTGCTACGGCTGTTGCGACATCGTAGATGCGCGTGCCTGTTGGAAACGCGGTCAGCGGGTTGTCGCTCCATTGTGCCCGGGCCGTCGTCGCGGCTGTCATGGCAATTGATGTGATAATCAGAAATCGGTTCATAGATTTTTATTCTTAACAAGTGATGGAGGCACGAGACTCGTTAGCCCTGTGCGGCTCGATGTCCCGTGGAGTGCAAAATTAGCTGTCGCCACGGGAATCGGCCTTATGAAAACATCAATTGATGTTTTTACAAGCGATTTCTGACGTTTTTATAGACGATGGGCTGCGTACCTCGTCTTGCGGTGTCAAGGTTTTTTGTAAGTTTGCATATTGTATGGGTCAGTCGCCCGGTTTTTCAGATGGACGAGTTCTACAATTATTCAATAGTGGCAGGGTGGGTGAGTGCGCTCATCCTGGGCATATGTCTACTTTGGTGCAGGGTCCCTGACATTCAGACGTATGGGACATACCTACGCTCACGCCGTGTCTTGGGCGTTGCCTATCTCATATTTGCCATAGGTATCTCGCAGTTCACCTTCTTCAATCTGCGGCTCAACCACCCTCACGTGGCGGTGGCATGGCCGTTGACCTATTTCTATCTTGAGGGCATCCTTTGGGGCATGTCGTTCAGCTCGTTGCTCGACCCCGGTTACATCTCACGGGCGAGGCTGGCGAGTGACTTCGGTTGCTATGCCGCGTTCCTTGTCATAGCGTGGGGAGGGGCATTGATGGCCGATGGGGCGATGCGAACAGCCATGTTGGTTGCCGCCTCCGCATGGTTTTTCGTCATGGCCGCCGGGATAGCGCTACGGTTTCTCAAACTCTACCGCAGGACCAGACGGATGATCGACGACTACTACGCCGACAATGTGGAGGGATTTGTGATGTGGCTTCACAAATCGACCTACGGCATCATATTCCTTGGACTCTGTGGAGCCATATTGGCTTTTTGCCCCCGGTGGTGCAACGCCATCTTCATGCTCTGCGGTATCGCGCTGTTCACCTACGTTTTTGTCTCGTTTCAGAATTATATACTCAACTATCCCGTCATCAACACCGTCATCGAGGAGTCAGATGGCCAATCGGTAAGGGGGAGTTCCGATGTCAACGAGACGTTGCGCAAGGCCATCGGAGACTGGATTGCCCGTAATGGATTTGCCGAGCCGGGTGTCACGCTCGACCGGCTGGCCAAGTATGTCGGGGTCAACCGGTCCTATGTGTCGGCATTCATCAACAGCGAGTATCGTTGCACCTTTCGCGAACTCGTCAATCGCCATCGGCTGACACGCGCAAAACTCCTCCTCAAGGAAAACCCCGCCGCGACCATCGACAAGATATCCCAAGACGCAGGGTTCACCTCGGCCGCCTATTTCAGCCGCCTGTTCACCAAGCAAGAGGGCATCTCCCCCTCCAAGTGGCGCGAGACCCATTAAGTGGCGCGAGGCCCAGATGGCGCGAGCTGTGAACCCCACTAATTCCCCAAACTATAGGCATTTCCCCCTTTTGAATCTGCAAAAATTTTCGCAACTTTGCAATTGGCAACATTAAAAAGTTTCGAGACGCAGTATATCATTTAACGCTTATGAAAGCTGAAGAAATAAAAAGTCTGTTTGATAGTTTTGAATCCATCGCCATTGAATACGACGGAGTGGAATGTTGGAGTGCGAGAGAACTCTATCCCTTATTAGGATATGCCAAATGGGATAGGTTCAAAGATGTGCTTGTCAGGGCAAAGGAATCTTGCAAAAATGTCGGTGAATTGACCACCGACCATTTTGCCGATGTCGGGAAAATGGTCGGACTCGGCTCCGGCGCTGAACGCCAGATAGATGACGTGATGTTGACGCGCTATGCTTGCTATCTCGTGGCGCAAAATGGCGATCCTCGCAAGCCTGAAATCGCTTTTGCTCAAAACTATTTTGCTGTACAGACACGCCGGGCGGAGCTTGTGCATCAGCGACTTCTTGACTATGAACGAGTGCAAGCCCGTGCCAAGCTTGCTGACACTGAGCATCATCTTTCCGGCGTACTTTACGAGCGTGGGGTTGACTCAAAGGGGTTTGCCATTATTCGCACTAAAGGCGACCAGGCACTGTTTGGCCTCAACACCGCCATTATGAAACGCCGCGTGGGTGCACCAGACAAGCGTCCGCTTGCCGATTTCCTTTCAACGCTTGCAATCAAGGCTAAGGATTTTGCAGCAGAGATGACTTCTGTCAATGTTCAGCAAAAAGATCTCCGAGGACAAATTAGCATTGAGCGTGAGCATATCGACAACAATTCGGCTGTCCGTGATATGCTTCTCGACCGTGGTATTCGTCCCGAAAATCTTCAACCCGGAGAAGATATCAAAAAAGTGGAACGTCGCCTCAAAGCCGATGAAAAGAAAATCCTCCCCAAAAAGAAAAAGTAGTCGTGGCACAGAAAATAAATAAATTGGAGCTGACGTGGATAGGCAAAGACGAGAATCCGACATCTTTGGAGCCGCGTATTCTTCTTGACTCTCCCGAACATAGTTATGGAGAAGTGGAAACCGGCACTCTCCCGAATGGGAAACCGTGGCCGGGAAATATGCTCATCTACGGCGATAACCTGCTTGCACTTCGTGCACTTGAACAGAATTTTACAGGTGCGGTAAAGTGTATTTATATCGACCCTCCATATAACGTTGATGCTACCAACGAATACTATGATGACTTAGTTGAACATAGCGTATGGCTTAGCCTCATGCGGCCCCGGCTCCAGCTACTCCGTAACCTCCTTGCACAGGATGGCGTGATATTTATTCAGATAAGCGACGAAGAACAGGCATATTTGAAAGTGCTTTGTGACGAGGTTTTTGGCCGCAAAAACTTCGTGAATATGGTCTCTGTCAACATGAAAAATATTGCCGGAGCATCTGGTGGAGGCGAAGACAAACGCCTAAAGAAAAACTGCGAGTATATTCTCATATACGCAAAGGACTATGAGAATCTGCAATCTTTCAAGAATGTGTATGAATATGTCGATATGTACAATGAATATCTGAACTATAAGGCACAAAAAAAGAATTGGCATTATAGCAGTATAATTGTGGATAAAGGCGAAAAGATTTATGTAGGCTCTACAAAAGACGGAGACGGAAATGAAATCAAAGTTTATCGTCGGCCAAATGCAGTGGTAAAATCCATTAAGCAAATAATGGAAAGTGACGGCATTTCTGAAAAAGAAGTTTTTTACAGGTATATAAATGAAATTTTTGAGGCCAAGGATGCACAATCTTCTATCCGATCTCGGATTATTTCTTTTAGGAATAATAATAATATAGAAGATGATGTATTATCTATTGAATATGTCCCTAAGACTGGGAAAAATAGAGGGAAACTATATGAGCAGTTCTACAAAGGAGATAAATGTAGGCTCTTTGCTTGGCTTAGAGATATTGGAGAGATGAAGAATGGTGTCCTATATAAGAAGATTTTACAGGGCACATATTGGGATATGACTCCCAACATTAACAATCTTACAAAAGAAGGTGGTGTAGAATTCCCTCAAGGCAAAAAACCCGAGAAGCTCGTTGCTCAAATTATCTCAATGACTACATCCGAGGGTGATTTAGTTCTCGATAGCTTTCTCGGTAGTGGGACAACAGCCGCTACTGCGCACAAATTGGGGCGCAGATGGATTGGTGTTGAATTGGGCGACCATGCTTTTTCTCACTGTGTGCCTCGCTTAAAAAAGGTGATACAAGGGAAAGACATTGGAGGTATCACTTCTGATGTCAATTGGAAGGGTGGTGGCGGCTTCAAGTTCTACGAACTCGCACCGAGCCTTCTCAATCACGACAAGCACGGTAACCTTGTTATCAACAAGGAGTATAATGCTGATATGCTTGCCGCTGCTATGGCAAAACAGGAGGGTTATACCTACGAGCCGGACACCGAAGTATATTGGAAACAGGGTAGCGGGTCGGAGAAAGATTCCATCTTCACCACCACGCAATTCCTCACAGCCGAAGCACTGCAACAGCTGCATGAGCAGATAGGTGAAGATGAGTCGTTGCTGATTTGCTGCACCTCCTTCCAATCGGAGTGCTGCAATCGCTACCCAAACATCACCATCAAGAAGATACCGCAGATGCTTCTTGGCCGTTGCGAGTTCGACAAAGACGATTACTCACTCAACATCGTTTCTCTTCCTCAGATTGAGGACGAAGAAGTCGAAGAAGTCTTCGATGAGCCGGAAGAAAACACGACTCCCGAAACCAACACACAACCCAATCTCTTTGACTGATGAACACCATAGCCAACAACATACGCCAAAGACTTTCGCTCCGCAAACCGCTTGCTGAGGCTCTTGACCTCACATCGCGGATTGTTGACATTCTTTCGTTGCAGAAACCCCCGAAAGATGAGGCCGAGCTGAAAGCCTTTCTGAAAAAGGAACTTGCAGAGGTCAAGGCAATAGTGCCGACAGTCAAAGACTTTGACCGCGATTTTCCCTCACTCGCTTTCTCGATAGCCACCGGCATCGGAAAGACGAGACTGATGGGTGCTATAATCGCCTTTCTTTATCTGAAGAAAGGTATAAAGCATTTCTTCATTCTTGCTCCGAACCTTACGCTCTACAATAAGATGATTCGCGACTTCGGCGACCCCTCATTTGAAAAATACGTTTTCAAAGGGATAAGCGATTTCGTAACCAATCCTCCGCAGATTGTAACCGGTGAGACCTACAACGACCGCACTCCGTCGCTGTTCTCATCGTTGCAAATCAATATCTTCAACATCGCCAAGTTCAACAAGGACAGCAAGCAGGGCAGTAAAGGCTTGCCGCGTATGCGCCGTCTTTCCGAATATATCGGTCAGTCGTACTTCGACTATCTCGCTTCGCTGCCTGACCTTGTTATCCTGATGGACGAAGCGCACCGTTACCATGCTGACGCATCTAAGAAAGCCATCAACGAACTCAACCCGGTGCTCGGCTTTGAAATGACGGCTACGCCTATCGATGAGAAGAACCGTCCGTTCAAGAATATCGTATATGAGTATAATCTCGCTCAGGCTCTTGCCGACAAGAAATATGTCAAAGACCCGACTATCGCCGGTCGAAAAAACTTTGACAAGAAAGATTGGTCGGCAGAGGAAATCGAGAATATGAAACTCATGGACGGAATAAATGTGCATGAACGCACCAAAACCGCCATTGAGCTATATGCCAAGCAGAACTGCAAGCACGTTGTGCATCCGTTTATTTTGGTGGCGTGTCGCGACATCGCCCACGCCAAAGCCGTTGCGGCAAAGCTCGAAAGCGACACCATCCTCCACGGCAAATACAAGGGTAAAGTGCTCCGCATCGACAGCGAGAGCAAAAAGGACGAAGAAATAGAGCAGCAGTTCATAGCCCTCGAATCGCCCGACAATCAGATAGGGATTGTCGTACACGTCAATATGCTCAAAGAGGGTTGGGATGTGAATAATCTTTACACGATTATTCCCCTCCGAGC
>JAMPAQ010000016.1 GCA_023667145.1 Pseudoflavonifractor sp.
AACGACCCCGAGATTACAAATCACGTGCTCTGGCCAACTGAGCTAAAGAGGCATCTCATTCAGTACTTTTGTGCTTATCGACCACCGCTATCGGTTGTCAAGCGAGTGCAAAGGTACATCACTTTTTTCTAACAGCCAAATATTCTGACCTTATTTTTTCAATATTTTTCCATTTCAGCACAAAGAATCCTCATTTTCTTGATTTTACAAATGAACAAAACAAATCCCAACTTTTTTTATTAAGTTTGCGGGTATGAAAACCGGGAGCATCAAGCACCCGCAACAAGAGACAAACCCTCATAACAGCAAAAGCGATGAGCACAACAACGACAGAACGCATAGCGGCATTCCGCCGCGCCATGGCAGCCGCCGAGATCGATGCCGCCATAGTATATCACACCGACCCCCACCAGAGCGAGTATATAGCCGACCATTGGCAAGTGAGACGGTGGCTCAGCGGATTCACCGGGTCGGCGGGGACACTCGTCATCACAGCCGACGAGGCCCTGCTGTGGACTGACTCAAGATACTTCCTGCAAGCCGCCCGCCAGCTTGAGGGCAGCGGAATCACATTGATGAAAGATGGGCTGACCTCCACCCCGTCTATAGAGGAATACCTGACGGCCAAACTCCCGGCCGGCTCGACCGTAGGCGTCGATGGGATGTTGTTGCCGCTGAAAGCCGCCATTGCCCTACGCGAGCAACTCGCCGCCAAGGACATCAAGCTCGACACGGCTTTCGCGCCAATCGACAGCCTGTGGGCCGACCGTCCGGCGCTCCCCTCGGGCAACGCATTTGTCCATGACGTGAAATACGCAGGTCAGTCCGCAGCCGACAAGATAGCTCTCGTCCTCGACAACGCCGCCGCCTCGGGAGGCAACGCCGCGTTCATCTCCGCACTTGATGAAATAGCATGGGTGCTGAACATCCGCTCGAACGATGTGCCCTACAACCCCGTCGTCACGGCCTTCCTCTATCTCAGCCACGACAATTCCACATTATTTATAGACGAGAGCAAGATTGATGACGCGATGCTCGGCTATCTCAGGTCAATAGACATATCGGTACTCCCATACGACACAGCCGAGGTGGCCAAGTTCCTCCAATGGCTACCAACCGGCACGAGGGTCGTAATCAACGAGGGGAGCACGGCCATAAGCCTCATCCCCGCACTCGGCGACAAGGCCATACGCGCCAAGTCGCTGATAGCCGTCCCCAAGAGCATAAAAAACGACATCCAGCTCGACGGCGTGCGCTCAGCCATGGAGCGCGACGGAGCCGCCCTCACTTACGCTTTCATGGAAATCGAGGAACGCCTGTCGACCGGCACCCCGACCACCGAGATGGACGTGGCCGAGATATTGACCCGCCACCGCAGCCATCAGCCGCTCTACTTTGACGACAGCTTCGACACCATCGCCGGATTCCGCGACCACGGTGCCATAGTCCACTACTCGGCCACACCCGACACCGACTACACCCTATCCCGCGACAGCCTGCTGCTCATCGACTCGGGAGCGCAATACCTCGACGGCACGACCGACATCACTCGAACGATAGCCCTCGGCATCCCCACCCCGCAACAGCGCCACGACTTCACGCTCGTCATGAAAGGCCACATCGCACTCGGCACAGCCATCTTTCCCGCCGACACACGCGGCTCCCAACTCGATGCCCTCGCACGCCAATTCCTTTGGAAAGAAGGTCTCAGCTACCTCCACGGCACAGGACACGGTGTAGGCCACTTCCTGAACGTCCACGAGGGGCCGCAGAACATACGATTGAACGAGAACCCCGCCATACTCCGTCCCGGCATGATCACGTCAAACGAGCCCGGCCTCTACCGCTCGGGCGAATACGGCATACGCTGTGAGAACCTCGTGCTGACCGTTCCCGCCTTCACCACCGACTTTGGCGACTTCAACCGTTTCGAGACCTTGACGCTGTTCCCGTTTGACCTCACGTTGTTTGACACGGCCATCATGACTCCCGCAGAAATCGACTGGGTAAACAACTATCACCGTGCCGTGTTTGACCGGCTGTCCCCGCTACTTGACTCCACCGCCACCGAATGGCTCCGGGCCAAGACCGCGCCACTCGCATAACCCAAGTCACCCACAACACTGAATACAATTATATAATATGGCACTAATAAAGACCCTCAGGGGTTTCACCCCGTCAATAGGCAAAGGCTGCTTCCTGGCCGACAACGCCACCATCATCGGTGACGTAACGATAGGCGACGATTGCAGCATCTGGTTCAACACCGTCCTGCGCGGCGATGTCAACACCATCACCATCGGCGACCGCGTCAACATCCAGGACGGCTCCGTACTCCACACGCTCTACCAAAAGTCCACGATAGAGATAGGCAATGATGTATCCATCGGCCACAATGTCACCATCCACGGCGCCAAGATCCACGACCTCGCCCTCATAGGCATGGGTGCCGTGGTGATGGACGACGCCGAGGTTGGCGAGGGTGCCGTGGTGGCTGCGGGAGCAGTCGTGCTGTCGCGCACCAAGATCGGCCCACACGAACTGTGGGCCGGAGCCCCCGCACGGTTCATCAAGCCCGTTGATCCCGAACAAAGCAAGGAACTCAACCGCAAGATTGCCACCAACTACCTCATGTACTCAAAGTGGTATGACGACTCCGAGATAGTGGAGTCGGTTGAGTAAACCCACCCCTAACAATGGCCGGAGCCGTCCTAACGACTCCGGCCATTGTTAAAAACGCATCCAAAGCCGCCTTTGATTCAAGAGATTAGACAGAAAATCGCATTTCACACAGTGTTCCTCTAAACCATTGCGTCTAAACGTCTGTTATTAAATCTGTAGTTTCATTAACCAACATCAATTTATCAAACACTACAAACGTATGAAAAAGTATCTACTCACACTGATTGCCTTCTTAGGCATCGCGGTCGGAGCGCAGGCACAGAAAACAGAAATCTTCTTCTCGTATGGCGGCTACACCCAAATGGACGCATGTGACATGCACGACGGCTGGCACAGCGTCAACACCGCGTGGGGTGCGGTCAACGCCGGCCTCAACTTCAAGGTAGCCCCCAAATTCTGGATCGGCCCCAGCTACACGTTCTCAAGCTGCACGACCAAGGGAGGACCCGACCATTCGAGCATCGCCTACCACACCATCATGCTCAATGGCCGCTATGAGTACTATCGCAACAGCATCGTGACCCTCTACGCCCACCTCGGTCTCGGTGCGGAGATTTCCCACCTCATGCCCAAGTGGAGCGACAGCTACAATAAGGCATACTTCGCATTCCAGGCCTCACCGTTAGGCGCACAGGTCGGCATCAGCCGCAACTTCACCCTGTTTGGCGAACTCGGTTTCGGTGCCCAGGGTCTCGTGCAGGTCGGATTCCGCATCGGCCTCTGATACCATCAGGACATCACACGGCCATGCCATCACGACGAGGCCGTGATATGATAACCCCCTCATCGCCCGCGACATCGGTCGTCGGGCGATTTTTTGTCGCATATTTTACACAGCATCAAAATTTTGGCTCAAAAAAGTTTTGCGGAATAAAAAACAATATGTAATTTTGCCCCGCAAAACGAAAAATCGAAAACAACAAAACAAACATTAAAATATGATTATCGTACAAGTAAAAGAAGGCGAAAACATCGAAAAAGCTCTCAAGAAGTTCAAGAGAAAATTTGAAAAGACCGGCATCGTAAAGGAACTCCGCTCGCGTCAGGCATTTGAGAAACCCTCTGTTGCCAACCGCAAGAAGATGATGAAGGCCATCTACGTGCAGAAGCTGCGCAGCGTAGAGGAGTAATCGTCACGTACCGCCTTATTTTTCCCTCTATTTATTTGGAAAAGTAAAAAGAATCGCATATATTCGTAGAGCGGGAACACAAGGTTCCGGCAGACGCGAACGATATGCTTTTAGATTCTTTTTTGACATATATACGGTGTGAGCTGAATCTTTCGGCTCACACCGTTTTGTCATACGCAAAGGACCTCGAGCAGTGGCGCGACTTCTCTACCGGCAGCCACCCGGAGCGCTTCTCACCTGCCGACACAGCCATAGCCGACATACGCCTATGGGTAGCCTCGCTCACCACGGCAGGCGACTCGCCACGTACGGTCAGGCGCAAGATTCAGGCCCTGCGTGCCTTTTACCGCTATCTCATGAGGTTTCACGGCTACACCTCCAATCTAGCAGCCGACATAGCGCTGGCACGCACCCCAAAGGCACTCCCGGTCTACATACGCCCCGCCGAGACCGAGGCCATACTCGACGACCAGCTCGATACCGGTGACTTTATCGCCGTGCGCGACCGCCTCATCATACTCATGCTCTACTCTACCGGGATACGCTGCTCCGAGCTCCTGACCCTACGCGACAACAATGTCAGGGCTGAGGCAGGTGAACTAAAAGTGCTCGGCAAGCGTAATAAGGAAAGGATAATACCCTTTGGCACCGAATTGAGCAACATGATCGACATCTACCGCACACTGCGCCATGACACCATAGGCCACGACACAGAGTCATTCTTTGTCCGACCCGACGGCCGGCCGCTCTACCGCAAGCTCATCTACAACGTGGTCCACGAGACCCTCGACGGACGCGCCCACGCCTCGCGGCTAAGCCCCCACGTGCTGCGCCACTCCATGGCCACCGACATGCTCAATAACGGAGCCGACCTCAACACCATACAGCAACTGCTGGGACACCAGTCGCTTGCCACGACACAGGTGTACACCCACATAACCTATCGTGAACTAAAACAAAATTATCAACTCGCACATCCACGTGCACTAAAAAAAGGAGGATAATATGGACATCAGAATTCAAGCCATCCACTTTGACATCAGCGAGAAACTCACCGCGTTCATAAACAAGAAAGTAGAGCGCCTGGCACGACACAACGCCAACATCACCGACGTTGACGTCACCCTGAAGGTCGTGAAGCCCGAGACAGCGATGAACAAGGAAGCCGCCATCAAGGTCGCGGCACCGCAGCACGAGGAGCTTTTCGCATCAAAGACAGCCGACTCGTTTGAGGAGGCCGTCGATCTCTGCATCGAGGCCATCGAGCGCCAGTTTGAGAAAAAGAAAAACGCCAAATAACACCACGCCACACGGGCGCGACACGAGGCGGATGCCCCACACGGGACATCCGCCTCTTCTCATGTCCCGGCCATTAGACAGTCAAGGTGAAACAGTTATGAGACTTTTTGTTCGCAAAAATTAATGAATAGTTTTGATAACACACGAAAAAACCGTACCTTTGCAGTCCGATTATGTCCATATTAATAAACGACCGGCTGCGCAGACACGCTTTTGGCCGAGCGTCGCTTGCGGAAAAGGTCAAACTACTTAACTATTAATTAAACATTTAGAAGTGGATACTTTAAGTTACAAGACCGTATCACCCAACGCCCAGAGCGTCGAGAAGGAATGGGTAGTGATTGATGCTACCGACCAGGTTCTCGGTCGTCTCTGCTCAAAAGTTGCCAAGATTCTCCGTGGCAAGTACAAACCCTCCTACTCACCCCATGTTGAGTGCGGAGACAACGTCATCATCATCAACGCCGACAAGTGCGTGCTCACCGGCAAGAAGATGACCGACCGCCAGTACCTCTCATACACCGGCTATCCCGGTGGTCAGCGTGTCGCCACTCCCGAGATTCTGATGAAGAAATCGTTCAACAAGCACATCAAGCCCGGTATGCACCCCCTCTACATCCAGGTAGTCAAGGGTATGCTCCCCAAAAACCGTCTTGGTCGCCGCCTGATTGAGAACATGCACGTCTACAACGGCCCCAACCATCCCCATGAGGCTCAGAATCCCAAAGTTATTGACATCAACAAACTCAAATAAGAAGTATGGAAAAAGTTAATGCAGTAGGCCGTCGTAAAGCAGCAATCGCCCGCGTCATCGTCGGTGAAGGTAATGGCACTATCACTATCAACAAGCGCCCCCTTGAGAAGTATTTTCCCTCATCTATACTTCAGTATATCGTAAAGCAGCCCCTCAACACGCTCGATGTCGCTGAGAAGTATGACATCCGCGTCAATCTCGATGGCGGCGGCTACAAGGGACAGGCCGAGGCTCTCCGTCTCGCCATCGCCCGCGCCCTCGTCAAGATCAACCCCGAGGACAAGCCCGCACTCCGTGCCGAGGGCTTCATGACCCGCGACCCTCGCGCCGTAGAGCGCAAGAAGCCCGGTCAGCCCAAGGCCCGCAAGCGCTTCCAGTTCTCCAAGCGTTAACAAGTGGGCGGCTTGACCGCCTCTTGACCCGCTGCCCCCCGGCAGCATAGTTTAGTATCTAAACCATCGGGATGGACACGTTCCCTACCCTATGGTTGTAACATCAGAAAGAACGTAAACAAATTTTCAAAAGACAATGTCAACACCCACTTTTGACC
This sequence comes from Pseudoflavonifractor sp., assembly GCA_023667145.1. Lineage (GTDB taxonomy): Bacteria > Bacteroidota > Bacteroidia > Bacteroidales > Muribaculaceae > M3. The sequence goes on from JAMPAQ010000016.1 coordinate 6,416, forward strand.
AACTTTTAGAAGCAGGTTGCCATTTCGGTCACCTTAAAAGAAAATGGAATCCTGCGATGGCTCCTTACATATTCATGGAGCGTAATGGTATCCACATCATAGACCTTTACAAAACCGCCGCTAAACTCGACGAGGCTGCCAACGCACTGCGCAACATCGCCAAGAGCGGCAAGAAAGTTCTCTTTGTAGCCACAAAGAAACAGGCCAAACAGGTAGTTGCCGAAAAAGCTCAGTCGGTCAACATGCCTTATGTTATCGAGCGTTGGCCGGGCGGTATGCTCACCAACTTCCCCACCATCCGCAAGGCCGTCAAGAAGATGACCTCCATCGACAAGATGACCAAGGACGGTACATTTGACACACTCTCCAAGCGTGAGAAACTCCAGATCACACGCCAGCGTGCCAAACTTGAGAAGACACTCGGCTCAATCGCCGACCTCAACCGTCTTCCCTCGGCACTCTTTGTTGTCGATGTAATGAAAGAGCACATCGCCGTTGCCGAGGCCAACCGTCTTGGCATACCCGTGTTTGCAATGGTCGACACCAACTCCAACCCCGATAACGTAGACTTCGTGATTCCCGCCAACGACGACGCATCCAAGTCTATTGAGCTTATTCTCGACACCGTATGCTCAGCCATGGCCGAAGGCCTTGAGGAGCGTAAGGCCGAGAAAGTAGACACCGCCGCCGCAGAGGGTGAGGCCGAGGCCGCTCCCAAGGCCGGTCGCCGCCGCATCAGCCGCAAGGCCGAGGAGGCTCCCGCCGCAGCAGAGGAGAAAGCCGAGGCAGCAGAGGAGGCTTGATTGCCCCGCTGTCACGGAGAACATAACACAATTTTACAATAACCGCTAAAGATTATAATATTATGGCAGTTACAATGGCAGAAATCAGCAAGCTCCGTCACTTGACCGGAGCAGGCATGATGGACTGCAAGAAAGCACTCACCGAGACCAACGGTGACATCGAGGCCGCCGTAGAGATCATCCGCAAGAAAGGTCAGGCTGTTGCCGCCAAGCGTGAGGACCGTGAGGCTTCGGAGGGTTGCGTACTCTCAAAAAACGCCGGCGACTTTGCCGCTATCGTGGCTCTCAAGTGTGAGACCGACTTCGTAGCCAAGAACGCCGGATTTGTCGCCCTGACGGAGAAAATCCTCGATGCAGCTATGGCCGCACGTGCCAAGTCGCTCGACGATGTCAAGGCTCTTGTCATCGACGGACAGACCGTCGCTGACCTCATCGTTGAGGAGGTAGGTAAGACAGGCGAGAAGATGGAACTCGGTTTCTATGAGTATCTTGAGGCTCTCTCAACCGCATCATACAACCACCTTGGCAACAAGCTCTCGACCATCGTGGGCTTCAACCTGCCCGATGTTGACTATCAGGTAGGCCGTGACGTGGCCATGCAGGTTGCTTCGATGAATCCCGTGGCTGTTGACCGCGCAAGCGTTCCCGAGGCAGTAATCGAGGGCGAGCGCACCGTAGCCATCGAGAAGACCAAGCAGGAGCAGGTGAAGAAGGCCGTTGAGGCAGCTCTCAAGAAGAGCGGACTCAACCCCAACCTTGTCGACAGCGAGGCTCACATCGAGTCAAACATCGCCAAGGGATGGCTCACCGAGGAGGAGGCCGACAAGGCCCGCGCAATCATCAAGGAGACATCCGAGGCCAAGGCAGCCAACCTGCCCGAGCAGATGATTGCCAACATCACCACAGGTCGTCTAAACAAGTTCTTCAAGGAGTCTGTGCTCATGGAACAGGAATTCATCAAGGATCCCCAGCTCACCATCGAGAAGTATCTCAAGAGCCAGAACAAAGACCTCGTTGCCGTAGCGTTCAAGCGCGTAAACCTCAACCAGGACTAATCTCCCGAAAAGTCATAACATCTAAATAGTCGGGGTGGCAAGCTCAATAGCTTGCCACCCCGACACTTTTTATACGTCTGCCGGCTATAGTCAGTCCCTACCTCGCTGTTTATAATGGGCTACCACATCGTCGATGGTGACACCGAGCATATCCATCGTCCTGAATGTCTCATCGAGTGTCGTGTCAAAAAACTCCTGACGCTGCGCCGTGAGCACACGGTCACGCGCATCATCGGCGAGAAAAAATCCGAGTCCACGCCGGGGATAAATGATTTCCTCCGCTTGCAGATATTCAAACGCCTTCAGCACGGTATGACTGTTGACAGCAAGCTGCACGGCAAGCTCACGCACTGACGGCACGCGCTGCCCCGGTTGCCAGTCGCCTGACAATATCGATCCAAAACAGATGTCGATTATCTGTCGGTATATAGGTTTATTAGCACTGAAATCCATCTTACTCCTGATATTTCCTTATTGCCACATAACATAGCCAAGCCATCACTACAAGGCCACCCAACGACAGCACCCCTATCACAGTCAACAGCGGACCAAAGTGCGTCATTGCCTCTTGCATTATCCTCTCGCCCATCTCGGGAGTATACTCGACACCCGTCATGGCGGCCTCGTATCCGGCCTTAAATCCGGCAACGATGGCATACGCACCACCTATCATACCGAAAAGCAACAGGGAGCCACAGGCCAGCAACAGAGACTTCAACACACGGACTTGCCTGAAGTGCAGCACGCCCCATAGGCACAGCACCGTCGGAAGCAGGTCGGCACACGCATAGATTCCTGACGGTGACATCCCGAGCAGCCTCTCGGAATAAAATTGCTGTAGCAGCGCGTGTCCGGGAGTCGCACAAAGGGCTACGACCTCAATCATTGCCATCGGCACCAACAGCAACAATGGCACGGCAACGAAAAAGTACAGCATCAGAAACGCCCATCGCTCAGCCGCAGTAGCAGGCAACATAGTCGCGACCGCCCTGTCATCATAACGCGTGAGGGCGAGGGGTGCGAGATAAAACATAAACGATACGGCTCCAAGCGCAGTCGCGCCCATCGGTGCGAGCGGCTCGACAAAACTGCATCCACAAGCTATCAGCGAGAGCAGTAGAGATACCACAGCATACCACACCATCTGCCGTGAGAGCACTGGCCGGTAGAAACGGCCTGTCATCACTACCCGTTGCCACGAAAAGCCGGGGCCACGACCATAAACTGACTTCACATTATTTTCCATACTTTTCCTCATTGCATAAACAGTTCAACACATTGGCCGCCTTGTCACTATGAAGGGCGGCATACAGCAGCCTGAAATCCACATCACTCTCAACCGACCCGTCATTGGCCATCAACAGATGCCAGCCGTCAGCCTCCCGCTCACAATAGAGTGCGTCATCACGCCGAGTGGCCGATATGGCAAAGGCCAACCTGTCACTAATATATCCGACAGTTCCCGCCAACTGAATCCGGCCATGATTCATCACTATGACACCATCATACAGGTTTTTCAAGTCCTGCACCGTATGGGTCGATATGATGACTGTCTGATCCTCGCTGACAAGTGAGGCCAGCAGCGTCTGCAACTCACGCTTCGACTCGATGTCAAGGCCATTGGCCGGCTCGTCGAGCAACAATACCGGCGTGCGGAGAGCCAAAGCGTATGACAGGCAACACTTACGGCGATTGCCGAGTGACATATCCCTGAACGGCACATCAGCCGATATCCCAAACCGTCCAAGGCACTCCTCAAGCACCTCACGGTTGAAAGTAGGATAAAACGGGGCATGACAAGCCACAAGCTCACTCACGCTGCGCCGCCCGAGATTCATGTCATCGGGGAGGAAAAACACGCCGGCCATCGTCGAGGGCAAACGTCTGCATGTCTCAATTCCGTCAATCATGCACGTCCCGTCCCGGGAAATCAGCAATCCGGCGATAAGGTGGAGTAAGGTCGTCTTGCCGGCACCATTCTCGCCCAACAGCAGGTGTATGCCGGGGCCTATGTGGGCCGAGACGCCCGAAAGCGCCTCAACCCCCTTAGGATAACTATATCTAATCTTATCTAAAGTAATCATATCGCAATTATATTGTGAAATCACGCGTGACACCATCAATAAGGCTCAACCGTAAACCCGGCCTCACGTAGCAGCGATATAAGACCCCTGTCACCGGGAAGATGCCCCGCACCGACACATATCATCACCGACTCACCGGGCATGAGCGCCTTGAGTTCATCGACCCACGAGATATTCCTTGACGTGATAAGACGCTCCATCTCGGCCTCGGTCGATCCCATCTCGGGGTCGAGCATCAGTTTGTACATCCCGTCGAGGTCTTGAGCGCGATAACAGTCGGCGAGCTTGTGGGCAAACTCCTCCATCCCGACATCCTTACGTGCCATCTCTACCAAGTCCTCGGCCTGAGTCGCAATCGGGTCTCCAAGCAACTTGTTGAGCTGAAATTCCACAGTCTCAAGACCGCCAATCTTTTTCCCGGCAGCCTCGCCGCGTCTCTGCACCTCCTGATCAAGCTGCTCGGCGGCGTTAAATCCGGGGAACGCCTTCATCGACTGTAGCATCGCGAGCTGCACAGCCACCACGGCGGGCTTCATCATCGCCATCTGAGCGAGGGTAGCCTGTCCCATGGTATACTTTTGCACCACCTCGTCTACCATCTTGAATTGCTCGGGAGTCAGAACCACCGTCAGCATACTGTCAGCCGGCGCCATCGCCATGGCCATCATCTTCTGCTGGGTCTCGGGAGAGTTCATTTCCGACATCACGACCTCACCATACACGGCGTCAGCCGACGACAGAGCCTCGTCAAATCCCTTTATCGAGTCGAGCGTCGACAACGGGGCCACGTGGTGGGTGCCTATCATGTATGATGGCTTGGCAAGTCCGTTACCCGAGATTTTCCAAAGCAGTTGCGCGTCAGCGCCGGTTGCGAGGCCGATTATCACGGCCAGTGTAAGCATCAGTTTTTTCATTGTCTCAATATTATTAAATGATAAATTAAATTTGTATTTGAGTGTTGTAGTTGACTAACACACTGCAAAAGTATGGTGGGTTTTCCGAACCACCAAATTTTTTGGACGTTTTTTTTGAAAAAAGTGGAACAATCCTAAACCATTGACCTCGACATATCGTTATACTATCAAACATCACAATTCACTATTTATTTATGCTACTTGGGTTTAGAAAAATGTTAATGATGATTGCGGCAGTAACACCCCTGGGGCTCGGAGCCCGGGGGCTGTCGGCGTTGACAGAGCGCCTTGCCACCGACGACTGCTACCGCGCCAACGTCCGTTACACCGTCATGATGGTGATGTCACGCGACGACATCAGCTACGACCTGACCCTCTATTCCCTCGCGACCGCATCAGACCCCTTAAGTCCATGTGACTATCTCATCGACTGGTCGCTACCCACCCCATCGGGCCTGTCAACAGGATTTTCAGCCTACTTTGACGGACACGCCTACAGCTACCGCAACGAGCGACTTCGTGAATACCATTACACATGGGACTCCATACCGTTCATGCCGAAGGGTACGCCGCCGCGTGTCGTCCCGGGCGTACAGCGCACCGCCCAATTCACGTCGCTGCTCCCCCAATATATCGCCGAGGAGCTGACCAAGGCCGTCAGCGACAGCGCCTACAGCGTGACATTCACGCCCGACACAGTCATCGACGGCTCTCGCCGCATCGCCGTCACCACGCGGCGCACCGCAGGCACCACTACCGGCTCCGAATCCCTGTATATCTTTGACCGTGAGACTATGCTCCCGGTCTATATCGAGATTGAGAACAATCCCGGCACCATTGGCGAACAGACACTCACGGCATCATACAGCTACGACACCGCCGACAACTCATGCCGGCCTCTTACAGAACAATATCTCATCGACCGCTATCCCGACCCGTTCGGACGCTATCGCGAGAGCAATTTTTCCATCTCCAATTTTCCCGGTTCCCAGCTTCCGGGATTCTCCCTCCCCACCACAACGGGTGAGCGCTACACGCGGCGCCGCGACGAGCCTTTCCGCGCTCCGACGCTTGTAGCGCTCATCGACCCCGTCACCGGGTTTGCCCCGGCAGTAGTCAGCGCCATACGCGATGCCGTCGATGCGATGCCGGCCACTGTAGATGTGATATGGGCGTTCACATCCAACAACCTCGATGAGATAGACAGCGTCGTCACGTCACCACGTGAGGGGGAACACCTGCTCATGAGCGCACGCGGCCTCGCACGCGACTGCGGAGCGGCATCCCTGCCGGTGATACTCATAGTCGACAGCTCGGGAAAAGTGCGCGACACAATCATCGGATTCAACAAAACCCTCTCCACAGACGTTATGCAGAAGACAGCGGCCATACTTGGCCACTGACACCGTCAACCTGACTGACAAATACAAAAATTACAAAACATAATTATGGAAACTGTATATCTCAACGGCACAGCGTGCCACACCTACGGTGCCCTGCCCCGCATCGGCGACAAGGCCCCCGCGTTCAAACTCACCACAGCCGACCTCGGCGAGATAGACCTCAACGACCTGCGCGGTAACCGCGTCGTGCTAAATATCTTCCCAAGCATCGACACAGGCGTGTGTGCCACCTCCGTGCGCCGCTTCAACGCCGAGGCCGCCAAGCATCCCGATACCAAGGTCGTGTGCGTCTCCATGGACCTCCCTTTTGCCGCCAAGCGCTTCTGCGCCGCCGAGGGCATCGACAACCTCGTTGTCGCATCAGCATTCCGCTCACCGATGTTTGCCCAGAAATATGGCGTTGAGATTGTCGACGGCCCCCTTGCCGGATTGCTGGCGCGCGCGGTTATTGTCATCGACGAGAAAGGCAACGTAGCCTACACCCAGCTTGTCAACGAGATCGCCACCGAGCCCGACTACGACAGCGCGCTCAAGGCTCTCAAGGAGAAATAGACGGTCGCCGGCCCCACAGGCCGACACCCCGATTCAAATAAGCTGCCATTTTACCAAAAGGCCGCGGGCAATCTGTCCCCGGCCTTTTTTAGAGCATTTTTTAGTGGCCGTGACCCAACATACTTGGACAGCGGCTTGAACGTTTCGACAAATTAGTGTAATTTTGCGATTGGACAACCGATAAGCAGCTCATCCATTATGATAGCCAACGAACGCGACATACGCCACACATCGGTCATTGAGGCCGCACGCCGCATGATGACCGCCGCACGCACCGCCCCCAAGGGCAAGGGACTCGACCTCGTGGAGATAGCACTCATCGACGGCGACGACCTCTCGCGGCTCGCCGACTGTATGGAGTCGCTTGCCGAGGAGACGGGGATGAAATTTTTCTTACGCGATGCCGGCAACATCCGCTCAGCCGAATGTGCCGTCATCATCGGCACACGCCCCGCGCCTTTAGGTCTCAACTGCGGCCACTGCGGCTACCCGACATGCGCCTCCAAGCCTTCGGCTGTACCGTGTGCCATCAACTGCGTTGACGTAGGCATAGCCCTCGGTTCGGCATGTGCCACCGCCGCCGACATGCGGTTCGACACCCGCGTGATGTTCTCGGCCGGACTCGCCGCCGAGCGCATGGGACTCCTCCCAACGTGTGGCCAGGTATATGCAATCGCCGTGTCGGCATCGTCCAAAAACCCGTTTTTCGACCGCAAGAGTCCACAGCCGCAGCAATAATCGCCACGCGGCATAAAACTCAGTCAGATAATGAAGATATTCACCAGCGAAGAAATAAAGACAATCGACCGCAACACCATCAAGACCGAGGGCATCACCGCCCTTGAGCTTGTCGAGCGGGCAGCTGCGGCCATCACATGCGAGATTATCTCACGGTGGCGCCCCAACAAGCGCATAGCCGTCTTTGCCGGCCCGGGCAACAACGGAGCCGACGCCCTGGCCGTCACCCGTATGCTCATCGAGCAGGGATACCGGCCCGAGGTATTCCTATTCAACATCGGTGAAAACCGTCTCAGTGCCGAGTGCGCCGCGTGCCGCGACCGTCTCCTCGCCATCGACGGCATCGATTTCACCGAGATCACGAGCAACTTCTCGCCCCCCTACCTCTCGGCCAACGACCTTGTCATCGACGGTCTCTTCGGCTCGGGACTGCGCGACCCGCTCACCGGCGGCTTCAAGACCCTTGTCCAGTACATCAACGAGTCCGGGGCATCCATCGTCTCCATTGATGTCCCGTCGGGACTCTTTGGCGAGTGGAACGCCCACAACATATCGCGCAACATCATCCACGCCACGCTCACGCTCTCAATCCAGTTTCCGCGACTGTCATTCTTCATCGCCGACAACGCCCCGCTCATAGGCGAGTGGAAAGTCCTCGACATCGAGTTGTCAGCCGACGAGATACGCGACACTCCCGCCCAATACCACCTTGTCGAGCGCAGCCACGTGCGCCGCGCCCTGCGCCGCCGCGACGAGTTCGCCTCCAAGGCCGACTTTGGCTCGGCCATGATAGTCGCCGGTAGCTACAGCATGATGGGAGCCGCCGTCCTCGCCGCCAAGGGAGCCTTGCGCGCCGGGGCCGGCAAGGTTAGCGTCCACACCGCACGCTGTGGTTTCAACATACTGCAATCCTCAGTCCCCGAGGCGCTGTTTGACGCCGACCGCCACGACATCATCGTCACCGACATATCCCTGCGCCACGACTACAGCGCCGTGGCCCTCGGCCCGGGTCTCGGCACCAACGAGATCACCGTCAACGCCCTTGAGGCATTCCTGCGGCAAGCCAAGTCGCCGGTCATCCTTGATGCCGATGCGCTCAACTGCGTCGCCGAGCGCCCCACGCTGCTCAACCATCTCCCTGTCCTGTCGGTCATCACGCCCCATGCCGGAGAGTTTGACCGCATATTCGGGCCGCAGCCGTCAGCCGAGGCCCGGCTGCTAAAGGCCATCGAGATGTCCCACTACTACAACATCCTCATCCTGCTCAAGGGCCATTACAGCGCCCTGGTACGCCCCGACGGGAAGATATACTTCAACTCCACCGGCAATCCGGGCATGGCCACCGCCGGCAGCGGCGACGTGCTGACCGGGGTCATCTGCTCACTGATGGCCCAGGGCTACAAGCCCGAGATCAGCGCCATCATCGGCACCTACATCCACGGCCTCGCGGGCGACATAGCCGCCGAGAAGCAGGGTCAGTATGGGGTCACCGCCGGTGACATAGCAGCCAACATAGGCCGCGCCATACGCGACATAATGGCATAGCCCCGATACCCGATTATCCCACCCCGACATATCCCAACAGACTCATGAAACATCTAACAGCAATATTGGCCGCCACGGCACTCCTCGCCCCAGCGTCAGCCGGGGCCCAGACGACCCAGAAGCTGACAGCCGGCAAGTCAAACGAGTATGGTCTCATCTACACCCTGCCGCTGACGGCCCTCGACATCACTATCGAGGCCGAGCATGTGGTGCGCAAGCCGGGCGAGTTTTACAAGTACGCCCTAAAGTACCTCGACACCAAGCCGGTCACCGAGCCGTCAGAGACTTGGACTGTCAAGAGCGTCACGGTCAATCCACGTGGTGTCGCCGACCAAGAGCGGCGATATCTCATGCAGTTCAAGAACGGCTCAACCCCCTTCATCATTGTCAACGACGAGAACCTTCCCCTCGCCATCAACACTGAGCAGATACCCGCCACCGACGCGCCGGTGATACCGGTCGCCCAGGCGGCACAGCCGACTCCCCTTGAGACCCCGGCGGCACGTCAGGCCGTTACCGAGGAGATGCTCCAAAGCCAATCTACCGCCAAGCGTGCCGAACTCGCTGCCGCACAGATATATGCCCTGCGTCAGAGCCGCACTGACCTCATCACGGGACAGGCTGACCAGATGCCCCCCGACGGCAACGCCATGAAGCTGATACTCGACAACATCAATGCCCAGGAGGCCGCGCTGACAGCCATGTTTCTCGGCACTGAACAACACTCGACTGAGGTCGAGACCGTCACCGTCACCCCCACTGCCGAGGTCAACGACATGGTCGTGGCCCGGCTCTCGGCACTTGATGGCATAACCGATGCCGACGACCTCACCGGCTCGCCGATCTATCTCAATCTCGCCATCGAGCAAGAGGGCGAGATGCCTGTCAATGAAAAGGGTGAGGAAAAGCGTTTCCCCAAGGGTGGAGTGGCCTATGCCATCCCCGGCACGGCCAATGCCACCGTCTCGTGGCAGGGTCGCGACCTGTGGTCAGCCACGGTGCCCATGTCGCAGTTTGGCGTGATATTTGGACTCGACCCCGGCATGTTCACCGACAAGAAAGCCCCGGCCTATCTGCTGCTCGACCCCGTCACCGGGGCAATACGCGAGCTTGGCACGAAGTAGAGCCTCCCGGCTCTCCCTGCCGTTTTCCATGCCGTTGGCCTCCCGGCTTGACATTCTATCGGTCTGACGACCGTCTGCTTCACGGATTTAGCAGGTCGGGATTGAAGAAGTCCATGATGTCACGTGAGTGCTCAAGCGCCCGCGATGCCGGGCCTCCGGGATTGAGTTCCGCCGCCCGACCGTAGTCGGCGATTGCATCGGCACGCCGCCCGAGCCGCCACAACACCCGACCCCGGGCAAAAATCAGCGCGTCGTCATCGGGCGATGACGCTATCAGCGTGTCAAGCGCCGCCAACGCCTCGCCGAGGCGGTCTTGCGATATGAGCAGGGTGATGTCGGATGGTACGGCCATAATGAATGATTGTCATGCGCACGCCACCGGCACGAGATAATCGGCCCGACTTGCACGCGTTGTCAAATTTTTTCGCTAAATTAGTCAAATTTCCAAACATAACCGCTATGAGACTCCGCATAATCCTCTTGTCACTCGCCGCCACTCTGTCGGCCATCACGACCCTTGCCGCCGATCCGACATCGACAGACTATACCATCTCCGAGTGTCAGGGCAGCTACATGCTCTACCCAACCCCGTCACACCCCTACGATGCCCCAGACTCGCTGACGGCTGTCTTCATCAACCACGTGGGCCGTCATGGCGCACGTTTCCCGTCGTCGGCCAAAAACGTGCTGACAATGCTCGATGTCCTTGAACGGGCCGACTCACTGGCCACCATCACCCCCCGTGGGCGGCAGCTGCTGGCCATGACACGCCGGCTCGCCCGCGTAGCCGCCGGACAGTGGGGTGCGCTCGACTCCCTCGGCATGGCCGAGCAACGCGGCATCGCCTCGCGCATGTACATGAATTTTCCCCACCTCTTTGTCGACCGACGCGTCGACGCCATGTCGAGCTACTCGCCGCGATGCGTCATGAGCATGTACTCGTTCACCCATCAGCTCGACCGTCTCAACAACAAGGTCGAGCTATACACCTCGGCCGGGCGGCAGAACTCGCCGCTGCTGCGATTCTTTGACCTCGACAAGGAGTACCTGCAATTCCGTGCCGACAAGACCTCCAAGCCCACCTATGATGCCTATTTCGACACCACCGTCCCGGTCACTGCCCTGCACCGCATCCTCGGCGACGGCTATCCCTACGGCAGCGAGGCCGACACCCGCCGGCTCGCCTACGCCGAGTTCCGTCTCGTCTCGGGACTCAATGCAGCCGGCATAGCCTGTGACCTCGGTGACTTCTTCACCCGCGAGGAAGCCAACCGCCTGTGGTCGGTCGCTAACCTCGGCCACTATCTTGATCGCTCGTCGTCCACCCTCTCCACCATCCCCGCCGACATCGCCTCGGGGCTGCTCACCAACCTCGTGCGTACCCTTGAGACTGCCGTCAACGGCGAGTCCCCGGCCACGGTGATGCTGCGGTTTGGCCACGCCGAGACCCTCATGCCGCTGCTGTCGCTCATGCGGCTACGCGGCTGCTACTACATGACCAACTACTTTGACACCGTCGGGCAGCATTGGCGCGACTTCTACAGCGTCCCGATGGCCGCCAACCTCCAGATGATACTCTACAGATCCGACCGTGGCAACTACTACCTGCGCGTCGACCTCAACGAGGTCCCCGTGCCGCTCATGCCCAACTCCGATGCCATCTACACCCCCTGGCCCGCCGCCCGCGACTACATGCTCCGCTGCATCCCCCTCTACTACCTCGACTAACTGATAATATATTCTATCCCCATGCAAACCCCCGATACAACCAATATATTGTCACTTTTGGACAGCCTTCCCCACGCCTCCTGCGCTCGTGGTGGGGGTACAACTAACATTACGTCTCCGACGTTCCCTCGCCGTTTCATGGGACATGCAGGGGAATGGATGGTATGGCGTGCCGCTCCATCACACGGAAGCCATCCTCATCACTATCATACGCCTCTCCGAGGCTTATGCTATGGGAGAGTGCCCTCCTCGGACTGAAGTCCGAGGTTTCCTCATTATCGGCGTACCTCTGGTACGCCATCCCTCGCACTTGGCCTGTGACGGCATGGGAAGGGCGGTGAGGACATCGCCAGAGGGCGTATCGGCATCGGAGCGGCGGTGAGGACATCGCCAGAGGACGTTATCGACATCGGAGCGGCGGTGAGGACATCGCCAGAGGGCGTATCGGCATCGGAGTGGCGGCGACGGATGCGACACGGGGAGATGGCAGGGCGGTGGATGGCGTGCCAGAGGTACGCCGGTGATGAGGAAGCCCCGTGCTTTAGCGCGGGGAGAGACGGAATGCCCCCGCCATAAGTCCCGGAGGGACGTATGATTGTGACGACGGAGACGATGGCGGCACGAGGAGATGGAGGGGGAGACGACACGGAGCAACGGGGGGCGGACGGCGGGCCGGAGGCACGCCCATCATGAGAGAACCCCGTGCTTTAGCGCGGGGAGTCCCGAATCCCACCGACAACCCAAGTCCCGGAGGGACGTAT
>JAMPAQ010000017.1 GCA_023667145.1 Pseudoflavonifractor sp.
TATGTTTTCAGCAGGTTATGCAAAGAGGGCGTGCCATGAATTTTGACACACCCCCACAGCGTCTGTCCCAATCTCGGCCATAAGTCCCGGAGGGACATCTCATAGTGACGACAACACCTCCGCGCAGGTACGAGGCATAACACCCCCCTACGTCCCCCTCACTTTTGCGGCAGCTGCCCCCGCCGCCTAAAGCCAAACCGGCAGCACGCGCACATTGACATCATTACAATACCTCCGCCGGCTCATAACCATCCAACGCCTCAACGCAAAGATAAAACCTTGAAAATAAATGTAGGGACGTTCCCTGGAACGTCCGCAACCGTCCCTCCGAAGCCGTCAACAAACAATAATCAGGGCACACCATGACACCCCCTGCAAGGCGATAGCTGCCAATCAAACATACTGGCTGAATAGTTGCGTCAAATAGTCACGTCAACCCGTGATTTTCAAAAAAATGATGAAAGTGAGGGTAAAATAGGGAAATAATACGTATATTTGGCAAATGTATTCATGCCGAGACTCGTAAATACATTGCCGGCATGGAAGTATAATTATTAATAAACAGCTTTTTTGTGTAATGGAACCGCGTGAAATGCCAGTATCCCCCGAAATGGTGGAGAATGACGTGACCTTGAATGAAATCCCGGCTGAGGCTACAGAGCAGCCGACCGAGACTTCTGTTGATGAGAATGAAAAGAATGAATCGGCCAAATCCTTTGAGAGCAAGGACGAGGTCATAGCCTTTGCCCAGACCCTTGCCGGGCGCGATGCCGATGAGGTGTCGCGTGACGAGGTGACACGTGTCAAGCAGGCTTTTTACGCGATGCGCAACAACGAGATAGCTGTCGAGCGCGAGGCTTTCATAGCTGCCGGCAACGATGCCGAGGCTTTTGCCGCCACTGTCGATGAGAGCGAGGGCCGACTCAAGGAACTCCTCAATATCATCAAGGAGAAGAAGGCCGCGCGGCTTGCCGAGCAGGAGGCCGAGCGCCAGCGCAATCTTGACAAGAAGAAAGCAATTATCGTCGAGATACTCGACATCGCCGCCGACACCGACAACGTCGGCAAGCAATACAACCGCGTCAAGGACTTGCAACAGGAATTCAAGGATGCCGGAGAGGTGGCTCCCACCGAGCAGAGCGAGATATGGAAGACCTATCAGGCTGCTGTCGAGCACTACTACGACCAGCTCAAGATCAATAAGGACTTGCGCGACTACGACTTCCGCAAGAACCTTGACGCCAAGCAGCTGCTGATCGACGAGGCCGAGGCTCTTGCCACGGAGGAGGATGTGATAACAGCATTCCGCCGCTTGCAGGAACTCCACGACAAATGGCGCGACATAGGCCCTGTGGCCAAGGACCTGCGCGATGAGATATGGAATCGCTTCAAGGACGCCTCGGCGGTGGTCAACAAGCGCTATCAGGCCCACTTTGAGGAGCGCAAGGCCGCTGAGCGTGAGAACGAGGCCGCCAAGACCGCCATCTGTGAGCGCGTCGAGGCTCTTGATTTCTCAAACCTCAAGAGCTACAATGCCTGGGACGAGATGACCAAGCAGATTATCGCCGCCCAGGAAGACTGGAAGAAACTTGGCTTCGCCTCCCGTAAGGCCAACAACCAGCTGTTTGCCCGTTTCCGTGAGACGTGCGACAAGTTCTTTGCAGCCAAGGCCGACTTCTTCAAGCGCATGAAGGATGACCTCGCCGCCAACCTTGAGAAGAAAATAGCGCTGTGCGAGCGGGCCGAAGCTCTTAAAGACAGCACCGACTGGAAAAAGACTGCCGATGCCCTTGTGGCTCTCCAGCAGGAGTGGAAGTCCGTGGGATCCGTAGCCAAGAAGCACAGTGATGCCGTGTGGAACCGTTTCCTCGCCGCCTGCGACTACTTCTTTGAGCAGCGCAAGAAGAACGCCTCGGGTACACGTCAGGTTGAGCAGGCCAATCTGAAGCAGAAGCAGCAGATTATCGACGAGCTCAAGGCCATCACCGATGAGACTCCTCGTGAGGATGCCGTCAAGACAGTACGTGACTGCATGTCGCGTTGGCAGCAGATAGGCCACGTCCCGTTCAAGGAAAAGGACAAGGTCTATGACACATACCGCGCCCTCGTCAATGACCTGTATGAGCGTCTTGACATGCGCGGCAACAACGCCCGGATGGCATCGTTTGAGAGTGCCGTGGCCGAGATGGGCGATGACTCCCAGAAACTCTACCGCGAGCGAGAGCGCCTTGTGAGGGCCTACGACCAGAAACGTCAGGAACTCAACACCTACGAGAACAACATGGGATTCTTCAATGCCAAGTCAAAGAGCGGCAGCTCCATGCTCAAGGAGATGGAGCGCAAGATACAGCGCATCAAGGACGACATCACGGCTCTTGAGCAGAAGATACGTCTCATCGACTCAAAACTCTGATGTAAGACAGTAATACTTTTATATATACAGATTTTATAATGATGTTTAAGGGCGCGGGTAGTCGTTGATGGCTGCCCGCGTTAGATTTTGGTCTGATGGATAAGGTGAGTGAGGACAAGGCGCGGGCTTTGCTGCGACGCTTTTACGGATACAAGGAGTTCCGGCCGATGCAGCCCGAGGTCATAGGAGCGGCGCTCGACGGCCGCGACAGCGTGGTGCTGATGCCGACCGGCGGCGGCAAGTCGATATGCTACCAGATACCCGCGCTGATGTCAGCAGGCACGGCTATCGTCGTCTCCCCGTTGATAGCGCTGATGAATGACCAGGTCACAGCATTGCAATCCAACGGGATACCGGCTGCGAGTGTCAACTCCAACCAGACCGACGATGTCAACCGCAGCATAATGGAGGCGGCCTATGCCGGACGCATAAAGCTGTTGTACATGTCACCCGAGCGTCTGTTGCTCGAACTCGACAGGATAGGCCATGGGCTGCGGGTCAATCTGATAGCCATAGACGAGGCCCACTGCATATCGCAGTGGGGACATGACTTCAGGCCGGAGTACACAAGACTCGGCGAACTCAAGGCCCGCTTCCCCGATGTACCCATGATGGCATTGACCGCCACCGCCGACCGCCTGACGCGTGACGACATAGTCAAGCAGCTGCGTCTGCGTGACCCGCGACTGTTTGTCAGCTCATTTGACCGGCCCAATATCTCACTGCGGGTGATGGCCAATCCCGGCAAGTCAAAGCGCCTCGCGATCATCTCGGGACTGATTGACAAGTATCACGATGATGCGGGCATCGTCTACTGTCTCAGCCGCAAGAGCGCCGAGACGGTGGATGCCGAACTGCGCTCACGGGGATACAGGTCGGTATGCTACCATGCCGGACTTCCGGCCCGTCAGCGCGACGAGGCACAGCGGGCGTTTATCAACGGCGACATCCAGGTGATCTGTGCGACTGTCGCCTTTGGCATGGGCATCGACAAGAGCAACATAAGGTGGGTGGTTCACAACAATCTCCCCGGCAACATCGAGAGCTATTATCAGGAGATAGGCCGCGCCGGGCGTGACGGATTGCCCGCTGAGGCGCTGCTGTTCTACTCATTCGCCGATATAGCCGCCAGGCAGAGCTTTGTAGAGGAGAGCGGCCAGCAGATGCTCAATGCCGAGAAACTGACCCGGATGAAGGAGTTTGCCGAGTCGCAGGTGTGCAGGCGGCGCGTCCTGTTGAGCTATTTCAACGAGCCGGTCGACCACGATTGCGGTAATTGTGACGTGTGTCTTGACCCGCCGGAACGCATCGACGGCACGACACCTGCACGGATGGCATTGAGTGCCATCGCCCGCACGGGACAACAAGCCGGGCAGACCATGGTTATCGAGATATTGAGAGGGTCGGGTAGGGCAGAGCTGCGCGAACGCGGCTACGACCGGCTGAAAACCTATGGTGTGGGGCGTGACCTGTCGTTTGCCGAGTGGAACTCCTACCTGTTACAGATGCTTCAGCTCGGCATAATCGACATCGCCTATAACGAGGGAAACCACCTCAAGATCACCCCCTACGGCCTTGAGGTTCTGCGGGGCAATGTGCCGGTGGAGCTTGCCCGGTTCTATTACCGCTCCCCGGCCCGTAAAAAGAGCGTGTTCAAGTCGCCGCGTGCCGATGCCAATCCCGATGAGCTGCTGCTCGCCCACCTCAAGAAGGTCAGGGCCGACATAGCCAAGCGGGAGGGTGTCCCAGCCTATATCGTCTTTTCTGACAAGTCGTTGACCGAGATGGCGCGGATGCGTCCCGTGACTGTCGATGAGTTTGCCGCGATAGAGGGCGTAGGAGAGAAAAAGATAGCGCGTTACGCCGCCCGCTTCATAGCCGAGATAAGGCACTTTGGCTCATGACGCAGGTCGCCGATGCCGTGGGCTGTCATGCGCCGATGCCGTGAGTAGACATGCACCGATGGCGCGGGCGAGAAAAATTAGCCGCATATCCCTGTGATTATCGTAAATTTTGTAATTTTGCATAATCGCAAACGATAGACTTTATATACCGATTATAATGGAAAAAAAATTCAAACGTACTCTTATCACCACGGCCCTGCCATACGCTAATGGGCCTGTGCATATCGGCCATCTTGCCGGAGTGTATATCCCCGCCGACATCTATGCACGCTATATGCGTCTGCGGGGCGAGGATGTCATTATGATCGGAGGTAGTGACGAGCACGGTGTGCCTATCACAATCAAGGCCAAGGCCGAGGGGGTCACTCCTCAGGACATTGTCGACCGCTACCACAAGATAATCAAGGACTCGTTTGAGGAGCTTGGCATCTCGATGGACATATACTCCCGCACGACATCAAAGATACACTCCGAGACGGCGAGCGAGTTTTTCCGTCACCTCTATGACAAGGGCGAGTTTGTCGAAAAGACCTCAATGCAGCTCTACGATGAGGCGGCTGGGCAGTTTCTCGCCGACCGCTATGTGACCGGCACGTGTCCCCACTGCCATTCAGAGGGGGCCTACGGTGACCAGTGTGAGAAATGCGGCACCTCGCTCAATGCGACCGACCTCATCGACCCGCGCTCGGCAATAACCGGGAACAAGCCCGTGTTGCGTGAGACCAAGCATTGGTATCTGCCCCTCGACAAGTGGGAGCCGATGCTACGTGAGTGGATACTTGAGGGACACAAGGAATGGAAGACCAACGTCTACGGGCAGTGTAAGTCGTGGCTTGACCTCGGGTTGCAGCCGCGTGCGGTAAGCCGCGACCTCGACTGGGGCGTGCCCGTCCCCGTGGAGGGCGCTGAGGGCAAGGTGCTCTACGTGTGGTTTGACGCCCCCATCGGCTATATCTCCAACACCAAGGAACTGCTTCCCGACTCGTGGGAGAAGTATTGGAAAGACCCCGAGACGCGGATCATAAACTTTATAGGCAAGGACAACATCGTGTTCCATTGCATTGTCTTTCCCGCGATGCTCGCGGCCTACGGTGACGGATTCCTGTTGCCCGACAATGTGCCGGCCAACGAGTTTCTAAACCTTGAAGGCGACAAAATCTCGACCTCACGCAATTGGGCTGTATGGCTTCATGAATACTTGAAGGATTTCCCCAGAAAGCAGGATGTGCTGCGCTACGTGCTCACTGCCAACGCTCCCGAGACCAAGGACAACGATTTCACATGGCGCGACTTCCAGGCCCGCAACAACAGCGAGCTTGTAGCCATACTCGGTAACTTTGTCAACCGTGCCGTCGTTCTGACTCATAAATATTTTGGAGGGGTAGTTCCCGCCACCGGCGAGCTTGAGCCGATTGACCGTGAACTGTTTGCAGAACTCCTCGATATAAAGCGATCGTTGTCAGAAAACCTCGACACGTTCCACTTCCGCGCCGCGTTGCAGGATGCCATGGCTATCGCCCGCGCCGGAAACAAGTACTTGCAGGAGACCGAACCGTGGAAGTTGGCCAAGACCGACATGGCGCGTGTCGCCACCATACTCAACTGCGCGTTGCAGCTGTGTGCCAACATCGCCATTGCCTTTGAGCCATTCTTGCCGTTTATGAGCGCACGCCTTGTCAGGATGCTTGGTGGCGAGAAAATCACGTGGGATATGCTTGGCTGTGCCGACCTCATTCCCGCCGGTTCGCGCATTGGTGAGCCTGAGCTGCTGTTTGACAAGATTGAGGACAGTGAGATTGAGGCTCAGACTAACCGCCTTGCCCGCATCAAGGAGGAAAACAAGCTCAAGTCGTGGAAGCCGGACCCACAGGCCGCCGACGTGGACTTTGACACATTCATGAAGGCCGACCTGCGTGTCGGTACTGTGCTTGAATGTACCCGTGTCCCCAAGGCCGACAAGCTATTGCAGTTCCTGATTGACGATGGGCTGGAGAAACGTACGATTGTCTCGGGCATAGCCAAGTATTATGAGCCTGAGCAGCTTGTCGGCAAGCAGGTCGTCTTTATAGCCAACCTTCCGCCCCGCAAGCTCAAGGGTGTCGTGTCGCAGGGCATGATTCTCTCGGCCCAGGACCGCGATGGCCGTCTCGTAGTCATATCCCCCTCCGATGCCGTGACTCCCGGTGTCAAGGTCGGATAATATAATGATAGAGTAAAGTTAACCTTAAGATGCAGATATCCTCCAAACCTCACATCCTCATTATCTATACCGGAGGCACGATAGGCATGATAGAGAATCCTGAGACTCACTCGTTGCAGCCTTTTGATTTCAACTATCTGATTGACAATGTACCAAAGATAAAGATGCTCGATTACAAGATCGAGCATATCCAGTTTGGCACGCCGATTGACTCAAGCGACATGAACCCCTCGCGATGGCAGGAGATAGCCCGCCATATCGAGACAAACTTTGACCGCTTTGACGGATTTGTCGTGCTCCACGGCACCGATACCATGGCCTACACGGCCTCAGCTTTGTCGTTTATGCTTGAGAACCTGCATAAACCGGTGATTATCACCGGCTCGCAATTGCCGATAGGCGAGGTGCGCACCGATGGTGAGGAAAATCTCATTACCGCGTTGCAGATTGCGGCGGCATGTGACTTCAACGGTGAGCCGATGGTACAGGAAGTGGCGATACTGTTTGAGAACTATCTGTGGCGCGGCAACCGCTCTACCAAGATGAGCGCCGACAACTTCAACGCCTTCAAGAGCAACAACTATCCCCCTCTCGCCAAGATTGGACTCGGCATACATTTCAATCCTGACGCGCTGTGGCGCACCAAATCAAAGCGTCCACTAAAGGTGCAGTA
This sequence comes from Pseudoflavonifractor sp., assembly GCA_023667145.1. Classification (GTDB taxonomy): domain Bacteria; phylum Bacteroidota; class Bacteroidia; order Bacteroidales; family Muribaculaceae; genus M3. The sequence continues at coordinate 7,191 of JAMPAQ010000017.1, forward strand.
TGGACTTGACCCCAATGTCATGTTCCTTGACCTCAATCCCGGGATGCCGGAGGCCGTGCTGCGGCATCAGTTGTCGGCTCCGGGCATAAAGGGCATCGTGATGAAGACATTCGGTGCCGGTAACGGCCCCACGCATCAATGGTTTACCGACGCGGTGGCCGAGGCGGTGGAGCGCGGGGTGGTGCTCGTCACTGTGACACAGTGTGTCAACGGCGGTGTTGATTCCAAGCGGTACATGGCCGGGAACAGGCTTGCCAGCACGGGCGTGATCTCGGGGCATGACATCACGAGCGAGGCCGCCATCACCAAGTTGATGTACCTTTTTGGCCTTGGTCTCAAAGGTGAGGATGTGCGCCGCTACTTTGACTGCTCCCTCTGTGGTGAGGTGACGCTCTGATGCCCTGATGTCCTGTTGTTCTGTTGTTCTGACGGATTGCCCATCCAAGGCGTGTCTGTCGGCTCCGTATGTACCGCTTCCCCGACGGCGTTTTGTATTGTTGGGCAAAACGCGTATCTTTGCATCCTCAATCTCTGATATATGAACGACTTTTGGCAGATATTGCGGCGCTTTGTTCCCCCTTATAAGCGCTACCTTATACTCAACATTCTGTTCAACCTGTTGTCGGCTGTGCTGACGCTCTTTTCGTTTGCCGTCATCATACCGATTCTTGAGATGCTTTTTCAGATGCACGAGGGGGTATACTCCTTCATGCCTTGGGGCAGCGGGTCGCTCAAGGATGTCGCCATCAACAATTTTTACTATTACACGCAACAGGCCATAGCCGATTGGGGGGCGTCGGTAACCCTCGCGGCGCTTGCCGGGCTGCTTGTCGTGATGACCGCGCTCAAGACCGGGGTCACTTATCTCAGCTCCTATTTTGTTATCCCGATGCGCAGCGGCATCGTGCGCGATATACGCAACTATGTCTATGACAAGATAGTGTCGCTGCCAATCGGATTTTTCACGACCGAGCGCAAGGGCGATGTCATGGCACGCATGAGCGGTGATGTCGCCGAGATTGAGAATTCAATCATGGCATCGCTCGACATGATGTTCAAAAACCCGGTCATGATCATAGTCTGCCTCACCATGATGGTGGTCATCAGCTGGCAGCTGACGTTGTTTGTGCTGGTCTTGTTGCCCATCGCCGGGTTTATAATGGGACGCATCGGCAAGCGTCTGAAGCGTCAGAGTTTTGAGGCCCAGACACAGTGGGGACTGCTGATGAGCAACATCGAGGAGACCCTCGGCGGGCTGCGTATCATCAAGGCGTTCAACGCCGAGGATAAGGTGAGGGAACGTTTCCACGAGGAAAACATGACATTCTACCGCATATCCAACCGCATGGCACGCCGCCAGTCGTTGGCCCACCCCATGAGCGAGTTTCTCGGCACAGTGACAATCGCCATCGTCCTGTGGTTTGGCGGCACGCTCATCCTCAGCGGGTCATCGAGTATAAACGCGGCCTCATTCATCTATTACATGGTGATATTCTACAGCATGATAAACCCTGCCAAGGAGCTGTCAAAAGCCATGTACTCGATTCAGAAGGGACTCGCGTCAATGGAGCGCGTCGACCGTATACTCGGGGCCGACAATCCCATCAAGGATCCCGACAATCCCAAGTCAATCACCGATTTCAAGGGCGCTGTTGATTACTGTGATGTGACATTCGCTTACAACGAGACCCCGGTCGTCAACGATGTGACCATCCATATCCCGGCCGGTTCCACGGTAGCCCTTGTGGGACAGAGCGGCTCGGGCAAATCGACGCTTGCCGACCTGTTGCCCAGGTTTTATGATGTCGACAAGGGGGCAATCAAGATTGACGGTATTGACGTGAGGGATTTGCAGGTGCACGACCTGCGCAGTCTCATGGGCAATGTCAATCAGGAGGCGATACTGTTTAACGACACGTTCTACAACAACATCACATTCGGAGTCACCCATGCCACACGTGAGGAGGTCGTGGCGGCGGCCAAGATTGCCAATGCCCATGACTTCATCATGGAGACGGAGCATGGCTACGAGACATCAATCGGTGACCGTGGATGCCGCCTGTCGGGTGGGCAGCGTCAGCGTATATCCATAGCGCGTGCTGTGCTCAAGAATCCACCTATCCTCATACTTGACGAGGCGACATCGGCCCTCGACTCGGAGAGCGAGCACCTCGTCCAGGAGGCACTTGAGCGCATAATGGAAAACCGTACGACCCTCGTCATAGCCCACCGCCTGTCGACCATAAAGAACGCCGACATGATATGCGTCATGCACGAGGGACGCATCGTGGAGTACGGGACACACGATGAGCTGTTTGCCCTAAACCGCTATTACCGTCGGCTTGTCGACATGCAAAAATTCTGATGAAATTCTATAATGGATAGCGTAGTGGAGTTTTTTACCAATCGCACCATTGTGTTTGATTAAATAAAGTTAATTCAGCGGAACTTTCGGACAGTTAAAGAGTTGCGGAGAGGAAAATCGTTGTTACCTTTGCGCCTTGTAACTTGTGAAAGATTATGCTTCGCGACAGGCGATGCGGGTTTTTCGGAAATATGAATATAAAGATATTAGTAGATAAAATTCAAGGTAAAATCGTATAAGTTTAAGTATTTATGAATGTGAAAGTGTTAAAGGACGCAGGTCTCTCTCTCGTGATTGCAGCGTCATTGGGCCTTGTGGCATGTGGCGGACAACAACAGCAGCAACAGGCAGCAGCTCCGCAGATAGCGACTGTGACAGTGGGCTATCAGAATGCCAATCTCGAAAGCGCATACCCTGCTACCATCAAGGGACGCACGGACATAGACATCCGTCCCCAGGTCACCGGTTTTATTACAAAAGTACATGTCGATGAGGGTCAGCAGGTGAAGAAAGGTCAGGTGCTTTTCACCCTCGACCAGGTGCAGTTCCAGGCTGCTGTCGATGCTGCTGCCGCCGCTGTTAGAGTGGCCGAGAGCGCGGTATCAACCGCACAGCTTACCGCCGACAACAAGCGTAGCCTCTACGATAAGAACATCATAAGCGAGTATGAGTGGCAGATGGCCGACAACTCTCTCGCACAGGCTAAGGCACAGCTCTCGCAAGCCCAAGCCAACCTTATCACTGCCCGTAAGAATCTCAACTATACTGTCGTGACGGCTCCGAGTGACGGTGTGGTAGGCTCGATACCCAACCGCGAGGGTTCGCTTGCGTCCCCTTCGATGGCCCAGCCTCTTACGACTGTGAGTGACAATTCAGAGGTATATGCCTACTTCTCCCTCAATGAGAAGGATATACTTCGTCTGACCGACAACGGCGCTGCTTCGCTCAACTCGCGCATTGGTGATATGCCCGAGGTGTCGCTCCGTCTTGCCGACGGTACCGTATATCCCATCAAGGGACGTGTGGCCACGGTTAGCGGCGTGATTGACAACTCCACGGGTGCAGCCAACGTACGAGCCCTGTTCCCCAACACCAACGGCATGTTGCGCAGCGGATCGACCGGCTCCATCCTCATTCCTCAGGACAATGACAGCGCACTCGTCATTCCCCAGAAGGCCACATTTGAGATTCAGGACCGCCGCTATGTTTATGTTGTGGGTGACTCCAACAAGGTGGCACAGACCTATATACAGGTGGCGCCCGAGAACAACGGCAAGGAGTATGTCGTGACTTCCGGCCTCAAGCCCGGTGATCGCGTTGTGGTCGAGGGAGTCGGCACTCAGGTCAAGAACAATATGGTAATTACTCCCGTTGACGCTGCGGCCGCACAGCAGCAGACCGAGGCGGCCGCACAATCGGCAGCGCAGCAATAAGCCGGTGAGGCCGCTCCCTCCTCAACTATTTTCCAAGATTAAAAACGAGTCAACATAATATGAAACTTGACAGATTTATCAACCGTCCGGTGTTGTCGACGGTTATCTCAATCTTTATAGTGCTGTTGGGTATTATGGGTCTGTTTGCGCTTCCCGTCACCCAATATCCCGACATCGCCCCTCCTACCATTCAGGTATCTACCACCTATACCGGTGCCAACGCTCAGGCGGTACTCAACTCTGTGATCGCTCCCCTTGAGGAGCAGATTAATGGTGCGCCCAACATGGACTACATGCAGTCTACGGCCACCAACACGGGTAGCGCCACAATCAACGTGTACTTCAAGCAGGGTTCTGATCCTGACATGGCCGCGATTGAGGTGCAGAACCGTGTGGCCAAGGCCCAGGGCCTTCTGCCCGCCGAGGTTACCCAGGTGGGTGTGATTACACAGAAACGACAGACTTCCATGCTTATGGCCATAGCGCTCTACTCGCCCAATGACGAGTATGACGAGGAGTTTATCGAGAACTACATGAAAATCAACATAATTCCCCAGATACAACGTATACAGGGCGTGGGTGACGCGATGGTCATGGGTGCCGACTACTCCATGCGTATATGGCTTAAGCCCGATGTGATGGCCCAATATGGGCTGATGCCGTCTGATGTCTCCGCAGCTCTCGCCGAGCAAAATATCGAGGCGGCCCCGGGTGCCTTTGGCGAGCAGGGAAACCAGAGTTTCCAGTATATCATGAAGTACAAGGGCCGTCTTGTGACACCTGAGGAGTTTGAGAATATCGTCGTCCGTGCCAATGCTAACGGTGATGTGCTCTATCTCAAGGATGTAGCCGATGTGGAGCTTGGCCGTGTGACCTACGGTTTCCACAATGAACTTAACGGCCACCCAGCCGTGACCTCTATCATATTCCAGACCCCGGGTTCCAACGCGACCGAGATTATCAACAATATCCTCGCTTTCCTTGACAATAACGTCAAGAAAGAGCTTCCCGACGGTCTGGCAATCGACGTGCCGCTGAATAACAACGAGTTCCTCGATGCATCAATCCATGAGGTTATCAAGACCCTCATCGAGGCGTTTATCCTCGTGTTCTTCGTGGTCTATGTCTTCCTCCAGGACCTCCGCTCGACCATTATTCCCGCCATCGCCATACCTGTGGCCCTTATCGGCACATTCTTTGTGATGTATCTGATCGGATTCTCCATCAATCTCATCACCTTGTCGGCCCTCGTGCTTGCGATAGCGATTGTGGTCGATGATGCAATCGTGGTTGTAGAGGCCGTCCACGCCAAACTCGATGTCGGCTACAAGTCGGCACGGTTGGCCTCGATTGATGCCATGAGCGAGATAGCGGGAGCGCTTATCTCGATTACGCTTGTCATGATGCTCGTGTTCATTCCCGTGTCGTTTATGCCGGGTACGTCAGGCGTGTTCTACCGTCAGTTTGGTATCACCATGGCCATAGCGATAGCATTCTCGGCAGTCAACGCCTTGACGCTCTCGCCCGCGCTGTGTGCCATGTTCCTGAAGCCTCACGAGGATCACGCCGGTGAGCGTCGCAATTTTATAAAACGCTTCCATGTCGCCTTCAATACGGCCTATGACAAGATGCTTGAGCGCTACAAGAAGTCTACACGGTTCTTTATAAAGGCCAAGGCTGTGTCGTTTGCCATTGTGGCCGGTGCCATCGCCGTCCTCGTATGGCTCATGAGCACCACGCCTACAGCCCTTGTCCCCAATGAGGATACAGGTACTATCTTCGCCGTAATAGATATGCCTGCTGGAACATCGCAGGAGCGTACCGGCGAGGTACTTGAGCAGGTCGATGCAATCATTGCCTCTATTCCCGCCGTGCAGTCACGTGTGCTTATCAACGGATACAGCTTCATCGCCGGTCAGGGTGCCACCTACGGTACATTCATCATCAAACTCAAGAATTGGGATGACCGTAGCAAGGAGGAGAGTTCCGACAATATCGTGCGGCAGCTCTACGGCATGGCCGGACAGAAGGTCAAGGATGGACGCGTGATGTTCTTCGCGCCGCCTATGATTGCAGGTTATTCAATGACCAACGGTTTCGAGATGAAGATGCAGGACCGCACCGGCGGTGACATCAATGAGTTCTTCAATGTCGTGCAGACATTCCTCGGCGCCCTCAACCAGCAGCCCGAGATACAGATGGCCTACACGACGTTCAACCCGACGTTCCCCCAATATCTTGTCGATATTGATGCCGCCAAGGCCAAGCAGGCTGGCATATCCCCGTCGATTATCTTGCAGACATTGCAGGGATATTACGGTGGTATGTATGTGTCCAATTTCAACCGCTTTGGTAAGCTCTACCGTGTCATGATGCAAGCGTCGCCCGAGACCCGCGTGTCGCCCGAGACGCTCAAGAATATCAAGATACGTAACGGTAATGAGATGGCGTCGCTATCCAACTTTGTGACACTCAAGAAGGTCTATGGTCCCGACTTGCTCGATCGCTTCAACATGTTCCAGTCTATATCGGTGACAGGTTCGCCGGCCCCCGGATTCTCATCGGGTGACGCTATCGCTGCGATTAACCGCGTGGCCGAACAGACCCTCCCGCAGGGTTATGGCTTTGAGTTCTCGGGTATGACCCGCGAGGAGGAGGGGTCGAGCGGAAGCGCCACGGCGGTGATTTTCGGTCTCTGTCTTCTCTTTGTCTACCTGTTGCTCAGCGCTCAGTATGAGAGCTACATCCTGCCATGGGCGGTTATACTCTCGATACCGTTCGGACTTATGGGATCGTTCATATTCGCCCGCATATTCTCGATTGACAACAACATCTACTTACAGATTGCGCTCATCATGCTTATCGGTCTGTTGGCCAAGAATGCCATCCTTATCGTGGAGTTTGCCCTTGAGCGCCGTCAGACGGGAATGAGTATCGTCAATGCTGCGATAGCCGGTGCCAGTGCCCGTCTGCGTCCTATCCTCATGACCTCGTTCGCCTTGATTATAGGTCTGTTGCCTCTGATGTTTGCCTCGGGTGTGGGTGCCAACGGTAACAACGCCCTCGGTACTGGTGCTGTCGGCGGTATGTTGATTGGTATGATACTCCAGATTTTCATTGTGCCGGCGTTGTTTGCGATGTTCCAGGCAATACAGGAGAAGTTCAAGCCCATCCAGTGGGAGGATACCGAGAATGCCGGCATCGAACCTGAGATTGAGCAGTATTCTATAAAGTAATCCGTTAAAACAGAAATATAATGTCTTTACGTAATAATATATCACGCCTGTCGGTTGTCGCTGTCGCTGTCGGCCTGATGACGAGCTGTAACATCTACAAGAAGTTTGACATGCCGGCTGACAACGTGCTCGCCCAGGAGTATGTCGAGGCACGCGATGCAGCTGTCGACTCGGTAGCCTTTGGCAATCTCCGTTGGCAGGAGGTGTTTACCGACCCAGTACTTGCCGACCTCATCAATCAAGCGCTCGTCAACAACACTAATCTTGAGAACGCCCGTCTCAACATCGAGATAGCTCATGCGCAGCTCAAGGGGGCGCGTCTCAGCTATCTCCCCTCGGTGGCCCTCGCACCCAATGGTGCCGGCTCATCGTTTGACGGCTCGCGTATGTCATGGACCTACCAGATACCCCTGTCGGTTAGCTGGGAGGTTGACATCTTCGGCAAGCTGCTCAACACCAACCGTGCCTCCAAGGCCGCTTTGTTGCAGAGCGAGGCATACGCCCAGGCGGTGCGCTCACAGATTATCGCCGGTGTGGCCAACTGCTACTACTCGATAGCCATGCTTGAGGCACAGCTCAAGCTGAGCCGCAACACCGCCGACCTGTGGAAGGAAAGTGTCGAGGTTATGAAGAACCTCAAGCTCGCCGGCCGTGTCAATGAGGCGGCTGTGGTGCAGAGTACCGCCAACTACTACAGCATACTCGCCTCCATCACCGACCTTGAGGTCTCGCTCCATGAGGCCAACAACACCCTGTCACTGCTGCTCAATGTGGCCCCGCGTCAGTGGGCCATCTCGGCTGATGCTGTGTTTGAGGCTCCCGCCATGGTGCGCGAGGGCATCCCTATGCGTGAGCTTGCCGCCCGTCCCGACGTGCGTGCAGCCGAGCAGGGTGTAGCTGCCGCCTACTATGCCACCAATCAGGCTCGGGCCGCGTTCTATCCCGGCCTGACTATCTCGGCGACAGGCGGGTTCACCAATTCGATAGGTACGTTGATCACCAACCCCGGCAAGTTCTTCATCAACCTTGCCGGACAGCTCACCGCCCCACTGTTCTCACGCGGAGCCAACATCTCGCGTCTTGAGGCCGCGAAAGCCCAGCAACAGCAGGCGATGAACAACTTCGAGTACACCCTGCTGAGCGCCTCGGCTGAGGTCTCGGATGCCATGGTACTGTTCAACAAGAGTGACGAGAAGGCCGCTTTGTTGGTGCATCAAGTGGAAAATCTTGAAAAATCTGTGGAATATACGCAGGAATTGCTAACTTTAGGCACCTCAACATATCTTGAGGTGCTGACGGCACAGCAGAGCCTGTTGTCATCGCAGATGTCACTCATCTCGTGTGAGCACGCCAAGGCTCAGGCCGCCATCAATCTCTACCAGTCGCTCGGAGGAGGGCGGTAGTGATTGTCTCCCAGACTTTAATCTAAAAACATAAGCAACCATGATCAGTCCATTGGCCCATGTCGACCCCTCAGCGGTCCTCGGCAAAAATGTAAAAGTCCACCCGTTCGCCTACATTGACGGCGGTGTGGAGATCGGTGATAATTGCGAGATACTGCCCTATGCCAGTGTCATACGCGGAACCAAGTTGGGTAAGAACAACAAGGTCTACCAGGGTGCCATAATAGGTGCCGATCCTCAGGATTTCCGTTGGAAAGGCGAGGAGACGTTCTGTGTCATCGGCGATGACAATGTCATACGCGAGCACGTGATTATCAACCGCAGTATCCGTGAGGGTAAGGCCACGACAATAGGAAACGGATGTTTCATAATGTCAGAGAGCCACATCGGCCACGACACGCGCATCAAGGGCAAGTGTGTGGTAGGCAACGGTGTGCTGGTGGCCGGCGATGTCGAGATAGGGGAGTGTACCATCCTCTCGTCTGCCGCCATCGTGCATGAGAAGTGCAAGGTCGGTGACTGGGTGCTTGTCAAGGGCGGTTGCCGCATCGGCTCCAACGTGCCTCCTTACGTGATTATCGCCCACAACCCGGCTGTCTACTACGGTATAAACGCCACCATCATGCGCAGCAAGGGCTTCACGGAGGAGCAGATTGACGATATAGCCAAGGCATACCGTCACATCTACCAGTGTGGCACGTCGGTGTTCAACGCGTTGAGACGCATCGAGGCCGACGTCACCGACTCGCCCGTACGCTCAGCCATCATCGACTTTATCAACGGAGTCAACCGCAAGATAGTGGCCATCCCGCGTGAATATGAGTAAATAGACGAGGATTCCCTCCGACACGACAATTCCGCGCCGACAACATCCGCTCATGGATGACGGCGCGGAATTGTCGTTTCCTGTCTCCCACGCGATGGCTAAAGTGGTGATTTTATATCAAATAATCAAAAAAAACAGTATGGTTGTTGTCTCCAATTGAAAAAAAAGTGCGATATTTGCAACTGCAAAATTTTTCTGCCGTCATGCGGCATCTAAAATGGTGCATGTCAAGACAATGTTAAACCAATTATATATAACAGACAATGACTAAAGCCGACATCGTTAACGAGATTTCAAAGACCACCGGCATTGAGAAGGCCAACGTTCTTGAGACCATCGAGAAATTCATGGAAGTAGTGAAGGATTCTCTCGCTCACGGAGAAAACGTCTATCTGCGCGGATTTGGCAGCTTCATCGTGAAGACACGTTCTGAAAAGACAGCCCGCAATATCTCCAAGAACACCACAATCATCATACCTGAGCACAAGATTCCCGCTTTTAAGCCCGCGAAGGTCTTCATGGAAGATGTGAAATAATCGAATATAACTTTATTTACTAATTTATAAAACTGCGTAAAAATGCCCAGCGGAAAGAAAAGAAAAGGCCACAAGATGGCTACCCACAAGCGCAAAAAACGTCT
>JAMPAQ010000018.1 GCA_023667145.1 Pseudoflavonifractor sp.
TCTCTCATACGCCCTCGTTTTACCGACATTTACACCGACATTTACACCGACATTTACACCGACACTTCGCCATCATCAATGTAGAACATCTTGCCTTCCATCGATTTTATAAAAACACGGCCATTCACGTAAACATTTTACGAGAACAGCCGTGAATTTGTTTGTGGACTCAGTTTTCAGTCGAGCAGGTCAACCAGCTCTTGCTTCATGTCGTCGTCAATAGTGCGGTAGCGGGCAAAGGCACGGCTACCTTCGGTGTGGCCACTGAGTGAGCCTACAAGATTTGGGTCTTTGACCTTCTTGTAGAGGTTGCCGATGAAGGTGCGTCGTGCCAAGTGGCTGCTGGCGATTTCATCAAGCGGTCGCTTCTCCTCCTTGCCGGTGGTGGGGTTGAGCACCGTCACCATGCGGTTTACGCCACAAGTCTTGAAAATTTTCTTGATGGCCACGTTGTATTTCTGAGAGCTAATAAAGGGGAATAGTTTTCCGTTCAGATCATCGCGGTCCTTGTATTTCTCAATAAGAGCCTTGGCACGGCTATTGAGAGGCACACGGATAACATTGGGGCGTTCGCCAGCCGTTTTCTGAGCAATATACTCAATCGCTCCGTTGATGAGGCTATCCTTTGTCATTGACATAAGGTCAGACACACGACAACCAATCAGACACTGGAATATGAAGATGTCGCGCTGGGCTTCGAGAGAAGGATTCGATGAAAGGTCGTAATCGGCAATCTGGTCACGCTCCTCGATGGTGATATAGTAAGGAGTACCATAACGCTCCGTAGTCTTGCCATTGTATTTGGCAAACGGATCGTTGGCGGTCTTCTCTTGCTCGCGACACCATTTATAGAATGCCCTCATTAATCCGAACAGACCGATTATGGTGTTGTCACCTTTGGGATGAGCCTTTGGCTTCTTACGCTGAGAATGGGTATCAGCCGGAACCGCCTTGTAAATCTCCGGATACTTGTCGAAGAGGATATGCTCCTGACGAAGGAATGTCTCAAACTTATTTACATCGTCAACGGAGAATTCATCAAGTTTAATCTTGTATCGCTTGCTGCCGGTGGCTCGTACATACAACTCATATCTCATAAGCGCACGCTTCAATACCCGGAGGTGTTTGATGCGCCACTCAGAGATATTCTTCTTCTCGATGTACTCCTCGAAAATTTCAAAAAACTCCGGCTCTTTGACAGGTTTCGGCTCTCGCTTCTTGCGTTCAGGTTTTGGATTTAGATAATTATCCAGCTTGGCTGCGATGAACTCCTTTGTGAGGTCTTCGAGTGGGGTGGTTTCACATAGATTTATGAGAAAACGCTCGATGCCGATAACCTTGTTTTCGATTTCAAGAATCTCCATTCTCTCCTTCTGCTCCTTCGGTTTTGAGAAGTCCTTTCCGTTGAATCTGGAGGGCAAAATCCATATCCCGGTTTTGATTCTCATAACGAGTGTTCTGGACACGCAGAGGCGCAAAAGTACCTCTGCTTTGCCCGATGGGTTGAGACCCTTGGTGATATTTCGCTTAATTGTCGCCATAGTACAGTATTCTTTAAGTTACGCAAAGTTAGTAAATTACCTGCAATCTCACAAATCGCCTCGGAGACCCGAATGAGCCGAAATCCGTGTCAACGCCGTGTCAACCGTATGTCAACCGACACTGATTTGAACTGTATCGAGTTAAATTCTTCCAAAAATTGAACCCAGTTCATTTCAGTTCATTCTAATTGAAAAACACCATATTACGGCTAAAAGTTCACGGTTGACACGATAAGCATTAGTAAAAATTGATAAAATATTATTGCTCCTGTTCTGGACACCGTAAATAGCTGTTAATCGTCTGATTTTCAGCTATTTTTATTTTTTCAATAAGCAATGAATAAGCAACTTTCAACAATTTTTTGGGATTGGCAATCGGATATGCTGAAAAACACGCAGATCATAAAAGCGGCGGCAAATTTTGGAAAAGAGGGGGAGTTGGAGTAACTTTGCAGACGATTATACTATCTGACAACCTACAAGCTACATTTCACGATGGAAACTCCTGTTAGAGTAAGATTTGCGCCGTCGCCCACCGGACCCCTCCATATCGGAGGCGTACGCACGGCTCTCTACAATTATATATTCGCACGTCAGCACGGCGGCAAAATGATATTGCGCATCGAGGATACCGACTCCCAGCGTTTTGTACCCGGAGCCGAGGACTACATCAACGAGGCCCTCGCGTGGCTCGGCATCGAGATTGATGAGGGTGTGCGCGAGGGTGGCCCATACGGGCCCTACAAGCAGAGCGAGCGGCGAGACATCTATCGCGAGCACGTGAAGATGCTGCTCGACAACGGCAAAGCCTACATCGCCTTTGACACCCCCGCCGAGCTTGAGGCCGCCCGTGCCGCCACGCCCAACTTCCAGTATGACGCGTCGACACGCATGGCCATGCGTAACTCCCTGTCGTTACCCGCCGATGAGGTCAAGCGGCTGCTCGACGATGGAGCGCAGTATGTGGTGAGGTTCAAGATAGAGCCGGGCCGCGATGTCGTGGTCGATGACATGATACGTGGCAAGGTGACCATCAACTCCTCAGTCCTTGACGACAAGGTGCTCTACAAGAGCGCCGATGACCTCCCGACCTATCACCTGGCCAACATCGTCGATGATCACCTGATGAAGATATCCCATGTCATCCGTGGCGAGGAGTGGTTGCCGTCAGCCCCGCTTCATGTTCTGCTCTACGAGGCATTCGGATGGGCCGACACGATGCCGCGCTTCGTCCACCTGCCATTGCTGCTCAAGCCCGACGGAAAGGGAAAACTCAGCAAGCGCGACGGTGACCGTCTCGGATTTCCCGTCTTCCCGCTCGAATGGCACGACCCCAAGAGCGGCGATGTATCCTCCGGATACCGCGAGAGCGGCTACCTTCCCGAGGCTGTCGTGAATTTCCTCGCCCTGCTCGGGTGGAATCCCGGCGACGACACCGAGGTGATGTCCATGGACGAGCTGATTGCCAAGTTCTCGCTCGACCACTGCTCACGCTCCGGGGCCCGGTTTGCCTTTGAGAAGGGCAAATGGTTCAACCACATCTACCTACAGGAGCTGCCCGACGCCGAGCTGGCCAAGCTGTTCATCCCGGTGATGCGCGACAATGGTGTCGAAACATCACTTTTCACTGACGAATACATCACCCGTGCCGTCGGCATGGTTAAGGGTCGCATCAATTTCGTGCGAGACCTTTGGGACACGGCACGATTCTTTTTCGTCGCCCCAACCGAATACGAGCCAAAGGCCGTCAAAAAACGCTGGAGCGCCGACATGCCGCGCATAATGGGCGAACTGATACACGTGCTTGAGGGACTGGATGATTTCTCATCAAAGGCAGCAGAGCCTGTCGTGCTCAAGTGGATTGAGGAGAACGGCTATCACCTCGGCAACGTTATGAACGCATTCCGTCTCACCGTCGTAGGCGAGTGCAAGGGTCCGCACATGTTTGACATCACCGAGCTGCTCGGCAAGGAGGAGACCGTGTCACGCATCAACCGTGGCATTGAGCATATAGCCCTCCCTGAATAACCAACCGTCCACCGGACCAGTCGCTGTAATGACCCCCCTTTACAATCTGTCCATATCGCTCTACCACATGGGAGCGCGGGTCGCTGCGCTGCGCAGCGGCAAGGTGCGCACGATGTTGCGCGGACAGCGCGACGCGTGGCAACGGTTACGACAGTTGGCCAACCCCGATGCACGCTACATTTGGGTACATGCGGCGTCACTCGGCGAGTTTGAGCAGGGACGGCCACTGATTGAGATGATACGCCGCCGTCAACCCGGCAGCAAGATATTGCTCACCTTCTTCTCTCCGTCAGGCTATGAGGTGAGATGCGGTTACAAGGAGGCTGACATCGTGGTCTACCTGCCGTTTGACCATCCGGCCAACGCCAGGCGATTTCTCGATGCCATCAATATCGACACCGCCATATTCATCAAATATGAGTTTTGGGGCAACTACATCCATGAGCTCCACCGCCGCCATATCCCCACCTACCTCGTCTCAGCCATATTCCGTCCATCCCAGCAGTTTTTCAAGCCGTGGGGAGGCATGTTCCGTGGCATCCTGCGCTGCTACGAGCACATCTTCGTTCAGGACGACGCGTCTCGGCAGTTGTTGGCGGGAATAGGGATTGACAATGTGACCGTCGCTGGCGACACACGGTTTGACCGCGTCACCGACATAATGTCGACCGTATGCGACATTCCCCCGATAGCGGCGATGACAACCGCAGCGCCTACAGACATCCGCCGCCATCGTGCAACAATTGTCGCCGGCAGCACGTGGCCATCCGACGAGGAGTTGCTGATACCCTATCTCAACCGACACCCCGACGTAAAGGCCGTCATCGCCCCCCATGAGGTAAATGCCGCAAGCATCGCCCGCATCGAGCGTGCCGCGAACGGCAAGACCGTGAGACTGTCAACGACCACCCCCGAGGAGGCCGCGTCGGCACAGATACTTATCATCGACTGCTACGGCAAGCTGTCGAGTGCCTACCGTTATGGCGACATCGCCTATATCGGCGGAGGATTTGGCGCGGGCATCCACAACATCAACGAGGCCGCAGTCTACGACATGCCGGTACTGTTTGGCCCACGGTACTCCAAATTCAAGGAGGCCATCGACCTCATCAATCTTGGAGGAGCATTCACAGTCAACAGCGCCACAGAGCTTGACAACACGCTCGACACCCTCATCGGCTCGCCTGAAAGCCTAAAAAAAGCCTCAACCATAGCGGGAGGCTATATCCGCGACAACCTCGGTGCCACCAAGACGGTCTACAATCACGTGTTCAACGGCTGACATCAGCCAATCTACAAGACAACGCGTAACTCCATTGTAACAGCACCGCATTTCGTCTATACAGCGTCAAACCGTGCAAATATGGTTTCAAAACCATGCTTTTCAGCTACATTCACAGCCCCGTTTGCACATTTTATACAACTTTGTGCTCTCAAAGTTTTACTAATTGAATTAAAATTGCTTACTTTGCACCGCAAAAGAAACTATTACTAATTAAAATCGTAATTTATCATGTCAGAAATTGTATCGCGAGTTAAAGCTATAATCGTTGACAAACTCGGCGTTGACGAGTCAGAAGTAACTGAAACCGCTGCATTCACCACCGACCTCGGCGCAGACAGCCTCGACACCGTAGAACTCATCATGGAGTTTGAGAAGGAATTCGGCATCACAATCCCCGATGACAAGGCTGAGGGCATCCAGACAGTAGGCGACGCCATCTCATACATCGAGGCCGAGACCAACAAGTAATTTCTCTTCCACTATACTTCTATAAATGGAATTAAAGAGAGTCGTAGTAACAGGACTTGGTGCCATAACACCCCTGGGCAATGATGTCGCCACCACGTGGGACGCCGCCCTCAAAGGTGTGTCGGGTGCCGGCCCTATTACTCATTTTGACGCTTCCAAGTTCAAGACACAGTTTGCTTGCGAGGTTAAAGGCTTCAACGTGGCCGACCACATCGACCGCAAGAAAGCCCGTCAGCTCGACCTCTACGCCCAGTATGCCATGGTGGCCGCCGAGCAGGCTGTCAAGGATGCCGCGCTCGAAGACGAATCCATCGACAAGAACCGCGTTGGCGTTATCGTGTCGTCAGGTATCGGCGGACTCCATACATTTGAGGAAGAGGCCGGCTACTTTGCCATCAACGGTGCAGAGCAAGGGCCCAAATATAACCCGTTTTTCATACCCAAGATGATTGCCGACATCGCGTCGGGTCACATCTCGATGCAATATGGTTACCACGGTCCCAACTATGGTGTCGTGTCGGCTTGTGCCACCTCGACCAACGCAATCATCGACGCGTTCAACCTTATCCGTCTCGGTAAGGCCGACGCGATTGTCACCGGCGGTGCCGAGGCAGCCATCTACCCGGCCGGCGTGGGAGGTTTCAACTCCATGCACGCGCTCTCGACCCGCAACGACAGCCCCGAGACAGCATCGCGTCCGTTCAGCGGATCGCGTGACGGTTTTGTCATGGGTGAGGGTGCCGCTGTCCTTGTGCTTGAGGAACTCGAGCACGCCAAGGCACGTGGAGCCAAGATTTATGCCGAGATAGTCGGTGGAGGCATGTCTGCTGATGCCTACCATCTCACGGCAACCCATCCCGAAGGACTCGGAGCCAAGCTCGTGATGAAGAACGCCCTTGAGGACGCAGGTATGAAGCCCGAGGAAATCGACTACATCAACGTGCACGGCACGTCGACCCCGGTCGGTGACCTCTCGGAGGTAAAAGCCATCACCGAGGTGTTCGGTGACCACGCCTACAACCTCAACATCAGCTCCACAAAGTCGATGACAGGCCACTTGCTTGGCGCGACGGGAGCCCTTGAGGCGATATTCTGCGTGAAGGCGGTGGAAAACGACATCGTCCCCCCGACCATCAACCATGATCCCGAGGATAAGGACGAGAATATAGACTACAACCTCAACTTCACCTTTGACAAGGCACAGAAGCGCACGGTAAATGCCGCGCTCTCCAATACATTTGGATTTGGCGGCCACAACGCCACTGTCATTGTCAAGAAATACAAGGACTGATACAATCCCCCTCTCACGGGAGATAACCAGCATAACGGATGCCGCTTGATTTAGCGACATCCGTTTTTATAGCCCATCAATATTAATTAAAGTTAATAAAGCGTACCGCAACACCCGACAGCTCAAAAAGTTTTGTGTTGTTGGCGATTATTGCTAATTTTGTAGCGATTACATCCAATTACCATGTATTCACTGTAGGAGATATCCTTACCTGTCGAGTAAACAAGAACTTCTATATAATAATTTTTTACCATTTATTCTGCAATGAGAAATTTACGCAATTTCCTCTTGGGTGGAACGATGGCACTTGCCACACTTGGCTCAAGCGCCGCCACGTTTGTTGGCGACCGCTCAGACTTCCGCGACGAGACCATCTACTTCGCCATGACGACCCGTTTTTATGACGGTGACCCGACCAACAATGTCTGCTCCTGGGACAAACAGGATGTGCAGAAGTCAAAGAACGACCCCGACTGGCGTGGTGACTTCAAGGGCCTCATCGACAAGCTCGACTACATCAAGGCTCTCGGTTTTACCGCCATCTGGATCACCCCGATAGTACAGAACGCCTCAGGCGAGGACTACCACGGCTACCACGCCATGGACTTCTCCAATGTCGACCTCCGCTACGAGAGCCGCAAGGAGTGGGGAGCATCTCAGGATGTCAAGTTCCAGGATCTCATCGACGCCGCCCATGCCAAGGGCATGAAGATTGTCCTCGACATCGTGCTCCAGCACACCGGCAACTTCGGCGAGGCAAAGCTCAACCCTCTATTCACCCGCGACCAGAACATCAAAAACCAGGCCTCGGCTGCAACAGCACTCATCCCCAACACCGAGCGTCTTAGCAGCAACTACTTCGACCAGACCCCCGCTGCCCAGTATGCCGAGCGTTGGAAATACTTCAAGCAGGCACAGTATGAGCCTAACAACTACTATCACCACTACGGTACAGGCTGGAACTGGGATGAGGTCAACCGTTGGTGGGGTCAGATAGCCGGTGACTGCGTCGACCTAAACACTGAGAACGACTACGTGGCCCAGTATATCGTTGACTGCTACGGCAAGTTTATCGAAATGGGTGTCGACGGTTTCCGTATTGATACCGCAGGTCACATCTCCCCCCTCACATTCAACACCCAATTCATTCCTCAATTCCACGCCATCGCCAACAAACCCGAGGTCAAGGCAAAACGTCTCAACGGCATCGACTTCTTCATGTTTGGCGAGGTGTGCCAGCGTTTCCAGGGTTCGGTTGTCTACCGCGACAAGCCCAATCTGTCAAGCTACTTCTACACTTGGAAGTCGTCTTCATCACTGATGAGCGAGTTCAAGGCCAATTCCGGCGCCGACTGGTGGCGTCAGCAGAACCTCAACGAGGGTTACGACACCCCCGTAGGCCCCATGGCTGTGTGCGAGAAAGACACCCAGGACAAGTCACGCTCCAACAACGTGCTGATGCAGAACGGCCAGTGGCATCAGCCCGACTACTCACAGTGGTCAGGCTTCAGCGTGATTGACTTCCCCGTTCACTATAGCTTCCGCAGTGTGAGCGAGACAATGGGTCTCTACAAGCAGGACAACTACTACAACGATGCCTCTTACAACGTTGTCTATGTTGACTCTCACGACTACTGCCCCGGCCCCAACGACGGAACCCGCTTCAACGGCGGCACATCACAGTGGGCCGAGAACCTCTCGTGGATGTTCACATTCCGTGGCATTCCATGTATCTACTATGGCTCCGAAGTAGAGTTTAAGAAGGGGCTTCCCATCGACGTGGGTGGTGAGAACAACAAGACCCCGCGCAGCGAGTCAGGCCGCGCCTACTTCGGCACATACCTTGAGGGCGATGTGACAGCTACTGACTTCGGCCAGTATACCGCTTCCGGCAACGTACAGAAGACCCTTAACGCCGACCTCGCACAGCACATACGCCGACTCAACCAGATCCGTGCCGCTGTCCCCGCCTTGCGTAAGGGCCAGTACACGTTCGACGGCTGCTCCGCCAACGGTGGTTGGGCATTCAAGCGTGCCTACAAGGATAGCTACGCTCTCGTTGCCGTCAACGGTGGCGCTACATTCACCAACGTTCCCGCAGGCACATACACCGACATCGTCACAGGCCAGACCTACAACGGCGGTGGCACAATCACTGTCAGCGCTCCTCAGAACCAAGGTCAGCTCCGCGTCCTCGTCAAGGGATGGACAGGCGGCAAGGTCGGTGAGGATGGCAAGTTCATCTATGCAAGCTCCCCAGTATCCCACGGTGGCAACGTTGAGTTCTCCGATCCCGGTGCAAGCCGCTACTATACCGCCGACGACGCGGTAGGAAACGCATCCGTGACATTCTCACCCGCCGGCGGTACATTCAAGACCGACACTCAGAACGTCACCGTTGCTCTCAACGACGTGGCTGTGAGCGGTTGGTATCAGATTGGCAACCAGGCTCAGGTATCAATACCTGCCGGAAGCCCCAAGACATTCACCATCGGTGCCGGTGTTGCTTACGGTGAGACCATCAAGGTCAACTGGGGTGCCACAGGTGAGGATGGCAAGAGCTACAACGGCAGCGTCACCTACAAGAAGGTCGACCCCAACGCCGTGATCACTGTCTATGTAAAGGGTCAGGGCAACATGTACGCATGGGGCAAAGACAACGGCATTGATACTGAACCCTGCGGCGCATGGCCCGGCAAGGCTCTCTCATCCATGGAGACCGTGACCGTCAACGGCCAGACATTCTCGGCATTCTCGTTTGATGGCCTTGAGTCTGTCAGCGTCATTTTCAACAACAACGGAGCTCAGACTGCCGACATCACCGGCATCACTGAGGACACCTACTATGAGTATGATGGAGGTTCCACTGCCACCAAGCTCAACATCGACAATCCTCCGACCCCCTCCAAGCCGACAGTGACCGCCAACCCAGCCTCCGGCAAGACCTTCACCGAGTCGATAAGCGTATCGCTCACCGCCAACCCCGCCGTGGCAATCTACTACACCACCGACGGCACAACCCCGAACGAGTCATCGGCCAAATACACCTCAGCCCTGACATTCACGCAGACCACCACGCTCAAGACTTTTGTCAAGAACGATGCCGGTTCCAATGTGCAGACATTCACCTACACCAAGACCGAGACTCCCGAGCCAGTCGGCGATGACCACTATGTATACTTTGACGGTACATTCTCCAATCCTCAGGTTTGGGCATGGAATGATGGCGGTAACTGCACCACCGCGACCGCATGGCCCGGCGACAACATGGTAAAAAAGGGCGACCTCTGGTACTGGGCCGTACCCGCCGGCAAGTCTCTCCCGACCCAGATCATCATCCACGAGGGTGACAACAAGATCGGCGGCGGAGACCTCAACTATGTTGACAAGGCCACCTACCATCAGGATGGCAGCAACACCCCCAACGGTGACATCCCCGATCCCGTGGTCCCCACAAACGGCTATACCATCTACTTCGACAACACTACTGCCAACTGGAATGATGTCAAGATCTATGTCTATGGCAACGGTAACGATGACTTCCTCGGCGCTTGGGCCGCAGTTCCCTCGATGACGGTAGACGCCGAGACAGGCTATCACAAGTATCACATTGATACTGACAAAGACCTCTCGTCGTCATATCTCATCTTCCACAACGGCAACGGTAGCCAGACCGGCGACAATGTAGCCATACGTGACCAAGGTCTCTATGGTCTCAACGGACACATCCGCGACCTCAACCTCTCAGGCATCGAGGGTATCGCGGTAACCGACGGCATCAAGGTGTCGGCACAGGGTGGAATCCTCTACATCGAGTCACCCGCCGACGGTCACGTGACCATCGTCCGTGCCGACGGATCCATGACCATACGTCCCGTCTACTCGGGCGTGAACGTCATCGATGACTTGCAGCGCGGATTCTACATCATCAACCGCACCAAGATCATCCTCTGATAACGGACACAAACATCCATCATACCCGAGAGGGGGAAGCCAAAAGCTTCCCCCTCTCTATTTTTTATTTAATTTAACTTACCCCCCCCATTTGTCAGAACGAGATTTATTCTCTTTTCACAACCGTACATCACACTATTTTTGTACCTTTGCATCGTTAATATACCATTGTATACACAGTCGGAGATATTTTCACTTATTTTTATTACAAATTTTTTCCTTAACCGATTTTCTACATTTTACAATGAGAAAGCTATCCACATTACTGCTCGGTGCAGGGATGTCTCTCATGGCGGTCAACTCGACGGCGGCGACTTTCATAGGCGACCGCACCGACTTCCGCGACGAGACCATCTACTTCGCCATGACGACCCGTTTTTATGACGGTGATCCAGACAACAACGTCTATTGCTGGGACGGTGATAAAAACATCAACGACCCCGAGTGGCGCGGCGACTTCCGCGGACTCATCAAGAAGCTCGACTACATCAAGGCACTCGGATTTACAGCCGTGTGGATTACCCCGATTGTCGAGAACGCGTCAGGTCTCGACTACCATGGCTACCATGCAATGGACTTCAGCAAGATTGACCACCGCTACGTGGCCAAGGATCTCGATGCCGCAGGTGCCGACGTGGCATTCCAGGAACTCATCGACGAGGTGCACAAGCGCGGCATGAAACTTATCCTCGACATCGTACTCCAGCACACCGGCAACTTCGGTGAGAACCATCTCGCCCCCATGTTCCGCAAGGACTACACCAAGGAATTAGGCGACATCAACGCCTCGATGATTCCCCTCACCAAGAGCACCGGCGGCGTGCTTCCCGACAACTATGCCGACATGAAGGCCGCCGACCAGTATGGCTCGCGCCTCGCCATCATGAAAAACAGCGACTTCACCAACCGCGACATTCACAACTACTGGCATCACAAGGCATGGTTTGACTGGGACGACCCCTCACGCTGGTGGGGACAGATAGCCGGTGACTGCGTCGACCTCAACACCGAGCATCCCGCCGTTGCCTCCTACCTTGTCGACTGCTACTCCCGCTTCATTAAGATGGGTGTCGACGGATTCCGCATCGACACGGCAGGTCACATTCCCCGTCTGTCGTTCAACAAGCTCTTCCTCCCGCAGCTCCTTGAAGCGTCACAGTCGCCCGAGGCCATAGCCAAGCGAGGCAACACCCCGTTTTTCATGTATGGCGAGGTATGCGCCCGCTCCATGGAGGTCATCTACCGTGGCGAGAACTACAACTGCTCTCCCTGCTACTATACATGGAAAGAGTCGAAGAACTACGATTGGGACATGAACCCGTCCTCATGGGACACCGTCGTGGCAATCCCCACTCAGACCGAGGGATCTCACGACTATTTCACCGTCGAGGGACACACCAACTGGGAGTCTGTTCTCCAGTCGGGCAAGGATGACCTCGGCCACAGCGCCTCAATACTCCGCAAGAGCAACAACGCCCTGCTCAACGGCAATGAATACCATACTCCCGACCACTCTGACTTCTCAGGCATGAGCGTCATCGACTTTGCCATGCACTGGAATTTCAACTCAGCATCGGGCGCGTTTGGTGTCCATGGCCAGGACAACCTCTACAACGATGCCACCTACAACGTGGTCTACGTAGACTCACACGACTATGCGCCCGACAGCAACTACCGCTTCACCGGAGAGCAGTCGACCTGGGCCGAGAACCTCTCGCTGATGTTCACATTCCGTGGTATCCCCTGCATCTATTACGGCTCTGAGGTAGAGTTTCAGAAGGGCAAAGATATCGACAAGGGAGCCGTCATAGCGCTCAAGGAGTCGGGCCGCGCCTACTTTGGCGGCTATATCGAGGGCGATGTCAAGGTCAATGACTTTGCCGACTACACCGACGCTACCGGCAACCTCGCCTCTACCCTATCCTACCCTCTTGCCCGCCACATCCAGCGCCTCAACAAGATACGCGCCGCTGTCCCCGCCCTCCGCAAGGGTCAGTACAGCACCGATGGATGCTCCGGCAAGATGTCGTTCAAGCGCCGTTACAAGGATGACAAGACCGACTCCTATGTCCTCGTCACCATCAGCGGCAACTCGACATTCACCGGCATCCTCAACGGACGCTACGTCGATGCCATCACCGGCGACGTGCAGACAGTGACCGACGGTAAGCTCACAGCAATATGCTCAGGCAAGGGCAACATGCGCGTCTATGTGCTCAACGGTCCCGGCAAGATTGGCGAGGATGGCAAGTACCTCTACGGCAGCACATCTGTTGACCAGCCCTGGAACGAGTGGCCCGACGAGACAATGCCCGACGAGACATGGACTGTCAAGCCCAACGGCAACGGCGGTGGCGGCGGTGGCGACATCGTTGAGCCCGAGGAGCCCATCGAGCCGACAATGGCACAGGGCGAGCAAGCCGCATTCTTTGAGAATGATGCCAACTGGGGCGGTACGATAAAGGCTTGGGTATGGGCCGACGGCAAGAACTATACTGGCGGCTCTTGGCCCGGAGAGGCTGCCACTTACCTTGGCAACAAGATATGGAAATGGACTTACACCGGCGGAGACAAGATACCCGACGGAGCCAAGATTATATTCAGCAGCGGCAGCCAGACCGGCGACATGGCATGGACCAACGGCGGCTACTACCTGTCAGGCTCGACCTCTGCCACCAAGGTGATACCCGGTGCCGGAGAGATACCTGACGACCCCACACCTCCGACTCCTCCCGTGACCGACAACACGTTCACCGCCTACTACGACAACACCTCCACCAACTGGAACAACGTCAAGGTATGGATATGGGATGCCGCCGACGGCAACAAGAACTACACCGGCGGATCTTGGCCCGGTGCCGACATGACACTCGACCCCGCGACCGGTTACTACACCTACACTGTCAATGTGACCAACGCCACTCCCAAGATGATGGTCATCTTCAGCAACGGAGGCACACAGACAGCCGACCTCGACTTCAAGCACAATGGCATCTACACCAAGGATGGCTTTACCGGCAACTTCGTGACCACCTCGGCCATCGACAACGTAACGACTGCTGTTGACGGCATCAAGGTCACTGTAAGCGGTGGTGTACTCTACGTCAGCACTCCCGTTGACACCAACATTGTCATCGCCCGCGCCGACGGCACCGTGACACTGCGCCAGGTATTTGCCGGGGTAAACGTCATCGACGACCTACCTCACGGCTTCTACATCGTCAACCGCACCAAGGTAATCCTCTGACGGCAGTAGCCACACAACGATAAGAAGGGGGTGTGTCAAAATTCATGGCACGCCCTCCTTGCATAACCTGCTGAAAAC
>JAMPAQ010000019.1 GCA_023667145.1 Pseudoflavonifractor sp.
TTTTGAAGGGGTACACTTTACTTTATTTTGGTTAGATTTCATGCGGTTGCCCTGGAGATGGTAGTCCCGGCGTCGGCTGTGTCAATCGGCAATCAGGCATTCTATGACTGCTCGGGACTCGCGACAGTCACCATGAACGAAGGACTGAAAACCATCGGCAACGAGGTGTTCTGGAACAACTCGGGCGTGATGCAGTTCTCAATCCCCGGCACGGTCACGAGCATGGGAACCAACTGCTTCTACGGCTGCACGCGCACCACTTATCTCACATTCCGCGACGGTCAGGAGCCGCTGACCATCAACAACTCGGGTTGCCGCAGCTCAAAGATTGACGCAAAGGCGGTCAATCTCTCCAACAAATATCAATATACCAACCGCAACTATGACTATTTCTATGACTGCCCGATACGCTTCCTGACTCTCGGCAGAAACCTGACTTACTCCTACTCCCATAGCGTGTCGACCTATGACCTCGATGGAAGCAGCTTCAAGTCAGTCACCCGCGCCTCTGCGCCGTTTATCAACAGCCAGGACCTGCGCAGCGTCAAGATTGG
The DNA here is from genome assembly GCA_023667145.1 of Pseudoflavonifractor sp. Classification (GTDB taxonomy): domain Bacteria; phylum Bacteroidota; class Bacteroidia; order Bacteroidales; family Muribaculaceae; genus M3. The sequence continues at coordinate 555 of JAMPAQ010000019.1, forward strand.
CAAGTATGTGACCTTCCTGTGGCATCACCTGATTGACGGCTGCTCAAATGTGGACAAGCTGACGTTTCCCGACGGTCTGGAATCGGTCTACTCATACGCCTTGGCCAACTGTCCGAAGATAGCCACGCTCGACTTCCCCAATCCCCTCGTGCTTCTCGACGATGACGCGTGTCTCAACGACACGGGACTCACCTCGGTGACATTTAACGAGGAGGCCGGCAACAATTTGTCGTTCAAAATCGGCGACTATACGTTCCGCAACTGCCCGGGTCTCACCTCTCTCACCTTCCCGGCCAAGACCACCTCGGTGGGCAACTATTGTTTCTACGACACCGAGAATCTCACAAGCATAGTGTTTGTCGACAGCGACAAAGCCGTAACCCTCGGTTACGGGGCAAACAGCGCCAAGAGCATGACTCCCAACCAGAGCAACCAAACAATCCCTTTGTTTGGCAACAGCCACCTGCAATCGCTCTACATGGGCCGCAACATCAACTACAACGCCACTTCGAGCTACGGTTACTCCCCCTTCCACTATCAGACCTACCTGACCGATGTCAGGTTCTCACAGGCCGGGACGGTGACCTACTGCAAGGACTACCTGCTCTACATGGTCAACAACTGCAAGGAGCTGACATTGCCCGAAAGCCTTGCGTCAATCGGCAACTACACGTTCAGCAACATGACGACCCTTGAGGGCATCACCATTCCCAACAAGGTAACGACAATCGGCACCTATGCGTTCAGCAACGACAAGTCGCTCGTCTATGCCAACCTCTCGACCTCGTGTCCGTGGCTCAGGGAGGGACTGTTTGCCGACTGTGACGTGCTAGCGTCAATCACCATCCCCCCGGTGGTGACAAAGATGGACACCAAGATGTTCCGCAACTGCGGGCAACTCGCCACCGTGACCTTTGAGGACAACACCGATGTGCTTGAGATGGGCTATGGCGCATCACAGTCCGAATACGGCTTGTTCCGCGACTGCCCCGTAGAGACACTCTATCTTGGCCGTTGGCTGTCATACAACACTGACAAGCCGAGCCGCTCGCCGTTCTACTCGATTGCAGCATTGAAAGACCTTTCGTTCGGTGATGCTGTCGGCGTGGTCGACAAGTACATGTTCTCCTACTGCACCGGGCTTGAGAATCTGTACCTCCCCGACAACATCGAGTCGGTGGGCCTGTGGGGATTCCGTGGATGTTCGTCGTTGAAGGATATGCGTTTCAGCGAAAAACTCAGTCAGGTCAGCGACTACGGCTTCTCGGAGTGCACGAGCCTTGACAATGTGGTTTTCCCGGCAAGCATGACCTCCATCGCCGACAACAGTTTCTCCAACTGTACGTCACTAAAGAAGATCAATCTCGGCACGTCGCTCATGATCATCGGCCCGGCAGCGTTCAAGAACGACACCGCCCTTGAGGGCATCGAGATACCCGAGTCGCTATACGGTCTCGGAGTCGAGGCGTTTGCCAACTGTACCTCGCTGCCCAATGTTACCGTAAGGGCCATAAGCTCGGTCGGCAAACAGGCATTCCAAGGTTGCTCAGGTCTGCAATGGGTATCGCTCAGCGACAAGACAACCTCTCTCGGCGAGGATTCATTTGCCGGTTGCTCGGCCATCAAGTATGTCAAGTCATACGCCGAGTTCCCTCCCGAAGGTCTCGTGAACTTCCCCGAGGATGTCGTGGCCGCCGGCACTTTGTTCGTGCCTGAGTATTCGACCGACTATTACGAATACTCTCCCACATGGGAGACATGGGGAAGCATACGCCCCATCACCGACAATGTCCTCGTGTCGTCAGTATCCCTCAGCGAGACCGAGGTCAGCCTCAAGGCAACGGAGATGGTACAGCTCACAGCGACCGTAGGCGCTGACGATGCCACCGACAAGGATGTCAGATGGCGCTCGTCTGACTCCGCTGTGGCAGAGGTTGACGGCGATGGCCTCGTGACCGCACTCTCTGTCGGCGAGGCCGTGATCTCGGCTATTGCCGCCTACGGGTCGGGCGAAAAAGCCGAGTGTGCCGTGACGGTGCTTCCCACCATGGTGGAGTCGATAGCCGTCAATGTCGCTGACAACAGCATAAAGAAAGGCCGCACTCTCACAGCCCAACCGACCGTACTCCCGGCCACTGCCACCAATGCCGCTGTCGTGTGGTCGTCGTCTGACGACGCTGTGGCCACTGTCAATGACGAGGGCATCGTGACCGCGCTCGCCGTCGGCGAGGTGAGCATCACCGCCACCGCCGCTGACGGGTCGGGTATCACCGGGACTGTAGCCCTGACCGTGATTCCCCCGACCAAGGGTGACTCAAACGACAATGACGAGGTGACCATCACCGACGCTGTCAACACGGCCAACTATGCCATCGGCATCGAGGTGGAGAATTTCAACTTCGGGGCCGCCGATGTCAATGCCGACAACCGCATCACCCTCGCCGACGCGTCGGGTACGGTGACCGAACTGCTCAACCAACCCGCAGCAACACCGGCCACCCTTGTGACCCGCAGGATGGCCTGCGCCGCCCAAGCTATCGACTCTGACAATCTCGTCATAGGCGACTACTCGTGCGAGAGCGGCGAGACAGTCACCGTCGATGTCACGCTCGACGACACGATAGACTACGTGGCGCTCCAGGCCGACATCACTGTCCCCGAGGATATGACCCTCGTGGCCGTGCAGCCCGGCACACGTGTCGAGGCCACCCACTCGCTGATGCAGCGCCGCATTGACAGCCGCACGATGCGCGTGGTGCTGTTTAATCTCGGCAACTCGGCATTTGCCGACAACGGCGAGGCCATAATGCACATCACCGTCAAGGCCGACCGTCAGGACTGCGGGGATATCACGATGACCAATATTCTCGCCTGCGACATCAATGCACGCGAGTACGTGCTGAAATCTACCGGCGGTCACAATGACGACATGTCGGGTATAGGCGCGGTCTACGGTGACGGCCTGATAGGCATAGCATCGACCTCCGACGGTATCACTGTCATCAACGCCGATGGCAAGGAGGTGTATGTCTATGCCGTCGATGGCGCGTTGCTTGCCCGCTTCACAGCCGTTGGCGATGTGGCAAGCCACAGGCTTACCGCCGGTGTTTATGTGGTCGTAGTGGATGATACCACGGCTAAGGTAATCGTTAAATAACACAGATGTGACAATGAGAAATATCATATCATACGGTCTGCTGTCAGCCCTGACGCTGCTCCTCGGAGCGGCGCCGGCGGCTGCGGCCTCCGACCGCTTATACGCCGACGGGGTCAACATTGAGCCGGGCGAGACAAGGACAATAACATTCAACCTCGACAACTCGCAGGAGTTTTTCGGGTTTCAGGCCGACATCGCTTTTCCGGCAGGGCTGGAGATTGCCGAACTCAACGGCAAGCCCGACTGTAGTCTGTCACATCGGGCCAACTCAAGCTATGCGATGGTAAGCAACCGGCTGTCGTCAGGCGCTATCCGTGTCGGGGCATTCTCAACCGACCACACGGCCATCTCGGGCGACTCGGGTGCGCTGCTCTATGTCAAGGTCACTGCCGCCGCCGACTTTGCCGGGGGCTCACTGACCGTCAGCGACATCCTCTTTACCGACGTGACCGACAATGACGTGGCGCTGCCCGACTGTGTTGTCGAGTTGGGCAACGAACATCAGGACCGGCTCTACATCCCCGATTTCACCATCACGGTCGGGGATGAGACTGAGGTCTCAATAATGCTCGACAACGAGACTCAGTTCAGCGCCTTTCAGAGCGACATCTACCTCCCCGAGGGACTATCAGTCGTCCCTGAGTCGGCTGCGATGACCTCCCGTGGCAGCGGCCACGCGCTCTCCATACGTGATTATGGGAATGGCCGTGTGCGCCTCGCGTGCCTGTCGCTCTCAGGCGACGTGTTCACCGGCGACAGCGGCGCGCTGGTCACCCTGCGGGTCACGGCTACGACCCAAGTATCGGAGACAAGCGTGATTGAGCTGCGCGACAACATATTCTCCACCGCCGGTGCGCGTGAATACGTGTTACCACCATCGACCACCGATGTCACCATCGACAATCCCGTGATACCCGTCTCGTCGCTGACCATGAGCGAAACAAGTGCCAAGGCCAGTGTCGGCGGTACGTTGCAGCTGTACGCCACCATCACCCCCGCCGATGCCACAGACAAGACTCTGATATGGGAGAGCAGCGACGACAATGTGGCGACAGTGACCGAGACAGGGTTTGTCACCTTTCTTGACAAGGGTAATGTCACCATAACAGCCCGCGCCGCCGACGGCTTCGGGGCATCAGCGACCTGCGACATCGAGGTCGACTCGCTCTCGGGAATATCCAGGATATCCGTCGCCGACGACACCATCGTACGCGTCTACACCCTGCATGGAGTCCCCGTCTACGAAGGCCGCCTCGCCGACACCCGCCTCGCCCCAGGCACCTACGTGACCGTCACCCCCGGCCACTCCGCCAAACTCACCGTGAGATAACCCATCGTGGCCAAAACCGCCGGGCACAAACATAATCGGGAGCCGCGTCCGGGAGTCAAAAACGACTCCTTGGCGCGGCTCTCTTATTATATCCCACCAATATAGGCAATGGATTTCAGGTAGTGGCCGCAAAAGTCCGTGGAATTACAATAGGCCATTGCGGCGGGCAAAAAAGCAGCGCCGCCCCGCGGGCGAATGCTTGCGGAGCGGCGTGGTGGTTGTCTTACCAGGATTCGAACCTGGACAGGCAGAACCAAAAACTGCAGTGCTACCATTACACCATAAGACAATCCTGTTTGCTCAAGCTGATGGCCTAAAGCGATGCAAAGTTAGCTATTTTATTTTTAACGTGCAATAGCCGTCGCCTTTTTGAGCAGCTGTTGAGCGCCCACGGCAGCTGTTGAGCAGCCTACTTGACAATCAGCAGAAAATAGTTTTTCTTGCCTTTCTGGACGAGTATATACTTGCCGTTGAGCAGCATGTCGGGCGTAGCGGGCTGATTGGCATCGGTGACCTTCTCCTTGTTGATGGAGAGTCCACCCTGCTGTGCGAGCTTGCGCAGCTCTCCCTTTGAGGGGAACACCGGGGCCTTGTCAACCAACAGGTCGACAATCTTCACCCCGGCATCAATATCGGCGCGTGACACCTCATACTGCGGCACACCCTCGCAGACAGCCAGGAGCGTATCCTCGTCAATCTTGTGGAGTATATCGACTGCCTTGTTGCTGAAGAATATCTGTGAAGCCTCCACAGCGGCCTCGTATTCCTCGGCCGAGTGTACCATGGTCGTGATCTCGCGGGCGAGACGCTTCTGGAGGGGGCGCAGCCCGGGGTCTTGAGCCTGCTGTGCGATAAGGTCCTCTATCTCCTCACGTGACAGTTCGGTGAAAATCTTGATATATTTCTCAGCATCGGCATCCGACACGTTGAGCCAAAACTGGTAGAACTTGTAGGGGGACGTGTAGCGCTTGTCAAGCCATACGTTGCCGCTCTCGGTCTTGCCAAACTTGCCTCCGTCGGCCTTGGTGATGAGCGGGCATGTGAGGGCAAACGCCTCGCCGCCCGTGGTGCGCCGTATCAACTCGGTGCCGGTGGTGATGTTGCCCCACTGGTCGCTGCCGCCAAGCTGTAGCTTGCAGTTCTTGTCGCGGTAGAGGGTGAGGAAGTCGTAGCCCTGCACGAGCTGGTAGGAGAACTCGGTAAACGACATGCCCTGCTGGCTCTCGCCCGAGAGGCGCTTCTTGACCGAGTCCTTGGCCATCATGTAGTTGACCGTTATATGCTTGCCTACATCGCGGATGAAGTCGAGAAATGAGAACGGTTTCATCCAGTCATAGTTGTTGACAAGCTCGGCGCGGTTGGGCGCGTCGCTGTCAAAGTCGAGGAAGTGGGCCAGCTGCTTCTTGATGGCCTCCTGGTTGTGGCGCAGGGTCTCCTCGTCGAGCAGCTTGCGCTCCTGGCTCTTCATCGAGGGGTCACCGATCATGCCGGTAGCACCTCCGACCAGGGCGATTGGTTTGTGGCCCGAACGCTGGAAGTGCTTGAGCATCATCACTCCCACGAGGTGGCCTATATGCAGTGAGTCGGCTGTCGGGTCAATGCCGAGGTAGGCTGTGGTCATCTCCTTTTTGAGTTGCTCCTCGGTACCGGGCATCATGGTGTGGATCATTCCACGCCATTTGAGTTCTTCAATGAAATCCATAGCAATATCTTCTTTTTATTTTGCCGCAAAGATACAATTTTTCCACATATTACGCCAACCCCACAGCGGTAATGCCAATGACAAAGTCAAGATAACACTCCGGGAGCCACGATTATCAGCCCAACGGCAATGAGGCCGAACAACAGCATGTAGATGACAGCCGTCAGGAGGAGGTAGAGGAGCAGGTGCAGGGCGAAGCCCGCAGCCGTGCCGTCGCGATTGAACGTACGGTTCAGGGCAATCAGAGTGACAGAGACGGCATAGACCATGCCAATGATGTCGGCTGACCCATAGTGGAACAAGTGCCACACCGGCGTCACGATGGCGTCAAACACGAGAAACGCGTCAATCATATACATCATCGCCATTAGATATTCGGCTGCATTGTAACGTGTGGCCCCATAGCGACGGAAGACAAGCGGCACGGCTATGACGGCGGGGATAAAGAGTGTCAGGTTGAGCAGCACGGGAGAATCGCACAGAAACTTGGCGATGGAAAGGAACCAACGCCCCACCGGCCCCGCGTCATCACGCAGGGACGCTATATAGGCCGGCATCGGGTCAGTCGAGCCAATCATGCTGTCCTCGACCACCCGTATCAGACACATGACAATGAGCATCGCCACCGGGGCGAGGTAGCGTATGCGCCGCCCTGCCGCATAGTCGCGTATCACTGCCCATGGCCGCACGAGCAGATTCCATGCCGTGAAGAAGAACCCATTGTTGACCCTCAGCAGCCCGCGCAGGGTCCCCAACAGAAAGCTGCCGTTGTCAAGCCGCCCCGTCGAGGTCGGTTGCCCGCACTCCGGGCAGTACTTACCCCCGCACACATGCCCGCAGTTGAGACACCGCGTCACCTTCAGTCCGGGCCGTTGTTCAGTTCTCGCTCCCATCTGCAAACAATAGATAGTACGGTAAATTAAAAAGGCCACGTCAGAATAGACGTGGCACAAAATCCTTTATTAAAAATAGATTAGTTACTAATGATATTCTTCTGACCTAATTTTTAATTGATTAAATGAGAAATAGGTCATTACTCATCAACTTCGCGTATCAACATAATTCTAACGTGGTTTTGTTATTGGGATGCAAATATAATCTATTGTTTATCGAAAAACAATCAAATCCACTTGTTTTGATGGGGGAGGGATTGTGTTTTCTATTTTTTTAACATCACGACAATTGCTCCATTGTCGGGAAGCAACCAATCAAAAGTTTCAAGGCTTATCGCATTATCAGTATATTTGATAGATATGTCAGACTGTTTGATTTCCGTGCCAAATATTTGTCCATACAGCTCAATGTTGTCATCGTTGCACGCGTAGTCTAACCTGAAGTTCTTTACCGGGTGTTGTAGTCGTTTGGTAAAACACGGGTCATTCTTATGAACGTCAATCTTGTATCTCATCCTGATCTCGATGTTGTCGTCAAACTCAATGCGGATTCCTTTTTTCTGACCGTCGGCATTCTCCTTGTCAGAGATTGTGATTTTCTTGTTGTAAAACTCGTTCTTTATATCCTCATAGTTAAACTGAATTTTGCCCGACAAGTCTTGCTCACCTTTGCCGTCTATATTGCAATATATCTGCAAGCCGGTGATTGCCCTGGCCTCTGGCTGTCCATCTTTTACCAATACAAGATTTGTGAACTTGATAAACTCTACCGCTGTCTGATTGACGCTATACGGATTTATGAGCTTGTACTCTATCGTGTGCTCCTTTTCGATATAGTCAGAGCCGGGAGCGCTTTTGCACACTACGGCATGACGGTATCTTGAGTAGTAGGGTTGCCTAAGCAGCTCACATACGCGTTGGTCTATTTTTATCAGACCCTTTGCCATGCGTGGGGCTTTTGTCTTGTGTAGTTGCTCGGTTATGTCATTTCTCAGGTCTGTCAGACGATTTTCATCGAGTGATTTCAAATAATTGTTTGAAGACAGGGCGTTGACAAATGACAACTCATAGTCTTTCAATCTTGAGGGGACATCAATGACTATGGCCAGAATCGAGCCGGTTATAACCGATATGGCAATCCCGCTTATGATTTGGTACACATAATTGCTGTGCCTGAAAGCATATGCGTTATCAATCGAGGCAATCGTGACGAGAACATATACGACAAATCCTATCAGAGCTATAATCACGATTGGAAGCAATGAATTATAGTACTTTGGTCTCTTTCTCTTGCTGTTTGCCAAATGACAGTTCTTTTTATCAAACTTACATTCCGCCGTGGAATTATAAGGACACTCCTCCACTGAATTATAATCGCATTTTTTCGGCCTAACCTTCGACCTTCCCGAAAAGAAATCCTTAATACCCATAGTTAAATTTGCTATTACAATTTGACCATATTTCCAACGCAACAATCAATCATGTAATGATGTGCAGACAACCATGTCAAATCATTACCGTCTCTTGCCATCGCTAAAGATACGGCCATTTTCACACCTCACCAAAACATTCTTAAATAAATTGCAAAAATAATCAAAGAATATGGGTTGGTTGACCTCATAATAAAAATAACGATTGGCAATCAAGTGACTCCCAATCGTTATTTTCAGTACCCGGACCCGGGATCGAACCGGGATGGGTCGCCCCACCGGTGTTTGAGACCGGCGCGTCTACCGATTCCGCCATCCGGGCATTGTGGCAGCAAAGTTAATCAAAGTATTTGGTTTGTGCAACCTCCAAATCACGATTTCCCCTAAATTTCACTCACCAATCCCCACAAATTTCCATTGCCGTCTCTCCCGCCTTTCCCATCCTACACCATCTCCAATCCTTAAATCCCCCGAGTCCTTTATCCCCCTTAGACTCCCATCCCAATTACAAAGCGACAAGCTGCCCGCCACCCCATGCGCAAAAAAAGAACGCCGATTTTGTGGCGGGACAGATTATTTTGTGTAAGTTTGTATTGCAAGAACCCTATAACACACCTAACAAATGGAATCACTTCCTATCATAAAGAACGATTCATGGCTCGAACCCTATGCCGATGCCATCATCGGGCGTCACAATGATGCCATGAACAAGGAGCGTGAGCTGACGACGGTCGACGGCTCTCTTGATAAATTTGCCAACGCCTATAACTACTTCGGCCTCCACCGCACCCCGACAGGATGGGTGTTTCGCGAGTGGGCACCCAACGCCACCGGCATTACGCTCATCGGCGATTTCTCAAAGTGGCGCGAGTTGGTCAAATACCGTCTTAAGCCCAAGAAAAACGGCGTGTGGGAGATAAGGCTAAAGGAAAATGACCTGCACCATGGCGACCTGTTCAAGATGATAGTCGACTGGGACGGCGGTCGTGGCGAGCGCATACCTGCCTATGCCAACCGCGTCGTGCAAGACGAGCAGACAAAGATTTTCTCGGCCCAGGTGTGGTCGCCCGAATCGCCCTACAAGTGGAATGTGAAGAAGTTCGTCCCCGACACCAAGCCCCTGCTGATTTACGAATGCCACATCGGCATGGCCCAGGAGCGAGAGGGAGTGGGGACATATACGGAGTTCCGCGACCTGATATTGCCACGCATAGCCAAGGACGGATATAACGCGATACAGATAATGGCCATTCAGGAGCATCCCTACTATGGGTCGTTTGGCTACCACGTGTCCAACTTCTATGCCCCATCGAGCCGATTCGGCACCCCCGAGGAGCTGAAGTCGCTCATCGACACGGCTCACGAGATGGGCATAGCGGTGATAATGGACATCGTACACTCCCACGCCGTCAAGAACGAGGTTGAGGGACTGGGCCGTCTCGACGGGTCATACGACCTCTACTTCTATGGCGACGGGCGTCGCGAGCACTCGGCATGGGACTCCCTTTGCTTTGACTACGGCAAGAACCAAGTGCTCCACTTCTTGCTTTCCAACTGCAAGTACTGGCTTGAGGAATTCAAGTTTGACGGATTCAGGTTTGACGGCGTGACCTCAATGCTCTATTACAACCACGGACTCGGACAGGCGTTTGGCGGCTACGGCGACTACTACAACGGAGGTCAGGACACCAACGCCATCACCTACCTTACGCTGGCCAACAAGCTGATACACGAGGTCAATCCCCGCGCCATCACGATAGCCGAGGAGATGAGCGGTATGCCCGGACTCGCCACCAAGGTCGAGGACGGCGGCATAGGATTTGACTACCGCATGGCCATGGGCATCCCCGACTACTGGATCAAGACACTCAAGGAAAAGAAGGACGAAGACTGGCATCCGACCTCGATATTCTGGGAACTGACCAACCGCCGCGCCGACGAGAAGACCATCTCGTATGTCGAGAGTCACGACCAAGCCCTGGTCGGCGACAAGACGATAATATTCCGTCTAATCGATGACCAAATGTACTGGCACATGATGAAAGGCGACGACAATGCGGCGGTGGCACGCGGCATCGCCCTGCACAAGATGATACGCCTCGTGACCATAGCCACGATAAATGGCGGCTACCTCAACTTCATGGGCAACGAGTTCGGACATCCCGAGTGGATCGACTTCCCACGCGAGGGCAACGGATGGAGCTACAAGTACGCCCGCCGGCAGTGGGATCTCGTCGACCGCAAGGAACTGCAATATGAATATCTCAACGACTTCGACAACGCCATGATAGGTCTCATCGGCGACACTTACAACTTTCAGGCTCTCCCGGTCGACAAGTTGTGGGAAAAGGATGACGACCAGGTGTTGGCATTCATGCGCGGCGACCTGCTGTTTGTGTTCAACTGGAGTCCGTTCAAGTCATTTACCGACTACGGCATACTCGCTCCGACCGGAGAGTATGATGTCGTGCTGTCGAGCGATAACCCCAAGTTTGGCGGATTTGGCAACATCGACGAGACAGTGTCACACCTGACCCAGACCGACCCGCTTTACAAACCGATAGGCAAGGAGTGGCTCAAGCTCTACCTCCCCGCCCGCTCAGCGCAGGTATTGCGCCTACGCCGGGCCAAGGGCAAGGGCCGCCCCAAGAAGCAAGGCTGACCCATCCCCCGCTACGCCTCCCCACCGCACCCCGCAACGCATAAGCCACGCGGGAAGCCGTGTCAAATATGAAAAATCTTATTTTTGAGATTATTACTGTCCGCTAAATATTTTTGATGAACTAAGAAATTAGGGCTGATTCCATTTGCAGGAGTCTGCCCTTTGTGGTTATTTTGGTCTCGCCAAAAATCGCAATAACCATGAGTAAAAGTACGCAATTTGTCGGACAGCCGATATATGGCCAGCTAATAAAATTACTTGACCGCGAAAAAAATCTTGAAAATGAGCCGCCACCATGGCGGCGAGAAATATGTAAAAAGTTTTGACGGCTACGACCATCTGCTTGCAATGCTTTACGCGGTGATTGAGCGTTTTGACTCATTGCGTGAGATAGAGGCATCTATGACGGTCGAGGTACGAAAGCTATCCCACATCGGCATTGACAGGATTCCCAGACGCAGTACATTGTCTGATGCAAATGCGGATGTTCAGAAGGTCCTTTGAAGACGTGTATAGGGATCAGTACGCCGCGCACAGGGACAAGCTCTCTTCGGACAGCCGCAGGCGCGGTCGTGAGGCGTGGATAGATCAGCTGAGTATAATCGACTCCACTACCATATCATTGTTCTCCAACGTACTTTTCAAGGGCGTTGGACGATATCCGAGAAGAAGAAAGGCGATATTAAAGTACATTGTGTCATTCATGCCAACTATGGTGTGTCTTGTGATGTGCGGTTCACTTCGGTGGCTACCGGAGATTTTTATATGCATAACAAATTCTTTTTTTCTCCTATCAACATTTCCGGTTGAGGGTTTTATGCACCCTTATAGTTAAACATCAGTTAAAAGTAAACAGACTCTAAGAATTTATTTGTAATTTTATAGATGTATCAGAGGATATAGAGCAGACAGACGGAGACAAGGGAAAGACACCCTGTGACAGTCCTGTGCTACACTCGTGCTACACGCAAGATTTAAGCCTACATAGCCATTTGGTTCTCAAAATATTGGAGGGAAGTTCACTATCCTCTCACTCCGCTAAAGGAGCTGCAAGCGCAAGCGTGCAGCTCTTGTTGTATCTGATGGTATGAGTGTCCCGGGGTTCGTTATCGCCAAGCGCTTTCGGAGCGAAGCGTACCAAGACCCCATCGCTTGTGGCCCATAATAACACTTTAGTTAACCAAGGAATGTTTGTAACCAATATGGACTAAGCAGGGTTGGCGCGTATTGACTGACATGAGTCCGATATAAGGATTCACGGTCTATGAATGGGGAAGTCGTGGGCGCGATGCTTTCATTGGCCTATTGCCTGATTGGATGGGTGTCGCTTAGTGTAGGGCAATCTTGCGGGTCACGCCGGAGGATGTCCTCACGACATAGATTCCCGGAGACAAGGTGACAAGGGAGATTTCTTGACACCCGTAGGACACGAGCATGCAACGGCCCCACAGGTCGTTGACTGTCACGTCGTCCTGTGCGTTGAGCCGCAGGGTGCGCCCGTCGAGGCTGACGGAGTGGCTGTCACGCTCCGCCGTCACGGCCCGGCTGTCGGTGGTGACGCCCGGGCCGATGAT
>JAMPAQ010000001.1:0-75004 GCA_023667145.1 Pseudoflavonifractor sp.
TGTTTTCAGCAGGTTATGCAAGGAGGGCGTGCCATGAATTTTGACACACCCCCCTCTTTTTGTGACTGTTATCAGTCAATTACTTGCTGGCGATTGAGTCAGAAACGGTAAGACGCGCACGACCCTTGGCACGACGACGGGCAAGCACCTTGCGGCCATCGGGGGTTGACATTCTTTCACGGAAACCATGCTTGTTGACTCTCTTCTTGTTGGAGGGTTGAAATGTTCTTTTCATTGCCGTATATTAAATTTTATATTTGTTAGCAAAATCGGAGTGCAAATGTAGCGTTTATTTTTCAAACATACAACAGATTTGCCTATTTCCGCGATGTTTTAGGCTACAATTCTCACGATTTTCCACTCCAATACCGCAATCCGAGATTTCTCAGCTATCACAAAACAAGACTGAGAGACAAGAATCCGTGGTCACGTCAATTGCAGGGTACACCCACACGGTCAGGCTTCCTTCTTGACAATGTCAGTCCACTCCCTGATGCGCACATCAGTCTTTTCGGGAGCGTTGACCTCGTCGAGCAACAGTCCCACGCACGTGTCGCCGTCACAAGCCGCCGATTCCTGAAAATCATAGACATCGGCAGGGAAAGGCGCGATGAAACGCGCTCCCGTACCGACAAGACGCTTGTGAAGCTCGCCGACACCGCCACAGAACGTGTCGCTCATGGTCTCGTCGCCACAGCCAAACAGGGCCACGGCCTTGTCTTTCAGGTCAAGGGCGGCAAGTCCATCAATAAAATCATACCAATCATCCTGTAACTCGCCCGCCCCCCACGTGCTCGTGCCGAGTAACAGCACATCGTATGGTGCGACATCAGAGGGAGCCGACTTTGCCACATCATGGACATCAGCATCGGCCACTCCGAGCGATTTGGCAATACGCGAGGCCACGTCAGCGGTCGTACCCGTTGATGACCCATAAAATATTCCTATCTTTTTCATAATCCAACAATAAGTTTTTTATATCCGTTAATATCTGAAAGATAAACACTCCGCATCGGCGGCATGTTCACAATCGTCAAAGCTCCGTTTACATTAATTAAAGCGTGACATCATTAAAATTTCATCATTTATATCCCATATAATTTGAGCGATACGAGTATTTTGAGTAATTTTGCACTCCAAAGCAAATACATATATAAGAATGGCGGATATCAAAAAAATCAAAACAGCTTTAGTTTCGGTCTATCACAAGGATGGACTTGACGAAATATTGACGATGCTCCACAATGACGGAGTCAAATTCCTGTCTACCGGCGGCACGCGCTCCTTTATCGAGAGCCTTGGCTACGAGTGCGAGGCCGTTGAAGACCTCACCGGGTATCCCTCGATACTGGGCGGACGCGTAAAGACCCTCCATCCCAAGGTATTCGGCGGCATCCTCAACCGTCGTGACAACGAGACCGACCAACAGCAGACCGCACAATACGAGATACCCTCAATCGACCTGGTGATAGTTGACCTCTACCCCTTTGTCGACACAGTGGCATCTGGAGCGTCACACGCCGACATCATCGAGAAAATCGACATAGGCGGCATCTCACTTATCCGTGCAGCCGCCAAAAACTATAATGATGTCATAATCGTGGCCTCAAAGGTCCAGTATGCCCCTCTGGCCGAGATGCTAAAGAAAAACGGTGCGCAGAGCGACCTCGCCGAGCGCCGTTTCTTTGCCAAGGAGGCGTTTGCGGTATCATCAGAGTATGACAGCTCAATCTTCAACTACTTTGACAGCGAGGGTGACCCCACCGCGCTCCGCATAGCCATAGACGGGGCCAAGGTGATGCGCTACGGCGAGAATCCTCACCAGAAGGGATACTTCTTTGGCGACTTCAACAATATGTTCACCCAACTCCACGGCAAGGAAATCTCCTACAACAACCTGCTCGACATAGACGCGGCAGTATCGTTGATAGCCGAGTTCAGCGCCCCCACATTCGCCGTGCTCAAGCACAACAACGCCTGCGGTCTCGCCACACGCGACACGATAGCGCAGGCATGGGCCGATGCTCTCGCCGGAGACCCCGTATCGGCGTTTGGCGGCGTGCTCATCACCAACGGCAAGGTCGATGCGGCCACAGCCGAGGAAATCAATAAGATATTCTTTGAGGTGATAATCGCACCGGAATACGATGACGAGGCACTCACCATACTCAAGCAGAAGAAAAACCGCATAATCCTCGTGCAGCACTGCGGCAATGAGACCAAGAGACAATTCCGCTCATGCCTCAACGGTGCGCTCGTACAAGACCGCGACCTGAAGGTCGAGACCAACGAAGACCTCACCCTCGCCACCAAGAAGGATGTCACTCCCGCACAGGTAAAAGACCTCCTCTTTGCCAACAAGATCGTGAAGCACAGCAAGAGCAACGCCATCGTGCTTGCAAAGAATGGCCAGCTGTGCGCGAGCGGTATAGGGCAGACCTCACGTGTCGACGCACTCCGTCAGGCAATCGCCAAGGCAAAGTCATTCGGTTTTGACCTCAACGGCGCTGTCATGGCCTCGGACGCCTTCTTCCCGTTTGCCGACTGCGTGGAGATAGCCCACGAGGCCGGGATAGACGCTGTGATACAGCCCGGAGGGTCAATACGCGACAACGAGACTGTGGAATACTGTGACAACCACGGTATCGCCATGGTGATTACCGGTGTACGTCACTTCAAACACTAATCACACCCCAAAAGGAACAACATGGGACTTTTCTCATTTACAAAAGAAATAGCAATCGACCTTGGCACAGCCAACACGTTGATTATACATAATGACAAGATTGTCATAGACGAGCCGTCGATAGTGGCCCTTGAGGCCAAGACCGGCAAACTCATCGCCGTAGGCAAGGAGGCCCAGCAGATGCAGGGCAAGGAGCACGAGAACATACGCACCGTGCGCCCGCTGCGCAAGGGCGTGATCGCCGACTTCAACGCCGCCGAGCTGATGATACGCGGTCTTGTGAAGAAGGCAAGCACCAAGAGCAACTGGTTCTCGCCGTCACTGCGCATGGTGGTGGGCATCCCCTCTGGCTCGACCGAGGTCGAGATACGTGCCGTGCGTGACTCATCGGAACATGCCGGTGGCCGCGATGTCTACATGATATATGAACCTATGGCCGCAGCACTCGGTATCGGACTTGATGTAGAGGCCCCCGAGGGCAACATGGTCGTCGACATAGGCGGCGGTAGCTCCGAGATTGCTGTCATCTCGCTTGGCGGTATCGTCAGCAACCGCAGCATACAGATTGCCGGAGACGACCTGACCGAGGATATACAGGAGCACATGAGACGCGCCCACAACGTCAAGGTGGGCGAACGCACTGCCGAACTGATAAAGATGAAGGTCGGATCGGCCCTCACCGAGTTGGAGAACCCGCCTGAAGACTATATCGTACACGGCCCCAACCAAATGACCGCCCTTCCCATGGAGGTGCCCGTGTCGTATCAGGAGATTAGCCACTGTATCGAGAAGTCCATCTCAAAGATAGAGGCAGCCGTATTGAGCGCCCTTGAGCAGACCCCCCCGGAACTGTATGCCGACATCGTGAAAAACGGTATATGGCTCGCAGGTGGCGGCGCGTTGCTGCGAGGACTTGACAAGCGTCTGACCGACAAAATCGGCATCCAGTTCCACGTTGCCGAGGATCCGCTGCTTGCAGTGGCCAAGGGTACGGGAGTCGCGCTGAAGAATATCAACAAATTCTCGTTCCTCATCCGCTAACCTCAAAAGGGAGACTGTCGGCCTGTGCGAAATCTCATTGATTTTTTGCTGCGCTACAGCTCGTGGTTTGTATTCACATTCTACGTGGTGGTAAGTTGCGTGCTGCTGTTCCGCACCAACCCCTACCAACACTACATCTACATGACCTCGGCGGGCAGCGTTGCGGCGGTGGTGTATGGCGGGACAAGCAATGTCTCGTCTTACTTCCATCTGCGTGACATCAATGAGGACTTGCAACACCGCAACGCGGCTCTGGAGCTTGAGGTGATCACTTTGCGCGACCAACTGCGCAAGTACCGCGAGGCTGTGTATGCCGATACGCTCAAGGTCTCGGCTCCGCTCAACAACTTTGATTTCACCATCGCGCACGTCATCAATAACAGCGTCTCCCGGCCTTACAATTACATCACGATTGATAAAGGCTCGCTCGACAGCGTCATCCCAGAGATGGGTGTGGTCGACCAAAACGGAGTGGTAGGCATAGTGAATATCGTCGGGCCACACACGTCGCGCATAATTTCCCTGCTCAACCCTAACCTGAGGCTGTCGTGCAAGGTAAAGGGGAGCGACCACTTCGGCTCACTCGTGTGGGACGGCAAGAGCCCCGGGGAGGCCGTGCTTGAGGAGATGCCACGCCACGTGAAGTTCAAGAAAGGCGACACCATCATAACGAGCGGATATTCGGCGGTCTTTCCCGAGGGGATCCCCGTGGGTATCATAAAAAGTCATGAGAAGGAACACAACGACAATTTCTACTCACTGCGCATCAAGCTGCTGACCGACTTCACCCAACTCAGCACGGTGAGACTTATCGGCAACCGGCTGCGTGACGAGCTGACCGAGATTGAGAAAGACGAGTTTAACGATAATACCGCCAACAAGTAAATGAGCAAGACAGTCGTAAATCTCGCCCTGCTGTTTGTCGTGTTGCTGCTCGCGCAGGTCATAGTGTTCAACCACGTCGCGCTGTTCAATGTCGCGATACCTGTCGTGTTCATCTACTTCATACTCCGGCTACCCGTCACTCTCAACGTCAACTGGGTGATGACTCTGTCGTTTATCATGGGGCTCAGCGTCGACATATTCTCCGACACCCAGGGGATGAACGCCCTGGCTTGCACAATACTCGCCGTATTGCGGTTGCCGGTGCTGCGGCTGTACTTTCCCCGCGAGTCCGACCTCACCAACCCCGAGCCATCAATAAGGTCACTCGGCATGGGCATATACATAAAGTATCTTTTCACCTCGGTGCTGCTTTACTGCATGTTGATATTCATGATAGAGGCATTCACATTCTTCAATCCCATGCAGCTCGTGCTCCGCATCGTGTGCAGTACATTGCTGTCATTTCTGCTGATACTCGGTATCGACTCCCTAACATCGGCACGCCGTGAGAAAAGACTATAGACTCGAAAAGCGCAAATATATAATCGGCGGGTTTGTCATACTGATAGCGATTATATATCTGATACGGCTGTTTGACCTACAGGTCTGCGACAGCCGCTACAAGGAGTATGCCGACTCCAACGCATTCTTACGCAAGGCCCAGTATCCGTCGAGGGGCATGATGTATGACCGCAACGGGGAGCTTGTGGTGTATAACCAGCCGGCCTATGACGTGATGATGATACCGCGAGACGTGCAACCATTTGACACGGTCGACTTCTGCCGCACGCTCAACATCACCCGCGAGCAGTTTGACAAGCGCGTGGCCGACATGAAAGACAGGCGGCTCAACCCCGGATACTCAACCTACACCCCCCAGAAGTTCATCACCCACCTCTCGGCCCAGGATTACGGCCGGTTGCAGGAGAAGTTGTACAGGTTTCCGGGCTTCTTCATACAGAAACGCATCCTACGGCAATACAACCATGTGGCGGCGGCCAACGTACTCGGCAACATACGCGAGGTGTCGGCCAAGGACATAGAGCGTGACCCCTACTACTCGGCGGGTGACTACTGCGGTGACCTCGGAGTCGAGAAAAGCTACGAGTCCTACCTGCGGGGCGAAAAGGGAATTGAGATACTGATACGCGACGCGCACGGGCGCATCCAGGGCCGTCTCAATGACGGCAAGGATGACATAGCCCCCGTGTCGGGACGCAACCTGACACTGAGCCTCGACATAAAGCTACAGGAGTATGCCGAGTCACTGATGGTCAACAAGATTGGCGCTGTAGTGGCCATCGAACCATCGACGG
The DNA here is from genome assembly GCA_023667145.1 of Pseudoflavonifractor sp. Classification (GTDB taxonomy): domain Bacteria; phylum Bacteroidota; class Bacteroidia; order Bacteroidales; family Muribaculaceae; genus M3. Next base: position 5,929 of record JAMPAQ010000001.1, read on the forward strand.
GCGAGATACTCTGCATGGTATCAAGCCCCGTGTATGACCCGCGAAAGCTGATAGGACGCGAGCGAGGTGCCAACTACAAGGAACTGGTCAACGACAAGTACAAACCCCTCTTTGACCGCGCACTGATGGGAGCCTATCCCCCCGGCTCGACATTCAAGCCATCGCAGGGACTTATACTCAGACAGGAAAATATAGTGACGCTCTCGACCGTATTCCCGTGCCACCGTGGGTTCATATCGGGCGGACTGCGGGTCGGATGCCATGCCCACGGCTCCCCCATCCCGCTCAAGCCGGCGTTGCAGACTTCATGCAATGCCTATTTCTGCTGGGGACTGAAGGCTATGCTCGATGGCAAGCGTTCAAAGTATGGCGGCACGGCCAACGCCTTTGAGACATGGAAGAAACATCTTGTCTCGCTCGGCTACGGCTACAAGCTCGGAGTCGACCTGCCCGGAGAGAGCCGTGGATTTATTCCCAACGCAAAATTCTACAACAAGATTTACGGCGAGAACCATTGGAGTGCCAATACCATCATCTCAATCGCCATCGGTCAGGGAGAGATACTTGCCACGCCCCTACAGATAGCCAACCTGTGTGCCTCGATAGCCAACCGTGGATGGTTCATCACTCCCCATGTGGTCAAGGCCATAGAGGATACCGTGATGCCGCAGGAGCTTACGACACGACGCTACCCAACTATAGAGCGCCAGTACTTTGAGGAGGTGGCCGAGGGAATGCGCATGGCTGTCACCGGGGGTACCTGCCGCATTGCCAACCTGCCCGACATTGAGGTGTGCGGCAAGACCGGCACGGCCCAGAATCCCCATGGCAAAGACCACTCCGCGTTTATAGGATTTGCCCCGTACCACGACCCCAAGATAGCGATATGCGTATATGTCGAGAACGCAGGGTTTGGCGCGACATTCGGCGTGCCTATCGGCAGTCTCATCATGGAGAAGTATCTTACCGGCAAGATAGCCGACAACAGGAAATATCTCGAAGAGCGGATGCTCGAATCCAACACGATAATATACAGTGGAGTCAAGAAACACTAAACCGACAGTATTCAAGTATATCGACTGGTTTACAGTGATACTTTATGCCGTGCTCGTCATAGCGGGCGCGATAAGCATATATGCGGCCAGCTACGACTTTGACCATGCCAGTATCTTCTCGTTTGACGAGTTCTCGGGCAAGCAGCTGAGATGGATCATACTGTCATTTGTGCTCGGAGCCGTATTGCTCTTGGTTGACACGCGGCTCTATGAGGCATACTCCTACCCCATCTATGGTGTCATGTTGCTGTTGCTGACGGTGACCATATTCATAGCGCCCGACATCAAGGGATCACGCTCGTGGCTCGTGATTGGTCCCATGAGCCTCCAGCCGGCCGAGTTTGCAAAGTTTGCCACGGCCCTCGCACTGGCCAAACTGTTCAGCGGCTACAACTTCCAGCTTGCCGGACGGCCGTCCAACTATGTCAAGGCGCTTGCCATAATATTCATACCAATCATGCTGATACTCGCACAACGTGAGACCGGCTCAGCCCTCGCGTACCTGTCGCTGTTTTTCGTGCTTTACCGTGAGGGTATGAGTGGGCTCGTACTGCTTGCAGCGGTCTGTGCCGTCGTGTTTTTTGTCGTGGCTGTCAAGTTTACCGAGACGCTCATACTCGGCATACCGTCGGGAGAAGTGGCGGTATTCATAATGATAATGGCCATCATGGTTTGCATGACCGCCATCTATTGCAAGCAGATAATCGGAGCCCGCAACCTGCTGCTATGGTTTGTCGGGACAGGCATCATTGCGGCTGTGCTGTCATTGTCGGGCATAGCCGTACCGGGACACATATTTTTCCTGTCGGTAATCGGTGTAGCCGTCATCTACTGCTGCTTCCTGATGTTTCACGCCCAGGTGAGGCGCGTGTTGCTCACCATCGGGGTCACGGTAGGGTCTGTGATATTCCTTTTCTCGGTCAACTATGTGTTTGGCTCGGTGCTTGAGCCCCATCAACAGATGCGTATAAAGGTCGCACTCGGCATCGAGGAGGACCTACGCGGTGCCGGTTATAACGTAAACCAGTCGAAAATCGCTATCGGTTCGGGTGGTGTATGGGGCAAAGGATTCCTGAACGGCACACAGACCAAGCTGAAATATGTCCCAGAGCAGCATACCGACTTTATCTTCTGCACAATCGGAGAGGAGGAGGGTTTTGTCGGGACATCGGCGGTGCTGTTGCTGTTTCTCGCACTGATATTGCGCGTGATCAGCATAGCCGAGCGACAACCGTCGACCTTCGGGCGCGTCTACGCCTACTGCGTGGCCAGTATCCTCATATTCCACCTGTCAATCAACATAGGCATGGTTATCGGGCTGTGTCCCGTTATCGGCATCCCGCTGCCGTTTTTCAGCTACGGCGGCTCATCGCTCTGGGGGTTCACATTCCTGTTGTTTATCCTGCTGCGCATAGACGCCTCGCGTCGTGAACATCTGTCGTATTGAGATATTCGGCCGAAGTCACATTATAAAAATACATTATAAAAGCTAAAAATAGTCAGCATTTTTTCTTAAAATGTGAAGTTTGACTATTTTTGCATTATATATTGCCTTATGCTATATAACAACCAATAAACCATCAAACTGATAACCAATAATAACCTATTAATACCTATTACTGCATGAACAAAATCCGCATGATGTTGCTTGCGCTCATAGCAGGTCTGACCACAGGCCCCCTTACAGCCCAAGTGACTACGAACCCGCCCGCCAAGATGGGCAAGGCTCTGACAATCACCTTTGATGCCACGCAGGGCAACAAGGGGCTGGTGGGATATACCGGCGACGTCTATGCCCATACAGGAGTAATCACCCAGAAAAGTACAAGTGACAGCGACTGGAAACACTCCTCGACATGGAACAAGAACGAGGATAAGTATAAGATGACGCGCTCGGCGACCAATCCCAACATATACACCCTCTCCATACCCGACATCGCGACATTCTATAGTGTGACCTCCACCGAGACGGTGAAGAAACTCGCGTTCGTGTTCCGCAGCTCCGACTCAAGCAAACAGGCCAAGACAGCCGATAACGGTGACATACTCATCGAGCTTTGGGGCAGTGACTTCGCGATACGTTTCAGCCAAAGCATCACAGACCGCCGAATAAATGATGAGACAGCCACCGTGACATTCACCGTTGAGGCATCTGACAACGCTACACTTGAGCTTACGGTAGACGACCAAAGCATTGCCAAGGTAACTGACGCATCCACCCTTGTGAAGACCTACACATTTCCAGGGCCAAAGGATGAAATGTATAAAATCAAGGCTATCGGCACACTCGATGGCAAAAGCGTCAGCAAGTCGTTCTCATACAAGTATGTCGAGAGTTCTCCGGCAAAGGACTATCCGGGCGGTATACCGCAGATGGGAGCCAAGGCTAATGCCGACGGATCAGTAACATTCTGTATCGCTGCACCCAAAAAGGGAAATGCCAAGATCATCGGCAGCTGGAATGACTATACAGATGACGAGTCAGCTACCATGTACTACCAGTCATATCAGGGCAACCGTTATTTCTGGAAGACCATAGCCAACCTCGACCCTGAGACCGAGTATATCTACTACTATAGCTTTGACGACGGCACGGGCAATGTAGGCGACCCTTACGCCCGACTCGTACTCGATCCTTACAATGACAAGTATATCTCCGAGACTGTATATCCCGGTATGCCCGAATACCCCACAGGCAAGGTTCCCAACAACACTTTGCTTGCCATCTATAAGGGTACACATGACAACTACGATTGGAAAGTAAAGGATTTCAGAGGCCCGGATCCCGAACATCTTATCATATATGAGATGCTGTTCCGCGACTTTACCGGCGACGAGGGACAGGCGAAAGGCAACGGAACCGTGCGCAAGGCAATCGAAAAGCTCCCCTACCTCAAGGAACTCGGTGTAAACGCCGTTGAGCTGATGCCTATAATGGAGTTTAACGGCAATAACTCGTGGGGATACAACACCAACTTCTATTTTGCTCCCGACAAGGCATACGGTACGCCCGATGACTACCGCGAGTTTATAGACAAGTGCCATGAGATGGGCATTGCCGTGATACTTGACATCGTGTTTAACCAAAGCGACGGTCTCCATCCCTGGTACAAACTTTACAGCATATCGAGCAATCCGTTCTATAACCAAACATCGCCCCACGCCTACAGCGTACTCAACGACTGGAATCAGGATAATCCGCTCGTGCTCCAGCAGTGGCTCGATGTTGTCAAGTACTGGCTCTCGGCCTATAAGGTCGATGGATTCCGATTTGACCTCGTCAAGGGTCTCGGCGACAATGACAGTTACGGCAACGGTACTGACAACTACAACGCATCACGCATAGCCCGCATGAAAAAGATTCATGCAGCCATGATGGAGGTCAACCCACACGCATATCATATCAACGAGCTGCTCGGCGATGCCACCGAGGAAAAGGAACTTGCGGCTGACGGTCAGATAAACTGGGCAAATGTCAGCGGCAACTCAATCAACTTTGCCAACGGCACCACTTCAAGTCTCACCCGCTTCTATGCACCGCGTGACGGACAGCGCACACTCGGGACCACCGTATCGTATGCCGAGAGCCACGACGAGGAGCGCATGGCCTACTCACAGACCAAGAACGGCAAAACAGGCGTGAAAGGAAACCATGCCGTCTCAATGCGCCGACTTGGATCGGTAGCCGCCGCCATGCTCATGGCCCCGGGTGCCCACATGATATGGCAGTTTGGTGAGCTTGGCGCCGACCAGACGACAAAGAAGTCCTCGGACAACGACACAAGCCCCAAGAAAGTGATATGGAGCTATCTTGACGACGCGGACCGCAATGGTCTGTTCACCTCCTACAAGGAGCTTATCGCAATACGCAACGACTACATGCACATGTTTAGCGACGAGGCTTTTGAGAAGATTATCTACTCCGCTACCCGTGGCTATATCAAGCTCGCCAAGGACAACGAGGAGATACATCTCGCCATCAATCCCTCGCCAACTGATGAAAAAGAGGTCGCACTCGAGCTCAACTCTACCAATGCCAACGGTTATAAGATATTGAGTAAGAGCTACAATACCGAGCCTAAGCTCGATGTAGCCGGCCTTAAGGTAACACTTCCCGCCGGTGGCTATGTCGTGATAGGCTCATCCAATCTGTCTGGCATAGAGGATGTTGTTAATGACAACGATGCGGCAAAATGCCGCGTGTATGGCACCACAGGCCGCATAGTGATTGAGGGCGAGTATGACACAGCCACGGTCTACACCATCTCTGGTCAGCTCTGTCCCTCATTAGAGGTTCCGGCAGGTCTCTACATAGTGAATGTTGATGGCAACGCTACCAAGGTCGTAGTCCGCTAATCGACATAAACATTCCGATAAAACAAGGCGGGAGGTACACAGCAGTATCTCCCGCTTTGTTTTTTCACCTCTACGATGTCCTATGGCACACTCTCCCGCTTTCCATTATATCGCTATCATGCCAATGTTAGTGACAGCAATCATCAGTAGGAGCAAACATCAACAGTAGATATAAAAGCAGGGCGCACCCGCAAACGAGAGTGCGCCCTGTCTTTGTCTATGTAGAGAAATTACTTTGTCAAGGGGGAATAATCGCGAGAATAACGGAGCATCTGGGGTATGTAATCCTCGGTGTAGGAGACGTTGATGTCGATTATCTCATCGTCTGCGTTGACCACCGGGGTGTATACCGGGTTGACAAAGCCCTTGTAAGGCGCTATGTCGAGATGTGCGTAGCGGTCGAGAACCTCCTGATGTATGGTCGGATCAATCTTGACAGCATAGGTCTCTACAAGATTACGTCCCGCCTCGTAGTCACCCTCACTCTTGACGCGCTGTATCTCGCGGAGAAGCCGGCCAAACAAGTCACGCAGCTTGGCATAGTCATTGATGCGGATGAAAGTCTTGCCATCACGCTTGACATACTCGATGACATTGTCCTTGCGGCCATGTTCGTAAGCCCACTCTGATATCAGCTTGCGGTTGCGCATGTGAGCCTCCTCTACATCCTTTCCCGGCTCAATGCGCATGAGCTGGGTCATGAGTCCATTAAGTATATATTTGTAATAGGAAGCCTTATAGGCATCGGGATTGTCAAGGAGACCCAACTCCAGCAGCTTCGGGTCGGCAAGATAATAGAGCGCAAACAGGTCGGCACGCGCCTCCTCAAGAGTCGCACTGTAAGCCTTGAGCGAATTGGGGTCAACACCGGCCAACATCTGACCCGAACCGTGTCCAAGGCACTCGTGGAGGTCGGTATGGAGATTGTCGGTGATGAACAGATACTTGTCAAGCAATCCGGCTGTCTCGTCGTCGATGACAAACTCCTCGTTAAACCCACTGCCCTGCGAAGCCTTGTCATAGGCATCGGTTATATTCTCAAGGGTCACACTCTTGGAGCCGTGAGTGGCACGTATCCAGTTGGAGTTGGGCAGGTTGATTCCGATAGGTGTAGCCGGATAGGAATCGCCAGCGAGGATGGCAGCCGTAATCACCTTGGCGGTAACGCCCTTGACATGCGGCTTGCGGAATCGAGAGTCAACGGGAGAATTATCTTCAAACCACTGGGCGTTGCCACTCAACACCTCGGTGCGATGGGAAGCCTCAAGGTTCTTGAAATTGACAATCGACTCCCAAGAGCCGGTCATCCCCAGCGGGTCACCATAGTCCTCGATAAAACCGTTTATAAAATCGACCTGCGACGCTGTATCGTCAACCCACATTATAGAATACTCGTCAAAGTCACGCAGGTCACCGGTCTGATAATACTCGATGAGCTTGCGGATGACTGCACGCTGAGCGGGATTCTCGGCATATTCAGATGCCTTGTCGAGACAAGCGACTATGCGCTCAATAGCGGACGAATAGAGTCCTCCGCACTTATAGACCTCCTCCTGCACCACACCATCGCGCTTGACAAGACGGGCATTAAGGCCATAGGATACCGGGGTGAGGTCGGTGGTATCCTTGATGGCGGCATAGTAAGCCTCAACCTCGGGCTGTGTCACACCATCATACAGGTTGCACGCCGAGGTGACAATCAAGTCCTCACCCTCTGCCTGATTGACACGCTTGGGCATGACTGTAGGATTGAATATAACCTCAAGCAACGTGTCAAGTTGGGCAGGGCGCTTGTCATCCGGGAGCATCCCTATCTGAGCGACAAGATACTCACGCGAAAATTCCGGGGCAAACTTGTCCATCGAGTAGTGATGATGGATGCCGTTGGCAAAGGATATCTGTTTCAGATACTTCTCAAGAGCCTTGAAGTCATTTCCCGTGCGGTCGGTCTTGTCAGAGGTGTACACATCCTCTATCAGTTTCCTGATAGCGAGGTTGTATTTACCATTCTGGTCCCACAGGATGTCACGACCGGCAAGAGCCGCCTCGGTAAGATAGTAAATCAATTTCTTCTGATTGAGCGACAGCTGCTCGAATCCGGGTACACGGTAGCGTAGCACCTCAATGTCGGCAAAACGATCGACAACATAATTGAAATCATCAACATTCTTTGCCATAGCTGTAGTCGATAAGGTGATGGCGGCGACAGCACCTGCCATCAAACGTGAGTAACGCGTCATTTTTCAGTGATATATTTAGGTGTTTATTCCACATATAGTATGAGACCTTTCAGATACTCTCCCTCGGGATGATAGATGTTTACAGGATGATCGGCAGGCTGTGTGAGCTGATGCAGTATGCGCACACGACGGCGCGACTGTGCAGCCGCCGAGAACACGGCGAGTCGGAACTGCTCGCGGCTGACAGCCTGAGAGCATGAGAATGTGAACAGGATGCCTCCTGAAGCGATTTTCTCAAACGCACGCGCATTGAGTTTCTGATAGCCACGCAAGGCATTTTTCAATGCCGAGCGATGCTTGGCAAACGCCGGAGGGTCAAGCACAATCAGGTCATACTCACCCGGCTCCATCGCATCAAGGAACCTGAAAGCATCCTCGGCCACAGCCTGATGACGCTTGTCGCCGGGGAAGTTAAGCTCGACATTGGCCTCGGTCAACGATACGGCCTTGGCCGAGCTGTCTACCGAGACAACGCGAGTGGCACCGCCACGCATACCGTAGAACGAGAATCCACCCGTATAGCAGAACATATTGAGCAGTCGCCGTCCATGGGCATAATGCTCAAGCAACCGGCGATTGTCACGTTGGTCGACAAAAAAGCCTGTCTTCTGCCCCTTCAGCCAGTCGACATGAAAACGGAGTCCGTTCTCCATAGCGATATTAGTGGAGAACGATCCTATTATATAGTCATTCTGCGGGTCGAGATGTGCCTTATAGGGGAGCGTTGTCTCTGACTTGTAGTAGACGTTTTTCACAGGGCTGCCATCGAGCGACACAAGAGCACGCGCCACTATGTCGCGGGCAAAGTGCATACCCGGCGAATGGGCCTGCACGACAGCCGTATCACCATATACATCGACTACAAGTCCCGGGAGGAAATCACCCTCGCCATGGACGAGACGGAAAGCATTGTTGTCGGGCCGCATGAGGCCGAGTGCCTGACGCAGGGCGAGCGCACTCTGCAACCGCCCGGCATAGAAAGCCTCGTCAATCACACCGTCATCCCACAGGAGCATACGCACAGCGATGCTGCCTATCTGATAATGGCCGAGGCCGATGAGACGCCCGTCGGACGCCATCACCCTCACGACATCCCCCTCCTCGACCGACTCGGGCTGACGAGCTATCGCGCCTGAGAAGACCCAAGGATGAAACCTGTCGAGCGACTCCTCCTTGCCGCGCTTCAATATTATATCGGGATATTTCATAATCGGCTGTTTATTTGAAGAAGAAACGGAATATGTCATTGCCGTTGGCATAGAGCAACAGGATGATGAGGAAAGCCATGCCGGCCATCTGGGCATACTCCATGACCTTGTCGCTCAACTTGCGGCGTGTTATCATCTCATAGAGGAGGAACATCACATGTCCACCGTCGAGCGCGGGAATAGGAATGATGTTCATGAACGCGAGAGCCACCGACAGGAATGCCGTAATCTCCCAAAATGACAGCCAGTTCCATTTTTCGGGAAATATGCTGCCGATAGCGCCGAATCCGCCAAGACTCTGCGCACCCTCCTTGGTGAACACATACTTCATCGAACCGACATAGTTGGACAACATGTCAGTCCCGAGCTGCCAGCCCTTAGGGAACGCGCTGAAGAAACCATACTGCGTTGACACCGTAGGATAAACCTCGGTTATGGGCTTGAGCTGGATGCCAATCTTACCGGCATCGTCGGGTGTAACGGGAAGCTCAACCCTGCTACCGTCGCGCACGACACCGAGCATCACCTCACGTCCCGCCGAGGCATGAAGCGCCTCGGTAAATTCTGTAAACGAAGGGGTATCGACCGAATCGACGCTGACAATGCGGTCGCCCGATACCAATCCCGCGTCAATCGATGTCTTGCTCACCGCCGATGCCACGACAACCGGCATACGGTAGGTCACGAACGGGACACCCGTTGTGTCCTTGTCGAGTTTAAGCACAAAGTTCTCGGGAATGTTGACCGACACGGTATCCTTGCCCCGCAGCACATCGACGACACGTGCCTCGGCCATCTCAAGCATAAACTGCTCCGAGGCATCGAGTTTCTTGCCATCAGCCGACAGCAGTATGTCACCGTCACGGAATCCGGCCTCCCGGGCCGTCTGATTGAACGCCATACCGGCGTATGCCTTGTCGAGAGGTATATGCTTCTCCCCCCACCAAAATGCAATCCCGGCATAGATGAGTATCGCGAGGATGAAGTTGAACAGCACACCGCCTATCATCACCAACAGGCGCTGATAGGCCGGTTTTGACCTGAATTCCCAAGGCTGGGCCGGTTTGGCAAGCTGCTCCTTGTCCATCGACTCGTCAATCATGCCCGCAATCTTGACATAACCGCCGAGCGGCAGCCAACCGATGCCATACTCCGTGTCACGCCATGTCGCACGCTCCGATCCGTCGGAGTTAAGACGAGGTTTGGATGCCTTCTTGGGCTTATACTTGAACAACGAGAACCATGGATTGAAAAACAGGTAGAATTTCTCAACCTTTATACCGAAGATTCTCGCAAAAACATAATGGCCAAACTCATGTATAATCACCAGGAACGACAGTGCCACGATGAGTTGGGCGGCTTTGATAAGAAATGTCTCCATTAATTGTCTATTGCTTGTTTATAAGCTCGCCGGCTATGGCGCGGGCGGCTTCGTTAGTATTCACATAATCCTCATAATCAGGTGCCGCGATAAACGGTACACGCTCAAGAGTCCCGACAATCACGCGGTATATGTCGAGGAAGGGCAGACGACCCTCACGGAACGCCGCATTGGCAATCTCGTTGGCCGCATTGATGACACATGCCGTGTTGCCGCCACGCTCCAATGCCTCGTATGCCAGATTGAGCATCGGGAACCGCTCCGTATCGGGAGCCTCAAACGTGAGGTTGGCATATCCGGCAAGTGTGAGACCCGGACGCGACGTGGCGAGGCGGTCGGTCTCACCGAGGGCATAGCGTATCGGCAGGTGCATGTCGGGGATACCGAGTTGGGCCTTCACCGCCCCGTCGACAAACTCAACCATCGAATGGACTATCGACTGGGGATGCACGACAGCCTCAATCGACGATGGGTCAATGTCAAAGAGCCATCGGGCCTCGATAATCTCAAACGCCTTGTTGAGCATCGTAGCCGAGTCAATCGTGATTTTTGCGCCCATCGACCAATTTGGATGGGAGAGCGCGTCGGCAACCGTGACATCACGCAGCTTGTCGAGCGGGAGGTTGCGGAATGGACCGCCGGAGGCCGTTATTATAAGTTTTTTCACCGATCCGGGACGCTCGCCAACAAGACATTGGTATATGGCCGAATGCTCCGAGTCAACGGGGATGATGGTTGACGATGAATCGCGCAACATTGCCGTGACGAGTTCACCGGCTACAACGAGGGTCTCCTTATTGGCCAAGGCTATCCGCTTTCCGGCCTTGATAGCGCATATCGTCGGGGCAAGACCGCTGTAGCCTACCGTAGCCGTGACCACAGTGTCGACATCATCGCGCTCCATGGCGGCGCATACCGCCCCGACACCTGCCGCCGTCTCTATGCCAAGAGGCCGTAACGCCTCCGAGAGTGTATGGTAATGGCGGGTGTCGGCTATTATAGCCAGACGGGGATGATATTTAATAGCCTGTTCAATCAGCAAATTGACATTACTGCCGGCGACAAGGACTGTGGCCTCAAAACGGTCGGGGTAGTCGGATATGATATCGAGTGTCTGAGTCCCGATTGACCCAGTGCTACCGAGTATCGCAATCTTTTTTCTTGCAGTCACGGATGTGGTGTTATGTTGGGTGATAACGGTTGTCGTAATTATGTGCAAATTTAGCTTTTTCCGCTGACAGATAAAAACGACTGATAAAAAATTAAGTTAACCCGCATTCAACGCGCCAATATGGTAATGACACACACGAGGTCGTCAGAACGGAATGTAGTCAGAGGGTAAGAGAGGGGTTCCTCCACGCCACAGCTCAACGCCCAACGTGACGGGCAGACCTGAACGCGACGTTCCACCGGCCATACCGACAGCCGCCCCGGCCTCAACGCGGTCACCTTTCATGACAAACACCTCCGCGAGTCCTGACAATACCGACAGAAACTCGTCGGGATGCTGGATGATGACCGTATAGCCTCCATCAGGATTATATCGGCTCTCTATGACAGTCCCCGAGTAGATTGCCGTCACCCTGGCTCCACGCGGGGCAATCACCGACTGTCCGATAGCACCGTCAGATTGAGCGCTGACTGCACCGCCAGACAACGGGGACAGGAAAGCAAGGCCACCTGCCGCTGAAGGAGACAGGACTGACAGATTGTAACGCTCACGCTCCTCAAAGTTACGCACGAACTGTCGCTCGGCATCCGACGCGCCCGCTAATGAATCGACCGGCATCGTCGTAACCGCCTCGGCGCGTACAGGAGTCACCGTATCAATGTCATCGGTGAGGATTCGGTGTATATTGGCCAAATAGGCATTGTTGATCTCTACCTCCGTGGCAAGCGAGTCGATGCGCATGTTGTTGATTACGCTCTCCTGACGCTGCGACCGCTTCAGATAACCCGGGAGCAACGTCCTCACAGGCGTAAAGACTATCAATGTGGTGACGACACATCCGATGGCCACCATGATGAGGAGTATCGAGAGGATGACCCGGCTACGCGTCATCTTGATTGTCCACACCTCGTTGAACGTATTCTCGTTGACAAACGCGAGCCTATAGCGGCGGCGCGTCCTGAACCGCATAGGTCGCTTTCCATCACTATGTCCCGGTATAAGGTTGTGGCTCATAAACAAATCCTACTTTTTCAGGCCTGATACCCGGTCGGGATTACGGGCTATAAAATCCTTCCATGACCTCGGGCCGCGTGATATCTCGGGCTTGGCGCTCTCATAAAAATGACACAAGGCAGCCCCAAGCGCGTCGGTGGCATCAAGTTGGGGCAAGAGCTGCGACCGGTCAATCAACAGGATACGCCGGAGCATCTCCTGTACCTGCTCCTTGCTCGCGCCGCCATTGCCGGTTATGGCCATCTTTATCTTACGCGGCTCATACTCGGTGATGGGTACGTCGCGCGACAAGGCAGCCGCCATGGCTACCCCCTGGGCGCGCCCGAGCTTGAGCATCGACTGCACGTTCTTGCCGAAGAACGGGGCCTCGATAGCCATCTCGTCAGGCAGATACTGCTCGACAAGCCCTGTGACCCGCTCAAATATGCGGCGCAGCCTCAGGTAATGGCTCTCAAACTTGTTTAGCTGTATCACGCCCATGGCAATCATGGCCGGGGTGCGGCCCCTGACACCGAGGATACCATACCCCATGACATTGGTGCCGGGGTCGATGCCGATTATTATGCGGTCCCAGTCGCGCAGTGATGCGGATACGCTCATACGACCTCCATGTAGGTGGTGAAATGCACGACCCTCTGCCCTACCTTGCGGAACAGGCGGTCAAGCAGCCTCCGGCCCTCGGTATCGTGCCACCGCTCAAGAGCGGCTGTATCTGGTCCCTCAAGATGCAGTGCGTATGAATCTGCCCCCTCGGCGACCTCAGCGAGCAGCCGCATCAGCCGGGTGGTCGAGACAGCGTCAGCCGCTGAAGCGGCCACCATATACTCGTCACGCAACCATGCGAGAAATTCCACCCCGACACGACGGTCGACGTGAAACGTAGTGTTGAGTACAGTCATATCCCGATTGTACTAATAACCGAACGAGGAGGATGACCCTGACAATCCGGCGATGGCGAAAACCACGACGTAGAATATGATGTAGACCACCATCACGGCAAGACCGATCCAGAACCCTAACTTGACCCACTTGCCGGCATCTCTCGACGAAGCCTCGGCGGCGGCAAAATCTCCACGGGATATGGCAGAATTGGTCTCAGCAGCCTTGACAATGCCGACAATACCAAACGGCAGACAGCAAAACAACGTCACCAAGATGGACTCGACAAGCCATGACTTAGGCTGGACGACGGGCTGCTGCTGAGCGGCGGTATAGGCCGGTTGGGGATTGGGGATGGAGGGAGGGGGGACGGAGGGACCTGATGACGGAATCGTGGGGATCGAAGGCCCGACCATACCCTGACGTATCTCCTCGACATCAGTAGCCCTGACCCAGTCAGGCATCCCCTCGCACCACACGTAGGTGTCGGGAGCAATGTTCATCGCCTTGAGTTCATCGACCGTATAAGGGCCCTGATGCTGATTATTTACAACGATATAATATTTCATCTCTAAATATATGTATTTATTGTTATCGGTTCAGTCACGCCCCTTGGCCACGCGCCGGCGTTCAATCATACGCTGGCGCAGGAATCTCGGGATAAAGCGTATATGCCTTACAATGGTAGGCAGTGTGCCATAGTAACGGCACATTATAGCGAAGCGCTCACGCAGCGAGCTATAGCGGTTGCGCGTGGTAAGCCCCTCGTAGAGGTAGTCAATAAGCACGTGGGGTATGTACAGGTTGTTACGGGACCGCTGCAAGCACCGTATACACCACTCATAGTCGGCAGAGTAACGGTAACGCAGGTCATACTCGCCCGTCACCTTATGCAGAGCGATGAACGCCTGATGACATACTACCATCCCGTCGGCAAACGAGTTGAGCGACAAGGTCTCGGGCGCTGTCAGATGACGCGCCCCGACATGGTGACCCGACATATCGACAAGGTCGGTCTGTCCATAGACTATTCCGGGAAAATCATTGCCTTGCGCGAGGACGGCATCGGCCACGAGCTGGAGGGTGTCGGCAGAGTGAAACCTGTCGCCGGCATTAAGGAATATGAGGTACTCCCCCCGCGCCTCGGCCATGGCCTTGTTCATCGCGTCATACAGCCCGTTGTCGGGCGACGAATACACACGACACCGGCTGTCGGCATCCTCGCGGGCAATGTCAAGAGTGCCGTCGGTCGAGGCCCCGTCCATGACGATATGCTCATACAGCCCGCACGTCTGCTCCCTGACACTGCGCAGGGTGGCTGGCAATGTCGAGGCGGCATTGTAGGTGACAGTGATTATTGAGAAAAGGGGTGCCATCTTTAATTATGGGGCTGAGCCTATCGGGCAACATGTCCGATAGGGCTTTGCCGACATCAAAGTTAATGAATTGTTTTGTATCGGACGCTATCAAACGGTAATTTTCTTTTTTTACGAAATTTTTCACGCGTCAATCGTTGTATTTTCTCAAAAAGACGTACATTTGCAGACGTATAAACAACACATTTTCGTATAATATCTAAACTTACAATTATTATGGCTTACGTTATCACTGATAAGTGCGTGGCTTGTGGAACATGTCTTCCCGTATGCCCCGTCGAAGCAATCTCTGAAGGCGACATCTACCACATCGATCCCGATACTTGCATCGAGTGCGGGTCTTGCGCTGAGGTATGCCCCAGTGAGGCAATCATCCCCGGCGAATAATTCCCGGTGAAAACAGATTGACAAGAGGACGCGTTCCCACACGGGAGCCGTCCTCTTGCCGTTTAAGGGTATTTTTCATATCTTTGTACTGTGTAAACATAACCAAAAGCCACTAAACAAGCCAGGACTATGGACAAGAAACCAAAACTACTGTGGGGCGTCATCGCGCTCGGAGTGTTGCTCGCGATAGCCATCGTCGCCATTATAGTCACGACCACAAGCATGTCTCGCAAGATAAACGAGGCACAGGAGGCCAACGAACAGCTACAGCTCACCAACGAGCAGTTACAGCTCGCCAACGAGTACCAGGCGCTCAATGTGGAGTTCCGCCAATATGAGAATCAGTCCCAGATGCTCGCCAACGACTCTCTCGTAGCCAAATATTCGGCAGCCAAGAGCAAGGTCGAGAAACTGTTGCAAGAACTCAACAACGAGAAGATCAAGAGCCAGAAACGCATCAAGGAGTTGCAAGACGAGATATCGACCCTCAAGAACATCATGCGGCACTATGTCGCCCAGATTGACTCACTCGGGAAGGAGAACGCGGGACTCCGCGCCGAAAATCAGGAGATTCGGCAACAAAATGAGCAATTGTCGTCACAGGTGGTGAGCACAAGCCGCCGCAACGAGGAATTGTCGGAACGCATGACCCTCGCCGAGAAGCTCAACGTGACAGGGGTCTCCCTGACCGGGCTAAAGAAAAACGGCAAGGAGGAGAAAAACATAACCAAGGCCAAGCAACTGATGGTGACGTTTACCATACCGCAAAACAACTCGACACCTGTAGGTGAGAAAACAATCTACCTGCGCATCACGTCGCCCGAGGGTACGCTGCTCGGCGGGGCCGGCTCGTTCCCGTTTGAGGGTGGAAAGATACAGTACACAGCCCGCAAGAGCGTGGAATATGCCGGAGAGGAGATTGCCGGAATCCATATCTACTGGGACGTGAACACTGCCCTCACACCGGGAGAATACATGGTCGAGCTGTTTGCCGACAATTTCCGTCTCACCTCCAGGAGGTTCACACTGAAGAAATAAGGCTCAAAGCGGGATACCCACCAAAAGACAACCAACAACAATGACCGAAACAGTCAGAAGCATATATGAGGCCATAAACTCCGTCGAGGTGACCACGGCCTCGGCGGCATTCAAGCTCGTGCTAAGCCTGATGCTCGGATGTATCATCGGGTATGAGCGCAAGCGCAAAGGGCAGACAGCCGGGGTGAGGACCTTTGCCCTGATATCAATGGGGGCCACGCTCGCCATGCTGCTCTCCATTTACGTGCCACAGGAGTACATGGGGTTGAAGAATGGCGACCCGGGACGTATCGCGGCACAGGTGATAACCGGCATCGGTTTTCTTGGAGCCGGGGCAATCATACAGATGAAAGGCTCGGTGAGAGGACTCACGACCGCCGCCGGGATATGGATGATAGCCACCATAGGGATGACGGTAGGCGTGGGCATGTACATGGTGTCGGTGATAGCCACGGTGCTGGTGCTGTTTATCCTTGTGTTGCTTGACAGGTATGAGCACCACATACGCATGGGCACCGAGTCACGCATCATACGCATGAAAGTGGCGTCAATTGTGGAGGACATCGAGCCGTACAGGCAAGTGCTGTCGGACAACAACGTGGCACTGACACACGTATATGTCGAATATGAGTATGACATGTCAATCACCAGGCTCAATCTCGTGGTGCTCATAAAGGAATCGACCGACTACATGCACCTGTTCGCGTGTCTGCGCAAGGTCAACGACACACTTGCCATCTCACTGGCCAATCAGGTCAGCATATAAAGATTAACACTGATATATTTTGAAAAGACTGATTTGCAATGATCTTAGACTTATTGACGATGATAGCCACGGAGGCCGCCGGAAGCGCGATAACCGGCGGGGCTGAGATATCGGAGAAAGCGATTGACGGACTGATATCCGACCTCGCGTTCATCCTCATACTCGGAGCTGCTGTCACCTTGCTGTTCAAGTGGATGAGACAGCCCGTGGTGCTGGGGTATATTGTGGCGGGATTTCTCGCGAGTCCAAATTTTGAGTACCTGCCATCGGTAGCCACGATGTCAAATATTGACTTCTGGGCACAGATAGGTATCGTTGTGCTGCTGTTCTCGCTCGGACTTGAGTTCAGTTTCAAGAAGCTGGTCAATGTCGGCGGTTCGGCAATAGTGACTGCCTTGATAATAGTGATAGGCATGATGGGGGCGGGATTTGCCATCGGCCGCCTGCTCGGATTCTCAAACATCAACAGCCTGTTTCTCGGCGGGATGCTGTCGATGTCATCGACGACAATCATCATCAAGGCACTGACCGACCTCAAGCTGAAGCAGAAGAAGTTTGCCTCGATGATATTTGCGGTGCTGATAGTCGAGGACTTGTTTGCCGTGTTGATGATGGTGATACTGTCGTCAATCGCCATCAACAACACCGTCGACGGGAGCGAGATGCTGTTCAGCATCGGCAAACTGACATTCTTCTTGATAATATGGTTTCTTGTCGGGGTGTTCGTGTTGCCGAGTGTGCTCAACTCAGCACGCCGTTACCTCAATGACGAGACGCTGCTCATCATATCAATGGGGCTGTGTCTCGGTATGGCGGTGTTCTCGGTCTACAGCGGATTCTCACTTGCCCTCGGGGCGTTTGTCATGGGGTCGATACTCGCGGGGACATCGGATGCCGAGCGTATCGAGCGAGTGGTCTCCCCTATCAAGGACCTGTTTGGGGCCGTGTTTTTCATATCAGTCGGCATGATGGTCAATCCATCCATCATCGCCCAGTACTGGGGGCCGATATTGATATTGTCGGGGGTAGTTATTGTCGGTATGATTTTGTTTGGCACCTCGGGTATGCTGCTGACCGGGCAGACCCTGAGGGTGGCCATCGAGAGTGGATTCTCGCTCACGCAGATTGGTGAGTTTGCATTCATCATCGCGTCGCTCGGAATGTCGCTCGGAGTCCTCGACCCCAACATCTACCCTATCGTTGTGGCCGTGTCGGTAATCACCACGTTTACAACGCCATACTTCATACGCATGGCCGACCCGGTATACAACCACATAGAGCGCCATCTGCCCAAGCGGCTACATTTTCTCATCGACCGATACACCAAACAGGCTGCGGCAGAGAGCGAGACCAAGGCCCTGTGGAAATCAGTGCTGCAACGGTATATATGGCGCATCATGCTATACTCAATCGTGCTTATAGCGATAATTTTGGTAGCAACGAAATGGCTTCTCCCTATATGTCTCGACATCTCAGACAAGTGGGGACAGTTTATCTGTGCGGTCATTGCCCTTGGAGCCATGGCCCCGTTCTTGCTGGCGCTGTCCTATCCATCATCCAAGAAGGTCGAGCGCCGTCGGTTGCGCGAGGCCAACGCCCATTTTGATGTGCCGCTCATAGTGATGCGCGTGTTCCGTACGCTCATAGCGCTGGTATTCATCATCTACCTGCTCAGCTCGATATACTCGATGAGGGTCGGATGGGCCTCGGGTCTCGGCGTGTTCCTGCTCATGATCATATTTTTCTCGGGAAAGGTCAAGAAACGCATGAGGGGCATCGAGTCCAAGTTCATGAACAACCTGAACGAGCGCGAGCTGCGCCGCAGTGGCCGCAACAACAACCTGATAAGCGACCTGCACCTGGCCTACGTTGAGATCGGGTACTCATGCCCGTTTGTCGGCGAGCGGTTGATTGACTCAAACCTGCGGCAGCGATACGGGGTTAACGTGTCGAGCATACAGCGCGGCAGCGCGGTCATATTGGTACCCAAAGGCGAGACGCGGATATTTCCCGGCGACATACTCGGCATCATCGGCACTGACGAACAGATACAGCGGTTGCTTGACGTGGTGGGCAAAGACACGCCCGAAGAGGCTACAGGCGCGATTGGAACAGACATCAACAACATAAAGTTTACCAGCATACAGCTGACGCCGACCTCGCCTCTCGTAGGCAAGACATCGGCGTCAGCGGGTATAAGGGAACAATACTCGGCCCTGCTCGTGGCTGTGCAGCATCCCGATGGCACCTATACCTATCCCGACGGGACGACACACTTCAGCGCCGACGACATACTGTGGCTCGTCGGAAATCCAAAGATTCTCGCAAAACTTAAGTGATGTGGGTATTTCTTGCGATAGCCTCGGCGCTGTGTCTGGGCTTCTATGACATATTCAAGAAACTGTCGGTCGACCGTAACGACGTGCTCACGGTGCTGTTCCTCAACACACTATTTGGCACGTTGCTCATGTCGCCGGTCATCATCGGCATCCTTGCCGACGGACACGTCGGTCTCGGAGAGTCGGCGGCGGGACATGTGGCGATTGCCATAAAGTCGCTGATTGTCCTGTCGTCTTGGCTGCTTGGATATTTCAGCATAAAGCATCTGCCGCTCACGATTGCCGGCCCCGTCAACGCAAGCCGCCCGGTGCTGGTGCTTATCGGAGCCTTGGCCATATTTGGCGAACGGCTCAACCCACTGCAATGGACGGGAATCGCACTCGGCATCCTGTCGCTGTTTCTGATAAGCCGAATCGGGGCGCGTGAGGGATTCTCACTCAAACGCAGCCGATGGCTATGGCTTGCCATCGGAGCGACCATGCTCGGGGCCGTATCGGGGCTGTATGACAAATACCTGTTGCAGCATTACCGGCCGCTTGAGGTGCAGGCGTGGTACTCGCTCTACCAATGCGTGGTGATGGGGACGGCAATCCTGATCATCAAGCAGTCGCAGGCCACCACTACCCCATTCCGCTGGCGATGGACGATACCCTGCATTTCCATCTTCCTCACCATTGCCGACATCGCCTATTTCTACTCACTGTCCCTGCCCGGCTCAATGATAGCCATAGTCTCGATGATACGCCGTGGCAGCGTAATTGTGTCATTCATCTACGGCGTGACAGTGCTGCGCGAACGCAACATCCGCCTCAAGCTCATAGACCTATCCATCCTCCTCATCGGCCTCACATGCCTCGTCCTCGGCTCCCGCTGACAGACTGCCGCTTGGCAAGGTATTGTTATCCTTCAGAGGACATTTAGAAGTTCTCCGGCAAATGTTTCGCTATATAGAACGTATAGTTATGCTATTGCTATATATCGCCATAAATATCATGGCTATTCACATGGCTATTGAAATTCTCAGCATACAAGTAAGCGGATAAAGCGCTCTTGTATTTGCATCATCCCACAGTGACTATCGGCTGACCAAAGAACGCAGACAGCATTCCAAGCGTAGCGATTGTGAAATTATGCTGACCGCTAAGCCATTTCGTAATCTCGCTTGGCCTGCGACCGAGAGCATCTGCAAATTGCTTCTTAGTCAAACCTCGCTGGTGCATAAGTTCATCAATGCGGTCAGAAATGGCAAACGATAAATCAACTTCTGCCTTTATGTCTGCCGGGATTGAAGCAACCATGTTTCGGTATGTGTTCTTAGCCTCCTTCATAATTCAAAAGTATTATCGGTTTCAATTATTCTTTCTGTTATGACTACAGAACCATTGCGTTGACCCTCCTTAAGTAATTCTTCAAATTTTTGAAGATTCAGAACATATCCACGTAATGAATCATCTTCCTCGTATGTGCGTGAGTTTTTAACACCGCCATTACCGAGTATCAAAATTCCATTAGACAGACGTAGACAGTACAATCGAAGTTTTGAGGATAGCACTGGAAGTGCTACTACCGAATCTTTCATCTTGCCCTCCGGACGGAACAAGCGTTCAAGTGCTCCCCCATCCGCAATTTTATCAACGATTTGAACTATGCGGAGTAGGTCACGGTTAAGTTTGGCATCTTCTATGAATTTTGCATAGAAGCGTTCATACTCCGAGCTGTCTTCTGAGGTAAACTGAATAGAATAAAGAGTACATTGATTACCCTCATTCAATAGTATAAGTTCTACTTCACTCATAGTCGTAATCTTCGTTTTCTTTTTATAACGCAAAAGTACGACAAACATTTCACTTGAAGATAAAATGTCGCGAATATTTTTGAGAATAAGGTATAGTATAGGTCTATGTATGTATATACATCCATACCTAACTATATTCATATTCTGACACTCAAAAAGAGGAAGGCGGGGCAAAAGAAAAATTAGCATACAAACATCCCGACTCTGTTTCCTTTCCCCAGCCACACCCCTATATTATCCATCAGACACCCCCACACAGGCAGTCAAAAGACGAGATCAACCGTAAATAAAAATCCTTAACAGCCGCTAAAAATCTCAAAATCCATTTCGTCTATCCTACTCATTTTATTTCAATCGTACAATATTCGTACGAAGCAATATATTTACATTATTTTGTATCAATATGTTGAGTGATGTATTATAAGGCAAGGTATACCTTCTCGCTGTCGCCATCAATGCCATCATCGCCCTCTTTGCAGCTTGGGCAGATTAGCACAAATAGATTTTCCCTCCAATTAAATTTTTAATGCTATCTTTGCAGTGCGTGATTGCGGAATAATCTATTCCCCCGCACGCTCAACGGGAGACCGGCATGTCGGCCTCCTTGCTTTTACTGTATATAAAACAGCTTGGTTGAAGTCTTCAGCGCAGACTTCAAGGCAAACTTGTCCCTGCCGATATAACAATCAAAGGTGCAACCTACCTTGCGTTCAATCCTACACTCCTTAATACTGTATTGTGTCAAGTTGGGTGAGATTGCAGCCTTAATCATAGCCATTGCCGCCGTAATCGCCCTGTTCGCCGCTCATCGGCGCCAGTATTTCCTCATTTTTATGTTTTGACTATTAAAGTTTTAATATTAACGTGAGTTCGATATAGGGATTCACATTAGTTTACATTTTGAGACCATCAGAGTTGAACATTCATATAGGGCATAAAGAGGTACAGATACCAGTATTAGAGTGAGAATATCGGGTGGGGTGATGATGGCGGCAATCAGCATTATAAGGATAAAAGCGTGTTTGCGATACTTAGCCATTTGAGTAGGGGTTAGGACACCCATTTTGGCAAGTATAAAGGCAATTACTGGAAGTTGGAACACTATCCCCATTAGCAACGTAAGCGATACGAATGTTGAGATGTAACTATCCAACGTCACCATTGTTTGCACTTTGTTCGCAACGCTATATGTTCCTAAAAATCTGAACGAGATAGGAAACAAGACATAGTAACTCATCATGACACCCATTAAAAATAAGACATAGATGCTTATAACTATTTTTGTTGAGTATCTACGTTCATTTTCGAGGAGTGCCGGAGAAACAAATCTGAACAACTCATACATTACGAGAGGGGATGCACATAATAGTCCTAAATAGACGGATGTCGTTAGATGAGTCACAAATTGACTTGATAAGTCTGTGGCAATCAAATCAATATTAAAATCGTCAAAATGGAATGACGGATTAAATTTGTTGATAAGATTTTCCACACTACAATATGTGATAAATGACGAATTGCTGGGTGCAAGCAGAATATCAAATGTCTTTTCCTTAAAGCAAAATATAATGCACGAAAAGAC
Source organism: Pseudoflavonifractor sp. (assembly GCA_023667145.1). Lineage (GTDB taxonomy): Bacteria > Bacteroidota > Bacteroidia > Bacteroidales > Muribaculaceae > M3. The sequence goes on from JAMPAQ010000001.1 coordinate 28,517, forward strand.
AAATGTTACTCCTAATATGCGGAATAACATTTGTCGGAGAACTTCTAAATGCCCTCCGAAGGATAATAATCCTTCTTCTTGGCTCATATTTATTCTTTAGGCTGTTCCGAAGATTGTTGTGTGGTTTGTTCCGGGATGTCGGTTACTTCCTTAACTCCCTTTTTAAACTCACTTACGCCTTTGCCTAACCCTCTCATCATTTCCGGCAGTTTTTTACCGCCGAAAAGAAGAAGGGCAAGCCCGGCAATAAGCATTAGCTCTGTTGTCCCTATAAATGCGAGTATCATATCATTTACTTTGTTGTAAGGAGGATTTCATTTGTCTGGAAATTGATTTCCCAGTTGCCATTTTCTGTTCCCTCCCATTGATATTTGGTGGACATAGTATCCCACCATTGCTGGAATTTTGTAGTTGTTTCTCCAAGGTCTTTTACAAGACGCTCATAGAGTTCGGTATTATTCGGCGAAAGGATTTTTGCTAACTCGTTGAGACCATTACGACGCTCAAAGAGCGTCTGAATCTCATTCTTTTCTTCTTCGGTTACTTGACCTACTACTTTTTTGTTCATTTCTTATTCCTTTCTGTTGCCGTTAAACGTAAATTTATATCCTTCAACACCATTTACCGAACATGTGCCTGAATAGTACAATTTGCCACTCTTTGTAACAGTCCCGTCCTCATTGATAGCAGCTAAAACGTACTCCGATTTATCTTTTGAGTATCCTACGGTCGTGGGTATGTTTGACAATATCTTTTTCCCATCCCATCTAACAATATCATAATGGACACTGCCAGCAGATTCCCTACGTATTATGAATGATGCGTTATCATAATTATACGAAGTAGTACCATTGGTAACATAGAGATTGCCAACATATGTTCCTACGATTTCTCCTGCCGGATCATATACTGAAGGTTCATCGTCATCGTCATCGTCTCCGCCACAGGATGGCATAATCATCACAGCCATTATCGCCATGAAGAGTGTTAATAATTTTTGTTTTATATCCATAGTTATGATTTTATGATTTCAAATGGGTCTAAATATTCTATTTCGGGAATTGATATAGATGTCCTTATCTTTCCTTTTTCTTTCAGAGAATTAAGCAAACGCTTTGATTCATTTCGCTCTAAATGAGACACAACACACTGTTCGTGACTTGGGGTGTTGACTTCAAGCGTGGTCTTTTGATTGAGCCATACACAACGCTTGCAATGATAGGCATCACACTTTCTACAAATCGGTGCATACTCTAATTTGAGAAGTCGTTGATTAGGAATAGTAAAACCATCTTTGGGATTACCTACATCGCTAAGACCGTCATAATAGAAAGCCGGGCAGATATAAAATTTGCCGTCGGGTGCAAGCGTTATACTCTCTACCCCGGCATTGCAGTTGTTCATCTCTGTTAACTGCATCCTATCGGTAACAGGACTTATTTGAATCCCATTCCCAGAGGCTATAACATTCTCAACCGCCTGAGAGAGTTCACCCAATACTGATTTATAATTTTGAAAATCAGACTCATCAAAATCAGTTATATCATTTACGATAATTCGATATGACTTACTTTTATTGATAAGACTAACAAGGTCATCAACACCGTTGAATAACTCTTTTCTATTCAATCGTAGGATAATATTATCGGCTGATTTTTCAGTTAGATCTTGGATAGAATCAATTCCATTGAATATCACTACATCTCCATTTGACGTATTAGGAGTTATATCAATGTGATCTATGGTATCAATAATCTCTGCATATTCCTTTGGAAGATTACCTGAGGGATATACAAACTGAACCATCAGATTTTCTTTCATCGCCCATATCAGACCGCTTTTCAAATCATCTATTGGTATGAGCCGTCTGTCACTACTATTATTATCGTAATGACAGAACGACACAGACGTATCATCCAAAATGACAATTAGATATTTCAGCATGGCTGTGATTTAATTTGAGGTTTAGATTTCTCGAATTCTTCTCGCTTCCCTTCAAGTTCAAGAGTGCGGAACAATTTATTCCAATAGTAATTATTAGCTCTCACACGTGCCTTGTGCATTTTGCAGATAGCGACAGAACGTTGATAGATTGTTGAAGTATCAGCAGCATCATAGTTCTCACCTTGACACCAAGCGCACCCACTTGCCACCTCACAATCCAAACACTTTTGGGGCGACTGGGTTGTACGGTCAAGAGTAAGAAATGGACGAAGTTTATTCTTGTCTATTCCTTCATTGACATTACCAATAATGATTGGTTTCTTAGAGCGAAGAGAATATGCCGCAAATCGAGTACACGGATAGAAGTTGCCCTGTGCATCAATGGCAAGCATCTTTCCTGCTCCACACCAGTTGTTGTTTTCCTGAATAGGTATAGGCTTTCCTATGTGTTCAACAAAAAAAGAACAACTATGACTTTGATATAATTTTTTATCTATTATTTGGTCTGCCAGTAACATTAGCTGGCTTTCGAATTTCAAATCATCACCTTTTGTCCAAACATCCTCAAAGACACAGTTTATATTTACATCTGTAATGCCTAAATCATATAAATGCAATACACTTTCACATATATATGGAATATCAGGAGAACTTATAGTTACCTTTGTGGCTGCCCCGCAGAACTGTTCAATCCAAAGAGGTATGTTTCTTACGACATCATCATAACTCCCTTTTTCGGGATTTATTCCTTTCCATATTCTATTCATGTCATGCTTCTGTCTTGTTCCATCAATCGTTATACCAATTGAAAGATGAGAAGCATTTTTCTTTATGAATTCCTGAACCTTATATGAGTCATAGTTTATGCCATTCGTTGAAAATGAGAATCTATATGAGTTAAACCAGTGATGATTCAATCTAAATAATTCAGTCTTTATATAATCACAGATTTGATTTATAAGATCAATCTCTAAAAAGGGTTCACCACCGATAAAATCAAATACAACAGATGCTTCGGGAAAATCCGATTCATGAGAGAGGATATAGTCGATTGCTTTTTTAGCAACCGACCACTCCATTCGCTCTTTCTCATTTTTACCTACAAGGTAACAATATTTACAAGCTAATTGACAATCTTTTGTAACAATAAATGTAATACTTTTTGCTACGCCATCTTGCCAATTCTCACTATTTTTCTTTATTATATTCATCCTTAACTCCGTCCTACATAGTTACAAGAGCTGTAGCAGTCCCAACGGCAGGTATTTTGACAGAAATCTTTGCAGCCTCCGTAGCAGCTCGTTCCACAAGAACCCTTACTCATGCCTGAGCATTGCCCGACACAGCCACCTATGCATTTACCACTACAAGAAGCACACTCAGTTCTACATTTGCCGTAACAACCATTGTCGCACGCTCCATTACAGGTTGATCCACAACTATTAGCACACTGATCTCCACATTCTCCTACACAATTGTTAGCACATGCTTTTGCACAAGCATTAGAGCATTGCCCAGTGCACGAACTACCAGTGCAACCTCCACCACCATTGTTATACGAGCCGTTGGCACAGCTTGAACAACTTCCACCACCGTTGTTGTACGATCCGTTGGCACAGCTTGAACAACTACCGCCTCCGTTATTATAAGATCCGTTGGCACAGCTTGAGCAACCGCTACCTCCATTGTTATAAGAGCCATTAGCGCAACTTGTACATCCACTACCGCCGTTGTTATAAGAACCATTGGCACAACTTGTACATCCACTTGAACCTCCATTCAAGTAGCGTTCAAGTTCATCGTTCTCGTCATCGCATGATGTGAGAAGGAAGTTAGGCAATACTCCCACTGCGAGAATCGGGAGAATGCGCCTACCGGCTTTCTTGAAAAAATCCCTTCTTGACAGAAGGTCGTCTTTATCTTTTTGTTTCATCACTTATGTCCGAATTTTGCGAATTTATACGAGATAGTACCTAACACTGCTATATTATTGAGTTTCTGACCGCACGAGGATGACACTTCTGTGAAGTCATATTCAACGTTACACCCAATGGCAAATTGTTTCCACTCAATTTGAAAGCCACCGCCTACGCCAACTTGGAAATCAGAACTCCATGAATTGGAACTTGTCTCCAAATCTCCGAGAGGGATTCCTAATGAAAGTCCACCTTTAACGACAACATTAACAGGCGATAACGGAATTCGATAACCAAATGGGTAAATTCTTGCATGAACATAGTTCATATCAAAAGATGCCGCGCCTCGCTTATCATATCCTAGTGCCAATTCCGAATACCAGTTTGCGGGAATAAAGCTAACAGGATTTTCAAAATACAACTGAGCTACAATATCAGCCGAATATGACATAGTACCATTGACATCGCCATTATCCCATAAGAAGTTTGACCATCCGAATCCACCCTGCACAGCAAGATACAGATTAAAATTGTCGGATAAAGAGCTTCCGAAAGTTAGTGGGGTTTCTACTTCCAACTCTCCGGCATCCTTAATTTCACGGAATCTGTTGTTGTCGGGAACTTCTTTCTCTGCAACAGCCCTCTCCTCTACGACTTCTTTCTTGGGTTTAGGTTCAGGCTTAGGCATCTCTTTCTTCGACAATGGAGTAATATACTTCTCACTCACATAGCCAGTCTTGCCATTGAACTTTACTTTTGCCCAACCATTGCTGACTGACAAAACTTCAATTTCTTGACCACTATTAAATGTACCCAAAACCGATGCACTTGTTGATGCCGATTTACGCACATTAAGCCTTGATGATGAGGTTACATGATAATTGTTCTCAGCGAATGCCGATACCGCACCTAACATCAAAGCAATCAGCAATGTCACTTTTCGCAGTTTCATGGTTGATGAATTTATGATGATTAACCGACCGCTTCGGCGGTTGTAATCTTGAATATCACTATCTTGTTGGTGAGGGGGTCGTAAACGCCATAGATGCCGGTCGCGCCTGTGGGTATGGTGTATTCAATCTTTGAGATGCCGTTTACGCTGGTCTCTACAGATTTTGGAAGAATGGCGCTCTTTACCATATCTTCGAAAGTAAAGCCATAGAAGTGGGATTTGGCTTTCTTGTCCTGATACTTGCGGACTTTAATCAGTTTGAGCTGCTGTGCCTTCGCATTGTCCATGCGAAACTCAGCCGTAATCACCTGATGACTGGCGGGGGTAATATTCAGGCTCAATGAATCGGTATCAACGGTCACGATACCTGACACCTCTTTTGTGGGCTGCCAACGGATAACATTACGGTTGATTGCCGCCTGATCATCGGCCAACACTATGTCGGTAAGAGGCCGGTATTGAGGATTTTTTTCTTTACGATATTCTACGATATCGGCAAGATTGAGGCTCATTGTCGAGCCATTTTCCAACTGGATAAGCAGGTAGTCGTTAGTTATCTCATCACTGTCAGAGTAGTTGCGCTCAAAGATGACGCCACGGTGTGTCCCGCCATTTTTCAGCTGGACTATGTCTATCAGGTCTGATTGTTCAAGCAGAGACTGGTTGGGGTTGATCTTGAATCGGTTGTCCTTCATCACATCCTCGGTGTTGAACACCTCGACAACTCCATTGTCACGCAGAAGGCTCATGGTCTGGCCTGGCACCTCCTCCACATACTGACCCTCATACTCCATGCCTGACGCGAGCTTGTAGCGCCGATTTACGCCCGACAGCATCAGTTTGGGACGCTTGTCGGCTTTCACGACCTCTATTGTGTCCCATGGCAATGAGTATGAGTTGGGGGTGAGTTCGAGATAACGTACCTTAGCACCCTTTTCAAGGATGCGCACGCGATTTATCGAGCCATTCGTGGTAATGATATCGCTGAGAGTGAGTGTGCGCGAATCACCCATGCCGTCATAGGCATCATTCTTATCAGCCCACTCTCTCCACTCGGGCGAAAGAGAAGAGATTCTTACATCCGAGTCAATGATTGATTTCACGTCCTTGCTTGGGAGGAGTACGGTTGCCTTCGAGGTGGTGAACGTAAAGTTTTCGCCGGGACGTTGCCTTGAGATGTAGCCTGTCAGTTCGGTACCATCCTTCAACACGACGGTCAGGTTGTCCTGAGCCGAAGCCGTGGCCAGCCCTGCGACAAGCGCAAGGCCAAACATAAATGCCTTAGTTGTTCTCATTATAATGTTTATTATTAAATTCAGTCATAAAAGACGGCTCGCCAACGGGAGTCACCATCAGGGACGAGCGTAAGCCACGAATCGCCATGTGCTGTATCACCGATTCGCCCGATATATACCTCAACGCCGCACTGAGCAACAACTCGTCGGAGTCGCCAATCTCCTTCTTAGACACAGAATAACCATCCGATATATAATAATCGGGGACAAGGCCATCGTCGGGAGTGGTCTCCCCTTCAGCGTTATAATACCTCATCGTTATAGGCTGGAGAGCATATTTATATTGGGTGTCATATATCGTCCATGACCCGACCCCCTTGCCAGTAGTGGTCTCTCCTATTACCACCACATCCATGTATGGTCGCAAGCATATTATAGCCGCCTCGCTTGCCGAGGCCGTATGACGGGATGTCAAAAATATCACGCGCCGAAGATTGAGCGGGATGATTTTTGAACCTAATATATTGTCATCAAGGGAGACCGGGGTCTCGTAATAGGTGAATGTATACGGAGACCCGAGTGAAGCCAGATATTCACGTGACAATATATCGTTGTAACTACACTTTTGAAAAACATTGTTATACGCGGCAGATGGCGCGACACTGTTACACAAATACCGACACGTATTCACGTAACCGCCCGGGTTATATCGCAAATCTACCACAAGTTCGTCTATACCTGTGTCGTATAGCTTGACAAGTGACGCTTCCAAGTCAGATATCTGGTCAAATTCCAGATAGCATATGTATCCGACATTATGCCCGGAGACATTGTAGACGCTGTCCAACAATACTGTATTATTAGTCGATCCCAGCGACGCGAGCCCTTCCTTGAATGTCTTGTCGGTCTTGACAAACCGATTATCGCTAATCTGCAATTTTCGGTAAGTATTATAGCCGGTATTGGTTTCGATTTCGACAAAATCGCCGCGCCTCATCCCCTGCTCTCTCAACAGCGGGTTGGTTATGTAAAGAATCTGATATACAATATGCCCACCCTGTGTCTTATATCGCTGGTAAGCGAAACCATATTCCGACCGCCCCCTGTAATATGGATTATTAGTAAAATAGGAGAACCTGTCCTTAGGGGACAGCAGACTCTCAAAAAACTCCTTGGGCGCAAGTTGATAATCGCAGGATAGCGAGTCTGGCATATCCTGACGCCACAGATAAGAGTGGTTCATCTGCTCATACACCCATTTGTTAAACTCCAAATATATGTAGTCTGAATCCTCTTGCGAGGGTTCATCCTGAGGAATTTCAGGTTCCTCGGATGAACACCCGCAAAGGATCAGGAGTAAAAGAATAAATATAGAGCTGTAGTATCTCACATCAAATTACTTTAGCTTCATATCATCATACTTGGCAACAGGACAGTAATCCATGGAGGCCGACTTCATCAGCATATCGCCAAACGACATGGCTGAGCGTCCACTGACCAATGCGCCGCAATCAATAGTCTTTTCGGCTATGTCACACCTTACCAGGTACTCGCTGCCGATGCCGAGATTGATGCTGGCAGACCGTGTCAACGAATACCATCCGTTAGAAGTCTTATATTCAAATTCCACGTTGGTATTACCATAGGGCAACGTGAACACATAGTCATATATATTCTCGACATTCGGACTGTCATCCCAATCCGAGACCTCTATATGAGATATTCGCCAATCATACGTAGATGAAGCCTGAACATTCCACTCGGGCTGAGCCAAGTTATCAAATGTCACGTAATCGGCGCTACGATTTATGCCCAACTGATAGTCGGTAACATTAGACCAGGAGCGTATGCCTTCATAGTACACAATGATGAGCGAGCCGGCAGGCTGGACGTTCATGTCAACCTGAGTCCCGTCACCTGAGATTATATCGGTACTTGCGATACCGAGGATATTTTTCTGACTTCCAAGATAGCCGGTATCAGAAAGTTTCAAGGTACTCAGATTTTCCTTGCCTGACAGTTCCCAATACTCAAAGCCGTCCGACTTCCTTGTTATGTCGGTGATGGCAATCGCCTTATATCTCTCGCCCATCGCCAGGTTAAGATTGGATGTCATAAGATGGGCATAATCGGTGAAAAACTGCTCATCCTCTTGAACGAGACTGCCCGACTCATTATAGACGAGAAGCCTGATGCGAAGTTGATATGAACTGTTTATCACGGTGAGGTCCCCGGCATTCCATTCCTGAAATCCGCTTATGACGGTATTGGGATTGATCTTGAACGTAGTTGTCTGGCTTACGGGTATGTCGTCGTTTGAGCAAGACGACAGAATCACAGCGAATACTGCTGCGAGAATTGCAAAATATTTTTTCATCTGTCTCATCTTTTATTTGATTACCGAGAACAGCCAGCCTATCCCGAGAGAGATGGTGCTGACCTTTGTCTTGAAGTTTCCGGCCATATCGCTGTTACCCAAGTTATAACGCAGGTCGGCGGTAAAGCCGTTCTTGAGTTTGCAATTGACACCGATTGAAAGCATCACGTCGTATGCCTTCACCTTATCCATCTGAAAGACGATGTCATTGTAAGGCAACTCCTTGGGTGACGTTGAGAATGCCCCGGTAAATGTCGGGCCAAACTCGATGGCAAATGTCGGGATGAAATACCACTGGAACAGGACGGGGATCTCAAAGCAGTGCATCGTGATATTCTCGACATCACTGTGGAGGGAGTGCATCGCATAAAGGGCCTCAAGCTGGACACCGAAACGCTCCGTACCAAACGGACGACCGGCAGGACGGCCAAAACGGAGATTGGCAGCTACACCGGCAGAAAATCCGATGTTGCCCGAGATACCGAGATCTATTCCGTCAGGATCACCCGCGATAGAATAGTTGACACCCACTTTGGGCCCTGTCGAAAGGGCATACGGCTTCAGCACCTCACCGCCGATGGGATCTTCACTTGCTGTGAAATCAACATCATCTACCGGTACTATGCCTTGGGCTGTGGCTGTGACTGCCATGCCGGCAATAACAGCAAGAGTAAGAAATGCTCTTTTTAACATAGATTGGTTGTTTATATGAATTAAAAATATGGTTCAAGATATAATGGGGTCGGAGTACCGGCCTTCTCGCCCGAGCTAAGCACGACAGAGGCACTGACATGTTGCGCGACCGTAATCTTTTCGGTGACACTGATTCTCGCACTTCCACCCGGCTGGATGGTATAGGTGTGCGAGACCGTCTGCTTGGCGCTCAATGTCGCTGTCACAGTGACAGCCTTGTTTGAGTCATTATAGATAACCGCATAAATGGTCACATTGTCATTCTCGTCCGCTTTTGACGATACGGCTCTTGGCTGCGTGACACGCAATCTTATCGGATATGAGAGTTCAAAGTCATTGACAGCCTCAGCCACGGTGAGACCTTCGGACTCAAGCACGGCCCTCAATCTGCACTTCTCCACATTAGCCTTGGGCGATGGTGTTACCGACAGACTTGCCTTACCGTTACTGAATGATAATTGCGACGAGACATCACGCATTATGCCATCACCGTTATCGAGTTTAAGAGAAAGGTTATTATGGGACGCCGGCGCGGTGATATTGAGAGTGACGTTCTCAACATTTCCTTTCCGTCCGACATCGAGCCTTGACCTTGAGCCAGATGCCGATTTCATAGCCACGTCATAATTTCCATCGACGACAGTCAACAGTCCTTGCTTACCGGCCTTGGCCGCTACAACATATCCATCGGCATACTGGAATGGAAATGAGTCAAACTGCGGCTTTACCACCAACTCATTACCTTGTCTCAAGCCGTACAGACCATTTTCAGAAAACTCGCTGAACGTCTTCTTGTCCACGTAACTGTCGCCGCTCTTTTGAGCAGCATTGTTATTCTTGTATATCTGCCGGAACTCACTCTCGCTGAGTTTTCTGATTTTCTTACCGTTTACTCCGATTAGGGCAAAATCCTTATTGTAGCCCACAGCTGCACATCCACCGGAAAAACAACTCGCGCTCGTCATGTCACCATAATGAAAATCGACTACCAACATACTCCCGGACGGATTACGGTCGTAGTTATCGGTTATGTACTTGAAATAATTTCCTTGCTTCACGGGAGCAAAGCCCTCCTTGAAAGGGAATGCCCTGTCAAACTGACATCTGACAGCCAATACACCCGACGGATAGATATAGCCATATTTGCCACTACGGTCTGACACGGCCAATTTACCTTCTGAGAAATATTGGTTGCTCGACGGAAGATAGAGCCTTTCACGCAAAGTGCTGACCTTGCCCGACTCACTTATTACAGCCTGTAACAAGTACCTTGAGCCCTCCTTGATTCCGGCCAACGCATAACCGTTGACAAATGGTGTGATATACTCGTAGCTTGCGGGGAGTATCTCAACATTACCGAACTTCACGAGTCCCCACTTCCCACCCTGACGGAATGCGAAGATGTCAGAATGGTAGCGGACCAGCTCATCATATCGCGGGGATATCGCCCAAGTGGCAGTCTTGGCACATGCTATGTCAGATGCCATCACTGTCACAAGTATTGTCAATATGGCTTTGATAGACCTCATTCCCTTACCTTATGCTTGTTGTAGAGTTCGACCAAGTGCTTGATGTTGCAGCAATATGTGACATCCGTATTCCTAAAACCGCTACATAGCACACCTACAAGACGATGATTGCTATCACTTACAGGCGACCCGCTGAATCCACCAATTCCAGTTGCTTGTATCTGAATTTGATTGTCATCCGGCACTTTGCTAATCTTTGTTGAGTGATTAGTCGGATGCAATTCTTTTCCATTGAACAGTTTAGTACCCACAACATCTCCAATAGGATAACCTACAATATTTAGCTCTTCTGTTTGAGGAATCAATGACCGTTCATCGACTCTTGCTTTATCAATATCATAGATTGCTCCTAATTTAACTATATGATCTGGCGTTTTGGCTGATTTCAATCTAATCAATGCGATATCTTTATCTTTATCTCCAGATTCAGCAATGACTTGAGCCGGGAGCAGATCTCTATCATTATCTATTTTAGAGCCAGTCAATCCTACTCCAAAATATTCAAGCGAACCTCCAATTTCTATTTCGGAACTACTCATGCGATTAAAACGGGCTTGTGCTTCTTCAAGACTTGAACTGGTGCCCATTGCCAAACGCGCAGCAAACTGATTCTTCATGGTCATAATGAAATTACGAATATCATCTTCATAATTTTCTTTTTCATATTCCCATGGTACGGCTATATGACGATTCGTACCCATTTCTCCATTTTTTGATATGAAGAATGCAGTACCAGTATACGGATATGGGATTATTGAACCATTATTATTTGAAAGAGTCTTGCAGACTACATTGAAATCCTTATTTACCAGGTTCCCATTACGATCAAACCCGAATGTCCATACTTCTGGCCATCCATCGACTTTGCCTTTGAAAGGATCGTCTTTGATTTTGGCCTCAAAATAGAAGCCACCATAGACACATGCCGAGGCATTTTCCATTGCTTGAGTAGTGACAGGAGATACCGTACTGTTCCAAGGGACATATTTCCAGGCAGCCCATCCGGCAACGACAAGGACAGCTATAGCGGCGGCTATACCGATAACGTTTTTCCACTGATTACCGGGTATAAATTGGGTGAGATTGACGGGAATACCGCCACAGACAATCGAGTCGCCACGTTTTACCTGCCGTGTCTGTCCGGGGTTCAGGCGCTCACCATTAATCGTCGACCCATTCTTGCTATGGTCCTGGAGGAAAGCTTTGCCATTCTTGTCAATCTTCAAGGTGGCATGATACCGGCTCGCGGTGTTACCCGCGATCTGAATGTCATTTCTCATGCTTGTCCCGATACCATATACGGCCTTAAATCTCGACAAATCTTCAGGCTGCGGCACCTGATCCCAAATAAGCTCGACATCGCCGAAACGGATTGCATCACCACGCTTTACCGACACCTGGGTACCCGGTTTTATAGGACGGTTCATGATAAACGTCCCGTTACGGCTATTCTTATCCTCAAGGAGGATGTCACCGTTGTTGAGTATGGTTATCTCGGCATGGAGCGCACTTGCCTTGTCGCTGTGGAGAACGATGTCACAGCTGGAATCCCTGCCTACTTTTAACAGTCTCATAATCTATTTCTTATTTAGTATTAGAATATTAGCCGAGAGTATGTTTCGACTTTTTCTTTGACTTGCTGTCCTTGTCGTTGTTCTTGCCCGACTTGCCTTTACCATTATCAGCAGGCTTGGCTGGAGCGGCTTTCTTGACCTCCTTACCCTTTTCGGCTTTCTTGACGGAATCACGACGTGCCTTGTCTGCCGCTTTCTTGATTGAATCTTGTTTCTCCACATTCTTTATCGAATCGAGACGCTCTGCTTCCTTTTGCTTGATGAGCGCGGAGTCTGTGAGTTCAGTCGGGGATGCACCGCCATCATCAGACTTCAAGAGCTTAGGGCCAAAGACTATTCCGGCAATCACAGCGAGTGCAATCACAGCGATAAGGACATACATAGTCCACCTATTGGATTTGGGCACTTGATTCCAATCCAGTTTTGCCACATGAGCCAGCGATATCACATCCTTGCGGGTGACCGGGACCGGCACGTTCTGGGATATGCGTATACCATTTACATAAGTTCCGTTGCTGCTTTGGTCAATGATGGTCATTTTGCCCGAAGGTGTGATATTCAGCAACGCGTGACGACGGCTGATAACATCAGTCGAGTCGTTTATTACAATGTCGCAGTTAAGGTCGCGACCTATCGAATAAGTTTTCATATCTAATTGCTTTAGCGCTAAATATTATCTGATTTAGTTTCCTTATCACTTTCCTCCTGATCGCCTAACCGGCTTTCCGCTCGACGCTTTCTCGGGCTTTCCGCCCGACACCTTCTCATCCGTCTCTTTCGAGGCTATCTTATTGTTAAGCTCCGTGACGGTCTTTTCGAGTTGCTTCACCTTAGACTCGTATTCCTTGATTGAAGATGCAGCGGATGATTGAGCGGTCTTAATCTCATCTTTCTGGGTCTTTATGACTGATTCCATCTCCGCGATCACCAATTTAAGAGAATCAGCTTGAGTCTGGGCAGCAGTCTCAACCTCCGATACTGATGAATTGTTCCGACTGAGCAATATGCCATTGAATACCAAACTCAACAGACAGATTAACGTGACCACGCCGAATAGGAATTTGGTTTTAGTGTTCATTTTTGATTTGAGTTTTGATTTTATGTTAGTTTCAATTATTGCGATAGTAAGATTGTCGTGGCCTCCACCATCCCGACGTCCGTTACCATCAATTGTGGTGGCAATCTCGTCAGTGACCGTCCCGAGCGCATGTTTCTTGTCAGAAGCCATCTCTATAAGGACGGTCTCGGCCACAGAGCCATGGATACCGTCAGTAGTAAGGACAAACCTATCACCGGCCTCATAGGGTAATTCGACTGTATCTACCTCTATGTCAGGTTTTATGCCCAAGGCTCGGGTGATTACGTTTGACTGGGCCGACAGTCGTGCTTGCTCCTCCGTGATGACCTTTTGTCTGACCAAGTCAAAAACCATTGAATGATCAAACGTTCGGAATACCTTTGTCTTGCCACGCAGCTGGTACACACGGCTGTCACCCACATGTGCCACTATAGCCGACTCCTCACTTATGAGCAATACCGTACAAGTAGACCCCATGCCCTTGAGAGCGGGTGTCTCCTGTCCTTTCTCCATGATAGCGAGATTGGCGCGACGTATGGCCTTTATCAGTATATTTACGGCGGTGTCATCCGGATTACCCTCCTTAATACCGTTTATAATCTCATTTACAGCTATGGTAGATGCTGTCTTGCCCCCAGGGCCACCACCCATACCATCGCAGACTGTTACGACAAAGCCGTATGGCGTGTCGGCACTCCCGTATGAATCTTGATTCTCGGAACGACCTCCTATCCGAGACTCAGCAAACCCGGTGATAAAGTCGGGTGTATGTAGTTGTTGAACCAAATCCATTTTTAAGACAGTTTTTAGTTAAAGCCAATCCAATCCTTAAATCGTTGAAACATTGATTTTGGAGGAAGCAATGCCTCCCTGAGAGCATCACGAAATTCCGCCGCAGTCTGGAATCTCTTTGATTGTTCCTTCTCCGTCGCCTTAGCGATTACGGCCATAACCCGCTTTGGTATAGCGTCATGAGCCGGGAGCGACTCTCTCATCTGACGAGTAAGCGTATCCACCTCCGTGTCTGCATCAAACGGATTATCACCCGTCAGCAGCTCGTAAAGGGTTATGCCGAGGGCATATAGGTCGGTGGCGGCATTGATCTGCACGGTGCGGTTCTTATCACGGAGAATCTGCTCGGGTGCGGAGTATTGCGGAGTTCCTATAAATCCGTACCGCGAGAACTTGTTACCGTCATTCATCCTCGCGATACCTAAATCCATGAGACGGATATTGGAGTCGGCCTCGACCATTATATTGGACGGCTTGATGTCACGATGGATAACCCCTCGTGAGTGTACATACTCAAGGGCATCCAAGACCTGCATGATAGCATTACATATCTTCTCGACACGGTCGGGGCCATTGAGAAACTCCCTGGCGTAGTCATCAATATTCTTGCCGGAGACAAACTTGCTCACAAGAAATATCGGACCGCCGGACGGCGCGTACTCGCAGTAGCCAATCATCTCAATGAGGTTTTTATGACGAAAAGCCAAGGATGCCTCCTGACGCGCCCGCTCACGTATCATGGGATTATTGGCATAGCTGTCCTTGACCCTCTTTATCGCCATACGCGCACCATCCTTGACCCTGTATCCGATATACACCGTACCCATGGCACCACTGCCAAGCGGAGAGGAGGTGGGATCATAGCAATACCACTCACCCATCACGAGAAGATAGATATACGGGTCGTCGGGCCTCTGGAAAACAGTTCTGCTACTCATATCACTTCACCGGCTTTAGGTTGACCATTCGTTTTGCAATCTCACGCTCATAATCCTGGTCACCGGCCTGTACAGCCAGTTGCTTAGCCTTGCTAAGATAAATGTAGGCAGAGTCAGGATTAAAAGTTGCTCCACGTCTCTTGGACTTATAGTCACATCCAAGCTCATACAATGACCTGTAGTCCATAGAATTTATTGATACTGCATTTTTGAGCAGCCGGTGTGCCTCCTGATTTTGAGCCTTCATGCCGAGATTATTCCTGAAAAGCGCGATTGAATCGGAGAAATCTCCTATCCTCACGCTCTCATTGCTGTTAAAATACAATCGGCTGAGCAGGAATGCCGACTGGTAATCCCGATTATCGGCCAAAGTCCTCAACATCGACAAACCCTGCCCGGCAGTAGACTTATCAGACATTAATGTGACAGCCCTCTGATATGAATCAGAGACTGTCTGCTGATGATGATCATCAGTGTGTACGACCTCAGCAATGACATCGTTGTCCGGCACAGCCATTTCATCCGTGCCACTCCTGTTTATAAGACTCACGCCGCCCATTATAAGTCCCACAAGCGCGGCGGCACTAACGGCAATCATTGACACGGTCTTGACATCAATCACCTTGGCCGGGTATTGCAGGGGAACAAGGCGGTCAACCGCTACCCTGAACTCAGCCGCGCTCTGATATCGGAGAGAACGTTTCTTTTGCGTTGCGGTCTTGATAACTTCCCTAATTTGCTTTTGCTTGACGTTATGCAACGGCATTTTCTTGTTGAGCTGCATATCCATCACCTCGGCCATCTCACCGTCAAATGGCACTGTCCCGGTCAACAGTTGATAAAGGAGTATTCCGACAGCATATATGTCGGTCGTCACATTCTGCGAATCGACAAGTCCACGCACCAGTTCGGGCGCGGCATACTTGGGTTTTCCGATGAATTGTCCGTCAACCGTATATGAGCTTTCCTTAGTATTGTTTCCATTCAACTTCTTGGCAATACCAAAGTCTATGAGCTTGATTTTACCATCAGAGGTCACCATCACGTTTGACGGGTCGATATCCCTGTGTATGTACGACCCATCATGGAGTGCAATCAGCCCACTCAGGAGGTTGCGCACGACAGTCAAGGCAAAGCCATACGGATTGCTCAGGAACTTGCCATACAACTCCTGTGCAAACGGGATTATATTTCCCTTTGAGTCACAGACATTGCCAGCCAACAGCTTGTCCAATGTCACCCCATGCAGATATTCACTGATGACATGATAACGGACAATTGGTTGCCCCACCTCATCCTTGGCGTTTATCTCGACAAATCCGAGCATCTCTATGAGATTATCATTACGCAGCTGGACGGCGGCCTCCCTGCGGGCACGGGCGATGACATGGGGCGGGAGATCGCTATACAGGAATTTAATTGCAACCTCTCTCCTCTGATTTGTCATCTCGCTGCAACACCATCCACGGTATACCTTTCCCATGCCCCCCTCGCCCAATGGAGCGTCAGCAGGGTCATACTCATAGTATATGCCTTTCCGGCGTTCGTTTTCTCCTTGAATTCTTACGGATGCCATCAAATTTAGAGATTATAGTCAATCCATACCGATGGTTCCACCACTCCTGAACCCACTATTTGAATCGAGACCCACAGTCGAGTCAGCGGGACGGTTGGCCCCACTATAAGGACTACTGTCCGGGCCGTTAAACCGAGGAGGGAAGTCCTGCTCGTTGCGTGTGGCATTTTCGCCAGCTGCGGGTATCCCCGATGACATATACGGTTCATCCTGTTCTGCCCTTACATCAATAAATGACTCAGCTACATGCAGGCCCAATGCCTTGGTGTCAATCAGGACAAGGAGAAGGTCATAATTCTCCCCAATCGTTATTATGTCGCCATTCACACACTCGACAGGACGTGCGACCGAGACACTGTTCTCGTTTATTTGGGTACCGTTAGTCGAACCCAGATCAGAAATCGTTGCCTCTGTCTTTTCGGGCTTTTTCATCTTGTTAATATGGAGATTGGCATGTCGATGAGACACAGTCCCCTCTCCAAGTATGATATCACAGTCAGACCCATTGCCTATTATATTCTGTCCGATATGCAACGGCCAATATTCGCCTACGCCTGTACGCGATATAGAGTATAGAAATCCGACAATGGGCTTGCCGCTTGGACGCGGCGCACTTTGCCTGACCTCATGAGAGACACGAGGGGCACCGGCCGAGGGAATATCCATACCGGGATATACCGTGCCGCTTCCCCTATTGGGATTGGACGGACGTGAATATGGCTGACCACCGCCAGCATACTGCTGTCCTTGACTGGGATTATAATCACCTTCGAGACCTACGCCCGGAAAAACGGTTTTGTTTTGTGACATGATGGTTAATAGTTTTGCACTGGTTGCAGGTATCTCTTGGCAAGAGATTTGGATGAGCGTGATAGTGTTGATTTTCAGCCTATTAGACGCGCCGTATAAGCGATTTCGCTAAACAAATGCTCATTTTTTGAGAAATTTGAGTTAAAAATGGAATCGTATGATGCTTATTTCAAATATTTTTCGTAACATTGCACACAAAATAGGTAACTCTTGCCAAGAGATTTGGCAAATCGCACCGATAATCAGATGCCCCGGTTAGCACGAGAAACCGAGGCGTTTTTTCATTATAATGAGCCGATAATAGCAGCGTTGGCTTTGTCAACGACAGAAGCGTCGAGGGAGGCGAGGTAGATTTGGGTGGTGGCTTCGGAATCATGACCCATGCCTTGGCTGATGACGCTGAGAGGGATGCCCTTGGACTTGGCAACTGATGCCCATGAATGTCTGGCGACATACATCGTCAAGGGAATCTCCACGCCAACCATTGCTGCAATCACTTTCAGGCTGCGATTAATGTTGTATCCCACGTTGCGGTAGGCCCACCGCTCGTTGCGCCCGACTGTCGTTATGATGGGCAGCAGGTATCGTGTCGGATTGTCGGGATATTTGTCAAGCACCATCCCCATCTCATGCGTCCATGCGATGGTCAGCCGTTGGCCGGTCTTGCGGCGACGGTAGGTCACGTAACCGTTTCTAAGATCGGATTTCTTCAGGAAGGCCATGTCGATGAAGCTCATTCCACGGAGATAGAAACTCATCAGAAACATATCGCGGGCATGGTCGAGCCGTGGGGTGGACGACAGGTCAAGAGTCCTGATTTTCCGAATAACCTCCAATGGTAGCGCACGCTTGACGGTCTTGTCGATGCCGGTATAGACCCGTCGGAACGGATTGCGGTCAGCGATTATGCCGCCAACCACGGCCCGGTTATAAACCGCACGGAGTATCCGCGTATAAAATGATATGGTATTTGGCGTGTTGCCCCGCGCCTTGTGCCATGCCTCATAAGCCTCCATCACTTCCGATGTCAGACAGTCGAGCATCAGGTCTCCGGCGGTGAGACCAATGTCCCCACATCCATGCTGCGATTGGAATGTCCTGAAGCTATTGAGTGCGGCTGTATAGGTCTCAGATGTGCGGGTTTTGCCGTTGCGCCTAAGGTTTTCAATCAGCGACTCCATATAGCCGCCTAAAGAATATTCCCTCATATATCGCTTGAACCCGTCAATGACATCATCTGCGGTATAGGGCAATCCCCTGGCCTCAAAACGCCCCACAATCCGGGTCAACCGCTCTATGTCGCGACGTATCAGCTCACTGACCGTCGTGACAGCGGTTTTCCCGACGCTGACGCAACGGAGTATCGGCCTTGAGCGTGTCGCGTCCCACTCATCATTAAATATGCGGTATTCGGTATTGAATTGACGCACTTTCCTGTCATGGGTAATCTGGAAGAAGATGGCCCCCTTGCGGTCAGGATGGACGGAGGGTCGGTATTTTACTTTTACAGTGGTCATAATAATTTGGATTTGGGTTATATACAAATTATATGACCTCACGCGACATCTTCACGCGACACGGCTGTATGTCGTCCACATATTGGAGAAAGGCGTGCTTACGTGAAGCCGGATATCAGCATGACGCACAATGGTGGCGTGTAGTATTGACGCGCACACGGTGGCGTTCAGCGGTGGCACGGACAGGCACCACGGCGTGTGTCAGAATGGCTTGCGGTACTTGTCGGAGTCCGCATCGTCCATTATGCTCAGATAGGAAGCGTAGCGGGAGCGGGCGATGCGTTGCTCGTCAATGGCGCGAAGTACGGCACATCCCGGCTCATGGACATGGGTGCAGTTGTTGTATCGGCAATCATGCGATGCCTCAAATATCTCGGGGAAGAAATGTCCCACCTCCTGCTTATCAAAGTCTATGGTGCCAAATCCTTTTACCCCTGGGGTATCAATGATATATCCCCCACCCTCAACCGGGAACATCTCTGAAAAAGTGGTCGTGTGCATACCGGTGTCATGCATTGCCGAAATCTCGGCGGTACGTAAGCCAAGTCCGGGTACTATTGCATTGATTAAAGACGACTTACCCACCCCCGAATTGCCCGAGAAAAGTGATATGCGTCCCGAGATGGCCTGTCGCAGTGAATCGATACCCTCGCCGGTGAGAGCAGAAACGTGCAGTACGTCATATCCGATCGAGCGGTAGAGATAGGTCACAGCGTCGAGCAGCTCCCGGTCATCGGGATTGTCAAGGAGATCGACCTTGTTGATGACCAATGTCACGGGGACACGGTAAGCCTCGGCCGTGGCAAGAAACCGGTCGATAAACGTTGTCGATGTGACGGGATGGACGAGAGTCACCACGAGATAGGCCATGTCGATGTTGGCGGCGATGATGCTCGCCTCCTTTGACAGGTTGCTCGCGCGGCGTATGATGTAGTTGCGTCTCGGAGCTATGCCGGTGATGAACGAACCGCCGTCGCCTCCATCGGTTATCGTGACACGGTCACCGACAGCGACCGGATTGGTGGTACGTATCCCCTTGATGCGGAAATTGCCTTTGATCTTACAATTGATTTCCCGGCCATCGTCAGTCCTGACGACATACCAGCTGCCTGTATTTTTTATAACCAGTCCGTCCATAACATCATAATAATGGCACATTGTGGTATATGCCTCATCCTTACCAATGCGAAGTTAGTCATTTTCGGTGTATTTGCAAAAATATGGTATCTTTGTAAAACATATCATATACTTTATGGCGCAATTAAACGATTTCCTTTCATACATTGACTTTGAGGCGATACGCGAGTATTGCATGGCTAACGGCAACACCGTTCGCTATGTAAAGGGAGATTGTTTTGCAGAAGCCGGAAGTATCGGGAGATATGTTGGCTTCGTTAAATCCGGCTATTTCAAATATTGTGTGCTTACATCAAAGGGAGATTATGCCGTTACAGGGTTTACATTTGCTGACGAGTGCATAATGGACTTTACGCAATCATTCATTTTCGACAAGCCTTCCAAAATCTCAATAATTGCAGGTTGTGATTCCGAGGTCATTCAAGTTCCGTTACGCACTCTAAGAGATTTCATCACACAGGATAATCCCGGTTTAATACCACACATGTCAGCCGTGGTATTGGAAGAGGCATATACTCGCTACCTTCGACTTTACTCAAAATCACCGACAGAGCGTTATCTTGAACTTGTTGAAAAATATCCCAATGTTTTGGAGCAAATAACGCTCCGCGACATTGCCTCGTATCTTCTCGTCACCCCAATTCATCTGAGCCGTATCCGAAAAAATTTGAGGAAATGACACAGGCATAAACATTTGTTTACGTCAAAGTCGCATTCCTGAACTTACTTTGCCGACAAAAAGAATATATATATATATATATATATATATATATATATATTATGGCAAGGTTATTACTCTCTGTAGTCATCTCTACTACAATATTTTCATCAATGGCTCAAGGTATTACCGGCAAGGTCGTTGATGAAAACAACACGCCTCTTGATTTTGTAAATGTTGTTCTTCTCAATAAGAATGACTCAACATTTATTTCGGGCACAATCACCAACGAAGACGGCAGTTTTCTTTTTGAGGAAGCCGTTAATGTACCGGCTTTTCTCAAATTCTCATCTATCGGTTATGCTGCCGTATCAAAAGATATACCTTCGACTGGTAACGTTGGGATAGTCACCTTAACCCCCGAGAGCGTTATGCTCGGTGAAGTAGTTGTCAAGTCCGACCGCCCGGTTACCGCAATCAAGGGCGATGCCCTTGTCACCACCGTTACAGGTTCTCAACTTGAACACGCAGGTACTGCTGAGGATGTCTTGGTCCAGGTGCCTATGGTTGTAGGCCGTGATGGCGCGTTTGAAGTATTTGGCAAGGGTTCACCCGCAATCTATATCAATGGCCGTTTGATCAGGGATTCCAACGAGCTGATGCAGATCAGTTCGGCTGATATAAAGAATGTCGAGGTGGTCACCAACCCCGGTGTCAAATATGATGCCTCGGTAAAATCGGTAATCCGCATAACCACCAAGCGACCGCAGGGAGAGGGATTCAGCGGTCTGTTTCGCTCTGTTCTAAGGGAGAACAAATATTTTACTAACTCAAATCAAGCGAACTTCAAATACAGAATCGGTGGTTTGGAAGTGTTCGCCAATTTCGGGGAGGCCACTGCCAAATTCCAAAGCAACCAATACGGTGTGTCTAATTCATCTCTTAACTGGGAAGAAAAAATCACGCAGACCGGCTATGGAAACGTAACCGAGTGTTTCGGCAAGGCTGGATTCTCATATATGTTTAACGACAGACATTCGATTGGTGCATACTATGCCAATGGACTCACCAATGACAAGATGCACCATACACACGTCACAGACCTTTCAGTCAACGGTGATTTCTTCGATGGTGCCACAAGCACCAGATCCGGCCATACAAAGACATTGCCCAAACACGGGGCTAATCTATATTATAATGGCAAAGTCGGCGATTTGGGCATTGACTTCAACACGGATTATATATGGAGAAAATCAAGGTCTAATGTCACCGTTGATGAAGTCAGCGTAAATCAAGGCAGTGCGCTCATATCATCTTCCAGCACCAACAGGAGCCGAATGTTCGCAGAAAAACTTGTGTTGAGCTATCCGCTTTGGAAAGGCGGTATAGAGGTTGGTGAAGAATTTGTGTCATCTCGTTTTTCCTCGGATTATATGACCGATGCTGTAATCATCGACGATGCAGATACAAGGGTGGACGAGAGCAATATAGCCGGTTTTATTGACCTGCGGCAAACTTTCGGACGGTTCAACATCGGTGCCGGAGTGAGATATGAACACGTAAAGTTCGACTATCTGGAAAACGGACAGAGGAACGATGACCAAAGCAAGACATACAACAATCTCTTTCCTTCATGCTTCATGTCAACGCAGATAGGGCAGGTTCAACTCTCAATGAGTTACACAAGCAAGACTCAACGCCCAAATTATGGCGACCTGGACGGCACCATCGACTATATCAACCGTTTTACTCTCCAAGGCGGCAATCCGTATCTTAAACCTGAGAAAACCCATACTGTCGAACTCACCGGAGCCTGGAAAAAAATTTTTGCACAATTCTCATACACGCTTAAAAAAGACCCTATCATTTCCACTACCAAGCCTTATGGAGATACCGGGGAAGTCAAGCTCATGACCATTGACAATTTTCCTGAGATCCATTCAATCCGAGCCTTCATCGGAACCAGTTTCAACGTTGGTATATGGGAGCCGCGAATAAACCTCGGTCTTACAAAGCAATGGTTCTCAATAGATACATGGCAAGGCCTGAAGCATCTCAACAATCCCCAAGGCATGATACAGTGGCAGAACGCAATCCACCTGCCCTATGATATTTGGCTCAATATAGATATGGCATGGGAAAGTGCCGGTAATGACAGGAACATGTATCGCAAATCCTGCTCATACATGAACGCGAAGCTTTACAAGGCTTTCTTCAACAACAGTTTCAGCGTCACTTTAGAGGCTAACGACATCTTCAATAAACGCAATTACGGAGTGACATCATATAGTCGTGACATAACACGCTATGTCTGTGTCACTGATTTAAGCCGTTCATTTTACCTGACGCTGCAATATACATTCAATTCCACTCGTGACCGATACAAAGGCCGCGGAGCAGGTACTGACGAAAAGAACCGATTCTAATAAAGTTTATACAATTATGAGAAAATTTATTGTCGCAATAGCCTTTGCTGTTGCAAGTGTGGCCGCGAGTGCAGCACCTCATTGTTGCTACTTCAATAATGATGATAATAAAGTGACCATTGTCTTCACCGATGAAGACGCTGATGGAGAGTACATAGTATCCGATGTGATGCTTTTCCCCGTTGAGGGTGGAAAAGGGTATGAAGTCAACTCGGTTGACACCAACGTCACAGATGGCGTGGCAAAGGTAACTCTTACATTCCAACACCTTACCAAGTTTTCCAACCCTGTTGTTGAGTTAACCATCAACGGCAAAAAGGCAGAGCTCAAGGTCGCTAAGTTAAAAGGAGCCTGGCAATAATGCAATAATAAGTTTTCCCGGCGCAAAATACTCAAAGTTTGGCAAATATTTCGTTTCTTTGTCATGGCAATGGTTCTATCACATCCAAGATTACTTATCAAGACAATAATAATCCAACCACGACATGATAAAAATATCACTCAGAAACGCGCTCCTACTGCCGACAATCATCGCCACGGCAATACAGTCATCGTCACAGACGACTCCCGACGAGATATTCGCCATCCCCGAGAAGGCCGGAGGTGTCTACTACGCATATCCTGTGACAGAAAGCCACAACACCCCCGCGCCAAAAGGCTACAAGCCATTTTACGTGAGCCACTACGGCCGGCATGGGTCGAGATACCTCATTAGTGACGATGACTACCGCCGCGCCATCGACCTGATGGAAGACGCGCACAAGGCCAATGCCCTGACACCGTTGGGAGAAGACGTATATCAGCGGCTCACCGCTATATGGCCTGAGGCTGAGGGGCGTGGAGGCGACCTGACACCACTCGGAGTGCGCCAGCACAGGGGTATAGCCTCACGCATGTACCAATCATATCCCGAGGTGTTTGAGGGCAAACCCACGGTGACGGCAAAGTCGACGACAGTCGTGAGATGTGCCTTGAGCATGGCGGCATTTTGCGAAAGTCTCAAGGAACACAAACCGACACTCGACATCCCCCGCGAATCAAGCAACCGATACAAGTATTACCTCGACTATCACAGTCCCGAATGGGGTGACTATGTCGGTGACAAAGGTCCATGGCGCGAGGAATTCCGCAAGTTCAAGGATGAGAAGACCAATCCCGGAAGACTCGTGACATCGCTGTTTGCCGACAAGGATTACGTCAGGCGCAAGGTCAATCCTGACCAATTCATGTGGGACCTCTACTGGATTGCCGTCGATATGCAGAACATGGAGTCGCCCATCAGCTTCATGGACGTGTTTGACAAGCAAGAGCTGTTTGACCTCTGGCAGGTAGCCAACTACAATTTCTACGTATGCAACGCGAACCACACGATGGCCGAGGGAAAGACTCTTGAGAATGCACACAACCTCATCAAAAATATCATCGAAAGCGCCGACGAGATGATAGAATCGGGCGGCAACGGGGCCACCCTCCGATTTGGCCATGACGGTGATCTCATACCCCTTGCCGGCGCATTGAGGCTCAACGAGTGCTATAATGCAACAGGACGCCCCGAGGATACCTACAGTCACTTTGCCGATTTCAAGATTGCCCCGATGGCCGGAAACGTGCAGCTGATATTCTTCCGCGACCGTGAGGGAGACGTGCTCGTCAAGTTGATGCTCAATGAGCGAGAGACATCAATCCCGGTTGAGACCGACCGATATCCGTTCTACCGTTGGTCGGATGTAAAAAACTTTTATACCAACATTTTGAAATAAAAATTGTTATCTATTAAAATGGCAATCATTCCGTCATCACGTCAATTATGCCTGATGCACGTTCACAGACTGTCGTTTTAGCAAAATTTAAGTAAATCAACTTGCGTAAAACAAAATTTTACGTAAATTTGCAGAATCAAAAATTCAAGTAATATCAAACATTGTCTAATAAAATTGACGAAATTATGAACACTGAAACAATCGGCACATGGGCCGGACTATTGTGGAACGCCCTCAATGAGGCAGATGTGCTTGGCACAAAACAGATTAAGAAAATAACCAAACTCAAGGACAAGGAACTCTATGCCGCCATTGGCTGGCTCGCACGTGAGGACAAAATTGAGATTCAGGAAAGCCCCGAGGATCCGAAAGAATTCCTCATTACCCTCGTCCAGGACAAGTAAACTCCTCCTACCCTATTGATACATCGGGATGCGTCGCCAGACAGCATCCCGATTTTCATTATATAACATTTGCCGATATACTTCATTTGGGCAAAATAGTTACTTTTGCAGACGGATAACCAGTAAAACGGCACATGCGACTCACCATATACGCCATATTGGCAATAATCGCGGCAACCGCCCATGGTCAGACACCCTACCTTGACCTTGTCGGCGAGGCTGACAAGGCACTCGGGCAGAATCTGTGGCAGGACGCCGAGACAATAATACTCGATGCCCTCGACACCGAGCCGTCCAATCCGTCAAACTTCTTGCTGCTGTCCAATCTCGGCATGGCGCGATTTAACCTCGGCAAGGACAGTCTCGCCCTCGAAGCCCTCGACAAGGCCCATGAGCTTGCCCCCGGGAGTACTGTCGTACTCGCTAATCGTGCCAAAGTGCTGCAAACCGTTGGGCGCACTGATGACGCCTACCGGGATTACAGCGAGATAATCACTATCGACTCCACACTCACCGAGCCACGGTTCATGCACGCGATGCTCGCCGTCATGCGCCGCGACTACCTTGCAGCCGAGGATGACGTGAAAGTCCTCGACCGTCTGTCGCCCGACGGCATAGAGGCGCCAACCGCACGCGCATCGCTGTTCCAGCACACGGCACAATATGACAAGGCCGTCAGCCAGTACGACATACTCATTGAGCGAAAACCATCGGCAGCCTATCACGGAGGCCGGGCAGCATGTCTGCTGAT
Source organism: Pseudoflavonifractor sp. (assembly GCA_023667145.1). Classification (GTDB taxonomy): domain Bacteria; phylum Bacteroidota; class Bacteroidia; order Bacteroidales; family Muribaculaceae; genus M3. The sequence continues at coordinate 54,584 of JAMPAQ010000001.1, forward strand.
GCTCAAGAGGTATGGAGAGGCCGCTGACGACATCGCTGCCGGACTGCGACTCGACCCGGACGACGGCGACCTGTATCTCTATCGGGCCTACCTCCACAAGCTCCGCTATCAAAGCCGCGATGCCGACAACGACCTGCGCCAGGCGCTGAGACTCGGCGTAGACCCGGTGAGGGCGCAGCTGCTTATGGGACACAATCCACAATAACGCATATCAATCCTACGACAATGAAACAACTCGTGATATTTGACCTTGACGGCACACTGCTCAACACCATAACCGACCTCGGACGAGCCACCAACCATGCGCTTGCCGAGAGTGGATTTCCCACCCACGACCTGTCGGCTTACCCGTTTTTTGTCGGCAACGGTGTGACCCGATTGCTCGAACGCGCTTTGCCGGAGGGTTCAAGAGCCGAACAGACCGTCACGGCACTGCGGCGCAAATTCATCGAATATTACAGCGAACACAACACTGACACGACTGTGCCCTACGACGGCATCCCCGAGTTGTTGGCCGAGCTACAGGAGCGTGGAGTCAAACTCGCCGTGGCATCCAACAAATATCAAAGCGCTGTCGACAAACTGATACATCACTTCTTCCCCTCCATACGCTGGGCGGCCATCGAGGGACAGAAAGAGGACTATCCCGTCAAGCCCGATCCATCCATTGTCTTTGACATATTATCGAAAAATCCGACGCCCAAGGCCGATGTGCTTTACGTCGGCGACTCGGGCATCGACATGGAGACCGCCCGCAGGGCCTGCATAGAGTCAGCCGGCGTCACATGGGGATTCCGTCCCGTCTCTGAGTTGCGCGAATACCATGCCGACCACATCGTCACCATACCCGCCCAGCTCCTCGATTTCGTCGATGGCACAGAACGGTTATAAACAACACTTGGTAATCGTACATATCACAATCCCAGTGCTTGCGGAACCCATCAAGCCGATTGTCCGACAACACACTCCAAGGTGCAAGGATTTTTATCCCACCATATCGACGAGCTAAAGGGTTGAGATAGCGTCCAAAACGAAAGAGTGTTGACGTACACTGCAAAAGTACGGCAACACTCCCTATGCTGAAAAGACCGAGTTGTCTTTATCTCGATTTATTTTTTTGTAAGAGCGAGACATTCACCATCGGCTTCGCCTCCGACACCAATCAAAGTCAAAGTCTTTCCTGAAATTGTAGCAACATAAGTTTGACTATAATTCTCTCCATCGGCATCTTTACCGTACATATTGAGTGTAGCACCCTCTGAGAGATCACCCTCAACTGTGTAGTTAACGGTGACTTTGTAGTTATCCTCCGGGTAATTACGGAATTTTTCTTCAACGGTAACAGTACCGTTTTTGTGAAAATCCATCGTTGAGGTTACATAATCACCGTCAAGGACTCCTTCCATGCCCCATTTTCCAACAAGAGAAGATGCGTCACCCGGTTCATCATCATCATCACCGCACGATGTCAGTGCGAAGCATGAAATCATCGCGCAGAAGAGTACAGGCAGAAGCCATGCTTTTTTCAAAAATTTTTCCATTGCATAATTTTGCGGCCTCACAGTCCTATCGGCCATTTGTTTATAAAGAAACGTGGACTGATTTACCACATCTCCTGTTGATGGTCGTAGGAAACCTTGTATGCGAGATATGAAAGGAGCAGCCCACGCTATAGCGCGAGAACCGCCTTGTTATCTCTTGCATACAGTGAAAATTTCCTACGTCTTCAACAGCAAGATAAGCAAACGCTTCTTCGATTAGATATTATGTCGTGCCATTCCGCTGAATGACGGTGCAAATTTACGAATTTCTTCGAGATTACCACATAGCTGTCGGAAATTCTCAGTTCTTCCACCGCTTTGTAATGTCGGGTGGTAGTCCCCTTGACGGTCGCGCAGAGGCAGAACCGTCCGTTTCTGTTAGTAAATTTTAACGAAATATTCGCCATTTATAATTATTCAGCGAATTAAACAGGTTGACGACCAAATATTTGTAGGGCTGCTTCATGAAGCAGCCGCTCGTCTATGTTGGGATAATGTACGGAAATCGGATGCTCCATGGAGCATCCCTACGTTGATAGCCAGTTATTTACGAGACAACTATTCGCTGAATAATTACCACCATGAGGAATGAAGATTTACGGGCGAACAACATATAGATCACAGTATCAGCCGTGCGATGCACAAAAGTCCATTCATACTGCCGGGAAGCACGGGTAGGAGACCAATCGTAGCTATAGGACGAATTAGGTCGTAACCAGCTCATCTTCAGTCAAATAAACAATGGTAAAAACTGTAGGTCGAATTACAGTTTTTACCATTAGCGGAGAGGACGAGATTCGAACTCGTGGTAGGATAACTCCTACGTCAGTTTAGCAAACTGGTGGTTTCAGCCACTCACCCACCTCTCCATGTGTTCGCTCTTTTGTTTAGCAGTGCAAAGGTAATCATTAAAATTTAATCCGCAAACTTTTATTCGACATTTTCTGCATGGTTTCAAAAAAATGCATGGAAATGGGTGAAATATAACGCGGTACATGGCTCTATTAATTCCACAAGACACTATAATTAGGCGCAAAGTACTTACAATCTGATTGACAGCGTTGGTAAGCCGAATAATCGATAAATCATAATCGAATAATCGCTAAACTATAAATAAGATGTGAGATAGAACAGATAGAACGTTACTACAATGTGAATACAGCGCAATAAACACATGATATAAGGCAAATGTAAATGTGAAATGTAAAAAGCCGGACAAATGAAAAATGTACGGGCATTACAGATCCGATGCTAAATCACTGTGAACGCATGGAGTGAAGATTCTGAAACGCATGACGAACGAATGACGAACGAATGACGAATAAAATTAGCGATAAAAATTATTCAATAATCTTATCTGTGTCGGGATAAAATAGTAACTTTGCACTCGATTTTGAGGCAAGCACCGCTTTACGAATCTATATCACCGATAACCACAGACTTAAATAAATTTTGTTAATGGATCAGAATTGGTTTCTCGCCCTGTTTTCACCAGGCAACACATCGCTTGCGGCGACAATACTGCTCTATGCGTTTGTCATCGCGTCGGGTGTATTTCTCGGCAAGATAAAGGTAGGAGGCATCTCTTTGGGAGTCACGTTTGTATTGTTTGTCGGGCTCATCATGGGTCACCTCGGTTATGAGGTGAACGGTGAGGTTCTGCACTTTGTGCGTGAGTTTGGCCTCATATTGTTCATTTTCTCCATCGGTATGCAGGTCGGTCCGGGATTTTTCTCCTCGTTCAAGAAGGGGGGTATGTTGCTCAACGGGCTTGCGGTACTGGCTATAGCGCTCAATGTCATCATCGTACTGGCCATATTCTATATAGATGGCAACACCTCGATAGCAGCCCTCGTCGGTGTGATGTCGGGAGCCGTCACCAATACGCCTGGACTTGGCGCCGCCCAACAGGCCATCCTACAGGTCTCCCCCGGGGCCTATGACATCTCATCGGAGATGGCCATGGGTTATGCCGCAGCATATCCCCTCGGCGTGATAGGTATCATACTCGGGATGTTTGTCATCAGGGCGCTGTTCCGCATCAAGGTTGACAATGAGATAAAACAGGTGGAGCTTGAGAGCGAGGGTAGCCAGCTTGTACCCCACATCGTGACCTACGAGCTGACCAACAAGATGATAGACGGCACGTCGCTCAAGGCTCTGCACGACATCATCCAGTGTAACTTTGTCGTGTCGCGACTGCGCCGTCCCGATGGAGAAATCATCATCCCCAACTCGGCGACAGTCATCCACACCGGTGACCTGCTGCTCACCGTGCTGTCGGCCCAGGACGAAGACCGCTTCAAGGCTGTCATCGGCCCCATCAAGGAGCTTGACTGGGACGCGACCCCAAGCGTGGTTGTGTCGAGGCGCATCGTCATTACCAAGAGCGAATACAACGGCGTGGCCATCGGGTCACTGCGTCTGCGCATGGGCTACCGCCTCAACGCCACCCGCGTCAACCGTGCCGGCGTAGACCTGCTCGCCTCCCCCAACCTGCGCCTACAGGTGGGCGACCGCATGACCGTAGTCGGTGACCTCGGCGACATAAACCGCCTCGCCGAGAAACTCGGAAACTCGCTCAAGCGCCTCAACGAGCCCAACATGATCACCCTGTTTGTCGGCATATTCCTTGGTATCGTCGTCGGCATGATACCGATAGCGTTCCCCGGTGTAAGCGTGCCGATGAAGTTAGGACTTGCCGGAGGCCCGCTCGTCGTCGCCATCCTCATCAGCCGGTTTGGCTACAAGATAAAACTCGTCACCTACACCTCATCGAGCGCCTCGCTGTTCATGCGCGAGATAGGAATATGTCTGTTCCTCGCGTCGGTCGGCATCGCCTCGGGCAAAAACTTTGCCGCCACGGTGTTCAACAACACCGGCATGTGGTGGGTCATCTGGGGCTTCATCATCACGTTTGTCCCCCTGCTCATCACCGGCTGCATAGGCCGTGGCATCTACAAGCTCAACTATCTCACGATAATGGGTCTCTTCTCGGGTGGATACACCGACCCCCCTGCCCTCGCCTATGCCAACAACAGTACCGGCAACGATGCCCCGGCCGTGGCATACGCGACGGTCTACCCGCTGACAATGTTCTTACGCATCGTCGCCGCCCAGGTTCTCGTCCTCGCCCTCGCGGGCTGACGCGACCCGCCACGACACAAGAGATAGCAAGGGCTGCATGTCGGTTGACACGCAGCTCTTGTCATCTCCTATGGCCTAAGCCCGGTCATCAGGCGTTCTCGTTGATCTTGGCGACAAGGTCAGCGGCCTGATGCACGCCACTTGCACGCCATACCGGCTCACCGTTCTTGAATATAATCAGTGTAGGCACTGAACGTATACCGTAGGTGGCGGCCAGTTCCTGGTTTTTATCAACATCTATCTTGACGATCACGGCCTTTTCCCCGACCTGAGCCTTGACATCCTCAAGTATGGGGTGCATCATCTTGCAAGGGCCGCACCACGTGGCATAAAAATCGACCAACGTGGGTTTTGAATCCTTAATGATATCTGCAAATTCGCTCATATTGTTAGAAATTTAAGTCTATGATTATAACAAACCACATGACCTATAGTTTAGCCGGATGCTGGAGTGCCACGAGACTGACAATTTTCATGTCGTTTTTTTGACAAAAAGGGAAATATGCCTAACTTTGTGTCACAAATCATCAACAGACGATTATCATACACTACAAAATATGGCCCGCATCAATCTAAAAGGCATGGGAGTGGCGCTCATCACTCCGTTCAAGAAAGATAAGACGGTCGACTACGACGCTCTCACCCGCTTGCTTGAATACCAGATAAAAAACGGTGTAGACTATCTTGTCGTGCTTGGCACCACAGCCGAGACCGCGACACTCACCGCCGACGAGCGCCGACAGGTCAAGGATTTTATCGTGGAGCGGGTAGCCGGGCGCGTCCCCTTGGTAATCGGAATCGGTGGCAACAACACCATGGCGCTCGTCGAGGAACTCAAGACAAGCGACCTCACCCCTTTCAGCGCCGTGCTGTCGGTGGTGCCCTACTACAACAAGCCGTCACAGGAGGGTATCTACCAGCACTACAAGGCCATAGCCACAGCCTCGCCAATACCTGTCATACTTTATAACGTGCCCGGGCGCACGGGAGTCAACATGACAGCCGAGACCACCCTGCGTCTCGCACGCGACTTTGACAACATCATCGGCATCAAGGAGGCATCGGGCAACATCACCCAGATGGACGACATCATCAAAAACAAGCAAGAGGATTTCATGGTCATATCCGGTGACGACGGCATCACGTTCCCCCTCATCACCCTCGGTGCGGTCGGTGTCATCTCGGTCATAGGCAACGCCTTCCCGCGTGAGTTCTCGCGCATGGTGCGTTTGGCTCTCGACGGCGACTACTCACGCGCCCTGAGCATCCACCATCGGTTCACCGAACTGTTCAGCCTGTTGTTTGTCGACGGCAATCCCGCCGGCGTGAAATGCCTGCTCAACGCCATGGGCTACATAGAGAATGAGCTGCGCCTGCCGCTCGTCCCCACCCGAATCACCACCTACGAGAAAATACGTCGCGTCCTCGACAGCCTCAGCTAACACCCAGTCACAGATTCATACAGAATCTTTTTCCGGGAATCATACCCATTTCAAAAATAATTTGGAAAATTTGCAGCGTTGATTGGTTGGTTGGGAAAAAATGATTACCTTTGTGCGCTAAAAATTTTATTAACATCAAAAATCTCGTAAGAATGCACTTGAATTCTGAAGAAAAGCAAGAAATCTTTGAGAAGTACGGTAAGGGCAAGACTGATACTGGCTCACCTGAAGCTCAGATAGCATTATTCTCAGTCCGTATTGCTCATTTGACTGAACACCTCAAGTCAAATCACAAAGATTATACCACAGCGAGAGCCCTGAAGATGCTTGTAGGTAAGCGCCGCCGCCTCCTTGACTATCTGATCAAGAAGGACATCAACCGCTACCGTGCAATCATCGCTCAGAAAGAGCTCGGTATCCGCAAGTAAGATTAGCCTTGCTTAAAGATTACAACGCGATGACCCGCCCCGTGCGGGTCATCGTTTTTATATACCTACATGCCGACTGTACGGCATAGAATGACGGATTATCGGCATAGGTTGACGGACGGACGACTGGCCGACACACAGGTTAACCGGCCCAATAAAACGACGACAATAGGACAAAACGATGCCGTGGGACTGTGGTGTAAGCCACGCACCACGGCATCGCATAGTAAAGCCCCACCGAGGATAAGGGCTATGAGTTGGGATCCTCGCCCCATCGGGGACGGAGGGGGTACTTGGACGGGTGGATGAGCAACCGCAACGAGGTGGAGTATGTGACGTAAGCCCATATCCAGTTGATGAGCACCGTCAGCTTGTTGCGCATACCGAGTATGGAAATCAGATGGACAAACATCCACGTGAACCATGCCGGTCGGCCATACAGATGGACACGGTGCAGGTCGGCCACGGCACGGTTACGCCCGACGGTCGCCATTGACCCCTTGTCGTTGTAGTCAAACACGCGGGTAAAGCTGCCCTCATTGAGCTGCCGGGCAAGAAGCCTGGCCTGCTGTATGGCCACCTGAGCCATCTGAGGATAGCCGCGAGGATACTTGTCGTTGGTCATGTAGGCTATGTCGCCTACGGCATAGACATCGTCCATCCCCTTCACCCGGTTGTATCCGTCGACCTCAAACCGGTTGCCTGGCGCACGCTTGAACGCCGGAACACCCTCAATGTCAAACGATACCCCCGTGACACCGGCTGTCCAAATCAACATCCCGGCAAACAGTTTCTCGCCATCGGAGAATGTGACATAGTCATTCTCAAACGAGGTCATCGTCTTTTGCAACTTTATGTTGACCATGAGATGCCCGAGATATTCCACGACCTCACGCGAAGCCTCCTCGCTCATCGTACGCAGCAGCCGGTCAGTACCCTCGACAATGGTTATCTGTAGGTCGTCAAGCGCGATGTTGGGATACTCACGCTTGAGGATGTAACGCTTCATCTCGCCTATAGCTCCGGCAACCTCAACCCCCGAGGGGCCGCCACCAATGACCACGAAGCTCAACAGACGGCGACGGCGAGCGAGGTCGGTGCAGACGCTCGCACGCTCAAGGCGGTCGAGTATCTCGTTGCGGCAACGAATAGCCTCGGCTGTCGACTTGAGTGTGAACACGCGCCTCTCAAGGCTCGTCATGCCAAAGAAGTTGTTGGTCGTGCCGGCGGCAATAATCAGCTTGTCATACGGGATGGTCTCAAACTGGGTCTTGACAACCTTTGCCACCACATCAACCGACTTGACATCGCCCATATGATAGGTGGGACGGCCCTTTATCTTGCGCATCTCGCGACGGAACGGGAACGAGATGCTGCCGGGGTCGAGTCCTGATGACGCTATCTGATAGAACAATGGGGGGAAACTATGATAGTTGTTACGGTCAACGAGAGTGATGTCATAGCGCTTCTTGTCGAGATGCTTGACAAGGTTGAGTCCGGCGAAACCACCGCCGATAATGACCACATGCTCTTTCTTGGGATACTCCATAAACCTTAGTATTTGTACGCTTTTCCTATTATAATAATGCCCGAAAGCCCAAAATGTTATAAGCGGGTCTATTATTTCTTAATATTCTGCAAAATTACTCAACAATTGGCGATTTTACGTTATTTTTGCCGTGAAATAAACGAGCGTGAACACATTTTTCAATGAACCTGCCAAAAATCACAATCATAACGCTTCTTGCAATCCTCGCCTCGGCATGGCCCGCACGGGCACAGATAAACACCGACCAGGTGATGCGCATCGGCCAAAACGCCCTGTACTTTGAGGACTACATGCTCTCGATCCAATACTTCAACCAAGTGATACAGGCCAAGCCGTATCTTGCCAAGCCATACTTCCTGAGGGCAATCGCCAAGCTCAACCTTGAGGACTATGCCGGGGCGGCCGATGACGCCACCACGGCAATCGACCACAATCCATTCATCAGCGACGCCTATGAGGTGAGGGGTGTAGCACGGCAGAATATGGGACGGCTCGCCGAGGCCATCGACGACTACCGCCAGTCATTGAGGCTCAACCCCGAGAATCGCGGTGTCATGTTCAACATGGCCCTCGCTCAGGAGGAAAACAAGGATTATGAGGATGCCGAGCACAGCTATTCCGAGCTGCTGCGTGCCCATCCGGGCTACGACAGCGCCTACCTCGGGCGTGCCAAGTTGCGTCTGGCCACTGCCGACACCGTGGCAGCTATCGCCGACATCGACAAGGTCCTTGAGATCAACAAAAACGCCACCAATGCCTACGTGATGAGAGCCGACATAGCCATCAGGTCAGGACATGACTACTCACGCGCACTCGATGACATGAACGAGGCAATAAAACTTGAGCCACGATATGCCGGATTTTTCATCAACCGCGCATTCCTCCGCTACAATCTCGAGGACTACTTCGGGGCGATGGCCGACTACGACTACGCCATACAGCTCGACCCGCTCAACAGCGCGGCATTGTTCAACCGAGGGCTGTTGCGGGCAGAAGTCCACGACAACAACAAGGCCATCGACGACTTCTCGATGGTGCTCCGGCTCAATCCCGATGACTACAAGGCCCTCTACAATCGTGCGCTCCTCTACAGGGAGATACATGACTACAAACGCTCCAATGCCGACCTCGACCGCGTCATCAAGGCATTCCCGACGTTTGCGGGGGCCTATTTCACCCGCTCCGAAAACCGCCGCGCCGTCGGCGACATGCGCGGAGCCGAAGCCGACTACCGCAAGTCAATGACCCTGGCCAAGGAGCGTGTGCCCGTCGATGACGCGGCCATCTCGCCCGACCGTCATTCTGACACCGCGATGGCCAACTCCACAGCTGCCGAACCGCAGGAGACAGTCGCCGCACGCTTCACCTCACTGCTGACAATCGACAACAACGCCGATGTCAGGGAGCAATACTCGGGCAGCGGAACACGCGGACGTGTGCAGGATCGCAACGTCAACATCGAGGCCGAGCCGCTGTTTACCCTCTCCTACTATACCTCTCCTACAGAGATAAAGGAAAACTCCTACTATCTCCGCGAGATCGACGACCTCAACTCGACGCGTATGCTGCGCTTCTCGCTTCAACTGACCAATCACGAGCCCCAGCTCACCGACGAGACGGCCATCAGACGACACTTCGAGTCAATCGAGTATTACGACTCCTACCTCGCCACCCACACGCCACGGGCAATCGACTACTTTGGCCGTGCCATGGACTTCATGACGCTCCACAACTATGCCGCAGCCATCACCGACCTCACCCGTGCCATCGAACTTACACCCGATTTCACCCTCGCCTACTTGCTGCGTGCCGATGCGCGGTTCAAGCAGATACAAGCCGACGAGGCCGATCACGCTGCCGATGCCTCCACACCCGGCAGCTTCGAGCTGGCCATGCAGGCCAAACGGAATACATTTACCGACATTCTGTCAGACCTCGACCGTGTGGCCGAACTGTCGCCACGCATGGCCATCGCGTGGTACAACAAGGGACTTATACTACTTGAGATGCAAGACTATACCCAAGCCGTGTCGGCCCTCAACCGCGCCATTGAGCTGAAGCCCGACATGGGCGAGGCATACTACAACCGTGGATTCGTGTACCTGAAACTCGGCAACAAAAACGCCGGCATCGCCGACCTAAGCAAAGCCGGCGAACTCGGAGTCATCCCCTCCTACAACCTCCTCAAACGCATGTCCCGGTAATAATCCGCAGCCTAATGCTCGTTCAAGTCACGGTACATCGGGATAAGCATTTACTGTGATATGTTACCACATTCATAGTCCACAACTATTTGCAAACTCGAAAAAAAATGTAATTTTGCATCTACAAAACTCACGCCGTGCGTCTTCCAATAGAGGAAGCGAGGCGGGAGGTTAAAAATAAAAGGCGTTACTACGCTTCATTTCTTGGCACATCTAAAGTGTACCAGCATTTATAACCAGTCAAGAATGGAGATGTTAAGAACGCCCACGGGTATGTTTATACCTATCCGGGCTCATTCTATGCCTATTCGGCATGGAGTGGGTTTGGGGTATCATTCATATCGGCGTGGGTTTCTGCATCACCCATTCACTGGTTAAGGAATTGGTACCTCCGAGATGTGCGAATGGGAGCAATGGTACAGATACCCACACCTTTTTTGTTAACCAGTCGCAGTTGGGGTATTCAGCGGCAATTTGTTCAAGCGAATAAGTATCGCTGGTACCATGAACAAGACAGAACTTGCAAAGAAAATACAATCCCTTGAGGGTCTTGACAACGAGGAGAAAACCGCGTTGCTCGACTTGTTGCGGCGCAACAAGAAGTATGGCCTTGTATGGGAAGAAAAGCCGGAGGACATAGAAGACCGTCTCCGTGACGAACTCCCTATCCTCATAGAGCGCAACGATGATAAAGTCCATTCAATAATCTCTGATAACCCGGAGGCACCAAACCACCTTATCATAGAGGGTGACAATCTCGCCACTCTCACCGAACTGTCGTATACACACGCAGGCAAGATTGATGTTATGTATATAGATCCCCCATACAACACTCGGAAAAAAGATTTCAAATACAACGACACCTTTATTGACCCGGATGATGATTTCAGTCACAGCACGTGGCTTTCATTTATAAGCAAACGGATACGTATTGCAAAACAAATACTTTCTGACAATGGAGTATTCTTTTTGCAAATTGATGATAGGGAATATGCACCTGTCAAATTGCTTTGTGATGGCATATTCGGAGAATCAAATTCGATTGGCCCATTTATCCAAAATAAGCTGAACGCTAAAAATGACACCCTCAATGTCCAAAGAAACCATGAGTATATTTTGTGCTATAGGAAAATGCCTCTCTTAAAAAGCCGACAAGATGGACGAGTAGAGGTCATGCCTACATTATTACAAAAGTTCACAAAAGAAAGGGCTGTCTTAAAAGATAAAAATAGATTCTTTTTCCTCAATGACTCGATAACTACGCGTGGAGAAGGCGGCACATTAAATGCACGTCCCAATTTAGGATACTCGTTTTACTTCAATCCGGCGACATCAGAAATTCGTCCTATCGCAGATTATGATGTTGAAATGGCAAAAGTGTCTAATATAGAAAATGAAGTTTATACAACAGATGAGGACTTAATATCCAACGGTTTTATCGTAATTAGACCTCCAAAAGTCAGAGGAAAACTTGGTTGTTGGACTTGGGATATAAATAAGGCAACTCGTGATATTGATTTGTTGTATGTCAAGCAAACAAAAAATCGTTTTATTGTTCATAAACGTACTTTTGTAAGTGAAGAGTTTATAGAAAAGATTGGAGATGAATATGTTTATCGGGAACAAACATCATCAAACGCAAAGAGCATAATAGAATTTTCCACTAATGATGGTACAGAGGTCTTTACTTCCATAATGGGTTATGAGACGGGATTTAATAATCCAAAGAATTTAGACATGCTTATGTATCTAATATCTCTTTTCCCCAACAAAGAGTGTACAGTTCTTGATTTTTTTGCGGGGACGGGTACGACAATGAATGCCGTACTCAGTCTTAATGAACAAGACGGAGGTAAAAGAGTCTGCATATTGACTACAAATAACGAAAAATCCATATGCGAAGAAGTGACATATCCCCGTAATCAAAAGATTATAGAGGGATATATTTCATATGAGGGGGTCTCAGTTAAAGGTCTAAGAAATAACAATCTCCGTTATTACCGCACTGAATTTTTACCTCGCGAACGCTCGGTTAAGAATATGAGAGAACTTGTGCAATCTGCCACCGGCTTGCTTTGCATCAAGAACGACAACTACACCGAAATCTTGTTCGGTGGTAGAAAGATGAATCCGAAGTATGCTCGCTTCTTCGATAACGGCAAACAAAAGATGCTCATTATCTATGAAGAAAGAGCCATACCGTTCATTGCCAACATAATCAAGACTATGCCGGAAGACACAAAGATAATGGTATATGTTTTCTCCCACGGCAGCTACGCATACAACGATGAATTTGCCGAGGTCGCCGATAAAGTGGAGTTATGCGCCCTGCCACAGGCAATTTATGACGCATATCAAAAAGTGCTACCCAAGCGCAAACCCAAATTCTTGCCTGATGAGCTTGTAGAAGAAATTGAAGAAGCAGAGGCCGCAGAGAATCAAGGATTGTTTTCTTTCAATAATGAAGTAGAGGAAGGAGGCGAGGCATGAAAGACTTACGCTATCAGCATAAAGCCGTTGACAAACTTGTCAATAAGACCATTGACTTGCTCGGATTGAGCGGAAACCGCCACAACCTTATCTTCAAAGCCCCAACTGGCTCCGGCAAAACCGTGATGGCATCCGAAATGCTCATGCGGCTCAATCAAGAACTCGCCGAACGCCCGGATGCTCCATTTACAGACGTAGCATTTATATGGATAGCCCCAAATAAACTGCATGAACAGAGCTACTTCAAGATGAAGAATTACTTCACCGAGAATTGCGCCCTGCGGCCTGTCATCTATGATGAACTCGACCACTCCGCAGACGGCTACATCAAGCCGGGCGAAATTCTCTTTGTAAACTGGGAGAGTATCAACAAGGACAAAAACATAATGGTAAAGGAAACCGAAAACTCGGCTTCCCTCTATGATATAACTCGCCGCACACAGGAAAACAACGGAATACCAATTGTCCTTGTGATTGATGAGGAACATATGTTTGGCGGCAAGAATGCCAAGAAATCGGAAAAGGTGTTAGCCACCATTCAACCTAAGGTTGAAATCAGAGTGTCGGCAACACCTAATCCTCGAATGTGTCAGTTGGTAGAAGTTCCTCGCGAAAAGGTCATTGAAGAAGAAATGATTAAGGAGAACATCATTCTTAATCCAGCACTGGACTTCAAAGACCCTCACGGCTCGCTCAATCAGCATCTGATATGGCTCGCCCTGCAAAAGCGTGAAGAACTCGCCAAAGCCTATAAGGATCTCGGCGTGAAGATAAACCCTCTTTTGCTTATCCAACTGCCTAACGACAGCTCGGAAAATATGTCGGCAGACGATACCAAAGTCAAAGACGAGGTTATCGCCACCCTTGACGCATACGGCATCAACACCACCAACGGAAAACTTGCCATTTGGCTGTCGGGAGAGAAAACCGACAACCTCGATGTGATAGACCAACCCAACGACCCAACCGATGTGCTGCTGTTCAAACAAGCTATTGCCCTGGGCTGGGATTGTCCTCGCGCGGCTATTTTGCTTATCTTCCGCAAGATTGAGAGCTTCCAATTCTCTGCGCAGACCGTTGGCCGAATACTCCGAATGCCGGAGCAGAAGTATTATACCGACCAACGGCTCAATCAAGGCTACGTCTACACCAATCTCTCGAAAGATATAATCGAAATCGTCAAGGACGATATGGATTACCTCTCAACCAATGTTGTTGCCCTTCGTCGGGAGGGTCTTAACAACATAGCGCTTGATTCAGAATACAGCGAGCGATTGTCTGCCGACCGAAACCGCCTCGGCACTGACTTCAAGGAGGTGCTTATAGATGCCTTCAAGACGGAATGGAACTTGACCAACGCTCAGCTCTCACTGTTCACCGAAAATATGCTTTTCGGTGATAATGACGAGGGGGACGTCAACAAGGACAAAGGGTGTGAAAACAAACCTTTCAATAACAGAAAGGCTGCTGTTGCTTCGAGCAATATTAATTGGAACATACAGCGTCTTAGTGTTGATATTGTCAAAGACCTTGAAATGACCGGCGAGGTCGGTCAGCGTCTTGTGAAAAACACCGCATCTTATATCAACAACATAGCTGATATAAATGCGATGTTTCTCGCTTTTTGTAAACGACTGCTTGGAAACGAGTATGAACAACGCAGCGTTAAGACGCTTGGCGGTGTGCTAAAAGAGATGATGGAAGAACTCTTTGAGGTATTTGAATATGACACCATGCGTATAATACTGTCTAACGACAATCAATATCATAATCGTCCAAAATTTGAACGCGTCATAAAGAAAGCCATCGACAAGTACACAATGCGTCTGCACCATCGTCAAGCCATCGCCAAAAACCGTGCTTTCAAACATTACGATTGGACTGTTCCGGCTGAACGTGCTTACCCAATTGACACCTTTGAGGAAAAAATTGCAATAGACAATCATGCACTATTGCCGTTTATGGAATATAAACGAGCATCGGATACCGAACAGGCATTTGCAAGTTTCCTTGAAGCCAACACGAACGTTATTGATTGGTGGTATAAGAACGGAGACCAAGGCAAAGCGCACTATGCTATCGGCTATACCAATTCATTTGGAGAAAAGGCACTTTTCTATGTTGATTTCATCATCCGAATGAAGACCGGTGACATCTTCCTTTTTGATACCAAAACGGAAAACAGCGACCCCGAAGCTCCGTATAAGCACAATGCGCTTTACGAATATATGAACTCCACCGAAAACATGGGCAAGCGTCTGCATGGCGGTATCATTGTTCCCGATGATTTCGGCAACTGGGTTTATTCCCCCGTCCCTCTTGACTTGAAACTCGGTACTCACGACACCATGGGATGGTCTATATTTGATCCTCAAAAGTATTTGTAGGCTCTATTGCCACTCTATGAATCGTAATACGCAGATACCAATTTTGCGGGGTGGAAATTTTTGTAACGGATTTTGACAGTTGGAGTCACGACATCTGATGCCATGTTATAGGGGTGGATAGGGCTAAACCATTGGCGCGGACAAGGCGTTTGTAGTATGTATTGACAATATTCGCCTTTTTATCTAACATAAAAACATGTAACGAAATGGATACTACGACAGGTATGTTCTGCTACCAGTGTCAGGAGACGGCACGTGGCAAGGGGTGTAACGTGATAGGTGTGTGCGGCAAGCACGCCGATACCTCGTCAAGGATGGATCTGCTGCTCTATGCGACCCGGGGCATGGCCATCATAAATCGCGAGCTGCGCGACAAGTCGTTGGCATCAGCGGATGACAGCCGGTTTATCATCAACGCGCTTTTCACCACCATAACCAACGCAAACTTTGACAACGACTCTCTCGACGAATATATACGCGAGGCATTCAGGCGTAAAAACATATTGGCGGGAACCGCAAAAAAGCATGGCATAACCCTGCCCGACCTCCCCGAGGTCGAATTTGAGGGCACGTCCGAGGATTGCTTGAAATCAGAGCCATTCACAGGTGTGCTCGCCGAACAAGACGAGAATATCCGCGGACTGAAGCAGCTGGCAATATACGGATGCAAGGGTATGGCGGCTTACACGCGCCATGCCTGCAACCTCGGATTTGAGGATGAGGATATATATGCCATCATCGAAAACGCGCTCGCCGAGGTGAGCCGTCCCGACGTGGACGGTGATGAGCTGTTCTCGCTCGTGCTCAATGTCGGCGAGGGGGGTGTCAAGGCAATGGCGCTGCTCGACAAGGCCAACACCACCACATACGGCAACCCCGAGGCTACCAAGGTCGACATCGGCGTGAGGAACCGCCCGGGCATCCTCGTGAGCGGCCACGACCTCAAAGACCTTGAGGAGCTGCTTGAGCAGACCCGCGACAAGGGTGTCGATGTGTATACCCACAGCGAGATGCTGCCGGCTCAGTCGTATCCGTTTTTCAAGAAATATCCCCACTTTGCCGGCAACTACGGCGGCTCATGGTGGCGTCAAGTCGATGAGTTCGAGACGTTTAACGGATGCTTTATATTCACGACCAACTGTATCGTGCCGCCGCGCAAGAACGCCACATATCTCGACCGACTCTACACCACAGGTGTCACCGGCTATCCCGGCGCACGTCATATCCCGGAGGGGAAGGATGGAGCGCCCAAGGACTTCACCCCTATTATCGAGCACGCGCTCAAGTGCCCGCCACCCACAGAGATTGAGCATGGCGAGATAATCGGCGGATTCGCTCACCATCAGATTCTTGAACACGCGCCAAAAATCATCGAACTGATAAAGAGCGGTAAGATACGCAAGTTTGTAGTGATGGCCGGTTGTGACGGACGCTTCCCGTCGCGTGACTACTACACGGGGTTTGCCAAGGCGTTGCCCCACGACTGTGTGATACTGACAGCCGGATGTGCCAAATACCGTTACAACAAACTGGGACTCGGCGACATCGAAGGAATACCGCGTGTGCTCGACGCGGGGCAATGCAACGACTCCTACTCGCTCGTGCGCGTGGCCGTGGCGCTAAAAGAGGCGCTCGGGCTAAGCGACATCAACGAGCTGCCGATAGTCTACAACATCGCCTGGTATGAGCAGAAAGCGATAATCGTGTTGCTCGCCCTGTTGAGCCTCGGCATCAGGAACATCCACTCGGGCCCGACGCTCCCGGCCTACTTCACCCCTGACATACTCCACGTATTGCAAGAGAAGTTCAATATCGGGACAATCTCGACCGTGGAGAACGATATCGCGACACTGATAGGATGAATGTCGCATGAATCATGACCGCTTGAAAAAGGAAGATGGACGGTGGACTGAACGCCGCAATCTTCCTTTTTCATTTACATGACACAATTTCATGATGGCACGACATCTGTTTGAATTATTTTTATTAGATTTGGATATCAATTCTAACACACCATCTTATGCTGACTACTGAAGACAAAAAATCAATCGAGGGAAGAGGGCTTACACTTGAAGCCTTTGAGGCCCAGCTTAAACGTTTCGACACAGGGTTTCCATTCCTACACATAGCCGACTCCGCGTCTGTGGGCAACGGTATAGTCTCGCTGAACGGCGAGGAGGAGGACGCGGCAATCACCCGTTGGGAAAAATATCTCGCCGATGGGGGCGAGGTGTTCAAATTTGTCCCTGCATCGGGTGCGGCAAGCCGCATGTTCAAGGCTCTATTTGAGTTTATCGACGGCGAGAGCCAGACGGCACAGCCCGAATCGGCGGCAGGGCAATTTATCGCGGGAATAGACCGCTTTGCATTCAGCACCGAGCTTGACGATACATGCCTCCGTCTATATGGACTGACGGCCCGACGGCTCATCGATGACGGATGCCACAAGGATGTGATATCGGCGTTGCTCAACGAGGATGGCATGAACTACGGAAATCTCCCGAAAGGTATGCTCTCTTTTCACTCATACCCTGACGGGACACGCACCCCGGTGGAGGAACAACTTGCCGAGGGTGCGCAGACCACGGCCAACTCACACGGGGTGGTCAACCTGCATTTTACCGTGTCGGCTGAACACCGCCGGATGTTTGAGCAGAAGCTCGCGGAGACAATCCCGGCCCTTGAGAAAAAATATGGCGTGAGATACAATGTCTCACTCTCGGAGCAAAAGCACTCGACCGATACTGTCGCCGTAAATCCTGACAATACCCCATTCCGTGAGGATGGCAAGTTGGTGTTCAGGCCGGGAGGACACGGTGCGCTGATAGAAAACCTGTCTGACATCGACTCGGCTGTAGTGTTTATTAAAAACATCGACAACGTTGTCCCAGACCATCACCGCAATGACACAATTAGGTATAAGAAAGTGATTGCCGGTTACCTCATACAAGTCCACGACAAGATTGAGGAATACCTGCGCAATATTAATTCGGGCCGTTACTCCATAGCCGATATACGCGAGATGATCGCGTTCTTGCACAAGGTGCTCAACGTACGCTCAGAGGTGATGAAAAACCTTGAGGATGTGGATCTCGTGTTGTTTATAAAGGAGAAGCTCAACCGACCGCTGCGTGTGTGCGGGATGGTGCGCAACGAGGGCGAACCCGGCGGTGGCCCGTTCATAGCCTATAACCGCGATGGCTCCACGTCGCCACAGATACTTGAGAGCTGGCAGGTTGACAGCGGCAATCGGGAGTATAAGGAGATGATGGCGCGTGCCACTCACTTTAATCCCGTCGACCTTGTGTGCTACATCAAGGACATTGACGGTAACAAGTTTGACCTGCCGTCATACGTCGACCCCGAGACTGGCTTTATCTCGGAGAAATCAAAGCACGGTGCCACACTCAAGGCCCTTGAGCTGCCCGGACTGTGGAATGGGGCTATGAGCGATTGGAACACGGTGTTTGTCGAGGTCTCCGTCTCGACATTCAATCCCGTGAAGACCGTAAACGACCTGCTACGCCCTGCTCATCAATAAGGGGCCGAGAGCAGCGAATATTTCCAAATTCTTCAGACTGTTCAATACCGGCCTCGCGGTGGCATCCCCGAGGCCGGTATTGAAACATTAGCATTACACCAATGTTATAATAACATGGACAAGAAGGAAATCATCAAGAAGATATGGTTGTCGGCGTTCGGTGACCCTCGTGAGTATGTCGAGTGGTATTTTGACAATGTTTACGCAGACGGGGATGCCATGACCTATTCTCATGGAGAACGGGTTGTCAGCAGCCTTCTGCTACAGCGATATGACATGACATTTCAAGGTACTGTTGTCAAGGCCGGATATATCTGTGGCGCCGCCACCGTGACCGAGTCGCGCAGCAAGGGTTACATGGGGTGTCTCATGGAGGAATCGCTGCGGCAGAGTTACAATCGCGGTGACATGTGCTGCACACTGATACCGGCGGACGCGCACCTGTATCACTATTACTGTAAGTTTGGATTCTCTCCAGCTATTTATATCGGTGTGGAGCGATATACCGCGCTCCATCGGTTTAACGCCGACAGCAACACTTATCGCGATACCAACGACATTGACAACGAGCTGATGTATCAGTTTTTCAATGACATGATGAGACGCAGACCATGCTGTGTGCAGCATGATGCCACTGACTTCAGGCATATACTTGATGATAACCGTCTCGACGGTGGGACGGCAGTCGCCATCATGCGCGATGATGAGCCTGTCGGCATTGCCTTTACGGCAATCCACGATGGGGAGTGTGTTGTGACCGACATACTCGCGGCTGACAATGACGCTCGCGAGGCTACCCTTGCCGCAGTACGCCGGCACTATGAGGGAATAGCCATCACCGTGCTTGCCGTCCCCGACACTGAGACCGAGATAACCGCTCCTCGAGGCATGATAAGGATAGTAAACGCACGTGAATGTCTGTCGGCCATCGCCGCCATCCACAACTCTTTGCGGTGTACTATAAGATTGTCCGACCCGATTATCAGCGAGAATAACAATATCTTTACACTCGATGATGGTCTCTGCAAGATAGTTGAGACCGATAATATCGACATAAATTACGACATCAATATCGAGACGCTAACGTCGATTGTCTTCGGCGACGACACAACCGAGAAGATACTCGATTTTCCAACCGAAAGACCATTTATGAGCCTAATGCTTGATTAATAAGATATGAGACGAATTATACTATTATCCATTGTGGCAGCAGCAATGCTTACGGCATCAGCACAAAAGCCACGACAGATTGACGAGACGCAATTTACCAAATCAATCAGCGATTGGTCCAAGGGCTATTCCTCATGGCAATACAAGGGTAAGCGACCGGCTGTAATAGATTTTTACGCAGACTGGTGTGGCCCGTGCCGCAAAATTGAGCCATCCATCGACTCGCTATGCACCGCCTACAAGGGCAAGGTAGACTTTTACAAGGTCAACATCGACAAGTGTCCCGAGTTAGCCAAGCGGTTGAGTATACGCTCCATTCCGATGCTACTGCTCTGCCCCGTAAAGGGCAGCCCCCAGGCAATCATAGGGGTATATCCAGGCTCGGAGATTGACGCGGCCATGAAATATGTGCTGTTTCCAAAATAGCAGGCACCGCTTCACATATAGATAAAAAAAGAAGCCGGCCAGCGAGGACTGTGTCCTGCCGGCCGGCATAAGGGGGCGGTTACCTACTCTCCCGCT
>JAMPAQ010000001.1:75104-132690 GCA_023667145.1 Pseudoflavonifractor sp.
TATGTTTTCAGCAGGTTATGCAAAGAGGGCGTGCCATGAATTTTGACACACCCCCGTCATTTTTGGCAATCGGGATGTCAGCCGTGAATGTCAATCAGCGAGATATAAACCGATGCCACTGGCCGATTGTTATTATCTTGTAACCAAAACTTAAGATGTATGAAATCACGCGGTTTAATCATTATGGCGGCTGTCGGACTGCTCCTGTCCACATCGACGGGATGTGTGTCAAACAAAAAGTTCTCGACCTTGCGCGACGAGCACGAGGCGCTCAAAAAGGAATATAACGCGTCACAACTTGCGCTGACCGAGAGCCGAGCCAACAACAAGAGCCTTGAGGCAATGCTCACCGACGCAAGGCGCAACAACGAGGAGCTGAAGGCCAACTATGCGTCCCTGCAAAACTCCCTCGACCGCAGCATACAGCAGAATACCCAGGGCAACGTCAACATCTCCAAACTGGTCGATGAAATCAACGCCTCCAACCGCTACATCAAGCAGCTTGTCGAGGCCAAGTCAAAGTCCGACTCGCTCAACATGGTCCTGACCAACAACCTCACCCGCTCCTTGAGCCGCGACGAGCTACAGGAGGTCGATGTCAAGGTGCTGAAAGGGGTGGTCTACATCTCGCTCGCCGACAACATGCTGTTCAAGTCGGGCAGCTATGAGGTCAACGACCGCGCAATGCAGACCCTCAGCAAGATTGCCAAGATAATAAAGGACTACAACGACTATGACGTCCTCGTCGAGGGCAACACTGACGATGTCCCCATCTCCCGCACCAACATACGCAACAATTGGGACCTCAGCGCCCTGCGTGCATCATCTATCGTCCAGATATTGCAAGACCGGTTTGGTGTCAACCCGTCGCGGCTGTCGGCAGCCGGACGCGGCGAATACAACCCCATCGCCGACAACAGTTCGGCGACAGGCCGTCAACGCAACAGACGCACCGAGATAATCATCACCCCCAAGCTCGACCAGTTCCTCGACCTTATCGACAAGGCTCCCGAGACCGACGACACAGCTACCGTGACAAAATAAAAGCCACGTTGCCACACATACGACGAGACCCCGGTCACGCTGCCGATTGAGCGTGACCGGGGTCTCCGTATATCGTGGTTTGACAATCGTCAGAACTCGTAGTCGACACAGGCGCGTGCCTCCTTGTGTCCCGCGAGGAGCGCGGCGGCTGCGACATGAGCCGGATGCTTGGCGTAGGTCTCGACATCGGCCATCGACGGCACAACGGCAGTCAGCACCACGTCCCAGTCCTCTGACGGATTCTCGTTGATGCCGACCTCCATCGACTCCAGCACCTCTATCTGGCCGGGGAGGGCCATCAATGCGTCCTTGAACTTAGTGGCGACAGCCTTGCGCTCGGCATCGGTGCCACTCAACTTAAATGTAACTATATGCTTTACCATACCTCTGATAATTACAGATTATACAATCGCTCACGTGCGGCCATCACCTTGTCGTCGGTGATATAGTCGTCATAGTCCATCATCTTGTCAATGATGCCGCCGGGGGTCAGTTCGATGATGCGGTTGCACACTGTCTGGATGAACTCGTGGTCGTGTGACGACATTATGATGTTGCCCTTGAACGATTGCAGCGTGTTGTTGAACGCCTGGATCGACTCAAGATCAAGATGGTTGGTAGGCGAATCGAGCACGAGGGTATTGGCATCCTTCATCATCATACGCGCTATCATGCAACGCATCTTCTCACCTCCAGACAATACCGATGCCCTCTTCAGCACCTCCTCGCCCGAGAAGAGCATCTTGCCGAGGAAGCCCTTGAGGTAAATCTCGCTCGAATCGTCGCTGTACTGACACAGCCAGTCAACGAGATTGAGGTCGGTGTTGAAAAACGCCGAGTTGTCGAGCGGCAGGTAGGCCGTGGTAATGGTCTGCCCCCACTCAAACGTACCCTCATCGGCCTTGCGGTTACCGTTGATTATCTCAAACAGCGCCGTCATCGCACGCGGGTCGCGACTCAGGAACGCAACCTTGTCACCCTTCTCGATCTGGAAGTTCACGTCCTTGAACAGCAGCGTCCCGTCGACAGTCGCCGACAGCCCCTTGACCTCAAGAATCTTGTTGCCCGGCTCACGTTGCGGGGTGAATATTATGCCGGGATAGCGGCGGCTCGACGGCTGTATCTCCTCGATGTTCAGCTTCTCAAGCATCTTCTTGCGCGACGTGGTCTGCTTTGACTTGGCCACATTTGCCGAGAAGCGCTGTATAAACTCCAGCAGTTCCTTTTTCTTCTCCTCGGCCTTCTTGTTGGCCTGCTGTTGCTGACGAAGGGCGAGCTGGCTCGACTCATACCAGAAGCTGTAGTTGCCGGCAAACAATGATACCTTGTTATAGTCAATGTCGAGCGTATGGGTGCACACCGAGTCGAGGAAGTGGCGGTCGTGGGAGACGACAAGCACCGTGTTCTCAAACTTGGACAGATAGTCCTCAAGCCACGCCACGGTGTCGAGGTCGAGGTCGTTGGTCGGCTCATCGAGCAACAGGTTGTCGGGATTGCCAAACAAAGCCTTTGCAAGCAGCACGCGCACCTTCTCGTTGGCGCTCATGTCCTTCATCAACATGTAGTGCTTCTCCTCCTTTATACCGAGGCCCGAGAGCAGGGCGGCGGCATCGCTCTCGGCATTCCAGCCCTCAAGTTCGGCAAACTTCTCCTCCAGCTCGGAGGCGCGTATGCCGTCGGCATCCGAGAAGTCCTCCTTGGCATACAAGGCGTTTTTCTCCTCCATGATGTCCCATAACACACTGTGGCCACGCAACACAGTATCCATCACCGTGCACTCGTCAAACTCGAAGTGGTCCTGACTCAACACACTCATTCGCTCACCCGGACCCTGCGTCACTGTGCCGTGGGTCGGCGAGAGCTGGTCGCTGAGTATACGCATGAGCGTAGACTTTCCCGCGCCGTTCGCGCCTATGATACCATAACAGTTGCCCGGAGTAAACTTCAGGTTGACATCCTGAAACAACACTCTCTTACCAAACTGAATACCTAAATTGTTTACCGCTATCATTTCTTACCTTGATATATGTCTTTATTGCAAAAACCGATATCCGTCATCGGATGACCGATTGAAACCGGAGTGCAAAGGTACGACTTTTTCCCGACATAACCACACATTCCGGCAGACCCAAGGTCAGGGAATTTTATGAGCGCATATAGACGACACGGCGCGGGAGGCAAATCCCGCGCCGCGTCTGATTAGAGTATATAGGAGTACAGATTAGCCTTTGTTACAGTGAAATGTCACCGCTTGTCAGCGTTGCCCTCATAGTAGTTGATGTAGGCACGGTTTACAAGCCGGTTGCCGCCGGGAGTCGGATAATCACCTGAGAAGTACCAGTCACCCGGACATCCCGGCACAGCCTCGTGCAATCCATCAAGGGTCTGATAAATTATCTCGACCTCAGCCTTGGTGCCGGCCGGCGTGAGCATCCGGGCAATCTTGTCAGAGATTTCCTTATCGGTAAACGGCGCATACACGGCCTTGACACAGTTCTTGACCTCATCGACGGGAAGTGATTCCTGTTCCTTGCAGCGCTCGTAGACCTCGTGCAACAGGCTCTCGCGTCCCGACTCCATCAACAGTTCCACGGCGGCACGGAATGCGATAAACTCACCCATGCGTGACATGTCGATGCCGTAATAGTCGGGATAGCGCACCTGAGGCGACGATGACACGACCACAATCTTGCGCGGATGGAGACGGTCAAGCATACGCAATATCGACTGCCGCAGGGTCGTGCCGCGCACGATTGAGTCATCTATGACAACGAGATTGTCGCGGCCATTCTCTATCACACCGTATGTCACGTCATAGACATGGGCGGCAAGGTCATTGCGGCTCTCGCCCTCGGCAATAAACGTGCGCAACTTGATGTCCTTGATGACCATCTTTTCGCTCCGCAGCTTGCGCGACATTATCTCCATCACCCTCTCCTCGGTCAACACCCCGGCACGGGATGCCTCCACTATCTCACGCGCCTTGCGCGAGTCGAGATAGCGCTCAAGGCCATCAATCATGCCATAGAAGGCAACCTCGGCGGTATTAGGTATGTAGGAAAAGACCGTGTGGTCAATGTCGTGGCCCACACTCGCGAGGATATCGGCAGTCAAGTTGCGGCCAAGCGCCTTACGCTCACGGTAGATGTCGGCATCGCTGCCACGCGAGAAGTATATTCGCTCAAACGAGCAGCGCTCGTTCCGTTCCTCCCCCAGCACGTCGGTCACCTCGACCTTACCGGCCTTGGTGACAATTATGGCACTGCCGGGGGCCAGCTCATGAACATCACGGCGGGCGACATTGACCACAGTCTGTATGACAGGTCGTTCTGATGCCACCACCACAATCTCATCATCACAATAATAGAATGCCGGGCGTATGCCGTGGGGGTCACGCAGGGTGAACATGTCGCCCGACCCTGTGGCACCACATATCACGTATCCTCCATCCCACTGTCTCGCGGCATCACAGATGACCCGGGTCATGTCGAGATTATCCTCTATGGCGCGACCGAGCGCCGGCTCATCGAGGGTGTCACGATAGTCCCTGTATAGCCGGTGGTTCTCCTTGTCGAGGGCATAGCCAAGCTGCTCAAGCAGCACGACCGTGTCACTGTAGATGCGCGGATGCTGTCCCTTGGCCACGATAGCCCGGAACACCTCATCGACATTCGTCATGTTGAAATTGCCGCAAAGCAACAGATTGCGCGAGCGCCAATTGTTGCGTCGCAAGAACGGGTGGACATACGATATGCCACTCTTGCCGGTCGTACTGTAGCGGAGATGGCCCATGTAGATTTCTCCGATAAACGGGGCATAGTTCTCGACCCACGCGCTGTCGTGACTGTCGATATCGGCATCGGCAATCTTGGTGCGCACCTCGGCAAAAATCTCCTGAATGGCGTTTGAGCCGAGAGCACGCTCGCGGTACACATACTCATGGCCGGGAACGCTGTGCAGCTTGACACAACCGAGTCCGGCGCCCTCCTGACCACGGTTGTGCTGCTTCTCCATCAACAGATAGAGCTTGTTGAGTCCATAGCAGTATGTGCCATACTTCTCCTTATAGTATTCAAGCGGCTTGAGCAGGCGGATCATGGCGATGCCACACTCGTGTTTCAATGGTTCCATATAACAGGTAGTAGTTGTCTTATAGTAAAGAGGGCCGCACCCGCAGTCAGGGTGCAGCCCTCATGATTTATTGCTTCTGCTGTTTTAGATATTCCTGTATACCCTCGGCGGCCTTGCGTCCCGACGCGATGCACCTCACGACGAGTGACGCGCCGGTGGAGGCATCGCCGGCGGCAAAGACCTTGTCTACGCTGCTGCGCTGTGAGCCATCGACCTTGACATTCTTGCGACCGTCGGTCTCGACTCCGAGTTGCTCAAGCAGCCCCTCCTGTACAGGGTTGGTAAATCCCATGGCGAGCAGCACGAGCTCAGCCTTGATAGTGTCGGTCTTGCCCGTATGGACGAGATTCATGCGCCCGGTCTCGGGATCCTTTTCCCAATCGACCTCCTCGACCTCAACCTCAGTGACCTTGCCATCCTTACCTTTTATGACCTTGGTGTCAAGCAGCCAGCGGCGCTCACAGCCCTCCTCATGGGAGCTTGAGGTCTTTAATATCACGGGCCAGTAGGGCCACGGAGTAGCGGGATTCTCCCCTTCCGGCGGCTTGGGCATAATCTCAATCTGTGTCACCGACAGCGCCCCCTGACGGTTGGCGGTACCGACACAGTCACTGCCGGTGTCACCGCCGCCAATCACGAGCACGTGTTTCCCCTTTGCGCTGATACGCTCCCCGGTAGCCGGCTCGACACCGGCATTGACACGGTTTTGCTGCTGAAGCAGCTCAAGGGCAAAGTGGACTCCTTTCAGGTCACGACCCTCGACCTTCAGGTCTCGGGGAACGCCCGCGCCGATGGCCACGCAAACAGCATCATACTCCTTGAGTATATCATCAGCCGATATCTCCTTCCCGACTTCGACATTATAGCGGAATTCGACCCCTTCCTCCTCCATGAGGGCGATGCGGCGGTCAATCACGTTCTTGTTGAGCTTAAAATCGGGGATACCAAATCTCAACAATCCACCTGCCGCCTCGCTCTTCTCAAAGACGGTCACCGAGTGGCCGCGACGGTTGAGCTGGTTGGCACAAGCCAGTCCGGCGGGACCCGAGCCGATGACAGCCACTTTCTTGCCCGTGCGCTTGGCCGGTATGCGCGGGACAACATATCCCTCGGCAAACGCACGCTCCACTATGGCACATTCATTCTCGCGCACGGTGACAGGCTCATGAATCTTGTTGAGCACGCAGCCTTTCTCACAGAGAGCGGGACAGATGCGCCCGGTAAACTCGGGGAAGTCATCGGTGGCGGTCAGCAATTCGTATGCGCCTTTTATATCATTCTTATACAGGCGGTCCTGCCATTCGGGCTGCTTGTTGCCAAGAGGACAACTCCAGTGGCAGAACGGCACGCCACACTCCATGCACCGCGATGCCTGCAAGCGGCGGTCCTCAGGGTTGAGGGTCTGCTCCACCTCGCTGTAGTCACGGACGCGGTCGGAGATCGGGCGATAGCCGGCCTCTTTTCTCTTTATCGTTAAAAACGCTTTAGGATTTCCCATTTTATATATAGCGGTTTTTTGATGTCTGACATATAATTGATTAATCGCCGGAAAAAATCAATCGCGCTCCATCTCGGCAATCTTGCGCTGCAATTTTTCCATCTTCTCGTCATGGAGTACCTTCTTGTATTCAAACGGCACTACCTTGATAAACTGGTTGACATACTCGTTCCAATTGTCAAGCATCATGCCGGCCAACGGACTGTGGGTATGCTTGTAGTGGTTGCCGATGAGACGGTAGAGCTCGCGGTTGTCGGCCATATCCTCTATGAGCGACAGCTCGACCATCTCCATGTTGCAGAAGTAGTCAAAGTCGCCGTTGGGATTCCACACGTAGGCCACACCGCCGCTCATACCGGCGGCAAAGTTGCGGCCTGTCGTTCCGAGTACTACGGTGCGACCACCTGTCATGTACTCGCAGCAGTGGTCACCGACCCCCTCGACCACGGCTGTGGCCCCGGAGTTGCGCACGCAGAATCGCTCGCCTACACGACCGTTTATGTATATCTCACCTGAGGTAGCGCCATACAGCAGCGTATTGCCCGCTATGATATTGTCCTGTGGGGCAAAGGTGGTACCTGATGGCGGCACAATCACAATCTTGCCGCCCGAGAGACCCTTACCGACGTAGTCGTTGGCATCGCCCTCAAGACGGAATGTGATGCCGTGGGCAAGGAATGCTCCAAAGCTCTGACCGGCCGAACCCTTGAATGTACAGGATATGGTACCGTCGGGCAGTCCGGCATTGCCGTACTTTTTGGCTACGACACCCGAGAGCATCGCACCGACAGAGCGGTCGGTGTTGGTAATCGGGAACTCAAGCTCGACGGGCATCTCCGACTCGATGGCGGGATAGGAGCGGCTTATCAGCTTACGGTCGAGGACATCCTTGATGTCATGCTCCTGAGAGGTCACATTGATTATGGCATTGGTGTCGCTCTCAGCCGGAGTATAGCATATCTTGGAGAAGTCGAGATGTGAGGTCTTGAACGAGTCATGCTCCGGCTTGACAGTGAGCAGGTCGCTGCGTCCGATAATCTCGTTGAGTGAGCGTACACCCATGTCAGCCATGGTCTCGCGTATCTCCTGGGCAAGAAACTTGAAGAAGTTTATCACGTACTCCGACCGTCCAACGAAGCGCTTGCGCAATTCCTCGTTCTGCGTAGCCACACCCACGGGACAAGTGTTCATGTGACACTTGCGCATCATCACGCAACCGAGAACGATAAGCGCACTGGTGGCAAATCCATACTCCTCGGCTCCAAGCATCGACATGATGATGACATCGCGGGCTGTCTTGAGCTGGCCGTCGGCCTGAAGTTTCACCTGACCACGGAGATTGTTCAACACGAGTGTCTGCTGTGTCTCGGCGAGACCAATCTCGGTAGGAAGACCGGCATATCGTATCGAGCTAGCGGGAGACGCGCCCGTGCCACCCTCGCTACCCGATATGGTAATGAGGTCACTCTTGGCCTTGGCGACACCGGCGGCAATGGTGCCGACACCGCTCTCAGAGACGAGCTTCACACTCACACGGGCCTCGGGATTGACATTTTTCAAGTCGAAAATGAGCTGGGCAAGGTCCTCGATGGAGTAGATGTCGTGATGAGGAGGAGGTGATATGAGGGAGATACCGGGTATCGAGTGGCGTGTCTTGGCGATGATCTTGTCGACCTTGAAGCCCGGGAGCTGGCCACCCTCACCGGGCTTGGCACCCTGAGCGACCTTAATCTGTATCTCGTCGGCATTTACCAGATATTCGGCGGTGACACCAAAACGGCCTGACGCAACTTGCTTGATGGCGCTGCGTGCCGACGACCCGTCCTCACGCGGTTTGAATCGCTCGGGATCCTCACCACCCTCGCCGGTATTGCTTCGTGCGCCGATGGCATTCATGGCGATGCCAAGAGCCTCGTGGGCCTCGCGGCTGATCGAGCCAAACGACATGGCGCCGGTGACAAAGCGCCGCATGATGTCCTCGATAGGTTCTACCTCATCGATAGGTATCGGAGTACCCTTCTTGAAGTCGAGGAAGTCACGGATAAATATCGGCTCGGGCTTGTTGTCGACAAGCGACGTGAACTCCTTGAATTTCTTATAGCTGCCAAGACGGGTGGCAAGTTGGAGAGTCGCGATGGTCTCGGGATTCCAGGCATGGCGCTCGCCATCCTTGCGGAATGAGTATTGACCGATATGGCGTAACGGTGCCACCGTATCAAACTCCTCCGAGAATGCCACCTCGTGGCTCGTAAGGATGTCACGCGACAGGTCGGCAATGTCTATACCGCCAATCTTGGTAGTGGTGTTGCCGAAGTATTCACGGCTCATATCCTCCGATATACCGA
The DNA here is from genome assembly GCA_023667145.1 of Pseudoflavonifractor sp. GTDB lineage: Bacteria > Bacteroidota > Bacteroidia > Bacteroidales > Muribaculaceae > M3. The sequence goes on from JAMPAQ010000001.1 coordinate 84,123, forward strand.
GAGCCTCAAAGAGCTGAGCGCCCTTATAGCTCGTCAGCGTGGATATACCCATCTTTGACATCACCTTGAGCAGGCCCTTGTCAATAGCCTTGATATAATTCTTTACCGCAGTGTGGAAGTCAAGCTGTATCTCCTTGCGCTTCACGAGGTCGTCGATCACGGCAAATGCGAGATAGGGGTTGACAGCGCTTGCGCCGTAACCCGACAGCAGGGCAAAGTGCATAACCTCGCGGGCATCGGCGGTCTCGATGATGAGGGCCGTCTGCACACGCTTCTTGCAGTCAATCAGATGATGGTGCACAGCCGATGTCGCCAGCAGCGAGGGTATCGGGGCATTTTCAGCATCAATCCCGCGATCGGAGAGCACAATATAGTTGCAACCCTCGTCAACAGCCTTCTCGGCCTCCTCACAGAGACGTGTGATGGCCTTACGCAATCCCTCGGCGCCCTCGGCCACGGGGAAAGTCATGGCGAGCTTGCGGGTATTGAATCCCTTGTAACGCAAGTTACACAATATATCGAGTTCCTGGTTGGTAAGTATCGGACGCTTGAGTTCGACCATCTTACACAACTCGGGACTCGGGGTCATCAGATTCATGTCGATGGCACCGATGTAGCTGTCGAGGCTCATCACAAGCTCCTCGCGCAACGGGTCAATCGGAGGATTTGTCACCTGGGCAAAATGCTGACGGAAATAATTGAACAGCAACTGCGGCTCGCCACTCAACACGGCAAGCGGCGTATCGTTACCCATCGAGTTGACCGGCTCCTTGCCATCGACCACCATGGGAGTTATAATCTTCTCGACCTCCTCGCGGTTGTAATAGAACGCGTGGAGCAGACGCGAGAAATTCTCGACCTCGTTGTTGACCTTGCGGCCACTGCTTATCTTGTCGAGTTTAATGCGGTTTTTGGCAAGCCAGTCACGATAAGGGAACTCGGTGGCGAGCATCTCCTTGAGCTGCGCGTCATGATAGACCTCGCCTTTCTCCATATCGACCATGAGCATCTTGCCGGGACGGAGACGGCCTTTCTCCTTGACCTCGCCGGCCTCAAAGGCGAGTACACCCATCTCCGAGGCGATGACCATGGTGTCATTGTTGGTCACCAGGTAACGGGCAGGACGGAGACCGTTGCGGTCGAGCATACCGCCGGCATAACGGCCATCACTGAACAGCAACGTCGCGGGGCCGTCCCAAGCCTCCATGAGGATTGAGTGGTATTCGTAGAATGCCTTCAATTCAGGCGATATGGGGTTCTTGTCATTGAAGCTCTCGGGGACGAGCATCGCCAACGCGTGAGGCAGGCTCATGCCACCCATGACAAAATACTCAAGGGCGTTGTCGAGCGACGCGCTGTCGCTCATATTGGGCTGCAATATCGGGGTCACGTCATTGTCGCCAAACGACTCGGGATGGAGCATACACTCGCGAGCCTTCATCCACATGCGGTTACCCTGGATGGTATTAATCTCACCATTGTGTCCCAACATACGGAAAGGCTGGGCCAGCGACCAGGTCGGGAAAGTGTTGGTACTGAAACGCGAGTGCACCAGCGCCATACCGGTGGTGAAATGGGGATTCATCAGGTCGGGGAAATAGTAGCGCAGCTGTAGCGACGACAACATTCCCTTGTAGACGATATTCTTGGAAGACAGCGAGACGATATAAAACTCATCCTTACCGGCAATCTGCGACTCGGCAATCTTCTTCTCAATCTTCTTGCGCAATATATAGAGACGCGGTTCGAGCGGGTCATTGCTTTTCTCATCGGCAATGAATATCTGCTTGATGTCAGGCTCGGCGGCACGCGCCACCACACCGAGCTGGTCGCTGTTGGTGGGGACATCGCGCACGGGGAGCAGTGTCAGCCCCATCTCGATTGACTCGCGTTCAATTATGTCAAATATAATCTGCTGTGACTCCTCGTTCTTGGGGAGAAACACGAGACCGCTGCCATAGCGGCCTTTCTCAGGGACAGCTATACCCTGCAACAATATAAACTCATGGGGTATCTGCACCATTATACCGGCACCGTCGCCGGTCTTGGGGTCGGCACCCTCGGCGCCACGGTGAACCATGTGCTCAAGCACCTGGAGTCCCTTTTCGACAAGCTGGTGGGATTTCACTCCCCGGATGTTGACCAAGAGCCCCACTCCACACGCGTCTTTCTCATAGCGCGGGTCATAGAGGCCCTGTGATTTTGGCATTCCTTTTTGCATAATCTGTTTTTCCTTATACTTTAATAAAACCGTCGGAGACCCGGCTCCGGCTACTACCTAAGAACTTACAAAATACCAAACGGAATTTTTCCATTCCCGGGGTCGGGCCTCCGGCGGATATTACCAACTGTTACTATATTTATTTGTCAGCCTACACTGTGGTACCATCAGCTTACCTGATGAACAGGAGCTCACGGTACTTGGGCAGCGGCCACATCTCGTTGTCAACGACAAGTTCAAGTTTGTCGATATGATAGCGTATGGTGTCCATGCATGGTGCCACGGTGTCGTGATAGGCAAGCGCCTTCTCTCGCTCGTTGGCAATCTTGTTGGCACGACGGCGGGCATCGACCATCTTGGCGGTCTCCTCCTTTATCACGAGCATGTGGGCCGAGATCGACTCAATCGTCGCGAGGTCGGGAGCGGCAAGTTTCTCGCCCTTCTCACCCTCAAAGAGATTCTTGATCTTGAATACATTGTCGACAAGCAGTGACTGATAGCGGGTAGCCACGGGGATTATGTGGTTGAGCGCGAGGTCACCGAGCACGCGGGCCTCAATCTGTATCTTCTTGGTGTACATCTCCCACTTGACCTCGTTGCGCGCCTCAAGCTCGGCCTTGGTAAACACGCCTGTCTCGGCAAACATCTTGACAGACGAGTCGCTCAGGTAGGCATCAAAGATCTTGGGTACGTTTGTCTCGCAGTCGAGACCGCGGCGTGCTGCCTCCTCTTTCCACTCGTCGCTGTAGCCGTTGCCGTCAAAGTGGATGGCCTTTGATGACGAGATAAGGGCCTTGAGCTCCTCAAGCAGCGCGTGGATAAGGGTCTCACCCTTCTCGATACGGGCATCGACCTTGGTCTTGAAGTCGGTCAGCTGCTCGGCCACAGCCGAGTTGAGGGCTATCATTGCCGACGCGCAGTTGGCGCTCGAACCGACGGCACGGAACTCAAAGCGGTTGCCGGTGAAAGCAAACGGAGAGGTACGGTTACGGTCGGTGTTGTCTATCATAATCTCAGGTATCTGGGCAACGTTGAGACGCAGTCCCTCCTTACCCGCGATGTCGATAAGCTCGTCCTTGTCGCTCTTTTCCACGCGGTCAAGTATCTCGCTGAGCTGCGAGCCCATGAAGATGGAGATGATGGCAGGGGGAGCCTCGTTGGCACCGAGACGATGACCGTTGGTAGCCGACATGATTGACGCCTTGAGCAGGGCGTTGTGACGATGTACGGCGGCCATGACATTGACAACAAATGTCACAAACTGGAGATTGGCCATCGGGGTCTTGCCGGGGGCGAAGAGCAGCACGCCGGTATCTGTGCCGAGACTCCAGTTGTTGTGCTTGCCCGAACCGTTGACTCCGGCAAAGGGCTTCTCATGAAGCAGCACGCGGAAGTTGTGGCGGCGTGCGACCTCACCGATGAGCGACATCAGCAACATATTGTGGTCGTTGGCAAGGTTGGTCTCCTCAAATATGGGAGCAAGCTCAAACTGGTTGGGGGCAACTTCGTTGTGGCGGGTCTTGGCCGGGATACCGAGTTTGTGGCACTCAATCTCAAGGTCGAGCATGAAAGCCTCGACACGTGAGGGAATCGCTCCAAAATAATGGTCCTCAAGCTGCTGGTTCTTGGCGCTCTCGTGTCCCATGAGCGTGCGGCCTGTCATCACGAGATCGGGGCGGGCCGAGTAAAGGGCCTCGTCGACAAGGAAGTACTCCTGTTCCCAGCCGAGGTATGAGTTGACATGCTTTACGGAGGGGTCAAAGTAACGGGCGACTGCTGTACCGGCCTTGTCAACGCTACTCAATGCGCGGAGAAGGGGGGTCTTGTAGTCGAGCGACTCACCCGTATAGGAAATGAAGATGGTGGGAATACACAGCGTATTGTCCATGATGAACGCGGGAGAGGATATATCCCATGCTGAATATCCGCGAGCCTCAAACGTGTTGCGGATACCACCGTTGGGGAAGCTCGATGCGTCGGGTTCCTGCTGAACGAGGAGCTTTCCTGTAAATTCCTCGACCACACCGCCCTTGCCGTCATGCTCGATAAAGGCATCGTGTTTTTCGGCAGTACCGTCGGTGAGAGGCTGGAACCAGTGAGTGTAGTGGCGTGCGCCGTTGTCGATGGCCCACTGCTTCATACCGGCGGCCACGCTGTCGGCGACTTCCCGGGAGAGAGGCTCCTTGTTGTCGATGGCATATACGAGTGCGTCGTAGGTCTTCTTGGGAAGATACTGGAACATCTTCTCACGGTTGAACACGTACTTGCCATAATACTGCGCGGCGCGCTCTGCGGGAATTTCCACGGGGACAGCCTTGCGGTCGAAGGCCTCCTCCACTACTTTGAATCTCAACGTTGACATAATCTGTTGTTTTTAGTTGAATAAGTTATTATTACGGGATGCTTATCCCAATTTAAGTTTCTTTAATCTTTCGACGGCCTCTACCGTGTCCTCATATCGTCCGAATGCGGTAAGCCTGAAATATCCCTCACCCGAGGGTCCGAATCCCACACCCGGGGTTCCGGCTATATGACACTTGTCAAGCAGGAAGTCGAAAAACTCCCATGAGGTCATCCCTGATGGTGTCTTGACCCATATATAAGGGGCGTTGACACCGCCAAACACCTGTAGGCCGGCTGCGCTGACACCCTCACGAAGTATAGCGGCGTTGCGCATGTAATATGCCACGGTCTCCTTGACCTGCTCCTTTCCCTCGGGGGTATACAGAGCCTCGGCTGCACGCTGCACTATGTAGCTCGCACCATTGAACTTGGTACACTGACGACGGTTCCACAGGGCGTTGAGCGACACCTCGCGCCCCTCGTCATCGACACCTTTCAGCACTTTGGGCACAACGGTGTATCCGCAACGCAACCCGGTAAATCCGGCAGTCTTGGAGTAGCTGCGGAACTCGATGGCTACCTCACACGCACCATCTATCTCATATATGCTGTGGGGCACATCCTCCTCTGTTATGTATGCCTCGTAGGCCGAGTCAAACAATATCAGCACATTATTACGTCGGGCATAATCGACCCACACCTTTAGCTGCTCGCGGGTGAGGGTCGTGCCAGTCGGGTTGTTGGGATAGCACAGATAAATGACATCAGGCACCTTGGAGGGCAACGCCGGCACAAAATCGTTATCGGCGGTACAGGGCAGATAGACTATGCGGCTCCAGCGTCCGTCAGCAAGAAGCTCACCGGCACGTCCAGCCATGACGTTGGTGTCTACATATACGGGATAGACAGGGTCGGTCACGGCAACCACATTGGCTGTCGAAAGTATATCTCCTATATTTCCTGTATCGCTCTTGGCCCCGTCGCTGATGAATATCTCATCCACGTCAACATCTATGCCACGCGCCTTATAGTCGTTAGCGGCTATCTGCTCGGCAAGAAAGCGGTATCCCTGCTCTGGCCCGTAGCCGTGAAATGTCGAAGCCTCGCCTTGCTCCACCGCCGCCTTCTCAAGGGCAGCGACAGCCGCCGGGCAGATGGGGCGCGTCACGTCGCCTATGCCCATGCGTATTATCTCAACGCCGGGGTGGGCCGACTTGTATGCGTTTATTTTCTTGGCTACCTCCGAGAACAAGTAACTTGCCGGGAGTTTGCAGAAATTATCATTGACCTTTACCATATCTTTTTTACCTTTTACCGTTTCTTCTTTCATCAATCAGCCTTTGTTCCGGGCTTAAGCTCTCATCGCTTTCTGTTATAGACACCCTCAAACACTGTCGCCGCCGGACCCGTCATATACACGTGGGAGTTGTCGGGATCCCAGCGTATGTCGAGGTCGCCACCAAGCAGCCTCAGCCTGACATCCCGGCCACATCGCCCGGTAATAGCCCCGGCGACAGCGGTGGCACATGCCCCGGTACCGCACGCCATGGTCTCTCCGCTTCCACGCTCCCACACCCTCATCCTTATCTCCTCGGGTGTGATTACCTCGGCAAACTCGATATTTGCCCGGTCGGGCCACATGGGGTGCAGCTCAAGCTCGCGTCCAACAGTGTGGACGTCTATTGTCGAGAGGTCACCGACAAACACCACTCCATGGGGATTGCCCATCGACACGGCGGTCAGCTTCAGTTCTCCGGCCGATGTCGCAACCGGCTCCTCGACCTTCTGACGGCCTTGGCACACCACCGGCACCATCTGCGCGTCGATTATCGGTTCGCCCATATCGACGGTCACCGTATCAACGAGTCCATCCTTGAGATGCAGCTCAAGCACCTTGATGCCCGACAGCGTGTCGACCGACACGCGGGTCTTTGTCGTCAAACCTTTGTCATACACGAACTTACCGACACACCTCACACCGTTGCCACACATCTTTGCCTCCGAACCGTCGGCATTGAATATGCGCATCATGAAGTCAGCCTTATTTGATGGGAGTATCAGTATTATGCCGTCGCCTCCGACCCCACGGTGGCGGTCGCTCATCTCGACGGCGAGGTCCTCAAGATGGTCGGGCACGCTGTCCATACAGTTGATATAGATGTAATCATTGCTGATGCCGTGCATTTTAGTAAACTCAATCTTTTCCATCTCGAAACCTTGTTGTGATGTTTTATGCTGCAAAGATAAGCATTTTGTCAGAAATAAAAATATTTTAATGAAAAAAATTATACTTTTTGTTGTTTTTGTTTGACATTTGTTTGAAACAAGTCGTTTAAGATGGCAATTTTCAACGATAAGGCGCTCTATGGTTTAATTTTGATACGTTTTTTCTTTTTTAGCCATGGTTTTGTTTCAAAAAATATCGTATCTTTACACAGAAAACTAATTTTTTACCCAATAATAAAGCGATACTCAATGAAGAAGTATTCTTTTTACTCAATGCTGGCCGTGGCGGCCATGGCGGCATCGGCGTTTGCCTGCAAGCCCGCCCAGCACGCCGCCGACGCGCCGACCGAGGACGACGTGATACTGCACGCCTGGTCATGGTCGTTCAACACCATTGCCCAAAACATGAAGGACATAGCCGATGCCGGATATGCCTACGTACAGACCTCCCCCGCCAACACCTGCTATGTCGGCGACAACGGCGGCATGGCCCTGTTCAGCCAAGAGGGTGACTCCGTGATGGGTAAGTGGTACTACTACTACCAGCCCACCGACTGGAAAATCGGCAACTACATGCTCGGCAACCGCGACGAGTTCAAGGCCATGTGTGACAGCGCCGCAAAGTATGGTGTGAAGGTCATAGTAGATGTCCTCCCCAACCACACCGCCATGGATCACACCGCCGTCCTCGCATCGCTTGACAGCGCCGTCGGAGGCCACGAGAACCTCTACCATGCCAACGGATTCACCGAGATAAAGGACTACAACGACCGCTACCAGTGCACCACCGGCCAGATGGGTGGACTGCCGGATGTCAACACCGAGAATCCCGACTTCCAGTATTACTATATGCAGTATGTCAACGACCTTATCGCATGTGGCGCACGTGGATTCCGCTATGACACCGCCAAGCATATCGGTCTCCCCTCCGACTCCCTCGACGCAAAGGCAACCCGCAACAACTTCTGGCCCATCTTCACCGGCCGCGAGCCAATTCGTGACCTCACGCTCTCGATGCCCGACTCATTGTTTATATACGGCGAGGTACTTCAGGACAAGAACGTCAAGGAGGATGAGTATGCCGAATTCATGGACGTGACAGCATCCGGATACGGCCATGTGCTGCGCAACGCACTCAACGCCGGCAACTACTTCGCCGACTCCTTGGCCGACTGGCACCACACCGCATCGCCCGACAAACTCGTCACCTGGGTTGAGAGCCACGACACTTATTGCAACGCTCACGAGTCAGCGGCCATGAGCGACTCACTCATACGCATGGGCTGGGTATTCCTCGCCGCACGCCAGCACGGCACCCCCCTCTTCTACAGCCGCCCGATGAACAGCACCCGCCAGAACTACTGGGGCGACAACCGCATCGGCGAGCGCGGTAACGACGAGTTCAAGCATCCCGAGGTCGTAGCCGCCAACAAGTTCCGTCGCGCCATGCACGGACAGGCCGAGACCCTCAATGCCACAGCCGACGGCAAGGTGATAGAGGTGACTCGCGGTGACAAGGGCGCAGCGCTCATCAACATCTCAAACGCCACACAGACCATTGAGATGCCGACAACGCTCCCCGCCGGAGAATACAAGGACAGGGTACATGGTGAGACATTCAAGGTTGCCGATGGCAAGATCTCAGGCCAGCTCCAGCCCCTCACCTCTTACATTATCTACTGATTACGCCACACGCGGTTATAATATGTAACCGTAGTTATAACCCGCAAACAGAGCCGCGCAAAGGTGCGCGACTCTGTTTTTATAGCATATTGAAAGCGGAGATATGTGATATAACATATTTTAACCAAATATCAAATCGCTATCTTTACCGCCATATTGCTTGACAATCTCAAATCATAAGCCGCATTACTCATCCATCTTTCAATCTATAATAGGATAATCAAATTCAACATAGCCGACACGCAAAATATGCTTTACAGCAGATATGTTTGGTGGTATGAAAAACTATTACTACATTTGTCAATGTAAAACAATGCCAATCTTCTTAACTTATTGGTCCGATTGCCACAGATTAAGCAAGATGACCGCCATGACAAGGACACTATGAATAGCGTTTATGCCCTCCGCTCAAAGCCAAGGCATAGAATATTTGACCATCCGAGTCAAGGCCCAAGCGGGAGATTGACTTAGCTACAGCCAAATAATGAAACGCTTTTTCATACAAAAATATTAATTACCAACTTAAACGCTATAGATCTAACGAAAACACGAACAAGAAACGGGACGCCGCGAGGCGTCTTTTTCTTTTTCAATCCATCTGATTTCACATTTAGCGACAGAGGGATGCCACACGGTGAGAAAAATTTCAGTAATTTTGCAGCCGTACATATCATCTATTGTTAAGCAACCATGCCAGTAAGAGTCCCGGTATCACTGCCGGCGGTGGAAACACTCCGCGCCGAAAACATATTTGTCATCGACGAGCAACGTGCGTCGAGTCAGGACATACGTCCTCTGCGTATCGCCATACTCAACCTCATGCCATTAAAGATAATGACCGAGACCGACCTGCTGAGGCTCATATCCAATACCCCCCTGCAAGTAGAGCTCGACCTCATAGACACCGACAGCCACGTATCCAAGAACACGCCGAGAGAACACATCGACGAGTTCTACAAATCATTCAATGACATACGCGACAACAACTACGACGGACTCATCGTGACCGGCGCCCCGGTAGAGAAGGTCGACTTTGAGGAGGTCGATTACTGGGACGAGCTGTGTGAGATATTTGAGTGGGCCAAGACCCATGTCACCTCAACCCTCTATATATGTTGGGCGGCGTTTGCGGGGTTGTTCTATCATTACGGAATACCCAAGCACGTGATTGACAAGAAAATATCGGGTGTGTTCAAACACCATGTGCTCGATCCGACCAATCCCATATTCCGTGGGTTTGACGATGAGTTCTACGTCCCCCACAGCAGGTTTTCCGAGGTGCGCCGCGAGGATATAGAGCGCCACCCCGAGCTGCGCATCATCGCCGAGAGCGACGACTGCCCGGGGGTCTACATGGTGATGGCACGTGGAGGCAGGGAATTTTTCATAACTGGCCATTCCGAATACTCGCCCGGCACACTCGACTTTGAGTATCGCCGCGACCTTGAAAAAGGCATGAATCCCTCAATCCCGGCCAACTACTACCACAACGACGACCCCGAGCAGAGACCGATTGTCAGATGGCGGTCACATGCCAACCTGCTGTTCACCAACTGGCTCAACTACTTCGTCTATCAGGAGACCCCCTATGACATACGCGACATCAAATAGAGGTCTCCATTTTGATATATGTCAATATAATTGAGTATCTTTGCCTGTACGTATAAAATAACCGTTATCAATATATATTATGGCTACGAAACCTTTCAAATATCAGGAAATGTTTCCGATGTCGGAGGATAAGACCGAATACTATCACCTGACATCAGACTACGTGAAAGTTGAGAACTGGGGTGGCCACGAGTTTCTCGTGATTGACCCCGAGGCCCTCACCGTGCTTGCCAACCAGGCCACACATGACAACGCGTTCATGCTACGCCGCGAGCACAACGAGATGGTCGCAAAGATACTCCATGACCCCGAGGCAAGCAAAAACGACAAGTTTGTCGCCCTGACGATGCTCCGCAACGCCGAGGTAGCCGCCAAGGGTCAGCTCCCGTTCTGCCAGGACACCGGCACCGCCATCATCCACGGCCACAAGGGACAGAATGTCTACACCGGATGCAACGACGAGGAGCGCCTGTCAGAGGGTGTCTACAAGACCTACACCGAAAACAACCTGCGCTACTCCCAGAATGCCCCGCTCAACATGTTTGACGAGGTCAACACCGGGTGTAACCTGCCCGCCCAGATTGACCTCCATGCCGGCGAGGGTATGGAGTATGAGTTCCTGTTTGTCGCCAAGGGTGGAGGCTCGGCCAACAAGACATACCTCTATCAGGAGACAAAAGCCCTGCTCAACCCCGACAAACTGTTGCCGTTTCTCGTCGAGAAGATGAAAAGTCTCGGCACGGCGGCTTGCCCCCCCTACCACATAGCGTTTGTCATCGGCGGCACGTCAGCCGAGATGAACCTCGCGACCGTCAAGAAGGCTTCGGTCAAGTATTATGACAATCTTCCCACCGAGGGCAACGAGCTTGGCCACGCATTCCGCGACGTCGAGCTGGAGAAGCAGCTGCTCAAGGCCGCGCAGGAGATAGGTCTCGGTGCGCAGTTTGGCGGCAAGTACTTTGCCCACGACGTGCGCGTGATACGTCTGCCGCGCCACGGCGCGTCATGCCCCGTGGGACTCGGCGTGAGCTGCTCGGCCGACCGCAACGTCAAGGCCAAGATCAACCGCGACGGCCTGTGGATAGAGAAACTTGATGCCAATCCCGGCGAACTGATACCCGAGGAATACCGCCGCCCCGGCGAGGGCGACGCCATCAAGATCGACCTCAACCGCCCGATGCCCGAGATATTGGCCGAACTGTCCAAATATCCCGTCTCGACCCGCCTGTCGCTCAACGGCACGATTATCGTGGGACGCGACATCGCTCATGCCAAGATCAAGGAGCGCCTTGACCGTGGCGAGGAGATGCCCCAGTATCTCAAGGACCACCCCATCTACTATGCCGGCCCGGCGAAGACACCGGCGGGAATGGCCTCGGGTTCGTTTGGCCCGACCACGGCAGGACGCATGGACTCCTACGTCGACCAATTCCAGGCCGCAGGTGGCTCAATGGTTATGATAGCCAAGGGCAACCGCTCAAAGCAGGTGACTGACGCGTGCCACAAGCACGGAGGTTTCTACCTCGGCTCCATCGGTGGCCCGGCTGCTATACTTGCCCAAAACAGCATCAAGAAGGTCGAGCTGCTTGAGTATCCCGAACTCGGCATGGAGGCCATCTGGAAGATTGAGGTCGAGGACTTCCCCGCATTCATCCTCGTCGACGACAAGGGACATGACTTCTTCACAGAGATAAGCGAGAAGTGCAAGGGCTGCGCCCTCCACTAACCGACACACCCCCATGGCATGGCCTAAGCCATGGCCTGGGGGGCTGATACTGACACAACATCGGCACCGCCGCCCGTGACCGGGACGTGGTGCCGATGTCATTAATAGCGCGAGGCGCTATATCCTCAATATGTCATGACTGGCTCAAGGGTAGCAGCCTCGTCAATCATCTTTTGCAGCTCTGTCGCCGACGGGACACGGCGTGTCAGATGTTTGGCCTCGTTGACCTCCTCCATCTTGGCGGCGAGATTCTCGGCCTTGCGATGGCGCAACTCCTTGACAGTATCGACCCCTGCGGCCTCAAGCAATTCGGCAAACTGCGGCCCGACGCCGTTGATGCGGAACAAGTCGGCATGGTTCGTCCATTTAAGAATCAGCTTCTCGGAAATCCCGGTCTCCTCGGAAAGCGCCTTTCGTCCTTTTGGGGCGGCACACTTCTCAAGCAGTTGGTCTACGGTGTCAATACCGGCGGCTTTCAGCTTGACACCCTGTGCCTCACCGATACCCTCGATGTCTATAATGTTATACTTCATAACGGTTTATGTTTAGGTTTTATAAAATAAACGCTTGATATCGGCCATTTGCTCACGCCGATTGTTATTTTTTCAGATACTAAGGCGACCGCGCCCTGCCGATGGCGTTATACCACAGAGAGCCGACCGCCCGTCAAAACCTCAATATTATGAATGACCGATTGACCTACGAAGAGAAAAAAGAGCTGCCCGACTCAGTGTTCGGACTGCCCGAACGCCGCGAATACCCCATGCCCGATGCGGCCCACGTGCGTGCCGCCGAGGCATATTTCCGCTACTGCCCCGAGGAGCTGAAACCCCGCCTCGCCAAGGCCATCCTGCAACGCGCCCGCGAGTACGGTGTCGATGTCGAAAGCCCCACCGTCCTCTCCTACGCCAAGGAATAAAACAGGGACGGGACATGCTTATCAACACGTCCCGTCCTTAATATCATTATATCGGTCGCTATGGCAGCTAACTACGGCAAGAGCTAACGCACTACAGTCTTAACAGTCAAGCCATCGCCTACACGGACAATATACACCCCGGCGGCGAGACCGTGTACATGACCTGACATCCCGCTGTAGACCATCGTTCCTGACGGAGTGTACACCTTGACAGTCTGCCCATCCGGCATACCGTCAACACGAATTCCTCCATCAGTCGTTGTCACACATATATCCTTTTGGTCATCAAGCACTTCCGATACCGCAGATTGAGTATTCTCAATGATATTTCCGAATTTCTTCCAGTATCTGTCATTCTTATACGCTTCCAAAGAGCCGGAGGGAACATGGAGCGTAGTCTTGGCTGGATTATAGAAAGTGCTGCTACATATCGTTGGCGGCTCAGTAGCATCCACCCATACATCTGACAGTTGATTATTAAATTGTGAATAGAAAGCCTTGTTTGCAATAAACCGGACGGAGGAGGGTATCTTAATCTCCTTTACTCCCGACATATCCACTATCTCTTCATCAATGCGAACCACTTGGTACACCGCTTGATAGCCCTCGACTGTCTCGGGGATAGAGAGTATATCTCCCTCAATGCGCAGGTTTTCATCTTGCTTGCACAGTTCAGCCGTCTTATCCTCTATTGACAGGATATTGTAATCAAGAGTCCCGTCGGTTACTGTGCGGACTATGGGGAGACCACCGTCCCGCTCACCGGGAGTCCAGCGGAAAATATGCTTGAACTGTGACCACTTCTCATCAGCGATACATTCCTCATACAGGCCATCCTCTACAAAGATGCTTACGGATGAGCATATATCAGAACTTAAATTCCCGGTAATGACAGGCAACGTTCCGTCAATATATATCTTTTGGCTTCGATATAATTTATTAGAGTCAATTCGTCCCGACCATTCTGACAAGCTATGCAAATATAAGCTCGATAACCAACCTCCAAAATTCGGTTCTGGGACAAGCTGGCGCCCAAGATATACGGTCTCATAGGCTGGAGTGAAATTGATACCCGATAACGCGAGGCCGCAATCAAGCGTATTTCCCGGCTCAAATATGACAGTACGGATTGACGAGCCGTAGAACAAATAGTTGCCTAATACCTCCACCGTTGAAGGAATAGTACAAGAGTTCAAGTCCGAATATGTGAAAGCGTTATCCTCAATAATCTCCACTCCGCCGGGAATCTTCAAGTCCTTGATACGGCTACCACGAAACGCCTCATATCCAATCATAGTAAATTTTTCTTCAGGGAATTTTATACTCTCCTTACCAGCGGGGACCTCAATGAGGTAATGCTGCCCATAGAAATACCAGTAAAGACAGCCGTCGTAAGAGCGATAAAACCTGTTACCGTCAGGAACTTCCAGCGACTTCAACGACGTACACCCCGTAAACATACCCGCAGGATACGTCATCATCTCACGTGGCAATATCACGGATGTTATCTTCGGACAGTCACGGAATGCCTGCGTCGCATCAAATGGCAGACCGGCATCTGATATGATGACGTTGGTGAGGTCAATCCCGCCCTCTATGCGACTTTCCTCAAACGCCCGGGCACCGATACGACATACAAATGACAAATCAATGCTTATACCGGGAGAATCCTCATCATAATATGACGATCCACACCCCTTGAATGCCTCCGCTCCTATCGCCGTAATCGTATATGGAATCTCTATCGTCCTGAAATTAGCGCCATTATAACGAAAACAATAATCTTTGATTTCCTGTATCCAAGGCAAATGAACATCGGTAAGCAATTCACCGTTGAGAACAAGCGCCCCACCGGGATTGGCGTATTCATTAGCAAAGTTGATATCACACCAACCCTCAAGACTTGTGATATTTATCGTCTGCACACGCGGCAGGTTGCCAGCCTCATAGTTGACAGGAAATGCCCAGAACCCAATGTAGGAAACCGTACTGGGAATTGTAACTTCCTTAAGGTTATCACAACTCTGAAACGCACAATCGCCGACATGCACTACACCCTCACCGATTACCACATTGGTCAATAATTCACAGGATGAAAACGCATAATCACCAATTATAATCGGCCTGCTGTCGGGTCCGAGTCCCGGTATCGTCACTGACGTAAGCGATTGATAACTATCGTCCTTGACCACGACATAGCCCAAGTCTGACTCCTCAAGCACCAATCCCTCAAACGCTATACGGTCACCGGAAGAGGCATTGGCGGCATACCATGACATCGCCAACGCAATAAGCACATAAAATTTTCTCATAATGTAATCTGTGCCGGGGACTCCCCACCGCGACATGAGTTTGGGTATAGAAAAGTAATGGCGTGGGAGCCTGTACCTGTCGCCCGTCCCACGTCCTGAGGCCTTCGCATTGCCCATCGCTGTTGAACGAGCAACGCAGAGTCCACACGCCTGATATGACAGACATGCGACCATGATGCCCTGCCGGCTACGACATGACATCACAGACACGAGTATTCATATCCATGCGGCATCTACCGTTGCTTCATTCCTGACAGCGATTAAACTTTGCGAAGGTTTCAGAACGTCAAGAATCAAGCGTCTTGTAAACGCTATTACTATAAAATATGTCTATCGGAAACTCGTTTCCGATAATAGCAATTGCCGCCCACCCGCATCGCCACTATTTGTGGACTCCGCACAGCTGACGGCAACCGCAAAGATAGGTATTCACTCATTAATTATCAAAATAACCGCGTCACAAAAAAACGCCATTGTTACAGATTTAACGAAAAGGCGGGAGATACATCGGTGTGATGCGTTCTCCCGCCTGTATGGGGTTGTCGGAGTGGACGTTTACCAGATGACGACGCGGTCTTCCTCGGCGCGGAACATCGGGTCGCCGGCCTTGATGCCAAACGCCTCAAAGAACGGGGCGATGTTGCGCAGCGTCACGTTGACGCGGTTTTTGCCAAGCGAGTGCACGTCGCCTGTGGTGAGCGAGCGTATCTCCTCGGGGCGGATATTATTGGCCCAGATGTTGGCATAGTTCATATAGAACACCTGCATCGGGTCAAATCCGTCAATCATGGCCGAGTCGGCAGTTACATCGACACCCTTGCGTTTCTGTGAGTCAAGGAACGCGGTACGTGCCACACGGAGGCCACCTTGGTCGGCTATGTTCTCGCCGAGGGTGTACTGACCATTGGCATGAAGTCCGGGGAGCACCTCCACCTCGTCAAACTGCTTCACAAGTCCGGCGGTCAGCTTGGCAAACTTCTCGGCATCCTCGGGTGTCCACCAGTTGGTCATATTGCCATCGGCATCAAAGTTGCAGCCCTGATCGTCAAAACCGTGGGTCATCTCATGACCGATCACCACACCAATACCGCCATAGTTCTCGGCATCGCTCGACTCGGGGTCAAAGAACGGCGCCTGAAGTATGCCGGCGGGGAACACTATCTCGTTGGCCAAGGGGTTGTAGTAGGCGTTAACCGTCTGCGGAGTCATGCCCCACTCGGTGCGGTCGACCGGCTTGCCCCACTTTGAGTAGGTATCGGCCTGATGCCACATCGAGACATTGTGCATGTTCTCATAATATGACAGCGCCGGGTCTATCTCAAGTGTGCTGTAGTCCTTCCACTTGTCAGGATAACCGATCTTGACAGTAAAAGCGTTGAGCTTCTTGAGAGCATTGAGCTTTGTCTCGTCGCTCATCCACGGGAGGTTGATGATGTGCTTGCCCAGGGCCGTGCGCAGGTTCTCGACAAGGCCAAGCATGTATTGCTTGGACGACTCGGGGAAATATTTCTCGACATAGAGCTGACCCACGGCCTCGCCCATGGCACCCTCGGTAGCTCCGAGCGCACGTTTCCAGCGGGGACGCTGCTGCTCGACACCGCTCATCACCTTGCTGAAGTCAAAGAGAGCGTCGGTGAAGTTGTCGCTCAGCTTGTTGGCGGCCTGTGAGACATATTTCCACAGATAGTAGTCCTTGATCTCGCGGTCGGTAAGCGACGACATCAGGTTGTCGGCCTGCTTGACCGACTTTATCTCGGTCACTATGAGATTCTCGGGGGTGTTGATGCCCATGGTCTCGATGAAGAAGCGGTCCCAGTTGATGTTGGGGTACATCTCCTTGACCTGCGCGATCGTGCGGGGATTGTACATAGCCGGGATGTTGCGGCTCTCCTCGCGTGTCCATGCCGAGTCAGCGAGCGCGGTCTCAATCTTCATCACATTTTTCATGATGCGGTTGGCATCCTTTTTGGAGTATCCTGCATTTTGCATCTGCTTCACGATAAGCGTCTTGTAGGCATCACGTACCTCCTTGTTGCGCTTGTCGTCGGCAAGGTAGTAGTCGCGGTCGCCGAGACCCATGCCGCCGCCGGAGATGTACATGGCATACTCGGTGCTGTTGGCAAAGTCCTCCATCGGTCCGGCGCTGAAGAACGGGCTTGCGAAGTTACCGTGCATCCAGAGGAAGAGGTCTTCCATACCCTCGTGGGGAGTGGTCTCTATGCGCTTGAGGTCAGCGAGGATGGGCTTGGCTCCATCGGCATTGCGGCGCACGGAGTCCATCGCCTGGTTATAGATGGTTGAGACCTTGAAAGCCACCGTACCGGGAGCCGGATTCTCATTGGCAAGGTTGAGCACTATTCCCTTAACGCGGTTTTCGCTTGAGTCGCTGAGGATGTTGAACTGCCCATAGCGTGCATGTTCGGGCGTGAGAGGGTTGGCATCGATCCACCCCTGGTTGACGTGGGTGTAGAAGTCGGTCGCCGCCGGCACATCCTTGTCGATGTACGCCGGGTTGAGACTCTTTAGATGCTCGCCCCCCGCCGTGGCCGAGAGCGACATGCCTATAGCCGCACACGCGGCCATGGCGATCTTGGATGTTTCCATATCGTTGATAGTGTAATGATATTTATTGATAGCAAAATTAGTAAAATTTTAGCATGGCGTTTCGTAAAAGTTGTTAACATCACCATTTTCACACCAAAATTGGTCATATCCTGTAATTATGCGTCATAGGGGGCTAATGCAACGGCGTAAATACGCGCAAGGCCGCTCCCGGTAAAGGGGCACGGCCTTGCTTACTTGGTAGAGTATCTATGACTTGCCAGCGATTACCAGGCAAAAGTTATCGTCTCGTCGGTATAGCTTGCCATTCCATTGTGCCACGTCGAGACCATCTTGACGGGAAGTCCATTGCCGTTGAGTGTCCAGTCAAAGGTATATGAGTCTGACTCTCCGGCATAGGTGCGTCCGACAGGCAGATATTTGGTCGATTTGCCGAGGAGACCGGCAAAGTAGGCTACGCCCATTTCGTCCATGTCGATGTCAAACATCGTGTCAAACAACATGATGTTGCCCTTGTTGGCGAGACGTGGGGAGCTGCTGCCTGACTGATAGTTGATATTGGAGACTGATGGCTGATTGCCGGGAGAGGTCATTGTAACCTTTGTGATTGACCCATCGGCATACTCAACGTTGGTAGTCTCATTACTCTCAGAGCGCTTCATGTAGTTGAGCTGACCCTCATCGTTATAGCCAAATTCCCAAGACTCATCGTCATCGTCGGGATCATCAAACACCTCAAGGGCATACTTGATGAATCCCTGACTGTTGAGCTGGATGTAGAACACGACTTTATCGCCATCAGGGTCATTTTCGGTTATGGTCATAGTCATGTCATAGTTGGTAGCACGAGATACCGCAATGTAATCAAATGTGACAGTCTCATCGCGATCGGTGATGGATGTCACAAGACCCTCGGCGTTGCGGGTAATAGTCTTGCCGTCCCACTGCGTAGGTTCGCCTTGGGTGAAGACTTGCGTGGGATTAGGTTTTACTGATTCCGTGCCATTGCCGCCATCAGGTTCATTTTTGTCGTCGTCATCGCCGCAAGAAGCAAGAGACACACTCGACAGAGTGGCAAGCGCCACTACTGCCGTCTTGAAAAACTTTTTCATCTGTAATTAGTGTTATTTGAATTAAAAACAAGGTGATAAACGGATTGATTGCATTGTCAACGTCAATCCATCACTTTACAGATGCAAAGATAGCGCAAATTTTAGCAATAAGAGTGCATTAGTGTATCATAATAGTGAGGGGGGGGTAAATTTTGTTAAAACATATGGATCACAGGTAGAATGGCTTGTCATTCATGCGAAAAAAAGCCTGTCCCGGAGGGGAAACAGGCTTATGCGGAGGGATTGTATGAAGCTATTGTTTTATTTCAGCTTGAGGGTCTTGCCGGGCTGGAGCTTTGACGAAGCCTTGAGACCGTTGACGCGACACAGCTCCTTGACCGACATGCCGTTGCGCGCGGCTATCTTGCTGAGGGTGTCACCTTTCTTTACCTTGTAAGACTTTGACGCCTTCAGGCTACCTTTGGTCTTGGACTGGGTCGATTTGGCATTGACAGCCTTGGCGGGCTGCTCAGCCGAGGCAAGCTGACGGCGACCGGCAGGAGAGTAGTCGCGGGCGTTCTGATAGGTGCGCTTGTCAAAGACGTATGTATCAGTATGTGTGGTCTGATTCTCAAAGTCAAATATAGCCATCGGGTTGATGGGGTAACCCATGTAACGGGTCTCAAAGTGGAGGTGAGGGCCGGTGCTGCGCCCTGTATTTCCACCAAGGGCGATAGGGTCACCAGCCTTTACATACTGGTCAGGCTTTACAAGGAACTTTGAGAGGTGACCATAGACGGTCTCAAGCTCATTGCCGTGACGGAGTATCACGTAGTAACCGTAACCGCGACGCTCAAACTTAGTGAGTCGCACCTTGCCGTCAAACGCGGCGCGTATGGTGTCGCCTATCTGCACCTTCAGGTCAACGCCCTTGTGCATACGCTTGAACCGCTTGCGGTAGCCATAGGGCGAGGTGACATATCCGGGGGTCGGCATGGCGAAGTTGGCGACATTGATTTCCTTGCGGTCAGGCACGACCGAATTCTTGTAAGGGTTGACGAGACCGCTTTCCCAACCCTCGGTATAGATGTCCATCTCGGGCTCTTCCTCCTCACGGAACAGTACGTCGAGATAGTCCTGAGTCTCTTTTACTTTTATCTGGTCCTTGATATTCTGTTGGTCGGCGATAAGGCCCTGATGCCGGTTGTTGTGGAGAGCGGGGAGTTTATAGTCGGGACCCTCGGCATGGAGGGAGGTCAGTGCGGTCAGTGCCAATATTGCCGAGGCGGCTATTCTCGATATTTTTTTAAGTTGCATCAGTATGTATATGTTTTAGTTTTTAGGTTTCAGTTAAGTCCATCGGGAGAATAAGTAAAACGTAGGATGCTGGTACGATTGAAATATGACCGGTATTTGCTCCATTGCGATTTCACGTTTTTTTACTTTTTCTTTCGCTGTAGTCCAAATATACAAATTTGTGGGAGGGGATGGAAATTTTTTGCATATAAAATTTGTAAAGTCGTTGCTAAACTATGTGAAATTACAGAATAATATACTGATTGACTGATGTTTACATCTAATATGTTTTACAACATATTTCTAAACAATCGCGATTTTTCGATTTTCTCAATCGTTAATCGGTCTTAATTTTTGTATTTTAATGAATATCGTTTTTAACCAAATCCACTGCTAAAATCGCCATGTAATGAGCATAAAAAAGCCGCAGACGGCAACCGTCTGCGGCTCGTATTCATTCATTATACAGATTAGTTGAGCGTACCGTTCTCGGCCTTCTCAATCATGGTCTTGTTGGCAGTGATGTAAATCTCAACGCGACGGTTTTGCGCACGTCCGGCAGCAGTCTCATTGGAGGCCACATAATCGGCCATGGGAATACCCTCGGCCGAGAGACGCGATGCAGCGATACCGGCATCGACAAGATAGGTGCGCACAGCATCAGCACGGCCTGTCGACACGCGCTCGTTGACTGCATACGTGCCCGTATTGTCGGTATAGCCATAAATCTGCACGTTGGTGTCAGGATTGTCACGGAGCGATGTGGCAAAGTGAGCGAGGTCATTCTTGGCGTTGGCGCTGAGGGTAGTGCCGTTGGTCGGGAAGAGGATACCGCCGTCAAATGTAACCTTTATGGCCTGGAGACCGTTCTGGTCGGTCACCTGCTCAACCTTGGCCTGCTCGGCGAGCTGTTTCTGCAATTCGGCCTGCTGCTTGTCCATCTTCTTACCGATGAGCGCACCGGCACCCGCACCTACAGCGGCACCGATGGCAGCACCGATGCCGGCACCCTTGCCACCGCCGATGAGCGCACCGACTCCGGCTCCGAGAGCGCCGCCACCGCCGGTGCCGATGAGGGCACCCTTGCCAGTATTGGTCATTGATGAACATCCACTCGAAGCGAGGAGGCATACTGAGAGCAACGCCGCGCCGGTAAATTTCAATAGTTTCATAGTTGACTCGTAATTTAGTTAATAGTGTTAATGTGGCACAAATGTAAGGGAATTTTCCGTAAAAACCTACATGCGTCTTATATCATTACAAAAGAAGAACGGCGATAGTTTCATTAATCGGAGTTTTTTAGCTAAGTTTGCAGCGGATTTAGATTTTATTTAGATTATACCATGAGTCGTTTGTCCCGCCACGGTGAAGACCGACTGAACACATTTTGGTTCCACTTGGGAGCCGCCCTTACGGTTACCGCGTGGGGCATGTCGTTCGTATCCACACGAGTACTGCTTGACAACGGGCTTAACCCCGTTGAGATTTACGTCTATCGTTTCCTGCTCGCCTACCTGCTGCTGCTCATAGTCAACCACAAGCGCATACTTGCCAACTCCGTGCGCGACGAGGTGCTGTTTGTCGTCTGCGGACTGTGTGCCGGCTCAATCTACTTCATCGCCGAGAACACCGCGCTCGAGTACACGCTCGTATCCAACGTCTCGCTGATCACGACACTTGCGCCGCTGCTGACCACCCTCGGCATCGGGGCGCTATACCGTAGCGAGCGGCCAACACGCGGGGTCATCTTCGGCTCGTTGCTGGCCCTGGTGGGTGTCGGGTGCGTGATATTCAACAGCAGCTTCATGGTCAAAGTCAACCCCCTTGGCGACTTCCTCGCCCTGGCGGCCGCACTGAGTTTTGCAGTCTACAGCATCGTGTTGCGCAAGCTCAACGCCCAATACTCGGCCCTGTTCATCTCACGCAAGATGTTCTTTTACGGCATCGTGACCGCCCTCCCCTTTCTCGCGTTTGAGCCTGAGATGTGTGACCCGCGCGTGCTGCTTCGTCCCGAGGTGATGGGCAACATGCTGTTTCTCGGACTCTTTGCCTCGATGGTGGCCTACGTCATCTGGGCACAGGCGGTCAAGCGGCTTGGCGCGGTTAGAGCCTCCAACTATCTGTATGTACAACCTGTCGTGACTCTGATAGCATCATATTTCCTGCTCGGCGAGAACATCTCCATGGTGGGATACACCGGGTGTGCCCTCATTCTCGCGGGACTGTGGTTTGCCGACCGCTACTCGACGGCGCGTGCCTGACAGACACACCAGCCCTGCCCCCGGCACTCATCCTACCTCACGCAGGCATCCTACCTCACATATTTGATATACTCGCCATATCCCTCGCGCTCCATGCTGTCGCGTGGGATAAAGCGCAACGCGGCGCTGTTGACGCAGTATCTCATGCCCCCAAGCTCCTTGGGCCCGTCGGGAAAGAGATGTCCAAGGTGGGCATCGCCTGTCACGCTGCGCACCTCAGTACGCACCATGCCGTGCGAGCGGTCCTCGCGCTCGTCAACCAGGCTGTCGGAGATAGGACGTGCGAAACTCGGCCATCCGCAGTGGGAATCAAACTTGTCTGACGACGAGAATAGCGGCTCGCCGGTCGTTACGTCAACATATATGCCGGGACGGTGTTCAGTCCAGTATCGGTTGCTGTAGGGTCGCTCGGTCGCGTTCTCCTGTGTCACGGCATACTCCTCGGGAGTGAGCCGGCTACGCAGTGTCGCGTCGTCGGGTCGCGTGAAATGGCGGCGCACCGGCACAGCGTTGCGGGCCATCTCAAACAGCTCCGGGCTTATGTGGCAATACCCGCCGGGGTTCTTGTCGAGATAGTCCTGATGGTAGCTCTCGGCGGGATAGAAATTTTCCAACGGCCCTACCTCGACGGCCAGACGCTTGTGCAACTCAGTGGCCACGTCGGCCATCTCGCGGTCGATAATCTTGCGGTCAGATGGCCGGGTATAGTAGATGCCCGTGCGATATTGAGTACCCTCGTCATTACCCTGACGGTTGACCGACGTAGGGTCGATGGTCTTGAAGTAGAGGTCGAGCAATGTCGTAAGGTCGACCTCGGCGGGATTGTAGACAACCTTGACAGTCTCGGCAGCGCCGGTCGCGCCCGAGCATACCTCGGCATACGTAGGCGACGGCTTTGCCGAGTTGGCATAGCCGACCTCGGTAGATATGACTCCGGGTATCTGCTTCATGAAGTGTTCCGTACCCCAGAAGCATCCTCCGGCAAGATAAATCTCGTTGAGCGGTTCCTTTGTATTCATAGTGTCCATATCCTTGGCGCCAAGCCTCACACAGGCATACACCGCGCCCGCTGCGACCAGCAAAATTACAGGTAATACTTTTTTCATACCCTATCAACACCCCTCCCCCCACGATAGTTCACCCCTCAATTCACTTTCCATACCCCACCTCTCGCGGGGCCTATGCGCTCGATTTTACCTTGCGCCCTAAGTTTGGCAAGTTGCTTTTCGACTCCTTTTGCCGATATGCCGATAACCCCTGCAAGCGTCTTGGTGGTATGCCCGGGATTATTACGCAGCAATTCCATTATGCGTTCCCCGGTACTTTTTGTCACAATCTGATAGACAGGCAGTTCCTCGCCGATTGACTCCACAAAATTGTCGATGTCGACAGAGAGATGCCTGATCATAGTCTGCGTCATATATTCCCGGAATATGCCGAGGTCTTCGCTCTCACGTGTCAATACCAATGCCTTGATGTAATCCTCCTTATCATCGGCAAAAATGCGCGACGGTATAAGCCCGTACTCAAACTGTATCCAGTTCATCATCAACCTTGCCATACGGCCATTACCGTCAGCCCAAGGATGTATGGTGACAAGGTTGAAGTGAGCGTCAAAACTCATCTCATAGAGTTGCTGGACGGTCATCGCATCAGCCCTTCCACGCTGTCGATTCAACCTGTCGCAAAATTCCTCCAACTTGGCGGGGACCTTATTGAAACTCATGTATGATTTTCCCCCGATACCGGCCGTAACATTGAGAAGCCTCAAATCACCATTTGTTGAGGAGAAGTCGCCCAAAGCCGTATGATACTCAGTCCCGGTATTCCTCATCGTCAATGCGGATAATTCCTTTAATCTCCGAACTGACACGTCCGAATGGTCACGTGCAAACACCAGCGCCCTCTCATAGGCTGCCTTCAAGTCGAGATTCATGTTTTGCTCAATAAGGCTTTTACCTTTAAGAGCGATGCCACTGTCAAACATGATCTGATTTTCCAACTCGGTGATTGTCGAGCCCTCAATGGCGGTGGAATGTGTGATAATCGAATACAGATAAAACTTGTCATAGTCCAATTGTCGGTCTATGCCAAGCGAGCGGTATCTCCCTACCAATTCCTCTAATTTTGTAGCCATATTGCAATTTTCTTTGCAAGTTAATCATTTTCTCCCTACAAATAGCCATTTTCACCCTACTTATTCTCACTTTTTTCCACCTTTCACCCCACATTTCCCGACTTTTCACCCCACTCTATCAATTTAGACAAGACAAGGGCATCGCCATGCAAGACAGCGATGCCCTCCGACGGTCGTGTGCAAGACGTATTAGAGAATGTATTTCTTAACGTTATCCTTGCAATCAATATGACCTCCCACGCTTCCCATAGAACAGTGCGGGAGGTCTTCGATTTATATGGACTATACGAAAGACGCGGATTGGCAAGAATAAAGGAAGGACGCGCCGCTTGCGAGGCACGTCCTTCTATAAAATCCACACCAAAGGATGCGATGAAACTCCGAATGACAGGTTTTGAGTGCTCCCCGTTCTTTGTAATCCGCCTGTGGTCACGATGACCTCCTCTTGCGAGGTGGGGCCCGCCATCGAGCGGGTAAGCTTGTCTCGGTATTTCATAAAAATTTGATGAGTTTCCCAATCTACTTTGATGTGGGTATTTTCTGATCTGGTGACGGCTCTCTCGCCGTATCTTTATAACACAAAGATAGTGATAAAAGTTGAAACCACAAATTTTCCGCCAAAAAATTCACGAGACAGCGCGGCAGCAACCACGAGGCAGCGCGGCAACCCATAATCCTTACCAACACGAATCATGCTCAACCACAAAGCGTTTGCCACGCAGAAACCACGACAAGACGTATGACCGTTGAAAATTTTCGACAACGATGCAACCTTTCGCCACGCTGCCGCGTCAATATAGCGATGACACGGCAGTCAAGATTGACGGTCAGTGACCAAATGTCGGCTTTTGGCCAAAATTTCATCACGTTGCCGGTATTTTAACAGAATTAAAGTGACATATTGCTTTTTATATGGTAATTTTGCAGCGCGATGCGAGGCACAGGTTCCTATAACGGGAATATCTCACGACCAAATATATACACGTTTCTCACCAAGCAGCAATGATAATCGAGCTCAAAGACATCAACAAGACCTACCCCGGCGTGGTACCACTCCACGTGCTCAAGGGCATCAACCTCGGGATTGAGAAAGGGGAGCTTGTCTCCATAATGGGAGCCTCGGGTTCGGGCAAATCGACCCTGCTCAACATCCTCGGCATCCTC
Source organism: Pseudoflavonifractor sp. (assembly GCA_023667145.1). Lineage (GTDB taxonomy): Bacteria > Bacteroidota > Bacteroidia > Bacteroidales > Muribaculaceae > M3. The sequence continues at coordinate 109,636 of JAMPAQ010000001.1, forward strand.
GACTCCTACGACACGGGCGAGTATATACTCGACGGGATAGAGATAAAGAATCTGAGCGAGAACCGTGCAGCCGAGTTGCGCAACCGGCTGATAGGGTTTGTGTTCCAGTCGTTCAACCTGATAAGCTACAAGAACGCGGTGGAGAATGTGGCACTCCCCCTGTTTTACCAAGGGATAGGCCGCCGCAAGCGCAACGCGCTCGCCATGGAGCAACTTGAGCGCATGGGACTCGCAGACCGCGCCCATCACCTGCCCGGAGAGTTGTCGGGTGGACAGAAACAGCGTGTCGCCATAGCCCGTGCCCTCATCACCAATCCGGCCATAATACTCGCCGACGAGCCGACGGGCGCCCTCGACAGCAAGACATCCCGCGAGGTCATGGAAGTGTTCAGGCAACTCAACGGCGAGGGGATGACCATAGTCATCGTGACCCATGACCCGGGTGTGGGCGAGAAGACCGACCGCATCATCAGGATATCCGACGGCCTAATCACCAACTGACCCACTGACTACACCACCATGCTCGACCTTATAAGAGAAATAGCACAGACACTGCGCAACAACAAACTGCGCACGGCATTGACAGGATTTGCCGTGGCATGGGGTATCTTCATGCTCATCGTGCTGTTAGGTATGTCGCGTGGCGTGTTCAACTCATTCAGCGACAGCCGCATGTCCCAAGGGTTCAACAGCATCGACGTATGGGGCGGCACGACATCAAAGTCATACGGCGGTTTTAAGGAGGGCCGTGCCATAGCCCTCAAGGATGCCGACCTCGGGGCAATCGAGTCACGCGACCGCCGCCATGTCGACGAGGCATCTCCGAGGCTGTCGGGCGAGACAGGGGTCATATCCAGCCCGCACGACTATATATCGGCATCATATTCAGGAGTATACCCCAACGCGCTGTCACGGTCGGGCGAGGAGATATCGGAGGGGCGGTTTATAAACGCCAATGACATATCCAACCGCCGCAAAGTGGTCGTGATGAGCCGCAAGAACGCTGCGATACTGTATCCCGGGCGCAAGGAGTTTGTCGGACAACGGGTAAACCTCCAAGGGCTGTCATTCACCATAGTCGGGATATATGACAGCGAATGGCGGCAGACAACCTACATCCCCTACTCCACCGCCCGCACCCTCAAGGGCGACGACTCGACCGTCGACCAGATAAGCGTGATGATAAAGGATGTGGAGACGATGGAGGATGGCGAAGCCGTGGAGCGCGGTGTACGCGGCACGCTCGCCTCCCGGCATAGCTTTGACCCCGACGACAATTCGGCTGTGTGGATATGGAACCGTTTCACCCAACATCTGACGATGAACGCCGGCATGGGGATACTCGACATAGCGGTCTGGGTCATAGGCATATTCACCATGCTGTCAGGCATAGTCGGGGTGAGCAACATAATGTTCGTCTCCGTCCGTGAACGAACTCACGAGATTGGCATACGCCGCGCCATCGGGGCCAAGCCCCGCAACATCCTGACGCAGATCATTCTTGAGAGCGTGTCGATAACGGCACTTTTCGGCTACATCGGGATATTCTTCGGCATACTCGTCACCGAGCTGCTCGCGGCGGCATTTGAGTCAAGCGATTTTATCAAGAATCCCACTGTCGACATCAGTATCGCCCTCAAGGTGACGGCGGTACTCATTGTGGCCGGGGCGATAGCCGGGATATTTCCCGCCCTAAAGGCCCTAAAGGTCAAACCCGTGGAGGCCCTGCGCACAGAGTGACACCTACCCATGGATTACGGAATGGCAATTGGATTATCTACAGTAACCATCACGACCGATGATCAACCCTATATTTGACATAGAAAACTGGAAGGAGATTGGCGCCACACTCGCCCGCAACAAGACGCGGACGTTCCTGACAGCATTTGGCATCTTCTGGGGCACGGCGATGCTCGCGATGCTGTGGGGCGGCGCTCATGGACTGGAGGGAATGTTGATGAGCAACTTTGAGGGATTTGCCACCAACATGGCCTTTGTCGAGAGCCAGCGCACCAGCATACCCTACAAGGGATATAACAAGGGACTCGCCTGGTCGCTGACCATCAATGACGTGGCCAACATACGCCGGTCTGTGCCACACATAGAGGCTTCGTCGGCTGTGAGCGGTGCCGGCAACATGACCGTCGTCAACGGACAGCATCACTCCTCGGGATCGGTGATAGGTGTCGACGCCTCCTACACCCGCATATTCCTCCCCATCATATATGAGGGACGGTTTATCAACGAGGCCGACGAGAGCAACGAGCGTAAGGTGTGCGTGCTCGGAAAGCGCATAGCCACCGAACTGTTTGGAGTGGAGTCGCCTATAGGCAAGTTTGTGGATGTCAACGGCATATTCTACCGTGTCATCGGCGTGGCCGGACAGACAGCCGAAGTGCAGATCATGAGCAAGGTCGACGACTCGGTCATCGTCCCGATGTCGACACTGCGGCGTGCCTACAATTTTGGCGAGAATGTTGATGCGCTGCTGATACTCGCCGAGCAGGGCTACAAGCCCAAGGATCTTGAACCGGCCATAGGGCGGGCCATACGGTTGAGCCACCCGATACATCCCGACGACTCCAAGGCCATAGGATTCTTTGACATCTCCGAGCAGTTTGCCATGATTGACAACCTCTTTATCGGCATCAACGTGCTGGCGCTGTTTGTCGGGATAGGCACATTGCTGGCGGGCATCATCGGAGTTGGCAACATAATGTGGGTCATCGTCAGGGAACGCACACAGGAGATAGGCATACGCCGCGCCATCGGGGCCAAGCCGCGTGACATCATCGTGCAGATACTGTCGGAGAGCGTCGTGTTGACCACCGTGGCCGGTATCGCGGGCATCTGTTTTGCCGTCGGCGTGCTTGCCGTGGCCGAGATGATGACCAAGACACCGACAAGCTCCCCGGAGTTTCAGTTGACACTGACACAGGCCGTTGTCATAATGGTGACCTTCATGGTGCTCGGAACCGCCGCCGGCACCATCCCCGCCATAAAGGCCATGAGGATAAAGCCCGTCGAGGCGATGAATGACAAGTAGCGGCCATACATGATGAAATTATAAACAAAAACATATAACCAATTATGAGAAAAGTGATGAAGATATTGATATGGGTGGTTGTCGCCGCGATATTTATCGGGACTTTCATCTACCTGTTTGTCAATTCACAGTCCCACGAGAAGGTCTACCAGCTCGTCTCCCCGTCATCAGAGAGCATCGAGCGTACGACCGTGTTGACCGGCAAGATCGAACCCCGCGATGAGATTGACATCAAGCCCCAGATCTCGGGCATCATATCGGAGATAAGCGTCGAGCCGGGCGATGTGGTCAAGGCGGGCGACGTGATTGCCAAAATCAAGGTGATACCCGACGAGCAGCAGCTCTCATCAGCTCAGAACCGCGTGAACGTGGCGCGGCTCACGCTTGAGCAGAGCAAACTTGAGTATGACCGCACCAAGCAGCTCTACGACAAGAAGTTTGTGAGCCGCGAGGAGTACGAGCAGTCACTCAACGCCTACGAGAAAGCCCGCGAGGAGGTGTCATCGGCCAACGATGCGCTCGCCATCGTGCGCGACGGCATCTCAAGCCTGCGTGCATCCGAGAGCAATACCCTCGTCAAGGCCACCATCGACGGACTGATACTTGAGGTCCCCGTCAAGGTCGGTAGCTCGGTGATACAGGCCAACACGATGAACGATGGAACGACAATAGCGACAATCGCCGACATGAACGACTTGATATTCAAGGGGAAGATTGACGAGACAGAGGTCGGATTGCTGCACACCGGGATGCCGATGAAGATATCTATCGGCGCGTTGCCCGACCTGTCGCCCGAAGCCTCGATAGAATATATCGCCCCCAAGGGGACGGAGGATAACGGCTCAAACACCTTTGAGATCAAGGCCGCCATCTCGGTGCCGGCATCAGCGGGACTGCGTGCCGGCTACAGCGCCAACGCGGCGGTGATGCTCGACAAGGCCGATGGCGCGATGACCATCCCCGAGAGCGTCATCGAGTGGGCCGGCGACAGCACTTTTGTCTATTGCCTGACCGACTCGGTCCCGGCCCAGAAGTTTGAGCGCCGTTATGTCAAGACAGGCATCTCCGACGGCATCAACATTCAGGTGATAGAGGGTCTCGACAAGAACGCACTCCTCCGAGGGGATGAAATAAAGAAATAACCGCAACGACATGACAAGGAAAGCAACAGCACTCATGCTCGCGGCTATCGTGGTCACTGCCGCCCATGGCGAGACTTGGACACTCGACAGCTGCATCACGTATGCCACCGACCACAACATCACTGTAAAGACACGCCTCGCCCAACAGCAGTCAGCGGAAATCGACGTGTCGTCGGCCAAGGCGGCCTACCTCCCCACCGTATCGGCGGGCGCATCTCAAGGGTGGAACTTCGGGCGCGGCCTGACAGCCGAAAACATATATGCCAACCGCAACACGACCAACACTCAGATGGACGCGTCGCTCAGCCTGCCGATATTCTCGGGCCTCGCCAACGAGCGAAACCTCAAGCTGTCGCGCATCAACCTCATGGCTGTCGTTGAGCAATATGAGGCTGCAAAAGAGGATATTACCCTCAATGTAATCTCGGCCTATCTCCAGGTACTCTATGCCAAGGAGCTTCACGATGTCGCGTTGCAGCAGGTCGAACTCTCGCGCTATGAGCTGACACGCCGCCAGGCCCTGCTCGAAGCCGGCAAGATACCCGAGGTCGACATGCTTGAGGCGCGGTCACAATTGGCACAAGACGAGCTGTCGGCAACCACGACCATGAACGACTACACCCTGTCGCTCGTTGACCTTGCCCAACTCCTTGAGCTGCCCGGCATCGACGGGATGGAGGTGGCCCCGCTCGAAGACAATCCAGGGCTGCTCATTCCCGCCGACGAGGTGTACCGCAATGCCCTTGCCGTCAACCACGCCATCAAGGCAGCGGAATATGAGGTCGAGTCAGCTCGGCAACAGATAGCCGTGGCACAGACCGGCTATGTCCCCACACTGTCATTCAGCGCCGGACTCGGAAGCAGCTACTACTCAATCCACGGCCTTGAGAACAAATCGTTCTCGCAACAGATGAAAGACAACTTCAACTCCTACCTCGGACTGTCGCTGCGCATCCCGATATTTGACGCGCTGTCGACCCGCAACAGGGTGAAGAAAGCCCGCGTGCAGCACATTGAGTCGCAGCTACAGCTCGACGACCGCCGTAAGCAGCTCCAAAAGGCCATTACCCAGGCCTACTATCAGGCTGTCGGAGCACGCAAGAAGGAGGAGTCGGGCATCATCGCCGAAGATGCAGCCGCCAAGGCGTTTGAGGCGATGTCAGAGAAGTATGCCGTAGGACGCGCCACCCCCACCGACTACGAGCAAGCCAAGACCAAATACCTGCGTGCCACCTCAGAGCGCATCCAGGCCAAGTACGAGCACATCCTCCGCTGCCGCATCCTCGACTTCTACAACCGCCACTGACATCCCCCGTAAAAGGGATAAATGATTATATAGTAGGAGGCCGTGACGTAAATCTGCGTCACGGCCTCTCATCACGTTAACTTTCTATAAACCTGTTATTGTGCGTTTTTTATAGCGTTTATCTTTGTTGTGAAGAAATTGTTATCACTATCAGTGTCGAGTACACGATAATCGGGCGTTGATGACCACGATGCCGGAGCGTCACGTACAACGGTGTCCTCGTGGGTGTCATTGTTGACATAGTCGCGTATCATGTCATGCCAGCGACCGATGCGTGCTGCACTCTTCACCGGGTCAATGTAGTCATTGGCCGGATCGGCAAGCTCATTGAGATAACCGATGAAACGGCTGCGATACTCGTCGATTGACAGAATCTTGTTGGCCAACGGAGAGTCACCCCACTTAAGCGGATTGCGGGTGGCGGCATCGAAACTGCCTGACGTGCCAAGAGTATTGTCGAGATCGTAAGGCATGTAGTGCATACGCCCGTCTCCATCATTGTCAAAATAGAAGTAGAAGTTATTGCCGTTGGACCAGAAGTTATCCCAGTGACCTATTGCCACTTCACAGGCCATGGCCTTGAGAAGCAGGTCAACATCAATAGCACCCTCGGCCCACGTCTTAAGAGCGTCGCCCTCAAGCGTGTTCAGGTTCTTTATAAATTCCATAAGCTGGTCCTTGGCATTCTCAAGTTTCTTTTTCTTGCTCTTGTAGTCGTAGGTAAACTCCTGTGTCTCCGACGGGTCGAGAGTAACATTCTCTATACCCATCGCCCAACGGGCTTGCTCACTGAAGTTGGCGGGTATGCCGCTGCCCCAGCTGCCTTTCCACATAAATCCCGAGTTCCCGGCAAAACGTCCGGCAGCCACCTGGTCGTCAAGATATTGGTCATCATAAGCCTCAAACATCTCATATACGCCGTAATAGATGGGGGTGCGCTCCTCCTTTATCTTGATGAACACGCGGCAATAGGATGACCGTGCCGTAGTCCACACGCCAAACCGGCGCATGAGGTCAAAGCCGTATATCTCATGGCAATATGTCGGATCCTCCTTGGCCCAACGCAAGTTGAAACGGTCGGTGCCGCTAAGCAACCTGTCGGGGTCATCCTTGTGGAACTTCTGGAAACGGAATCCGAAGTGTACATGACGGAAGTTACCGTCGGGACGGTGCGCCTCGCCGGTCTTACCCTCGGGACGTACACGGCTGGAATTGCCACGCAGACGCACGCCTATATCCTCAAGATGATTTATGCGGCCATACTTGTTGAAATAAAAGTCGGCATGTACACACTCCTCGTTATTGGGATTCAGGTCAAAGTTGGTCAGCAGCTGGTTCCACTCATCAGTAGATATCTCGATTGTAAGCGACGGCAGCGCGTCCATGTCAAAGATATAATCGACCGTACCATACTCTGGCCCCTCGGGGGGTGTCATCGACTCGGCATAGACTGTACCGTCGTAACCGGCCTTGACCTCCCACTTCTGCCCATCGGGTGACGTGAGCACCAACCGCTCTGCTGCATCGGCATAATAGGCGTAAGGTACTGCACCAAGACGCATCACGCTGACGGTGTTGTAGGCCGAGGAAGGATTGTCGGCACGCTCGACCTTGAGATACATCGCGCTCACGCTCCAGTCGATGTCATCCCACACTCCGGCGACAACCGCACCCTCGCCGAGCACGAGATTGGCCACGCCATACTCGTTGCTCACCGCATCGTGGGTCTCAATATATGTAGCGGGCAGACTCTCGTCCTCGGGTATCACACTCAGTCGCACCGAAGCCTCGGTCGACGGTTGCAGGTTGCCCTCGCTGTCAGCAAGGGTAACGGCAAAATTGATGCCCCGTGCATTGAGATTGAACACACACAGCAGCATCGCGGCTATAATTATTGATATATTTTTCATATAGGGTCAGTATTTAATTATTTTGGTGATAAAAGACGGAGTGCCGTCGGCTGAAGATATGTTGACGATGTATATCCCGGGGGTGAGATTGCTCATGTCGATGGTCGAGACAACCTGTGTCATCGGCATGGCAATCATAGTGATGCCGTCGAGCGAGGTCACCGACAGTAGGTGTTTCTTTCCATCGGGACACGACACATTCATCAAGTCCCTGACGGGATTTGGGAAAACCGTGTATGCGCCTAAGGCAGTGATGCAGTCGCTCAACGATGTCGGGTCGTTGACACGCACATTGGCAATCCCCTGCAACTGTCCGTGGGTAACATGCCAGTCGCCCTGTGCGCCCGCCATTCCTACAACTGGCTCGCCCACGACCACACCGTGGCCGGCAGAATTTACGGCCACGCCCATGACCACCGACTGCCGTGAAGTCGCAGCCGAAGTGGTCGCAGCGGCAACCACCATCGCGGCAATTATTATCTTTTTCATTTTGGTGTTATTGTCAAGGTATAGTTAAAGAAATCCACTGTGATAAGATAGTCACCCTCGGGACCCGGAAATTCGGGAGTGTTGCCCAGCTCGCGCAACGGAGCGCTTTTGCCTACAGTCGAGGATGTGCCGCTCCAGTCGGTCGGGCCCCACTTTTTCACAGATGTAAATTTGAAGACCTCTCCCGGGGTGAGATGACGCACAATCGAGAACCGTGTCGGAGTCATCTTTGTCATGGGCAACGCATTTGTCACGTCCCAAGTATTGAATGTACCTATAAAATAGAGTTGTGAGGGAACCTTGCTCTGGTCATAGGCGGGTTCACCTGTATACCCTATCTCATGCCAAGAGAGGTCACCGATATTATCGACCGTCAATTCCTGCATGCGTCCATCCGATGAACGGCTCACAAGCGATGATGCAGTGGCCGTGCGCAACGAGACCGGGACACCGAGCAGCTGCATGGTCGACAGTTGCCTGTAATTGCCCGAGCCGTCAACATCTACCTTGACCGACAGAAATCTCGGCGTGTCCCATGAGATGCCGTCATAGCTGCCGGTAATTGACAGCCCCTCGCCTATCATCAGACAGGCCATACCGCCATTGTCGGTCACAGCCGAGTGGGACTCGCTGTAGAGCATACTCCCCGACACCGGCTTATCGACAATGTCGAGCATGAAATTTACAGGAAGACCGGCTACGACCTCTCCATTGGCATCGCGCACCGCCGCATTATACTCTATCGGCGGGGCAGCACTGGCTGTGGCAAACCCTGAGAGCAGCAATCCAGCCAGCGGAATGTAAGAACGTTTCATAACACTGTGTTGATAATGTAGATTATAAGGTTGCGAGGGACACAAATCATCAGTGTCCACTCTCTTCGGCAAATATATAAAATTTATTTACCCCCCCCCCTAAATAATTAACCAAATTTAACTTACAGCAATCAATGCGACAAAGCGACAAGACGGTCATCTCATCCCACCACCACGTACTACCTTAGCGCTGTGAAGCCAGCCATCTACCATAAGCCATCCATCCGGGAGCGACACATCGTCACCCCCAACTACACCTACAGCTTCGCCCGATGGCTAAAGAAGACAACAGGCCGCACACTCTGCCCTCCCCACCGCCACATTATCGACCGCCTCGAACGCGCCCGCCTAAACGCCGCCCCCGTGTCCTCCCCCCCTGTGCCCTCCACCCCTGTGCCCTCCACCCCTCATGTAGGGGCGTACCCTGGTGCGCCCGCCCCGCCAACTCCTCCATACATCCCACTTCATTATGCGGCAGCTGCCCCCGCCGCCTAAAGCCAAATCGGCAGCACGAGCACACTGACATTATGAGCCTTTTCGGGATGCCCACACATGCCGCTACCGCTCTTGGTGAGGTTGTGCGCCCCTACAGGACGGTCTGGGATTCCACACCGTTTGTTACTTTCCCTGCGGTGGTTTGACTGTACCTCGGCGTATCTTGATGGGCAATGAGGCGAGTGAGGAATAGACCTGCTGCACGTCGGCATCGACTGTTGCGACATCGTGACCACGATCAACCATCACCTCCTTGACTGCGGCGGCATAGTCATTTCCATGCTCCTTGTTGAGCTTCCGCCAGTTTACCCCCGAGAACATCCGGGCCACGTCGGTGTCGAGCGGCAATCGGCCCTGGGTCATCAGCACGGCTATGACGGGATAGCCCGGATAGCCCTGCCAATAGGTTGCATTGTCGCTTGACGTATAGGTGTCGCCCTGCCAAGTGACAAGATAACTGCGGCTACCGTCCGATGACTCTACCGTAGCCTCGCCTGACTCACCGAGTAGCAGACCCTCCTCAAGTGTCGGCATAATGACACGATTATCTGTGACGGCAGTATATGCCTCATATATTTTCTCGACAGGTGGTAGTTTCTTCATAATGACTGAATGCTAAGTAATGTAAAACCGTTTCTCCAAAATATAACACGCAGCGCGGTGACGAGGTTTTCACATCATAGGGCATATATCGCGATAAAACATACCGTTGAGCGAACTTTTGGAGTGTGAACGCGTTGAAATATTATTAAATTTTATCTATACAAAATGAATTTTATAAGAATCCTCACGATTGCATTAGCGGCTATGACCGTGACGACAATGGCGGCAAAGAGTCCTGTGGAGATAGAGATGGACTCGATAAAAAACTCCCACAAGATTATATTCTTCGGAAAGGGCGAGGAACCCGTGGCCGACTCTATCAGCGACATGGTCAACGCGTTCTACTACGACCAGTTCCGTCACTTCCAAGACCCGAGGTCGCCCTACTTCATGTTCATGAGCAAGGACGCTCAACTCGCCATGGGTATTGGTGGACGCGTCAGGATGCGCGGATGGTATGACTGGGGAGGCGCTTTGTCGGCGAGAGGATTCATCCCCTACGACATAGCGATGACCGACTTGCCGGAACATCGCAAGAACTTTGGAACGACACCGGCGGGAACGGCACTGTTCTTCCGCGTACTCGGGCGCAACAAGCATGTTGGCAACTACCAGCTATACATCGAGGCCAACTTCACGGGATATGGATCGCGTGACTTCAAACTCAAAAAGGCATACGCGACAATCAACGACTGGACCATCGGATATGCCAGCTCGACATTCAGCGACCCGTCGGCACAGCCACCCGTACTCGACTCCCAAGGCCCCAACATCGAGATAAGCGCCACATCGGTGCTCGTCAGATGGATGCACACATTCAAGGATCACTGGGTAATCGGGGCATCGGTCGAAGACCCCGACATGCAGATAGGTGCCAACGGGACGCAGACCGGCAAGGTCGACAAATGGTTTCCCGACATCGCGGCACTTGCCCAGTATGAGTGGGGCGGCGGTGAGCACGTGCGCCTCGCGGGAATCATGAGGGTCCTATCCTACCGCGACCTGCTTGCCGGCGAGAATCACAATGTCATGGGTTGGGGTCTGCATCTCAGCACGGTGTTCCGGCCATTTGACCCCGTGACCATATACGGTGCGCTTTGTGGAGGACGCGGCATCGCCAGTATGACCGGCGACCTCTCATCGGGAGCATTTGACCTCGTCGACAATCCCGATGCCCCCGGCAAGATGTACTCGCCCTATCTTTTCGGGTGGTATGGGGCGTTGCAGTACAACTTCCGTCCAGATGTCTTTGCGTCATTAACATTCGGGCAAGAGACCTACCTCCCGAGCCACTCCGTCGCTCCAGACATGTACAAGTACGGATATTACAGCTCACTTAGCCTTTTCTGGGACCTCACACCCCGCATACAGCTCGGGGCAGAGTTCAACCTCGGCAAGCGCGAGAACTTCAACCGCGACCACAAGTGGGCACGCCGCGCCGGGCTGATGATGCAATTCTCATTCTGACACAAGATTCCTGACCGATATGACAAAGGCGTGATTGCCATCCCCGTATGAGGGAGTCAATCACGCCCATTGTTTATCTTAAAACGCTACCTTTCAGGTCAGCCGAGTATCCTTATAGCCTCATCGAGGGTCACGGTCTGCTGTGTACCCGCCGACATATCCTTGAGCGTCAGACGGCCATCCGCAAGCTCTGTCTCCCCGACCATGGCCACGTATGGTATCGCGGCGGTGTCTGCATAACCCATCTGCTTCTTCATCTTGGCCTGCTCGGGATATATCTCGGCAGATATGCCGGCGACACGCAATGACTTTATCATCTTCATCGACGCAGCGGCCTCTGCCGGGCCGAAGTTGGTAAACATGACCCGCGTCGACGCAACTGTCTCGTCAGGATAAAGGTCAAGTGCATTGAGCACATCGTAGATACGGTCTGCTCCAAACGAGATGCCTACACCCGACACTCCGTCCATGCCAAACACGCCCGTGAGGTTATCGTAACGGCCACCGCCAGTGATGCTGCCAATCTGGACATCACGTGCCTTTACCTCGATGATGGTGCCGGTGTAGTAGTTGAGTCCACGGGCAAGGGACACATCAAGGTCGAGCCCTGCCCGCAGCCCGAGAGCCAACGTACCGTCGATGACCGTGCGAAGCTCCTCAACACCCTTGCGCCCGGTCTCGCTGCCCGACAGCAGCATGTCGAGGGCAGCAAGACGCTCGTCGAGAGTACCTGATATAGAGAGAATTGGCGTAAGAGCGGCGATAGACTCCTCTGAAAGGCCCTTTTCGCTCAACTCGGCGTTGACATTGTCGATACCAATCTTATCAATCTTGTCAATCGCAACTGTTATATCCACCATCTTGTCGGGAGCGCCAATCAGTTCGGCGATGCCGGCAAGCACCTTGCGGTTATTGAGCTTTATGGTTATCGAGACATTGAGCCGGGCGAAGACCTCATCGACAAGCTGCAACAGCTCTATCTCGTTGAGCAGCGAGTCTGACCCGACCACATCGGCGTCACACTGGTAAAACTCGCGGTAACGGCCCTTTTGCGGACGGTCGGCACGCCACACCGGCTGTATCTGGAAGCGTTTGAATGGGAATTGCAACTCTGAGCGGTGCTGCACCACGTAGCGGGCAAAAGGCACAGTCAGGTCATAGCGCAACCCCTTCTCACACAGCTGCGGGGTGAGATGCACACAGTCCCCGGCATCTATCAGTCCACGGTCGGCACTGCGGAGGAAATCGCCCGAATTGAGTATCTTGAACAACAACTTGTCACCCTCGTCACCATACTTGCCCATCAGCGTGGAGAGGTTTTCCATAGCCGGGGTCTCAATCTGCTTGAATCCGAACAGACGGAACACGTCACGGATTGTGTCGAAAATATAGTTGCGTCTTGCCATCTCGGCCGGCGAAAAGTCGCGTGTGCCTTTGGGTATCGAGGGTTTCTGTGCCATTGTCGTAATTGTTTCGGTAATTTGACCGCAAATTTAACAAAATATCAACGACCGCGCAAAACCAATGACATATCACCCATATTTCTTACGGCACACATCCGAGTCATAGTCACAGTCCGAACGGATGGGAATCAAGATACAGCCTGTAAGTGCGTATCGCGCCCGGAGTCCCGGCCTCCATGCGTGGCAGATATTGTAGCCCCGTCACGGTCTCATCACGACCAAGGTCAATGACGATAGCACGTGTCCCGCCGTCAGCCGCACGCGTTGACCAATAAGTCGATTCCTGGAGGTCAAAAGCCTTGTCGGCGGTATGATTGCCGGCCGTGTCCTCGCTGCCGGCATAGACAACACGCCAATTCTCACGTGACAACCGCTTTCCGTCAGTCCCAAGCAGGTAAATCTCGGCGACAGAGGCCACGCTGTCGTTACCGAAACCATCAACAGCCTCCACGCAGAGAAACCGCCCCTTGGCGGGCGTATCAAGACCCATCTCCTGCCATCCGCCTCCGGGACGGAACTCTCCCGATGCCGCAGGTATGCTGCCCGACAGGTCAAGATTCTTCCCGTGGTAACCGCCCTGCCCTCCATCAGGCCGGAGCATGTCGATAATTGGTTCCTGCAATCCGGCGACAACCGGGTCTGCCGGGCCTGTTATATCAAAAACCACAATCTCGTTATCCCCCTCGCGCAACCAGCATCCGGGCATGTAGAGCGTCTGCTGTGGGCCTATCTCCCAAAAACGACCTATAGGATATCCGTTGACGTAGACCAATCCCTTGCCCCAGCGGCTCATGTCAAGAAATGTATCCCCGACAGAGTCAACGGTAAAACTGCCCCTATAACATCCGGGGCGGCGTTCCGATGATGACTTCAGGGATTCTATGGGGAGGTAATCTTGCCGTGTGTAAAACTCATATTCATCCGGCAGATTGTAGACACTCCATCCCGTCAAATTGTGATGCCGGAGATTATCTGATATTGTCACACTGTCGGTGATACCCTTGAAGTCCTTGATGGCCCGGCCAAAGTTTATGCGGCCCATCGCCTCGACAAGGATGTCAAGACGTTTGCCCGAGATGCCCGAGGGTAATTTCAGCTTACGCTCATCATGCCGCCGGTCAAGTTTGCCTACATATTCACCATCGACATATACCCGGGCATAGTCATGTGGCGCGTTGACGGTGAGGACGATGGAGTCGCCGAGGTTGACAGGCAACGTGGTGCGGTACAATATCGAGCCAAATCCCTGCCCATACGTCTCCATGGTGTGTATGCTGTCGTCATGATGGGGTGTCACGGACTCTATCATACGCCGCAACGGCACAAACTCCGACATCCTGAACGGCTCAACCGCGACAATGGGTATCGGGGACGGTACGGTTGGCAATGAATCACCTCCGTTGTAACGGGCCATCACATCGCGCAAGGCGTGGTATTTTGGAGTCACCCTACCCGACTCGCTTATCGGGGCATCGTAGTCGTATGAGGTGACATCGGGGGCAAATCCGGGCGAATTGGCTCCGGCCCAATGGCCCCAGTTAGTACCGCCATGGGTCATATACAGGCTGAATGATATATCCTTTGACAGCATCTCGTCAATACCCGCAATCATATCGTCAGCTGGCCGTGTCTCGTGATTGGCACCCCATTTGTCAAACCACCCGCTCCAATATTCCGAACACATCAACGGACTGTCGGGACGCGCCTCCTTGAGCGGGGCAAACTCGCGGTCAATGTCAGCCCCGGTACCGAAATTAAGTGTCCACACAAGGTCGTCAAGCCCGTTGAGCTTGAAGTTGGACGACCAGTCACACTGAAACATCGTGATATCACCATAGTTACGGCGCAACATGTCCCTTATCGCCGAGACATACGGTTTGTTCTCACCATAGGAGCCATACTCGTTTTCCACCTGCACCATTATGATGGGACCGCCCTTGTCGATGGTCATTCCACCTACCTCGCGGGCGACAGCGTCCTCAAACAGCCCTACCCGCTCAAGGAAGTAGGGGTCAGACTCACGCAACGACACATCTTTATGTTGTAACAGCCACCACGGCAGTCCTCCCATCTCCCACTCGGCACATACGTACGGCCCGGGGCGCAAGATGACATACATGCCGTTATCGCGGCAGAGTGAGATGAATCCGGCAAGGTCATTCTGCCCGGTGAAATCAAACTTACCGGGAGTTGGCTCATGCACGTTCCAGAACACATAAAGGCAGATGGTATTCATACCGAGAGCCTTGCACATCTTTATACGGTGCTCCCAATACTCCTTTGGTATGCGGGGATAGTGCAGCTCAGCCGCCTTGATGACCCACAGACGGCCATCAAGCATAAAGTGTCCGTCACCAACTTCAAAACGATGAATCACCGTATCTGACTCCCGGGACTCCGGGCCGACGCGGCCAAGGCCATGTGCCCGCTGAGGGACAATAAAGGCAAGACAACCGAGTGTAAGGAGGAGACATCCTCTCAACGTGCGGGACAAGTCTGATGGTATTACGAGATTTTTCATGACTTCAGGTAGGATAATGTCCGGGGCAACGGCGACGGACTGTGGATTTTGGCTTTACAAAAATAATGATTTTGTCGGCAAAGAATCTTAACTTTGCACAATAATTTACACGACATTGCCCCCATGCCACGTCTGAAGCCAACAAAATTGCATTTCATCACACCAATATTGCTTGCACTTAGCCTGCCGATGCCGACACGCGCCGAGAAATCGGAGTATATACCCGAAGTACATGGCACACTCAGAACCCGCGCCGAGTGGGCGACAGAGACAGGAGAGTACAGGTTTCAAGTGCGCAACGCACGCGTCAGCATCGGCGGCAACGTCGGTCCGTCCGTCAGCTACTATGTCAACACTGATTTCTGCGACCAAGGCAAGATCAAAATACTCGATGTGTGGGCACGGTTGAGTGTGACACGAGGTCTTTACATACAAGCGGGGCAGTTCAGGATGCCATTTGGAGTCGACCCTTTCCGCGCCCCCCACACCTACTATTTTGCCAACCGCTCGTTCATCGGCAAGCAGATATGCAACTTCCGCGCTGTGGGCGCCAAGGCATCCTACACGATGCCATCACGACCGCTCACCATCGAGGCCGGGCTGTTCAGCCCCGCTACCATCGGCGACCACACCGGCTGGGAGAAGAAGCTCACCTACTCGTGCAAGGCATCCTACAGGATTGACAACGTGACGCTAACCACCGGGTTTCAGTCGGTCATTCCGGGAGGTGTCAGGGCCAACCTCGTTGATGGATGCGTAAGCTGGGGCGCGGGGCGATGGATTGTCGAGGGGGAATATATGCACGAGCAATACACGGCAAGCAACTATGACGGTTGCCATGCCTACAATCTGTTTGCCGACTACCACATGCCCATAAAGGCAGGGATTTTCAACCGACTGTCATTTCAGGGACGCTTTGACGGCATGACCGACCATGGCCGTCATCGTGACGATAACGGGATGACCGTAACCGACAATCCCGGCTGCAACCGCGTCACCGTGGGGACGACCATCAGCTACCTGCGCAGCAAGAGCATGTATGTAGACCTGCGACTCGATTATGAGAAATACTTCTACAAAAGCAACACGGCCCATACCCCCGATGCCGGGGACAAGGCCGTGCTTGAACTGGTGCTAAGGTTTTAAGACGGATGTCACAACACCACGTCAAAACCTGCGCCTCTTACCGCTGCCACGAGCTCATCGGTGTCATGAGCGCCCTCGACCTTGGCTTTACCTGTCGACAAGTTGACATCGACCTCGCATACTCCCGCAACGCCCTTGATTGACTTTGTCACAGCCGCCTGACAGTGCGGGCAGTTCATTCCTTTGATTGTATATTCCTTTGTCATCTCTGTGGTTGTTATATGATTATGTTTGTGTCCTTTGATAAATGTAATCACAAGCAGGGTGACAAGTATGGCCGAACATATTGTCGGGAACAACGGGAAGCCGTGTCCGTGACATGCCATGACCGCATCACCTGCCCCGACAAACCAGTCGCGTGGCAGCAGGTAGTCGATGGCAAGGCCGAAAGCCATAGCCCCGACAATGATTGACGCGAGATATATCGCAGCAGCCTTACGACCCATCTCACGCGAAATGAGCGTGAACGAGGCAAAGTTGGCCGCCGGGCCGGCCATAAGCAACACGAGCGCCGTGCCGGGCGACAGACCCTTGAGCATCAACGACAGCGCTATGGGTATGGAGCCGGTGGCACACACATACATCGGAATGGCGATGACAAGCACCGCTATCATCGACAAAACCGGGTTGGCCCCAAGCACCGAGAAGAAATCAGCCGGGACATACACCGTGATCAATGCGGCGATGATGAGTCCTACGACAAGCCATCCGCCTATGCTGCCGACAAGGTCGACAAAACCATACCGCAGGGCGGCGACGCATCGTGCGCCAAATCCAGCCGGACGTTCATCCACGGTAGCGCTACATGATGTCGCCTCACTTCTACCGTCGGATTCAGCACGACCAACGGCTACCCCGCCAAACACAGCGGTCACGAGCGCGGCGACAGGACGGATGATGGCAAACGCCGGACCAAGCAACGACCATGTGGCGGCGATGCTGTCAACCCCGGTCTGAGGCGTGGCGACAAGAAAGGATGTCGATGCCGCCCGCGAGGCTCCGTTACGACGCATGGCGATGGCCGTCGGAAGAACTCCGCATGAACACAATGGCAACGGGATGCCGATAAGCGCGGCCTTGGTTACCGATTTCCAACCATGGCCGGCCAGATGGTGGGAAAATGTAGACTGGGGAATGAAAGCGTGCATAACACCCGCTATGAGAAATCCGAGAAGTATGTAGGGGGACATCTCGTTGAGCATGAACAGCAGTGAGTGTATCAATTCCATATACAATGTGGCTTTATATCTGTTTTATGCCACAAAGATACGCCAAAAGCGATGCAACCCGGTTGCAAACAATGAGCACGGTCTCACCACAGCTGTCCCGCGCCTATCGCCCTACGGAGGTTATGCGGTGGAGCATACGCCGGGTCATTATCTTGTTGTTGAGGAAGCTGACGATATATCCCGTCGATGCCGCCGCTATAAGCGACCCCTCACGCACCCCCTCGATGGTGTGGGTGAACATCAGCGACACAAGTACGGCACACGACACAAGCGAGATGTCAAACCATACCTTGAGCCGTCCAAACTCCTTGTCATAACGTCGCGAGGCATACTTGACAAACGCCTCGGCACTCATCATGGCCACGTGAGGCTTTATCTCAAGCACGATGCCTATGGCCTGAACCACACACCCGGCAGCGAGCAGCGCGAGCGACGTGCGGTAATGGGCGGGGACCACACCCTCTGTCAACATCATGTTCATATCAATAAAAGCAGAGAAGATGAACGAGAACGGTATCTGCAACAGTATCTCCACCGTGTCGCGGGAATTACGCCTACCCCTGACGAGCCAGAATTGGCCGAGTATAAGCAGCATGTTGATGATGAAAGTGCATGTACCGAGCGTGAGGGGCGTATTGATGCTGACGACATAATTAATACTCGATATAGGTGTCGTGCCAAGAGCCGAACGCACGATAAGCACCACTCCGGCGGCAAGGAAATACAAACCTAATACAAAAACCAGATACCGTTTCAACAAATCCTTAATTCCCATATATCAAAATATTTTACAAAATCCGATTCCAATAATTTCCCCGAGGTCGCCAAAAGGCCCCGCAAACTATGACATTGCAAAGTTACTGCATTTTCCCCAAACCGCCAACACCAACGTGCAGCCCAGACGTGACATCGTAAGGTGGCATGAGCGGGGAGGGTAACAAAATTTATTGTACCTTTGTTATAATTACCCGCGGAAGGAGGGATGGACGTGTCGCGACACAGAGAGATAGACGTGTTGCGATATGGAATATCAACGTAAAACATAGACCAGGATAGAAGTCAGTATGAGCAAAAGGCCGGAGAAAATAATCGTCAGGGGTGCGAGAGTCCACAACCTGAAGAACATCAATGTTGACATCCCGCTTAACGAGATTGTCGGTATCGCCGGAGTCTCGGGCTCGGGAAAGTCGTCATTGGCCCTCGGTGTGCTATATGCCGAGGGGTCGAGACGCTATCTTGAGGCATTATCGACATATACGCGGCGACGCCTGACCCAAGCCCCGGGAGCCGATGTCGATGAGGTGCTGTATGTCCCTGCCGCCATCGCGCTGCATCAGCGCCCCGGCGTGCCAGGCATCAGAAGCACGTTCGGCACAGGGACTGAGTTGCTAAACAGCCTGCGGCTGATGTTCTCACGCCTCGCCTCCCATCGGTGTCCACAGTGTGGCCACTACCATGAGCCAACTCTCGACGTAGCCGCTGAGAAAGAGTTGATATGCGTCAATTGTAGCAATCACTTCTACGGACCCTCGGCCGAGGATCTGTCGTTTAACAGCGCGGGAGCATGTAAGAAATGTGGCGGGACCGGCATGGTGATGGCGGTCGATCGCTCCACCCTCGTTCCTGACGAGACAAAGACCATTGATGAGGGCGCTGTCGCGCCGTGGAACTCCCTGATGTGGTCACTCATGACCGATGTGTGCCGCGAGATGGGGGTGCGCACCGACGTGCCGTTCAATCAACTGACGGCCAAGGAGCGTGAGATAGTGTTTGACGGGCCGGCTGTCAAAAAACACATCCTCTACCGCCCGAAAAATGATCCGGGACATGCGACCGAGCTCGACTTCACATACTATAACGCCGTGTACACCGTCGAGAATGCCCTCGCCAAGGTAAAGGACGACAAGGGGATGAAGCGGGTGGAGCGTTTCCTCCACAGCGAGGTATGTCCCGATTGTCACGGCTCACGGCTGTCAGAGGAGGCCCGCGCCCCACGCATAGATGGCATCGGGCTCGACAAGGCGTGTGAGCTGACACTCGACAGCTGCATCGGTTGGGTCAGAGGCGTGCCGGATACCCTGCCCGAGGAGATGCGGCCAATGGCCGGTAGCATCTGCTACTCATTTCTCTCTACATCGCGCAGACTAATTGACCTCGGACTCGGCTATCTGAGCATCGACAGGGCGGCCTCGACGCTATCGACCGGCGAAAGGCAGCGTATGCAACTCGCCCGCGCGGTCAGAAACCGTACTACAGGTGTGCTATATGTGCTTGACGAGCCGTCCATTGGGCTGCACCCGGCCAACATTGAGGGACTTAAAGGGGTGATGGACGACCTGATTGCCGACGGTAACTCAGTGATACTTGTAGACCACGACACTCAGATTCTCGACCATGCCGATTGGATTGTCGAGATGGGTCCCGGAGCGGGGTCAAACGGTGGCGAGATTCTGACACAAGGCACTCTCAAATCGATTGAGGATGACAAGCGCTCACTCATAGGCCCGTTCTTGGCCGGCAAGGAGTCGACGAGGGTAATTCCCCGAATCGGCAGGGATGACATGTTCTCACTCGGCATCATCAACCTGTCGATTGACAATATACACACCGTGAAGCCCCTCGATGTACAGATTCCCAAGGGTCGGCTCACGGTAGTGACCGGGGTATCGGGATCGGGAAAAACCACGCTGATTCTCGAAAGCCTTATCCCGGCGCTTGAGGCAAGCGCGGCGGGGAGGTCACTCCCCTCTCATGTGAAGTCAATCTCAGCTGACGGAATCGAACATGTGAAGCTGATAGACTCCACGCCTATCGGGGCAAACGTGCGCTCAACCGTCGCGACCTATGCCAACGTACATGACGAGTTGCGCAAGATTTTTGCCAAGACACCCGATGCGCGGGCTCGCGGCTACAAGGCCGGGGATTTCTCATATAATACCGGCAAGCTACGTTGCCCGGTGTGTGACGGGACCGGGATTGTGAGTCTCGATGTACAGTTCCTCCCCGACGTGGATGTCCAGTGTCCCGAATGTCATGGGACAAGGTATTCGCAGGAGACCGAACTCGTGAAGTGTCATTGCAAGGACGGTGAGAGTTTCTCCCTCCCCGCAATCATGGGTACGGATATAAGCGATGCCATTGGGCTTTGTCGCGACTTCAAGGGCGTGTCGGCCAACCTGACCACGCTTGCCAACCTCGGACTTGGATATCTGACACTCGGAGAAGCCACGACAAGCCTGTCGGGAGGCGAGGCCCAGCGTCTGAAGCTCGCATCCGAGATGGGCAAGGAGCAGGGCGACACGGTGTTTGTGTTTGACGAGCCGACAATTGGCCTCCATCCGCTCGACGTGCGCAAGTTGCTTGAGGTGTTTGACCATCTCATCGGGTTGGGAGCGACCGTCATCGTCATAGAGCACGACCTCGATGTGATACGCAACGCCAACTATATCATCGACATGGGTCCCGGTGGAGGTGAGTCGGGCGGTGAGATTGTGGCGACCGGCACTCCCGGAGAGATAAAAGCCACGCCACGGAGTATTACCGGGAAATTCCTGTGACAGGACATAACCCTTGAAGATGCCAGGTACGCTCCGGTAGACAGGAACGGAGAGGTATAATCGGACGCACGAGCGTGTACCTCTACGTGAGAGGCAAGGTCTACTTCTTCTTGACCACGCCGTAGCCAGTGATGAAGTGTTCCTTGTCGGTTATGCAGTCGTAGGTCTTGTCGTTGAAGTAGAAGTAGGCACTGCCATTGAGGTTGATGCCGAAAGCCCCGCGCATGTAGAGGTTGACCGGGAGGGTAGTGTAGGTCGAGAAATCGGGTGAGGTGGAGTAGGTAATAAGACGGCCTATCTTCTTGGGAGTCTCATCAAGAGAGTAGTCGGTCTGAATCCAACGGCGTATGTTGAGGGTCTCGCGGGTGGCGTTCTGGTCGTCGAGTATCTTTTGCTGAGACATGTCCTCACCAATCGTCACCATATTAAGCATCCCATATTTCAGCGCGTCAGACTTACGGCTATCAGACACATGGGGATTGTAGAAATAGATAGGTTCGTAACATTCGAGAATCTTCTTGCCGTTGGATACCTTGGTGCCGGGGAGGGCGACAGAACCCATCGGTGGGACAGTCAGAATCTGCTGCTCAGCTGTGGTTATGCCTGTCGATTGTGTGTTGCTTTTGCCGACATTCACTCCGCTTGCCAGCGTACCCAACGCACCGCCGACACCGAGTGCGCCGGCAACAGCTCCAAGGTTGAGCGAACCGCCGACCGTACCACTGGTACCCTCGTTGTAGACCGAGTTGGTGAAGTAGGGGACGGAGTAGCCGCCATTCATAATCTTGTAGCATGACGCAAGGTCGACATACAGCGGTTTGGCGGTCTTGTTGCGCACCTTGATGTAGTGGCCGATTACACTGCGGTCCTTATCCCCATCAAGATAGACTTTCTCGAATCCAATCTCGACATTGTCATCGGAGAGGATGGAGTTGTCCTCGATGCCCCATAGGGATATGAAGTAGTGGGTGAGCTTGTCGGGTTGCGGTTTCTTATCGAGGTATTCAAGTTGGGGGTGGTTGTTGTATCGGGCAATCAGCTCGGCGTTGTCGGATGCCGGGACAGGAGCCACGAACTGCGGGCCATCGGAAGTTGGCGCGGATGGTTTCTGTGCCTCAGGCGCGGGAGTTGCCGCCCCGATGGTCGTCATCGCGCCATCGCCTATCTTGTAGCCGAACACGCGGTCAATCGGCACGCGTCTCATCTCGGCATCCGCATCAGGAGTGTCGGTATAATATACCCATTTAGAGGCCACGTCAATGTTGTGGACCTGCATGGTCGTGCCGTCTTGCATGACAATCACGTCGGCCATCGCGATGGCAGCCGGCATTGCGAGGGTCAGAAGCAGTGAAAATCGTGTAATTGTCTTTTTCATTGAAAGTTTATGTTAAGTTGGTTTATTATGTCGACTAAGTGATGCCACAAAGATATTGATTATTAGGGTAATTTACCCCCCCCCCGAATATTTAGGTATTTTTAACAAAACAGATGGACTTTATAGGTCAAATACTTGATTGATAACAACCGATTTGTAGGGCTGCTCCCTGGAGCAGCCGCTCATGCATATTGGGTTATGCACGGGAAACGGATGCTCCAGGGAGCATCTCTACGTGGGGGCATTTGGTATGACAAAAAGAAAACTGCAATTACCTAATGAATAGATAATTGCAGTTTGCAAGAGTGTCCGAGATGAGATTCGAACTCACACAGCCCAATGGCCACTACCCCCTCAAAGTAGCGTGTCTACCAATTCCACCACCCGGACGATAATCAACGGTTGTCAAAGAGAGTCTTGATTTTTCGGAGAGTTTGAGCGAAAAACGGGACTCGAACCCGCGACCCCAACCTTGGCAAGGTTGTGCTCTA
>JAMPAQ010000001.1:132790-290777 GCA_023667145.1 Pseudoflavonifractor sp.
GTTTTCAGCAGGTTATGCAAGGAGGGCGTGCCATGAATTTTGACACACCCCCGTTATTATGAAGTGTGTGATTCGGTCTCTTACTTGAACACCGAGCCGCTTGGGTTGGGGTCGGGTGCGGGATTGGCCTCGTAGTTGGCAAGCGAGTCGCGCAGGCTCGTGAGCACCATGGCACGCAGTTCGGGCGGGTTGAGCACGGTGAGTGCGGGTCCGTGGCTGAGAATCTCCTCGACAAAGTCGGGGGTCAGCTTCAGGCGATAATAGAATATCGAGTAATTGTCATGGATAGTCTCGTGCTGTGAGTGGTGGAGCGGGAGAGCACGCAGGTACTTGGCCTGACGCACGTCGGCCTTTATGGCCACGCTCTTGGCCTCACCCTTGGTGAACATGATGCCGAAGCTATCGCGGAAGTACAACTCGGGATCAAACGTGTCGGGTATCTCATACTCATCGGGCAGCAGCTTGACCTCGCGCATACGGTCGAGGGCATACGTCTTGATGGTGTCTTCCTTGACGTTGCGCCCGGTGACATACCATCTCTGGCGGAATATCTTGAGGAAATATGGCTCGATGACCACATCGGGGGTTGGACTGAGACGTGAGTAGGGATGGTAGGAGAAGATGATAGGGTGGAACTCCTTGAGCGACCTCACGATGACAGGCAAGAACTCTCGGGCCGACGGCACATTCTCAAGAAACACGCGGTCGGATATCTCGCGGCATCCTGTCAGGGCCTCGCTCGTCGAGGCTGAGTTGAGCAGCCAGTCGGTGACGCTCTCGTTGTGGTAGTCAGGCTCGTTGATGTAGTACTCAAATGTGGCGGGATTACAGTCGATGTTCAGCTTGAATATCTCCTCTATCGCCTGACGGTAGTTGTAGAAGCTGCGTCGCGACATTGGCTCCCCGTTGGACAGGGGACTGCGCATCCACAACTCGTTTATCTGATCGCGGGTGATAGCCTTGTACCGTTTAATCGTGTCGACCAACCAGATGTATCTTCCGAATAGTTCTGTTGCCATTGTGATGTTGTTTTGATGTTAATGTGTAGATATATTAATATTTTTAATGACCGCGTCCTCCGGTTTTTTATATAGCAGTGAGAGGACGGCAAGTCCGGTGAAGGTGATTGCTGCGTTGAATATGAGTAGCTCAAAGCTCATCTGATAGCCGTACCGGTCCATCAGGAAGTCCTTGAGCCAGATGCTGACGAGGGGAGAGGCCACGCATACCGCCGGGACAAGACGGTCGGCGACCTGACGGCGGCAAGCCATGCCAAAGGCAAACAGCCCGAACACAGGCCCGTAGGTGTAGGAGGCGAGGGTATAGACGGCGCTTATCGCGTCATCCTCGTTGATGAGGTGAAACACGTATATAACCGTCCCCATCGTCAGGGCCATGGAGAGATGGGTCAGACGACGTGTGCGTGTCAACCGTCCGTCATCGAGAGCGCCACCGCCGAGTATGTCGATTGTAAATGAGGTGGTGAGCGATGTCAGCGCCGACCCCGCCGCCGAGTAGGCCGCCGAGACAAGGCCGATGATAAACAGCACTCCGACTATGAGCGGTATCGAGTCGTGGGATGCGACGAGGCCGAATGTCTCATCGCTGTTGCCCGGGACATCGAGTCCGGGAGTGTGCTCGATATAGAGGGTGAGCAGTGTTCCCAACACGAGAAACAGGGCTATGACCACGAGTTGCATGACTGACGACAGCATCATGTTCTTCTGTGACTGTCGTGAGTCGCGGCAGGCGAGATTGCGCTGCATCATGTCCTGGTCAAGGCCGGTGGTGGCTATCACCATGAATATGCCGGCGAGAAACTGTTTCCAGAAATATGTTCCCTCTGACGGGTTGTCAAAGAAGAAGACGCGGCTCGACCGATGGTCAATGACGGCATCGGTCAGCTCTCCGGCCGACAGTCCCATGTTGCGGGCTATGAACCAGATGCACAGCACTACCGACGATATGAGGCAGAAACTCTTGAGCACGTCAGTCCAGATGACCGACTTTACCCCGCCGTTGCATGTGTAGAGCCACACGATGCCGACTGTCACTGCGACGTTGAAGGCAAAGGGGATGCCCAAGGGTCGGCACACCAATTCCTGTAGCACGATGCAGACGACGAAGAATCTCACCGACGCGCCAAGCATCTTGGAGATGAAGAAGTACCATGCCCCGGTGCGGTATGATGATGTGCCAAAACGTTCCTCAAGATAACCGTATATCGAGACGAGGTTGCGCTTGTAGAACAGCGGTACGAGTAGGAATGCTATGGCCGCGTATCCCACCGTAAACCCGAGAGCCATCTGTAGGTATGAGTAGCCTTTTGCCGCCGTCATGCCGGGGACTGATATGAACGTGACCCCCGATATGGCCGCCCCGATGGTGGCAAACGCCACCACCGGCCAAGGCACGTTGCGGTCGCCAGTGAAAAACGTGGTGTTGCCGCTTTTGCGTGACGCTACCCGGGATACTGCGAACAGGAGTACGAAGTATCCGGCTATCGTAAGTAGTATGAGCCACGGATTCATTGCGGTCGTTGTTGTTTGGCGTTTGACATTGGGTTGATGGTAATAGGAGTCTATTCGGGGTAGAGGAGATAGGGCTTGCGCTGTTGCCTGAACCGTTGGACGTCGTCGGCCCATGTGCGCTTTATCTCGTCGGCTGAGTGTCCTTGCTCGATCATCTGCCTGACGGAGGAATTGCCTATCAGCTTGTCGAAAAACGGGCCGATGAATCCCGGCTTGTTTCCCATCTGCCGCCGTGCGTTTATGATGTACTCAAGGTTCAAGCCCTGACTGATAGCGTCATCCTCGGAGATGCCGCTGAGGTCATATCCCCTGCACTTGCGGTTGAGCAGCGGCGGCTTCCGTGCGCCGGGACGTGATGTGGGGGTGAACGTGAAGTCGCCGCCCCGCATGTCGGGATGGCCGTATATCAGGAACGGCTTGTCGGTGCCGCGACCGACGCTCGCGGGGGTTGCCTCAAAGTAGCACAGCGAGGGGTATAGGTAGACCGACAGCATGGTCGGCAGGTTGGGCGATGGCGCTACGGGTAGGCGGTAGCGGCTCTGATGGGTGTATCCGTCACACCGTATGACTGTCAGCGGCACTTTCCGCCCATCCTTGAGCCATCCCTCGCCGTTGGCCATATGGGCAAGTTCGCCGAGTGTCAGGCCATGGAGCACGGGGATGGGAAGCGCACCGACCCCCGACTTCAATCTCATGTCGAGTATTGGGCCATCGACACTCATCCCGTTAGGATTGGGCCGGTCGAGAATCATGACCTCCTTGCCGTGGTCGGCGGCGGCGTTCATGAGATCAATCATGGTGATGTAGTAGGTGTAAAACCTAAGGCCGACATCCTGGATGTCAACGACTATGACATCCACGTCGTCCATCATGGCGGCTGTCGGGCGTTTTGTTGATCCGTACAGCGACACTATCGGTGTGCCGGTAAACGGGTCGGTTGACGATTTGACATGTTCCCCGGCGTCTGCCGTGCCTCGGAATCCGTGTTCGGGCGCGAATACCTTTGTCACGTTGATGCCGTTGTCGAGCAGCACGTCGAGGGTGTGTCGCCCTTCGGCAAGGCCGGTATGATTGGTGTAAAGCGCCACTTGTTTCCCTTTCAAAAGGGGCATGTATTGGTCATATCGCTCTGCTCCCACCGTGATATGCGCGTTGGCACACACACAGATGAGCAGTGTGAGGGTGAATGACAGTATGGCTCTTATGTTTATGTAGGTCAAAATGTGTATAATAATTGCAGCGTAAAGGTAGCGTAAAAATCTTACAAATTAGAAAGATAAGTGCATATAAAACTTAAATAATATTAAATTGGGGCTTTCGGCTGTCATTTTGTCTCAAAATAGTTTGTGTTAAGCAATGACGTTGAGTGAGGGGTTATCCCCGGTGATTTCTATCGATGTGTGATATATTATCACGATATAAGCGTATATACTTTCAAAATGAAAGCAAAACAGAAGATTTAGGTAAAATAAGGTTAAAATTGAATAGCTTTTTGGAATATGTTGTAAATAACATATATCTTTGTCATCACAGAAAATTCAACATCCTTTAACAAAATATCTGAGCGCGAGTGGCGCATAATTACGATGAAGCATTAAAATAGTTGTTTTATAGATAATTGTGTATTTAGGTAGGGGCAGCCGGGAGGTTGCCCTTAACTTATGCCTCGCCTAAGGCTGTCTCAAGCAGTCGGGACATCACGCCTGCGTGTAACGGGTCAGTAAGGTAGCTGGCCGGGATTGGCTTGGATTGCCCCGATGTCATGAATATCCGGGCGGTCAGCGGTGAGTCGAGGGCCGACAGCGCTGCATTGGCCCCCTGGGCTGTGGTGGATATCAGCGGACGGAAGAATAAGTCGGCCAGGCGGTCGATGACGATGTTGTCCATCTTTAGTATGTCGGAGTCAACTATTCCGGGGTCAGCGCAGTTGACCCGTATGCCGCGTGACGTCAGGCGGCGGGAGAGGTCGGCGGCATAGTGTGTCAGCATCAGCTTTGAGCGCCCGTAGGTCTTGAAGCGTCTCATAAACCCATGGTAGTGTGCTGCATGGGCGAGCCAATCGGGTCGTAGTCTCACAATCTTTCGGGTCATGGAGGTGGTCATGACTATGGCTCCACCCTCGGTCATGATCGGCAGCAGCAGCTCTGTGAGCAATACTGTAGAGACGAGGTTGGTAGCGGTGGCGCTCTCGATGCCATCCTTGCTCATGATGATTTCCGGCGGCATTGTCCCGGCGTTGTTTATCAGGGCTGTGACCTGATCTCCCGATGAGATGACGCTGTCGGCAAACGCTCTCACTGATGTCATGTCGCTGAGGTCGAGCGTCAACGGTTGGATGACGGTAGGTGAGGAGGGATAATCGGCTTTTAGCCGGTCGGCAAGAGCGGAGGCGCGGCTCGTGTTGCGACATGCGAGTATCAGCCGTGGTATGCCGCGGGACACGAGCTGCCCGGCTATCGCCGAACCGATGCCGCCGGTTGCCCCGGTGACTATATATGTTGGCTCTGTCTGCTTGTCAATGCTGCGGGTCATTGTCATTGCTTTTTGTTGAGACGGTCGAGCAAACGGCTCTTTATCAGCGAGCGTCCCCATTCGGGCAGACATGCAACCGCCACTATCGACAGGCGGTTGAGTCCTCCGTTGATGTATTGGGCCTTCCCCTTCAGGGTCTTGCGGATGGCCTTGGATACGAAACTGCTTGGAGTGTCGAGCACACGCAACGCCACGCCGAGCCGCTGTAACTTGGGTGGAAGTCCAAACAGGTCAGTGGCTATGCCCCCGGGACATGCTACAGTCACGGAGACGTGGCGGGGTTTCATCTCTATGCGGTAGGCGCGGGAAAACGCACGGATATATGCCTTTGTGGCCGAGTACATGGCTATGCCGGGCATCGGCATCCAGCATGACATCGACGACATGTTGAGTATGCGGCCATTGTTGCCCGCTGCCGCCATCATGTCGCCGATGGCTCGTGACAGGTGGGTGACGGCCCTCATGTGGAGGTCGATGTAGAGGTCGATGCGGCGAGGCGACATATCCTCCACTGCCTTGAAGTCAAATATGCCGGCATTGTTTATGAGCAGGGTGGGGGTGACGCCGTTGTCGCGTAGCCATGCCACGACGCGGTCTGACGCGTCAGGGACAGTCAGGTCGAGACACATCGGTATGGCTGTCGCGTGGGTGTCGGCTGATATCTGAGCTGCGTGCTGGGTCAGCTCGGCCATCTGGTTTGAGACCATCAGCAGGTTGTATCCGAGTGAGGCGAGCTGCCGCGAGAACTCGAGACCTATGCCACTCGACGCGCCGGTGACGACAGCCCATGGTGTGACGGTCACTGCCGGTTGGAGTTGATTGTCGCCGCTCATCTTGACGTACGGCGTTTGATGTCGTCAATCTCCTTGCGCAGACATGCGGGCAGGTCGTCGACATTCTGGTGACAGGCCATCTCGCGCGAGTACATGCGGGCTATGCAGTAGTTGACGTGGTCACATCCGCATGACTCGGCTCCCTCCCTCATCCGGTTGACAAAGTCGGGCTGGCGTAGCAGCGCACGTCCCATCTGGACAAACTCAAATCCCTCGCCGAGCACCTTGTCGATGCTCTCGCGGGTGGAGCATCCTCCGACATATATAAGGGGCAACTTGAGCTCGTTGCGGAATATGCGTGCATCATTGAGGAAGTAGGTCTCCTCGTAGGGGACGGCGGGTACCATCATGCGGCCAAACATCCTTACGCCATACTTGAGCCACCACAGTTTCATGTAATGGGTCATGGACTTTATCGGCATCTCGCCGCGCATCACATACATAGGTGCCTTGCTGACAAATCCTCCCGACAGCACGAGCGCGTGGGCGCCGAGCTGCTCAAGCTCGCGGGCTATCAGCAGCCCTTCGTCGATGTCGACGCCACCCTTGAAACCGTCGCGCATGTTGGTCTTGACCACGACTCCCATGTCGTCGCCGGCGGCTCTCATCACCTCCTCCATGCAGAGGCGCATGAATCTCATGCGGTTGTCGAGCGATCCCCCCCAGCGGTCACGGCGCTTGTTGGTATAGGGCGACAGAAACTGGCTTATGAGATATCCGTGACCGGCATGTATCTCGACGCAGTCCATTCCGGCATCGCGGGCGAGCCGCACAGCGTCACCAAACGAGTGGGCCATGGCCGTGATTTCATCGTCCTTCATGCCGCGCACGATTGTGGGCGAGTATATGTTTATGCCCGTTGAGGCCGAGATGGGTATCTGTCCGGCTGTCTTGGGGTGGGACATGTTGCCGCAGTGGCCGAGCTGTATGGATGCCTTGGCCCCGGCACGGTGGATGTCGTCGGTTATGTCGCGCAGTGAGGGGATAATCTCGGGGCGCATCCACATCTGGGAGTCGAATGATAGTCCGTTGCGTGTCACCGACGCGTAGGCGATGGTTGTCATGCCTACACCTCCCTCGGCTACGGAACGGTGATAGTCGCGCAACATTTGGGATGGCTTGTTGCCCGGACACATTCCCTCAAATGCCGCCGACCTTATGGCGCGGTTGCGCAAGGTGACGGGACCTATATTGGCCGGGGTGAACAGTATATGTTGTTTTGTCGTGGTTTCCATTGACGGTGATAATTGACAGTGATATATGGTGTGGTTGTGATTGGTATAGTCCGTGTAGGTCAATATATGTAGGGTATTATCTTGCGCAGGTGCAGGGATGTGAACCTGTCGCCAAACTCCCGCGCATAGCGGGCGTGGGTCTTGGCGGCTCTCGGGGCGAGATTGGCAAATGTCCACAGTGCGAACACGGCTCCCGCCCATGACCACGTGAGGATGGCAAACCCCGTCCACTCCATCAGTTCGCCGAGGTAGTTGGCGCTCGACACGTAGCGGAACATGCCTCCACGGGGAATATAGTGGGCCGTATCGCCCGGACGGCGTAGTCCGCGTATGATGCGGTCGCTGTCGATGTTGACCCACATGCCGGCGACGAATATCACCGTCCCGACAATAAATTGCCATGAGCATAGCCATGACGTGGGATAGCGTCCCTCGGGCGACACGTAGAATATCCATCCTCCCTGCATGAACGCGTTGATGAGGTTGAACACTATGCCCATCACGACTATAGCGAGGGGCATACGGCTCCGGCCTTTGATGAGCAGAGGGAATATGAACGAGCGCTGGAAGTAGTGCAGCTCAAAGAGCAGCGCCATGACCACCGGGGCGACCTCGCCGCGTCTTGGCGAAGAAAGCCATAGCGCGAGCATGACGATGAACACCGGCGCCTCCATCAACACCCATCCGAGGCGGTTGTTGACCGCCGGGCCCCATTTGGGGTTGTAAAGTATGCCATATCCGGCCTCGACACGTTGCAGGGCTATGAAGACGATGACGGCTGTCACGGTCATAGACAGCAGCAGGATGTTGAAGTATTCGGGTGAGATGAGCATAATGTGACAGATGATTAGGTAACGGCAAAGATAGTTGATTTATATGTCATAAGCAATATTATGAGAATTGAGGATGAGGTAAGTGGTCATTTTGGCAATATTCCGTAATTGGCGGTATATTAATGGAAATAGTCAACGCGATGAAAATAATTATGAGAAATTTGCTAAATTATTTGCAAATATTGTAGCAAATAGTTTACTTTGCGGCATAAATGATAACATTTTGAGATATGGTAGCTCTAACAGGTACAAAAAGGATGAAGAAAAGGTGGATCATACTTTTCACGGTGATGACCATCATCAGTGTTTTAGGATTGTTTGTTTCGTCGAGGGAGGGGCAGTTTGACATGTCAAACGAGAATCTCTATGCCAATGTGGCATGGATGATTACGGCCACGATATTTGTGTTGATGATGACTCCCGGACTCGCGTTTTTCTATGGCGGTATGGTCCGGGCCAAGAACGTTATATCGACCATGCTTCAGAGTTTCATAGTCATGGGCGTGGTCAGTGTGATATGGGTGGTGTTTGGATTTGGTCTCGCGTTTGGCGACGATATATGGCATGTGATCGGCAATCCTGTCGATTTCTTCATGTTTGACCATGTCGGCGTGCAGAATGTGACCGCCGCCGAGAGCGAGCGCATAGCCGAGGAGGTTGGCGGTGCCATCGGTCTCGCCACGACGACGATACCGTTGGCACTGTTCGCTCTGTTTCAGATGAAGTTTGCCATCATCACCCCGTCGCTTGTCACCGGCTCGTTTGCCGAGCGCGTAAGATTTTCGGGTTACCTTGTGTTCATGATACTTTGGGTGATAATCGTTTATTGCCCTCTTGCCCACTGCACGTGGCATCCCGACGGACTCTTTGCGATGATGCACGTGCACGATTTCGCCGGTGGCATCGTGGTACATGCGGCCTCGGGTATCGCAGCTCTCGCGGGGGCGCTGTTCCTCGGCAAGCGTACATCGGTCAAGAATGCCAAGCCGGCCAACGTGCCGTTTGTGCTTCTCGGCGCGGCGTTGCTATGGCTTGGATGGTTCGGTTTCAACGGTGGCAGCTCGCTTGCCGCCGACGGTATAGCGGTGTCGGCATTCCTCAACACCAACACTGCCGCCGCGACAGCCATGGTCACATGGGTGGTATTTGATGCCCTGCGTGGCCACAAACCCTCGGCCATGGGAGCAGCGATAGGCGCTGTGGTCGGTCTGGTAGCCATCACCCCATGCGCTGGATGGGTCACCGTGGGACAGAGCATATTTATCTCTTTCTGCATCACCCTGTGCTGCAACATGGCCGTGACATGGAAAAACTCAAGCCACACGTTTGATGACGCTCTCGATGTGTTTCCCACCCATGGTCTCGGTGGTATACTCGGAACAGTGTTCACCGGCATATTCGCCTACGATTTCTTTGCCAAGGATGACCCCGCGATGATCTCGCACACCGAGTTTTTTTGGAACCACATCCTTGCGCTGCTGATAGTGTTTGCCTATACCTTTGTGATGAGCTACTTCCTCTATTGGATCACCAACAAGATGATACCGATGCGTGTGTCGCGCCACAGCGAGGAGATAGGTCTCGACAAGTCACAGCACGATGAGGAGTATGGCAACGAGCCTACGACCGAGATTGCTGAGGACACTCCCACGGAGGCCGACTGGTTCCGTGGCATGGAGCAGAGCTGATAACTGATGACTATACGTTAATGACAGCAAGCCCCGCGACCCGATATGGTCGCGGGGCTTGTCGTCTCATACCCGTAATGGAGGTGCAGGTCAGCCTCGCTGCTTTTGCGAGTTGTCCTCGGGATTGTTGAGCATGTCGACCATCTGTCTCACATTCTTGTCGCTCTCGGCCCCGTAGAGTCCGATCTGTTGCCCGGGGACGCTTCTTGCGGCGTTCTGTATCGGTTGCTGCGGGCCGTTGGCGCGGGCTGCGTCCTCCCTGCCCTTGCGTTCTTTCTCGTTCATAGCTTTACGGTTTTTATGTGTGTTACGGTGTATATAACGCCCACGGTGGCGTGTCGGTTTGGCGGCGGGTGGATGATGTGCGCTTATATCGGCTTTATTTTGTATTTTTGCGGGAAATTGACTTAAAATGCGTATAGATATATTGACTGTGTTGCCCGAGATGCTTGAGTCGCCGCTCGGTTGCTCGATACTGAAGCGTGCCCGTGACAAGGGGCTGGTGGATATTGTGGTGCACAACCTGCGTGACTACACCACCAACAAGCACCGCAAGGTCGATGACTATCCCTTTGGCGGCGAGGCCGGCATGGTGATGCAGATAGAGCCGGTCGACAGGGCCATATCGGCGCTGAAGGCCGAGCGTGACTACGACGAGGTTATATACACGTCGCCTGACGGTGAGCTGCTTACGCAGCCTATGGCCAACAGCATGTCGTTGCTCGACAATATCATCATACTGTGTGGCCACTACAAGGGAATAGACTATCGTATACGCGAGCATCTGATAACACGCGAGATTTCGATAGGCGACTACGTGCTGACGGGCGGTGAACTCCCGGCAGCGATTATCGCCGACTCTATTGTCAGGTTGATTCCGGGGGCTATCGGTGACGAGCAGAGCGCGTTGAGTGATTCGTTTCAGGACAATCTGCTTGCCCCGCCGGTCTACACACGTCCGGCTGTCTACAACGGTTGGGAAGTGCCGCCCATCCTGCTGTCAGGCCATCAGGCACGCATCGACGAGTGGCGACACGAGCAGGCGGTCGAGCGCACACTCCGTTTGCGTCCCGGGTTGCTCGACTGACAGTTTCAGCCTATGGGTGCGTAGGGATCGACCGGGACTGAGGGCTCGTTGGTCGCGGGATTGGGTGTCGGGGTCGTGAACGGGCCGGTGCCGTAGTAGGGATTCCAGCGTCGCTGAGACGCGCCGATGTCGGCCATGTCGCGTGACGACGGCTGCTCATAGATGCTTAGGCCGAATGTCGGGGCCACGGCGGCGACATGTTCGAGTATGTCGGCTTTCACGGCCTCAAAGGCGTTCCAGTCAGCAGTGGTCGTGTAGCAGTAGATGTCTACCGGGTAGCCTTGGGGTGTCGGTGCCTTGAGGCTGACAAGCACGGTGTTGGCAAGGTCGACGTATGGATGCTGCCGCAGGTATATGTAGAGATAGGCGCGTAGCAGTCCGAGATTGGTGTCTATCGACCCGTCGGCCCCGGCCTCGGTGTTGAACACGTTGGCGGTTTGTCCGGCAGCCCGTTGTTTCAGCTTGGTGTCGATAAACGCCGTCATCACCGGGAGCGCGGTCTTCACTTGCGTGAGCAGCGCGTCAGAGCATGGCTGTACGGTATTGGTGTCGATACATACTGCCGCGTCCATGTGGCGGCTTCCGGTGTCGGTCATGCAGCGCCAGTTGACAAATGACGTGGATATCAGCCTGTAGGGGGGCATCATCACAACTGTGTTGTCCCAGTTGCGTATCTTGACCACATCGAGTGACACGTCGATCACGATGCCGTTGGCCACGGTGTCGGGCACCGAGATCCAGTCGCCCACGCGCAGCATGTCGTTCTGCGACAGCTGAACACCGGCCACGAGTCCGAGTATGCTGTCCTTGAACACGAGCATCAGCACTGCCGCAAACGCGCCGAGTCCCGTGAGCAGCGCCGCCGGCGACTTGCCGACAAGCAACGATAGGATTATGATGATGGTAATGATCCATACCACAATCTGCCCTACGTCGAGCAATCCCTTGAGCGGCAGGTTCTTGGTGTTGCGGCTGTTGTTGTAGTGCTCCCAGATGAAGCCCATTACCGCGTTTATGGCCCTGGCTATCACTATCGAGAAGTAGATGAACGCTATGTCGCGTATGACGGTCAGCGTCCGGCCGTCGGAGTCAAAGGCAAACGGTATCAGCGCCAAGAAAATCAGCGGTGGGATGATGTCGCCGCAGCGCTTGACCACCTTCTGATTGGTGAGCTCGCGGGCAAGGGTGTGGTAGCGCATGTCGATTATCTTGTGGGTAGCCACAACCACGACCTTGCTCACAATCCAGCCCACACCGAGGGCTATCGCTATTACTACAATCGTGTAGCACACCTCGGCGACAGTGCTGTCAGAGCTTATGCCAAGCGGCGAGAGCACCTTTTCAAGAGCCTCAAGTATCCATGTTGCGAAGCTGTGGGATGGAATCAGGGTCAGTATCATCAGTCGAAACGTTTATGAGTGAGAATGGCGGCAGCGTCTCTGCCGTGTCTCTATTTTTAACATCCATCACGCGTGAATGGTTTATTTTCCGTACATTTGCCACGTTATATGGTCTGTAAACTATGAATGTAGGCATTAGAGACAGGCGTGACATGATGTTGAGCTACGTCATCCTCGCGATTGTGGCGATAGGTGTGGCTCTATGGCGCATGGTCATAGCTCCTGTGAGTGACGATATTGTATATGCCCACGCGGCATTGCCGACGTGTGATGAGGATTTTTGGGATTTGCGCGGTCAGTTCATCTCAAGTTGGCGTGAGGTGTATGAGTCATGCGTCAACCATTGGCTGATAGTCAATGGACGGCTGTCCAATATCCTGACATTCGTGTTGTTGCGGTTGCCGCCGTGGCTTTCCGCGACGTTTAACGGACTGGTCGCCGCCGCTACGCTGTGGCTGGTCGCAATATGCGCGGCCAACAGACGCATGTTACGCTCCACATGGGTCATATCGGCGCTTGCGTTGATATTTTGGAAATGGTTGCCTTGGAGTGACAACATGGTTTCGACTTGCTATTATATTAATTATGGGTGGAGTGGGGCAATCGCGTTGGCCT
Organism: Pseudoflavonifractor sp.; assembly: GCA_023667145.1. GTDB lineage: Bacteria > Bacteroidota > Bacteroidia > Bacteroidales > Muribaculaceae > M3. The sequence continues at coordinate 145,545 of JAMPAQ010000001.1, forward strand.
ATTCATATCTTTTCCTTTCCCATAGGTGTGTGCGCGGATTGTGGATTGTCGCGACCCTTTTGTTGTGCATAGTGGCCGGATGGATGCACGAGGCATTCGGGATAGCCCTGTGTGCCGCGAGTGTGGTCGTGGTTTTGTCCGATTCGACTTGCCGCCGTAAGCGTCTGCTGATGCTCCTGTTCCTTTATGTCGGGACAGCCGTCGCCGCTTTCGCCCCCTCGACAATCGGACGTGCCGACAGACTGTCTGACACCCTCGGGGTCGCAGGATATGTGCTGACTCTCGTGCGGGTGTTTGGACGGTTTTATCCGCTGTACATATATGCCGTTGTCCTTGGCCTTATATGGTTGTTGCGTGGCCGTGCCGAAGTCGTCCGTCAGGTGTGTGGAGGATTGTTTTGGATAGTCCTTGCTGTGATGGCGGTTGCTATCGGCATAACCGCTCAGGTCGCCGGACGGGCGCTCTGGCTACCCGGACTCGCTTTGCTCATCCTGACCCTCCGGGCCTTGGCCGACAATTTCACGATGTTCCGGTGCCCGCTGCCGGGACTCGCGATTGCCCTCACGCTGGTTTTTGTCGCGTTTATCTCCAGTCTGATATATTGGCAGCATCGCGTGTCGGAGGGGCAATGGAATGTTATCTCGCAGGTGTCGGCCACGGGTCGTCCCTACGCCTTTGCCGATGTCATGAACCGCGAGGATATCCCGTGGTGGACTCTTGGCATCCCGCAGCCCTATGACCCGATAGGGGCGCGGTATGTGGCATACTCATTCACCACGCCGGGCGAATATGACGGATTCTCAACGCTGATATTGCCACCCGGTTATCGCGGTGTGCCCTTTGACCGCTGGCCTGCGGTTGGTGGAGACAATACGCTGCGGGGCGTATGGCCTATGATGTGTTCAAGGGATACTGTTCCGGTCGGGACGCGTCTGACGCTGACAACTGGGGCTGAGACCCCGTCCATGTCCCCACCGGCGGCGTTGCTCCATCGTCTCATGTCGCGTGGCAATCGGGCAGAGGCGACCGTCTCGCGTGTGTTGCCCTGCTTGACAGAGCAGTCTGATACAGTGTGGTTGTATGACCTTGATGTGGGTCGCCTTGGTGCCAACCTTGAGATTGTGGGTATTGATATTGATGGGCGCTGATGGAATTGGTGTTTGTGTTTCAGTCCGTTGAGTTTTATGTCATCGCCACGCTTGTCGCGGCGGTTGTGGCTGCCATGGCGTTGCGGCCGGCATCGCGTGGGGCTGTCAGCGAGTATCTTGTCCCCTCCGTCCTGACATGCGAGGGTGAGGATGTTCCCGGGGTCGAGGCCGAGGTCACCGCCGACTCCGTGTTGAGGCTTACGCGCAAGGCCATCCCTGCGGTGATGTCAACCGGGGCTGTGAGTGCGAGGGTGACGGTGTCAGACAAGGATATAAAGGTGGAGGAACGCGTCGTGTTTGGCCGGATTCCCGGCGATGCTGTCGATACGGCCACGTTCATGCTCGACTTCCTCTCTCCCGGGCGTTATCATCTGCAATATGTCAGCGAGTCGACCGGCATGTCGGCGGCGATGACGGTCAATATCCGGCCCGGTTACAGAGTAAGCCGTAGGTTGGAGTGTTAAAGAAATATAACATTATTCACATTTCCCAACAACTTGGGGGCGCTCGATTGTTTAGCCATAAACAAGCATCAGAATCACTCTCAAAAAAGTTGAAGTATGGAACTCCAATCAGCAAACACGATTATCACATGGGCGGTTCTCATCGGCTCTGTCACGGTAGCAACTCTTGCAGCCGCCGTCATCGACCACTACCGCATCTGCCGCATGGTGGCACGTTGTCGCCGCCGTTGACACGCCACGCGCCCCGTCGCGTTGTCATTTCCTAACGATACGCGCCCCGGCCCCGGCCTCATTCCTTATGGCATCGGCAAGCGGTGCCACGACCTCATCATCGACCCCACGCGGTATGATGACCTCACCGAGATTTATGCAAAACGAGAATGCCGACGGCGAGATGTATTCTATCGAGCCGGGCAGCGTCACCGACTGCAACGACGGGCATCCCACCACCGCGAGACGGTGCAGTTGCCTTACCCCCGCCGACACGACGAGACGCTTCATGTTGCGCAGCTCGTGGAACGCATCCTCACCTATGACCTCAAGACCCGCCGGGGTGATGAACTCCTCGGGGGAGTCAAACACGGCGATCAGCCGCTTCTCCTCAACATCTATGAGACATCCGTCGCTCAGCGCAAATCGCGGCGACTCCACCAGCAACGTCCTCACAGCCGACCGGTAGAACGGATTGGCACCAATAATCTTTACCGATGGCGGTATAGACACGAGCGTCAGCCGCTCACAGTTGGCCCACACGTTCTTGCCGATGGCCAGCAGTCCATCAGGCAGGTCGATGCGCTCAAGCCGCTCACACGAGTCAAACGCCAGGTTGCCTATGACCTTGAGCGTTGACGGCAGTCTGACCGTGCGCAGTCCCTCGCAACCCTCAAATGCGTTGTCACACACCACCGCAGTCCCCTCGGGGACGGTGTACTCGCGCAGGTGGTTGCCGACATCCTCGGGAAAGCGCAACAGACGGCGACCGTCTTCTGAATAATGTACTCCGAAACGGTCGAGCTCGGCACTCTCGATTTCCTCTTCTGTCACCGTAGGGGATAGCGTATTGTTTTGTTGTCCAGTAGCCATATCGGTAAAATCTTTTTACAAAAATAGTATATTGTCGTCTAACGGGCAATACCGTCATGTCGCCGCCGGGTCGCCGCTGCCACGTGGCAGCAATGGCCGGCGGGTGTTGTACCGCTGCACTATATTGGTGATATAGACCGTAAAGAGCGGGAACATTATCATCCCCATGACGCTCAGCAGCCCACCCAATATCTTGCCTATCACCGTCACCGGGTTGATGTTGCTCCCCGATGTCGTGGCATCCATGCAGGCCCACCACAGCGCCGACCAGAAGTTGGGGACAAGCGGGTTGATGTCATGCTCGCGGTAGTAGAGTATGAGACTTGAGAAGTAGATCACCGACACCATCACCACCATGTATGACACGAACAGCCCCGTCACACGGTTTGACGATATGTACCCCACCACGATCGCCAGCGCGAGGGCGCCTCGCAGCAGGGGTATGAACCGTATGAAATACAGCTCCTGGGGCGTGAGCGACATCTCCCCGGCATGGATGATGTTGAGGTATGGTATTGATACCAACAGGAAAAACCAATTGTGTCTCACGTAGCGCCACTTGTCGGTTGCGAATATCAGCTCTATCGCAAAGTCGGCCAGGAACACCACGCAGACCCACAGCTGGAATGTCATGTAGCGGCTGTTGTCGAGAAACGGTATTCCGGCAAACGTGTCGTATGATATGTAGCCGATAAGCATCAGTGACAGCACTATCACCGCGATGTGCATCCATCGCAGTATATCCTTTTTAGTCTGTTCGGTGAGCCGTCTCATATATCTCTCGTCTTTGATAGATATAACATCCGCGACGTGATTTTGGTTAACCCCGTGACGCGATAGGATGGTCAGGCGCTCCCGTCGGGACGATGCTATCTTTGCACTGTAACCGATAACACCATATCACCATGAGCGAAAAAGATTTGATCCCCATCCCGCCGGCTGGTGTCGATGACGACACCGACACCGCCACTGTCGTTGCCGCCGATGCCGGAGCTGAGACCCCCGACGCTGCCTCTGTCCCTGTCCCCGACGAATCCCCTGCCGCCACAGAGTTTGCCGGTACGACCCTGACAGACTCGGCTCTCGTCAGCCTCATTGGCCGCGATGCCCGCGTGGGACACTTTATTGTCGATGTCCTCGCCGGCATGGCTCCCGAAGCTGCATCGCGCACCCACTTTGCCGCTGTCGACACCCCGCAGGCCGACATCAGCGCCGCCATTGAGGAGGCCGAGCAGCGCGGATACCTGCGCGGACGAAATGAGCGCATAGTCGCCGAGATGGAGCGTCCCGGGCTTTGGGAAGACCCGGCTGTCACGGCGGCTTCCGACTCCCTCCCCGTCGACAACGGCCCGATGATTCTGTCAGGTACGCGACGCAGTGTGTGGGAGTAATCCCTGCCATCCCGATTCTCAACTCAATAATTTAACTATCAACCATTAATAAATTATAGCTATGGAAGACAACAAGTACATTATCCCCGGCACCGACGGCGGTGCCCACGTAGTAGGTGGCCCTGTGACAACCGACCTCGCGGCTGTGACCTCCCCCGACCTGCTCCGCAACGAGATTGACAAGCGCATAGTGCGCATCCGGCCCATGTCGACACCGCTCGACCAGATATCGCGCTGGGGCGGTAGCCGCAAGTCGGGCAGCATGGTGGTCGATTATTACGCTGTCGACACCAAGCCTACCGTAGCGTCGGTGACAGTGGCCGACCTCGACGCGGCCTACGTGGCGGCGGGCTATGAGCATGTCCACATCGAGACCGACAACAACCGCATCTTTGAGACCACCGAGACCATCCTCGTGCCCGGTGTCAAGGGTGAGTCGGGCGAGCAGTTGGTGCTTTATGTTGTGTCAAAGGATGATACCTCGCTGACAGTCATCCCCCTCAATGGCACGTCGACAGCCGCCGGGCGCACTATGCCGGCCATCCCCAAGGGTGCACGTCTGGTGCGCATGGGGCGTGCGGCGTCGGAACTCGACGTCCAGACGGCCCAGTTCTCGGCCATGCCGGTCAAGCGGTCCAACTTCTGCCAGATATTCAAGGCCCAGGTCGAGCAGTCCACCCTCATGAAGATTGCCGACAAGGAGGTCGGATGGACATTCAGCGACCAGGAGGAGGCTGCCATCATCGACATGCGCCTCGGCATGGAGAAGAATTTCCTCTTTGGCACCCGCTGCCGCTTCACCGACACGGTTAAGGAGGAGACCGTCTTCATCACCGGCGGCGTGTGGAATCAGGCGGGACGTTCCTTTGAGTATGACCCCTCGGCCTTTGACCTGCGTGCCATGGTGTCGCTCACCCGCGAGGCGTTTACAGAGAATGCCGGCTCGACACGCAAGATATTGCTTGCGGGAAGTGACCTCATAGAGCGTGTCAACAATCTCGACTACAACCGAGTCGTCATGGCCGGCGACAAGGTGACAAAGTGGGGCATAGACTTCAATGAGATACACACCAAGTTTGGGTCGTTGTACGTGCTCCACTCCGAGATATTCGACCGTTGCGGCCATTCGGCCGATGGTATCGTGATAGATCCCGAGTACATCCAGAAGTACAGCCACATCCCGTTCCGCGCCGAGCGTCTGGATCTCAAGAAGAGCGGCGTGCGCAACACTGACGCTGTCGTCCTCACCGAGGCTTCATGCCTGGTGCTCCGCTATCCCAATGCCCACCTGCGTGTCACGGCCAAATCCACGTCCAAGGCATGAAACTGACCCTCTCATCCACCGAGATGCTCGACATCTGGCGTATGCGCCGCGCTCTCCTCCCCTTGAGGGAGGACTGCGTGGTCGAGCGCTCCGACGGGATTGATGTCGACATGCTGCTCAGGCACGAGCTGCGTCAGTGGTACGTGACCTTGCTCGACACCGCCCCCTTTGACATGCTTGTGCTGACCGATATAGCCTCTGACGTGGCTCCCATGCCGTGTGATGACGGTTCAGTCGCGGTGACGCTCCCGCAGCGGTGCCGCCGTGTGGCCGAGGTCTCGCTTGACGGGTGGACGCGCCCGGCGCTGATGGCCGCTCCAGGTTCGCCCCTCGCGTTGCGTCAGACCAATCCCTATAGCCGTGGACGCATTGATGCCCCTGTGGCGGTCGTCTACCCCGGGCGCATCATCCTCTACAGCGCCCCGGCGGGCAGCGTCAGGCCGCGTCTCGACCGTCTGCTCTGTGTCGTGGAGCCTGACGAGGGCTTCTATCAGCTCGATGAGCGGGCGCTTGGCCTGATACCCGGTCCCGATACCCCTTTGTTGTAATCACCTTTTACCGCTATACTATGAAAAACACACTTCCCCCCATCACTGATGACTCCCTTTTCAGGCCCGACGACGCGACCCACTCCGTCTTGCGTGCGGCCTTTGAGGCATGGACTGCCGCCGGCGACATGCGGCGTTGCCGCGACCGTCTCAAACGTTACACCTACGGCCGGCAGTGGGACGACATGACGGTCGATGCCCATGGCAATCCATGCACCGAGTATGAGCTTGCCTCACGTGCCGGTCAGCGTCCGCTGACCAACAACCTCATGCGTCGTCTTGTAAAGACGGTTGTCGGTCGTTTCCGTGCTGTCTATCCCGCTGCCGATGGCGGTCTCAGCTCGGTCTATCAGTCAAATATGCTCCCCGACCTCGACGCGCGGGCTTTTGAGGATTTCCTAATTTCGGGATGTGTCGTGCAGCGGGTAGTCCGCGAGCGCCGTATGCGTGGCGAGGGGATATGGGTCGACAATGTCAATCCCCGACGGTTTTTTGTCAGCGGTGTGTGTGACCCGAGGGGATGGGATGCGGAGCTTGTCGGGATGCTCCACGACATGACTGTCTCGGAGGCGGTGATGCGCTTCTCGTGTGGCGACCGCCGGCGTGCCGTGGCGTTGCGTCAGCTGCTCGTCGATGAGGACGCGTCACTGTCAGCCGACAGTCCGGCCCCTGCCTTTGTGGGCGACGGTGATGGCGCTGACGACTTTTATCATGCCGCCGGGGGCCGTTGCCGCCTTATCGAGGCATGGACTCTCGACACCGTGGAGCGTCTCGTCTGCCACGACCCCGCGACTGGCCGCGTAAGCTGTGCCATGCCGGGACGGCAGGGTGAGGTTGAGGCTGTCAACCGCCGCCGTGTCGCTGCCGGATTGCCACCGTTCGATGTGCGCTGGGAGATGGCGGCGCAGTGGGTCGGGCGTTGGATCACTCCCTCGGGTCGGCTCATAGCGCGTGTCCCCTCTCCCTGGCCTCATGGTGAGCATCCTTTTGTCTTCAGCCTCTATCCGATGACCGACGGGGAGATACATCCATTTGTCGAGGATGTGGTCGACCAGCAGCGCTATGTCAACCGCCTTGTAACGCTTATCGACAATATCATGGGTAGTTCGGCCAAGGGCGTGTTGCTTTTCCCCGACGACCAGATCTCGCCGCTGATGCCTTGGGATCAGGTTGCCCAGCGCTGGGCGGCTACCGACGGCGTGATTCCCTATCGGCCAAAGGGCGACCGGGTGCCGACGCAGGTCTATTCGCGCAACAACGATGTCGGTGCTTACAATCTGCTTGCTCTTGAGATGCGGCTCTTCGACGAGGTGTCGGGTGTCGGCAGTGCCTTGCAGGGCAAGGACGTGTCGGGCGCTGTCAGTGCGTCGCTCTATGAGCAGCAGACTCGCAACTCGGCCCTGTCGCTGACCGACGTGTTTGAGAGTTTTGCCGGATTCCGCGCACAGCGTGACTCAAAGCTGCTTGCGCTGCGCGATCTGCCTCCCATGCTCTGACCGCTGTCCTGAATATCGGTCTGTTTACATTCTTTAACCTCATGCAGCTGTTTATGTTCCTCTGTTGGGTGGTATATTTGCATTGTCGATATGGTAAAATTACCATATAGCGAAAACGTTTTTTCTCATCACTTAATTCTTTCATATCCTATGCTTAATCTAAAGACGTTACGCGACGATGACTTCCTTAAATGCCGTCGCAGGATTTTGCGGGAATGGCCTCCCGGCCGTCCCGTCACGGTAAAGGCCGTCGCGGCGGCGACAGTGGCTTCAGGCGCTCCGCGCTACTATGTGTCCCATCTGCGTGCATCGCGTGTCATCGCGCGGTTGCGCCACGGCCACACTGTCGGCAAGCCCGGCAGCATTCTTGCCGCCCAGTGGGACGAGATACTATCCAAGGTCGACCGTCTCCGGGCGCGCCACCCGTGGCTCAATGACGACCGCGCCGTCGCGAGGGTTCTCGCCTTTGAGCGTGCGTCACGGTTTTTCATCTCCGAGGGATATGCCGTGAGGCTCTCCCAGTCCATCATCCGTGACCGCCGGCATTGCCGTCACCGTCGCGGCGGTTCTCCGGCCACCAATCCGTTATCTTAAATCTTATACCATCAAACAACTCATCCATATTATGCCATCACCCATGACCTCAACAGCAACCTCCACCGTGACCCTCGCGCTCTCAGTCGATTCCATAGCCCGCGAGATTTATGCCGCCTCGGCGCTCCGCACGCTCCTCTCATCTGATTCCCCGTCAACCCCCGCTCCCCCTGTACTGTCGCGTGACAGCCGTCCAGCGCTCGAGATCCTCATCCGCGATGCCTATTGCCGTGTGGCCCTCATGCTTGCGGGACATGTCGAGTCGCTCGACGACAATTACCTTGGTACGCTCGGCGATGGCCGCGAACCGCTTCCTGTCACCGGCGACACCATCCTTTCGCTCGTCCTGCGTGTTCCCCGGTCGTGGCCGTCAGGCAGCTGTGCCACCCTCTGTGCAGCAGTCACCCATGCCATCGCGATGACCGCACTTGATGTCGCCTTCACCGGTTGTGACATAGCCGTCTCATCCCGCTACTCGACCCTCGCCTCCCAGTCCGTCGAGTCAGTCTCCACCATGCTGTGCGGCCTCACACCCCCCTCCCGCCTCACCCGCCACCTGCTTTAGATGGGACATTGTTTGGGGTGCAGGGGGCTGGAGGGTGTGTAAATGGGATGTAGTCGAGTGTTGGGGGATGATTTAGGGCGGATGTGCGATGTGGATTGATGGGATAGTGGCGAGGGAGAGCGTTGAAGACGCGAGCTAATTGTAGCCCCACCACGGAGCGGGGACGGGACGGGCGAATGCCCGGCACGGCATCGCGGAGGCGTGGGGTAGAGACGTGTCATCAAGCCACGGCCTCGGAGAGGTCGATTAATTCCACGCGGTCAAGCCATGTTGCGCCATGCCTTGAAAATTGTGCCATTATCGTGAGACGCGGCCTCCCATAATGCGAAATAATTAGCCGACCTCTTCGAGGCCGTTTTTTGGGGAGGATGCTCCGTTACCCCACGCCTCCGCAGCCGGACTCGCGGGCGGATGCCCGCTCGCCCGTCCGCTACGTGGTGGGGCTACAATTAATCCACGTCTTCGACGTTCTGTTGCCGTTTTCGGGATGCTTCCGTGCGTAATCCAATATGGCCGAGCACCTCCCCCCTCCCCTTGAAAAATGTTAAAAATTCATAAATATTCGGGGGGGGGTAAAATCTCCCTAACAATCCATAGCTTTGTAAAAATAGTTAAAACCAACGCTACATTATCATGAAAAGAAGACTGCATTTTGCTATTGCCGTGCTCGCGGCACTGTTTCTCTCCATCCCCTCGGTAGCCGCTGAGCTCGGGAAGGTATATCTTGTCGGCGATCCCACAGGCTGGGCAGAACCAAGCGAGGCCAACGCTGCCATCTACAACAACTGGGCCCTCATTGAAACTACTCCGGGCAGTAACGTATACGAGGGCAAGTTTACGATAGAAGGAGACCATTCTGTCGTGAATTTTCGTTTCTGTACAGCTCTTGCCGGATGGACATGGGACGATGCTATCAGCGCCGACGGCCCTACCTCGGTATTGTTTGATAAGTCCGGCGCTTTTGAGGGAGCGGTAATGCTTCACAATAATAATTACACATTCATGCTTGTTGATTGGACTACCGACTATGTCAAATTTATCCTGGACTTAAATAGTCGCACACTGTCTTTGGAGACACAACCCATTCACGCAGCTCCTGACCATATATATGTGATAAATGGCAATGATAGGTCTAATTCCCCTGTCCCCGGCAATGAGTCAGTATTCAGTCGTCTCACGCTCGACCGTAGGATAAGCTGTTATGTAGGATCTGTATACGTGGAACCTGGAAAGTTTAAGCTCAATTTTATTCCTGTCTTGACCAATGCGGGATGGGATGCTCCAACAATGTGTCCACGTTTTGGCGGCGATGCTGAGGTTGTCTTTGATGGTTCGGCATGTTCCGCTACGATAGATAATTCGGGTGAACCGGGCTATTGGACTTATCCTGATTGGCCTGGAGGCTACGTCACGATACAGGCTTTTGTTGGGACAGAGGTTAAGTTTTATGATTACAATAGAATCCCAAAATTATATTTTGTCGGTTCCCCCCACGAATTCATGACTCCAATTGAAGACAATGCTTCTGACTACGGTGATTGGGAACTTTCTCGTATCAGTGATTGTGTGTATGAGGGAGTGTTTGACGTTGATGCAATCGATAATGTGCAATTCCGTTTTATGAGTGCACTTCGTGGATGGACAACCGACACCTCAATCGGATCTCAGGCTGAAGATTTCACTTGTACAGACATCCCGCTTTATAACGGTACCGCAGTCGGTAATATATGTTTGCAGGGTCTCGGTAACTGGTCAATAGGGGCATGGCCCGGAGGTAGCCTGAAGTTCAGGGTTGATCTCATAACATGTACGCTGACCGTTACCAACGTGGCTTCAGGGCTTGATGTCGCTGTCGTCCCGGCCACATCGTTTGAGGCAGAGGAGGGTGGCATACGTGTGACAGCCGTCGCTCCGACCGAAGTGTCGGTCTACAACGTCAGCGGCGCACTCGTCAAGACCGTACAGCTTCCTGCCGGAGAGAGCCACGTGGCGCTTCCTGCCGGATTTTATATCGTCAATGGTCACAAGTTGATGGTACGCTGACTTCCCTGCCATAATCTGCATACTACAAGCGTGCCACAAGACACATAACCCAAAAAAACACACAATTTCCCCTCGGGGCATAGTCCCCGTCTTTTTCCCGTAAACCTTTATCTGTCATCAGCGGGCGACGGCATCCACCGCCGCCCGCTTCCATATCCCCCAACCCCTCCTTTACTCCCCACATCCCCCGCCCCGCCGCGACCGAGCGCAAGAGACATTCGGCCCCCAGAGCGTCGGAGACGCGGATTAATTGTAGCTCCATCACGAGCGCAGCGAGGCATGGAGAAACCACGGCATTCCCAAACCGGGCCTCGGAGAGGTCCGCTAACACCTCCCTCGCCGTACCCCTCCGCGACCGCCCCTGGCGACACCCCATCCGGCGACAAGCTGTCCCGGCGGGACAGCGATAATGAGAGAACCCCGTGCTTCAGCGCGGGGACAGCGTCAGCCCCAATCTCGGCCATAAGTCCTGGAGGGACGTCTTATAGTGACGACAACGCCCCCGCGCAAGTACGAGGCGTAACCCACCCCTACATCCCACTCACTTTTGCGGCAGCTGCCCCCGCCGCCTAAAGCCAAACCGGCAGCACGCGCACATTGACATTTTGTACCATATTAGCGGACCGCTACGAGACCCATAGCCGCTCTGCTATGCCGCGTCCATTCCCGATGCGGCATATCGGCATCTGTGGGTAATTTAGACCCGGTCTAAACTGGCTCATCCCGCCGCCAAGGTAAACCTATTGAGATTCAGTTCGATTAAATTACGTTAAAAAGTTGGGATTATTATAAAATACTTTTGGGAAAACATGTAAATTTGCCACAGTCTAAACATACGCCTGAATTAATCTAATTATAGTAATTAAAAAATTGAAAAGTATGATGAAGCGTTTACTCAAGAAAGCAGCCCTCGCTGCATTACTGCTCACTGCATTTATCCCCGCTTCGGCTGATGCCGCCACCAAGCTCTACCTCACGGGTTCGTTCAATGGTTGGGACGACAACAGCTCTGCCTGGGAGTTGAAGGAAACCGCTGCCGGCAGCGGTTCGTTCACAGGCAAGTTTCTCATGCCTGTAAACGAAAGTAATACAACTGTATTTGTAAAAATCAACAAATATGAGGGTAGCACCCTCACCGCCATCGGTGCTGACTCAAATGACGGATTTACCGTACCCTTGGTGTTCAACACTCAGAATGTGGCCGAGATGCCCCTCGCTGCCGACGGCAAGACCATCACTCTTACCGGCTGGACCGAGGCCAAGGAGGTGACATTCACCGTCAATCTCAATACCATGAAGATGACAGCCAAGCTCGCTTCGGCTGTGACAGAGATTACCAAGATTTATGTATGGGGTGCTCCCTCGGGCTATAAGTGCGTTGACGACGTGGTGCTCAACCGCACCGGTGATGAGGGCCGCAAGCTCTACAAGGGCACAATAAATGTCCCCTCGTCACCCAACAACTTCCGTCTTTATACCGCTGCAATCGACATGAGTGATGCCGCCCAGAACTCGCTCGGTGCCGGCAAGGAAATCAGTGATGCCAAGATGCTGACTCTCACTGACGGCATGGCTTCGAGTCCCGTATTCTCAGGAACCGGCATGTGGAGCCTCCCCCAGTGGACTGGCGGTGACCTCGACTTTACCCTCGATCTCGACAACCTGACACTTACAGTCCTCGATCCCAAGACGAGCCTTGAGGTAGTGGCTGTGGCCGTGTCTCCCTATGTTGCCGGAGTTGATGGTGGCGTGAAGGTCGTTGCCGACAAGGATGCGGCTGTCTCCGTGTTTACCATCTCGGGTGCGATGGTCAAGAGCCTTTCTGTCCCCGCCGGTGAGACCACAATCGCCCTCCCGGCCGGTATCTATATCGTCAACGGTCAGAAGGTAGCGGTTAAGTAAGCTGCTGCATATCTGAATGAGATAATTGGGGATGATGACCTGCCTGAGGTCATCATCCCCAATCGTTTTATTAGAGTTAACAATCCACAATAATGCTTAACGGCATCGGTTTATCCGCGTGTGGCCTGTCGTCATAACATCTATAATGTGTAACTTTGCAGCATAACTTAAACCGTCTTGCAACTGATCACTCACACTTGTATGAAAAAAGTATTGTCGGCCTCTATGGCCACGATTATATCATTGATTGCCATCTTGTTGCCATCGATAGCACACGCCTCAACCGCCGTGCGTGATACCGATGGAGCCGGTGGCGCGGCACTACCCTGCGTGTACCTGATGGGCGACTTCAACAACTTCCTTGAGCCTGACCCCGACCATGCCGCCCTCTATGAGCCGTGGGCGCTCCCCTTGGTCTCCGACGGGGTCTACGAGGGTACGGTGCCCATCCCTGCATCCCGGTTTTCTGATGGCATAACCTACTTCCGCATAGTCATCGCCCTGACGGGGTGGGAGACGGGCGACTTCCTAACCACCGGCTCGGCCATGCTGTTTGATGCCGCCGGCGAGGCGTCTGCCCCGCTTGTGGGTGGCACCGACGACCTGTCGTGGCTCGTCAACTGGTCGAGTGACGCCGATGTCACGTTCCGTGTCGACATGCGCGACAGGACGCTCACTGTCACGACCGACCCCTCGCGTCAGTTACGTTACCTGTGTCTGCTCGGTGCCGGTGATATTGATGCCGAGCCTGTGCAGGCCAATATCGGGCTGTACAGGCCATGGTTCCTCTATGAGCGCGACGGGTCTGAGGGTATCTATGATGGACGGTTTGAAGTTGCCGCCACTGACCTTGGCCTTGGCTTGCTCTCCGAGTTCGCCCCCTCGCTCGACGGCATGGTCGCCATGGTGCCTGAGGGGGACGGGACAATCACCTTTGACAGCCACGGCATCTGCGAGATGCGTTATGCCGAGGAGTGGGCGACTGACGAGAACGCCCGGGCGCGGTGGACGTTTGACTCCTGGCCCGGTGGCGAAATTGATGTCACAGTCGACACCGCGCGTGGCGTTGTCCGTTTCTATGCCCCCTACATGACCTCGATGATCTATCTTATCGGTGATCCCAACGGCAACATAGCGCCGATACACGACAATATCCATCAGCTTGAGTCATGGGCGCTCCCCGTGACAACCCCCGGCAGTGGCATCTACGAGGGCATCCTTGAGATACCCGAGGCTATGGAGGGGACATCGTTCCGCTTTTATGACCGCCTGACCGGGTGGGGCTACCTCGGCTCTCACGGGCCGGCCTACAGCTACGGCAAGACTCTCGACCTCACCCTGCCCAAAACCTATGGCGGCATATTCTACGAGGGAGGCGAGGGGTGCTGGCGTCTGCTCAACTGGCCCGGCGGCTATGTGAAGTTCTCGGTCAATATACGTGCGGGTTACATCTCGATGGCCAACGTCACGAGCGCCATTGACGATGTCGCCGCAGATGTCACTGACCCGGTCGTCACCGTCTCGCCGGGATTGCTCACGATTAATGCCACCGCCCCATGCGATGTGGCGGTCTACAATCTTCAGGGCATCGTGGTGCATCAATCGGCGATTCTCCCGGGAACTACCGAGATACCGCTTCCTTCGGGACTCTATATCGTCAACCGCCGCGTAGTGCGGTTGTAGCGGCTGTCAGTGGACCTCAAGCCGTCAGTGGGCCTCAAGCCAATTTTTCCCCGTACCTGCTGAGACGATGAGCGGCACTCGGCCATCGTAGGCGCTCTCCATGTCACGTCTCACTATCTCCATGACTTGGTCGAGTTCATCGGGCACGACATTGAACACCAGTTCGTCATGCACCTGCATGATCATGCGTGACCGCAGTCCCTCGCGCTTGAAGTCGCGGGCCACGTTGACCATCGCTATCTTGATGATGTCGGCGGCGCTCCCCTGTATCGGAGCGTTGACCGCGTTGCGTTCGGCATATCCGCGCACCACGGCGTTGCTGCTCTTGATGTCAGGCAAATAGCGCTTGCGCCCCTTGACGGTGGTGACATAGCCGCGCTCACGGGCCTCCTCGACCACGCGGTTCATGTATTCCTTGAGGTGGGTGAACGTGTCGAAATATCCCTCTATCAGCTCCTTGGCCTCGGAACGGGGTATGCCGAGCCGTTCGGCGAGTCCGAAAGCCGAGATGCCGTATATGATGCCGAAGTTGGCGGTCTTGGCGTGTCGCCGTTGATTGTCGGTCACCGCGTCGAGCGGGGTATGATAGATTTTTGCGGCTGTGGCGCGGTGGATGTCGGCCCCCGAGAGGAACGCGTCGATCATCTCCTCGTCGCGGGCGAGGTCGGCGATAAGACGCAGCTCAATCTGCGAGTAGTCAGCACTCATTATCAGGTCGCCCGGGTCGGGGATGAATGCGCGGCGTATCTCGCGCCCGTCGTCGGTGCGTATCGGGATATTCTGGAGGTTGGGGTTGGTCGATGATATGCGCCCCGTGGCCGTGACCGTCTGATTGTAGGATGTATGTATCTTGCCTGTCACGGGATTAATCAGCCCGGGCAGGGCGTTTATATAGGTCGCCAGCAGCTTGCGCAGCCCGCGTATGTCGAGTATCAGCCCCACTAACGGATGGGCGGCGCGGTATTTCTCAAGTATCTCCTCGGTGGTGGAATAGAATCCCTTTTTGGTGCGCTTGGCCTTGGAGTCGATTTTCAGGCGGTCAAAAAGCACCTCGCCCACCTGCATCGGTGACCCGATGTTAAACTCACCGCCGGCGAGTTCATAAGCCTCGGCCTCCATCGTGTGGAGCCGTGCTGTCAGCTGTCGCGATTGCTCGGCAAGCACGTTGACATCAATCCTCACCCCGGTCCACTCCATATCGGCCAATACCGCCACCAACGGCAGCTCTATGTCGTTGAGCAGCGGCGACAGCCCGTCCTCGTCAATCTGACGGCTGAGCGCGTGGTAGAGCCGTAGCGTCACGTCGGCAGCCTCGCATTGCCTCTCGGCGGCTTCACTGACTGTCAGTTCCGGCTCCTTGCGGCGTGTCTTGGCTTCCTCGGCATAGTCGGCTGTGTGGTATCCGAGACTCCCCGCCGCTACCGATGCGAGGGTGTGTCTCATCTCTGGTTGCAGCAGGTAGTGAGCCACGGAGGTGTCGTAATAGTTGGCCGTCAGCTCTATATCGAGCCGGCGCATCACGATGATGTCACGTTTCACGTCATGGCTCACTATGGTGATTTTGTCAGCCTCGAATAGCGGCGACAGTATCTCCTTCTCGTTTCCGGCCACAATCTCTGACGGAATATAGGTGGCCTCCCCCTCGCTTGTCGAGACTGCAAGACCCTCCCATCGGGCTGTCATCGCGTCAGGGCCGTAGGCATAGACGGCCACACCCGCTGTCCCGGTCTTTATGGCGTTGGCGATAACTTCGCCGGCCTCCTCGGCGGTGGTGACCGTCTTGTAGGTGGTGGCCGTCATCGGGCGCGGAGTTGCGTCGGCCATTGACGGCGACGGGATGTCAAACAGTGACGGTTGGTCAAACAGCGAGGGCTGGTTGCCGTTTGCCGCTGCCGCCGGCTTGTCAGTCTGTCCCGTGGAGCTGCCATGACCATCAGTCGCGTCGGCCATGCGGTGCTGCAACCGGGTTATGAATGTCCTGAACTCCAATTCGGTATATATCTCGATGAGTTTTCCGTTGTCGGGTGTGCTGCGTCTCAGCGAGTCGACCTCGATGTCGATGGGGACATCGGTCTTGATGGTGGCGAGAAACTTGGAAAATCTTATCTGGTCGGCATTCTCGCTCACCTTGCGCTGTATGGCTCCCTTGAGCTTGTCGGTGTTGTCGAGCAGATGTTCCACCGACCCCCATTCGGCAATCAGTTTCTGTGCTGTCTTCTCGCCGACACCCGGGCATCCCGGTATGTTGTCGATGGCATCCCCCTCAAGCGCCAGCAGATCAATGACCTGGATGGGCGACGAGATGCCGTATCGCTCACACACCTCCTTGACACCCCGTATCTCAAAGTCGTTGCCGCGCAGTGACGGACGGTACATCAGCACCTTGTCGGTCACGAGCTGCCCGTAGTCCTTGTCGGGGGTCATCATGTAGGTTGTCATCCCCTCGCTCTCGGCCCTACGGGACAGTGTCCCTATCACGTCGTCGGCCTCGTAGCCCGGAACTTCTATTATGGGAATGTTGTGGGCCTTGACTATCTCCTTAATGTAGGGGAGGGATGCGCGTATATCCTCGGGCATCGCCTCGCGGTCGGCCTTGTATTCAGGATAAGCCTCATGACGGAATGTCGGCCCGTGGGGGTCGAAGCACACCGCGATGTGGGTTGGATTCTCCTTGCGGAGTATTTCGTCAAGGGTGTTGCAGAATCCGAATATCGCCGAGGTGTTGAATCCCTTGGTCGTGACGCGGGGGGCGCGTATCAGGGCATAGTATGCGCGGTAGATGAGCGCGTATGCGTCGAGCAGGAACAGCTTGTTGTCTTCCATTGTCGGTGTCGGTCTTGTTGAGTGTAAGAGGTTGTTGCAAAAGTAGGCATAATTTGACGGTTAGTAGAAATATTTACAGCCAAAACTCGCCACTTTGCAATAATTTAGTAATTTTGCAGCACAAAAATTATTTATGACAACTATCGAAGCCATCCAACAACCGATTGCCCCTCAGCTTGTCCGGCTCAACGAGCGCATCGCCGACTCGCTTGCCTCCCCCAATCCACTGATGGCCGAGATTATAAGTAATTACCTGAAGACCAAGGGAAAACAGATACGACCCATACTTGTGTTGCTGAGCGCGCGGTTTTTTGGCGAGATAAATGATGACGCCATATCGGCCGCCGCTGCCATCGAGATGCTCCACAACGCGTCGCTCATTCATGACGATGTGGTCGATGAGGCCCGCAAGCGTCGTGGCTATGCGACCATCAACAGCGTGTGGGACAATCATATAGCTGTGCTTGTCGGCGACTATTTCGTATCGACGGCCCTTCAGGAGGGGACGCGCACCAGCGACATGCGCGTCATCCGCTGCCTGTCAGCTCTCGGGCGTGAGCTGTCCATTGGCGAGGTCGACCAGATATGTAATGCCCGGGCCCATACTCTCGACGAACGGGCCTATTTCTCGATGATCGAGCGCAAGACCGCCTCGCTGTTCATGTCGTGTGTGCGCATGGGCGGATATGCTGCCGGGGCCTCCGATGCCGACCTTGATATCATGGTGGAGTTTGCCCGGTTGCTCGGTCTGTGTTTCCAGATCAAGGATGACATATTCGACTATTTTGAGGATGGGCGCGTAGGCAAGCCGACCGGCAACGACCTGCGCGAGGGCAAGATTACCCTTCCGCTGCTCTATGCCCTGTCGCGTGACGACCGTCCCGATGCCCCGGCCATGGTGGAGCTGTCGCGCCGCGACGAGTTGACATCGGGAGAGATTGCCCGCCTCATTGACTATGCCAAGCGGGCCGGCGGAATAGAATATGCCGAGGAGCGTATGCGCTCCATGCGTGACGAGGGTGTCGCGCTGATAAGCCGTTTTCCCGATTCTCCGGCGCGCCGAGCCTTCATCTCCCTCTTTGACTACATCATCGACCGCGACCATTAATGTCGTGTCGCGGTATGTCCCGCAAACCCGCGCTCTGATGTCCTTATGTACGCCTTTTGTTGTGCATATAGAGCAAAATGTCATTAAATCTTGCGTTATTTTGGAAAAATGTTGTATCTTTGCCATCCAACTACTGCCAACTTAATAGCAATACACGTAAAATGTCACTGATCATCCCCCGCAAGTACAAGCAAAAATTGCTGCCCGAGACTACCGAAGTAGCCATCAAGGATATAAAGGACTCATTTCAGGAAAAACTCGCCACAGCGCTCAACCTGAGGCGCGTCACCGCCCCGCTCTTCGTGCTGTCGGGTACGGGTCTCAATGACGACCTCAACGGTGTCGAGCATCCCGTGTCGTTCAACATACGCTGCATGGACGACCGCCGTGCCGAGGTGGTGCACTCGCTTGCCAAGTGGAAGCGCACAAAGCTCGCTGCCTATGACATTGCCCCGGGGTACGGCCTGTATACCGACATGAATGCCATACGCACGAGCGAGGACCTCGATAACCTCCACTCGCTCTATGTCGACCAGTGGGACTGGGAGCAGACCATCAACCCCGGGGACCGCAATCTCGACTATCTCAAGGCTACCGTTGTCAAGATATATAACGCCGTGCGTGAGGTGGAGCACATGATCTACCGTCAGTTCCCACACATCACTCCCCAGCTGCCCGAGCGTGTGACGTTCATCCACTCCGAGGAGCTGTTGCGGGAGTATCCCGACCTCGATGCCAAGGAGCGAGAGGCTGCCGCCGCACGCAAGTATGGCGCGATATTCCTTATAGGTATTGGCGCGTCGTTGAGCAACGGCGAGCCGCATGACGGACGCGCTCCTGACTACGATGACTGGATCACACCCAATTCCGACGGGTATATCGGTCTCAATGGCGACCTCATACTGTGGAATCCGATACTTGAGACCGGCTTTGAGCTGTCGTCGATGGGTATCCGTGTAGATGCCGACTCCCTGCGTCGTCAGCTTGCCGAGCGTGGTGCCGAGGAGCGTCTCAATTTCAATTTCCACCGCTCGCTCGTCGGCGGTGAGCTCCCCGCCTCGATAGGAGGCGGCATCGGGCAGAGCCGTCTCTGCATGTTCCTGCTCCAGAAAGCACATATCGGCGAGGTCCAGGCCTCAATCTGGCCCGAATCCCAGGTCGAGGAATGTCGCGCCGCCGGCATCGAGCTCATCTGACCCTGCTACACCATAGACTATTAAAAGCAATTCAGCTTTCGTTGTCAGAACAATGAAAGCTGAATTGCTTCATGATTGGAGTGTTTTGATGTCCTGGATTCTGTCATGTATGACCTATGAAATGTTTTCTCCTTCGACACATTCCCCTGACACTGGATGTTTCTTATTAAGATTCTAAAATAGGGACACTTTCCTCCGATAGATAGATCTTTTCCATCGTTTCCTTTCCTAAATTTGATTATCTCAAATTGCCTGGGGTTGTATTTATGTAAAAATGTGATGGGTACTCCCATTGCTCCAGGAAAATCCATCGGAATGTCTTGGGTGCGATTTACATTAATGGCATCGTAGTTGTCAAATGTAGGGTATTCTGATTCGTTCCCTTTATATACCTTGGTCAAAGGGATAAATTCATTTCTTAAAGGAGACTCTAAATTTGTCAACCATAGACAATTGTTTGATGAAACAATACGTTGGCCGTCTTTGTCTATTCTTGCCTCTGTCCCATACAATTCGTAGTAATCCGGGACAATAAATCCGGAAATGCCACGACCGAGATTATGGCCTAACCATATTTTATTATCTTGGATTAATTCAAATATCTCCTTGTATGTTATAGCATTGATATTCCCAATAATGAGAAATTTCTTTTTGTACAACATAATCGTTGATACGAATTCTCTAAAAAGCGAAAACGGAGGATTGGTCACTACAATATCACATTCCTTAAGAAATATCTTACTCTCGGCACTCCTAAAATCACCATCTCCTTGGAAGTGAATTATATTGCTGATTTTCTCAAAGTTATCATAATCCTCACCATTATATACTATGTAATATCCCCGGGGACTTTCTGATTCATGTGTTGGGTTCCCGGGCTTCTTGTAACATGATGAAATCAATTTCTTCAATCCTAAGGTATGGAAATTGTCTATGAAAAATCTAAAGAAATTGCTTTTCAAGGGATCATCGCAGTTACAGTAGACTGTCTTACCCATGAATTGATTGGGATAATGTAATAGTTCGCTCTCTATATCACAGTATTGTGTATAGAATTCATCACTCTTGGATTCCTTAGCTTTATGCAGAATTGAATTATTTATATTTCGAGCCATGTTCAATTCCCTCGTGAAAGCTGTATAAATATGTCACTGCCCAAAACCTGAAGAGATGTTGTGGCAATTTCAGTCATGATTTCAAGCATACGATTCCGCTCCCATCTTTCACCGTTGCCCTGCGTGTATATGGACGCAGCCTGAAGCATAATCATTTTATCCTGATGAGACACAAATTTGTTCCTGCACAAATTTGTGTTTATCGGCATTCCATAATTGGCGGCGGTCAAACGGTCAAGTCGATTAAGCAAACCTGAATTATATTCAAGTACAACATTTCTGCCATCGGGTCGCCTGACGCTGATGGTCTCCGTTAAGAAATTAGAGCCTTCAAGAAATAAAACGTACGGGAAATGATTTTCTCCCAACATGTAATTGGCTATTTCAGAGATGTTTTTGTGGGAACGTTCTATCGCATTTCCAGCAGCCATTAAATCCTGGTTATTATTTTTGCCGACAAGTTTCCCTTTTCTGATGTTTTCAATGTCTTTTCCTTGGTGTTTTGCCTCTGACACCAAGACAACACGCCAATTATCATAATCGTCTTTGATTTCCAATATTCCTCCATCGGGGATAATACTGGCATTGGACACAAATATGGTTTGGCCAAGTTCGGTATCAATCTTTCGTAAAGCCTCGTTTATCTCTTTCTTTTTGATGCTGTCACGATAACGGAATTTCAGATTTGGATATCTGAGTTCAAGAATACGCATAACTATATGTGACAGTTGGCCTACTGTCATGTCGTGTAGTTTGGCCTCGCTCCCAAATATCCCTACAACACCCTTTGATATCTTCTGTTGCAGGGTTAGTCTATCGGATTGATTCTTTTTTGACATATCCAAATAGGAAATTATCTATAATACTTTGGTGATAATCAGCAATAAAGATACATACAATTTCTAAAACATAGGCAAAATTGCCCTGAAAAACTTCTAAAACATAGGCAAAATCGGGCTATTTTTCTTCTAAAACATAGGTAAAATAAGTCATTTCTCCTTTCAAAACATAGGCAAAATCTTCTTGAGCATAGGCAAAATGGATGTGTGCCTACGTCACGGACGCGGATATCGGGGGGAGATAATGACATATTCGCCGGGCAGGGTACGTAGCATGGAGGCAAGGGTGGCGGCGGCATTCCGGCGTGCATGGTCGACGTAGCCTTTGCCATACAACTTGTCGATCACGCGATGTTGCCACCGCGATTTCAGCAGGTTTTCCTCTGCCGTGGTGAGCGTGCGTGAGAAGATGGGGTTGCGGGCATCCCATGAGTCGAGCACCTCATACGCTCCCGGGGCGGTCGATTCGTGCAAGTCCATCCTTGCCGGGGGCATCGTGATGTAGGTGGTGTCGCCCCGCTGCTCGATAGAGAGTCTGTCAAGGTCAAACCCTATCGTGCCCCGCAGGCGCTCACGGGCATATATTCCCTTGCCGTTTATTGTGTCCTTTATTCCTGTCTCCATGTCAAAGGTCATGGAACACAGCCTTACCATGTCGGTTATCGACTTGACGCGGGCATCGCTCATCTCGTAGTGCTGGCGCTCCCCGCGTCCATGAAACATGGAGTAGGCACCGATGGCGATTGCTATGGTGATTATGGCGCACAGTATTATTTTTATTGGCTTCAACATCTTGATGTATCGTTAGTTATCTGAAACTTATATCGGCGGTGTATCCATGGCGCGAGAGCAGGTCGGTGACAAATCTCCGCGCCTTTGCGCGGGCTGTCGCGACCAACTGCTCTTGTAGCGCGTGGTCGCCCTCTATCTCCTTGGCCACGGCGCGGCTCATCTGCTCCTTGAGGGCCGCCCGCTCCTCGGGTCTTATCTGCGAGCGTAGCCCTGTGACGCGGTAATGCTCCTCGTTGAGCCTGATGTCGCGCCCCGATGTCTCTATCTCGATGGGCGGGAGTGTCACATGGCACACTTTCCCCTTTGTATCAACAGTGACATCTCCGGGCCGCAGACACCTCAGGTCGATATATGCGCTCAGGTATGTGTCAAATGAGTACACGGCTATGCGGTCGCCAATCTTTAGATGGTTGAGAGCCGCATCAATCCCCTCGGCCACGCTGCCTGCATCGCGCAACCGTCGGTCAGAGATTTTGCCGACCTTGCTCACGGCCATCTCGGCGAGACATAGCCGCTCGGTGTCACGAAGTTCCTCGTATGGCGACACGGCCTTGTCGGTCTTTTCACCGCATCCGGTCAGGATCGCTGTGATGGCAATGGCTATAAGTGGTAATATTTTCATAGTACGGTATGGGTTTATCAGGACATGTTGGATGTCCTGTCTTCTGATTTAACAAAAATGCGGGACGTTTTATTGTTCCCGCAGTGGAATAATATACCCCGGCCACCGTGTCTGAGGTGTCCGGGGTATGGTCTTATGGAAGTGTGAAAAAGCTCAATTTGTCTTTGCTGTCGGGCATCGCGTACCGTGTCACCCGATTACGCGGGTATAGGTAGATTGAATCCGAGTATCGCAAAGCAGGTGAACGCACCGATGATGCTTGCGCTCCATAGGATGACAGCAGTCCACATCACCCAGGTTGAGGGACCACGCCATTTGAACGCTACGCATCCCGCTCCCCATATCAGGGCTATGAGTGTGATGAGGAAAAAGATGAGCACCGAGGCCGCAAATCCGAGTTCGGGCGTCGACATCCCGAGAACGGGTATCCATGGTAGGGCCGCTACAAGACCGGCTCCGCAGCCAATGAGTGAGGCCACCAGCCCTACCACTACTGCAAGCAGGGCGACAAGTATGGCGACAACTCCGGGCAACAGGCAGATGGCGAGCAATACGAGTCCTATCTTGATGACCCATCCTATGACATCGACCAGTCTGTCCCAGAAGTTTTTGTCACGTTGTCCCACCGCCTGTCTCACCTGCGCTGTGGCACGGTTGTATCCCTCCTTGACCGTTTGCCCGATGTTGTCGAGGTTGAGCGGCTTGCCATACATGGCCAGTTTCTCGTCGGCGGTCTGGGCCTGTGGTATAAGTATCCATGCGGCGATATAGAGGGGGATTACGATGCCGTATCCGAGCAGGGCGAACAATACGAGGACAAGTCTCACCAGGCTGATGTTCCATCCGAGGTAGAGCGCGATACCGCTTGCCACTCCACCGAATATCTTGTCGTCAGGGTCACGGAACAGGCGCTTGCGCACAGTTGTGCCTTGTGCCGCCCCGGGCACCGGGGGAGGAGTGGCGCGATTCTCGCCGGAGTCATGCCCTGACTGGTCTGCTTTGGGGTTGGTCGGCTCACACATGTCCTCGGGTCGTCCTATGCGGTCGATCACTGCGTTTACGTCAGCTATCGTTATGACCTCGGCCTCGGTCGAGAGCATCTCGCCAAACAGTTCTGAGATTCTGGCCTCGATGTCATCGGCTATCTCCGAGTCCTCGGGAGAGGCAAATGCGGCACGGATGTTGTCGAGATAGTTGCCCAACAGAGTGTATGCGTCCTCGTCTATGTAATATACCTTGCCTGACAGGTTGATGGGAAATGTACGTTTCATTGTCAAATAGTGTTTTGGGGTAATGGCTTGATGTTGCTTATATGGCTCACCGTATTGTTGAGGTCGGCCCATGCCGTCTCAAGTTCGAGCAGCACAGTGCGCCCGTAGTTGGTGAGACTGTAATACTTGCGAGGAGGTCCTTGTGTTGACTCGGCCCATTCGTATGACAGCACTCCGTCATTCTTCAGTCTTGTCAGCAGGGGGTAGAGCGTCCCCTCGACGACAATGAGACGGGCCTCTTGCATACGCTTGATGATGTCGCTCGCATATGCCGGCTCCTTGTCGAGCAGCAGCATGATGCAATATTCGAGCATTCCCTTGCGCATCTGCGATTTGATGTTGTCTACATTCATGTCAATCAGTTTTACCGGCGGTGTTTTGTGCCGCATGGATATGTGTATGGCACAAATGTATGCAATACTTATGTACTATGCAATACAAAGTACTATATTTATCGCAAGTTAACTTGTATGGTAAATATGCTAAACCGTGATGTTATGAAATGTTGATGAACGTATTGGTAACAGTGTTATGCCGATGATGTGGATAATGTCATTGTCAATCAAGCGCATCAAGCAGAATGAACGCACTCCAGTATTGCGGGTCAGAGTATGTCTGTGAGCCACCTTCGGTGTATTGCCGCACATACTGCTGTGCGTCGGTGAGTGCTCCATGGGTCGGTTTCCCTTGGCTGAGACCCTCATAAAAGCGGGTCATCAACAGGCGTGTGGCGTTGTCATCGACTTTCCACAGACTCATCATCAGGGACTTGACTCCGGCTTTCTTGAATCCGCGTTGCAGCCCAAACACCCCCTCACCGGTAATCTCACCGAGGCCGGTCTGGCACGCCGACAGCACGACGAGTCTCATGGCGCTGAGGTCGAGCAGGGAGATTTCCTTGGCTGTCAGCACTCCGTCATCGCCGTTCTTGGCCGTGTGTCCGCTCAGTGCATTGTCGGCTCCGGCAAACAATAGCCCGGAGCGTGTCAGCGGGCGGTCATCGGCCCGGTCGTTGTTGAGCTGTAGGAATCTCATTCTGCGGTGTGATGCCAACTCATCCTTGCGCAAGTAGAAACCATGGGTGGCTATGTGTGCAAGGTTGACCTGTCGTCCCGACAGGGACTTGAATGAGGTCTCTGTAGCGTCCTCGCCGGTGTGGAGCGTTGCTTTCGTGTTCATCGACGAGAGAATATCGGTGACCGATTGTGCCTCCGTGAGCGTTGCCGGGAGGTAGTCGGCTTTTACCGACACACCGGCGGCTCCGGCATCAAATCTCATGCCGCCGTATACCACGCCGTCGATGGGGGCTGTCGGCTGTCGGTCGAGTGCGAGAAGTCGTGTCGATGACAGCCTGACGAGTGTACGGTCATCAGACATCAGACCGTTGCCGGTTGGTGACGGTAGATGTTCGATGGCAATGTTGTGCAGACGGCCTGCGGGCGAGAAGTATATGCGCGTGACTCCCTCCAGATGGGGCATCAGCGGTTCCCACAGCATCCGGCTTAGGGTGGGGCGGGTGTACAGCTCGTTGTCATTGATATTGTTGAGGGTATTGTCATCAAAAAGCGGTATGGCCACGGGATGGTCGTCATGTCGGGTGACAAGTGCCACATACCGGCGTGTGTCGGCGGTGTCTGACACGTGGTAGCAGGTAAAATCTATGGCCGCCTCGTTGTCGGCGAGGTGGGACGACACGTCATGGTGGTCGGCCGAGAGGCTGCGCGTGTAGTCGCCATAGGCTTTTGACATGGCTACGAGCCTCCGTTCCTGACTGCCGATGACCTTTTCGAGCGAGTCGGTCGACTCGTCACGCTGTCTTATCGGCATCTCATACAGTCGGTTGAGCCTTACCATGTTGTCTCGCATCGAGGCATATAGCCCCACTGCCTCGGGGTCATTGCCCGATCGTATGATGTTTTCAAGCTCAGTCTCGGTATTAAGTAGCAAGCCTTTGTAAAACAAGGCTCCGTCGTATGCGTTGGCAGCGAGTGAGTCGGCCCGGTATTCGGCGGCATATTGCTGGATGTCGTCGGTAAACCATGAGTCGTGACGTGACCAGAAGCGGTTGCGCTCATCGGTGGTCAACGTGGTGAACGCCGATCGCACGAGTCTCATCTTGAGCCGCGAGACCTCAAGTGCGGCGGGAATGAGCCGGTCGGTGTCGGCAAGGGTATGGTATATGTTGGCGGCGTTGGCGAGTGAGAACGCGTAGTCGGGATGGGCTGTTCCGAGGCTGCGTCGCCTTATGTCGAGCACCCGGGTGTTGATGTCGAGGGCTTTGTCGGTCTCTCCGGCGTAGTATCTGAAGGCTCCGAGGTTGTTGAGTAGGGTGGCATAGTCGGGTGAGTCGGTGTTATCGCGCTCCTCATGCACCCGCAGGGCGTCGGTGATGAGAGTCTCGGCTCCGGCGATGTCGCCTGTGTTGTAGCGGATTATGGCGAGGTTGCTCATGGCGGTGGCATACTGGGGCGACTGCCGTCCAAACACCTCGTTGCATTTGCTGACAGCTGTTTCGGCTGTCTCAAGCGCCCCGGCAGTGTCGCCTGACAGGAACCGGCTCGTCGCGAGGCTCATCAACGCCTGGGCATACGATGGGGCGTCGACAGTCCCGAGGCGTTGTGACAGCTCGATTGACTCGGTGGCGAGGCGTGCGTGTTCGGCATAGTTGCCTGTCGCCGAGTTGTAGAGGGCAAGGTCGTTGAGCAGCACTGCATACGCTTGTGTATCAGTCTTCCCTGCTTTCACGTAGCGTTCGCGTGCATCTGCGGCATAGCGTATGGCGGCGGCATAATTGCCTGTCGATGAGTGGTAGCCGGCGAGTATGGCAAGTGAGTTGAGTGCGTTGTCGCTCGTCGGGTCGTAGAGTTCAAGGGCTTCGGTCTCGCAGCGTATGGCCTCGGCACGGTCGCCGTTGCGCTCATACAGCCGGGCGAGGCGGCTCAGTGTCGGTGCGCACGAATCGTCCCGGCCACCGTTTAGGCGCTCGTTGATGCGCATGGCCTCGCGCTCATGGTCTATTGCCCCGCTTATATCACCGGCCTCGGCGAGGTAATGGGCGAGACGGCTGTGGGCATCGGCTGCCTCGCGTGTGACCACACTGTCGGCGAGTATCGCCGACACTCCCTCTGTGGCACGTCTTATGGCCTCATCCTTGTTGCCGGCGCGGAGTTGGTAGTCTGCTATCTCGCCGATGGTCTTGAGCGTCAGCGCATGTGTTGGTCCGAAATATCGGCGGCGGGTGTCAAGAGCCTCCTCGGCCACAGTGACAGCCGACGTGTAGTCGCCGGTGTTGGCGTTGTAGGCGGCGAGGTTGCCGAGCAGCATGGCATAGTTGGGAATCTCCTGGGATAGGATGGTGTGGCGCAACTGTCGTGACATGTTGCCATACTTTATGGCACCGGCATCGTCGCCGGCGAGGTGGCAGTAGAGTGCGAGGTCGCTCAGCCCCGAGGCATACTCAAGGTTGGCGTTGCCGACTATTGAGCCGATGAGGTTGCACACTTCCATCTGCGTCTCAATCGCTCCCCGGTAGTCGCCCGTCGCGTAGCGGCATCTCGCCATGTTGTCGAGTTGCCGGGCGTATGTGAGGTCGCGCCCCCTGATTGCTTCCCGCATGGACAGTGCCTTGTCAAACAGCGGCAGTGCACCCTGATAGTCACGTGAGTTATACAGCTCCACGGCCTTGTTGTAGACGGCATCGGCCTCGATGGTCGATTTCTCCTGTTTGGCCGCTGTGGAGGCGAGAGCCGATACCAAGAGGATGAATGATAGCAGAATGTGACGCATGGTGGTGTGTTTTTTGTGGGTCGGTCTATAAAGTGGGGTTGTTTAGTCGGCGCTCAGGCTTATTTGTGTATTGTCATCGGCCTCGATAGGGGCCGGTGTCTGCTGCTCGACAAAAAACATCTCGATGTCGGTGTCGGAGTAGGGGCGGGTGCATCCTACGGCAACGAAGCGGTCGGTCGATTCGGTGAATACGATGCAGTCAATGTCGGCTGTGGCCTTTGGCCCGATGACAAAATTGTCGGGAACCTCGGGATTGTGGAGTACGAGTTCCACTGTGCCATCCGTGCCGAGGCGGGCTATATTGAAGTATAACATTGAGTCACAGTCGTTTGTGACGGAGAGGAAGTATCGGTCTTTACCCGCCTTCTTGCGCTCGACCCTGAGCATGGGGGTTGTGTCGCTCCGCAGGCTGTCGGCCATGAACTTGCAGAGGGCTGAGTATACGGCTTCGGTGGCATCGGCGGCGCTTCCCATGCTGCGTACCCCGGCTCCGTTTTGTCCGCGC
The DNA here is from genome assembly GCA_023667145.1 of Pseudoflavonifractor sp. Taxonomy (GTDB): domain Bacteria; phylum Bacteroidota; class Bacteroidia; order Bacteroidales; family Muribaculaceae; genus M3. The sequence goes on from JAMPAQ010000001.1 coordinate 173,843, forward strand.
CCGCCACGGGTGTTGTCGACCGCACGGAATATGCGCGAGATGGTCGACAGGTTGTTGTGGTCACACTGCTCGACGATGCTCTTCACCGAGGCTTGGCCGGGATTGCTCCAGCTTCTCACCTTGTGGCTCTCGTCCTCGAGTTCGACCGATGATTTGTCGCCGAGTCTCAGGTATGAGCTTTCGTTGAGGTTGGTTCCGGCCTTGACCCTCACCCACTTGTCGCCCTGTTGCAGGGTCACGTTGCCTTTTATGTTGCCGGCGCGGTAGGTGCGTGCTGTTGCCGGAATCACAGCGATGGCGATGGCAAGCATCGTGATGATGGCGCGTAATACTCTATTTCTCATTGTTCTCAGATTTTTACAGTGTGTTTGATTAATGATGTTGCTTTTTCTTTCAGTATGGGGTAGGACTTGTAAAATCCCGACCACAGGTCGAGTGACAGCAGTCCGAGCAGGGTCATGATGAGCGGTTTTTTGACATCGAGAATGAGCCGCCACTCGGCAAATATGACACAGCCGATGTAGACAATCGCGCAGAGCGACACCAGTTGTACGAGCCTCACAGTCAGCCCGACAAACGGGTGGGCGCTCAGTCTCTCACGCGTCCACAATATGGCGGTGCACATCAGTATGCCTATGATCCACGTGGTCCAAAGGGGGACGGGCCGTGGAAATGAACCCTCCAGCATGGTAGCGACCGCCGAGGCGTGTATCAGCACTCCGGGTGTCTCGTCGGCAATCGTGGTGCGGTGCATGTCGCCGTGTCCGCTCATGTCGCCGACAATCACTATCATACCGTCGAGCATCGCCAGGTTGGAGGCGAGACTGTCGTGGCTGATGACATTGAAGGAGCGTCGCGGAAAGTTGATGTTGCGCGGGACGTAGGCGTTTCCCCTGGCGGCGGCGTAACGCTCGGGACGGCCCTGGGCCACGAGGGCTGCAGCAAAGCTCTGCATGGCGCCTCCATCGGCGAGCGGGAAGCTGTCGACACATTCCCTGACGGTCGTGGTGGCGGTTCTTGACACTAACCTCGTGGCGGCAAACCGTATCTGCGGGTCGTCGCTGAAGAATGATGACGAGACGGGGACACAGCGGTCGGTGGAGTCGTTTTCAGTGACAAGTTCCTGGGCCATTACCACGCCGGGACACTGACGTATGGCGGCATATAACGTGCTGTCGGTATAGGGGTCGGAGGGGTAGGGAAATGAGAAATCCACCCCGGTAGCGGCTGCTCCCGACTGGCTGATGAGGGTCAGCGCCTCGGCAATCTCCCCTCGGCCGCCATCGCCGACATCCACTATCACCACACTCTCGGCGCGGTCCTTTACCCGGTCAAGGTCGGTGACGCGACTGTAGAAGTCGTCTATGCGGGAGTCGCCCGATATATTGAGCAGATTCATTATCGTCGCTACCGAGATGTCCTGTGACAGGACCGACGACAGCAGCAATGAGATGATGATTGGTCCCAGTATGTTGGCTATGTTGACTTTGTGTCCTTTCATTAATTGCAAAAGTAACAAAAATCACAAAATATCACAATTAATTGTCAAACTCTTGCTTCAGGCGGTGTTGACGGTCCGAGGGTAGTGCTGGTGGCCACTCTTTATGCGGGCAGACACGATAGGGGATAAAAAAATACCGTCATGCCCCGGCACGGAGCATGACGGCGGTATGTGTGTTTTGTGTCAGGGATCAGACGAGTTTCGCGAGCGCCTCTTTCATGCGTCTGAGGGCTTCGCGTATGTTGTCATCGCTTGTGGCGTAGCTGAGGCGTATGTATCCGGGGGCGCAGAATGCCTCTCCCGACACGGTGGCCACGTGTCCCTCCTCAAGCAGGTACATCGCCAGGTCGGAGTCGTTGTTGATGACGCGGCCATTATAGCTCTTGCCAAAGTAGCTCGACACCTCGGGGAAGAGGTAAAAGGCACCCTGGGGGACGTTGACCTTGAGTCCCGGTATCTCGCGGGCAAGCGACACGACGAGGTCGCGGCGGCGCTCAAAGGCCACGCGCATATCCTCGACACACTGCTGCGGGCCGTTGTAGGCTTCCTCAGCGGCTTTCTGCGCTATCGACGACGCGCCTGAGGTGTACTGGCTCTGTAGCTTGTTGGTGGCCTTGGCTATCCACAGCGGGGCAGCGATGAAGCCTATGCGCCATCCTGTCATGGCGTATGCCTTTGACACTCCGTTGACTATGACGGTGCGGTCGGCTATCTCGGGGAACGATGCAAGCGACGTGAACGAATCGGTGAAGTTGATGTGCTCATATATCTCATCGGCAAGCACTACCACGTCGGGATATTTTGCCAGCACATCGACAAGGCCCTGCAGCTCCTCGCGGGTGTAGACGCTGCCGGTCGGGTTGGACGGTGAGCAGAGTATGACGAGGCGTGTCTTGGGGGTTATGGCCGCGTCGAGCTGTGCCGGGGTGACCTTGAAATCCTGCTCTATCGAGGCCGGTACGGTCACATTCTTTCCCTCGGCGAGATGTACCATCTCGACATACGACACCCATGCCGGGGTGGGGATGACTACCTCGTCGCCGGGGTTGATGACACTGAGTATCACATTGCAGAGCGACTGCTTGGCACCGCCCGACACCACTATCTGCTCGGGGGTGTAGTCCAGCCCGTTCTCCTCCTTGAGCTTCTTGACAATGGCTTTGCGCAGGGACATGTAGCCGGGGACGGGGGTATAGAACGAGAAGTTCTCGTCAATGGCCCGCTTGGCTGCCTCCTTTATGTTGTCGGGCGTGTTGAAGTCGGGTTCGCCTACCGACAGGTTGATTACATCGACGCCTTGAGCTTTCAGCTCATTGCTCTTCTGCGACATCGCGAGTGTCTGCGACGGCGAGAGAGACTGGACACGGTCTGAAATGTGAGTCATTGCAACTTGCTTTTATTGTAAATTTGTCGCAAAGTTAGCTCATTTCCTTGAAATATGAAACAATATCCCCCTAAAATCCCCACTTGTTGTGTCAGATATCCTGTCGGTTGTTTCGGCCGTTTGCCCCGAATGAAAAATTGTGTTATATCATATCGTATTTTTTTGTAATTTTGGCCAATTAAGAAATAGATTGTGATATGTCAGAGGCAGAGATTAACAGCTACAGGCTCACATCAATGGAAGAACCCGGTGATGAGCGCATGGCTCAGATAATGCGTGAGGTTGCGGATGACGCGCGTGAGAGTTCCCGCCGTATTGCAGTGAGAGTGGCGGCGAGCATTGATATGGCCGCAGATGATGCCCGTGCCAACGTGAGGAATTTCTTTAATAAACTTCAAGATGGCGGCAAGTGAGCATCGTCCTGTGCTGATTGTGATTGCCGGACCCAACGGCTCGGGAAAGACATCTGTGACATCCAAGATTCATCTCGGGTCTGCATAAAATGTGAAATGAATGTTTTTTATATGTGTATTATGAAGCGAATTTATTCGTATATCTGTTCGGGATGCGTCGTGGCGATCGTGGCGCTCACCGTGATGCTCTCGTTGGTCGGATGCTCGTCTGACTCGTCGTTGCTCTCGACTGTCCCCGCCGACGCCACGGCTGTGGCGCGTGTTGATGCCGTGAGTCTCCTCAAGGAGGCCGGATGTGCTGTCGACGGCGATAAGGTGACACTGACCCCCGCGCTCGACAGCCTGTTGTCAGGTAGGGTTGCCGATGGCCTCAAGGCCGTCCTCGGCAGCGGCGCGGTCGACCTGCGCTCCGTCTTGGCTTTCAGCCCGACTGGCGTCGGTATGGTCGTTGTCGTGCGGCTCACTGACAGCGATGATTTCCGCGATGTAGTTTCCTCTCATGGTGCGGCGTGGAGCGCAGCCGGCGACTTCAGTTTCGCCAATCTGCCTGATGGCCTCTCGCTGCTCGTGCGCGATGACATCTGCTGGCTGCTCGACGGTGGCCGCGATGAGTCTTACCTCGACGGCATCCTCTCCAAGGCCGCTGACAAGTCGATGGCCGATGTCCCGGCAGTGGCCAAGGCCCTCGGCAAGGACAATGCCTTTTGTCTCGCCCTCCCGGCGGGCAAGTTGCTTGCCCCGCTGTATGACGCGCCCGAGTATCAGGATTGCTGGCTGACAGCGGCGCTAAAGGCCGATGGCAAGCGGCTTGACGTGGAGGCCGGACTGGTCACTGCCGAGGGCAAGACTCTCGACTATGCCTCGGGTCTCGACAAGATAGATACGGACTTCCTCGACTTCCTGTCACCACAGGATGTGCTTGTCGCCGCCGTGGGCATTGATGGCGACACCAATTGGCCGGCGGTTGTGACCGCGCTGTCGTCGCGCATGTCACGCGGCGATGCCATGACCCTGTCGGTGCTCACTCCCTACCTGTCACGTATCGACGGCACTCTCGCCGTCGGAGTCTCCCCGGTCGGATCGACCATCACCCCGGGAAACCTCTCGACCGAGACTCTCGCTATAACAGTCGTGGCCCGCATGAAGCGCGGCGAGGCATCAAAGACCTGCAAGGAGATTACCGAATTTCTCTCCCGCTCACGTATGCCGATGACCGAGGATGGCGGGATGACCGTCGCCGTCACCCCGATGGGCACATTCCGCTATGGCGAGCATGACGGATATATCGTGGTGACCAACCGCGAGCTGCCCGGCAACGGTGCTCGGGGACTCCAGCCGCGTTTCGACGGCAAGCGTCTCGCCATCTGTGCCGATGTCGCCTATGGAAGCGGGCTGATGACATCGTTCGGACTCCCGTTTGGCCTCACCTCCACGCTCTCATCGACCGACAAGAGCGCCCGCCTTAGTGTCGAGCTTGCCGGAGTCGGGGGCAACGTCCTTGAGGTGCTGATAGCCGAGGCCGCCAAAAACATGTCGCGATGATCTCCTCCATCACCTTGCGCCGCGTGTTGCCCTGCGCATTTGCGGGCATGGAGAATGACCCCGCTGTGGCCGCGTCGCAGGTATGGCTCAGCTACCTCACCCTTGAGCGGGGCGGCCGATACCTCATCGAGGCATCGAGTGGTGCGGGCAAGTCGTCGCTGTGTGCCTTTGTCTACGGTGAACGCCGAGACTACATGGGCGAGATTCTCTTTGATGGCCGCGACATCCGCGCCCTCTCCATCGACGGATGGTGCCGTGTGCGCCGCGAGGAGATTGCCTTGCTGCCACAGGAGATGCGCCTGTTCCCCGAACTGACCGCGATGGAGAATATCGCCATCAAGAACCGCCTCACCCGCTTTCGTGACGATGCCGCCATACGCCGTATGCTCGACCGTCTCGGGGTAGGGGACAAGGCTGATGCACCCGCCCAGCTCATGTCGGTCGGGCAGCAGCAGCGCGTGGCTCTCGTCAGGGCGCTGTGTCAGCCGTTCTCATTCCTATTGCTTGACGAGCCGGTGAGCCATCTCGACGAGGCTAACAATGCCGAGGTGGCCGCGCTTGTCGCCGACGAGGTTGCCTGTCAGGGCGCGGCGGTCATCGCCACTTCGGTCGGCAACCGCCTCTCCATCTCCGGCCTTACCACCTTGCGGCTCTGACCGCGCCACGGCCTGCGGACCTAAGCGTGTCACTAATATAATAATGTGTAACTCCCCGCTGTGGGACTCACGTCATAGTCACTGTAATGCACACCCGATTTAACGATGTAGTGTGGCGGCTGCTCCGCCACAACATCAAGCCCGGACAGATTGCCGGATACGCCCTCGCCAACCTCGTGGGCCTTTCCATTGTCCTGACCGCCCTCCAGTTTTACCGCGATGTCACCCCCTCGCGTGACGATGGCGACAGCTTCATCTCCCGCGACTATCTCATCCTCTCACGCCGCGTTGAGGGCCTCGGCTCGATGGTCGGCGGCAATGTCGCGTTCTCGCCGGCCGACATCTCCGACCTTGAGGCCCAGCCGTGGGTGCGCAGGGTAGGGCGGTTCACACCGTCGCGGTTTGATGTCAGCGCCTCCCTTGAGATGGGTGGACGCACCATGTCGACCGCGCTGTTTTTCGAGTCAATCCCCGGTGATTTCTTTGATGTCACCCCCTCGGGATGGCAATTCGACCCCTCCGGCTCCGATTCTGCCGACCCGGACGGCCTCACCAATCCGGCCCTCGCCGGCCCCTCTGGTCGCGACCTCCCCGAGATACCGATAGTCCTCTCAAAGGAGTACCTCACCCTCTACAACTTCGGCTTTGCCGCCTCGCGTGGTCTTCCGCAGCTGAGTGAGGCCATGATAGGCATGGTGCCGTTGCGCGTGTCGGTCAGCGGCAACGGACGGCAGCAGTATTTCCCCGCCCGCATCGTCGGCTTCTCATCGCGGCTCAACACCATTGCCGTCCCCGAGGAGTTCATGCGGTGGGCCAACGACCGCTTTGCCGACACCCCTGCCGCCGACCCCTCGCGGCTCATCGTCGAGGTCTCCTCGCCCGGCGACCCCGCCATCGCCCGCTATCTTGAGCGCCATGGCTACGAGAGTGCCGGCGACAAGGCCGACAACAGCCGCCTCACCTACTTCCTACGTGTCGTCACCATGGCTGTTGTCACCGTGGGCGCTGTCATCTCGCTCCTCGCGCTCTTCATTCTGCTGCTCAGCATCTACCTGCTGCTGCAAAGGAACCGCGCCAAGATCTGCGATCTCATGCTCCTCGGCTACTCCCCGCGCCAGGTCGCCGGGCGCTACTGCCTCATTGTCGCCGCCGTCAACCTTGCCGTCCTCGTCGTGTCGGTCGTGCTGCTCCTCTGCGTGCGCCGGCTGTGGGTGTCGCCTCTCGCCTCGCTCGGCATCTCCCCCTCCTCCCCGTGGCCCGTGGTCGGGATTGGGGCGCTCGTCATCCTCGCTGTCACCGCCGTCAATGTCGCCGCGATAGCCCGCAACGTGCGTGGAGCGTTCGTTAAAAAATGATACTAAGGCAAATTAACATACGTTAAAGCCCGCTTGGCATCTATGTTTTACAGCATATAGATGTTGCCAATTGGAAAATTATAGCTTAATTTGCCCCTTGGTAGGAAGAAAATTCTGCCAACTTACATGTGAATCGACAATACCTGCAACGTAAACCGCTGTTTAACAGACACTGACACATTCCTTAAGCTGCAACTGCGGGATGAAAGCCGCCCCCGCACCGATTTTGTGTCTCCCCGCGTCGAGGGATATTTACGCGAGTCATCTTGTGAGTCACATTTATGTAAAAATTAGAGACTATTATAATTAATTGTAAAACCCAAGTAAAACTAAAAGATTCCTGCATGAAGAACATTTGTTTTCAAATGAATCGGAAAGCGTGGCTTGCCATCGTGATGGTGCTATGTCTTTCATTGCCGGCTCTGGCGCAGAAGATCACGGTATCCGGTACTGTGGTTGATGCCACCGGCGAGCCTCTCATCGGAGCCAGCGTCCTCGAACAGGGCACGGCTGTCGGCACTGCGACCGACATCGACGGTAACTACACGATATCCGTCAGTCCGAAATCTTCTCTCGTGGTGAGCTATGTGGGCTACAACACTCAGACGATCCCCGTCAATGGCCGCACCACTATCGACGTGACTCTCACCGAGAACACCGTCGTCCTTAACGAGGTCGTTGCCATCGGTTACGGTGTCGTTAAGAAATCCGATGCAACCGGTTCGGTGGCTATGGTTAAGCCCGACGATATCGAGGCCGGTATGGCTACCTCGGCCCAGGACCTCCTCGTGGGCGCCTCGCCCGGTGTGGTTGTAACAACCAACGGTGGTGACCCTACAGGTAACGCCAATATCCGCATCCGTGGTGGCTCGTCTCTTTCGGCCAACAACAACCCCCTTATCGTCATCGACGGTGTGCCCATGAACGATATGTCATCGGCAGGTGGTACCAACGCCCTCTCGATGGTCAATCCCCAGAACATCGAGTCAATGACCATCCTCAAGGACGCTTCCGCAACCGCCATCTACGGTAGCCGTGCGTCTAACGGTGTGATCATCATCACCACCAAGAAGGGTAAGAGCGGTAAGCCGCAGGTAAACTTTGCCGCCAACTTCCACGTAAACAACGCCCGCAACCAGCTCAACATGATGAAGGCCCCCGAATACCGCGCCATCATCGAGAAGTATGGTAGCGACGGTGCCAAGGCAATGCTTGCCGAGGAGAATGCCGATACCGACTGGCAGAAGGTCGTTACCCGCACCTCTTTCTCGCAGGACTACAGCCTCAGCGTCGGCGGTAGCCTCGGCAATGTCCCCTACCGCGTCAACGCTTCGTGGACCGACAATCAGGGTATCCTTGAGGCTTCTTCGATGCAGCGTACCACTGTCGGTATCAACCTCTCGCCCAAGTTCTTCAACGGTCAGCTCTCTATCAACGCCAATGTCAACGGTTCATACGTGCGCACCCGCACTGCCAACACCGGCGCTATCGGCACCGCTGTAGGCATGTCTCCCACATATCCCGTCCACAAGGACTATGCTACCATCGGCAACGGTGGCCGCACGATGTTCAACGGCTACTACAACATCATGACCTCTACCGGTAAGCCCGAGGTTCAGGCTTCTCAGAACCCCCTCCAGATGCTCCTCGACGAGAACAACATCGGCAAGGTACTCTCATCTACCGGTAACATCCAGATTGATTATGCACTCTATTGGGTTCCCGAACTCCACTTCAACCTCAACCTCGGTTATCAGGTGTCAAAGAACAACACCAACAACGAGATTGCCCAGAACTCAATCATGGCTTGGACAGGCAACTACAACGACGGTGCAGGTACTCTCTACAAGTGGTATGAGCTCCAGCGCAACACCCTCCTCGATTTCTACATCAACTACCGCAAGGACTTCAAGGCCATCAAGTCTAACCTCGATGTAATGGCCGGTTACTCTTGGCAGCACTTTGACTACCACGGCAACTCATACACCCACATCAACACTATGGGTTACTACAATGACTTTGCCCAGATCTACTCAAACGGTGTCTACAACCTCAGCTACGATCCTGCTACTGCCGCTCACATCGGCAAGCCCTATAACAATGCTCCCGTTGAGCGTTGGGGCAACCCCTTGCAGCTCGTGTCGTTCTTCGGTCGTTTGAACTACACCTTTGACGATACCTACCTGTTGACATTCACCCTCCGCGACGACGGTACCTCGCGCTTCAGCAAGGACAACCGCTGGGGTCTCTTCCCCTCTCTCGCCCTCGGTTGGAAGATCATCAACATGCCCTTCATGGAGAAGGCTCACGATTGGATGAACGACTTCAAGCTCCGCCTCGGCTGGGGTAAGACCGGTCAGCAGGATGTCGGCGGCGAGTTCCCCTACATGCCTCTCTACACCGAGTCTTACAAGGGTGGCTTCCAGTACCTCGACCCCAACGGTTCAGGCGAGTGGATCAACCCCCTCTTCCCCGCAAGCTACAACCCCGACCTCAAGTGGGAGACTACAACTACTTGGAACGTCGGTCTTGACCTCGCATTCCTCAACAACCGCATCACCGTGGCCCTCGACTGGTACAAGCGTATCACCGACGACCTCCTCGCCTACGTGCCCGTTGCGTTTGTCAACACTGAGAACATGATGAACCGCAACATCGGTTCGATGGAGAACAACGGTTTTGAGGTCACCATCGGTGCCAAGCCCATCGTTACCTCCGACTTCACTTGGAATACCAGCGTCAACTTCTCTTACAACGACAGCAAGATCACCAAGCTCACCGGTGCCGAGTCTCAGCTCAAGGCCACCGACGGTGGTGCTCCCTTCGGTACAGGTCAGACCATCTGCTGGAACTTCGAGAACGAGGCTCCCGGTACATTCCTTGTATACGAGCAGGTTTATGCCGACAACGGCGACCCCATCCCCGGCATGTATGTTGATCAGAACGGCGACGGTCTCATCAACGAGAGCGATATGATCAAGTATCACTCACGCGACCCCAAGTTCACCGCTACCTGGAACAACTCGTTCAACTACAAGAACTGGGACTTCAGCATCTCGTTCCGTGGCAACTTTGGCAACTACGTTTACAACGGTCCCAAGTACAACAACTCGCGCATCGACAACGTGGCAGCCGCACAGTACATGCTCGCCAACCTCCTCTCTGACACTTACCTGTTTGAGAAGACTGATACCCGTCTCGGTTTCTCGAGCTACTTCGTCGAGAACGCCAGCTTCGTCCGTTGCGACAACATCACCATCGGTTACACATGGCCCGACCTGCTGAAAAACAACCTCAGCATCCGTCTCTTCGGTGCAGTTCAGAACCCCTTCGTGTTCACCAAGTACTCAGGTCTCGACCCCGAGGTGTTCAGCGGTGTTGACAACAACGTTTACCCGCGTCCTATCACGGCCACTATCGGTCTTGTCGCCACTTTCTAATCTTACATAATAAAAGGTATAGAATTTAAGTATGAAAACTCTCAATAAAATATTTCTTTCGCTGGGTATTGCCACTGCGGCCCTGGGATTCTCATCGTGTGTCGATGACCTTGACCAGACCCCGACCAACCCCAGCGCCATCGGCGACGTGAGCAACCGCATTGACGGTGTGTTTGCCGACCTCTTCTTCAACTTCTCCACCTATGGAGCCAACGGCGACTCTCCCGTGCACGACTTCGACGGCGGTATGGCTTCGTTCCAACGTGCCATCTTCATCGCCGAGGAAATGCCCACCGACGAGGCTTGCTGGCTTTGGGACCCGGGCGACTACGGTAACCTCAACTACGGTATCGTTACCCCCGACTTGAACTGTCTCTTCGGTTTCTACAGCCGTCTGCAGATCAACATCACCCTCTGCAACGACTTCATCCGCTCGGTCAACGACGGTGCCTTTGCTGACGCTGACGCAGCCAAGACTGCCAACTATGTCAACCAGGCCAAGACCCTCCGTGCCCTCTGCTACTTCTACATGTGCTCGTTCTATCCCAACGTGCCCTACTCTGACGAGGCCACTATGATTGGCTCGCTCCCCGTGCAGCGTCCCCGCGCCGAGGTGTTTGAGCTGATGACCTCCGAGCTTGAGCAGATCGTGGCATCCTATGCCGCCGGCAGCAAGCCTGTCTATGGCTATGTTGGCCGTGACGCCGCCCAGGCACTCCTCGCCAAGTACTACCTCAACGCCGAGGCTTTCACAGGCACCGCCCGTTGGGACAAGGCTTACACCAACGCCAAGGCTGTCATCGACAACCTCGCTACCGCCGGTTTCCAGAACAGCAACGGCAAGCTGACAGGTCTCGCCAAGACCTACAAGGGTCTCTTTGCCGCCAACAACAAGCAGTATGTGCTTGGTAATGCCGGCAGCAATGTAAACGAAATCATCTGGACTCTCGCTCAGGACGCTACCAACCTGCTCTCTTACTCGGGTGCTACGTTCCTCATCAACGGTTGGGTCGGCACCAACGGTGTCTCCGTGACTGAGGATGGCGCTACTCCCAACTATATCGCTCCCAACGGCGTGGGCTATACATTCGATCCCAAGGCCAACGGTTGCATCGCCTCTGCGTGGTACAACGCCGGTGACGGTTGGAAGTGTATGGTTGCCCGCAAGTCGTTTGTACGTAAGTTTGACTGGGACGACGCCGAGATGGGTACTTCCAGGGATGAGCGTGTTGCCATGTGGGGTACCTCCGCACAGCAGTTCACCTCCGACAACATCTCGCTCGTCGGTGACGACTGGGGCAAGAACGGTTATGTCGCTGTCAAGTTCTCCAACTGGAACTTTGACGAGGACGGTAACCTTGAGGCTACCCAGCCCGACGGTACCGTCAAGCAGTACGGTGGCGACTATCCCGTCATCCGTCTCGCCGAGATGTACCTCACCGCTGCCGAGGCTATCATGAACGGTGGCGGCGGCTCACAGGCCGAGGCCCTCGAGTATGTCAACAACCTCCGCGAGCGTGCCGGCATCGCCGCTCTCAACGCCGTTACCCTCCAGGACGTGCGCGACGAGCGTTGCCGCGAGCTCTATCAGGAGAACTCCCGCCGCACCGACCTCATCCGCTACAACCAGTGGAGCACCGGTTACAACTGGGAATGGAAGGGTGGCTCGATGTCGGGCGCAAACCTCCCCGCCTACACCCGCAACTATCCTCTCCCCTCGCGCGTGATGGGCTCAGGACTTGTTCAGACACCCGGTTATTAATGTGTAACATTATCAATCAAGCATAGAAACAATGAAAAAATTCTCAATATTATTCTCGTTGATGGCTATCGTGCTCGGCATGACAAGCTGCGCCCAGGAGGATGAGCCCAAGTATCATGCTCCTACCCCCGGCAGCTTCACCATCAATACCCCCGCCCTCCAGGACCAGTTGCTTGAGACGGGTAACGACCTGACCAACCAGACTACCTTTGACATCTTCTGCGGCTCGCAGCCCGACTACGGCTTCGCCGCTGCCGGTCTCCAGTACTCGGCTCTCGTGTCGCTCGACCCCAATGTGCCCGACGTAGACAAGAATGTCGAGGGACAGACCCCCGTCACCGTGGCTATCCCCACGATGAGCGGTAGCACTGGCAAGATGACCTTCAGCACCTACTACCTCGGTGCCGCCCTCTGCCAGCTCCTCGGCATCACCGATGCCACCGAGTTTGCCGACAACGCCATCGTCAAGGATCCCGTCAAGCTCTACTTCCGTGGTGTCTGCGAGATTGCCGGTATGGACGACAGCCGCATCCTCTCCTCCAACGTTGTCAGCTACAACCGTGTATATTGCCCCGAGTTCACCGAGCTCAAGGCCGCTTGGATCTATGTTACAGGTAACGTAGCCACCATGGACGGCGAGATGATGGCCGGTGGTGACGGCTTCCTCGCTCCCTCGGTCGGCAACCTCGCTGAATACATGAAGTTTGCCATCTATGAGCAGGAAATTGGTTCCAAGATTTATATCGGACAGTTCCAGCTCTTCCCCAAGAGCGACGCTCCCGACACCGGCAACCCCGATGACGCCTCTCAGTTCCGCTTCTTCACAGAACTCAAGGGTTGGGTGGTTGATGCCTCTGTAGGCTCCAACGAGGCCGATTTCTACTGTATGCCCCTTACCTCACAGCTCGCTGACGGTGCCATCTACAGTGGCGACGCCGTATGGCAGGGTCTCGGCAACTGGGGTGTCCATGTCACTGAGCTTACCCCGATCACCGTCGTGGTAAACATCAAGGACACCTCGGCCATCAAGGTTTGGTATAAGGAAGGCGTATGGGATGTACAGATGACAGGTGACGCACCCTCATTCCTTGCTCCCGCCAACTGATAACTCTCAATCACTATCCGGGGGGAGGCCCCGTCTCCTCCCGGTATATTGAATCACTAATAAAAAGAGTATAAGAAACAGAATCATGAAAAAATTCAAATTCATATCAGCGATCGCGCTTCTTAGCATGGCCATCGTTTCGTGCGACGGCTACGACCTGCCCGATCCCAAAGGCGAGTCCTACCCCGACGTCCCCGTCTTCAACGCTGACGGACTCGACCTTGCTGAAGGTGAGACTACCGTAAACCTCCAGCAGGCCAACGACGAGAACAAGAACGTCACCGTGGCCACCATCAGCGAGCTCATCGACTTCCCCGCAGCCTACGACCTCGTCCTTGAGATGCAGGTTGCCCCCGACCAGTCGTTCTCCAAGTATGCTACTGTCGCCACCACCATCGACGGCAACAACGTGACCGTGCGCCCCGACCTCTACAATGTCGGCATCGCTCAGGCCATCACCAAGGATCCCGCCACTGTCAACGCCTACATCCGTATGGCCGCTTACGCTGTCGACGGCACCACCAAGATACGAATCGGCGACGAGTCCAAGTTCTATGGCGAGTACATGGCTACCGTGACTCCGTTCACCCCCGGCAAGGTCATCGAGGACATGTATTACCTCGTCGGCGACTTCTGCGACTGGGATCTCGCCAAGGCCATCCCGTTTGAGAACACCGTGGCCGGCGCAAGCCCCTACGACAACCCCGAGTTTGCTGTCAAGGTCGACATCAGCGCCGACCAGGCCGCTGCCGGTTACACCTGGAAGGTCGTGCCCGCATCCTCTCGCGACCTCGACTCTTGGGTAGGTGCCCTCGGCTCCAAACCCAACAAGGTTGATATCCTCAACAATGATGGCAAACCCACTGGCGAGACTGAGGATGACCCCAACAACGGTACTCTCCTCGTCTCAGCCGAGCCGCGCACCGACGCCGGTGTCATCAAGACCGCAGGCCCGATCCTCATCTCTATCAACGTTGAGGACGACACCTACCGCATCGGTATGGCATTTGACGCTCTCTATCCCCTCTCGGGCGACTACGTCAAGAACCCCTCTGATGCAATGTTGCTCTACACCGACAACTTCATCAACTACACGGGTGTCGCTTCACTCAAGGGTGTTTGGTACATCGCCGGTCAGCCCTCTATCACCGGTATACTCTACAAGGGTGTAGGCGACTACGACGACACGCTCAACGAGGCAGGTGAGATCATCGCCCGCTCGGGTGTCATAACCGCCGATGCCGGTGGCAAGACCCTCCGTGCTCCCTACAGCAAGCTCAACTTCTACTGGGTAGACGTTAACTTCGTGCAGTCCAAGTACACCATCAACCTCATCACATCCATCAGCGTTGTCGGCAACCACAACAACTGGGATCAGGTAAATGCTCCCAAGCTGACCCCCTCGGCCGACTTCAAGACATGGACCGGTGTCGTTGACCTCGACGGCGACTTCAAGCTCAACTGCAACGAGGCTTGGGATCTCGACTTCGGTGGTACCGTTGACCCCAACGTCATGAGCGGCGTTCACCAGTACAACCTCAAGTTCAAGGGCGGCAACATGCAGCTCGACGAGGCCGGCAAGTATGAGATAACCGTCAACTTCGGCGTTTACCCCTACGTGATGACCCTCGTCAAGAAGTAAAGATACCCCATCCCCAACCCCTACAGGCCGGATCCCCACAGGACCCGGCCTGTTTTTTATCCATGCCCCGCCATCCACCGCGAGAGTGTTGCATAACTTGAAAATCACCGTACTACTTGTAGGGATGCACCCTGGTGCATCCGTTGGCTGTCAGGATGTTATAGCGCATCCGTCGGCTATCAAGTTATTATAGCGCATCCATTGGCTATCAAGGCGTTATGGGGCATCCGCTGACTATCGGGATGTTATGGGGCGGCTGCACCATGGTGCAGCCCTACTCTGGATGTTATGCGTCCCCGCCCGCATTACGACCTGCTCCACCCCCCCGTGGCGCACAACAAAAAATCACGATTGATAACAAAAATTTGGCCGAAAGTTGGATAAATAAAAAAATAAGCATTATATTTGCATCGTCAACATTAGCTTTTTCAAACCTGTCGTTGATTTCAGATGCCCTCCGGGCGTCAGGATTCCTGTCAATTGAGAAACTTAACCATTTTAATAACTTTTCTATAACCATTATGAAGAAATTTTACGCTTTTGCCGCTGCCGTTCTCGCAGCCGTGTCAATGAATGCACAAAACGGTGCTCCCCTCTACGCAACCGGTGCTGCTCCCTTTGATCCCGCATGGGATGCCGCTGCTCCCGCTTCTTTTGATTGGGACGGAACCAACTACGTTATGACCCTTGAGAAGGCTACCTCGTTCAAGATTTCAACCGCTTTCGGTGATTGGGATACATTCGACGCCGGCGCACTCTGTGGCGAGATTACTGAGGCCAACCTCGGTACGGCTGTCGCTATCGCCCCCAGCAATGGCAATATCAACCTTCCTTGGGAGATGGATTGCACCGTTACTGTTGCCGGTGACCTCTCTACTGTCACTGTAGTTACCTCTACTCCCAAGCCCGTTGGTTTCCCCAAACTTTTTGTTCGTGGTGATGTGAATGGATGGGATAACATCGACGGATGGGAATTTGAGACATTTGATGGTGTTACCTATTGGTTTGATGTAACCGGTGACAAGACTATCTCTGCCGGTGACGCTTTCAAGTTTGCTTCAGCTGCTTGGGGTGTGCCTTTCAACTACGGTCTTGAGGGTGAGGAAGTATTCCCCGGTGATGAGGATCTTATCTTCAACTTCAACACTGCTGGTAACGCCATGATGGGCGAGGATTACGCCGAGGGTACTATCAAGGTCGTTGTTGACGCTGACGTTCCCACCAACCCCGCTACTGTTACTTTCTACGACGTGATCGTTGAGCACACTCAGGCCGGTATCGCCGAGGTAGAGCTCGATGAGAACGCTCCCGTTGAGTACTTTACCATCCAGGGTGTCAAGGTTGCCGGTGAGCTCGCTAACGGTATCTACATCGCTAAGCAGGGCAACAAGGTTACCAAAGTCCTCGTAAAATAATCTCCCCCCGAGATAACCCCCAAGGGCTGCCTCCCCGGCAGCCCTTTTTCATTTCCCCCCGTCCCGCACTCCCGCGCTGTCCCGCCTCACGCCATCGCATCTCCTCAATAAACCCCGTGGCACAAATAACCGACCTCTCCGAGGCCGAGATTGGGGTGGCCGTCCTTGGTGACCCCACACCTCCGCGACCGCCGCACCGCGCCAACGGCGCGTCCCGCCGCCCGCTCCGTGGTGGGGCTACAACTAATCCGCGTCTCCGACGCTCATAATCCGTCTTCCACGTACTCCGCGTCATCCCCCGCCATCGTATAGCGTTGCGTCATCGACCATCCTACGACATCCCACGCCATCGCCATACGCCGACCATCCCCTTAACCACCAAAAACGCGTTGAGAAATTAACCGACCTCTCCGAGGCCGAGATTGGGGTGGCCGCCCCGGTGACCTCACGCCTCCGCGGCCGCCGCGCCGCGCCAACGGCGCGTCCCACCGTCCGCTCCGTGGTGGGGCTACAACTAATCCGCGTCTCCGACGCTCACCCCACAGCCTATCTTCCACGTCATACAGTGCCATTCCATGTCACCGTATCGCGTTGCGTCATCGGCTATCCTCCATTTGCGTCCTGTCCGTTCGGTTCGTGCGTCCTGTCCGTCCGGTTCGTGCGTCCTGTCCGTCCGGTTCGTGCGTCCTGTCCGTCCGGTTCGTGCGTCCTCCGTCCGACCGACCGTGCGTCCTCCGTCCGTCCGACCGTCGTCCTCCGTCCGTCCGGCCGACCGCCCGACCAACGCAAAGCGTCGAAGACGCGGATTAATTGTAGCCCCACCACGAGGCGATGACGACGGGCCATCGGCCCACCGTCACGCCGAGGCGTGGGGTAAGACGATTCCCCTCCAAAAAAACGGCCTCGGAGAGGTCGATTAATTCCCCGCGCCCACAAAATTGCCCATTGTGCCACTGGAAATCATGCCAATCCTCCGCCGAATTCCTCATCTTCGCAACGGGGCAACAAAAAAATCTCACGAAAACAACGCCTTTTACCTTGAAAATGACTATATTTGGGAAAAATACGCCATCATCATGAGCTACGTCTCCTCGCTCTATCACGTCGTGTTTGCCACACGCTGCCGTCGGCCTGTCATCGACAACACCTATCGTGACGACCTCTACCGCGTCATGGCATCGATAATTAATGACAACGGGTGCAAACCATTGGTGATAAATGGTGTTAATGACCACGTGCATATCATGCTTGGCCTCAATCCCGGTGTCGCATTGTCGCGTCTCATGCGCGATCTCAAATCAAAATCATCCGTATGGGTTTCAAAATCGGGATTTTTCCCGCTTTTTGACGGATGGGAACGTGAATATGGTGCATTCTCATTGTCATATAGCCATAAGAATGCAGTGTATGATTACATAATGAATCAGCAACGCCATCACGATACCGTCACGCTCGACAACGAGCTCAACCGCCTTGTTCTCAAAGCCGGCCTCACATATTACACACCCCCGGCTCCCGAATGACCGTATCCCCCGGTCGCGCGGAATTGGCTCCCTTTCCAAAAATGGGGTGGAAAAATTAATCGACCTCTCCGAGGCCGACAATGTGGTGGCCGCCCCTGACGACCCCACGCCTCCGCGACCGCCGCGCCGCGCCAACGGCGCATCCCGCCGCCCGCTCCGTGGTGGGGCTACAACTAATCCGCGTCTCCGACGCTCACCCCACAGCCTATCTTTCACGTCATACAGTGCCATTCCATGTCATTGTATCGTGTGGCGTCATCGGCTATCCTCCATTTGCGTTGGACGGGCGGCTCGTGCGTCCTCCGTCTGTCCGACTGTGCGTCCTCCGTCCGTCCAACGTAAAGCGTAGAAGACGCGAGCTAATTGTAGCCCCACCACGAGGCGATGGCGCGGCGGCCAACGGCCCGCCCGTCACGCCGAGGCGTGGGGTAAAGGCGATTCCTCCGATAAAAAACGGCCTCGGAGAGGTCGACTAATCTCCCCCGGCCTTTCCCTCGTGTGCTGACCGCTTCAACGTCAACCATTCTCCGTCCCAACCCTCGCGCGTCGCCATACGCCGACCATCCCCTTAACCACCAAAAACGGGGTGGCACAATTAACCGACCTCTTCGAGGCCGATGGCGGGGTGGGGGACATCACGGTTACCCCACGCCTCCGCGACCGCCGCGCCGCGCCAACGGCGCATCCCGCCGCCCGCTCCGTGGTGGGGCTACAACTAATCCGCGTCTCCGACGCTCACCCGACTCGTCTCACCTCACCCACTACTGCGTCAGCCTCTTCACAGTCATCCCTTTATCATGCCACACCGCGCCGTTGTATCGCTAATCACCCAACCATCGTCCCCGCGTCTGACCCAATGCTTCTGCGTCATTTCCCCGGCGCTGGACCAAAAAAACGCCGGGGCGCTCCGTGTGGGGCGTCCCGGCGTGGTGGGATGGGGTAGGTGTCGGATTATGCCTCGATGGGACCCGGCACGTTGCCGAAACGGTTGGCTTGGGGCTCGCTCGGACGTGCTGCCCATACGACAAAGATGATGAACCCTACGAGGGGAATCAGGTTGATGAACCACCAACCACCGGCCTTGCCTATGTCGTGCATACGACGCCATGATACGGCGAGGTAGGGGACTACGAGCAGGATGGTGAGGAAATTGATGAACGGAATGCAGCTCACTACAAAAAACACGAGGAAGAACCACCAGAACTCGGGGAGGCTGGCGCGTCCGTCAAACTTGGCGTAATTTGAGAGGCATTTCTTCACGGCGGCTACGATGCCGGCCAATTCGGGAGATGTCTGTGCCATAAAAGCAGATGTAAGATTAGATGGTGAATAAATAAAATAATGAATCACAACGAGTGACCAGTGTCCTACAAGAAATGTGGGACAGATATTAAAGGACTTGTGTCACGTTTGTTTTCGCCGCAAAGGTAGCGTATCCCCGCGACATTATAAAATTTTTAACCCTTTTATTACATCCGCCACATCTATTTGCTAAAATAGCACGAAAAGTATGGTTGGCATGGACTCACCATAGCGCAATCTTACCCATAGTGCCTAAGTCCAATGCGGCAGTTGTCACGCCCAAGGCTCGGAAAATTCGGCTTATGGTAGGCAAAGTGATGACACTGCGTCCCTTTTCCAGTCTTGATATCTGGGCTTTCTGCACCCCTACACGCTCGCCCAATTGCTCTTGTGTGAGATTCTGGGCCATCCGTGCCTCCTTAATACGCTGTCCAATAAAAAAGGCATTAACTTCCTCCTTGAGTTTGGCTTCCATCTCGTCGCGCTCATGCGTGCCGACGGGTCCAAAGACCTCGTCTGTCAGCTCCTCAAGTGTCGTTACGTGAAATTTATCCATATCTCTATTTATTTCTGTTGCTTATATATTCTTTTCGTATCATCTCGGCTTTCGAGATCTCCTTTGGAGGGGTCTTTTGGGTTTTCTTGGTGAAGCCGTGGGTTACGACAACCAATGAGCGTGTCTCGCTATCCCAAAATGCAAGCAAACGGTATTTTACATTGTTGAAGATGGTGCGTAATTCCCAAATTGTATCACTCAATTTTTCAAACAGTTCTTTATCCACCTCGCCGTTTTTAACGCGGTTCATGTTGTAGACAATCTTTTTCTGCGCTTTCACTGGTAGCGAGCGTATAAACGCGCTTGCCTCATCGAGTAATATAATTCTAAGTTTTGGCTCGACCATACTCATCATGTTGAACGTTGCAAAGATAGCGAATGTTTCGTTACAATGAAACATTCGCGTTGTGTTTATTGGACTATAAATCTGAAATTATATGTGTGATGTTGATAAATCATCACCGATTCAGGCGATAAACGGCGCGAAATGAGGGGAAGTGTTTAGGGACTGAAAAAAAATGTGTAAATTTGCGCGGATTATTGTGGAGTAGTGTGTCTTGACCGCTCCACGGGCATTGAAATCTTCAGAAAGAAATCTTCAATAAAATGAATATATCTTACAACTGGCTAAAACAGTATATTGACTTCAGCCTCACGCCCGATGAGCTGGCGGCGGCGCTCACGTCGACCGGCCTTGAGACCGGCGGCGTGGAGGAAGTGGAGTCGGTGCGCGGCGGTCTGCGCGGTCTCGTCATCGGCAAGGTGCTCACCTGCGTTGACCATCCCGACAGCGACCACCTGCACATCACCACCGTTGACCTCGGCGACGGCGCGGCGACACAGATTGTCTGCGGCGCCCCCAACGTTGCCGCCGGGCAGACAGTCGTGGTGGCCACCGTCGGCACCACCCTCTATGACGGCGACAAGGAGTTTAAGATAAAGAAATCAAAGATACGCGGTGTCGAGTCAAACGGCATGATATGTGCCGAGGACGAGATAGGGGTCGGCACGTCCCATGACGGCATCATCGTGATTGACGGCGATGTCAAGCCCGGCACACCCGCTGCCGAATATTACAACCTAACGAGCGACTACGTGCTTGAGGTCGACCTGACCCCCAACCGCATAGACGCGGCATCGCACTATGGCGTGGCCCGCGACCTGAGCGCCTGGCTGGCATGTCACGCCGAGCCGTCGGCGCTCCATCGCCCCGATGTAGCGGCGTTCAAGACCGACCGTCCCGACGGTGCCATCGCCGTCAAGGTCGACGACACCGAGGCGTGTCCCCGCTATACGGGTGTCACCATACGCGGGGTCAAGGTGGCCGAGAGCCCCCAGTGGCTGCGCGACCGCCTGACGGCCATTGGCCAGCGACCCATCAACAACGTTGTCGACATCACCAACTACCTGCTCCATGCCATGGGGCAGCCGCTCCACTGCTTTGACCTCGACAAGGTCAAGGGTGGCGAGATTGTGGTGCGCCACTGTGCCGAGGGGACACCGTTTACCACCCTCGACGGCGTGGAGCGCAAGCTCGACAGCCGCGACCTGATGATATGCAACGCCGAGGAGCCCATGTGCATCGCTGGAGTCTTTGGCGGTCTTGACTCGGGTGTCACCGAGAGCGCCACGTCGATATTTCTTGAGAGCGCCTACTTCAACCCCACGTCGGTGCGCAAGACAGCCCGTCGCCATGGACTCAACACCGACTCCTCGTTCCGCTTTGAACGCGGGATCGATCCCAACGGATGTCTCTATGTGCTTAAGCTCGCTGCCTTGATGGTCAAGGAATTGGCCGGGGGCGAGATATGCGGTGACATCGTCGATATATATCCTGAGAAGATTGAGCCGTGCAAGGTGACGCTCTCTTACGCCAACGTCAATGACCTCGTCGGCAAGCATATACCGGCCGACAAGGTCGATGCCATCCTCGCCTCGCTTGAGATGGCCATCACCGCCCGCCGCGATGGCGAGATAGACATCGAGGTGCCCACCTATCGCGTTGACGTGCAGCGCCCATGTGACGTGATCGAGGACTTGCTGCGCATCTATGGCTACAACAATGTCGAGACCGGCACGACGCTCAAGTCGAGCCTACAGCCAAAGAGCGTGACCGACTCGGCCAACGCCTTGCAGACGCTGCTCTCCGAACAGCTTACCGCCATCGGCTTCAATGAGATAATGAACAACTCGCTCACCTCAGAGTCATACTACGCCAGCCTGTCGCAATATCCCGCTGACCACTGCGTCAAGCTGCTCAACCCGTTGAGCGGCGACCTCAACGTGATGCGCCAGACCCTCCTGTTTGGCGGGTTGGAGTCGGTGGCCCACAATATCAACCGCCGCAACGGTGACCTGTTGATGTATGAGTGGGGCAACGTCTACTTCTTTGACCCCTCGGCCGAGTCGATCGCCGAGACCCCGCTTGCCCCCTACAGCGAGGGCTCACGCCTCGGCCTGTGGATGACCGGCAACCTGCGTCGCGGCAACTGGGCGCGTCAGGCCGAGCAGGTCACATTTTTTGACCTCAAGGCTGTGGTCGCCAACCTGTTCAATCGCCTCGGCATTCCGACATCTGAACTCAAGCTCACCGCCGGCACCGGCGAGATATACGGCGCGTCGGTCGATATCGCCACCCGCTCAGGCAAGGCCCTCGGCTCGATGGGCGTAGTCTCGGGCGCGATGCTCCGCAAGTTTGACATAAAGCAGGAGGTGCTGTTTGCGGAACTCGACTGGAAAGCCCTGTCGCGCCTCGCCCTCAAGAAGTCGGTCAAGTACACGGCCCTGCCCAAGACCCAGCCCGTCGTGCGCGACCTCGCGCTGCTCATCGACAAGTCGGTGACCATGGAGCAGGTCGAGCAGGTGGTGCGCGAGAGCGAGAAGCGCCTGTTGCGCGGTGTCGAGCTGTTTGATGTCTACGAGGGCAAGAACCTTGAGGCCGGCAAGAAGTCATACGCCATCACCATCACCCTCCAGGATGACGAGAAGACGCTACAAGACAAGCAGATAGAGGCCGTGATGTCAAAAATCACCACTAACCTCAACCGCAAGCTCGGCGCGACACTACGATAATCAAGATACTAACGACTGAAACGAATATAATTTAATCAAGCACTACAATGGGAAGAGCTTTTGAATATCGCAAAGCAAGAAAACTTAAACGTTGGGGTAACATGTCGCGTACATTTACCCGCATCGGCAAGGAAATAACCATCGCCGCCAAGGCCGGTGGACCCGACCCCGACACCAATCCCCGCCTACGCGCCCTCATGCAGAACGCCAAGGCCGCCAACATGCCCAAGGACACCGTAGAGCGTGCCATCAAGAAGGCCACCGAGAAGGATGCCGGCGACTACAAGGAGATTGTATACGAGGGCTACGGCCCCCACGGCATCGCCATCGTCGTCGAGGCCGCTACCGACAACAATACCCGCACCGTGGCCAATGTGCGCTCCTACTTCAACAAGCACGGCGGCTCACTCGGCACCTCCGGCTCGCTCACATTCCTTTTTGAGCATAAGAGCGTGTTCAAGATCAAGCCCAAGGATGGTGTCTCGCTTGAGGATCTTGAGCTTGAGCTTATCGACTACGGTGTTGACGAGCTGGAGAACGACGAGGACGAGATTGTGCTCTACGGAGCGTTTGAGGAGTACTCCAACATCCAGAAATATCTTGAGGACAACGGATTTGAGATTGTCAGCTCCGAGTTCGAGCGTATCCCCAACGACCTCAAGGAAGTCACCGAGGAGCAGCGCGTCCAGATTGAGAAACTCCTTGATAAGTTTGAGGAGGACGAGGACGTGCAAAACGTCTTCCACAACATGAAGGAGGATTGATTCCGCCGGCATCGGCCATTACCGATGCCATCACGTCCTGATAATAATACAACGCGAGGCCGTCCCGGCATGGAGACGGCCTCGCGTCTGTTATCTGTCTCTCGCGTGAGGGGCTGGGATCAGCCAAAGAAGCTGCCTATTTTTCCCTTTATCTCCTCAAAGACACTCTCTTTGACCCCGTCGCCGTCGAGGTCGCCGATGAGTCCCGCATCCTTGACCTTGCCGATGATCTCGGCCATCGAGAAGTTGCTCGTGTCGATGCCCTTCAGATGCTCCGTGACTGCCGCTACATCAAATGAGCCGCCAAACTTGGAGGTCAGTTCCGATAAGATGTTCTGTATATCCATAACGATATGCTTTTGGTGGTAAGTGGTTGCCCCCATGCAGTGTCCTGTATGGGACGGTTATCTTTAATTGAAACGGAATCGGGGGCGACAAGGTTTGTGAGCGTATGTCAATAATCCTTATAATCATTTGGCGTTACACGCGACTTATTCGTATATTTGCCGTGAGAAGTTAACCTATCGTGACCGCTCGTGCAGGGCGGCTGACATAAAACAAGATTGCCATGGATAAGATAGAGATAAGCGAGGTATATCGTGCGGCGCGTGTACTCAAGGACGTAGTGCGCCATCCACACCTCATAGCGGCTCCGCGCATCACCGACCGCTGTCATCTGTACCTGAAACCCGAGAACCTCCAGTACACCGGCTCATTCAAGCTGCGGGGGGCCTACTACAAGATTTCACAGCTCTCCGACGAGGAGAAGTCGCGTGGTGTCATCGCCTGCTCGGCGGGCAACCATGCCCAGGGTGTCGCATTCGGTGCCACCCACAACGGCATCCGCTCGCTCATCTGCCTCCCCGAGGGCGCACCGCTCTCCAAGGTCGAGGCCACCAAGGGCTACGGGGCCGAGGTGTGCCTCGTGCCGGGGGTCTACGACGATGCCTACAGTCGCGCCGTCGAGTTGCAACAGGAGCATGGATACACGTTCGTCCATCCATTTGATGACCCGCTCGTCATCGCCGGGCAGGGTACGATAGGGCTTGAGATACTTGAGGAGATGCCCGATGTCGATGCGGTCATCGTGCCTGTCGGCGGCGGTGGTCTCGCCTCGGGCGTGGCGTTTGCCATCAAGTCGCTGAGTCCCGGGGTCAAGGTCTATGGCGTGCAGGCCGAGGGAGCGCCAAGCATGGCGCGGTCGGTCGCCGATGGCCACATTGAGCGTCTCGACAGCGTGCAGACGATTGCCGACGGCATCGCCGTCAAGGAGCCCGGGGTCAACACCTTTGACATGTGCAGCCGCTGGGTCGATGAGATAGTAACCGTCAGCGACGACGAGATAGCCGCCGCCATTCTCGCCCTCATCGAGCAGCAGAAGCTCGTGGCCGAGGGAGCCGGTGCCGTCGCTGTCGCCGCCGCCATGTTTGGCAAGGTGCCGGTCGAGGGCAAGAAGGTTGTCGCGCTCGTGAGCGGCGGCAACATTGATGTCACCATCCTGAGCCGCGTCATCACCCGTGGCTTGACCAAGAGCGGGCGCAACTGCATCGTCACGGTCGACCTCTCTGACCGCCCGGGACAGCTTGCCGCCGTCTGCGGGGTCATCGGCGGCCTCGGGGCCAACATCATCTCCGTGACCCATGAGCGCACAGCCGGTAGCAAGCAGATCAACGGCTGCACGCTGCGCATCGTCATGGAGACACGCAACAAGGAGCATATCGACCATATCAAGGAGGGCCTTACGGCTGCCGGATACACAGTGCTATGAGCGATACCGATAACGTCAGGACCCTTTATGTCACCGACCTTGACGGGACGCTGCTCGATAGCGAGTCGCGCGTCGACAATGAGTCGGCACGCATCATCTCAGAACTCACGCGTCACGGGGCGCTGATCACCGTGGCGACGGCACGTACCCCGGCCACCGTGGCGCCGCTGCTTGCCCACACGGCGACCTCGCTCCCGGCCATCGTGATGACCGGAGCGGCCTCGTGGCTGCGCGACCTGCGGCGTTACGACGATGTCTGCTACATCCCCGCCGGGTCGTGCGAGGTCATCGGCTCGCTGTTCCGCGCCCATGCCGTCGACCCATTCATCTACACCATAGCCGGCGAGGGAGTGCTTGAGGTGTTCCGCAACGGATGCCTCAGCGACAAGGACCGGCGCTTTGTCGAGGAACGCGCCCATGGCCCCCTCAAGCGGTTCTGCTTCGACGACATCCGCGCCAACCGCTGTGTCATGCCATCCACTGTGCTTTACTTTGCCATGGGGCCGCTCGATACCCTCGGCGAGCTTGCCGGGGCGCTTCGTGCCACTGGTCTCTGCTCCGTATCGTTCTATACCGACATATTTGGCCGCGACACCGGCATAATTGAAGTATTCGCACCCGATGTGTCCAAGGCTGCGGCCATAGAGCGTATGCGTGAACGCACGGGTTCGTCGCGCCTTGTGGTGTTTGGCGACAATCTCAACGACCTCCCCATGATGGCCGTAGCCGATGTCGCTGTGGCGGTTGACAACGCAGTCCCCGAGGTCAAGGCTGCCGCCGACATCGTGATAGGACCCAACACGTCAGGCTCTGTGGCGCGTTTCATCCGCGATGACTACCGCTAATGATATGGTCGTGTGATGGTGTATGCGTCATTGGCTCCAATGTGCAATAAAGATAGCTTGAAGGACGTTTTATAATCGTGTCCCGGTTGCTGCCGGGGCTGAGTCCCTCACCATTTATGTCACTCCTGTATGAGCAATATATATGAAGCGCGACGCTGGGGCACGATAGGTTTCCTTGTCGTGTCGGTGGCGCTCGTGCTTACGTTCCTCTATGTATCCAACAACCTCGTTCGCGATCTCTCGGAACAGGAGCGTGCCCGTATGCAGATATGGGCCGACGCTACCCGCGAGATTATCCGTGCCGCCGACGACACCACCGCCACAGCCTCGGGCGCGAATGTCGATTTCCTGCTCGGCATCATCGAGGAAAACCGCAACATCCCCGTACTGCTCACCGACGATTACGGCAACATCCTGCTCCACCGCAACTTTGACCTCCCCGAGCCTGTCGACAGTATGCGCCCCTACTATATCTCCGAGGCCAACGATGCCTTCTTGCGGGCAAAGCTGCGCCATCTGCGAGAGACCCCGAATGTGATACATATCATCATCTCGCCGGGCATGGCCCAGCACCTCTACTACGAGGACTCCAGGCTGCTGCGCAGTCTCAGCTTCTATCCCTACATACAGATAGCCGTGATGCTCGTCTTTGTCCTCGTGGTCTACTATGCCGTCATATCGACCAAGAAGGCCGAGCAAAACAAGGTGTGGGTCGGGCTGTCAAAGGAGACCGCCCATCAGCTTGGCACCCCGATATCGTCGCTGATGGCATGGATGGAGCTGCTTGAAGCCGAAGGGGTTGACCCGGCGACAGTGGCCGAGATGAACAAGGACGTGCAGCGCCTGAGCACCATCGCGGCCCGGTTTTCCAAGATAGGGTCGCAGCCCGGCATGGAGGTCGAGGACCTGAACGCCGTGGTGCGCCGTTCGGCCTCCTACATGTCATCGCGCATCTCGTCGCGCATCAATCTGACGGTCGATACTGCCCCGATGGCTATCCCCGTCGAGCTGTCGGCCCCGCTGCTTGAGTGGGTGATGGAAAATCTTATCAAAAACGCTGTTGATGCCATGGAGGGTTCCGGCTCCATTGCTGTCACCACCGGCGAGGACAAGGGCAGGGCGTGGATTGAGGTGGCCGACACGGGCAAGGGAATAGCCCGCAAGCACTTCAAGACCGTGTTCAGCCCCGGATTCACCACCAAGAAGCGTGGTTGGGGACTCGGCTTGACGCTTGCCAAGCGCATCATCGAGCAGTATCACCACGGGCGCATATACGTCAAGAGTTCCGAACCCGGGGCCGGAACGACTTTCCGCATCGAGCTTCCCGCTACTTCTCGCGCATGAACACGTTGATCGGGGTACCCGTGAAGTCCCAGTTGTCGCGTATCTTGTTTTCAAGATAGCGGCGGTATGGCTCCTTTACCCACTGTGGCAGGTTGCAGAAGAATATGAATGTCGGTATCGCCGCGCCACGGAGCATGGTCACATATTTTATCTTGACATACTTGCCTTTGTTGGCGGGTGGCGGATAGGCCGCTATCGCCTCAAGCATCACGGTGTTGAGCTGTGACGTCGGGACGGTGCGCTTGCGGTTGTTGTAGACCTCGACCGCTGTCTCAAGCACCTTGTAGATGCGCTGCTTGGTAAGCGCCGAGCCAAAGATGATGGGGAAATCGGTGAACGGGGCAAATCGCTCGCGTATCGCAGCCTCAAAGTGGCTTATCGCGGCCTGTGACTTGTCCTCGACGAGGTCCCACTTGTTGACACACACCACCAGCCCCTTCTTGTTGCGCTGTATCAGCGAGAAGATGCTCACGTCCTGGCTCTCGATGCCACGGGTGGCGTCGATCATCAGTATGCACACGTCCGATGCCTCTATGGCCCTGATGGAGCGGATGACCGAGTAATACTCTATATCCTCGTTGACCTTGGTCTTTTTGCGTATGCCGGCTGTGTCAACGAGGTAGAAGTCAAAGCCAAACTTGTTGTAGCGCGTGTATATCGAGTCGCGTGTCGTGCCGGCTATGTCGGTCACTATGTTGCGCTCCTCGCCTATGAACGAGTTGATTATAGACGACTTGCCGGCATTGGGACGGCCCACGATGGCAAACTTGGGGATGTCGTCGAGCTGCTCCTCGTCATCGTCTGTCTCGGGCAGGTCCTTGACCACCTCGTCGAGCAGGTCGCCGGTGCCGTAGCCGCTGACAGCCGATACGGGATATGGCTCCCCGAGTCCGAGGGCATAGAACTCGGCGATGTTGTAGAGCCAGTCGCTTGAGTCGACCTTGTTGGCCACAAGAATGACCGGCTTCTTGGATCGGCGCAGTATCTCGGCCACATGGTCGTCGAGGTCGGTCACGCCGTTCATCGCATCGACCACAAACAGGATGACATCGGCCTGTTCGATGGCGAGATGCACCTGCTTGTTTATCTCACCCTCGAATATATCCTCCGAGTTGAC
This sequence comes from Pseudoflavonifractor sp., assembly GCA_023667145.1. GTDB lineage: Bacteria > Bacteroidota > Bacteroidia > Bacteroidales > Muribaculaceae > M3. Next base: position 202,349 of record JAMPAQ010000001.1, read on the forward strand.
CACCCAGCCGCCGGTATCGACTATCGAAAAGTCCTTGCCGGCCCAGTCGACCATGCCATACTGGCGGTCGCGGGTGGTGCCGGCTGTCTCGTCGACAATCGCCGTGCGTGTCTGCGTCAGGCGGTTGAAGAGTGTCGACTTGCCCACGTTGGGGCGTCCTACTATTGCTACGAGTCTTCCCATATCAGTCTATGTTGTCGAGTGAATTGCAAAATTAACATAAATCGCCGTAACGGCCAAATCACTCGATATATCCGAACGAGCGCAGTTTGTTCTCGCGGTTGCGCCAGTCTTTCTCGACCTTGACAAACAGCTCAAGGTACACTTTCTTGCCAAAGAAGGTCTCTATATCCTTGCGGGCCTCGGTGCCGGTCTTCTTCAGCTTTGCGCCCCCCTTGCCGATGAGTATGCCTTTCTGAGAGTCTCGCTCGACGTAGATGACGGCCATTATGTGGATGGAATGTTCCTTTTCCTCAAACTTCTCGACAAGCACCTCGGCCGAGTATGGCACCTCTTTCTCATAGTTGAGCAGTATCTTCTCGCGTATGATTTCGGTGACAAAAAATCTCGCCGGCTTGTCGGTCAGCGCGTCCTTGCCAAAGAATGGAGGCGACGGCGGCAGCAGCTCGACGATGCGGTGCATTATGTTGTCGACATTGAAATGGAGCAGGGCGCTGACGGGAAATACCTCGGCGTTGGGTAGCAACTCCTTCCACCGCGCTATTATCGCGTCGAGGTCACCCTGTCCCTTGAGCAGGTCGACCTTGTTGATGACGAGCAGCACAGGGATGGTCTCCTTGGCGACCTTGGCGAGGAAGTCGGCGTTCTTGGTCGGGTCCTCGACAACGTCGGTGACATAGAGCAGTATGTCGGCGTCGGTCAACGCGCTCTTTGAGAACTCAAGCATACTCTCCTGTAGCTTGTACTTGGGTTTGAGCACGCCGGGGGTGTCGGAAAACACTATCTGATAGTCGTCGGTGTTCACTATGCCGGTTATGCGGTGGCGCGTGGTCTGCGCCTTTGAGGTTATGATGCTTATGCGTTCGCCGACGAGGTCGTTCATAAGTGTCGATTTACCTACGTTGGGGTTGCCGACGATGTTGACAAATCCCGCTTTGTGCTGCTGTTCGCTCATATATCGTTGATTTTTATTGCTATGGTATAAAACAAAAATAGCACCCGTATAGATGCTATTTTTTGTATTCTTAACGCGTGTTTGTCTGTGATGTTACAGGTCCCAGATGACATAGAGTGCTCCCCATGTGTACCCTGCTCCAAAGGCGGTCAGTATCAGCTTGTCGCCCTTGTGGAGACGGTCTTTGTACTCGTCGATGCAGAGGGGTATCGACGCGGCGCTCGTGTTGCCGTAGCGCTCGATGTTGACCAGCACCTTCTCGCGGTCGATGCCGGCGCGGTCGGCCACGGCCTCGATGATGCGCAGGTTGGCCTGATGGGGTATCATCCAATCCACATCGTCGATTGTCAGGCCGTTGCGCTTGGCCACGTCGAGGCTCGATGTGAGCATGTTGGTCACGGCGTGCTTGTAGACGGCGCGTCCGTCCTGGTAGATGTAGTGCTCTCCGGCGTCCACGGTCTCGTGGGTGGCGGGATGAACGGAGCCTCCGGCCTTCATCAGCAGGTGCTCGCATCCCTCGCCGTCGATGTGGAACACGCCGTCGATGATGCCCACCTCCTTGTCGGTCGGCTCAAGCATCATCGCTGCCGCCGCGTCGCCAAAGAGAGGACAGGTCGAGCGGTCGGCATAGTTGACCATCGACGACATCTTCTCGGCTGCCACGACGATGACCTTGCGGTACATCCCCGAGCGCACGTAGGCGGCGCCATCCTGCAATGCCACAAGAAATCCGGCACATGCGGCCTGGATGTCGTAGGCGTATGCGTTCTTCAATCCCGTATGATGGGCTATGATGGAGCCGGTCGACGGGAAACGGTAGTCAGGGTTGGACGTGGCGCAGATGAGCAAGTCTATTTCCTCGGCCTTGGTCCCGGTCGACTCAAGCAGACGTTCCACGGCCTTTATGCCGAGGTATGACGAGCCGGTACCCTCCTTCTTGAGGATGCGGCGCTGCTTGATGCCCACGCGTGTGGTGATCCACTCGTCGTTGGTATCGACCATCCGCGACAGCATGTCGTTGTCGAGGATGTCATCGGGAGCGTAAGAGGCTACGCCTGATATTCTTGCATTAACCATGTCGGCCTGTTATACGGTAGCGTCCTTTTCGATTGCGACCTTGCCACGGTAGTAACCGCACTCGCCGCACACGGTGTGATACACGTGCCATGCGCCGCAGTTGGGGCAAAGAGCGAGAGTGGGGGCTACGGCCTTGTCGTGGGTTCTACGCTTAGCTGTTCTTGTCTTTGATTGTTTGCGTTTAGGATGTGCCATTTTACTTTATTGTTTTTTAATTATTATCGTTTTCGTCATTGTTTCTAAGTCCTTCGAGCGCGTTCCATCGCGGGTCGGTCGGCGCGTCGTCCCCGGCGGTGTCGATCTCGTCGAGCATCTCCTCCATCTCGGGGTCATCGTTGTCGGCCATGCGTGCACGGTGCTTGTTGAGCTTGCCGCTCATGGCGCGGTTGCACTTGCCGGGGGCGTGCACGTGTTTCAACGGTATGGCCAGCTCGACTGTGTCATATATCATGTAGGCGACATTCAGGTAATTGTCGCTTGCCGGTATCTCAAGCAGGTCGTCGGTGTCATCGTTATATTCCTCACCATACTTGACGGTGATGTGGTAGGTGGCATCAATCTCGTGCTGCATGTTGTCAAGACAGCGGTCACAGATGAGCGTCACCTCGCCGGTGATCACAAACGTCAGGTCGTACATCTCACCGCGATTGACCACCGTGAGACGCACGTTCAAGTCAGCGCCATGGACGTCCGAGCTTTCCATGTTGATGAAAAACTGTTTGTCCAAGTGGTAGTCAAACTCCTGACTGCCAATGGGCATAGACTTCAATGGGAGCTTAAATTCCGAGAACTTTCCCATAATCGTAACGTTAAAACGGTGCAAAGTTAGACATATTCCACAACATAATCAACTATTTGCCACTTTTTTTCACCGCGCCTCATATACGTATCTACATACGTATCTACGTGTCAACAGTGGCCACTGCACATTAATAGGTAATATCCGCAAGCATGAGTAATCAATAAAAATGCGTAACTTTGTAACAACAAGACACGACCAACCGTTTCATTCTGATAAATCATGAGCAAACTTATAAAAACTGATGCCGACTACTCCTGGTGGATACAGGCGTTGAAAGACCGATGCAGGTTCGCCCAAATAAAGACTGCTACACGCGTTAATCAGGAGTTGCTACGCTTCTACTGGTCTGTTGGCCGTGACATTGTAGCCCGTGACGCTGAGAACAAATACGGCTCTGGGTTTTATAAAAATCTCAGTCAGGATTTGAAAGATGCTTTGCCCGAATCCGATGGCTTTTCATCGGTTAATCTTTTCTATATGAGGAGATTTTATGATATGTATTCTGTTGCGCCCCCAAATCTTCCACATATTGCGGAAAATTCTAAGGACGAGATTTGCCCACAACTTGTTGGCGATTTCATTTTCTTGGTTCCTTGGGGACATCACCGTATAATTATTGATAAATACTACAAGAACAGAGACCTTGATGCGGCGATATTCTATTTGAAGAAAACCGTGGAGGATGGTTGGTCGCGGAATATCTTGAAAACTTTCATTGACAGTGGCCTTCATCTTCGTCAGGGCAAAGCTCAGTCAAGTTTCTCACGACTACTGCCGGCTCCAGACAGCGACCTCGCACAAGAACTTACCCGCGATCCATATATATTCGACTTTACCGAAATGACAGAGCCGTACAAGGAGCGTGAACTGAAAAAGGCTTTGATGGATAATATATCCCGCTTTCTCTTGGAATTGGGCTCCGGCTTTGCATACGTTGGCCAAGAGTATCGGTTGAAAATTGGCCATACTGAAAAATTCATTGACCTGTTGTTTTACAATATCCGCCTACACGCTTATTGCGTGATTGAGGTAAAGACTGGGACATTCGACTCCGGCGATATCGGGCAGCTCGGCACCTATATGACAGCAGTCAATCATCTTGTAAAGACCGAACAGGATAATCCCACCATCGGGCTGCTTATATGCAAGGACAAAGACAACGTGCTTGCCCAATATGTACTCGAACCATCCTCCCAGCCAATCGGTGTCGCGGAATTTCAACTGACAAAATTCATCCCCGATGAATTCAAAAGCACACTGCCAACTATCGAGGACATAGAATCAGGGCTGAAATAGCAGGGAGCAACATGAGTACGAGCTGTCATGCCTGGTTGTAAATCTGTATCAGATGACGTCTGATGTTTCCATGTTGCTCTTGTTCAACGATTCGTCTACCTACAAGCCAGTTGCGGGCAACGTTGTATAAGTCAGCAGCCTGATAGGCTTTTGCTTTTGCCGTATATACGATTACCTTGAGGTCTGATACAAACTCCACCTCGTCTGGCAACAGCCCAATATTTCTCAAGATTTCATCAGTCATAACGCAAAATTAGCGAAAGACCTTGACATACACAATGATATAGTCGATTTAGGTCTTGTGGAATCTACTGTGAATCGCTTTTTCACCGCATGTTGTCCCTTGCTATCCCTTGCAGAGTCCTTATTTTCATGTTTAGTTCTGCCTTGATTTTTTCAAATCGTTGCGGTTATACACTTCAAAATGATAGAAATCTTCCTCACATTGTGGACAATCAAATACGTAATAATTTGGTGCGCCTCTCAACCGTGAATGTTTAAGCTCGTGTAGACAATGTGGGCAAAACTTACGTGTTCTCATAATTCTTCCAAGGATAATTAATTATTTGGTTTTCATCGAGACTCTTGTCCTGGCTAAACGGCATAGAAGCTCGTACATGGACGGGAGGATTGATTCCGAAATTCCAAATGAGCGGAGGACCACTTTGTCAAAATTGATTCTGTCCTGTTTCTTAAGTTCCTCAAAGATTGTCCCTATGGCTCTATTTTTCAGTGGCTGGAATGCGGCTTTTATCGCATCAATGTCTTTTCCTTGTAGCAATTCAGGATTGAGCAGACGCACTCGTTTCAGATAATTTGCATTGAGATCGAGGGCACCTAAGTTGCGGGCAGTGCCTACGAGTTCGAGCGTTAGGAAGGTGGATACGGAGTTTAGCAGCGAGGCTATCAGCTCGATGTCATGTCCATCTTGTATCTGCATGGCTATCAGCCGCTGGTCAATGGCAAACGGCTCGGTCGAGTATGTGAAGAAAAAGCGCTCGTAAGGATTCACCGCAGTCACGACATGAGCCTTTTTTGGCATGATGGAGTACCAATATGGCTTGTGTCCTGAATTAGCCTCAGCAACTGTGGCCGACCCATTTTTGTTTGGCATGTTCTTGAATCTTTCAATCCATGCTTTTGTCTTGTGGTCGAGGGCTGATAATGGGTCTTGGCAAGCAAATATTCGGTTGCTGAATTTGCCTGTAAACTCTATGGATGAGAGTTCAGAGGGGCTTTTAATGTAGGGTATGAGGTATTTGGAAGATATGCCGCTATCGTCAATAGCTTTCTCGGGGATTACAAACATCTCATTCCATCCAGTCCGTTCGCCACGGACGACCTTGAATATTGACGGGTAATACTGCGTCAGGTATGGCTCGAATATCGCAAACGGGTTTGTGGCGATGAAAAACTGCGTCCAATTTACCCCGGTATCAAGGCTGCCTGTTAGCGCCGCCTTGGGTATGATGGCGACATCAACACCGCCGTCAATCTTGTGGTACACCTCCGGGAAAGCGATGTCTCTTTTCCAGTCCGCGTTAAATTTCCATTCGCAGTTATCTATCTGTGAATAGAAGTCTTCTATTTTGGCAATCTGTCTGTCGCTGTCAGCATCGTAAAGATAGTCAGACAGCATGACATTGAGGGTCACAAATTTTGTCGGCTTGTCACTCTCTCCCTTATCGAGTATGAGATATATCGTTGAGACAAGCGAGTCGTGAAACCAGTGTTCAGCAACACTCCGTACAATATATCTTATATGGAAGTTGTCAAGAAGAAATTTCTTGAACTGTATTCCGTATTCCTTGCCAAGCCAGGCGTTTGATGTTATTGCTCCCAATGTCCCTCCATCTTTCAAGAAAAGCGTGGAGTTGAGTATGCAATATGTGAAGTAGTCTGCTCGTTCGTTGATGTGAAAGTCGCCATCGTCTATAAATGCGGATTGCCCAAACCCAAATTTGTCCCTGAACAGTGAGTTTAGGCTCTTGTTTGGAATATCTTCTTGCTGTATGAATGGAAAGTTGCTTGCAATGCCGTCAAATGTAGGAATGGCGACAGGTATCTTTGACCCGTGATTTGAGGGGTCAGGAAACCGCACCTCCTTACCTGTCTCAAGATTGAAGAAATCATCCCTCATTATGCGGGGGAAGTTGTCGGTCTGTGTTACATCCTGCTTGTAAAGGTTGATAACCGAGAGCATGGCAGGGAAGTGGGAGATGTCATTACCCCATATTTGGTTGAGTATCTGTCCATGCTCTTTGTTCCCATAATATTTGAGGATTTTGTAGAAAGCATTCAGGAAAGACCCTGTACCCGATGTTGGGTCAAACACGACAGAGTGTTTATCGTGTACGGCTGGAAATGCTACCAACCCGGCAAGTATTTCAGAGGTGAAGTATTGTCCTAATTTTACTTTCTCATCTTTTGGAACGAGATTTTCGAGGATGGTTCCGATTACCTCCGATGGCAACATCCTGAAATCAAAATCAGACAGGACAGTGATTAGTTTGCGTAAGGTTATGTCTACCACATCTGAAAACTGTATCTCGTCAGTGAAGTAAGGCATGAATATGGCTTGATAGTCTATGCTGCCGGCTTTCTCGAAGTATGCGTAAAGTTGACTTTTCAGGTCGGTTGATGGTTCGATTGATATGGGCGGTAATTCCTTAGGCAGATTGTCTCGGAGTGTGAGATAGAAAAGTATTCTACCTATCAGATTGTAGAAAGTGAATTTTGCGAGGACTGACTTTTCGTCTACAATCTCGGCTTTGCGGGACGATGAGCGGAGAATGCTGAGAGTCGCGCTCTCATAGATTTTCCAACGGTTGAATTGTTGACGGAACTCCCGACTCTCATTACATGCCGCTGATATTGCTGATGCAAACTGTGGGACTATTATTGATTGTGCATCCTTGATAGCCTGTATTATATTGTCCGAGATATTTATAGCCTCCTTTATAGTCCCATTTTGCCGCAGTACGTCCAAGTCATGTATTATTTCCAATGCACGTGCATGGAGCTGTTGCTCATGAGTGCGGTATTTCTTAGGATCTGACAAATCCTCTCGTGTCTGAATGGTGGCAATCTTTGGGTAATGCTTCAATACTGAGATTGTGTCGATGGTATAGTGGCCGGTATCTATTTCCCAGATTATTGCTTCTGACCCGTTCCATGTCACAAACGAGTCGGAATGAATGTGTTGAGCTTTTTCGAGTGCGTTTTTCAGCATCGCGTCATCATCAACAGCCGTATCTGGAAATTTAAGTTCCCACCCGTTGAAGATAACGCCTGACAGCTTATCGGTAAATAACAGGATGTCAGGGTATTTTGTGCGCCCTGATACCAGTTTTATACCCGTGTCGTTGGTCACATCCTCAAATGAGGTCAGCCCATCGTCAATCGCGCTTTTCAGCCAACTGATGAGTTGGCCGGCCCAATCGCGTTCATTACGTTTTATGTCCGACATTGTGTATATAATTGCTCGCGGGTGATTACAGCGCTATTTTGGAAAACAAATGATTATTATCCATCACTTCAGTCAGCCTTTTGTTGCATACGTCGATATAGTCTGTCTTGGCTATCTTGTGTAGCGAGACATTCTTGTTTTGCTCGATTCCTATGTATTTGCGGCCCTCCATAGCCGCCGCGACGAGGAAGCTGCCACTGCCACACGCGTTGTCGAGGACAATTTCACCGGGATTGGTGTATGTCCTGATGAGATAGCGGCCCAGTTCCACAGGCTTTTGCGTGGGATGGTAGACGGGTCCCTCCGATTCGGCAGTCTTGACGTATATGAAATCGTCTGCCGGTTCATCATCGTAGCATACCACATCGTTGGGATAGCGGTTGCCGTCGCTCTTTACATGCCTGGGCTTGAAGTCGCCGTAACTTCCGGTAAATTGGTCTTTACGGACTCCCTTGTCGTAGCTCTCACCCTGTGTCATTTGAGGATTATAGGTCGGTTGTTGGCGGTAGAATACGCAGATGTCCTCATGCTTGCGCAGCGGTTGTTTCTTCGCGTTGAGGAAGTTGGTGGACTTTGACTTGATCCACACTATCTTGTACTTGAACCATGACTCCATGCTCATGATCAGATGGGCCGTGAATATTCCCTGTGAGGTGAGCACTATCACACCGTTATCCTTGATGATACGTGTGTATTCTTTCCACAATTTGTCAAGGTCGATTACGGAGTCCCATTTATTCTGGGTCGTGCCGTATGGGAGGTCACACAAAATCATATCTATGGACTTGTCGGGAATCTGTGGCATTAGTTCCAGACAGTCAGCCTCAAATACTTTATTTATAAAGTGATTGATGTCTTGCATGTTTTGTTATCGTTCAAGCGTTGAGGTATGGGCTGTTACTGTTCGTAGGGGGTCGGGTCGGGGAGGTGGGCGAGGGCGAATGCCTCGCGGCGCTCGACGCAGGTGCCGCAGGTGCCGCAGTGGCGCTCGCGGCCTTTGTAGCATGAGTAGGTGTGGGCAAAGTCGACTCCGCTGGCTGCCCCCCGGGCGGCAATCTCGCTCTTGGTGAGTTCGGTATAGGGGGCGTATAGGCGTATGCCATCGTATGTGCCGGCCTTGATGGCAGAGTCCATGGCCGTGACAAAGGCCGGGCGGCAGTCGGGATAGATGGCGTGGTCACCGGCGTGGTTGGCTATCATCACCCTCCGCAGTCCGCGGCTTTCGGCGAGTCCGGCGGCGACGGCGAGCATGATGCCGTTGCGGAATGGTACGACAGTCGAGCGCATCGACTCGTCGGTGTAGTTGCCGTCGGGGATATCGTCGGCTCCGCTCAGCAACGAGCTGTTGAAATAGCGCCCCATAAACTCCAGCGGTATCTCGATCCACTCGATGCCGAGCCGGTCGCAGTTGTAGCGGGCACACTCGGCCTCGCGGCGGTTGTGGTTGGACCCGTACTGGAATGTCACCGCCAAGGCTATCTCGTCGCGATACTCATAGAGCATCGAGGTCGAGTCCATGCCCCCCGACAGCACCAGGAGGGCATCCTTATGATGTGTTGTATCTTCCATTTTTTTACAGCTGTTTATCTGATTGTACGTGACGCGGCTGTCGGCTGCGGTCAGCGCGATGCCGCGATGGCCGTGTCAAACTGGCGCAGCATCCGCTGCCTGACCATCTCCTGATGCTCGTCGTCGCCATAGTTGGCAAAGGGGTATATCGAGATGCCGCCACGCGGGGTAAACAGCCCGATGACCTCGATGTATCGCGGGTCCATCAGCTTGACGAGGTCTTTCATTATTATGTTGACGCAGTCCTCGTGGAAGTCCCCATGGTTGCGGAAGCTGAACAGGTAGAGCTTCAGGCTCTTGCTCTCGACCATCCGCTCGCGCGGGATGTAGTTGATGATGATGCGGGCAAAGTCGGGCTGCCCCGTCTTGGGGCACAGCGACGTGAACTCCGGGCAGTTGAATGTCACGAGATACTCATTGCCGGGATGCTTGTTGACAAATGTCTCAAGCACCTCGGGAGCATATCGGTCGGGGTAGCGCGTGGCCGTGTCGCCAAGCAGTGTCACCCCTTGCAGGTCGTCATTTGTGCGCATGTCGGTGTCGGTTTTATTTCCATACTTTCAGGCGGTCGCCGGCCTCACGGGCCACCTCGCGGTAATAGTCGTCGCTGTAGCCGCCAAATATCGGCGACGCGGGCAGTCCCGTCTCGGTGCGCTGGAACTCTCCGTCCTTCTCGCGCTTGATGTTGCCGTCGAGATACTTCACCAGCAGATAGTCGCCGAGCTGCTTGTAGCGGGCTGTCGATGAGTTGGCGCTCTCATGCGAGAAGTCATTGAGCGTCCTCACGGCTTCCTCGCGCCGTCCGTCGGCCCACAGCGCCGCGGCCTTGGGCTCAACCTCGGCGACACCGGCGGCAAACCCGTCCTCGATCTCGCGCTGCACGCGTCGTATGTCGGGTATCATCTGCGAGTAGCGGTTGTAGGCTTGGTTGGCCACAAAGTTGTTGACCCAGAACGACGAGTCCCATGAGATGTTGTAGAGGTCGCCGTTGCCTGGCTCAAAGGCGCGGGGCGGGGTGGTCACGCAGCAGTATATCGGCACGTAGAGAGTGGTGTTGGTGTCGTCGGTGCCAAACCACAGCACGCCCTTCATCGGCTTGGCCACATGGTCGCGCATCTGGGCAACGAATGTAAATGCCGTCTGCTGTGTGGCGATGGCTCGTTCGTTGGTATACTCCACCGAGTCGACCGTGAATGTCATCGGCCTCCAGCGGTAGGGCACCTTGTAGGGGCCGGCCCCGGGGTCGCGGGTCATGTCAAAAGGCGTGTCCTCAAAGTGGTCACGCATCGCCTCCTGCATGTCGCGCACCGACAGCTTGCGGTCGGGCTTGACCCATAGCGGCAGAGGCTCACCCTCGCCGCTCATTATCCATGGCAGGTAAGCGTCCATGTCGCTGCGGTAGCGGTTGTAGAACGCCCACACCCTCGCGTCACATCCGCGCAGGGCGCTGAAGTCGGTGATGGCGTATGCCCGCGAGAACGAGAAGTCCTCGTCGCGTCCGTCATAATATCCCATCTTGCGGGCAAAGTCGATGACATCGGGGGAGTAGAGGCAGTTGTCGGGGTCGTTGAGCGGGAACTGGTGTATGCGCGAGTGGTTGGCGTGTCCGGCGATGCAGTCGTCGGGCACGCGGCGTGCCACCCATACGGCGCCACGCTCCTTGCCCCCCTTGCCGATCATCTCCATTATCCATGCCTCGCCCCCGTCGGCTATCGAGAATGACTCGCCGCTTGAGTAGTATCCGTGGTCGCGCACGAGGTCGGTCATCACCTTGATGGCCTCGCGGGCCGAGCGGGCGCGTTGCAGGGTTATGTAGATGAGCGAGCCGTAGTCGATGATGCCGGTCGTGTCGACAAGCTCCTCGCGGCCACCCCATGTGCTCTCCGAGATGGTGAGGCCATGCTCGTTCATGTTGCCTATGGTCGAGTATGTATGGGCCACCTCGGGTATGTCGCCGAGGTATCGGCCGGTATCCCACTCGACAACCTTGCGCACCGCCCCGTCCTTGTGGTCGGCGGCGGGTTGGTTGTACAGCTCGCCGTACAGGCTGTGGGAGTCGGCGGCATATGTTATCATCACACAGGAGTCGGCGGTGGCGGCGCGTCCCGCGAGCAGGCTCGTGCACGCCTCCGCTCCAGTCGGTATGGCCATGGCTGCGGCCAGTAAAAGCGATATTCGTCCGGTCATATTTATGTTATGTCAGTAGTGATAAGTCGGTTGGTTATGTGTCTACAAAGATAATAATATAATGAGGTATTGTCGATGCTCACCATTGACAAAATTACATAAATATTCATAATCCACAATCCTTCCCCTCATGGTGTGGTGTCGCCGCTCACTGGCGGTCGGGCGTGGTGGCCGGGGGCGAGGCATAGCGGCGCAGCAGCTCCTCAAGGCTGTCGGCCTTTGAGAGACGTAGGCTTGCTCTTAGCCGGTATCGGCTGGTATACAGTGACTTGCTTGAGATGTTGAGTATCGAGGTGAGTTGGCTACTGTCAACCCCTGCGGCTATGAGCGCGGCCAGTCGCAGCTGCCCCTCCGAGAGGTTGGGGTAGTCGGCCTTGAGGCGTGACGTGAAGCGTGGGTCAATCTGTCGGCTCACGGCGAGGAACCCTTGGCGGCTATCCTCGCGGCTGCCATAGATGCCTAAGATGCGGCGTATCTCCTTTGCAAGCGACGATTCGTCGACAGTGTCGGTGGCGTGGCGGCTCACCGTCCCCTCGATGTCGGCCATAAGCCGGTGGTTCTCCTCCATGATGGCTGACTGGGCTGTCTGTAGCTGCCGCAGGTACTCCATGCGGCTGTCGAGCAGCTCGATTTCCTGACGTGTCCGTGCCTGTCGGCGCTTGGCATAGAAGTATCCCCATGTCGCGAGGGCCAGCAGGGCCAGGACGGTCGTCGCCCACCACAGCAGCAGGGTGCGTCGCTCAAGTCTCGCGTTGCTCTCGGTCAGGTCGATCATGTTGCGGGTCTCGCGTGAGTAGATGGCCGGGAGGTTGGCCTCGCGGTAGGCGCTGTCGGTCCACCAGATGGTTCGTTTCAGCTCCTCGATACATGAGTCCTTCATCCCGGCGGCATTGTAGATGTAGGCGAGGGCCACGTGGATGTATTCTCGGTGCTGGGCTATGGGATTGAGTGAGTCGGTCTCGGCCTTGATGCGGGGTATGCGTCTGAGTGCGTCTTGCAAGTCATTTGTGTAAAGCGACTCGTATGCCCTCATCGCCAGCAGCGCGGGGCGCTCGGCAGGACGCACTGACGGATAGCGGTCAAGCATCGCGAGGCAGCTGTCGAGCAGCGGGAGAGAGTCAGTGGCCAGGTATGCTCCCTTGAGGGCGAGGATGTGGAGCATCGGGATGTTGATGACGGTCGTGTCGGCAAGCAACCGCTTGAACATCTCCCAACCCTCCCGGTGGCTCATGACGTTTGACCTGTGTATCTCAAGTTCATAAAGCTCATTGGTTGCCGATGCCTGTCGGAAGCACTCGTCGGCGAGGTCATAGTAGCGGGTGGCACGGACGGTGTCGTCCATCTGTGCCATCACGTCGCCGAGCAACGTAAGGTTGCTCCCACGCTCAAGCGGCATCCCCACCGACGCGAAGTAGGCGGCGTTTTCTGACGCGATGCGGTATTTCTGATACAGGCTCTTCTCATCGTCGAGGTGGCGGGTGCGGTCGAGGTACCACTCCGTGCGGTCGGTCACCGAGTCGGCAGTCAGTCCTGTGTTGCCATGGTTGGAGGTGTTGTCGGCCGGACGTGTGCATGAGATGACGACCAGCATGATGATAGCGGTTATATAGACATTGTTCATGTCGCAAAGTTATCAAAAACTGCTGTGAGCCGCTCCACGGCCATATAGACAATATATCGACAACAGCCCGATAATCCTTGTTGGTGGCCGCGATATGACGAAAAAGGGGAGGCATCTTGGCCTCCCCGGGGAAATAATAAATGAATGATAGGTAAGTGTCAGATCTCGTCTGACTCGATGATGATGTCAACGGTCTTGCCCGACGGGGTGCCGACGTAGCGGTAGACGATATTCTTGTCGTTGTCCTGGCAGTACTTCAGCAGCGTGGCGAAGTTCTTGTCTGCCCGCTTCTGGCTTTTGAGCTGTGCCAGCGAGTTGTTGCGGAGCTCATCCTTACTCTGCTCCATCATTTCCATGTCGATGTCGTTCTCGTCACACTTGATGTTGTAGACGATGGCGTTGCCATCCGATGTCACCTCTTCCATGGTGAATCCGTTGCCAAGATTCATCGGCAGCATGGTGTTGAGCTGCTCGATGGCCTTGTCAAAGCGACTGTCGTTTGACGAGGAGCATGATGTCAGTGCGTTGGTTGATACCAGGGCGGTCAGTGCGATGAGCAGTGCCCCAAGTGATTTTTTGATGTGTCTCATAATTCTCTGTTTTTTGGTGGATATATTTCAATTGTTTTGTTGTCGGTATGTCTTGATGTCTGTCGGTCGGCAGGTTGCCGGATTAGTTGTCATTGTGTCCATACTTGAGCCTCAGGCTGTCGATGCGCTCCCGGTGACGATTCTCGACGTCACTGGCCGACCGCCGGGGGCGGCGTGAGCCAAACTGGGGGCGGCGGCTCTTTCCCTTGCGCGTTCGCGGGTGGCGGGTCTTGATGTCGTGGCTGTCGAGCCATTGGAGTCCAAACAGGCCGGTGGTCACCGGGATGTCTACCGTGTCGCCCTTGCTGACAGCGTCATACACCTTTTTGGTGACATCAAACGACCGCGTGTCGCCGTTGGGGAGGATGACATCGATGCAGGTCACCTTGTAGGGCGCTCCGCGTGCATAGACCCGCCGGCTCACCCTGCGTGTCTTGTAGCGCGTCTCCTTGTAGACGCGGCTTGCCACGGCGGGCATGTCATGGGGCGTGTCGCTGGGATAGCACTCGTTTGCTATCAGCAGGGACAGCATCATCAGGGGCCAGAGGAATAGCGTCGCGCACAGTCCGTTGAGCCAACGTTTGTCAGAGCTGGTGACCCATCGTGCGGCCCGGTGCAGCGGGATTGACAAGGCTATCGAGGCCGCGAGCGCGGTCAAAACCGGCATAATCCATGACGACAGCAGAGCCTTGAGCATTATAACGTCTGCGGCCGCACACATTATTGCTATTGTCACTCCAAATCCGGCGGCAAGTATGCGCCACACATCCTTTGTCTTTTCTTTCATTGTCCGTTTGTCGATGAGACCCTGTCGCGGCTCTCCATATTAAATGTACTTCTTGCGATTTTTGTTCGGCAAAATTAGCCCTTCCCCCGCTGTTGCGCAACAAATCCATATAGACATCATATCAACACGCCGTGCCACCTGACCATTTCCCCCTCCATTGATACGCTCCACTTCATTGTGACAGACGCGGATAATCCTCTTATGGATGTGGGGGAGGGGCGCGATGAGATTTTTTTGGTTAAATCTTGTAGGGCAATGGATTTTGGCGTAAATTTGCGAGATGAAACAATAGCCTGAACAGTAACAATTGTAATTTTATAATCCTTTAATCAGCTCAATTATGTGGTTAACTAATTCGTCTATAGGACGTAAGCTCGTGATGGCTGTCACGGGCGTATGCCTCGTCCTGTTTGTCACATTTCACTGTCTGATGAATGCTGTAGCACTGGTATGGCCCGACGCCTACAACTCGGTGTGCGCCTTCCTCGGGGCCAACTGGTATGCCCTCGTGGCCTCTGTGGGACTCGCCGCCCTCTTTGTGGTACACATCATCTACGCATTGTGGCTCACCGTGCAAAACCGTAAGGCTCGCGGCAACGACCGCTACGCCGTGACCTCCCGTCCTCCTCAGGTGGAGTGGTCGTCAAAGAACATGCTCGTGCTCGGCATCGTGGTGCTGGCGTTCCTCGCCGTCCACATGATACAGTTCTGGGCTCGTATGCAGTGGCGCGAGATTATCGCCGCAAGCCCCGCCGACTGGTATATGGTCGATGGTGCCGCCGTGCCTCCCCACGCCGGCACGCTGTTCCTCCAGATTGCATTCCAGAACTGGTGGACCCCGGTTGTCTACATCATCGGCTTCATCGCCCTGTGGTTTCACATGAATCATGGTTTCTGGTCGATGTTCCAGTCAATCGGTTGGAACGGTCAGACATGGCTTCCCCGTCTCAAGAAGATTGCCTGCTGGTGGACCTCGATTGTCGTGGCTCTTTTCATCGCCCAGGCCATCGTCTTCACAGTCCAGGCCCACAAGGGTACCTACATGACCAACGAGAACCTCAAGGCCCAGTACACCGAGGCTTGGCAGCATGAGGCCCAGCAGGCCAAGAGCCAGGAGGAGATGCAGCAGCTCCAGGAGCAGTACTTCAACTTCCTCAAGGTCTATGACCCCGAGGCTTACGAGCAGGTTCAGGCTCAGATGCAGATGTACCAGCAGTATCAACAACCGCAAAACTAACATAACGCGATATGGAACTCACTAAGAAAGAACTGGAGGGTATGATTGACTCTACCCCCATCATGAAAGACTTTGCCGACATCGAGTCCTCAAAGCTACCGGAATATCAGATTGACTCCAAGATTCCCGAAGGTCCTGTCGCTGAAAAGTGGACCAACTACAAGGCTCATCAGAAACTCGTCAACCCTGCCAACAAGCGTCACCTCGACATCATCGTCGTAGGCACCGGCCTCGCCGGCGCTTCGGCTGCGTCATCGCTCGGTGAGATGGGCTTCAATGTATACAACTTCTGCATCCAGGACTCACCCCGCCGCGCCCACTCCATAGCCGCACAGGGTGGTATCAATGCAGCCAAGAACTATCAGAACGACGGCGACTCGGTCTACCGCCTGTTCTACGACACCGTCAAGGGCGGCGACTTCCGCTCGCGTGAGGCCAACGTCTACCGTCTCGCCGAGGTGTCAAACAACATCATCGACCAGTGCGTGCAGCAGGGTGTCCCCTTTGCCCGCGAGTATGGCGGTCTCCTCGCCAACCGCTCCTTTGGCGGTGCCCAGGTGAGCCGTACATTCTATGCCAAGGGCCAGACCGGCCAGCAGTTGCTGCTCGGCGCATACTCAAGCCTCAACCGTCAGATTCAGAAGGGTACGGTAAAGAGCTTCAACCGCCGCGAGATGCTCGACATCGTCATCATCGACGGACGCGCACGCGGCATCATCGTCCGCAACCTCGTCACCGGCGAGCTTGAGCGCTATGCCGCCCACGCCGTGGTGCTTGCCACCGGCGGTTATGGTCGTACTTTCTTCCTCTCTACCAACGCCATGGGTTGCAACGGTTCAGCTGCCATCCAGGCCTTCAAGAAGGGTGCCTACCTCTCCAACCTCGCCTTTACGCAGATTCACCCCACATGTATCCCCGTTCATGGCGAGGATCAGTCCAAGCTGACCCTCATGAGCGAGTCGCTCCGTAACGACGGCCGCATCTGGGTGCCCAAGAAAAAGGAAGATGCCGAGGCCATCCGTGCCGGCAAGAAGAAGCCGACCGACATCCCCGACGAAGACCGCGACTTCTATCTTGAGCGCCGCTATCCCGCCTTTGGTAACCTCTGTCCCCGCGACATCGCCTCGCGTGCCGCCAAGGAGCGCTGCGACGCCGGCTATGGTGTGGGTACGGGCAACGCCGTTTACCTCGACTTCAAGTATGCCATCGACCGTCTCGGCGAGGATGTCGTGCGCGACCGCTACGGCAACCTCTTCGACATGTATCAGATGATCTCTGATGACAACCCCTACGAGACCCCGATGCAGATATTCCCCGCCTCCCACTACACCATGGGCGGCATCTGGGTCGACTATGAGCTCCAGACCTCAATCAAGGGTCTCTTTGCCATCGGCGAGTGTAACTTCTCTGACCACGGTGCCAACCGTCTCGGCGCCTCGGCCCTCATGCAGGGTCTCGCCGACGGCTACTTCGTGCTCCCCTATACGATGCAGAACTATCTCAGCGACCAGATCAAGGTGCCCCGCTTCAAGACCGACGCTCCCGAGTTTGACAAGGTCGAGGCCGATGTACGCGCCCGCATCGAAAAACTGATGAACATCAAGGGTACAAAGAGCC
Source organism: Pseudoflavonifractor sp. (assembly GCA_023667145.1). Classification (GTDB taxonomy): domain Bacteria; phylum Bacteroidota; class Bacteroidia; order Bacteroidales; family Muribaculaceae; genus M3. The sequence goes on from JAMPAQ010000001.1 coordinate 219,736, forward strand.
CCGATGAGATACACAAGCGTCTCGGTCACGTGATGTGGAACCTCGTGGGCATGGGCCGCACGCTTCAGGGTCTCGTCGAGGCCACAAAGGAGATTGAGGAGGTGCGCAAGGAGTTCTACTCCGACCTCCGCATCGTGGGCCGCGCCGACGACCTCAACACCGAGCTTGAGAAGGCTCTCCGTCTTGAGGACTTCCTCGTCATGGCCAAGATGATGGCTATCGACGCGCTCCACCGCAACGAGTCGTGTGGCGCTCACTTCCGCGAGGAGTATCAGACCGCCGACGGCGAGGCTGCCCGCAATGATAAAGACTACATGTATGTTTCCTGCTGGAAGTACACCGGCGACAACGAGAAGCCCATCCTTCTCAAGGAGCCGCTCAAGTATGAGGCTATCCAGGTGCAGACACGTAACTATAAGTCCTAACGATTAAAACCACAACCAAAAATGGAAACAACAATCAGCGTAAATCTTAGAATTTGGCGTCAACGTGGTCCCAAAGAGAAAGGACAGTTCGTCAACTATCACCTCGATAACGTATCCACCGGCAGCTCGTTCCTCGAAATGCTCGACATGCTCAACCAGCAGCTCGTCGAGAAGGGTGAGGAGCCTGTAGTCTTCGACAACGACTGCCGCGAGGGCATCTGCGGCATGTGCTCGCTCTACATCAACGGCCATCCTCACGGCCCGGTGCAGGGCATCACCACCTGCCAGCTCCACATGCGCAAGTTTCACGACGGCGACACCATCACCATCGAGCCGTGGCGCTCGGCGGCGTTCCCCGTCATCCGTGACCTCACCGTCGACCGCAACGCCTTTGACAAGATACAGCAGGCCGGCGGCTACGTGTCGTTCAACTGCGGTGGCGCACAGGATGCCAACAATATACCCATTTCCAAGGAGATTGCCGACATCGCCATGGACTCTGCCACCTGCATCGGTTGCGGCGCGTGCGTGGCCGCGTGCAAGAACGGTTCGGCCATGCTCTTTGTCTCGGCCAAGGTGAGCCAGTTTGCCCTCCTTCCCCAGGGTCAGGTCGAGCGTGCCCGCCGCGCCCGCGCCATGGTCAAGAGGATGGACGAACTCGGATTTGGCAACTGCACCAACACCGGCGCGTGTGAGGCAGAGTGTCCCAAGAACATCTCGATTAGCAACATCGCCCGACTCAACCGAGAGTTTATCAAGGCCAAGTGTGAGGAATAATCCCCGCCCCGCCTTTTAACACTCATATAAAGCGCCCGCGCATCGTCGCGGGTGCTTTTTTTATAAAAAAACATTATCTTTGTGCTGTTAAAAACACATTTCTCCATGAAACCATACCACCTGCTCCCCGTAATAGCTGTCGCCGTGGCCGCTGCCTCGTGCAGCCCGCTCTCTCCCGAGGCCCGCGAGATTGTAGGCCGCTACTATATCGACGAGGTCTCTGACGACACTCCGTTGCTCGAACTCAACGACGACGGCACCTCGGTGATGCGGGCCATCCGCGCCGACGTGCTGACTGTCACCGTCCCCGGCACGTGGAATGTCGAGAACGACTCGCTCATCATCGTCAACGACATAGCCTCACTCAAGGCCATCGGCGACACCTCCATCATGGGGTATGTGGCACCGCGTTCGGCCCATCATATCATCGAGCGCACGCCGGTGTCGATCACGCTTGACATCAACGGGCTTCCCTATCAATACCACCGCCGCTGACCACCATGTCGTGTGGCCGTAGTCAGGCGGCTGTCCAACAACAAATGCTATGAAACGATTACTTTCTACCATCCTCATGCTCCCGGCACTCATCATGCTCATGCTGCTGTCGGGCTCATGCTCCGGGAGTGTCGCGGCCGACCGCATAGGGTCGGCACGTGAGGCCGTGGCTCGCCGCGACTATGTCGATGCCGCCGCCATCTGCGACGACATCACCGCCTCGTCCGACACCCTCTCGGCCACTGACCTCTGCGCACTCTCGGTCATATATATGAATATAGCGGAGGGTACAGCCGATGACGGCCATATTGCCTCGGCTGCGTCGTGCTATGCCGCCGCGCTCGACCGCGACTCGGTGGTCACCGCCGCCTACTTTGACTCGGTGCAGCTTGCCGATGCAGCCCACCTCATGCTGCTCGACCAGATTGTCACCAGCCTCAACTCGCCCCGCGACATCCCCGCTGACACACTCTATATCATTGAATGACCATGGACTGGAAATCTGCATTGTCGTCAATCGCCGCTACAGTTCCCGAGGCCGGGGCAGAGCCTGATGTCACGCCTGATGCCGAACTGTCTTCGGGCCATACCGGCTCAAAGTCTGCCGTCCCGGTCATTGATATATACTACGAGCGCAAGGGCAGGGGTGGCAAACAGGCCACCATCATTGCCGGATTTGAATGCTCTGACGATGACCTCGTCAGGCTCGCCGCCACTATAAAGAAGCGCCTCGGCACGGGTGGCTCGGCGCGGGGAGGTGAGATCCTTGTCCAGGGCGACCGCCGGGCCGACCTCGCCCGTCTGCTCCCCGGCCTCGGCTATCCAAAGATAAAGATGCACAACTGACCATGCTCACAATCTATCAGGCATCGGCCGGCTCAGGCAAGACGTTCAACCTCGCTTATGAGTATATAAAGCTGTTGCTCGGCTACAAGACCGACGATGGCCGCTACAGGTTGCGTGCCTCGGGACGCTTCCATCACCGGGCGATACTCGCCATCACCTTTACCAACAAGGCCACCGACGAGATGAAGCGCCGCATCGTCCGCGAGCTTGCCATCCTGTCAGGTTCGGCGGCGACCGAGGGGGAGACAAGTCCGTATGCCTCGATGCTTGTCAGTGAGTTTGGCTGCACCCCCGAGGCTCTTGCATCAGCGTCACGCAAGGCGCTGGTCGAGTTGCTCAACGACTTCACGTTCTTCAACGTCTCGACCATCGACGCGTTCTTTCAGACCGTCCTACGCACCTTTGCCCGCGAGGCCGAGTTGTCAGGCAATTTTGAGGTGGAGCTTTCAGACACATACGCCATCACCACGGCAGTGGATACGCTTCTGTCGGGACTCGCCGACGGCAGTGCCGCCACCCCCACCGATGCCACTCCGGCGCAGCGGACTGCGCGTGGCTTGAACGACTGGATTGTGCGCTTCATGCTCTCAGAGATGCGTGATGGCAGGGCGTTCAACCTGTTCAACCGCTCCTCGCGCATCCATGAGGCTATCATCGGGTTTGTCACCCGGCTGTCAAACGAGACGCTCAAGCGGCGTTATGACGAGATGGCCGCATATCTCTCTGATCCGTCGCGGGTCGGGCGGCTCGACGACCTGCTCGGTGTCCGTCTCGATGAGCTGTCGTCGCGCCGTCGCGATGCCTGTCGGCGGCTTGTCGATGCTTTGACCTCGCGTGGCCTCCTTGACAAGCATATCAAGGCCAATGTGCTCAACCCGCTTCGCAAGTATGCCTCCGGGGGACGTCCGGCCTCCATATCCGCTACCCTGCGTCGTGCCATTGACAATCCCGATGGTGAGTCCTATCTCAAGAATGTCCTCCCTGACCCCGATGTCCACTCCTTGTTGGCCGATGCCCTCGCGGCTGTCGGCGATGCTGCCGCTGCCGAGCCGGTGCTGCGGGTCACACGCGCCAACCTCTTTGCCCTCGGCATACTCGCCGATATTTTTGCCGTCATGACGCAGTTTCGCGCTGACAATAACCTGATATTGCTCTCTGACACAAACGGCCTCCTCGCCGACATCATCTCCACCGATGAGACTCCGTTTATCTATGAGCGTCTCGGTATGCAGCTGCGCCATTTTCTCATCGACGAGTTTCAGGACACATCCCGGTTGCAGTGGGACAATCTCGCCCCGCTGTTGGCAGAGAGCCTGTCACACGACCACGACAATCTCATCATTGGAGATCCCAAGCAGAGCATCTACCGTTTCCGCAACGCCAGTCCCGAACTGTTGCGCGACGAGGTCGCCGCACGGTTTCCGCTGTCGTCAGTGACCCGGTCGTCCGACACCAACTGGCGGTCGGCAAGGCGTGTTGTCGAGTTCAACAACGGACTGTTTGCCGCTATGGCGGCCAACCTTGGTGTCAATGACATATATTCCACTGTCGCCCAGCGGGTCTCGCCTCCTCATGCCAACCGTCAGAGTGAGGTGCGTCTGATGGCCATCGAGACAGCGACGGCCACCGAGTTCAACGACCTTGCGCTCGATGCCGCCATGCGCGAGATTGACCGGCTGCTCTCATCGGGTATCCATCCCGGCGACATCGTCATACTGACCCGTACAAATCCCGAGGCGCGTGCCGTCATCGACTCTTTGCGTCGCGACCGCCCCTCCGTGCCTGTCCTCTCCGACGAGGCATTGCTCGTCTCGGCAGCTCCCTCGGTGAGGCTCATCCTCTCAATCCTGCGTTCGGGTGGCGATAACCCACATGTGAATGATGGGGGAGATGATAGCCCGTCACGGCCTGTGTCGTCGGGCAGTGACATCAGCCGGTTTGTCAATGCCTACCATTACCATATCTTCCATGGTGCCGCGCCCTCCGAGGCCATCGCCCTCGCCCTTGACACCCATGCGCTGCCATCGGCATCCACGGTGCTTACCGACCCTGTATCGGTCACCGAGTCGGTGATAATCAATCATCTCCCGCTCGCCGACCGCCGCCGTGACGCACCTTTCATCGCGGCGTTCCTTGACCTTGTCGTTGACTATTCGGCCCGTTTTGGTGCGTCGGTCGATGGTTTCCTGCGTTGGTGGGATGCCACGGGACATTCCGCCGCCATCCCGGCTCCCGAGAGTGTCGATGCCATACGTGTCATGACCATACACAAATCCAAGGGACTGGAGTTCCCGCATGTCATCATCCCCTTTGCCTCGTGGACTCTCGTCCGCGACGGCGAGTTGAGGTGGTATGACAGCCGCCCTCTGCCGGATATCCCCGATGAGCTCCTCCCCCCGATTATTCCCATCAAGTCATCGTCGGCACTTGTCGACACGCCGTATGCCGATGAGTATCTGGCCTGTCGGCTCGACGAGATCACCGACCAGCTCAATGCAACCTACGTGGCGTTCACTCGTGCTGGTACGACCCTTACAGTCATCTATAGGCCAAATGCCGCCGCGACCATCGGTGCCGCCATCGCCGATGCCTTGCCGGCTCTCCCCGTTGACTCGTATACCGCGCTCATTCCCGATGACCTCGCTCCCGACACGGCTGTTGACCCCGGCATATCCGTAAGTCCGGCACATGGCGCGGCCACATTGCCCGATGGACAGTCACTCAACACTGTCTTTGATGCCATATATCCCAACACCCGCTTTTGGGATAACCTGTGCATCGACGACCTCCCCGACCTCGACGCGCCCCGCTCCCGTGGCATCATAATCCACGATATGCTTGCTGCCGTGACGACCGCCGACACCCTTCCCCGTGCCATCACCCGCGTGGCGCGGCGGCTTAACCTCCCTGACGAGCCGCTTCCGGCCTTGCGCGACACCCTCTCACGCATTCTTGCCCATCCGAGCGTCGCGCCATGGTTTGGCCCCGGTGTCCGCATCTTGCGTGAGCGCACGATAGTGCTCCCCGACGGCACCCGTTATCGTCCCGACCGTGTCGTCATCGCCGGTGACCGCGCTACCGTCATCGACTACAAGACAGGTGTCCCGCGCCGTTCCCATGCAGCCCAGGTCAACCTCTATGCCCGCTACCTCTCCGACATCCTCCATCTCCCTGTCGACACCGCCCTCCTCTATACCGACCCCCTCCACATGCTCCTCAACCCCGATTGACATAGGTTAGTACGCTACCAGTTTAGCATTTCAGGTTTCAAAAGGAAATCAATCAGCCCTATAGTGACTATGCCCTCGTCATTTCTTTTTGGCATGATATTGTCCCTTACAATAATAATTTTTTTGAAGGAATCGTCAATTTGACGTAGCGAGGCTGACTCTTGTCGTTCTTTAGCATCCGTCGGCATAACAAATGCAGATTGAATATAGAAACGTTGGCTTCCTTGGTTTGCTACAAAATCCACCTCGTATTGCTTACGGACGGTTTTACCATTTCTATCAGTTGTCCGATGCTCAACAACACCTACATCCACGTTAAAACCACGGATGCGGAGTTCATTATAGATGATATTCTCCATGATGTGATTCTCTTCTTGCTGCCGGAAGTTTAGGATTGCATTGCGTATCCCCATATCTGTGAAGTAATATTTGGCAAGCGTGTTAATATATTTTTTCCCTTTTATATCGTAGCGAATGCTTTTTTCCAGCAAGAAAGCATCCTGAAGATAATCCAAGTATTTACTGATTGTCGAAGATGATAGAGTCTTGCCTTTTAGTGATTTGAATGTGTTTGACAATTTTCGTGGATTTGTTGGGGATCCAATTGAGGATGCTGCGGTTGACAGTAGTTCATTAAACTCACTCCTGTTACGGATATTCTGACGCTCAAATATGTCTGCGGTATAAACTGTTGTGTATAAATTGTGGAGATAGTCTGCTTTCTTCTTATCGGAATCTAAGGTCAGCACTAATGGCAATCCACCATAGGTATAATATTCTTTCCATGCTTGTTCAATGGGTAATGTGCGGGCAGACACATATTCAGCAAAAGAAAGGGGATATATGTGGATTTGGTCACCACGTCCACGAAATTCAGTAACTACATCTGATGAAAGGAAGCGGGAGTTGCTTCCGGTAACGTAAATATCCAGATTCCGTCTGCGAAGCAGGCTGTTCAGTACCGGGACAAAGTCCTTGAGGAGTTGAACTTCATCTAACAGAATATAATAGTTCTTGTCTTCCGTTATTATTGATGACAGATGTTCCATCAATTTGTCAGGGTCGCAATAATCACGATATTCCCAGTCATCAAATGCGATTTTTATGATATGATTATCCTCAATCCCTTTTGATTTCAGATATTCATAGAATAAGTCAAAAAGTAGAAATGACTTACCGCATCGACGTATTCCTGTGATTATTTTTATCAGACCGTTGTTCATTCCGGCAATTATCTGATTAAGGTAATTATCTCTTTTTATTGTCATTATCTTTGTGTATTTAACAAAACTGACATTTATGCTATTTTTAGTAAATGCAAAGCTAATGCTTTTTTCTGACTCTCAACGTCCTTTAGCGTATTATTATGTGATGATTCCATGGCTCTTTGGTAGTGTTGAGTAAAATCGCTTACTTTGCATTATGATTGGGCGTAGCGCCCTGATGTGTTGACCTGATGGATAAGGGACAGATAGATAATACGGCCGGGGCCGGAGATTCCCCCGGCGTTGGCAAGGCGGTGAGGCGTCGTCCGTGGTGGCGTCGCCTTTTGGTGATGCTCGCCTGGATGGTGGGCGTGGCCGTCGTGCTTGTGGCATTGTTGCTCGGGGCGGTGGTATGGATTCTCACCCCCGAACGGCTCACCCCGCTGGTGGAACGTGTCGCAGCTCCATATATCGACGGACGCCTCTCTGTGTCACGTGTCGAACTTACCGTGTGGCGCACATTTCCCCATGCCACCATCGACATTGACTCACTGACTGTCATCTCCAACGGTCTGCGTGACGCTGACCTCACCGGCATCGGTATAACAGGAGCAGACTCGCTGCTGTCGGTCGACCACATACATGGCGAGGTAAATCTCGCTGCCTTGTTTGCGGGTACTGTCCGCGTGGTTGATGTCGAGTTGCGCCGTCCAATGGTCAACGCCATAGCCCTCAATGACTCCGTGAGCAATTTCAACATATTGCGTCTGCCTCCGTCCGACGATGATGATACGCCAGCCGTCATCCCTGACATAGAGCTGGGCCGGTTTCACATCACCGATCCGGGGCGCATAGCCCTGCGCCTCGGCGACATGATGCTGACGCTCCGCGATTCACGTGTTTGCCAGGGTGGGGGAGTGGACATCACTGGCCCGGCCTACGGGGTCGCCCCATCCTCCCGCGATACGGTAGTATCCCGCGTTGAGGCTGTCACCGACGGCTATCGTCTCGCTGTCGGCCCGCTCAACATGAGTTACGGCGACCGTGACATCACCATCGACAGCCTTGCCGTGGCATGTGACGGAACAATATCGTGGAGTCCGCGCCAGCCGCTTGTCATAGGACTTGACAATTTCAGCCTGAGCGTCAACGGGATTGCCACACAGCTCTCGGCGGCGTTCAATCTGTCAGAGGATATGGTTATAGACCGTCTTGAGGCTACGCTCCACCCGACACCTGTCACGACGCTTGTTGCCGCAGTCCCACGGGGTTTGCTCCCGGCCGATGTCGCCGGGTTGTGCAGTACGGTCACAGCCTCGCTCTCGGCGCGTCTTACCTCTCCGTGGCGTCCGGGGACATCGGTGTTGCCCTCCTTGCGTGCCGAGTTGCTGCTCGGCGACGGCAACCTCCACATGGGACGCGATCTCCATATCGACAATATAGCCCTCGACCTTGCCGCCGTCATCGACGGGGAGCGTCCCGACAAGTCTGTCGTCATTTTGCGGCGGCTCGATTTCCGCCGTCTCGGCACCGACTTCACCCTCACGGGGCGCGCCACGCGTCTTGTGAGCGATCCCCTTGTCGAGGGTCGGTTCCGTGGCAATGTCGATTTTGACCGTCTGCCGCCCCGTCTGCGGCCATTTATCCCCGGACATGTCAGCGGACGGCTGTCAGCCGACAGTGAGTTCCGCTTCGCCATGTCAGACATCACGCGTGGACGGCTCTACCGCGTCAGGCTGACGGGTAATGCCGGTCTGCGTGACTTCACCTACATATCTTCCGACAGCGTGCCTGTCAGCTTCTATACCCGCAGTGCCGACCTGCGTCTCGGCACCAACGACGCGTTCACCACTCCGGGATACAACCGGGCCGACTCGTTGTTGACAGCCTCTGTGCGTCTCGATACTCTGTCGGTGCTCTATGACGGCCTTGACCTTGCCATGCGCGGACTCCGTGCGGGTGTGGGTTGCCTGAACACCGCCGGCTCCTCCGACACGACTCAGATCAACCCCATGGGCGGCTCATTCCGTTTCGAGCAGCTGTCACTGTCGGGACCCGATTCCGTGAGAGTGAGGATGAACGATGTCTCGGCGCGTGCCACCCTCCGGCGATATGAGGGCAACCGTCGGCTTCCCCAGCTCTCGGTCAACCTCGGCGCTGCCCGTATACGTTACATCGACCGTCTCAACCGGCTGTCGCTCCGCGACGGCGAGTTTGACTTCAAGGCCAACATCAACCCACCCGCCTCCGACTCGTTGCGGCGTGAGCGCCGCGCCCGCCGTCATGCCGCCGACAGTCTCGCTGCCGTCAGTCGCAACATTCTCCTCGACAGCGTAGGCGGGCACTCCGTCAACAGCACTGATGACGGGGCCGAGACCATCGACATGCGCCTCGACCGGCCCATGAGGCGGCTGTTGCGCAGGCTCAATATGCGTGGCACGCTGACAGCCTCGCGAGGTCGGCTCATGACCCCATACTTCCCGTTGCGCAACCGCATCGAGAATTTCAACATGACTTTCACAACCGACTCTGTCCGTTTCCGCGATGTCCGCTATACCGCCGGGCGCAGTGACTTCAATATCAGCGGCTCCATCTCCAACATCAGCCGTTTCCTGACCTCACGGCGAGATGCCGACCTCAAGGTGCGCCTGCGCTCACGCAGCCGCATGATTGATGTCAACCAGTTGTCCCTGGCCGTGTTCTCCGGTGCAGCGTTTGCCGAGCGTGAGGACTCCGTCCATCACGACTTCTCGTCAATCGAGGATGAGGCCGACCTCCAGGCTGTCGTCGAGGCCACAGCCTCCGACTCCGTCTCGGCAGCGTTTGTCGTGCCGCTCAATATCGACGCGTCAATGAGCGTGAGAGCCGATACTATCCTCTATACCGACTTGGCTCTCAATGATTTCAAGGGGTCGCTCCTCATGCGCGACGGTGCTGTCAATCTCCATGACCTCTCGGCACGTACCAATGTCGGCGTCGCCCGTCTCTCCGCACTCTACTCGGCCCCGACACGGCGAGATGTGCGGTTCGGATTTGGTATGCAGCTCTCTGATGTCGATCTCAAGGAGGCCATCAATCTCATACCGCAGGTCGACTCGCTCATGCCGCTCCTGCGTGGATTTGAGGGCACTGTCAACGCCGATGTTGCGGCGACAGCCGACCTCGACTCGGCAATGAACTTCATGATGCCGTCGCTCAACGCGGCCATAAAGCTGTCGGGCGACAGCCTCGTGCTCATCGACGGCGAGACATTCCGCACTCTCGGCAAGTGGCTGAGATTCAAAAACCGTGACCGCAACGTCATCGACCGCATGGCCGCCGAGGTCATCGTGAGCAACTCCACTTTACAGCTCTTCCCGTTTGTCTTTGATGTCGACCGCTACCGTCTCGGCGTGATGGGCTATAATGACCTTGCCCTCAACCTCAACTATCACATATCGGTGTTGAAATCCCCGCTGCCGTTCAAGTTTGGCATAAACATCGGCGGCAATGCCGACAACATGAAGATACGTCTCGGCAAGGCACGCTACAAGGAAGGCATGGCCTCGCAGGCAGTAGCGGTAGTCGACACCACGCGTGTCAACCTGCTCAACGAGATTGAGCGCGTGTTCCGTCGTGGTGCCCATACGGCGCGTCTCGGCGGACTCAAGGTCGAGGGCTCAACGTTGCTCCGTGACACCTACAACGTGTCGGCTGACACCCTGTCCCATGCCGACTCTCTCGAACTGATAAGACAGGGCATGATTGAGGCCCCGATGCTGCCACAACCGGATGCCAAGGGGCGTAAACGTGACAAAAACAAGAAATGATGGAATCACTGCAAGACATAATACTGCGCCACCTGCGCCGCCACCACCTCAAACGCATGGAGCCTCTTGCCGCCCTCATCGACATGGACGGTACGCTCTATGACTCGATGGGGGGGCACACGCTCGCGTGGCACACTCTCGCCAACGAACTCGGCATACCCTCTACCCGCGAGGAGTTTTACCTCTACGAGGGGCGCACCGGGGCATCGACGCTCGACATCCTCTTCAATCGTGCCTATGGACGTGATGCGACTCCTGAGGAGAAGCAGCGGCTCTACCACCGCAAGACCGAGTTGTTTGCGGCCATGGCTCCGCCACAGCCCATGCCCGGCTCCGCCGACATGTTGCGGACGTTTGTAGATACCGGGATACGCCGTATCCTCGTCACCGGCTCCGGGCAGTCGTCGCTCATCGACCGCCTTGATACCGATTTTCCCGGGGTATTCCTCCCCGGCATGAGGGTGACCTCGCGTGACGTGACCCATGGCAAGCCCCATCCCGAGCCGTTCATCCGCGCCATGCAGATAGCGGGAGTAACCCCCTCGCAGGCGATTGCCGTCGAGAATGCCCCCCTCGGTGTCAAGTCGGCCTCTGCCGCCGGTGCCTTTACTGTCGCTGTCACCACCGGTCCTATACCGCGTGAGGAGATGGAGCGTGCGGGAGCGTCCATCGTCTACGGCTCGATGCGTGAGTTTGCCGACGCGCTGCCGGAGCTTCTGCTTCAACTTTTTGCCGTCCGTGATTGTTGACTATGGTAGAGAGATATTTTTTGCCGGGAATTAGCCCGGTCATGCTATGTAATCAATGAATAGAAATATGGAAAAGCATCAGGAACTTATATTCACCAATGATGTCGCCCCGGCGATTGAGCGCCTTGTCGATGGCATTGATACTTCCCGCCTCTTTGTCCTCACCGATGTCAACACGAGCCACTTTGTGTTGCCGCGTCTGCGTGAGGATTCTCCGGCTGTCAGCGCCGCCCGTGAGATTTGCATAAAGTCGGGCGACATGAACAAGAACATCGACTCGCTCACCTCCATCTGGCGGGGTCTGATGGAAGGCGGGGCCACACGCCACGCCATGCTCATCAATCTCGGCGGTGGCATGGTGACCGATATAGGTGGATTTGCCGCGTCAACCTTCAAGCGTGGCATCCGCTTCATCAACGTCCCCACTACGCTGCTTGGCGCGGTCGATGCCGCTGTCGGTGGAAAGACCGGCATCAATTTCATGGGATTGAAAAACGAGGTCGGTGTCTTCAACGAGGCCGACGCGGTTGTCATATCGACCATATTCTTCTCGACGCTGCCCGACCATGAGATGCTGTCGGGCTATGCCGAGATGCTCAAGCACGGACTCATTGAGGGCACAGCGATATACGATAAGCTGATAGCCTACGACGTGACCCGTGCCGACAACGCCCGTCTGCTCGACATGCTGCGTGAGAGTGTCGAGGTCAAGAAGCGCATTGTCCTTGAGGATCCCACCGAGCACGGACTGCGCCGCGCCCTCAACCTCGGCCATACCGCTGGACACGCTTTCGAGAGCCTGTCGATGCGTCGCAGTGACCGTGTGCCCCACGGTTATGCCGTCGCGTGGGGGCTTGTCGTCGAGATGATACTGTCTCATCTGCGTCTCGGCTTCCCGAGCGACGAGCTACATCGCTTTGCCGCCTATGTCAAGCGCCATTACGGTGTGTTTGAGCTGTCATGTGACGACTATCCCGCATTGATAGAGTTGATGCACCACGACAAGAAGAATGTCGGGAGTGAGATTAACTTCACCCTCCTGCGTGCCGTTGGCGACCCTGTCATCGACTGCACCGTCCCCGACGACGAGATCAAGACGGCCCTTGACATCTTCCGTGACCTCTGCTGACGTGACGTTATGGAAAAGCACAAGATACTCTTTGTCTGTCTCGGCAATATATGCCGCTCCCCGGCCGCCCAGGGCATCCTCCAGGCGATTGTCGACCGCAACGGCGAGAGCGATTGTTGGCTGATAGACTCGGCAGGGACCTACGGCGGTCATGCCGGAGACCTGCCTGACCGCCGTATGCGTGTCCACGCCAACCGTCGCGGCCTTAGCCTCACCCACCGCAGCCGTCAGGTGACCGAGGACGACTTCCACAAGTTTGACCTCATCGTGGCCATGGACCGCTCCAACCGCGACACACTCCGCCGTCTTGCCCCTACACCCGAGGACGAGTCGCGCATAGTCGAGATGATAGACTACGTCAAGACCCTGTCGACCCGCTACGACCATATCCCCGACCCCTATTACGAGGGTGCCGAGGGATTTGAGCTTGTCCTCGACTTGCTTGAGGATGGATGTCTCAACCTCTATCGTTCATTGTCCGGCCCATTGTCATGAGTTATGGCGCGCAATCCCCGGTGACCTAATGTTTTTAACCCAATCAACCGACATAGTGTAGAAAATAATGTTCAGACCCTTTTATGCGGCGGCTGTCATCATTGCCGCCATCATCATGACCGGATGCTCATGTTCCGACGAGCATACCGCCGTCGCTCCCCAGCCCGTCGACCTGCTTGCCGCCCGCGCTGACTCGCTTGCCCTCCACCGGCTCTGCTTCGACTCGATGCCCGATGCCGGATGCGTCAGGCTTCGCGTAGGGCGGGTGGGATACCTTGGCCGCACGTTCAACGACAGCAACTACATCCACCTGCAAGCCGCCATGGCTCTCGGCATCGACCCGATAGAGTCGGTGGCACAGGTGTGGCGGACGCGCCGCCCGGTTGTCCATATAGCCTCGTGCCGCGACTTCTACGTCGACTCGCTCACCCATTCGCTTCCCTACCTCGTTCCCGAGGCCGCCGAACTGCTCCACGACATAGGCCGGTCGTTCCGCGACACCCTGCGTGCGCGGGGTGGCGGCGACTACCGAGTCAAGGTCACGAGCGTACTGCGCACACGCTCCTCTGTGGCCCGTCTGCGCCGCCGCAACCGCAACGCCGTCGATACGTCGGCCCATCAGTTTGGTACGACATTCGACATCTCCCACTTCAAGTTCATTTGTGACTCGGCGCGCACCGTGGCACGCACCCAGGAAGACCTCAAGAACCTGCTCGGAGAGATACTGCTCTCCTACCGTGACGCGGGGCGCTGCTACGTCAAGTATGAGCGCAAGCAGTCCTGTTTCCACATCACTGCCCGTCCGGCCGACACCCGCGACTGACCCTTCTCCCCATTGCCGGTCACCGTATGTGAGCCATGCCATCTCCGTGGCGTGGGGTGTCGTCATCATGCGCCTGATGTAATAATCGGTTGATATTTGCGTTATTGATAAGGCGGGACATCCCGCCGTTTAACCAACTTATCTCCTGATGAAGAAACTCAACCGTATATTTCTGATACTTAGCGCTATATTGACGGTGTCGCTTACCGCCTGCATCGAGGACGGCTTCACATCCTCACCCGCCGACCAGCCCGCGTTCTCGGTCGACACGCTCGACCTCGGCACCATATTCACCGCCGGGGATGTCCCTGCCGGGATTCCCGCCGGGTCGCCCACCCACAATTTTGTGGTCTACAACCGTGCGTCAAAAAACATGCTCATCTCCTCCATCGCCCTGCGCGACGGGTCGGGCGTTTTCCGTCTCAATGTCGATGGCATCAGCGGACGTTCGTTTAACAATGTCGAGATACGTCCCAACGACTCCATCTTTGTCCTCGTGGAGGCCACGCTGCCACCCAATGGCGGCAATCTGCCCATCGAGGTGATCGACCGTCTCGACTTTGTCACCAACGGCGTGACACAGACGGTCGTCCTCCGTGCTGACGGCCAGGATGTCGAGCGCCGTCGCGGCGTGGTGTTCGATACCGACACCCGGCTTTCGGCCGACAAACCGTGGCAAGTGTTTGACAGCCTCGTTGTCGCCGAGGGTGTGACCCTCACCCTCGACCCCGGTGTCGTGCTCTATTTCCACGACAAGGCCGAGATGCGGGTGCGCGGTACCCTCCTGTCGCTTGGTACGGTCGAACAGCCTGTCGAGATGCGCGGCGACCGCACCGACAATGTCGTTGGTAAGATCAACTATGAGGTGATGTCAGGCCAGTGGGGTGGTGTGCGCTTCTATCCGTCAAGCCGTGCCAACCGTTTGGAATACACCTCGGTGCGCAACAGCTGTTTTGGTGTCGAGGTTGACTCTGTCGGTAACCGTGACGTGCCGGCCCTATCTATGGTCAACAGTCAGTTGCGCAACTCCTCGGGGAGTGTCCTCTCGGTCCTCCACTCCGACGTGACAGCCATCGGGTGTGAGTTTGCCGAGGCCGCAGCTGGTGTCGTGTGGTTGCAGGGCGGAGTCCATACGTTCAATCACTGCACATTCTCCAACAATTACCTCTTCTCGGCCATCGGCAACCCTATCGTCAACCTGCTCCACCTCGATGCCGACACCGACGACGGCTCGGGCCTCCCGTATACCCGTGCCGACATCACCAATTCCATCATCTACGGCATGGGATCCGAGCTGTCCCACGGCGACCTTGGCGGCACCGGGGTCACCATCCGTTCCACGCTGCTAAAGTCTGACGGCAAGGATGATGACAACTTCATCAACTGCCTGTGGGGTGCCGACCCCCTGTTCTACACAGTGCGTGAGGACTACATCTTCGACTATCGTCTCCGTCCCGGCTCCCCGGCCATCGGAGCCGCCGACCCCTCGCTCACCCTTCCCGCCGCCTCGCCCGACCGTTACGGTAACCCCCGTGGCCCCGCCCCCGACCTCGGTGCCTACGTCTACACCGACCCCGACTGACCCATCGGTCCCATTCCAATCTGTGTATCAGAATAATTTTTATTATCTTTGCGCTATCCTGACAATACTGATAAATAGTTGCTGCTATGTGTGATTTGACAGAATGTGTATCTCTGCTTAGGCAAAACAGACCTTTGATCCAGTCGGAATTTGGGGTGACTGGCTTGTCGTTGTTTGGGTCGATGGCCCGAGGTGACAATCGTGCCGATAGTGATATCGACATACTTGTAGACATGCCTCCGCGCATACTGTTGATGAGCGCCCTCAAGGATTTCCTTGAGGGCGTATTGAAGTCCCCGGTTGATATCGTGCGTCGACATTCTCACCTGTCATCTCATTTTTTAACTCAGGTCTCTCGCGATGCAATCACAATATTCTAAGGAGACTGTTTCTCGTATCCTGCTCACCCTCGGGGATATAGAGCGTACAATATCACAATTGCGAGAATGGAATGTGGATATCCGGTCTTCTGACGATTATTATGCGTCGCCTGTAGGGATGCAGCTGTTGGCCGCTAATTGTACTCTGATAACGGCAATAGGCGAGGGGGTGAACCGATGCAACCGTATAGCCCCTGATTTTTTAGCTTCCAACTTCCCTGATATTCCATGGCGTGCCATAATAGGAATGCGTAATCATATTGCCCATGGCTACTTTGAACTTGACGCTGACTTGATATGTGAGGCTGTGAAATATGATATTCCACCATTACATGATGTTATTGTCAAAGCCATCACGCTGTTGCAATCTTGAAGATTGCGCAGAAGATTGCAACGGTTGTGTCATCGGGATTTTTTGCGCAAAAATTTTTGTAAATGAGGAATAAAGATTAATTTTGCACTCCATAAAGTGATGACATGACGGCATGTCACCCATCCAACCTTAGCTAAAGATATAAAAACAATATGGCAAATAAAGACCCCAAAGAGACACGCACCTCAATCGACGATCTCAACGACTCGCTCTCGTCAATAGAGCAGAAAGTGGAAAAAAATCAGAAACTCATCTCGTGGATACTGATAGCCGTGGCTGCTGTCACCGTCCTTGTGATAGTCTACATATTCCTCATCCGTGAGCCGGCAATCAAGGCCGCCGACGAGGCTGTCTCACAGGCCGACATCACCCTCATTCAGGGCAACGACTCCCTCGCCCTCGACCAGTACAAGCAGGTCGCCGATGAGTATGGCTATGATGCCGGCAACCGCGCCGCCCTCCAGACAGCCATCCTCCTCTACAAGAAGAAAGACTACAAGCAGGCTCTTGAGTACATCAAGAAGTATGACCGCAAGGAGAGCCTTGTCGGTGCCGCCGGCCTCGCCCTTGAGGGCGACTGCTACGTCAACCTCGGTCAGCTCGACGACGCTCTCGCCGCTTTCAAGAAGGCTGTCAAGGTCAGCGATGACAACCCCCTCTACACACCGCTTTTCCTCATCAAGGAGGCCAACGTGCTCCACGAGCAGAAGAATTACGCCGAGGAACTCAAGGTCTACGAGACCATCCAGAACGATTATCCCGAGTTTGGCCCCGCCTATAACTACGACATACAGAAGTATATCGAGCGTTGCAAGGCTCTGCTTGGTCAGGATTGATTTCCCGGCGCATAAGTTACAGATACACGTGAAAGCGGTCATTCCCGATATGTCGGGGATAGCCGCTTTCTTGATTATATAAGTTCAGGTACAAGATTATATAAGTTCAAACATGAAATACTTCATATCAGCCGGCGAGCCTTCAGGCGACCTCCATGCCGCCGCGCTCATCAAGGCACTCTCGGCCACTGATCCCGATGCCCTCACGGTCTTTCTCGGCGGCGACCTCATGGCCGCTGCTGCCGGTCGTGAGCCGGTGATCCATTACCGCCACATGGCCTACATGGGCTTCAGCGAGGTATTGCGCCATCTCCCCGATATCAGGCGCAACATGTCAATTGCCCGGCGCACCATCGCCACCGAGCGCCCCGATGCTGTGATACTCGTCGACTACCCGAGTTTCAATCTGCGTCTTGCCGCCTATGCCCATTCCCTCGGCATCCCCGTCTACTATTACATCTCCCCCAAGATATGGGCGTGGAAGACGTGGCGCGTCAAGAAGATACGCCGTTACGTCAGGGCCGTGTTCTGCATTCTGCCGTTTGAGCCACGGTTTTACGAGCGGTATGGGGTAACCGTAGACTACGTGGGCAATCCCTCGGTGTCCGAGGTAGATAGCCGTCTGCGCCGTCTCGCTCCCGCCGATGATTTTCTCCGAGTCAACAACCTCGACGACCGGCCCGTCATCGCCCTTGTCCCTGGCAGCAGGGTAGGCGAGATACGTTGCAATCTCCCGGTCATGGTTGAGGCTGCCTTGCGTTTCCAGGGTTATCAATCGGTTGTCGCCGGCGCTCCCGGCATCAGCCGCGATGTCTATTCTGCCATCACTAAGCTCCCTGTCGTCGATGGCGCTTTCGACCTCATGGCCAATGCAACAGCCGCACTCGTCACGTCAGGCACTGCCACGCTCGAATGTGCCCTGATTGGCACGCCCCAGGTGGTCTGCTACCGTTCCAACGGCTCAAGCCTCGCCTACCACCTCATGGAGAGGCTGCTCAAGGTGAGATACGTATCCCTGCCCAACCTGATCACCGACTCTGCCATTGTCCCCGAGCAGCTCCTCCATCAGTGTACCCCCGACCTGCTCGCCGACCGCCTTGCCGGTCTGCTCCCCGTCACCCCCGGCTGCATCGCCCCCCTCCGCGACCGCCAGCTCCAAGGCTACTCCCTCATGCGCCGCATCCTCGGCACCACCGATGCAGCTACCACCACCGCCCGCTCCATCGTCCGCGACCTCAATCCCGATTTCATTCCTCGGAATGATTTCTGACCACATGTTTGAGTGATGAAAGATTCAAAGGTTAGTCGCAGGTTTGGCCGTCTGTTACGCGCCATTGGCATGGGAGCTTCCATCGGAGCAGTCATTGGTCTGTTGGTATATGCTGTCATTGCCATCTCCCCATATTCGGCCGGTTCGTTGCGGGCGGTTGCCGAGACCGTCCTCTTTCCGGCGGCTGTATTTGTATCGGTCGTTATCGTGGCATTGGTTTTCAAGTGGATAGCTCCACGTGTGAAGGGCTTTGGTGGTCTTGCCGCCGGCATATTGATTGCCGTATGTTTGGCGCTTATAATGATTCCGGGGTACATCTATCTTCCCGATGTCGGGATTGGTTTCCGCATAGCTTTGATTGCGGCGATATGTGGAGCTGTCATTGTCGTAGGCATGACCTGCGTCAGGAGTAAGTGGATTTCGGTCCTGATGGGCCTGGGTGTCATGCTGTTGCTTGGTGTGACGGTATGGTTCTTTGTCACTGACACGATTGATACCTCAGTCCCTGTCTCTGACGAGTACTGGACGCAATCGGGCGGTATCGTGTCGGTTTTAGAGGATGAGGGCTCTGATTCTGTACGGTATGAGGTAGCCCGGCTCTATTATGGCAGTGGACATGACCGCCGTCCTGAGTATTCCGACTCGTGTGCTGTCGTGACACCTATCGTTGATGGTCGTATCTTCCTTGGCGCTGACGCATTCAGCGACCGGCGTGCGTCCTATTGGGGTTTCACGTCAAGCGAGCTGCCTCTAAATGCCGTCGTGTGGTATCCTGTCGGCAAGACACGCTCGCCCCTCGTGATGGTAGTGCATGGTGACCATCGCATGACCGACCCCTCTGAGCGCGGGTACGACTGGCTTGGGCGCGAGCTTGCTTCGAGAGGATATGTCGTCGTGTCGGTCGATGAGAATTTCCTCAATCGTGACCGAGATGGCGAACCTTCGGGCAACACGAGCTACGCCCGCGCCTATCTTTTGCTGAGGCATCTCGCCCTATGGCGCGAGTGGTCACGTGACGGTGGCGACACGCCGTTTGCCAGCTTGGCCGATATGGATAATATCGCCTTGATAGGCCATTCGCGGGGTGGGATGGCCGTCTCGACGGCATTGTGGATGAACGGGCAGTCGCGCTTGCGTGACAACGCTTTGATGAGCCTCGATTTCGGCTTCCCGGTCAAGGCGGTGGTATCCTTGGCTCCGGTTGCGTCTGACAACCTGCCTCCGCTTACCAATATCGACTACCTGTTGATTCATGGTGGCCATGATGCCGATGTCTATTACGCGCAAGGCATCCGTGACTACAACAGGCTGACGTTCACTGACTCATTGTTCCATTTCAAAGCCATGCTTTACCCTTATAGGGCCAATCATGGGCAGTTTAACACCGAGTGGGGACGCTATGACAAGCTCGCGCCTCAGTCGCTGATGCTCAATGTGCGTCCGCTTGTCGATGGTGACTCGCAGCGTAGGGTGGCCGGACAATACATCACAGCGTTTCTCGATGCGTCATTGTCGGGCGATGCCTCCCGTCTCTCGCTCTTGCGCGATTGGCGCGTGGGACGCGACAGTTTGCCGAGGGACTACTATGTCAGCGGATATGCCGACAGCGGTGGTTGTCTGCTTGCTTCGTTTGAGGAGGATGACGATGTGACTACCGGCACATTGCCAGGCGTGACATTGAGCGCAAGCGATGTCACCGGTTGGGCAGAGCGCCCGTTGCCTCTCCGGGTTCCCGGCATTGATCAGGCATCAAGGGGGGTGGCCCTGTCGTGGTGTAGCCAACCGTTGGCGGGTCAGTCCGGGTCGCCCGCGTTCACGATTGATATTGACGAGACGGTTCCGTTACCCGGTTCTGTCAAGGCAGTTTATTTCTCTATATCCAAGGATGTTGACAATCTCGATTTCTCTGTAGAGTTGACTTTCAGCGACAACACTGTTGTATCATCCCCGCTGTCATCGTTTTACGTTTTGCCGCCGTTGCTTCACACCCGCCTGTCCAAGACGGGCCACATCATGAGATATGGGATGTACCGCGACTTTGAGACGTTGCCGCAGTATATAGAGATGCCCATAGGCCAGATTATGCAGGGCCATTCATCAGGTCAGCGGCTGCGGCGCATACGTTTTGTGTTCGACCGCGTGCCTCAGGGCTCCGTTGTCCTCGATGATATCGGTGTCAGATGACTATCTCATATGTGTCATATACGACCGATCGGCCGCCAAACTCCTCCTTGTGCCTCACCATGCCGGTGTTGAGATATTGTCCCGCACGTTCGTTTGAGGTCCCGAAGTCAAAGTAGCGTGCATCGGCATGTCGGTTGAATATGATGTCGTGATATATCACGTCGGTGGCATAGAGCTGCTTTCCCTCCTCGTCTCCTGCGGCATATTGCAGGTGTATCACACCGTTGCTGACAAACAGCACCGCTCCGGCGATGACCCTGCCGTGGCGTTTGGCCACGTATAGCCTAATGTTGTCGGGAAATCGTGAGTGCAGCAGCTCCATCTCCGTCTTTGTATGCACGGGGACGGTATTGTGCCTGATACGGCGGTCTTCCATTATGATGTGCCAGAAGTCGGCGACGCGGTCTGTCGGCTCAACGGTTATCTCTCCGAGGCGTTGCCGCTTGACGGCTCTCTTGCCGAGGCGGCTCGACTTTATAGGATTTTGTATGTCGATAACTGTCGCGAGGTTTCTGATTGTGAGGGTGGCTCCGAGCCTGAACAGCGCATAGAGATCCTCCTCGGCGGGTTGTCGGTGATAGATGTGAGGTATGTTCTTGTATATCAGCTTTGAGAACCCGTTATCTCTCAGATACACGACAACGGCCCTGAGCCATTCGAGTGGTCGGTCTCCCGACGTGCGGTAGCCCATCACCAATCCTCCGTAGGTCAGCCCTCCGTGTGATGATATGGTGTCACCCATGCGACATGCCGGCAGCAGCGCCGCGAGCTCGCCATCCTCATATATCATCATGGAATAGTCCTCAAATCTGTCAGAATGGTACTCCATATAGTCGCGGCACAATAGGAATGTGCCGTTCTTGGAGGTGTTTACCATATTGTCCCACACCTCTTTGTCACTCGGGCTATATTGCTTGATCTCAATCATCGGGATGTCGTCGGTTGCTGTGCGGCATATTATCGGGCCGATTCATAGATGGCGCGGGTGGCTGTCGCGTCGAGCCGCACGTAGCCGCCAAATTGCTCGCCCTTGTTCTCGTGGACCTTGCTTACGAGCAGGTCTATGTCGGGATTGTCGATGCCGAGTTCCCTCATCGTCACCGGCATCCCTATCGAGGTGAAGAACTCCCTCAGCCGCTTGATTCCCTCAAGGGCTGTCTCTGTCGCGTCGCCGTGGCCTTTGACATCCATCACCAGCTCGGCAAACTGGGCTGGTCGGGCCGGATTTTTGGCAGTCACATATTCGAGCCAAGCCGGGACTATGACGGCGAGTCCGGCCCCGTGGGTCACCCCATAGACCGCGCTGAGCTCATGCTCCATGAAGTGTGACGACCAGTCCTCCACGCGCCCCGTGCCGCATACGCCGTTGTGGGCGAGTGTCCCGCTCCACATGATGTTGGCGCGGGCATCATAGTCATCTGGATGTGCCATCACCACCCTTGCCTGGTCGATGATGGCCCTGAGCACTCCCTCGGCCACGCGGTCGGTTATCTCGACCCCCTGTGTCGGAGTGAAGTACCTCTCCATGATGTGTACCATCATGTCGATGATACCCGCCGCCGTCTGATAGGGTGGGAGGGTCATGGTCAGCACAGGGTTCATCACGGCAAACCGTGGGCGCAGGGCGCTCTCCGTGCGCAGGCTCAGCTTGTGGAGTCCGTCAAGGCGCGTTATCACAGAGTTGCCCGACCCCTCGCTTCCTGCCGCCGGTATTGTCAGCACCACACCTACCGGCAGGGCTTTCTCCACTATCTTCTTGCCGCAGTAGAAGTCCCAGAAGTCGCCGTCGTAGGGGACTCCGCACGCGATGCCCTTGGCCGTGTCGATGACGCTGCCGCCGCCGACAGCCAACATGAAGTCGATATTCTCACGTCGTGCCACCTCGATACCCTCATAGACGCGGTCGTCGGTGGGATTGGGTTTTATGCCCCCCATCTCGATGTGTGATACTCCGACCCGGTCGAGCGAGCCTATTACCCGGTCGAGCAGACCACTTCTCACCACCGACCCGCCACCATAGACCACAAGCGCCTTGCGGCCTCCGGCCTCCTTGGTCAACTCGCCTGTGCGGCTCTCCGTGTCGCGTCCAAACACAAACTTGGTCGGACTCCAGAACGTGAAATTCTCCATATCTCCTATATTTTAATTGTCTCTGATTATTTATTTACAAATATACGAATATACCGACATTTGCCGAAACAAACATGGTAGGTTGTATGGCTTACGGCCTGTTATTACCATAAAATGCAACCTGTCGCATTTTTTGGTAATAACTATTGGTTGTATATCAAGTTTGGATTAAATTTGTTGCATTGTTATACTCCCTCATGGCTTATTAAATATGATAATACCTCGTCCGACCTATCTCAAGCGATTGATAGCCTCAAAGAATAACCGCATGATTAAGATTATCACCGGTATACGTCGTTGCGGCAAATCATTCCTTCTTTTCGAGCTGTTTCATACCCACTTGAATGACAGTGGTGTGGATGATGACCATATAATTGAGGTGGCTCTTGATGACCGCTCAAGTATGGCCTATCGCAATCCCGATCAACTGCTCGCATATATTAAAAGCAAGATTGTGGATAAATCCACCTACTATGTATTGCTTGATGAGATTCAGATGGTCGATGATTTTGTTGATGTCCTTAACAGCTTGCTTCATATAAGGAATGTGGATACCTATGTGACGGGAAGTAATTCCCGGTTCTTGTCCAAGGATGTGGTTACTGAGTTTCGCGGACGCGGTCAGGACATACACATGTATCCTTTGTCGTTTTCCGAGTTTTACAATGCTGTCGGCGGTGATGTCAACGCTGCTTGGAGAGATTACTATACGTTTGGTGGATTGCCTCAGGTCTTTATGTTTGATGCCGTTAATGATAAAAAGGATTATTTGGCTCATCTTGCCGATACGGTTTATATCAACGATGTAATAGAGCGTCATAAGGTTAGGAACAGACATGAGATTGTCGAGTTGTTGCACTTCCTTGCATCATCGATTGGCTCACCGTGTAATCCTACCAAATTGTCAAATACATTCAAGAGTCTGAAGAAAATCATCATATCCAATAAGACTATATACAACTACATCGGCTATATGTGTGACGCTTTCATGATTGGGAAAGCTATGCGTTACAACGTTAAGGGTAAGAAATATATTAATACCCTATCCAAGTATTATTTTACTGACTTGGGGCTTAGAAACGCACTGCTCAATTTCCGTCAAGTAGAGTTGTCTCATATTATGGAGAACATCATCTTTAATGAGCTTCTCTATCGCGGTTATTCTGTTGATGTGGGTATGGTAGAGGTGTCAGGCCACGATGCCGATGGGAAGTATATACGTCGGCAATTTGAGGTTGACTTTGTTGTCAATGACTCTGACAGGAGATATTACATACAATCCGCGCTGTCTATTCCTGATGAGGCAAAAATGTTGCAAGAGACAGCGTCATTCCGCAATATTGACGATTCGTTTAAGAAAATCTTAGTGGTAATGGACAATCTTATGCCGTATCAGAATGATAATGGATATTTGATTGTTGGCCTTTTTGATTTCCTGTTAGACCCCGCTGTGATTGATAGGTAGTGGCTGACTCTATCTCCATATTTTGTTATTCTTCAAGCAGCCATCGCCATATTGGTATTATCTCGACAAACGCGTCGCCGCTCCCGGCTCCTCCCGACGAGTTGAGGGTGACCATTATGTTGCGCTTGGTCTTGAGGTGCTTTGATGCCGATGCCAGTGCCCTCATCTCACGGTTGTATGTCGCGGGTTCGTCAGGAGTCGTGCACACTTGTATGGCCTCGTCACGCGAGGGTATGTAGAAGTCTACCTCCACGTTGCGCGAGTAGTAGAAGACCCCATCGCCATATTTCCGTAATAGGGTGATGGCCACGAGATTCTCAAGCAGCTTGGCCTCGGGGTTTATCAGAAACAGATTGAGTATGCCGTTGTCGTAGAAATAGTATTTCTTGGTGGTCTCCCTCTCTGACATGGCCGAGGCAAAATTGCTTACCGGGAATATCAGATAGCCCTCTTTGAGCAGGGTCAGGTAGTTTGTTATGGTCTCACGGGTCACGCTTGCACCGGCCGATTTTATTACGTCGGTTATGCGCCTTACGCTGACAGGTTGCATTATGCTCTCGGCTATCTTGCCTGTCAGCAGCCGTATGCCGGTCTCGTTCCTTATCTGGCCGTGTGCCACTATGTCCCCATATATTATCTTGCTGTATAGCGATGTGAGCCATGAGCGCTTGTCGGCGATGTCAAAACATTCTGACAGCCCTCCATATCTGAGATATTCATCGAGGTTTCTCACCACCTCGTTGCGCGTGTTGCTGTAGAGCCAGTTTTTTGACAGCTCTATGCCGTTGTATTCAAGATACTCCCTGAAACTGAATGGAAATATCTCCCGCGTTATGTATCGTCCGCCGAGTGTACTTGCTATCTCGCGGCTCAACATGCGTGAGTTGCTGCCTGTCACATACACCCGCCGTTTCTCGTCGGCGAGGCGCCTTGCGAAGTGTTCCCACCCCTCGACCACCTGTATCTCGTCAAGGAATATTATTGGCTCGTAGGCAAACAGTTCGTGGTATGCTTCGAGTATCAGATGCAGCTCTCCGACAGTGATGCCCGTGAGGCGTTCGTCCTCAAAGTTGACAAAGAGCATCCGTTCTATCGGCTCACCCTCGGCGACAAGCTGCTTTATATGTTGGTACAGCAGATAGCTCTTCCCCGCGCGTCTCATGCCGATCAGCACATAATTTGCATGGCGATCAAGGGATATATCCCTGTATATTAGTGATATATCCGATATGAATTGTTGGCGTGCCAATATTATCTGCTTTATGACATCTTTATTCATTGTCGGTCATTGAGATGATTACGCGCAAAGATACAGATTTTTTTCAGATTGCCAATAACAATATTACAAAAAGTTGTCGGCTATATCCGACAACTTTCGTGCTATTTTGGCTGTATATATCCGACTATTTATAACAAAAGTTGTCGGCTATAACCGACAACTTTTATATTATCTTGGTATTGTATATCCTACAAAACCTCGTTATTTCACTAACGTCATCCCCTTGGCCACAGCCTCCTCGTTCATCGGGATGAGGTGGTGGTGACGCTCCGGGAGGGTTTTGCGCAGGGCGGCGGTGACAGCCTCAATCGGCACTAACGGCTTGACCTTGAGCAACGCTCCAAGCACCACCATGTTATAGCTCTTGGACGACGGGAGGTCAAATGTCGCCTCCATGGCGTCAACGCGGTATATCGTTATATCCTCGCGTGTCGGTGGCTTGTGGATGCCGTATGAATCGTATATAAGTATCCCGCCAGGCTTCACCCTCGACTCAAATCGGTCAAGGCTCTGCTGGTTGAGTATGACGGCTATATCGTAGGTGTCAAGCACCGGCGAGCTTATCGGCTCGTCGCTCAGTATCACCGTGACGTTGGCTGTGCCGCCGCGCTGTTCAGGCCCGTATGACGGCATCCATGTAACCTCAAGACCGTCCATCAGTCCGGCGTATGCCAGTATCTTGCCCATCGACAGGACTCCCTGCCCGCCAAATCCGGCTATTATTATCTCCTCTTTCATCCTTCAGTTTCGTTAGCGGGGTTGCTCACGGTCGTGTCCTTGAGGTCGCCCATGGGGTATTTGGCAAACATGTTCTCGGCCATCCATCGGTTGGCATCGGCAGGGGTCATCTTCCATCCCGACGAGCAGGTCGACACTATCTCCACCATCGAGGTGCCGCGCCCGGCGAGCGAGTTCTCAAAAGCCTTGCGTATCGCCGCCTTGGTCTTGCGCACAGCCGCCGGGGTGTGGACGGCCTGACGTGTCACGTAGCACGTGCCATCAAGCTGCACGAGCAGGTCGCTGATTTTAAGCGGATAGCCGTTCAGGTCGGCTCGTCGGCCGTATGGGGTCGTCGAGGTCTTCATCCCCTCTAAGGTGGTGGGGGCCATTTGGCCGCCAGTCATGCCGTATATACCGTTGTTTATGAATATTATCGCGATATTCTCCCCACGGTTGGCCGCGTGTATGGTCTCGCAGGTGCCTATCGCCGCGAGGTCGCCGTCGCCCTGATATGTGAACACGAGGTTCTCGGGATTGAGCCGCTTCACGGCGGTGGCTATCGCTGGGGCGCGTCCGTGTGCCGCCTCAATCCAGTCGATATCGACATAGTTGTAGGCAAACACCGCGCATCCAACCGGGGCTATGCCAACCACGCCATTCTCCAGGCCCATCTCCTCTATCACCTCGGCGATGAGCTTGTGCACCACCCCGTGGGAGCATCCCGGACAGTAGTGCATATTGTTGTCGTTGAGCAGCCGGGGCTTGGCGTAGACAAGGTTTTCCGGCTTGATTATATCATTGGATGTGTCGCTCATTTCTCTGTTGGTTTGGATGAGGGAAAGTATTTGTAAAAGGCATTGAGCACCTCGGATGGGTTTGGCACGATGCCCCCCAGCCGACCGAAGTGGTAGGTCGGGACAGGCTCGGCACAGGCTAGCTTGACATCCTCTATCATCTGTCCGGCGTTGAGCTCGACCACCATTATGCCCTTGACCCTGCGTGACAGCTCGTTGACAGCCTGCGACGGGAACGGCCACAGTGTGATGGGTCGCAGCAGCCCTATCTTCACACCCTGGGAGCGGGCCACCTCGATGCTCTTGCGGCAGATGCGTGCTATCGAGCCGAAAGCCACAATCAGATACTCCGCATCGTCGGTCATGAACTCCTCCCAGCGCTGCTCCTGTGCCTCTATCTCGCGGTACTTGGCCTGTAGCTTGTTGTTGACCTCCTCCATGACATATGAGTCAAGCTCAAGAGTAGTCATCACATTGGGCCGGCGGTTGCCGGCACGGCCGGTCACGGCCCAGGGGCATTGCTCGGCAATCTGTTCGGCAGTGCGCCGTGGACGTTGGGGCGGCAGTACCACCTTTTCCATCATCTGTCCCACGATGCCGTCGGCGAGTATCATCACCGGGTTGCGGTACTTGAACGCCATGTCAAATCCCGTTGCCACGAAGTCGGCCATCTCCTGCACCGTCGACGGAGCCAGCACGATGAGCCGGTAGTCACCGTGTCCTCCACCCTTTGTGGCTTGGAAGTAGTCGGCCTGGGACGGATGTATGGTGCCGAGACCGGGCCCGCCGCGCATCACGTTGACTATCAGCGCGGGCAGCGATCCGGCTGCTATATATGAGATTCCCTCTTGCTTGAGGCTCACGCCGGGCGACGACGATGAGGTCATCACCGCCTTGCCGGTTGCCGCGCCTCCATATACCATGTTGATTGCCGCGACCTCACTCTCGGCCTGTAGCACAACCATGCCGGTGGTCTCCCACGGCATCTCGGCCTCAAGGGTCTCAAGTATCTCAGACTGCGGCGTGATGGGGTAGCCGAAGTAGCCATCAGCCCCGTATCGTATCGCCGCGTGGGCTATGGCCTCGTTGCCCTTCATCAGTCTCACATCTTCATTCATCTTCTGTCGTTTTTGGAATCCTCTCATCTTCCCGGTCTCTTTGTCCCGGTCTCAACCTGCGGCAACAGCCGTCACTCTACCACACGGTACACCTCGATACATCCGTCGGGACACACGACCGCACAGTTGGCACACCCTATGCAGTCATCGGGGCGTGCCGCCGTCGCAAAGTGATAGCCACGGTCGTTGACCTCCTTGGGTTGCAGTACCAGTACATCCTTGGGACACGCCACCACGCAGAGGTCACACCCCTTGCAGCGCTCCGTGTTGATGATAACAGCTCCTTTAGCTTTAGCCATAATGGATTCGTATTGTTTGCTGTTGCAAAAGTAATGAAACTTTTCACTACTTACCATCCGTTAACACAATCTTAACCAATGGCACATTGCGCCTCGTTTTGTGCTGTTTGTCATCGTTAGGAGGTGTGCATCAACGACATGATGACGGATATTTCCATTTTGTCCATGTTATATTTGTCAGCGGCCTCCGGCTTGCTGCGTTTGGGGCTGCTTGCGGTGTCCGTTGACCGCGTATTGTCGGCGTTGTTGGTAACTTTCGGCGTGGATAGGATGTTATCTCTATTATATGTCGTATCTTTGTTGAAAATAAAATATAGCATATCATATGAAGACATTTGAAGAATTGGGTGTGGCCGAGCCGCTGCTGCGTGCCATCGGTGAGATGGGTTTTGAGATGCCGATGCCCGTACAGGAGAAGGTGATACCCCATCTGCTCCATGAGGATGGCGACGTGGTGGCGCTGGCACAGACCGGCACAGGCAAGACGGCGGCGTTTGGTCTGCCCGTGTTGCAGCGCATCGACGTGTCGCGCCGCGTCCCGCAGGCCCTCATCCTGTCGCCGACACGCGAGCTGTGCTTGCAGATTGCCGGAGACCTGGCCGATTTCTCTAAATATATGCCCCACATGTCGGTGCTCCCCGTCTATGGCGGTTCGAGCATCGAGAGCCAGATACGAGCCCTCAAGAAGGGGGTGCAGGTGATTGTTGCCACCCCGGGCCGTCTCATCGACCTGATCAACCGTGGGGTCGTCAAGCTCGATGATGTACATACGGTCATCCTCGACGAGGCCGACGAGATGCTCAACATGGGCTTTCTCGACTCCATCAACGACATCCTCGCCCATGTCCCCGACAATCGCAAGATGCTGCTGTTCTCAGCCACGATGCCGGCTGAGATCTCGCGCATAGCCAAGCGCTACATGAAGGACCCGGTCGAGTTTGTCATCGGCACACGCAACACCGGCGCCGAGAACGTACGCCACGTCTACTACATGGTTCACGCCAAGGACAAGTACCTCGCCCTGAAGCGCATCGCCGACGACAACCCCAATATATACGGCATCATCTTCTGCCGCACGCGCCGCGAGACCCAGGAGGTAGCCGACAACCTGATACGCGACGGTTACAACGCCGACTCTCTCCACGGTGAGCTGTCACAGTCGCAACGCGATGTTGTGATGAAGAAGTTTCGCGACCGCGTCTTGACGCTGCTTGTCGCCACCGATGTCGCCGCCCGTGGTCTTGATGTCAATGACCTGACCCATGTCATCAACTATGGGTTGCCCGACGACATAGCCACCTACACCCACCGCTCGGGCCGAACAGGCCGTGCCGGAAAGACCGGCATATCCGTGGCCATCATCCACTCACGCGAGCGCTCGAAGCTCCGCGAGATAGAGAAGAAAATCGGCAAGACATTCCAGCGTGAGGAGGTTCCCACGCCGCGCCACATCATCGAGAAGCAGCTCTACAACCTTGCTGACCGCATCGAGCGTGTCGAGGTCAACGAGGAGGAGATAGGCAAATATCTCTCCGGGGTGTCGCGCAAGCTCGGATGGCTCTCGGAGGAAGACCTGCTCAAGCGTGTGCTCTCGCTTGAGTTCAACCGTCTGCTCGACTACTACAAGGATGCTCCGACAATCGACTTTATCGACGAGAAACCCCGCCGGGAGAAAAAGGAACGTGAGTCACGCAAGCCGGCTACCGATGCCGAGAAGGACCGCCGCACAGCCGAGCGTGGCATGGCGCGTATATATGTCAACGCCGGCAAGAGCGACGGATTTTTCGCGGGTAATCTAATCGACATTCTCAATCACGAGCTTCCCGGGGCGCGTGTCGATGTCGGACGCATCGACCTGCTGCCGCGCTACTCTCTCTTTGATGTCAAGAAAGCCGATGTCCGCCGTGTTGTCGAGGGTCTGAAGGGTCTCGACTTCGTGGGCAAGCGCCTCTATGCCGAGGTTGCCGACCCTGACAAGGACTATGGCCGTCTGTCGCGCCGCAAGGGTGGCCACGATGACAGCGCCGAGTCGCCCCGCGAGCATTTTGGCCGCAAAGGCAAGGGCGGTGCGAAGAAGTCCTCGCGCAAGCGCAAGTAAGCTCCCGCCATCTTCCACTGATATCCGAATACTTAAAAAAACAAGATATACCAACTATGAGACATCGACTTATATTGCTGCTGTCGGCCATGTTGCTGACTGTCATGTCAGCCTCGGCACAGCTTACGGCCTCACGGGCGTTTGCTACTGCTCCCGCGTCGCAGTTTCCTCTGCTCGACAATACCACGAGGCTCGATATGATCGACTACTTCAACAGCGGCTCATCGACCGCTTCCACCAATCAGCTACGCGGCTCGTCGCGCATCACCGCCCTCTCGCCCGAGAGCCTCACATTCAAGATGACCGACGCGTCGACCTATCAGATTGCCGTGCTTCCCGCCGGAAAGGACTCGTTGATTACAGTTATCGAGACCGTTGCCATGCCGGCACGCGACAGCCGCATGTCGTTCTATGGCCGTGACTGGACTCCGGCCCGGGCGGTGTTGTTCACCGCGCCGTCGTTGCGTGACTGGTTGACCGAGGCGGGACGCGCCCAGGCTGACATGATTGAGGCGATGGTGCCGTTTCTCATAGTGAGCTATGAGTACGACCCCTCGACGCGGGTGCTGACCCTGACCAACAATCTGTCATCGTTCATCTCGCCTGACGACCTCTCGGTGAGCGAGTATTTCCATCCCGTATTGCAGTTCCGCTGGGACGGCAAACGCATGTCACCGCTCCGATGACCACGGTTGAGTCGGTCACGCTGCTCGACCTCATGCGCCGCATCACGGCGCTTGTCACCGTACCCTCCACTCAGGGGGTATGGGTCACCGCCGAGCTTAGCGACGTAGCCGTGCGTGGCGGACACTGCTACATGGAGCTGCTTCAAAAGGACGCTTCCTCGGGGCAGACCGTGGCAAGGGCGAGGGCAACCATGTGGGCCAACGTGTACAGCCGTATTGCCCCGGAGTTCCTTGCCGTCACGGGGCAGCGTTTTGCGACGGGCATCAAGGTGATGCTCCGCGTGTCGGCCAACATGCACCCTGTGTTTGGCCTCTCGCTCAACATCACCGCCGTCAATCCCGACTACACTATGGGCGACCTCATGCGCCGTCGCCGTGAGATACTGATGAGGTTGCAGGCCGAGGGTATCCTTGAGGCCAACCGCAGCCTTGAATGGCCCGAGGTGCCGTCGCGTGTCGCTGTCATCTCGGCCCCGGGAGCGGCGGGCTATGGCGACTTCCTCCATCAGCTCTACACCAATCCGTCGCGGTTGCGGTTTGTGACCCGGCTTTTCCCAGCCGTCATGCAGGGCAGGCGCACCGCCCCGGCGGTCATCGCGGCCCTCGATGCCATCGCCGCCGATGCCGGGGAGTGGGATTGTGTGGTGATAATACGTGGTGGCGGCGCGACGAGTGACCTTTTGGCATTTGATGACTACGAGCTTGCCTCCAACATAGCCCAGTTTCCTCTCCCGGTTATAATCGGCATCGGGCATGAGCGCGATGTGACCGTGCTCGACTACGTTGCCAACATGCGGGTCAAGACCCCGACTGCCGCCGCCGAGTGGCTTATCGCCCGTGGCAATGCCGCCCTCGACCGCGTGGCGCGGCTTGCCGCCGACATACACCGCTATGTCTCCGACCGCGTGGCGGGCATGAGGATGCAGCTTGCACAGTATGGCGTGTTGCTCCCCACGCTTCCCGGAGCGGCACTCGAACGTGCCCGCCTCAGACTCGACTCCACCCTCCAGGTCGTGGGGCAGCTCCCCGTGCGCCACATAGCGCCGCGCCGCATGGCTCTCGACCATCTCGCCGCGACACTCGCCACGGTCACTTCCGACCTCGTGCGGCGTGCCACGGTGCGTCTCGACGGACTCGATGCCGTGGTGGTGGCGCTCTCCCCGGCGGCTGTGCTCCGTCGCGGCTTCACGGTCACCCGATGTGGTGGCATGACTGTGCGCTCTCTCGATGATGTCTCCCCCGGCGATGTCATAGAGACGGTGACCGCCGACGGGTCGATTTTCTCGGTGGTCGGCGACGGGACGGTGATTCCCGACGGTGACGAGGCGGCGGGATAGCGCGGGACTGTCAATAAATGTCAGCATGTCGGTCATAGATTGGAGACGAAAGATTGGATAAAACAGGAGATAAACGATTGTAAGACAATGGATAATAACGATAAAATATCATCAGTCCCGGTCAAGGAACTGTCATATTCACAGGCTGTCGGCCAACTGGAGCGCATCGTAAGGATGATGCAGTCAGACGATGTCGACATCGACCTGCTGTCGGCCTACACGCGCCGTGCCGCCGACCTTATTGCCGAATGCCGCTCGCGGCTGACGGCCACAGACGAGGAGCTGCATCAGATATTGGCGACTCTCGACGCCCCCACTGCCTGACCCTACCAGACATAGCGGGCCGGGACGTACGGCAGCGCGATCGGTGGTGGCATACGCGACATGACGAGCAGTGCAATGGCGCGGGTCATCAGTATGTCGTCGTGATGGCCGTTGCGTGCGCCGTAGGTGCCGTTTTGTTTGCGCTCGTAGGTTGCCAGCTCGTTGCACGCGCCGACATCCCTCTCCACGTAGGTGCCGTCGCGCACGGCGGCAATCAGCGTGTCGATGGCCATCATCTTGGTGGTGCGGTTGGTGTGGAATCCCGGTCTTGATTCGAGGCCCATGGCTGTGGTCTCGTCGCGCCGTCTCACGTAGAGATTGGGGTAGGAGTCGTTGAGCGCCGCGAGGATGTATGAGCCGTTGCTGTCGGTCTCAAGTGTGTTGCTCTCGACCACGAGCAGGGCTTCGCCATACCACCGGGCTATTGTCGCGGCCTTGGCTGCGAGCATGTCGTGGTCGGCGTGGCCGCGCCATTGGGCTACCACCTCGGGCAGGTCGCCGGGACGGAGTCCACGGTCGAGGACGGCAATCACCGAGTAGTCACTCGCCTGTGACCGGCCTCCGACATCCACCGTAACCACGTAGCGGTCACGCACCGGCATGGCGGTGTCGGTCTCGGGTCGCTTCCACACCTTCATGCAGCCCGACGGGTCGGGTACTACGCTGACATCGCGATGCCCCTTGTCATTGGTCGTGACGGCCAACTCCCCCTGCTCGGCGGGATCCGTGCATGACAGCCGCAGTTGCTCGACTCTCTCGGTGCCGAACACATCGGTCTCACAGCTGACAAATGCCTCGACATCATCGGTCGGATACTCGGCGTGCATCATCGCGTCGGTGCGTGTCTCGCGCCGCTTGGCGTGATACCACGCTATCATCTCAAGAGTGAGGCCGCGTTCCCAAAGTCTCCGCTCGTATGGGGTCATCGAGTCCCACAGCCTCTGCGGGTCATCTACCGGCAGACGGTACATCTCTATCTCCCACCATGGGACGAACACCGGGCACTTGTCGCTCTCCCCGGCCTTGGCACGCAGCCACTCGGTGTGGAAGTATGAGCCGACACCATTGGCGGTCGATTCCATCACAACAGCCGTGAGCGGTTCGAGCGGTACGGAGCCTACGACGGCACGTATGAAGTCGTCGGGCGAACGCTTGGCGGTGTCACCCCAGAAGGCAACCTCGGTCAGATGGGCCATTGAGTAGTCGGCACCGCGCACGCTGTCCTGCCGCATACTCGACCCGAGTGTCACGCGGCAACCGCGCCCGGCGATGAGGCGTGTGTTCTGCGACCCCTCAAACGCAGCGAAACGTGGCTTCTCCTCCTCGGCCCAGTGTTCGGCGGGGTAGGAGCTGAGCATGGCCGCGTATATGGCACGTATGGTCGATGCCGTATCCTTGACATGGGCGCATATCAGCGAGTGCCAGTTGCGCCGCAGCATGATCTGTATCCACGCGAAGTACATCTGTATCAATGTCGAGCCTCCCCATTGACGCGCCTTGAGCATGATGAGGCGTATGGGCCGTCCGGCGAGGCGGTCTTCCTCAAGCATGGCGAGTACGCGCCGCTGTGGCGCGTTGAGTACGAACGGCACCTCCACGCCCCGCGTCTTGTGGCGTATATGGACGCATGATGCCGCCCAGTACTCAAAGTCGTGGCGGAATCGCAGTTGCTGCCACTCGGCGCGTGATGTCACGAGCCGGTATCCGGGGTCGAGGGTCATCGGCACGGGTATCATAGAGCATTCCGTGTCGTAGGGTGAGTTGGCCTTTACCCTCTTGCCGCTGCACCCGATACCGCGCAGCGGGTCGTAGTCGCGCTCAAGCATGGCGCGTCGCCGGTCATTCTCGGCTATCAGTTGCTGGATGGTCATAGTATTGGATGATTAAGGTGTAGGATGATTAAGGTTTCGGTATTTAGTCTCTCACGTTGAGTCGCAGTCCGTAGAGGCGTGTGTCGGCATCGGCCGTACCCTCGATGCGCACTGTCAGCCGCCGTCGCCACGGCGCGGCCACGCGTGCTGTCAGCTGATGGTTGACGGCTCCTCGCACCCTAAGGGTGGTTATCGGGAGTGGGGTGTCGGCTCCGGCGGCACCGAGCAATCTTATGCGGCAGTCGGCCATGGAGCTGAACAGCTCGATACCGAGACTCCCGGCTATGACTGGTGTGTGGGGGAAACATGAAATCTCACCTTCCCAGACTATGGAGGCCGCGCCGCTCGCGTCGTTGGACGACATGTCGAGCAGACGGTCGTCGAGCCGCAGTATGAGCCGATGGTCACAGTAGAATCCCGTGGGACGCAGGTCGCTTGTGTATGATTCGCCCGCTGGGATGCTTGTGGCTGTGAGGATGCCCTCGGAGTCGATGAGTGCCAGTTCGTCGTGGGCGGCATCATATCCTATGGCCGTGTAACGCTTGCCATGTGCCGCGACTGTCACCCGGTTGCCGTCGATGACAAGGAGCGAGTCGCCCGACAGCGCCGCGACCATCGACGGGGTCTCGGCGATGTGGTCCGGTGAGGTGACGGGATGGCGGCTGATGCGCCGGCTCGACACCGCGCCGGTGGTTGAGCTGACCGACAGTATGCAGATGCCTGAAGTGGCAAACAGGTAGAGCCTCGTGCGGGTGACGTCGAGCGACGATGCCGCCTTTGATGCCCCGGCGAGTGTGGTGATGCTTCCTTCGGTCACGACCTTGGAGGTGAGTGGCTGTAGGGGACTCTCGACGCGTGCCGTCACCACCAGACCCGGACGGTGGATGTCGGCAGCGGTCGATGCGGGTATCAGGTAATCCTCATCGACCGGCGGTATCGAGACGGGGGCGCACGATGGGTCGAAGTAGATAGACATGCGGCCATCGGGCGATGGCGACAGGGGGACGGTGAGCCGTCTGACAAGGCCGTCGGCCGATGTGAGCCTGATGGTCATCGTGGTAGCTCCGGCGGCGGGATAGCATAGCAAAGGCCACAGCAGGTCGGGGCAGTTGTCGCGCCCCTCGCCGCTCCACACGACCTGTCCGCGTCCGTCGCCGAGTGTCACCGTGACACATCCGTGCCAACTGCCGGCACGTGTTGTCGCCGCGAGTGCCGTCAGCGGCATTGGGGCGATTGCCGAGGTGGTGATGTCTCCCCAGACGACCATATCGCCGGCCTGACGCACGGTCGATGCCCTCCATTCGCCATCGGTGAGCGTTGTGTCGGAGGCTGTGGTGGCTGACATCGCGGCGAGTCGGGCGCGATCCTCAGCCACGGAACATACCTCGCCCGGCATGATTTCGCCGACTGTTGTCCCCGGGGTCATCGGCCCTTGCAGTGTCATGTCCGGACTCATGGCCTGAAGTCCGGCAGCGGCCTCGGCAATCAGCCGACCCTGAGCTTGCGTCGCAGTGGATGACTGGCGTGGTATCCCGGGCATCCAAGCCTGTAGCGTGGCTCCGCTGCTGCCCGAGAGCTGACGATACACAACGGCTGTCGCGGGATTGACCACGTGGAGCTGGGGCGACACCCTGACCGACACCATCCCGCTGTAGTCTGACGGATTGTCGGCGACACGCACCGTCAGCCGGTAGCCGCGCAGCTTGACGACACAGGCGTTGTGGCCGGTGTACATCCCTGACTCGGTCGTGACAGTGAGTGTCACTGGGTCGGGGAGTTGGAATATGCCTGCCGCTGTCAGGATAGAGGGCGCGGCACCGGCAAGGCTGTAACCTACCACGACCGGGGCCGTGAAGTAGCCCGCCTCGGCGGCCTGACGCACGCAATCCTCATATGCCTCGGCAAGGTCGGATGTCAGTGTGGCGGCATCGGTGTCGGTGAGCCGTCCGTTCCAGCGGGTGTAGGGAGTGGCAAAGGAGCGGGCGGGGATGACACTCTCAAACTCGCGTGTCTCGCCGGTGCAGGTCTGCAACACCGGCATACTGTCGCCCGACCGTCCGATGGCCCAGGTTCCCTCGCCGTCACGGCTCACGGTCACACTGCCACGCCGTGTCATCACCACGACATTGTCGCCGCTCTGCACGGCACATAGCGGCACGTCGGGAAGCCGTCCCACGGTGGCCGTCGCCCCGCTCGTCTCGTCGAGCACCTCAAGGGTGTCACCCCGGCTGAGAAACAACACGGTATCCCCATCAGAACCGGCAAAAGTGAAAAACGGGCGGCTGTCGGTCAGCGCGATACATCGCGGGGCGGTCACCGGGGCAAGATAGCGTCCCGACGCATCAGTATGCGCCCGCAGATTGCGGCACTCCGTCGCCCGTACTGCCATGGCGTTCCCCGAGGTACCTCTCGCCCGGCCTGTGGCGCTCCCGCGTCCCGCCACAGACGGAAACGCGCCGCTGTCACACAGCAACCCACCGTGTGGCTCAACGGTCAACACGCTCTGTTTCCTCACATTGTCACACTCCGGGCGTCTGCCGTCGCTGAAATCATATCCCGTCCATCGGCCATCATTGTTTTTCATAGTATCTAAGGTTATATGGTATCTAAGGTCATATCGTGACAAAGTCACTCTCCCGCAAAGATACCCCTCCCGCCACCCCCTTCACCTACCATCCTCTCGCACTCCTGCGCCCTATGATGAGGAAACAGACTGTCTCCGTAGCACACAATGGTGTGCCACATCAATGTCAGAGTATGGATTGGGCATGTAGCCCGTTACTCGGCGAGGAGATAGTTGGCGTTCCGTCCACGTTCTCCGCTGTTGCGGAGCATACCCTTGGCTATCAAATCCTTGATGTCGCGTATGGCTGTGTCACGTGAGCAATGGCATATCTTTGCCCACTTTGAGGATGTGAGCTTTCCCTCAAATACATCCCACAATCGGTTGATAACCTTACGCTGTCGCTCGTTAATGTCAGTATCGCGAAACTTCTCCCAATAAGCGGTTTTCTGCAGTATGTGTCCGACGGTCCCGATAGTGCGCGCTATGGCACTATCAAGTAGGTTGAAAAACCACA
Source organism: Pseudoflavonifractor sp. (assembly GCA_023667145.1). GTDB lineage: Bacteria > Bacteroidota > Bacteroidia > Bacteroidales > Muribaculaceae > M3. The sequence continues at coordinate 257,545 of JAMPAQ010000001.1, forward strand.
GTATCCACTCGGTAATGTCGAGGCTCCCCTTTTGCGTGCGTTCAAGTATTTCATAATAAGACTTCTTATTGCGGTTGATTTCGGCTGACAAGCTGTAGTAACGTGCCGGATTCTCGTCAACACGTGCAATGAGCATGTCAGCGAGGGTGCGGCCTATACGTCCGTTGCCGTCGTCAAAGGGATGTATGGTGACAAACCACAGGTGAGCCACGGCGGCCATGACAAATGGCGGTAGATTGGCCGTGCTGCACCATTCAATCAATTTCTCCATCTCCAAGGGTACATCGGCTGATGGGGGTGCCTCATAGTGGATTTTCTCGTGTCCAATCGCTCCCGAGACCACCTGCATGGGTTCGTTGCCATTACGCCAGTCGGCTACAGTGATTCGGCGCATACCACTGCGTCCTAAGGGAAAAAGTGCTGCGTGCCATCCAAACAGTCGTTCGGTGGTCAGTTCCGTGTGGCAGTTTTGCACAGCATCGAGCATGACATCCACCAGTCCCTCTACGTAATAGTCCTTCGCAAACATTCCATCGTCGTCAATGCCGAGATGGCGGGCGATGCTACTCCTTACAGAGCCGGGATTGAGCATCACTCCCTCAATCTTTGAGGAGCTTACCAATTCATCAGCCATGGCCGACAGTAATGATGAGTTCTTTTCCCTGAACCCGAGCATCGACATGCGGCCATTCAGCAGCCCATGCAATTGACTGAGCCGTCCCAGAGGCTCAAGCAATGCCTCGGAGTCCCAATGAAACTTTGGCCACTCAGTCTGCTGCCATATATATGTGGTATGTCTGTTGTTAACACTCATGGTGCAAATATAGCAGTTTTGCGGCAAAAGCGCCAAGTAATCGTTGCATTTTTGCGACGATTATCCGTCGCCCGAGGTTGGGAAGAGGTGGCCGGGGGAGTGTTTTCGGGGGGTGCGTCGTGGAGCGCGGTCCCATTGCCAAAGCGATATAATGTTAAAACGTGGCGGGGGACAAACATTACTTTTGGGGATATGTTGTTTCTTGTACAGGACAACATAAAAACACAATTATACTGACTCTATTATGGCCAACACGAAAAACCGGAATGAAATCTGGAATGAAGATGGAGAGATATTAGGCAACGCCCCGCGTTGGGCGACGTACCGCAAACAGCTCAACGGCGAGTTTCCCGCCCCGTTCAAAGGTGGCCCCGACTCACTCGCCGAGTCGATGAAAAAGGCTGTCGAGCTTATCGACAAACTGCGCCCCGCTCCCGGCGGCACGGCATTTCTCGGCGACAGTTCAAAGCTCGACTACACTTATCCCGATGTCAAGAATTGCAAGATACCCCAGAAGGCCGGTAATCTCGACGAGGTTATCGGTGACTGCGTCAACTTGTTCAAAGGTATGCCCGACGTGTCGAGTCCGCTGACGATGTCAAACGTGTGGCCGCAGCCCAACAATGCGAGCATCGTCGCCTCGATGCTGCCGCTGATATTTGCCCCCAACATCATCGAGGGGGAGTATGCGTGGAATGTCCACAAGGCCGAACTCGAGAGCGGCGGTATGCTCGCCGACCTGTTTGGCTGGGAATCCGAGAAGGCCGGTGCGGTATACACCTACGGTGGCTCGGGCTGCTGGCTCTATGGACTGAAGTATGCCCTGACCCGCGTATTCCCCGGCTCGCGTGACAAGGGCATCCGCACCGACGGCAAGGTACTCGTCTCCGGCCAGGCTCACTATTGCCGTCAGAACGCCACCGACTGGACTGGCCTCGGCATGGACAACGTCATCATCATTCCGACCGACCCCGAGAGCAACAAGATGGACCTCAACGCCCTTGAGGCCACGCTCAAGGAACTGACCGAAAAGAATATACCCGTGGTCGAGGTGGTCTGCACAATGGGCACCACCGACGCGAGTGTCTTCGACCCCATCGCCGACGTGCGCCGTCTGCTCGACAAGTACCCCAACAAGGCTCCCTACGGCAAGGCTCTGCTCTATGCCGACGCCGTCTGCGGATGGTCGTGGCAGGTGTTCCGCCACTATGACTTCGAGGCCAACCCCCTCGGGTTCTCACGCGAGGCGCTCGCTGTCATCAAGAAAAACTACGACGAGATCAAGGGCATCCATGTGGCCGACGCCGTGGGCATCGACTTCCATAAGTTTGGATTCTCCCCCTATATCAGCAGCTGCTTCCTCTACCGCGACGCCGCCGAGTTTGAGAACATCATGCGGCGCGGCTCCTACGCCTACCTCCAGGAGGTAACCCCCTACAACCCGATGTACTACACCCTTGAGGTGTCGCGTACAGCCGGCGGCTCACTCGCCGGATGGGCCACACTGAAGTATCTCGGCATCGAGGGACTCCAGGCCGTGCTTGGCGGCATACTTGAGGTGCGCCTCTACATGGACTCGCTTGTCGAGGAGCAGACCGACATGGTGATGGCCGATGCCGACGACACCGGCTTCATAACGCTGTTCCGCGTCTATCCCAAGGGCACCGATGCACGCCAGCAGTTCTCGCGTGAGCTCAACGACCGCGACTACCGTGCCGACCTCATAGCCAACAACCGCTTCCAGCAGGCCGTGGGCGAGAAGATGTTCCACTGGTATCTTGAGGGTCATCAGATTGACGGCAAGCCGACACCCCACATCGCCTACAGCACGGGATTCCGCACCGCCTCGTGGAATGCCGATAGCAGCGACCCCGAGGGCACGGTCTACGCCCTCAAGACCTACCCGATGAATGTCTACAACAATCCCGCCGTGATGGACCACGTGATCACCTGCGTGCTCGCCGCCCGCGACGAGGTCGAGGCCGAGATGGCCTGATGTCAGCGATGGCGTCACCGGTAATGATACTTTCATTCGTAAGATAACCATATATGACCACGGCACACGGCCATGTCAATCAGTCGATATTCCCGTCGCCGCGATAACCTAAAAAACAATATTTACTATGGCAAACAAGACTTATTCGCCAATCGTGCAGGAACTCATCGACATGATTGACAAGAATGGCTGGCGTGACAAATTCCAGCAGGCGCTCGACAAGGCACGCTCCTACAACACGATAGAGTATGAGCCTATCAAGACGCTCGACGACTACTTTGACTGGTGTGAGTCAAACCTCCACTGGGTGCCTAAGGAAGACCCCGAGGGCGATGTCGTCTACAAGCATGTGACCATGTTCTACTTCCTGCTCGACCAGAGTCCTGTCAAGGAGTTGCAGACCCCCATCATCCCCAGTCAGCTCAAGGACAATGTGATGCCGCCGCTCACCCCGCTGTCAGAGTGGATGCGCCGGTTTGTCATCTCGCTCGGCCAGTGGATGGACACCCCCGAGTCGATTGACGATGCCGCTGTCAAGTCCTACTACGACTCGCCCCGCTACAACATGGACGACTACGTGATGCCGATGGGCGGTTGGAAGACATTCAACCAGTTCTTTGCCCGTAGCGTCAAGCCCGGCTACCGTCCAGTCGCCGCCGTCAACGACGACCACATCATCGTGTCGCCGGCCGACTCGACCAACGACGGACAGTGGGAGGTCAACGCCGACTCGCAGGTCAACATCAAGGGTCTTGAGTGGAGCATTGAGGAGCTGCTTGAGGGCAGCAAGTACAAGGACGACTTCAAGGGTGGCATCTGGATACACCAGTTCCTCAACACGACCGACTATCACCGCCAGCACGCGGCTGTGGGCGGCAAGGTGCTTGAGGCCCGCGTCATACAGGGCGCGACGTGGCTCGGTATCACCACAGAGCCTATCGAGGGAGACCCCCAGGGACGTAACACGATCGTGCGCCGTAAGCTGACAGCGCTCGACGAGGCCGGCTACCAGTTCTTGCAGACCCGTGGCCTTATCGTCATACAGTCCAAGATAGGCAAGGTGGCCATCCTGCCCATGGGTATGGCTCAGGTATCGTCAATCGTGGTCACCGCCGAGGAGGGTGTCACCCTGCGCAAGGGCGAGGAGATTTCCTACTTCCAGTTTGGCGGCTCTGATATAGTGATGGTGTTTGAGCGTGCGTCAAACGTGAGCATCACCGCCCAGCCCGGAGTCCACTACAAGACCGGCACACGCATTGCCGAGGCTTACCCGGTGGGTGAGTGACACGCGCATAGCGGAATAAGGCGCGGGCGGGACCAGGCTCCGGCATGGAGTCATCCGGCCCGCGCCGTCGCTATAAACCATGTCTCCTCCCCCCTTAGTGTCTAACCTGCTAACGATTTGTTTATGAGTGATAAAGCAAAGACATCTCCCGAGTCGGCGGTAACACCGTCGGGGAGAAAAAAGATTGTCTCGACCGCCAAGGGCACCATCACCATGGTTGCGATGGCCGTGCTCATCATCACGTCAGTGTTGAGTCTGCGCGGACTACCGTCTGAGGCCAAGTTTGGCGTGCAGTCGATATTCTACTACCTGTTTGCGGCCATCGTGTTCCTGTTGCCGTTCTCGCTGGTGTGTGCCGAGCTCGCGTCGACCTACACCAAGAGCGGCGGTCTCTACCGCTGGGTCGCCGAGGCGTTTGGCCCGCGTTGGGGCTGGACGGCCATGTATCTTGAGTGGCAGACCATCATATTCTGGTTCCCGACGGTGCTGATGTTCGGTGCCGCGTCGTTGGCCTACATCTTCTGGCCCGAGAGCTTCGACCGGGCGTTGGCGTCCAACAAGATCTATACCCTCGTGGTGGCCATGGTCATCTACTGGGCGGCGACATTCAACTCGTTCCGTGGGCAGAAGCTGGCCAACAAGCTGAGCACCCTCGGCGGCACGTTCGGCACCATCATCCCCGGTGCGCTGCTGCTCGTGCTCGGTGTGCTCTACCTCTGCTTCGGCAAGCCGATCCAGCTCACGCCGATGCCGTTCTTCCCCGACTTCTCCCATCTGAGCACCATTGTGCTGGCCGCCTCGATATTCCTCTTTTATGGTGGCATGGAGATACAGGCCGTCCACATCAATGACATGCGCAACCCGGCGCGTGACTTCCCCCGCTCGATATTCCTCGCCATCGTGGCCATTGTCGTGATTTACTGTCTCGGCACGCTCGTCATCGGCGAGGTCATCCCGACCGACAACATCAACCTGTTGCAGTCGCTGCTCGTGGCCTACAAGGCGCTGTGGGAGAGCTTCGGCCTCGGATGGCTCGGCAATGTGATGGCGGTGTTCATCATGTTTGGGGTCATCGGTCAGGTGAGCGCCCTCGTCACCGGCCCGGCCACCGGCCTTATGGCCGTCGCCCAGTCGGGCTACCTGCCGATGTCGCTCCAGCGGGTCAACAGCAACGGTGTCAACAAGCCGATATTGATTATCGAGGGCTTGTTTGTCAGCGCGTTGACACTCGTGTTGCTCGTGTTGCCGACGGTCGAGTCGGCCTATCAGATCATGTCGCAGATGGCGACAATCATCTATCTGATAATGGTGTTGATGATATATGGCGCGTTCTTGCGTCTGCGTCACACCCAGCCCGGCAAGTATCGCGGATTCCGTGTCCCCGGTGGCAATTTGGGCAAGTGGATTGTCAGCATCGTGGGCATGGCAGGGGCATTCCTCGCCCTGGCTCTGAGCTACATCCCGCCGTCTCAGATATCGACTGGCAGTCCTGTCGTCTACATAGGCATCATCGTGGTCGGTGTCGGCATCTTCGTGGCATTGCCTTTGATAGTCTATGCCAAGCGCAAGCCGTCGTGGCGTAACCCTAATGCCCACTTCTATCCCTTTGACTGGCAGATAGAGGGGCGCAAGCCTTGGGAGGTGTCCAAGTGGGCGCCCGGCTACGAGCCCACCGAGGAGGAGGTCGACCGGGCCGAGTCCCGTGCCATCTGCGACCACGCCCGCAGCAAGCACTGCTGACGTTGTCGGCCACCGTCATCGCGCCTCCGCGCCGTCACAGGCTGCGGGGGCGCTTTTGTTATGTCATGCAGTGGTGTCGGTCGGGGGTGGTGCGGTTAACCAATGACTACTTTACGGCGAGTGAAATATGTTGTAAATCAGTAATATATCGGCTAAATGTTTACTCGCGGCGACACGATGGGTGGTGGGGACGGTCGGCGTGGGTATCTTTGTCGGAGAGATACAAGATATATTGGAGGCTGTCGTGTGGCGGTCTCCTTAAAGACATGGATGTGAATATGGTAATTAGACAATATTTGGCGGCTGTCGCGGTTGCGGCGTGTGCCATGGTGCAGGCTCAGGAGCCTGTGGCGGTCGGGAGGGGCAGCTATGCCTCGTTCCCGCCGCTGTCTTATGGGCGCACTGATGCCCACGGTGGCGACCAAAGTACGTTGATGCAGACAAAGCGGCTGTGGGTGACCGAGCGCGAGGGCGAACCCATCCCCACCAACGACTGGTGGACGGGATTGATCAACGCGCCGTTTGCCGACGCGTTGTGGAGCTATCCGGCGATGGTGCGTCCGGCTGAGACGGGTGTGACCGTATGCTACCCGACTTACTGGAACGACAACGGTACCGAGGTCAAGTGGAGTAGTCATCTGGAGGTGCGTGGCGATGATTTTGTGGCGTCATGCGCCATTGCCGACTCGTGGCACGACTGGGACGTTGAGATGCTGATGCCGTCGGTGTCGGGCGGCCGGAGCATGAGGACCACGCTCGCCCATGGTATGCCTTTCACGTGGATTGAGCTTGAGGGGGTGTTCCCCCGCGTTGTCATGAGCGGTGACGCGACTTTTTTCAGCACCACGGGGCGTGAGCTGACCCCCGCCATGCTGCCGTCGGTGACATCGTCGGCTCTCGGTGTGAGGATAGGCGGTGACTGCTATGGCATCTACCTGCCCGCCGGATGCCGGTTGAGCTACAACGGTCAGGTGCTGTCGGTCGACGGAGACGAGGCTCCGGCATATATAGTGGTGGCATTGTTGCCGACTGAGGCCCATCTTGGCGAGTATGCCGGGGTGGCGCTCAACGTGCCGCGTGATACCCGCGTCAGCTGGGAGTATGACGAGCGTCGCGGTGAGATCGCATCGACATGGACGGTCGATGCGGTCAACCTCGATGACGGGTCGCGTGGTGATGTGTTGCAAGGGTTTCTGCCCCATGCCGTCAAGGGGGCTGTCAAGGCTCCGGCGTTTGGCACCGACACATATCTGACCCCGAGGGGTACCATGAGGATGGCCGAGGGGCGGCAGTTTGGGATAGTCCATAAGTTTGCCGGGATGCTGCCGTGGTATGCTGCCCCGAAGGTCGATGATGCCCGCGACAATCCGTTCCGTCCCGAGGTGATGGCCGACTTGATGGGACGCTATGCCCGTGGCGGCTCGTTTGGTGAGGATACCTACTGGGGAGGCAAGGGGCTGACCCAGATGGCGCTCAACATGACGTTTGCCCTACAGCTCGGCGACCTTGAGGCGTTTGAGATGTCGCGTGACAGGCTGAAGTCAACTCTTGTTGACTGGCTCACCTACACTCCGGGGGAGAAAAACATGTTTTTTGCCCGTTATCCCCGTTGGGGCGGTCTCGTCGGCGAGGCCACGAGCTATGACTCCGACACGTTCAATGACCATCATTTCCATTATGGTTACTTCACTCTCGCCGGGGCGTTGCTCTGCATGGTCGATGAGGACTTCAAGGCGGGGTATGGCCCGATGTTGCGCGAGATAGCAAAGGATTATGCCAACTGGGACCGCGGGGACAAGCGCTACCCGTTCTTGCGCACGATGGACCCGTGGGTGGGACACAGCTATGCCGGCGGACTCGGAGACCAGGGCAACAGCAATGGCAACGGCCAGGAGTCGTCGTCGGAGTCGATGCAGGGATGGGGCGGTGTCTACCTGCTTGGTGTGGCTCTCGGCGACCGGGAGATGCGCGATGCGGGTATATTCGGTTGGTCGACTGAGGCACGGGCCACGCGGGAATACTGGTTTGACGTTGACTCGAGGTTTGACAAGCACGGCGACGGGGGCAACTATGATTATACGCTCTACAAGTCGCCGTATAACAGTAATATAACCTGCAAGGGCATTGGCTGGTGGACATGGTTTGGCGGTGACCCGCTCTACATGCACGGCATCCAGTGGATGCCCGTCTCCCCGGCGCTCGACTACCTGTCGTGGGATCTCGACTTTGTCAAGTGGGCCTATGACGACCTGATGGCCAGTCCGGGCTGGGGGCACAGTTGGTTTGAGGATGGTGTGGATCCGGGCGGCAACAAGGTGGACCGGCTTGCGTCAAACGACTGGGGCAACGTGGTGCTTGCCTACATGCAGCGGGCGCTCCCCGCTGAGGCGGCGGCGATTTTCGACCGTGCGTATTATGAGGGTCTTGGCATCGCCACCAATATATCGACGGGACATATCTCATATTACCTGATTCACTCCCACCTCACCTACGGCGATATTGACACCTCGGTACATGCCGATATACCCTCGGCCAACGCTTTTGTCAACGATGCGGGGGTATACACGTGGATGGTCTATAATCCGGGCGAGGAGCGTGTCGTCACCTTCTACCGCGACGGAAGTGAGGTGCATAGGGTCAAGGCTCCGGCGCGGCGCTTCAGTGTGTTCACTGCCGATGCCGCCCCTGCGGAGATTGTGATGGAGTCGGAGAGTGGCTCGCGCTTTCTCGACAGCTCACGGTTCACGGCTACGGTACTCGACCAGTATGGCGCGACTGTCGATGGGACAGCTGTCATTTGGGATGTCGCCGACAAGTCGGTCGGGAGGATTGACAGCCGGGGACTGTTTACTGTCGACCCTTCGGCGGCGATTGGCAGTTCAACCGATGTGACTGCGTCGTGCAGTGTCGGTGGCAAGGTTGTCAGTGCCTCCATGAGGATTACGGTCAGTGAGCCGTCGCGTCTGTCGTCGGGTGTGATATTGCCCTCCACGCGGTATGTCGAGAGGGGCGCGTCGGTCGATTTCAGGCTCGATGGGGCAGACCAGTATGGCGACGAGTTTGCCGGCGATGTGGAGTGGAAGATAAACGGCGTGACGGTGTCCTCACCCCATGTTGACGGCTCGCAGGTCGGTGTTTACGAGATTGAGGCGGTAGCCGGGGACAAGAGTGTCACCCACAGCCTGTATGTCACCCCGCCCTTGGCCGACCTCGCGCTCGGGCGCGTGGCGGTGTCGAGCAGCGAGGAGAATGCCGGGACACTCACCGCCAATGCCACCGACGGTGACCCATCTACCCGATGGGGTAGCCGTCATGTCGACGGTGAGTGGATATATGTCGATCTTGGCCGCGACTGCATGTTGACGCGTGTTGGTGTTGAATGGGAGGCCGCGTATGCTTCCGAATACCTCATACAGTCGGCACCCGACGGAGTGGCCATGGAGAGCTACACCGGGTCGTATGTCGGTGGAAATAAGACTGTCGATGTCCCGGCTGAGAGTGCCTGGGCCACGCTGTCAACCGTGAGCGGAGTGTCGGCGGGAGGTCTGCGTACCACCGCCGTTGATGGCATGGGCCGCTACCTGCGTATCAAGGCGCTTAGCCGTGGCACATCCTACGGCATCTCCATCCTGTCACTCAGCGTTTATGGTATTCCTGCCGACGTGACGGCGGGCGAGCCGATAGGAATGGATATATCATCGCCGTCGTCATCGGTAGATGAGGACAAGACGATGAGGTTTACGGCCAACATATACGACATCGTGGGCAATCGCGTTGAGAGTGATGTAAGGTGGAGTGTGTCTGCCGGCGTTGTCACGGGTGATGGCCTGTTTACCCCCGCAGGGTATGGCGAAGCGACCGTGACGGCGACTACCGGCGCGGGATTCTCGGCCTCGCGCGCGGTCATGGTCAATGAGGTCATCAAGCCGTCGAGACTTGAGGTCACTCCTTCGGCCATGACGGTGGTGGCCGGAGAGAGTGCGTCCTTTAAGATGTCGTGCCTCGACCAGTTTGGCGGGGACTATCCGTTGACTCTCCCGGTCAGCTGGGCAGTGGTGATGGCCGACGGCTCCCCCGCGCCCGAGGGGGCGGTCACGGTCGATACGACTGCCGGGGTGGTCAGTGCCGTGACACCGGGTGAGTACACGGTGACTCTGAGCATGGGTACGGTCTCGGTGGATATTCCGGTCACTGTCGCGGCATTGGAGGAGGTCAATATAGCGTTGGGACGACCGGCACGTGCCGGGTCGGGCAACAATCCCGGAGCGGTGTTTGACGGCGATTCCTCTACCCGATGGCAGGCCCTGCCCGGTGGGGAACAGTGGATTGATGTCGAGCTCGACGGGCTGTATGCCGTCGACCGATTCATCCTCACGTGGGAGGGAGCTTGTGCCGTGCGGTATCATATCGAGGTGTCGTCTGACGGTCAGTCATGGTCGACTGTGGTCCGTAACGAGGCCGCGCCGTCATCGGCCACGGGGATGACCCAGACGTTGGTCACCGACGCTGTCCCGGCGAGGTATGTAAGGGTCGTACCCGATGAGCTGGGCGGTTTTGCCACCCAATATGGCATGTCGCTCTTTGAGGTCGAGGTCTATGCCACGGGCCGTCTTGACAGCAACGACAGCGAGGCCCCGGTGGTCATGTCGGCTGACTTTGATGTCAGTGGCGGTGTGCTTAGGGTCAATGCTCTGGCCTCGGACAACTCAGGATATGTGACATACACGGTGACTGCCGACGGAGTCTCGGCTGTTGATGCCCCCCGGCTGACATCGGGTGCCATAGCGCGTACCGGGATGCCTGTCACGGTTGAGCTGCCGTTGCCGGGCGACTGCATCCTCTACCGTTGCGTGCTGACGGCCTCTGATGCCGCCGGTAACAGCGTGGAGGTATCACGGTCTGTCACTGTCGCGCCGGTGTCGGTCGTAGGCGTCAACCTTGCATTGGGCAAGCCGGTGGAGGTGTCGTCGGTCGAGAATCAGGGTCTCGGCGGGGCTAACGCTGTCGATGGTAGCCAATCGACACGCTGGGGCAGCTCGTTTGCCGACAACCAATGGCTGTGTGTTGACATTGAGGCTGTCTACAATGTGACGGAGATAGTGATAGTCACCACCGACGCGGGTGCATATGCCCGCAAGGCGCTGATTGAGTACTCGGTCGATGGTGACCGATGGGAGACACTGACGGTGCGTGAGCGCTCGGGTGTCGGTACTGACCGTATAGCGGTGGCTGACAAGCGGATGCGCTATCTGCGCTATACGGGCGTGGAGCGTAGCTCACAATACGGCACTACCCTCACCGAACTGGAGGTGTATGGCGACCGCCGCATGTTGTCGGTGGTGTCGGAGGAGGATGGCACTCTCCGGCTGTCGGGTGAGTGGGACGATGAAGCCTTTGCTGCCATTGATGATGTCAGGGTCACGGGCTACGATATGCTTGCCGTGACCGGGCTTCCCGCGTCGTTGTCGGTTGTCAACCCTAATTGCGTCATATACACCGCTACGCCGCTGTCGGCTGACTGTAACGTGGTCACGGTTTCGGCTGACGGTGCTGTCGCCTCATCGTTCAATCTATATGCGGGACACGACTTCAGACTGGCGATGGATGTCAAAGTGAACGGTATGGTCAATTTCTACCCGACGGTATCTGTCGAGGCAATGGCACCTGCGGGGACAGTGGTATCTGCGGAATCAAAGAACCCAGTCGGCTCGATGGCGGCGGTGTTGCCGTTTGACCTTCGCTCCACGCAGGGTGTCGGGCTGTATCGCATCGTCTCGGTCGAGGATGGGGTGGTCGGTTTTGCCCCAGTTGACGCGGTTCCGGCCAATACTCCGTTTATACTCAGGTCGTCAGACGCGTTGTCGGTAATCTCTGCCGCTGATGTCACTCTCAAGGCGACTCCGGCTGTGATGGCCGATGGGATACACGAGGCTGTCTATCGCGGCACGATGGTTGACGATGTTCTTGTATATGACTCTGCGACCGAATGTTTCGTGTCTGTCAGTGATGACATCGTCCCGCCGTTTGGCAGCTACATATACATCGGGGATGATTCGCCTCTCAAGGTCAATATAGCGACAACCATGATGGACGATGTCACGTCTGACAGCGACAACGCGAAGGTGAGCGTCTACACTGTCGATGGTCGTCCCGTGAGACTCAATGTCAGGCCGGATGAGGCTGTGCGTGGACTCGCGCCGGGATTCTATATTGTCGGCGGGGAGAAGCGGCTCGTCACTCCGGGCGATAGATGAGCGTCGAGCAATTGTCGGGAGTGACGATCCCGGAGGTGACGCGCACTATGTCGTCACATGTGACGGCGCGGTATCGCGGGAGGGTGTCGTTGACATCCTCTCCGTGCATCTCGGCCACGGCCATCAGTTCGGCCTTGGCACGGTAGCCCATCGAGTTGATTAGGGTACGTGCCTCAAAGCGGTTTACCACCCCCTCAAGCTCACGGCGGGTGAGCGATCCGTCGGTCAGCCGCCGTGTCTCCCTGACAATAGCCTCCTCGGCCTCGATGATGTCGGCCCCGGGGCGCAGGTGTCCCGTCAGCATGAGCGTGCCCGGCTCCTCGCTCCCCTCGATTGAGGCATCCACGTCGCTGAACAGCTCGGTCTCCATGAGCAGGTGACGGTAGAACCGCGACGAGCGCCCGAGGGCGAGCAGGTCGGTGATGAGGTCACAGGCGGCATAGTCGGGATTGGCATATCCGGGCATACGGTAAGCCTTGACGATGAGTGTCTGCGGCACGTTGCCCGACACCTCCATGCGCCGTGGTGCGGTCTGCGGCGGCTCGGGAAGATAAAGCCTTGGTGACACCTCCCGCGACGGTATCGGGTCAAACCACTTCTCGGCAAGCCGGCGTGTCTCGTCGGCGGTTATGTTGCCCGAGACGGCGAGTACGGCATTGTTGGGGGCATAGTGGGAGTAGAAGAAACGGCGTATGTCCTCTTGGGTGACGCGCTCGATATGGCCGAGCTCCTTGCCGATGACGGGATAGCGATAGGGGTGGGAGGTGTAGACCAGTGAGCGCAGGTGATGGAACAGGTCACCGTAGGGCTGGTTGAGGCATACCTGCTTGAACTCCTCCATGACGACATGGCGTTGCACCTCAAGGGCCTTGTCGCTGAACGCGAGTCCCAGCATACGGTCGCTCTCAAGCCAGAACGCGGTCTCGACGTTGTGGGCTGGGACGATGTCATAGAAATTGGTGAAGTCGTTGGATGTCCAGGCGTTGTTGGTGCCTCCGGCACGCTCTATCGCGCCGTCAAAGTCAGGGATGTTGACCGAGCCGCCAAACATCAGATGCTCGAACAGATGGGCCATCCCGGTGAGATCGGGGGACTCGTCACGGCCACCGACGTTGTATAATACGTCGAGTGCCACCATGGCGGCGGCACTGTCGTAATTGTGTATCACACGCAGTCCGTTGGATAGCGTGAAGCGTGTGGTCTCGATCATTTGACTATCTTCATTGAGATGATTCTCACATCCTCCTTGGGGCGGTCGTTGCCGTCGGTCTGCACGCGCTCTATCTTGTCGACCACGTCCATGCCCGACACTACCTCGCCATAGACGGTGTAGTCGCCATCGAGGTGGGGCGCGCCGCCGACAGTGGTGTAAGCCTCACGCTGCTCGTGGGTGAACTTGGCGGGCGCCTTGGCGGCCTCGGCCTCCGTCTGCTTGACGAGCTGCTCCTGGAGGGCGCTCAGCCCGGCCTGGTCGCGGTTGCGGCGCATGGTCATGATGGAGTCGCGGTGCTCGCGGGCGAGGCGGTCGAATATCGCCTGCATCTGCTTGTGCTGTAGCTGACGCTCCATCTGGTCGAGCTGGCCGTCGTTGAACTTGGTGCCGGTGACGATGTAGAACTGGCATCCGCTCGACCGCTTCTCAGGGTTGATCTGGTCGCCGGTGCGGGCGGCGGCTATGGCTCCGCGCTTGTGGAAGTGGCGCGGATAGACGATCTCGGCATCAATCTGATAGCCAACATCGCCCGAACCGAGCATCTTGCCGGCGGGTGCGTTCTTGGAGTCAGGGTCTCCGGCCTGTATCATGAAGTCGTTGATGACGCGGTGGAACAGGGTGCCGTTGTAGGTGCCCTCATTGACGAGTTTCACGAAGTTGTCGCGGTGGCGGGGGGTGTCGCCAAACAGGCGTACGCGTATGTTACCGAGTGTTGTGGTTATGTCGACGAGAACGTCGGCGGTGTCTTTATTCTCCATCTTGGGTATGATTTTTGTCTCTGTGGTTTTCTGCGGGGCGGCGGCGCGGGTTGTCTCACCGACGCATGATGTCAGGGCCATCAGCACCGACACCATCAACATAAGGCATGTCCTCATAGTCGTAGCGGGTTAGATGCCGACGGGAAACATGCGCTTGTATATGCGCCTGAAGTTGTTGTCTGTGGCTTTGAGTTCCTCGGCGCGGTCGGCGTAGTCGGCACCCCAGATGGCGGGGAGCAGGTCGCCGATGTAGCGGCGCTCGCGGTCTTTCTCGATAGCCGAGGCGATGAGTCGGGTGATGGCGGCGCGGTGTCTGTCGCTGTCGATGAGGAAGAGGTAGCGGGCGGCGCTCACGAGAAACTGTCCCGTCGCGTCGACCTCAATCATGTTGTCGACGAGATAGTCCATATCGTCGTCTATCTCGTTGATGTGATTGGCGATATATTCGTATGTGAGTAGCCCGTCAGGGTCTTTGGAGAGGATTTTCTTGTCTTCTTCGTTCATGTCTTTATAGAGTTCCGTTTGTCGGCGGTGGCGCTGTGGGCCTTTTACCGCCAATGCAAAGTTAATGTACAGCCGTCATAATGCCAAATAAATCGGCCAATTTGGCTCTTTCAGGTTGATGACGACGTGGCCATGGCCGGGATGGCGGGGTGCCTCAGCGGGGAATCATGCGGTCGCCCGTGGGACCGATGGAGAGCGGGGTGGAGGCGAGCAGGTTCTGGTTGAGGCGGTAGAGGGTGTAGGAGAGCCGTGGATGGGTGAAGAGCGAGTTGTAAAGCTCCATCAGTTCGGCCTGTTGCGCCGGGGTGTGGCAGCGGCGTATGATGCGGAGCAACCGGCCGTTACGCACCATCTGCTTGACCCGGCCGGGACGGACGATGTCGTCGAGCCGCGCCGAGACCTCAAGCAGCTCGCGGGTGCCGAGGCCGCTCGCGCCGCCGGCCCGGGTGGTGCTTGAGTCGTGACGGCGAAAGTAGTTGAGCTTGTCATAGACGGCGATCACACCGCCACGGCGGGCGACCTCGACCCAGAACATGTAGTCGCCGGTGTGGCGCATCGTGGTCCATAGCGAGGGGTCTATGTCGCTGACCGCGTCGCGGCGGAACAGGACGGCGCTGGCGTTGTAGACATAGTTGTGCCAGTAGAGGTGGCGGGCGACAAAGTCATGGGAGTTGATGACGATGTGGCCGTGGTCGAGATGGCGGGGAAAGGTGTTGCGCAGGGCGAATGCTGTCGAGGGGCGGTCGTCAGGCCCGATTATGTGGGCGTTGGTGAAGCATAGCGCGGCGTGGGGGTTGGCCTCCATGAGGCTGACGCAGGTGTCGAGAAACGCGGGGTCGGCCATGTCGTCGGCCTCGGCTATCCACACATAGCGTCCCCGGGCGAGCGAGATGCCCCGCTGCCACTGGGCAAAGGGGGAGCCGGTGTTGGTGTCGTTGACCACGACGCGGCTCACGCGGGGGTCGTCGCGGTAGCGGGCGATGACATCGAGGCTGTCGTCGGTCGAGGCATCGTCGAGGATGATCAGCTCGAAGTCTCGGAACGTCTGGGAGAGTATCGATCCTATGCGCCGGTCGAGATAGGCGGCATAGTTGTAGTTGGGCAGTATTACGCTAACGGTCGGGGTTGGTGACATTGCGGTTATTTTCTCTTTCGGTGGGACAGGTAATACAGGGGCCAAAAGTAGGCGATGCGTCTCAGCTTGTTGTAGGTGCGGGGACGTATCTCATCCTTTGAGTAGCGCAGGCATTTGAGGATGGCCTCACGCATCTTTTTCAATTCATTATCACCCATCGGAGCGCGTGTGGACGAGAGATAGTTTCTCATGTGGCTGACAGACTGCTTTATGATGTGGGTGCGGGCATCAATCAGCTCGTCTCCGCTAAAGATGTCGTTGGCCTCTATATAAGCGAGACGGTCGTACTCGGCATAAAATATGTCAATAGCCTTTTGGGGGCTTGACTGCACGCTGTGACAAGTGCTGTCGGCACGCATGAAATAATGGTAGAATGGGCTGTCGATGTGGACTATCCTGTTGCAATCGGCAATCCATCTGTAGAGGGTGGCATGGTCTTCAAAAAACTTGCCTACGGGAAATCTGTGTGACTTGAAAAAGTCTCTCTGATAAAGGCGCACACACGGTGAGCTTGTCGAGCGTTCCATGATGATGTCGCGTTGGGCGGCTTTTGTGTCAAGCACAGTGACTGCCCCCGTGTCGGGAAAGACAGACTTGCTTGTACCGTCGTCATAGTCAAGCATGAAGTTACAGTAGGCCGACTGTGCGTCGTGTCTCTGCATCTCGCGGAGCATTGTCGAGTACATCTCCGGGTCAATCCAGTCGTCTGAGTCGATAAATCCGATATATGGCGCGGTGGCTATGTCCAGGCCGGAGTTGCGGGCTATTGACGGCCCGGCGGTATCAATGGTCAAGACCTTTATGCGGAGGTCAGTGGCCGCATATTCCCGGCATATCTCGGGAGAGTTGTCGGTGGATAGATTTTCGACAAGGATTATCTCGATGTCGCGTATGTCCTGATTACGTACTGACTCTATGCAACGTCTAAGATAAGGGGCGACGTTGTGTACCGGGATTATGATGCTTATGAGTGGTGTGTCGGCCATGTGCGCGGTGATGTTATGTGAGGTGTCAATGCTTGAATTTGGGGAATATGCGGTCGCGGCGGTATCCTGTCGCGAGGGGGGTGGCGGCAAGTACGTTTTGATTGAACTTGAACATGAAGTAGGATAGCCGTGGGTGGCCGATCAGGCGGTTGAACGCGTCAAACTGTGGCTGGCGGTTTTCCTCGGGCACGCTGCGCTTGATGCGCTTGATGAGTGAGCCGTGTTTGACAAGGCGTTTGAAATACCCGATCTTGAAGTGGGATTCCATGTAGCGGATTATGTGCATGTCCTCGATGGACGTAAGACCTCCGTCGCTCCCCTTTTTGGTCGTGGCATTGAGGTGTCGTCGGAAGTAGTTCAGCCGGTCAAAGATGCGGATTACGTCGCCTTTGGCCGCTGTGAGTATCCAAAACATGTAGTCGCCGGCGTATCTCATATTGCTCCACAGGTCTGCGCGGTCAATCGGGGCGGCATCGCGTCGGAATACGGTGCCGCTTGCGTTGTAGATATAACACTGCCAGTAAAGGTGCCTTTTTATGAAGCTGAGGCTCTCGTAGGTGTATGACTCCGAGTCGGATGTGCCCATGTGGTCGCGTATCCATTGGTTGTCAATCTCGTTGCCGTCGCTGTCGGTCCAGACGGAGTCGGTGTAGCAGATGGCGGCACGGGGGTTGGCGTCGAGGTGGGTGACGCAGCGGTGGAGGAAGGTTGGGTCGGCCCAGTCGTCGGCTTCGGCTATCCAGACGTAGCGGCCACGGGCGAGGGCGAGACCTTTCTGCCATTGGCGGAAAGGGGAGCCGGTGTTGGTGTCGTTATATACGATGTGGCTCACGCGGGGATTGTCACGGTACCGCTCGATTACATCGCGGCTGTCGTCGGTCGAGGCATCGTCGAGGATGATCAGCTCGAAGTCGCGGTAGGTCTGGTCGAGGATTGAGTCGAGCCGCTGTGGCAGGTAGGCGGCGTAGTTGTAGTTTGGTACTATGACACTGACAGTCGGTTGGGTCATGTCTGATTGGCCTTATGGAGATTATGATTGCAATGCAAAGGTACTGAAATTTTGGAAAATACTTAATGTGCAGATTAATATGTCTTGTAGTGTCAAACGGTTTCACATCTTTAGATTATTCCTCTTTTTCATGTGATTGTTGCAGATAAAAAATTGCCTTTTGGCGTTCAATTTCGGCTCTCAACTGCTCCTGTGTAGGCATATATGTCATAAATTTGGCGGCATACAGGTGGTCGTTGTCATGCAATACAGAGTATCTCGCTATATCTTCGTCGGTCTCTGCGCAAAGGACGATTCCTATAGTGGGGTTGTCTCCTGCCGTCCGTTTAAGTTCATCATACATACGGACATACATGTCCATCTGGCCTACATCTTGATGTCTTATTTTTGAGACTTTCAAATCAATGAGTACAAATGATTTAAGAATATAGTTGTAGAATACGAGGTCAATATAGTAGTCTTCTTTCTCGGTGTGTATATGTTGTTGTCTGGCAACAAATGCAAACCCTTTACCCATCTCAAGGATGAATTTCTCAAGATTGTCTATAATTGCTTGTTCCAGGTCAGACTCAAAAAAGGAAGAGTCGGTAGTGAAGCCTAAAAATTCTCCTATAACGGGATTTTTGATAAAACTTTCAGGGTTGATATGATTTGAGGGAATTTGTCGTGGCAACGTGTTGTGCCTGAGAAGTTCCTCATGTTGTGTCTTGAGCACACGGAAATAGTACTGCGAGTTTATATTCCGCTGTAGTTCCCGCGTACTCCAGCCTTGTTCCCTGACTTCATTCTCATACCACTTGCGTGCATCAGGATTAAGTTCTTGAACAAGAATGTAGTAGTGCGTCCAAGAAAGTAGTGGCACAGATTTTCCAATCACCGATTGGAAAATGTCAGGGTAGAATTTATAGAAATTTACGAATCCATATAAGTAGCTCTTGGTAAATCCTCTACCATATCTTGCGGTCAGTCTCTTGGCTAAGAATTTTATAATCTCAAGTCCATAATCGGCTCTGTCTTTTCCTCGAAGTTCTTCCTCGGTAATTAATTTGCCGATTTCCCAATTGCGTCTGACAAGGTTCTCATTTATCTGACGGTATGTAGTATTCCTTGCTGTCTCTATTACGGATGACACAGATGATAGCAACTGATCAGTCTCAGCATTATCGGCTTTTGAGAGTTTCATAGACATGAAATTAGGTTGTTGTGATAAGTCGAAAAACTCCCATGCAGTATTGGGGGCCAATTAAAGCCTGTGATGACTACATGAGAGTTTCAAAAGGGTCTTATCCACGCGTGGCCGAGGTCAGAACTCGGCGTTGTTGGGGGTTCGGGGGAAGGGTATCACGTCGCGGATGTTGGTCATGCCGGTGACAAAGAGGACGAGGCGCTCAAATCCGAGGCCGAATCCGGCGTGGGGCACTGTGCCGAAACGGCGTGTGTCGAGATACCACCACATGTCCTTCATCGGGATGTTCATCTCCTCGATGCGGGCAAGGAGCTTGTCATAGCTCTCCTCACGCTCAGAGCCGCCGATGATCTCACCAATCTTGGGGAAGAGTACATCCATGGCGCGGACGGTCTTGTTGTCGTCGTTGAGCTTCATGTAGAATGCCTTGATGTCTTTGGGGTAGTCGGTGAGGATGACGGGCTTTTTGAAGTGTTCCTCGACGAGGTAACGCTCGTGCTCGCTCTGTAGGTCGGTGCCCCAGTGGACGGGGAACTCAAACTTGCGTCCCGACTTCTCGAGGATCTCGACACCCTCGGTGTAGGTGAGACGGACGAAGTCGTTGCTGATGACAAACTTGAGGCGGTCGACGAGCTCGGGGTCATACATCTGGGCGAGGAAGTCGATGTCGTCGCGGCAGTTGTCGAGGGCGTATGAGATGCAGTATTTGATGAACTCCTCGGCGAGGTCCATGTTGTCGGTGATGTCATAGAATGCCATCTCCGGCTCGATCATCCAGAACTCGGAGAGGTGGCGCGGCGTGTTGGAGTTCTCGGCGCGGAATGTTGGCCCGAAGGTGTAGATCGAGCCGAGCGCGGTGGCACCAAGCTCGCCTTCGAGCTGTCCCGAGACGGTGAGCGCGGTGGGCTTGCCGAAGAAGTCGGCTGAGAAGTCGACCGTGCCGTCCTCAAGGCGGGGGAGGTTGTTGAGGTCGAGGGTGGTCACCTGGAACATGGCTCCGGCACCCTCGCAGTCGCTTGCGGTGATGAGCGGGGTGTTGAGGTAGAAGAATCCGCGCTCGTTGAAGAACTTGTGGATGGCAAAGGCGAGGGCGCTGCGCACGCGGAGTATGGCCCCGAACGTGTTGGTGCGGGGGCGGAGGTGGGCTTTCTCGCGGAGGAACTCAAGGGTGTGGCCTTTTTTCTGGAGGGGATATTCCTCGGGGTCGGCGGTGCCGTAGACCTCAAGGGTGCGGGCCTGTATCTCGCACGACTGTCCCTTGCCCATCGACTCGACAAGGAGGCCGGTGACATGGATTGAGGAGCCGGTGGTGACGGGCTTGAGCTGCTCGTCGGTAAACTGCTCCATGTCAAACACTATCTGAATATTCTTGATGGAGGAGCCGTCGTTGAGGGCGACAAACTGCACGTGCTTGTTGCCACGGCGGGTGCGCACCCAGCCTTTGACACTCACTTCCTGGCCCAGGAGGGCGGGGTCGAACAGGTCGACTATCTTTGTACGTTTCATCTCGTTGGTGATCGGATGGTTGGTTATTATATGGATTGAATGAAGCCCCGGGTGGCTTTACCTCCCGGGGCTTGATGAGGTATCACTCAAAAGAACCCATCTTGAGGAAGTTGACCTCCTCCTGGGTGAGGTAGCGCCAGCGTCCACGGGGGAGATTCTTCTTGGTGAGTCCGGCGAAGTAGACGCGGTCGAGCTTGGTCACGTGGTAGCCGAGCGACTCGAAGATGCGGCGCACGATGCGGTTGCGTCCCGAGTGTATCTCGATGCCGGCCTGGTTGCGGTCGGTCTCGGTGGCGTATGAGATGGCGTCGGCGTGAATGGGCCCATCCTCAAGCTCGATGCCGTCGGCGATGTGCTGCATGTCGTCCTCGGAGATGTCCTTGTCGACCCATACGTGATAGATTTTCTTTTTCACATACTTGGGGTGGGTCAGCTTGGAGGCGAGGTCACCGTCGTTGGTGAGCAGGAGCACGCCGGTGGTGTTGCGGTCGAGACGGCCTACGGGGTAGATGCGCTCGGGGCAGGCACCCTTGACGAGGTCCATCACCGTGAGGCGGCCATTGGGGTCGTCGGAGGTGGTGACGCAGTCCTTGGGCTTGTTGAGCAGTATGTAGCACTTGCTCTCAAGGGTGACGACCTTGCCGTTGTATTCGACAGTGTCGTTGTGGGATATCTTGGTGCCGAGCTCGGTGACGGGAGTGCCGTTGACGCTCACGAGACCCTGCTGGATGTACTCGTCGGCCTCGCGGCGCGAGCATATACCGGCGTTGGCCATGAACTTGTTGAGGCGTATCTGCTCGTTGGGATCGGGTATCGGCATCTCGTACTCGATGCGTTTGGGACGTGGCACGAAGCTCTTGCCTTGGCGGGGCTGCTGGAATCCGCGCTTGCCGCCCTGCTGCTGACGGTTGTTGTAGCCGCCCTGACGGTTATTGTTGTAACCGCCGTTGTTGTAGCCACCTTGCTGGCGGTTGTTATTGTAGCAGCCCTGACGGTTATTGTTGTAGCCTCCGTTGTTGTAGCCACCCTGCTGGCGGTTGTTATTGTAGCAGCCCTGACGGTTATTGTTGTAGCCTCCGTTGTTGTAGCCACCCTGCTGGCGGTTGTTATTGTAGCCGCCTTGGCGGTTATTGTTGTAGCCACCGCCGTTGTTGTTATAGCGGTTGTTATTGTAGCCTCCCTGACGGTTATTGTTGTAGCCGCCGTTGTTGTAGCGGTTGTTATTGTAGCCTCCCTGACGGTTGTAGCCGGTGGTCTGCGGGGTGTCGGTCGATGATGCTGCGGCGCTGTCGGTCGAGTCGGTAGCCGGGGCCGAGTCGGCTGCGTCGGCGTTGTTATTATTGTTGTAACGGTTGTATCCGCCGTTGTTGTTATAGCGGTTATAGCCGCCACCATTGTTGTTGTAACGGTTGTTGTAGCCGCCGTTGTTGTAGCGGTTGTTATTGTAGCCGCCCTGACGGTTGTATGAGCCGCCGTTGTTGTAGCGGTTGTTGTAACCGCCCTGACGGTAGGGGCGCTCTCCGTAAGAGTTCTCGCCCGAGGCGTTGTCGGATGAGCTGTAGTCAGACGTGCGGCTTGTCTCCGTGTTGTCGAAACGGGTCTCGGTGCCCTCAGCTGCCGGTGTACGGCTCTCGCCGATGCGGGGACGCTTGGTCTTTTTCTCGTTATTGTCCATATCGGTATTTTTAGTTGTTTTTTCAGCCTCTCGGCTATTCCCTAAAGGTGTTGTTGGTTATAAATATGTGGTTATAAAAAGTTGTTTTCCGTGACTTGATGTCTGTAACCTTTGTCGGCTGCAAATTTAATCTATTTCTTTGACTATAACAATTTTTTTGCCAAAAAGATTGGTTGATTATCCGACTGTCAGTCACGTATTAATTACGAGATGATTACGATGGGATTACAGCGACTCGTAGGAGGGGGAGAAGGTGTCGCCGCCGGAGATGTCGCCCGTGCGGAGTCCTTTTGAGAGCCACCGCATACGCTGCTCTGAGGTGCCGTGGTTGAAGGCGTCGGGGACGGTGTATCCCCGGGCTTTCTGTTGCAGGTAGTCGTCGCCTATCTTTTGGGCGGCGTTGACGGCCTCCTCAAGGTCGCCCGGCTCAAGGGAGTTGAACAGGCGGTTGTCGTGGTAGGCCCACACGCCGGCGTAGTAGTCGGCCTGAAGCTCGATGCGCACCGACATGCGGTTGCTCTCGCGCTCGCTGAGGCGCGCCATCTGCTCATGGGCCTTGTCGAGGGTGCCGAGCAGGTATTGGACGTGGTGGCCCACCTCGTGGGCTATGACGTAGGCGTAGGCAAAGTCGCCGTCGGCCCCGATGTCGCGCCTCATGTTGCTGAAGAACGACAGGTCGATGTAGAGGGCCTGGTCGGCTGAGCAATAGAACGGGCCGGTCTGTGACGAGGCGTATCCGCACCCCGAGTTGACCGAGCCTGTAAACAGCACGAGCTTGGGCGGCTCGTAGGTGAGGCCCATGCGGGCGAACTGCTCGGTCCACACGTCCTCGGTCCCGGCGAGTATCTGCTTGGAGAACGTGGCGAGTTCCTCCTCCTCTTGGGTGGGGGTGTAGGTGGTTGTCTGCTGTGAGGTGGCGGGTGACAGCATCCCGCTCTGGGTGATGACATCGAGAGGGTTGCCCCCGGTGAGCCATGCGATGATGCCGGCGATGATGACAGCTCCGATGCCGGCGCCGCCACCGATGCGGGCCATGCGGGAGCCGCCGGAGCCACGGCGGTCCTCGACGTTTGTGCTTGTCCTGCGTCCGTTGAGTCTCATAATAGTTGTGGTGGTGTTGTGGTTGGAAAAGATGACAGGCCGCGTAAGCCGGATGGGTTACGGGCCTGTCGCCGTTATGGTCGCGATGAGCGGGTCATCGGTCAGAAGTAGAAGTTCTCAGGGCATGGGTGGAAGAGCATCCCGCTGCCTACCTCCATCGCGATGTTCTCGCCCATGGAGTTGGCCACGATGGCGAGGGCAAACAGCGCTGACGAGGCGGGGCCGTTGGCGGTGATGATGCGGTCGAGCGCCACGACCGGCTCATCGACGATGTCGACGCCGGGGCATTGCTTCTCAAATCCCGGATAGCAGGTGGCACGCTTGCCGTCGAGGATGCCGAGGGGGGCGAGGACAACGGCAGGTGAGGCGCAGATGGCGGCAATCTTGCCGTGCTTGGCCTGATGCTTCAGCATGGTCGTGAGCTGATGGCACTCGGAGAGGTTGGTTGCGCCGGGCATACCGCCGGGGAGTATCATCCACTCGGGGTGGACATCGAGTACTTCGTCGAGAATGAAGTCGGCAGTGACTGTCACACCGTGGGCCCCCGTTACCTCGCGTGAGCCAGACACAGACACCGACTTGATGTCCATACCGGCACGCCGCATGATATCAATTACACTGATTGCCTCGATTTCCTCAAAACCGGTGGCAAGAAAAATAAGAGATTGTTTCATTGTCTTTTGGCAAAATTAGGTTTAGGTGATATAAGGGTTAGATAAAACTTAATGATTACAAATGTAACATTCTTTTCTTGATAATGTTCAAATGATTTTAGTTAATTTTGGGGAAAAATCAGAATATTTTTGTGATATGGGAACTAACAGGCTTACACACTGTGCTGTCGTGGCCATATTGGCTGTCGTTGGCGCCGCCACGGGCGGTTGTGGCAGGGAGTCTTACCGCGAGATGTCGGGAGCGGTGTGGGGCACGACCTACAGTATTATATACCGCTCTGACAAGGCGCTTGACGACTCAGTCAGGGCCGAGATGAGGCGCGTGGAGCAGTCGCTGTCGATGTTTAGCGACTCATCGACGGTGAGCCGCGTCAACCGTGGCGAGACATCGGTGACCGACCCGCTGTTTGCCGAGGTGTTTGCCGAGGCGCGGCGGGTGTCGGCGGCAAGCGGCGGCGCGTTTGACCCGACCGTGGCCCCGCTTGTCGAGCTGTGGGGGTTTGGCCGGGGCAAGGTGTCGGGGACGCCATCGCCACAAGCGATTGACAGTGTGCTGGCGGCGGTCGGGATCGCCGACTGCCGAATGGAGGGGCTGACGGTGGTGAGGAAGCACAGCGGGACACAGTTTGACTTCAGCGCCATAGCCAAGGGGTATGGGTGTGACCGCGTGGCGGCGATGCTCAGGCGCAACGGCTGCGCGGATTACATGGTCGAGATCGGGGGGGAGATAACGGTCGGTGGCGCGTCGCCACGCGGTGACCGCTGGCGCGTGATGATTGACGCGCCGGTGGAGGGTGATGTGCCGGTGCATGAGCGGCTCGCGGTGATAGAGCCGCCGGAGGGTGGGGTGGCGACCTCGGGCAACTACCGCAACTACCGCGACACCCCTGATGGCCGGATAGGGCATACGATCGACCCCGCGACGGGCCGTCCGCGCCTGACGCGCACGCTGAGCGCGACGGTGACGGCCCCGGCGTGCATGACCGCCGACGCGCTGGCCACCGCGTGCATGGCCATGGAGCCTGACAGCGCCCTGGCGATGGTGGAGCGGATGGCGGGGGTGGAGGCCCTGGTGGTGACCCGCGACAGCGCGGGGGGAATGGCGGTGCGCCATACGGTCGGTTTCCCGCCGATGAGATAGGTGTTACAATTTGGTTAAGGCTTTGCGGGAATCGGCAAAATTACTAATTTTGCACTACCAACCGTCAGGGACGCTGACCGCGCTTGTGGTCGGTGATGGCGGGCGGTCTTGCGGCGGGGAAATTGCCGCAAAAAAAGACCGGCTGTCTCACGACAACCGGACTGTTTTTAACCTTAAATCTAATACCATGAAAAACACAGTGCAAATATAGTAATTATACTTTCAGAACATCGTTGGGACGGAAAGGTTTTGGCTTTAACCGTCTTTAACAGTTTGAAATTGTGTAATGCCTTAATAACCAATAAATAAAAGAAAAACATGAGAATCAAGATACTTGTGGTCGATGACGAGGAGTCGATGTGCGAGATATTGAAATACAATCTCGAGAAGGATGGGTATGAGGTCGACTATGCCCTTGGGGGCGAGGAGGCCCTGACGCTCGACCTGCCGAGCTACTCGCTGTTTATCCTCGACATCATGATGGACAGCATAAGCGGCTTTGACCTTGCCAAACGGCTGAAAAACAACAGCGCGACCGAGAACAAGCCGATAATATTTTGCTCGGCACTCAATGACGAGGAGGACACGGTGATGGGACTCAATATCGGCGGTGACGACTATATCACCAAGCCGTTTAACGTGAGCGAGGTGCTGGCGAGGGTGCGTGCGGTGTTGCGCCGCAGCCACATATCGGACCAGCTGATATACAACCGCACCCAGACGGGTCACGAGCCTGACATCACGTTCAAGAAGCTGCGCGTCGACCGCAACGAGAAGATAAGCTACCTCAACGGCGAGCCGCTCGACCTGACAAAGACGGAGTTTGAGATATTGCTGTTTTTCATGACCCACCGCAACCGCATATACTCACGCGAGGAGATCATCAAGTCGGTATGGCCCGGCGACGTGGTGGTGACCAACCGTACGATAGACACAAACATAGCCCGCCTGCGCAAGAAACTCGGCGAGTACGGTAACAATATCATCACCCGCCTGGGATTCGGCTATGGGTTCAAGGAGACATATTAGCTATCGCTGGCGATTGTTCATACCGCTTGTGACGATGCTGTGGGGCCTGATAATCGTCATGGCCATCTTCCAGTATGACCGCGAGCGGGCGTATCGTATCAATAATATAAAGGAGCAGCTGAGTCTCATCAACAGCCGCATCATGAATGCCTATGAGCTGGACCTGGACTTGTCGCAGTTCATGCAGTTTCTCAGTGGCTACTTCTCCGACAACATGTATGAGGACTTGCGTGTCACGGTGTATGACGAGCGCAAGGTGCCCATCTATTGCATAGGACCGCTGTTGCCACGCGTGTCGGTCGACGGCAAGATACCCGAGGACTTGCGGCAGTTTGAGGAGTCGGGGGTGGGGCAGACCCTCAGGACAAGCATACCTCATGATGACTCAAACTTCGATGGCGATGGCGGGGAGTTTCTGTTCTCGTCCCACCGCAGCCCCGACGGCAAGATTGACGTGTTCATCTCGCTGCCCTACACGGTGACGGTGGCCTCGGCGCTGTCGTCGGGCAACGGGCTGTGGCTGTTTATCCTGGCGTTGGCGGTGGTGGTGACCATCATCGCCTACATAACGACATCGGTCGTGAGCAAGAACGTCAGGCTGTTGCGCGACTTTGCGAGCCGCGCCACCCGCGACAAGGACTTTGTGGCCGACGACGCGTTTCCCCATGACGAGCTCGGAGACATATCGCGTGAGATAGTCCACCTCTACCGCGAGAAGTCAAAGGCCCGCAAGGCGATGGAGGAGGAACACCGCATAGCCATCGCCGCCAACGAGGAGAAGATGCAAATGAAAAAGCAGTTGACCAACAACATATCCCACGAGCTGAAGACCCCGGTGGGGGCGATAAAGGGCTATCTCGACTCGATCGTGGATAATGAGGATATGGACGAGGGGCTGCGGCGCAACTTCCTGATAAAGGCGCAGCAGCACATGAACCGCCTGTGCTCGCTGCTCAACGACCTGTCGACGATAACGCGGCTTGAAGATGGCAGCAACCTGCTGATGTTTGAGCCGCTAAACTTCCACACGATGATATTCTCTATCGCCGCCGAGTTTGAGAAGTCGCCGCTGTTGGGGGGAATGGAGTTTGTCTACGACATACCTCTCGACTGCATAGTCAAGGGAAACCAGAATCTGCTCTACGGGGCTGTGCTAAACCTGATACGCAATGCCGAGGCATACTCGCGCGGCAGCGAGATCGGGATACGCTGTGTCGGGCAGGATGAGCGGCTGTACACGTTTGAGTTCTGGGACAACGGTACGGGTGTAGGGGAGCAGTACCTGCCACACCTGTTTGAGCGGTTTTTCCGCATCGACAAGGGCCGTTCGCGCAAGAACGGCGGCACGGGCCTGGGATTGCCAATCGTAAAGAATACTATCGTGGCCCACGGGGGCACGGTAGAGGTGTCAAACCGCGAGGAGGGGGGGCTGATGTTCACGTTCACGCTTGAGCGGTGGCATGGGGAGGATGCCGGAAATGAGTGAGCTGATGCCGGCGGTGTCGTTGACGCTGTTTGTCGTGGCTCTCGGGTGTACACTGTTCTTGGTGCTGTCTTACCGGCGGCGGCTGTCGGTCGTGGCCTCGGTCTCCGCTGCCCCGGAAGGCGGGGATGGCGAGGCTGTCCCGGTGTCGGTGATTGTCTATGCCGGGGCTGACTCCGAGGGACTGGCGCGGTTGTTGCCGGCGATACTCGGGCAGCGGTATGACGCGCCGTTTGAGGTGATTGTGATAAATGAGGGTCGCTCTGAGGCTACTGACGAGGTTGTGGCTCGGTTGCAGCTGACCCATGGTAATCTGTACCAATCGTTCACGCCATGTGACACGCGCAATCTGAGCCGTCGCAAGCTGGCGCTGACCATTGGCATCAAGGCTGCCCGCCACGAGGTGGTGGTGCTGACGTGTGCCGATGCGGTCATAGGGTCAGACGTATGGCTGTCGGCCATGGCCCGTCATTTCAGCCGGCGGGAGGTGGAGATGGTGCTCGGATATGCCTCTCCCGACCTTGAGGGGGTAGGGGGCATCAAGGAGCGGTGGTTGTCGTATGACGCGGCGGCTGCCGGGATGCAATACCTGTCGGCGGCATTGGACGGCCGACCATATCGTGGCAACGGGTGGAACCTGGCTTACAGGCGGCGGCTGTTTTTTGAAAACAAGGGATTCTCGCGGTCGCTCAACCTGCGATATGGCGATGATGACCTGTTTGTAAATGAGGTTGCGCGTGGGGATAATGCCGTGGTGGAGCTGTCGCCGGAGAGTGTGTTGGCGATCCGTGATGACGACATGGTGCGGTTGTGCCGCGAGATGCGCCGCCGCAGATGGTATGTGGCTCCGCTGCTGCATACGCGTGAGCGCCGGTACTTCGGGCTGTGTTCGGTCACGGTGTGGGGATGGTTGGCGGCGAGTGTCGCGGCTGTTGCGATGGGGTGGCGGCATATCCTGGTATGGGCTGTGGCTGTGGCGATTCTCCTTGCGCTGTGGATCCCGTTGGTGACGGCATGGCGCCGGGCATCGGTGGCGCTCAAGTCGCGGCGGCTTTGCCTGACCCTCCCGCTGATGATGCTGTGGCGGCCTGTCTCCAACCTCATCACCCGCCTGTACGTGTCACGCCACCGCTCCCGCATGTACACCTGGCACTCCGAGTGACCCGTCGTTTTTTGACACATGCAATAATGTTATGTGACTTCAAGAGACTTGCTTATATTCTGCGTATTTTGTGATGTCGAGTTGCTTGAGGATGGCGATGAGGACATCGACGACGATGCTGTTGCCGGCCTGCTGGTACATCGCGGTGTCGGAAACTACAATTTTGAAAGAGTCCTTGAAGCCCATGAGACGCAGGCACTCACGAGGTGTCAGTTTGCGGATGCGCCCTTTGTGGGTGACATAGTTGTCGATGCCGGCACGGTGCATCTTGTGCATTGACTGTAGGAGCGGTCGGGCTACGTCCAAGTCAGTCTCGGTTGAGGTCTTGAAATTTTTGGTGCCGGGCGCGAGGACATAGTTGCGCACTTTGTCGGACAAATAGTATTTTTCCTCAACATCGCGCACGTCAAAGATAAATTCGTCCCATCCCTCCTCGTGCGGCTCGTCGGCGAGTGCCGGATGGTAGACAAAGTCGCCGTGCCAGTTGAACTGTTGGTTTCGCTTCTGACATAGTGCCACATCACCGTTTATCTGAGTGTAGCATTTTGTGCGGTTTTTGGTGGAGGTGACAAATTTAATGCCCTTTTCCTTGAGGAAGTACTTGGTCATGATGTAGTCCTCAAGGAAATCATACATCCGATATTCCAGAGGGATGGCGGCGGGGAATACAAAATCAGTCGGCTTCTTGAACCCTATGCAGAAGATGCGCTCGCGGTGTTGCGGTATGCCGTAATCCTTGCTGTTGAGCGTATGGAAGCATATATGGTATCCGCAATAATCCTCAAACGTGTGCCTGATGACATCCCAGGTGTTGCCGTTGTCATGGCTCAGGAGTCCCTTGACATTCTCGAAGATGAACACCTTGGGCTGGCACTCTTTCACGACGCGGGCAAACTCGCGGAAAAGGGTGCCGCGTGTGTCCTCAAATCCCTTGCGCTTGCCAACCATCGAAAAGGCTTGGCATGGTGCTCCACCGACAAAAAGGTCAACCTTGCCAAGGTATGGGATCGCATCCAGATTGTGGATGTCGGAGTGCCATTGGGTCTCGGAAATGTGGTAGTTTGCGAAGTAAGATTTCTTGCACTTATCGTCGATGTCTCCCGCAAAGGCTATCTCGAAGTCCAGGCCGAGACGTTGGAACGCGTGCTCGATGGCTCCTATGCCGCTAAAGGAGGTGGCCAACCTGATTTTTCGTTCGGGATGACTGAACTCCAGGTCTTTCCAATCAACGAAGATGTCGGTCGGCGGGAACAGCGAGTTTGCGGTATTGTTGGTTTCGGCCATAGATGATAAATGGATAGCGGTTGGTGCAGACTGGCGATAAGCCTTTGTCCACGTTGGCGTGTTTGCTATTGCAAAGATAGCAAAAAATCGGGGATGTCAGTAATCATGGTGACGGAATGTACCGGCACGATACTCCGATATTAATGGAATTGACGCGTGGGTGTCCATGGCCTATTCCGGAAGGACTTTGGCGTCGATGATGGTGCGGTCGCCGTGGAAGTGTTGGTAGTTTGGGACGAATTGAGTGCTTGCGTAGGCTTTGCCTTGCAGGATGAGATGGACAGTGTCAAACGACGGGATGGCTACATCCCTGTAGACGTAGCGCCCGGGACTCCACGAGAAGCCCGCTACGGGTCCGGTCATGTAGGTGACATCAAAATAGTGCTGGGGAGTCGATTGGCTGCCTACCCATACATAATCCTCCTTGATGACCTCGCGGACTACGTTGAATCCCGTGATGTATAGTTCCCGAGTAAACTCACCATCGGTCGCAGTGTTGTCCTTGTCGATGATATTGCCTCCCAACAAGTAGTATAGCTCGGAGTGATTCAACTGGTTGTATAGGGTTCTCGCATACCATATAAGGTCACTTACGCTGCCGGAATATGAAATCTTTCCAAGGAAATCGTACTTTCCTGTGGATTGGTTGACGGACCCGAATGGTTGGCTCTCCAATATATCGACCTTGTCGATATTATGGCTTGGGCGCATGGTGCGGGACACTGAGATGTGGTCATAGGTGGTCTTTCCATCGCGTTGTCCATATCTTATCACCAGGGGTATAGTGACATGTATATCTCCATCCCCGGTCATGGTGTAGTAGAGGTTGCACCTCGCAAAATCAATGATGAACGAAAGGTTTATATTGTTTCCGTCAACGGTAAAGGGTGTGTTGAGGATACCGTCGACATCTTGCCAGTTTTCCTGCCAGGTGTCATAGGTGATGCCAGTGTAACCGGGCCATGGTGTACCGTAAGACAAGTCGATGTCGGTGTCATATCCGATGCCGATGTCGGTTATCTGTGACGGGTCGAGGGACGAGACCCTGATGTCTATGTCAATATGGGGGTTGCAGCTGTCTTTGTATTTGCCGTATGTGACACAGTCTTTCTTACAGGTTATGTTGTCAAGTCTGGGTGTGGGGTCGGGAATATCCTCCCTGTCTGTCGTAAAGTCGATGGCATCGGAGCTAAATGTAAGGTTGAGACCGTCTACAACACACTCATACACGATGTAGTAGAGATAATCGGTGTGAGGTAGGAGTTTGTCAATGGGGTAGCTAAGTGTGAACGACTGTGAGGAGACCATCTCAATAGATGGAGTTAACTCGCTCCATGGTTCATCGTCAAGTAGCTTATGGAATTTGAGCTTGATTGTTCCGTTGATTCCGGCGGTGGATGTGAATGAACCCTTGAGATTGGCCGACGTGCTTGTGATGTCTGATGGGGTTGTCGCGGTGATCTCGATGTTGTATTTCGTGCGGTAGAAGTCCCTGTATTTCTCCATTTGCTTTGAATCGGGGAACATGTCATTGAGCAAGTCATCGGTGCTTCCGGCCAGCGACTCCAAGTCAGAGATGAACTCGCCCCAGGAGAAGCCGCTGGTTCCTAATACGGATGCGGTTGATGCGGCGAAACTTGCGAAGTCACGCGCAAGGATTATACCGTCGACAACAAGGAACTGGTTGTGTAGCTCGGGGTTTTTGCCAAGGTCGGTGTAATTCTGCACCAGGTTCTTGATGCCTGACAGGGGGTCGTCGATG
The DNA here is from genome assembly GCA_023667145.1 of Pseudoflavonifractor sp. GTDB lineage: Bacteria > Bacteroidota > Bacteroidia > Bacteroidales > Muribaculaceae > M3. The sequence continues at coordinate 289,242 of JAMPAQ010000001.1, forward strand.
ATTCCTTGTATATTCTGAATGACTTCATGCAGTCGCACAGGGTCAAACGAAACGGCAGCAGCGTCCTTGGCGGTAAGATGAGTGTCGCGCAGGGGCAGCAGATCTGAATGGTCGATTGTCGCCCCGTCTTCTGTAAGCTCCACGAGGTCTTCAGGGCCATCAACCATGCGGATGTGGGAGTAGAGGCTTCGGGTCGTGAAAAACTTTTTTGCTTGGCCGAGGTCATCGGTATAAAGCAGCAGCCTCTCATTGTTGTAGGCCGATGCTGCCAAGATGGTGTCATTAGCTCCGAAGTCGCCATTCTTACTGGCCAACAGACAAGCGCGGTTGTCGATGATTATCTTTTTGAAGATGCCTTGTGGACAGGATTTCTCATAGATGCGGTAGTCGCCATCAAAATCATCGGAGAGGTTTGCATCCTCAATCACAATTCGCTCAATCTCTCCGACCTGCATGTCGTGTACATTGCCATTCAATGAGATTGATGATGTCTGACCGCCATTGTCATGGAGGACGGTGGGATTGGAGGAGGCGTAAAATCCGTGAAAGGAGCCGTCGCTCATGTGATAGTGGACATATTTGTCAGCGCTGGCGGTGATAATTGTCAGGAATGCTATAAGAAGTAGGGTCGGGCGCTTCATCGTATCTCTATTTTAATTGACAATCCGTTTATCTTGATGATGAATATACCGATGCCGAAGTCGGATGTGGGCAATCTGAATCCATCAGGTTGCGTGATATGCCGTGACATGACCCTGTGTCCTTGGGGGGTGTATATCTCCAACAAGGCATTCTCCCCAAGGCCGGAGAACAGGATGCAGTCACCCTCAATGTGATAGTCGGGCTTGTCATATCCTACTCCGTTGGTGCCCGTTTCACCGATATTGTCGTAGGTTATTTGCCGTATATCGTCAATGGGGTGCATGATGGTGGCCGCATCGGTCTGTATGGTCAGGATTGTGTCGGTAAACGATATGGCGGGATTTTCATTCAGTGGATAGCGGACTTGCTTGTTGTCGTGGAAGTGGAGTACCAGATGGGGAATGACGCTATCCGCAACGGCATGATGGGACGTGATGCCTAAGATGATGAGGGTCAGGAAAATTTTCAGTTTCATGTGATGGAGTGATAATTACTTTGATATAAGGTGTCTGAATAATACGGCAATGTGATAAATTGTTTGCCCACGCGGGGGTATGTATATGAGATTACAAAGATAGTAAAAAGTCGGGATTGTTGGCAATTGAGGATGGCGGGATTAGTTTTGGGAAATTCTTAGGGAAAATTTTGGGGGAGTTTTGAGAAAAAGTTGGGATAATGTTTGGAGATTCAAAAAATAGTCGTAACTTTGCATCGCTTTCGACAAGGACATGGGCGCTTAGCTCAGTTGGTTCAGAGCGTCTGCCTTACAAGCAGAGGGTCGGGGGTTCGAATCCCTCAGCGCCCACACAGATTAAACGGTGTCCTTGGAGGAGCAGCCTACGGGCGCTTAGCTCAGTTGGTTCAGAGCGTCTGCCTTACAAGCAGAGGGTCGGG
>JAMPAQ010000001.1:290877-352404 GCA_023667145.1 Pseudoflavonifractor sp.
ACCCTATCCTACAGCCCCATAGCCACCAAAAAATTTTCATGCCGCAAAACATGAACCTACGACACATGCAGGTTCTTCCGCTCCTATCAACTTACTTGCCATACCAAATCAGACAATTTCAGAGACGAACAGAAAAGACCATAACGCATCTTTTATATCCCAATGGGCGAATTTACCGACTAAAATATTGACGAATCTTTTGTATTTTTGCTGTTAAGACGGCCAAGCGACACAGCGGCCAACGGACATACGAACAATTCGCCACATAAAAAGGACTGTTATGAGAAGAATATACCTATCCATCCTGCTGTTATTGGCCGGAATCTCATGCTGCAACGCGATACAGCTTGAGAAAGTGAGATTTCACAATGAGGAGAGTGACACCACACGGATAAACGAGATATTGAAAGAGCTTGTGAAAATCGAGGATTCCGGGCAACGTGTCGCAGCCGCCGGGATGGCAATGCTTGGTACCCCATACGTTGCCGGGACACTGGAGGGGGAAAAGGAAATGTTGACGATAGCCCTTGACGAGGTTGATTGCACCACATTTGTCGAGACTGCTCTGGCGCTGGCCTATACCGCCGGCGAGGGACGCACGTCATGGCGCGACTACATATACAATCTCGAACGATTGAGATACCGAGGCGGCGAGATGAACGGATATGCCTCGCGACTGCACTACGTGAGCGACTGGATTGTAAACAACGCCCACCGAGGCAACATCATCGAGGCGACAAGCCGTATGCCAGAATGCAGTTATGCCGTGAAAACAATCGATTTCATGACCGCAAACCGGGACAAATATCCGGCACTGAAAAATGACGCCCAATATGAACGGATGAAGGATATCGAGATGGGGTATCTTTCACACAGGTTTCCATATATAAAAAAGGAGCGACTGAACCAAAGGAATGTCGAAAAGGAACTGAGGCAGGGTGACGTAGTGGCCATAACGACCAAAATTCCGTCGCTGGATGTCTCACACATGGGAATAATAGTAAAGGAGGACGGTGAGGTGAGACTTATGCACGCTTCTTCAGCAGAGAAAAAGGTAATCATCGACAATCTGAACCTCTATGACTACCTGAGACGCAACCGCTCAGCCACAGGAATAAGGGTAATCAGACTCATGGAGTAGACTGGCACATTTTAGCGGTCAAACATTACGCCACCCCGGAGCGGCCAACCATCACGAGACGTTTGTAAATTCAAATGCCACGGGCTCTCGGAGTCGTCAAGCATCCACGGTGCAGCCATAAGCACTAATCACATATACGAAGACAGAAATCGACCGATGCGCACTGGCACATCGGTCGATTTCTATGATAGAGCCGCCGACTGGCAGCAATGGAATCTGAAGATTAAGCCTGAGGCATCTTGGTACGCTTGCCGTAACCATACTCTGCATCGGGGCCGAGTTCTTCCTGGATACGGAGGAGCTGGTTGTACTTGGCCATACGGTCAGAACGGCTTGCAGAACCTGTCTTGATCTGTCCGGCGTTGGTAGCCACAGCAATGTCAGCGATAGTAGCGTCCTCGGTCTCGCCTGAACGGTGAGAAATGACTGCGGTATAACCGTTGCGCTGAGCGAGCTCAACAGCACGGAGGGTCTCGGTGAGTGAACCAATCTGGTTAACCTTGACAAGGATAGAGTTAGCACAGCCCATCTCGATACCCTTCTTGAGGTACTTGACATTGGTTACAAAGAGGTCATCACCCACGAGCTGGCAACGGTCGCCAATCATGTCGGTGAGAATCTTCCAACCTTCCCAGTCGTTCTCAGCCATACCGTCCTCGATAGAGTCGATGGGATATTTCTCAACAAGACCCTTGAGATACTCGGCCTGCTGCTGAGAGGTGTACTTGGGACCATTCTCCTGCTTCCAGGTATAATCGTAAACGCCGTCCTTGTAGAACTCAGATGAAGCGCAGTCAAGACCGATGGTCACGTCCTTGCCGGGAACATAGCCAGCAAGCTCGATAGCCTTGAGGATCACGTCGAGAGCGTCCTCAGTACCATCAAGGTTGGGAGCAAAACCACCCTCGTCACCTACTGCGGTAGAAAGACCACGGTCGTGGAGCACCTTCTTGAGGTTATGGAACACCTCGGTTCCCATGCGGATACCCTCCTTGAAGCAGCAAGCACCGATAGGACGAATCATGAACTCCTGGAAGGCGATGGGAGCGTCAGAGTGAGCGCCACCGTTTATGATGTTCATCATGGGGACGGGGAGGCAATAAGAGTTGCATCCGCCGATATATTTGTACAATGGGAGGTCGAGGTAGTCAGCAGCAGCCTTTGCCACGGCAAGAGACACACCGAGGATGGCGTTGGCACCAAGGTTAGACTTGGTCTCTGTACCATCGAGGGCAATCATAGTCTCGTCGATGCGGATCTGGTCGAGAGCGCTCATGCCGATAAGAGCCTTGGCAATCGGGCCATTCACATTCTCGACAGCCTTGGTGACACCCTTACCCATGTAGCGCGACTTGTCACCGTCACGGAGTTCAAGAGCCTCGTTGACACCGGTAGAAGCACCAGAGGGAACAGAAGCGCGGCCACGTGCGCCAGATTCGAGAACAACGTCTACCTCTACAGTGGGGTTACCTCTTGAGTCGAGGACCTCACGACCAATGATTTTTTCGATTTTCATAATACTGTATTACTTAAAAACTTATTGGATGATAAAATGTCAGACCAATGGAATATTTTCCATCCGCAAAGATACAAAAAAATGGTATGTCAGTTGTGAATTTTATATAAAAAAGGCCGTGTCTCAAGCGAAACACGGCCTTTTTGCGCTTTTATAACACGTGCGTTACTCGGCTGCGGGCGCTTCGGCGGCAGGAGTCTCGGCAGCAAGAGCCTCAGCGGCGGGAGCAGCGGCGCTCTTGCGAGAGCGGCGAGTACGACCCTGCTTCTTGGCCCCCTTGTCCTTGAGCATATTCTCGTTGTAGTCCACAAGCTCAATAAAGCAGGTCTTGGCGTTGTCGCCGAGACGGTTGCCGGTCTTGAGGATACGGGTATATCCACCGGGGCGGTCGGCTATCTTCTGGGCAACCTCACGGAAAAGCTCTGTGACAGCCTCCTTGTTCTGGAGATAGCTGAACACGAGACGGCGGTTTGCCATAGAATCTTCCTTAGCGCGGTTGATCAGAGGCTCGGCATAGATGCGGAGAGCCTTTGCCTTTGCGAGCGTGGTGAAGATGCGCTTGCGCATGATCAAAGCTATGGTCATGTTGGCAAGGAGGGCGTCGCGGTGAGCTTTCTTACGGCTAAGGTGGTTGAATTTTTTATTATGTCTCATCGTTTATTACTCTTTATCTAATTTATACTTTGAAATATCCATTCCGAAAGAGAGGTTGAGGTTGGCGAGAAGCTCGTCAAGCTCAGTGAGGGACTTCTTACCGAAGTTACGGAATTTCAGGAGGTCAGTCTTGTTGAAAACTACCAATTCACCCAAGGTTTCCACCTCGGCGCTCTTCAGGCAGTTGAGGGCACGCACTGACAGATCCATATCCACGAGCTTAGACTTGAGAAGCTGTCGCATGTGGAGCACCTCTTCATCAAACTCCTCGTTGCCATCAGTCTCGGTGGTCTCAAGGGTAATCTTCTCATCGGAGAAGAGCATGAAGTGGTGAATCAGTATCTTTGCGGCCTCCTTCAAGGCATCCTTGGGAAGGATAGAGCCATTGGTGGTAATCTCAAGTGTAAGTTTCTCGTAGTCGGTCTTCTGCTCGACGCGGAAAGGATCGACCGTGTACTTCACATTCTTAATCGGGGTATAGATGGAGTCGATGGCGATGGTGTTGACATCATCGTTGGGCGACTCGTTCTCCTCTGCGGGAACCCATCCACGCCCCTTGTTGATAGTGAGGTCTATCTGGAAACTTGCGCTCGGATCCAAATGACAGATCACAAGGTCGGGGTTGAGAACCTCAAACCCGGTCAAAACCTTGCCTATGTCACCGGCTTTGAAAACATCCTGCCCCGACACGGTAATGGTAGCCTTCTCAAACTCTGTATCCTCGACAATCTGCTTGAGGTCAACCTTCTTGAGATTGAGGATGATGTTGGTCACATCTTCCTTAACGCCGGGGATAGTGTCAAATTCGTGTTTTACACCATCTATTCGGATAGATGAGATGGCAAAACCCTCAAGCGAGGAAAGGAGAATGCGACGGAGCGCATTGCCCACAGTGATGCCATATCCGGGCTCCAATGGCTTGAACTCAAATTTGCCGAAGAAGTTGTCGGCTTCCAACATGAGGACCTTGTCAGGTTTCTGAAATGCTAATATAGCCATGGATCTTTAGTTTAGATTATTACTTAGAATACAACTCGACAATCAGCTGCTCCTTGATGTTCTCGGGGATATCCTCACGAGCGGGAACATGGAGCAACTTGCCGGCCTTGAGAGACTCGTCCCACTCTATCCAGGGATATTTGCTGTGGTTGAATCCTGCAAGGGCATCGGCGATGACCTCGAGAGACTTGGACTTCTCGCGGACACCCACTACGTCGCCGGGCTTCACCTGATAGGAGGCGATGTTGACTACCTCGCCGTTGACGGTGATGTGGCGATGGAGCACGAGCTGACGGGCAGCCGCACGTGTGGGGGCGATGCCAAGACGATAAACGATGTTGTCAAGGCGTGACTCAAGGAGCTGGAGGAGCACCTCACCCTTGATACCCTTGGTGCTGGAAGCCTTGGCAAAAAGGTTGCGGAATTGCTTCTCAAGCACACCATAGGTGTATTTTGCCTTCTGCTTCTCACGGAGCTGGATGCCATACTCTGAAGTCTTGCGACGCTTGTTGGCACCGTGCTGGCCCGGGGGATAGTTTTTCTTGGAGAGAACCTTGTCTTCTCCGAAAATAGGTTCGCCAAACTTACGGGCGATTTTGGTTTTCGGTCCGGTATATCTTGCCATTTTAGTTTCAGATTTATAATTGCGGGGGGAAGTTGCCACCGTAGTGCAGCCGCGACCACAGAGAGGTGAAGGTTAACAGATGTGGTCTATTCACATTGAGCGCAAGACACGCCCCGCTAAGTTAAAAGTAGAAATGAGTTGTCTCAGTTATTGGAACAAGCGGATTATACACGTCTTCTCTTGGGAGGACGACAACCGTTGTGGGGCAGCGGGGTAACGTCTACAATCTCGGTAACCTCGATGCCGGCACCGTGGATTGTACGGATAGCGGACTCACGTCCGTTACCGGGACCCTTAACGTAAGCCTTTACCTTGCGGAGGCCAAGGTCATAAGCGACCTTAGCGCAATCCTGGGCGGCCATCTGGGCTGCATAGGGAGTGTTCTTCTTGGAGCCACGGAAGCCCATCTTGCCAGCGCTCGACCATGAGATCACCTGACCCTCCGAGTTGGCTAAGCACACGATAATGTTGTTGAAAGAGGAGTGTACGTGAAGTTGGCCGGCGGCATCAACCTTGACGTTTCTCTTCTTAGCTGCGACTGTCTTTTTTGCCATACTAAATTATTATTTTGTAGCTTTCTTCTTGTTAGCGACTGTTTTCTTGCGACCTTTACGGGTACGGGCATTGTTTTTTGTGCTCTGACCGCGCACGGGGAGACCGTTACGGTGACGGATGCCACGGTAGCAGCCTATATCCATGAGGCGCTTGATGTTGAGCTGAATCTCGCTGCGAAGGTCACCCTCCACTTTGTATTCGGTGCCGATGACCTCACGCACGGCGGCAGCCTGAGCGTCGGTCCAGTCCTGTACTTTGATATTTTTGTCTACACCGGCCTTCTCAAGGATAGAGTTGGCGGCGCTCCGGCCGATGCCGAAGATATAAGTCAAGGCGATTTCACCTCTCTTATTCTGGGGGAGGTCAACTCCCACGATTCTTACTGCCATATCTTACTGACTAATTTTTGTGCAAAGTTAACAAAATTATCCTTGACGTTGTTTATACTTTGGGTTTTTCTTGTTGATAACATAAAGGCGACCCTTGCGGCGTACTATCTTGCTGTCCGGGGTGCGCTTCTTAACTGAGGCTCTAACTTTCATATCTTTTGTTTTTTATTATTTGTATCTGAATGCGATTCTGCCTTTGGACAAGTCGTAGGGGGACATCTCGACACGCACTTTGTCGCCGGGCAGTATCTTGATGTAGTGCATACGCATCTTGCCCGAGATGTGGGCTGTAATCTCGTGTCCGTTCTCAAGCTCGACGCGGAACATCGCGTTTGACAATGCCTCGACAATCGTGCCGTCTTGTTCTATTGCAGTCTGTTTTGCCATTTTTGTATTATATGAATTTTTCTCCGAGGGCTTCCTCGATATAGTCGAATGTGGTAAGTATCTCTGTCTCCGAGTCGACGATGGCCACCGTGTGCTCATAGTGGGCAGAAGGTTTGCGGTCCTTTGTGCGGCACTGCCAGCCGTCCTGTCCGATGACGATATTACGGCTACCGAGATTAATCATCGGCTCGATGGCGATGCACATACCGTTCTTGATGACGGGACCTGTGCCGCGACGCCCGTAATTGGGTACCTCGGGATCCTCGTGCATACTCTTGCCGATACCATGTCCGCACATCTCACGTACAACGCTGTAACCGCGCTTCTCACAGTAGGTCTGCACAGCATTGGCGATGTCGCCGATGCGATTGCCCTCACGACAGGCAGCAATGCCTTTGTAGAGGGACTCCTTTGTCGTCTTGCAAAGCTCCATGACCTTTGGGTCGATGTCGCCGACGGCAAAGGTGTAACAGGTGTCACCGTTATAGCCATTGAGCTCGACGACGCAGTCGAGTCCGACGATATCGCCCTCGCGCAGGGAATAGTTGGAGGGGAATCCATGGACTACTGTCTCGTTTACCTCGATGCAGAGAGTGCCGGGGAAACCGCCATAACCAAGACAAGTGGGCTTACCGCCATTGTCACGGATAAACTCACGTGCGACTGTATCAAGTTTAAGAGTCGTCACACCCGGAGCCACCCACTTGGCGACCTCGCCAAGTGTGCGGCTCACGAGAGTGCACGCTTCTCTCATCTTTTGTATCTCCTCAGGTGTCTTGAGAAAAATCTTCATTAACTTAATCTACCGTTGTCGATAATATTAATAGGCACTGCCAGTCGTACGGCCCTTGATCTTGCCATCCTTCATCAGGCCATCGTAGTGGTGCATCATGAGGTGGCTCTCTACCTGTGTCAGGGTGTCGAGGACGACACCGACGATGATGAGCAAGGAGGTACCGCCGAAGAACTGGGCGAAATTCTGGCTCACACCAAACAAGCGGGCAAAAGCGGGCATGATGGCCACGATGCCGAGGAAGATTGAGCCGGGGAGCGTGATGCGCGACATGATGGTGTCGAGATACTCGGCAGTCTTTTTGCCGGGCTTGACACCGGGGATAAATCCGTTGTTGCGCTTCATGTCATCGGCCATCTGGGTCGGACGCACGGTGATTGCAGTGTAGAAATAGGTGAACGCTACAATCATCACAAAATACACAAGGTTGTACCAAAAACCGTTGATGTCGGAGAAAGCGGCAAAGAAGCCGTTGGCATTCTCACGGGCACCAAATCCGGCGAGCGTGATGGGGATGAACATGATCGCTTGAGCGAAGATGATAGGCATCACACCTGCGGCATTGACCTTGAGGGGGATGTACTGGCGGGCACCACCATACTGCTTGTTGCCCACGATGCGCTTGGCATACTGCACGGGGACCTTGCGTGTACCCTGGACGAGCAACACGGCTCCGGCGATGACAGCAAGCAGGATGATTACCTCGACGAGGAACATCACGAGACCGCCCTGCGAGCCACCGGCTCCCGGGAGACGACTTGTGAACTCATAGAGGAACGCACCGGGGAAACGGGCGATGATACCCACAAGGATAATGAACGATATACCGTTACCGATACCACGGTCAGTGATGCGCTCACCGAGCCACATGATGAACATGGAGCCGGCGGCAAGGATGACCGTAAGATAGGCTATCGTCCAAAATCCCATTGTGGCCTGACCACCTGCTGCGGTTACCTGCATCTGGAGGTTGACCAGATAAGCGGGACCCTGCAGCAGCAGGATGAGGACGGTGAGGTAGCGGGTATACTGGTTGAGTTTCTGACGTCCGCTCTCGCCCTCACGTTGCATTTTCTGGAACGAGGGGAGCACCATGCCGAGCAACTGTATCACAATCGAGGCAGTGATATAAGGCATGATACCGAGGGCAAAGATAGACGCTTGGGAGAAAGCACCACCTGAGAACATATCAAGCAGCTGCATGAGACCACCGGAGGTGAAATTCTCAAGAGCCTTCAGGTTATTGGGATCGATACCGGGAAGCACAACGTAACACCCGAACCGGTACACGAGTACCAGCAGGAGTGTCACGAGGATGCGCTTGCGCAGTTCTTCGATTTTCCAAATATTTTTGGTGGTTTGGATAAATCTCATCAGTGTTAAACTTTAAGGATTGAACCGCCGGCTTCGACAATAGCCTTTTCGGCAGCAGCCGAGAAAGCGTTTGCCTCCACCTGGAGCTTGTGGGTCAGCGACCCGTTAGCAAGAATCTTGACCGGTTCCTTACCCGAGATCAGGCCAGCAGAGCGGAGCTCGGCGAGGCCAATCTTCTCAAGATTGGCAGAAGCTGCGAGAGCCTCGATGTCAGAAAGGTTGATAGCCTTGTAGGCAACGCGGTTGATATTCTTGAAACCGAACTTGGGAAGGCGACGCTGCAAAGGCATCTGACCACCCTCGAATCCGATCTTACGCTTGTAGCCGGAACGTGACTTGGCTCCCTTGTGACCACGGGTAGAAGTACCACCCTTGCCCGAGCCGGGACCACGACCGATACGCTTCTTATTTTTTGTAGAACCTACGGCAGGTTGTAAATTACTTAAATCCATAACTTGAAAATTTTAGGCGTTGGTCACTTCTACCAAATGACGAACTTTGTTAACCATTCCCATCACAGACGGAGTGTCTTCTTTCACCACGGTGTGATTCATTTTCCTTAAGCCAAGGGCATCAAGTGTGCGCTTCTGTACGGCGGGGCAGTTGATGCGGCTCTTTATCTGTTTGATCTTAATCTGTGCCATTGTAACGAAGTAATTAACCGTTAAACACTTTGTCGAGCGATACACCACGGTTCTGAGCCACCTCCATCGGGCTGCGCATCTCACCGAGGGCGGCGATGGTAGCCTTTACAAGGTTGTGGGGGTTGGACGAACCCTTTGACTTGGCAAGCACGTCAGTGATGCCGACACTCTCAAGCACGGCACGCATCGCACCACCGGCCTTAACACCGGTACCGTGGGAAGCGGGCTTGAGGATGATTCGCGAGCCGCCAAACTTGGCATACTGCTCGTGAGGTATGGTGCCTTTGTGCACAGGGACCTTGATGAGGTTCTTCTTAGCAGCCTCGACACCCTTGGCGATGGCTGCGGTCACTTCGTTGGCCTTGCCGAGACCCCATCCGACGATGCCGTCCTCATTGCCAACAACAACGATGGCCGAGAAGCTGAACGTGCGGCCACCCTTGGTCACCTTGGTGACACGGTTGATGGCCACGAGGCGATCTTTCAACTCTAAGTCACTGGTCGATTTTACCTTATTATTTTTTCTTGCCATGATTCTTAAAATTTAAGTCCGCCGTTGCGTGCAGCATCAGCCAATGATTTAACACGACCGTGGAAGAGGTATCCGTTACGGTCAAACACTACCTCGGTGATGCCAGCCTCGATAGCCTTCTTGGCCACGGCCTCACCCACCTTGGCGGCAATCTCACACTTGGTGCCGCCCTCAATTCCCTTTGACGACGCAGCTACGAGAGTGCGTCCGTCGAGGTCGTCGATAAGCTGTACATAAATCTGCTTGTTGCTGCGGAAAACCGACATGCGGGGACGAGCGGCGCTACCGGAAACTTTACCACGGATACGTGCCTTGATTTTGTTTCGTCTTTGTATCTTGGATATCATGATTAAGTCTATTTTAATTATTTAGCACCGGCCGACTTACCCGACTTGCGACGGATAACTTCGCCAACAAACTTGATACCTTTACCCTTGTAAGGCTCGGGCTTGCGCAGCGAGCGGATCTTGGCGCAAACCTGTCCAAGGAGCTGCTTGTCGTCGCTCTCAAGGATGATAAGGGGATTCTTGTTACGCTCACTCTTGGCCTCCACCTTAATTTCGGCGGGGAGCTTGATATATATGGCGTGTGAGTAACCGAGCGAGAGCTCAAGCACCTGACCTGTGGCGCTGGCACGGTAACCTACACCGACGAGTTCCATTTCCTTACGGTAGCCAGTCGACACTCCTACCACCATGTTGTGGATCAACGCGCGATAGAGACCGTGCTGTGCGCGGTGCTCGCGGTCATCGGAGGGACGGGTGACCACCACGTGGCCGTCCTCTACCTTAACTTCGAGGTCGGGATTGACTGCCTGAGAGAGCTGACCCTTGGGGCCCTTGACGGTAACTACGTTATCCTTGATGTCGACGGTCACGCCGGCGGGGATTTCAATGGGAGCTTTACCTATTCTTGACATAATCTATTACCTCCTATCATTAATATACGTAACATAGTACCTCGCCACCAATCTTGAGGTCGCTTGCCTGCTTGTTGGTCATCACGCCCTTTGACGTGCTGAGGATGGCGATACCTAAACCGTTCAACACTCTCGGCATATCCTTGTAGCCCGTGTACTGACGCAGACCGGGACGTGAAACGCGCTTGAGGTTCTTGATGGCGTTTACCTTGTCGACGGGGTCGTACTTAAGGGCGATCTTGATAGTACCATTGGGGGTCTCACCCTCTATAAACTTATAATTAAGAATATAGCCTTGCTCAAAAAGGATCTTGGTGATCGCTTTTTTCAAGTTTGAGGCAGGCACCTCTACAACGCGGTGCTGAGCCTTGATGGCATTCCTCAATCTCGTCAAATAATCTGCTATTGGATCAGTCATTTTATTTATTGTTTAAATTGATTCGGGAGTCCCGAACAATATTTAATACTCACTGAGTAACGGGTGTCATCACAATTTATTACCAGCTTGCTTTCTTGACACCGGGGATGAGGCCGGCAGATGCCATCTCACGGAACTGGATACGCGAGATACCAAACTGACGCATGTAGCCTTTGGGACGACCAGTGATGGTGCAACGGTTGTGCTTGCGAATGGGATTGCTGTTCTTGGGGAGAGCCTGGAGAGCCTGAGCGGCCTCGTAAGCCTCCTCGCGCTTCTCGGGGTCAATCCCGGCATTGACAATCTTCTTAAGCTCGGCACGCTTTGCGGCATACTTGGCGGCGAGCTTAGCACGCTTCACCTCACGGGCCTTCATTGATTCTTTAGCCATACTTTATTATTTAGTTTTTAGCGTTTTTGAAAGGAAGACCAAACTGCTTGAGCAATGCGTAACCCTCCTCGTCGGTCTCGGCAGAGGTGACGAAAGTGATGTTCATACCCATCATTTTGGTGATGTTGTCGATGTTGATCTCGGGGAAGATAATCTGCTCGGTGATGCCGAGGGTGTAGTTACCACGTCCGTCGAGCTTGCCCTCGATACCCTTGAAGTCGCGGATACGGGGAAGAGCCACGCGGATAAGGCGCTCAAGGAACTCATACATTCTCTCGCGACGCAAGGTGACCATCACGCCGACGGGCATCTTCTTGCGGAGCTTGAAGTTTGAGATATCCTTCTTTGAGAGAGTGGCAACAGCCTTCTGACCGGTGATGGCAGTGAGCTCGTTGATTGCTGTCTCGATGATTTTCTTATCCTGAGTGGCGGCGCCGAGACCCTGATTGATGACAATCTTCTTGAGGCGGGGCACCTGCATCACTGTAGTGTATTTGAATTCCTTTTCAAGAGCAGGAACGATGCGCTCCTTGTAATCTTTCTGTAGAGTTGTAGCTGACATTATTTAATCTCCTCTCCTGATTTTTTAGAATAACGAACGGTAACTCCCTTCTCGTTCTTGCGACGACCTACGCGGGTGGGCTTGCCACTCTTGGGGTCGAGAAGCGCGAGGTTTGAGATGTGTACGGGAGCCTCCATCTTAACTATACCACCCTGGGGGTGCTTTGCACTGGGCTTGGTACTCTTAGATACCACGTTGACACCTTCTACGATGGCACGCTGCTTTGAAACGAGCACGCTGAGCACGCGGCCTTCCTGACCACGGCAGTCTCCAGACAGCACGCGCACGGTATCGCCCTTTTTGATATTGAGTTTCATGTAGAATTTACGTTTTATATCTGATTAGAGTACTTCGGGAGCGAGCGAGACAATCTTCATGTTGGTGGCACGGAGCTCACGGGCGACCGGGCCGAAGATACGTGTGCCGCGAAGCTCGCCGGCATTGTTGAGGAGCACGCAGGCATTGTCGTCAAAGCGGATGTAGCTGCCATCGGCGCGGCGTATCTCCTTTTTGGTGCGCACTACCACGGCCTTAGATACAGTACCCTTCTTCACGTCAGAAGAGGGAATCACACTCTTGACAGAGACAACGATGATGTCACCGACAGAAGCGTAACGACGGCCTGTACCACCAAGCACATGGATGCAAAGAGCTTCCTTGGCTCCACTGTTATCAGCAACGGTTAAACGGCTTTCAGTCTGTATCATAATTATTTAACTTTTTCGATGATTTCTACTAATCTCCATCTCTTGGTCTTGCTAAGGGGACGAGTCTCCATCAGTCTCACTTTGTCGCCGATGCTGCACTCGTTCTTCTCGTCATGAGCGTGGTACTTCTTTGTCTTGTTGACAAACTTACCATAGATAGGGTGCTTCTCCTTCCACTTTACAGTGACGGTGATGGTCTTGTCACCCTTATTGCTCGATACAACCCCAACGCGCTCTTTTCTTAAATTTCTCTTTTCCATTATCGGGGATTATTTGTTGTTAAGTTCACGCTGACGCAACTCAGTCTTCACGCGTGCAATCATTTTACGGTCTGCTGTGATCTTGGCGGGATTGTCCAGCGGTGAGATCGAGTGGTTGATCTTGAGCTGGAGGTAATCCTTTTCCATCTCGGCGAGACGATCCTTGAGATCCTGAGTGCTAAGTTCCTTTATTTCTTCTTTCTTCATAGTTCTTTACACATTTTGGGTGGGATCGTAATCACGGCGGACTACAAACTTGGTGATGACGGGGAGTTTCTGTGCGGCAAGACGCAGTGCCTCCTTGGCAACGGCAAAGGGAACGCCTTCGACCTCGATGATGATGCGACCCGGGGTTACAGGCGCAACAAAACCTTCGGGATTACCTTTACCCTTACCCATACGCACTTCGGCAGGCTTCTTGGTGATAGGCTTATCGGGGAATATGCGAATCCAGATCTGACCCTGACGCTGCATGTAGCGGGTCACTGCCACACGGGCGGCCTCAATCTGACGGCCTGTGATCCACTTTGACTCCAACGTCTTTATACCAAAAGATCCGAATGCCAACTGATTACCGCGCTGGGCGTTGCCCTTCATGCGGCCTTTCTGTTGTCTGCGAAATTTAGTTTTCTTTGGTTGTAACATTGTTGTGTTGATTCAATACGATTAATGATTGTTTTTGGGAGAGCGGAAGCCCTTGCGGGGTCTTCTGTCGTTACCGGCACCACGGGTCTCCTTGGCTCCGGAGGTGAACTGGGGAGCGAGGTCACGCTTGCCGTAAACCTCACCACGGCAGATCCATACCTTGACACCGATGACACCAACCTTGGTGTGAGCCTCGACAAGAGCGTAGTCGATGTCGGCACGCAGTGTGTGGAGCGGTGTACGACCCTCCTTGAACATCTCTGAACGAGCCATCTCGGCACCGTTGAGACGTCCGCTCACCTGAACCTTGATACCCTCGGCTCCGGCACGCATCGTGGAGGCGACAGCCATCTTCACAGCACGACGGTAGGCAATCTTGCCCTCAATCTGGCGGGCAATGTTGGCAGCGACAATCTGGGCATCGAGCTCGGGACGCTTCACCTCAAAGATGTTGATCTGGACATCCTTGTCGGTGATCTTCTTGAGCTCTTCCTTGAGCTTGTCGACCTCTGAGCCACCCTTGCCGATGATGAGGCCGGGACGTGAGGTGCAGACCGTGATGGTAATCAATTTGATTGTACGCTCGATGACGATGCGCGAAACGCTACACTTGGCAAGACGAACATTCAAGTACTTGCGAAGTTTGGAATCCTCAAGGATGCTATCGGCATATTTCTTACCGAAATACCAGTTGGAGTCCCAACCACGGATTACACCCAGACGATTACTTATCGGATTTACTTTCTGTCCCATTTGTTATGCCTCTTTTTTAGCGTTATTAATTGTATCTACAAACAATGTAACGTGGTTTGAACGTTTACGGATACGGTATCCGCGTCCCTGGGGAGCAGTGCGGAGGCGCTTGAGCATGGGAGCACAGTCGACAAAGATGGTGCTGATGTACAGCTCGCCGTTGTCGGCCTTACGCTCGTTCTTAGCTTCCCAGTTGGCTATGGCCGAGCGCAACAGTTTCTCGACCTTAGCAGCAGCCTCCTTGTTGGAGAACTTGAGGATACCGAGGGCCTTGAACACCTCCACGCCGCGCACCATGTCAGCGACAAGGCGCATCTTGCGGGGAGAGGAGGGGACATTGTGCAACTTGGCAAATGCCTGCGACTTCTGGGCCTCTTTTCTTAGATTGGCTGAATTTCTTTTTCTTACACCCATTGTATTTGATTTCTTTTTTTGTCAAAAATAATTACGGGCCCTATTATTTCTTCTTGTTACCACCGTGGCCACGGAAGTTACGTGTGGGGGCAAACTCACCGAGCTTGTGTCCCACCATGTTCTCGGTCACGTAGACAGGAATGAACTTGTTACCGTTATGCACAGCAAAAGTGTGTCCCACAAACTCGGGAGAAATCATTGAGGCACGGCTCCAAGTCTTGATTACCGACTTCTTGCCGCTTTCTTCCATTGCGGAGACCTTCTTTTCGAGCTTAACGCTGATATATGGGCCTTTTTTTAATGAACGACTCATAGTTGTTACTTAATTAATCAGATTACTTTTTTCTTCTTTCAATAATGTACTTAGAAGATGGCTTCTTCGGAGCACGAGTCTTGAGACCCTTTGAGTAGAGGCCCTTGCGCGAACGGGGATGTCCACCCGAGGCGCGGCCCTCACCACCACCCATTGGGTGATCGACAGGGTTCATGACAACACCACGGTTGTGGGGACGACGGCCAAACCAGCGTGAGCGGCCGGCCTTACCCGAACTTTCAAGAGAGTGTTCGCTGTTGCCTACGACGCCTACAGTGGCCTTGCAGGTAGCGAGCACCTTGCGTGTCTCACCAGAAGGTAATTTGATAATCGCGTAATCTCCCTCTCGAGAGGTCAGCTGAGCGAATGTGCCTGCCGAGCGGGCCATGAACGCTCCCTGACCGGGACGGAGCTCGATGTTGTGGATCAGGGTACCGACCGGGATCTTGTTGAGCGGAAGCGCGTTCCCTACCTCGGGAGCCGCATCGGGACCGCTCACAACAGTCGAGCCAACAGTCAAGCCGTTGGGTGCAATTATGTAAGCCTTTGCCCCGTCGACATAGTAAAGGAGCGCGATGCGAGCCGAACGGTTGGGATCGTACTCGATGGACTTTACTACAGCGGGAACACCGTCTTTGTTTCTCTTAAAGTCAATGATACGGTACTTGCGTTTGTGACCACCACCAAGGTAGCGGGTGGTGAGGTGACCCTCGGCGTTGCGGCCTCCGGTAGCTTTTTTACCGACCGTAAGAGATTTCTCTGGTGTAGTAGCAGTGATTGTACCTTTGAATACACCAATAACCTTGTGTCTCTGCCCCGGTGTTGTGGGCTTGAATTTTCTTACTGCCATTTCTTAATTATATGTTGCTATAAAAGTCAATAGATTGGCCTTCGGCTACAGTGACAAGGGCCTTCTTGTAGGGAGAAGTCTTGCCACGGAGCAATCCGCTCTTGGTGTAGCGCGACTTGTTTTTACCGCGTACTATAAGGGTGTTGACATCAATAACCTTAACGCCATAGAGTCTCTCGACCAAGTCCTTGATCTGATACTTGTTGGCGGTAGGAGTCACACGGAATGTATAGCGGTTGAGCTTCTCGGAAAGCTTTGTGGCTTTCTCTGTAACGATGGGCTTAATTGTTATATCCATTGTCTAAATTTCTCCTATCTGGTTATTAAAGTTTATTAATGATGTCGAGGCTACCCTCTGTAAGGATGATAGCCTTATTGTTGAGGAGCGCGTAAGTGTTGAGGTCTTCCGCACGCATCACATTAGCACCGGGTATATTACGGGCCGACAAAATTACGTTTTTCTTTTGGTCTGCTAAAACCAAAAGCACCTTCTCACCACCCAATTGTAAATTTTTAGTAAATTTTACAAATTCTTTAGTCTTGGGGGCCTCAAAATCAAAGTTCTCGACAACGACAATCTGATTATCCTGAGCCTTGGATGTCAGAGCCGACTTGCGGGCGAGGGCCTTGAGTTTCTTGTTGAGTTTGAAGCGATAGTCGCGGGGTCGTGGACCGAAGACGCGGCCACCACCGACAAGGACGGGAGAGTTGATATCACCGATACGGCTGCCGCCGCCACCCTTCTGCTTGTGGAGCTTACGGGTAGAGCCGGAAACCTCGCTGCGCTCCTTGGACTTGTGGGTACCCTGACGCTGATTGGCGAGATACTGCTTTACATCGAGATATACGGCGTGCTCGTTGACTTCGATTGCAAACACCTCGTCGTTGAGCTGAGCCTTGCGACCGGTGTCCTTTCCTTCTACATTAAATATTGCGAGTTCCATTATTTCTCAATTAATACGATTGAACCTTTACATCCGGGGATTGAACCCTTGATCATGAGCACATTGTGCTCGGGGATGACCTTAATTACCTGCAAGTTCTGCACGGTCACACGCTCGTTGCCCATCTGGCCGGCCATGCGCATACCCTTGAACACCTTTGCAGGGTAAGAACATGCACCCACCGAACCGGGAGCGCGGAGACGGTTGTGCTGACCGTGGGTAGCCTGACCGACACCGCCGAAGCCATGACGCTTCACGACACCCTGATGGCCCTTACCCTTTGAGGTACCGACGATGTCAACAAAATCGTTGTCGGCAAAGAAGTCAACCGTGATGGTATCACCCAGCTTGTACTCGCCTTCAAATCCTTTGAACTCGGCCAAGTGTCTTTTGGGGGTTACGCCTGCCTTCTTGAAGTGACCGGCCTCGGGGTTGGTAGTGTGCTTGTCTTTCTTGTCGACAAAGCCGAGCTGGAGAGCCTCGTAGCCGTCTTTTTCAATAGTCTTGACTTGAGTAACCACGCAGGGACCTACTTCGATAACAGTGCACGGTACATTCTTACCGTCGGCACTGAAAACGGATGTCATTCCGATTTTCTTTCCTAATAATCCTGGCATTTCTCTTGAAAATTAAATAAATGATTACACCTTGATTTCTACGTCAACTCCGCTGGGAAGTTCCAATTTCATCAACGCGTCCACAGTCTTTGATGTAGAGTTGTAGATGTCGATGAGGCGCTTGTAGGATGAGAGCTGAAACTGCTCACGCGACTTCTTGTTGACGAATGTCGAACGGTTAACGGTGAAGATGCGCTTGTGGGTAGGCAGAGGTATGGGGCCGCTGATAACGGCGCCGGTAGCCTTCACAGTCTTTACAATCTTCTCAGCCGACTTATCAACCAAGTTGTGATCGTAAGATTTTAATTTGATTCTGATTTTTTGGCTCATATTGTAAATGAATAAGATATATTATTTCAAAAGATCAACACGTCCTTGGCACTCGGTCAAGACATTTTTGGCAATCGAGCTGCTCACCTCAGCATAGTGAGAGAACGACATCGTCGAAGTGGCACGACCCGACGTGATGGTGCGGAGCGCGGTAACGTATCCGAACATCTCGGCGAGGGGAGCCTTGGCCTTAACGACACGTGCGCCCGAACGGCTTGTCTCCATGCCCTCTACCTGGCCGCGACGCTTGTTGAGGTCAGAGATGACATCACCCATGCTCTCCTCGGGGGTAACGACCTCTATCTTCATGATAGGCTCAAGGAGCACGGGACCGGCCTTCTCAGAGGCTTTCTTGAACGCCTGGATCGCACAAAGCTCAAACGAGAGCTGGTCGGAGTCAACGGGGTGGAACGAACCATCAAGCACGGTCACCTTAAGCTGCTCCACGGGGAAACCGGCGAGCACGCCATTCTTCATGGCGGTCTGGAAACCCTTCTGAATCGAGGGGATGAACTCCTTAGGGATGTTACCACCCTTTACCTCATCGACAAACTGGAGACCACCGTCGAAGCCCTCGTCAACCGGCTCAACGCGCACGATGATGTCGGCAAACTTACCACGACCACCAGTCTGCTTCTTGAACACCTCGCGGAGCTCGACTGGCTTGGTGATTGTCTCCTTGTAGGTAACCTGAGGACGACCCTGATTACACTCAACCTTGAACTCACGACGCAGACGGTCGATGATGATATCGAGGTGAAGCTCACCCATTCCAGAGATGACGGTCTGGCCTGTCTCCTCGTTAGTCTGCACACGGAATGTCGGGTCTTCCTCAGCGAGTTTCTGGAGGCCGACACCGAGCTTGTCGAGGTCTTTCTGAGTCTTGGGCTCTACAGCGATACCAATCACGGGATCGGGGAAGTCCATAGCCTCAAGCACGATGGGAGCATCCTCAGCGCAGAGGGTGTCACCGGTGCGGATATCCTTGAAACCTACTCCGGCACCTATATCGCCGCAAGTAATCTCGTCCTTGGGGTTCTGCTTGTTAGAGTGCATCTGGAACAGACGCGAGATGCGCTCCTTCTTGCCAGAACGGCTGTTGAGCACATAGCTACCGGCAACGACATCGCCCGAGTAAACGCGGAAGAAGCAGAGACGGCCTACATAGGGGTCAGTGGCAATCTTGAACGCGAGAGAGCACATGGGTGCGTCGCTTGACGGCTCGCGGGTGACAATCTCATCGGGATTGCCGGGTACGTAACCCTCGACAGCACCGGCATCCTTGGGGCTGGGGAGGTAAGCGCAGACAGCGTTGAGCAGGGGCTGCACACCCTTGTTCTTGAACGAGCTGCCGCAAATCATGGGGACAACCTCCATGGCGAGGGTAGCCTTGCGGAGAGCACGGCGTATCTCGTCCTCGGTGATTGTAGAGGGGTCATCAAAATATTTTGCCATCAAGTCATCGTCAAACTCGGCGATGCTCTCAAGCATCTTGTCGCGCCACTCCTCTGCCTCGTCAACAAGACCGGCAGGGATAGCCTCCTCGGAGTAGTCAGCGCCCATTGTCTCGTCATGCCAGAAGATAGCCTTCATGGTCACGAGGTCTACGACACCCTTGAATGTCTCCTCAGCGCCGATAGGTATCTGAATAGGACAGGGGTTTGCACCAAGCACGTCCTTGAGCTGGCGTACCACCTCAAAGAAGTTGGCACCCGAGCGGTCCATCTTGTTCACATAACCGATGCGGGGCACGTTATACTTGTCGGCCTGACGCCATACGGTCTCTGATTGGGGCTCAACGCCACCTACAGCACAGAATGTGGCCACAGCGCCATCGAGCACACGGAGCGAACGCTCAACCTCGACAGTAAAGTCAACGTGTCCCGGGGTGTCAATAAGGTTGATCTTATACTTGTCACCGGCATATTTCCAGAATGCGGTGGTAGCGGCTGATGTGATAGTGATACCACGCTCCTGCTCCTGCTCCATCCAGTCCATGGTAGCGGCGCCGTCGTGTACCTCGCCTATCTTGTGGGTAAGACCGGTATAGAAAAGTATGCGCTCCGATGTGGTAGTCTTACCGGCATCGATATGAGCCATAATACCGATATTACGGGTATATTTAAGCAATTCGTCTGATTTAGCCATTTTCTATATATATGTTTTGTGGATTTAGAAACGGAAGTGAGCGAATGCGCGGTTGGCCTCGGCCATCTTGTGCATGTCTTCTTTGCGCTTGAACGCGCCGCCCTGGTCGTTGAATGCGTCTACAATCTCCGCAGCGAGTTTGTCGGCCATAGTCTTGCCACCGCGCTTGCGGGCATAAAGGATAAGGTTTTTCATAGAGATGGACTCCTTGCGGTCGGGACGTATCTCGGTAGGCACCTGGAATGTGGCACCACCTACGCGACGAGACTTGACCTCAACCTGCGGAGTTACGTTTTCGAGGGCTTTCTTCCATATTTCGAGAGCTGTCTTCTCCTCGTTGGGCAACTTTGACTTCACAGTCTCAAGTGCGGTGTAGAATATTGAATAAGCAGTATTCTTCTTGCCATCATACATCAGGTGATTGACAAACTTGGATACTCTTACGTCATTGAAAACGGGATCGGGGAGGACGACCCGCTTCTTAGGTTTTGCCTTTCTCATTTTTTACAATAAAATTGTGTTTTTGTTTGCTTGGCTGCTATTGTATCTTCAACGAGGCTCTCTTGCCTCATTTACTCAACCGTCTTAGCTTTCCAATAAATCAAAAACGAAGTTTGATTACTCTGTTTTAACTTATCTGTGGTATTGTTTTGTCGCTGCTACGCAAATGGCCTTTTACTTCTTGCCTTTTGCAGCGGGAGCAGTACCCGGTTTGGGACGTTTTGCGCCATATTTGGAGCGACGCTGTGTGCGGTCCTTGACACCAGACGTATCGAGCGTACCGCGAACGATGTGGTAACGCACACCGGGGAGGTCCTTGACACGACCACCACGGACGAGTACAATCGAGTGTTCCTGAAGATTGTGACCCTCACCGGGAATGTAGGAGTTGACCTCCTTGCCGTTGGTGAGACGCACACGGGCTACTTTACGCATAGCGGAGTTAGGCTTCTTGGGGGTAGTGGTATAAACCCTCACGCACACACCGCGACGCTGGGGACAGCTGTCGAGAGCGGGAGACTTACTCTTATCCTCAAGAGCTACACGTCCTTTTCTTACTAATTGCTGAATTGTAGGCATCTTAGTTCTTTTTGTTTTTACTTTTTATGTTATACTGGTTATCTAACGTACTTTTCAACATTATTTCCAAACGCATTTTGCACGCGCTACCCCGCTATCCCTCAACGGTTTAGCGACAAGTAGGCATACTATGCACCCAAAAACGATGCAAAGTTACCAACTAATCTCCTATTTACCAAATATTTTGCCCTCATTTTTCCGCCACCACATTCCACCACCACATTTCGTGGAGTCCAACGTAGAGTCCAACAGCAAATGCATTGGCATACGGTTGGTATACGAATGGCACAAGTCGATGCACACCAATACACGCCAGCCTCATATCGACACCTCCATTTGACGCATACATACAGGGGCAGCACTGGAGAGCCATTGATTCTCACGTGGAGTCATCACTGCTGACTGTCAGACTTCACGTATGATGACAATCAAGTCGACTCAGATATTCGGGTGCGCAGGGTAGTTGCGAACCGATCGCCGACACGGCTTATCGCCTTTGGTAAGGGCCCTGCTGAGATGTAATTCCATAGCAAGAGACGCACGCGGTCGGCAGCGACTATCGCAAAGAACACGCACAAAAGGAACAGCGCAATTGCCGGGATGTAGATCCAAGTCCCGAGAGTGTCATAGAGGTATCGGCAAGCCGACAGGTAGGCACCCATCACCAGCGGGTGCAAATGGACGAGATTTTCATCGCGAGGGGGATTATTTGTAGGTCTCGGCTATGTCGTAGATGCTCTCGAAGATGTGGCGGTCGATGTCGGTCAACTCTACGTGGCGACGGGCCATCACACGCGAGGCGATGTCAAAGAACTTTGAGAGCTGCACGTCATTGAAACCCGCATTGCCACCCTCGCTGAACGAAGCGATGAAGTTGCGCGGGAAACCGGCACCATGTATGTTACATCCCACCCCGACGACGGTAGCGGTATTGAACATCGTGTTTATACCGGCCTTGGAATGGTCGCCCATGATGAGACCGCAGAACTGTAACCCGGTGCGCAAGAACCGATGGGCCGGATAGTTCCAGAGTTTTATCTGAGAGTAGTCATTCTTGAGATTTGAGGCGACAGCACCGGCTCCGAGATTGCACCACTCCCCTATCACGGCATTGCCGAGAAATCCGTCATGAGCCTTGTTGGAATAGCCAATCATCACCACATTGTTAAGCTCACCTCCGACCTTACACCACGGCCCGATTGTCGTGTCGCCGTAAACCTTCGTGCCCATGTTGATTACCGAGTGGTCACACAGCGCCACCGGGCCACGCAGACACGCGCCTTCCATCACCTCGGCATCACGGCCTATATATATCGGGCCATTCTTGACGTTAAGCACAGCAGCCTCCACGACCGCGCCCTCCTCGATGAACACAGCCGGCGACCCGTCAGGTAGCACCGGGCTACCAACCACGGTGCATGTGTCGCTCACCGGCAGAGAGGTGCGCCCGGCCGTCAACATCGCGAAATCGCTACGTAACGCCGCACCATTCATCATGAATATATCATACAGCATCCTCACAGCCCTTATGTCCCCGGCATAGGGTCTGACATTCGGGAATGTAGCGGCCTCAAAGGTTGCCACCGCACCACGATAGGCAACTAACTTCCCGGCAGCATCAAGCGCCTCTCCGACCGAAAGCGCGCGCACGGCATCAACCAAAGCCGCGTCTGGCAGGACGTGCCCGGCCACAAACAGCACGTCGTCACCGACAGCCGACAGCGGGTATTTCTCCCTCAGATAGTCCTGTGTCATGTATGAATACGCACCGGGAAGCATACGCTCCCACTTCTCACGTATGGTCAGTATTCCTACGCGTATGTCGGCGACAGGCCGGGTAAAGGTGATGGGCAACAGATTGCCCCGCACATCGGGTGCGTCAAAAAGCACTATATTTCTCATAACTAAATTTTATCTGACATAAAGCATAGGGCCACGGCAGCAGAATCACGTCACAACTCAATCTTGGGACGCCGGTTGCGGTGGGTGATGCGTTTTTTCATTCCCACCACAGCGCGATACCATCCCCGGAGATAGAGCCACACGGTCGATGGCGTGGCTGATATATCGGTTGCGAGCGGATCGACAAACGATGTCAGCGGCACGTCCTCGCCAAACTGCTCGGGATAGAGCACAATCAGGTTGTTGTGGGAAAAATATCGTTGCAGGAACTCGGGCATCGCGTCCATGTCGGGATTGAACGATACCGAGGTGCGTCGGGCACTGACGACGATAAACAGGTCGTCGTCAAGGATACGGTTGGCCAGCAGCACAAAATCGTCCCATTGCTCGACCTCACGATACTCATAGCGTATCTCGTAGCGCTCCTTGTGTATCACTCCGCGTATGAGCGTCATCGTATCGGGATGACAGCAGAATATCACCCGGCACCCGAGCTGGCGGGTGAGGTTGGACACAGCCGCCACCCATCGCGTGAACCCGGTCTCAAACTGAGCCTTGGGCGGGACCGACACCACGATGCGCGTCACCGTGTTGACCGGGATAAAGCAGCGCGTTATAACGACCATGCGGTTGGTCGACTTGAGCAGCTGCTCAATCTTTGTACCGAAGAAACTGTCGATAACCGTCGTCTTGCGGTGCAACCCGATTATCACCTCGGTTATATCCCTCTCTTCAATCGTGTTGAGGAGTCCCGTGACAGTGTTGAGATCGTAGCGCTCAATCGGTGTCAGGCGGGCATCAGCACTGACCGCCGTCTGCTCGGCTACATCGAGCGAGTTACGGCCTATCGCCCGCGCCCCGGCCGAGTTGTCGTTGCGGACATGCAGTGCATACAGCTTGTTGCGTCCCGTCGATCCGCGCATGAGCAGCGCGAGCGTCACCAGGCTCTGTACCGTGACGGGGTTTGAGACTGAGATAAGCGTATGATTTTCCTTGACGCGGGTCATATTGCCGTCCATCTCCGTGGCGAGGGCATCGACTTTCATGCGCATGGCCGCACTCTCGGTTACGATTGATGAGATGGCACACGTGACAAGTATCATGACAATAGTGCCGTTTAGCACCGACTCGTCAAATATGCCAAGCTCAAAGCCTATCATCACAGCGGCGAGTGTCGCCGCAGCCTGGGCGTTTGACAGGCCGAACATCATGCTGCGGTCAACCTTTGGCATACGGAACGTCTTTTGCGTAAGCCACGCCGCCACCCACTTGCACAGGGTAGCCACTACACTCATGTTTACAGCGACATAGAGCGTATCCCAACTCGACGCAAGCACCTCAACGTTGATGAGCATCCCGACCCCTATGAGAAAATACGGGATAAAGATGGCATTGCCCACAAACTCGATGCGGTTCATCAGCGGGGAGATGTTGGGGATGTACCTGTTGAGCACGAGGCCGGCAAAGAACGCCCCGAGGACACTCTCCAACCCTATCACCTGCGCCGCATAACTGGCAAGAAACACCATGGCAAGCACATAGATGAACTGGGTCACCGCATCGTTGTATTTCTTGAAGAACCACCGTGTCATCCTCGGATAGATGTACACGACGGCAAGGCAATAGACCACAAGATACAGCAGCAACCGCAGCAATTCGCCGCCGTTAAACTGCCCCTCCTTGTGTATGCCCACCACCACGGCAAGCACGATGAGGGCACCAAGCACGGTGACAATCGTTCCGGCAATGGTTATGATGACCGCCGGAGACTTCGTGAGGCCGAGACGTGACACTATCGGATAGGCGATCAGCGTATGGGAGGCGTACATCGACGCGAGGAGTATTGAGGTCAACCAGTCAAAATGGAGCAGCCACAGGCTCGCCGCCGTTCCCACAATCATCGGCACAAAGAAAGTGTAGAGTCCGAATCCGAGTCCGCGCTTGAGGTTTTTCTTCAGATGGTACATGTCAATCTCAAGCCCGGCGAGAAACATCAGGTACAGGATACCCACTTGCCCGAATATCTCGAAACTTGAGTCACGCGCAAGGAGGTTGAAGCCATAGGGGCCTATACATACCCCCGCGACAATCATCCCGATGATATGCGGTATCTTCAGCCGGTTGAGCAGCAACGGCGCAAGCAGTATTATCACCAGCACTGTAAAAAATATCAGCACTGGGTTGGTAAAGGGGAGCGTTATGTCGAGCTGTTCCATCGGCGTGGAGTCGATTACATGTCAGATTTTGTTTGTATCGCAAAAATAATAAAATTCCACCAATACACAAAAGCAGGGAGCGGGCAACGTCACCGACGCGAGCCCACTCCCTGCACGTTTATGTATGAAACCAGTTATTTGCCGAACTGATAGCCGTGAGCCAGCATGTACTGGGCTATCTGCACGGCATTGAGGGCTGCACCCTTCTTTATCTGGTCACCGACCACCCAGAATGACAGTCCACAGTCATTGGTGAGATCCTTGCGGATTCGTCCGACATAGACAGGATCTTGATTTGCAATCTCAAGGGGCATAGGGTAGCGCTTGTTGGCAGTGTCGTCCACAACCACCAATCCCTCACCGGCCTCAAAGGCCGCACGCGCCTCTGCGACACTGACGGGACGCTCGGTCTCAATCCATATAGCCTCGGAGTGGGCACGCATCACCGGGACACGCACGCAGGTGGCACTCACGTCAAGGCCCGGCGCGTGCATTATCTTCTTGGTCTCGTTGTACATCTTCATCTCCTCCTTGGTGTATCCATTGTCAAGGAACACGTCCACGTGAGGTATGACGTTGTAGGCAAGCTGATAAGCAAACTTCTCGACCGTAGGCTCCTCGCCACGCTCAAGCTGCCCATACTGTCTCACCAGCTCATCCATGGCGGCCGCACCGGCACCACTAGCGGCCTGATAGGTTGCCACATGCACACGCTTGATGGGCGATAGGTCATTAATCGGCTTGAGAGCCACGACCATCTGTATGGTCGTGCAGTTAGGGTTGGCAATGATGTTGCGCGGGGTATTGAACGCGTCATCGCCGTTAACCTCGGGAACCACCAAGGGGACATCGTCGTCCATGCGGAATGCGCTCGAATTGTCAATCATTATCGCTCCATACTTGGTAATAGTATCGGCAAACTCCTTTGAGGTGCCGGCACCCGCAGAGGTAAAGGCAATATCGACACCCTGAAAGTCATCGTTGTGCTTGAGCTCCTTGACCGTTATCTCCTTACCACGGAAAGTGTATGTCTTGCCCGCGCTGCGGCTTGAGCCGAAAAGCAGGAGTTCATCAACGGGAAAATTCTGCTGGTCGAGGACTCTCAAAAACTCCTGACCCACGGCGCCCGACGCACCGACGATAGCTACTCTCATAGTGTCTGTATTGCTTATAAGTTAAAATCCGCCACAAAGGTATCTCATTTTATTCATAATTCATAATTAATGGCATATATTTTACAGACTAACTGTTACCGCGCACGGGGTCACGACATCCATCGAAGGACACACCATCCTACAACACGAAAGCCGCCGCCATGCACCAAGCACAGCGGCGGCAACCTAAGAATACAATAGTTTTCTTTAACCCAAACTATTACTATTTACTGCTACTATCCATGTCTTTATTGCATCTTTATAAACGCGGGCACCCATGCCTTGACATTGACAGTGCCATTGACAGTGCCACCGTTGATGAGATCCTCGCCGGAGCCGCCGATGTTGACACTCTGGTCGCTTTGGGAGAAGATGCAAATCACCTTGTTGCCGGTCTGTGAGTCGGTCTTGGTGATTACCTCCAGGCCATTGCCGGCACCGTTGGAGCCACCCTGACGCGACACCGAGCCGCGCCATAAGGCGGGATTGGCTGCACGGGCCTTGAACACCTTGGCAACATAGTCATGAACCTTCTGCTCATTCTGATTGAAGCCTGATATGCGGCCCGATGTACGTGCCTTGTTATCGTCGTTGCCGTTACCGCTCTTGTCGCCGATTTCGTCACCGTAGTAGAGACATACGGGGCCAGAGTAGGCGGCTGTGGCGGCATGACGGGTCATCAGCTCGTTGGGCTTGCTGTTTACATCGACCACGTCACCGACGCGGGCAGTGTCATGGTTGCTGAGGAAGATGGTGGGATTGACACCTGAGTCGCGGTAGCCACGTCCTGCGGCATCGGTCGACAGGAACCATCCGATAGAGCCGACACCGTAGCCGAGGTTGACAAGATTGTCCTTGCCGTCAAAGTCCATGACGCTCTTGAGACCATCCTGCTGTGTCACGGTGATGCTGCCGGCACCTGTCCAGTCCTCGCCTACCATGTAGCCGAGAGTCCCCCACTTCTCGCCACGGCTCTTACGCTCGTTGGCCACGCGCTCACACTCCTCACGCAGGTCTTTCCAGTAGTTATGACCATTCTGGTAAACCTGGTAGCACTGGTCGAGACGCCAACCGTCAACGCCCTTGTTCATCCAATAACGGATGACCTCCTTGAAGTATTCGAGCGAACCGGGGAACGCAATATTACCGGCATCGGAGCCACGTACATTTGAAGCTGTGCGGTTGTCGATATACTTACCGCCGGGAGACGCGCCCGTGGCATTGCTGTGGTGACCAAACACGCCGTCAAGGATGATGTAGATACCCTTTTCGTGAGCCTTGCTGACAAGTTCGTCAAACTCGGCCTCGGTACCAAAGTGCGGGTCTATAGCAAAATAATTGTTTGCAAAATAGCCGGTTGCCTTCAATCGCTCATCACCGTTACCTCCGTTTGACGAGTCAAACACTGGAGTCATCCAGATGGCGTTCATCCCAAGTTCCTTGATATAGTCGAGGGCATTGATGATGCCACGGAGGTTACCGTTCTTTCGGTGTCCCGACGGACCCCACATGTCATTGTAACCGCTCGCGCCGCCATCACCATGCTGGAATGAACCGACCATCACCTGGTACATCGACAGCTCGCGCCAGTCGCCGGTGAGGCTGTTGTCGTAGACAGGGGTGGAGTCATCGCGTGTGAACGATACGTTGGCAGTAGCCGTGCCGAGGGAGTTGGTGGCTGTCACACTCAACGAGCCGGTAGCGCCATCATTGAGATAGTTGCTGACCGTAATGTTGTTTGACCCGTTGTTGAGCGAGAGCGAGCGTCCGTTGAATGCACCCGAGATGGAGGTAGCGTCGTTGTCGATGGTGACGGTTATTGTAGATGAGCCCTTCACCTTGCCGCCGTTGGGCGATACGGTGACTGACGGCTTCTGCGGACCCTCGGAGAACTCGCTCCAGCCTGTCCCGCCGTCATACATCATCGACTTGCCGTTGAGGTCGAGACCGCACTCCTGACCTTGGACATCCTGCGGATACTGGTCAGAGCCGTTGTTAAATATCACCTTTGCGCCGGTGGTAAGGTCGGCGGGTACGGTATAGCTGTAATAATCCTTACCCGACACCTTGGTCATCTGCACACCGGGCCAGCCCGCGTTGTTGGTCACGTTGGAGCCACCGCCGGTCTTGTAGATGTAGACATTGACATTGCTCCATGAACCTTTGTAATATACCTTGACATCACCGGGTGTGGGGGGTATGATGGGGTCGGGATCATCAACCCCACCCATCGTGTACTTGCCATCGGGGGTATAAGTAGCCTTGTTGACATACTTCAGGTCACCGCCGCCGGCCTTGTCACCGCCATTGTTGCTGAAGATAATCATCGTCGGCACCTTGCCGGCGGGAGCCTCCCAGTAGAGCTTGCCGTTCTTCTGGGTCATCGCGTCACCGGGCCATGAGCCGTTGTTGTTGCAGTTTTCAGAGTCATTCCATGCCCATACCTTGACATCCCAGTTGGATGTGTTGTTGAAGTACACGTAGTAGGCAGCCTCATCGCCCCCACCCTGCTTAGTGTAGGTGAACGACTGAGTGTTGTTGCCGGAGGCGTTCTCAACATAGGTTGACAGAGTGGTGGTCTCGGTGAACTTCAACGCCGAGGAGTACACGGGCGAGGAAGCGTTGGCAGTGCCGGAAGTCGAGTAGTGGATGGGGACACCTGTGGGAGATACCGACAGGGAGACTGTCACATTGTCGCTGAACGTGGAGCTTGCGGGAGTGGCCGTTACCATGGGAGCGCTACCACCCTGACTCTTGGTAAAGGTGAATGACTGGGTGTTTTCCACACCGTTATATACAGTCAGGGTCCTGACAGTGGTGGTCTGCGTGAATGTCAGCGCAGAGCTGTAGACCGACGACGATGTGGTCGGGGTCGAGCCGTCTGTTGTGTAGTAGATGCTCGAAGCGGGAGATGACGAGAGGGTCACGGTGACATTGTCGGTAAACGTGCCGCCATTGGGCGATGCTGTAACCACCGAACGGGGACGTACCGGGGTCACGTTGTTGCCGATTGTACCGTAAGGCTCAATGAGAAGCACGGGACCCGATGCGGCGATAGTCACCTTGCCACCCGACACTGTCGCACTGTTGTCGGTGTTGTAACCGTCCATCACACGCTCACCGTCGGCAAAGAATCCGTTTACGTTGACCGTATAGGTCTGTCCGGCTGAGGTGTTGAGCTTTATCACGACAGCGTTGCTGTAGCTGCCCTCGGTAAACTTGCGTCCATAGGTGTTGTCGCCAAGCTCCGTCTGCGAGCCGGCACCTACGGCGGCGTTGCGGCGGCGGAACTGTCCGACCTTCTGCCAGTGCTTGTTGTCGTCGTTGTCGACAGCATCCCAGTTGAAGTCGCCACGGGTGGTCATCGACCTGTCGCTGCCAAAGTTGCCCGACATGTTGGGACGCGATGTCTCGTCTCCATAGAATATCTGTGCGCCACCGGGACAGAGCAGAAGCATGGTAGCCACATTCTTCTGATTGCCGGGACGGTGCAGGCCTGTGTCATGGCTCGACACGTAGTTGAGTACCTGACGACCGTTGCTGCCGTTGCAGAAGTTCGCATAATATTTCCAGTCATCGACAGTGGGAGTGCGGCCCGAGCTACCCTCGGAGCTGTTGAAGGCGAAGTTGATCATCGAGTCGAATCCACCCTCGGTGAAGTAGCCCGTATCGCCATGCTGCCATCCGAAAGCCTCACCTGTCATCCAGAAGTCCTCATCCCAGTCGCGTGCATACTCGTCGGCGCGGTCAGAGTTACGCCAGTTGCGGAGGGCGGTCTTACAAGCGTTCTTGAGCTGATTCCAACGGTTCTTCTCAAGGTGCTTGGCAGTATCGCAACGGAAACCGTCGATACCGAAATACTCCACCCAACCGGCAAGCCAGTTGACGAGATAGTCGGCGGGAGCACCCTTGTTGTCCTGACGCCAGTTGTCAAGGTTGGGGAGACGGTAGTTGGCGTAGTCACCTCCATTCTCAGCACTCCACTTCTTGCGGAGGAAAGCCGGGATGGATACGCTCGAAGTCTTCTCGGTGACGATGTCGGGAAGGCCGGCGAGGCTCATCTTGTAGTCGGAACCATCGGGCTTGTCAAAGCCGGCGGCGTTGGCAAACTCCTCACGGTCGCCAAAAGCACGTACCCAGCCGCTCCACCAGTTCTTCCACTTGGACGCTGTCGATACCGAGGCATCAAACTTGACAGCGCTGCCATCGGCCCACATGCCGTAAGGGTTGCCCGAGGGCATCCAGCCTGCGGTGCCGTTACCGGTCCATGCACCATAGCCATAGTCAATCATGTCATCGAGAGTGCAGTAGCCGGTGTGGTTCATCACGATATCCATCACGACACGGATACCGCGCTTGTGAGCCTCGGTCACAAAGTTTTTCATATCCTGGATTGTACCCATGTTGCGGTCCATGTATGTCCAGTCGAGGGCATAGTAGCCGTGGAACGCATAGTGGGGGAACGCGTCATCGGCACCACCGGTCCATCCGTGCATCTGCTCGTAGGGAGCGGTGATCCAGATAGCGTTGACACCCAGTTTCTCCAGGTAGTCGAGCTTCTGGGTGAGACCCTTGATGTCACCACCATGGAATGTTGCCATGTCGGCTGACGCGCAGCGCTTGCGGTGGTAGGAATTGTCGTTTGACGGGTCGCCGTTGTAGAATCGGTCGGTTATGACGAAATACATGTTGGCATTCTTCCATGTGAAGTATTCCTCACGCACGACCTGAGGGGTCTTGATGTTGACAGTATAGGTCGCGGTGCGCGAGCCGCTCTTGACGGTATAGGTCACCACATTGTCGCCACCTGTGAGCGACGCGAGGGAGTGGTTGGTGAGCGGAGAACCGTTGACCGTGATGTCAACGACAGCGTCGGAAGCCTTGGGGACAGCCGAGAATGTAGCCATCGACGAGGCATCCTCGCCAAGCTCTATGTTGTATGTCTTGTTGCCTGATGAAAATCCGGTGACGATATTTTTCCCGTCAATCTTTATCTCAAGATTGTCGAGAGAGGCGTCACCGCTGTTGACAGCGGCTGTAGAAGCCACGGCGGCAAGCAGTCCGGCACCACAAAAAGCACCAATCTTGTGCCAGACAGTGAATCTCTTGTTTTTCATTACTATAATAGCTTTCCGGGTTATTTCTTGATAATCTTGTTAATCATCTCACTGCCACCTGCGGTCACAACACGCAGCATGTACACTCCTGCCGGCACGGAGCCAAGCTCCATATCGACATCAGACTCACCGGCCGCCGGCATCGACACAACACGCGCACCGATGAGACTGTAGAGGTCACAAGTGATAATGGCATCAGCTGATGTCACATGCAACACATCGCTCACAGGATTGGGATATACGTTGAAGTTGACAGCACTGCCGGTTACAAGTTCCCCTATACCCGAGGAGGCATATATATTCTCGGGCATCACGTTGGTCTGTCCCGAGATGTTGCGGAGCAAGGGAAGCGAGCCTTTCTCGGTCGACTTCCACTCCCATACATTGCTGAAGTCCCATCCGAGACGGTTCTGATAGGTATTCTGCGCTGTCAATAACGCGTTTTCCACGATCTCGGCATGGTCGCCATGCTGAGTCCAGGGGTTTGACGTGTTGACCATGTCACCCCAGGCGAGATTGCCGTTGACATTGTTGCGCGGATTGTTGTTGCCGCCAAAGCGGGCCACATAATTGTGTGATGAGCCGATGCCCTTGTTGATACCTGCCGAATTGGATACCGTGCCATAGTTGGCGCCGACGACACCGCCGACGTACCCCTTTCCTGACACCTCACCGGTGGCATACACATTCTTGACCACGCCGAGGTTCTTACCCACGATGCCGCCGGTGGCATAGTCGTCGGGGTTGGTGACATCGACAGCAGCATAGCAGTCAGATATGGTGCCATGGTTCTCGCCGGCGATACCGCCGGCACAGATGGACGCACCCCTGACGTTGCCGGTCACGAAACAACGGCTCACGTTGCCCGAGGCCACGTATCCCACGAGGCCACCCGTAAAGGTCGAGCCGGAGACACTTACGCCAACGACACCGAGGTCATGGATGTCAGCGCCGTCAATCGCGCCAAACAGACCCGCTGCCGAGCCGAGGGTCTCGGATACGATGACAGCACCCTTTACCGTATGGCCGCCACCGTCAAAATGACCCTTGTATGGAGAGCCCTTGGAGCCAATAGGAGTAATGGACTGTAGATTGATGTCGGCGCCGAGCTTCAACCAGGTGTCGTCGCTCCAGTCCATCGGGGTCGAGGCAAGCTCGGTGAGATGGGCCGCCGTGTTAAGCACAAAGGGATTGTCCTGCGTACCCTCACCGCCACCATAGGCATTCTGACGCCCCTGGACCACCTCCACAAAGCAGTCCTGACACTGGCGACCCTGCGCCGTGCGGGCAATGAAACCGAGTTTTTTAGTCTTCTCAAGCTGGGTGTCGGAGAGTCCGTAGAAACTCTTGATGTCATCGACCTTGATGGTGTAGGAGCCTCCGCTGCCGGTCATCTTGAGCTTAGGGACAATACCGTCACCCCAGGCGGCAGCGGGCTTGTCGTCCTCGCCGTCAATCACTGCCCAGGTGTGACAATAGACATCGCCACCAAAGTCACCTGTCTGAATCTTCACCTCCAACGCCTTGGTAGTCACCGCAGGCGACGGATTGGACGTTATGGATGCCTGGTCGCCGCTCGACTGCGCTAACGCGGGCAGACACGACAATAACGTCAACAAACTAAGATACAACTTTCTCATTGTTGATTGGATAGAAATAAACTGTTAAAAAATTAAACATAGAATGAATATATAGTTGATACAGGTCCCGGTCTAAAAAATAAGCAATCGTGAATCAGAAGTGAATCTATATAATTACAGGAACTATCTCAATAATTGCAAACTTTCGGAGAGCCGGGCGCGAATATCCGAAACAATTGTTGACAGTTTATAGTAATACGGTCAGATTATCACGACAAATTTACTCAAATTATCTATATTTTACAAATCGCAGATATGTTATAAAACATATCCTTGACATTGACCATCAACCGACCGCGCATTATGGCGCATCACAAAAGGGAATCATTGGCGAGATTAAAATTTATTAATTGTAATTTTTAACAAAATCGCCTTTATGGCAGCGGCAAAACAATTGCCCCTCCCTAAATGTCTTAATATAATAAGGAGGCATGATCATGAAAAGTGTAAGAATAATGTTTGCAGCAACCGCCGCCTTGGTGGCATCGACGATGCTCACATCGTGTGACATGTGGTATGATACCGGCGTGGGGGGCGATATCAACTATGTGCCTGGGTATATAGATGTCACCCCTACCCCACCTGTAATAGGGACCAATATATGGTATAACTCATGGAACAACAGTCCCGCATGGTGGTATCCGCAAGGGCCCGTATATGGTGGCGGCTATCTTCCGGGCAATATACGACCGGGGGCGTCGCGTCCACCCGTGGGCGGTCCCAATATACCGCCACAGAGTCCGCAGCGCCCCTCGGGCGGCAACAGGCCGTTAGGTCCCAATATACCCCGTTGACAGGGATATAGGTTACTTGTCTATCACATGAGTACCGAGCGACAGATCGTCGAGCGATGAGGCTTTGGTTATGACTACCTCGCCGACACCTGCTGACAGCGCGTCAAAGGCGTTGTCGAGCTTGGGTATCATCCCGCCGGTCACTACCCCGTCGGCACGCAGTGCCGAGTAGGTCTCAGGCCGTATCTCGGCAATCACCGAGTTATCGTCGTTCTCATCGCGCAACACTCCCGCTTTCTCAAAGCAGAACACGAGTCTCACGTCAAAATAGGGCGCGAGTCCCTTGGCGGTCTCACCGGCCATGGTATCGGCATTGGTGTTGAGCAGATGGCCCCCGCCATCGTGGGTCAGCGGAGCCACAACAGGCACGACTCCCATGGCAAGGAGGTCGGCGAGTATAGCGCCATCTACACGCTTGACATCGCCTACCCATCCATAGTCGACCGTCTTGACTGGCCGCTTGTCACTTAATATTATGCCCAGGTCTGCGCCGGTCATGCCAAGGGCGTTGACACCCAAAGCCTGCAATCCGGCTACGATTGTCTTGTTGACAAGGCCACCATATACCATCGTGACCACCCGGAGCATGTCGTCGTCGGTGACACGTCGGCCATCAATCATCTTTGTCTCAATCCCGAGATCAGCTGCCACCTTTGTAGCAGACCGGCCACCGCCATGGACGAGCAACTTCAGCCCGTCGATGGCCGAGAAATCGCGGAGCAGTGCCGACAAGGTCTGCGGATCCTCAACAATCTTACCGCCGACCTTTACTATCGTAAGTCTCTTTTTCATCTTAAATGATAGTCTATTACATGTAGCCTCATCCCACATCGGGATTACCGGCAAACTCCATGAGGAACGCTTTGATAAAGTCGTCGATGTCGCCATCCATGACCCCATTGACATCAGAGGTCTGCCAATTGGTGCGATGATCCTTGACGCGGCGGTCGTCAAACACATAGCTGCGTATCTGGGAACCCCACTCTATCTTCAACTTGGAGTCCTCGACCTTGCGCTGCTCGGCAAGACGATGCTGCAACTCCTTATCATACAATATAGAGCGTAGCTGGCGCAAAGCGTTCTCCTTATTCTTGGGCTGGTCGCGGGTCTCGGTGTTCTCAATGAGTATCTCCTCCTCCTCGCCGGTGTAGGGGTCCTTGAATTGATAGCGCAGACGCACACCTGACTCCACCTTGTTGACGTTCTGTCCACCGGCACCACCAGACCTGAACGTATCCCATGACAACCGCGCCGTCTCGACATTGACCTCTATCGTGTCATCGACAAGAGGCGTGACAAATACTGATGCAAACGATGTCATGCGCTTGCCCTGTGCGTTATAGGGGGATACCCTGACAAGACGGTGCACTCCGTTCTCGCTCTTGAGGTAGCCATAGGCATAGTCGCCGTCGATGTTGATGGTCACTGACTTAATGCCGGCCTCATCGCCCTCAAGGATGTTGGAGATAGTGGTCTTGTAGCCGTGCTTCTCGCCCCAGCGCAAGTACATACGCATCAGCATCTGTGCCCAGTCCTGACTCTCGGTACCTCCAGCCCCGGAGTTGATCTTGAGTACGACACCGAGTTTGTCCTCCTCATGACGAAGCATGTTGCGCAGTTCAAGCGCCTCAATCTTTGAGATGGCATCAGCATACATCCTGTCAATCTCAACCTCCTCGACAAGACCCTCCTTGTGGAAGTCCCAAGCGAGTTGCAACTCATCGACAGCCTTGTCTATCTCGGTGTAGCTGTCAATCCACTGGTGCAGGTCCTTTACTTTTTTCATCTGGGCCTGTGCTTCCTTGGGGTGTTCCCAAAAATCGGGCACATGGGTCCGCAGTTCTTCTTCCTCGACTTCTATTTTCTTGTTGTCGATGTCAAAGATACCTCCTCAACGCGAGCTTGCGTTCAAAAGTCTCTTTTAGCTGTTCCTGAGTTATCATATCGGGAATTTTCGGTTAATAAAACGATTAATAATTTTATAGCGTAATGAATGATATTGTCATATCCGGGGGTCAGTAGGCATACATAGCCTCTATCTCGCGGGCATAGCGGCGATTGATGACCGGACGGCGTATCTTGAGCGTGTTGGTTAACTCGCCGGTCTCCATCGAGAACGCATGGGGCAGCAGCGTGAACCGCTTGATCTGCTCAAACGAGGCAAATCCTTTTTGCAGCCGCTCGATACGCTCCTGTATCATCTTGACAATCTCGCTGTTGCGTAGCAACTCATCGAGAGAGCCATATTGTATCTTCTTCTTTGCGGCATACTCCTTAAGAGCTTCGTAAGCCGGGACGATTATGGCCGACACAAACTTGCGCTGGTCGCCAATGACGGCCACCTGTTCTATATACGGATCCTCGCCGAGACGGCTCTCTATCGCCTGAGGGGCTATATACTTGCCGTTCGAGGTCTTGAACAAGTCCTTGATACGCTCGGTGAGTATCAGCGCCCCAGTCTCGTCGATGCGTCCGGCATCACCTGTGCGGAACCATCCGTCATCGGTAAACGCCTCAGCCGTCGCCTCGGGCTTGTTGAGGTAACCCCGCATGACGGTAGGGCCCTTGACGAGAATCTCATTGTCCTCCCCGAGTCTCACCCGCACCCGGGGCATGACAGTGCCTACAGTGCCAATCTCATAACCCACGTAAGGATAGCATGTGACCGTGGCAGTAGTCTCCGACAGGCCGTAGCCAATGATAATGTTAATGCCGCATGTGTGGAAGAACTCCACGATATTGGCGCTCAACGGCGCCCCTGCCGTAGGAAACATGTTGCCGTTCT
Source organism: Pseudoflavonifractor sp. (assembly GCA_023667145.1). Classification (GTDB taxonomy): domain Bacteria; phylum Bacteroidota; class Bacteroidia; order Bacteroidales; family Muribaculaceae; genus M3. The sequence goes on from JAMPAQ010000001.1 coordinate 327,446, forward strand.
CAATACCAATGACCCTCTGCATGGGCAGGAACACCTTCTTGTAGAAGAAACGGTATCCCATCTCAAGCAGTGCCGGGACAGGCTTACCAAGCCGCACATAATCGAGATTGCGCTTGCGCCCGACCTTCATCGCGAGATTAACCATCATACGCTTGACCCCGGTCATGCCTCCCATCTTCTCCTGTACGGCGGTGTAAACCTTCTCCCAGAAACGCGGCACGCTGCACATGCAGGTCGGCCTCACCTGACGCACCGTGCGCTGTATGTCGTGTACGTCATAGTTGATGTAGACCTTCATGCCCATATACAGGCAGAAATAGGTCCATGCTTTCTCAAAGATGTGGCTCAACGGCAAGAAACATACCGACGTGTCGGCCTCTGACAGTGATGTCAGCCGTTCCCGGTGTATCTCCAAAGCGGCATTGAAACATGAGTGGGTCAGTACAGCTCCCTTTGGCTCGCCGGTCGTCCCTGACGTGTAAATAAGTGTGGCGATATCATCGGGGGTAGCCCTGCGGCGGCGTTGTTCCACGGTATAGCGGCAGTCGTCTGAGGCATATCCTCCAAGCTCCGACAGCCGGGCAAACGACATTGTCGTCTGATCGCCGTCGGCGGGAGTCACGTCATCATACGTGATGATACGCAGACCGGGGATGTCGAGCGAACGGGCCAGCTCATATTGCTTGCGGTCACCCACAAACAGCATCTTGGCTGCCGCGTCCTTTAGTATATATTCCACCTGCGACGCGGTACTCGTCGAATAGATGGAGACGGGTACGCACCGGTTGGCGTATGCTGCAAAGTCAGTAATCAGTATCTCGGGACGGTTGGACGAGAACACGGCTATCGCGTCTTTCTCCTCCAATCCGAGTATCTCAAGCGCACAGGCGACATCATCGACCTGACGGCTGAATCCGGCCCAGCCGGTATCTATCCACTCGCCATCGAGGCTCGTCTTGTAGGCAAAGACAGGTCGGTCACCATATTTCATTGCCTGATTGACGATCAAGTCTGTCAGCGTATTTGACATATAAATAGTTTTCTTCGGCGCAAAGGTACGCCTTATTCCATATATAAAAACGCACAGCCTTCCTTTTTCACCGTGGCGTTAACGTTAGTTTTGAATTTTACAACACTATTATACACTTTTTAGCAGTATCCCAACAATTAAGTTGTACCTTTGCAGCAACAACAATGACATAATGGACACTTTCATTGATACAGATGAACTATACTACGATGCTGTCGACCTGCTCAAGGAACTGATAGCCATACCGTCACCGTCACGCGACGAGGGGGCGGCAGCCGACCGTGTGCAACAGTTCTTGCAATCACACGGTCATGACACCTCGCGTCTCGGCAACAACGTGTGGAGCATCGCGCCCGGATATGACCCTGCGTTGCCGACACTGTTGCTCAACTCCCATGTCGACACGGTAAAGCCGGTAGCGGGCTGGACGAGAGACCCATTCGCACCGACAGAGGAGGATGGACGGCTGTATGGACTCGGCAGCAATGATGCCGGAGCCTCGCTCGTGTCGCTCATCGCCACATTCAGGTATATGTCCGGGAGGCCACGCAACTACAACCTGATAATGCTTGCCTCAGCCGAGGAGGAGGTCAGCGGCAAGAACGGCATAGAGTCGGCGCTGACACAGCTGCCGCCTGTCACAGTGGCGATAGTGGGCGAACCCACCGGCATGAATCCCGCTATTGCCGAGAAAGGTCTTATGGTACTCGACGGAGAGGTCAAGGGCCGATCTGGTCATGCCGCACGCGACGAGGGCATCAACGCCATCTACCGTGCGATACCTGTGGTGGAGACACTGCGCACGCTGCGGTTTCCCATTGAGTCACCTACCCTGGGACCTGTAAAGATATCGGTCACCCAGATTGAGGCCGGCACGCAACACAATGTAGTGCCTGACTTATGCCGCCTGGTCATCGACGTACGCACGACCGATGCCTACAGCAACGTCGAGACCCTCGCGATGATACGTGAGGCCGTCCCCGACGCAGCCCTCACGCCACGCAGCACACGACTCAACCCATCGCGCATCGATCCGGCCCATCCGCTTGTCAGCCGTCTTGTCACAATGGGAGCCGTTCCATTCGGCTCACCCACCCTCAGCGACCAGGCGCTCATGCCATGGCAGAGCATGAAGTTCGGGCCCGGAGACTCAGCCCGGTCACACACCGCCAACGAGTATATCATACTCGACGAAATACGCCATGCCATAGCCACATACACCACCTTGCTTGACGGATTACGGCTGTGACATGATATACGGCAGATGTTGATGGTTTTCTCATAGCTTATTACTAATTTTGCCAAAGTAACACAGACACTATGACAATGAAAAGAATATACATTATCGCCGCCGCATCGCTTATGCTGGCATCGTGTGGCGGAAACAAATGGAAAGTAAAAGGCTCGATATATGGAGCCGAGGAAAAGACCGTGACACTTGAGGCCGCCGACAATGGCCGGTGGTATGCGCTCGACTCCACCAAGGCCGACAACAACGGGTCGTTCTCAATGAGCCGCGAGGCGGCGGGATACCCCGACATATATCGCCTACGCGTCGGCGACCGTACCATCTACTTCCCCATCGACTCGACCGAGACAGTGACAGTGACCGCCGGGATGTCAAATCCCGAGGAAGGGTACTCGCTTGACGGATCGACTTCTGCCGTGATGCTCGCCGATGTCGAGAGACGGCTCAACGCCCTCGTGCGGCAGAAAGGGGTGGATGCCGCCGTCAACGACTCCCTGTTCAAGCGCGAGCTCGGAGGGATGGTCATAGGTGACCCCGCCGGTATCGTGACATACTACATAATATCAAAGCGCATAGACGGACGGCCATTGTTCAACCCCGACAACCGCGCCGACCTCCGCATCATCGGGGCCGTGGCCAACGCATTTGACCGCTACCGTCCCGACGACCCTCGCACGGGTTATCTCAAGAGCCTCTACCTCAACAATCGCAAGCGCACCACAACAGCACCCACCGACACCATCTACGCATCGGAGGCACGGTTGTTTGACATCAACCTGCTCGACGAGACGGGTAAGGCCCGCAGTCTTGCCGAAGTAGCCGGACAAGGGAAAGTGACAGTATTGAATTTCACGGTCTATGACGTGAACGCCTCCCCGGCCTACAACCGTGAACTCGCCAAGGTCTATGAGAGCAGAAAGAGTGCCGGACTTGAGATATATCAGGTTTCGGTAGATCCAGATGAGTTCAAGTGGCGGCAATCGGCAAAAAACCTGCCATGGATCACGGTATACAATTCGCCGGTCGATGGTTCGGAGGCTCTGTTGCACTACAATGTCACCGACCTGCCGGCAACATTCATCATTGACCGTCAAGGCGACATAGTGGAGCGGGTGAGCGATGTCACACAACTTGGGGACACGGTAGACAAGTATCTCTGACACGACACGAACATTAACCATCACATCGGGGTTATTACGTTATATAAATCACATAACGCAATAATCCCGATGAAACTTTCCAACCTACTCTTTCCGTTAGCGATAATCGCCGCCGCTACGGTCTCGACAGAGAAGACATCCGCATGTTCGCGTGCAGTGCTGCTTGGCGACGACAACCTCACAATAGTAGGGCGCACGCTCGACTGGCGTACACCCATTCCCACCAACCTGTATGTCTATCCGCGAGGTATGCAACGCCAGAGTATGCCACAGGAACCCATGCTCCAATGGACATCGCAGTATGGGTCGGTAATTGCCGTAAGCTATGACGGGGGCGTGACCGAGGGCATGAATGAAAAGGGACTCGTCATGAACGGACTTTTCTGCAAAGGAAGCGTCTACAAGGAGTCCACCGGCGCAGGCGACACCCCGGTAATGAGTCTCGCAGTGCTGGTGAGCTACTTTCTCGACAACTTTGCCACGGTAAATGAGGTCAAGTCATGGCTCGACAACAATGAGTTTGCCATCTTTGGCAAGACGTTTGACGGTGGAACGGTATCCCTGCTCCACTGGGCGCTGACCGATCCGACTGGCGTAACCCTCATCATGGAATATCAGAACGGCAAGCTCGACCTCTACATGTCACGGGATTATCAGGTTCTCACCAACGACCCGGCATTTCCAGACATGCAGGCCATCAACACCTATTGGCAGAATATCGGAGGCATCAACATGCTGCCGGGGACAGTCAGGTCATCCGACCGCTTTGTCAGGGCATCATTCTTCATCAACCATCTGCCTACGGCTGTCGATGCCGCTACAGGGGTGGCCGAAGTAGCCACAGTGATGAACAACGTGTCAGTCCCGTTAGGCTATGAGGTCGAGGGACATCCCAACCTGTCTTCGACCCAGTGGATGAGCATATCCGACACCAAGAACCTGGTATATTACTTCAAGTTTGCCGAGCAGCAGGCGATGTTCAACATTGACTTGCAGCATCTCGACCTCTATCCCGGCGCTCCAGTGCTGAAACTCGACACTACCAAGGAGAAAGACTTGCACGGATGTGTCAACAACAAGCTGCATCGCTCCGAGCCGTTCACCCCTATGTGGTAGGCCGACGAGGGTTGCCTTTGGAATCAAAATATCTCATGCCGTATGCGTATCCGCGTGCGGCATGTTTTATAGCGTGCCACAGTCCCATGTGGCCGCTGCGCTTCTCCCGCCAAGCGTTGAGAAGAATACGCAACGGAGCGGTGAACGGATGGGTGATCCTCCACAACGCACCCTTGGACATGAGCACAGATGGCTCGGACATGCGGCGGTAGCCGGTTGTCGCACCGGGATGAAACGCCACCACGCGAGGGAAAAACCGGCACTTCAACCCATTACGCCGCATCTGCCACAGCAACAGTTCCTCCTCTCCAGCCGCCAATACCGGGGCACCGATACCCATTAGCGGGGACCAACGTATGTAACCAATGCTTTCACGACGGAACGCAAGCTCAAACGATGTCAGGAACCAATACTTGGGCAACCGTTCCGACAGATTCCACTCCACCGCCGGATATGCCTTTCGGTCAGCATCACTGTCGTACATGAAAGCCGCCACATCAATCGCGGGATTGGAGTCGAACGCATCTATGACCGACATAAGCCCCTCGGGTGTATAACTCAGGTCATCATCAGCGACAAGGCATATCTCGCCGGTAGCATGAGTCAACGCAGCGTTACGGTTATTACTCAGCCCGGTGGTAGGACTGACATAGACCGCCACATCCTCACGGTCAAGCGCGACAGGCCGACGTATGCCGACCTTACGCGACATCGGTTGCCACGACACGAGATAGGACACCCCCTCGACCTTAGGCAAGTCTATATCAGCCACGCGGTCGAGTCCATTCTCCCCGCACGTGCATATCAACACCTCTAATCTCGTCCTTCCCATAGCCTTACAAATCTTTCGGCAACGACACGCGTATCGTTATGTTTCATTACAAACTCCCGACCGAGATGTCCCGCCATAGGCAGACGCTCGGGATGGAGCACCACATCCTCAATCAGCGACCTGAGCACTGTGTCATCGGGTATCGCGTTGATTATCGGACGATTTTCAGTCTCGCCGATGAAATCATAGTATTCAGGCTCGCCACCGCTGATTACCGTCATACCCCTCGACATGGCAAGGAGCGCGTTTGTAGCGGGAGTATAGGAATAGAGCTGGTCAAGCATCACGTGACATGAGTTCATCAGACTGATATACTCATCGTATGGACGGTTCTCGACCGTCACGAGTTCAGCCCTATCGGGATAACGTGCCACCACATCCTTGGCGGCGGCCAGAAGCCGGTCGGTACCCTTCTCAAGCATACGCCCCCGCTGCAACCCTATGAACAATCTCACCTTATCGGGAACGGTCTGGCAACACTTGCGCTCAACCGCAGCGGTATCGACAGGTATGCCGCAGTATGACACGCGGGCCGTCCCGGCACACTCTTTACAGGCAAGATGATACTCATACAGCGCCGTGGCAATCCCGTCAACATGGGAGTATATGTAATCACAATGATTACCTAACAAATTGCCAAGCCATGCCTCCTTGACATCCTGTGCCGACAGGGCATAAGGAGTCGGTCGTCCCGCGACCTGCCACTCGCTATAGCGCAATGCCGAAGGATCATTAGCCATCCTGACATACCGGGTGTCATTGCCAAGAGCCGTCAGGAACACCGAGCCGTTACGGCGGCGCAGCTGGTCAAACAGCGCCTTGACACGATGGGGTCTCAACTCAACGAAAATGGGATTAACGAGCTGCACGACATCATATCCCGACAACCGCGACATCATTGACTGAATCTTGAGCCACAACAGCGCTCCCCCCACCTTTCCGGCAAGAGGCCGTGACAGGTCAATATCACGACCGGTCATCATCCACCGCGAGCCGGCCGAAGCGACCGTCACCTCGTGGCCGAGTTGACGCAACCCCACCGACAGCGCGTTATGGTAATTACTGGCATCGCCCAACAGGAGTATCCTCATAGATCTGAAATGATAAGAAACGCCTACAAGCAATCTTGTAAGCCATGCCACACAAAGGTAGGCATCCGATATTAAAACGGACATGATATGGGCAATATTATCATGCGCCATAACGTTTTTCCATTATCAGACATACTTCAATGCAGCCCCTCATCACAATCATCATCCCCGTACACAACCGCGCCCATATCGTGACACGCACACTCGATAGCGTGTATGCGCAGACTGCACGTCCCCTCTCTCTCATACTTGTTGACAACAATTCCACCGACGGCTCGCTTGAAGTGCTCAACAGATGGGCAGATACACACAGCTCCTATGACTTCTCTGTCACCATCCTGTCAGAGGAAAAGCCGGGGGCAAGCGCTGCCCGCAACCGTGGACTCCGTGACACCATTACACCGTATGTCATGTTTTTTGACTCCGACGACGTTATGCTACCCGGTCATGTCAGGACGATACTCGACACCTTTCATGCCAACCCAGAAGCCGATGTGGTCGGCAATGACATCATCCATCACTCCCTGTCAGGCAAGAGCCGGACACTGACATTCGGGACATCCCTATACAGCCACATCTTCCATAGCTCATTTGCCACCCAACGATACGCGGCACGCACCTCTGTCATCCGTCAAGCAGGCGAATGGGACGAAACCCTGCGAGGATGGGACGACCTTGAGTTAGGTATCCGCATCCATCTCAAAGCCAGTCCACGGACAATAAAGATAAAGACAGCTCCTACAGTGGAGACATTCCATCAGGTTGAGTCGCTCAGCGGCACCGAGTTTGCCTCGCGCCCCCATGAGTGGGAGACGGCCCTCGACCGATGCACGGTCCATCTCTCTGATGGCCTCCACACGCGTGAGCTGCGGTATATCGAACTGCGCAGGGTGATTCTCGCTGCCCACTACCGACGCGAGGGTAGTCCCGAGTCCGCGCGTCTTCTTGGGGAGGTGATGTCGCGTGAGAAAAACCGGCTGAGACGCATATTCTACAGAATCGCCTACTACTATACAGCAGCCGGTGGCCGGGGAATAGCAATCCCGGCAAGATGGGTGCTGTAAGGCGTGAGATCAAGCCATTTTGTTTTCCAACGGATATTTGCTATATTTGTAGTGCCTTTACAGGCTCCATTCACACTTTTATCCCACGCCATGACAGAAGACGACAATACACTCCCTATCGACGACAACGACAACGCGAGACCCACTGACGCATCAACCGACAACTATGGTGCCGACACCATCGTCACGCTTGACTGGAAAGAGCACATTCGCCGCCGCCCGGGCATGTACATAGGCAAGCTCGGCGACGGGACAAATTCCGACGACGGTATCTACGTGCTGCTCAAGGAGGTTATGGACAACACCATCGACGAGTACATGATGGGCTGCGGCAAGCAAGTAGTGGTCAACGTTGACGACACGTCAGTGTCGGTGCGCGACTACGGACGTGGCATACCGTTGGAGAAACTTGTCGATGTCTCGTCAAGGATGAACACCGGGGCAAAGTATGACTCAGCGGCTTTCAAGAAGTCAGTCGGCCTCAACGGTGTGGGCATAAAGGCTGTCAACGCATTGTCGACCGACTTCTTTATCGAGAGCGCACGCGACGGCCACAGCAAGAGCGTCGACTACTCGTGCGGGGAGATTGTGGCCGAGGGTGATATAATACCCTCCGACGAGCCATCAGGTACGCTGGTACGGTTTACACCCGACCCCACCATATTCCGCGACTACCGTTACCGTGAGGAATTCATCGTGCCGATGATCAAGAACTACACATTCCTCAACACGGGCCTCGCCATCATACTCAACGGCAAGCGCTTCTACTCACGTAACGGTCTGGTCGATCTGCTAAAGGAAAACCTTACCACCGAACCGCTCTACCCCATAATACACCTGAAAGGCTATGACATCGAGGTCGTCATCACCCACACAAACCAATATGGTGAGGAGTACTACTCGTTTGTCAACGGGCAGCACACTACCCAGGGCGGCACGCACCTCACGGCATTCAAGGAGGCGGTGTCAAGGACAATAAAGGATTACTTCGGACGCAACTTCGAGTACTCCGACATACGCAACGGCATTGTCGCGGCAATCTCGATAAAAGTACAGGAGCCCGTGTTTGAGTCACAGACCAAGACTAAGCTCGGCTCTCGCGATATGGGTCCTGACGGCCCCACCGTAGCCAAATTTATCGGTGACTTCATCAAGAAAGAGCTTGACAACTACCTGCACAAGAATCTCGAAGTGGCCGACATCATACTAAAAAAAGTACAGGACAGCGAGCGTGAGCGCAAGTCGATGGCCGGAATCACCAAGATAGCCCGCGAACGAGCCAAGAAGGTAAACCTCCACAACAAGAAACTGCTTGACTGCCGCATACACCTTAACGACCCCAAGGGCGACGAGGACAAGAAACGCGCCTCGTCGATATTCCTCACTGAGGGTGATTCTGCCGCCGGATCGATTACTAAGATCCGCAACGTCGAGACCCAAGCCGTGTTCTCATTACGAGGCAAACCGCTCAACACCTACGGCCTGACCCAAAAGGTGGTCTATGAGAATGAGGAATTCAACCTGCTGCAAGCAGCCCTCAATATCGAGGAGGGCATCGACGGTCTGCGCTACAACAATGTCATAATAGCCACGGATGCCGATGTTGACGGTATGCACATCCGCTTGCTGCTGCTGACATTCTTCTTGCAATTCTTCCCCGACCTCATCAAGAAAGGGCATGTGTACGTGCTTGAGACCCCCCTGTTCCGTGTACGCAACAAGAAGACCACAAAGCGGGCCGGGACATCCAAGAAACCCCGTCAGGGCATACAGGACGACACCTATTACTGCTACACCGACGAGGAGCGCATCGCCGCCATCGAGAAACTGGGGCCGAATGCCGAGATTACCCGGTTCAAGGGTCTCGGGGAAATCTCGCCCGAGGAATTCCGCGACTTCATCGGCCCTGACATGAGGGTAGACCGCGTCACGTTGAGGAAAGAGGATGCCGTGAGCGAGCTTCTCGAATTTTATATGGGGAAGAATACCGTCGACCGACAGAACTTCATAATCGAAAATCTTGTAGTTGAAGATGACTCACAGATCTCCTGACTCCCGGCGCGTGGCGATATACCCGGGTTCGTTTGACCCGTTCACCACCGGCCACTTGTCCATCGTTGAGCGCGGACTCGCATTGTTTGACAAAATCATAATAGCAATCGGTGTCAACGACGCCAAGCGTTGCTACCACACCCTTGAGGACCGTCTTGCCCACATCACGGCGTTGATGAAAGGGGACGACCGCGTCGAGGTCATCAGCTACACGGGATTGACCGTCAAGGTGGCACGCGAGGTCGGCGCGGGGTTTATCCTACGTGGGGTACGCACGGTCGCCGACTATGAGTATGAACGTAACATGGCATACGCCAACCGAAACATTTCAGGCATCGAGACCGTTTTACTATACACGTTGCCCGAGCTGAGCTACATCAGCTCGTCAATGGTGCGCGACCTTGAACACAATGGCTATGACGTATCGCCATACGTGCCGGTATCACGCTCCAATGTATGACATAACCAACTATTTATATATATCTGACAATCAATGAAAAGCCTGTTAACAACCGTCATAGTGGCCGTCGCGGCTGTATTCTCATCAGCCCAAATCATGCCCCCGGCCCAGAAACTGCGGCTCGCCGAGGGGGTCATCGAGAACTACTACGTCGACACCGTCAACTCCGACCTCATCGTCGAGGAGGCCATCAAAGCCATGATAGCCACCCTCGACCCCCACTCCTCCTACTCGACCCCCGAGGAGACAAAAGCCCTCACCGAACCGCTCGACGGCAACTTCTCGGGCATCGGCATACAGTTCAACATGATGCAAGACACCCTCTACGTGCTGTCGGTCATCGCCGGTGGCCCGTCGGAGCGCGTTGGCATACGCCCCGGCGACCGCATCATCGCGGCCAACGATACCGTTCTCGCCGGAGTCAAGATGCCCAACACGACGGTCATGAAACACCTGCGTGGTCCCAAGGGCACGCCTGTAGAGGTCAAGGTCGTAAGACGTGGTGAGAAGGATCCGCTCTCGTTCCGCATCATCCGCGATGACATCCCCATCTACAGCATCGACGCCGCCTATATGGCCGATCCCACGACGGGATACGTGCGCATCTCACGATTTGCGGCTGAGACCCCGGCAGAATTTGACGAGGCTATAAAGAAACTGCGCAAGCAGGGGATGAAAAACCTCATAATTGATGTCGAGGACAATGGCGGCGGCTACCTTGAGGCCGCGCAGAAACTGGCTGGACGGTTTCTCGACAAGGACGACTTGATTGTCTACACCGAGGCTCCCAAGCTGCCGCGATTCAGCTATAACGCCACGACCGACGGCGACCTGCGCGACGGACGCGTTGTCGTCATGGCCAACCAATACTCGGCCTCGGCCAGCGAGATTCTTGCCGGAGCCTTACAGGACAATGACCGGGGACTCGTGGTAGGACGACGGACATTTGGCAAGGGACTCGTCCAACGGCCATTCCCGTTTCCCGACGGCTCGATGATCAGGCTCACGGTATCACGCTACTACACCCCGGCAGGGCGTTGTATCCAGAAGCCCTACACAAACGGTGACAGCAAGGACTACCGGGCCGACATCTACAACCGCTTCAACCATGGAGAGCTGATGAGCGCCGACTCGATAGAGGTTGATAAGTCGTTGGCATATAAGACACTCCGCAACCGTCGCACGGTGTATGGCGGTGGTGGCATAATCCCCGACCGGTTCGTTCCCATCGACACGACAGCGTTTACCAACTACTACCGCGACCTTGTGGCCAAGGGTGCCTTCAACCGCTACTCGATAGACTATGTCGATGCCAACCGCGACAGCCTGAAGGCAGCATATCCTGACGAGATGTCATTCATCAACCGGTTTGAGGTGACTGCCCCCATGATGCAGGCACTCATCGACACCGGCAAGGAGGAAGGGGTCGAGTACAACGAGGACCAGTACAATGTCAGCGAGGCATTCATGCGGGTCATCCTCAAGGCCCTCATAGCCCGAGACCTATATGAGAGCGGGTCATACTTCAGGGTAGCCAACGAACTCAACCCCATATACCGTGAGGCCCTGCGACTCATCAACGACAAGGACGACTACGAGAAACTGCTTTCAAGCAAGAAATAACCGATTGACAAGATGAAAGACCATATCATAAGCAAGGAAACCACCGAGCGGGCAGTGCTCGTCGGACTGGTGACCGTCAAACAGAACGAGCAGAAAGCCCGCGAATACCTCGACGAACTGGCATTTCTCGCCGACACCGCCGGTGCCGTGACTGAGAAAATCTTCATTCAGAAACTCGACTATCCCAACCCACGCACATTTGTCGGCAAAGGCAAACTTGAGGAAATAAAGCAATATATCGACGATAACGAGATAGGCATGGTCATCTTTGACGATGACCTCACGTCAAAGCAGGTCGCCAACATCGAGCGAGAGCTTCAGGTCAAGATTCTTGACCGCACGAGCCTCATCCTCGACATATTTGCCAAGCGTGCCCAAACCGCCAACGCCAAGACCCAGGTCGAGCTGGCTCAATACCAGTACCTGCTGCCACGCTTGACCCGCATGTGGACCCACCTTGAGCGTCAGCGAGGCGGTATCGGTATGCGCGGACCCGGTGAGACCCAGATAGAGACCGACCGACGCATCATTCTCGACCGCATCTCCTATCTCAAGGAGGAACTACGTGCCATCGACCGGCAGAAGTCAATACAGCGCAAGAACCGTGGCAAGCTGACCCGCGTGGCGCTCGTGGGCTACACCAACGCCGGCAAGTCAACGTTGATGAACCTCCTGAGCAAGAGCGATGTCTTTGCCGAGAACAAGCTGTTTGCCACGCTCGACACCACCGTGCGCAAGGTGATTATAGACAATCTGCCGTTCCTGCTCACCGATACCGTCGGATTCATACGCAAGCTCCCCACCCATTTAGTCAACTCGTTCAAGTCCACGCTCGACGAGGTGCGTGAGGCCGACATCCTGTTGCACGTCGTCGACATCAGCCATCCGCAGTTTGAGGAACAGATAGAGGTTGTCGACAAGACCCTCAAGGAGATATGCGGTGACCAGGCCAAGCCGATGATACTCGTGTTCAACAAGATTGACGCGTTCAAGTACACCCCCAAGGATGCCGACGATCTAACGCCGCGCACCCGCGAGAACATCCCGCTTGAAGAGCTTGAGGCATCATGGATGGCCCGCATGGCCGACAACTGCGTGTTTATCTCGGCCAAGAAAGGGATAAACATCGACCAACTCAAGGAAAAGATTTACGAGAAAGCCAAGGAGGTACACCTCACACGCTTCCCCTACAATGATTTCCTGTTTCAGAAATACGACGACTCGTTTGATCAGTCCCATGAGCTGCCGGCTCCCGATGGTGACAACAATTGACCCTCGCCATGCCACTGAGAAGACTGACCGTTGAGGAGATAGGTGCGCTCACCGACCGTGGATGCACCGCCACCGACTGGAACGATGTCACGGTCACGGAACCGTTTGACGCGACCCGATACCGCGACGTGGCCTTCATGGGGCGCGTTAGCCTTGGCCGTGCAGCCGACACTGCCGGAATACACGGCTGTCCCAAGATCCCCTGCGGCATCTACAATGCCACACTCCATGATGTGACCATCGGAGACAATGTACTCATAAAAAACATCTCCGGCATAATCACCGGCTACGACATCGCCGACAACGCCACAATCGAGGACTGCGGATACCTCATCTCAACAGGAGAGTCTGCCTTTGGCCTCGGGGAGCAAGTGGCCGTCATGGTGGAGACCGGGGGACGCGAGATACCTCTAAATGAAAGACTTTCGGCTCCGTTGGCATGGCTCGTGGCAATGCGCCGGGACGACCGTCAGCTGACCGAGGCGCTTACCAGAATAATCGCTGACGACAACTCCCGCCAGGCGACCATCCGCGCCCGCATCGGGGCGGGAGCCAAGATAACCGGGGTGCGCCGCATGACCGATGTCATGGTCGGCGACAACGCCATGCTGCAAGACTGCTCGTTGCTTGCCAACGGCACAATCTCGGGTTCTGACGAGCAACCAGCCGAAATCGGGGCTGACGTGATAGCCCGCGACTTTGTCGCGGCAGCGGGATGCTGTGTCATCGATGGCGTGACACTTGAGCGAGTGTTTGTCGGCCAGGGAGTCCATCTCGGCAACCGCTTCACGGCCCACGATTCGCTGTTCTTCGCTAACTGCACGTGTGAGAACGGTGAGGCTTGCGCCGTGTTTGCCGGACCCTACACCGTCACCATGCACCGTTCCACGCTGCTCATTGGCGGCATGTTCTCATTCTACAATGCCGGCTCGGGCACCAATCAGAGCAACCACATGTACAAGCTCGGGCCATCACATCAGGGTGTCCTCGCACGCGGTTCCAAGACCGCAAGTGACTCCTACATTCTTTGGCCCGCAAGCATAGGGACATTCTCCATGGTAATGGGCCACGTGACGAGCCGCCCCGACACCACCGGGCTACCGTTCTCCTACATCATTGACGACGGGCATGGGACATTCATAGCCCCGGGGGTAGCCCTTTGCAGCGCGGGGACAGCACGCGACACCGACAAATGGCCGGGACGCGACCGCCGCCACATGGCCACGCCACTCGACCCCGTCAGCTTCGGGATGCTGACCCCCTACACCGTTGGAGCGGTGATGGAGGGTATCGATATACTCACCGGCCTACAGGAGAGCAACCCCGACGATGATGGCAATTACACCTATGGCCGATGCCTCATCAGAGTCTCGGCGCTAAGGCGCGGACTTGAGCTATACCGGCTCGCCCTCGACCTTTACATGACCTCATCGCTGCTCCATAGGCTCATGCACGACGGTATGGGAATCTTGACCGAGGAGGCTAATCCGTCACCATCGGACGGCAGCGGCAGATGGCTCGACCTCGGCGGACTCATAGCCCCGGCGGCATCAGTGACCGCGCTTGAGGAGGATATCATCAACAGCCGCGTGACTTCGGTTGACGAGATCAACGACCGATTCAACAAGATGCACGCCGACTTCGACGCGATGGAGTGGCAGTGGACGCTCGCCCACTTCGGCAGATGGTGGGGCGCTCCGTTCTCCTCACTGACCGCCAGTGATATACTCGCTATAGCCGACCGTCATGTTGAGGCTGTGACACGCCACGTGGATATGCTGCGTCGCGACGCGGCCAAGGAGTTCTTCGACAGCGCCATGATTGGCTACGGCATCACCGGGGAGGGTCGCAGACAGGCCGACTTTGACAACGTGCGCGGCACCCTCGGCCAATCCCCATTTTCCGCCATGCTCGACCGACGCATAGCCTCGGCCATAGAGCTTCGTGACTACGTCAGGCAGCAGCTTGGCGACACATCCGGCGACATGACAAGATAGCGCCCCAGTCCCCCGACTCATTAACCGCAAAATTATCGGGACAAATGGGATTGTGCGCTTGCATTTGCCGTCGCGACTTGTTATCTTTGCAAATTATTAATCACATACTAACTTTTCATCATGAAACAGGTAGAACGTCTGTTGGCAGAGAAACTGCTTAAAATAAGCGCCATAAAGCTCCAACCCGAGAACCCCTTCACATGGGCGTCGGGATGGAATTCCCCGATATATACCGACAACCGCAAGACATTGTCATATCCTGAGATACGCTCGTTCATCAAGATTGAGCTTTGCCGTCTCATCATGGAGAACTTCGAGCAGCCCGACGCAATCGCCGGAGTGGCTACCGGGGCCATCGCCCAGGGTGCGCTCGTGGCCGACGCTCTCGGACTTCCCTATGTCTACGTGCGCTCGACCCCCAAGGACCATGGATTGGAAAATCTCATCGAGGGCAACCTCAAGCCGGGCCAGAAAGTGGTGGTCATCGAAGACCTCATCTCAACCGGCGGCAGCTCGCTCAAGGCTGTTGAGGCCATACGCGCAGCCGGATGTGAGGTGGTCGGCATGGCCGCGATATTCACCTACGGCTTCCCCGTATCGATCAAGCGTTTCCGCGAGGCCGGCGTGACACTCTGCACCCTCTCCAACTACAACTCGATGCTTGAGGCCGCTCTTGAGACCGACTACATCAAGGAGTCAGACATCGAGACACTCAAGGAGTGGCGCAAGGATCCCGCCGCATGGATGCCCGCCAAGCGCGACTGACCACAAGCCCTCCACGGCACCTAACCACCAACAACCACTACTGACATGTCGACATATTCGTCTAAACCGCATATTGCCGCCGCTCCCGCATCGGCGGTCTACAGCCGCATCAACAGCCTCGGTTCTCTACAGGAGCGCATCGACGCGCTCCCCGATGAGATTCGTTCCCAGCTCGGCGAGGTCACCTTTACCGACGACAGCATCGTCATCAATGCCGCGCCGGTTGGTGCCATCACATTCAATGTCGTTGAGCGCACCGAGCCTACCCGTGTCGCCCTTGAGGCCGCCAACAGCCCCGTGCCTTTGCGCCTAAGCCTCAACCTCACCCCACGCGGCGAGGCCGAGACCGAGATTGTCACCACCATTGACATCGACATCCCCATGATGCTCAAGCCCATGGTTGGTCCCAAGATGCAGGAGGCCGCCGACAAGCTCGGCGAACTTGTGGGACGCATCAACTATAACGCCTGACCAACGAAAATCCATAACGTCTAATCAAGGGAAAATCAAGACTATGGCATCAAAACTCTGGGAAAAATCAGTTACCGTGGACCACGATGTGGAGCGCTACACCGTAGGGCGTGACCGCGAGATGGATTTGTATCTCGCGCCATACGACGTGCTTGGTTCGTTGGCTCATATAGCCATGCTCCAGTCGGTGGGGCTGCTCGGCAAGGATGAGCTCGCCCCCCTCACCGACGAGCTGCGCGACATCTACCGCACGGCTGAGGATGGCTCGTTTGTCATCGAGGAAGGCATTGAGGATGTCCATTCCCAAGTAGAGCTGATGCTGACACGCCGCCTTGGCGACATAGGCAAGAAAATCCACTCGGGCCGCTCGCGCAACGACCAGGTGCTGGTCGACCTGAAGCTCTTCATCCGCTCACGCATCGAGGATGTCGTCAACGCCGTGAGCCGTCTCTTTGGGGCGCTCATCTCCCAAAGCGACCACTATAAGGATATACTGATGCCGGGATATACCCACCTTCAGGTCGCCATGCCATCATCATTCGGCCTGTGGTTCGGTGCCTATGCCGAGAGTCTTGTCGATGACCTGACCGTCATGCGTGCCGCCTACGAGGTGACCAACCGCAACCCCCTCGGGTCAGCAGCCGGTTACGGCTCGTCATTCCCCCTTGACCGCGAGATGACAACCCGCCTGTTGGGATTTGACTCAATGGACTACAATGTTGTCTATGCACAGATGGGACGCGGCAAGACCGAGCGCATCGTGGCACAGGCGATTGCCGGAATAGCGGCCACAGTCTCCAAGCTCGCCTTTGACGCTTGCATGTTCAACTCCCAGAACTTTGGCTTCATCAAGCTGCCCGATGAGTTTACCACCGGCTCGTCAATCATGCCCCACAAGAAAAATCCCGATGTGTTTGAGCTCACCCGCGCCAAGTGTAACAAGCTCCAGGCAATCCCCTATGAGATAACACTCATCACCAACAATCTCCCGTCGGGCTACTTCCGCGACCTGCAACTGATCAAGGAGAATTTCCTCCCGGCTTTCGACTCCATCATCGACATACTCGACATGGTGACGGCGATGATCTCGCAGGTCAAGGTCAACGAGCACATCCTCGACGACCCGCGTTACCGGCTGATGTTCTCTGTCGAGGAGGTCAACCGACTTGTCACCGAGGGTACGCCGTTCCGCGATGCCTACAAGCAGGTGGGACTCGCCATCGAGCGCGGAGAGTTTGATGCTCCTACCGAGGTCCGCCACACCCACGCCGGCTCCATCGGCAACCTTTGCAACGACCGCATCCGCGCATTGTTTGACAAGGTGTACTCCGAGTTTAACTTTGACACCTACCACAAGGCGTTTGACCGTCTGCTCAACCGGGAATGAACACCCGACTACTCCATCGCGTCTTCCTGTCCATATCAGCAGCCACCGCCCTGCTGACCGCAACCTCGTGCGAGTCGATAGACGACGAGCGCATTCCCCCCGTATCGGTACGCATCGACCTCAGCAACATAGGGCTGTGGCACACATACGGGGTTCCCGGGGCTCTTGACCATCGGGAGTTCATCCGCAATGCGACACCACCCGTTCCAATCGATTTCCCCTACACCGCCCTCACCTATACCGGGTTTGGCGGCATCCTGCTTGTAGGCGACATAAGCGGTGCGCCTGTCGCCTACGACCTTGCCTGTCCCGTAGAGTGCAAGGCCGATATACGCATACGTGTTGATGCCGCCGCATCCGATGCCTATTGCCCCGTCTGCGGTAGCCACTATGACATATTCAGCAATCGGGGCTACCCCACTTCCGGCCCTGCCGCAAAAGACCGCTATGGTCTCCAAGTCTATCACGTCACTCCCAAGGATGACGGCTACATCATCGAGCGCTAATCCATACCTAATCTATACCTAATCCCGTTATCGTCCCCACTCTCTGTTCCTGTTCCCATTCCTACATCTATTTCCAGCTGTCACTGATTAACATATCGCAAGCCCATGTCATCAAATTAAGCTCATATTTACATTATTTAACGTTGCACGTTTGTTTTAGTGCTTTTTTAATGTTTATTTTGCGGATGATAAATCGGCGCTGATTCACATATGTAACTTTAAAACAGAAAGCATGAAACTAAATTTATCAAAAAATCATCGGGGCATATTTAGCTTAGCCATTATTATGACATTATTTGCATTCGCAAGTCATGTTAATGCTCAAATTAATCCCAATACACCTCCTAACCACTACCTTATCGTAGGGTCAGACTCATATTGGAGCTTCTCCGGCTCAAGTAGAATCCTTTTCTGCGTAGGGAACGAGGATCCAAACTCTTATCACGATGTATACATCTATTGTGAAAATAACGATGAAGTAATCGAAAAGCGCCTTGCTCCAGGGGAGGTTATTGGGCGTGAATTCTCCCTTCTACATAACCCCTGGAGATTTCGATTAAATTGCGATGGTGGCCAAGTAATCGTATTAGCCGCTTGGAACCTAAGATAACCATTTTATCAACATTAAAATATTAAATTATGAAAGCTAAAGCTATTTGCCTCGTGGTGGGTTCCTTGTTAAGTCTCACCGCTTGCAGTTCCGACAATGCGAAAGAGTCGGAAACCAATCAGCCCGAAACCTTGACCGCAAAAGACTATGTCGACAACAACATCTATATCGACGTAAAAGACTACGGCGAACCGCTGACCCCCGAGCGCAAGGACGACCCGGAACGCACAGCACAGATGAAAGCCGCCAACTATCGGTTTTTCAGTCACGTCACTATCGTTGACAACCAGTATGTATGTGACCTCACGTCAGCCGATCAAATCAATATATCGCCCGCGATGTTTGCCAAGATGATAGAAAACATGAAGCAGTGCAACGCTGATGTACGGGCAAAAGAAGCTGAAGGCCGTAAGATAGAACTCGGCCCCCTCGGAGAAGACTACCTGAACTCACTCCTTGATGAAAATTCCCTGCTCAACCGCATAAAGAGGTACGCAGCCGAGAACAACAAGTAACCTCGCCAAACCTGAAAAACGATACGCCATCCGCCTGACCTCAGTCAACTGGATGGCGTATCTTATATTTCGCTCCTCGCGTCGCTTCATTGTCGTCATATTGTGACTCGGCGCGTCACGCCGCCGGCCTTGAGTATGAATACCCCACGCGTGGAGAGGCGCAGTCGGTGTGTCCCGGGGCCAACAGCGTCTTGCGAGATTAGCTGTCCGAGTATCGAAAACACCTTTACCGTCACACGCCGCGAGGTCGTCAGATAGACATATCCGTCACGCGTCGTGATCGTGATGTCGTCCCCATCCGTCCGCTCCATCACCACCGGCTGGCCACCCGGCGCTTCCTCCCACCGCTGCGCAACAGCCCCTACTGCAACCAGAGCCACAGCCAATACCGATATGACAAAACGACGGACATCCATAGCCAACGCCAATTAACTCCGTAAAAATACTAAAATATCTCCACACCGCCAACACCACAAAAAATCTGTTTGCCAAATCCCGCCATCATTTGGCCACATTAGGCACCGAAGGCCTTATTTTTAAGCCAAAATAATCAGTCGCGGTCCCAGGGGTAGCGGCGGCGGGGGTTGCGGGGAAACCAGCCACGCTTGACGCGCTGCTGCTGCTCGAATATCTCACCGATTGACCAAAACGAGGAGAATGCAACGACCCCGAGGAGGGTCGACAGCAGCACATTGGCGGTCGACAGCGACAGGACTACGCAAAGGAGACCGAGCAAGAGAAACCACCACCAGCACCGCGTGCCAAAGTAGTACTCACACTTTATCACCACGGGATGAAACAGCCCGATGACAAGAAACGTGCTCACTCCTATCACCAGTCCAAGCAAATGATATTGTTGCAAAAATTCCATCATGTCACAAATTTACGCCAAAAAGCTGACATCCACAACCACCGGGAAAACAGAAGCGGGACACCCGGTATGGGGGTGTCCCGCGCTATGAAAGAAAAAAGTCTGTTACTGATTACTTGCCGGCAAGTTTCTCCTTGAGAGCTGCGAGCTCCTGGAGGTCGCCGAGAGTAGTCTTCTCAAGCGGAGTGTTGAGTGCGGGAGCGCTCTCAGCGGGCTTGTTGCCCTGACGCTTGCCCTGACGCTTGCCCTCTGACTTCTCGCCCTTGGCCTCGTCCTCAAATATGCGGCTGTGGCTAAGGATGATGCGCTTGCTGTCCTTGTTAAACTCGATGACCTTGAAGTTGAGCTTCTCGTCAACCTTGGCGTGGCTGCCATCCTCCTTGACAAGGTGCTTGGGAGTAGCAAATCCCTCAACGCCGTAGGGCAGTGAGATGACAGCACCCTTCTCAAGCATCTCGACGATAGTACCCTCGTGGATGCTGCCGACAGTAAAGATGGTCTCGAATACGTCCCAAGGATTCTCCTCAAGCTGCTTGTGACCGAGGCTGAGACGACGGTTGTCCTTGTCAATCTCAAGAACCTGCACCTGGATGTCGGCACCGATCTGGGTAAACTCGCTCGGGTGCTTGATCTTCTTGGTCCAGCTGAGGTCGCTGATGTGGATGAGGCCATCGACACCCTCCTCAATCTCGACAAACACGCCGAAGTTGGTGAAGTTGCGCACCTTGGCTGTGTGCTGGCTTCCGAGGGGATACTTGGTCTCGATATTCTCCCACGGGTCGTTCTTGAGCTGCTTGATGCCGAGCGACATCTTGCGCTCGTCGCGGTCGAGGGTGAGGATCACGGCCTCTACCTCGTCGCCGACCTTCATGAAGTCCTGAGCCGAGCGCAGGTGCTGTGACCATGACATCTCGCTCACGTGGATGAGACCCTCTACGCCCGGGGCGATCTCGACAAACGCACCGTAGTCGGCCATGACGACAACCTTGCCCTTGACCTTGTCGCCAACCTTGAGATTGGCATCGAGAGCATCCCAGGGATGGGGCTGGAGTTGCTTGAGACCGAGGGCGATGCGCTTCTTCTCATCGTCAAAGTCGAGGATAACGACATTGAGCTTCTGGTCAAGCGACACAACCTCCTCGGGATGGCTGACACGCCCCCAAGAGAGGTCGGTGATGTGGATAAGGCCGTCGACACCACCAAGGTCGATGAACACACCGTAGCTGGTGATGTTCTTGACGGTACCTTCGAGCACCTGTCCCTTTTCGAGTTTGGCGATGATATCACGCTTCTGCTGCTCGAGCTCGGCCTCGATGAGAGCCTTGTGAGACACGACAACATTCTTGAATTCCTGATTGATCTTGACGACCTTGAACTCCATGGTCTTGCCCACGAAGATATCGTAGTCGCGGATGGGCTTCACGTCAATCTGCGAGCCGGGGAGGAATGCCTCGATGCCAAACACATCGACAATCATACCACCCTTGGTGCGGCACTTGATGTAGCCCTTGATGATCTCATCGTTCTCAAGAGCCTGATTGACGCGCTCCCAAGAGCGTGACGCACGGGCTTTCTTGTGTGAGAGGATGAGCTGGCCCTTCTTGTCCTCCTGGTTCTCGATGAACACCTCGACAACGTCACCGACCTTGATGTCGGGATTGTAGCGGAATTCATTGACGGGGATGATACCGTCGCTCTTGTAGCCGATGTTAACCACTGCCTCGCGCTTGTTGAGCGAGATGATGGTACCTTCGATTACTTCCTTGTCCTTAACGGTGTTGAGAGACTCGTCGTAGGTCTTTGTCAGCTCCTCGCGGGTCTTCTCACCTTGGGTCTCGCCTTTCTCATAGGCATCCCAGTCGAAGTCTTCGATGGGCGAATTTTTTAATTCTTCGTTCATTTAATTAGTTAATAAATTGGGTTAATTAATAAGCCATCTCCGCAGTGACATGCCACATCTCCCCGGGAGGGGACACCTTGGCAATACCGCAGGTTGGTGACTTGCGGCGCAAAGATAACACATAATTTTCTATCCCACAAGCGTTGAGACAGCTATTTTATGCCAATCCCATGCACTCAGAGCGTGAAAATGCCGGTGAAAATGCCGGCATCACTTGCATCGGTTTTCCCCGACCATCACTTGTCAAACTCAGCCGCTATAGCCGCCGCAAGGCGTTCCATCTCGGCAGGGGCAACCTCGGCCTTTGGCTTGAAAAAGTTGAGGTCTCCCTCGGTGTTTATTGGCACGAGGTGTATGTGGGCGTGGGGCACCTCAAGCCCCATCACGGCCACGCCTACGCGCTTGCAGTCAATGGCCCGCTTTTGAGCACGGGCGACGCGGGCGGCAAACAGATGGAGCGCCGCCAGCTCATCGTCGGGGAGGTCAAAGATGTAGTCGACCTCGCGCTTGGGGATCACGAGGGTATGCCCCGGCGCTACGGGATTGATGTCGAGAAAGGCATAGTGATGCTCATCCTCGGCCACTCGGTAGGAGGGAATCTCCCCCGCTACAATCTTGGAAAATATTGAAGCCATGTATCTATGTTTTGGTTAACCATTATCCTTAAATCGGGGAATCACTACACACGGAAGGGATATCCCCCTATTGGACGACAGGCTGTCGCCGGCATTACCGATGACAGCCTGTTATAGCCGGTTGACGGTCAGCGCCGTGGTCAGAAAGAAATTTCCACAATCTCAAACTTCATGAGTCCCGACGGCACCTTTATCTCGACGACCTCGCCGAGCTTGTGGCCGAGCAGTCCCTGCGCGATGGGGGTCGACGAGGCAATCTTTTTCTCCTTGAGATTGGCCTCGGAGTCGGCTACGATGGTATACTCCTGTACCATGCCGTTCTGCACGTTCTTTATCTTCACGCGGTTGAGTATCTGCACCTCCTCGGTGTTGAGCTTGCTCTCGTCGATGATACGGGCGTTGGCCACGAGATCCTTGAGCTGGGCGATCTTCATCTCCAACATGCCCTGCGCCTCCTTGGCGGCATCATACTCGGCGTTTTCCGAGAGGTCGCCCTTGTCGCGGGCCTCGGCGATAGCACGTGATATCTCAGGGCGCTTAACTGCTTCGAGATAAGCGATTTCTTCCATCTTCTTCTTGTACCCTTCGCGGGTCATATAGGTGATTGCCATAGTCGATTGTTTTGGGGTTGTCTTAGTGTTATTATTGAATTGGTGACAAAAATAAAAGAATCTCGACCCATAAAGGCGAGACCCCTTTTGATGTATGTTGAAATTGTTTTATCGCCACAAAGATAACGATAAATTGCTTCTCCACCAAACTTTTCCCAAAATTTCATCAATTCCCGGCACGAACGGAGTATCTGACGACCAGTATGCTGACTTCATAGAGCAGATATAGCGGCACCGCGACAAAGACGAGAGTCATCAGGTCGGGAGGAGTTATGACAGCCGCGACCACCACTATAATCAGGGCGGCGTGGCGGCGATAGCGCGACAACGTCCTGTCGTCAAGCAACCCCATTCTCGCAAGCGTCCATGACAAGACAGGCAACTGAAACACCGCTCCCATCATCAGGGTGAGGGTGACAAACGTGGAGATGTAACTGTCAAGAGTGATGGCCGTGTGCACCCTGGAATCCACGCTATACGTGCCGAGGAAACGGAATGATATCGGGAACAGCAGATAGTAGCACATCAACACACCAACAATAAACAGCAGGTAGACAATGACCACTATCCTGACGGAATAGCGTCTCTCGCTGTCATACAACGCCGGGGCAACAAACCTGAACAGTTCATAGACTATGTAGGGAGATGCGATGATAATACCGATATACAGCGCCATGGTAACATGGGTCATAAACTGGCTCGACAGATCAGTCGTTATCATATCGACCTCAAATGGCTCAAAATGCAACGGCCAACCAAGCATCACGGCCAACTTCTCGATATACCGGTAGGTCACGAAGTCCCATTGCGCCGGGGCAAGAATCAGCTCAAATGCCCTCTCCTTCTGACAGAACACGACCACGGCGACGCAGACTGTCACTGCAGTGACACGCAATATCATGTTGCGCATCACCTCAAGATGGCCGCCCATAGTCTGCATTCCGGCGTTACTGTCGGTCTCCCTCCTCATCGCTTATGTACATGACTGTCCGCCCTATCGGCATCAGTACCACCACTGCCACTGCCGGACACATCAGAGGACTTATTGCTCACTTTATCCTCTGAATCCGTATCGGACATAGCACTATCAAGGCCGTTGACTCCTTTCTTAAATTCCCTGACACCGCGACCGAGGCCACGCATCATCTCAGGCAATTTCTTACCGCCAAAAAGCAGCAACGCCATGCCACCAATCAGCATCAGTTCGGTCGTCCCGATAAATCCTATCGTCATCAACAGTTCCATAATCAATCAGATGTCACAAGGTAGACTTTGCACGCGTTAAAATCAATCTCCCAATCACCATCGGGAGCGCTCTCCCAGTTATATTTGGCAGACATGTCGTCCCACCATTTTTGGAATCGGGTGGATGTCTCACCCATATCATGCACCAACCGCTCATACAGCTCTCCGTTATCGGCGGTCAATATACGCGCAAGCTCGTTAAGTCCATTGCGCCGCCGGAACACTTCGTAAAGCTCATCCCGCTCTAACGGCGTAACGTCTCCGACATATTTTTTAATCTCCATAGTCTTACAATTATTTTTTTATCAAGTTCTCCGCTTTTCCCTCACATCAAACGGGTCGAGGTAGTCTATCTCACAAATATCACTGAAATGCCCTACATCCGCACCCTCACTTCTTAATTTCTCAAGCAAACGCCTTGAGGCATTACGCTCTATATGCGACGAACTATATTAAAATCCAAATAAAATGAGGCAAAAATTGCATTCCTCTTAGAT
>JAMPAQ010000001.1:352504-489494 GCA_023667145.1 Pseudoflavonifractor sp.
ATTGAAACCTCAAAGACCATAAAAAAGAGGCTGCGCCTATTTTGACACAGCCTCCCTTTTGTTTGCACTGTTGTCTATGATTGGTATCAGAAAGCCATCTTTGCGGTCTTTACGGCGTTGCCGGCCTTGGCCTCGACGATGTAGATACCGGCGGGGAGAGAGCTGCAATCAAGACTCTCAGCGGTTGCGCCAAGCAACTTGACACCGGCTACGGAGTAGACTGAAATCTCAGCCTTAATGCCTGTTGATACAGTCTTGCAGGCGATGTCGAGCGAGAGACCGTTGTCAGCGAGGATGCCATCTACACCGGCATTCTGCTGATAGGTGTAGACGCGGATACCGTGGATATAGAGGGATGCCTCGTTGTTGTTTGAGACATAAACAGTCACAGGCTTATCCTTGCCCATGCCGAGACGGCGGCTCTTAGTCGCGTCGGTGGCAAAGTCATAGTAATCATAGTCGGTTGATGCTATATCTTTCCAGAGATATTGCTGCTCCTTTGTTATAGGCTTGCTCACGATACCCTCGGCCCAATAGGCGTAGTTAGTACACTCAATAGCCCTGAGATGTCCCTCACCACCGCTAAGATAGGCATACATGGGACCTACAGCATCGCCCTCTTTGGCGAGATTGCCTTGGCATGACATCAATATATCGAGTCCGGCAAGGTCGGGGAGATACATCATGAATCCACCACCATTACATTGGCCGAGGTTGATCCAGCAGTCATCGGGATTGGCTGCCGGAAGAATGATGGCGCCTGTCTTTGCTCCGTCACCACCTACGATGCCGGCCTTGTTGTATCCCTCGACTGTGGCATCGAGCTCGGGAGCGGGATATTCAAAATCATCGGTCTCATAGAGAGCATCAACAAGCTGTATCTGATACTTGCTGCCATAGCCGCAATATTTCTCAAGTTTCTCGTCGGTGTCAAACCACAGCCATCCGTCCGCGTCACAGTCAGCGGGGTCAAACCAGTTATAGGTAGCCTGTGCATTGGCGGCAAGTGAGGTCATCACAATGCCGGCTAAGATGTAAAGTTTTCTCATTAATAATAAAGTTTAGAAGTTGTAAAATGATTGAGTTTAACGGAATATCAGCCCGTGCGTGAGGGCTGATATTCCTGTATAGGAGGGTTAATTAGTCTCAGTCCAACCGGGATTTTGTTCGATACCGTGATACCTGATCTCGTCCCAGGGTATGGGCCAGAAGTACTGGATGTCGCTGAAATAACGCACATTAGTGTTGCGTCCATTGACAACCCTGCTGGTGTTGACAGTGCGGGAGCCGTTGGCCTTGTAGACTATCTTCACGCCAAAGAGCGGATTGGTGTCACCACACATCTTCTCCTCGGCGATGCCATAGCGGAGCAGGTCCCAGTAAGTGGTCTTCTCAAAGGCGAGCTCGACACGGCGCTCGTTCATTATGTCGTCCCATGTCAATGACGTGAGTTCGGGCATCTTGACGCGGCGGCGTATTGTGTTGACCTTTTCGAGCGCATCGCCGGGACGGTTGCGCTGCCAGTCTATCTCGGCATAGTCGAGCAGCAGCTCGGCATAGCGCCATAGGATACAGTTCTGAGAGCTCGCATACTGCTCATCATCGTCAATAGGCTGCGACTCGCGCAAGAACTTTGCCATGTAGTATCCTGTGCGGCTGATTGAGGCAGTTGATGATGATCCATATCGGGTGAGATCTGCCCCTGCCACTTCCTTGCCGTCGACTGTGTTATAGTGCAGTTCCATAGTGTGGCCGCGCCATATAGCCCCATCATAGAGGATGTTGGCATAGAAACGGTAGTCGCGTCCGTCGTATGGGTTTTTATTGTCATAGCCAGAGCTTGGCTCGTCAATCATCTTACCGTTGGCCATGCGATACTCATCGACATGATTTTGGGTCGGATTGTATGCGGCATTTACACCTGTGAATGCCGGTGAGCTTGCATCGCGGTCGAGCTTGTGGCCGAAGCCGTAGATGAAGTCGCCGTCATCACTGTGCTGCACCTCCCATATCGACTCACGCGAATTTTTGGTGAGGAATATGCTGCGGTATCCTGCCACGACCTCCTCACGGCTCGTGCCTGAGATCTCGATGAGACCATAGAGGTTGAGGTCCATGATGCGGTCGTAGCATCCGGCAGCGAGGTCGAGCATCTCGTCAGTGCGGTTGTCGGTAAAACCACGATAAGGACTCTCGGCCGACTGGAACTTGACTCCGGCCGCCCACATGTAAGCCTTGGCCTTGAGCATCAACGCTGCACCCACCGTTGCACGTCCCACATACTCGCCTGAATACTCATCGGCAAGCATACCAGCGGCAGTCTCGGCCTCATCGGTAATGAACTTGACCATCTCCTCAAACGTGGCCCTTGGGTAGCGTGTGGCCTCTACAAGCGGGTCAAAGACACGGTCTATCAGCAGCACGCCGCCATAGGTGCGCCACAGGTAGTAATAGTACCATGCCCTGAAGAAATGAGCCTCGCCAAGGAGACGTGTCTTCATCGACGCGGGCAACTCGTCCTGATGCTCAAGCAAGACGTTGATTGAGCGTATCTGTGTATAGTAGTTTTCCCAGACAATCTTGCTGCGGGCATTGATACGTACCTGCGAGCCCTTGAGTATCTCGCCGTAGCCTGACTGATACCAGTCACTGCGGCCAACTGTAATCTGGTCGCCATACCACGGGTCATACTCTGTACCGAGATTCTTGAATGTAGTCGATACGAGGATGTAGAATCCGGGGTCCATATTGCGGTACCATCCGGCTGTATACTCATCGAGCAGCAAAGGGTTCTCCCAGATTATATCCTCGGAGAGCTTGTCGTTGGGTTCGTCGCGGAATATGTCGTTGCATGATGATAGACATGCGATGACAAGTCCTGATATAAATATATGTCGTAGAAGTTTCATATCCTGTAGTTCTTAAAATCCGATATTCAGTGAGATGCCGTATGAGCGTGACAGCGGGTAGCCGCGCAGTGACTCGGGATCCATGTTGTCGAGGGATGACAGCGTGAATAGGTTACCACCCTGTAGGGCGATGTCGAGTGTGCTGATGTGGGCCTTGCGCAACATGCGCGACGGGAAGTGATAGCCGAGTGTCAGGGTCTTAAGACGTAGGAAGTTGCACTCCTTGAGCCAGAACGTACTGTCAAAACGGTTGTTGTCGTCGCCGGAGGCAAACTTGATTCTCGGATATGACGCGCCGGGATTCTCGGGAGTCCAAGTGTCGGTCAGGTGATATTCCTGGAAACGCTGCAACGCGCCGTTCTCAAGCGTGTAGAGCTCGGTGATGCGCTGGTTGTATCCGGCGACACCCTGGAACTGGGCGCTGAGGTGGATTCCCTTCCATCTGACACCGAGACTGAAACCGTAGTTGAGGTCAGGGAGTGATGAGTTCTTGACATACACGAGGTCGGCTGTGGTGAGCTTGTTATCACCATCCTGGTCGACATACTTGATGTCACCGGGCGCGAGGGTGCGGTTGCCCTTACCATCCTGGTCGACGGGCCAGTTGTCTATCTCCTCCTGGCTCTGGAAAAGCCCGGCATCCTGATACATGAGCCACACCATGTAATTCTTGCCCTTGTGACGGAGATTCTCGGTGATGGACGACTCGTCGCCCCAGTCGAGCACCTTATTGTCGGTGGTCGAGAGATTGAATGACACGTCATAAGCCCAGTCGCCGATGTTGTTCTCATGCTTGAGCGTTATGTCCCATCCTGTGAACCGTACACGGCCCACGTTGACATTTGGGACCACGCCCCCTGTGCCGGTTGACGGCGGGAACAGGTAGGTCTCGGCGCTCGTCACCATGTTGGACTGCTCTCTCAGATACCACTCGACCGATGCCGACAGGCGGTTGTTGAAGAAACCGACATCGACAGCCGCGTTGAGGTCTTTGGACTTACCCCACTTGAGGTTGCGGTTGGGATAGGAGCTGACAGACGGGAGCAGGCCCTGGGTCCATGAGCCGCCAAAGGGGTATCCGTTGGTGTGGGTGAAATTGTACTGCTGCAAGTAGCTGAAATCGCTTGTTGCGCCATCGTCACCGAGAATACCTGCCGATGCCCTTATCTTGGCAAATGACATGATGGATGCGGGTACACGTGAGAAGAACGGTTCGTTGGATATGACCCAAGAGGCTGAGATTGTGGGGAAGAAACCCCAACGGTTCTCGGGGGCAAATCGGGTGGAGCCATCGACGCGGAAGCTGAACTCACCAAAGTAGCGGTTGGCGTAACCATATCCGGCACGTCCCACAACCGACGCACGCTGGCTGTAGTACTCGCTGCCGCTCAGGGTGCCCGTGGAGGTGTTGCCTATTATCTCGGGATACTCACCCGGCATCGACGGGTTGGTGCCGCGCAGGTATTTGTTCTTGTAATCCTGATAGTTGACCACGATGAGACCTGTCACCTCATGGAGTTTGTTGAAAGTGTGGTTGAAGTTGACACCGGCCTCTATCAGTTTGTTATCGACGCTCTGATGGCGGTCGCTCATTGTTATGTCGGCCTTTGGATAGACAGTGTTCTCATCGACCGAGGTTGTCTTTGTGATGGGGTCGTAGATAAAGAGACGCACCGGCTTGGAGAACTCTGTCGTGTTCTTGTGGTTCATGTCAACCGTCCCCTTGAGATAGACCTTGAGTCCCTCTATGAAGGGGAACGTGTAGGTGAGCGTGGCGTTGATGGTGTGGAAGTCTGACTTCACCTTCTCATATCCGCCAAGACCTTCGATGGCGATGAGGGGGTTGTAGCTCTCAAGGCTCGACAGGTTGCCGTCGGTAAACCGCAGCACCTCAAGCGGTGAGTAGTCGTAGGCATCGGAGATGACCGATGACCCGGTATTCTTGTAGTCGGATATCGATCCGATGACGTTGACCGCGAGATCGAGTCCACGATAGAGGTCGGCGTCGAGCTTGAGCGAGTAGTTGTAGCGGTTGCGGCCAACGTTGGAGTAAAGACCGCGTGTATTGGTGTAACCCAATGATACGTAGTAGCGCACGGACTTCACGCCACCCGAGACTGACAGGGAGTGACGCTGGGAGTATCCCCACTTGTTGAGGTGGTCGAGGATGTTCTCGTCGCCATACAGGTTGGGGTCAGAGCCTATGAGGTCGAGGTCGTATGGGGTGTAAACGTCCGATCCCGTAGCCTCGACAGCCTTGTTGTAGAGCTTTGCAAACTCATAGCTGTTGAGAAACTTGGGTAGATATGTGGCTTCCTCGAAGTTGAACTGACCACGGTAGTTGACACGCGTGCGTCCCTCGGAGTTGCCTCGCTTGGTCTGCACGAGGATCACACCATTGGCCGCACGTGCACCGTAGACTGCCGAGGCGGCGGCATCCTTGAGTACCGATATGCTCTCAATATCCTCGGGATTGAGGTCACTGAGGCGCATCTCACCGTCGTTTGTCGTGGTGCCGAGTCGTGGCACGCCATCAATCACGAGCAGCGGGTCACCCGAGTTGCCACGGATGCTCAGCGATGCTTCCTTACCCGACGATGGGTTGCCGTTGGAGTTGAGGACTCCGAGTCCCGTCACCTTTCCGGCGAGGCTCTGGTCGATGTTCATCGCCGTGCTCTTGAGAAGCTCATCGCCTTTGATTACCTCGACCGAGGCGGTGAGTCCCGTCCTCTTGGCCGTGCTGTAACCGATGACTACAACTTCGTCAAAATCGGCTGCGTTGACACTCAAGTCTATGTCTATGTCGTTTTTATCGGCGGGCACCTCGACGGTGCGCGGGGTATAGCCGACATAGGAGACTGTAATCTTGGCCGTCTTGCCGACCGGGACCGGCAAAGCGAACTTACCGTCGACATCGGTCGATGTGCCGCTCTTGCTGTCGGTGAGACGCACGGTCGCACCGATGAGCGGTTCATCATTCTCGTCGACTACGGTGCCTCTGACAACTCTTGTGCCCGAGGCTTGCCCAAATGCCACCATCGGGATGGCAAGGGCCATAAAGACTATCAATAAAAAATGTTTCACCTTTCGGATGGTTTATTAATTTGCAATGTGATTTTCTCCGGGGGAGGTGATCTCACGGCGTGTTGCCACGCCATGACAACAAGGGTTGACCCATATATCAGGGATTGAGTATACGGTCAATGGAACGTATCTGGTAGTTGTAGTAGTTGCGTGTAGCCCGGTCGGCGGTGTTGCGTCGCGAGGTGTAGAGCTTCTGTATCTCCTGTAGCTTGTCGGTCATCATGGCCTTGAGGTCGATGGCCGGGATGGCCGGTTCGCCAAAGACGATACGGAAGAAATGGCGGTCACCGTCGGTCGCCGCGTCAGATACACACCGGTCACCGCTGCATGGAATGGCCGGGGCTGACAATGAGCTGAGGAAGTTGTCAAACTCCTTGTCGGCAGCGAGGGCTGCGGCATCGGCCGCAGGGGCGGGTCGCAGACCCGACTGCTTGATGATGAGGTCGAGTGCGGCGGTCTGGAGAGTGCGGTCGGCATCGCTCAACGGCTTGCCGTCGTAGGTGGGTTGAAACAAGCCCTTTATCGCGTCGTCGATGTAGGCTTCAAGCGAGTAGTTGTCGGCGGGATTCTGGGCATATCCTCTCTTGATGCGGTACATGTTGACCGGCGACAGGAGGCATCCGGCTATGTACTGCTGTATCTTGTCATACCACTTGTAGTCGACCGACTCAAAGTTGGCGAGCAGATCCTCGGGCAACAGCCATGAATTGGTGCGTGCCTGGCCGAGCAGCCAGTCCATAGCGCGTTTCTGCTCCTTGGCTGAGAGGTAGACGCGTGCGTCACCGTCATTGTGACCCTGACGTATCTCCTTGAACTTCACGCCTCCGATATAGGGGAGCACGTGTCCGAGGTGGCGCAGGTATTGTGAGAGCAGTGCCTTGTAGGTGGCCTCAAGGCGCTCATAGTTCTCACCCTGTTCTCCGGCCCATGGTTGCAGGTTGTCCATGATGATCTTGAGATTGGAGATGGCGAGGTCGCCGGCCTTGATGTGGTCATCGCCTATATCCTCTGTCTGGTCGGTGGGATCCATGGTGCCGAGTACCTGCTGTGCGCCAAACTCATACATAGGATCACCGTCCTTCTCGCGTATCCACTTGTCGAGGATAGGCTTCTCGTCCTGCGGAGTCTTGGCTCCGTCGATGAGACGGTAGCCCCAGTTTATGGCGTGTATGTCGTAAACTCCTATAGACGGCGGGGTGAGCTTGACACCGCGCTCAAGGTCGCCGGGCTGTGCCACATAGTTGTTGCGGGCATAGTCCATGATACTCGGGGTGGTGCCGTATTTCTGGGTGAACGCGGGGTCACGCAGGCTGTCGACCGGGTAGGCGTATGAGGCACCCATATTGTGCATCAGGCCGAGGCAATGGCCTATCTCATGAGCGGCGGCGTAGGTCACCGACTCGTACATGAGTGAGTCGTCGAACACCTTGGTGCGCACGCGGGGATCGACGGCGGCTGTCTGGACAAAACGCCAGTCGTGGAGTAGCGAGAGCACGTTGTGATACCATATCACGTCGGCGGCAAGTATCTCGCCGGTGCGTGGATCGACGTATGAGGGTCCCATGGCGTTGGCTGTCGGGGTCACGCAGTATCTGAAGCATGAGAACCGCAGGTCGTCGGGATCAAAGTCGGGGTCGTTCTTGGGATAGTCGCGTGCCTCGATGACATTCTTGAATCCGGCGGCCTCAAACGCCTTGTTCCAGTAGAGGATGCCTTCCTTGACGGCTCCGCGCAACCTGTCGGGGAATGCCGAGTCAACGTAGAACACAATCTTCTTGCGCGGCTCGACGAGCTGTCCGCTGAAGTAGGCGGCACGGTCGGCCTCGGAGGGTTCGATACGGAAGCGGTCGATGATGTCGTAGGAGTCGCTGCGGTCAACCGACGAGTCGTAGCGGTACTTGTTTTCAGAGAAGTACCCTACCCTGTTGTCTTGCAGACGCACAGGCATCGAGTCGTCTGGCAAGCGCACTATCGAGCGTGATATGACGACGGTATAGGGCTTGTTGACGCGGGGGGTGGTGTAGGCCAGGCGGCTCTCGATGAGTATGTTTTCGGGAAACGACTTGATGTTGGTTATCGCGCTTCCGTCAGAGTAGTGACTACCCTCGATGCCAGCCCGTCCGCTGAGCATCTTGGCCAGTGGATCGGAGTCCTTTATGGGTGAGATAAGTTTCTCGTCGCCGACAAAGAAGTTGGTCACATCGATGACGACACTTCCATCGCGATGTTCCTTGATCTTGAATCCCTTGACAACGGGGTCGATGAGGTTGCGGTCAAATGATGCCTTGATGGGGTCGTCGGGACGGACCTCGTGTCGCGTCTGCAACAGGTGCATGAATACCTTGGTGTCGTCCTTTGACAGGCGTATGAGTATCGGGTCGGTCACCATCTGTCCGGCGACAAAGTCGCCTGTCTCCGAGACGCTTTTTATGCGGTTGACCAGCATGTATGTGCCGTTGAACGCGCTGTCGGGTATCTCAAGCATCAAGTCGCCCTTCTTGTTGAGATAAGCGGTAAACAAACCCTTGTAGACCTTGGCGTTGGCGAGACTTTTTTCAAACTCGGCGCTGTCCTTTTTTTCTTGAGTTATTTCTTTAGCAGTATTGTCCTTGCCGAAGAAAAGGAACTTTGCATCGGCGTGGCTTGGTGTTAAAAAGGTAAAGATTAAAAATAGCAATAGATAAAAATGTGATCTGGTGCTCATGGCAGTATATTTGTTTTTCCCAAAAATATGATAAAAAAACCAAGATTGTGGGCAATTAATATATTTTATGTTTATAAGTACTGAAATTGTAACCGAATTGTATTACCACGCTGTCCGTGTCTCGTCCGACCCTCGATAACAATGGTTAATTAAGAGTTTTTTCATGGGATATGGCCGCAGCATGTCGTGACGGATGCTTGCGGGTATCGGCGCGATTTTGTAACTTTGTCTTGCCCTGTAGCGTTATATCTCTGTAACTCTATAAAATCAAGTATACAATGGAATCAACAAGACAGGCTAAGATAGCGAGACTGATACAAAAGGAACTTAGTGAGATATTCCGTCGCGAGACATCCAAGACCCATGGGGTCATCGTGTCGGTGAGCGCCGTGCGCGTCTCGCCCGACTTGAGCGTCGCCAAGGCATATCTGTCGGTATTCCCGAGCGGCAAGGCCCAGGAGATGCTCGACAGCATCAACCGCAATGCCAAGACAATACGTTATGAGCTGGCACAGAAGGTGCGCTATCAGCTGCGCAAGACCCCAGAGCTATCGTTTTACCTTGATGACTCGCTCGACTATATCGAGAATATCGACAACCTGCTCCACAAGGACGAGAGCGCGAGCTGACCATGCTGACACTGAGGGTTGCGCTTAGGTATCTGTTTGCCAAGAAGTCACACAGCGCGGTAAACATCATATCAATCATATCGGTAGCCGGGGTCGCGGTGGCGACCCTGGCTATTGTGTGTGTGCTCTCGGTGTTCAACGGATTTGCCGACCTCGCGGGCGACAAGTTGTCGCAGCTCGACCCCGAGATAAAGGTATATCCCATGTCGGGCAAGGTGATTGCCAACGCCGACTCGCTCGCCGCCGTGCTGCGTGCGGTGCCCGGTGTAGAGGTGGCGGCTCCCACGATTGAGGAGAATGCCCTCGCCGTCTATGGCAACCGGCAGATGCCGGTGGTGATAAAGGGGGTGACCGACGACTACGACCGTGTCACGTCGATACGCTCGATTGTCAAGGATGACGGCACGTTCATGCTCAGCGACTCGCTCTACTCCTACACGACGCTAAGTGTCGGTGTCGCGATGAACCTACAGGCTTATCCCGGATTTTATGATTTCATAGGCATATATACGCCCAAGAGACGCGGACGCATCAATCCGGCCAACCCGATTAGCTCATTCCGCAGTGACTCGCTCATCGTGGGAGGGGTATATCAGGTTGAGCAGCCGGAATATGACACCGATATGGTGATTATGCCGCTCGGGGATGTCAGACGGTTGCTCGACTATGACACCGAGGCGACGGCCATAGAGATCAAGTCGGCGAGTGATGCCGATGTGTCCGGGGTAATCGCGGCAATCAGGGAGGCGACAGGCGGTGCGTATAAGGTCAAGGACAGGATAGGACAGCAGGAGACATCGTTCCGCATGATTGAGATTGAGAAGTGGATAACATTCCTGTTGCTCGCGTTTATCCTTGTGATAGCCTCGTTTAACGTCATTTCTACGCTGTGTATGCTCGTGATAGAGAAAGACGATGACATAGCCATACTTGACGCGCTCGGGGCCACACGTCGGCAGATATCGGGAATATTCCTCACCGAGGGTTGGTTGATAACGCTCATAGGTGGAGTGGCGGGCATCGTGCTTGGTGTGGCTCTCTGCATGGCCCAGCGATGGGGCGGCTTTATCAGGCTCGGCGGCAATCACAGCGTGATGTCGATAGATGCCTACCCGGTTAGGGTCTCGCCGGGAGACTTGATAGCGGTGTTTGTGCTTGTGGCTGTGACGGGGTTGGTGACCGCCTTGGTGACCTCACTGTTCACCCGCCGGCGCATGAGGGGAGACGGTGTCGGCGAGTGATATGCCGAAGACGAGGGCGGCATTGGCATTGACGGTCTTGGCAAGTTGCCGTGGCGTGACCCCGCGAGCGTCGGCCACGTCATGAAGTATCGACGTGATGTCCCTGTCGGCCATGTCGTCGGTCTCAAGCAGCAACAGGCTATCGGGGATGGCCTTGACTGCATCGGGATTGAATCTCGCGCCTATTGACAAATGTATTCCTCTTGATGTCAGTGAATTGACTAACTGTGGTTTACCACGGAATCCGTGAATGACCCAAGGCATATGGGACCGCATGTCGCGGTGGAGCCGCAACAATGTGTCCCATTGTCTGACAAGGTGTATGATCAACGGTTTGCCGAGTTGCCGGGCCACGTCAATGTGGCTCACAAATACGGGCAGCTGGATGTCATCGACCGACGGACCCCGCAGGGGATCAATCCCGGTCTCCCCTATCGCCACAACCCTGGTGTCGCGGGCCATGTCGAGCAGTCTCTCGCGGGAGAATGGCTTATCGGCATCCCAAGGGTGCAACCCGACGGAATAATACCCGATGGCATCGGCACGGACTGGGCGGTAACCGTTGTTGTAGACGACGAGGGGTGTTCCCTCGCCGTGATGGGTATGGATGTCGATTATCTCGATGGGTTGCATCATGGCACGGGGTCATAACCGCTTCCTCCCCATGGATGGCATCGCGATATTCGTCTCAGTGCCAGCCACAGCCCCTTGGCGGGTCCGTGTTTGCGCAGGGCCTCGATGGCATATTGGCTGCATGTTGGTGTGAACCGGCATGACGGGCCGAGCAGGGGAGATATGCTTAGTTGATAGAATCGTATGGGGATTATGAGCAAAAGGCTCAATAAGTGTCTGACCTTTCCCATCGTGTCAGGGGGTATCGGGCACGGCAGGGCGCAGGGTTGACGAGATGCGTTGCATGGCCTTGACTACCGACATCTCTATGTGGCTGTAGGGGTGAATGGCCGCGTCGAGATAGATGAATGCCATATCGACCCGGCAATCGTCGGGGAGCGAGAGGCAACTGCGGTTGAGGCGGTAGGACTCGCGTATGCGGCGGCGCAGGGTGACGCGGTCGACGGCATGACGGATGCGTTTCTTGGGTACAGAGATGAGAAACTGTGACGGAGCTCCGTCGGAGCGTTGGCTCACGCGCCACACGACACGCAGCGGATAGGCGGTGACAGAACGGCTCTCACCCTTGGTAAACAGGGTGTCGATGGCACGTTGGCTGCAAAGTTTCTCAGCCTTGTATAGTCTCTGTCCTGTCATGATGGGTAGGATGACGGTGATGAGCGGGTATCAGCCGTTTTTGGACTCCTCCTTGAGGAAGAGGTCGAGGGCCGCTGTCATCGAGGGTGCCTTGACCGATGGTGCCTCCATGTCGAGCCTCAGACCGGCATCGCGGACAGCCTTGGCAGTGGTGGCACCGAATGTGCCGATCTTTATCTCGTCTTGCTTGAACTTGGGGAAGTTCTTGAGCAGCGAGTCGATACCCGAGGGGCTGAAGAAGAGCAGCATGTCGTAGTCGAACGGCTCGTCTGGGCCGAAGTCGTTGCTGACAGTGCGGTACATCACAGCCTTGGTGTAGTTGATGTTGTTTTTGTCGAGGATGTTGGTCTCGTCGCTCTTGTTGACGCTGGAGACGGTGAAAAGGAACTTCTCTTTTGAGTGCTTCAGTATGTAGGGCAACAGGTCGTCGAGCTTTCCGTTGGCGCCATGGAATATCTTGCGCTTGCGGTAGACGATATATTTCTGAAGATAGAGCGCGATTGACTCGGTCGTGCAGAAGTATTTCATAGTATCGGGTATCTGCACGCGCATCTCCTCGGCCAGACGGAAGAAGTGGTCGATGGCGGTGCGTGCCGTGAATATGACGGCGGTGAAATCGGATATGGAGATTTTGGACTGGCGGAATTCCTTTGCGGTCAACCCCTCGACCTTGATGAAAGGACGGAATTCAATTTCCACGCCATATTTCTCTGCTATATCGTAGTAGGGTGACTTATCGGATGTCGGCTTCGGCTGTGAAACCAATACTTTCTTTACTTTCACTGTCGGATGAAATTTGTTGTACAATCAAAGTCCTTAAGGTCTTATTAGAAAAAGGTAGGACGATTTTTCGGGTGCAAAGGTACGAAAAATATGTGTCAGGGCTGTTATGGTTATTTATAAAAATTACTAAATCGGCATCAAAAGTGATATTTTGGGAGTCGCAAGAGGATATATCGCAACATTTTACAATAAATAGGTCGAAAATATGCCCATCGAGGAAGCCTGTGTCGCGACACGGTAGAGGACGGCCAAGGGGGTTATCTCGACCGCGAGCAGGTAGATGACGAGATATACCAGTGACCCGACACCACGGTAGAATATCTTGAATCCCTTGCACACAAACACGAGTCTCGCGACGACATAGAGCGTGGCCGCAATGACCAGCATCCACGCCGATGTGCCGGGGTAGAACAACACGATGAGGGCGGGAATGAGCAGGAACAGGCCAAGAAATGCCTGTGACGCGTTAAACCCCTTGACCCACTGGCGGCAACCTGTCGGATCGCTGAACACGCTGCCGACAATGGAGTAGACGACGAGTTGGGCGACGTAGAACACGCCGGCTGACAGCGACAGGATGCCTATGGCGGGAAATATCGACTGCATCGTGGTGGCGCGGATGGATATGGCGCAATAGACAAAAATTGCCTCGCAAACGCACACGAGCATTATGAGCACCACGAGTACACGGGTCTCGCTCATGGTGTTGTCGTCAAACACGTTGGCACGCCGCC
This sequence comes from Pseudoflavonifractor sp., assembly GCA_023667145.1. Taxonomy (GTDB): domain Bacteria; phylum Bacteroidota; class Bacteroidia; order Bacteroidales; family Muribaculaceae; genus M3. The sequence goes on from JAMPAQ010000001.1 coordinate 365,858, forward strand.
TTACCGACAGCAGGTCGTTGCCGATGGTCTTAAAAAACCTCGCCCAGTGCTTGAAGTTGAAGGCCACGAGCAGCAACATGCCCACCACCACGCACATGACACCGGAGTCATAGCCCGGCATGTAGGGGCGCGGTATGCCGACATGTCCCGTGACATAACCGGCATACGAGCCGGAATATGCCGCCAGCTCATCGGCCGACGACGGTGCCTCTGATTCGTGACTGTGGGTCTGGAACGGGTTGTCTTGCAGTAATCTCATGCGGCTGATGAGGATTGGTCAGTATTTGGAGACGGTCGATGGTGTGTGAGTGACCTCGACTGGTGCTGTGGCTACCTCAACGGCCTCGGCAGGGGTGGAGGCCACGGCCCACATGCGTCCATGTCCCTCGGTGATGAAGCCCTGGCTACGTGCGCGAGCAAACATCTCAAGTAACGGGTCGTAGTATCCGTCGGTGTTGAGTATGACGACGTTGCCGTTATACAATCCAAGCTGACGCCATGTGATAATCTCAAGCAGCTCCTCAAACGTGCCGTAGCCACCGGGCAACGCTATCGCCCCGTGGGCGAGACGGGCCATCGTCTCCTTGCGGCGGTGCATGTCGGATGTGACAATGAGCCTCGTCATAGAGGGATGCTGCCACCCGTTGTCAATCATGAACCGGGGTATCACGCCGACTGTCTGCCCGCCGGCTACGGTAGCACCCTCGGTGGCTGCGGCCATCAGTCCTCCGCGCCCAGCTCCGTTGATGAGCGGGCGGCCGGAGAGTCCCACGAGTCGGCCTACCTCACGGGCGGCATCAACGTAGACTGCGGGGATACGGGAGCTTGAAGCACCGTAGACACATATACCCTCGCCCGGCTGTAAGTCAAGTTGCATTGTCATCTTGAGTACGATTAGGCTGCAAAGATAAGACAAATCTGTGTTAAACCGCAACGTCGGTTCAAGATATATGGCCGATGAACTGTGGGCCGACGACGCTTGTTGACATATTGGATGGCCGATGGCTGTCAATCGTGTTCAACTTTATTGTCTTATGGACTGGATTGCGGAAATATTGAGGGATAATCCTGTGATACCCATATTCCTGACGATAGGTGTGGGATTCTGGCTCGGAAGCCTGAAGGTCAAGTCTTTCTCGCTTGGCCCGGTGACGGCCACGCTTATAGTGGGCGTAGTTATCGGTCAGCTTGATATACCTGTGTCTGACACGTTGAAGAATGTGTCGTTCATGCTGTTCCTGTTTGCTATCGGATATAGTGTCGGCCCGCAGTTTTTCAGGTCGCTCAAGGGCGATGGGTTGAAGCAGATAGCGTTTGCCCTGATCGAGGTGTCGCTCTGCATAGCCACTGTCATCACCGTGAGCCTCGTCATGGGTTATGACAAGGGGATGGCTATAGGGTTGTTTTCAGGCTCACAGGCTTTCTCGGCTGTGATAGGCGTGGGATCGAACACGTTGAGGTCGCTGGGACTTCCGGCAGAGACACAGCGTGAGTACCTCGACATCATACCGGCGTGTTATGCGGTGTGCTACGTGTTCGGTACGATCGGATCGGCCTGGGTGATAGCCAATCTCGGCCCGATATTGCTTGGTGGTCTCAACAAGGTGAAGCGGCAGACCGCCGAGCTTGAGGCCGAGATGGACACGGGCGACTTTGTCCCCGACCCGGGTACATTTGTCGCCAACAGGCCGATATCGTTCCGTGCCTATAGGGCAGAGTCGGCGTACTTTGACCGGCCGCGCACTGTCGGCGAGATTGAGCGGCACATAAAGTCGCAGGGCCTGCGCCACTTTATCGAGCGGTTGCGGCTGCGGGGGGAGATTGCTGACCCGGAGCCGGACCTGCGGGTGCGCAAGGGCGACATCATAGTGCTGAGTGGCCGTCGGGAGAGCATCGTGGACGATGCCGGATGGATAGGACCGGAGGTGACAGACCATGAGTTGCTTAATTTCACTGCCGAGAATTTGCCGGTGACGGTGTCAAAATCGGGCATCGCCGGGATGACTCTCGGGGAGTTGCGCCGCCAGGAGTTTATGCGCGGCGTGATGGTGCACAAGATTGTGCGTGACGACACACGGTTGCCGCTCAAGGGGAAGACGCGGCTTGAGGCGGGTGACGTGGTGTCGCTGATAGGGTTGCCGCAGGATGTCGCGGTGGCCGTGCCCGAGATTGGTTTCTCCGACCGCCCGACCGAGGACTCCGACATGACCTTCATAGGGCTTGGTATTGCCGTCGGTTGCTTCATAGGGGCACTGACGGTCTATCTCAACGGCATACCGTTGTCACTCAGCACGAGCGGAGGCGCGATTCTCGCAGGGCTTATATTGGGGTGGCTAAGAAACAAGCGGCCTACATTCGGACGTATCCCCCGCCCCGTCATATGGTTTATGAATAACGTGGGTCTCAACATGTTTATCGCCGTGGTTGGCCTCGGAGCGGGCCCGACGTTCATAGCGGGTCTCAAGACCGTGGGGATAGGGATGTTTCTCAGCGGGGTCGTATGCACTACGGTGCCCCTGATACTGTCGATATTCATCGGGGCGATGGTGTTCCGTTTCCCTCCGGCGGTGACATTGGGATGTGTCGCCGGAAGCCGCAACGCGGTGGCCGCGCTCGGCGCGATACAGGACAACCTCGACAGCACGTTGCCAGCCATGAGCTACACGGTGACATACGCCGTGGGCAGCGTGGCCCTCATCCTCGCCGGCATAATCGTCCCCTTGCTGGTGTGACACGCTTTTAACCGTACATAGTCAATGCTCATCACGGTCATTTGGTCGTTGACATTCATGGGTGAGCATGTTATATACATACAGGTACTCCATCTTCGGAGTATTCAGGACCTTTCTCAAATATTACATTCTCACAGATAATTTCGATGCCGTTGCTGTCCACATGGATGAGACCTTCATATTCACCGGAAATCCTGAACCAATCTGTAAACGTTGTGCCATCGTCTAAGTCCGTCTTGATTCTTCTCAATCCAGTGCATATTATTTTCAAAACGACATCACTTTGAAACCATACTAATAATGTGGCTTCATGGTTGACATAGTCAACCATGAAGTCAAGATTGACGCAGTCGTGGGCGTAATCCATGCTGTGGTAATCTTCGCTTCCCTGGCCGGCAATTTCCTCCTTATAAAAATCAAAACCTACAATCTTTGACTCTATGTGGGGGTCGATGGCCCATTCGTCTTTTTCATAAAATTGAGCAAACAACTGTTGATTGTCATTCGCCAATCTTCGCCACAACTCATCCAATTTATTAGCTACTGACTTTTCAAGAAGAATACCGCTATGACCTGAAGCCCAGCCAAACTCCGGGATTTCCTTTTGTAGAACGGACAACGGAATAAAGGGCATTGAGGACGGGTCAGCTACATAACCTATGTTCAAATCGCAGTAGAATGTCGGGCGTCCTTTCCCCGACCAATCCTGAGCCTTTCGGGGATTAGATGAAAAACAGCCCGACATCATGATGCCCGGGAGATTGTCTCCAACTCTCATCATGTAGAAACTGTCACCTGCATTTGCCATATGATAATCCCAGATACTCCAATTGAGTGGAGCAAAGGGATAATATTCTATCAAGTGCATTAGATCTTTGTCATCGAAAGATGAAATTGCCGGATTCCAGCGTAGAAGAAATGTATTCATTGTGTTTTGTCATATTCGGCATGAGTACCTATGAAACGTATGTTTTGTGGATATGGAGTCCAATTACAATTGCAAATATAAGTGACATTTAGGAAAAATCTCTTACGAAATGGTTCAAAATTGAGTTTTTGGCTCTGCTATTAGAGTTGCTGTTAGAGTTCTGTCGGATACAAAAGAAAGACAACGCAGAAAAGTCAATCGGGCAAGCAACGCGGGGCTGCTTGTCCGATTGATTGTCTTTTGTTTATGTCGCGGTGTTTAATATTCCTCCTCGTTGAAGAAGAAGTCTTCCTTGCTGGGGTAGTCGGGCCAAATGTCCTCGATACATTCGTAGGTGTCGCCCTCGTCTTCCATTTCCTGAAGGTTTTCTATGACTTCGAGAGGGGCGCCGGAGCGCATCGCGTAGTCGATGAGCTCTTCTTTGGTAGCAGGCCAGGGTGCGTCCTCAAGTTTTGATGCAAGTTCCAATGTCCAGTACATAAGTAATCAGATTTTAATTCGGTTGTAAAAATTTTTACGCAAAAGTAGCGTATTCTCCTATATCAACAATTTTTATCCCAAAATATTTCATCAACTTGATTGATAACGTTGTCATATCTTGCAAATACGAACAGGAAGTCGGAGAGTCGGTTGATGAAACGGAGCACGTTGGGGTCGACATAGGTGGTGTCGGCGAGGGCCACGATGCGGCGCTCACAGCGGCGGCACATGGTGCGGCACACGTGGGCGAGGGCGGCCACGTGGGTACCCTGCGGGAGTACGAAGTTGTTGAGCGGGGGCAGCTCGCTGTCTATCTCGTCGATCTTGCGTTCGAGAAACAGCACGTCGTCAAACGTGAGTCCGCGAGCTTCGGTGATGTCGTTGTCGGGGTTGTCGGTGGCGAGGTATGAGCCGATGTTGAAGAGCTTGTTCTGGATATAGATGAATGTGTCGGTAAATCCGGCGGGAATGTGGGCCGATGTACACAGGTGACCTACGCGGGCGTTGAGCTCATCGACAGAGCCGTAAGCCTCGATGCGTATATCGTTTTTCTTGACGCGCTTGCCGCCTACGAGCGATGTCGCGCCTGTGTCGCCTGTGGTGGTGTAAATCTTGCTTTTTTTCATACACTGTGATTTTTTGGATTGAAGTATATGTTTTGGGCTGCAAAATTATGCAAAATATCGTTATGCTGTCGCCGTATATGGCATCGTTAGCTATTATTAACGAAAAATTTCCGTAATTATCGGCTATCGTGTATGACAATCGCCTCCACGTCATGAGCGACTATCAAATGACATGGAGGCGACGGTGGTTGATGTCAGGATGTTATCTGACGACAATGCGCAGTGGTCGGCTCATGCGGTCGGTCAAGATGAGATATACGCCCGACGAGAGCATTATCTCAAGATTGTCGGTGATGACGGGTATCGTGGTGACGAGTTTGCCCGATATGTCATACAGGCGTGCGCCAGTATGGTTGTCGGGTGATATGAAGCGCACGCCGCCGGGGATGGGTGTCACGGCGAGTGGTTGCTCCATCTCGACCCCGATGATGCCTGCGCGTGACACGTTGATGACGTTGGACATCGGCGAGCGGAATCCGAGCCTTACCGACTGGACAGCGTATGTCTCGCTATCAGATGTGTCAAAGTCGGTTATCTCAAGGCTGTTGGTCTCAGCCTCAATCTCCTCGGTGATTGCCGAGCCGCCCGAGAACCGTGTGCGTGTGACGATATAGTAATCGACCACATCGTCCTGCGGTATCTCCCAGTTGGCGGTATAGGAATTGTCGGTGACATTGGTCGGAGGCAGGGCCTTGAATGCTGACAAGACCGGCTCTTCGACGCACTCGCCACGCAGCTCTACACCTATCGAGCCCTCGATGCCGCCGTCAGAGAGGATGAGGCGTGCGCTGTGGGTACCAAGGGCGGTGGGGCGGTAGGTCACGTTGAGCCAATAGCCGTCGGATGTGTTGATCGGGGAGACGGATATGCTGTTGTCCTCGATGGCAAACATGTCGGGATTGGCCGATGAGCGGCTGGATATCGTGACAGACAGTGAGCCGGTCATGTTCTCGCCGCGAATGTTGAGCTTGCGGGTGGCAGTCGTGCCGTTGACGGTCTGGCCAAAGTCGAGCGCCATGTCCTGTACCGGGGTTATCAGCGTCGGTTCCCCGGCCGGGGGGGTCGGTAGCGATGTCGAGAATATCTGCCCTTTCTTGTTGCCCCAAATATACTCGGCAAGGGCGGGGAAGTCGATGAACGGGTTGCGGTTGTTCTGTATTTTGTAGACGGCCTCGTTGCGGTCAATCTCTTTTTGGCTCACGGGGTCCTCGCGGTGCCACTTGAGCAGTAGGTCGATGGCCCATTGTGTCAGCGTGGGATAGAGGTTGTTGTTGACCATGTAGGTATATTTCCAAGTCAGGTGTCCGGCATAGCATGTGGCCATGTAGAAGTATGTGCGGGCAAAGTCGCCCTTGTACTCGTCGGCCGGCTCAAACACCTTGGACGCGCCTCCGCTCTGTCCGAGAGCGTAGCCCACTTTTGTTATGCCGTTGTCAAAGGTGGCTGTCCCGACCGTCCCGAGGGGAAAGTTATTCTTGGCCTGGTTGGCGGCTTTCTCGGATGGATAGAGGTGGTTGAGGTCGGTGTAGGCCTGGACGGTGGTGCTTCCGCCCCACCAGCTCTTGGGAAACGAGTGTTCGCGGTTCATGTATGTGCCAAACGATGTCCAGATGCTCACTTTTATGTCGCTGTACATGTCCCACCAAAGGTCGGTGCCGGGCTGCACGTCGGTGCGCCGGAAGTATTCGGGGAGACTGTTGTATGACGATACCGGGGTGAGTTTGTAGACAATCGCGCCGGCCTCCTCCTTGAGGGCCTGCTCTTTCTTGCCGTTGAGTGACGTGTAGTATCCCGATGGTATCTCGGCCACGGCTGTCACCATGCACAGCAGGGTGACTAACGTGGAGGTGACGAAGCGGTTGGATATTCTCATCTGTGTCTTTTGGTATGGTGAATGGATAGCAAAAATAACATTTATTTTCGACAAGATGGTAAAACTTATAAAAAAACGGGCAACGAGACCGTAATCAGCTGGTCACATTGCCCGTCAAAGCAGTTTCATAAGGTATTTTTCAGAGTGTCAGATGGTGTTATCACGTGATATCGGTTGACTGACTCTCCGTCTTCGGTCGTGGCTCAAACCGGCAGAAATAATACCGCTGCATCAGGTAGGCTCCGATGAAGTAGCATATCGCCATGATCCACAAGGCTATGACATCGTATCCCTGCAACCACAGCCCACTGCCGCTGCCGTTCATGCGTATGAAGGCGTTTACACCCCACGTGGCGGGCAGACAGCTGCTCACGGCATACCACAGGTCGCTCATGGCAAAGCGTGGCCACGTCAGGCCCGTGAGAAACAGCACGAGCGGCGATGTGAACACGATGATGAGCAGTGACGACTCGCGCTCGCGTGAGAAATACTGGAGCATGATGCCGAGGAATATCGATGCGAGCAGCATGGGGAGTATGAGCATCAGGAAGTCGAACACCGACGCGAGATGAGGCAGGGAGAATATGAGCGGTACGTAATGCAGTCCGAAGATGGCCATCGGGATATATATCACAATGTAGCACAGCGCCTTGCCAATGACCGTGGCCGATGGTGGCGCGGCCACCGACAGCGGGTCGGCCCCGCCGTTGGCACGGGCACGCTCCGACACACCGCCGCCTATCATGGTGATACCGAGCAACAGGCTTTGTTGCAATATGATGACGAGTATGCCTGGCAGTACAAATGAGGCAAATCCCTGGGTCGGGTCGCCGGTAAAGATGGCCTCGCTCTTGACCGGGATGGCCGAGTTGGAGCCGGTGAGCAACGCGGTGCCGCCGATTTCGGCGATTGTATGCTCCTGTATCTGTGCCCCGGCGGCTATTGTGACATCGGTTATAGCGCTCACGAAGCCACGGTAGCGCAACAATCGGCTCGTCTCTGAGAAGAAATCGATATAGGCTTGCTCGTTGCGGCCCAGGCGCTCGGCATAGTTGGCCGGGATTGATATTATGGCGTTGGCCCGGCGCTCGGCGATGGCACGCTTGCCCTCGGCCATGTCGGTCACATATCCGGCCACTTTCATGGCCTCAGTGGCATCGAGCATCGACGTGATGTGTCGGCTCTCGGGGGTGCGGCTGTTGTCGAGCACGACCACCGGCACGTCCTTGACAAGCTCGGGATTGTACATCAATGTGTACAGTATTGGATAGGCCGTGGGCAACACGAGGAAAAAGAGGATGACCCCGGTGTCGCGGAACACGAGCCTGAACTCCCGACGCCACACGTCGAGCAGACGTTGTATCCAGCTTCTGTTATATGATGGTGACCGTCTCATGGGCTATGGGATGTAATAGGGTTTCAGACACACTTTCCTAAGCCTCCGCAGGAATATCATGCCCGCGAGCGGGAACAGCAGCAGGGCGATGTAGAAGTAGCGGGCATAGTAGACCGGGAAGCCGTTGAGCGCGTCGTTGATATAGATCAGGAAGTAGTAGCGCACGGGGATGAACCATGAGAACACGCCGAGCCAGCTGTACATGTTCTCGACCGGGAATGAGAATCCTGTCAGAGAGAACGACAGGATGCCAATGAGCGACAGTACCGACGCGCCGAGACGCAGGTTGGGGAGGGCACACATTATCAGCACCCCGAACGACTGGCAGGCAAGGACAAAGAGCAGCATGGCGGTTATCATGTTCCACATGTTGCCGTACATGGGGAAGTCAAGGTATCCAAACATCATCGATTCCAGAAACACGCCCCACACCGAGAATATGACCCATTGGGGAAACAATTTACCAATTATAGCAACGAGCATCGAGCCACCGGCAGTCCTCACCCACTCCACCGACGTGCCTTTCTTGATCTCATCGCCGATGGTGTAGCCGGTCATGACAAAGATGATGAGCTGTAGCATGGCGGCGATGAATGATGGGTTGAGGTAGTAGGAATAGTTTAGCCAGGGATTGTGGATGGGATGCTGGGTGATTACGACCGGCTGTATCATCGTGCCTACAGCTCCCTCGTTCATGCCGGCTGACACGAGGGTGGTCTTTACCATCGCCCCGGCGGTGGATACCGCCACGGTCTTGAACCCCTTGAATACGAATGTCCCCGGCACGTAGTAGGACATGTTGCAGTAATATGATATCTCGGGCTGTCGGCCACCAATGGCATCGGCCTCAAAGTTCTCGGGTATCATGAAGAAGCCGAATATCTCGCCCCGGTTCATGCAGTCCATTGCCTCTACATAGCTGTTGAGGTGGCTCGTCACGTCAACAAACTCTATGGCGCCGAGTGACCGGGTCACCGACCGCGACATCGACGAGTGGTCGAGGTCGACCACTCCCGACGGCACGCGTCTAACCACCCCGTCGTTGAGCAAGCTCAGGAAGACGGCTATGGAGACGAGCGGCACTATCGTCATCATGACGACAAACGCCTTGCGCCGGCACAGGGTGACAACCCCGCGTCTCATAGACTGCCATAGCGGATCAAGCGACAACTTCATGGCTGGCGGTCTTTACTCGGGCATGTAGTATATGACAGACATTCCGGGACGCAGTTCGGGTATCTGCTCATCGGGACGAGCCTTGATCTTGAATGTGCGTGAGTCATACTGGCCGGTGGCCTTGGTGGCATGCCACACGGCGTATGCCCCCATGTCGCTGATGTAGTAGACCTTGGCCTTGATGCGGCGCTTGTCGAGCGCGGGAACCATCAGCTCTATCTCCTTGCCCATCGGCAGGTCGTTGAGCAGCTCCTCGCGCACGTTGAACGTCACCCACTTGTCCTGCATCTTCAACAGGCTCATGATGGGTGCGCCGAGAGCCACAAGCTCACCCTCCCGGGGATATATCTCGTCAATCTCCCCGTCACACGGGGCGACGAGATACTGGTCCTCAAGGAGCGCCTCCACCTCCATGACGCCGCCCTTGGCGACATTGACCATGGAGCGTGCGCTCTCCTTGTCCTCGCTCTGCGCTCCGGCCACGGCGAGGTCATATTGGCTCTTGGCGGCTTTCTCGCCGGCCTGTGTGGCCTCGTATGCGGCCTGTGCCTCGTCACGTTTCTGTGCCGAGATGACCTCCTTCTGATACAGCGCCTCCATGCGGTCGTATGTCTTCTTGGCGATGTTACGGGCGGCGATGGCCTGTTGCCACAGGTCGTATGCACCCTGCACTATCTGTGAACGTGTGCCGGCGTCCACCTTCTTGTTTTGCGCGGCTGCGGCATTTTGCATCGCCTCGGCCTGAAACAGCTTGGCCTCGGCCAGCGATGAGTGGATATGTACCAGGGTGTCACCGGCCTTTACCTCCTGGCCTTCCTGGACATAAAACTCCATGACACGGCCCGGGAGCTTGCCCGATATCCTTACCGACGTTGCCTCGGCCTGACCCTCCACGATCTCGGGCGGCGGTGAGAGGAACAGCAGCCCCACGATAGCTATAGCTATCACCACGCAGACTACCACAAGCAGTCCTATCATCAGTGACTTGTCATTTTTCTTGACAGGCGATGTCGATTGATTGTCAGCCATAATATAAATGATTTTTAATTGTTTGTCTATCAATAATTGAGTGTCCCGAGCACCTTTGAGAGATATACCCTGCACAGATGTACGTCGATCCCGGCATCAATATTCTCGGAGTTGGCCTTGAGCCATGCTGTCTGAGCCTCCATGACGTTGTCGGTGGTGAGCACACCTTCCTTAAAACCCGTCAGGGCCTGACGCAGGTTCTCATTGGCTTTCTCAAGGTTGGTCTCGGTCATGTGGTAGGTCTTGATTGATTCCTGGGCCTTGAATGACGCCTGGCTCACCTGAAGTTCAATCTTCTCCTTGGCATCGTCAAGCTGCAACTGCGAGATGACCATGTCGCTCTTGGCGGCGCGGTAGCTGTTGTAGTTGCCTCCCCAGTGCCATATAGGTATGGAGAGCATTGCCCCGACGGAGAACGCTCCGTCAAAACGTTTCTTGAAGCCGTCAAACATGTTGGGGTTGCTGAACGAGTACGCCCCCACGATTGCGAGGTTAGGCAACATCGCCGACATGGCGACGCGCTTCTTCTGTTCAAATATCTTGACTCCGAGCGTGAGTGCTCTCACGTCCTGGCGGCGCTCGAAGACATCCTCCATGTCGTAGGACTGCTCTATGGGATAGGGGGTGACATGCTCCACGTCCTCGTCCTCAAGGGGCATGACCGTATTGACCGGCAACCCGCAGACCTGTGCGAGCGCCATGCGCGACAGCACCAGTCCGTTGTCGACCTTTGTCTGGTCGACCTGAGCGGCGTTGAGCTTTACGGCGACACTGAGCAGGTCGCTTTTGGTGGCCACCCCCTCCTGGAGCATTATGTTCACGTTGTTGTAGAGCGTGTCGAGCAGGTTGACATAGCTGTCGGCAAGTTTTTTCTTAGCCTTGAGTGACACGACCTGCCAATAGGCTCCGTCGACGGCATAGATTATATCCTCTGCCTCGTTGTCGTGAAGGGCGCGGGCCAGTTCCTCGGCATACTTGGTGATGCGGTTCATGGCCACAATCTTCCCGCCCATGAATACGGGTTGGGTCAGTGTCACTGCCCCGAAAAAGAGATTGTGGATGTCAAAGGTCATGGCCTCCTTGGGTATCAGGGCGACCGATGACGGCAGATACTGCCCGTCGGGTCCCTTGACAGGCTGGCCAGTAAGAGGGTTGGTGACAATGTCAAACTGATAGGACTGGGTCTTGAGGTCAAACGACTTGACCGGGAGCAGCTGGTCGCTGTCAAAGATTGATATGGTCTTCTGGTTATAGGTGTATCCGCCGGCAAAGTCTATGGCGGGAAGATAGGCCGCGAATGCTTCTTTCTTGCGGTAACCGGCCGCCTTGACTTTCTCGGCCATCACACGCATCTCCTTGTTGTTGTGCAGGGCCATTGAGCGGCATGAGTCGAGCGATACCGTGCCAGACTCACGAGCCGACACCGTCAGGCCCGCAGCGAGGGCCATTATTGCTAATACGGTCTTGAAGCGCATAAACATGATGATTTGAGTTATATCCTCGATACGTGTTGGAAACGTGTCTACAAAGATAACTTAAAATGGAATCGTTATGTTTAGCGGCTACAACTAAAAATACCTCGTCTTTCGCTTATAATTGGTCAGTTTTTCGGTAAGGATATAGCCATCGGCGTCGGTCTTATTTGACCATGGAGGCGAATTGTACCGGAACCGGGGTCTCGAAGTTCATCTCCTTGCGTGTGACGGGATGGACAAAGCGCAGGGTGCGGGCGTGGAGGGCGAGGCGGTGTATAGGGCTTGTCTTGGCCCCGTAGCGGCGGTCGCCGGCAATCGGATGGCCGAGGTCCTTGCAGTGGACTCGTATCTGGTTCTTGCGGCCGGTGTCGAGTTCGACTTCCAGCATGGTGTATCCGTTCTTGCACTTTACTGTCTTGTAACGGGTGACGGCGAGTTTCCCCTCCTCGGGATTGTCCGTTGAGTAGACCTCATGGCTGGATGTCTCGGCAAGGTAGCTCTGCACGGTACCCTCCGGTTGCTCGACCTTGCCCTCGACGACAGCGAGATACTTGCGGTTGAGCACCATGTTGTTCCAGTTGTGCTGCATGGTCTCCTTGGCCTCGATATTCTTGGCAAACATCATGAGCCCCGATGTCTGTTGGTCGAGACGGTGGACTATGAACAGCTTGTTGCGCGGGTCTTTCCACTTGAGGTATTCGCGCAGTATGGAATAGGCTGTGCCCTCCTTTATCTTGTCGGTGCCGATGGAGAGGAGGCCATACCCCTTGTTGACCACGATGATGTCATCATCCTCGTAGACGAGCTGCATACGGCGGTTGTAGAATACGCGGAACTCACGCGTGAAGTTGATCTTGACCTCGTCCTCGGGTGTGATGGGGGTGTCAAACTGAGTGACAGGGACACCGTTGACCGCTATCTGGCGGTGCTTGAGCATCTCCTTGACGCGTGTGCGCTTGAGGTCGGGAAGTGAACTGACGAGAAACGGCAGCAGAGTCCCGCTTTCGGTCGGCTTGAAGGTCTTTATAACGTCAGGGGTGTATCGGCGTACATCGTTGTTACGACGTGAGCGGGAGCTGCGGTTGTTCATTGCTTGATATGGGTTTTCGGTTACCGTGGTTTATTTCTTGCGTGTCGCGGTGCGTCGTGCCGGTTTCTTGGGCTTTTCATCCTGCTTGGCTATTATCTCGCGGCACTCATCGAGGGTGAGGGCGGCGGGGTCGGCCACGGTGCGCGGTATCTTGTAGTTGGACTTGTTGTAGGAGATGTAGACCCCGTAGCGTCCGTTGAGTATCTGCAAGTCGGGCTCCTCGTCAAATGTCTTCACCACCTTGCGGGCCTCGGCCTCGCGTTTGGCCATTATAAGCTCGCTGGCTTGGTCAAGGGTTATGGCCGCCGCCTGGATGTCCTTGGGAATTGACACGAACTTGCCATCGTGCTTGACATAGGGGCCAAACTTGCCGATGGCGACCGTCACCTCCTTGCCCTCAAACTCTCCGAGGTTGCGGGGAAACTCGAAGAGACGCAGCGCCTCGTCGAGGGTGATGGTTGACACCGACTGTCCCTTGAGCAGGGAGGCAAATTGCGGCTTCTCGTCGCCCTCGCCATCGCCTATCTGTACGAGCGGGCCAAACCGACCAATCTTGACCGACACCGGCTTCCCGGTCTCGGGATGGGAGCCGAGCACGCGTTCCCCGACCTTATGCTCAAGCCGCATGTTGAGGGCCTTGTCGACCTCTGGATGGAACATGTCGTAGAAGTCGCGTATCTCGTTAGACCACCCAATCTTCCCCTCGGCGATGTCATCAAATTTCTCCTCCACATTGGCTGTGAAGTTATAGTCGAGGATGTCGGGGAAGTATGACGTGAGGAAGTCGTTCACTACCATACCGATGTCGGTGGGAATCAGCTTGCCCTTGTCGGCCCCGGTGGTCTCGCTGGCTGTGCGTGATGAGAGCTTGCCGTCCTTGAGTGTCAGGGTGACAAAATCGCGGCGTGTACCCTCCTTCTCCCCTTTCTCGACATACTCGCGCTGCTGTATGGTCGAGATTGTGGGGGCATATGTTGACGGACGGCCTATGCCGAGTTCCTCCATCTTCTTGACAAGCGATGCCTCGGTATATCGTGGTGGCTGCTGGGTGAAGCGCTCCGTCGCCGTGACCTCCACGGCATCGAGTGTCTCGCCGGTCTTGAGCGGAGGCAGGAGCCCCGACACGTCATCATCGTGGTCGTCATCGTGTCCCTCTATATACACGCGCAAGAATCCGTCAAACTTTATCACCTCGCCCGTGGCGGTAAAATGGTCATCGCGGGTGGAAGGATTTATGTCAACGGTGGTCTTCTCGATGACTGCATCGGCCATCTGTGAGGCTATCGTGCGCTTCCATATCAGGTTGTAGAGGCGTTTCTCCTGGGCTGTGCCGTCGATGTCATGACGGTTGATATAGGTGGGTCGTATGGCCTCGTGGGCTTCCTGAGCGCCTTTTGACGACGTATGATAATGGCGTACTTTCAGGTACTCTGACCCGAGTTTTGATGTGATCTCATCGGATATGGTGTTGATGGCGAGTGACGAGAGGTTGACCGAGTCGGTACGCATGTAGGTGATGTGTCCGGCCTCATACAGGCGTTGCGCCACCATCATTGTCTGTGACACGGTGAACCCGAGTTTGCGCGATGCCTCCTGTTGTAGGGTCGAGGTGGTGAATGGCGGTGCCGGTGACTTTTTTACCGGCCTGACGTTGATGTCGCCTACGGTATAAGTGGCTTTGATGAGGCTCTTGAGAAAATCGCGTGCGTCATCTTCTGACGACAGACGCTTTGGGAACTCTGCCTTTATCGGACGGCTGTCGGCGTTGTTGAACAGGGCGGTGACGCGGTAATAGTTCTCGCTGACAAAGTTCTTTATCTCATTCTCTCGCTCGACAATCAGCCTCACGGCTACCGACTGCACACGGCCGGCCGACAGGGCGGGCTTGATTTTCTTCCACAACACGGGTGAGAGCTCAAATCCGACGATGCGGTCGAGGACGCGCCGGGCCTGCTGGGCATCGACGCGGTTGATGTCGATGTCGCGCGGATTCTCGATAGCATGGAGTATCGCGTTCTTGGTGATTTCGTGAAAGACGATGCGCTTTGTGTTGTCAGGTTTTAGGCCGAGTACCTCATAGAGATGCCATGCGATAGCCTCACCCTCGCGGTCCTCATCGGACGCGAGCCATACCATCTCGGCATCCTTGGCGGCTTTCTTCAGCTCCTTGACCAGCTCCTTCTTGTCATCGGGAATCTCATAGACCGGGGCAAAGTCGTTGTCGATGTCAATGCTGAAGTTCTTTTTCTTCAGGTCGCGTATGTGTCCATAGCTCGACATGACCTTGTAGTCTTTGCCGAGAAATTTCTCAATGGTCTTGGCTTTTGCCGGGGACTCTACGATAACAAGATTCTTAAGCATCGGGGGAGTTGTTAAATTTTGAACGGCAAAGTTATTAAAAATCATTCATAAATGCTGCAACACGATGGTAAAAACCGGGATGGTGTGCCTTGGAGTGGCCTGTCGGCGCGGCGGGTCGTCAGTAGACGAGGGCCAGGTTATCGACCCACAGGGTCATGCCGGGAGTGCCGACGTAGGCTGTGCCGCATCCGCTCGACGCCATCACGAGCATGTGGGTCGGGGTGGCATCAGCGCTGTCCCATTCCTCCTCGTTGACGGGGACCATCTTTCCCTTGGAGTTGCGGGCATAGTAGGCTTTCTCGCCGTTGAGCAGTCCCATATAGGGCTTGTAGGAGGCGTCCTTGGTGATGTCGCCGTACATCACGGGAATCTTGTAGCCGTTGACCCATCCAGAGGTCGATGAGCCGAAGCGGTGACGCCCCGTGCCGACGCGCTTGGCGTGGATGTTGCCTTTCTCGTCCTCCCAGCGTCGTTGCAGGATGATGTAGACCTCGGCGTTGTCGTGGCCGGAAAGCTCCTTCTTGCTGCCAAATCCGCTTGAGTATATCTGCTTGCCCCCGGCAGGGACATGAACCTTGTAATCAAACTGCAATGCCTTGGGGCGCTTGGTAAACGGGATTCCCATCTCCATCTTGCTGTATGGACTCTTGGTCGATGAGATAGGCTCGTTGATCTGTCCGAGGAATATTGAGCCGGACACCAGCACCTCAAGGTCAAAGAGACCAAGCACCTTGCAGTGCTCCATTATCGTCTCCATCTTGCACGCCTTGCCCGATCCGTGGGCATCGGGGCTGACGGCGTTGCTCGCCTTGACGACACCCATCACCCTGGCCATGACGTTTGAGGTGGCCCAAGGGGAACCTCCGGTGTTCTTGTAGGGCTTTGCTCCCTCGATGGTGGTCGTTGGGCCGATCTCATATACGGTCTTGGTGTTTCCGCCGAGTACTTTTGACTCAGGTATATGCCGTGTCACCCAATGCTCCATGTTGCCGAAGTTGATGGGCTGCACACTCTGTGCCGACATCTGCGTGGTGGTGAGTAGCGTGGCGATAAGGATTGTGGTCTTCGTTGCGGTCTTCATTGTCGAAACGTTTTGATGGACGTGGAGGGCACTACGCCGACCACGTGGGTATGCAAAATTAACAAAAAATACGCATTGAGAGTTTAGCGATATTCCTATCGCCATCAAAATCGGCTCTTTAGGCCAAAAAATTGGATAAAGGGTGTCAAAGGCTCTCGATGAGCACCGTGGCTTGAGCGGCGATGCCCTCGCCTCGCCCGGTAAACCCGAGCCGCTCGGTGGTGGTGGCCTTGACCGAGACGGCCCCGGTGGGCAGCTTGAGGTCTGAGGCCACTGTCTCAATCATGGCGGGAATGTGGGGCAGCATCTTGGGGGCCTGGGCTATTATCGTGACATCGACATTTCCGGGGCGGTATCCCGCCTCGGAAAGCAGTTCGACGACGCGCCGGAGCAGCCGACGTGAGTCGGCCCCTTTGTAGGCAGGGTCGGTGTCGGGGAAGTGGTAGCCTATGTCACGTAACGCGGCTGCGCCAAGCAGCGCGTCACACAGCGCGTGGAGGGCCACGTCGGCATCACTGTGGCCGTCAAGGCCGAGATGCCAGGGTATCCTGACCCCGCATATCCACAACTCACGCCCCTCGACGAGACGGTGTACATCAAAGCCCGAACCGATGCGTATACCTGCTGCCATCTGTGTTTATTGATATGATATTAGTGATGTGATTTCAATGAACCGACGGTATCAGCGCCGTTTTCCAAGCAGCTCCTTGAGTCCGTCCATGTCAAACGTGAGGGTGAAACGGAGGGTTTGGTCAAGAGGTGATGTCTGGGCCGTGGCAAGCATGTAGGATGCGTCGAGACGCACGACATTGAGCGAGAATCCCGCACCGAAGGCAAAGTACTGGCGGTTGCCCTTGTACTCGTTCTCATAGAAGTATCCGGCGCGTACAAAAAACTGCTGATTGTAGCTGTACTCGGCACCGATGGACATGGTGATCTCGCGCAACTCCTCCTTGAATCCGCCGGGTGCGTCGCTGAATGACTTGAAGATACCCGATATCGAGGAGGTGTTTTCCCATTTCTCAAGAGCCTCAAGATACTCGGCCTGTCCCTCGGGGTCGTCGGAGTAGTCGCTCTCGCGGGGACGCACAGGAACCAACAGCTTGTTGAGGTCGAGGGCAAGCGTCATGTTGTGGTAGTCGGCAAGGGGGAATGTGAATGCCGTACCGAGACGGAGGTTGGTCGGGAGGAAAGCGGGGTCCTCACCGTTGTTATAGGATATCTTTGAGCCGATGTTTGAGATGTTCCATCCCCATGACCATTGGCACTCGTTGCGCCCGATGATGGGAAACGTGGTGAAATATCCCGAGATGTCGGCTGAGAACGCTGATGCGCCCGTGGTCTGGTCGCCGGCGTATGATGTGGAAAATCCGAGGTCTGAGTAGATATAACGGAATACGACACCCATCGAGAACTTCTCTGAGAGCTTGCGGGAGTATCCGAGGTCGACCGACAGCTCGTAGGGGTTAAGGCTCTGCATGGCGGTACCCTCGATTGAGGAAGTGTTGACCTCGCCGAGCGAGAAGTAACGCAGTGACATGCTTATGGCCTGGTTGTCACCTCCTCCGATTTTCCAGTATCCCGACAGGTTGGCAAGATAGATGTCGTTGACCAACTTACGCAACCATGGCGTGTAGCTGAGTGACAGGGCTGCGGTGCTGTAGGCAAATGCATATTTTGACGGATTCCAATACTGGGAGTTTGCATCGGGGTCTGTGGCGGCTCCAAGGTCACCCATTGACGCTCCACGGGCATCAGGGGCGATGTTGAGTGAGTTGACACCGGTCTGTATGGGGTTGAACTCGTTCTTGCCATCTTCCGCGCCTACGGTGGGTACGGCCAACACCATGATTAGCGACAGGATGACTGACAGTTTAACTATGTGCTTCATTATTACGTATACAAAATGGAGTTTATAAAGAGAGCGATTGCGCTACATTATAAACTCCATCGTGCCTGTTTTATTGCTTAACGACTATTAATTTTGTCCTTGGTGTCGAGCCTGTCTGCCTTCCCCCGCTCAGGATGGCGAAGCAGTCATATCGTCCGTCGGGTACGGGTTGTCCATCCTTGTCTTTCAAGTCCCATGTATAGGGGAATGACACCGGCTTGTCGGTAGAGAAGATTGTGACACCTGCTGCGTCCTCAATCACGATGCGTCCTGTAGGTGCGGTGGCAAAGTCGCCTTCCACCGATATTGTCGCCTCGATGCGTGCCGGACTCTCGGCCACTGTCATGACAGCATCGACAGCCAGATCGGCGACAGTGAAGCTAATGGAACGGCTCGTGACGTTGTTGGAGTTATCGCTTACCGAGAATTGCAAGTGGTGCGGCCCTGCAGACAGCCCTGTGAGGTCATACTCAAGGATGTATGAGCCGTCGGCTGCGGTGGTCATCATCTCGGCGGCTCGCGGATAGGAGACGTTGCCGTCGAGCACGAGCGTTGCCTTGCGTCCTATCTGCGGTCCTCCGATGTAGAGACCCGACTCGTCGGGTGCTATCGACACGTGGAGGCGTGAGTCGCAAGCCACGACATCGCCGTCCTGGAATCCGGGATAGTCGAGATAGAACGAGGTGATCATCGGGGCGATGTTGTCGGGGATAGCCTTGGTCTCATCATAATCACCTATTATTATACCCTTGAACTCTCCAGACGCCTGGGTGAGGATGTCATCGCTGACGGCATAGAACACCAGTCGCGACTCCTTGCCCGGATTGGTGGACTCGGGGACAACGAGCGATGTTGAGAACCGTCCGTTGGTCACGGTGGTCGATACGGTGCTGAGGCACTCGTTGTCGATGGTGACCGATGTCGGGGTATAGGTACCCTGACCGAGTGTCATCGTCTCCTTGGCGGCATCATAGAGATATATGCTGAGCGTACCGTTGAAGTCGGAAATAATGTTGCCTGACGCATCAGTGACAGCGCCAGTGACCGTGTTGTCGGTAAGGGGAGAGATATTAAGGGTGGTGCCATCAGATATGGTTGTACCCGATATGTCTGTCGCCATCACGTTGTACTGCGGTGTATAGATTGGTAGGGAGGGGTCTCCGGCAAAGTTGTAGCACATGGTGTTGGCGGCCTCAGTACTGTTGACATTGAATGACTCACCCTGATTCTTGCTACTGCGGGCAAGGTTGCTTGCCTTGAGGTATATGTCGCCCATGCGGGTTCCCGGGGTAGCGTTGAGCAGATACTGGACAAATGAGCGGTAAAACAGTTGGTTAAGTTCTTGATATACGGTACGGCAAGCGGCGACCACACCAATAGCACCGCCATCGGGCTGTATCAGAAATGACTCTCCAAGGCCGTTACCGTTGCGGTCGTAGGTCATGGCATCGCATGTCGACAGGAACACCAGTGGTTTTATGGGATAAGTGTTCTCTTTTACCGCCGCCTTGTTATAAAGACCTTTACCTGTTATACTGATTGGGTCGCCGTGTCCGCAGTAACCCATGAAGAATGCACCCTTGTTGAGAGCGCGGACAAGAACCTCCTGAGGTGTGTTGACTCCTAACTCAAACGGATAGAGGTCGACATACGACTTGGTGACGATTGTCCCAGGTACATCACGTATGATGGAGTCTATCTCCTCTGCCTGGCTGAGATGACTGTTTGAGTCGCCACCATCGGCGAGGATAATGGATGTGCGGCGCGATATGTTGAGTGGCGGATTCTCAAGATAGTCGGCGATCTTCTTGTTGACACGGATGGCGTCGTCGATGTTGAACGCGGGGATGCGTCCCACGGCAACCTGGGCCGGAGCGTTGAACTTCTCGCTGAGCTTGAAGTCATCGGCTACAAATCCAAAGTAGTTGTCAAATGAGAAGTTTGTGGTCGATTGCTGGGCAAACGAGTCATCCTCACACTGATATGTGAGCAGATAGCTGTCGTCACCAAATTTCAGGTGACGGTTGTCGTATGACCCGGGGCCGTAGAGCAACAGGTATTTGAATTTGTTGGGGTTCTGGTCATAAAACATTTTTGCGATACGACGGTATCCCATCATTGAGGGTGTACCCGATGAGAACTCGTTGTAGACCTCCTCCTGATTGACCACCACTACATCGAGGTTTTGCAAGCGCTTGTGGATGGCGGCAAGCTCCTGGGCCTGGGCGAGGAACATGCGGCTCGTGATGATGAGCATGTCGGGAGCAGCGAGTCCATGGAGGTTCTGATTTTTCACCTCCCCGGCAAACTCCACAGGATACATCTGCTTGTTGGGATCAAACGCCATGACGTAGTTCAGCTCTCCGTTGTAGTCTTTCTCAGAGCCGATGCGCATACTCTTGTTTTCGGAGGAGTACGTGCGGTCATACCGCTGTGGGTGGGTCGGGACGCACACGTTCCACAGCTGGACATCGCCCGATGCCACGTTGGTGAAGTTGATACGCGTATTGCTGTTGACATACTCAAATGACATGAGCAGCTGGTCGATGTCGGAGAGGTCGTTGTCACGCTGATATATCATGCTCACGTAGTCAAACGCGGCCATCGTGTACTTGACCGTGGGGGTCGAGAAGACAATCGAGTAGTCTTTCTCCTCCTTCTGTATCGGTGAGAATGTGACATAACCCGTTGCTGTGTTGTAGTACAGGTGGTTGCTCGTGGGTACGGGTATCAGCGGGTTGCTGGTATTCTTGGGTACGAATGTCCCATTGTAGTCAAGGCCGAGTTTGGCCGATGATTGCAGTTTGGCGGCCCATACAAACGTGATGCGGCCATCCTTGTAGACACCGTTCTCGCTATATGGATTCACGACCTTGAAGTCAAACTGCTGCACCGGCTTCTCTGAGAAATCTGTGCCAAAGTAGCGGTATCCTCCCTCTCCGGGGTTAAGCACTTCCTCCTCATACGTGTGTATTGAGTAGTGGTAGTTGACAAGCCGCCCGGTATTGGAGGTGTTGCCGATGGTGTCGGGAAACTTGGATGCGCCGGGAAAAGCGTCGGTCACAAAGTAATATCCGGCTGACGCGGCGGTATTGCGGCGTATCACCGGGGTCTTGGGGTTGACCGTCGAATTGCGGAATGCCACGTCGCTCTCGCCATAGAACAATATGCGACCGTCATTGGTGCGGTATACGGGTTGTGCGGGCAGGTCATCGTAGTGGGTCTCGCTGAACTCGCCTGTGAGGATGCAGCCGCCGTAGCCAAACACGCTGACCTTGGAGGGGTCGTTGAACCCCCACGCACGTAGCTGCTCAGCTGTAATCTGCTGCATACCCGACTGTGAGACCTTTATCTTGATCCATCGGCCGGTGCTGAGCTTTGACTGTTGCGTATAGTAGGAGGGGCTGTATGCCGATGCTACGAGACAGCAGGCAAGGCCAAGGATAGAGGTAAAAATTTTTGTATGTCGCATGTTGCTTAATATTAAGGCTATTATGTTTCTTAAATTATATATGTCTGTTGGTCTATATTTTTCTACTTGATATTGCACGTGAGCGCGGTCCGTCCGTCAATACTGTACTCCATTCCCGTGTCAATCACGAGGGCGGAGCGTCCGGCAACCGCAGGTGGTATCACTATATCTCCCATCTTGAATGTGAGATAGCGGCTCAACACTTCGATTGACCCGGCAAGAGAGTCAAGCGGGTTGACAATCGTCGTCTCGCCGTCATTTCCGCTAATGAGTGTGTCTCCGGCGGGAAGCGGTAGCCAGCTGCCGAGTATGACCGACCCGTCAAACGCTATGGCGGCTCCGGCTGGAAGACCGGCGGCAACGGTGTCGGCTATGGTGTCGCAGGGATAGACCCGGAGGGCGACAGTGACCGCATCCACATATCTTAACGCGAAACGACGCGCTATATTTTTCCCGAGTCTGCTTATTTTATATGCAAGCACAGGCTGATACTCCCATCGGCTATCCCATGACGGGATAAAAAATGGCTTGCCCTCACGCAGGATAGCAGAGTCGGGTATCACATCGACCTGCGGGGCTTGGCCGCGACCGATGGTTGTGAGGGACGTGAGCGACATGACTTTCATCGCTCGGTCGGTTTTGTGGCACGTGATTGGAGCCGGTTGTACATCACTGCAAGATGGGCATATATGGAGGTGTCCTGGATGACCACGTCACGCGGCGAGCGAATGCGGTAGGGGGTGAAGTTCCACAACGCCTTTATCCCCGCCTCAATCATCATGTCGGCCACGGTCTGTGCACGGTCGACAGGCACGGTTATTATGCCAATCTCGGCATCGACCTTGGGACGTACATCGGCAAGGCTGCCGATGTCGTAGACGGGGATGCCGCCTATCTCGTGGCCTATGACCATGGGTGAGATGTCAAATCCGGCCACGATGTTGAGTCCGTAGCGCGATAGGCCGGAGTCGCGCATCAGGGCTGCGCCGAGACTCCCCACCCCGGCTATTATGGCATTGTGGCTTACCTTAAATCCGAGAAAGTCGGCAAGCTCGCGCTCAAGCTCCACCACATCATAGCCTATGCGGGTCTTGCCTTTGATGTTGAGAAACGACAGGTCTTTGGCTATGCGCGAGGCATCGACATCAATCTCCCTCGATATGCGGGTCGATGATACGTGTCCGACGCCTTGGGAGCGTAACATGCTCACATAGGCGAGATACCATGGGAGTCGGCTGAGTGTCGGTTCGGGTATCAGGTCTCTGGGTTTTAGTTCGGACATATATCGGGTTACTATATTGGCTGCTAATATTTTTCGCGTCAAAGATACAACTTTTTTTTCAAAGAGTGGCTCTTATTGTCAACAGAGAGGGTCATTTGCCTGTCACGGCTATCTTCTTGGTCGCGGTGTCGTAGTGCTCGCCGTCGGTCGATATTGCCGCCTTGTAGATGTAGATTCCACGGTTCACGCGCCGGCCTCCGTTGTCGTTGAGGTCCCACTTGACGGGGAACGTCGTGAACATGTCGCTGCGGCCGGACTGCTGGTGCGACCAGACGAGATGTCCCAGCATGTTGTAGACCGACACTGTGACTGTTATGTTGGCATCGGGACGGTTGTGCGAGAGATAGAAGTTTGCCTCGGTCGTCGCCGGGTTGACGTCGGTGTATATGTCATATATGGTGGGCGTGGCTCCGGGTTCGACAAAAAATCCCGTTGTCCACTCGGCCATGTTGCCCGACGTGTCCCAAACGCGAAAGCGCATGGTGTGGTTGCCGGCAGACAGGTCAGATATGGGATAGTGGACTGTGCCCGCAGGAGATCCGTCATCGGCGGGGGTATAGTAGAGCGACAGGTCGTTGTAAGTGCGGTCGTTGTCGTCGATGCTGAGCGACATCGACTGCCCTACCCCGGCGCTCGACAGGTTGATGCCGAGGTCGTCGTGTATCGAGGCGATGAACATGGGCGACTCGTTCACGCGGTCACCGTCGCGGTATGACTCGTGGTTGAGGAACGCGCTGTCGATGACCGGCGACACGTTGTCAGCGGGGGCTGTCTCGTCATATCCATAGACATAAAGCTCGCGGTCACATCCCATCGCCTCGCGGTTGTCGGTTGATGACGCGTAGAGGTTTAGGGCTGCCGGACGGAAGTTTCCGGCGATGTTGGTGGGCATGGCTATCCTGAGGGTGAACTTGCCGTTGGTGACGATGCCTCTGCCGGCAAAGAGGCGGTCGCCCTGCTGCTCGAATGTCACCTCTTTTCCGCTGTCGCCGCCATGGCCTTTGGAGGTGGTGCTCTTTTCAGCGTCATAAAGCACCGCGTCGAGCGTGCCGTTGAAGTCGGCTATCAGCTCACCGGCGGCATTGGTGACGATACCCTCGATTACCGCGTTCTCACGTCCCTTGAGGGTTATCTGCGCGTCGGGGTCGGCCTCGACTCCGTTGATATGGGTGACGGTCACACGATTGTCGGGAGTGGCCATCCTCATGGCGGGATCGCCCATGACCACATATCGGAGCTTGTTGGAGTTTGTATACACCATGTTGTCCTTGGTGTTGAACGTGAGATGGTTCTTGCCCTGACGGATTATCTCGCCAAACGGGAGGAAACGACCGTCGTCACCGCGCTTGGTGATATACCTCGCCACGCTTGCCGTCAGGATGCCGTTGTCGCTGATATACACCGGGCGGGTGGCGCTGCATCCGGCGATGATACCCCCGTCGGCATTGGCATACATCAGCTCTGAGCCGGTGATGTTGTCATGGTCCCATCTCATGATGTCGCATGTCGCCGCATAGAGTATCGGCAGATGCTTGAAGTACATGTTGTTGCGTATGTCATCGGATGTGATGATGCCCTCGCCGGTCATCTCACGCTCGTTGGAGTGGCCGACATAGGTCCACCACATCATTCCCTCGTTCATGAGCCTGTAAAACTGCTGGCGTGCGTCGGGATATGACGAGCCGCCACCCGCGCTTGAGCGGTTGTAGGCATCGAGATAGACCTTGTTGTAGAAAAACTGTGAGCCGTCGGGCGTGGCGGTCATGTTGTCGTAGGCGCTCTCCATCTGGGTCATGTGTATTCCCTGGTCCATGTCGTCGGCGAGTAGGAGCACCTGGTTTTTCCAGGTCGACTTGGGCGCGTTGTTGACATATTTGTAGAGCTTGTCGACAACCGTGGTGGCCTCGGAGAGACTACGCACCGGCATACGGCCTATGGCTATGCAGAGGGAGTCGGCCCCCATGTTGTTGCCGGAGTTGTCCTTGAGAAACGTGAGGATGTCGTCGGTCGTGTAGGAGGAGCTTGTGTCGGTGCCGTAGTCGCTCTCCCAGATGGGCATCATCGGATAGTTGAGAGCCTTTACCTGTGAGGTGATGGCTCGGTTGTCGTATGAGCCACGCCCCATCATCAGAGCAAAGCGCAACGGATGGCCCGAGGCGTTGCCTCGGTCCCACAGCATCTTGAACAGGCGGCGGAATGCGTTGACATCGGGTGTGCCCGAGGAAAACTCGTTGAAGACGTCCTGCTGGTTGACGACGAGCACGTTCATCGCGTCATGGTCGCGGTGTAGCTGTGCCACGCGCTCAGCCTGGGATGTCCATGCCGGCAAGGACACTATGACCATGTCCACATCCCTCACAGCGTGCAGGTTCTGATTGTCTACACGCCCGACAAACACGGGGGTGCGGAAAGTCGCGTTCTCGTTCCATGCAGCATACTCACGCCGCCCCGTGTACACGTTGGTCCACGATACCCCACCCTGGGTCGTGGAGGTCTTCATGGCCTTTATCGCCAGCGGGTCGGTGATGTCCCACACTCTCGTAGAGGCGTCGCCCCCGCTAAGCCGCAGCCCGGTCGAAGACGAGCGGAAAAGCAGTGTCCCACCCGACAGCTTGATGTCACGCACGTAGTTGATGTCTATATAGTCGAGGTTGGCCAATGACATGGTGCCGGACGAGGTGATGGAGACACCGAGGGCGAGGCGGTTGTCGGCGAGGTCAAACTCCTTGGTGGTGGTGCCGTTGTTTCCAAACGCGTCCGATGCCGCCACGCGTATGCGGTCGGTGCTTGAAGCGGGCAGGTCGGCGCCATTGGCTGTGAATGACATGAGCGCCTGTGATGTCAGGGCCTTGACCATGGCCATACATTTCATCCACACCTTGCCGGAGGATGCCTTGTCGGTGAGGGTGAAGTTGAATGTGCGCGTGGGCTGGTATCTGAAGTCCTCGCCAAGCAGCTGGTGTCCTGTCTGTCCGGGGGTCACGAGGTCGTTCTCATAGAACAGACGTTCGGTGAATGTCGTGGCCGGATTGTCGGCTCCCCCGCGTCCCTCGACGGGTATCTCGGGTGTCTTGTCGATCGGTCGGTCACTAAGAAAGTAGTAGCCTGTCGTGGAGAATGGGTTGTTGGAGTGGGTGTAGTTGCTGCCCGACAGTGTCCATGTGGTCGGCCCTGTGGCATAGAATACCAAACCGCGGCTGATGCGCTCGCTCTGCACCGCCGGCAGGTCATCGGTATAGTTGCCGCGTGACAATACGTCGCTGATACGTGCGCCACCATATCCGTAGACATGCACCTTTGACGGGTCGCTGAACCCATAACGTTTCAGCTCCTCGTTGGTGATGAGATGTATCCCTGACTCTGCCACAGAGATTCTGACCCATGTTCCCTCGGCAAGTACCGAGTTGTCGGCGTAGGCTGAAAGCTCAAAGGCGTGTGCCGGGACTGTGGCGGCAGCAATGGACAGCAGTGAGGTGATAAACAGTGATATGTGGCTTAACTTTATGTGTATCAGACGCATTGGTTAAAGTTTGAATATGTCGGTACCTGTATGGGTATTTTACAGCTATAAGGATAACGCGGACGAGGTGTTTTTATTGTGCCTTGGGGCGGCTGGCCCACAGCGTGCTGTCGCCGTTGAACGTGTTGAGGTCGACGACTCCGCTGCATCCGTCGACGCGTCCCCAGTGGCTGTATTGCCACAGGGTCCAGTGACGGTGGCGGTCGATGGGCGGGTCGGTGAACGAGCATATCCACAGCGGATACTCCTCAAACCTCCCGCGCAAGAAGCGGTTGTAGCCATTCTTATTGGTGTACAGCATCACCTTGTATCCCCGGCTCTCGATATGGTCAATGAGCGATTGCAGCCGGGAGACAATCAGCGAGGTCGGTATGTTGCGGGCATTGTTGTAGTCCTCGATGTCTATCACAGGGGGCAGGTCAAGGACTTTTCCTCCTATGGAGTGGATGAAGTTGAGCCCCTGTAGCTTGCCGTCGACATCAAAGCGGAAGAAGTGATAGGCTCCGCGTTTGAGCCCCGCGTCGCGGGCCTTGCGGTAGTTGTCGTGAAACCGGTTGTCCTTGAACGTGGCGCCCTCCGATGCCTTTATGACCACAAATTCTATGCCATCGGCCTTGACGCGCTCAAAGTCCACCGTGCCGTTATGTCCCGAGATGTCAATGCCGCGTATCGGATAGCGGGTGGTGTCGAGTTTCACGCCATGGCTTCCCCTGTCGCGGCCATATACGAGGTAGAGGCCCGCGCACACAATGCCGGCTACGGTGACAATCACCGCCATAGTGACAACCTTTGCTTTAGTCTTACTGAATAAACTCATGCACTCTTTCCCCGCAAAGATAGCTATTCCGAATGACTGCGCCAAGCGTGACTGCGTGGGGTGTCGCTCTTAGGAAATATTTGAATGACATGCCGGGGTTAAATACCCTTAAAACCGATTAATATATGTGATAATAAGCGCTATGACGCATAGTGCGTTAGGTTGGATGAGATTTTTTTTACTATTTTTGTATTCGGTTAAAATGGGATTAAAATTAACATAAACCAATTCATGACTTTAACAAAACGATATATACTTCTTTTTATCTCTCTCTTTGTTTTCATCGCCACCTCCAACGCTCAGTCGCCCTCGGGATATGCCGCAGGCCGTGATGTCATCACCCATGACTCCTATGACGGGGAGTTCTGGAAACCGGCTCTGACATTCACTCGGCCATCGGTTGCCGATGACAGGATTCCCGATATGATTGACTTTGCCAAGAGTTTCATGGGTACACGCTACCGCTCTGGCGGCAAAGGCCCCAGGGGATTTGACTGCTCGGGGTTCACCAGCTACGTCTACAAGAATTTCGGCCTCGACCTTGATGCCTCATCCCGCTTGCAATACATGCAGGGGGAGTCGGTCAGCTATAAGGATATAAAGCCGGGTGACCTCGTGTTTTTCGGTGGCCGTCGCGGCGGCAAGACCGTGGGTCATGTCGGTATGGTGGTATCTGTCGACAAGGAGCGCAACACGATGAAGTTTATCCATTCGGCCAACAGCTCGGGGATCACCATCACCTCCTATCCCGACGGTGGTTACTACTCCAACCGTTATATCGGGGCACGCAGGGTGCTCGACTAAATCTTGCCTATCGCTTATAATACAGTTATGGTACAGATTTTTGGTGTGAAATTTAGAGAAATCGGCTTCGATGCCGATTTTTTTATTTACCCCCGATTAAACCTTTGGGAGGTTGGGATGTCTCTCTTAGCGTGAACTAAACTAAAAATAGATACATAATCACTAATATGTACGGCCGCATACTATCTGTTATCGTTCTCCTCATCACGTTAATGTCAGCCAACGGGGCATCGCTTACCGGCATCGTCAAGGACTCGTCGGACGAGCCCCTCATAGAGGCCACAATCAGGCTGCTCCGCGTCAGGGATAGCTCGTTTATCAAGGGTACCACGACCAATCTTGATGGTCGCTTTTCGCTTGATGTGTCGCCGGGCAAGTATATACTACAGGCTTCCTACATCGGTTACCATCCGGCCAATGTCAATGTGACGATGACCGGCGCAGCCAAGCGGCTTGACCCTATCGTGATGAGGGAGTCGTCGATAATGCTGTCAGAGGCGGTGGTGACCGGGGTGATGACTGAGATTAAGGCTAAGGAAGACACGATAGAGTATAATGCCGGGTCGTATCGCACGCAGCCTAATGCCGTGGTCGAGGACTTGCTCAAGAAGTTGCCGGGTGTCGAGGTAAACAGCGATGGTGAGATCACGGCCAACGGTAAGACCATCACCAAGATATTGATAGACGGCAAGGAGTTTTTCAGCGACGACCCCAAGGTGGCCTCGAAAAATCTGCCGGCCAATATGATTGACAAGTTGCAGGTGGTCGACCGCAAGAGTGACCTGGCGCGGTTGACCGGCGTGGACGACGGCGAGGAGGAGACGGTGATCAATCTCACGGTCAAGCCGGGCATGAAGAATGGATGGTTCGGGACTGTCGGCGGTGGATACGGCACCGACCAGCGCTATCAGGGCGCATTCAATATAAACCGCTTCTGGAACAACAATCAGATTTCATTTATCGGTAATGCCAACAACACCAACGACCTTGGGTTCTCGGACGGTAACGGCAACCGTTTCAGGCGTTTCGGCGGCAATAACGGCATAAATACCAATCAATCGTTTGGTGTCAATTTCAATGTCGGGAAAGATGAGATATTCCGCGTGGGTGGTGACGTGATGTACTCCCACAGCGACCGTGACAACCGCACGACACGCGACCGTCAGTATCTGTTCACCGACTCGACATCCTACTATAATTCGGCATCGGCATCTCGCGACCGTGGACACAATCTGCGTGCCGACTTCCGCGTGCAGTGGAACATCGACTCGTTCCGCGCATTGGAGTTCCGACCCAATCTGTCGCTCAACTTCAACCGCTCCGAGAGCGTCGACTCCTCTGTCACGATGGCAGGTGACGCAGCCCGTACACTCGTCAACCGCGCCCTTAACATCGGCGATACCGACGGACACTCGTTTGAGTTTGGCGGAGAGCTTATCTACAACCATAAGTTCCGGTCCCATCCCGGACGCAGTTTCTCGGCTCAGTTAAGATACAATATTAGCAATGTGCACGAGGATGAGAACTCGTATTCACTCAACCGATTCTTCTTGCTTGACGACACCAAGGACCTCTACGACCAATACAGTGACAATCACCGCTGGAGCAACCGCGTGTCGGCCCGGCTCACATGGACTGAGCCTATCGGAAATGTGAAAAACGGGCGATTCCTGACAGCGGCCTACCGCTTCTCCTATCAGTGGAGCAATTCTGACAAGCTCGTCTACGACCACCCTGTCGAGTGGCCTGACGGAATGGATGGTGAGCCGGTGATTGATTACGCCTCTCTGGTTTTCAACAGTGAACTCAGCAACAAGTTCCGCAATGAGTTCTTCAGCCAGGAGATACAGGCGGGATTCAAGCAGGTGCGTCCGACCTATACGCTTGATGTCGGCGCGGCGCTCACCCCGTCGATGCAGCGTAGCCGCGACCTTGTCAACCCGGCACGCAACATCGACGACAGATGGGTGTGGAACGTAGCTCCCTACCTGCGCTACAGATACAAACTCGGCCGCAACCGCTCGATGCGCATCAATTACCGTGGACGCACATCACAGCCTACGGTTACGCAGCTACAACCCGTTGCCGACGTGTCAGACCCTCTGAACATCACCATCGGTAATCCTGATCTCAAACCGACGTTCACCCACAATCTGCGGCTGCATTTCAGCGACTTCAATGTCGACGCGCAACGCTCGATAATGCTGTTCGGGCACATACAGTTCTCACAAAACAGCATCATATCCAAGACTGACTTCAACAGCGAGACGGGCGGTCGCACCACCACCTACACCAACGTAAACGGTATATGGAATGCCCGAGTTATGAACATGGTGTCGTTCCCCTTCCGTAATCGCAACTGGCAGTTCTCCAACCATGCGTTTGTCAACTTTGCCTCAAATGTCGGTTACAACAACAACCAGTACAACCGCTCAAACAATGTCAGGCTCAACGAGTCGTTCTCGCTCGCGTTCCGTCCTGCCAACTATGAGATTGAGATACGTCCCTACTACGGTATCCAGTACACCCACAACTCATTGCCATCGAGCGACAACCCCATAGTGCATACCTACGGAGGCGTGATCAACGGCTCGGTCTACACCAAGTTTGGCCTGTCGTTCAACACCGACGTGTCTTACACAGGTTCATCGGGTTACGCGGCCGGATATGACAATAACCAGTGGATGTGGAATGCCACGTTGTCCTACGAATTTCTCAACAACCGTTCGGCGACTGTCGCTCTCAAGGTCTATGACCTGTTGCAGCAGCGTAAGAACATACAGCGCACCGTCACAGCTAACTATATCGACGACACGAGCTACAACAGCCTGACGCGCTACTTCATGCTGACGTTCACCTACAAGTTCAATACCTTTGGCCTTGGAGGGCAGCCCGACGACCGAAATCGCGATTTCATGCGCCGCGGTCCTGGCGGACCTCCACCACGCCGTTAGTCACCGTCTGTCAAACGTATGGACAAGATCCCGTCTCGTTAATCTTATGAGACGGGACCTTATTCGTTATCTTTGACTACCCTTTTTCCGTCAAACTCCCTGACAAAATAGACGGGACGCTGCTTTGTCTCAGTGAATATGCGACCAATATACTCGCCGAGTATGCCGAGAAACAGCAGTTGCAATCCACCGAGAAAGAGTATCGACACTATGATTGTGGGATATCCGGCGACAGGTTCACCGACAGCGACCACCTTGATGATGACATATACAAGGTAGAGCAGCGCGAGTGCCGATATGACAGTTCCGACGGCTGTAGCGATGCGCAGCGGTGCCGAGGTATAGGATGTGATGCCCTCGATTGCGAGGTTGAACAGCTTGAAGAAGTTCCACTTAGTCGTGCCGGCCGCACGATCCTCCTGCTTGAACGGGACACCCTTTTTCTTGAAGCCCACGTAGCAGTACATTCCTTTTGTGTATCGGTTGGACTCGCGCATGGACTTGAGCGCGTCAATGCACATGCGGTCAAGCAGACGGAAGTCGCCCGTATTCTCAAGGACGGGTATCTTGGTGCTCTTTTGCAGCAGACGGTAATAAGCGAGCGACAAGGTCTTGCGCAGCCACGGTTCCTTGCCGCGTGTGAGTCGCTGGCCGTAGATGTCATCGTAGCCCTCCTCCCATGCCGCAATCATCTCGGGAATCACTTCAGGCGGATGTTGCAGGTCAGAGTCCATTATTACCGTGCAGTCCCCGGTCACGTAGTCAAAACCGGCCATCATCGCTATCTCCTTGCCAAAGTTGCGCGAGAGGTCGATGTAGTGGAATCGAGGATCGGCTTGCTGTATCCTTGCTGCCGCGAGGAGACTGCGGTCAGAACTGCCGTCATTGACGAGCATCACCTCCCAATCATATTGGCCCATGGAGTCCATGACTGCCGCGAGCCGCGTGAATAGCTGCGGTAGCACCTCTTCCTCGTTGTAAAAGGGAATCAGTACCGATATCTTTTTCTTTCTATCCATATTGTCAATCTTCAGATTTGTCGTCTATCATCTCGATCTCGTGGTGCAAGAACGGATACCCGTTCTCAATCATGACCTTGTAATTATCAGTCTCATAGAGCGGTTCGCTTATCTCTATGGAAGAATGGCGCAAAGTCCTGACGTAACCCATAGCTCTGAACGAGAGGTCATACATGAACACAGCTGGTTTCTCCTTTGACTGCACTATCAGGAATCGCGACGGAGTGTACATCCGCACAAAGTTAGGCACACTGTCGGGAGCTATATCGGCCAATTCCGATGGTAATACGGTTATTGGCTTTTTCAGGCCATTCTTAAGCACGAAGCAGTCTTTATGGTGGGTAAACAAGTCTTGGCTCATGGGATTGGACGCGTCTACATATATGAGGCCATCGGGCGATGACAGGTATTGGTTCTCAATCTCTGTCAGATACTCCTTGTGGCGTGACTGGCCTATATACTTGTTGTATAGTGGTTGCAGTGTGTATAGGATGATGACTACAGATATGACGTTACGTATCAGTCCTTTGGGTAGCATCCTGAGGGTGAGTAGCATGATAAACAGTATCATGCCGAAATACTGGTTCCAAGACCGGCTACCGATGACAAAAAGAAAGCATACGACGGTTGCGAGGGCGCTCCACAGAAAGAAATTGTCATTAAACTGTCTGCGATTGAATCCCTTGGACACCAAGGTCACGATAAGCAGGAATGTGAGTGGAATGGAGAAGTATGCACGTGCGATGACAAGGTATTGCAGCAGCCTGAACGGCAGGCTGCCGCCTCCCGCGCTTCCACTGCGTGACAATGTGCCGGGCGCGAGACAATCAGCGAGACACCCGATGCCAAAGGATATAGCCATCACCCATTCGGCTGTCGTGAAACGGAAACGCTTCTTAACAAGCATGATGAACAGTGCTCCGCAGACACCGATGTTGACAGCCTCCTGACCGTTACCGGCGATGAGGCTCAACAGGCTCAGCATGATAAGAGGGAAGATGCCCGTAGTGTCCCTCATGCGCCGGAACAGCAATACCCAGCCAAGAGTCAGGGTGAACATCCACACATAGTTGATTTGGACTGCCGGTCCTGAGGGCATCAACGCGAGAATATACAATGACAGCGCCACGGCCAGGCAAAGCGCGGGCAGGTCAGTCAGCTTTTTGCCGCACACCCTCATGAACAGCACTATGAACAACGGCCACACCAGTGCATTGCACACGGCAAATGCCGGATTCCCCAGCAGCCCACAAAACAAAATGACAAAGAAATGAGCGACGTATCTGCCAGTCTGTAGTATGTAATTATCATTTCCGGCATATATTACGTCCCAAAATGAAGTGACGGGTTTGTGTTCCATAAGTGGAACTATATGGCTGTACATGTAGGGATAGTGTCCATATACAATATTATCGCCAAACCAAAATTCTGATGACTCAAGTAAAAAAACTATGAAGGCAAGTAGTATCAGTATCGCGATTGACGTAAGTTTATGGCAGCGATAGCCATATTTCTGCTGATTTCGTTTATAATCGATGAATTGTATCATTGTATGATGATTTATCTTGGTCGTTACTATAACGTCGTCATTGTTGACCCGGAATATGTGATTGTATGGGGGATTAAAAAGAAAAAGGGTAAGCTGACTACATCGCACCGCTACAACCCGGTACCGTTGCTTCCGTCAGGATCTGGCGGGGTTCCCGGGGAGCTGGTCGTGTAGGACTTACCCGACCACAAAGGTACGCATTTTTTTCTTTTTTCCAAACACTGACTGCAAAAACGCAAAAACACGCTTTATTGTATCAGGATTTGGTTGCCGTTGTATTCTTGCGGGATATAAATGGGACGATGTTTGGATTCCATAAATATGCGGGAGATATATTCCCCGATGACTCCCAAGCATATCAATTGCACTCCTCCAATAAAAAATATTGCGACAATCAACGTTGGGAAACCCGTCACGGAATCGCCCCAAATTACTGCTTTTATAAAGTAAAAGGCCATCAAGATGAATGATATCAAGGATACTATGGCACCCATAATGCTGGCTAATCGCAGCGGTAATGTGGTAAAGGATACCAGACCCTCTATGGCAAGGCCAAACAGTTTCCAGAAATTCCATGAAGATTTGCCGGCGACCCTATCGCCTCGGTCAAATTCGATAGAACACTTATTGTATCCGATGTAACAGAATAGTCCTTTTGTATATCGTTCTGATTCCCTGATGCGTTTAAGCGCTTCAATGCATTTACGGTCAAGAAGCCGGAAGTCCCCGACATTCTCAAGGATATCAATATCCGTACTCTTCTGGAGTATCCTGTAAAATGCCAGCGATAGTTTACGCCTGAGCCATGATTCTTCGCCTCGCGACCTGCGTTTGGCATAGACATCATCATATCCCTCATTCCATTTGTCAAGCATCTCCCAAATCAAGGATGGGGGATCCTGCAAGTCGGCATCCATTATAATGACACAATCGCCGGTCGCGAAATCAAAACCGGCAAGCATGGCCTTTTCTTTCCCAAAGTTTCGTGAAAGACTTACATAGGATATTCGTGGGTCTTTTAGTCTGAGATTCCGTATTATTTCTAACGTGTTATCTCGTGAGCCATCGTTTATAAATAGCACTTCCCATATATACTCATCTGACGAGTCCATCAAGCGGCATAACTCATCATATAAGATTGGCAAAGAGTCCTGCTCGTTGTAGCAAGGGATCATTATTGTAACCTTTCGCATGTTGTTCAATGTGTTTTCAGTTTACACTGTGTTGGGTTAATTTAATCTTGACTATAGGTAGTTTGACAAAGTTACAAAATTTTCCCAAAAGTCAGCAATCTGTTTTTGGTCACCCACATAAATTAGTATTCGGAAACATATGGTCTGCGTAATGTCGGGGTGGGCGGTGGGTTATCGGAGGTGATAGAGGCGGGTGGCGTCGTGGCGGGGGAGGACGACGAGCTGCACGGCGGACTCGCGGTCGGCAGGGGTGTCGCAGCCTGTGCCGACGCTGATTCTGGCTCTGACGAGGGCTGTCTCGACAGTCTCACGTGCCTTTTCGGGCGTGTTGTTCTCGTGGCTTAGGTGACAGAGGAAGATGTAGCGCAGTCTCTCGGTCCATGTTCCGGCGACAAACCGTGCCGTAACGGCATTGTCAAGGTGGCCGTTGAGGGCGTTTATACGGGCCTTGAGATGTTCGGGATACGGGCCATGTATGAGCATCTCCGAGTCATAATTGGCCTCAATGACCATGAAATCAGCTTGGCGCAGGTAATGGCCGGCGCGGTCTGATATGCAGCCGAGGTCGGTAGCCACTGCCATCGTCCGCGGCCCATGTTCTATGAAAAATCCCGCGTTGTCTGTCCCGTCGTGCATCACCTCAAAGGCCGTCACCGTAAACCGTCCTATCTTAAACGGTATCTCCTTGTATATCGGCGTATGATAGTCCTTGATGCGGCGCGATATGTTGTGCCGCCGCAGCAATCCTCCCAACACTCTCGGGGTGCAGTAGAGCGGAATGTGTCCATGCTTCCTGACTATGTTGTAGGCATACTGGGTATGGTCGCGGTGGTCATGGGTCAGCAACAGCCCGCGCAAGCGCTCCTGGGGTATGCCGTTGTCGTGCAGTGCCTCAAGCACGCGCACCGTCTCCACACCCGCGTCAATGAGAAATCCCTCCTCGTCATTGCCTATATAGTAGCAGTTACCGCTGCTACCGCTTCCGAAGCTCATGAAATATATCCTGTTGCCATCGACATCAAGGGTCACGGGGGCATCAATGGCATCATCATCCACCTCGCGCCCTGGAGCGCGGTTGCCGCCCGACAGCAAGACGCGCTCGGCGTGGCGGGCGATGTCGGGGTGTATGGGCAAGCGGGAGGCACCGATGTTGTCGATGTCGTCAAACAGACTCGGGAGGTCTACCGATGATAGTTTGTTGCGGCGTGCCATGGATCGTCACCTGTTGTATAGCAGGAATATAGTCGGTGTCTTGTCATAATTATACTCCGTGCGCGCCCATTCCGACAGCTCACGCGTCACTATCGACTCGCGGCTGCATGATATGTCTGAGGCCACACAAAGCAGCATGGACGGCGGCAACGTGCGGCACAGCTCGGCTATCAGCCGGTTATTGCGGTAGGGGGTCTCGATGAATATCTGGGTCTGGCGTTCATGGATGATGCGGCGTTCCATCTCCCGAAGCGCCGACAGCCGCGCACGCGACTCTATCGGCAGGTAGCCACGGAACGCGAAACTCTGTCCATTGAATCCCGATCCCATCAATCCCATAAGGATGCTCGACGGCCCCACGAGCGGTACCACACGATAGCCGCGCCGCTGCGCTATCGCAACGACATCAGCTCCAGGATCGGCTATCGCGGGACAGCCAGCCTCCGATAGCACTCCGATGGACTCCCCGGCCTCCATCGGTGCCAGCATGGCCGGGACATCAGTGGCGACGGTATGCTCATCGAGAGTCGCGAATGTCAGCGAGTCAATGTCAATCGAACGGTCCATCGCCTTGAGCGCACGGCGTGCCGACCTCACATTCTCGACAATAAAATGCCGTAGGCCGCGCACAACCTCTATGTTGTACTGCGGAAGCACCCTGTCGGGCTTGCTGTCGCCCATCGGGACGGGAATAAGGTATAAGGCAGGTGCGCTCATGGTCTGGGTCTATGAATCGGTATCGGAGAGGTAACACAAAGTTACAAAATTCCCTCCAATCTGACAAATACCCGCCACACATCCTGCAACACGGCATCCTCGCCACGGGGGCTATTTCATCAGGATTTCTGCGTTGTGGGGGCGGAAGTTGTCGTGTTAGCGGCCTTTTGGCGGCGCTTCTTGCCAATATTGGTCAACACCATGCCGACAATGATTATGCCCATTGCCACGACCTGCATCCACCGCAGCCGGTCGAGTCCCATCAACACAGCCGAGATTGTGGCAAATACCGGCAGCAGATATTGGTAAAGCGACACCAATTCCGAACCAATCCACTTGATAGCCGGTTGGACGAGAAAGTAGGCAAGAAACGTCGGGCAAAACAGGATGAAGCCAATCTCGACCCACGGCATGGTCTTGTCGGTATGCACGATTGGCATATCCTCCATCCCCGGGACAAGCAACAATGCCGGGATGGCGGCAAACAGAAACACCCACCTCAGCATGGTTACGGGACGGTAGGTGTGGCTCGGCTTCTCAAGTATGACAAGATAGAACGCATAGCATATCGTCGACGCCACGGCAAGAACGTTGCCCAACACGTTGTCGCTGCCGGCCCTTGAGCCGCTACCCGAATCCAGTATCACAATCGCCGCGCCGACAAACGACACCACAATCCCGGCATACTCAATCAGCGACGGTCGGCGATGCTCGAACAGTACGCCCATCAATATCACGAACACCGGGGGCAACGTCATGATAATCGAGATGTCGATAGGATTGCCATATTTAAGCGACATCACAAAGAGGTAGATGAACGCGAACAGCCCGATGCCTCCACCCAATATCAGTTTCAGCCAATCCTGACGTGCTATCGCGGCGCATTTGACAAACAGTGATGCTATCCAGAACAGCGCGCAACCGCCGATGAGCCTCACCACAGTGATTCCCTCTGATGTCATCCACTCGGGTATCAGCGCCTTGGTCACCGACACATTGACACCCCAGAATATCGCGGCAAGCAGTATGCACGCGTTGCCGATCATAAAACCGGCATTACCATTATTTTTTCCAATCATAGAGTTTGTCTTTATTACCTCAACACCCCGGGATAGCTTTTGGTTTCCGGCGAGGCAATAACGACAGTGGACACGCTACTGCTATGGCAACCTTGCAAGCATCTCACGGGGAGTCAGCCCGAGCAGCGGATGCCGCCACGCCGGGGCGAGTTCGGCCATCGGGACAAGGACAAACCGCCGCAGGTGCATCCTCGGATGGGGTAACGTCAGGCTTGGGGTATCCGTGACCACAGACCGCGCTCCTGTTCCATCCATGACATCACACGCTATCAGGTCTATGTCTATAGCCCGGTCGACATACGACCCGTCTGGTCGGCGGTGGGACGACGGATTTATCTCCCGCTCGATGGCGAGCAGCCGCTCAAGCAGTTCCTCGGGTGCCATTGGCGTATCTACGGCCACGCCGAGGTTAAGGAACAGGTTGTCCGACTCGTAGCCCCACGGCTCACTCTCGATGTAGACCGAGCGACGCACCGGGCCGCTCAGCCGTTCAATAAGGGCGACCGCCCGCTCTATGAGAGCATGACGGTCGCCCATGTTTGAACCTATGTTGATATATGCCGTAATCATGACCCGTGTCACTTCAGGCGGCCAAAATCAATTACAGCGACTTCTTGACCTCGACCTCCTCAAATGCCTCGATGATGTCACCTTCGGCGATGTCGTTGTAGCCCGCGATATTGAGACCGCAGTCATAACCCGATGTAACCTCCTTGACATCATCCTTGAAGCGCTTGAGCGAGCCGAGCTCACCAGTGTAGCGCACGATACCGTCGCGTATGACACGCACCTTGCACGAACGCTTGATCTTGCCCTCACGCACGATAGCGCCCGCGATGGTACCCACCTTGGATATCTTGTAGGTCTGGAGTACTTCTGCCGTACCGATGACCTCCTCCTTGAGTTCGGGGGCGAGCATACCCTCCATCGCGTCCTTGACCTCCTCGATGGCCTGGTAGATGACCGAGTAGAGTCTTATCTCGACCCCGTCACGCTCGGCGGCACGCTTGGCAGCGAGTGACGGACGCACCTGGAATCCGATGATGATGGCATCCGACGCGGCGGCGAGGGTCACATCGCTCTCCGAGATAGCTCCGACAGCCTTGTGCAGCACGTTGACCTGCACCTCGGGGGTCGACAGTTTGATGAGCGAGTCAGACAGCGCCTCGATTGAGCCATCGACATCACCCTTGACGATGATGTTGAGCTCATGGAAGTTGCCGATGGCGCGGCGACGGCCGATATCCTCAAGGGTAAGGAATTTCTTGGTGCGTAGGCCAAGCTCGCGTTGCAGCTGCTCACGCTTCGACGCTATCTCACGCGCCTCCTGTTCTGTATCCATCACGTTGAATGTGTCACCGGCGGTCGGAGCGCCGTTGAGGCCGAGTATCAGCGCCGGAGTCGCCGGGCCGGCCTCGGTGATGCGTTGGTTACGCTCGTTAAACATTGCCTTGACGCGTCCAAAGTGTGTTCCGGCGAGAATCGTGTCGCCCACGCGGAGCGTACCGTTCTGCACGAGCACTGTGGCCACATATCCGCGACCCTTGTCGAGCGATGACTCGATTATAGAACCGGTGGCCTTGCGGTCGGGATTGGCCTTGAGGTCGAGCATTTCGGCCTCAAGAAGCACCTTCTCCATCAGCTCAGGCACGCCGATACCCTTTTTGGCCGATATATCCTGTGACTGGTATTTACCACCCCACTCCTCAACGAGATAGTTCATGGCGGCAAGCTCCTCCTTTATCTTGTCGGGGTTTGCATGAGGCTTGTCAATCTTGTTGATGGCAAACACGATAGGCACGCCGGCGGCCGACGCGTGGTTGATGGCTTCGACCGTCTGTGGCATCACGCTGTCGTCGGCGGCAACAATGATGATACACAGGTCGGTGACCTTGGCTCCACGGGCACGCATGGCGGTAAACGCCTCGTGACCCGGAGTGTCGAGGAACGTAATATGGCGACCGTCCTCAAGTCTCACGTTGTAGGCACCGATATGCTGTGTGATACCGCCGGCCTCGCCCGCGATGACATTGGCATTGCGTATATAGTCGAGCAGCGATGTCTTTCCATGGTCCACATGTCCCATCACAGTTACAATCGGCGGACGCGATGACAGCTCGTCCTCGCTGTCCTCCTCTTGGTTGATAGCCTCGACCACCTCAGCCGACACATACTCGGTCTTGAACCCGAACTCCTCGGCCACGATGTTGATGGTCTCGGCATCGAGGCGCTGGTTGATTGACACCATCACACCGAGATTCATGCACGTGGCGATGACATTGTTGATGGGTACATCCATCATTACGGCAAGGTCGTTGGCCGTCACAAACTCTGTGAGTTTCAATATCTTGCTCTCTGCTGCCTCAAGCTCGTGGGCCTCGCGTTCGCGGGTCTTGAACTCCTCGCGCTTCTCCTTGCGCCACTTGGCACCCTTTTTCTGTCCCTTGCTGGTCAGGCGGGCGAGGGTCTCCTTCACCTGCTTCTGCACATCCTCCTCGTTTACCTCGGTATGCACGAGACGCTTGGTGCGGTCACGGTCGCCACGACCCTGACCCTTGTCGCCACGGCGGTGCTCGTTGCGCTGGTCACCGCGACCCTGGTTGGGCTGGGCGGGCTGCTGTCCGGCCTTTTCTATGTCGATTTTTTCTTTACCTATGCGCTTGCGCTTCTTGCGGTCACCTTGCCCCGCTGCGGAACCACCACCGTTGGCGGCACGATCCTTGGCGATGCGCTCGTTGCGCTTCTCTTCCTTGGTCTTCTTTTTAGGGCGCGTGCTTTGGTTGATAGCCGAGAGGTCAATCTTGCCAATCACATTGATGGTGGGTCCCTGCGGACGGGTGCCGGTAGTGAATATCTCCTCCTTGGGCGCTTCCTCCTTGGGTGTCTCTGCCGGCTTGCTGTCGGCGTGGTCGGCTGCGGGAGCCGGCTGCTGGGCAACAGGTGCCGGAGTCTCCGCCTTTACCTCTGCGGCAGAGGCCGGGGCGCTCTCCTTGACAGGCTCGGCCTTAGGTTCGGGCTTTACCTCAACCTTGACCTCGGGCTTTGATGGCTGCTGGCTCGCCGATGCTGTCGGCTTGGCTGCCGGTTTGATAGCCTCCTTGGCCGGCTCATTGGTGGCCTTGACGGGGTTGCCATGGCGGTCAAGCTCTATCTTACCCAATATCTTGGGACCCGACACGCTCGCGTGAGCGCCCGGGTTTACCTCAACGGGTGCGGCCTTGGGGGCTTCCTTGACAGGTGCGGCCTTGGTTCTCTCTTTCTGGCGTTCGGAGGAGAACTTTTCCGACTTGTTTTTCAAATCTTTGTCGGTCTTGAATTGCGCCACGAGCAGGTCGTAGACATCATCCTCGACGCGTGCGTTGGGGTTGTCGTCGACGGTGATGTTTTTTGAGCGCAGAAATTCGATTATGTTGGGAAGTCCAACATTAAGATCTTTCGCTACTTTACTTATTTTTCTCGCCATATTAAGTTTATCTGTTTGCTAATGATTTATTGAGAAGAGAGTGTCAGCCGTGCCTGTGACCCGTATCAGTCCTCAAACTCGGCGCGGAGTATATCGAGCACGTGGTCTACGGTATCCTCCTCAAGGTCGGCCTTTTCCACGAGGAAGTCGCGGGGGGCGTTGAGGACGGCTTTGGCGGTGACGCATCCTATGTTCTTGAGAGCGTCAATCACCCATCCGTCTATCTCGTCCTTGAACTCATCGAGGTAGATGTCATCCTCATCAGCCTCCTCTGCGTCACGGTAAACATCTATCACATAGCCTGTGAGCATCGAGGCGAGCTTGATATTGAGACCGCCCTTTCCGATGGCCAGTGACACCTCTTCGGGACGCAGGAACACCTCGGCCTTCTTCTCCTCCTCGTTGAGTCTTATCGACGAGATTTTGGCCGGGCTAAGCGCACGCTGTATGAACAGAGATGGATTTGATGTATAGTTGATTACGTCGATGTTCTCGTTGCGCAGCTCACGCACAATGCCATGTATGCGCGAACCCTTGACTCCCACACATGCGCCCACAGGGTCGATGCGGTCATCGTAGCTCTCGACGGCTATCTTGGCGCGCTCTCCCGGGATGCGGGCCACGGCGCGTATCACGATCAGGCCGTCATGTATCTCAGGAACCTCAAGCTCAAACAGGCGGCGCAGAAAGTTCTCGTTAGTGCGCGACACCGTGATCTTGGGATTGTTGTTCTTGTTATCGACATTAGCGATGACGGCACGCACGGTCTCACCCTTGCGGAAGAAGTCGCCGGGTATCGACTCGCTCTTGGGGAGCAGCAGCTCGTTCTTGTCATCGTCGAGCAACAGGGTCTCCTTGCTCCATGTCTGATAGACCTCGCCTGACACAAGCTCACCCTCCAGCTCCTTGAACTTGGCATAGATGGCCTCCTTTTGCAGGTCAAGTATCTTTGACTGGAGTGTCTGGCGCAGGTTGAGTATGGCACGTCGACCAAAGTTGGCAAAGATTATCTCTTTGGTGTGCTCCTCGCCTATCTCGACATCTGGGTCCTGGTCGGCCCGTGCATCCGAGAGGCTTATCTGGAGATTGGGGTTCTCCACCTCACCGTCGGGCACCACCTCAAGATTCTGGAATATCTGCACGTCTCCCTTGTCGGGGTTCATGATGACATCAAGATTCTCGTCAGTACCGAACATCTTGGCGAGCACGTTACGGAACGACTCTTCCAAGACACTTATCATCGTGGTTTTGTCTATATTCTTAAGCTCCTTAAAGTCGGCGAATGTCTGCACCATGTTGATGCTTTCCTCTTTCTTTGCCATAGGTGGTCGTTTTTTTATTTGAATTGTATTAAATATTTTACACTTTTGGTATCGTTATATCCCAGCACGACAGGCTCGGCCACCTCGACCGGGCGCTTGGCTCCCGGCTCCTTGACCTTGCGGGTCACCTCGACAGTAAACGTGTCATCGCCGACCTCGGTCAGACGGCCCTTGAGCTTGCGCCCGTCGGTGGTCAGCACCTCCACGTCGTTGCCGATATTCTTCTCATATTGGCCCCTGACCTTGAAAGGTGCCGTCAGTCCGGCCGACCCGACCTCAAGCTCATAATCCTCGACATCGCGGTCAAACACCGCCTCTATATCCTTGGTTATGCGGGCACAGGCATCAATATCGACACCCGATCGACTGTCAATCTCGACAACGATGTTGTTGCCGGGGTTAACGGCGACATCGACTATGAACATATCGGTGCCGGCGATTGACTTCTCTATAGTCTCGGTAAGTAATTTCTTGTCTATCATACTTCTGTTTCAGATAATACAAAAGCGCACCTCCCGGTCAAGTAGCATCGGAAGGCCGCTGTCACGGTGGATATAAAAGAGAGGAAGCCGCAGCCCCCTCTGTCAATCCGTTTGCAAAGATAACATTTTTTCAGTCTCTCGCCAAATATTAGGCGGCTAATAGAAAAACATATCACGCGCCACCCTATATATTTAATCTTTATTATATCTTAATCACCATACTTAACAATCAGACATACCATCCGAAGATATTCCTCAACACCCACCATCCTATCAGCACCACGGCACACGCGACCAACACAGGCGTGGAATTGACAGCGCTGTACAGCCGAGGCCAGCACCGTCGGTTAAGCTCGCCGACCAGCAACAACGCTATAAGGGGTAGGAACGATACCAGCGCGGCGTTAAATCGCCATGCCCCCGCCACATCACCATGCAACAGGGCGTGCACGGCCCGCTGCGAGCCACATCCGGGACACTGCCACCCGGTGGCCGAGAGAAACAGACAGCGTGGAAACAGATGGGCCGACGGATCCACAAGTGAGTAGACCGCGACCGCAGTAACAAGCGCTACTAAAATCAATATGAGCTTAGCCCTCTTTGTCACAGACATGACTGGGCCGTTATTCAAATCGCCATGTTATGACACCCGTCTGTGTGGCGGGTCCGTCGAGGGCAACAGAGAACTGCGATTCGCGGGACGCCTGGATGCACCGCTGACGCACAGTCATATTTGCTGCGGCGGGCCCCGAGCCACCCACGTATGCGGGAGTGCCTACGACCTTACCCTGCTTGTTGACGCTCACACGTATGCGCACCACCCCCGCGAGCGTGCTCGACGGACGGCCCCAGTGGGCTACCGTACGGCCTTTGAGGTTGTGGCCGGGAGCGCCCGACAACGTGCCGGTCGAGGCATTTCCGTCAGGACTCCCCGACTTGCCCGTTGACTTACCGCTGCCTCCAAACTTCACCCGCTCGTTGATGCGCTTGGCCTCCTCCTGACGTTGCTTCTCACGCTCGCGCCGTGCCAGTTCCTCCTTGCTCGGCCCGGCCTTCTCGGGCTGCGGTTTCTCCTTAACCTTGGCGGCCGACTCGACCGTTGACGACACAATCGGGGCCGGGTCTCCGGCATTGCCCTCGTCGGTGATGTCGTGCGAGTCCGATGCGGCCTCGTCGGCTGATTGCTCTGCCGATGCCTCCTCCGCTTCTGTAGCGGTCTGCGC
Source organism: Pseudoflavonifractor sp. (assembly GCA_023667145.1). Taxonomy (GTDB): domain Bacteria; phylum Bacteroidota; class Bacteroidia; order Bacteroidales; family Muribaculaceae; genus M3. The sequence goes on from JAMPAQ010000001.1 coordinate 410,104, forward strand.
CGGCACGTCACCGAGCATCACATATTCCCCGGCAAACAGTATGTCGGCTGAATCGACTGGTGGCCATTGGCGCTCATCGACCGACTCATACCTCATGTATGCCGTTATCAGCGCCACCAATATGGCGGCATGAAACAGCACCGTGCCGGTGATGGCCGTTATCCTGTTTTTGTTATCGCTGTTCATCGGTGATGGGAGACGGTTCCGATTGCCCGCCGACCACGTTTCCCGACAGCGCCGGGGTCTTGATCGACGGCTTGGTGGCAAGCACCATCTTCAGGTTGTTTCTCGCGCCGAGGTCGAGTACCTCCACTATCTTACCGTAGGGTACCTCCTCATCGGCATATATGGCTATATACTCGGCCGGGGCCGACTGCTGTGTCATCTTCAGGAATGTCAGCAGTGCATCGGCCTCAACAGGTTGGGGCTCTTCGTCGCCAAACGAGGCGTATAGCCGCAACTCGCGGTCGATAAACACACGTGTTCCGGGCTTGATGGCCGTCTGTTCCGAGCTTTGCGGCAGGTTGACCTCAAGGGCTGTGGGAAACACAAATGTCGATGTGACCATAAAAAAGATGAGCAGCAGAAATATGACATCGGTCATCGATGCCATCGAGAACGCTGCCGTCATGTCGTGTTGACGCTTGAGTGCCATGTCGTTACGCGCTTATTCAGCCGGCTCGTTGAGCAGGTCCATAAATTCCATCGTCTTACACTCGAGCATCTTCATCACGCCGTTGATGCTCGACACAAGGTAATTGTAGGCAAACAGCGCGATGATACCCACCACGAGACCGGCGACAGTCGTGACGAGAGCCTCGTAGATGCCACTGGCGAGCACACCGATATTGGCACCTGACCCGGCGCTCGCCAAGGCGTAGAATGCCTCGACCATACCAATCACGGTCCCGAGAAATCCGAGCATCGGGGCTCCGGCGGCAGTGGTTGCAAGCCAAGGCAATCCCTTGCCGAGACGGGCTATCTCGATATTGCCGGTATTCTCGATTGCCACGAGCACGTCGTTCATCGGACGGCCTATGCGCGATATGCCCTTGCTGATGAGCCGCGAGTAGGGGGTATCTGTGTTATTGCACAGGTTTTTGGCACTCTCTATCTCACCCTCATGGATGTAGTCCTTGATACGGCGCATGAACGTGGGATCCTCGCGCTCGGCCTTGCGGATGACGAGCAGGCGCTCGATAAAGACATAGATACAGATAATCGACAGCAGCGCCAGCGGTATCATGATAAAACCGCCTTTGAGACACAGCTCCCACACCGACAGTTCGGCGACAGGGGCCGGTTCTGCCTGCGTCGCGGTCACGGCGACCGTTTCTTGCACGCTGACCACGGTGTCGGCCAAGGCCGACTGTATCGACATTAAGATTGCGTTGAGCATGATGGTGGTTGTTTATAGAGGTATTTTAGTTTCTTATTGATTACCCGCGCCGCGATGTCACACGAGACACGCCTTATATCGCTTGATAGCCTCCTCAAGTCCGAGGTAGAGAGCATCGGCTATCAGGGAGTGGCCGATGGACACCTCGTTGAGATAGGGCAGACGCTCCTTGAAAAACCGCAGGTTCTCCAGACTCAGGTCGTGACCGCCATTGACTCCGAGTCCGGCACGGTGGGCGGCACGGCTCGCCTCGACATAAGGGGCGACAGCAGCCTCACGGTCGGTGGCGTAGTTGTCGGCATAGGGCTTGGTGAAAAGCTCCACGCGGTCGGCTCCGGCCTTGGCGGCGAGCTTGATGTTGTCAACATCCGTACCCACAAATATCGACGATCTTATGCCGGCATCGCGCAGTGAATCGACGATGCCTGTCAGGAACTCAAGGTTGGCTCCCACATCCCATCCGGCATCAGATGTCAGGGCGTCGGGCGCATCAGGCACGAGTGTCACCTGCTCGGGCTTAACCTTGAGCACGAGGTCCATGAACCGTGGCGACGGGTAGCCCTCGATATTGAACTCTGTCTTGACGATGGGACGCAACTTGTACACATCATCATAGCGTATGTGTCTTTCATCGGGTCGGGGATGCACGGTAATGCCATTGGCCCCGAAGCGCTCACAGTCTATGGCGACACGCTGCACGTCAGGGATATTCTCTCCACGTGAGTTACGCAGGGTCGCCACCTTGTTGATATTGACGCTTAAATTTGTCATCTTTCTTCCTTGATGTTCTGCTTGAATCAGTCCTTCACTATTTTTATACAATCTCACTCAAACGGGGTCTCCGTATCGCCGTCGGTCGAGATTACGCCATCTCTAAGATGGGGTGTTACACCACACGGCTAATCTTTTTATATTGCCAAAGTGTTGAATAGTTAGCGGATATGAAGTTTTTTTACTACATTTGTACTAAATATACACTTCGCGACTGCAAAAATAATAAGAAACTCGCTAATAAAATAAAGTTTTGACCGCAAAAGATATCATATCGCCCAAATTATTGCCCGTGGCAAGCGCCACCCCGCGCGGGCGGCACTCCGAGCGCCGCTCAGTGGCCGCCTCGGCTCCGCTGTCGCTGGTGCTGAGCCGCGCCGGCGACTACGGCACGATGATGAATGTGGTCGATGACAACACCGGCGAGCCGATAGGCACCATCGATGCCGAAGCCATCGCCATCGCCGCTGCCGGACTGTTTCCCGCGGTCGGGGAGTCGTGCGATATCCTGTTGAGGTCTCCGAGAGCCGACTACAGCGCCTCGCTCATCGCCCGGGCTGTCGAGGATTGCGATGCTCACGTGCTCAACCTCAACGTCACCGACGACTTGCCCTCTGATGGATATGTCACCGTCGCGCTGCGCATCAACCGCGCTGCTGGGGCAGCCGTAGCCAGGTCGCTCGTGCGCTACGGCTACGAGGTCATCGCCGTGTCGGGCGACAATGCCGACCCTATCTCCGAGATTGCCCGCGACCGCGTCAACGAGTTGCTCCACTATCTCGACGTGTAGTCCGGCCATCAGTCGACACCATTAGCCAACTTACATCCTCACATTATGAGAATAGCCGTATTCGGTAACAATTATCAGGAAAATCACATCGGGCTGCTTGCCGGATTCTTCAGCTCACTCGCGTCCTACAATCTGTGGATTGAGATGGAGGAGGGTTTCTACCGTTACCTTTGCGACATCCTTCCCGAGCCACCCGGCGTCAACGACCTTATATCCTCTGATGACTTCTCGGCGGCACTCGCCCTCAGTATCGGTGGTGACGGGACTTTCCTCCACACGGCGCGGTGGGTCGGTGACAAGAACATACCCATCCTCGGCATAAACACGGGTCATCTCGGCTATCTCGCTGACGTGCAGGTCGAGGAGGTCGGCACGCTTATTGACGACATTGTCAACGAGCGCTACAAGATTGAGGCACGCACCCTCATTGAGGCACGCTGTGACCGTATGCCTGCCGGGACATGGCCATATGCACTCAACGAGGTCGCCGTGCTGAAGCAAGACACCGCCTCCATGATAGCTGTCGATGCCGCCATATCGGGTTCGCCGGTCACCACCTACAAGGCCGACGGACTCATCGTGGCCACCCCGACCGGCTCGACGGGCTATAACCTCGCCGTCGGAGGTCCCATAATCCAACCCTCCACCCCTTGCCTCGTCGTATCACCTATCGCCGCCCACTCGCTGACCATGCGTCCGCTCGTCATCGACGACAACAGCATCATCGACCTCACCACCTCATCACGCTCCGGGGCCTACCGTCTCAGTCTCGACGGACGTTCCCTCTCCCTGCCCGCCGACACGACCGTGACGCTCCGCAAGGCGCCATACACCATCAAGGTGGTGCAGCGTCTCAACCACCATTTCACAGACACCCTCCGCACCAAGCTGCTCTGGGGTCTCGACAAGCGCTGACATGCCATCCCGCGACAGCACCATCCCTGCCGTCTTGCCCCGTGATATACCCGTCATCTCGGGCGTGGAGTTTGAGTTTTCCGGCATAGGTACAGTCCATCTCACTATCCGGCGCAACACCCGTTCCACCTCAATGCGCTGGCGCGAGGGCAAGCTCTACATGGTAGTACCTCCGGGAGTCGATTCCGCATACGTAAGGGATGTTCTTGAACGTTACCGTCCACGCCTCGTCTCCCGTCGTCCGACAGTGACATTCCGTGACGATGAGACGCTCCACTTCTTCGGCCTGACGGTCACCATCACGCGCCAGCGGCTCCGTCCCGACCATATCCTTGCCACCCTCAAGGGCCGGGAGGGAGTCATATCCCTCGGCTCGTCCATCGACATTACATCCGACACCACCGTCAGGGCCATCAGCAACTACATCTGCCGCATGGCCATGCGTGTTGCCCCAGACACACTCATACCCCATGGACGCACCCTCGCATCCAGCCTCGGCCTCAGCCCCGCCGGATGGGAGATAAACCGTGGACACCGCAAACTCGGCCATTGCACCTCTCGTGGAGTCATATCACTCAGCTACGCCCTCATCTTCTTGCCCACCGAGCTCCGCGACTACGTCATCTACCACGAACTCGCCCACCTCACCGAGATGAACCACGGCCCCCGCTTCCATCGCCTCTGCGACCAATACTGCAACGGCCACGAGCATACCCTCGCTACCCGCCTCCGCACTCACCCCTGGCCCCTCCTCCTCTAACCCACCACTAATCCAACATATTGTGACAATTAATAAAGCATATCATACTATAATCCATTTTCCAATACTTATGCTATCTTTGCACAGGTGAATTTTCTCTATGCAAAACATATTTCAATTGTAGGTGCGACATGTCTATATTCAGTAGATTCTTCGGTTCTAAAAAATCTAAGGTCTCCGAACAGGGAGGAAACGGAACCCCAATCATAAACCAGCTATTAGATTTTGAATGTCAAATTGTTGACTTACTCTCCAAAGACATATTTATCGCTCGTAGTGATTACGCGCATCTTAAGGAGTCATTTTCTGTATTATACAATAAGTTCAAGACTTTGCAGGACTCAGATACTTTGGATTATTTTTGTAAGAAAGAGAAGATTGTTATAGACAACGCCAACTCTTTTATCAACTCTTACGAGAATCTATTTATCTCCAATAATTCAGATATAATACAGCAGCATAACAATAAGTTTCTACGAGACCACTTAGAATATGACAGACTGTATTTAGACAAAATCTTAAAAGAAATTGACCCTAAGATAAACCTTGATGAGGAACAACGGAGAGTCGTATTGTCCGATGAAGACTATACTCTTGTAATAGCAGGAGCGGGAGCAGGTAAGACAACTACCGTTGCGGCAAAGGTCAAGTATCTTGTCGAGAAAAAGAATATTTCTCCAGACCAAATACTGGTTATCTCATTTACTAACAAGGCCGTTGGCGAATTACGGGATAAAATCAACAAAAGCCTTGGAATCAAATGTCCCATAACGACATTTCATAAAACCGGCTATGCGATTTTACGTCGCCAAGACAATGCCAGCAACAAGACAATTGTTGACCAAGGCTTTATGTACAACGTAATAAACAACTATCTTAAAGGGACGATACTTGAGAATCCAGAATTGGTCGACAAATTAATCCTATTCTTTGGGACTTATTTTGATGCGCCGTTTGAGGGGAAAGATCTCAACGACTTCTTCAACTACATCAAAAAGGCGAATTTTTCAACCTTACGCAGTAATATGTCAGAATATGTTGAAGAAATCACAGACAAACGCACAGGCAAACATATCAGTATAACCTATGAGACATTACGATCTGCTCAAGAGGTACTCATCGCTAACTTTTTATACCTCAATGGCATAGATTATACCTACGAGAAAGTATACCCATACAACATCCTACGTTCCCTCAAACCATACACTCCCGATTTCACCATAACCCAAGATGAGAAGACAGCATATATTGAGCATTTCGGAATCACACAGGATGGCAAGAACAATCGATACAACGAAGACCAATTGGCTCGTTACAAAAAGGAAATAAACGATAAAATTACACTTCATCGCCGACATGAGACAGACCTTATCTACACATTTTCATCATACGATGACGGCATGGATATGCTGACACACCTGAAGGAGGATCTCCAAAATCACGGCTTCACCTTGCACCCACGAGATACGCGAGAGGTGTTTGAGAAAATTGTAAGTACTGAAGAGAACCGATACATATCACGATTGGTAAAATTGGTCTGCACATTTATCCAAAATTTCAAGACGAACGACTATTCTTCGGATGATTTCTACAATTTCATTTCAACTACAGGCAATGAGCGTAACAAGCTGTTCCTAAATATCTGTGAGCGCTGCTACCATGAATATTCAAAATGCCTTAAAGAAAAAAACGCGATTGATTTTGAAGACATGATCAATGATTCCGCAAAAATCATTCGTGAGGAGAAACTTAATGGCACTCGCCTCGATTTCAAATATATCATCGTTGATGAGTACCAAGACATATCTCGACAACGATTTAATCTGACAAAGGAATTAAGCAAACTATGCAATGCCAAAATTATAGCTGTCGGTGACGACTGGCAATCTATATACGCCTACGCAGGGTCTGATATCCGTTTATTTACCGATTTCAAGAGTACTTTTGGTTACGGCTTGGAGCTTCGTATCACAAAGACATATCGCAATGCTCAGGAAGTGATAGACATTGCCGGTGGCTTTATTCAAAAGAACACGTCACAGCTACAAAAAAGCCTGATATCACCAAAGAGGATAGACCGTCCAATAATCATACAGACGTACACTGAAAATGTGGATAGGAAGAAATATAAGGGTAAAGGCGGCAAGTTCTACCTACTCGGTCAAACCGTAGAGAAAATCATGTCTGAAATTCTTGATGAGAACCCAAAATCATCCATCCTGTTGCTCGGCAGATACGGATTCGATGGTTTTAACTTGACAAAATCATCGGATTTCAAGTATTGGGAAAAGACCGGTCGTATTACTTCAAAGACTTTTAGTGACATTGAGATGGAATTTATGACAGTACATAGAGCCAAGGGATTAGGATATGACAATGTCATTATCATTAATGCCATTGATGCTGTATATGGTTTTCCATCACAGATTCAAGATGACCCAGTGCTGAAATATGTAGTCCGGGATGACTGTGCTGATATTGGATATGCAGAGGAACGCCGCTTATTCTATGTAGCGCTTACACGAACTAAGAATCGGGTTTACATCGTCACACCACAACAGAGGCCCTCTATATTCGTCAGAGAATTAATCGCGGACTATCCGAATGTTATATTGCGGGGGGAGATTGATGATATCTATCCTCAATTAAACGATATCAAGCATTGTCCCGTCTGTGGATACCCATTACTGTTTAGATACAAGAAATCTTATGGGTTACGGCTGTGGATGTGCACAAACGAGCCTGAGATATGCGATTTTATGACCAACAATATAAACGGAGGGGATCTGCCTATAATAAAATGCGACAGCTGTAAGGACGGCTATCTTATCATAAAGGAAGGTGGCAATTTCGGACCATTTCTCGGTTGTACCAACTATAAAAAAGACAACACTGGATGCGACCGACGTATGACACGAGACTACTATCTTAGATATAGGGACATGAGGTCGAGGGAGAATCTATGATTAATTACGCGATAAACCTGTTGCCCCTTGGTTTACAAATTTATTTTAGATAAATTTGCGTAAAGCAAATCATTATACACATGAACCTTAAAGACATTTTCTCCATAGACCATTTACGCACAAGCGCAGCCTGGATGTTCCTTATTTTAGGAATAGGATGTTACTATTTCGGATACTTCCAGATATCGTCTGACTCAGTGTGGCGTGAAATTGTGATTAAGATTGGCGATGTTCTTATAATTGGAGTCATCCTTGGATTTGTGACCAATGCCGCCCAATTTCTGGGTATTTTCAAGAAAGATTTACAAGACATCATCTACGGAAAAGAGTTCCTAAGACAACGCAAGGACATCACACCCCTATGGGAAACGGTCTCCAAACAGATGTTCAAGGAAAAATTTCCCTCTATTCACACTGACTTCCTCAACGTCATACGTGGCTACTTCCCCAAAGACGAGGTGAGCTTCTATAATGATTATGAGACCAACATGACCATTGAATGGATGGACAAGGATAAAGGGGTGATCAAGGTTACTGATAACGTATCGTTTGACTTGATTGCCGAGAGCGAGAAAGAATTCAAATACCCGCTGAAATCATGGCTTAGAATAGGAGATGACCAATATCAGAACAAGATAGATAATTTCACGGTAAACGGCAAATCACCCAATATCGGGCAAGGAAAGACGTACCGCGAAGACGATAACATCTGCCACGAACACCATATCCCGATGAAGGGTGCGACAAAATACACCATTAAATACACCCGCACCAAGATCTATAATATAAACGAGGATTACTATATCGGTTTCCGGGCAAAATTTATCGTAAACAGGCTTAGGGTCTGCCTCGATTATCCTGATGATTTGGACGTGATATTCACTTGTCGTGGTACTCAAGAAGATTTTGAAGGTGTTAAAAAATCAAAATGCTGCATCGAAAAGAAATATAAAGGCGTTATTTTACCAAGACAAGGTTTTATATTTGCAATTAGAATCAATAAATAGGTATAGCTATGAACATACTCTATAACGACACCGAGGGTTAATTTCTCGGCAGAAGTTTACCTCCCCTCTTTTTTTGAATACAAATACCGTATATAACCAAGGGGCTGCGCCATCGACGCAGCCCCTAAAATTTTATTGGCCAATTTCACGGCGCGTGGAGGGTCAGAAAAACTTGGTCTCGGCACCGAGGATGTCAGAGAGCAGGTTGTTGGCAAGGCGTGACGCTCCGATGCGGAAGTAGGTGTTGTCGAGCCAGCCATCGCCAAGCACTTCCTTGACTATGGTGTAGTACTTGACTGCATCCTCTGTCGTGGCGACACCACCGGCGGCCTTGAAACCGATCATTGTCCCAGTCTTGTCAAAATATTCCTTGATACACTGGCACATCACGTATGCAGCCTCAAGCGAGGCTCCGGGATACTCCTTGCCGGTCGAGGTCTTCAAGAAATCGGCACCGCTGTACATCGACAGTATCGAGGCGGCACGGATATTCTCAGCCGTCTTGAGCGCCCCGGTCTCAAGTATCACTTTCATCCGCGCACGACGGCACGAGTGCTTCACCTCGGTCATCTCGTCACACAGCTCCTCGTAGTCGCCATCGTTAAACAGGCCGAGATTCATCACAATATCTATCTCATCAGCGCCCCCCTCGACAGCAAGTGCCGTCTCGGCAACCTTTACTTCGGGGAATGTCTGCGATGACGGAAATCCCGCCGACACACACGCGATGTCGACCTGCGACACCTCCAGCACTTGACGTACCACATCGGCAAACACGGGATAGACACATATCGCCGCCACGTTGGGCAGCTCGGGATGTTCCTCCTCAAAGTCGTTCACGCGCTTTGTAAACTGTGCCACCGAGTCGGGCGAATCGGTCGATTTGAGTGTCGTAAGGTCAATACAATTGAAAATCTTCTTGTACACGTCAGGAGTCTTGTTCTCCTCAAGGTGTTCCGACAATATCTTGTCGATGGCAGCCTTTACAGCTGCGTCATCGGTCGTCACCGACGAGGCCGCGATGGCATCTCTATATTTATCACTCATAACAGTTATATGTGTTTATTGGTTAGACATACAAATATACACCTTTATCGCATAACGGCAATCCCGATGCGGCGCATCATTTGCAATGCCGATAATTTTTATCATGGTCGCTCATCCACGACCACACACTACAACACTTCCGCAGGGATTAATGTTGATATAATCTATCGGCACGCAGACGCGATGTCATCTATCGGCGCATTGCTAAGGGCGTCACGTACCGCCAACGCCGTCACTCCCCACGGCTCAGCTTCGGGTTATCCCGGTGGCGGCGAGAGTCACGGCGTGTCTTCTTGTCGATATTGTCGGCAAACGCCCGCTCCAGATCCACTCCCGTTTGATTGGCGATGGCCATCGTCACCCAAAGCAGGTCGGCAAGCTCGTCGGCGAGATTATCCTCCTCGCCCGGCTTAAACGATTGGTCACCATAGCGGCGGGCCATCACACGGGCCACCTCGCCTGTCTCCTCGGCCAGCACGGCCATATTGGTCAGGGGGGAGAAATATCTCACCCCAACACTCCTGATCCATTCATCGACCATACGTTGCGCCTCACGCAGCGTCAGCGTGCCATCTGCTATCTCCATACTGTCACTCCTTGAGATGAGAATCAATTATTATCGTCACAGGCCCGTCATTGACAAGCGACACCTTCATGTCAGCGCCAAACACGCCACGCGCCACGTCGCGGCCAAGCATTTGACCCACCATGTCGCAATATGCCTCATACAGCGGTACGGCCACATCATGTCCGGCAGCACGTATATACGAAGGCCGGTTGCCCTTGCGGGTCGATGCCGTCAATGAGAACTGGGACACGGCGAGTATCTCGCCTGAGATGTCGGCGACCGAGAGATTCATCACACCGTTGTCATCGTCAAAGACTCGGAGTGCCACGGTCTTTGCGGCCAACCATCTCACGTCGTCCATCGTGTCACCATGTTCTACCCCAACAAGCACCATCAGCCCACGGCCCGTACTGCCGACAGTCTCGCCGTCGATGCTCACCGATGAAGCGCTCACGCGTTGTATCACCAATCTCATATCGCGTATGCAAATTAGATATTTTTCAGATTTTAATTTTTCTCACCTTGCTGCCGACTGCTATAAGGTAGACACCCGGACTAAGTTCCCGTGATTGGACGCGCCGAGAGTCCAATTTTTCGACCAACCGGCCATCCACATCATAAATATTAGCTTCTCGTGATGTGTCAATGAGCCTTATGCAGCCGCTATCAACCAAGAAATCAGTGCTTTCGCCAATTATATCAGCGACTTTTGACATCGATGGAAAAATCTCATTCTGTGTAACAGTGATAAAAAAGGAGCTTATGGCATCAATTCGTGTCATTTTTACCGGTCGCCACTCCTCGCTGCTCGACATGCGGTAAACAGGCGTGGCCATGAAGTTGCCCTCAAACTCAAACTCAAATCCATCTACCCGAAAGTCGGCAAGCGAGACATACCTGTTGTCGGGGAGACGGAGCGACTGTCCGCTAACGTATGACACCCGACCGGCATCATCGGTAAGCCTAAGCCCGAATGTCACCCTCGGTGCAGTCCCCGTAAAGTTACGCACATCGACATTGACCTGCAACTCGCCGTCATCTCGGCTGACTGCTTCGCCGGCGACCGACACCCCGGGCGAACATACCATCCAGCTATCTATGCCCGACGGCGTGGAGGGATAGAATATCATCGCCGACTGTCCGTAGACATATGGCGTGAGGTTGGACAGGCTGTAGTAGCCACCGCCGTTGCCAAATCCCCAGTTGACATGCACGTACCCACGCTTATCGTATCCATCGATGACAAATGCGTGTCCCGCATACGACGACGTGTATCCACCATAATACACAGGGTATCCGGCGGCTATGGCTCCAAGCACAAGTTCGTTCCACACGCTGTCGTCAAAATACTCCCTGTCGGCAAGCACCGACACGTCAGAGTAGCCGAAGTAATCAATCGCCGCACGGTAGGCATCGTCAATATACGCGCCGCTCGCCGGCGAATACTCCGCGTCGGCAGCCACACCACACTGGTACATGATTGTCGCTACAGCATCGGCCTGGGCATCGGTATAAGAGCCGTAACGATAACGGTCGAGCATCAAGTCCCACTGATACTCCGTAGAGCCAAAGTCAGCAGTCAATATCTCCGATCTCCCGCCATAGCTCCATCTGATGGACTTTTGGCCGGTACCCCTCGCGGGATAGCTGTGATAGCGCATCACCTGAGCCATCGCCGTGGCTACGCAGCTCGTCTTACACCGTCGGCCATCGGCATACTCGGGACAAAGGTTATTGTAAGGCGCGTCCTGGCCCCACTCGGTCGACATAAGCGGCGCGACCGACTCGGGTATATCTTCCGCAAGCGCCACTCCTCCCATCAGGGAGGCGGCTGCCAACATCAATACTTTTCTCATCATATCTTACGATTGTATATATCCTTGATTACACAATATATGCCGACATTGTTCCGTCAGACCTCGGCGGGATGAAGCGCGTTGTATATAAGCGACGCCCTTGCCGGACCGGTGATCTCAGCTATGCTGTCGATAGGAGCCTCACGCAGACGCTTCACGCTCTTAAACTTTTGAAGCAGGGCCTCGCGGGTCTTCTCCCCTACCCCTTTTATGTCGTCGAGTTCACTCACGAGCTGTGACTTGCTGCGCCGGTTGCGGTGATGCGTTATGCCAAACCTGTGGGCCTCATCGCGCAGGTGCTGCACCACCCGCAGCGATTCCGAGTTCTTGTCGATGTAAAGTGGCACACTGTCGCCCGGGAAGTATATCTCCTCAAGTCGCTTTGCGATACCCACCACGGCTATCACACCACGCAGTCCTATCGCCTCCAGTGCCTCAACGGCGGCACTTAGCTGTCCTTTGCCGCCATCGACCACTATCAACTGCGGCAATCCCTGTCCCTCCTCCATCAACCGCGTGTAGCGGCGTGTGAGCACCTCCTTCATTGATGCGAAGTCGTCGGGACCCTCCACGGTCTTGATGTTGAAATGGCGGTAATCGCGTTTGGCGGGCTTTGCATCACGGAACACCACACACGATGCAACGGGATTCGTGCCCTGTATGTTTGAGTTATCAAAACACTCAATGTGGCGCGGCAGCTCATTGAGCCTGAAGTCTGCCTTCATACGCTCAAGTGTCCGCTCGACACGTTCCTCAGGGTTATGTCGCTCCATCCGCTTCAGCGAGTCAATCTTGTGCTGACGGGCATTACGGGTCGATACATCGAGCAACTTTACCTTGTCACCCCGCTGGGGGATGGTGAATGTCACCTTCGGGAACTCCACGTCAGGCTCGACTGGCACCACCACCTCATCGTATGTCACGCCCAGCTTGCGGGAGATCTCGCCCATAGCGTAGCCGAGCAACTGGGCCTGCGACTCATCGAGCCGCCGCTTGTACTCAAGCGTCACGCTACGCACTATCGCGCCGCGTCTGACGTGCATGTAGTTGATGTAAACATCCCTGTCGTCATCCTCGATGCCAAACACGTCCACGTCGCCCACAGTCTGACTGACGATAACGCTCTTGGCCCGGTAGCGCTCTATCAGGTGATACTTCTCCTTGAGCGCCTGTGCTTCCTCAAAGCGCAACTCGCCCGACAGACGAGCCATCTCGTCGCGCAGGAATGCAAGCAACATATCAGTGTCGCCACGTAATATCTGCTTTATCCGCTCGATATTCTCACCATATTCCTGTTGCGTCACGAGTCCCGTGCAACATCCGGGACAGTTCTTCAAGTGATATTCGAGACAGAGACGGCCCTTGCCCGACGCTATGTATTCGGGGGTGATGGCATGGCGGCACCGACGCACTGGATAGAGCTCGTGTATCAGGTCGAGCATGGCCTTGGCGACACCTACGGACGGATACGGTCCAAAGTATCGCGAACCGTCCTTGATGCGGTTACGCGTCATGAATACCCTCGGATAATGCTCATTGGTGACCACAATCCATGGATAGGTCTTGTCATCCTTGAGCAGCACGTTGTAGCGCGGCTTGTACTCCTTGATGAGCGAGTCCTCAAGGTTGAGCGCATCCTCCTCGGTAGGCACCACTATATAGCTCATGTCGGTGATGGCCCGCACGAGCAGGTTGGTGCGCACTGAGTCATGGGTGCGGTTGAAGTATGACGATACGCGCCGCTTCAGATTTTTGGCTTTACCGACATAGATTACCGTACCCTCGGCGTCATAATACATGTAGACACCGGGGGTATCGGGGAGTATCGAGATTTTCTCTTTAAGCTCCTCTGACTTGCGTGTGAGATGCTTTGCCAATATGCGTTATCAGTACCTGATCAATGATGTAACATCGGCCTCTGCCGGAAGGTTCTTGCGACCTCCAAGCGACTCCAGTTCGATGATGAAGTTGATGTAGATTTTCTTCGGGTTCATGCTCTTTACCAACTCATACGCGGCAGCCATTGTCCCGCCGGTGGCAAGCACGTCGTCGTGTATCACCACGATGTCGTCAGCCGTGATGGCGTCACGGTGTATCTCAATGGTGTCAGTTCCGTATTCCTTCTGATACGTGCGGCGTATGGTGTCGGCGGGCAGCTTGCCGGGCTTGCGCACCGGCACGAAACCGGCCCCAAGCTCAAACGCGAGTATGCTTCCTCCGATAAAGCCACGCGACTCTATGCCGACGACCTTTGTCACGCCCTTGTCGCGATAGAGCTGAGAGAGGTCCCAGCCTATGATATGAAGCGCCCTCGGGTCCTTGAACGCGGTCGTCAGGTCTTTGAACACCACTCCCTTGGTTGGGAAGTCGATTACATCACGGATTTTTGACTTGATATATTCCATTTTTCTGTAGTTTTTGTTTTGTTGCGCCGACTTGTTCCGACGCTCTAATTATTTGATTATTTATAAGTTTACTATGTTCCACGTGAAACAATCACCGTCCGGCCAAGAGCAGCAAAATGTTGACATCACTCGGCGATATGCCGGGGATTCGCGATGCCTGTCCGACCGTGGCGGGATTTATTCTTTGCAGCTTCTGTCGCGCCTCTGTCGACAGCTGTTTCATCGCGCTGTAGTCGATGTCGTCGGCGAGCCTGACATTTTCAAGCCGTCTGATCTTGTCGGCTATTAGCTGTTCCCGGTCGATATACCCTTGATACTTTATCAGCACCTCGGCGGCCTCAACAATCTCATCGCGGCGCTCATCCTCTATCGACCCGATGACCTCTGCCAAGGCCGGGATATATGGCTCAAGTTTCCTTATAGACAACTGGGGCCGCAATATCAGGTCATACAGTTTCACGCCCTGACGCAGCTCGCTCGTCCCCAGCTGTTCAAGCACGGGATTGATGATGGAAGCCTTGACATGAAACTCCCGGGTAAACTCTATGATACGGTCGCGCTGCTCACGCTTCGACACCATCAGCTCATATCGCTCCTTGCCGGCGAGTCCTATCTCAAACCCACGCGGCGTAAGCCTCATGTCGGCATCATCCTGCCGCAGCAATATGCGATACTCGGCGCGTGACGTAAACATACGGTAAGGCTCGTCAACGCCCTTGGTCACGAGGTCGTCTATAAGCACGCCGATGTAAGCCTCATCGCGTCCGAGGACAAACTCATCGCGTCCCGACAATCGCAACGCCGCGTTTATGCCGGCGACAAGGCCCTGCCCCGCCGCCTCCTCATATCCCGTCGTCCCATTAACCTGTCCCGCGAGATAAAGTCCTTTGATGAGTTTTGTCTCAAGCGTGTGATACAGCTGTGTCGGGTCTATGTAGTCATACTCTATGGCATATCCGGGGCGGTATATCTGCACGTCACGCAGGGCCGGGATGCTCTCCAAGGCGCGTATCTGCACATCTATTGGCAGCGACGACGAGAATCCGTTCAGATAGTACTCCTGTGTCGTCTCCCCCTCAGGCTCGATGAACAGCTGATGCTCGTTCTTGTCGGCAAATGTCACTATCTTGGTCTCGATACTCGGGCAATATCGCGGTCCGATGCTCCTTATCTGGCCGTTATACATCGGCGAATCGGGCAATCCTTCCCGCAGTATATCGTGGGTCTCGGGATTGGTGTAGACCGTGTGGCAGCAGCGTTGCTTCAGCTCACGCCTCACCGACGGCAAGAACGAGAACTTGTGGAAGTCATCCTCACCCTCCTGCGTGGTCGTGAGCTCCCATTTCACCGTCCGACCGTCAATTCTCACTGGCGTGCCGGTCTTCATGCGTCCGATGGTGAAACCAAGCTCACGCAGTTGCTCCGTGATGCCGTGGGATGCCGGTTCTGACACGCGGCCACCCGGCAACTGAACGCGCCCTATGTGCATCAGACCGTTGAGAAATGTCCCGGCTGTCACTATCACCGCCCGGGCGCTGAACTCAACGCCTAATGCCGTCCTTACGCCCTTTACAGCGCCATTCTCGACCACAAGTGATGTTACGGAGTCCTGCCACATCGACAGTCCGCCGGTATTCTCAAGAATCTCACGCCACTTGGCGCTGAATCTCATCCTGTCGCTCTGTGCCCTCGGACTCCACATCGCGGGACCCTTGGAACGGTTGAGCATCCTGAATTGTATCGCGGTCTTGTCGGTCACTATGCCGGTCATACCCCCGAGCGCATCAATCTCGCGCACAATCTGCCCCTTTGCAATCCCGCCAATCGCCGGGTTGCAACTCATCTGGGCTATCTTGTTCATGTCTATCGTGACAAGCAGCGTCCTACTGCCGAGACGCGCCGATGCCGACGCGGCCTCGCATCCGGCATGACCGGCGCCTACCACAATCACGTCATAGTCAAATCTCATATATATGTCGGTATATTCAGTTTCAGATTGAAGTCCCGGTGGTCGTCATCGTCGCGACGGTCATCACGCCATTGCGTCAAGCATTGACAGGGCCGCGTCCTCATGCGCCTCCATCACCTCACGCTCGCCGGGACCCTTGTCGTTGATGCCACACAGGTGTAGCACGCCATGTATGATGACCCGCGCAAGCTCGCGGGCGTATGTCGCGCCCGCGGCATCGGCGTTGGAGGCGACGGTCTCAAGCGAGATGACCATGTCGCCGCTCACCAGCCGTCCTCGCGAATAGTCAAAGGTGATAATATCCGTGTAATAGTCATGGTTGAGAAACTGCCGGTTGACACGCAGTATCTCCTCGTCGTCACAGAATCTATAGACCAGCGGCCCGCATATACGGTCGTGCGCGGCCACTACGGCGGCAATCCACCGCTCGTAGAGGTCGGTATCAATCGCGGGCATCGCGACACCCTCGCAGTTCCAGTCTATACTCTGAATGGCCATTGGCAAACACTCCTTTAGTCCATGCAAAATTACTCAATTTTGCCGTATATGACAATACCACTGTGACATGTTTTTTGACGGTTTATGACTGCGGGTCATTTGAAGAATATATATGCCGCAGCCACTCCGGCTATCGACCCGGTGACATCGGCGAGCAGCGCGTAAGGCACGGCATAACGTGTCCGCGTCACCCCCACCGACCCGAAGTAGACGGCAAGGATGTAGAATGTCGTGTCGGTACTCCCCTGCACAGCCGCCGACACCCGCGACACAAATGCGTCGGGTCCGTATGTGCCCATCAGGTCAACCATCATGCCACGTGAGCCAGAACCGCTCAACGGTTTCATCAGGGCAGTTGGCAATGCGCCTACCCACTCTGCGTCAAATCCCATCCAGGCCACAGTCCCGGCCAGCGCGTCGGTGATAACATCCATCGCACCCGATGCCCTGAACATCCCGATGCCCACGAGTATCGCCACGAGATACGGTATTATCATCACCGCCGTCTTGAATCCCTCCTTGGCTCCCTCGATAAACGCGTCATACATGTTGACCCGTTTGCGCAGCCCGGCGGCGATGAATCCGATAATCACGGCAAAGAGCAGGAAGTTGGCGGCAAACGACGAGTACGCCTCCACCTTGTCCTGTGGCAGCGTCGAAAAGTACCATACCATCAGCCCCACCACAGCCGCTATGCCCGCGAGCCACGACAGCAACACACCGTCAAGACGGATGCGCTGCTTGATGCACAGCGCCACTATCCCGACGAGCGTGGCGATGAACGTCGCAAGCAATATCGGCATGAACACGTCGGTCGGGTTTGACGCTCCGGCCTGGGCACGGTACATCATTATCCCTATAGGTATGAAGCAAAGCCCCGACGCATTGAGGATAAGAAACATCAGCATGGCATCGGTCGCCGTGTCCTTGCGCGGGTTGAGCTGCTGCATCTCCTGCATGGCCTTAAGGCCGAGCGGAGTCGCCGCATTGTCAAGGCCCAGCATGTTGGCCGACACATTCATGAATATAGAACCCATCGCCGGATGCCCCTTGGGTATCCCAGGAAACAGGCGCGAGAACAACGGCGATATGAGCCGTCCGAAAAACTGTATCACTCCGCCGCGCTCTCCAATCTTCATCAATCCCATCCACAGCGACAACACGCCCGTCAGACCGAGCGATATCTCAAACGCCGTAGACGCCGACGTGAACGACGCGCTCATTATTGACGACCATATTCCGAGGTCTCCGCAAAACAACGTGCGCCCCAATGCCACGGCAAACGCCACGACAAAAAATGCAATCCAGATATAATTGAGTACCATTGCTGTGAAATTTTTACAAACTTACTGATTTTCCACGAAAATCTCCCGTTGTCCCTCATTCTCGTTGGTCGTCAATTTTTCTGACCACTTGCGGCAATAAGCTGTTTTGTGTATATGTGGTTGATTTATAATGTGTTATGCTTAGTGGCAACCTCGTGAGAATCAAATATTCGATTTCAACAATACCTTTGTTCACAAAAATCCCATTCTCGCGCCCCATTTCCGGCTTCGACTTCTCCCTCGTCTCACACTCGTCTTCTCCATCTCCACCGTCACTCTCGCCCAACCTCTCCCCTACCCCACCGTCCACCCTTCTTCATTCTCATGTGATACTCCATCGCCAATATACCCATGTCGCGACGGCACAATTGATACGATAGTGACATATTGACAGATTTTTGTTATTTTTGCAATCTACACCGATTGCAAAAAAATAAACCATATTCTTATGTCAGCCAAAATGAGCCGTGATACCGTCTGCGTCCAGGCGGGATGGCAGCCTACCAAGGGAGAGCCGCGAGTTTTGCCCATCTACCAGAGCACAACATTCAAGTACGACACCAGCGAGCAGATGGCACGCCTGTTTGACCTTGAGGACTCAGGATATTTCTACACGCGGCTACAAAATCCCACCAACGATGCCGTGGCCGCCAAGATAGCCGCCCTTGAGGGGGGTATAGCCGCCATGCTCACGTCGAGCGGACAGGCAGCCAATTTCTATGCCGTGTTCAATATCTGCGAGGCTGGCGACCACCTCGTCTGCTCCTCGGCCATCTATGGCGGTACCTACAACCTCTTTGGTGTGACAATGAAAAAACTCGGCCTCGACGTAACATTCATCTCGCCAGATGCCTCCGAGGAGGAGATTGCCGCCGCGTTCCGTCCAAACACCAAGGCTCTGTTTGGCGAGGTGATATCAAATCCCTCCCTTGAGGTGCTCGACATCGAGAAGTTTGCCCGTGTCGCCCATGCCCACGGTGTTCCCCTCATCGTCGACAATACATTCCCCACCCCAATCAACTGCCGCCCCTTTGAATGGGGGGCCGACATCGTCACCCACTCCACGACCAAGTATATGGACGGACACGCCGTGAGCGTCGGCGGGGCGATTGTCGACAGCGGTAACTTTGACTGGGACGCACATGCCGACAAGTTCCCCGGATTATGCACTCCTGACGAGTCCTACCACGGGTTGACCTACACCAAGACATTCGGGCGCATGGCCTACATCACCAAGGCCACCGCCCAGCTCATGCGCGATCTCGGCAGCATACAGTCGCCACAGAACGCCTTTCTGCTCAACCTCGGTCTTGAGACCCTGCACCTCCGCGTCCCGCGTCACTGCTCCAACGCCCGGCGCGTCGCCGAGTACCTTGCCGCCAACGACAAGGTGGCATGGGTCAACTACAGCGGTCTGCCCGGCAACAAGTATCACGACCTCGCCCGCAAGTACCTACCCAATGGCTCATGCGGTGTCGTGTCGTTTGGCCTGAAAGGTGGACGCGATGTGGCCATCCGCTTCATGGATAACCTCAAGTTTGTCGCCATCGTCACCCATGTGGCTGATGCACGCAGCTCGGTACTCCATCCCGCCAGCCACACCCACCGCCAGATGACCGACGAGCAACTGCTTGCCGCCGGCGTGCAGCCCGACCTGATACGCCTCTCGGTGGGCATCGAGGATGTGGACGACATCATCGCCGACATCGAGCAGGCGCTTAATGCCGGAGCATAACCGTAAACCATCAGCACCCATGGGCAGTATTTCAGCGACAATAATCACCTACAACGAGGAGCGCCGCATCGAGGCATGTCTCCGCTCGCTCAACGGTATAGCCGACGAGATTATCGTGGTCGACTCATTCTCCACCGACGGTACCCTCGACATCTGCCGCCGCTACGGCTGCAAGATCACGCGCCGCCGGTTTCAAGGCTACGGTGCTCAGCGCCAGTATGCCACGTCTATGGCAACACACAGCTATGTGCTGTCGCTCGATGCCGACGAGGAGCTGTCGCCCGCTCTGCGTGCCTCCCTGCTCAAGCTCAAGCGCGAGGGCTTTACCCATCGTGTCTACGCTTTCTCCCGGCTTAACTTTTACTGTGGTGTGCCGGTGCGCCACTGCGGGTGGTATCCCGATGTGCAGATACGACTGTTTGACAAGCGCTATGCCAATTGGAACCTGCGCGACGTGCACGAGCGCGTCATCTTTCCCGACACGTTGCGACCCGCACCGATTGACGGCGACATACTCCACTACCGCTGTTCGACCCCGGCCGAATACCGCCGCAAGGAGTTGCGTCATGCCGGAATCAGGGCGCGTGTCATCGCTACTCACAACAACAGCGTTGGACCTCTCACCCCTTGGTTAAAGGGATTCGGGGCTTTCATAGGCTGTTTCATCAACGACGGAGGCATCCTTGACGGCCCGGAGGGACGTGCGATATGCCGTGAGCGGTTCACTTCGACAATGATGGCCTACCGTATGGCCCGACGCAAGCTGCTGAGGAAAGCCGGAGACCCCGGCACATCCTCCGACCGATAAATAAAGCATGGCCATGAAGATTATACACCT
This sequence comes from Pseudoflavonifractor sp., assembly GCA_023667145.1. Taxonomy (GTDB): domain Bacteria; phylum Bacteroidota; class Bacteroidia; order Bacteroidales; family Muribaculaceae; genus M3. Next base: position 430,953 of record JAMPAQ010000001.1, read on the forward strand.
TGTCAGCAACAAGACCTGGGGCGGCGGCGAGCAATATGTCCTCGACCTGGCCACAGCCCAGCGTGCCGGGGGACATGATGTAGCCGTGATGACCCGCAACTTCCCGGCCGTGTCCCGGCGGTTTCTCGATGCGGGCTTCCCGGTCACAACCATGCCGCTTAAAGGCTCCATAGACATCATCAGTCCGCTCATACTGGGACGGTGTCTCGCCAAGGAGGGCAAGGTCGTAGTCCATGTCCATAACTTCAAGGATGCTGTCGTGGCCACACGCGCCCGCTCGCTCTCGGGCAACAATGACGTGCGCGTGGTACTCACGCGTCATCTCGTGCGTCCTGCTCGCACCTCGCGCCGCCACATCGCCCTCTATCGCTCGATTGATGCCATGGTATTTGTCTCCCAGCTTGCCCTCGATGAGTTTCTGTCAAGCTGTCCGCAGGTCGATATGAGCCGTGTCCATGTCATCCACAACGGTATATCTGTCCCGTCTGATGTCACCGATACCACCCCGTCGCATAGCAATAGTGACATCACCGTGATGTATCATGGCCGCATCGCCCCCGAGAAGGGTATCGACATCCTCATCAATGCCCTCCCACTCGTCAAGCATCCCGGTCTGCGAGTGGTCATCGCCGGCACTGGTCGGCCCGAGTATATCGCCACGCTGAGGCGGTTGGCCGATGTGGCCGGAGTCAGCGGCATGATTGACTGGGCCGGGCATGTCGATGACATATTCCCGCTGATAAGGCAGACCGACATCGGGGTGACCCCATCCCGCGCCCGCGAGTCGTTTGGACTTGCCACAGTAGAGTACATGGCTTGTGGAAAGCCTGTCATCGCCACCACTTCGGGTGCCCAGCGCGAATACATCAACGACGGTGTCAACGGATTGCTCGTGCCTCCTGACGACCCGCAGGCTCTCGCCGAAGCCATCACGCGGCTCTGCGATTCCCCCACCCTGCGCCATCGGCTTGGGACAGCTGCCAAGGCTACAGTCATCGACCGGCTCTCCTACAGCCGTTTTTACAACGCCATTATGGCCATCTATAACTCTCTGACCGACTCATGAAATCAACCGACCTCCCCACAGCTCATCCTGTCCCCAACGGGCATGACACGATAGAGATAGTATGCAGCATTGACGACAACTATGTCAAGTACTGCATCGTGCTGCTCACTTCGCTGTTTGACAACAATCCCGACGAACAATTCCGCATCCACGTCATCGCCGATGCCCTCTCCAATGAGTCGGTGGGCATCTTGAAACAATGGGTTACGGAGCGCTATCACCAACGCCTCTCCATCCACATCATAGACCCCTCCCGCTTCTCGTTCTGCCCCGATCCGGGACAGTGGTACAGCATGTCGACCTACTATCGGTGCTTCCTCACCGAGATACTGCCCGACGACATCGACCGCGCCCTCTACCTCGACAGCGACATGATTGTCACAGCCCCAATACGCGAGCTGTGGGACACTGACCTCACCGGCTATGCCATCGGTGTTGTCGAGGATATGACGAGCGCATTTCCCGACAATTATACCCGCCTCCACTACTCTCCCGAACATTCCTACTTCAACGCCGGCATGGTACTGTTCAACCTCGACTACTGGCGCTCCCACAACATGGGCGAGACCATCGCCGAATACATCCGGCTCTACCCTGAGCGCCTTGCTATCAACGATCAGGATGCCCTCAACGCCACTACTTGCGGCAAGCGCCGCTTTCTGCCCCTGCGCTGGAACATGCAGGATGGTTTTTTTCGCCGCCGCCACTATACGTCACGCTCAGTCGACGAGATAAAGTCCGAACGCCGCAACGCCGCCATCATCCACTTCACCGGCAAGAAAAAGCCCTGGCATGAGAAGTGCGTCCACCCCTACAAGCGCGACTTCCTCCACTATCTCGACATGACCCCCTGGCGCGGCGAGCGACAGCCCGTCAACCTCCTTCACCGCCTTAACGCCCTCACCTTCCCCCTTCAAAACCTCCTCCACCTCAAGAACGGCTACTCCCGCCTCTAAGCCCATCACGAGCGACCGGCATAGCGTCGGAGACGCGGATTGGTTGTAGCCCCACCACGAGCGACAGCGAGGCGTGGGGTAAAGATGAGTTCTGAAAGACATGGGCCTCGGAGAGGTCCGCTAATTCCATGGCCCATGGATGATGTCAGCATGGGCCATTGGCTTTGCGATAAGACGTGCCATCGACATGGGTGAGGAGGTACAGGGGGGGGCAGGCTGTCAGCGGGGATGGCCGCCGAAAAAGCGGGAGATGGCGTGACGGCGGCGGCGGTTGCGTTCAAACCGCGACAGCAGCCGCTCGACTTCGGCCATGGTCGCTGCGGCATCCCACCCTCTCACGGCTGCATAGCGCGTGACGATGTCACGCAGCAGGTCCCGGCGATGGGTCACGCGCTTCAGGTTGGCGATGCAGACCCGACGCGGCACCTCACTGTTATAAAACCGCGAGCGGTTGGTGTCGATCACAGAGAACCGCCGGCGACCGTCCGGGTCATCATGATACAGTATATTGGCGAGATTGGGGTCTCCATGCACCACCCCACGAGCGTGCATCGACGCGATAAACTCCGCAACATCGGCGGCAAGTCCCCGGTCATAGCGGGGGGTCCCCACGAGCGGGTCAAAGAGCGGCATATCATCCGTATAGGCCGACACAAAGTAGCAGTCGCGTAGCAATCCGTGCCGCCATATCTCGATATAGGCCATCGCCTCGGGTGTATCCACACCACGACACTCCATCTCAATGGCAAACCGATAGGCCCGCGATGCCTTGCTCGACGAAAACAGAGTGTAGGATAGCGCCCGCGCACCGTTGAGTCGGCGATAGCGCTTGACAACCACCCGCTCATCTCCGTAGTCAAACAGGCGTATCTCATTGCGGCCCTCAAACAGCAGGCGACCCTCCCCACGGTCAAACATCGCGGGGACAGACTCCACGAAGCCACGTAGGCGCTCATGACGCGGCGAGATGACAACCTTATCCATCGGCATAGCTCTTATATATTCGGTCAAAGATACACAAATTCCCGCCACGGTGCAAACCGAAAAAAAAGCGTATCTTTGCGTCATGCCAACACTTTTAGCCAAATATGCCGCCGACTACCGTGCCATTGTCAGGCTCGGACTCCCCATACTCATCGGACAGCTCGGCATGATTGTGGTCGGGTTTGCCGACAACATCATGGTCGGACGCTACTCCACTGAGGCACTTGCCTCGGCCTCGTTTGTCAACAACCTGTTCAACTTGGCCATCTTCGGCTGTGTAGGCTTCACCTACGGCATCACTCCCCTCGTCGGCGCACTGTTCACCCAGCGCCGTCCCGACGCGATAGGACGCATGATGCGCAACGCAGTGGTGCTCAACCTCCTGTTCTCCCTGCTCGTCACAGCCGTGATGGGCATCATCTACCTCAACATCGAGCGCCTTGGCCAGCCCGGGGAGCTGCTGCCGCTGATACGCCCCTATTACCTCATCTACCTCGCCGGACTGCTGGCGGTATCGCTGTTCAACGTGTTTGCCCAGTGGGCATTTGCCATCAATCGCACCAAGATGCCGATGTGGATCATCCTTACCGCCAACGCCGTCAACATCCTCGGCAACTGGTTGCTCATCTACGGCAAGCTCGGATGTCCCGAACTGGGACTCACGGGAGCCGGCATAAGCACCCTGATAGCACGCGTGATATGCCCCGTGGTGATATGTGCAGTGTTCTTCATGTCACGGCAATACCGCCCCTACCGCGACGGCTTCACCGCAGGACGGCTCAACCGCGCTCAATGGAGCACTCTCAACCGCACATCGTGGCCCGTGGCACTACAGATGATACTTGAGAGCGGTTCGTTCAGCGCCGCTGCCGTGATGGCCGGATGGCTCGGAGCCATAGAACTCGCATCATTCCAGGTCATCATAATAGTGGGCACCCTCGGCTTCTGCGTCTACTACAGCATCGGCTCTGCCGTCTCCATACTCATCTCCAACGCCAACGGTCTCGCTGACCGTACCGCCATGAGACGCGTATCATTTGCCGGATACCACGTGATGCTCCTGCTCGCCACCTGCTCCTCGCTGTTTTTCATCATCGCCGCCCACGACGTGATCGGGGCATTCACCGAGGACCCGCGTGTGATAGTCATGGCCTCGGGACTCATTGTCCCGCTCGTACTATACCAGTACGGCGACGCGACCCAGATTAACTTTGCCAACGCCATGCGCGGCACCGCCAACGTCATGCCGATGCTGTGGATAGCCTTTGTCTCCTATGTCGTCATCGGTCTGCCCGCCACCTATCTGCTCGGCTTCCCATGCGGCCTCGGTGTCTACGGCATCTTCCTCAGCTTCTCGGTGTCGCTGTTTGTCGCGGCGGGACTGTTCACTTTCTTTTTCTTGCGCACCACCCGGCCACGCCATCGGGCCGACCAATCATTTAATCACTGACTATGAGACATCTCCAATTCAAGACCAACATCTATCTTGCAACCATCTATCAGTTTGCAATTGCCCTCGTCGCCCTATGGCTGACGAGGCTCGCCTTTTATGCCTACAACAGCGACATGACAGGCTCTGCCCCTGCCGGGGAACTGTGGAACCTGATGTGGCACGGACTGCGCTTTGACCTCACTGCGGCAATATATGTCAACGCCCTGTTTATCGTGATGAGATTCCTTCCCTGGAGAGGGACATCGGGACGCATCTACCTGCGCGTTTCCGACTGGATATACTATGTGACCAACACCGTGATGATAGCTGTTAATATCGCTGACATCCCGTTTTTCCGATTTTCCGGCTCACGTATGCGGTGGTTCTCGCTTGTCAACATGTCTGGCGAGTCCAACATTGTCGGGGTCATCCTCTCCTATTTCAAGGAATACTGGTGGGCATTCTGTGGCGTGGCCTTGATAATGGCGGTAATCATCCTGCTTTATCACTGTGTCACAATCATCCCTCCGAAGCCTCCACGCAGCAAAGCACGCGACATTGTGGCGAGATGTGGCATCTTCCTGCTCGCTGTCAGTCTGTCGTTTCTCGGAATACGCGGGTCTGTCAGCCCCGGACGACCTTTTGGTATTGGGGACGCAGCGCAATACGTGAAACGTAATGGCCACATTAACGTGGTTCTCAACACTCCGTTCTGCATACTCCGCTCACTAAGCGGCACCGACGAGAGCAACACAGTTGAGGAGGTCAGCCTGCTGACCGACGATGAGATAGCACGGGTGCGCACAAGCATTCAGCTGCCCGATACCACAGCTACGGCCAAAGGACTGAAAGGCAAAAACGTAGTGGTGATAGTGATGGAGAGCGGCGGGCAGCATTTCATTGACACCCTCAACTTTGTCCACGGCGACACCCGTCGCGGCTTGATGCCGTTTCTCGACTCCATCGCCACTAAGTCGCTTACCGTCCTCCACAACATGGCCACCGGCCGACGCAGCAACGAGGGTATCATGTCGATATTCGGTGGGTTTCCGAACTACGAGCCGCTGCAATACATGCTGTCCCCCTACAACGCCAACACATTTGACTCCCCCGCCCGGTTGCTCCGCGACGAGGGATACACCACCCGATTCTACTTTGGCGGCAACCGTGGGTCGTTCAACATCGACCAGATACTCGGGGCCACCGGCTTCTCCACCATCATCGACCGCCGCCGCTATGACAACGAGGACGACTACGACGGCACGTGGGGCATCTGGGACCACGCCATGGGAGCATACGCCGCCCGCGACATGTCGACCCTCCCCGAACCCTTCATGGCCGGATGGTTCACCCTCGACGCCCATGCCCCATTCAACGTCCCCGACGACTGGAACACTGACGGCTACCTATCTCCCGCCGGAGGTCAGCTGAGAGCCATAGAGTATACCGACCGTGCGATACGCAATTTCTTCGAGACAGCCCGCACCCAGCCATGGTATGACAACACGGTGTTCATCATCACCTCCGACCACGGATGCCGTGACCTGCGAGGAACCAAGTACGATACCCCCTATATCCTCTACCATATCCCCTATATCGTCTACGCCCCCGACGGCTCCATTGAGCCGAGGCGTATAGATGACCGGGTGATGTCCCAACTGGACATCGCCCCGAGTATACTCGGGCTCCTTGGCTACGACAAGCCGTTCATGAGTCCCGGCACCGACATCCTCGATGACAGCGTCCCCCACTATGCCGCGAGCTTCATCATCAGCGAGTTTCAGGTCACCGGCATGAAGTATGCCGTGAGGATGGGACGCGACCTGCGTCAGGTCACGGCAGTCTACGACATCACCACCGACCAACAGATGACCACACCGCTCACCGACTATGACCGCGACGAGGTCGACCGCATGGTCACGTGGCTCCGTGCGCTCGTCCAGGAATGGAACTCCCGCATCGTCCATAACCGCATGTCGGTCGAGACAGCCGGACTCCCCACCCCAACCAACCCTCACCCCTCCAACATCTCTCAATGACAATGAGCCTGCTATACGACCTCCACAACGGAAAGAATGCCAAGCTCCCCTACTTTGTCAAGGCATTTGCCCGCGAATTGATACCGGCGCGGCATCCCGACATACGCGCAGTCCTTGATAAGTCCCGTAGCCGTAGAGACTGGCCCTACATTCTCGACCGTGTCAACTACTACTGCAAGACGCAGGGTCCGCCCGAGAGCGCCGACAGGAGGGTATGCGACATAGCCCGCGACGAGCAGCCATCGACCTACTGGCACGACCTTAGGGAATACATGAGACCCTTTCCCCGCGACACCCGCATCAACTGGCTCCCCGGCGACATCACCACCATACCCCCCGTGCCGTCAATCACCAAGAGCCGTCCCATCGCGGGCGACAACGCCAACTCCGTGCTGCTCAAGCTCGACAAGATACGTCACTTCACGTGGGTTGACGACAAGACCGACTACGCCGACAAGCTGTCTGGGGTCGTTTTCAGGGGCAAGGTCCCGGGAAAGCCCAAGAGGATACGGTTTTTCGACCTCTATTTCGGTGACCCGCGTGTAGACCTCGGCGACTCCTCGCGCCATGGCAATCCCGCGTGGCACACCCCCAAGATGACCCTTGCCGCCCAGTTGCGCTACAAGTGGATACTCGCCCTTGAGGGCTTTGACGTGGCCAGCAACCTCAAGTGGGTCATGAGCAGCCAATCCGTCGCAGTCATGCCCGAACCCGAGTTTGAGACATGGTACATGGAGGGACGGCTGATACCCGACGTGCACTATCTGCGCATCGCCGCCGACTACTCCGACCTCCACGAGCGGCTCGACATGCTTGAGGCCGATCCCGCCATGGCCCGACGCATCATCACCGAGGCCAACCGCTGGACAATGCAATTCCGCGACGAACGCCGCGAGCGCCTGATCGCCACCCTCGTCATCGCCAAGTACCTCGGCCTAATCAACCCCGGCAGCTGACCTCACGCTTACGGCATAATACCAAAGGCAAAACAACGCTGACATCCAACAACAGCCAACATGATAAGCATAATCACAGCCATATACAACCAATTGGCGATGAACCGCCTGTATTACAACTCCCTGACCGCCACCACCGACGGCGACTGGGAGCTGATAGTCATCGACAACGGCTCAACCGATGGCTCACGGGAGTTTTTCGAGAGTCTTGGAGGCAACGTCACCGTGATAGCCAACGATGGTAACTACTCCTACCCCTACTGTCAGAATCAGGGTCTGGCGATGGCCAAGGGTGACGTTTACGCCTTTTTCAACAATGACATACTGCTGTCACCCCATTGGGACACCCGGATGATGCAGGTTCTCGGCCAGGACGGCTACGAGGTACTCTCACTCGCCTCCAACGACCGCATGGGCGACGAGCAGCTGACACGCCGCCTGTCGCGACGGTGGAAACACATCAAGTATCCACTGATATTCACGCTCGGCCAAAGCGCCGTGTCACTGAGATTGATGGCACGGCTCACCTACGGCGACTGGACCCATTACTGCCGCCGCGTCTGGGAGCGCTACGGCACTTCCACCCGCATAGGCTTCTCGGGTTCTGCGGTGATGATGACACGGCGCGGTGTCGGCCTCGTCGGCGAGTGGGACCCCACGGAACAGGCCGCCGACTTTGACCTGTTCATGCGCACTCTCCAACGCTCACGCGAGCATGGTGACATCCGGCCTCTGTCAATCGTATCAGGTGTGATGCACCACCACTACCGCCGTTTGACGCTGCGGTGTGACTATCCCCCATTCAAGGACGCGACACAGTTGCGCGGACTTGAGGAAAAATGGGGAACCCTACAGCTTGCCGAGGCTGTCGCGATGCTCAGGTGAAAGCCGCACCGGCAGCGGGACGTATCCCCCGAAATGACATCCATAGGGCGCACTCCAAAATGGCACCTATAGACAGCGGGTGCACCATGGTACACCCCTACATTGTTGACGCATACCCAATTATATTTGATGGATAGTCGAACTTCTCCTCTGCGAAAGATTACAAAAATTCTAAAAAATCATCCGCGTGAAAATCAAAATTATGTTGTAAATGGTTATGTAGTATGAATTAATTGGATAACTTTGCAACCGTAAAAATTTTTCCTACATACCCCCGATTGTATGAACTACAGTTTCTTGGACTTTTTGACGCTCATCGGAGGCGTAGGACTCTTTCTCTATGGCATGAAGATCATGAGCGAGGGTCTGCAAAAAGCCGCCGGCGACCGTCTGCGCACTATTCTCTCAGCCATGACCCGCAACCGGTTCACCGGTATGCTCACAGGATTCTTCATCACTGCATTGATACAAAGCTCCTCGGCTTCCACGGTGATGGTGGTCAGCTTTGTAAATGCCGGACTCATGACCCTCGGCCAGTCAATGGCCGTCATCATGGGCGCCAACGTCGGCACGACGTTCACCGCGTGGATTATCACTCTCTTTGGCTTTAAGGTCAACATAGCCTCGTTTGCCATCCCGGTCATCGGCATAGGCGTGCCGCTGCTTTTTGCCAAGAACAGTCGCTACAAATCTATCGGCGAGACCCTTATCGGCTTCGCTTTCCTATTCCTCGGACTTGAGTATATCAACGGGGCCGTCCCCGACCTCAAGAGCAATCCCGAGGTGTTCGCGTTCCTCCAGGAATATACCTCGATGGGATTTGGCTCGATAGTCATCTTCCTCATCGTCGGTCTCGTGCTGACGCTGATGATACAGGCATCGGCGGCGACGTTTGCCATCGTGCTCATCATGTGTAGCAAGGGATGGATAACGTTTGACATCGGCTGCGCACTCATCCTCGGCAGCAACATCGGCACCACCATCACCCCCCTGCTCGCCTCGCTCGGCGGCAACGTCGCGGCCAAGCGCACGGCCATGGGTCATCTGTTGTTCAACGTACTTGGCACGATATGGTGCCTGTGTGTCTTCTTCCCATTCGTGAGACTCGACTCGTGGATTACCGAACTGTGTGGCCAGGGGGACCCCAACGCCCTGTTCGGCTACCTCGACAACCTCCAGTCGACCCAGCCCGATGTATACAACTCCTACCTTGAGGGGACTCTTCCTGCGATGGATCACGTCAACATGACGGTGGCGCGTATGCAGCTGAGCGTATCGTTCGGCCTGTCGATGTTCCACACTATCTTCAACCTCATCAACCTGTCGATAATGATATGGTTTACCGGCTTGTACGTCAAGATTGTAGAGTGGATTCTTCCCGCCAAGCACAAGGAGGACGAGGAGTTCCAGCTGCGCTACATCTCGGGCGGTCTGCTTAGTGCCTCGGAGCTTAACATAGCCCAGGCCGAAAAGGAGATCAAGGTCTATGCCGAACGCGTAGCCAAGATGATAACGATGGCCCGGACGCTCGTCCACTCCAAGGAGCAGAGCGAGGACTTCAGCCAGCTGTACTCCCGGTTGCAGAAATATGAGGACATATCTGACCGCATGGAGCTTGAGATAGCCAACTACCTCAACCGCATCGCCGAGGGGCGCCTCTCCAATGAGGGTAAGCGCCGCATCACCACGATGCTCGCCATTGTCTCCGAGATTGAGAGCATAGCCGACTGCTGCCTCGGAGTCGGCAAGATACTCGTGCGCAAGACCGAGAGCGGCGCCCACTTCACCGACCTCCAGTATGGCGACATCGACAAGATGTTTGACCACGTCAGCGAGGCGATGAACAACATGCTCCTGCTGCTCGGCGAACCCGAGACCGCACGCGAGCCAGACATCATACGCTCCTACAACCTTGAGCGCGAAATCAACAACTACCGCAACCAGCTCCGCACGGCCAACATCGAGAACATCAACTCCAAGCGATATGAGTATCAGAGTGGTATCTACTACATGGACATCGTCTCTGATCTTGAGAAGACCGGCGACTACATCATCAACGTCGTTGATGCCGTCAAGTCACAGCTGCGCGGCGTAATCCCGGCTTAGGAATCTTAGTGAACTTTTTTGCTACAATCTTGTTACCAATGTTTGGAAAGGTGAACCCATCTTGTATCTTTGTGGTAAAACGAACTAAACAGAACTCCTAATGGGCGACGGGAAACTAAAAATACTGGTCGTCGATGATGAAGAAATAATCTGCGAGTTGTTGCAGTACAATCTGGAGCTTCAAGGATATCACGTAGACGTATGCTACGACACCAAGGAAGCCCTGCACCGCGACTTGACCACCTACTCTCTCTTTATCCTCGACGTGATGATGGGAGAGGTCTCGGGATTCAAGCTCGCGCATCTGCTCAAGCAGAACCCCGACACGTCAGGCATACCTGTCATATTCTGCACCGCATGCGACACCGAGGACGACATAGTCGACGGTTTCAACATCGGTGCCGACGACTACGTCCTCAAGCCATTCTCCATCCGCGAGATGGTGGCAAGGGTCAGGTCGGTCCTCCGGCGTCACAATCTCGTCACTGACCTCCCGCCGATGCGCGGAAAAGCCGATATCAGCGCTCGTAAGGAGGAGGCTCCACAGCCAGCCAAGGGTCTGTACCATAACACTGTGGCCAACATCATCACAATCGACGGACAGCCGCTCCATCTCACCCGCACGGAGTATGATATCCTTGCATTCTTCCTCAAAAACCGCAACCGTCTGTTCACGCGTCAGGAGATATTCCACCACGTGTGGCCCGAGCAGGTCGTCGTGTCAGAGCGCACCATCGATGTCAACATCTCGCGCATACGCAAGAAGCTCGGCCCCTACGCGGCCCGGCTGGTCAACCGCTCGGGATTCGGCTACGGATTCATGGACGAGTGATGCTTCCCACATGCTACATATCCTCACGGCTTGAGGCCGGATGCGACGAGGCCGGGCGCGGATGCCTCGCCGGCGATGTCTATGCCGCCGCCGTGATACTCCCCGACGACTACCACCATCCGCTACTCAACGACTCCAAGCAACTGACCGAGCGGCGGCGCGAGTCACTGCGTCCCGTCATCGAACGAGATGCCGTGGCATGGGCTGTGGGTGTCGTCACCGCCGCCGAGATTGACCGCATCAACATACTCCGGGCAAGCATCCTCGCGATGCACCGCGCTCTCGACGCGCTGACGGTGAGACCCGGAGCCGTGATTGTCGATGGTAACCGCTTCACCCCCTACGGTTCCCTACCGTGGACCACGTTTGTCAAGGGCGACGGACGGTTTGCCAACATCGCCGCCGCGAGCATCCTTGCCAAGACCCACCGCGACGAGGCCATGAGGGTGCTTCACAAGCAGTATCCCCAATACGGCTGGGACATCAACAAGGGCTACCCTACCCGCGCCCACCGCGAGGCCATAGCACGCTACGGCACCACTCCCCACCACCGCATGTCGTTCCGTCTGCTCGACACGCAGCTCACCCTGTTTTAGAGCCAGTTGCGTCCCCCTCCTACCCCTTTGACGCGCGTTGCCATCCCGGCTATACACTACTGACTCAGGCCAATCCCCACGCCGTTGAATATTATTTGTATATGTCGGGATTATATGATATTTTTGCGGGACAACTATAAACAACTTGTATAATTATGAGAAAAATCTTTACCTCATTGATGCTGTGCCAACTGCTTATACCGATGACAGCATCGGCTGATACGGCACAGAAGATCATGTCGTGGACTGTAGACCCCGATGGCACCGGCTACACGGAGGTCTCCCTCGGATCATCCAACGTCAGCGGACAGATGGTGACCGTCGATTGGGGTGACGGCGTGGAGAGCGCACAGGTACGCGTCCCCTACCACAATAACGAGAATGCTTTTGTGACACTGCGTGAGCGTCCACGTGGCACTACCATCACCGTCTACGGCGACCCCACTACCATCTACGAGGTCGACGGGTCATTCTCCACCGGCAATGTCAAGACCAAGACCGTCGATGTGTCGGCTCTCACCAACGTCTACCGCATGGACTTCAGCTCCAACGACCTGACCACCATCGACCTCACCAATAACAAGGAGCTGTGGAAGTTTGGCGCCAACAGCTGCAACCTGACCACCGTCAAGCTCGACAATCCCAAGCTGGAGCGTCTTGAGCTCGACAACACGCTCACCTCAGGCAACAACCACGTGACAAGACTCGACTTCACCAAGACCCCGGCACTCAAGGTGTTCAAGGCCAACTACAACCTCATCACCGAGATTGACTTCTCATCCCTCAAGAACCTTGAGCAGATATACATGGTGGGCAACGAGCTGACCACCCTTGACCTTACAGGACTCGACAAGCTCAACTACATCACCGTCAACGCCAACAAGCTGACCACTCTCGACGCGTCGATGATGGTCAATACCTCCTACACGCGCATATTCGCGATGAACAATGGCCTCACCTCCATCAAGGTCCCCGATGCCATCGGGGCCTGCAACGTCAACGGCAACAAGCTGACGTTCGCCACCCTCCCCGTCATCAGCGGTACGCTGACCTACAACACTCAGGACCCCATGGCAGCTACATTTGCCGATGGCAAGGTCGACCTGTCGTCACAGCTCACCATCGACGGCAAAACCACAGCCTACACATGGAAGACCGGCGACGCAGTCCTCACCGAGGGTGTCGACTACGAGGCCAAGGACGGCGTGTTTACATTCCTTGACAACTTCAACGGTGTTGTTTGCTCGATGACAAACGAGACATTCCCCAAACTGACCCTCACCACCGAACCCCTCGCCGTCTTCAGCAGCGGCATTGAGGTTGTCAGCGCCGCCGGCGTGTCAGTCAAGGCCATAGCCGGAGCCATCGTCATCGAGGGCGACTTCACCGCCGCCACCATCACTGACATGGCCGGACACACTGTCGCAGCCGAGGCTGTCACCCCCATGACCCCCGGCCTGTACATCGTCACAGTCGATGGCATCTCTCACAAGGTCGCCGTCAAATAACCCCCGCGTCCATTCCATCCCACATTACAACCATCCCAACCCGGAGCCGCGCCATCACTGGCGCAGTCCCGGGTTGCTTCATTCCAACCACTCCGTTTGACCAACACCCAGTATGCCATATTCTCAACGATAGAAAATTCTCGAACTGTAACTATTCCGCAACTCAATGCAATGCTAAAATGTAGGGACGTTCCATGGAACGTCCGTAGACAACCGACAACAAACAATAATCAGGGTAGGGGCTGAACTGCAAGCTATCTGACAGTCCTCCCTACTATGGGTAGGAGATAAGACCTCGGATGTCCGATGGAATGTTGCATCTGTATAGGTGTGGAGACTATGAAGATGACCAAAATTTTTCTTTTTTCGATTTTATCGTGGATTTTTGTCATTTTTCAAATAATTATAATATCTTTGCGAAAATGACATTTTGCATTCTGGTGTCATCATGTGAATGTTGCACCGCGATGCGGCCACAAACACAGCAATACGATTAATCATCATATTTCAAATCATTATGAGAAAGTCTTTTACCTATTCATTACTTGCAGCGGCACTGTTAGTCCCTGCAACGATGTCGGCTGACAACGTCAAGATGCTGACATTCACCGTCCCCGAGGAAGCAATCGGGCAAGAAAAATCGTTCCAGATCTCCGCTACTGACGGACAGTCGGTTCAGGTAGACTGGGGTGATGGCACACTGTCAGATCCCGTTGCCCTTGCCGATTACGATGCCGCCGGATGGGTGTTCACCACCGTCTCAGGCAAAATCACCGGCACAACCATCACCGTCTGGGGTGCCGATCCCGCCGCCATCAACTACATCGACCTGTCATACAACAGCGCCGAGTCAGAGCTTACCAAGCTGACAGCTACCAACCTCAACAAGCTAACAGGCGTTAAGGATATAGCCGTAGGCAGCAACAACCTCACAAAACTCAACCTTGCAAAGAATGCAGCTGTGACCACCGTCTCAGCCGCAAACAACCAGCTTGAGGAGCTGACCCTCCCCGAGGGTGGCGCCGACAGCAAGCTGACCTCGCTCACCGTCAACAACACCTTGGCTTCTGACGGTACGATTATCGGTAACAACCAGGTGCTTGCCACCGACTTCTCGGCCGCGCCCAACCTCAAGACCCTCAACGTGTCTTACAACAGCGCCGACAACCTCGGTTGGTTTGACACATTCTCTATCGAGGCCAACGCCGATATTACGACACTCAACATCACAGGCTGCGGTCTCGATGAGTCATACTTCGACTTCACCAAGCACCCCAAGCTCAAGACACTCAACGCCAACTTCAACAGCTTCACCACTGCCGACCTTACACCGCTGGCCAACAAGGCATACGTCTACATGACCGACAACAAGCTGACCTCGATAAAGGTAAATAACAATATTGGCCGTCTCCAGATCAAGAACAACTACTTCACGTTCACCACTCTCCCCGTGGTGACACTGACTGGCGCAAACTTCGTCTATGCTCCCCAGCAGGACATCCCCGTTGCCTATGGCAAGGGTGGCGTGGTAAACCTCTCGTCACAGCTCACCGCCGCTGACAAGACTACCACCTACACGTGGAAAGAGGGCGAGACCACTCTCGCCGAGGGTACCGCCTACACCGCCGACAATGGCGTGTTCACTTTCAGCGCCCCGCTCAACAAGGCTGTCTGCGAGATGACCAACGAGGCATTCCCCAGCCTGACACTTCTCTCCACCCCCGTGTCATCACCCGAGAACCTCAACGCCGTGGCTACATTCACCGTCACCTATGACGCTGCCAATGAGCTGCCCGTACATATCGAGGTATTCTCTCTCCTTGAGGAGGGGTCGACAGTATCTGTCGGTGCCGGCGACGGCTCTGTGACTGCTCCGCAGACTGCCCCCAACGGCGGATGGGACGGCGCAGTGTTTGACGTGATTCCCGCCGGTGAGACCATCACCCTCTATGGTGACGATGACCTCAGCCAGCTTGCCGTGTCATGTAACTCTGACCGCTATCCTGTGGACGCTGTCAATGTCTCCAAGCTCACCAAACTTGAGCGCCTCACACTCTCCAACAACAACATCGCCACCATCGACCTCTCTGCCAACAAGGCTCTCCAGATGTTGTCGATGCCGAGCAACAAACTTGGCGCTCTCAACCTCGACCTCCCCGAGCTGACATCTCTCACTCTCAACAACTACGCCACCTCGGGCGAGAACCACCTTCAGGGTTCCGACTTCTCAAAGTGTGTGTTGCTCAGCTCAATCAACCTCAACTATACCGGTCTTACCGAGATTGACCTCGCAGCGATGCCCGCTCTCCGCTCGGCCTACCTCATGGGCAACGAGCTTACCGCAGTCACCCTGCCTCAGAACGAGACATTCAACTACCTCTCTGTCAACTCCAACAAGCTCACCGCTCTTGACGCATCGGTTTGCGTCCCCGGCATCTCTATATACGCCAACGACAACAACCTTGAGGAAATCAAAGTACCCGCTGAATACACCGGTTCACTCAGCATCAAGAACAACAAGCTGACATTCGCCACCATCCCGATGACCACCGGCTACACATTCGATTACGCTCCCCAGCAGGATATGGACGTTACCCCGAGTGACGGTAAGGTAGACCTCTCTGACCAATACATGGTAGGCGATGCCACAACCGAGTACAAGTGGACTGCAGCCGGCACAGACCTCGTCGAGGGTGCCGACTACACTGCCGAGGGAGGTATCTTCACATTCCTCAACAGCTACAATGATGCTGTCTGCTCGATGACCAACAGCACACTCCCCGACCTTACGCTCGCCACTCTCCCGATGACAATCGTCAAGACCGGCGTTGAGGCCATCGACGCTGCCGACGCTGCCGCTGAGGTATCGGCCATCGCAGGTGCTATCGTCATCACCGGCGACTTCACCGCTGCCACCATCACCGACATGGCAGGCCGCACAATCGCCGCCAAGGCCGTTACCCCCGTTGAGGGTGGCATCTACGTAGTAGTTGTCGATGGCAAGGCCCACAAGGTAGCTGTAAAGTAACATCCGACCCTATAGCAACCCGATAAACCCCGGCGGGGCGCTCCACAATGGAGCGCCCCGCTTTGCTTCCACACATGCCACTCGGCCACCTCGTACTACAAGACCGTGACTCCGTGCTACGACAAGGACCCGACACGTGAAATTCGCCACAAAATCTGATGTCATATTGTATTTGACCGTGACAATCGCTATCTTTGTGAGTTATAATTGACTTGTTAACCATAAGCCGACTTACGATTATGAGATTTGCCGACCAATGCTATAAGATATTCAACGAGTCTACACTGCATTACCACGAGCACGACGATGTCGATGCCATTCCCGTCAACCCCTACAGCGAGGGGACGGTGGAGCATACACTGTTTGCCAAAAACTGGATTGACGCAGTTCAGTGGCATCTTGAGGACATAATACGTGACCCCGAGATTGACCCCGTCGCCGCTCTCGCGATCAAGCGCCGCATCGACCAATCCAATCAGGACCGCACCGACATGGTCGAGGAACTCGACACATATTTTCGCGAGATGTACAAGGATGTAAAGCCGCGTGAGGATGCGACTATCAACACCGAGAGTCCCGCGTGGGCACTCGACCGCCTGTCGATACTCGCCCTCAAGATATATCACATGGAACAGGAGGTGGCACGCGAGGACGCGTCGCCGGCCCACACAGCCAAGTGCCGCGCCAAGCTCGATGTGCTGCTTGAGCAACGCAAGGATCTCACCGAAGCCATCGGCCAACTGTTCGATGACATCGCAGAAGGCCGCAAATACATGAAGGTCTACCGCCAGATGAAGATGTACAACGACCCCGAGACCAACCCCGTGCTATACGGACAGAAATAACGATTGACTGCATGTCACACAATGGCCGACATACCGCCTCGCGCCACAGGCCGCTGACAGTGCTCATCGCCCGCTTTTCGGCGATAGGCGATGTGGCCATGTCGATACCCGTGGTCTACAGCGTGTGCCGGTGTAACCCCGACACGCGGTTTGTCTACCTGACACGCCCCACCATGACCGGCCTGATGCTCAACGCCCCCGACAATCTCACCGTTGTCGGTGCCGACGTGAAGCATGAGTATGCCGGCCCGGCCGGACTCCGCCGGCTGTTCCATCGCCTCAGGGATGAATACCGTTTTGACGTGTTTGCCGACCTGCACGACGTGCTACGCACCAAGATACTCGCCATGATGTGTCGCCTCCACGGCATCCCCGTCAAGGTGATTGACAAGGGCCGCGCACGCAAACGCGCCCTCACGCGTCGCCACAACAAGGTGATGCTGCCGCTCGTATCATCGCGGGCACGCTATCGCGAGGTGTTCTACCGCCTCGGGCTGACGGTAGAGGAGAGGTTTGAGTCACTGTTTGGCCCCGATGGCGCTCCAGCAGCCGACTATGCCGCCATATCAGCGCCAAAGGGAGTAGGGGAGACCTGGATAGCCGTCGCCCCGTTTGCCAAGCACCAGGGCAAGATATACCCGCCTGAACTGATGGAACAGGCCGTCGCCGAGATGTCGGCATGGCCCGACACCCGCATATATCTGATGGGCGGGGGTGACCACGAGCAACAGATACTTGACGGATGGGCCGAGAGGATGCCATCGGTGACATCGCTCGCCGGCAAGAAATATGGGTTTCCCGCAGAACTCGCCCTGATAAGCCACGTCGATGTCATGGTGTCGATGGACTCAGCCAACATGCACCTCGCCTCCATCGCCGGCACACCCGTCGTGAGCATCTGGGGCGCGACCCATCCCTACTGCGGCTTCAAGGGCTGGAAACAACAGGAGACCGACATGGTGCAGCTGTCGATGACATGCCGCCCATGCTCCGTGTTTGGCGACAAGGCATGTCTGCGCGGCGACTATCATTGCCTCAAGGGAATACCCCCGTCACTCGTGGTGAGAAAGGTGAGGGGCGTGTTGATGCGCAGTGGACGGCTTCCCATGCAACCGGTTATAAGACAACAAGAAGACTGACAACACAATTGGACAACGATTTTGACATAAGGGCCTCCCGCAACGAGAATGAGCGTGACCGTGAGCTTGAAAAGGCTCTGCGGCCATCAGAGTTTGACTCGTTCAGCGGACAGGAGAAGATAATCGACAACCTCCGGGTATTCGTGGCCGCTGCGCGTATGCGCGGCGAGGCGCTCGACCACCTGCTGCTCCACGGCCCCCCAGGCCTGGGCAAGACCACCCTCTCCAACATCATAGCCAACGAACTCGGGGTAGGGTTCAAGGTGACATCAGGACCCGTGCTCGACAAGCCCGGCGACCTCGCCGGCATACTGACATCGCTTGAGGAAAACGACGTGCTTTTCATCGACGAGATACACCGTCTGTCGCCCGTCGTTGAGGAGTACCTCTACTCGGCTATGGAGGACTACCGCATAGACATCATGATCGACAAAGGTCCCGGCGCGAGGTCGGTGCAGCTCACGCTGTCGCCGTTCACCCTCATCGGTGCCACCACACGCAGCGGATTGCTCACATCACCCCTGCGGGCGCGATTTGGCATCAACTGCCATCTGGAATACTACGACCACGAGATACTTGAGCGCATCGTGCTGCGGTCGGCAGGGCTGCTCGGCATAAAGTGCACCGCCGAGGCCGCCCACGAGATAGCCATGCGCAGCCGTGGCACCCCACGCATAGCCAACGCCCTGCTGCGCCGTGTGCGCGACTTCGCCCAGGTCAAGGGCTCCGGCGTGATAGAGCCGGCCATAGCCCGATATGCCCTTGAGGCACTCAACATCGACCGCTACGGCCTCGATGAGATAGACAACAAGATATTGACAACGATAATAACCAAGTTTAAGGGCGGCCCTGTGGGACTGACCACGATTGCCACGGCGCTTGGCGAGGATCCCGGCACCATCGAGGAGGTCTACGAGCCATTCCTCATCAAGGAGGGATTTATCAAGCGCACACCCCGTGGACGTGAGGCGACCGAACTGGCCTACAGCCACCTTGGCCGTCTCGCGGGCGACCGGTATGGGTCGCTGTTCTCGTAGGGCTTGGCAAGCGACGACTTGGTTAGATGAGATGACAAGACAACACACTGCATAGATATGGCCGGGATAAGAAGTTTGGTTAAGGACACAGCCATATACGGTGTCAGCAGCATAGTGGGACGTTTCCTCAACTGGCTGCTGGTCCCGCTCTACACCGCCGTATTCCTCCCGGGGGAATATGGTATCGTCACATACCTCTACGCCATAGTGGCCATTGGACTCATCGTGCTCACCTACGGCATGGAGACCGCCTTCTTCCGATTTGCCAACCATGAGGATGTCAAGAATCCCGCCGAGGTCTACAGCACGACCCTCATAGCCGTAGGCACGACCTCGACGCTGTTTTTCGCGCTGCTGTGGATATTTCTCGACCCGATAGCCGGCGCTCTCCGCTGTGCCGACCATCCCTCCTACGTGTGGATGCTCGGCCTGACCCTCGCCATCGACGCCTACTCCTGCATCCCGTTCTCCTACCTGCGCTACAAGGAGCGGACCATGAGATTTGCCACTCTCAAGCTCATCAACATCGGGCTGAACATCGGCCTCAACCTGTTTTTCCTGTTGCTATGTCCATGGCTGTGGGAGCATGACCCCGGACTCATCGCCTGGTTCTACGACCCGTCATGGGGTATCGGCTACATCTTCCTCGCCAACCTCATCTCCTCGTTGGTCACCCTCGGGCTGCTGACCCCCGCCACCCGGGGAGTGAGGCCCGTCTTCAACCGTGCGCTATTCCACCGCATGTTCATCTACGCCTATCCGCTGCTGATATTCGGCCTCGCGGGCATCATGAACCAGAACCTCGACAAGATATTCCTCCCTTACCTGTTCCCCACCAAGGATATAGCCATGCAGCAGCTTGGCATCTATGGCGCGTGTGGCAAGATAGCCGTGGTGATGATGATGTTCACCCAGGCATTCCGCTTCGCCTACGAGCCGTTCATCTTCGCCCAGAGCCGCAGCCGCGGCGAGAACAAGACCCAAGCCTACCGTGACGCGATGAAGTACTTCATTATCTTCTCCTTTTTCATCTTTCTCGCCGTCATGTACTACATGCCCGTTATCAAGCACTTCATCAACGCCAAATACTTCTCCGGCCTCAAGGTCGTGCCTATCATCATGATGGCCGACATCTGCTTCGGCGTGTTCTTCAACCTCTCCGTGTGGTACAAGCTCACCGACAAGACCATCTGGGGCACATGGTTCTCCCTCACCGGCCTGGCCATAGTCGTGGTCGTAAACTTTGTCGGAGTCCCCGTCTACGGATATGTGGCCTGTGCCTGGGCCGCCCTCGCATGTTACGGCACCATGATGGTGATGTCCTATCTCGTGGGACGCGCCAAACACCCCATGGGCTATGACGTGGCCAACGCCGCCTTCTATCTCGTCGCGGCCATGGTCCTCTACGGCCTCGGGATGCTCATCGACACCGGCCACGACCTCATAGACCTGCCGCTGCGCACGCTGCTATTGCTGGCCTATGTGCTCATCGTCATCAAAAAAGAACAAATCCATAACCAAGAAATCAAAATATGGCTCAACAAGTTCTCTCATCGCTCAAGACCTATCTGAAAGGCTACTTCAACCTCTCGGCCTATCTGATACCGCAAGAGGAGGCCGAAGCCTCCATCCGCGAGGGTGTGTCGTTCAGGGGCATGAACTCGATGATTCTCATCGCCGCGATTTTCATCGCCTCTCTCGGCCTCAACACCAACTCTACCGCCGTCATCATCGGCGCCATGCTCATCTCCCCGCTGATGGGTCCTATCATCGGCCTTGGCCTCGGCGTGGGCATCCATGACTTCAGCCTGATAAAGCGGTCGTTCCACAACCTTGCCATGGCCACCGCCATAAGCGTCATCACATCGACCATCTACTTCCTCATATCGCCCGTCAGCGAAGGGTCGAGCGAACTCCTGGCACGCACCTCCCCGACAATCTACGACGTGTTTATCGGTCTGTTCGGCGGCATGGCCGGCGTGCTTGCCATCGGCTCGCGCAGCAAGGGCAACGTCATCCCCGGCGTCGCCATCGCCACCGCCCTCATGCCCCCGCTCTGCACCGTCGGCTACGGCATCGCCACGCTTCAGGTCCACTACTTCCTCGGCGCGTTTTACCTCTTCCTCATCAACTCGATCTACATAGCCTTTGCGACCACCATCGGTGTCAAGCTCATGGGCTACCATAACATAACCGCCGTCAACCCCGAGAGGGCACGTCGCGTCCGCAAGATTGTATACGCCATCGTCATCATCACGATGATACCCTCAATCTACCTCACCTATACCATGATACGCGACAACGCATTCCAGCGCAACGTGGGACGGTTTGTAAACTCCGAGTTCCACTTCGCCGGGACCCAGGTGCTCGACTACAAGGCCAAGATTTCCAACGGCGAGAAGCTCATCACCGTCGCGCTCATAGGCAAGGCGCTACCCATCGACTCCGTGCAGCTCGCCCTCACGGCCCAATTGCCGCGCTATGACCTCGGAGGTGCCTCCCTGACCATCATCCAAGGCGACGAGCGGGCCGACTTCGATGCCACGGCGGCATCATCCACGATGCTCCGCGACATCTATCAGGTGACACAGGCCACCATCGACCGTCAGGCAGCCACCATCGACTCGCTGCGGGCCATCAACGCCGAGCGTGAGCGCACCGACTCCATGGCCGCCATCATCTCTCCCGAGTTGCGCGTGCTGTTCCCCCAAGTAAAGGACATCGCCATCACCCGGGGCATCATAAGCGACATTGCCACCGGCCAGCTCGACACTGTGGGACTCGCCTTGGTGCAATACAACCGCCCGATGGACAAGGCCACGCGCACAAAGTTTGTCAGATATCTTGAGGCACGCCTCGGTATGCCGGAGATAAACATAGTCGAGAACAATTCGCGGGTGACCTTTACTGCTCCCGCCGCCAAGAAGGGGGAGTGATGGAGACAAAACGTCCGCTCAAGGTAGTGCTCGTCAATTCGAGCGACACCACCGGCGGTGCCGCCGTGGTCACCTACCGCCTGATGAACGCGCTCCGGGCCGAGGGTATCGACGCGAGGATGCTCGTGTTCTGCAAGAACACCCACGATGACAACGTGGCCCAGGTACCCCACGCCATGTCGTTCCTCAAGGAGACCGGCTACATCTTCCTCCACAACGGTTTCAGCCGTGAGAACCTGTTCAAGGTCTCGGCCGGACACGCCGGCACAGCCGTGGCACGCCATCCATGGGCACGCGAGGCCGATGTGATAGCCCTCAATTGGATCAACCAGGGGCTGCTCTCGCTCGACGGCGTGGAGAGCCTTGGACAGCTTGGTAAACCGATGGTGTGGACCATGCACGACATGTGGCCCATGACTGGTGCGTGCCACCACGCCTACGAGTGCACCCGCTATGCCGCCAGCTGTGGCTCATGCCCCTACATACGCCGTGGTGCTGTCAAGACCGACATGTCACGCTTCGGCTGGATACGCAAGCACGACCTCTACGATGATGTCGACATCACCTTTGTCCCCGTCAGCTCATGGCTTGCCGACCGTTGCCGCGAAAGCTCGCTGCTGCGCGACCGCGACATCGAGGTGATACCCAACGCTTTCCCCACCGGCCTGTTTTCGACCTCAACCGACATGCGTCCACTGTGGCCCGGACTCGACGCGGGCAAGCGACTCATACTGATGGGAGCCGCCCGTCTCGACGACCCGATAAAGGGACTTCCCTACGCCATCGAGGCGCTCAACCTGCTTGAGGAGCGTCGTCCCGACCTGGCAAAGACAACGCAAGCCGTGTTTTTCGGCAAAATGCGTAATCCACAGGCTTTGGCCGAACTGCGGTTTCCCCATGCCCACATCGGCCCCGTCTACGACAAGGAGCTGCTTCACCGCCTGTACGCGTCAGCCGACGCAGTCATTTCCACCTCGCTCTACGAGACCCTCCCCGGCACCCTCATCGAGGGACAGGCTGCCGGATGCCTCCCGGTCACGTTTGGCAGGGGAGGGCAGTGTGACATCGTCAGCCACAAGATCAACGGCTACATCGCCGACTACCGCTCGGCAGCGAGTGTCGCCGACGGTCTGGAGTGGGCGCTCGACAACCCCACCGACCGCGAGGCTCTCCACGAGCAGGTGCGCGAGCGTTTCGACGCCTCGGTGATAGCCCGCCGCTACATCGCCCTGTTTGAGCGACTGCTCGCAGCGAGAAAATCCAACCGATAGTCGCCGACAAGCGTTGAGATATACTACAAACCTCATACCGATATACGACAAATGCAGAGAGTACTGTTCCATTCCACCATATTCGGCCCCATCCACAGCCGCCGCCTCGGCTCTTCACTGGGGGTCAACCTGTCGCCCAACGACGGTAAGATATGCTCGTTTGACTGCCTGTACTGCGAGGCGGGATACAATGCCCAGGGTCCCGGTACGACCGGGTTTCCCACACGCGGTGAGGTTCGCCGGCTGCTTGAGGATAAGCTGCAATCGCTGCGTCAGGAGGGGCAACCGCTAGACGTGATAACATTCTCCGGCAACGGAGAGCCGACACTCCACCCCGACTTCGCGTCAATCATCGACGACACGCTCGCGCTGCGTGACCGCTACTTCCCCGATGTCAAGGTGAGCGTGCTTGCCAACTCCACCCAGCTTGGCCGTCCCGACGTGGTGGCGGCCCTCCACCGGGTCGACAACCCCATCCTCAAGCTCGACTCGGCCATAGAGCCGACAATGAGGTTGATTGACCGCCCCAACTCTCCGGGATTCACCGTCGAGAACGTCACGCGCCAGCTTGAGGATTTTGGCCCCGACTGCATCATCCAGACGATGATGCTGCGCGGCACCCACAACGGTGTCCCCATCGACAACACCACCCCCACCGAGGTCGAGGCCCTGCTCGATGTCTACCGCCGCGTCAAGCCACGCGAGGTGATGCTCTACTCAATCGACCGCGCCACCCCTGAGCGACAGCTCACCAAAGTGCCACGCGAGGAACTCGACCGTATCGCCGACATCTGGCGGCAGCATGGCATCACCGTTCAGGTGAGCGGATAACCCTCCCGACAAAGCCTACAGACAAGATAAACAGCTGATATGCACATGCCAATCAACACCCGCGACCTCATATTTCCGGCCCCGTTGCAAGCGGGCGACCGCGTAGCGATAGTCTCGCCCGCCTCAGCCGTCAATTCCGACTATATCGACGGTGCCGTATCGACCCTCATCCGATGGGGCTATGAGCCGGTCGTAGCGCCCCATGCACGCGGTATCTCGGGCAGCTACAGCGGCACGGTGTCCGACCGCGCCGCCGACTTGGCCAACGCTCTCGCCGACCCGTCCATAAGGGCCGTGATCTGCTCACGTGGTGGCTACGGTACAGTCCACCTGCTCGACGACATGGCGCGGCTACCGCTACGCGATGACCCCAAGTGGGTAGTCGGATTCAGCGACATTTCCGCGCTCCACGCGCTGATGGCCACCCATGACATAGCGAGCATCCATGGCTCGATGTGCAAGCACCTTACGCTCCAGCCTGACGGGTTACCCGCCACGACCCTACGCAGCATCCTGAGAGGGGATAGGCCCTCCTACCACCACCCGTCCCATCCACTCAACCGTCCCGGCACGGCGACAGGCCGTCTCGCCGGTGGCAACATGGCAGTGCTTGGCGGACTCATCGGTACACGCTTCGACATGATCCGTCCCGGCACGGTGCTGTTTATCGAGGATATCGCCGAACCCATCTACAAGGTCGAGCGGTTGCTCTACCAACTGCGCCTGTCGGGAGTGCTACCCGCCATAGCCGGGCTTATCGTGGGGCGGTTTACCGACTGGCGGCCCGACCGCAACTACACCGACATTTACACGATGATAGCCGACATGGTGACTCCCTACGGCTACCCCGTGGCCTTTGATTTCCCGATAGGACATGTCGATGACAACATGCCCGTGATAGTCTCATCGACCGTGACGCTCTCGGTCAGCGACGACGGCGCGAGGATGTACTCCCACCCCATGTGATGGCGGGAGTACAGTGGAAATCACCACCCGCCGATGTCAATTTGATTGGATATTGCACATTATTTCATAAATTTGCACTCATAATCAATAAGCAACCTACTATGTCGATAGACAACATCATCGCCCGGGCGGTGGCAAACGCCGTCAAGGCACTATACGGGATGGAGACCGACCCTGAGTCGGTCAAGCCACAGGAGACCAAGAAAGAGTTTGAGGGCAACCTCACCGTTGTCGTGTTCCCATGGGTCAAGGCCGCACGCAAGTCGCCCGAGGTCGTGGGTCGCGAGATAGGGGAGTGGTTGGTCGACAACGAGCCGGCTGTCAACCGCTTCAATGTGGTCAAAGGATTTCTCAACATCGTCATCGAACCTACCTATTTCACCTCGATGCTCGCCCATATCGACGAGACCACCGATTACGGCTACACTGCCGCCACCGACGACAGTCCGTTGATCATGGTCGAGTACTCGTCGCCCAACACCAACAAGCCCCTCCATCTGGGCCACGTGCGCAACAACCTGCTCGGCTACAGCCTGTCCGAGATACTCAAGGCTTGCGGCAACCGCGTTGTCAAGACCAACATCGTCAACGACCGTGGCATCCACATCTGCAAGTCGATGCTCGCCTGGCAGAAGTGGGGTGACGGCATTACCCCCGAGAAAGCCGGGAAAAAGGGCGACCACCTCATAGGCGACTTCTACGTGCTGTTTGACAAGCACTACAAAGCTGAGGTCAAGGAGCTGATGGATAAGGGAATGACACAGGAGGAGGCCGAGAAGGCATCGCCGCTCATGCTGGAGGCACGCGACATGCTGCGCCGCTGGGAGGCACGCGATCCCGAGATACGCTCACTGTGGGAGATGATGAACTCATGGGTGTATGCCGGATTTGACGAGACCTACAAGCGTATGGGCGTCAACTTTGACAAGATATATTACGAGAGCGACACCTACCTTGAGGGTAAGGAAAAGGTGCTTGAGGGGCTTGAGAAGGGCTTCATGTACCGCAAGGACGACGGCTCGGTATGGGCCGACCTCACCGGCGACGGCCTCGACCACAAGCTGCTGCTACGTAGTGACGGCACGTCGGTCTATATGACTCAGGATATAGGTACTGCCAAGTTGCGCTATCAGGACTATCCCATCGACAAGATGATATATGTCGTCGGCAACGAGCAAAACTACCATTTCCAAGTACTTTCGCTGTTGCTCGACCGTCTCGGCTTCAAGTGGGGCAAGGATCTCGTCCACTTCTCCTACGGCATGGTCGAGCTCCCCGAAGGCAAGATGAAGAGCCGCGAGGGCACGGTGGTTGATGCCGACGACCTCATGGACGAGATGGTCGAGACCGCACGTGCTGCGTCGAGCGACCGCGTCAAGCTCGACGGACTCACCCCCGAGGAGGCCGAGGATATCGCCGAGACCGTTGGACTCGGTGCCCTCAAGTATTTCCTGCTCAAAGTCGACCCGCGCAAGAACATGACTTTCAACCCCAAGGAGTCAATCGACTTCAACGGCAACACCGGGCCGTTCATCCAATACACCTACGCCCGCATTCGCTCGGTGCTACGCAAGGCCGCCGAGGGAGGCGAGCTGACCCTCGCCGACTACCGTGCCGTGGTGCCCAACGAAAAGGAGATAGCGCTCATACAGCGTCTCGCCGACTATCCCTCAGTGGTGGCCGAGGCCGGACGCAGCTACAGCCCGGCGCTCATCGCCAACTACGTCTACACGCTCGTCAAGGAATACAACCAGTTCTACCACGACTACAGCATACTTCGCGAGGAGGATGCCTCGGTAAGGCGGTTGCGCCTCGTGCTCAGCGACAACGTGGCACGCGTCATCAAGTCGGGCATGGCACTCCTCGGTATCCGTGTCCCCGAGCGCATGTAACTGACTGCCGGCGATTGTTTCTTGACGGCGCGACCGCACAATAACGCGCCGCCGATTGTTAATATCTCTCTAACATCAAACGTAACATTATGGAAAATTTCAACGTCAACGCCTACAACACCCCGACACTCGACAATCAGGTGTCGCAGGTAATGAAGCGCGTCTATGTCAAGATGTTCCTGGCTCTGCTCGTGACCTCGTTCACGGCATGGGTCATCGGCTCGTCCACATCATTCATCTACTACATGGCCACTCATTCGTGGGTCTACTGGGGGCTGATGCTCCTTGAACTGGGTATGGTGATAGCCATCTCAGCGGCACTCAACAAGATGAGTTCGGCCATGGCCACCACGCTGTTCTACCTGTTTGCGGTGGTCAACGGAGCGGTGTTCTCGATAATACTCTCTGTCTACACCACCGACTCCATCTTCAAGACATTCCTCATCACCGCCGGAGTTTTCGGGGCCATGAGCGTCTACGGATACTTCACCGACCGCGACCTCACCAAAGTGGGGACATTCCTCTACATGGCGCTGTGGGGCCTCGTCATAGCCATTGTGGTCAACATCTTTTGGGCCAACAACACCCTCGAATGGATCATCTCGATAGCCGGCGTGCTCATCTTTGTCGGCCTAACAGCATGGGACACGCAAAAGATCAAGCAGATGGCCGCCCAGATGCCCAATGCTACCGATGGCCGTCTCGCCACTCTCGGGGCCTTGAGCCTATATCTCGATTTCATCAACCTCTTCCTCTACCTGTTGCGCTTCTTCGGCAACTCACGCGACTGATAGAGCGGGACAAAGCGGAAATATCGACGTGTACAACCCTCGGCAAGTTTGGGGGTTGTACTCGTCCTCTTTTTGCCTATACCGCGCTGTCGATAGGCGTGCCGTTATGTCAGTATCGCTAACTTTTTTGCTCCGGCAGGTGTTATTATAGGACGTTTCGACTCATTCCTTTGTTGGAAAAGCTGTATATTAGACATCGTGAAACCATTTTAATCCTGTCACGTTATGAGCAACCGACTTAAAATATTCTGCACCAACCTCGGCGAGTATATCGACATCACCGGGGGAGAGACCCTTGTGGAGATATACCGCCGCATAGGCGACCGTATAGGCATCGAACCTATATGCGCCCGTGTCAACAACAAGACCGAAGACCTGGCATATCCCGTCTTCGCGCCCAAGATGGTCGAGTTTTTGTCGCGGCAGTCAGCCTCGGGGCGGCGCGTCTACGTGCGCTCGCTTTGCATGATGCTCTACAAGGCCATAACCGACCTCTATCCCGACGCGAGGCTGCGCATCGAGCACAGCATCGCCGGAGGCTACTACTGCCGTCTGCACGATGGCCGCGAGACCACGCCCGACATGATTGAGGCGATAAGGAAGCGCATGAGAGAACTGGTAGCCCGTGACCTGCCCTTTGAGCGCAAGGAACGGCTTACATCCGAAGTAATCAAGATATTTGAGAAGCAGGGTCTCGATGACAAGGTGAGGCTGTTGCGCACCATCCACGAGCTATATACCGTCTACTACCGTCTCGATGGCGTCTGTGACAGCTATTACGGCAACCTCGCGCCATCGACCGGGATGCTCGGGGTGTTTGACCTCGTGCCCTATAAGGAGGGATTCCTGTTGCTCGGGGCCGACAACGCCGACAGCCTCAAGCCGACGACACCCAAGGAGCAGGAGAACCTCTACAAGGCATTCACCGACTACCTGGCGTTCAACCGCGTCATCGGGGTGTCAAATGTCGGCGAGCTCAACGAGATGGTCAACGACCGCCGCACGGCGATGCTCATCAACGTGGCCGAGGCCCTGCACGACAAGAAGATAGCCCGCATATCCGATGACATCACACGGCGCTACCACGAGGGTGGGGCGAGGGTGGTGCTGATAGCCGGGCCGTCGTCATCAGGCAAGACAACGTTTACCAAGCGCCTTGCCATACAGCTGATGACCAACCTGCTGCAACCACAGATGATATCGCTCGACGACTACTTTGTCAACCGCGACAAGACTCCCCGCGACGAGGATGGCGACTATGACTACGAGTCGCTTTACGCCCTCGACCTGCCGCTGTTTAACGAGCATCTCAACACGCTCATCGACGGTGACGAGGTGTCGCTGCCGACCTACTGTTTTGAGCGTGGATGCCGTATCGACAAGAACCGCCGCATCTCGCTCGGCGACAACTCGATACTCCTCATCGAGGGCATCCACGGCCTCAACCCCGAGTTGACGGCATCGGTGGCCCCGGAGATGAAATACACCATTTATGTCTCGGCGCTCACCACCCTGTCAATCGACGACCACAACTGGATGCCGACGACCGACAACCGTCTGCTGCGCCGCATCATCCGCGACTACAAGTACCGTGGCACGTCAGCGGCCGAGACCATAAAGCGGTGGCCGAGTGTCAGGCGCGGTGAGGAGAAATGGATATTTCCGTTCCAGGAACGCGCCGACTCGATGTTCAACTCCTCGTTGATATTTGAGCTTGGGGTCATGAAGGAACTCGGTGAAGAAATACTCAAGAGCGTCCCCCGTGACACGCCCGAATATGCCGAGGCATACCGCCTGCGCACATTCCTCAGCTACTTCTCCCCCATCGGCGACCGCAACATCCCCCCCACCAGCCTCCTCCGCGAGTTCCTCGGCGGCTCCTCCTTCCACTACTGATTCCCCCGCTTTCACGCTTTCACGCCTACCGCGGCGGTCATGGCAGCGCGGGCGGTGTTGCACCATAGGGACATGCCTTTGGCACCCTTATTGGCACAATATTGTGCACAATATTGCACATCTGGAGATAACACGGCTGCGGATAGCTATCATTTTTCTTTGAAGAATATAGTGCCTAATTGCCGAAAATTTTGTAAATTTGCACATGGATTGAGGTAACTCTGTTCGCGACATATTGAAAAATAAGAAGCGTTATGCTTATCTTGTAGTTTGAGAACGTAGGAAATTTTATTTTGGGCTTATAACTAATTGATTGTCAGTAATAATTGTTTTGTACTGGGTGCTAAAAGTGTACTTTGGGGGAAGTTGATGGAAAGCAATGGGAAATAAATTTGCTATTTTTAATATTCGTTAGTGATTTTTAATGGTATCCGTTTGTCTGGATTTTCCGCAAATACTCCGCCCTGTAAAAACTGAGATTGTAAAATTTTGATGTCGGCAACTTCTATTTGAACCCATTTTTATGTATGTGGAACATCGGATTTCATTCCATGTTCAGCAGGGTTTGAAATCTACGAGGGTAAAGACCGACATTATCCGATGACTGCGTTGCACTGCGTCTTGGAGAAATGCCGGACACTTCGAGTTTATGGATTATCAAGAATCGGCAGACCGGTTGGACTACTGGCTTGATGAGCGAGGATATCTTTCCCGTGAGGACTACAGGAAAGGCACGGTAAGAGAGTACGGATTCACCGACGAGAAGGTGATACAGGACTTTCCAATCCGCGGAAAGGCGGTATATCTGCACGTCAGGCGGAGGAAATGGCGTGATACGCAGGACGGCAGCATATTCACCTACGACTACGACCTGGTGGAGGAAGGCAGCAGGCTGACTCCCGGGTTCGTGGATTTTTTAAAAGGTACGGATCGAGACGACGCCTGAGAGCATCCGGGCGATAGGGGCGCACTACGGCGTCAACGGGGCGAATCTGTCACGTCAGTACAAGGAAACCTTCAGCGGCTACCGGCAATGGGAACAGCTCAACCACGCCGGGGAGTACATCCTTTATCCCCGGAATGTCGGGCCGAACCTGGCCATTGATGAAACCTCCCTGAGCTGCGGTGAGCTGTACACCTTTGTGACCAACCGCGATGCACATGGCGGAAAGGGAGCGCTCGTGGCTGCCATACGTGGGACGAAATCCGAAACCGTGATTGCAGTCCTGGAGAAAATACCTCCTGCCAAAAGAAAGACCGTCAAGGAGATAACGCTCGATTTGTCGTCCACGATGATGCTGATAGCCCGCCGGTCATTCCCCGGGGCCACCGTCACGAACGACCGGTTCCACGTTCACAGACTCTACTACGATGCCATTGATGAACTGCGTATATCGCTGCGGTGGATGGCCCGGGATCTTGAAAACGAGGAAATTGCCAGATGCCGCAAGGAAGGCATTGCATACGTGCCATTTAGATATGCCAACGGAGACACCCGCAAGCAACTGCTTGCCAGAGCAAAATATATTCTTACCAAGCACGCCTCAAAGTGGACGGAGTCACAGCGGTGGCGAGCCGATATAATCTTTGAGTTTTATCCCGAACTAAAAAAAGCCTACGACCTTGCCATGGAACTGACAGACATCCTCAATCTCAAGGTTGAAAAG
Source organism: Pseudoflavonifractor sp. (assembly GCA_023667145.1). Taxonomy (GTDB): domain Bacteria; phylum Bacteroidota; class Bacteroidia; order Bacteroidales; family Muribaculaceae; genus M3. The sequence goes on from JAMPAQ010000001.1 coordinate 462,612, forward strand.
GATGTGGCCCGCTTGGCACTTGCAAGATGGTACAACAAGGTCGACAAGATGGATGGCGGACAGTTCCGTACTGTCACCGAAACTTTTAGGAATCACTACGATACGATATTATATTACTTTGTCAACCGCTCAACCAATGCCGGGGCTGAATCATTCAATGCCAAAGTCAAGGCATTCCGCAGCCAGTTCAGAGGCGTAACCGACATCCCATTCTTCCTTTACCGACTCTCAAAACTATGCGCCTGATAATTTTTTCACTCGGGTTGTTTTTTAACATTTCAACCTACTTTTGCATCTGACCCCGTCAAAGGGTAGTTGGATTTTGAGCAAATAAAAACCGCAAACACTGAAAGTCAAGTGCTTGCGGTTTTTATTGGTGACCCCGGAGAGGCTCGAACTCTCGACCCACTGATTAAGAGTCAGTTGCTCTACCAACTGAGCTACGGAGTCAATTGCTAATTGCGTTGCAAAGGTACGGCTATTTTTTTATTCTGCAAACTTTTTTGCGCTTTTTTTGTGTCAGATTTGCAATATTGTGCTGTCATATTGGGTTGCGATTGGGTCGAATACTATATCACAGAGATGCCTTTGAATGTGTAATGCTTTGTTCCAAAGGATATTACACCGCAAAATCTCTGAACTTCACTATATCCCAATACCACTGGGACTAAGACATATCTTAGCGTTTTTGCCATTGCTTTTCTGTTGGCAGGCTCTGTGATTTCTCATTTTTGACTGATCGGTAGTCAACTGAAAACATGGCAACCGATGGAGGGTACGGCACAACGACTGACGGCACGGTCATCAGGGGACGGCCCGGCGTGTCACGTCCCGGCGTTACATCGCCATGTCAAATATGGAGAAGTTCACGCTGCCGTAGGTGCGCCGCTCCTTGAAGTGGGGGAGCGATGAGAAGTCGTATTTCTTTGAGTGCTCGATGATGATTATCGTGTCTGACTTGAGCATCTCCGACCCCAGTATCATCCCCGGTATCTCGCCAAACTCCGGCAGGTCGTATGGCGGGTCGGCGAAGATTACGTCATACTTTGCCTTGCATGATGTCACGTAACGGAACACATCACCTTTCACGACGGTCAGGCTGTCGCAGTTGAGGGTCTGCGCCACCCGGCGTATGAAGTTATACTGTGTCGTGGCTTTCTCAACCGCCGTCACCGCCCGGCATCCGCGTGACAGCATCTCAAACGATATGGCTCCCGTCCCGGCAAAAAGGTCGAGTCCGTCGAGTCCATCGAGGTCTATCATGTTTTCGAGGACATTAAATATGTTCTCACGGGCAAAGTCTGTGGTCGGGCGTGCGGTGATGTTGCCCGGCACGTCAAAGCGCCGCCGCCCGTATTTTCCTCTTATTATTCGCATAGCGGTAAAGTTATCAGGTCAAAAGGTGCATCCATGGCCTCGCGTCCGGCCTTGAACATGACCGACGGGAATATTACCGGCATCACATAGGCCACATACTCGCGCAGCATCGGGGTGAGAGTCTCGCGTATGCCGTTGTCGCCCGCGAGAAACAGCTCGTCGTCCCCCGACCCGGTGCCATACTGGCTGCGGCACGCGAAGATATAGTAGAGCGCATCGACCGGCTCACGATACTTGAATGTATTGGCCACAAGCAACCCATCCTGGCCGAATATCATTATGTCGACACGGTCGCCGTGGAAGTTGGCATACATCTTGCCTGTGTTGCCGAGCTTGCTCTTGCTGCTGAAATAGCGGCACAGCGGTGCGAGATGATGGTGGATGCGCGGATTGTTGAAAGTCCGCCTCAGGAATCCCGCGAGCCCCATGTCCACATTCATCCATATCGTAGCACCGAGTCCATGCAGAGATGAGGATATTAACTCACCCTCGGTCAACGGGAATGTCTCGGCAAACGCGGCATCAGCCATCTCGCGACTGCTGATGCCGTCGGGGATGATGATAAACCGCTGTGTCTCGACCACCACATCCGTGCGACCGTAGTCGAGCAGCAGTGCCTGATTGTCATACACAGCCTCCTCAAGCGACCTCATCGTGTCGCCATCGCTATCGGCTGTCAGGGGAATATGCCGGCATATCAGGGAATTATCCTGCGCGGCATCGTATATGACCACATCGAGGCTATCGTCCGACACCCTAAGCAATAGGCGCCAGTGTCTCGGATTGTTTATCATCTCCTTATCGATTACCTGTGATGTCATGGTCGGTTGTCAGTTATATGATGGTGTGGTCAATCAATCGTAAATGCTTGTCAGCGGTTACCGCCGCGTGGGATTCATCTCGGAGCCGGTGTTGCGGCCTCCAAAGATGTTTTGGTTGCCGTATCCTCCGCTGCCCGACACGCTTCCGCCACCAAATGTGCCGAATCCCGTGTCATACAGGTCTTCCTCGTCATCCTCCGGGTTGCGGGGTGTATCGCCGTCCCATGAACGCCGCCGCTCGGGCTTGTTCTTCTTTATATCCTCGGGCTTCTGCATGTCGAGTGGCTGCTCATATATATCCCAAGACTGCTCGAGGTCCCAATTTTTCTTTAGCACAATCTTGCGGGGGTAGTAATACACCTCCTCGGGCTGTGTCTGCGACTTGATATCCCCACGGTCATATATGCCGTTGCCGTTCGCGTCGATGAATAGCCGGGCATAGTATGTCCCGGGGTTGATATAGAGGAACGCCGCCTCCGAATCCTCCACCCGCGCCGTGCGCACGGTGTCGTCCTTGGTGTCGAGCAGTTCCACCACCGCCGGCTGTGTCAGTCCCTTGATTTTGAAAAACAGAGCCGCGTAATCCTCCAGCTTCCTCACTGTGAACTCATGTCTCACCGGGTCGTTCCATCGCCCGTTGACGGCATATATCGACGCCGAGTCTATCGACAGCCGATACTTGGCCCCCGGCTCCCACTCGCGTGATGTCGTGAAGTTGAGCAGGGGATGATGTACCGCCCCCTTGAGCGGTGGCAGCTCCACAGGAGTCCATAGCGTGTCGACAAGCGTCTCCAGTGTCACCCCCGACTCATAGATGGTGTCAATCGGATAGTCCGACTTGAACACCAGTGGCGCGTAGACATCATGGGCGCTCCCCGTTACCACGGTAAACTTGATCAACTCCACCGGGGGCAGCGAGTCAACGGCTGTCGAGTCATCCTCCTTGCGCTTGGGCTTTTTGGCCTTTTGCTTGGGAGTCTTGAACGTGAATCGTAGCGTGTCGTTGGTCCACGACAGCGCGTCGGTTGTGTCGGTCTTGAGATAGCGGGCAGCGATGCGCAGCGTGTCCATCGCCGCTATTGCCGTGTCGGTTATCCAATACTGTAAGGTGTCACGTGTAACCGCGCCATCGAGCACGGCCCATCGCGCCATCGGCAGCGGCCCCTCCGGCGCGTTTATTAGCGTTATCTCCGGCAGGGTGTCTGACGGCGCTCCAAACTCAAATGATATTATGTCGCGCTGTGGGCGCGTGTAGTTTTTCAGGTACTGCGGTTTGTAATCCTCATTAAACCATGTCAGTAGCAGGTCGTTAGGCAGAAATTGCGTCACCTCCGAGCTGACCACCGTATCCCGGCCGTTGTCGTTGGTCACCGAGTCCTCGACCGTGATCAGTCCCGCCGACGGAGAGACCGCCACGTCATAAAATGCCACATCCTCGGAGCGGTCCCACTTGTAGTCGCGGTTTATGTCCTTGACAGCATAGACGCGATAGTTGCCCGGCTTGAGGTTGCGTACGGTGAACTGGCCCTTTGAGTTGGTCTTGGCTATGCGGTCAAAGGGCCGGGCCCATAGCGCCGAGTCTGACAGGTCGCTGTGTATCCCCACAAGCATCCCCTGGGCCGGCTCAAGGTTGCGTGCCTCAAACACCATTCCCGATATTTGCAGCGAGTCCACCGTGTCGCCGGTCGAGAAGTCGATGGCAAATCCGTCGAGCACGTTCCCCTCGTTGAGGTCGCGCACGGCATCCGAGAAGTCTATCGTGTAGGTTGTGTTGGGAAGCAGCGAGTCGCGCAGCTCCACGGTGATGTTGCGGCCATTGGCGCTTATCTGGGGCATCTGTTTCTGTGCGGGCGACACCACTACCTTGTTGGCCGCGTCGTCGAGCTGCACATTCTCGTTAAATGTCATGGTGATGCGGCCCCGCTCCACGTTGACACTCCCGGGGTGGGGGTTACTGCCCGTAAATATCGGTGGCTCCATGTCGTAGGCCCCTCCCGAGGGACGTCCTATGCTGGCACACGCAGCCAATATCGCCGTGGCAATCACCGCGAGCAACAGGCGCATGTATCGGTCAGACCTCATCGTTACTTGTTAAATGACGCGTAAAGATACTTATTTTTCGCCGTGTGTGCAATTTTTGCTAATTTTGCGGTGTGAAAAACGCGACATATTATTTAATATTAGTTATTATCTGTACGATGACGGCTTGCGGGAGGCGGGACTCATGCCATCAGGCCCTGTTGCTTGCCGACAGTCTGGCATACGCCGATCCCGCACGTGCCATGGGGATTATCGACAGCATCGGCGACGCGATGTCAGGCTGTAGCCGGTCTGACCGTATGCGCTGGCAGCTCGTGAGGCTCAAGGCCGCCGACGAGCTGGGACACGTTTGGCGCAATGACTCGGTTGTGTTGCCCATCCTTGAGTACTATTCCGGCGACTCCGAGCCCGACACGGTGAGCGCCGAGGCTTTCTATTACGGCGGACGCGTCTACACAATGCTTGGTGACGCGCCGCAGTCCCTCTCGTGGTTCCGCAAGGCCACCGACCGCCTCGGCGATGCCGGTTCCCCACGTTTGCGTCAGCTGATACACAACCAAAGCGGCTCGCTCTATTCCCGTCAGCGGCTCTACAACGAGGCTGTCAAGGAGTATGGCATGGCGCTACGCTACAGTCAGCAGCTTAACGACTATCCCCGCATCATCTCCGACCAGATATATCTCGGCAAGGCATACCATGGTCTCAGAAACAACGACAGCGCCCTCCACTACCTCGACAAGGCACGTCTGACGGCCATGTTCTTTGGCGACAGCGTCCGTGCCGCCCACATCCGCGTGCTTGAGTCGATGATATACATGGATATTGACAGTATGTGCCTCGCCCGCTCGCTGCTGCTCCCCTATCTCAGAGTCGATATCGGAGGGTACACCGGCGAGCAGTTCATGGCCGTGGGTCGCCTGTACCATCTGTCGGGACAATCCGACAGCGCCGAGGCTTACTACCTGCGGCTAGTCAACGACCCCAATCTCACCCTTCGTCAGGAAGCGTTTCACCAGCTCGGGCATATAGAGATAGACCGCAACAACCCATGGAAGGCTATGATGTTCATCACCAAGGCCCTCCGTCTGCGCGACACCATTGAGCACTTCGTGCAGACTCAGGGAGTCCAGCAAGTCAACGCCATCTACAACTACGAGATGCGTGAGCGCGAGACGCTGCGGCTCAAGGACGAGGTGGGCCGCGTGCGCCGTGTCCTGTTGTGGACCATCGGCATCGTCGCCGTAGTTGCTGTCATCGCTATCCTCTATGCCAAGTATATGAGCCTCAAGCGCCGTCAGCTCCGTGCGCGTATACGCGCCATTGAGCAGATACGTGACGAGCAGTTCAAGCGCTCACGCGAGTATGCCGGCGAGAGTCTTGCTCGCATCCACGAGCTTGAGTCGCGCATCTATGATGCCGGATGTGAGAACGAGCGGCTAAAGTCGGAACTTGAGGAGCGCAAGCGCGACTATGAGCTGTCGTCACGCTCGGCCTCGCTTGAGCTTGAGCGGCGCACGACAGCTGAGACACGCTTTTTCAACTCGGAGTTCTATATCGGCCTCCGCGCCATGCTCGACTCGCCCGACACTCCCAATCTGTCGTCGGACGACTGGGACCGCATCAACCGCTATGTCAACGACACCTATCCGGGATTTGAGAACACCCTGCGCGGGGCCATGGGCTTGTCGGAACATGAGTACCGCATCACGCTGCTCATCAAGATCGGGATGCAGCCCAACGAGATTGCCCGCTTTGTCAACCGCAGCAAGGAGGCTGTCTCCTCGACCCGCCGCCGTCTTTTTGAGCGCCTTTTCAGCCGCAAGGGCACCGGAAAGGACTGGGACAAGTTTGTCGAATCGCTCTGACCGTCCCCGCTGCTTCACTTTTTTTAGACCCTGTTTCATGAAAAACGGTGGTGTATGGCATCATTATAATATATTGCAAGACAATGTAATATGTTTTGCACACTTTTTGCACACTTTAATATGACCGTTTTTCCTGACCCGATTCTTACATTTGCTTTAGATTAATTTGTGGCAATACGGTTGTAGATTCCGTATTTGTCTATAGAGGTAAAGACTAAAGCATGTCGGAGGCAAAGTAACGGCATTCTTAACGTAGAATGTGCGGGGGAGCGTATTAGCAGTAGCGCTGCCTTTGCCTCCGATTTTTTATCTTCAATCCATTTCGTCGGCATGGATTCCCACCCTGCAATTTGTGCGTGATTCCCGCGCCCGATTACCCATCCCGGCTTTTTTTGTGGAAAAAATCAGATTGATGTGTGTCGGTTGGAGATAAATGCCTATATTTACTACCCAAACAAAACCCAACTCACCCCTTGCGATGGAAAGACTATGTAAGATACTGATACTTTTGTTGATGCCCATTTTGGCATCGTGTGGCGATGACGAGCCTCAGCTTGAGTCGTTCAACTGGGATGGCCGAGAGTGTGTCAGCACCGGCGACGAGGTACACCAATCCTACGTCAACACGGGTGCCGGTGATATACGCTGTAGCTATCTCACCTTTACCGTCTACCGCCTGTTGACATGGCAGACCCCCGACACCTACAGCTGGACCCACGAACTGATGATTACCGGCTACAACCACTCGACGGGCGGTCACCTTGTCATCCCCGAGACAATCGTCACGGTCGACGCGTATGATACCGAGTTTCGCAAAAATCACCCCGACGACAGCTCCTCTCCCGTCCCCGTACTCAAGATATTTGCCATAAGGAGCGACGTTTTCAACAATGGCGGTGCCATCGAGTCGCTGTCGCTGCCCTCGACCGTTGGGCTGATACATGGCGACGCGGCCTTCCTTGACAATTGTCCTCGTCTGACCGACATTTATTGCCACTCACCCCGTCCAATAGACGTGGAGAGCCGCCGTATCGGAGTCGACTATGACAATGTCACCCTCCACGTTCCCGCCGGCACGCGTGCCGACTGGAGCGCCACCACTCCGTGGCGGCACTTTCTGCATATCATCGACGACCTCTGATGACTATCCACTAAGCGCTACTTGCCGTTGCGGTAGGCGCGTTGCAGCCGAGTGCTGAAAGTCTCTCTCAACGCTATCCTTATGCCGTTGATCAGCGACTCGTTCACGTATATCGAGTCGGAGAGACAGGCATAGGCGCATTGTTGGCACTGTATACAGTCCCGGTCGTCGGTGACATGTATCTTACCGTCAAGGTAGAGTATGTTCATCGGACAGCGTCTCACACACGCGCCACAGGCCGTGCAGCTCCCGGTGTCAAGACATACAATCTGTCCCCGCTCTATCCTACCGTCAAACTTGCGTCGCAGCATCTTCCTGCGCAGTCCCTCAGCAAACAGGCGTGCCTTGAAGATGTCCCGTCTGTCGGGTCGTCCCTTGTTATAGCCGTCCATTCCCGTCCACGGCCCGGTACGGTCAAATCCTCTTGCCGAGAACTCCCCAATTATCCGGCCACCCTTGGCCGCGATGATGCGCCTCAGGTGCTTGTGGTATCCCCCTAAGTTGGGTCGGCAACGAGTCGAGAATATGAATACATCTCGGCCGGTGAGGTCGAGACCTTCGGCAAGCCGTTGCAGCCTGATGTCGTGGGCGGCATAGTGTATCGCCGAGCCAAGTCCGATCAAGTCATAAGCCGACAGGTCGGCCTTGTCGGCATCCTCTATCCTCACCAGCTTGGCCTGAAGCGACTGTGCTATTTCCCGGGCTATCTTGAGCGTGTTGCCTTGGTATGATGACCTGTAGAATATCACCGACTTCATCGGGCGGCTTTTATGGCGGCGACGATGTTGGCCGCGAGTTCATCTATCGCGGGGCTGTCGCTGTGGCTCATGCGGCTCCTTATTGTCACGGTAGGTTCTATGATAGTGACATCCTTCATCTCCGACAGCATCCCGGCCATCAGCTTTCCGGCCATCGGCGCCCACGTGCCGTTCTCGATGATGGCGGCGCGGCGGTTTCGGTAGCCCTTTAGCTGCAAGTGGTGCAGAAAGTCGTGCATCGGGGGAAACACGCTGCCATCGTATGTAGCCGCCGCCACGACGAGCGTGCCCATACGGAACGCCTGGGCGACTGCCTCTGACATGTCACAGCGGCACAGGTCCATTATCTCGACGTTCTCTATGCCGTCGGCTATGAGGCGCTCGGCGAGCACCACAGCGGCCTGGGCCGTCCCGCCATATATCGACGCGTAGGCCACGAGTATACCATCGGCCTCCTCCGGCTCATAGCGGCTCCATGTGTCATACAGCCCGAAGTAGTCACCCGTGCGCCGCAGTATCGGTCCGTGTAGCGGGCAGATGTAGTCTATGTCGAGACCTCCCGCCTTCTTGAGCAGCGACTGCACCTGCGGCCCGTATTTACCGCAGATGTTGATGTAATAGCGGCGGGCCTCCCCCTTCCAGTTGTCGCGGTCGGCGGGGTCGTCAAACTGACCGAACGTGCCAAACGCGTCGGCTGAGAAATAGGTTTTCTCCTCCTCGGCATATACGGTCACGACTTCGGGCCAGTGGACCATCGGGGCGGTGATGAATGACAGCGTCACACCACCGAGTTCCAGGCGGCTGCCTTCCTTGACAGCGACAGTGCGTCCGTCGAGCTGTATGCCGTCAAAAAACTGTGGCAGCATCTGTAACGCCTTGGTCGTCCCCACTACTTGCATCGACGGATACTTGTCGAGCATCTCGGCTACGACAGACGAGTGGTCAGGTTCCATGTGCTCGATGATGAGATAGTCGGGGGTGCGTCCTGCGAGTGCCTCGGTGAGGTTGGCTTTCCATTCTCCCGCCATGTCGCCATCGACCGTGTCTATCACGGCGGTCTTCTCCCCCTCGACGAGATAGGAGTTGTAGGTGATGCCGCGTGGCACGGGATATTGACTCTCAAAGAGGTCTATGTCATTGTCGGTCACGCCTATATACTTGATGCGTGGGGTAATCTCTTGTACCATTTTGTTATATTTTGGTTATATGTTTCAGTTATTGTTGCGTCAGTGCTGCGATGCGCTGGCGTGTGACCGCAGGTCATGCCGGGTCGCAAGCATTATGTTGTCGGCTGTGATCTCCATATCTCCCTATCTCTCGTTGTTATAACAATCGGTCGGCGGCAACGTTCACCGGGTCTCGCTGCGCTCGTAGGTTACAAATTCGTAGGTCACTCCCGTTCGGGGGTCAGTCTCGGTCTCCGACCGTTCTGTCTCTTGCCATACTCCCGACTCGATTTCGGGAAAGTAGGTGTCGGCATCCTCAACCGCGCCATGTATGTCGGTGAGCAACAGTCTGTCGGCCATCGCCATCGCCTGACGGTATATCTCACCGCCACCGATGATAAACGCCTCATCGGCATCCCCGGCCATGGCGATTGCCTCGTCGAGCGAAGGGGCGGTTTCGGCCCCCTCGGACGAGTAGGAGCGGTTGCGGGTGACCACTATGTTGCGGCGGTTGGGTAGCGCCCCGTTGGGGAACGACTCAAACGTCTTGCGCCCCATTATCACAGGATGCCCGGTCGTCATCGCCTTAAATCGCTTGAGGTCGGCGCTTATATGATAGGCAAGGTCTCCACCACACCCTATCGCGCCATCCTCGGCGACTGCTGCTATTATCGTCAGTCTCATACCGATACTGTTGCTTTTATGTGTGGATGCGGGTCGTAATCCTCAAGTCTGAAATCCTCATACTTGAAGTCAAATATACTCTTAACATCGGGATTTATTACCATCCTCGGCAGCTTGCGGGGCTCGCGTGACAACTGTTCCTCGACCTGCTCGAAGTGGTTGTTGTAGATATGTGCGTCGCCGAGTGTGTGGACAAACTCGCCCGGCTCAAGGCCGGTGACCTGAGCCATCATCATGAGCAACAGGGCGTATGACGCGATGTTGAACGGCACGCCGAGGAATATGTCGGCACTCCGTTGGTAGAGTTGCAGGCTGAGCCGTCCTCCGGCGACATAAAACTGGAAGAACGCGTGGCAGGGGGGCAGGTTCATGTTTGGTAGGTCGGCCACGTTCCATGCGCTCACGATTATGCGCCGCGAGTCGGGGTTATGTCTTATCGTCTCCACCGCTTCGGTTATCTGGTCAATTGTGCCTCCGTTGTAGTCGGGCCACGAGCGCCACTGGTAACCGTAGATGTGGCCGAGGTTGCCGTCGGGGTCGGCCCATTCGTTCCATATCCTCACACCGTTGTCCTGTAGGTACTTGACGTTGGTGTCGCCTTTGAGAAACCATAGCAGCTCGTGTATTATCGACTTCAGGTGCAGCTTCTTGGTGGTGAGCATCGGAAATCCGTCGGCGAGGTCAAACCTCATCTGGTAGCCGAAGACACTGCGTGTCCCCGTCCCGGTGCGGTCGCCCTTGTCGGTGCCGTTGTCTCTCACGTGTCTCAGCAGGTCGAGATATTGTTTCATCTTATTCTCCTTTTTGTTTCAGTGTATTGTCATCTGTGACCCCGGTTTGTAGTGGGCGTGAGTACTTGTCCGATGTGCCCAGTGCCATGGTGGGAGCGTTGCCGTCGAGCGAGAGCCGTTGCATCATCGGTATAGACAGCTGCTTGCGGCGTGCCGTGTAGCTGATGGCATCGTTGGGGCACACTGGGAGGCAGTCAAAGCAGTTGATGCAGCGCGACGAGTCAATCACGTGGTCGCGCAGGTCGATGCAGTGGGCCTTGCAGGTGTGCTCACACCGGTGGCACTGTATGCACTTATCTGTGTCAATTTCGATGTGGAATACCGAGTGGCGCGATATGAGGCTCAGCGTGGCCCCGACGGGGCAGATGGTGTTGCAGTAGGTGCGTCCCGTCACGATGGCCATTATGGTCACTGTGACAGCCATTATGATGGCTATTGCCAGCCCTGTCACGCCGGTGGCGACTGCCGGGACAAGATACTCGGCTTTGATGCCCGGGTCGCCGTAGAGCGGGCATACGAGTTCGGCTATCATCGTGGCATACGAGCTGTAGGGGTCGATGACGGCGATGACCGCCGTGAGTCCGCTTATCAGGAGCATCACGGCTATGACCAATATCAGGTAGCGCAGGGTGTTGTGGGGGGGACGGTAGCGGTATATCCGTTTGTGACGGGGACGCAGCCTCATGGCCGCGTGGGCGATGATGTCCTGGAGTGTCCCCAGGGGGCAGATGGTCGAGCAATAGATGCGGCCAAACATCAGCGTCACCAGCAGCCAGAAGCAGAATATGCCCATGTTAAAGGCCATGGCGGCGGCGATAAACTGCCACCGGCCTAATATCGCCACACGTGACAGCGCGACAGGATATATCCCCATCAACATGAGTGTGAGCGCCGCGAATATGGCAAGCGAGACAACCACACGGGATATTTTGAGCAATTTTCCTGTCATTGGCTTTTTTGTGCGGCATCCTCCTCGGAATGTCGCTATCACAAAATTACACCATCCTCACCATTCCGCCAAACAATTGTCTCCGTTTTCACCAAAAACCTCCGGCCATACGCTTGCCATTCAACATGAAAAGGTCCCGCCCATCATGGGCGGGACCTTGATTTGCATCTGTGAGGTATTGGATATATGCGTTACTTCACTACCACGTTATCGACACACCATGTGGCGTAATTGCCCGAGGGATCGACCGTTGCCTTGTATCGGAATCCGATATAGATGGTGCCCGATACATTGCCGAGGTTGAGCGTCCCAGACTCTGCCCACGACGAGTATCCGCTGTCGGGTGCTGTCGCGAGTGTCGGGTTGAGCTTGGTCTTGGTGGCCGTGGCGGGGTCGGCCCCGTTGAGCACATAGACCTCAAGCGATGATGTCGAGCTGCCATATCCGTTGACCTGTGTGACAAACGACAGGGTCTTGGCTGTCAAGCTACCGGCAGCGATAGGAGCCGATATGAGCCACGAGTCAAACGGTGCCGTACCCTTGTAGCCGGTACATGCGGCGTAGTTGTTGCCCTGGAATGTGGGGATGTACCACTCCTTGTTACCCTCGATGACCTTGATGCTCCATCCGGCGGGGATGTTGGTGGATGCGTCAAAATTCTCGTCGATGGATGCCACGGGTGTTACCGGGGTGTCGGGGGTATCGCTGCCGCCGTCTATCTTGTAGGCGGTGGCCGACTTCAGGCCGACAGTGCCGAAATAGTTCTCGATTGACGCGTTGAGGCTGACTTTCTTGCCGAAGTTGCCGGGATTGTTGACAAGGTTGAGCGCCGACCTTACCGAACCGCTGGGGAGCTGCACGGGGATGCACTGGGACAGGTCGGTCACGCCGGGCGCGTCGGCGAGCAGCAGATTGGTGGCTACCGTGGCGTCGGCTGTGAACCGCGCTCCATCAGCCAGTGTCATGCCGTCAATCCAGCCTACGATATATCCGCTGACCCACGCCGTGCCGGTGGCTGCGCCGCTGTTGACCTGCGATATGGTGTAGGGGTCGTTCTCGGTGCCGTCACCGCCCTGACCGGGAGTGGGGGTCGGTGTGTTGCCTCCGTCCCCGAGCTTGTATTCTGAGGCCGACTTGAGACCTGTTGTTCCGAAGTACTTCTCAATTGACGCGTTGAGGCTTACGGCCTTACCCATATTGTCGGGATGGTTCTGGAGGTTGAGCGCCGTGCGCACTGAGCCGCTGGGGAGCTGCACGGGTATGCACTTGGCAATGTCGGTCTCGCCCTGGGTGGCTGATATGAGGATATTGGTGTTTGCTGTCGCGGGTACGGAGAAGCGAGCGCCGTCTGACAGTGTCATGCCATCAATCCAGCCTACGATATATCCCGTTACCCATGCCGTGCCGGTGGCCGTGCCGTTGAGCACCTGGGTGACTGTGTACGGTGAGTTCTCGGTGCCGTCGCCGGGGGTGTCGGGTGTGTCGCCGCCGGGGACTTCGACACCCTCGATGCTGAACTCGGTGGCCGATCCGCTGTTGTTGGTGACTCCGTTGGCGTCCATGTAGGTGTCAAACGTTCCGTTGACCTCCATGGCGCGGCCCAACAGTTCGGGGTGGTCCTTGAGGTTACCATATTCGCGCATAGCCGAACCCTGCGGCAGGGAGATGACAAAGCACTCGGCGATGTTGCGGCACTCAGCTGTCGGGCCGATGACGAGTGTGTTGGCCAGTGTGAACGGTGCCTCCCACTCGATGTCGTTGTTGCCCTCTACCGATGTCACCTCGGGAGCTACCGCGCCCACGATATAGCCCTTCATCCATCCTCTGATGTTCTTGCCCACGAGCTCACGAGCCTCATCAACGGTGTAGGGGTTCTCCTCGGTGCCGGGGGCGAGTGTCGGGTTGCCGAAGTTCATGCAGTCGCTCTTGGAGCGCAGCAGCAGCTGCCAGGCGTTGTTGTAGTAGCTGAGTATGGCCACCACGTCACCGTGTCCCTCGGGCATGACTGAACTTTGGAACGAGGCGTAGTTGCTGTTGCGCACCACGATGCTGTTGCCGCTGTCGTCGAGCAGTGTGCGGCTCGTCGATGCGTCGCTGTCCGAGAATGTCAGCTCGCCGCCACCCTCAAAATAGACGTTGTTGAGGCGTATGAGCTGGCCCTGCCACTTGCGCAGCAACTCGGGCGACGTGTAAGTGTTCAGTTCCGATATGGTGGTCAGCAGGGTGTCTATCTTTGACGGCTCGGGGAGACCGTTGAGCTGCGAGTGCAGCTTGAACATCTCAAGGGGGAGTCGCGATGCCTGCCATCCGTAGCGGTCGCTGTAGTCGGGAAATCCAAGCTGCTGCAATCCGCTGTACTTGCCGATATAGAGGTCGGTCATGTCAATCACTATTTCCTGTCCCACGCGGTACGTGTTACAGAGGCTGTTGGCATCTATCGACATCGACAGAGCCGATGTCGCGTCCTGTATGACAAGGCTCTTGAAGATGTTGCCGCTCTCGTCCGAGCTGATGACGCGGCCGGCGATTATGACATGCTCTCCCGACGCAGTGAGCTTCACCGTGTCGATATAGTTGTCGGCCTCGTTCCAGTACTCCGTCTTCAGCTCAAGGATGCTGGTGTTGGCCTTCATGGTTGCCTCGGGTACTACGAGTGACGGGGCGTCGAAGTCATCCTGGCAAGCCGGGAGGATTACCGCCGCGAGGGCCGCCGCAAGTCCGAGTGTATATAACTTAGTCGTTTTCATTGTTCTATGCGTTTATTAGATTTGACCTATTCAAAGGCATATTCCTTGACCGATTTTAAGCCCTTGACCTTGAAGTAGGTCTCAAACGAGCCGGTGAGACGCACCTTTTTCCCGAGGTTGCCGGGATTGTCCACGAGGTTGAGGGCGGCACGCACTGTTCCGCTGGGCAGTTGCACGGGTATACACTTGCTGACATCGGTCTCATTGTCCGACCCGGCGAGCAGCAGGTTGGTGTTTGACGTGGCGGGCACGGTAAACTTGGCTCCGCTCTCAAGCGCCGGGCCATCGACCCATCCAACTATGTAGCCCTCGACCGTGCCGTTGCCTGTGGCAGTGCCCGCTATAACCTGGGCGACTGTGTACACCGATGTGTCATCGGGTGTGTCGGGGGTATCAGGGGTGACTGGGGTGTCGGGTACGGTCGGGGTGGTGCCGTCAAAGTCGATGCAGTCGTTAGCCGAGTTGAGCAGCAGCTGCCATGTGCCGTTAAAGTAGCTTACGATGGCTCTCACCTTGCCGGTCCCGGAGGGAAGTGTCTCTCCCTTGAACGAGGCGTAGTTGCTCGTGCGCACGATGATGCTGTTGCCCGATGCGTCAAGCAGCGTGCGGTTGGAGGTTGAGCTGGCATCCGAGAATGTCTCGCTGCCGCCGTTCTGGAAGTGCACGCCCGACAGCTCTACAAACCGTCCCTGCCACTCGATCTGTGCCTCGGCAGTCTGGGTGAGCTGTGAGATTGTGAGCGCCTTGGGCTGTATGGCCGACGGGTCGGCTGTACCCTCCGTCTTGGTGTGGGCCTGGAGTTCCGACAGCCCCATGCGGCCTATCTGGGTTCCATACTGGTCTGAGCTCTCCATCAGTCCGGCCTGCTGCCATCCGGCATACTTGCCGATGTAGAGTCCCGTGAGATCTACAGTGACCTCCTGTCCGAGGGGATAGGTCTGATATATCTTTGAGTCGTTGACCGAGAAAGTCAGCGCTGCCGTGGCATCTTCGATGACCACATACTTATAGATGTTGCCGCTTTCGTCCGAGCTCACCACGCGTCCCTTGACGATATAGTGGCTTCCGTCCTCCTTGGTGCCAACCTCTGTCGCATAGTTGGTGGCATCCTGCCACAGCGCGGTTTTCACCTCAAGTATGGTCGTGTTGGCCTCCTCGATTGGTCTGGTGGGGTTGTCGTCGCCGGTCTCCTCAAATCCGATGCAATCCTCGTATGAGCGGAGCAGCAGCTGCCATCCGGTGTTGAAGTAGCTGAGGATACCGACCACAGAGCCTGTGCCCGAGGGCAGCTTCTTGTCAGCGAAGTTGGCATAACCGCTGTTACGCACGGTCAGGGTCTTGCCCGAGGCCGACACGAGGGTGCGGTTGGTGTTGTTGGTACCGTCGGCAAAGGTCAGCGATCCCGCGCCTTCGAAGTGCACGTTGTCAAACCTCACGAGCTGGCTCTGCCAACGTATCACGCCCGGGGTGTCGCCGTTGGCGGGCAGCTGGTCCATATCCATGGCTATAACGTCAATGGCATCAGTGTCGGGATAGCTCGAGAACTGCATGTGCTCGCGGAAGAATGTCGGATCCATGAATGTCGTCTGCGTGCCGTATTTCTCAGTCACCTCGGCCTCACCGAGCTGTTGCAGTCCGCTGTACTTTCCGATGGTCATGCCGGTCAGGTCGATGATGATTTTCTGTCCCAAGGGATAGTCCTCAAACATCGAGGTGGCATTGATTGACATTGCCAGGGCTCCCGACTCGTCCTGTATGACGAGGCTCTTGTAGATATTGTTGCTCTGGTCTGAGCTGATGACGCGCCCGGCGATGACTATATGCTCCTCCTCGCCCTCGGCGTTGGTCTTCGTTCCTATCTCTGTGGCATAGTTGGTGTCGTCCTGCCAGTAGAGGGTCTTCACCTCATTGATGGTAGAGTTGACCGGCGGCATCTCGGGGAGCGCCAGCGGGGGACGGTCGAAGTGATTGCTGCATGACGCCATGCCGGCCGACAGCAGCAACATTCCTATATATTTGGTGTATTGTCTCATAAGCGTTTATATGCTGTATTTAAGTCCTGTGTCACGGCCGGTAGGTCAGAAGCGTACGCCGACGTTGGCAAATATTCTGATACCTTGCGCGTAGTTGTACTTGTTGGGGAACTTGGATGTGGTGTAGTTGTCGGTGTCAAGTCGGCCCTGCTGGTAGCCGTAGGTCTGTATCTTGCGGTTGTTGAGCAGGTTGGTGGCGCTGACATTGATGTTGAGCGACACGCGGCGGTTGAGGTAGATGAGCTTGCCGACCGATGCGTTGAGCACAAACGCGTCGTTGAGCTTCTCCTGTGCTGTCAGGTCGTCGAGCAGTGACTCAAGCTCCTCGGGGGAGTTGGCGATGCTCAGCATCTCAGGGAGCATCTCGTGGCGCTGCGGCGACACGTTGACGTATGCGTCGCCCATGAGCGATGCGTTGACGTTGAAGAACCACATGCCCGGCGCGACCCAGTCGATGCCGAGGTTTCCGGCTGCCTGGGGTGTGCCGCCCACAAAGTAGTTCTTGAGATATACCGTGGTGTAGACATCTTCCTCCTGGCCGTTCTCGTATGAGCGCACGCCCGTCGGACGGTTCATGTACTGGTAGCGGGCGTATGTCCCGGCAAATGTCGCCGTCAGTGACGGGGTGATCTTGTAGGCCATGCCCAGCTCAAATCCCTTGTAGGTCTGGCGCACGTTGGTGAGCGCGTAGTTCAGGAACGTGCCGTAGCGGTCGTCATAGTAGGAGAAACGCTCCGACAGATTGTACATGTTGGTCCAGAACGCGCTCAGGCTTCCGCGAAACTTGCGGTAGGCCCAGTTGTAGGAGATGTCGCCCGAGAGTACACGCTCGTTTGAGAGGCCGGGGATAGTGCCGTCCTTGGTGCGCGGCGAGATGTATACATTCTCAAACTGCGGTGCGCGGGTCTCGTACAGACCGTGTATCGCAAAGAAGTTGCGTCCGTCGGCCTTGTAGGTCAAGCCGAGGTTGATGCCCGCGTTGTCAAATTTGTGGTTGTCCCCGTGTCCGTATGAGTTCTCGGGGGCACGTCCGTTGGCCATGTGGCCGTCACGGTAATATTGGGTGAAGCCAAACTTCAGCCCGTAGTTGATGTCAACCTTGGGGAGGTTGATCATGTTCTGCATCCATGCGCTGACGTTGACATAGTGGATGTCATAGTCCCAGCCAAACTTGTCGCCCTCGCGCACTATGCGGTTGGGATTGCGCAGGTCGTTCTGCAACAGGCCGGGCTGGTCGGGGAAGTCGCGCTCCGAGTACTTGTCGATATCGACCCAGTAATCGGCTCCGAGCAAGTCACGTACGGTCTTGAAGTATGTAGTCTTGGCATATCTGAACGCCACGCCGCCCTGTAGGCTCAATATATCGCTGACACGGTGGTTGATGGTCGAGCCGAGCGAGAAGTTCATCTGACGCGTCACTTGATTCTCAAGCATGTATGACGCGCTGTGGGCGTATGGGTCATCAGCCGTCTCAGGCTTCATGTTGTTCAGGTAGTTGGCCTGATACATGGCGTCCCAGTTGAGCTGTCTCATCGACTCGTCGTTGCGCCACAGGTTGGTGTACAGGTCATAAAGCTCCGGGTCAGAGGCATACCACGATGGCAGATTGCGGTAGTAGTCGGGACGCGGGTCAGCCACATTGTTGCCCCAGTTGAGCTGTGAGCGGGAGTTGTGCACATAGCCCACCATCATGCCAGTGTTGACCTTGGTCAGGCTCGATGGGGTCCACACCCAGTTGATCATGCCGGTTGGCGCGAAGCGCTCAGTGATGCGGGCAGCACGTTTCTTGCCGTCCTGCCAGCCCCAGTTGGGGTTATACAGGTAATTGTCGGCCAGCTCGTAGCATTCCTCAAATGTCGGCGAACCTCCCGCGCTCTGCATCGGCGCCATGTAGAATGTCAGCGCCAGCGAGTGCTGCGGGTTGAATATCTTCTGAGCGCCAAGCATCAGGCCGAGGGCGTTGTAGAACGACCCGGGCATGATGCCCTCCTTGGCATAGCGTCCCGAGATGCTTCCCACAAACGCCCATCCGTGCTTGTTGACGCCGGTGGCGTATGTGGCCATCGCACGCAGCATGTAGGCTCCGTTACTGTAGCTCACCGAGCCGTTGAATCCCGGCGCGTAGTCGGCGGCTAAGGTGTTGATGTTGGTCGACGAGCCTATGCGGGCCGCGCTGAACGATGACGCGTCCATCCCAAGCACGGTCGTCTTGTTGCGGAAGGCGCGGTTCATGCCGCCTATCGTCCAGTAGTTGAAGCGCCCGCGTGTCGGGTCGTTCATCTCGATGCCGTTGATGTAGGTCGCGTCATAGCGCGAGTCATATCCGCGTACGCGGAAGTACATCGGCTGGAAATTGTACGACGCAGTCGAGTAGTACACGTTGTCCGTCGCTCCCAACAGCGTGCCTATCGACTGGTTGGCACCCTCGTCGTTGTCGAGGTCGCTCTCGTCAAAGACAAGGTCCTCGTCCTCTTGGTCATACTGACCGAATGACTCCTCCGACAGACGGATGGTGCCTAAGTCATTGATGTGTCCCATGGTGACGGAGACATGGTTTACGTAGTCACGGTAGCCGTAGGCCACAATCGACAGCAGGTCTTCACCCGGTGCCGCGCCGCTGATGCGGAAATCCCCGGCCGGGCCGGTCGTGACATAAATGCCCTGTTCGGCAAGCATGACGCTCGCGCCCGGTATCGGGCTGCCCGTCGCGGCGTCGACCACGACTCCCGATAGGCCGGTGTTTTGCGCCCACATCGGCATCGTTGCCGACAACAGCAGTAGCAAAAACAGTTTAAGTCTCATAAGTAAGGTTATTAATTATATATAAAGAAAATTTTTGTCAAATATACTCAACAAAATCGAATTTATCAATACCTCCCCCACTGATAATCCGTAATACTTCCCCTCACATTCTGTGGAAGATTTTAATCAAATTATTTGATTTGAATAATTCAATTTACATAAATTACATATTGTGTATCCTTGCGTGGGTTGATATTTTTGTTATCTTTGTAATCTGTAACAATGTCCAATCCTTTTACAAAACATCTGAGATGCGCAGCTACAACCTTGGTTTCATTTCCGACGAGGCCATATACGAGCACGTGAGAAACACGGTCGAGTCCTACCGCAGGGAGATTACGCTTTCGCAGTTCAACGAAAACATCGTCGATCCGATAAAGCTCACGTTCGACTCCAAGATATATGACAAGACAACTCGGGAGGCCATCGAGGACGAATGTCTCAGACAGGTTGACAAGACAAACACCAATCGCATCGGCTATTTCCACCAGAATATCTTCAAACATGCCGGTGACGGTTGGACAGTTCCCCGGCATGGGTTTGATGTCGAGAACGATAGGCTGCACATATACGCTGAGCTCAAGAACAAGCACAACACCATGAATTCCGCATCAGCACAAAAGACCTATATGAGGATGCAGGCAAAGTTGCTTGAGGACGATGAGGCGACATGCTATCTAGTGGAGGTGATAGCCAAGAAGTCGCAAGACATCGCTTGGAAGATTACGCTCGACGGTAGGCCGTGTTTACACAAAAGAATACGCCGAATATCAATGGACAAGTTCTATGCCCTCGTGTTCGGTGACCCTTTGCGTTCTACAAGTTGTGCAGGGCACTGCCTTATATAGTGGAGGACGTGATTCATGACAATAGGTCGCTTGCACTTAAAAATTCGGTGTACGACGAGCTGACCCGCGAGCACGCCGATTTGCTCACCGGCCTCTACA
Source organism: Pseudoflavonifractor sp. (assembly GCA_023667145.1). GTDB lineage: Bacteria > Bacteroidota > Bacteroidia > Bacteroidales > Muribaculaceae > M3. Next base: position 482,733 of record JAMPAQ010000001.1, read on the forward strand.
TGCTCGCGTTCTCATCATACGATGGATTTGAAAACTTTATCAACCGATAATATGTCCCAATCTACAATATCAATCAATAATCTCGCCGACATGCTTGGCGTATCTCGTTCCACCGTGTTATCATGGATTGACAAAGGTAAGTATAGGATACAGGTAGGAGATGATGGAAAACGTTGGTTCAATATCTCCGACATGGCCTCTATCCCGGAGATAAATGAGATGGTCAACTCACGTTGGGAGGAGGAACTGAGTGTGACACCACGGCGCGACTTTACGTCAGTCGAGCTGTTTGCCGGCGGTGGTGGCCTCGCATTGGGGATGGAAAAAGCCGGATTCAGCCACCTGCTGCTCAACGAGTATGACCATAGCGCCTGTGAAACACTGCGTTATAACCGTCCTCGGTGGAATGTGGTCGAGGGTGACATACACGATATTGATTTCACTCCGTTTAGCAGTATGGTCGACTTCTTGTCAGGCGGATTTCCTTGTCAGGCATTCTCATATGCCGGAAAGCGCCTGGGTTTTGAGGAGACACGTGGCACACTCTTTTTTGAACTCGCACGGGCTGTAAAAGAGATGCGCCCAAAGGTATTCATGGGTGAGAATGTCAGGGGCTTGTTGGAGCATGATGGGGGACGCACCATGCAGACCATACGGAATGTCATCTCGGAATTGGGCTATACACTTGTCGAGCCACGCGTCCTACGAGCCATACAGTATGATGTGCCGCAAAAACGTGAGCGGTTGATACTCGTTGCCATACGCAATGACATCGCCCCCTATGTCAGCTTTCAATGGCCGTCGGTAGGCCATCATGTGCGCACGTTGCGCGATGCTTTTTGTAAGGGCGATTTGTTCCCGACTGATGTCCCACTGTCTGAGGGGCAGCGTTATCCCGAGGCCAAGCGCCGCGTTATGGAGCTTGTCCCCGAGGGTGGGGATTGGCGCGACCTCCCCGAGGATGTTGCCCGCGACTACATGAAAGGCAGTTTCACCCTTGGAGGGGGCAAGACGGGGATGGCCCGTCGACTGGCGATGGATGAGCCGAGTCTTACACTGACGTGTGCTCCCGCGCAGAAGCAGACTGAGCGATGCCACCCTATTGAGACCCGCCCTCTTACCGTGAGGGAATATGCGCGTATACAGACCTTTCCTGACGACTGGCATTTCTGTGGCAATATGGCCGCGCAATATAAGCAGATAGGCAATGCCGTCCCCGTCAACATGGCGTGGGCGCTGGGTCGCTCACTCATGCGGCTGTTCAATCAGATAGATTCCATTTTCCCCCAGATGGATGCCAAGAATGTCAAGATTGCCCCAAGGCCATATACCCGCCTCCATGGCATTTTTGAGGGAATAGTATGTGACGGCGGTGATGTCGCCGGTGGGTCAGATGGCATCGAGGGAGATGATTGAGCCGAGGAGGTCGACGGCGGCCTCGACAGTGGGCACATGCTCGATGGCTATGCTGCGGCGACCGTTTTTCTCGCGCAACCGGCATCGCCGGGGATTGGATTGCAGATAGTTGAGTATCCGGCCAAACATCGGCGACTGGTAGTAGGCTTTGTTGCTGTCATCGACAAAGTAGAGGTACATCGTCTCCTGCTTGAGCACAATCTTCTCCACTCCGAGTTGCCGGGCCAGTCTCCGCAGGCGAGGCACGCGAAGCAGTTCGGCCGTCACTCCCGGTATTTTGCCGAAACGGTCGGTGAGCCTGTCCTTAAACGCTTGCAGGTCAATCTCACGCTCTATCGAATCGAGTTCCTGGTAGAGGGCTATGCGCTCGCTCTCCTGTGGCACGTAGTATGACGGCAGCAGCAGCTCAAGGTCGCTCTCTATCACGCAGTCGGTCACAAACTCCTGACCTTCATCATCACCGCCGTCCGACGCGGTCAGCGTGTCGCTGAACTCCTCGTTTTTCAGTTCCGTCACCGCCTCCTTGAGTATCCTCTGATAGGTCTCGTAACCGAGGTCGGCTATAAATCCGCTCTGTTCGGCCCCTAACAGGTTTCCGGCTCCCCTTATGTCGAGGTCTTGCATCGCTATGTGGATGCCGCTGCCAAGGTCGGCAAAACTCTCTATCGCCTGAAGACGACGCCGCGCAACCGGGGTCAGCGGATTGTGAGCCGGCACGGTCAGGTAGCAGAACGCCTTACGTGAGCTGCGTCCAACCCTGCCGCGCAACTGGTGTAGCTCGCTCAGCCCGAATCGGTGGGCGTCATTGATGATTATCGTGTTGACATTGGGCATGTCGATACCGCTCTCTATGATGGTTGTGGCCAGCAATATGTCATAGTCGTGGTTGGCAAAGTCGATGATTGACTTCTCAAGCCGCTCAGGCGGCATCTGGCCATGGGCCACGATCGTGCGGGCATCGGGCACGAGACGCTTCACCATCGCCTCAAGGTCATACAGTCCCTCGATGCGTGGGTTGACAATGAATACCTGCCCGTTGCGCGACAGCTCAAAGTTGACGGCCTCTGACAGCACGTCGTCGCTCAACGCGCTGACATTGGTCACGATTGGGTAGCGGTTGGCCGGGGGAGTCGTTATCGCCGATAGGTCTCGTGCGCCCATCAGCGAGAATTGCAGTGTCCTCGGTATCGGGGTCGCCGACATCGTCAGCGTGTCGACGCTCACCTTGAGCTGCTTTAGCTTCTCCTTGACAGCGACACCAAACTTCTGCTCCTCATCGACTATCAGCAACCCGAGGTCCTTGAACTTCACGTCCTTGCCAATCAGCTTGTGCGTTCCGATGAGTATGTCGATTTTTCCCTCGGCGAGGTCAGCCAGTATCTGCTTCACCTGCTTGGCCGTGCGGGCGCGTGATATGTAGTCGATTCTCACAGGGAAGTCCTTCAGGCGCTCCCTGAATGTGTTGTAGTGCTGGTAGGCGAGTACCGTCGTCGGCACAAGTACCGCCGTCTGCTTGCCGTCGGCAGCGGCCTTGAACGCGGCGCGTATCGCCACCTCGGTCTTGCCAAACCCCACGTCGCCGCATATCAGGCGGTCCATCGGGCGCTCGCTCTCCATGTCGGCCTTGACCTCCTGGGTGGCCCGCAGCTGGTCGGGCGTATCCTCGTAGATGAACGATGCCTCAAGCTCCTGTTGCATGTAGCTGTCAGGCGCGAACGCGTGTCCTTTTTCCTCCTTGCGGGCCGCGTAGAGCTTGATAAGGTCACGCGCTATATCCTTGAGCTTGCTCTTGGTGCGTTCCTTGACACGGTTCCACGCTCCCGACCCGAGCTTGTTTATCTTCGGCTCCACACCCTCCTTGCCACGGTATTTTGCCAGCTTGTGGAGTGAGTGGATTGAGACAAACAGTATGTCATCGTTGGCATACGTGAGCTTTATCATCTCTTGCTTGCGTCCGTTCATCTCCGTACGGAACAGTCCCGAGAACCGTCCCACGCCATGGTCTACGTGGACAATATAGTCGCCCACCTCTATCGAGCTGAGCTCCTTGAGCGACAGTGCGAGTTTGCCTGAGCGGGCCTTGTCACTCTTGAGGTTGTATTTGTGGAAGCGGTCAAATATCTGGTGGTCGGTAAAGACACACGTCTTTCCCTGATGGTCGACATATCCCTCGTGGAGTGTCGAGTGTACCGCCACAAACGGTATGTCGTCGCCTCGGTCGGCAAATATCACCCTCAGGCGCTCGGTCTGCTTGTCGCTGTCGCTGAGTATGTAGAGGGTATACCCCTCGCCGAGCAGCTTCTTGAACGAGTCAGATATGAGGTCAAAGTTCTTGTGGTAGATGCCCTGCGGGGTACAACCGAAGTCTATAGCCGCCTTTGGTGCGGCCTCGGGGGCTGTGGCGGCGGTAAACCGCAGTTGCCTGAAGCCGTCGAGGCGCGTGGCAAACTCCTCGGCGTCGACCACCTGGGCCATCGCGTTGCGGTCGCCCTCGTCGGCTATGGTGGCGCTGTCCGAGAAACTCTCCCCGGCTATGGCGCGTATCCTCGCCGTGGTAAAATCGGCATCGCGCAGACAGATGAGTGTATCCTCGCTGATGAAGTCGAGCAGGCTCGTGCCGCGTGACTGGAGTGCCACATTGGAGGTGACGGCAATCTCGTCGAGTCGCTGCTCCGACAGCTGGGTCTCAACGTTGAACGTGCGTATCGAGTCTATCTCGTCGCCAAAGAAGTCCACGCGGTAGGGCAGCTCGTGGCTGTAGCCGAATATGTCGAGTATCGAGCCGCGCACGGCAAAGTGTCCCGGTTCATACACATAGTCTGTCTCCGTGAACCCATTGTCTCTAAGCCACTTCCCGGCCTCGGTCATGTCGATGCTCTCACCCTTGGCCAACCGCAGTGTATGGCGTTCGATGCTTTCGCGGGTCGCCACCCTCTCGGCCAGGGCCTCGGGCGAGGTCACGACAAACCGTGGCGCTCTCTCGGAGTGCCACGCGTTGAGAGCCTCGGTGCGCAGTATCTGTGACGGCGCGTCAATTTGGCCGTACTTTATATCGCGCTTGTAGCCAGACGGAAATATCATCACCTGCTCCTCGCCCACTATCCTCGACAGGTCGTGGTATAGGTAGCCCGCGTCGTCGGGCGAGTCGCCGACGACAATCACCGGCTCGCGGCGCGGGGGCATCGCGGCGAGCATCATCGACACGCTCGACCCGGCCAACCCGTATAGCGACACGTGACGTGTCCGCGCCGACGCGAGGGCATGTTGCAGTGCCTTGCGGCGTGCCGGCGACAGGAACTGTTTGCTTAGCTCTGTTATATCCATCTCTATTGCTGTGGCCTCTTGGAGGCTGTCTGAGATTACCTATGTGTCCTGACGTTCACATTAGTTATTAAAAACCTCTTATTTTGCCGGGGAGAGCAGTGAGGCATACTTCTGGCGGTCGTTGAGTATCTCGGCGGCACGGTCGAGGGTCTCGTCATGCTTCAGGTTCTCTATTATCTCGCCGCGCTGGTAGTAGTATCGCTTGATAATCTCGGGGCCGAGTATCTCCTCGATGGCCTTGCGGTTGAGGTCGAGATCATGGTTGAGGTCGTGCTTGAGCATCCCCTCAAGTATGGCAAACTGCGCGGCCACACTGTCGTTCATGTATCCCTCTCCTTTCACTATCTCCTTGAGGCTGCCGAGTGAGGTCTCGCACACGCGGTCATACTGGAACTTCTCCGGGTCTATCGTTTTTTTGAAGTCGGCAAACATCTCATCGGTTATCGTGAACTCCTCAGCCGGGGCGATGGTGGGATGCGCGGCGGCATAGCGTGTGGCGTAGTCAAACGCCCAATTATCGCGAAATATGTTGTACGTCAGTCTGTTGGCTTGTGGGTAGGTTATCTTCACATCGGGGGTTATGCCGCCACCGTCGCGCACCTCGCGTCCGTGGGCTGTCCTGTAGACGTTGGTGAGGCTGTCAGGTATGCGGGCCACCGTCCCGTCAGGGTTGCGGTGGGAGTAGTCGATGGCCTGTATCAGTCGTCCGCTCGGTATATAGTATTTTGCCACCGTCACCTTGAGCATACCGTCATAGGGCAGCTGTCGTGTAGACTGCACGAGCCCCTTGCCATAGGAGCGTGCGCCCACTATCACGGCGCGGTCGAGGTCCTGGAGTGCCCCGGCCACTATCTCGGCGGCTGATGCCGACGCACCGTCGATAAACACCGCCAGAGGTATCTCCGTGTCGACGGGTGCTGATGTGGTCTTGTACACCTTCTCGTTGAGCAGGCTCTTGCCGCGTGTGCGCAACACCTCAGTGTTCTTGGGCACGAAGTAGCTCACAATCTTCACCGCCGCCTCAAGCAACCCGCCTCCGTTGCCACGCAGGTCGAGCACAATCGACTTGACGCGGGGATCTTTCTTCAGCTCCACGAGCGCGTCCTTCACCTCCTTGGCCGCCTTGTCGGTAAACGAGGTCAGGTAGATGTAGCCTATGTTGTCCCTTACGACGGCATAATATGGCACCGCCGGCATCTGTATCTTGCGGCGCGTGATGTCAAACGTCAGTATCGAGTCCTCCACGTAGGGGCGCTTCACCTTGACGGTAAATGTCGTCCCGGCCTGGCCCTTGAGCCTTTCGCTCACCTGTGCGCTCTTCCATCCCTCGACGTTGACCGTGTCAATCATCAGTATCCTGTCGCCAGCCTTGAGACCGGCGAGTTGGGCCGGCGAACCCTCGTATGGCTCCGAGATGTACACGTGTCCGTCGCGTTCCATGATGTAGGAGCCGATGCCGCCATACTCGCCGCTGGTCATCGTCATGAAGTCATCCTGACTCTTGGCTGGGATATACTCGGTGTACGGGTCTATGTCGTTGAGCATCGCCGATATGGCGGTGTTTATCGACTTCTCGGCGTCGATGGTGTCGACATAAAACACCTGCAACTCCTTGTATAGCGAGTTGAATATGTCGAGGTTGCGGGCTATCTCGGCCTTGTCGCTGCGTGTCGCCGCCATCGCGGGCAGGGCTATCGCCGCCGTCAGTGCGGCTGCGGCAGCGAGGCGTGATATCTTTTTAACGGTGAGTCTCATGAGTGAAAACGTGGTGTTGCTGAAAAATGAAGTGCTAAGTTACACAATTATTATAACATGACAGAGCCAAAATTGCTCAAAAATCATCAGTTTTTGATTTTTGTGGCAATATTTTCATCAAAGATATTGCATATATCAAAATTTGCCATTAATTTTGCATCGCAATTCTCCAAAAGGGGTATCAGCATCCGCTTCAATAGCTCAGTCGGTTAGAGCATCTGACTGTTAATCAGAGGGTCGTTGGTTCAAGTCCATCTTGAAGCGCAA
>JAMPAQ010000001.1:489594-541842 GCA_023667145.1 Pseudoflavonifractor sp.
GCTCATTCAACTGCAATGGTATCCTAAGACCTCGAAAGGTGGAATGAGCTGGCGAGTGATTCCCGCTTTTCTTTTTCACCGAAAACCAATCATAATTTGCCATGTCGGAGTCAGTGGCTGTGAAAGCGAGTGACCCGAAGTGCAACTCATTGACAACATAAATCAAACACTTCGTGATGATTTGATGATTACCATCAAATCTGGCAGTCGTGTGTCTATTGCCGCCGCAAGTTTTTCGATTTATGCGTTTCAAGAGTTGAAGGAGCAACTGAAGAATATTGACGAATTGCGTTTTATCTTCACGTCTCCATCATTTACTACAGAGAAAGCCGACAAACAACGTCGTGAGTTTTATATTCCTCGTCTCAACAGGGAGCGGGATCTGTTCGGCTCTGAATTTGAGATAAAACTGCGCAATGAATTGTCACTTAAAGCGGTTGCCAAAGAGTGTGCGGAATGGATAAGGCAAAAGGCTTGCTTCAAGTCCAACTGCACCAACGAGAAGATGATGGGCTTCATCAATGTCGATGATGTCAACTATATGCCGATTACCGGTTTTACTACAGTTGACCTCGGTTGTGAGCGTGGCAACAACGCCTATCAGTTTGTGCAACGTACAGACGCTCCGATGTCGCAGTTCTATCTCAATCTGTTCGACCAAGTATGGCATGACAGTGAGAAACTGCAAGTCGTCACGGAGCAGGTGCTCGACAATATCACCAACGCCTACAAGGAAAACTCCCCGGAGTTTATCTACTTCGTCACGCTCTACAATATCTTCAACGAGTTTCTTGAAGACATTTCGGAGGATGTTTTGCCCAACGAAGCAACCGGATTCAAGTCGAGCGTCATCTGGAACAAACTATACAATTTCCAGAAGGATGCCGCCCTTGCCATCATCAACAAGTTGGAGAAATTCAACGGCTGCATACTCGCCGACTCAGTGGGTCTCGGCAAGACATTCACTGCGTTGTCAGTCATAAAATATTACGAGAACCGCAATAAGACGGTGTTGGTGCTGTGTCCGAAGAAATTGCACGACAACTGGATGACATACCGAAGCAATTACATCAACAATCCGCTTGTAAAGGACAGACTCCGTTATGACATACTGAATCATTCCGACTTGTCGCGTAAGTCTGGCATCTCCAACGGTCTCGACCTTGAGCATATTAACTGGGGCAACTATGACCTTGTGGTGATAGACGAGAGCCACAACTTCCGCAATGGCGGCAAGGTGACCACCGATGAGAATGACGAGAACCCACGTGAAAATCGCTATCTCCAGCTGATGAATAAGGTGATTCGTGCCGGGGTGAAGACAAAGGTGCTGATGTTATCGGCCACCCCAGTCAACAACCGCTTCAACGACCTCCGTAACCAGCTCCAACTTGCCTACGAGGGTGAGTCGGAGAAAATCGATGCTCTGCTCAACACCTCAGCCACCATCGACAAGATATTCAAGGATGCACAGTCAGCCTTCAACCGATGGTCGCATTATCCGGTGGAGGAACGTACCACCAAGAATCTGCTCTCAATGCTCAGTTTCGACTTCTTTGAGGTGCTTGACAGTGTGACCATAGCCCGTAGCCGCAAGCATATCGAGCAATATTACGACACCACTGACATTGGTAAATTCCCGGAGAGATTGAAGCCTATTTCGCGCCGACCGAAATTGACCGATTTACCGAAGACGGTTAACTTCAACGATATTTTCGTCAGCATATCAGAGTTAAATCTTGCCATATATACACCATCCGACTTCATTCTTCCGAGCCGGAGAGAGAAATATATGGAGGTTGGTGATGATTCACGATATGGAAATCTGTCACGAGCCGGACGAGAAAGAGGCATCCGTCAGTTGATGAGCATCAATCTTCTCAAACGCTTGGAGAGTTCGGTAAATTCATTCCGACTGACACTATCAAGAATCAAAAATCTCCTTGAAGATACAATCGCAAAGATTGATGATTTTGAAAGCACCCACAATGCCACATCCGTAAATGAACCGGGTGTTCATTATGGCTTTGACTATGACGAGCAAGAGGAAATGGCGATGGTGGGAGGCGAAAAGACAGCCGTGGCACTTGCCGACATGGACTATGTACAGTGGCGCGGGTATCTTGCCAAAGACCTTGACAATCTGAAGACACTGCTTTTCATGCTTGAGGACATTACGCCCGAACATGACAGCAAACTTCAGTTGCTCATTGTGGACATTCGCAACAAGTTTTCCAATCCCATCAATCCCGGCAATAAGAAGATTATCATCTTCACCGCTTTCTCCGACACTGCTCAATATCTCTACGATAATATCGCACCGCTCATTAAGGAGCGCACAGGGCTTAACACAGCCCTTGTGTCGGGAGATGTCGAAGCCCGGTGTACGATTAAGACTCGTGAAAAGATGGACTTTAACAAAGTCCTGACTCTTTTCTCGCCGGTCTCAAAGGAGAAATCTGCACTTTATCCCAACAACAAGGAGGATATTGACGTATTGATAGCCACCGACTGCATCTCGGAGGGTCAGAATTTACAAGACTGTGACTATCTCATCAACTACGATATACACTGGAATCCGGTGCGCATTATCCAACGCTTCGGACGTATCGACCGTATTGGTTCACGAAATTCTGTAATTCAACTTGTGAATTACTGGCCCGACATGGACTTGGACGATTACATCAATCTCAAAGGCAGAGTCGAGGCTCGTATGAAGGTATCGGTGATGACCGCTACCGGCGACGATAATCCTCTGACTGATGCCGAACAAGGAGATTTGAAATACCGCCGTGACCAGTTGGAAAGGCTAAAAGAGGAGGTTGTCGATATTGAGGAAATGAACACCGGAGTATCCATCATGGACTTAGGGCTTAATGAATTTCGTCTTGACCTGCTCGATTATATGAAGGAGGGCCAGGACATCGAACATACCCCGATGGGACTACATGCCATTGTACCTTCGGCTAAGGATGCTCCTCAAGGCGTGATATTCGTTTTGAAAAACCGCAACAACTCCGTCAATATCGACAAGAAAAATAGATTGCATCCTTTCTATATGGTGTATATCTCCAAAGATTCGGAGGTTGTAGTAAATCACCTTGAACCGAAAGAGCTTCTCGACCGTATGCGCCACCTCTGCCGAGGAAAGTCAGAACCCATTCTGGACCTATGCCGCAAGTTCAACGCTGAGACTCGTAATGGTCAACGTATGGGTACTTACTCCAAGTTGCTCGGAGATGCCATCTCCTCACTAATCAAAGTGAAAGAAACAACCGACCTCTTTTCATTCTTTGATGGAGATAGCGGCTCTCTATTTGGCAGTGATGTCCGAGGACTCGATGATTTTGAACTAATCTGCTTTTTGATAATTCGATAGTATATGTTAGGACTGCCACAATCCACAGAAGTCAAGCGACCACTGCCAAAAGCACAGCTTTTTAAGCGGTTTGATTGGAATCCATCGCAACGTGATTGTTTCGATGCTGATGTGGCTCGTCTCGACTTTACCAACTGGATTTCCTCACGAACTCTTCCGGCTATCACCGAGGGTGACGAGGTAAAGGAACTATTTGTAATTGAAGTATCACTCAAAAAGCGCGACTTCGACACAAAATCCATCGTCCTTCTCGCCAAGAGTATTCCTCAACGCGTGATATACGCTCTCCGCTTCGAGGACGATGTTAAGTTAGCAGTATATCATTCAAAATTATTTATGACAGATTGGCAACTCCTCACTCCTAATTCCTCATTCCTAATTCTTGAAGGTCTCAACCTGGATGCAGTTTGGGAGAATATTGTTTCCTCAATCGGTCAATTCTCTGTCGAGGAGGATAAATCCCTCTCCGAGCAAATCAAGGTTGACGAGGAACACGCCAAACTGATGCGGCAGATTGAATCGTTGGAGCGTCAGATGAAAGCAACTAAACAACCTCACCGCAAACGAGAATTATTCGTTGAACTCCAAAAGCTGAAGGAAAACATATGAACCCACATTCTTCTTCGTTATTCCATTTTACAAAGAAAATGAAAACTTTTAAGTCCATTATAGAGAATGGACTTAGGTATTCTTTTGCGTATGAGTCTTTCCCAGATGCGATTGTAAATAATATTTTTTGCCACGGATTATTTCCCATTATCGATAGTTGTGCAACTAATAAAGAAATGGGATACGCTATTCCAATGATTTCATTTTGTGACATACCTCTTACCAGAGTAGAAAATCATAGTAAACGGTATGGTAAGTATGCAATTGGCATAAGTAAGGACTATCTCTGTCAAATTTATTCTGAATTCATCAATCCCGTTTTGTATGCAGACTCTGCTTCCGTCACTGCGGCATTTAAACAGTTGACTCGTTCACAGGGAATTGCAATAAAAAGTTTAAGTTTATTATCACAATGTAGAAAGGATTTAAATTTTGATGATCTTCTAAAACAGTGTTTTGAGGGTGATGTTTCTATGGAAGAGATTACTAATAAATTTCCCCAAGACATAAAAGAACTATATGATTTTGCAGTTGAGGCAGATATGTCAGTTAAAACATTGATTTCATTACTAAAGCCAACTTACGGGACTAATGTTGATGGTGAATATCAGTGCTTTTATGATGAGCATGAATGGCGAGCAATATATCCGGATTTACATGATTCTGCCTTTGAGTGGCAAATAATACATAATCGAGCTGAATATAAATTATACCAAGAGCGTCTTAACGAAGCTCTGAATGGTGAAGATAATGCGTTTATCGACATTCCCGGTAGTTCATTTAATTGTATTTCACACATCATCGTGCCAAAGGAAAAAGATATACCATATATCACAAACATTATCGCTAATAATGACAAACTTTTTGGCTACACCAATATAGAAAGTTATCAACGGTTACATTTGATTAGCAAGGTTACTTCCTTTGAGCGAATACAAAATGATTATTAAACTCAATATCATAAATGGAAAAACTAAACATAAAAAGCGGAGACGTGGCTGATGCTAATGTGGCTAAGATAGCCGCATTGTTCCCTCAGTGCGTCACGGAGCGCATAGGCAAGTCGGGCACCCCCGAGCTTGCTATCGACTTCGACAAACTCCGTGCGGAGCTGTCAAAGGATGTGCTCGATGCCGGAGAGGAACGCTATCAGTTCACTTGGCCTGATAAGCGTGCTGCTTCGCGTCTTGCCAATGAACCCACCGACAAGACTCTCCGACCTGATATTGATTCCTCTGTCGATTTTTGGAATACTGAAAATCTCTACTTAGAGGGTGATAATCTTGACGTGCTGAAAGTTCTCCGAGAGAACTATCTTGGCAAGGTCAAGATGATTTACATTGACCCCCCATATAACACAGGCAACGACTTCGTCTATAATGACGATTTCGCTCAATCGCGTGAAGACTTCGAGACTAACAGTGGTCTTTTCGATGAAGACGGCAACCAAACCGCTGACCCTATGGTGCGCAACACTGAGTCCAACGGTCGCTTTCACACCGATTGGCTCAATATGATATATCCTCGTCTGAAAGTTGCTCGCGACTTACTTTCCGAAGATGGAGTTATCTTTATCTCCATTGATGAAAACGAAATAGAAAATCTTCGCAAAGTATGCGATGAAATTTTTGGAAATGGCAATTTTGTTGCTCAGTTTATTTGGAAGAAAAAACAAGGTGGTGGAAATGACTCATCGTTTGTTGTCGCCGAACATGAATATATTTTGTGTTTTGCCAAAGATACATCACACCTTAAACTGAATCCTGACAAAAAATATAAGTTGGATGACAACTTATATCCGTACTCTGACGAAAAAGGTGACTATGGTTTGATTACATTGGATAAAGCTTCTATCCAATTTAGTCAATCCCTCGTATATGAAATAAAAGACCCTGATGGAAATGTTTACATGCCACGAATTGTCAAAGGTAAACAATCTTGTTGGCGTTGGGGTAAAGCCAAAGTTCAAGCTCAATACAATGACCTTGTATTTAAGAATGGTAAAGTATATACTAAATATTATAGACCTGAGGGCGTTACTCCTCGGAGTCTATTGATAGATGCAGTATATGGTAGAACAGAAAGTGGCAATGATGACATTAAAGCATTGTTTGAACCTAATCCATTCAGCTATCCTAAACCTATCCTTTTAGTTGGTCACTTTGTCGCAATAGCAACAAATTCCAATGATATTATTCTCGACTTCTTCAGCGGTTCAGCAACTACCGCCCACGCTGTTATGAAGTTGAACGCAGAGGACGGAGGACACCGCAAATTCATCATGGTTCAACTTCCCGAAGTCACCGATGAAAAGAGTGAAGCTCGAAAAGCAGGTTATGAAACTATCTGCCAAATCGGTGAGGAACGTATTCGCCGAGCAGGTAAGAAAGTCAAGGAGGAAGCGGGTCTGAATGGTCAAAACCTCGACACCGGCTTCCGAGTACTGAAACTCGACTCGTCGAATATGGAGGATGTATTCTATACGCCCGAAGATTTCAATGAGCAGACTCTTTTCAATACCGTTGACAATGTCAAGCCCGACCGCACTCCGCTCGACTTGCTTTTCCAAGTGATGCCTGAACTCAACATTGAGTTATCGGCTAAAATCGAGGGAAAGGATGTCAACGGCAAAAAGGTGTTCTTCGTGGATGGCTCTTACCTAATCGCCACTTTCGACACTGATGTCAACGAATCAACCGTGACGGAAATTGCAAAGATGCAGCCGCAATATTTCGTAATGCGTGATGCCTCTGCCGCCAATGACAATGTCCTTGACAACTTCGAGCAAATATTCCGTCACTATTCGCCCGACACAATCCGCAAAATCCTCTAAGCCATGAAGTTCAAATTTAAGATTCAAGGCTATCAGACGGATGCGGTGCAGAATACAACCGCCATCTTCACCGGGCAACCTAACCGCGATGCTTCAAAGTATCGCCGCGACCTCGGCAAGCGAGGTAAAGATGTTATCCGCTTCGATGGTGACGATGACGGCTACCGCAATGCTGACGTGGAGCTTTCCTCCAAGCAACTGCTTGAAAATCTCCACTCGGTGCAGACTGCCGCAGGTGTGCCGCTGTCGAAGTCGCTGTCGAAAGTGGACGGACTCGGTGCGGTCAATCTCGATGTCGAGATGGAAACCGGCACCGGCAAGACTTATGTCTATATCAAAACGATGTTTGAACTTAACAAACTCTACGGTTGGTCGAAGTTCATCATCGTTGTGCCAAGCATCGCCATCCGCGAGGGTGTAGCCAAATCTTTCCGTATGCTTGAAGAACACTTCATGGAGCATTACGGCAAGAAAGCCCGGTGGTTTGTCTACAACAGCTCAAACCTCAATCAGCTCGACCAGTTCTCGCAGGATGCCGGGCTGAATGTGATGATCATAAACACCCAGGCTTTTGCCGCCTCCCTCAAAGAGGGCGGGCGCAGCAAGGAAAGCCGCATCATTTACTCGAAGCGTGACGAGTTCGCTTCTCGCCGGCCCATTGACGTGATTGCCGCCAACCGCCCAATCATCATCATGGACGAGCCGCAGAAAATGGAGGGCGCTGCAACGCAGTCGGCCCTCAAAAAGTTCAACCCACTGTTCGTGTTGAACTATTCGGCTACGCACAAGACAAAGCACGATACTGTCTATGCCCTTGATGCTTTCGACGCTTACCGCGAGCGTCTTGTGAAGCGCATCAAGGTTATCGGTTTTGAACTGAAAAACCTCCGAGGCACCAACGGCTATATGTATCTCGACAATATCATATTGTCGCCAAACAAACCTCCGATGGCTCGCATATCCATCGAGGTCAAGAACGCCGCCGGTGAGCCTCGCCGCCATTTCAAAACCTTTGGTGTCGGTGACTCTCTGTTCGTTGAGTCCAACGAACTGCTCCAGTATAAGGACTATACTGTCGCTGAAATCTTCCCCGGCTCTGCTACGCAGCCTGTCGGATATGTCACCTTCACCAACGGAGTAACACTCCGCAAGGGTGATGTCGTTGGTGATACCAACGAGCTGCACATGCAACGTGTGCAAATCCGCGAGACCATAAAGGCTCACTTCGAGAAAGAGCGCAAGCTGTTCAAGAAAGGCATCAAATGCCTGTCGCTGTTCTTCATTGATGAAGTGGCGAAATACCGCTCATACGATAGCGACGGCAATCCTGTCAAGGGTATCTTCCAACAAATCTTTGAGGAAGAATACGCCCGGCTTGTCAATGAGGAATACCACATCTTCGATGAGGAATACAACGAGTATCTGCGTCGCTTCTATCCTTATCAGACGCATCGCGGATATTTCTCCATCGACAAGAGAGGGAAGATGATTGACACCAAGACAAAGCGAGGCTCTGACGTGAGCGAAGAAGCATCGGACTACGACCTCATTCTTCGCGACAAGGAGCGTCTGCTCAGTTTTGATGAACCGACTCGCTTTATCTTCTCGCACTCGGCTCTGCGCGAGGGTTGGGATAATCCCAACGTGTTTCAGATTTGCACACTGCGCCACAGCAATTCCACCACAGCCAAACGGCAGGAGGTGGGGCGTGGCTTGCGCATCGCCGTTGACCGCAACGGCATACGTCAGGACAAGGAACTGCTCGGTGACGAGGTTCACAACATAAATGTGCTCACCGTTATCGCCAACGAGAGTTATTCAGACTTTACAAACGCTCTGCAACGTGAAACTCGCGAGGCGTTGCGTGAACGTGCATCAAAAGCATCTACAAACTACTTCGAGGGTAAGACTATCAAGGTTGACGGTCAGCCCCATGTCATTACTGACACCGAGGCCGCCCGGATAATGATTTACCTCGAAGATAACGAGTATGTGGACGATGACGGCAACATCACACCGAAATATCATGCTGATGTTGCATCTGACTCTCTCGCTCCGCTTGGCAATAAGCTCGCTCCTATGGCCGAGGGGGTGACTCGCCTTATCAACTCCATCTTCGACCCGTCGCTGCTCGACGATATGACCGAAAACGGAGGCAAAACAAAATTGCCTGAGCCGAGGCTCAACGCCAATTTTGCGAAGCCGGAGTTTCAGGCTCTATGGAACGCCATCAACCACCAGTATGTCTATACCGTCAGCTATGACACCGCCGAACTGGTTAAGAATGCTATTCTGCATCTCAATACTGATGAGCTTCAAGTGCGCACTCTGCGCTACATAAAAATCGAGGGGCAGCAACAAGACGAAGATGTGACTCAGTTTGGAGACACCAAATCTTCGTCAAACGAGCTGACAGATGTCAGCACTTCTTCAGTGAAGTATGACCTTATCGGACAGGTGGCCAAGGGTGCAAACATCACCCGGCGCACTGCATCGAAAATCCTTCAGGGGCTGCGTCCGTCGAAACTCGCTCTGTTCCGCAATAACCCCGAAGAATTTATCCGCAAGGTCATACAGATTATCCGTGAGCAGAAAGCCACAATGATTGTCGACCATATCCATTATCATCTTACCGATGGCAAGTATGATTCCGACATCTTCACTGCGGCAAGCAAGGCAGACTTCGACAAGGCTTATCAAGCCACCAAGCACGTCACCGACTATGTCGTTTCCGACAGTATCGGTGAGCGTAACTTCGCCCACGATTTGGACGAGGCCAACGAGGTCGTTGTCTATGCCAAACTCCCTCGCTCTTTCCAAATCCCCACGCCGGTAGGCAACTATGCCCCCGACTGGGCGATAGCGATGCAAAAGGGTGATGTCAAGCACATTTTCTTTATTGCCGAGACCAAAGGCTCGTTGCAATCAATGCAACTCAACGCAATAGAAAATGCCAAGATTGACTGCTGCACCCAACTCTTTAATGAAATGTCAACCGAAAACGTGCGCTACCATAAGGTTACTTGTTACCAAGACCTTATTGACGCTATGACCGCCGCTAAATAAAATTTAACTTATATGTGCAGAAAAATTGCCCACCAATGTACTAATTTTGCACATGAAAGTCATATCGACTTCCCTCGGAACTATAAAACCTGATTTATTATGTCGATAATTATCATGCTTTTGTGCGGATTTGCATGGCTCGGTCAAGCATTGAAGGATGGTGGCAATGTGCATTAATCTGATATATGTAGAGAACTTATGAGCTTTTGGAATTTTCTTGGTGGTTTTGCCCTGTTTAATACGGTTTGCGATATGTTTTCAAGTAAGCCGAAGCGTACGTATGTTCCTCCCCGGCAACATTTTCATGATTATGACCATGAGGATTATCTGGCGTTAGGAACGGATGCCTCAGATGTCGAGACTTTACAAAACAAAGTCGATGAAATGCAATTACGACTGGCTGAAACTGATGTAATGTCAGAACGCTACGATGAATTGCAAGAACGGATTGACGAGTTTCAAGACCGAATTGACTGCTTGGAGGAAATTGATGATATGCAGGATGAACTTGATGACCTGCGCGATGAGTTGGACGACCTCGAATTCGACCGCGACCTGTACGATGACTTCTAATGAGCCGTTACCTCAGAGGAAATTCTCTATAAAAACAAGTTCAGTTCAATTCGGGTAATATATACCCAAATCAATCTGAACCTATATATTCAGGCCAATGAAAGAATAATTGGGCAATGAAAAAAAGGCTGGCGAAAAGAAAAATTATGCTTTTCTGAATGTCTCTTGCAGTTCGCTGATATGTGAAATCAAATTATCGTATGTCATTTCATCTCCATAAATCATTGACTTTTGCATTGAATCGTAATCTCTACGCCATTCCGACTCATACTCTTTCGGTGGAACAAGCACTATACGGTGTCGAATGTCGGGAGTGTAATCTACACCCCGGATTGATGTGAAGACTTCGCGATGATGGCGAATGGTCTCCCATAGTTCAGTGTCATTTACACCAGCCAATATGTCTTCATGTCTCATCAAGTGCTCCAAATCGTAAAGATGCCTTGACTTACGGTTGGCTTTCGCACCCATTTCAGTAGTGAAAAGTTCGTGAAGTAGAAATGCCTTTTCCAAGAACGTCTTTTGAGGAACGGCGCATACGATTTTGTTGTCAACAACAGAGGTCTCAATGTTGCTGTTTTCTGAAATCATAGACTTGACAAAGGCTTCTGATGTCGGTTCAAAGAGTGAACGGGCACCGACTTCAAGAAGCACTTCCGGGCGAAGGTAGCCATCGCCGCTATCGAACACGGATTTATATGCGATATGAATTTTCCTGGGCTCAGGATATGTGCCGTCTCCTTCTCCATCCGGTTCGGGGACAATTTCACAGTACGTGTCGATACCATAGTCGCGCAACGATGCGGCAATGTCAGACGCGAGTTTTTCCTTCACGAACAAGGATGACTCTTTTCTCAACTTCTTCAGTTGCTTTTTTGTCAGGTCTCCTTCCAATCCGAATAACGACCGGTCCATAGCGAGGTCGATGTCTTCTGAGAAGCGGTGAATCAGCTTCCATACCTTGCTGAGAGAAGAACCTCCCTTGAATACAAATTTGTCAGCGTACGGTAGCCCGAACACTACCTGCAACAGTGATGTTACCCACATGTCCTTTTCAATGGCACGAGGATCTGAGATTCCAACTCTCAGAGCTATCTGCTCATATATAGTCTTACGCTGGACATCAGTCCGTTTAAGAAAGTTCTGCATAACTTCGTTTTATAAAAGCCCTTATCCATTCGGGCATAAGTGGATAATCTTCTGCAATTACGTTCTGCGGAACTTGTGTAAGCAAGTCCTTGACACGTTTCTCCTGCTCTTCCGACAAATTCCCTTTGCCGATTTCCTGCAAAGCGAATGTCAGCATCGCGGAGAGTTTGTTTTTGAACGCAAGCCTTTTGGGGACAACCCTAAGAAAGGTGATGCCCCTGCCATTGTATATTTTTATATTTCTTGGTGCACCGTCAGTGTAATAGACAGCATTCATCGGAACCTGCGTGGACAATCCGAGACGATTGAGTGCATAATCACCGGTTGGCATGATTCTGGATTTATCTCGCTTGGCAATTGCATCTGCTATTTCCTCCAACGTAGGATATATGACTCCAAGCCCCAATTCAGTGTCGATTTGAGGACGGCAATATATGCCTCTTGATAGCCGGATAATTTTATTTGCACCGGCAAGCCGTTCCAAAGCCTTGTTGACAGCAATGCCGCCATAGAGGTGCGAGAAGTCAGACGCAAAGATTATTGCGCCTTTCTTCCTCCTTTTTATTGAGTTATATATTTTATCCTCAATGCTTTCCATTGGTTATGTCAAATTTTGTTTGTCGTGCACATCTGTAATATGCCTAATTATTTTGTCGCAAATTTAGTAAATTTTTACGACAAAACCAAATCAGAACACCTCGTCCTTCTTGCCGTTGATGATTGCGTCTATCTCGTCGGCGATTTCATCACTCGACAATTTTATGTAGTCGCGGAAGGTTTTCTGCGTCTTGTGGCCGCTGACGTGCATCATCTGGAGGTCGGTGAATCTGTGGGAGAGGTACATGTTGGTGATTCCGCTGCGCCGGGCAGTGTGGGTGGTCACGCTCTCGGCTCGTGTAACGAGTGGTTCTCCTTTCTCATTGTATTCAACCTTCATCTTGCCCTCCTTTATGTTTTTTCGTTGCTTCATCGTCAGAGTTGTAGGAACTTTTATGGCAAGAGAGGGGACGGTGGCTGACAATTCAGTCAAAATATTCTTGATGTAGCGATTGATAATCACATCGCTTATTGACGGCAGCTGATAATTATATTTCTCGCAGATGGTCTGTAGATTTGGATTCATTATGGGTATCTTCACTTCTGTACGGGTCTTCTGTTGGATAAGCCGAATTATGGGCGTACCCTTCGCTGTAGTCGTAAAATCCTCAGGCTCGATATTGCTATAGTCACTGACTCGTTGGCAAGTGTAACAGCCTACAAGGAAAATATCACGCACCTGCTCTTTCAATCCGGTCAACGGCATCTCATACAATGCCTGCAATTCGGCTTCCGTCAGATAGATTTCAGCCGCTTTGTCAGATTCCTCAATCTTACGTTTTGAGAAACAGTTGGTGGCGCGGTCATTATTGTGAAAACCGTCATCGTAAGCGTAGCCCACAATAGCACGGAAGGAAACAAGATATTTGTTGATGGAAGTTACCATATAGCCGTTCTTCTCCAGATGATGTGTGAATTTCGTCACAAGGTCACGGTCAACGTCCTGCCATGTCAACTCGTGCTTCGGGTCAAATCCGCCATAGAGTTTTCTGAAACTTCCCCATGCTTTGCAGCTCCCCGGAGTATAGGGTGTATTTCCGTTCAGTCGTTTGCGGGATTTTATGTCTTTGACAAAATTATCGAGATAATTCCAAATACTGGCGCGGGCATCTTCGGCTGCCTTTTTCTCAGCGGCTTCCTTTTCTCGTTGCTTCTGCTCTTCTTTTTGCAGAGCCAATTCCTCTGCTTCCTTCTGCTTTCGGATAATCTCTGATTTCTTCGGATTTGCGATGGCCAATATCTCAGCCTTTACTTTCTCGCGGTCAAATTCCGGAGCCTCCATCTCACGTTTCAGCATAACCTCGATGCGCCCCAACTTATCATGTAATTTGGGATTGTCCTTTCGATGCCGGGCGAGAGCATCCTCGCTTGACACTGCATTATTCCATTCGGCCACGTTCGCCTGAAGATGAGATGTGAATTGCACATCAATTTTCCGCACCGGATCCTGCACCCTTACGAAAAGGGTAGCCTTTTCTTTATTCTTGTCTTTCGACAGAAAATAAAATCTTGAGAGAGTCTTAGCCATAATTCAAATGGATTTATAGTTGTTCATGCTGATTCAGAAGTCTCACCAAGCCGACATAATGCAACTTCGTTGCAATGTGGTTCGGGTTCCGAAGCAACCCGATGAGATTTCCGAATGCAAAGATAGGAAACTTTTCTTAAAGTTCCCTATAAAGTTCCCTATAAATTTTGAATTCTAACATATCGTCATAAATCTAAAATAATCTAATATCATTTATTATCAATATCATAACATCTAATGCAATTTAATCGAATCAATTACAATTCACTCATAATGGTGCTGGGTATACCACTCAAGGTACGTGGACTTTTCGCCATGACGGGACTTACGAATGGCATGTGAAAAACTACTATGGTTATGGAACTACCAGAATTGGCAGATGGGGGTATATTGTCGATAAAGGGATATTAAGTACCGATAACGAGGGTTGGAACTGGCAGATTGAGAATGTCGATGATGACCATTGGATAGGGACTGTAATATCCAAGACCAACCCTGAAACTCACACGTACGTACGCAAGGAAGCTGCTATATCTATGCCACAACCGTACATACTGGATTATCTTCCTAATGCCGTGGAACTTAATCTGACCATCAATAATTACTTTCTACACGGCGGTCCAATGAAAATAGGTATATGCTACGGTACCGAATATGAGTCCGACTTTTCAAATTTCAGGCGTATATATGTCACCGAAATCAATAAGAAGGAACCAGATTCGCAAGACCTTAACGAATCCATAAATGGCATAACAACCATGACACTGTCGGGTCTGATATCAGATACTAAATATCGTATCTGTGGATTTGTGGAACTTTCTGACGGCACGTCTATATATGGAGAAACCAATAATGTCATTTCTCCGACGCTTCCTGATGTGGATGTCGTCTACATGGGTGATGTTCCCTCGGCTGATGGATATGTGTATTTATGGGCGACCAACGACCTAAATACCGATGGTACATGGCGTAATCCATTGACTGAGCCTGCGGAAAACAAGAGCTATACGATATCAATCCATGAATTTGACAAGGCAATTGCATCTCTCGGTAATGGCTGGTCATATCCTACTCCCGACAACTGGCGTTTTATTCGTAAAGAGACCTCGTCAACTTCTATGGGACTGTTCGGGCCGCAACTTCTTGGTTCAAATACGTATTATGGAATCACAATTCCATCCCAACGAAATGACAAATCCATAACCCTCACATTCATGGATGACGATGGGAAAAATTACAACGACAAATACATCTATTCGTTTTATTTCCTAAAAGGATCTTCAACGCAAAGTGATTATTACCCTGGCCCGATATATTATACATATATAATGTCTCCGCTCGTCGGGATGTATGATTGCAAATATCCAGTACAACAATACGATGAAGGCATAGGGTTCTATGTCAATTTTATGACTGGAAGCTCCTACTACAGCCGTCCAGTCATGCGTTGTCGTCCAGTGTACAAGGCAAAAGTCGCGTGGTGAGAAAACATCGTACCAATAAATAATCAAAGGAATCCCGTGAGACCGCCATCTTACGGGATCTTTTTATATATTAATTTCGGAATATTTCACCGCTCCCAACCTCGTACTTAGATAGGGTAGTCCATGGATTTTTTTGATTTGGACGGATTATTTTTATCAATCCGTTCAATTATGCTATCTTTGTAGTGATAAACAGGCGTGAGTTGTTTTTACGCCGGCATATTCATAATCAACATTAATCTCACTAAATGAAAGTATTGAAGTTTGGCGGGACATCCGTGGGTACCGTAGAGAGTCTGCGGAATGTCAAGATGATAGTCGAACAATGCACCGAGCCGGTGATAGTTGTAGTATCGGCGCTCGGTGGCATAACCGACCAACTTATCAACACCGCGCACCTCGCAGCACGAGGTGACATCTCATATCTGGAATCGTATGCCAAGATTGTCGAGCGTCACAACAATGTGATAGACGGCATTGTCCCCGAGCCGCTGAGGCTCGATGTCAGGTCAATAGTAGGGCCGTTGCTTGAGGAGCTTGGCAATATATATAGAGGTGTAAACCTCATCCACGACTTGTCAGACCGCACCCTTGACATCATCGTCAGCTATGGAGAGCGGTTGTCGTCAGTCATCATCAGCCGCATTATCGAGGGAGCGCGACACTTTGACTCGCGCAACTTCATCAAGACCGAGCGTCAGTTCGGGAAACACATCCTTGACAACGAAGCCACGCAGAAACTGGTACACGCGACTTTTGACAACAACGACTTCACCGTGGCCCTCGTCCCCGGATTTATCTCAACCGACGCCAACGGCGACATAACCAATCTCGGGCGTGGCGGGAGCGACTACACCGCCGCCATACTCGCCGCCTCACTCGATGCCGATGTCCTTGAAATATGGACTGACGTTGACGGCTTCATGACAGCCGACCCCCGTGTCATCAACAACACGTACGTGATTGACCACCTGTCGTTCATTGAGGCGATGGAGCTGTGCAACTTCGGGGCCAAGGTAATCTACCCACCGACGATATATCCCGTGTTCCACAAGAACATCCCCATACTCATCAAGAACACGTTCAACCCCACCGCTCCCGGTACAAGGATTTCAGATGGACATCCCTCGGCTGACGGAAAGTCGATGATCAAGGGCATATCGTCAATCAACGACACCTGCCTGATTACCGTCACAGGTCTTGGAATGGTGGGTGTGATAGGCATCAACTCACGCATCTTCAACGCATTGGCCAAGAACGGAGTCAGCGTCTTTCTCGTGTCCCAGGCAGCCAGTGAGAACAACACCTCATTTGCGGTCAAGAATTGCGATGCCGACCTGGCCGTACAAGTACTCAACGATGAGTTTGCCGCCGAGCTCGCCATCGGCGAGATAAGCGACATAAAGGCCGAGCCCAATCTCGCCACGGTAGCGATTGTCGGCGAGAACATGAAGCACACCACCGGCATCGCCGGCAAGCTGTTCAACACACTCGGGCGCAACGGCATCAACGTCATAGCCTGTGCCCAAGGAGCCTCGGAGACCAACATCTCGTTTGTCATCGACTACAAGAACCTGCGCAAGGCCCTCAACGTAATACATGACTCTTTTTTCCTCTCTGACACTCAGGTATTGAACTTGTTTATCGTTGGTGTAGGCAATGTGGGTCGCAACTTGCTTGAACAGATATCCAAGCAACAGGAAAACCTGCTCAAGCACAAGGCCCTGTCACTGCGTGTCGTAGGAATAGCCAACTCCCATAAATGCGTGTTTGACCGTGACGGGATTGAGATTGACGATTACAAGAGCCGTCTCGAAAGCTCTGACATAGAGGCCACTCCCGCCAATATACGCGACGAGGTGCTGAGAATGAATATCTTCAACTCCGTTTTTGTCGACTGCACCGCGAGTGCCGAGATAGCGGCCCTGTATGCCGACTTGCTGTCCCACAATGTCAACGTGGTGGCGGCCAACAAGGTGGCGGCATCATCGGAATATGCCAACTACGCGCACCTCAAGCAGATTGCCCGCAAAAAGGATGTGAAATTCCTGTTTGAGACCAACGTAGGCGCGGGACTGCCCATCATAAACACCATAAACAACCTGATCAACTCGGGCGACAAGATACTCAAGATTGAGGCCGTTGTGTCGGGAACACTCAACTATATATTTAATGTGATAAGCAAGGATATACCGTTGAGCAAGGCAATCATGATGGCAAAGGAAGCCGGCTACAGCGAGCCCGACCCGCGTGTCGACCTGTCGGGCAAGGATGTCATACGCAAGCTCGTCATCCTCGCCCGCGAGGCCGGATATGTGGTGGAGCAATCGGATGTACGCCGGAATCTGTTCATCCCCGAAAAATACTTTGACGGCAGCCTCGACAACTTCTTCAACACAATAACGGAGATTGACGAGGAGTTTGAGCGGAAACGCGTCGATGCCGAGAGCCGTAACGAGCATTTCAGGTTTGTGGCCCGATTGGAGAATGGCAGTGTCGAGGTGGGTCTGCAACGTGTCGGAACCCAACATCCGTTCTACTCACTTGAGGGGAGCAACAACGTCATCCTGCTCACGACCGAGAGATACAAGGAGTATCCCATGGTCATCAAAGGCTATGGAGCCGGGGCCGAGGTGACAGCTGCGGGTGTCTTTGCCGACATAATCAGTATTGCCAACATCCGATAATCACAAGCAATCAATATGAAACATATCATAGTATTAGGCGATGGAATGGCCGACGAACCCATCGAGTCACTGGGCAACCTCACCCCCTTGCAGGCGGCTGAGACCCCGACAATGGATTATCTTGCCCGCAATGGCCGTGTCGGTCTCCTCTCGACCGTTCCGGCGGGATTTCATCCCGGCAGCGAGATAGCCAACCTATCCGTACTCGGGTATGATGTCTCCCAAGTCTTTGAGGGACGCGGATCGCTTGAGGCAGCGAGTATGGGCATCGCGATTGACGATGACGAGATGGCCATGCGCTGCAACCTTATCTGCATCGAGGACAGCAAGATAAAAAACCACTCTGCCGGACATATCACGACAGAGGAGGCTACCGAGCTGATAAATTTCCTCAATGAGAAACTGGGTGACGGACGCGTCTCGTTCCATCCCGGCATCTCATACCGCCATCTCATGAAAATCAAGGATGCCGACAAGCGACTCTCATGCACCCCACCGCACGACGTGCCGGGAGCCTATTTCCTTGATGCCATGGTCAAGGCCACAGAGCCGGAGGCCGAGGAGACAGCCGACTACATCAACTCACTCATACTCGACTCCCAGGAACTTCTCGCAAATCACCCTGTCAACCTACGCCGTATCGCCGAGGGCAAAGACCCGGCCAACAGCATCTGGCCTTGGTCGCCGGGCTACCGGCCAACAATGAAGACTATGCGTGAGCTTTATGGCATAAAGTCTGGCATCGTCATCTCTGCCGTCGACCTGATACGCGGCATCGGGGTATATGCCGGATTGCAGCCCATCATTGTCGAGGGCGCCACCGGGTTGTACGATACAAACTATGAGGGCAAGGTCCAGGCCGCTATCGAGGGCCTCAAGACCAATGACTTCGTATTCCTTCACATCGAGGCGAGCGACGAGGCCGGACATGAAGGGGATGTGGAACTCAAGAAACGCACAATCGAGTATCTCGACAGACGCATCCTTGCCCCGCTGCTTGAGGCTACCTCCTCGATGGACGAGCCGGTAGCCATAGCGGTGTTACCTGACCACCCTACCCCATGTCGTCTGCGTACCCACACGTCAAACCCAGTCCCGTTCCTCATATACAAACCCGGGGAGACGGCTGATGATGTGACGACATTCAGCGAGCGCGAGGCAGAGCGCGGCAGTTACGGCACCCTCGCGGGAGATGACTTTATAAAAGAATTTTTGAGATAACCGGAATAAAGTATATAGCAGATGCAATATTACAGCACAAACGGTACGGCTCCCAAGGCATCGCTTGAAGAAGCCGTGGTAAGGGGCCTGGCAACCGACCGGGGCCTTTACATGCCCGAGAGCATCCCCACCATACCCAAAGCCTTTTTCAACCACATAGGCGAGATGAGCCTGCCCGACATAGCCTATGTCGTGGCCAATACACTGTTTGGTCAGGACATAGAGTCAGACAAGCTCAAGGAGATAGTAAACGAGACACTTAACTTTGACATACCCCTCAAGCACGTCGCCGACAACCGATACAGCCTTGAGCTGTTTCACGGGCCGACACTCGCGTTCAAGGATGTAGGCGCACGGTTCATGGCAAGGCTGCTCGGATATTTCAACCGCAAGAAAAATAATTCGTCCACAGTCAACGTGCTTGTAGCCACATCGGGCGATACCGGGAGCGCGGTGGCAAACGGATTTCTAAACGTCCCGGGTGTCAGGGTGTTTGTACTCTACCCCAAAGGGAAAGTGAGCCGCATACAGGAGGCCCAGTTCACAACTCTTGGCTCCAACATCACGGCCATTGAGGTGAACGGGACCTTTGATGACTGCCAGGCATTGGTCAAGGCCGCATTCATGGACCGCGAACTCAACGACCACATGCTGTTGACCTCGGCCAACTCCATAAACGTGGCCCGGTTCCTCCCCCAGATGTTTTACTATTTCCACGCATACGCCCAGCTGGCAAGGATGGGTAAACCCCTTGACAAGGTAGTCGTGGCAGTACCGAGTGGAAATTTCGGGAATATCACCGCCGGACTAATCGGCAAACGCATGGGACTCCCGATAAGCCGTTTCATTGCCGCCAATAACCGCAACGATGTGTTCTACAAATATCTCAAGACCGGCACCTACACTCCGCAGCCCTCTGTGACGACAATTGCCAACGCCATGGATGTCGGAGACCCGTCAAACTTTGCACGCATCCTCGACCTGTATAGTCACTCACACGAAGCCATCGCCAAAGAAATAAGCGGTTTCACATACACCGATGATGAAATATCGCAGACACTTCGTGACACCTACCGTGACAAGCACTATCTCCTTGACCCCCATGGAGCCGTTGCATACCGCAGTCTGCTTGAGGGACTGCGTCCCGACGAAACCGGCATATTCCTTGAGACCGCCCATCCGGCCAAATTCAAGGAGACAGTCGAGTCAATCACCGACGACACGGTAAAGATACCCTCAAAGCTCGCCGCGTTTATGAAGGGCGAGAAAAAGACCGTTCCGCTCGGCAAGCAATTCCCGTCATTCAAAAAATATCTATTGAGCGTGGATGCGGATTGACAGCATCCACAGCTCATATCTAACCCATAAAATATTAAATCATGGCAAACAAACGTCAATTGAAGAAGCAAATCAAGTGTGTATGCGGCGACCTGGCCGGTGAGTGCATCGTGGCACGCGACATGATACCCGGTGTCGATTTCAAGGGTATGAACGAGATTATATATAAGATTGCCGAATTGCAGTCATTGACACTCGCCCGCGTGACATTCTCGTTTGACAAGACCCCAAAGGACTTTGACACTCTCCACGAGTACCACACAGCATGCCATAAGTATTATGGCGCAGCCTACTCAAAACTGCGTGCCGACTTCAACAACAGCGTGCAGGAGATTGTTAAGGATATGAACGCCCAGCTGCCCACAGAGCAGAAGGAAGCCAACAAAAAGGCTGCCCAAGCCTGAGCCACGGCAGCTGACCTATAGCTGATAGATGAATCTGAGCAAGCTGATATTAAGGATAGCCGGATGGCGGGTAGACATAACCGTCCCCGACTATCCTAAATCTATAATCTGTGTCGCGCCCCACACAAGCAACTGGGACTTCATACTCGGTAAACTCGCGTATGCCTCCATAGGACGCAAGGCCGGTTTTCTGATGAAGGAAAGTTGGTTTTTCTTCCCGCTAGGCTGCTTCTTCAAAGCCATCGGGGGAATACCCGTCCCTCGACAGAAAGGATCGTCATTGACCGACAAGATTGTTGAGCGGTTCAGACATTCTGACAGACTGACAATAGCCATCACTCCCGAAGGTACGCGTCGGCGCACCGACAACTGGCGGCGTGGCTTCCTGTATATCGCCTATGAAGCCAAAGTCCCGATATTGCTTGGGGCGATAGATTATGGAAAAAAAGAGATAACCATATCACGAGAGTTTACCACCACCGGCGATGTCGATGCAGATTTAAGCTCAATCAAAAGATACTACCGGGATTTCACGGCACTGTATCCCGAAAAATTTTCTACCGACTGACTATGTCCCAACCGATAAAGATAGCTGTCGTACAGCTCGACATAACAAACGGCGACAAAGAGGCCAACATCCTTTCTATCGCCGACAAGATGCACCGCGTGGAAAAGGACACCGACCTCGTTGTACTGCCAGAACTATGCACAACCGGCTTCCTGCTCGACACAGAGGCCATGGAGAGATTGGCCGAGCCGGTATCAGGATTGACTATGGACACCGTCTACCGATATGCGCAGGTTTTCAACATGGCGGTATGTGGCAGTTTCATCGCACGCGTCGGCACAAAATTCTACAACCGTGCGTTTTTCATCGAGCCGTCAGGCGAGGAGACATTCTATGACAAGCGTCACCTGTTCTCACTGAGCAACGAGGCACGTTTCTTCTCGCCCGGGGAGAGCTCATGTCCTATAATACGGTTTCGCGGATGGAACATCAATCTTGTCGTCTGCTATGACATGAGGTTTCCCGCCTGGTGCCGCAACAGCGAGAATCATTATGACTTGCTTATAGCCCCCGCCAACTGGCCCACATCACGCGCCTACGCTTGGAAACAACTGCTGATAGCCCGGGCAATCGAGAATCAGAGTTTTGTCGTCGGAGCCAACCGCATGGGCATCGACGAGTTTGGCGAATATCCCGGTGAGTCATATATCATAGACTACTTGGGACATCCCGTGGGGCGCTACAACACCGACGAAGGCATAGTGTATGCCACCCTCCACAAGGACGGTATGGAATCGCTGCGCACAAAGTTCCCGGTATGGAGGGACGCTGACCGCATACAGCTATTGTAATCATTTAACAAGAATCCCCCTCGTTCGGGATTCACTTACTTCTCAATGCCCCCTGACGCTCCCGCAACAAAGAATTTATCTGCGGTAACAATGGTACACAATCATCATTGATTACCTCATACGTGGTAATCCTCTCCTGGGGCAGAAATCCCTGGGAGTTGATGCGGGCCAACACATCATCGTATTCCATATTGTTACGCCGCATCACGCGCCTTATGCGCAGCTCCATTGGAGCAATCACCTCCCACACATCGTCAACGAGACGGTGCAATCCGCTCTCATAGAGTATTGCGGTCTCTACCCACATCTCTCCATCGGCGCTATTGAGCCACGCCGTGAGGTCTTCTCTCACAGCCGAATGGACTATTGCATTTAGCCGTCTTAACGCAGCGGTGTCATTAAATACGATATCTGACAGACGCTTACGGATTATCACGCCACCGGCCACAGCCTCACGGGAAATCTCATCGGCAATGCGGCGCCTTATCACCTCACTGTTGTCCATCAGCGACTTAGCCCGCGTATCGCAGTCATACACATCATATCCCATAATGGTCAGCATATTGGCCACCACGGATTTGCCGCTGCCTATACCGCCGGTTATCGCCGTCACATGTCTTGCCATCTCATATCAGTTATTTTCGTTCAATCACATACTCCACACTGTCGGGCGTAAACGACAGATTGCGGTAGGCATCAGCATGATATGACACCGCTACAGGGAGTTTAGCCGGAGAGCCGTCAAGAGTCGAGGCAAAGTCAACATAAGCCTTGATGTCGGGACGTGCCTCGTTATAACTGCTCATCGGGACAAGATAAGATGCCTCAATCTTGGAAGGGAACGTTATCATGCCCATCCCTGCGGGAATATTGCGCACCTCTATCGGTATTATCTGACGTTTGGAAATCAACGGCTCCACAGGGACTGTCACCGAGATACGGTCGGGAATGATACGCACGCCGGCAACCGCCACCAGCCTCACCTCGACAGTTGTCGTGTCGCGCAAGTCGGTAAGCACTATCGGCATGGTCTTGACCGATGTCAGACCGGCGGGAAGCGGATCGACCGAAAACAATCTCACTGAGTCCACGTTGGTCATCAGATTTCCGCTGATGATATATTGGTAATTGGGCTTCACATCGGCGTTGACGACCACTGCGGCCTTGCGTCCCGGAGATGATGTGTAAAAAAGGTTGATTGAGTCAGGCTTAACCGAGACAATCTGCACTCCGTTACCAAAAAATGACCGCACACGTCCGTTAAGTTCCGTCTCATTGAGTATCATACGGTTGTCGTCCTTGGCATAGTCATTGAAATTGATGCCCATGACCGGGACACGCCCCCAGACATATCTGACGAGCGACGACCCCTTGTCCCTTACGCTGACGTTAATCACGTCGGGCATCGAGCTTATCAACGTGACACTGTCGGGGACAGATGTCAGTTCCACAGGGATCTCGATATCCTCCTGCACCTCATTGTTGAGCGTGAGCAACAACCAGAATACAAATGATATGACAAGGAACACAAGGAACAACAGCATGTCACGCCCACGAGACGAGTGTAACAACTCGCTGGCGTGCTCCTTGGCTACAGTCGCTTTATCTTTTAATGTAGACACCTGTATAAAGTTAACGTGAAAAGGCCCTCCACCGGTCATCACCGTTACGAGGGCCCATGATACCGTGGGGCGGGTAAGACAGGCTCCAGCCTACTTCTTCTCGTCGGCAGCCTGCTGCTGGGCATCTGCGGCCGAGGGATAAACCGAACCCTTGTCGATTGTAATTTTCACATTATCGGAAATCTCCACTACAAACGTCGATTCCTTTACCGCACGGATCTTGCCATAGATACCGCCGGCGGTTATAATCTTGTCGCCTACAGTCAGGCCGTCGCGAAACTTCTTGATTTCCTTTTGTTTCTTCTGCTGGGGACGTATCATGAAAAAGTAGAAGATGGCTATAAGAGCCACAATCATGATCAGGTTCATGGCTCCGGCACCTGACGTACCCTGCAATGCAATGAGATTCTGTATCATCAGTCGATATGTTTAGATAATTAATTTCACAAATATAATCCAATTATTTAATCCTTTAGCAATCTGCCCTCGCTTTTTAGATTATTTATAACGGTAAAGAGGATGCCGTTTATAAACTGCCCACTCTTAGGGGTGCTGTAATAGTTGGCAATCTCCACATACTCGTTTATCGTAACAACGGTAGGTATCGTCGGAAAGTTCAGCAACTCGGCAATAGCCGTCATCATGATGACCATGTCCATGAATGCCAAGCGCTCGGGATCCCACTGCGAGGAGTTTACACACTTGAATATCATCTCCTGATACTCCTCCATACCTTTTACGGTATACATAAACAATTTGGGACCATACTCCTCATCCTCCATATCCTTGTACTGGGGCAAAAGCGAGACGGGAGCTCCATCGGCGGCAGCAATAGAGCGTATTGTCTTGAGCACAAACGTTCCCATGATATTGAGGTCGTCATTCCAGTATACCGAGCGTGACTCCATAGCTTCAAGCAACTCATCGCTCGGGAATATGACCTTGCGGAATATATCACGCCAGAACTCACAATCCTCACCAAAGGTGCTGGTGGCTTTGGCCATATACTCCGCATATATGTCAGATTGCAGTATTTTGTCGAGCAGTTCCTTTATCAATACGAAGTCACTCTCCCACGAGAATGGATGCGACGCGAAGTAATCGGCGAGAGCTTCGTCTTTTTCGAGATAGGCGACAAATTTATTATCGACAAAACGTGTGTTGGGATTGAGATCATCATCGGTAGGCAGGTACTTGTTTTTGGCCTCCTCAAGACGCTCAGCCTGAAACTTGGTAATCTCCACAGGCAGCAGCAACAGTGCATGATACAGCTCGTATGCCTTGTCAAGCGATGCCAGCAGCGACTTCTTAGCTGATTCAAGACTGAGCCTTACATCCGTATAGCTCGACAATGTCTCGGTAAGCATCTCCACAGCCAGCTCAAAACCCTTTAGCGTGAAGTCAGGATTAAGACGCGCTGCCTGTTCAAACAGCGGCTCGCGCAAGATGACGGTGTTGATGACCGCACGCCACATCTCCATGTCATCCTTAATCTCGGGATTACGCTTCTTGCTGTAGTCGCGGAATGCAGCCGAAGCCACGACAACGGGATAGAGGCGTACTACCACCTCATCAAAATTGCCCACCGACGAGATGCCCTTGGCAATAAGTTCCTTTATATCGCTGTCGTTGGCAAGCGCCTTGGCAAGGCGGTTGGCCGACAGATGGCTGTTTTTTGCAACGTTGGCAAGAGGATTGGCCTTGTCGGGTCCCTGAACATTATACCCCGACATCTCCAGAATCAATAGCAGTAAATCCTGATAGAGCGCATAGGCAAAACGTTTATCCTTAGCCCTTGACTCAGGTGCTTGTTGTATCTTAAATTCCGTGCGGGTCAGCAGATAGGAATATAGCATCTGCACCACCTTAATCCTTATTAAAATACGATTGATCATGATTCTGAATGTACTATTGGTTTGACACCGCAAAATTACAAAAATATCCGTTACCCCCGTGTCCCAACCGCCAATTATTTTATACCAAGGCCAAACTCGGCAAACTCGGCAACATCACGGCCAACGATAGAATGATAAATAGTCACGGTGGCAAGTGGTTGCCGCCGTGACTTTGGTAATGTGGGATTGCAGAGAGTTGTCTTATGACTGGGACATGTGATTCCATCCTTGGGCGACAATCGGCATCTCGGTGCCATCACGGGTCACCATGGCACAGCCAAGTGATTCCTTAGTGATGTGACCTATGATTTTCACGCCCTTCATCTTCTCGACACGCTCATGACAGTGCAGCGGGACGGTAAAGAGCAACTCATAGTCCTCGCCTCCATTCATCGCCGCCGTGACGAGGTTCATGCCAAGCTCCTCGGCCATCACAGCTGTCTGATAGTCGATAGGGATGCGGTCCTCATATACACGGCAACCTACCCCACTCTGCTTGCAGATGTGCAGCAGCTCTGATGACAGGCCATCAGATACATCTATCATCGAGGTCGGCACTATGTCATTGTCAGCAAGCTCACTCACGATGTCCTTGCGGGCCTCGGGCTTGAGCTGACGCTCGATTATATACTCCTTTCCTCCAAACTCGGGGACAAAGTCGGGCTGTCCCTGCGATACGGCCTTCTCGCGCTCCAGAAGCTGGAGACCCATGTAGGCGGCGCCAAGGTCACCGCTGACACATATCAGGTCGGTATCATGCGCCCCGTTACGATAGACGACCTTATCCTTTGGCGCATCGCCTATGCAGGTAGCGCTTATCACAAGCCCCTGTCGCGACGATGTCGTATCGCCACCGACAAGGTCCACGCCGTAAATCTCACAGGCGAGGCGCAAGCCGCCATACAGGGTCTCGATGTGCTCCACAGTAAAACGCTTGGAGATACCAAGTGACACCACGAGCTGCCGGGGGCGTCCATTCATGGCGTAGACATCCGAGAAATTGACCACCGCCGCCTTATAGCCAAGATGCTTCAACGGGACGTATGTGAGGTCGAAGTGGACTCCCTCAAGCAGCATGTCGGTCGTGACAAGCACCTCGGTGTCCAGATACTCCATCACAGCGCAGTCATCGCCCACGCCGCGCTTGGTCGACGGGTTGTGGAACTCAATGTCGCGGGTTATGCGGTCGATGAGGCCAAACTCGCCTATGGATGATATCTCAGTCTGCTGTTCCATTATTCCTTAAATCGGTTTACGAGTTCCTTCATTATCTCCATCATGTGAGGCTGCGCACCCTGTGCCGCACGCTGCACCTCCTCATGGGAGACTTTCTCCACGATACCCTCTACACCAAGGTCAGTGATAACCGACACGGCAAACACTTCCATGCCGCCGTGGCGGGCTACAATCACCTCGGGGACGGTCGACATACCTACTGCATCACCACCTATGATGTGGAAATAGCGGTACTCAGCCGGAGTCTCAAATGTCGGACCCTGGGTACCCACATATACACCCTGCATCACACGTATGCCCTTCTCTCCGGCAATCTCAATGGCCTCATTAATCAGACGTTTAGAGTAAGCCTCGCTCATATCTGGGAAGCGGGTGCCCAACTCATTGAAATTCTTGCCACGCAGTGGATGCTCCGGGAAAAGGTTGATATGGTCGGTTATGATCATTATGTCACCAATCTGAAACGCGGGATTCATGCCACCGGCAGCGTTTGACACAAAGAGAGTCTTTACACCGAGTTCTCTCATGACACGGACAGGAAATGTGACCTGCTTCATGTCATACCCCTCATAGAAGTGAAAGCGTCCCTGCATGGCCATGACGCGCTTGTTGCCGAGCATACCGAATATGAGATTACCGCTATGACCCTCGACCGTAGAGACCGGGAAATTGGGAATCTCCGTATAGGGTATGTATTGCTTGTCCTCAATATGGTCTACCAGCGCACCGAGGCCGGTGCCGAGTATTATCGCGGTCTTAGGCATGTCACTAACTCGTGAACGGATGTAGTCGGCTGTCTGTCTGATTTTTTCCAACATGGTCAAATATGTTTTACAAGGTTATTATAATAAACGGAACTTCCACGCGGTATGTTCCGTCGTTAACTATTATTGTTGCAGCCCTGAGACACGAGCTGACGCAGCTCATCGTCAAAAGAGGGTCCGCTCTGGGGCAGAAACTCCACCTTGATGGGCAGATAGAAGGTCAGCGCCTTGAGATGATGGGGATAGTAAGGATTGTTGGCAATCCTCACTGCATCCTTCTCGGTTGTCACGATATATTTACGTTCGCCCGGCATTGACTCAAACTTCTCCTCAATCAGTTGCAGGTCCCTGCGGGTAAAGTTGTGATGGTCGGGGAAGTGCTTCACCTTTACACGGCAACTAAACCGTTTCAGATAGCGGATGAATGGCCGGGGATTGGCCACCCCGGTTACTACGAGTATCGAGTCTGCCCCGGTGAGCCATTCGAGATACGGTATATAGGTCACATCGTCAGGAAAGACCGATACGAGATTTCCATAATTGTACCGTGAGAAAAACAGCCTCTGATATGGGAACAGATTAAGATTCTTATTGATTATGCGCAGATCCATCGGCTTGGCGCTGTCGGGACATTTTGTCACCACCACTATATCCGCACGGTTGAGCGCACGGGGGGATTCCCTAAGATGGCCGAGGGGCAGCAGGTCGTCATTGTAGACGGGACGCTTGAACTCGGTGAGCACGACCGATGCCCTCGGCTTCACATATCGGTGTTGGAACGCATCGTCAAGGAGTATCATGTCAATACTGCTGTCAATCTCCAACAGCTTGTTTATCCCCTCACAACGATTCTCACATACTGCCACTACCACATCCTTGGCATACTTCTGATATATCTGATAAGGCTCGTCGCCTATATCTGACGGAGTGGAACGCTTTGTGGCCAGCACAAATCCCTTGGTGGCACGCTTGTATCCTCGGCTAAGGACACCGATGCGGTAATTATAACGCAACAAGTCTATGATATACTCGGTATGCGGTGTCTTGCCCGTGCCTCCGACAGCTATATTGCCGACCACCACCACCGGCACGTCAAACTCATGTTGCCTGAGGATATTCCAGTCAAACAGTTTGTTGCGCACGGCTACCACAGCCCCGTACACTTTTGACAAGGGCCACAGCACTACCGCCGAGACAAACTTATTTGCTTTCATCTACTATCACTCATTTATCATCAGTCAATCACCACCGGCTGCATACGGCACTGTATCGGATTAGTCTCCAATATGCGGCGGCTTTCCCGATAGTACGGATAGAGGACACCAAGTTGTGACTTTATATCACGTTCGGTCATAACCGTACGCACATTGACAATCTCATCCCACCAATCAGGCTTAAGCTCGGGATACTCCGTGATAGTGATCTTTCCGCCTCCGAGTTCCTCGCCCATATCGGTTATGGCCATATCCATTCCGCCGAGTTGGTCTACGAGATTTAGGCGAAGTGCCTCCATGCCATCCCACACGCGTCCCTCGGCTATTGCCTTTATCGAGTCGACGGGCATGTCACGGCCTGCGGCACAGCGACCGACAAACGTCTCATATCCACGGTTGACATAGCTCTGCATGGCCTCGCGCTGCATGGGGGTCATCGGACGTATCACCGACATGAATGCCGCATTCTCATTTGAGCTCACCGTGCCGCTCGTCACTCCAAGATGGTCGCTCAGCAATCCTTCGGCGTTAGGTATCAGTCCGAATATTCCGATTGAGCCTGTAAGGGTCACCGGCTCGGCATAGATACGGTCAGCGCCACATGATATGTAATATCCTCCCGAAGCGGCATAGTCACCCATCGAGACATACAATTTCTTGCCCGAATCCTTGAACTGTTCCAACGCCTCCCATATCTGTTCGGAGGCAAATGCACTTCCACCCCCGGAATTCACACGCAGTACCATTCCTTCCAGTTCATCATCCTCTGACAATAACAGGATCAGGGGAACCATACGCTCACCCACAATGCCGTCACTGCCAGTATCGACAATGTCACCCTCGGCATACAAGACGGCAATCTTGTGACCGCCTGACGACCGGGTATTTGTCGCGCTACAGTACTCCGAGGGAGTCACAAGACGCAGTTTATCGACCTCCGTATCGGTCAACCCGGCCAAGGTCTCTTCGACCTCATGACGATACTTGAGCCCATCGACAATATGCCGCGCCGCATACGTGTCGGGCGACTGGGTCATGATGAGATTGTCGGCCCAGTTGTTCACCTCGGCCTCCGACACTCCGCGCATGGCGGCAATGCGCCCGCTCATGTATCCCCATATATTGTTGATGTAAGTCTCCTGTTGCAAGCGGTTGGCCTCGCTCATCTCTGTCAGCATGAAAGGTTCGACCGCGCTCTTGAATGTGCCGACCTTAATGACCTGCATCTCTATGCCGAGTTTGTCAAGCAGATTCTTATAAAACAACGTCATCGCGGCAATACCGTGAATGTCAACACTGCCGGCGGGATTGACATAGAGACTGTCGGCTGTTGCCGCTATATAATAGTTTCCTTGTGATATGTTGTCGCCGTATGCGACAATCCACTTTCCCGACTCACGAAACTTGCGCAACGCATTCACTATGGCATCGGCAGTCGCGAGACCCGATGCTGCGCCGTTACAGTCGATGTATATACCCTTGATCTTAGAGTCATCGGCGGCACGGCGTATAGCCCGCAACACCTCATCGAGAGGCATGGATGCAGAGCCTTGATTATATATCTCGTCAATCAATCTGACAGGCGTACGCCGCTCCGTGATGGAGCCGGAGAGGTCTAAGTAGAGGATGGACTTGTCACGCAGATTGACCGACTGCGACATGTTGCTTACACCCGCCATCATGACAATCATCATGACTGCCGATAGGATACTGCCGAGGATGATTGTGAGCCAAAGGGCGGCCATCGAGCCTAAAAAGGCTGAGAAAAAATTTTTAAGCATCAGGAACTATACTTTGAGACAACTAAACTTTTGGTCGTTACAAAGATACTGTAAATTCATTAACAAAAAAATTATAATCAATGTTATTCCCATGCAAAGACAGATTTTCCGACGCGATTTCTGACACTGCCTGCGAGAATCGATACTGACCGTTGACTGAACGACTCCAACCTGCCGGGAATCCATCAACAAAGTCACTTCACTCAGCGAAGATTCATAACGGTCAGTTACTGACTGCCGTATTTTTCGTCCTCTTTTACGGCTTGATCGTAATTCTTATACATTATGCAGCATAATATCAAGAGTATGCTGTCAACGATAAATCCCCAATCTTGCACATCGTAGCCACAGAATTTCATTATGAGGCATACGGCAAGAACTATTAGCCATAATATGACCAATATACGGACGAAATTTCTTTTTTGCTTATTGGTTTTCATCTGCTGCCGAATAATATACCTTTTTTGGCTCTGCGACGATGGATAAGGTAGTTATCGAAGCAGAGATATATCATAAGAATAATGCCGCAAAGGTCAAGCCACGCTTTTACTGACGAGAGCGCAGCTGCGACATCGAGAGCTCGTGAAATTATGCAGACACACCCTAATATTAAGAGAATGAGCGAAATATTGCGTTTGACCCGATTGCTAATGCACATTCATTTATCCGAACTATAGCGCAAATTTACAAATCTTGTGTCATATATGAAAGAGAGGAGGCTGTGTGCTCGGATGTTGCAGAAGCGAACCTGCCCGGCAACCATCACGGTCATAGGGTCAGTTGACCAACGTGGTAGAAGAGATTAAGACTCTGATGACAGACAAGCATTGCCCGTCATGAACTGCACCCCAAAAGTCTTTTGTCTAACTTTTGGGGTGCAGTTCAATTCTGACACGCACGGTCGATTTATCATCAGATGCCTTACAATCGTCAATCCTCCTCGATGACCTGTGGAGTCTTTGGCAAGAACAGTTTCAGCAGACAGAAGCCCGCGATACCGGCAACCAGTGAACCGATGACAATGCCAAGTTTGGCATGGTTAAGCAGGTCGACACCATGAGCCGACGAGTCAAACGACAGGTTGGCGATAAACAGTGACACCGTAAATCCTATACCTCCGAGCATCGACACTGCCGACATCATCTTCCAGTTGGCATGGTCTGGCATCGGGGCGAGTTTCAGTTTGATGGTAATCCACGAGAATATGAATATACCCAAGAACTTACCAAACACAAGGCCACATATTATGGCGAGACTGATTCCCTCAAGTATAGACGCCGGATCAAGATTGAGCAAGAATATACCCGCATTGGCGAAGGCAAACAGAGGCACGATGGCGTAGTTGACAATCGGATGCAGCGAGTCCTCAAGCTCCTGCAACGGGGAGATGACCTTATCGGATGCCGACTCGACCTGCTTGAGCCAGTTCATCTGGTCATGGTTGAGGATAGATCGCTTTGTCAGAGTCTCGTCATCCTCGGCATTGAAGTGGGCTATCGAGCTACGTATAATCTTGACATACTTCTTTGGCGCGAAGACCGGGGTCGCCGGCACGCAGAATGCGACAAGTACTCCGGCTATCGTGGGATGTATGCCTGAATTGAGGAACAGGAACCACACCGCGCCACCGATAAGGATATAGAATATCTTGCTCTGTATCGTCAGCACTGACCCGAGGAACAGGATGCCAAGCAATATCACGGCATAGAGTATGTACATCAGGTTGATGTCGGTAGAATAGCACGAGGCAATCACTATGATGCCGCCTATATCATCGACCACGGCAAGTGTCGTGAGGAATATCTTGAGCGAGATGGGCACCCTCGACCCGAGCATGGCAAGCACACCAAGCGAGAACGCGATATCGGTGGCCATCGGTATGGCAGCCCCATGGGTATAGTCACTGCCACGGCCTATCAGCATGAAGATGCCTACCGGCACAAGCATACCTCCTATGGCGGCGACAATCGGCAGCAGGGCTTGCTTGAACGAGGAAAGCTCACCGACAAGCACCTCACGTTTTATCTCCAGACCGATGGTAAAGAAGAATATCGCCATCAGGGCATCGTTGATAAACTGTAGGAATGTCATCGGATGGCCCGAATGGCTGAACAGGTTGAAGTCCCCGACCTGGAGCCTCACTTCCTGATTCCAGAAGTCAAAATAATATTGATTGATCCAAGGGAGATTGGCTATGACAAGAGCCATGACCGTGGCCACAATCAACACGTTACCACCCGAGGCGTGTCGCCTTATCGCCTGTTTGGCCGCAAAAAACACCTGATGTGGGAACGATTCGTTCTCGTTTTCCTTTTTCATAATTACAACGTTTTTATAGACAGTTCCCCAAGGCCATGCCCCGGGGAATAATAAAATTAATTACACGCTTAGCGTCAATCGAGTTTCAATACAGCGAGAAACGCTTTCTGAGGCACCTCTACCGATCCAATCTGCTTCATGCGTTTCTTACCTTTTTTCTGCTTTTCAAGGAGCTTGCGCTTACGCGATATGTCTCCACCGTAACATTTTGCCGTAACATCCTTTCGCACAGCCTTTATGGTCTCGCGGGCTATAATCTTTGCCCCAATCGCGGCCTGGATGGCTATGTCAAACTGCTGTCGTGGGATAAGCTCCTTCAATTTCTCACACATGCGCCGTCCGAATGACACAGAGTTATCAAAATGGGTGAGCGTACTGAGTGCATCGACGCTCTCGCCATTGAGCAAGATGTCGAGCTTGACCAACTTTGACTCCCTGAAATCGTGGAGGTGGTAGTCAAAGGAGGCGTAACCCTTGGAGATGCTCTTGAGCTTGTCGTAGAAGTCTATTACAATCTCACCGAGGGGCATGTCAAAAGTCAGCTCAATACGGTTACCCGATATATACTCCTGTTTCACAAGCTCCCCACGCTTTCCGAGACAAAGGGTCATTATCGGGCCTATGTAATCGGCTGCGGTGATGATTGAGGCCCGTATATACGGCTCCTCGATATGGTCAATCAATGTCGGGTCAGGGAGTCCCGAAGGATTATGCACCTCGGTCATCTCCCCTTTCTTGTCATAGACGCGATAGGACACGTTGGGGACAGTCGTTATGACATCCATGTCAAACTCACGGCCAAGACGCTCTTGTATGATCTCCATGTGGAGGAGTCCGAGAAATCCGCATCGGAAACCAAATCCGAGTGCCGCCGACGATTCGGGCGCGAACGTGAGTGACGCATCGTTGAGCTGCAACTTCTCAAGAGAGGTGCGCAGGTTTTCAAAGTCCTCCGTCTCAATGGGATAGACACCGGCAAACACCATCGGTTTGACCTCCTCAAATCCATCAATGGCCTCAGCACACGGGCGGTCGACATGGGTTATGGTATCCCCGACCTTGACCTCACGCGAGGTCTTGATGCCGGAGATGATATATCCCACGTTTCCGGCCGACAATTCCTGACGCGGAGACATGTCGAGCTTGAGCACGCCTATCTCATCGGCATGATACTCCTTTCCGGTGGAAACAAACTTGACAAAATCATTCTTATGTATAGTACCGTTGACTATCTTGTAATAGGCGATGATTCCCCTGAACGGATTGAACACCGAGTCAAATATCAGCGCCTGCAACGGCGCGTCAGGGTCTCCCTCAGGAGCGGGGATGCGCTCGATTATGGCTCTCAATATCTCAGGGACACCAATCCCGGTCTTGCCGCTCGCACGTATTATCTCCTCACGCTTGCACCCGAGCAGGTCAACAATCTGGTCCTCAACCTCGTCGGGTTTGGCACTGTCAAGATCCACCTTGTTAATGACCGGGATTATCTCCAAGTCATTGTCGATAGCCATGTAAAGGTTTGATATGGTCTGTGCCTGTATGCCTTGGGATGCGTCGACAATCAGCAACGCTCCCTCACATGCCGCGATTGAGCGCGAGACCTCGTATGAGAAATCGACGTGTCCCGGAGTATCAATCAGATTAAGCACATAATCCGTCCCGTCAAGGTTATAGTTCATCTGTATGGCATGGCTCTTGATGGTTATACCTCTCTCACGCTCCAGGTCCATATCGTCAAGCACCTGGGCCTGAAGATCCTTCTTGGCTATGGTATCGGTATACTCCAACAGACGGTCGGCAAGCGTACTCTTGCCGTGGTCTATATGAGCTATTATACAGAAGTTGCGTATATTTTTCATTATTGCAAATGCGTTGACTGTTTCGGATTGCAAATTTAGTGAATTTTTTTCAGAGAATGAAAAGGGAGCGCATCGCCGATGGCATGAAGCCCGGATGCGCTCCCTTTGTATCCTATGCTATCGTGATGACCGGATGAAAGTCATCGGCAGGTCAATCAATAATTCCACTGACAGGCAATCATTCTCAGGTTGTCACACCCGATTGTGCGGAGGTCGGTCAGCATGTTGTAACGGCAGTTGATATAGGTAAGCGCCTGGTCAAACGATACGTCGAGCGTGTTCAACTGGTTGTTGTTGCAGAGAAGACGCTGTAGGAATGTCTGGTTTGACAGGTCGAGTGTCGTCAGGTCATTGTACGAGCAGTCGACAAATGTAACGTTGGGACAATTCTCTACTGTGAATGATGTGAGATCATTATATGAGCAGACGATATCAAGCAGATTGTTGCAATCACGCATCGCGAGGGATGTCATGTGATTGTCGCTGCAAATAAATGTGCTCAACAGCGGAAGTCCAGATACAATCATTGATGTAATCTCGTTGTCATCAATATTGAGGTTGGTCAGCTTCTCGACACCAAACAGGTTAAGAGATGTCAACTTGTTGTACCCGCAATAGAGGTTCTTCAGTGCCGTGCAGCCGCTCACCGACAAGCTCTCCAAATGGTTACCCTGACAATTGAGCGTCTCAAGTGTTGCCGAATTGGAGACATTGAGAGCCGCAAGCAGATTGTTGGAACAATTGAGATTCTTGATGGCCGTAGCACCCTCGATTGTGATATCGGTCAGACGGTTTTTATATACGGACAATTTCTGCAATGACGGGCATCCCGTGATGTCAAATGTGCTCAGCACATTGCGTGACGCGTTAAGCTCGATGAGCGCCGCGTTTCCGGCTACTGACAGCCCGGTTATCTTGTTACGCGATATATCAGCCTTGGTCAGGGCATCAAAGCCCGACAAGTCGAGAGTTCCGGCAAGATGCTTGTCTTTCCAGTCGATTGCAGTCACATGCCCGTCGGCGATAGTGACACCGGCCCATGTCGCCGGCGACTTGACATCGGAGATTTTCAACGCTTGGGCATTGGTCTCACCGTTTTCAGCCGTTTGCGACAAAAATGCTTGAAGCTGCTTCATCTCATTTTTGTCAATTTTTTGTGCGAATACCGTCATGCTGCCAAGCACAAGGGTAATCATTAAAAAAATCTTTTTCATAAAAGTAATAGTTGGGTTAGTTAATTCTTTTATTCTTAGAACAAAGTGAAATGTTAAAAGTTCAGTTTTTATCATAAAAGCGGCTTAAATGTTAACAGGCAGGGCATCATGTACGTAGAGTGTGCATGATGCCCTGCCTGTATGTGTCGGGAAAGGCTGTGTCAGAAT
The DNA here is from genome assembly GCA_023667145.1 of Pseudoflavonifractor sp. GTDB lineage: Bacteria > Bacteroidota > Bacteroidia > Bacteroidales > Muribaculaceae > M3. The sequence continues at coordinate 525,897 of JAMPAQ010000001.1, forward strand.
GGGGGCAATTCCTCGCTCGATGTCGCCTTGAAATCTGCCGTGCCGCCGCTGAGTATCAGGGCATTGCCGATGCCCGACAGGCCGCTGTCGGGATTATTGAGGCTCGACCCTACTGTTGTAGACACCATTTCGTCCTCCTCGCCCCAGTTCTCAAACCGCGCATATCGGGCCTTGAAACGCAGCTTGATGTCATCGACCGAACCGCTACGGTGCTTGGCCACGATAAACTCCGCCAACCCGCGTATGTCGCGGCCCTCGGCATCAGTGTCGGAGCGCAGGTAATACTCCGGGCGATGGATGAAACATACAATATCGGCATCTTGCTCGATGGCGCCACTCTCACGCAGGTCACTGAGCTGCGGACGCTTACCATCGGTACGAGATTCGACACTACGGTTGAGCTGTGAGAGTGCCACAATCGGGATGTTAAGCTCCTTGGCAAGCTGTTTGAGCGACCGGGATATCATGCTGACCTCCTGTTCGCGGCTACCGAATTTCATGCCCGAGGCATTCATCAATTGCAGGTAGTCGATGATTATGAACTTAACCTGATGTTCCCTGACAAGACGGCGTGCCTTGGTGCGCAACTCAAAGACCGAGAGCGACGGAGTGTCGTCGATGTACAGCGGCGCCGAATAAAGATGCTTGATGCGTGACATCAGCTGGTCCCACTCCATCGGAGACAGGCGTCCGCTCTTGATTTTCTCACTCTCAAGCTCACACGTGTTGCTGATGAGTCGGTTGACCAGCTGGAGGTTGGACATCTCAAGCGAGAATATGGCGACAGGCGTGTTATAGTTCACGGCCATATTCTTGGCCATTGACAGCACGAGCGCTGTCTTACCCATGGCGGGACGTGCGGCTATGATGATAAGGTCGGAATTCTGCCAGCCCGATGTCAGCTTGTCAAGGTCATGGTATCCTGACTCAAGGCCGCTAAGACCCGAGGTACGGTTGGCTGCGTTCTGTATCTGCTCGATGGCTTGGGAGATCACAGGGTCAATCTGCGTGACATCCTTCTTTACGTTACGCTGTGAGATTTCAAAGAGCTTTCCCTCAGCCTCTTGCAACAGGTCATCGACATCGTTGCTCTCGTCAAAAGCCTTGCTCTCAATCTGCGATGCAAACGAGATGAGTTCCCTTGCGAGATACTTCTGTGCGACTATACGCGCATGATACTCGACATTGGCACCCGAGAGCACCCGCGAGGTAAGCTCCGATATGAACACCGGGCCACCAACCTCCTCCAGCGTGCCGTTGAGGCGCAGCTGTTCCATGACCGTCAGCATATCTATTGGCTGCTGTGACGCGCCGAGGGATTGTATGGCCTCATATATCTTCTGATGAGCCGGCTCGTAGAAACTTTCCGGCTTGAGTATATCACACACGGTCGTGTACGCGTCCCTCTCAAGCATGAGGGCACCGAGAACCGCCTGCTCAAGGTCGAGGTCGCGCGGAGCCATGCGGCCACCGATGTCGAGCGGATGCTGATGCTGGGGCTTACGGCGAGCTGTGCGGTTACTATTCTGCTGTATATCCATTTATATCTTTACTGTCTCTTGATTGGTTTTATCTTTACAAAGATAGCACAAAAAGAGGTAGACGCAGGAAGTCACAAACAAAAAAATTAGTAAATTCGCCGTCGCTTACATCAACACAACCCTGCCGAACGATGATACTGTATCCGAACGCAAAGATCAACCTTGGATTAGACATAATACGCAAACGCCCTGACGGCTACCATGACATCGAGACCGTCATGTATCCCATCCCATGGCGTGACATACTGGAGATTGTCCCCGCCAAGGGGGAGTCAACCACGCTGACGGTATCAGGCCGGGAGGTGGCATGTCCCCCCGACAGGAATCTCGTCATGAGAGCATATCATCTACTAAGCAGCCATATGCCCTTGCCACCGGTAGACATCTATCTCCATAAGATTATCCCTGACGGAGCCGGATTGGGCGGCGGTTCAGCCGACGCGTCATTCACCCTGCTCGGGCTTAATGAGATTTTCTCCCTCGGATTATCCAAGCAAGAACTGGCCGGGATAGCATCGTCAATCGGGGCAGACTGTCCGTTTTTCATATACAATACACCGATGCTCGCCACCGGGACAGGTACTACCCTATCCCCTGTCGACATCAGCCTCAAAGGTAAGTGGATTGCTGTCGTAAAGCCTCCTGTAAGCGTGCCTACGGCGCAAGCCTATACCGGGGTCAGCCCTCATCTGCCTGAGCGACCAATGGAAAGCATCATAAGTCAGGACATCAGCCTGTGGGGAACGCTGCTCAATAACGATTTTGAACCGGGAATTTTTGCCAAACATCCCGCCGTCGCCGGAATTAAATCGCTATTACTTGACCTTGGGGCCGTATATGCCTCAATGTCAGGCTCCGGCTCGGCTGTTTACGGTATTTTCAATGATGACAATTTGTCAGAGGAGATAAAAAGCTGTTTTGACGATTGTGACGTATTCTTCGGGGCGCTCTGATTTTTGAACGTTATCCGCAAAAGATTTGTTATCTATCATAAAAAGCGGTTGTCCAACGAGAGTTTGGCAACGTTTTTGCATACAGTCAATCAGGATAGATAACAAAAATCATAATAGATATGAGCGATAATTCAAAACGACAGGACGACCTCACAGAGGAGTATAATCCTCAGGACGACGAGATAATAGACGCAGCGCCGGAGGGTGACGACACCGAAGCACTGAAAGATGAGCTTCAGTCTGATGAAGAGACGGTAGACGCTGTCAGCAAGGAGCTTGAGGATACCAAGGCGGCCCTCGACAAGGAGAAACGCGAGTACATGTTCCTCATGGCCGAGTTTGACAACTACAAGAAACGCACCCTCAAGGAGAAGTCGGAACTTATACGCAACGCCGCCGCCAACGCCATGCGTGGCATCCTGCCCGTTGTCGATGACATGGAACGCGCTATCGCGGCCATGGAGAAGACCGACGATGTCACCGCCGTGAAGGATGGTGTCAACCTCATCTACAACAAGTTCATGAAATACCTTGAGCAAAACGGCGTAAAGGAGATTCCGACCAACGGTACTCCCTTTGACACCGAATACCACGAGGCAATCACCACTGTCCCCGTGGAAAACGAGGACGACAAGGGCAAGGTGATTGACACCGTAGCCAAGGGATATACAATCAACGACAAGGTATTACGTCATGCCAAGGTTGTCGTCGGACAATGACAACGGGCCTCATATAACTTAACAAGTTTTTTCAGATGGAAAAGAGAGATTATTACGAAGTGCTTGGCGTTGACAAGAACGCATCGGCTGACGAGCTCAAGAAAGCCTACCGAAAGAAAGCGCTCCAATACCACCCCGACAGAAATCCGGGTGACAAGGAGGCCGAGGAAAAATTCAAGGAGGCGGCCGAGGCATACGATGTGCTCAGCGACCCTGACAAACGCGCCAAGTATGACCAATGGGGTCACAATATGGGACCTGCCGGATTTGGCGGTGGCGCGGGAGGCGGTTTCTCCGGCGGAGGAATGTCCATGGAGGATATATTCTCTCACTTCGGCGATATATTTGGCGGAGGAGGCGGTTTCGGTGGATTTGGAGGATTCTCCGGCGCTACCGGCGCGAGGGCGCGTAAGCGTACCCCCAAGGGGAGCGACCTGCGCATCAAGGTGAAGCTGTCACTCAAGGATATAGCCGAGGGCGTGACCAAGAACCTGAAGATTCCACGCTACGTGGCCTGTGACTACTGCAAGGGTACCGGCGCAAAGGATGGTGTGGCATTCACTACCTGTAATATGTGTCACGGAACAGGAACTGTTGTCACCACACAACAGACATTCCTCGGCGCGATGCAGTCGACATCGACATGCCCCGAGTGTAACGGCGAGGGCAAGATTATCACCGAACAATGCTCCCACTGCCACGGCCAAGGCATCGAGCGCAAGGAGGAACTCGTATCGTTCAGCATCCCTGCCGGCGTGGCAGACGGAATGGTACTCACACTCAAGGGCAAAGGCAACGCCGCACGCCACGGTGGCATCAACGGCGACCTGCTTGTGGTCATCGAGGAGGAGCCGCATCCCGAACTCATACGCGATGGAAACGACGTCATCTACAACCTGATGCTTGACATACCTACGGCGGCTCTCGGTGGCTCGGTCGAGGTACCGACCATAACAGGCAAGGCCCGACTGAAGATTGCTCCGGGAACCCAGCCGGGCAAGGTACTCCGCATGAGAGGAAAGGGACTTCCATCGACCGAGGGCTACGGCACCGGCGACGAGCTTGTGAATGTCATGGTATTTATCCCCGAGACACTAAATGACACCGAACGCAAGGCCATAGAGAGTCTGCAAGGTCAGCCTGACATAACCCCTTCAGAGGGTGTGAAGAAGCGCATATTCAGCAAACTGCGCCACATATTTGAGTAAGACTTTTCAATATTGCTATAAAACAAAAAGGGATGCCGTTCTGGCATCCCTTTTTGTTAATGTATATATCTAATATCAGATCCAACGTACATAAGCGAAGTCCTGGCGATGAGGCAGGTCGGCGTTCTTGGGATATACGCGGAAAGCGTAACGGAAGACACCGGCATCCTTCATCTTGTTGGACAGCTTGTAGGTGACATCGTTGCCGTTCTCGCCCACGACCTTGAAAGGCACTGTGCCGAAGAAGCGCTCCTCGCCGTCAACTACCTTGTAGACTACACACTCTACTCCGAGATCCTTACCGAGACCATTGGTGTTGAGCACCACGGTAGCCTCGAAGGTATCGCCGGCATTTGATGTGTTCTCGTTTGAGGTCATGCTTACCACGCTGACACCGTCCCAAGCCGCTGCGACTTTCTCTTTCCAAGCCACAATCTCCTTGGCCTTGGCAAAGTCCTTAGCCTTGAGCTTCTTGGTGCGCTCGCCCTCGGGATCATAGAAACGCTCGATATAGTCATCAATCATGCGCTTCATGGTAAAGCGGGGTGCGATCTTGGCGATAGAGTTCTTGATATACTGAATCCACTCGGGAGAATATCCCTTTGAGTTCTTTGCGAAGTAAAGAGGTACTATCTCATTCTCAAGCATCGAGTAGATAGTGGCAGCGTCGAGCTTGTCCTGCTGTGCCTGGTCGGTGAATGTACGCTTGTCGGTGAGAGCCCAACCGGCCTTCTCACAGAAACGGTAACCCTCATACCACCATCCGTCAAGGACAGAGAAGTTAAGCACACCGTTCATCTCGGCTTTCTCGCCCGATGTACCCGATGCCTCAAGAGGACGTGTCGGAGTATTCAACCAGATGTCGACGCCCGATACAAGACGCTTGGCGACAATCATGTCATAGTTCTCAAGGAAGATAATCTTGCCGAGGAACTGCGGCATACGCGATATCTCCATGATGCGCTTGATGAGACCCTGGCCGGCACCATCGGCGGGATGAGCCTTACCTGAGAATACAAACTGCACGGGGAACTTCTCGTTGTTGACGATAGCGGCCAGACGGTCGAGGTCGGTAAAGAGAAGGTGGGCACGCTTGTAGGTGGCGAAACGACGGGCAAAACCGATAATGAGCGCATTGGGATTGATCTTACCCAAGACAGACACTATGCGTGAGGGATCGCCCTGATTCTTGAGCCACTTCTCGCGGAAGTCCTTCTTCACGAAGTTGATGAACTTGTTCTTCATCTGCATACGCAGGTTCCAGATTTCCTCATCGGGAACGCTGTAGATGTTGTCCCAAATCTCGACATCGCTCTGATTTCCGTAGAACTCGGGGCCGAATGTCTTCTCATAGAGAGCCTTCCACTCCGAGGCCGCCCATGTAGGCATGTGCACGCCGTTGGTGACATATCCCACGTGTGACTCCTCCCATGAGTAACCCTTCCAAATACCGGCGAACATCTTCTTGGATACCTCACCGTGAAGCCAGCTCACACCGTTGGCCTCCTGACAGGTGTTGAGCGCGAACACGCTCATTGAGAAACGCTCGTTGGTGTTGGGATTCTCGCGACCCATGTTCATGAGATCCTGCCAGCTGATGCCGAGCTTTGCAGGATACTCACCCATATACTTGCCAAACAGACCCTCGTCAAAGTAGTCGTGTCCAGCGGGCACGGGAGTATGTACGGTATAAAGGCTCGATGCACGCACCATCTCAAGGGCTACATTGAAGTCGAGATGCTGCTCCTGAACGTAGTCAACCAGACGCTGGAGGTTGAGCAGGGCTGCGTGACCCTCGTTGCAGTGATAGAGGTCAGACTTGATGCCGAGTTTCTTGAGCATGAGCACACCGCCGATACCGAGGAGATACTCCTGCTTGATACGGTTTTCCCAGTCGCCACCATAGAGCTGGTGGGTGATGGGACGGTCATACTCGCTGTTCATGTCAAAGTCGGTATCCATCAGATAGAGCTTCATGCGGCCGACATTCACACGCCAGATGTGAGAATAGATGATGCGTCCGGGATAAGGCACCTCAAGTATCATGGGACGGCCATCGGCCTCCATCATCTGCTCGATGGGGAGCTCATTGAAGTTCTGAGGCTCGTAGTTGGCAATCTGCTGTCCGTCGAGCGAGAGTGTCTGGGTAAAGTATCCGTAACGGTAGAGGAAACCGACAGCTGTCATATCGACACAACTGTCGCTGGCCTCCTTGATATAGTCACCGGCAAGCACGCCAAGACCGCCTGAATATATCTTTAACGCGTTGCAAAGACCATACTCCATCGAGAAATATGATACCGAGGGGATATCCTTGCGCATCGGTTTCTTCATGTACTCCTTGAAGTCGGCATAAACACCCTGAATGCGGGCCATCATATCCTTGTCCTTAACGACCTCCTCAAGACGGGCAGAGGAAAGACGCTGGAGCAGCATCACGGGATTCTCACCCACCGCACGCCACAGGTCGGCATCGAGATCGTGGAAAAGTGATTTAGCCTCGCTATTCCACACCCACCACAGGTTTTTGGCGAGCTCCTCAAGCGGCTTGAGCTTGGAGGGCAAGTCTGATTTTACAGTAATGTCACGCCATGCGGGTGCATTAGTGTTGCTTACTTGAAGTTTCATAAACAATTATTGATTAAATAAGTGATTTGATTTTTCTGTTAGTCAATTGAGCTGATTGCGGTCACCTGCGCTGCGCGGCACGCGACAGGGCTATGTCAAACGCCATCACGTAATATGTGATGAAGTAGCTCCACGCAGCCTTTCCGGCTGTTAGCGCAGCAGCCCTGCGGATAAGCGTCATAGTATCGTCGGTCACCGTTGCCAGATAGTACAGGTCATCGGCAATCTGGTCTTTCACGCTATCGTAGTTGAAATCGCCGCGTGACACGACATTAACGCCACAATCGGCAAAGTCATTATTGAATGCCGACAAAATCCATTGTCCGAATCCTGAGAGTGACGTGGTGACAGTAGGCACGCTGAACGCTACGCTCTCAAGAGGGGTATAGCCCCACGGTTCATAGTAGCTTGGGAAAACAGTGGCATCCATACCTATGAGCAGGTCGTAGTAGGGACTGTCAAATATACCGTCTGTCCCGTTGAGGTAGCACGGCACATATATCACCTTGACCTTTGATGACTTGGAATTGTCAAAGCCGATACCGTGTATACGCTGGTATATCGGGTCGCTGTCAGGATTGTTGATGACATGGGTTATGACAGGGTCTGCCATTGCCGACTTGCGCTTGGCCGAGAGAGCCTTTTTCAAGTCCTCGCGCGCCTCCTTGACCCACGCGGGCACCATCACGTATGCAAGTATGGTGCGCTTGGGGTTCTTATCCACGAGAGTCCTTATCGCGTCAAGATACAGGTCAATTCCCTTGTTACGGTACTCGCAACGGCCTGAAGTAGCTACAATAAATGTATCATCGGGCAGTTTGTGACCGACAAGCGACGATCCGACATTGAGCAGCGTCTCACGTGCCTTGGCCCGTGCCGCGTCAAACTTTGTCTTTGAGGGCACGAAATTATCCTCAAATCCATTGGGCGTGACCACGTCTGGCTTGCGCTCAAGCAGCTGCTCACACTCCAGCGCAGTGATGTCACTCACTGTCGTGAAACAATCAGCGGCATGAGCTGCGGCCTTTTCAAGCGAATGTTTGGACTGCATATTAAGCTCGGCGGCCATCTGGTCTCCGTTGTATCCTTTCAGATAATCGTACAGTGGCTTGCCGTTGCCGCAAATGCTACGGCCTATGCTCGTGGCATGAGTGGTAAATATAGTGCCGACAGTCGGGAGCTCCGCCTTTACATACAGGAGTCCCATGCCGGTAGTCCACTCGTCAAAGTGTGCAATGGTTTTTTTATTCTCCACACCAACATAGTCGCAGATGCTCTTGATGACCACTCCGGCAGCGTGTGAGAACGCGCAAGCCTCGTCATAGTCACCATAGGCGTGGAGGGAGTCAACGTGATAGAGTTCCCACATGCGGCCATAAAACTCGTCCTTGACGGCATACATGCCGTCAAACTTCACGAGCACCACAATAGGCTTGCCGGGAACATCCCAACGTCCGACACGGACTGAAACGCCGTCAGGCAACTGGGCCTGTGACTTCCATTCCTTAAGGAGAGAGCGGGATTCGACGAAATATGGAGATGGATTTTCCTTGCTCCACACATCGGGTCCTACGAATATCGTTTTGTCCTTATATAATTGCTGTAGGGTCTTGGCTTTGGTGGAAAGAACCGTGTAAATTCCTCCAATCTTGTTACAAACCTCCCAACTTGTCTCAAATAATAAGTCAACAGCCGTTTCGGGCATACACAATTTGTTTTAGATATTGTAGATTTTATATTTGAGCGCAAAGGTAGCAAATATTTTTCGATTTTTTTAGTTTCATCGTAACCAAATTGTCTCACAAAACCACAACAAACCATTAGACCGTAACTCCAAAATGCGCTGCATGTCACTATTGATGCGGATTCCGAGGCATTATGTCAACATTCCGTTGTCAAGTGTCAACAAAATATTTTTTATCCTAAATCCATCCGTTAATCTTAACTAATTGCCGCATAGAACTCCACTTCATCGCAAAACAGGCATGAATTTGTCAGCACGAAGTTTGCTTATATGATATTAAATATGTATCTTTGTAATTGGAAAGGAATACCGGTTATGAGAAAAATTTACAGCATTATATTCGCCTTGATGACGGCGCTTGCAGCCCCGGCAATCCAAGCGTATGCTTCGACTCCGGCAGAGGAGGCTGTAAGCCCGGTTGTCAAAGCCCCGGTGATGAGGGTTACATCCACTGGTATAGTACTGACGGCATCCGACGACAGCGGACACCAGTTCTACATATACTCCATCACCGGCCAGATGATAAAGACTGTCACAGTCTACAGCTCGCCGCTCACGGTAGAGCTGTATCCAGGCTGCTACATAGTGAAATGTTCTGACTGGGCCAAGCAGATTGTCGTAAGATAATCCCTTGCCGACAAGACCCGAATTATCGCCACATGCCCCGATGTCATGTGGCTTTTTATTGGACTGACACATCCATGTGCATACTACAATTACAACCAAATAATATCTGACTGATGAATCTTTCATTCCCTAAACTTTTAATGAGTTCGCTGTTGGGTGGAACGTCCATCCTGACAATCCAGCCAATCACCGCATCGACAACCGATATGGAAACAGTTTTTGCCTCCCTGCCCGCCTATGACGGGACTGATCTTGAGCTATCGGTAGACAACGCCGGTACTCGATTTACACTCTGGTCACCACAAGCCGACGCCGCGAGGGTCTACATCTACCCTACCGACCGCAACTCGGCTCCGATTGACACCCTTGAGATGAGCAAGGGCGACAGCGGCACATGGCGCGCCTCCGTCCCGGCAAACCTCACGGGCCGCTTCTATACATTTCAGATAAAACATGACGGCAAGTGGCTAAAGGAGACTCCAGGTGTATGGGCCAAGGCTGTCGGGACAAACGGTGAACGTGCCGCGATAATCGACTTCTCAGCCACCAATCCCGCCGGATGGGACACCGACAAAGGTCCGGCCATAAAGAATATAAATGACGCCATACTCTATGAGATGCACCACAGGGACTTCTCAATGCACCCCTCATCGGGAATCGTCAACAAGGGTAAGTTCCTGGCCCTTACCGAGCAAGGCACACGCTCGTTGCTTGGCGACAAGACCGGCATCGACCACCTCAAGGAACTTGGCATCACGCATGTCCATATCCTCCCCTCCTACGATTACAACAGCGTCGACGAGACCCAGCTTCCGTCCAACCAATACAACTGGGGGTATGATCCCTTCAACTATAATGCGCCCGAGGGTTCCTACTCGACCAATCCCGCCGACCCGTCTGTCCGCATCCGTGAGATGAAGGAAATGGTCAAGGCGCTCCACGATGCCGGCATCGGGGTGGTGATGGATGTCGTGTACAACCACACGTCGCTCAACGACGACTCCAATTTCTCACTCACCGCTCCCGGCTACTACTACCGCCACCGTCCCGACGGCAGCTATTCCGATGCCTCGGGATGCGGCAACGAGACCGCGTCAGAGCGTCAGCAGATGCGCAACTTCATTGTCAACTCTGTCAAGCACTGGGCTAAGGAATACCATATAGATGGATTCAGATTTGACCTTATGGCCATCCACGACACCGAAACCATGAACGATGTCACCAAGGCACTCAAGGAGATAAGCCCCTCGATATTCGTGTATGGCGAGGGTTGGACAGCCGGAGACTCCCCACTCCCCATGGAGCGCCGAGCCCTAAAGGAAAATGTCTCAAAGATGCCCGATGTGGCCGTGTTCAGCGATGACATCCGCGATGCCGTCAAGGGACACTACTCCAACGCGCTCGACCGTGGATTTGCCACGGGCAAGCCGGGTCTTGAGGAGACTGTCAAGATTGGAATTGTCGGTGCGACTGCCCATCCTCAGGTCGACTACTCAAAGGGAAACAACTCGAAGTTTGCCTACGCCTCAGCTCCGACACAGGTCATAAACTATGTATCATGTCACGATGACCTGACCCTGACCGACAAGCTGCGCAAGTCGCTTGAGGGTGAGAGCGAGGCCGACCTGCTTCGTGCCGCCAAGCTCGCTCAGACCATCGTATTCACATCCCAAGGCACCCCGTTCATATTTGCCGGTGAGGAGGTGTTCCGCGACAAGAAAGGCGTACACAACTCCTACAAGTCCCCCGACTCAATCAACGCCATAGACTGGTCAAACAAGCAAAAGTATGCCGACCAGTTCAAGTATTACCAACAGCTCATCAAGCTGCGGCGCAATCACCCCGCATTCCGCATGACAACAGCCGATGATGTAGCCCGTCATCTCGTCTTTGACGATGTGAGAGAGACGGGATTGATATCCTACTCGCTCAAGGACAATGCCAACGGTGACGCGTGGAAGGAAATAAAGGTAGTGTTCAACGGGTCAAACGACATAAAGAGCGTCAAGATACCCAAGGGCAATTGGACTATTATCGCAAGCGACGGCATGATTGACGCCGACGGACTCGGCACGACAAAGGGCGGCAAGCATGACGTGCAGCCACGCTCGGCGTTCATCCTTGCACGGGAGAAATAACAGACTTAACATCAACGACGCCGGACTCAACGACAGAGATCCGGCGTCGTCATTTATAAATCTCATAACACAGGTAACAATGCAACAAACCATCACCAACAAATACATCACAGTAACCGTAGACACTCACGGAGCCGAATTGCAAAGCATCATCAACAACCGCACAGGCCAGCAGTATCTCTGGCAAGGCGACAAGCGATATTGGGGACGGCGCTCCCCGGTGCTGTTCCCCTTTGTGGGTGCGGTGGCAAATGGCCATTACCGATACGCAGACAAGGAGTATCCGATGACACAGCATGGGTTTGCACGCGACATGGAGTTCACACCCATGACACAGCCGAGCGATGATTCCGAAGAGGTGAACTCACTGTGGTTTTTCGTCGAGTCGAGCGACAAGACCCGTGAGATCTATCCGTTTGACTGGAGGCTTGAAATCGGCTATATCGTCGATGAGACACGCATAACGGTATGTTGGAGGGTCATCAACAAGTCCACATCGGCAATGCCTTTTCAGATTGGCGCACATCCGGCGTTCAATTACCCCGACTACAATCCGGCTGACAGCGTTCACGGATATTTTGCCTTTGACCGACACGACATCACCTACGAGCTGATTGAGCGCGAAGGATGCCTTGGAGATGTGACCTATCCCCTGACGCTCGATGACGACGGCATGTACCCCATTACAAACGCATCGTTTGACAAGGACGCCCTCATCATAGGCGGCAACCGAATACACAGAGTGTCGATGCTCACCAAACAGCTCACCCCATACATCACACTATTGTTCCGCGCCCCCATAGTGGGCCTTTGGTCAAAACCGGGAGACGCGCCGTTTGTGTGCATCGAGCCATGGTGGGGACGCTGTGACCGCGTTGATTTTAACGGAGAGCTGTCAGAGCGGGAATATGAGAATCTGCTTGAACCGGGCAAGACGTTCTCTGCCGATTACATGATTCTCATCGACAACATCTGATGCTACATCTCCCCCTTGTCCTTCAGGTAGGTCTCACAACAGACCACGAGCTCATCATACCATTCACGGCCAAACCGTCTTACCAACGGCCCCTCAAGAAAACGATAGAGCCTGATGCCGTTCTTGCGTCCATATGACTCGGCACTGCGGCATATCTTCCAACGATGGTAATTGACAGCCGTAAAGGTCGGATATTCTGTTAGGCGCAACGGATAGAGATGACATGATATAGGCTTATAGAAGTCGGTCAGTCCGGCTCTGTAAGCCTTTTCTATGGCACACTGGCACATGCCCCCCGGGCCATAGCAGGTGAAAGCGCAGTTGCGCCCATCAACTATCGTTGTCACGAGGTCTCCCTCCTCGTCGATATAGCCTACCCCACGTTCCTCGACCTCGGCAATGCCCTGCGGCAGCATGTCGTCCTTGATGACTGGCAGTATGGATTTTATCTTCTCATACTCCTCACGCGTGATTGGTGCGCCGGCATCGCCCTCGATGCAACATTCGCCAAGACATGTGTCAAGGTCACAACAGAAAAACCGCTCGGCGAGGTCGAGCGACACCAATGTATTCTCTCCAATCTGAAACATTACTTCCTCTGTCTCTATTTCCACTATTAATAAACTTTTGTCAGCGTCCCGAATATATCAATGTTACAGCCGTGAGACGGTCGTAGCGTTCACCCGGACGACGGCAGTATACCTTTACGGCATACTCGTTGACCGTGGGATAAAAATCTCCCTCAACGACCGAGGTCTCGCCGCGCATGGTGCCACTCGGGACTGCAAGATACTGGTAATTGTAAGCGCCCTGTTTGAGTAGCAGCGATGTCTCATATCTCTGTGTCAAGTTGTTGTAGTGCATCAATGACCCGGGGTCAAACCTCCTGCCTGTGAAATCTCCGTCAAGAAATATGTCATACCCGTCAAGACGCGGCATCTCAAGCGAGAAGTGCGTCATGGCATAGTCGGCACCGACATCCGAATCGTCTGAATTGTACTCGCGTATCTTGAACCGTCCATACTGGGTGCGGTCAAAGTTGTAGCTCTCCATGTTTCGCGGCTTGTCCACCCGCAATTGCTGATGATAGTAGGGAGCGGCATACACAATCTCCGCGACACCCATGCCGGGATAGGTCATCGAGACGGTCTCCATGCGCCGGTATTCATTTCCCGCATCAAATATCAGTGGACGCTGATGCTCGTAGTATGCCTTGTTGCCACTCACCCGCAACGGTTGCCGCAACATGACCTTATTGTCCTCGCGTCCATTTTGGGTAATGACAACCTTGATGTCATTGTATATGTCGTTGGGTCTGAAGTTATCCGTATCCACCACTATCGACAGCTGCTGGTGGCAGTCGTTGTAGTCCACATCGGTACGTGACGTGACACCACCCGACACTTTCATTGAATATTCTGTCACCGAGAACCGCGCCTGTACCACGACGTTCTCCGGCTCATTCTCGGGATATACCGTCAGCAGATAGTTACCCGAGGCTGTTATGCGCATCTCCTCGTTGGGAATGGTTATCCGGTAATGCACATAATGGACAGTCGTTGCCTCGGAGAATCTGTAGTCATCGACCTGTCCTACATTAAAGCCATCGAGAAACTCCGTATCGACAAGCCCTGATGGTTGCCAATCGGCATTACAATGGACGAGGGAATACTGATAATACTCACGGTCCTCGGCTATCTCGTCAAACGATATCGTAATCTTGTCCTCGCCGTTGAGGGCTATCACGGGGAGTGCTTGCTCATCGCCATCGACCGTCACCTGCAATGAGCGGAACCGTGGATTGAACGTACCGTTCATGGTATCGACGTCTGCTGCTGTCGCTACCGACCCACAAGCGGCCACCACGACCGACGCCACAAGAATACCCAGCCTCATCTTCCAGCAAGACTATTGTGAAGGATTGCTATCGCATCCTCTATAAGCTCGATACATGGCCGACGGCCCGACTGCTTCAGCTCGCTGCACAACAATGAGCCGTTTCTCGTCTTGAATGTGCCACACAGGACTCTCGCCTCCGAGTATGCCGTAGACTTGTCTGCCGGCTTACCGTATGCCGTCATTCCTTTCAGCATAGCGATTGCCGACATCGCGCCACACGTAAGTCCCTGCCCGGCAACACCGCCACCGAGAGCGACAGACAGAGCCGCCGCCTTTTCATCGTCAAGCCCATGGATGTCATCAAATGCCATCATGACACACTGGGAACAATTATACCCGGCAGACTTCAATGTGCGGGCACGGTTGACACGTTCGTCAAGTGTATATTCAGCTTTCATAATTCTACCATTTTATCGGCTCCTTGCCTTGCGCTACAAGATATTCATTTGCACGAGAGAAATGATGGTTTCCAAAAAATCCGCGATGGGCCGAGAGTGGCGACGGATGGGGTGAGCGGAGCACGAGATGCCGAGAGTGGTCGATCAGCGACGACTTGTTGCCGGCATATGCACCCCAAAGCATGAACACAAGTCCATCCCGGCGGCTTGACAACAGCCTGATGGTCTCATCGGTAAATGCCTCCCAGCCCCTACCCTGATGTGACCCGGCCTTATGAGCCTCGACAGTCAGGGTGGCATTCAGAAGGAACACTCCTTGACGCGCCCATCTCGACAGGTCGCCATCAGCGGGAATCGGTGTCCCTATGTCATCGTGTATCTCCTTAAATATATTGAGCAATGAGGGTGGCATCCTGATGCCGGGGGCTACCGAGAAGCACAAGCCGTTGGCCTGTCCGTCATCATGATATGGATCCTGCCCCAATATGACGACCTGAACATCGTCAAACGGACACGCATCGTATGCAGCAAAAATCCTTGACGCGGGTGGAAATATCGTAGCCGTGCGGTAACGCTCACGCACAAAGTCAGTAAGAGCCTTAAAGTATGGCTTGTCCCACTCTCCGGCCAACGCCGCCTTCCATGACGCGTCAATTTTAACCTCCATAAATCTCAAATAAAAACATTCGTAGTTGCAAAACTACAAAAATATACCTAAATTTGCACACAGTTTTCAGCAAAACATGTCTCCGTAGTTCAATGGATAGAATATTGGATTCCGGTTCCAACGATTGGGGTTCGACTCCCCACGGGGATACACAAAGGCCGCTCTTCCCGAGCGGCCTTTTTCATGTATAATATGTTGAATCCGCGACACCTGCCTACCGCGCGATGGCTAACGAGATGCGGATGCAACCGTGGCAAACTCAAAAGGCTGATAAAACCGAACCTCCGATAGAGCCGACTTTATTATAGTTCATCACCGAAAATGTTGTCTATTATAGTATTGACCACACTGTTGAATTTGTCTTTCTTCAAGAATTGTCCTCGTCGGCTGACAATATCATTCAGAGTAAAGTATGCTATGAAGTGAGTCACAAAGAATGATTTCTTAT
>JAMPAQ010000001.1:541942-552228 GCA_023667145.1 Pseudoflavonifractor sp.
GGTCCCATAGCTCAGTTGGTTAGAGCACCTGACTCATAATCAGGGAGTCCTAGGTTCAAGCCCTAGTGGGACCACCGATTGAAAATAAAGCAGTTACGAATCAAATCGTAGCTGCTTTTTCTTTTTCAGGCATGGAACTTATTCGGCACAAGCGGCACAAGCCGTTCTTGTCCGGGAGCTTGAATGGGGTGTGGTGTATCGCGCCCCTACCGTGGGCGAGTGGCGGGGCGCGATGGATGGGGGGTTATCGGGTGGTGAAATGTTTGGCGGCATTGTCGGGACGGGAGATGCGCAGGTTGCCGACAACGGCGTTGGTGGGGGTGATTTGGCTCTCCCATGTGCCTTGGGTGAACTTGAACTCGGCGGGCAACCGTAGGTTGAGCTCAATGGAGTAGGTCGTGTCGCCTGTCTTTTCCATCCTGATACCCTGCGGATTCCAGTCGGCGAGCGCGGCCTGGTTGCCGGTGATGTAGACGTCGCCCGTGATAGCGGGAGCGTCAAGCACGATATGTACGGGGTGCAGGGTCGTGTCGACCGGTGTCCAGTCGTGGCGGTAGAGGGCATACTCGGTCAGGCAGTCGAGCAGGGCGGGGAGGTAGCTTGAGTTGTGGGAGTAGTCGGGAGTCTCGTTTGTGCGGATGCGTATGTTTGACGGAAATGTGGTGGTGTCGGCAAAGTTTTTCACCATATCCCATGCGTCGCGCCACTCCTTACCCCAGCCGGTCTCCTCCGACTCGTCGGCCATCGAGAGGAATATGTAGTGTGGCTTGCCATTATTGAAGTCGTAGTTCATGAATCCCTTGGCAAACCGCCGCTGGTCCCACTCAAAGTTGGGCGACAGGGCGATGTAGTCGTCAAAGAGGTCATCGGTAGCGAGAGCGTCAAGGATGAACGACGCGCCCAGTGAGTGTCCGATGGCAAGTGTATGGCCCGACGTGCGGTAGGTGCTGTCGATATATGCCATCACCTCGTCCTTGATAAATCTCTTGAACTTGTCGGAGCTGCCGTAGTAGGGCGACTGCATCTGCTGGTGCTCCGGGACGGGAAGCATGTCATTGTTGCGGAAATATTGATACTCGTCGATGGGTGCGATGGGTGACTGTATGCCTACAACGATAAAGTCCATGGTGTCCTCTGTCGGTGACTGGACGTTGTAGTGGAGGAGGCTGTGGACGAGGTCAAACCGCGAGCGCCACTGCGAGTCGAACACGTATACGACATCATATTCTGTCCCGGTATTGCGATCATAGTCTGATGGCATGTAAATCAGTATATTGCGCTCAAACGGGAACAGGTCGCTGTTGAATGACTTTTCGCCGAGGCTAGCATCGTTGGCGGCAAACGTGGTGATGAATGATGTCAGCAAACCGATGATGAATAAAGTCGTACGTCTCATGATTACAGGTATTATATGGTTATACAGGATGTTAATTTGTTGTTTCTGTAAGTTAGACGGCGAGACGCACCTGAAAGGTTGCATCGGTGTGAAAAAATGTCGCGGCAAGACGAAAAAAGTCTCCGGCCGGGGATTCCGGGCCGGAGACTTTTTTATGTGGCGTGATGGTATCGTGGATGCCGGGGTCAGTTGGACTTGGCGGCATCGAGGTCGTGGAGCAAGGTCTCGACGGCTACACGCAGCTGGGTGTCAACACCGTTGACCACTGTGGCCGGGTCGTTGGCGACAAGGATGTCGGGATTGAGCTGGGTGTTCTCAAGGTAGCTGCCGTCGGGCAATCTGTAGCCGGTGACGGGGATGCCAAATATCAGCGAGTCGTCCTGAAGCGTCTCCCAGTTGACGCTGGTCATCGTGCCGGGTACCGGCATTCCGACGAGCTTGCCGAGTCCGAGATGACTGTAGACCCACGGAGTGCCGTGGGCATTGCTGTAGTTGGCCTCACACTGTAGCATGATGCTCGGCTTGTTCCACCGTCGCGACGGCATGTCGCACACCTCGTTGCCGCGCACCACCTGTGTGAAATATTTTTTGCCGCTGAACAGCACCTCGATATCCTCATGCAGACGGCCACCGCCATTCCACCGCGTGTCTATCACGATGCCCTCACGGTCATTGTACTTGCCCAGGATGTCAGAATAGATTGTTCGGAAACTCGGGTCGTTCATGGCCTTGATGTGTACATATCCGAGCCGTCCACCCGACAGGCTGTCGACCTCGGCGGCGCGCTGACGCACCCAGCGGTTGTAGAGCAGGTCGTCCATCTTGCCGGCTGTTATGGGGATGACCACATCTTCGGCGACAGTCCCGGAGGGGAGCCTGAACGAGACGAGTGTCTTTTTGCGGGCAAGACCGTTGAGCAGCGCGTAGGGGTCAGTCGCAGCCTCAAGCGCCCGTCCGTTGATGCTCTCTATCACCGCCCCGGGCTTCATCGGTGAGTCGGCGCGGTCAAACGGACCACCGGTGACAATCTCTGCAACCCGCAGTCCTGCACCGTCATAGTCGGTGTCAAACAGCAGCCCGAGTGATGCGGTCGGCAGCTCGGGTGCCGGGCCGTAGTAACGGCTCCCGGTGTGCGATACGTTGAGTTCGCCAAGCAGCTCGCTCAGCATCTCTGAGAAGTCATAGTTGTTGTCGATATGGGGGAGAAACCGGCGGTATGCCGCAGTCATGCCGTCCCAGTCGACTCCGTGCATGTCGGGGGTATAGAACCGTTCCTTTTCCTCATTGTAGACGTAGTCAAACATGTATTCGCGCTCGCGTGCAGGGTCGATCGTGAGCGAACCCGACAGGGTCACCGGCGAGAGTTTGTCGGTCTTGGTGTCGAGTTTCTTGATCTCGTTGCCGCCGAGCAGGAATATGTTCTTGCCGTCGGCATCCGGCTCGATGTTCATGCCACGGTCAAACTTTGACAGAATCTTCATGTCGCCCTTGCGCAGGTCGACTTTCCACAGGTTGTAGCCTTTCTCCGCTCCCGCGACGTAATAGAGCGTCTCGCCATCGTTGGTGACGAGGGCGCTGCGCAGGTCGCTCGACGAAGGGGTCAGGCGCACGATGCGGTTTTCTATGCCGGTGAGCTGCACGTCGATTGGCTTTACCTTGCCGGCGTTGTCGGTGTTCTCGTCTTTCTTGGCCGATGATTTCTTGTTTCCCTTGGCCTTGGAGTCATCCTTTGCCGACCCTGATTTTGCCGACTTGCGGTCTTTCTCGACCTCCTTGAGCAGCGCGTAGTCTTCCTCGTTCAGCTTGAAGCGGTCGTAGGCGGCCTCGTTGAGAAACACGAGCAGTACGTCAGACAGCGACCCCCATGAGGCATGGTTGCGCATACCGTAGCGCTCCGAGATGAACATCAGCGCATTGCCGTCGAGCGTCCAGCGAGGTTGCTCATCAAAGTATCCGCTGTTGGTGAGGTTGGTCATCTCGCCGGTCGAGACGTTGATGATCTCGATGTCGGTATAGGGGTCGTGATGACGGTCGACAAGCGATGCCGCTATCCACCGGCTGTCGGGCGACCAGGTGAACTCTATCTCTCCCGTGCGTCGCGGCGACGAACTGCTGTCGGTGAGCCGTCTCGTCTTGCGGGTGTCGAGGTCCATCACCATGATGTCGGTGCGGTTTTCCACAAATGCCAGTTGCTTGCCGTCAGGCGACACCACGGGACGGTTACGGTCGATGTTGTCTGATGCGGGAAACAGGGCTTCCTCCTCGATGACAGTGGCGTTGGCAAAGTTAGGGTCGCCCTCACGGCTGATGCGGGCGCGGTAGATGTTCTTGTGGCCGTCGCGCTCCGAGGTGTAGTAGAGCGTGCGGTTGTCGGGTGCCCAGCTTACGTCGCTCTCGGCCTCGGGTGTCTCGGTGACGCGCTTTGTCGATGGATAGTCAGCCGATGTCACCATCAGCTCGCCGCGCTTGATGACCGCCACCTGCTTGCCGTCGGGCGATACGGCGCTCTCTGAGTATCCGCGTGAGGCCGCGATGGTCTCCACCGGGTCGGCGTCATCGCGGGTGATGTCGATAGCAACCTTTGTCGGCGTACCACCGGGGAGCAGGGTGTATATCTCGCCATCGTAGGCAAACGCCATGCGTCCGTCGGCCCCGCGTGACAGGAATCTCACGGGATGGGTCTTGAAGTCGGTGACTCGCGTCACCTGTGACGGATTGTCAATCGGGAATGAGTGGACGTTAAATGAGCCGCCGTCGCGCTCGCTGAGGAAGTAGACCGTCCGTCCGTCAGCCGACAGCACCGGATTGCGGTCCTCGCCGCCACGGTTGGTGAGGTTGGTATGCTTGCCGGTCTTGCTGTCGTAGCGCCAGATGTCGCGTGTGACTGACGATGTGTGGTGCTTGCGCCACTCGTTCTCGTTCCCCTTCATGTCCTGATAGAGGAATCCGTCTCCTCCCGGCAGGAACGCCACGGCCTGGGCCGGAGTCGAAAGCACCTGGGTGGGACGGCCTCCCGATACGGGTACGCTGTAGAGCTCGGTGAGGCGTGACGAGGGAAACAGGGCACTTTGCGGCTTGTCCTGGATGGAGGCGGAGTATATCACGGCAGTGCCGTCGGGCGTGAATGCCTCGGGTATCTCGGTGGCCGAGTTGAACGTCAGGCGTTCGGCGGTACCGCCGGATGCCGGCATGATGAAAATGTCCATGCCGCCATTGCGGTCGGAGGCGAATGCTATCTTGCTTCCGTCGGGCGACCACAGCGGTGAACACTCGTATGACGGACGGGATGTGAGCCTGACAGCCGTGCCGCCGGTCACGGGAACTTTGTAGATGTCGCCCTTGTAGGTGAACGCTATCTCGCGGCCATCGGGCGAGATTTTGACATCCCGCAGCCAGAGCGGGGTGTCAGCCGACGCCGATATAGCGGCGGCGACGGCTATCGCGGACAAAATTATCTTTTTCATGCAGTCGATAATAGGGGGTTGCGTTTAAGGTGAAAACTATGCAAATATACAAATAAGTGGAGGGTAGTACCAAATCTTGCCGAAAGAAAAAAGTCCGGGAACCTCACGGCTGCCGGACCTAAAGTTGTAGAAGATAATGTATATAATTGTGTGTATTTATTAGTGGATCATGACCTTGGCCGACAGGCTGTCGTTGCCGTCGGTAATCCGTAAGAGGTAGACGCCGCTCTGGATTGCCGACAGGTCGGCGGTCGGGGCGTCGCCCGTCAGGACGGTCGCCCCGCGCATGTCGATGAGGCTGTACCGTGCGTCGCCCGTTGGTGAGAAGATGGTGAGCGTGCGTCCGTCGAGGCTGTATGACAGCGCGTCATCCATGGGACTGTCAATGGCTGTCTGTTGGTTGAGGTTCTTGAAGAAGTCGCCGGGATAGGCGGTGACCATCTCGACATCGTTTACAGTGTAGCCGATGTAGACCGACTTTATCTTGGAGAACTTGGTGTCGACAGTCTTCACCGCTCCGTCGGGATTGAGGGCGATTGAGCCGTCACCGAGGTTGATGGACGTGAATGTGAGTCCCGATATGACGGGACGGTATTCAATCCTTGTCTTGTCGCCCGAGGGGGTGATGTCGAGGGTAAACATCTCACTGACCGTCCCCAAGCGACTGTAGTTGTCGCCGGTGTGGGCCGGGATGTACCATTTGGCACCCGATATTTTCACTCCTGTGGGATAGTCCATGTAGACCGACTCGTCGAGGCTGAACGCGTCGCAGTATATGCGCGGGGTGACCTTGGCTCCCGATGACGGGTTGAAGATGTTGGATATGGACAACATGCAGTCGGGATAGCTCTTCTTGGTAGCGAGGTACAGCTTGGGGGATGCATCCTCGGTGTATCCGAACAAGGGGATGTCGGTTGTGCACTGGAACATCACTATCTTTGACAGATTGTTATTGTTGCCAAACGAATACTGCTTTATGGTGGGGTCCTGCGGGAAGATGACGGTCTTCAGCTTGGGACATAGGGTGGCAAATCCTCGCGGTATCGTCGTCTCGGCTGTCAGAGCCGACATGTCGATTGAGGTCAGGTTCTGACAACCGGTGAACATCCCCGTCCCCCAAGGGGCAAGGTCGGCGTTGTAGGATGCCTTCTCAAACACAATCTTTGAGAAGCCGGTGTTGGCAAAGATGCTGTCCCCCTCATATTCCACCGATGACAGGAGCGGGAAGTCGGTCAGCGACGTGCAGTTCTTGAACGCGCTCTGGCGTACCGACATGCCGTTGGCGGGGGTGACTGTCACTTTCTTGAGCGAGGAGCACTCTGCGGCAAAGTTGTCGGGTATGACCTTGCGGCTGCCCTTGAGCACGATCTCGGTCAAAGACTTGCTGCCATACAGCATTCCCTTGCCGCGCACGGCGTCGTCATAGTTGTTGGCCGACTCGGGAATGGTGATTTTGGTGAGTCCCGAGTTGGCAAAAGCCTCGTCGCCTATCGAGGTGACGGCTGTCGGTATCGTGATTGCGGTCATCTTGGTGCCGGCGAAGGCCTGTTGCCCTATCGAGGTGACGGTGGCCGGCATGGTGACTGATGTCAGGGCGGTGTTGTAGGCAAACGCTCCGTCGGCGATGGCCGTGACGTTGCGCTTGGTCTTGGTGCCGCTTGACGAGACCTGGGTGACAGTTGTCGGAATCTTGTAGGTAGTGCCGGCCTTACGCGGGAGGCATACCAACCGTGCCGACTGGGAGTCGCCGGCATAGGTGTCAAACAGCGCCCCACTGGATACGAAGTAATTGTCGTTGTCCGTGACCTCGAACTTCTCGAGTATAGACATGCGGGACAGTCCCGGGTTGGGATAGAGACGCACCTTGTTGCCTATGATGACGACCGATATGGTGGTGTTGCCGGTAAATGCCCCGGGCCTAACATATCGGTAGCCGCTGCCGGGTATGGTAAACTGCCCGTTGTCGGTGACCACGCGCTGGGGCACACGGAATATCTGGCTACCGTCCTTGCTCGTGAGCACTCCGTTGGAGGTGGACGCGAACGCTGTGTTGGAACTGTTGACCTCAAATTTGGTCAACGCGGTGCAGCCGTTGAAATTGTTGATGCCGCCATTGATGTCCAACGCGGTCTTTGAGTCGGAATTGCCGATGCGCATCAGGTTGGCCCCTATCTTGACGACACGCAGGTTCTTGAGGTTCTTGAACGCGTTGCTGTCGACCGAAGTCACCTTATAGGTGACGCCGTCCTTGACGTGGTTGTTGGGTATCTCGATTACTTCAATGTCCTCGCCGATATATTCCCCGATGCGGCACGCTTTCTTCTCCTTGTCATAGTAGGAGAATGTGTACGATGCAGCCATCGCGGGCATGGAGATGGCGAGTAACAATATGGCAAAGGTGAGTCTTGTCATTTTGTGGTGTTGTGCTTGATGGAAATTGTACATATGGATAATAATCACAGGGCTGCAAAGATAGGCACTGAAATGCAAAATAAAAGGTTAAAACTGTAAAAAGTAGCGTGTTATGCCGCTCTGTAGACCCTAAGTAGACCGTGGATTCCCGGGCTATTCATCCGAGCGAACGGTATGTAGATGGAAATCCCCGCCATGGGGGGAAGAGCCGTGGCGGGGATAGTGTGTGGGCGAATGCGAGTCTGCTCGTCAGAGATTGTCGTCGAGCGCTTCTTGGACTATGACGGCATTGTTGTGGAGTGTATCACGCGAGCCGTAAATCAGTGTCACCACGGGATGGCTGCGCAGCTCGCGCTCCAGCTCGTGGAACGGGGCCGAGGCTTTGAGCTCGGCGATATACTTGCTCTTGAACTCCTCCCAGCGGTTGAGTGGATCGGCGTGGTACCATTCGCGCAGCTCGGTCGATGGGGCGATATCCTTTGCCCAAAGGTCATAGTGGAAATTGTCGTGGCTCAGTCCTCTCGGCCACAGACGGTCGACGAGGACGCGAAATCCATCGTTTGGCGACTCGGCGACGTAGGCTCGCTTTATGTTTATCTTCTCCATGGATAGTGTGTGTTTTATCAGTTGAACATCTCCTTGATATATGACACTATAACATCAGTCGCCGCCGTAAGTTTATCAATCCGGCTATATTTGGACCGTGGGTCGCCGCAGATTTACTTTGTCTGTATATCCGCACGGTTACAATTCAAGGACTCACGAATAGTCTCGCGTGGTGTCGGTCACCGGGTCATAATCTTAGGGCTTACGTGGTCTCAATTCCGTGGTCTCAACATGGTCTCAAAAATATTTCTTGCTTAAATATATGAGATGACAAAAAAATCACTACCTTTGCCTGTGCAAATCGGATTATGCCGTCATTACGGCAGTCCCCCCAATCGCGGTAATAGCTCAGTTGGTAGAGCATCAGCTTCCCAAGCTGAGGGTCGCGAGTTCGAGCCTCGTTTACCGCTCAATAGATAAATCACTCAAGATGAGGTAGTTAGCAAGCCTTATCTTGAGTGATTTCTTTGCTTGTTAGCCAAATTTAACCCCGATTTTCGCTCAAAAATCCTCAAAAATCCTCATATTTGCGCAAAATGTTTCACAAATGTTTCGCCAATGGCAAAAACTCACCAAGTTAAAATCTCTCGCAAAGGAACTTGACAACGAACAAAATAATCAGTACTT
This sequence comes from Pseudoflavonifractor sp., assembly GCA_023667145.1. Lineage (GTDB taxonomy): Bacteria > Bacteroidota > Bacteroidia > Bacteroidales > Muribaculaceae > M3. The sequence goes on from JAMPAQ010000001.1 coordinate 550,448, forward strand.
TTGTAAAAAGTATATATAGGATATGGCATACAAAGCATTGGACATAGCAAATGAATTGCTCCGTCTCGCTGAAAGGGAGGACGAGGGCGACCTTATGTCTAATCTTAAACTTCAAAAGATGCTCTATTATCAGCAGGGCTTCCACCTCGCTTATTTCGGGACTCCTCTGTTTGATGAGGAGATAGAAGCGTGGATGTACGGTCCCGTTGTGCCGGAAGTGTACGACGCTTACGACCACTACGGACGAAACGGAATAGAATCCGACCCTGACAAGGAAATGGACTTTGAACCGGAGGAATGGCGTTTATTCCTTAAAGTGTTCGACATTTATGGTCAATACTCCGCTATCGGGCTTATGAACATGACGCATCAGGAACCTACATGGATGAACGTGCGGAAGGGGCATGGCTGCGTCATTTCAAAGGAGAGCATGACTGAATTTTTCAAGACACGCATCAAAGCTTAATCCCATGTGCGCCAAGAAGTTGCCAAATGCTGACAACACATTTGACTCAATCGTGCGTCTCATCTCCGACAATTCGATTTCACACAAGGAGATAGTAGATTTTTCCAATATAGATTATCCGCTTTTCTCGTTCAAATATTTGCGACCGAACTCAATTAAGGATTGTAACGACCCGACTTTCTTTTTCAATTTTCTAATGAGATTGAAAGGGCTTTCAGATGCAGGGTGGGATGGTATACGCCAGTCGCACAGACACAAGCTCGGCATGGAGTCTTTGCCGTTGAACATGTTTAAGCCAAACCTTGATTGCCTATCAGACATCATAACACGTGATGTTAAGAAACTCCACGTGCTTCGGGCAGACAATAAGAAACATCCATTTGTCGGGTTGCAGGTAGGCAAGATATTTCATGTATTTTTCATCGAGGCCTCGTTTGGGGATATTTACGACCATAATTAGCTGACCTCCCCCTCGCAAGCAGGGCGACCGCAATCAATAGCAACAAGAGGAGGGCAGAATTGAATATACTCTCTACGCCAAACAATACTACAAACTCACCGAAGTTTCCACGATGCTCAACATACCGACAGGCGCGATTGGTTACCGGGCGATGATATTCTCACCACCATGTTTGTTTTATTGGATGTAGCATTTTGAGCCGAGATGACTAAGGTGATTGTGTGTCGATGGATTCCGCGTGGCTTCTGTGTCAACCTGTTTGGGACAGTGTGGACTCGTGATGACCGCTGGATTGACGATGTCGTGATCAACCATGAGCGCATCCACACCGCCCAGCAGCGCGAGCTGTTGTTTGTCATGTTTTATGTCATCTATGGGCTGGAATGGCTGCTGCGGCTCGTGCAGTGCCGCCACTGGTATCGGGCCTACCGCGCCATCTCGTTTGAGCGTGAGGCATACCGCGAGGCCGGGGATTTGTCCTACCTCGCCCGCCGCCCCCGTTTTGCTCAATGGCGTGGCCACACCGACGGCTCCCAATAACCGCCGGTAAAATTTTCAATATTGTGTTGTTGGTGCTTGTAATGCCATATCGTTTGATTCCCTGACGGAGTCAAATACCGCTTGATTATTGGGGGATAGCAATCTTGCGAAGTTAATGGTTGTCCTCATATTGCCACAAATCGCCTGTCTTATGGTCGATAATCATAAAGCAGGTCGCGGAAAATTGTTATCCTGAGAGACTCCAAAACGCCCATTATATGTATTCAGCGAGTTAAACATGTTGACAACCAAATATTTGTAGGAGGCTGTGTCAAAATAGGCGCAGCCTCTTTTTTATGGTCTTTGAGGTTTCAA
>JAMPAQ010000001.1:552328-568201 GCA_023667145.1 Pseudoflavonifractor sp.
TATTGGAACCTCAAAGACCATAAAAAAGAGGCTGCGCCTATTTTGACACAGCCTCATTATGTGGAGCAGATGGGCGGCAACGTCATGCGCAGCCCTGTGGGTGGGGATTACTTGTCGTAGGATGCCTCACCACCAAGTTTCTCAAGGACAGCGGCATCGAGGACAGCAGCTGTCACGAGGTTGACGATGTCGCGCACGGGCGAGTCGACATTGATGAAGTGGACAGGCTTGTTAAGGCCGACCTGAATCGGGCCGATAGCCTCGGCAAGACCCATCTCAAGCATCATGCGGTAGGCCGTATTGGCCGCGCTGAGGTTAGGGAAGATGAGCGTGTTGACCTCCTTGCCCTTGATGCGGTTGAACGGATAGTTCTCGTCGCGCAACTCCTTGTTGAGCGCATAGTGGAGCTGCATCTCACCATCGATGGGAAGCTCGGGATACATCTGGTGCATCTTCTCGACCACATTGTGCACCTTGACAGGCTCGGCCTCGTTGTTGGAGCCGAAGTTGCTGTAGGAAACCATGGCCATGACAGGGTCGTGGGCAAAGTACTCCACAGCGTTACGGGTGAGTCGCGTGATGTCGAGCAGCGTCTCCTCATCGTGGTCATGGTTGACCATAGTGTCGGCGAGGAAGTATACGCCACGCTTGGTGTTCATGATGTGCATGGTGGCAAAGTGGTTGTAGCTCGGACGAATGCCGACAACCTCCTTGGCAATCTCGCCCGGAGTGTCGCTTCCCGAGTAGGTTCCGGCGATAAAGGCATCAGCCTCGCCGTTCTCCACCATCATCATGCCGAAGTAGTTACGGTCAAACATCTTCTCCAACGCCTCGGGATATGTGACACCGGCACGCTGGCGCTTCTCGGCGAGCTTGCGGGCGAAACGGTCGCGGCGGTCGGCCTCGCGGTCATGACGCAGGTTGACAATCTCGATGCCCGAGATGTCGAGACCGAGACGGGCGGCACGCTTCTCTATCATCTCCTCGTTGCCAAGTAGAATCGGGGTACAGATGCCCTGGTTGGCGGCGCTGACAGCGGCACGGAGCATACTGTCGGTATTGCCCTCGCCAAACACCACGCGCTTGGGGTTGCGCTTGGCCTCCTCAGCAAAACGGCGCATGAGCTTATTGTCGTAGCCCATGAGCTGACGCAGCTTGGCATTGTAGGCATCCCAGTCGGTGATGGGGCGCTTGGCCACACCGCTCTCCATCGCACCACGCGCCACGGCGGGAGCCACTGTGGTGAGCAGACGGGGGTCAAGGGGCTTGGGAAGTATATAGTCATGGCCAAACTTCATGCCCGACATATTGTAGGCGGCGTTGACCACCGAGGGCACCGGCTTCTTGGCGAGGTCGGCGATGGCAAGCACGGCGGCAATCTTCATTGTCTCGTTGATCTCGGTAGCGCCGGAGTCGAGGGCGCCACGGAAGATGTAGGGGAATCCCAACACATTGTTTATCTGATTGGGATAGTCGGAGCGACCTGTGGCAAATATCAGGTCAGGACGCGACGCGATGGCCTTGTCGTAGGCAATCTCGGGGTCGGGATTGGCAAGGGCAAACACGATGGGCTTCGGAGCCATCGACTGCACCATCTCGGGAGTGACCACGTCCTTGACCGAGAGTCCGAGGAACACGTCGGCACCCTTCATCGCCTCGGCGAGAGTGTCGATGTCGCGGTCGGTGGCAAACTCCATCTTCTGCGGATTGAGGTTGGTGCGCTTCTTGTTGAGTACACCCTTTGAGTCGCACATCACCACATTCTCGGGACGCACGCCGAGAGCTATGTAGAGGCGCGTACATGACACGGCAGCCGCACCTGCACCATTGACGACAAGGCGGATATCCTCAATCTTCTTGCCCTGTATCTCAAGAGCGTTGAGCAGACCGGCAGCCGAGATGATGGCGGTCCCGTGCTGGTCGTCGTGCATCACGGGGATGTCACACTCGGCCTTGAGGCGCGTCTCTATCTCGAAGCACTCGGGGGCCTTTATATCCTCAAGGTTGATGCCGCCGAATGTCGGGGATATAGCCTTTACTATCTGGATAAATTTCTCAGGGTCTTTCTCATTGACCTCTATGTCAAAGCAGTCGATACCGGCAAAAATTTTGAAGAGCAGAGCCTTGCCCTCCATCACCGGCTTACCGGCCAATGCGCCTATGTCGCCGAGTCCAAGCACAGCTGTGCCGTTTGATATCACGGCAACGAGGTTGCCTTTGTTGGTATACTCATAGGCATCCTGGGGATTAGCTTCGATTTCCTTACAGGGATAAGCGACACCCGGCGAATAAGCCAAGGCGAGATCGTGCTGGGACGAATAGGGCTTGGTGGGGACTATCTCAATCTTGCCGGGCTTGCCGTCACGATGATAGTCGAGAGCCATCTCTTTTGTAACGTTTGACATAATCTAATATATTGTAGTTATCTTAATAATCCTCTCCGGCCTGTTTCATGCCGAATCATAGTTGTACAGTTGCGTGGAAATTCTCACGCAAAATTACTGTTTTTTTTCGATGAAACGTAATTTTCACCGATTTTTATTCTTACAAAATATCACAAAACATGATTGTTTAACAACAAATTTCCACAATTACAGCGAAAACAGCATGACATTGAGCATCAACACGGCAGTTTTATCAGCCATAGATGTCACGTATGATTATCCCCGCGAGGGTAAATCCGAATATGGCCGTCGTGTGGGCCACCGTCCCGTTGATACGCGCCTTACGCAATTGCCACCCCGAGGCCGAAGCGCCCTCAGGAGCATCGACCGTCAACGGCGAGACGGTGTCGACAATGCGGTTGGGGACAATCTCGTCGCTGTAGACACACTTGAACTTACGGCGCGGGAACTCACCGTGGCGCTTGAAGTAACGGCGCAACGAGGCGGCAAGCGGACATCCCTTGACACGCCAAAACTCGGCGACCGCGATGCGCGACGGGTCGAGCTTGAGGGCCGCACCCATCGACGAGACAAGCCGCGCCCGCGAGGCCGTGGCTCGCAGAATCAGCAACGCCTTGTCGCTCAATGAGTCGATAGCATCGACCACATAATCGTATGAGTCGAGGTCATAGTCGGCGGCTGTCGCGGCGGTGTAAACGCCATTGACCGCGACAATGTCAGCCTCAGGATTTATGTCGAGCAGACGCGAGCGCACAACCTCGACCTTCCGGCTTCCCACGGTCGATGCCAAAGCCGGCAACTGACGGTTAAGATTCGTGATATCGACCGTGTCAAAGTCGACGAGCGTTATATGCCCCACCCCGGAACGCACAAGACTCTCGGCACACCAGCTGCCAACACCGCCAAGGCCGAAAATCACGACCCGCAGGGCCGCGAGACGCTCCATGGCCTCATCGCCCATCATCAGCCGGGTGCGGTGGAAACTGTCAAGACTCATAATGATACAGGTTATTTGAACACTGCGTGAGACAACACGTGACACGCACCACAAATTTACCGCTTTTGACCGAAAGAGGCAACCTCATTGGAATATTCATCCCCAGTCGTATAAATATATGTGTACATGCCGTTGGAACAATTAGCCCAAAAAGCATCAAAATTGGATTTTTTGTACACTCACCATCCCTTTAGGCACCGATAGTTGGTAAAATACGATAATTTTAGCTATGTTTGTCCATTCAAAATACAACTTGTCATATCACACTCAACGGTAAATGAAAATATCACGTATCAGCGCCGTGGCTGCAATGGCGCTATATCTCGCGGGCGGTAAGGCACAAGCCTACCCGGCACAGGCCGACACACTGGTGGTGTCGCTCGACCGCTGCATAGCCATCGCCCTAAACGAAAATCCCACCATCAAGGTTGCCGACATGGAGATTAGCCGTGTCGACTACTCAAAGAAAGAGGTCATCGGACAGCTGCTGCCGTCGGTGGCCTTTGGTGCATCCTATAACCGCACCCTCGCCAAGCAGACAATGTACATGAACATGGACGGATTTGGCTCATCAAGCGGCTCTCAGGGTGGAGACGAGGCAGAGGAGACGGCAGCCGAGGCCAAGGCATCGGCATCAAGCAGCCGCGACAACGGCATAAAAATGGGTCTCGACAACTCATGGAGTGTAGGATTCTCCGCATCCATGCCGCTGATTGCCCCTCAGCTGTGGAAGACGCTCAAACTCAGCGACAGCCAGATACTGCAAAACGTTGAGAGCGCCCGAGCATCGCGCCTCTCGCTCATCAATCAGGTCAAGAGCGCCTACTATGCCCTGCTGCTCGCCATCGAGTCAAAATGGGTGATACAGGAGAGCTATGACAACGCCAAGTTCAACGCCGACATATATGAGAAGCGGTTCAAGACCGGCACCGCGTCGGAGTATGACGTGCTCCGCTCCCAAGTGGCTGTCAAGAACATTGAGCCTGAGCTGCTTGAGGCCGACATAGCCATAAAGCAAGCCCGGCTGCAACTCGCCATACTGATGGGGATTGACGCGGGGATACCGCTGAAACCCGACACTCAGCTCGCCTGTTACGAGAAAGACATGTACGCCCAGGCCCTGTCGATTGACCGCTCCATAGAGCAGAATACCGACCTGCGTATGCTCGACTTGCAGACCCGCACCCTCAACGACGCGCTGACTGTCCAGAAGATGGCATGGTTCCCGACCCTCGCGCTGTCGTTCAACTACAACTGGACATCAATGTCCAACGGCGGGGCTTTCAGCAATTTTCGCTGGAATCCCTACTCGATGGTGGGTCTTACGCTCAACATCCCCATCTTTGAGGGGGGACAGCGATACCACCGCATCAAACAGGCACGCATACAGGTCGACGAGATGCGCTGGCAGCGTGAGAACCTTGAGCGCTCGGTCAGGATGCAGGTAGACCTCACCGTTGACAACATCAACAAGAATGTCAAGCAGATAGCGTCAAATGCCGAGAGCGTCGCACAAGCCGACAAGGCCCACTCGATAATGGAACGCTCGTTTGAGATAGGCGCGGCCTCATATCTCGACCTGCGCGACTCACAGCTTGCCCTCACGAGAGCAAGGTTGGCCTACTACTCGTCCATTTACAACTATCTCGTTGCCAACAGCGAGCTTGAGTATCTGCTTGGCAACGCCGACATCGACCGCTACAAGGCGATGTATGCCCCGGCAGAATAAACCGACTTATCACACGAAATGAAATAATAAAACTAACTTGGATATGAGACATATAACCCGCGCGACATGCGCTGCATTAATCGCCACAGCCACGTTGGCAACATCATGTGGCTCGTCGGACAAGGAGGCTGCCAAGACCGATAATGAGGAGCTGCCCAAGGTTGAGACACGCCTTGTGCGCTCACAGCAGGTGGATCAGACCGTGCGCTACACCGCCACCGTAGAGGCATTCAACACCAACAACATCTCGACATCGACGCCCAATCGCATCAAGCAGATACTCGTCGATGTAGGCTCAAAGGTGTCAAAGGGACAGCGCGTCGTCGTACTCGACAATGTCAACATCGTGCAGCTCAAGGTGCGCCTTGACAACACCGAGCGCGAATACAACCGCGCCGTCGAGCTGCTGAGCATCGGAGGCGGGACACAGCAGAGCGTCGACCAGCTCAAGACCGAACTCGACGCAGCTCGCCGCCAGTACAGCAACATGGTGGAGAACACGGTACTCGTGTCGCCGATCAACGGCGTTGTGACGGCACGCAACTACGACCCGGGCGACATGACAGGCCAGTTGTCCATTCTCACCGTCGAGCAACTGCGCCCGGTCAAGGTGATGATAAATGTCACCGAGAGCGACTTCACCAAGGTGCATGTCGGTATGCCCGCCGACATATATCTCGATGTCTATGGTGACGAGAAGTTTGTGGGCAAGGTGTCACTCATCCACCCCACCATCGACCCCGCGACACGCACATTCACTGTCGAGATAGACATCCCCAACAATGACGAGCGCGTGCGTCCCGGCATGTTCGCACGTGTCGAGATGAACTATGGCACAGCACAGAATGTCGTTGTCCCCGACCGCGCCATCGTCAAGCAGACAGGTTCGGGCGACAAGTATGTCTACGTACTCGGCAAGGACGGGAAGGTATCATTCAACAAGGTGCAGCTCGGCCAGCGTCTCGACGATGCCTATGAGCTGCTGTCGGGAGTCAACGACGGCGACGAGGTGATAGTCACCGGGCAGACCCGCCTGGCCGACGGCGTGGCCGTGGAGGTAATCAACAAGGAGACTTCCACCCCTGCCGCCCCCGCAGCTGAACCCACCGCCGAATAATCAACCAACGTATTCACCAACCATCAGGCACACAAACAAATGAGTCTATATGCAAGTGCGGTGAAACGGCCCATCATGACCACGCTATGCTTTGTGGCGGTGGCCATCCTCGGTCTGTTCTCACTGTCGACACTCCCCATCGACCTCTACCCTGACGTAGAGACCAACACCATCATGGTGCTCACCACCTATTCGGGTGCAAGCGCCTCGGATATCGAGCAGAATGTGACACGCCCGCTCGAAAACAGCCTTAACGCGGTCAATGACCTGAAGCACATTACGTCAAAGTCTCGTGAGAACATATCGGTGATAACGCTTGAGTTTGAGTATGGCGAGGATATCGATGTGCTCACCAATGACGTGCGCGACAAGCTCGACATGGTCAAGAGCCAGTTGCCCGACAACGCCGAGACCCCCATCATCTTCAAGTTTTCAAGCGACATGATACCCATCGTGCTGCTGTCGGTTCAGGCATCTGAGAGTATGCCGGGACTTTACAAGATACTTGACGAGTCGGTGGCCAACCCCTTGGCACGCATCTCGGGAGTCGGATCGGTATCCATCTCGGGAGCGCCCAAGCGCGAGATTCACGTCTACGTCGATCCCGTACGCCTTGAGGCTTACGGATTGTCAATCGAGACAATCTCCTCAATCATAGCCGCCGAGAATCGCAACATCCCGGGCGGCTCGTTTGACATCGGGTCAGACACCTACTCGCTGCGCGTGCAGGGAGAGTTTGTCTCCTCCGACCAGCTCAAGGATATAGTGGTAGGCTCACGTGACGGACGCAACATCTACCTGCGCGATGTCGCCCGTATCGATGACTCGCTTGAGGAACGCGCCCAGCAGACCTACAACAACGGCGAGAAGGGAGCCATGATTGTCATCCAGAAGCAGAGCGGCGCCAACTCCGTGGAAATCTCCAACAAGGTGCTTGAGATGCTGCCGTCACTTCAGAAGCGCCTCCCGTCTGACGTGAAACTCGGTGTCATCGTCGATACGTCTGACAATATCCGCAACACCATCGCGTCGCTTGTCGAGACCGTGCTTTACGCGCTGCTGTTTGTCGTCATCGTGGTGTTCTTCTTCCTCGGACGCTGGAGGGCCACAATGATTATCGTCATCACGATACCCATCTCGCTTATCGCGTCGTTCATCTACCTTGCGATAACGGGCAATTCGCTCAACATCGTGTCGCTGTCGTCACTCTCCATCTCAATCGGTATGGTGGTCGACGATGCCATCGTGGTGTTGGAGAATGTCACGACTCACATCGAGCGCGGATCTGACCCGAAACAGGCGGCAGTCCACGGCACCAATGAGGTGGCCATCTCGGTAATAGCCTCTACCCTGACACTCATCGCGGTATTCTTCCCTCTCACCCTCGTCACAGGCATGACCGGAGTGCTGTTCCGTCAGCTCGGATGGATGGTGACAATCATGATGGTCATCTCGACCACCTGCGCCCTGTCACTTACCCCGATGCTCTGTTCACAGATGCTCCGTCTCAACAACAACCACAGCAAGCTCTACAACATATTCTTCACCCCAATCAACAAAGGTCTCGACGCGTTTGACAACGGATATGCCCGTCTGCTACAACTCGTCGTGGGACACAAGACAGTGACCATCATCATCTGTCTGGCAACGTTTGTCGGCTCGATATTCCTCATGAAGGGTGTCGGCACCGAGTTTTTCCCTGTGAGCGACAACGGACGACTCGGCGTTACGCTTGAGCTGCCCATCGGCACACGCGTCGAGATAGCCCAGGAGGCATCAAAACGACTCTATGACGAGTGGCGCGAGAAGTATCCCGAGATAAAGGTGTTCAACTACACGACAGGCCAGGCATCGAGCGACAACACCTACGCGTCGCTGAGCGACAACGGTCCCCACATCATCTCGATGAACATTACGCTCACCGACCCGGGCGACCGTGACCGGTCGATTACCGAGATAGCCGAGCTGATGCGTCAAGACCTGAAGCACTATCCCGAGTTCAAGAAAGCGCAGGTCAACGTCGGCGGCTCACGCGGACAGGGCATGGGAGGACAATCGATTATCGAATATGAGATCTACGGTTACGACTTCACCGAGACCGACTCTGTGGCCCAGAAACTCGTACGCGTGCTCCGTCAGATACCCGGAACGGCCGACATCACCATATCGCGTGCCGACTACCAGCCTGAATATCAGGTCGACTTTGACCGCGAGAAACTTGCCATATACGGTCTTAACCTACAGACCGCCGCGACCTACCTGCGCAATCGCATCAACGGCTCGCTGGCATCATACTTCCGTGAGGACGGTGAGGAGTACGACATCAAGGTGATGTATGCACCCGAACACCGCACGTCAATCGCCGACATAGAGAACATCCTCATCTACAACAGTCAGGGACAGGGTGTGCGCATCAAGGATGTCGGCAAGGTCGTGGAACGCTTCACCCCGCCCACCATCGAGCGCAAGGACCGCCAGCGTATCATCACGGTATCGACCGTCGTCTCGGGAGTGCCTATGAGCGCCGTGGTCGAGCAGTCACAGATAATGATTGACGACATGGACATACCGCAGGGCATATCCATAGGTCTCGCGGGAAGCTACGAGGACCAGCAGGACTCGTTCACCGACCTGCTCACCCTTGCAGTGCTCATCATCATCCTTGTCTACATCGTGATGGCCGCGCAATTTGAGAGCTACACCTACCCCGCCATCATCATGACCTCGCTGCTGTTCGCGTTCTCGGGAGTGTTCATCATACTCTACATCTCGGGACACACTCTCAACGTCATGAGTATGATCGGTGCCATCATGCTTATCGGTATCGTCGTGAAAAACGGTATCGTGCTCATCGACTATATAACGCTCAACCGCGAGCGCGGCATGTCGATACGCCAATCAGTCATACAGGGCGGCAAGTCACGTCTGCGTCCCGTAGTCATGACCACCCTCACCACTATCCTCGGTATGATACCGATGGCTGTCGGTTCGGGACAGGGAGCCGAGATGTGGCGTCCGATGGGTACAGCCGTCATCGGTGGTCTCACATTCTCGACCATACTCACCCTGCTGTTCGTCCCCGCGTTGTACTGCATATTTGCCCACAACGGCATCAAACGCACACGCAAATCCCACCGCAAGGCTCTCGCAAAGGCTGAGAATAATCTCCAACATTTTAGACGCTTATCACAATGAAATCAATACTAATAACATTTGACCAAGCATATTACGAACGCATAGTCAATGCCCTTGAACGCCTCAACTGCCGGGGATTTACCGCCTGGCAGGAGGTGCAGGGACGAGGAAGTCACACCGGGGAGCCGCATTACGGCTCCCACGCATGGCCATCGCTCGCCTCAGCGATAATCACTGTCGTTGAAGACCATCGTGTAGATGCCGTGATCGACTTTCTCCACGCAATGGATATCGAGACCCCCAAGCTCGGCCTCCGCGCCTTTGTCTGGAACATCGAGCGCAGCATCTGACCGTAGCATCTACAACAGCAAACGGCTACAATCAGCCGATAAAAAATCCGTTGTTTCAGAAACGAAGTGCAAAAACTTACCGCCAAATTTGGAAAGCAGCCCCACAATCACTACCTTTGCGCCATAAACCCGCGCATGTGGCGTAATTGGTAGCCGCGTTAGACTTAGGATCTAATGTCTCAGGACGTGGGGGTTCGAGTCCCTTCATGCGCACAATTAAATCCCTTCACTCATCAGAGCGAAGGGATTTTTTCATTTACAAGATACCACCACAAAACGAAAGCAGTAGTGTCGGTCACTCTGATATTGGCATATCCCCTACACCTCGCATGATGGCGATACTAAGAAATAAGACAGGCAATGGGCGAGCCGTCAGCGTGCCACGTAGCCAAGCTGGCGGGCACGGTCGTACCATAGGCGTGAGAGGGAGTCGTCGCGCTCTGTGCCGATGCCGTAGCGATAACATTCGCCAAGTTGATGGGCAGCCAACGCGTATGGACGCGGGGGACGGGCTGACAACGAGAACAGCCTGAAAGCCTCCGCCTCATCGTGAGGTACACCACGCCCCTTCAGATAGCAGAATCCGAGGTTATACTGTGACTCGGAGTCCATCTGCTCAGATGCGAGAGTCCACCATTTTATAGCCTTGTCAAGGTCGGCCTCCACGCCGTCGCCATAGAAATAACATGTTCCCAAGGCTCGCTGACCCACCATTGCGCCACCATTGGCCGACTCCTTGAAGTACTCGGCTGCACGCTCAAAGTCCTGTTGCACGTTAGTCCCGCGATAGTAATACAGTCCCATTATAAACTGAGCTCTCGGCTCACCCTTGTCAGCGGCTTCCTTTATGAGCGCAAAGGCTTTCTCACGGTTATTGCTGTTCCTGTAATAGAGTCCCTTCTCGGTGATGGCCTCATTGGCTCCGAGACCGATGGCCTCGTCGAGCAGCCGGAGTCCCTTTGACTCATCGACCGGCACTCCATGACCCTTCAAGTAGCACACTCCGAGAAGATAACGCGCCAACGGGTGACCGGCCTCCGATGCCGGACGAAGCCATTTCACAGCCTCGTCATAGTCAATATCGACCCCTTGGCCATAGAAGTAACACCACCCGAGGCCACACTGGCCGCGGACAGACCCCTTGGCCGCCGTTGAGCGGAAATACTCAACCGCCTTACGGTAATCACGCTTGATGCCGTTGCCGTCATAATAGCTGCGTCCTATGAAAAACTCAGCGTGTACATCCCCCTGTTGGGCGCGACGCAGAAGCTCCTCCGTGTACGGCGGCTTTGACGGATCGCGGCGGCACGAATAAAACACGGCCGAAGTTACGGCCATCACCGTGACAAGCGCGGCTAATATTATGACAGTTTTCTTTCTCAAGGCTTATATATTTCAGCTACATTTAGCATAATTGCTAATACAAATGTAGCTGTCGCAAATTCCCCTGCAAAATTATCTATACTTAATTATTCTCATTGTAACTGACGCGACATTGCTTTGTCACAGCATGTGACAGCCATATTACAATACAATTGTGATGTTGTAGACCAAACATACCGCAGACTCAATGTGTTATATAGTCATAATTCTGACAATACACTACTCAAAAATCACTACCGACATGAAAACTACCCGCCACAACGGCCTCTACCCGACTATCGACATGACCGCGCTTGCCGTGATGGTCACCGTAGCCATAATCATATCGGGCATAGTGCTCGTCACCGACTCAACCGCCGATGAGCCGCTCGGCGAATATGCGACGGCCTATCACGACATAAGGGCAGCACTTGACGAGTACAACGACGGGCTTCCCGCCGAGTCAGAGGGTGTGATCTATGAGAAGACCTCGGTCGAGGGCAACTGTGTCGTTTACCGATACACCCTCCTCGACGAGGAAATAGCCGAGATTGACCTCGACGCGATGTATGGCAATCTCACCGAGTCGGTGGTCGGGACTCCCGAGGACATGGAGCTTGCCTCAATGGCTCTCAGGGCACGCTGCGGCTATCGGTTTGAATACACCGACCGCAACGGCAAGACAGCCGTCATCCCCATCACGATGGATGAGCTGGCAGACCTTGTCAGCGCCAAGCAATACACCGCTACACTATAGAGAATAATTCATAATTGCCATACACCATGTACCGACTTATACTTCTGAGACACGGTCAGAGCCAGTGGAATCTGGAAAACCGATTTACGGGATGGACTGACGTTGACATCACACCCAAAGGCAGGGAGGAAGCCGTCAATGCCGGGCATCTGCTTGCCGACAACAACATATTCCCGTCCTTTTACTTCACCTCCTACCAGAAACGCGCCATACATACCTTGCAGGTCGTGGCCGACACCATCGACCGCGCATGGGTGCCCGTGATCAAGGACTGGCGGCTCAACGAGCGCCATTATGGGGCATTGCAGGGACTCAACAAGGCCGAGACAGCGAAGAAGTATGGCGATGAGCAGGTACACACCTGGCGCCGCAGCTACGACGTGCAGCCCCCGGTGGTCACGGTCGACGACCCACGGTATCCCGGATTTGACTCCCGGTACGCCAACATTCCCGCCGACGAGCTTCCTGTCGGTGAATCGCTTGAGATGACCATCGACCGCGTGAGGCCATGCTGGGCCGAGATCATCGCGCCCCGCATCCCGCTCTACAAGGATGTGCTTGTGGCGGCTCATGGCAACAGTCTGCGCGGACTCGCGATGATACTCCTCCACCTGACACCCGAGGATGTTGTATCGGTCGAGATTCCCACAGGCGCACCATGGGTATTTGAACTTGACGAGCGCATGGCCGTCACGTCAAGTTACTATCTGTAACACCCACAACGTCACCAACTGATACAGCGCCGGCGCGATGACTGACTCACATCATCACGTCGGCGTTTGTCAGGTTTACATAATTTTATTAACTTTGGTGTGCTTTTATGAGACTATGCAACTCGGATAAAGCCACCCATTATATCATAGAAAAAAAATAGCATGGCTGGAATATCAAAGACAAATGCCGCCCGCTTGCTCGACAGGGCCAAGATACCCTATGAGCTGATACCCTATAAGGCTGATGAGAACAATCTCGCGGCCGACCATGTCGCATCGGAACTCGGCGAAGATATCCGGCAGGTATTCAAGACCCTCGTGCTCCATGGCGACCGCATCGGCCACTTCGTGTGCGTGGTGCCGGGAAATACCGAGGTCGATCTCAAGAAAGCCGCCCGCGCAGCCGGGGCCAAAAAGGCCGAGATGATTCACATGAAGGACTTGTTGGCCACAACAGGCTATATCCGTGGTGGATGCTCCCCGATTGGGATGAAAAAGAATTTCCCCACGTTTTTCCACAATACAGCGCTCGACTTTGATGTCATCTATGTCAGCGCTGGCTTGCGCGGCCTACAGCTCAAGATAACCCCGCGCCAACTCATCGACTTCGTCCACGGCACTGTGGCCGACCTAACAACCGAAAAGATACAGGAAAATGAATAACAGTTTTGGTAACATATTCCGCGTCACGACTTTTGGCGAGTCCCACGGAGCAGCAGTCGGCGGTGTCATCGACGGGATGCCGGCGGGAATCACCATTGACCTCACGGCAATACAGCATGAACTCGACCGCAGACGTCCCGGCCAGTCAAGCATTGTGACCGCACGTGACGAGAAAGACCGCGTCGAGATACTGTCAGGACTCTTTGAAAGCCGGACGACCGGCACGCCGATTGGATTTATCGTGCGCAACGAGGACCAGCACTCCCGCGACTACAGCGAGATTGCCCGGACTTTCAGGCCGTCACATGCTGACTACACCTACTCCACCAAATATGGACTGCGCGACTACCGTGGCGGCGGCAGGTCTTCGGCTCGTGAGACCATCTCACGGGTGGTCGCCGGCGCGTTTGCACGTCAGGCGTTGCAGACGTTGGGTATTGACATATATGCCTATACGTCGCAGGTGGGCGACATAAGCCTTCCATACGGCTACACCGCCTACAAACCCGATGACATCGAGCGTAATATCGTGAGATGTCCAGACGCGGAAATAGCCGGGAAAATGATAGAGCTGATCAACGAGGTCAAAAAAGATGGCGACACCATCGGCGGTGTTGTGACCGGGGTCATAAAGGGATGCCCGGCGGGACTCGGCGACCCCGCGTTCTCCAAGCTGCACTCAAGACTTGCCGCAGCCATGATGAGCATAAACGCCGCCAAAGGCTTTGACTACGGCATGGGCTTTGACGGAGTGGGACACCGTGGCAGTGAGATGATTGACCGCATCGCGATAGAGGATGGCAAGGTATACACCACGACCAACAATTCGGGTGGCATACAGGGTGGCATCAGCAATGGCGAGGATATATATTTCCGCGTGGCATTCAAGCCGGTTGCCACACTGCTGCGTGACGTGGAGACCATTGACATTGACGGCAATCCCATTACCCTGAAGGCACGTGGCCGGCATGACCCCTGCGTCTTACCTCGTGCCGTTCCCATTGTCGAGGCGATGGCGTCAATCGTGATTCTCGATGCCTATCTTGCCAACAAGACCGTCACACTGTAGCCCCGGCCATGGCAAAACCATACAGAGACTATTCCGACTTCCTGTCGGAGCATTTCCCCTACAAGGTTCAGAAGCTCGCTGTAAACGCGGGCTTCACCTGTCCCAACCGCGACGGTACCAAGGGCTACGGAGGATGCACCTATTGCAATAACCAGACGTTCAATCCGGCATACTGCACGCCGAGAGTGTCAATCCGAGTCCAAATAGAGGAGGGAAAGAGGTTTTTCGCCCGTAAGTATCCGGAAATGCGTTTTCTCGCCTATTTCCAAGCCTACACCAATACCCACGCTGATACCGGACGGCTGATGGCACTATATGACGAGGCTCTCTCACAGCCGGGTGTCGTGGGACTCATAATAGGCACACGACCCGATTGCATCACCGACGACCTGCTGCAACAGCTCTCGGCGCTTGCCAACGAGAAGTTCGTCATGATTGAATACGGAGCCGAGACCTCCCATGACGCTACCCTTGACCTGATCAACCGTTGCCACACATGGCGTGACACCACAGATGCCGTCATGCGCACGTCAAGAGCCGGCATAGCCTGTGGATTGCATCTCATCCTCGGGCTCCCCGGCGAGACTGTAGACATGATGACAGAGACAGTGACACGGGCCTCCACCCTGCCGATAGCCACGCTCAAGCTCCATCAACTCCAACTCGTCAAGGGGACACGTATGGCCAAGGATGTGACCGCCGGCATCTATGACATTCCACGGTTTACGGCCAACGAATATATAGACCTGTGCATACATCTTCTGCGACATATAAGCCCCAGTGTGGCCATAGAGCGCTTTGTATCACAATCACCGGCAGAACTGCTCATCTACCCTCGTTGGGGACTCAAAAACTATGAGTTCACCAATCTGCTTAACCGCCGTCTCAAAGAAACGGGAGCGAGACAGGGTGAATTGTTCGCTCCCATTCAAACTTAGACATCAAAAGACTCACGACTACTTCTTGTAGTCATCGAGCAATTTCTTTCCCTCCGACAATGTGAAGCATACGACTTTCACCTGTGTCAATGTTGTGTCTATACGTGCATCGTTATAAACCGAGTCGGGATAGACACCGCTGGCAATCACCTCGCTGCGCGGATTGCAGAACACCACAGCATCTGCACCCGCACGGCATATAGCGTTATAGGCATCAGTGGTCGGCTCGTTTACTGTGTATATAATACCGTTTTTCAGTGACTTGCGGCGCGTCTTGTTGATTGCATCCTCCTCAGCGGTCGTTACGGCAGACGCACGCCCCGATGTGCGCGGGGCAGCGCCATTTATGATTACCACCGCACCACAAGGCAGATATCCGGCCTTGACATTATTCTTTGCAGCGGTAATGGCCATATCCATAAACATCTCATCAGTAGGCGACACCTTGTCAACCTTGGTAATGGTCACCTCCGCTATCGAGATTCCCACAGCCGCCACAAGAGCCATGGCGAGCAAAATCATCTTCTTCATATACTTATCAATTAATAATTCACTACAATCGACCTAATAGCATCTATAAGTCTACCGTTGCAAAATTAGTAAAATTGGCGGGGAATACCTCGGG
Organism: Pseudoflavonifractor sp.; assembly: GCA_023667145.1. GTDB lineage: Bacteria > Bacteroidota > Bacteroidia > Bacteroidales > Muribaculaceae > M3. The sequence goes on from JAMPAQ010000001.1 coordinate 568,189, forward strand.
GGAGTGGGATAAT
>JAMPAQ010000001.1:568301-593394 GCA_023667145.1 Pseudoflavonifractor sp.
TTTGAAGGGGTACACTTTACTTTATTTTGGTTAGATTTCATGCGGTTGCCCTGTACTTTATCACGGCGGTTGATTGAAAATCGGGGCAAAATCATTAAATTTGCACCCCATGGCGGCACTCCGCATCCTGCGGCGCAACCCGCCTGTGATTATTAATTATACTAAATTTACAATGGCACAGCAAGAAGATGTATTTAAGAAAATCGTTTCACACGCCAAGGAATACGGTTTTGTCTTTCAATCAAGCGAGATTTACGACGGACTCGGGGCAGTTTATGACTACGGTCAGAACGGTGTCGAGCTCAAGAACAATATAAAGCGCTACTGGTGGGAGGCCATGACGCTGCTCCACGAGAATATCGTGGGTATCGACTCCGCCATATTCATGCACCCCACCATCTGGAAGGCATCGGGACATGTCGACGCGTTCAACGACCCGTTGATTGACAACCGCGACTCAAAGAAGCGCTACCGTGCCGATGTCCTCATAGAGGACGAGATGGCCAAGATGGACGAGAAAATCGACAAGGAGGTGGCCAAGGCCGCCAAGCGTTTCGGCGACTCGTTTGACGAGGCACTCTTCCGCCAGACCAATCCTCGCGTACTTGAGATTGCGGCCAAGCGTGACGCCCTGCATGAGCGATTCTCCAAGGCTCTCAATGACAACAATCTTGAGGAACTGCGTCAGATTATAATCGAACAGGAGATAGTCGATCCGATATCAGGCACCAAGAACTGGACCGAGGTGCGTCAGTTCAATCTCATGTTCAAGACCGAGATGGGTTCTACCGCCGATGGCGCGATGACCGTATATCTCCGACCCGAGACGGCTCAAGGTATATTTGTCAACTACCTCAATGTGCAGAAGACGGGACGTATGCGCATCCCGTTTGGCATCGCCCAGATAGGCAAGGCTTTCCGCAACGAGATTGTGGCGCGTCAGTTCATCTTCCGTATGCGCGAGTTCGAGCAGATGGAGATGCAGTTTTTCGTTCGTCCCGGCGAGGAGCTTAAATGGTTCTCGCAATGGAAGGAGACACGTCTGCGCTGGCACAAGGCCCTCGGCCTGGGCGACCACAAGTACCGTTTCCACGACCACGACAAGCTCGCCCACTATGCCAACGCCGCCACCGACATCGAGTTTGAGATGCCGTTTGGCTTCAAGGAGGTCGAGGGTATCCACTCACGCACCGACTTTGACCTGTCGCAGCACGAGAAGTTCTCGGGCAAGAAGATACAGTATTATGACCCCGAGCTCGGCGAGAGCTACACCCCCTACGTCATCGAGACATCAATCGGTGTAGACCGCATGTTCCTGTCGGTGCTCTGCTCAAGCTACGAGGAGCAGCCTCTTGAGGGCGGTGATACCCGCGTGGTACTCCACCTCCCGGCAGCCCTTGCCCCGGTCAAGTGTGCGGTGATGCCTCTCGTTCGCAAGGATGGCCTTCCCGAAAAGGCCCGCGAGATTGTCAACGACCTCCGCTTTGACTTCACCACCCACTACGAGGAGAAGGACTCCATCGGCAAGCGCTACCGCCGTCAGGATGCCATCGGCACACCCTACTGTGTCACCGTCGACCATCAGACCCTTGAGGACAACACCGTTACCCTCCGCGAGCGCGACTCGATGGAGCAGACTCGCGTCCCCGTGGCCGACCTCCACAAGATTATCCACTCAAAGGTGAGCCTCAACGCGCTCTTGCGCAAGCTCGCCTGATAAAAAATGATTGATATGAGAAAAAATATCGTGACACTGCTTCTTGCCGTAGTGGCCATGATGAGCCTCAACTCGTGTGACTACAACACGATCGTTGACAAGGAGCAGACTGTCGAGCAGTCATGGGCCGAGGTGCAGAACCAGTATCAGCGCCGCGCCGACCTCATCCCCAACCTCGTGAACACGGTCAAGGGATATGCTACACACGAGAGCTCGACTCTTGAGAAGGTGACTCAGGCACGCGCTGCCGCCACATCAATCAACATTGATGCCGCCGACCTCAACGAGGAGACCCTCGCCAAGTTCCAGAAAGCACAAGGTGAGCTGTCCCAGGCGCTCAAGTCGTTGCTTGCTGTCACCGAGGCTTATCCCGATCTCAAGGCCAACGAGAATTTCCGCGATCTTCAGGTGCAGCTTGAGGGTACCGAAAACCGTGTAACTGTGGCTCGTGGACGCTACACCGAGGCGGTCAAGGATTATAATGCCAAGATCAAGAAGTTCCCCACGGTCATCTATGCCGGATGGTTCGGGTTTGAGAAGAAGCCGCAGTTCCAGGCCGAGGCCGGTGCCGAACGTGCCCCCGAGGTTAACTTTGACTGATAGAGCCGATGAACCGCTTTCCATTATACATGCTGATGTCGCTGCTTGTAGCGGGTTCTGTGGCCTGTAGCTCGTCAAAAGAGGACGAGTCTGACATCTGGAGCCGCTATGAAGACTGGCGCGATGATAACGATGAGTGGCTTGCCGCCCAAGAGCGCCTGACCAATCCCGACGGTACTCCCTACTATCAGCGCATCTCGGCCTCATGGGACCCTGATGCCTATGTGCTGGTGCGTTATTGCAACGACACCCTGCTCACCCGGGGTAACCTGCGTCCGTTCTCGACAAGCTGGGTCGATATCAAGTATCGTGGTCGCCTCTACAACGACGTTGTATTTGACTCATCGTATACCAAAACAACTTATGGCGACAGCATTGCCCGTATGCAGCTCACGTCAAATGTCACCGGATTTATGATGGGTCTCACCCACATGCACGTCGGCGACTCAATTGAGTTGATTGTCCCTTATCAGCAAGGCTATTATGCACAGAAGAATGGCATCATAACCCCCTATTCGGTGCTACGGTTCAACATAAGACTTGTTGATATCCCTTATTGGGAGATACAGAATCCTGAGTCAGAGACCAATTAACGCTTGACATATCATAGCCGGGATTTGAGCCGGATACATAAAGGACTGGGGCCGCGTCATCACTGCGCGGCCCCAGTCATCGTTAAACCATCCATGAAGTCAGGACATGAACTCTAATACTCGTGCTAAACCATTGATACACCCTGCGTCCTGACAGTAATACTTCTATATGATAACTTTTGTGTGTCCGCCCTGAGATACTATTATCGTGACCGAGTCGGTGGAGCTGCTGTAGCTCCACTTATAGATCTCGTCGGATACCTTCCGGCACTCTTCGCTTGTCCCTTGTCCCGAACTCGCGTATGATTGGTAAAATTTTCATTACTTGATAAGATTTGTTGTAGTTAATTAGTGAATGTATATTGATTCAGTTGCAGGAATATGTCATAGTTGCACTGCGGCGATTCTTTGTCTACCGTAGGGTGAATCGTAAGCTCGCCGCAAAATTACAGCTATCCTGATAGCACAGACCGTCTACAGCCGTCTAAAAAATGTCTACCCTATGTCTACTTTTTGAGTTAAAAAGCGTCTACCTGCGGGGCGGGGGGTAGGGGGAATAAGGGATTTAAGGAGACTATGGGGATTAGGGATTTTAAGAGAGGATAGGGAGCTTTGTATAAAGAAAGACACGTTGCCAGAGGTTGAGGCAACGTGTCTTGTTATGGGGTTGGTCTTATGTATGTTCTTGGGCGGGGTTAGCCCTGTGGTATCTTGAGGCGCTGGCCTGTCTGGATTTTGTTGCCGGAGATGCCATTGGCTTTCTGTATCTGCTTGACGGATACGCCACGGTATTTGTTGGCTATCTGCGACAAGGTCTCGCCTTTGCGCACCTTGTGATAACGGTATTTGGGGGCTGCTTTCTCTGCCTTAGTTTTGTCGGCCTTTGCCTTGTCGGCTTTTGACGACTTGTTGGCTGTCGTTTTTGACTCTTTGCCGCTCTTTGTCCCTGTGGGTTCAGCCTTGGCCTTGGTGCCTCCCTTGGCCGTGTCCTTGGTGTCGGCCTTAGCCGTCACTGTGCCTTCGGAGTCGGACGTGCGGCGATTGTTCGGTTTGGGTACAGCGGTCTGTGCGGTGTCACGGTTTTTGCGGGTGCGAGGCGGCAGTGGGACATCGCTCTTGGTGGCCTTGGGTGCGGTCGTGGTCTCCGTTGCATCGGCAGGCGTGACGGTAGTCTCGCCGGTGGGATCGGTCGTGGCGGTGGTATTGTTGTCGGTGTCAGCTGATGCAAGCATCTCGCCGCTCTCCTCCTCGCGTTTGGGCTTTGGCTTGGCCACGCGTTCATAGGTGTTGATGCGCAGGCTCTGTCCGCGTTTCACGCCACCCTTGCGCCGTATGCCATTCCACTTGCGCAGGTCGGCGACCGACACTCCATATCGCCGCGCTATCTTGGTAAGGTTCTCACCCTTGCGTACCTTGTGATACTTGACCACGGTACGTGTCTCGTAGTCGCCTGTCGAGGCGTAGATGTCGGTAGGCTCGACCACGTCACGGCGGGCATAGAGCGGGGCATTGTGGGAGACGATGCTGTCCTCGCTCATGATGTAGCACGACACCTGCTTGGAGGGGAGGGTGAGGGCATACGGCTTGATGTCACCGGGGATGATGTCGCGGCGGAACTGCGGGTTGAGTATGCGTATCTCCTCGATGGGAATGCGCAACACATCGGCTATCTGCTGGAGATGCACGCGTTTGGTCACGTGGATCGTGTCGGTGATGAGCGGACGGCGGGCGAGGGCGGGGGAAATGTTATGCTGACGGTAGTAGGTCATCACGTAGTTGGCCGCTATGAATGCCGGCACGTAGCCGCGTGTCTCGCGGGGCAGGTAGTGGTAGATGGCCCAGAAGTCCTTGGGCTCGTCGCCCCCGGCACGTCGCAGGGCTTTGTTGACATTGCCGGGGCCACAGTTGTAGGCGGCGATGGCGAGTGACCAGTCGTTGTAGATGTTGTAAAGCTGCTTCAGGTACTTGGCCGCATACTGTGACGAGGTGTATGGATCACGACGTAGGTCGACTATTGAGTTGACCTCCATGCCGAGGGTCTTTGCAGTCCCGAGCATGAACTGCCACAGCCCGGTGGCTCCGGCGCGTGACACGGCATCGGGATTGAGGGCGCTCTCGATGATGGGGAGATACTTTAGCTCAAGAGGCATACCCTCGCGCTCAAGCGCCTGCTCGAAAATGGGCATGTAGTAAAGGCTCATGCCGAGCATGTTCTCGACCAGGGAGCGTCGGCGCTCGGTGTACATAACTATGTAGGAGCGCACAATCTGGTTGAACGGCATCTCGATGACCGTGGGCATCAGGCTGAGACGGCGTATGAGTTCCTCGTCGCTCACCGAGGCCGGGGACAGGCTGTTGACCCCCTCGTCGAGCACGGCGTAGTTTTGCAGATACCAGTTGTGCATCATCTTGTGGGTGTCGGTCTCGAAGCTCTCGGGATATACGATGGCATCGTCGGTTATAGACTGCTTGATAGAAAGAATCGAGGGCCCGGCACTTGCGATGATGGCAGTGCAGCTCGTCAGGAGAGATATGAGAAATTTTTTCATCATTGGTTGTTTAACCGGTGTTTACGTTAGAAATTAAGTGCCCATTGCACTCCTACCGACGGCAGGGTGTGGCGGGTGTCGGGTATCAGTGCCGGCGCAAGGTCGACCGACAGGTTGGGAGAGATGTCAAAGTGAGCCAGCGACGCGTCGACGTAGGCATCGACTATGGCCAACAGATAGACCCCGACCATGGCTATGATGCAGAGGTCGCGGTTACGGCGGTAGTAGTCGCGGCGGCTGCGCAGCGTGTTGGTGAGCCATGTCTTGTTGAGGTCCTCCTCCTTGGTGGTGGGAGGGTAGAAATCCATGTAGCTGTCGGTCGAGGGGTCATTGTCCATTATGTCGCGGTAGGCGCGGGTGTAGTCAGTGAGCATACGGTTGTTCCATGATGTGGCATATCCGAGTCCCATGAACGCGCCGACGACTATCGGCAGCTTCCAATACCGGCGGTTGTAGAGCTGACCGAGTCCGGGAAACAGAGCCGACATCCACACTGCCCGCGTGGGGTCGGGATTAAACTCCCGTTCGGGGCCGAACTCCTCAAGGGTGGCGATGCTGTCGCGAATCGCCTTCAGACGCTCGGGGGTGACGGCCTCGACGGTATCGACAGGTGTTATGACTGTCTCATCGGGCAGTACCTTGATGCGGTCTTCGACAACGGCGGCCTCCCCGTCGATTGGCCCGGAGAGGGGAATACTGTCAGGGAGAGCCGCGCTTTGTGAAAAAAGATTAACCGGGCAAGACAGCAGCCCGACAAGCATCACCGCCAGTCGCGCCGCCACCATCAACAATCTTCCTATTGACAATTCGTTTAGCCGGTCGCTCATTTCTTGTGGCCTGACTGTCAGTTGGTTACACGAATAGTACTCCTTTACGGCAGTCTCATGGCCATGTTATTGGTTTTCCTGATGTTTAATGTTGTCAAAGATAGTGATTAATCGCTCAAGTTCCTCTTCATTTTTGAAAGGAAATGTTATTTTTCCTTTACCGGATGCGTCACAGGCAAACTGTACGGGGGTCTTGAATGATGTCTGGAGGTGCTTTTTGAGTATATCGAAGTCGTGATTGTTAAGTTTTGTTGACTGCGGTTTCGGCTGCTCGCCCTCCTCGGCTGCTTTCTGCCATGCCTTGGCAAGTTCCTCAACGCGACGGACTGACAGCCCCTCCTTGAGTATCTGGTTATACAGCTTGAGTTGCAGGGCCGGGGTGTCGATTGTCAGCAGGGCGCGGGCATGACCCATATCGACGAGCTTGTCGCGCAAGCCGAGTTGCACCTCGGCGGGGAGCTTAAGCAGTCGCAGAAAATTGGCGATGGTGGCACGTTTCTTGCCGACGCGTTCTGACAGGCGTTCCTGTGTGAGGTTGTATTGCTCGATGAGTTTCTTGAACGTGAGCGCGATCTCGATGGCGTTTAGGTCCTCGCGCTGTATGTTCTCGATTAGGGCCATCTCGGTGAGCTCGCTGTCGTTGGCGGTGCGTATGTAGGCGGGGACTGATGTTAGTCCGGCCTTGACAGCTGCACGGTAGCGGCGTTCACCCGCGATGATCTGATAGGAGTCAGGCCCGGTCTTGCGAAGCGACAGTGGCTGTATGATGCCCAGTTCGCGTATCGATGATGCGAGTTCGTCGAGTGCTGTCTCGTCAAATGTCGTGCGTGGTTGCTCGGGGTTGGGGGAGATGAGCGTTACGTCTATGTCGTTAATCGCCGATGAGCCGGCGGCGGGGACATCGTCCATGGATATCAGCGAGTCAAGGCCGCGTCCCAGTGCGTTGCGTTTTACTGACATGTCTTAGGTCTTTTGGAGTGGTGTTGGTTGATTACGCCCGATGGTGGCGTGATATTATCTCCTTGGCAAGTAGTACGTGGCTCGTTGCACCACGGCTCTCGGCATCGTAGAGTATCGCGGGAAGCCCGTGGCTCGGGGCCTCGCTGAGACGGATGTTGCGCGGTATCACGGTGTTGAATACCATGTCGCCGAAGTGTCCCTTTAGCTCGTCGTATATCTGGTTGGCCAGCCGGAGTCGGGCATCGTACATCGTGAGGAGGAATCCCTCAATCTCAAGCGACGGGTTGAGCTTGGCCTTGATGATGCGTATGGTGTTGAGCAGTTTGCTGATGCCCTCAAGTGCGAAATACTCGGCCTGGACCGGTATGATGACCGAATCGGCGGCTGTCAGTGCGTTGACGGTTATGAGTCCGAGCGACGGGGAGCAGTCGATGAGTATGTAGTCGTATTTGTCAGAGATGGCGGCGAGTCGGTTGGCGAGTACTCGTTCGCGCTGCGGCTTGTTGACCAGCTCGAGCTCGGCGCCGGCGAGGTCGATGCGCGAGCCGATTAGGTCGAGTCCCTTGACACATGTAGCCACTTGTGAGCCGTCGAGAGGATACTCGTCGACAAGACACTCGTAGATTGACGATGACATTGATTTGGGGTCTATACCGTATCCCGAGGTGGCGTTGGCCTGCGGGTCGGCATCGATGATGAGTACCTGCTTACCCTCGGTGGCAAGCGATGCCGCGAGATTGATGGTGGTGGTGGTTTTGCCGACTCCGCCTTTTTGATTTGCTACAGCGATGATTTTACCCATAGTATTGCATCTTTCTTATTAAGAGGCCGGTATCAGGCGGCGGAAGCCGCCGGGCCGGAAATGTCAATGCAAAGTAAATCATTTTGTGGCGCAAACAATCGCCTACGTCGCTCAAAATGAGTTAAATGTTGATAACTCACCACGATTGTTGATAACTGCGTGACGACATGGTGTAACGTCCGTATTGCATGTCGCCATCAGTTAATCCATGCTTGTCATCAAGCTGCGGCCACGGACTGCGTGGTCTTGCGGTTGGGGATTATCCGACGTTCGGTAGCACATCGCCATACCCATTCATAAGGGCCATAGCGGTGTCCCCGCAGCCACAAGTATGAACACAGTGCTTGGACGATGTAGAATGCCATCGCGAGGCAAAGCATTTGAGTTAATGATGCAAAAGCGAAATTAAGTGCGGTAGAACTGAAACATGTAACCATTACTATACCCTGCATGGAATAGTTTGTAAGCCCCATTTTTCCATAGGATGACAAACTCATCATGTATTTGTGCAATTTTGTTTTATAAAACAAGAATAATATTGTATATGCGTATGTCAGGGATGTCAACAGATGTTCATATTGGACAATGGCGGGGAGTAATTTTAATCTGATGAAAATAATACATATCAATATAAACCATGATATTATCAAGGTCTTTACACGAATGTAGTCATCCAAATGTTCAATAATTCCACTTTTCCCGATAGAGTATCCAAGTAGTGAGATTGCCAAGACTTCAAACGGTGATGTCGATATGAGGTATCCGAATTGTATAATTATAGAATTAATAATGGGATAACAGACAATCTCATATAATGATGCACCGGGATAATAGCGTGGAGGGAATGAGTATCCCGGAATATAATCATTGACATTAATAATGGTTGGCCATAAAGTATTGAATATGAAGAGAGACAATGAGATGATAAAAATATTGCGTGCGCTGAGGCTTCGGAATGGAGTAAGAAACATTCCCCATAAGCCATACCACATCAATATATCATTCGCGTAAAAAAATTTGTTTATTATTCCTATTCCTATGAGTAGAAAACACCGCCAAACAAATTTCCTGGAGCTGTTTAGTGGGTTTCTGAGCATTAGATAGAAGCTGAGCCCGAACAGGAGATTAAAGATTAATACGCATTTATGTGTGAGGAAAGCTGCAATGCTATATTCTGTGATGGATTCAAATGCGTTTGCTGGTAGCGGTTGCCCAAAACCGTAACCATTGTTATTTGTGTGTACGAGGAGGATGCCGAGGAGGACAATTGCCCTGAGGACATCGATTGATTCTATTCTTGCAGGTTTAGAATTGGGGGGGGGTAATGTGTTGGTAATCATTGATTTATTGTTGATTCTGTGCGGGCTGTTTGGGGCGGGAGAGGATGTCGAAGTTTTCAACGAGGATTTCTGTGACGCTGCGCTTTATGGCGTTGCGGTCTTCCCATACGCGGGTGCGGAGTTTGCCTTCGACGTAGAGCATAGTGCCCTTGCGGATATATTTTTCGGCAAAGTCGGCCTGCTTGCCCCACATGACGAGACGATGCCACTCGGTGCGTTCGGGGATGGTTACTCCCGAGGCCGAGGTGCGGGCGCGTTCGGTGGTGGCGAGGGAGAACTCGGCGACAGGCTGCCCGTCGACATATCTTATCGACGGGTCCTGGCCGATGTTTCCGATTAATATAACCTTGTTGACTGACGGCATCGGCTATACGGACTTGAGAAGACCTTGGATGACCGCATTGGTGAATCCATTGGTCTCCATGGCGTTGAGACCGCGAATGGTCACACCTCCGGGGGTGGTCACCTTGTCAATCTCGACCTCAGGATTGTTGCCGGTAGCTTCAAGCAGCTCCACCGCTCCCCGGAGGGTCTGAAGGATATAGTCTCTCGCCGACGAGGCGTAGAAACCAAGTTGCACGCCCCCCTCGGTGGCGGCTCGGACATATCGCATGGCGTAAGCTATGCCGCATGAGCACAGGGCTGTGGCTGCTCCCATCAGCCGCTCCTCGATGACCGCAGCCTTGCCAAGGGTCGCAAATATTCCCTCGACAGCCGCCACCTGGTCGGGAGTGGCGTTGGAATGACAGATGAATGTCATGCTCTGCCCGATGGCTATGGCCGTGTTGGGCATGGCGCGGAATATGGTGCGCTCGCTTGAGTAGGCGGACAACCAGGAGTTGATGGTGTCGAGGGTGATTCCGGCGGAGATGGATATGATGACCTGTGAGCGGAAGTCGATGCGCGGGGCCACAGACTTGAGTACCTGCTCCATGAGCCAAGGCTTCACGGCAAGGATGATAATGTCGGTGCCACGCGTTGCGTCAATGTTTTCGGTCGATGTGGCGATACCCGGTGCCTTTGCGGCAAGAGCCGCGAGATGGGCCGGGGTGGGTCCCGTCACCATGATGTCGGTGGGGGCTACTGCGCCGCTCTTGGCAAGTCCTACGGCTATGGCTCCACCCATATTGCCGCCGCCGATGATACCTATTTTCATATTGGAAGGAGTGATGGTGTTACAGGGTTTATGACTTGGCGAGCGCACGACGGAACCGGGCGAGGAAGTCGTCGGCCTCGGCCCGTGTGAGGCAGAGCGGCGGGAGCAGACGGATGACGTTGGTACCTGATGCGCCGGTAAATACATGCTCGTCATGGATGAGACGTGAGCGAAGCTCCTTGACGGGATAGTCCATCTCGATACCAATCATGAGACCCTTGCCACGCACCTCCTTTATGCCGTCAATCTTGCGCAACTCGTCGATGAGGTATTCGCCAATCTCGCGGGCGTTGTCGACAAGATGCTCGTCCTCAAAGATGTCGAGCACGGCGATGGCTGCGGCACACCCGAGGTGGTTGCCGCCAAATGTAGTGCCAAGCATACCGTAGACAGGCTTGAACTTGGGTGAGATAAGGAGGGCCCCCATCGGAAATCCGTTGGCGATGCCCTTGGCCATGGTGATGATATCAGGACGTATGCCGGCGTGTTGGTGGGCAAAGAATTTGCCCGAGCGGCCATAACCGCTCTGAATCTCGTCGAGTATGAGAACAGTGCCGGTCTTGTCACACTCCTCACGCAGCGCTTTCAGGAAATCGGTCGAGGGGATGCGGATACCACCGACACCCTGGATGCCCTCGATTATAACCGCCGCGACATCGCCCTTGGCGAGTTCAGTGCGGACGGTGTCAATGTCGCCGAGGGGGAGGAACGTCACATGGCCGGCGGCGTTGACCGGCGATACAATCTTGGGGTTGTCGGTGGCCTCGACGGCGAGCGACGTGCGCCCGTGAAACGCCTTGTTGAAAGCGATGACGCGCTTGCGGCCGGTGTGGAACGAGGCGAGTTTGAGGGCATTCTCGTTGGCCTCGGCCCCGGAGTTGATGAGAAACAACTGGTAGTCATCATAGCCGCTTGCCTTGCCGAGCTTGTCGGCGAGGCGTTGCTGGAGAGAGTTGATGACCGAGTTGGAGTAGAAGCATAGCTTGGACGCCTGTTGCTGCAATGCGTCGAGATAGTGAGGGTGGGCATGGCCTACCGAGATGACGGCATGGCCTCCGTAGAGGTCGAGGTACTCGTTGCCGTTGGTGTCCCAGACGTTGCATCCGCGACCGCGCTCAATCTCTATGTCAAAAAGTGGATATACGTCAAAAAGTTTCATTATCAGATGTTTTATCGCTCGTTAGAATGCCGACGGCTTGAGGGCGAGTCCGGCACGCTCATGGAGTCCGAACAGCAGATTCATGTTGTGGACGGCCTGGCCGGATGCACCTTTGACAAGGTTGTCGATGACCGAGGTCACGAGCAGCTTGCCATCGACCTTATCGAGGTGGATGATACATTTGTTGGTGTTTACAACATCCTTTAGGTCAGGAGCCTTGTCGGTCACAAATGTGAAGTTATGGTCGGAGTAGAACTCCTCGTAAATGCGGCGCACCTCGTCAAGCCCAAGGGGACAGTCGGTGTAGACAATGGCCATGATGCCGCGTGAGAAGCAGCCGCGCACAGGGATGAAGTTGATGGCCGACTTGAAGCTCGACTGCAACTGCTTGAGCGACTGGGTTATCTCGGCGAGGTGCTGATGGCGGAACGGCTTGTATATTGACACGTTGTCGTTGCGCCACGAGAAGTGGGATGTAGCAGAAGGCTTCACTCCGGCGCCGGTCGAGCCGGTGATGGCGGTGACGTGGATGTCGTTGTTGAGCAGGAGATTTTTGGCGAGTGGGAGCAGGGCGAGCTGTATGGCTGTGGCAAAGCATCCCGGATTGGCCACGCGGGTCGCTCCGCGGACTATGCGCTTGCGGTTGAGCTCGGGAAGGCCGTAGACAAAGTCGTGGGTGCCGTCCTCTATGCGGTAGTCGGTCGACAGGTCGATGATCCTGAGGTCGGCGGGGACATCGTGGCTCTCCATAAACTTGCGTGTCTCGCCATGGGGCGTGCAGCAGAAAAGCACGTCAATCTCCTCCCAGGGGGTCTTGTCGGTAAAGCGCAGGTCGGTCTCGCCGATGAGTCCCTGATGGACATCGGCCACGAGGTTGCCGGCGTTGCTGGTGCTGTTGACCCAGCGTAGCTCGACATCGGGGTGGTTGATGAGCAGTCTTATCAGTTCTCCGGCGGTGTAACCGGCCCCGCCTATAATTCCGGCTTTTATCATCTTACTTGTTGTTGCGTTGCTGGATGTTGTGGTAAATCTTCATCTGGTTGCCGAGTATCTTGGTAAAGCCCTTGACATCGTCGGCAGTCCAAGCCTTTGATACCTCGCCATATTCGCCAAATGAGGTCTTCATGAGGTCGAAGTCGCTCTCAACGCCAACGAGCACGAAGTGGTAGGGCTTGAGGTCGACGATGACACGGCCTGTGACGTTGCGCTGTGACTCGCGGAGGTATGCCTCGATGTCGCGCATCACCGGCTCAAGGTACTGGGCCTCGTGGAGGAACATGCCATACCATGTGCCGAGCTGGTCTTTCCAGTACTGCTGCCACTTGGTGAGAGTGTGTTTCTCAAGCATCTTGTGGGCGGCGATGATGAGCATGGGGGCACCGGCCTCAAATCCAACGCGGCCCTTGATGCCGATGATGGTGTCGCCGATGTGCATGTCGCGGCCGAGGGCGTATGGTGCCACGAGCTTCTCGATTAGCTGTATGGCGGCCACCTTGTCGTCCTGACGCTCGCCGTTGACGGCCACAATCTCGCCTTGCTCGAAGTCTATGGTGATACGTCCGTCCTCCTTGGCTGTCATCTGGGTTGGATATGCCTCCTCGGGGAGCGTCTCGTTGCTACGGAGGGTCTCCTTGCCGCCGATTGACGTGCCCCAGAGTCCCTTGTTGATGGAATACTCAAGTTTCTTGAAGTCGGCCACATATCCGTGTTTCTTGAGGTAGTCAATCTCATATTCGCGGGTGAGGTTCATGTCGCGTGTGGGAGTGATGATCTCAATCTCGGGGGCGAGGATCTGGAATGTTAGGTCAAACCTTACCTGGTCGTTGCCGGCCGATGTGCTGCCATGGGCCACATACTTTGCGCCGACCTTCTTGGCATATTCGATGATGGCGATGGCCTGGAATATGCGCTCGGAGCTTACCGAGATGGGGTATGTGCCGTTGCGGAGTATATTGCCGAATATCATGTACTTGATACTCTTGTCGTAGTATTCGTGGGTGATGTCGAGGGTAGCGTGCTCGCGTGCGCCGAGGGCGAGGGCGCGTTGCTCGATGGCCTTAAGCTCCTCAGGGGAGAAACCGCCGGTGTTGGCGATGGCGGTATATACCTCGTATTCGCAGTCCTCTGAAAGATATTTTACGGCAAACGACGTGTCGAGACCGCCGCTGAATGCTAACACTACTTTTTTCTTTTCCATGTCGGTATGTTTTTAGTCGTTGTTTACGGTTGTGGGTTGTGGGTCATTGTCCATCGCGACACGATGGCCGTTGACGGGATGATATTTTGTCTCGGCCGGGTCATAGAGCAACCCGGTGCAGAGGCACTTGTGACCTCCGTTGCGTTGGAGTATGTCAAAGTTGACGCAGCTCTCACACCCTTTCCAGAACGCGGCGTCGGTGGTGAGCTGATCAAATGTCACGGGGCGGTATCCGAGCTCGAAGTTCATCTTCATGACTGCGGCCCCGGTTGTGAGGGAGAATATCTTGGCCTGGGGGAACATCTCGCGTGAGAGGTCAAAGATGCGCCGCTTGATGCGTGTGGCGAGGCCGCGTCCCCGAAACTTGTCGGCGACGATGAGACCCGAGTTGGCCACGAACTCCTTGTTGCTCCAGCACTCGATGTAGCTGAATCCGGCAAACTCGCCGTCACACAGGGCGATGACCGCCTTGCGCTCAAGCATTTTCTGCTTTACATATTCGGGTGAGCGCTTGGCTATGCCGGTGCCGCGCACCTTGGCGGCGCGGTTGATGGTGTCGAGTATCTCATCGACGTATTTTACATGTTCTTCGGATGCTACTAAGACTTCAATCTGAGATTGATTTTCCATTTTCCTATGTAGAAAGATATAAATAGATGTTTTTTCTGATGTAGATTCTCTCTCCTGTGCGCATGGGGTTGAGTGCGTCAGGATGTCAGTCTTCAAATTGGGCCCGAGCCTCGTCGATGACCTCACGGGGGAGGAACGACGCAAAGAGCTCGAGCAATTGTCGTCGCGTTGACTTTTCATTGACAACGGCAAACACGGTGTCGGCCCCGGGTATCGTACCGAGGATATGGGCAGAGTGAAGCATGTCGATGTCATAGGCGAGTCCGCTGGCGTAGCCGTTGCGGGTCTTTATGACGACGATGTTGCCTGAGATAGCGAGCGACTGGGCGGCGGGATGCCTCTCTGACTGTAGGGTGTTGGCAGCAGGGTGGGCGGAGTCGCCGGTGGTGTGTATCTCGTCGGCCACGATGTATCGGTATCCGCCCAAATCGGTGGGTACCTTGGTGGTGCGTAGCATCTTGAGGTCACGCGACAAGGTGGCCTGAGTGACGATGTATCCGCGGGCCGCGAGTTGCTTTGATAGCTCCTCCTGACTGCCGATACTGTGCTCGGTCAATATTTCGACGATAACCGGAAGACGAGATTTTCTCTTTTTCATTCCCTATCTCACATTTGAGGTTGCAAATTTACTAACAAAAAATAACAACAGCGCACTTTTTGCGATAAAAATGGAGTTTACGAGTCCATAATGCCGCTAAAGTGCCATCCGGGAGCTATTTCTGCGGCATAATCATCCCCGTGACGGAAAAAATGATTAAATTTGCAGCCTTTTGTAACTCATTTTAACATCATAAACATGAAAGCATTTGTTTTCCCCGGTCAGGGCGCACAATTTGTAGGCATGGGCAAGGACCTCTACGACAATAGTCCCGTGGCTCGTGAAATGTTTGAAAAGGCCAATGAGATTCTCGGATTCCGCATCACCGACCTCATGTTTGAGGGTACGGATGAAGACCTCAAGCAGACCAAGGTGACACAACCTGCGATATTCCTCCACTCCGTGATACTTGCCAAGACCCTTGGCGATGACTTCAATCCCGACATGGTGGCCGGCCACTCACTCGGAGAGTTCTCGGCGCTCACAGCCGCCGGCGCTCTGTCGTTTGAGGATGGATTGAGGCTCGTGTCGGCCCGCGCCCAGGCGATGCAGAAGGCTTGTGAACTAAAGCCGTCGACGATGGCCGCAGTGCTTGCATTGCCCGACGAGAAGGTCGAGGAGATATGTGAGAGCGTGGACGGTGTAGTCGTTTGTGCCAACTATAATTGTCCCGGTCAGATTGTGATTTCGGGCGAGGTTGAGGCTATTGACGCCGCGTGCGAGAAGTTGCTTGCCGCCGGTGCCAAGCGTGCGCTCAAGCTCAAGGTGGGTGGCGCGTTCCACTCTCCCTGCATGGAGCCGGCACGTGCCGAGCTTGCTAAGGCTATAGAGAACACCGAGGTTCATGCTCCCGTATGCCCTGTATATCAGAATGTCGATGCACGCCCCCATACCGACCCGGCTGAGATAAAGGCCAACCTTGTGGCACAGCTGACAGCCCCGGTGCGCTGGACTCAGACCGTGCGCAACATGATTGCCGATGGAGCTACCGAGTTTGTGGAGCTTGGCCCGGGCAAGGTGCTGCAAGGTCTTGTCGCCAAGATTGACAAGGCTGTGGCAACTTCAGGCAAGCAGTAATACCGATATCCGTAACAGCATAAGAGCGGGGCGAGGCCGTAAGTGGTCCTCGCCCCGTGTCAATTTATCGGATTTTGGTATAAAAGATTTGATAAATTCGGTTAATAATGTTATTTTTGTGACATGGTTTCGATTTGTGATCACATAGAGTATCTTATCGGCTGTCATGACTGTGTCGTAGTGCCGGGCTTGGGAGCGTTTGTAGCGCAGTATCAGAGCGCCCGCGTGGATACTGTCGCCATGGCGGTTGTCCCGCCGTCGCGTAGCGTGGCGTTCAATCCGTCTATCAATCATAATGACGGATTGCTTGTCACATCGGTTATGCGCCGGGAGTCAGTGACATACGACAAGGCCGAGCAGGTGGTGACCCGCGAGGTTGAGGCCATGCGTCACCAGCTTGAGGCTGATGGCGAGGTGTCGGTTGGACGGTTGGGACTGATGCGCCGCAATGTGGCTGGAAGTCCGATATTCGTGCCATCGGCATTGGACTATGTGTCGGGTCGTTACTATGGGTTGCAGCCTGTTAAGGCCGTCCCTGTCATCCGCGAGGTCAGGGAGGCAGCTGTAGCGGCTGCCGTCACCGAGCGTAGGCATGATGTAATCTATCTCCCGATAAGCCGTAACATATTCAAGATCGCTGCGTCGGTAGCGTTGATACTCGGACTCGGGTTCACACTGTCGACCCCGGTCATCGTTGACCGCAGTGCCGACAGCTATGCGTCGATAGCGTCGATGCCGGAGCATGGGATGACGCAGACAAAAATCAAGGAACGCCGCGATGCCGAGCTGTTTATCTCGATACCGGGAGAGTCAACCACGGAGACCGATACAGCCATGCCGTTTGCGGCAGTCGATATGTCGGAGCCGTCAGGCGCGCAGGTTGTCGGTGATGCCACCGTAGCTGTGGAGGCGCGTGTTAAAGATGCAGCCGGGGCTATGGAAGCGCATGTCAAGGACACGGCCATTGCCCGAAACAATCGCGCCGATGAGAACAATCCCGATGCCGGGATGTTACGTATTGAGGAGGGAGACCCGTATTGCCTTGTGGTGGCATCTCATGCGACCCTTGACCAAGCGCGTCGCCAGATAGGCTCACGCAGCGATATGCGTATCTTGCAGTCGGGAGGCAGGTATCGTGTGTATGTGGCCACAGGCCGTACATCGGCTCAGGCCAAGGAACCTATGGCCGATCCCGACTTTGCCGCACGTTATCCCGGCGCATGGGTCTGCCGCCGGTGATAGGACGACATCAGCAGCCCCATATTATTAAACCGAAATTCAACTATTGACTATGACCGATTTACACGAACTCCTTGTCAACCGACACAGCATACGACGTTACACCGACGAGCATCTTGCTCCCGAAGATGTGAAACTCATCCTTGAAGCGGCGCTTCTTGCCCCGACATCCAAGAGCAGCCGTCCTTGGCAGTTCATTGTGGTCGAGGACAAGGATATGTTGCAGAGACTCTCGGAATGTAAGGAAAGCGGGGCCGGACCGGTGTCGCGCGCCGCGCTTGCTGTCGTTGTCGCGGTAGACCCGTCATTGTCAGACCCATGGATAGAGGATGCCTCGATTGCTGCCACGTTGATGCAGTTGCAGGCGGCTGACCTCGGTCTCGGCTCATGCTGGATACAGGTACGCGACCGTTACCGTGCCGACGGGGTGTCTGCCAACGAGTATGTGCAGGAATTGCTTGGCATCCCTGAGACATTGCCTGTGGTGTGTATCGTGACCTTCGGTCATAAGGCCGAGGAACGCAAGCCCGTGGATACCTCAAAATTGCTTTGGGAAAAAGTCCATATCGGTCAATGGAAAGAGGTGTGACCAAACGGATAGTGATGATCGGGTCAGGAAACGTGGCCAGTCATCTTGCCCGCTCCCTCGACAATGTCGGGAGTGTGGTGCAGGTCATGAGCCGCGACATCACCCATGCCTCACGCCTTGCCTCGACGTTGCGCGATGCGGTAGCGGTCGATAGTGCCGATGCTGTGACATCCGATGCCGACCTGTATGTCATTGCGGTGAGCGACGACGCAATCTCGCCATTGACCAACGCGCTCGACTGTAGCCGTGGTCTTTGGGTACACACATCGGGGAGTGTCCCCATGACAGTCTTTGAGGGAAAAGCACACAGATATGGGGTGTTGTATCCGTTGCAGACATTCTCACGAGATGTCGCGGTGGACATGTCGCAGGTTCCGTTTTTTGTAGAGGGACATGACGATGACACGGCCCGTGAGATACATGATATAGCCGGGATGATGTCCCGTACGGTATATTACGCCGACAGTGAGTTGCGCCGCAGGTTGCATGTGGCGGCCGTGTTTGCCTGTAACTTCACATGCCAGCTGTGGGCCGAGGCCGATGGACTGTTGCATGATGCTGGGTTGCCGTTCTCTACGTTGCTGCCTCTTATCGGCGCGACATTTGACAAGGTCAAGACCGTGTCGCCACGTGAGGCGATGACCGGGCCGGCCCGTCGTGGCGACAGGCGCATAGTTGAGACGCATAAGAAGATGCTCGACGGTGAGCGGCGGGATATATATGCCATGCTGTCGGAAAGAATAATGAACGTGTATGACAATCGAATATGAGCAGCATTAATTATAATTTGGAAAAGATACGCGCTTTTGTGTTTGACGTTGACGGAGTGCTCTCGCCATCGACTATTCCTCTTGACAGTAACACGGGACTGCCCGTACGCATGGCCAATATCAAGGACGGATATGCGATACAGTTGGCGGTAAAGCTGGGGTATAGTGTGGCGGTCATAACCGGGGCTGATGCTCCTGCCCTTCAAGGACGGTATGCGAGTCTCGGGGTCAAGGACCTGTTCATGAAAGTGTCGGTCAAGATTCCGGTGTTGAAGCACTGGATGGAGCGCAATGGGCTGCATCCCGACGAGGTTGTCTATGTCGGGGATGATATACCCGATTATGAGGCGATGCAGTCGGTGGGGCTGTCAGTAGCACCGGCGGATGCCGTGGATGACATAAAAGAGATTGCCGTCTACATATCCAAGTGTGCGGGAGGATACGGGGTTGCCCGCGATGTCATAGAGCAGACACTCCGTGCCCAGGGCCGTTGGATGACCGACGTGAAGGCGTTTGGTTGGTAGAGCGTTGTGGCGCTGACAAAAGATAGCTGTAAAAATATGCGTATACTGAAGAATCTGGAACGTTATCGCGTGCTGCTCGCGAGCGCGTCGCCACGCCGTCATGAGTTGCTCAAGATGCTTGGCGTGGACTTTGATGTCATACAGTCGGCCAATGTCGATGAGTCATACCCCGACACACTCGATGTCACGGAGGTGGCCTCATACATATCACGCAAGAAAGCCGAAGCGTACAAGGAATTCATGTCTGATGGCCAGTTGCTCATAACTGCCGACACGGTGGTTGTCAACGAGGGTAAAGTGCTTGGCAAGCCGGTTGACACTGACCATGCGGCGACGATGCTCAGGTCACTGTCAGATCGGACACACAGCGTGATAACCGGCGTGACAATCACGACCATGACACGGACGGTGACGTTTGACACCGTGACCCATGTGACGTTCTGCAAGCTTGATGACGATGAGATTGCTGACTATGTGAACAATTATCCACCGCTCGACAAGGCGGGTGCCTATGGCATACAAGACTGGTTTGGCGCGATAGCTGTCAAGTCGATTGAGGGGAGCTTCTATAATGTGATGGGACTGCCGGTCAACCGGCTGTACAATGAGCTGAAAAATTTCTGAACACACCCCAGTCATAGGCCGTCGGGCCTATGACTGGGGTGTGATATGTCATTGCCATTGATAGCCTCGACGGTGATGTCAAATGACCGTCCCGGTGGAGTGAGCCTTTGCATTCCGCTGACGAGTCGTCCCGAGTCGATTATCGCCGACGATAGGGGCTCGCTTATGGCGCGGCGGGTGCGCAGTACTCCTCGGCTATCGGGCGAGAGATAGCGGTCGCGCCACAACATGGCTACGACCCCCATGGTCATGCGCAGGTTTAGCTCGACACATGGGGCGATGAGCAATTGTCCCTGTCGGTCGCGGTATGTGAGCATATCGACACCGAGGTAGCCGATGTAAGTGTTGCCGATAATGTCGGTCAATATCACCTCAAGTGCTGAGATTATCGCGGTGAGTCTCCCGTCATGTAGCCCCAGTCGGTTGATGATCTCCGAGTCGGGCAGCAACAGGTTGCCGGCGTAAGCCGTGGTGCGTTCGTTAAAGAAACATGACAGTCCCGCATGGTGCACCTTGGTGCCGTCGCTGTAAAACAACACGGCAAAATCGTGAACCTTGTCGAGCCGTCTCTCACACATCATATACCCCTGACGACGGATAGTGCCCTCCGCACGGCGTCGCAGCTCGGCCTCACCGAATGAGCGTGTGTCGAGTACCCCGCGTCCGCTGCTTGACCAGGGAGCTTTGACAAAGCATCCCTCCGGCACCGATGCTACATAGCTCACGAGGTCATCGGCGCTGTGTGCCTCCACCGGGATGTCGGGGAGCGGCATATCAAGCATCCGACGCAGTCGACTCATTATCTCCACAGTGACGCGCCGTCCGCTCAGGCTGCGGAGCTTGTCGAGCGTGTCGTCGTCAGGCATGAGTGTAGGGTCGGCTCCAGCTGACAGGAGAATATGCCTCGCGTTGCGGCTCCATCCCCATGGCGATGGCACTCCCTCACGGTTATCAACCGATACATCGAGACTGTAGAGGGCAGCGACAGACTCCACCCACCTGCGGTCGGCTCCCGGAGCGATGACGGCATCACCCGGCGTGGCATACCAAAGTGGCAGCAGCGCACCATCGTTGTGGAGTGCGGCGGCAAGTGGCGGCGGGGTATAGTTGGTTGTCCCCGACGCGAGGGCAAGGTCATTTGCTGGATTGAACAGGTGAAGCCGTGGTGAGGTCGGTGTCATAAATCAACAGTCCCATTCCGCAAATGGTGGGAACGGGACTGTAAAATTAGTAATAAATCGTCTGATGGCACACTGGTCCGGCGGAAATCAATCCTCAAGATAGTAGATGATGGTTGAGACAACGCGCACTTTCTTGATGAATGGGGTGCTTGAGTCGCTGTCCTCGATAGAGAATTGACCTTGAGAGGCTGTCTTTATCTTCCCTACGCGGCTCTCGCTGTCGGCGGCAAACTGGTCGGCGGCGGCACGTGCGTTCTTGGTGGCCTCGGCAATCATCTCAGGCTTTATGGAGTTAAGACCCGTGAACTGATAGTTGATATAGGAGTTGGAGAACGCAATGCCTTCCTTGATGAGCTCGGCCTGACGGTTGAGGAGCTGTCGCACTTTCTCGACTTTTTTGGTCGTGACTGTGACGGTGCAGTTGATGGAGTAGTTGTAGGCAAACGAGTCGGAGCGGTAACGGTTGGTGGCGGCATCGTAGGCATCAGGGGGATTTACTGAAATCTCATCGGGGCTGATGCCGTTGGACGTGAGGAATTTCACAATCTTTTCGTTGTTACTGTTCATTTGGTTGTAGATGGTCTCAAGGTCGTTGCCGGCCAAGCTGTAGGTCATCGGCCAAGTGACGAGGTCGGCGGGAACCTCGCGTTCGGCGAGTCCACGGACTGTCACCTCGCGGTCGCGGAACGCGAGGTTGTCGATACCGGCCTTGATGCACAGGCCGAGGGCAAGAAGTCCGACTGCAATCAGCAGTGCGGCAATCAGGTTGGGTGATTTCATATCGTGAAGTTAAAACGTTAGTACTATTATGACACTTGGGCGGATAAAAAGTTTAATGGGTAAAAGTGATGGCCGATGGGGGGCATGGTCAGCGTCGCGGACGAAAATCGTGCAAGGCCGGGTCAAACACAATGTCGCGGTCGCTGAACAGTCGGTCGAGACAGCCGTCGGCGATGAGTGACGCAGGGATGCCGTCGGCCATTGTGCCGTCAGGCATCAGCAGCCACAGCCTGTTGGATAGCAAGAGTGACTGGCTGACATCGTGGGAGGATAGAAGTACCGTCTTGCCGCTGTCGCGTGTCAACCGTGACAGCAGCTGCATGGTCTCTATGCGTGAGGCTACGTCGAGAAATGCTGTGGGTTCATCGAGGATGATGAGGGGAGTGTCTTGTGCCAGTGCCCGCGCTATCATGGTCTTTTGCCGCTCGCCGTCGCTGAGCGTGGCGACATACGAGTCAGACTTGCCGGTGATACCCACCGAGCGGAGTGCCTCATCGACGATAGCGATGTCATCGGCCCCGAGCCGTCCAAAAAAGCCAGTGTAGGGTTGGCGACCGAGTGAGACAAGCTCCCTTACGGTAAGTCCTCCGGCCATTGTGCGGTCAGTATAGACGATTGACACCATGCGTGACAGCTCGCGTGGCTGACACGAGGCGAGGTCGCGGCCACCGATACGTACATGTCCCGTCAGCGGTGGCTGCACGCCGGAGATTGTGCGGAGCAGCGTCGATTTCCCTATCCCATTGGCTCCGAGGATTGATACCAACTCACCACGCCGTAACCTGAGGTTGAGACCGCGTAAGATGGGACGCGTGTCGTGTCCGTCACGGTATCCGACTGTAAGTCCGTCAGTCTCCAATATTATGCCGTCGGTATCTCTGCTCATGGTCAGTTGAAATAAACCAGGCGCTTGCGCCGTAAGATTACATATATCACCACAGGTACGCCGATCACGGGAGTAATCGCATTGATGGGAAGTATCCCTTTGCCCGGCAATACGCTGATGAGCGTGCAGAGCAGACCTATCGCCGCACCGGCGAGGGCGGTCGAGGGGAGCAGCACGGTATGGTTGGAGGAGCGGAGCGCAAGCCGCGAGATGTGTGGTACGACAAGACCTATGAACCCTATCGGGCCGCAAAAGGCTGTCACTACCGCCGTGAGCGTGCCGGAGATGACGAGCAGCCGGTTGCGTGTAGAGCGGAGGTTAAGGCCGAGGCTCACGGCATAGCGTCCACCGAGCAGCAGGGCATTGAGTGGTTTGACGAGCAGCATCGAGAGTCCGAGAAACACTATGATGATCGGAGCGAAGATGGCGAGGCGGTCGAGCGTGACGCTGGAGAAATTGCCGAGACCCCATATCACGTAGGAGTGTACCCCCTCTTGCGTGGCATAGAAGTTGAGCAGTGATATGGCCGAGGATGCGAGATAGCCGATCAGAATACCGATGATGAGCAGCATCACGGAGTCACGGACGATGGTCGAGAACAGGAGCAGCACGGACATAATGGCGGCGGCTCCGGCGATTGCCCCGATGAGCGCGGCGATATATCCTCCGATTCCGGCGGCGAGACTGCCCCCCAGCGCGAGCATGACCACGGCGACACCGAGGCTTGCCCCGGTGGAGATGCCGAGTATCGACGGCCCGGCGAGGGGATTGTCAAAGGTAGTCTGCAACAGTAGTCCGGCGACTGCTAAGGCCGCGCCTGACAGTAAGGCAGTACACGCCATAGGTAGCCGGGCCTCGATGACTATTATGCGCCATGACTCCTTGGCGACCTGACTGCCTGTCAGGGCATTGACTACCTGCCTCAAGGGGATGTCAACAGAGCCGATGGCCAGGCAGAGGATGAAAAGGCTGACTATCGCGAGCGACAGCACGGTGATCACGGTGATATGGCGGTGTCGGGGACTCATTGCACGCGTTTGTAGTAGCGTAGGCTGTCATTCTCAAGGTAGCCGGGGTAGAAAATGTTGATATACTCGCGCAACAGCAGGTCGGGATGGAACGGAAATTCCTCAAATAGGGGGGACTCGGACGTATTGCATGAGTATACGCCCCCGTTGTTGAATGCCTTTATATGGCTGTTTGGCGAGTAGTCGGCCTTGAGTTGGTCGAGTGTCAGGTCGTTTCCGTAGGTGCGTATGAGCCACACGTCGGCCATGTGGGCCTTGTCGTAGACGGTCGGGAAGTCAAGTTGCAGCGACCCCGCCGTGCGGTCGGCACGCCACGGATAATTTCCGCCCGCATCGGCAAACATGCGTGCCTGATAGCTGCGTCCCCCCGGTACGTACCATACTCCGTCGGTGACGCGCTCCGACAGTACCACCGGCATCATCATCCTGACGTGGTTGACCGAGTCGGCGAGACGTGTGTAGCGGTCTTTGACCCCGGCGTATATCGAGTCGGCCAGCTCACGGTTACCATATAGGATTCCGAGCAGCTTTATCCACTCGGCACGCCCGAGGGGCGTCTCCTCCATGTAGTCGGCACACTCGATGATGGGGATGCCGAGCTGCTCGATGGCACCGTGTCCGGCATTCTGGAAGGGGGATAGCAGTATCGCGCCGGGACGATGACCTATGATAGTCTCTATGGATGGAGAGGCGGATGCTCCGGCATCGACGACTTTGCCAGACCGTAGTCCCTCGACTATGGCGAGTAGCTTGAAGTAGGGGGCATCACACACCGCTGTCACACGGTCGATGGCCCCGAGTTCGCCGATGGCCCCGGCATGTACCGATGAATAGACAAGCGAGGAGTTGAGCGGCACCTCGACAACCGTGCCCTCGGGGAGGGAGTCGGGTTGTGAGCCTCGGATTACGAGGATATAGCGTCCGAGCATGGCATCCTCGTTCCATGGGTCGGCGACATCGGCGACAACATAGTCTCCGCAATCGACGAGCGTGAGCAACCGGGCCTCGTGGGTCAACGTGTCGCCCGTGAGGGGCGTATCGCCTTTCGCGGTTCCACGGCATTGCCACGTGAGCAATGGCGCGAGCATCAGGAGGATGAGTGGTATAGTGGTAGTAGTCTTCATGTAAGTATGATATGCGATTTCGGTTACGATATGCAAAATTACGCCTAATTTCAGTAATGGCAAAGCGGCAAGGCTGAATAAAAGACATAAAAAGAGGCTGTGTCAAAATAGGCGCAGCCTCTTTTTTATGGTCTTTGAGGTTT
>JAMPAQ010000001.1:593494-601446 GCA_023667145.1 Pseudoflavonifractor sp.
TTTTGAAGGGGTACACTTTACTTTATTTTGGTTAGATTTCATGCGGTTGCCCTGGGGCAAAAAGGCTTGCACAAACCGCGACAAAGCAGTAATTTTGCATTACCGTTAACAACGACCCAGCGTGGTCACCGATGACATAATGACTCTTGACCATCTCTCAGTAACAAATTTCAAGAATATAGCCGGAGCGCAGCTTGACTTCTCCCCGAGGGTCAACTGCTTTCTCGGCAATAACGGCATGGGCAAGAGCAATCTGCTCGATGCCATCTATTACATGAGTTTTTGCAAGAGTTTCAGCGGAGCCGGTGACTCGATGCTCATGCGGCGCGGTGAGGATTTTGCCATGATACAGGCGCGGTATACCCGCCGTGGGGTTGAGGAAGAACTTCATCTCGGCATGGCCTTGGGTCGCCGCAAGACGTTCAAGCGGTCAGGCAAGGAATATGCCCGTCTCAGCGCCCACATCGGCGCTTTCCCGCTTGTCATGGTCTCGCCCCAGGATATCGACCTGATACGCGGTGACAGCGAGGGTCGCCGCCGGTTCATGGACATGGTCATCTCCCAAGGTGATGCCCGCTATCTCGACGCGCTCATACGCTATAACCGGTGTCTCGACCAGCGCAACCACCTGTTGCGCGACGGGGTCACCGACCCCTCGCTCTACGTGGCCGTCGAGACAATGATGGAGATGTCGGCCGGATATCTCTTTGAGACCCGGCGACACTGGGTCGACCGCCTGTCAGGAATATTCTCACGCTACTACGCGGCGATTGCCGGCACGGAGGAACAGGCCGGGCTGCTTTACCGCAGCGGGTCAGCCGAGGCCGACATGCACGCCATGCTCGACAGCGCCCGGCAGCGCGACGAGATCATGCGCCACACCACCGTAGGGCCCCATCGTGACGACATCGAGATGACCCTCGACGGGATGCCCATGCGCAGGGTCGGGTCACAGGGCCAATGCAAGACCTATGTGGTGGCCCTGCGTCTCGCCCAGTATGACTTCATACGGGAGGTCTGCGGCATGAAACCCCTGTTGCTTCTCGATGACATATTTGACAAGCTCGATGCCACGCGGGTCGAACGCATCATGGAGGTTACCGGCCACGGGATGTTTGGCCAGATATTCATCACCGACACCAACCGCGACCATCTCGATGAGATAATGCGGCGCACATCGGGCGACTATCGTATATGGCACGTCAGCGACGGAGCCTTCTCACCAATGGACACACGGCAATGAAGCGCACCGAGGCACGAAGCATCAAGCAGATAATCGACGCGGCGCTCTCGCAGAGCGACATGCGCGGTGCGCTGATGGAGCAGCGGGTGTGCTACCTGTGGCCCGAGATTGTCGGCCCGGGCATCAACCGCTACACCACGCGGCGCTATGTCGAGGGTGGACGGATGCACGTGTATATCTCCTCAGGTCCCCTCAAGGGCGAACTCGCGTTTCACAAGTCGGCACTTGTGGCCCAACTCAACCGTGCGGCGGGAGCCGATGTTATAACAGAAATCGTCATTCATTGACAACGATATGGAAAAGGAGTCTATAGATATCGCCGGGATACCGGCAAGCACCAACGACAAGGTCCCCGCACCCGCGAGACCGTTCCGCCATGCTGTCGCAGTACAGCTGCGCTTTAACGACATCGACATGCTCGGCCATCTCAACAACGCCGTCTACATGTCGCTATTTGACCTTGGTAAAGCCCGCTATTTCCTCGACGTGATGCCTAAGGCGGTAAACCTTGAGCATATAAATATAGTGGTGGTCAACATCAACTGCAATTTCCACGCACCGGCCTACATCACCGAGCAGCTATGCGTCCTGACGCAGGTGACATCAATCTCGGTACACAGCCTCGTCATGGAGCAGAGGGTAGTCAATGTCAAGACGGGCGAGGTCAAGTGCACGGCGCGGGTGGTTATGGCAGGTTTTGACCCGGCCACGGCCACGGGACTCCCCATAGCCCCGGAGTGGACCGACGCGCTTTGCCGATACGAGGGAGAAGACCTGCGCATAAGAAAACTGTGACACGTAAACGAGGCAGCGATACCTTATAAATGAAACAAAGCTAAACCTATATATCTTTATGGACGTAGCAGAATCAATGAGGCAGATACTTAAGGCCGAGAGCGAGGCTATACTCTCCATTCCCGTTACCGACGGATATGAGCGGGCGGTCGGACTGATAATAGAACACGTGCACCGTCGCGGCGGCAAACTCGTCACCTCGGGCATGGGAAAGGCCGGACAGATAGCGATGAACATAGCCACCACATTCTCTTCCACCGGGACTCCGGCGGTCAACCTCCACCCAAGCGAGGCCCAGCATGGCGACCTCGGCGTGTTGCAGCGCAACGACGTGATGTTGCTCATATCCAATTCGGGCAAGACCTGCGAGATAATACAACTCGTCACCCTGGCCCGCAACCTCTATCCCGAACTGCCTTTTATCGTGATAACCGGCAATCCCGACAGTGAGCTTGCCAGAATTGCCGATGTGACCCTCCCGACAGGCAATTACCCCGAGGTGTGTCCTCTCGGTCTCACCCCGACCACCTCGACCACGATGATGACCGTCATCGGTGATGTGCTCGTGGTCAATGTCACGAGACTCACGGGATTTACACGCGAGGACTATGCCAAGCGTCATCACGGCGGCTATCTCGGCGAACGCTCCCGCACAAAAGACCGTTGACCTATGCGTAAGATTATAGCCATAGGCCGCTGTGGTCTCGACATCGTCATGGAGGGCGGGAAACCGGTTGACGCATATCCCGGAGGACGCATACTCAATGCCGCCGCCACGCTCGGCGACCTCGGACACCACGTTACGATGGTGGGTGAGGCGGGACGCGACAGCGTCGGCGACATGGTGGTAACGTTTCTTGAGTGCCATGGTGTCGATGTGCGCTCGATCGACCGGTTTACCGAAGGTACGACCCCCACGTCGCTGGTATTCAATCCCGAGGGCGACGTGATAGACTATGCTGACTATCCTGATAGCGACCTTGATGTCGTGTGGCCGCGCATCGACCGCGACGATATAGTGTTGTTTGGCACCGCTTACGCCGTCGATCCGCGTGTGCGCCGGCGGTTGTTTGAGATAGTGTCATACGCCGCCGAGAGGGGCGCGGTCATCATATACCTCCCCGGTTTCACCGCTGCCGAGGTGCCACGTATCACCAAGGTGATGCCGGCGGTGTTTGAGAATCTTGAGCTGGCCGACATGGTGGTGACGCGCACCCGCGACCTGTCGCGCATATTTGAGACTGACGATGTGGAGCGGGCCTACCGAGACCATGTCGGATTCTATTGTCCGGCTATGATAAACCTCGACCCGGAGTCGGGCGAGGCCACGCTGTTTGTCCGCGAGCGTCGCGCCACAGTGGCCTGTGAGCCATATTCAGGCAACCCCACCATATGGAACGCCGGGGCAGTGGCCGGAATCATAGATACACTCATGTCATCGGGCATAACCCGCCGTCAGCTTGACTCAATAGGTAACGACATCTTGTCAAACGCGGTCATGCGCGCCACCGCAACTGCCAAGCCGGGTGACGGCGGCTCTCGCCCCGAAAAAGTAACTAATAAATAACCTACTACATGAAACCCACTTCCTTAGGGCATACGTTTGTCGTCCCCGTGACTGATATTGACCTTATCGCGTCTCAGACCGACGGGCCGGATGATTCCGCCCGGATGGCTGCTATCGCCGATGCCGGATGTGACATGACAGTCGATTTCATACGCAAGAATGCACCGGCACTGTTGTCGGCGGGATTGCTCGACCAAATAATAGAGGCGGTAGGGAAAGCAGAGCCTGACGGTCCAGACACGACGGCATCCAATGCCGCACGCCTGCAGCTGCTCACATCGCTGCTGATAGAAAAGGGCAATCTCGACGAAGCCCTCGACAGAGCCGCCGAGGCTCTTAGGGAGATGGCCCAGGAACCCCGGCGGCGCGACGAGCGTTTCCTATCGATTCTCGCGTCACTGCTCTACGACCTCGCCTATCTGCACGTGCAGCGCAAGGAGTACCGCCATGCCGAGCGGGAGATAACCAAGTCGCTCAAGGTGCTTGAGCGGCTCGCCAAGGAAAATCCGACGCGCTACGGCGCTGCTCACCTGTCGGCCCTAAGTGCCTCGACGGGCATCTACAAGTCACGCGTCAACCAGGCTAACCTGCTCGCCCACTATCAGGTGGCCTCATCGACCTACCTTGAGATGATGAACCATGGCATCAAGGATGCCGGGATGAAACTCGTGGAGTCGCTGCAACATGAGGGTGACACGTTGATGGATATGTCAAAATACCGCGAGGCCATACAATACTATACCCGCGCCCTGCGCTACCTGACCAAGCTGTCGCCCGAGTTCTCTCCATTGACCCTCAGGCTGTCGGTCAAGCTCGGCGACGCGTTGCT
Source organism: Pseudoflavonifractor sp. (assembly GCA_023667145.1). Taxonomy (GTDB): domain Bacteria; phylum Bacteroidota; class Bacteroidia; order Bacteroidales; family Muribaculaceae; genus M3. Next base: position 597,929 of record JAMPAQ010000001.1, read on the forward strand.
GCGCGGCTCCAAGACACGGCAAAAGGGAGTCCATCTACTCAACACCATGCTTCAGAAAGCCACGAGGCTCGACGACAAGGAGACTGTCGGGCATATCAACATGCTGCTTGAGCGCGATGCGACAAAATGGTATGATATTTTTGCCCTGTGGCATAAGCTCTTTCCCCGATGAGCGTCCGCTGTCGGCTCATCACATAGTTAATAGACTGATAATTTATAACAGAAAAAATCCATAAGATATGTCTACTGCCCTATCACATAGCGCCCCGCAGGGCGCTCTCCCGAAGATTGAAAATCTGCGTTGTGCCATCGTCCAGGCCGAGTGGAACGGCCACATAACCTCGCGGCTCACCGCCGGAGCGCTTGAGCTGTTCAAGAGAGAAGGATTTGCCGACAGCGATGTCGAAGTGTTCACCGTCCCAGGCGCTGTCGAGCTTACGTTTGCCGCCTCCCAGCTCATTGAGACAGGCGACTATGATGTCGTCATAGTATTTGGATGCGTCATACGCGGCGGCACACCCCATTTTGACTACGTATGTCAAAGCGTTACCCAGGGTATCACGGCACTCAATGCCGACTGCGATGTCCCGGTCATATTCGGAGTGCTCACCGTCGATACCGAGCAAGATGCCCTCGACCGCGCCGGCGGCACGCTTGGCAACAAGGGTACCGAGGCCGCCGAAACCGCCATCAAGATGGTCGACTTTGTCAACCGTGTGCGATAGCCCCCGGCCATCTCCACACTCACATCCATTTGTTAAAAAATCGGATGCAGTTTTGCCGTATTGATATTTTATTCTTACCTTTGCAACGCAATCACGATGATTGCGGCCGGGCGAATACCAGAGTGGCCAAATGGGGCAGACTGTAAATCTGCTGGCTTATGCCTTCGGTGGTTCGAATCCATCTTCGCCCACACTACTACCAACCACCTTTATTATCATCAACGCGGAAGTAGCTCAGTTGATAGAGCAATAGCCTTCCAAGCTATGGGTCGCGAGTTTGAGCCTCGTCTTCCGCTCCCCAGAGGTCTGCCCATCCTGGCCAGACCTCTTTCACTGTCAACCATTCCCCATCCGAAACCCGACACAAGTATTCGGGGAGCCGAATTTATCGATAATCAATCTATCGTGATTTATCGTAATGGCACAAGACATTGGTCTTCTCAAAGTCGCGAGGGTCATTCACGAAATCATTACAGATTGTGAAATCTCCGACTTCAATACTCGGTTTTGTAATTACCGACTTTAGGTATACTGTCTGTGTATCGGCAGTTCTCGGATATATTATGTTGGAATTCATGGTTTGTAATTGCATTTTATCTCATCAATGGATTTACCTCCGTTTCCGGTATTTGTCTTTAGCATAGTCGTATGCTTCCTGAATCAAAGGCCGAATCTGCTCAAATGATTCCTCGGATGGATTCAAGATGCGATACCACGCCATCCAAGCATATACCGGATGTGGAATGAGTGTGTTCACAGTTGTAAAGTCATATTGCATATCCACTGTCTTACCTTTACCCAGTCTTTTGGGAATCTCTCCGAATAGATGCAGGAAAGTGGTCTTTCTAAGTCCAATATTCAAGCACCATATACCTTCGCGGCTCAAATTAGAACTTACATCATTCTCACCATCTTTTTCCTTGATGGTCAGTATATATATTCCTCGCTTAAGAAGACCGTCAGGGTTGTAGAATAATCCACGCTCGCCCCAACTATTCACCTCAACAACTCCATCAAGATGCGCGAAACAATATTTCAAAATATAACCGGGTGTCATCGCTTGTAATTACGTTTTATCTCATCAATGGATTTTCCGCCGATGCCGAAATTTTCATCAAGGAGTTCCTTGATGGTTACAGTGAAGAACTGCTCGGGGATATGGGTTATCTCTGAGGCTGTAGCCGTGAGCCGTGCAATCAACTCTTTCTTTTGTTCTGCGGTGAGTTTTCCACTCTCGATGGATATATAAGGCATATTATTTTCTTTTTACATAGTTTGTTATCAGCATTGCAAGAACGCCAATACATAGATAGGCTGCTGTGTATCGTAGGAATACAGGGTCATACATGTCAAAGAATAACCAAGTGCCCAATTGAATTATCACGGCTGATATAATAGGGAGTTCCCATCGCACTCTCATATTATTGCCAGCCAATATGCCAATACTGAGGCAGTAAAATGGGTTTACAATATAAAACAAAAAAATACATACGGCCATTCCGAAGCCTGGCGGAACGCATTTTGCCGCTACCAATGGCAGAACGAACATAACCACAAGGGTTATGCCTATCCATTTATTGAGAACTGCAGAACCTCCCATAGTTTAGCCACAACCTTCAGTGCAAAAGCATCCCGCAAAGACCCTCAATAAAATCCATTGAACACGCCATAACACTTCATTGGAATAATTCGCAGAATCCCTGCTTGTTAAACTGATAGTACATCTCGATTCGCTCAGGGGTGTCGTTTTTAAGCAGCAACAGCAATTCTTTGGCAAATTCAAGCGTGGCAGAACCATTGGCAGTCACAATATTGGCATCCGTGACGGCTTGTGCATTGACATATCCTTTGACGTTAGTGTAGTTTTCACCACCCCATAATTTCAATTGATCAAGGCCATTGCCCGTGTGCTTGATATTATTGAGAAAACCGTGCTTTGCCATAAAAGAGGCAGCATTGCAGATTGCCCCGACAATCTTGCCATCGCATATGGCTTTTGAGACTATCGGTACAACCTTATCTGCAATGGGCGTGGCCCATCCGAAACCGCCAATAAGAACGAGAGCCGCGTAGTCTTCTGGCATCGTATCAAACGAATAATCCGGCAACATTCGGAAGCCGCCGATTGATTTGACCGGCTCCATTGTCGGAGCGACAATCTTATTTACATATTTTGGATTCTCTTTCAGGGCATAATCGTCTGAGGCTATTGCCTGTGCGAGATAAACCATCTCATGCTCCGCAAAATCCGGGAGCAGGATATATATAATATCATTATTCATGACCTTGATATTATGTTTATAGTTCAAATAAGCTTGGTTTTGAATTCCCTACGTTCTCGACCAACAAGAGAGCATACCGCTTCTTATTTACCAAAATGTCTGGATAGACCTTCGCCATCAACATGCAAAGTTACGATTTTTTGGGGAGTTTTTAACTATTAGACGCGGTGTCCGAACTCTACGGTTGAATACGGTTGAATATCGGTTGAGGTCACCACATTTTCACCGTGCGATTACAGTTAAACTCTGTAATATTGTTAACAAGTTGCATATCAAGCAAAATAGACGTGTGCACACCGCTGCACATACAATCAACAACATTTTGTGGTGACTTTGAGGGACAAGAGTGAAAAGACCGCTAACTCATTGAGAATTAGCGGTCTTCTGTGGTGCCACCAGAACCTGAGTTTATGAATTGTGGCGAATGTAGATGAATATTGAGTTGATGCAAAATGTTGAATAATAACGCAATATGAATTTTGACTGAATTTTGAGTTTTCACGGAAATTCA
>JAMPAQ010000001.1:601546-634962 GCA_023667145.1 Pseudoflavonifractor sp.
TTTTGAAGGGGTACACTTTACTTTATTTTGGTTAGATTTCATGCGGTTGCCCTGCCTTTGACCTGGTGCGCATCCATAAGTTCGGCATAGAGGACGAGGGCTCGATGGTGACGGACATCACACGCCGGCCGTCATACCTGAGGATGCAGGATTTTGCCGCCGCAGACAAGGCTGTGCGCGTGTTGCTCACTCGGGAGCGGGTAGCGGACGCAGACAGCGACTTTGCCGACATCGACACTTCCGGGACGACTGTCAAGGACACTGACTGGATGTCGTGTTTGGACTACGACCGTAAGGGGGCGCTGAAGAGTACCATCAACAACATAGTGGCCGTGCTGGAGAACGACCCCGGACTAAAAGACCATCTGTATCTGGACCTGCTGCGCAATAACATCTCGGTCATAAGCGGTCTGCCGTGGGATGCAAAGGCAGTGTCATGGAGCAACCGCGATGACGCCAACCTGCGGGGATGGCTTGAGAACGCCTACGGCGTGTCGGGAAAGGACAAGGTCAGGGATGCGCTGGACATGGTGATTACCCGGCATCGCCGCCATCCGATACGCGAGTATCTCAATGGCCTCTCATGGGATGGCGTGCCACGGCTGGAGCGTCTCATCATCGACTATGCCGGCGCTGAGGACAGCAGGTTGAACCGCGCCATCACCCGCATACACTTCACCGCCGCCGTGGCGCGTGTCATGGACCCCGGGTGCAAGTATGATTACTGCCTCATTCTCGCCGGGCCGCAGGGTGCCGGCAAGTCCACACTCATCAGCATCATGGGGGGCGACTACTACAAGGACGGACTCACGTCGATGGAGGGAAAGGAGGGCGCGGAGCAGGTGCGCGGTGCGCATCTCATCGAGATAGGCGAGCTGGACGGCATGAAGCGCAGCGAGCTGTCTGCCGTGAAGCAATTCATCACCGCGAGAAGCGACGAGTACCGACCGGCCTACGCTGTGCATAAGGAGGTATTCCCGCGACAGTGCGTGTTTTTCGGCACCACCAATGAGCGGCATTTCCTCAAGGACGAGACCGGCAACAGGCGTTTTCCCATCATCCCTGTCAGGCCGGAACTGCGCAAGCACGGGGCGCGGTGGTTTGAGCAGCTCTTGGCCGACCGTGACCAGCTGTGGGCCGAGGCGGTCGAGTATTGGAAGCGGGGTGACAGACTGTATCTCCCCGACGACCTTGAGGCCGAGGCACGGCAGCGTCAGGGCGAGTACTCAGACAATGGGGATGACCCGCTGATGGGGCTGCTCGCCGCTTTCCTTGACACCCGGTTGCCCGCCGACTGGGACAGCTGGGAGCTGCTGCGCCGCCGTGCGTGGTTGAGGAATCCCGACCCGTTGAGTGAGGATGGTGTCATGGTACGTGACCGTGTATGCGCCGCCGAGTTCATCTGCGAGCGCATGGGGCGGGACATGACGGACAAGGAATACAAGTACCTGTCGCGTAAGGTCTGCGCTATGCTTGACCGGTTAGGATGGAAGCGTATAGCCACATCAAGGCACGTCGAGCGCCTTTATGGACGGCAAAAGGGATTTGAACGACCCCAAAAAGAGCAAAAGGCAGATGAGGATAGCATATAAGCACTTGTCAACCGAACACGAAATTTTGTCAACCGAACATGGGATTTTGCCTCGGTTGACAACAAGTCCGCTTTGGTTGACAATTTTCGAGTTTGTCATCTGTCAACCGAGACAAAGTTTTAAGTTGACATGTTGAGTTGACGAATAAGACTCAAAGTATCAGTACTTTATATTGCTTGTCAACCATGTCAACCAAAAAATATATATAATTAGAAAAGTAATGTATTATAGCGTATATATGTATAAAATAACACCCACACATATACCCACACGTTTCTCGCGTGCGCGCGAGGTTGACAATTTCGTTTACAACAAGGAGACATCAAGATGAGAAAGCCGGATTTGACCCGCATAACCGACCACGCCGGGGTATCGGAAAAGTCGATAGAGAGATATTTGGTCGAAAAGGCCAAGGAGCATGGTCTGCCATGTCTCAAGTACTCCAACCCGGGCATGGTGGGCTACCCCGACCGCCTGTTGGTGCTTCCGAGCGCAAAGGTGATCTGGGTGGAGCTGAAAAGCCGTGGACGGAAACCCGACAAAAGGCAGCTGATACGCCACGCGGAATTGTCGCGCATGGGGCATGTGGTCAGGGTGATTGACAATAAGGCTGACATCGACGGACTTTTAGACAGCATCGTGAAATGAATTACAGACCATACGGATATCAGGAGAGGGCGACGCGGTTTGTGCTTGACAACCCCGAGTGCGGGCTACTGCTCGACATGGGGCTTGGCAAGAGCGTGATCACCCTCACGGCCATTCAGGAGCTGATTGATGAGTGCGAGATTGCCAAGGTGCTTGTGGTGGCCCCAAAGAAAGTGGCAGAGACCACATGGAGCACCGAGGCGGCCAAGTGGGACCACCTGCAAGGACTCAAGGTGGTCAAGGTCATGGGTACGGAGAAGAAACGCAAGATGTCACTGGCCGAAAAGGCCGACGTGTACGTCATCGGGCGCGATAACTTTGTGTGGCTCGTGGGAATCTGCGGCGGTGTGCTTCCGTTCGACATGCTTGTCATCGACGAGCTGACGAGTTTCAAGAGTCCGAAGTCCCAGCGCTTCAAGGCCATGCGCGTGGCCCGGCCGACTGTCAGGCGGGTAGTGGGATTGACCGGCACACCCGCGCCCAACGGACTCATCGACCTGTGGGGGCAGATGTACTGCCTCGACATGGGACAGAGGCTGGGCAAGAGCGTCACCAAGTATCGTGAGACCTACTTCGAGACCCACCGATGGAACAACATCGTCGTGCGCTGTGACATCAAGGCCGGATGTGAGGAGGTCATCCGTGACCGCATCTCCGACATCTGCCTGTCCATGCAGGCAAAGGACTATTTGCAATTGCCCGATCTGCTGACGCACACGGTGAGTGTCGAGATGTCGCCCGCGACGATGGAGGCATACAACAAGTTTGAGCGTGAGAAGGTGTTGGAGTTCAAGCGGGAGCATGAGGGCGAGCCGTCCAACCTGTTGGCCAATTCAGCAGCCGGGTTGATGAACAAGCTGATGCAGTTTTCAAACGGCGCGGTCTACGATGATGAGCGGAACGTACACGAGATCCACAGCGAGAAGGTGGATAAGCTGGCTGAGATCGTGGAGGCGGCAAACGGCAGCAGCGTGTTGGTATTCTATCAATTCAGGCATGACATCGACCGCATACGCAAGAGGCTGAAAGGCTACCGTGTCGAGGTGTACGAGGGAGAGAGGCAGCTTATGGACTGGAACGCCGGGGAGATAGACGTGTTGCTGGCCCACCCCGCCGCGACGGCCTACGGCCTGAACATGCAGCAGGGAGGGCATTACATCGTATGGTTTGGCACGGGATGGGACCTGGAGCTGTTCCAACAGGCCAACGCACGGCTGCACCGTCAAGGGCAGAAGCATCCTGTGACAGTCTACAAACTTATCGGGGTGCATACTGTCGATGAGCGGGCAAGCGCGGCGCTTGATGATAAGAAAGAGAAGCAACAGAGTCTGTTGGACAGTCTCAACTACTTGATACGCAAGCATGGCAATGGCAAAGGATAGGGACTACATACGCATGATACACACTGCGCGTTGGCTGCGTCTGCGGCGTGACATACTGACCAGTCACCCATTATGCCAGCAGTGCGGGGATGAGGGGCGCATAGCCCCCGCGACAGAGGTACATCACATCAGACCAGTGGAGTATGGCATCAACCGTGCTGAGAAACACCGTCTCATGTTTGACCCCGCCAACCTGCGTACCCTATGCCATGGATGCCATGTCAGGATACATACCGACATGGGCCGAAGCGGCAAGCAAGCGACCAAGCGGCGCAACGAGCAGCAGGTTAAGAGCATGATTAACAAATTCTTTAGCGAGGAAATATGAGGATATATGGATTGTCATCACGGAGCATGGGTTCGGGGATACCCCGGGGGGATTTTTTTAAGACACCGCCCCCTGCGTTAAACCTCGCCCCCACCTTTGTTTTTGCGTGAGCGATTTTTCGGATTTGCGGAACTATAGAAAATTTAACAAAATATGGCTAAAAAAGTTGACGAATACAAGACGGACATAACCAAGGCACTTAAGGCCGCAGGGAAATACAGCAAAGGACTTGACACCCAAATACTGTCGTTGGCAAGCGCACTGCGTACCCTCGACATGGCTAATGACGATATAGACCAACTGGAGGAAACGACAGTTTCGGAGGTGACACGCTACGGTCACAAACTCGCGCCTCACCCGGTATTCAAAATCCAAAAGGACGCACAGGACAGCGTGACCCGTCAGATGAAAGCGTTGGGACTGACGGCTGAGGAGCTGATTGGCGGCGATGAGGACGACCCGTTGATAGACCTCACCAAAAAGGTCAGGAACGCCGGGCGCAAGAAGCCAACCATCATTAAGCGGACCCCTAAAGAACCCGCCAAACCAAAAGAGCCCAAGGAATGACAGAGGAGGAAAAAGATAAACTGCGGCAAGCCAAGGCCGACGTTACGGCGTGGCTCAAGAGCATACCGATAGCCGAATACCATCTGCGTGAAGTTGACCCACGGTTGGTAAAGTATCTGACCGATGTAGCCAACCGGCCTGACGCGCACAACCTTTTTGAGCAGTTGGCCGTAAGGCGGTTTTTCCACATGGCCGACAAATACGGAGTGAACGCCACGGAGGTAAAGCGGTTTTTCACTCTGTACGAGAACCTGCACTTTCCCGGGAAGCGCGGACTACAGAAATACGCACTGACCCCGGTGCAGACATTTCAGTTCGCGAGCATCTACGGCTTTTGGCATGAGGGCAAGCGGGTGGTGCGCGAAGCCGTCCTGTTTGTCCCGCGCAAGTTCAGCAAGACCACGTCTTGCGCGTCACTCGCCTTGGACGATTTGCTATACGGCGATGCCAATGCCGAGAGTTACACCGGGGCTAACAGTAACGACCAGGCAAAGAAATGTTTTGACGTGATACGCGGTTGCATGAGGCGGTTAGACCCAAATGAGCGCCGCTATACCATCAACGAGCAGACCATCAAGAGCAAGCGCAAGGACCGTACGGCATTTGCGCAGTGTCTTACGGCCAATGCCCGGACTAAAGACGGATTGAACGCCAGCACGGTGATTATGGATGAGTTTAGCCAAGCGCGTGATAACAGCCTTTTGACCGTGCTTACAACATCCATGGGTGTGCGTGAAAATCCTCTGACAGTGATCATCACTACTGCCAGTGATGTGTTTGACGGGCCGTTTTACGACATGTTGCAGGGATATAAAGCCGTATTGTTGGGCGAGTTTGAGGATGACAGCCTGTTTGCCCACATCTTTGAGCCTGATTTGGACGATGCAGAGGACGCGGAAGAAACGTGGTACAAGGTGCAGCCGCACATGGGGGTGACCGTCAGCATTGATTTTTACCGACAGGAGTACAGGAACGCTATCCGTAACGGTGCCGATGCCATGTTGGCTTTTCGCACAAAGCTGCTCAACATCTACACCGAGAATGAGCAACGCAGTTGGATAAGCAGCACATTGGCGCGGAGCATTGCCCGGCCTATGCCGCTGGATGCCATCAAGGGTCGCCCCGACGCTATGTTGGCGTTAGACCTGTCGGAGAGCGATGATTTCAGCGCACTCACCATGGGCATCTACGACCCGCAATGCAAGAATTTTTATTTCCACACCGATTACTTTTTCCCGAACGGCGCACTGTCGGGACATCCCAACGAGAGGATGTACAGGGTATGGGCTGAAAAGGGATATTTGATTTTGACCGACGGGGCCGTTATAGACTACCGCACCATCGTTGACCGTGTGCTTTACCTCAACACAGTTGTACGCGTTTTAGGCATCGGCTATGACCCTTGGAAAAGCCAGGAGGTGATCAACATGCTGGCGGCTTCGGGGGCTAACAATGTGCTGACGGGAGTAAGACAGACCTATGGTAACTTCACGGCCCCGGTCGAGAGTTTCGAGCATGGGGTCAAGACCGGGCATATCTACATCAACGACAACCCAATCAACTATTACTGTTTTGGTAATGCCGTGCTGGACACGGACAAGCTGGAGAACTGTAAGCCGGTCAAGCGTAAGCAGACACAAAAGATTGACGGTGTGATAACCAAGCTGATGTGTCTGCGCATGTTCATGGACTACGAGCGATGACAGAGGGTCATTCGGCATTGTCGGGTGAGGCCGCGTCTATCTCGTCGGCGTGGGCGTTGAGTCTCCGGGCTATATCGCGGAACGCGTCGGCGAGCTGTCGGTACTCGGCATCCGTGAATGCTTTCTGCTTGTTAAGCACTGTGCATCCGTGTATCTTCTGTGACAGCCAAGCAGGGGTCTTGTGGAAGTACTGCTCGGCGAGCTGTGTCTTGTTGATCAGTCCTTCAAGTTCGATGAAGGCATTCCATACGGCACCGGTCTTGGTCATGATGATTTCCTCTCGGCAACGTTCGTTTTCATCGGGATTAAATATTTTTCGTTTCCCTAAGTAAGGCATAATTGTCAATATTTAGTAAATTTGCCCCCGGTTGCCCGGGGGCTTGTTTTTAACTGTTTCTTAACTCGTTCAATAGTCCCCTTATTTGAGCAACTATCGAGTGATTAGCTTCTGTTTCGATTAGTTCAAGGAGTCGGAATATTCTGCTAATCACTTGATTTTTTCTGTTCATTTCATCATTACACCTCCTTTCTTTTTCGTTGTTATTACATTACAAATATAGTAATTTTATTTTTAATAACAAAATAATTATCTTATATTTTTCAATATTTCCGTTCCAAATTTTTCATCCTTACATTGAATCCACTGCTCATGAGGTAAAAGTTAAATATTCATAAATATTATCAGCGAGGGAAAGCATCGGAAACCAAAGGAAAGCATATCTAACAAAGTCAGGCAAGCGCCAAATTACCCTCTTTTAATATCGGTTTGAGTTGATTAGTTTTGTAATAAAGCGAGTTGAAAACGATATGGGCTTTTGGCAAAGAGTATCAGGACTGTTCAAACGTGAGGCCGGGAACGGTAGGCATCCTGTCGCGACATACCGCGCAGGGTGTACGCCGCTGTTGGTTGATGGCGAGGCTACAGCCTTGAGCATCGCCACGGTCTACCGCTGTGTGAAGTTACTCAGCGAAAGCGTGGCAAACCTGCCCTTACGGCTTCAGAGACGCAAGGACGGCATATTTGTCGATTATGAGCGTAGCCCGCTCAACTACCTGTTGAACGTGCAGCCCGATGCAGCTGTCAACGCCTTTGACTTTTGGCGGCAAGCAGTCCAAAACGTCCTGTTGGAAGGCAACGCCTACATCGTGCCTGTCTACAACATCGTGACGATGGAGATAGACCGTCTCGTGCTTTGCGGTCGCGGTACTGTCAATCACGACACGGTTAATGACCGCTATGATGTCTTTGATATCGACAACGGCATCAGTGGCCGATACACAGAGGATGAGATTATACACATCAAGGGACTCACAGTCGGGAACAGCAAGAGGGGGCTTAGTGTCCTGGCCTATGCCCGGATTGCCATGAGCATTGCCGCCACGGGGGACCGGGAGACCCGGGAGCGCTTTGCCAATGGCGGCAATGTCCGTGGCCTCGTGTCAAACGACACGAGCGTTCGCGGATTTGGCGAATATCAGGATAAGGAACTTGAGAGGACAGCCGTAAACATTGACGAGCGTTTCCAGTCAGGCGAGAGGATTGTCAGTCTGCCGGGACAGTTGAGGTTTGACCAACTCTCGATGAGCTCGACCGATATGCAGTTTCTTGAGAGCCGCAAGTTTACCGTGCGTGAGATCTGCCGCTTTTTCGGCGTGCATCCATCTTTCGTGTTTGACGACACCAGCAACAACTACAAGAGCGCCGAACAGGCCAACGTGGCATTTCTGAGCCTTACCCTCAACCCGCTGTTGAGGGGCATCGAGGTGGAGCTGTACCGCAAGTTGGTAGCCCCGCAGGTGGCCCATAAATACAAGATACAGTTTGACCGTCGTGGCTTGTACGCCTGTGACCTTGACAGCCGTGCCAGGTATCAGGCCGCGAGGCTCGCCAACGGTACGGCATCAGTCAACGAGCTGCGCAAGGAGGAAAACATGCCCCCGATTCCCGGCGGTGACAGGATACTTGTATCGGCCAATCTCCGAGGTATTGACGAGATAGGGATGCAAGGGTCATCCGCAAATACATCAGAGACATCAGGAGATGAGAACGATAAAGGAAATGACGATGATGAGGAATAAAGAGATTGAGTCACGGCGGATCTTGCGCACGGAATGCGCCGAGCTGCACGTTCGCGAGGTGGACGGGGATGATACCCCGAGCCGCACCATTACCGGCTATGCCATTCTTTTTGGCGTGCCCTCCGCTACCTTATGGAGCGATGAGGAAAGCGAGGCCCGCGAGGTCATTGCCCCGGAGGCCGTCACGAGGGAATTGCTGGACAGTTGCGACATCAAGTTTACCATGTTTCACGACCGTCAGCTGATATTGGCCCGCAGCAACGGGGGTAACGGCACACTGTCCTATGCCGTCGATGACAAGGGCGTGAGGTTTGAGTTTGAGGCTCCCAACACTTCCGATGGCGACAAGGCGTTGGAATTGGTGCGCCGTGGCGACATATCGGGTTGCAGTTTCGCGTTCACTACCCGATATTGGGACAGTGACTTTGTCGAGCGTACCTGTGAGACTGTGGATGGCAAGACCATTGTGACCTATACGGTCAGGACAATAACTGGTGTGTATGACTTCACATTGGCAGCCGATCCCGCCTATCCCGACACATCGGTGGAGGCGCGTGAGTTTATCACCTTGTTGCGTGAGGCGGGAAATCCGGGTGACTCCGTGATCACAGTGGATAGAGAGACGATGCGTAAGCAGTTGCGTGAAATGCGCCGCGCTGCCTCGCAGAAATTATATTAATCATTAACACCGACTTTCAGTATGGAAATGAAGAAAAAAGAGAAACTGAATGTGCGTCAGTTGGTAAACAAGTATCAGGCCAACTGCGACCGTATCGGCGAGATGGCCGATGCCTGTGAGAGGGAGCAGCGCGGACGCACTGAAGTAGAGGAGTCAGAGTTTGTCGCGCTCACGCGTGAGAACCAGTTGTTGCAGATGAAGATGCAGGTGGCTGCTGCCGAGCATCTGCGCGAGAACCCCAATGCCGCCGCCGACGCGTCGCGTATCATACGCGAGAACATGCAGAACGGCAAGCAGACACAGGTGCTGCTGGTCCGCGACCTCATGATGGTTGCCGACACAGCCGACAGCGCTGTGGTGCCGCTCAAGGTACAGGACATCCTGACACCACTCACCGAGGGACTGATACTCGACAAGGTCGGACTGCCGATGCCTACAGGCTTGGCCGGAGACTATGTGTGGCCTACCTACGAGGCGGTGGAGGCTACCATTGCCGGTGAGGGCGTGGCATTGACCGACACCAAGATCAAGCTGGGTAAGCTGACCGCAGCGCCGCAGCGTATCGGTATCGCCATCCCCATCACACGGCAGACCATCATTCAGACCGAGGGCTTGATAGAGACCATCGCCAAGAACCTCATGCCGTTGGCCGTGGCTATGCTCATCAACAAGATCCTTTTCAGCACCACGAAGGTCACTGGAGCTACCACACTGGTAGGCCCTTATGTCGGCGTAGCCTCAAAGGACGTATTCAATTTCAGCGCCGAGCCCACTTTCAAGGAGTTTAACACCATGAAAGCAAAAGTGCTGGAGACAGGCGTTGATGGCGAGCATCTTTGCTGGACTATGACAAAGGCTCAAAAGGCCATCGCCGAGGCCACTCCCAAGGATGCCGGTAGCGGTATCATGGTGTGCGAGAACGACCGTATCGCCGGGCTTCCCGTGTTTACCACCCACTACATCGGCGAGGGTAACATCGGTCTGGGCGACTGGCGTTACCAGCCCATGGGGCTTTTTGGTGACATATCGTTTGTAATCGACCCCTATAGCCAGGCGCGTAAGGATGCCGTGGATTTCGTGCTCAACGTCAACTATGGCACCACCACGCTGCGCAAGGAGGCATTCAAGTTGGGTAAGGTGGCCACCGCGTCCGCAGGGGCGTGATAAAAGTTTTCTTCCATGGCTGTAGTGAGTTTGGCCTTATTCAAGAAACACGTCAGGGCTGATGATTTCAGCGATGACGACGAGTATCTGACACATCTGCTTGACACTGCCGAGGTCGCCGTAATCACGGCTACCAACCGCAGTGGTCAGGAATTGACCGACAGTAACGGCGGTGAATTTCCCTCACCGCTGAGACACGCCGTCATGATGTTGGCGGCCCATTGGTACAACCAGCGCGAGAGTGTCAGCGGTGTGCAGATGCACGAGGTGCCGGACTCGCTACAGGCATTGGTGAAACCTTATCGGAAATTAGGAAGCGATGCAAGCCGGGAGAATGAGATACAGGCTCAGGACATTTGAGCCGGTAGGCGATGCCGACAAATGGGGTGACGAGTCACAGGCAAAGTTTGTCGAGCGCCACATCATCCATGCCGAGCGTGTCCGATTCAGTGGCAACCGAAGTGAGGAGGTCGGCGAGCATTTTCCCGATTACCGCGTGGAGTTTAATATCCGTGACGCTCACCCGGTCAAGGAACTTTGGCGGATTGAGCAGTTGGGCGGGTATCTCTACACGGTCACCAACGTAATCCCGAATGTCGAGAGAGGCATGAAAACTTTAGTGTGTGAACGTGTAAACCCATAATCGCGGTATGGCTCAAATGCAGTACGATGATAGCAACCTACAGAAGCTCTTTGCCGAGATGGATGTCAAGCGCCGTGTGCAAGCCCTGAGGGGCGCATTCAGGCGAGAGGCAAACAAAGTACGCAAGACCGCGATAAACAATCTGCGCGGGAGCATACGCACCGACCGTGACCTTGAGCGTGGAGTCCGCTCCATGGTGTTCAAGCGCAAGGCCGGATTCCGTGTCACTGTCGGCACCAAAAAGGCAGGGAAGAGCGGCAGGGATTACGGATTCCATACCAACCGCAGGGGCTTGAGAAAGCCTGTGTTGATATGGGCCGAGGCAGGTACTGACAGGCGCTACACCAAGACACGATCCAAGATATTCCGTCGGCTCAGGAAAGGCCACTATACGGGGCGCATGAGACGCTACGGATTTATGCGGACTACGTTGCAACAAGTGCGCGGGACGGTGACAGAGGACCTGCGCAATGAGATTATCGACAATGTGACACGAATAGCAAGGAAATATGGATGTACCTAAGACTTCATTAAGCGCAGGGGCGATAATACGCGCCGTCCTGTTGGAAAATGCCGGGGTGGCTGCACGGACAAACAAGGTTTTCCCGGTAGCGACCGACAGTGCGGAATTGCCTTATATCCTGTATCGGCGTACGGCGCTGTCGGCCAACCCACAGAAGCAGGGTCAGCCGGGAGCCGATGAGATACAGGTGGAGGTAATCTGTTTTGCGGAGCGGTATGGCGAGAGCGTGGAACTGGCCGAGGCGGTACGCGCCGCTCTCGACTATGTCACCGCCGAGCATGACGGCCAAGTCATGCGGAGCTGCTACTTGGCCGAAAGTGAGGAGGCGTATCAGGATGATGCCTTTGTGCAGCAGCTCGTATTTAACGTGAGGATATAACAACAATTAAATTGATAGATATGGCTACAACAACAGCAACCAAAAGTGGATACTGCAACGGCAGTGACATGCTCCTCTACATCGGGGGCAAGGCGGTGGGACATTGCTCCACCCACACAGTGACAATCAACAGCGAGACTAAGGACCGGGCCGTAAAGCCTGTCGCCTCGGCTGCTCTCTCGGCGGGCTTGTGGAAGGAAAAGGGCGTGACCGGCCTGAGCGTGTCGATCTCGGCTGAGGGTCTTGTCTTCTATCAGGAGACCGAGACGGGATACAAGACGTGCCTCTCCATGGTGTCGGCGGGTCAGAGTGTCGAGGTCAAGTGCATGGAGCGCGGCAACTCGGCCAAGCCCTATCTGACGGGCAAGTTTGTCATAGCGTCGCTTGAGCGTGTAGATCCCGCACAGGATGATGCGACATACTCCATCAGTCTTGAGAATGACGGAGTGGTGACCTTTGACGAGAGCGCTATAACCGAAACCACTGCGGCAGGGTCATGAGACGTGTAGAGATAATGATAGACGGAACAGCATACCCCTGTAGTCCCACTATGGGGGCAATGCTCCGTTTCAAGCAAGAGACGGGTCGTGAGATCACCGAGATGGACTCCAAGAGTTTCACCGACCTGTGCACCTACCTGTGGTGTTGCGTCAAGTCGGCGTCGCGGCGTGAGGGGCGTGAGTTTGACATGTCGTTGATGGACTTTGCCGACAGCATCTCCCCTGATGACATGACAGCGTGGGGCGACCTCATCTCACGCGAGCGTCATGCCGATGGGGACGAGGTGGCCGGGGATGAAAAAAAAACTCCACCGGCATCTACGACCTCTTAGGCGTGGCGGTGGGGTGCATCGGCATGTCCCTTGACGAGTTCTGCCGCTGTGACTACGATGAGTTCGAGGCTATCTGCCGTGCATGGCGCGAGATGACCGAGGCACGGCGGCACGACGAGTGGGAGCGCACGCGGCTGTTGGCGACCATCTGCATCCAGCCGCACGTGCGCAAGCGAGTCACCCCGCGACAGCTGATGCCCTTGCCATGGGACGGTGAGACCAAACGGAGACCTGTGGAAGCCCCGGAACTGACACCCGCAGAACGGCTCGCCCGCTTCGAGAGGCTGTCTAAAACCACCTAGAGCCACCTAAGAAATAAGGTGCAAAACCTTTTCCCTTAGAAGTGATGTATGGTTTGAAAGTGAGGAGTACAATCACGTAAAGATAGTACGAGTCAACTAAGCCGAAAGTATACTGTGGCCATATCGAAGTGTAATATAATTTAATTGGATACGAAACAAACAGACTTATGAAAGCGATTATCTCAATCGCAAACAAGATGAGGGTCTTCTTAAGTGTCCATATCCTGCGACTCAAGATACCACGTTGTCCGACTCTCACACAAAAGGCCACGAAAGCAAGAGGGAAGGCCATCGTTATGGCTAAGAAATTAAACACTTCAGTAAAAAAATCTATGGAATCCATATAATGTTGTTTTTCGCGAATATATAAAAAAAGGAAAACAAAAGCAAATAAAACGATAAGAAATGGCTTCGAACAGCACCATATCAATATCATTCCGCATTGATGAGGCGGGTGGCTTCAAGAAACTCACGGTCGATGCCGAGGGGTTGCGTCGTGTCATGCAGTCTACCGTGAGTACAACGACTGAGCTAGAGAAAGAGATGCAAGATTTCTCATCTCTCTGTATGTGTATTGACTCGGTCAACACGTCCCTGCAAAAGGTACAAAACGTGCTGACAGGGCTG
Organism: Pseudoflavonifractor sp.; assembly: GCA_023667145.1. Lineage (GTDB taxonomy): Bacteria > Bacteroidota > Bacteroidia > Bacteroidales > Muribaculaceae > M3. The sequence goes on from JAMPAQ010000001.1 coordinate 614,995, forward strand.
TCGGATGCCTACGCGGCTCAGGTGGAGGCCGAGACACAGCTCGCCGTCAACATGCGCAACACCATGGGGGCGCGGGAGGCCGACATACAGAGCATCAAGGACCTGTGCTCGGCCCAGCAGCAGCTCGGGGTAATAGGGGACGAGGTGCAGCTGTCGGGTGCGCAGGAGCTGGCGACCTACCTCACCCGCAAGGAGAGCCTTGAGAAGCTGATACCGGTGATGAACGACATGCTCGCCCAACAGTACGGACTCAACGCCACGCAGGAGAACGCCGCCCAGATCGCCACGATGCTCGGCAAGGTGATGGACGGGCAGACCGGGGCATTGAGCCGCTACGGCTACTCGTTTGACGAGGCACAGGAGAAGATATTGAAGTTTGGCACTGAGTCAGAGCGTGCGGCGGTGTTGTGTGACGTGGTCACGAGTTCCGTGGGAGGGATGAACGCCGAGCTCGCCAAGACTGACGTGGGCAAGCTGAAGCAGCAAGCCAACGAGTTTGGGGATTGGATGGAACGGATTGGTGGCCTCGTGCAGGGGGTGCTCCCTGACATAACGCGTGCGACCCAGCTCGTGAGTGGATTGGCCCAAGTCCTAAAGATTGGGAGAGCGGCCTATGTAGGTGCTTCCGCAGCGGTTAAAAAATTCAACCTGACACAGACGGTCATGCGTAGATTGATGATCATGGGGACGGGCAGCATCAAGAAAGGCACGGCAGCCATGACGGTGTATTCCACGGCGGCAAAGGGTAGCGCGGCGGCTTCTGTGGCTCTGAAAATAGCCCTGCGCGGTCTGCTCATCTCCACGGGCATAGGCGTTGCATTAACCGCGCTTGGACTGATAATCGACAAGCTGTCCAAGACTGAGGACGATGCCACAGATTCTACCAACAGGCTGTTGGATGCCGAGGCCCGGGCAAAGCGCGACGCCGAGCAGATGGAGCAGCTGCGGCAGCATGAGGTATCAACCCTCGAGAGTACGAGGTCGGCGTTGCAACTCAACATAACCAAGCTAAAGGAGTTCAACGGCACCAAGGCCGAAGAAGAGAAGCTCGTTGGGGAGATGAACGACACCTACGGAGATACCATGAGATATTTCTCAAGCGTATCAGACTGGTACAAAGCTCTAATAGAGAACTCTGAGGATTATTGCCGTCAGATGGTACTTGAGGCAAGGGCACGCCGATTAGCCGACCAAATAGCCGCCAAGGAACAGGAAAACTACGACATCCTGTATGACGAGTACGGCAACAAGAGACATTACGACCCCACGAGGCAGACAGAACAAGTCGAGGTTGACCCATGGTATCCCGGTAAGCCTGACGGGAAGTCGGGTGGCGGTCTGTTTGGGGTCAACCCATATACTGTAATATCGCAGGGTATGGCACCGTCGTTTGAGGCGCAAAAAGTGTATAAGACGGTCGAGATCGAGGGTACAAGCAAACTTGATAAGGCACAGGCCGCATACGACTCAAATAACAAAGCGATTGCCAATTTCAAAAAGCAGATGACTGATGCCGTGGCTGAGGCAAACAGCATCACCTTCAAGGTCACCGGTAGCAGAACCCGACCAACAACAGCCCCGTCAGGAGGTGCGTCCGACAAGACGGAACAGACGCGCCTACAGGAAATATCCAAGGAGCGTGAGGAGCTGAAGAAGCGGTGGCACTCGGCAACGGAAAGTGAGCGCGGCGAGATTGAGAGTAAGATCGAGGAACTCAACGTGGAGGAGGCTAAACTGCGTGACATCGAGGCGCGTCTCGACAGCCTCGGCAAGAAAGAGAAGCCAAAGGAGAAATCGGCGGTTGAGCTGAAAGTCGAGAAACGAGGCAACGACATCGGGATTGCCGATGAGCTTGATACGCTCTCGGATGTCAACGAGGCTCTGGATCTCTACCGGGAGAAGCAATCCCACGCCAAGGACGCTGAGATTGCCGACACACAGCGCGTGATAGACAAGCTGCTTGAGCGTGAGCGCGTGCTGCGGCGCGGCATCGACATAGTGGATCTTGAGCGTGAGGTGTCGGAGATAACCGCGTTGTCACCCATTGAACAGGAGATACGTCTCAAGCTGATGGGCGAGGAGAAGATAAAGGCTACCATCGCCGCCATAAGGTCCATGCTCGATGACGACAAGAACCCGGTCGGGGACTCCCTGAAAGCCAGTCTTGAGAAGCTGCTGCCGATTTACCAAGGTTTCCTTGACAAGCAGAAAGAACAAAAGGACACGAGCGCCGAGGTGGCACAGGGCCTTTCGGGCACAGGTGAGATAATGGGCAGTCTCGGCGAGGCTATCGGCGGTACCGCCGGTGAATGGCTCAAATATGGACAGAGCATCCTTTCGGCGGTGGCAACCGCCATACCGGCCATATTGGCCATCACAACAGCCAAGGAGGCGCAAGGACAGGCCGAGGCCAAGGAGGCCGCAGCCGGAGCCGCGTCGTCGGTGGCGAGCATCCCGGTGGTGGGTGCCATAATGGCCGTCGCCGCCGTAGCCTCGGTGGTGGCGGCGCTCGCCTCGATACCCAAGTTTGCCAAGGGTGGCATCATCAGCGGCCCTACCATCGGCCTGATGGGCGAGTACGCCGGGGCAAGCCACAATCCTGAGGTGGTGGCGCCGCTCGACCGTCTGCGGTCTCTCATCAACCCTCCCGCGACGGCGGCGGTTGGGGGCGAGTTCCGCGTGTCGGGACGCGACCTCGTGTGCGTGCTGGCCAACGAGACCCGCGTGTCGTCACGCTCAGGTAGGAAGTCAAACATAAGACTATAGATACAGCCATGAGATTGACAGGAAGTTTCACAGACCGCCATGGGGCGGTGGTGGTTGTGACCATCACGGTCGGAGGGATTGCCACCCCGTGTCGGGAGATAGGGACAGAGGCATCGGGTGTGTGGTTCACCAATGACCCGGTGGAGGTTCGCACGGAGACCAACGACACTATGGACCACCTGCTGCGCCGCTCGGCCAAGGTCAGGCTGCTCACGAGGGAATGGCTTGGGGGGTTGTTTGCCGAGGGCGTGGGTGATGTGACTGTGGTCATATCGCGGGACGGCGAGTGCCTGTTCGCGGGCTATGTCGAGCCACAAGCCTACTCACAGGGCTACAACGAGAGCCTCGACGAGGTGGAGCTGAACTGCATCGACGCGCTTACGGCCATGCAGTACAGCCGTTATGGAGGCATAGGTGCTCTCGGTGTCATATATGATGCCGTCAAGGCCGGGGCGCGTGAGGTCACAGCCGCCGGCCTCGTGCTGTCGGCCATTGAGGCGGCCACGAAGCCGCTCACGGAAGCGGGGTCGGGAACCGCCGGATGTCTTTACGACGGCAGCAGGGCGATGGACAGCACAGGGCGAGGTGTGTTTGACGGCATGGCAGTGTCGGAGCTGCTGTTTCTTGGCGACACGGAGGATGACGTGTGGAGTCAGGATGAGGTCGTGGACGAGCTGCTAAAGTACCTCAACCTCCACATCGTGCAGCTGGGCATGAGGTTTTACATATTCTCGTGGGAATCCATCAAGTCGAGCAAGCCGATAGCCTGGTCGCTGATCGGGGAGGGAGCGACGGCATCGCGCATGGAGCGCCGCCGTGTGACAATCTCGACAGGGATAGTGTCGGACTGTGACACGCAGGTGTCGGTGTCGGAAGTATACAACCGTCTGTCGCTCACATGTGAGATAAAGGGAGTGGAGAATGTAATCGAGAATCCCCTTGACTCCGGCTCGCTGACGAGTCCCTACGACAACAGGCAGCTGTACATGACAGAGTACTCGTCGGAGGGGGACGGAGAGACCGCCCTGCGGGCGATGTGGGACATTCTTCACGACACGATGACGACCTACGGCAAGGCTTTTGTCAGGGACTGGTACATCCGCGTCAAGGAGCATCCGCGATGGAGATTCCGTTACCTTGACGACTACGGTCTGCGCGACAAGATGTCATCAGGACGGCACCAGGAGTCAGTGCCATTCGCACAGGAGGACGGTACTGAATCTTACCACGGCGCGTGGCTGATGGCGTTTGGCAGCTCGGAGCGTCCCCGCTCGGGCGACAACTCGCCGGCACCGGCACCCGACATGTCCGACACAATGATACTGACGGTGGGGGGACTCGGGTTCTCGTCCGACCACTATCTGCTGCCTTATGAGGATGACCTGACACGGTGGGCGCCATACGCGGAATACACGGGCGCGGTGTCGGGAGGGGCGTGGTCACCCGCCGACAGCGACAGCAGCAATTATATAGTAATCTCGGGAAGTATACTCGCTGTGCCTATCACGTCAAGGGTCGGCTCAATGAGTTATGCCAAGGCCATGTCATACGATTCCGGCGCATGGTGGCGCGATGTCGGCAAGGACAAGGTGGTCTATCGTGGGGACGGATACGGCTACTATGTTACAGCCTACTATGAGGCCGACACCCCGTTGTCATCGCCGGTCGTCTGTGACCGTTATCCATGGATCGCGCCATGGAGCGACGGAATGCGCAAGCTGTACAAGATAGACCGGCTCACTAATGATACCGTGTCAAAGGTCAGCGTGTTGCGCTGTATGCTTGTGGTCGGTGACAAGTGTGTCAAGGAGGACGCGGCGGGGGGTGATGTGTCGTCCTACAAGTGGGTTGATTACAAGACGAGGGAGCAGTGCGCCGATGACGCGGAGTACTATGCCCAGTCATTCGGCATAGGGTTCGACCCTGCACAGGGAACCTACATATTGGGCGACTCCCTCGCCATACAGAACAACGTACTCCGTGACTTCGGCATCGAGGCCAAGGGTACGGCCATAAGGATAAGACAGAGCGACCGTCTGCACGGCCCCGTGACATTCCGTATAGTCGCGCCGATGGATTTCCGCATCAGCGACTTGTCGACAGAGGGCGCGGAGCGTTATGCCGACCGTTATCTCGTTGCAGAGGGGCGGCGTTTTCTGCCACGTGTGGCCTACCTGATGCTCAAGGACTTTGAGATAAAGCTCTACAGTGACAACGGCGGGGTCGATAACCTGCTTGACAACGATGTGGTCTATGTGAGCGACACAAGGGAGGGCTTTGTCAATGAGCGCGACGATGTTACTTTCAGGATAAACAGCGGCCTCACCACCGATGAGCGGAGGGAGATGGGTGTCAGTGACTCGGTGAAACTGTCGGTGCCGGTTGATACCGCCACAGGCTTGCCCGTAATGTCGATCTATGACAAGGCATCGGGTGAACAGGTAAAACCCGAGCAACTGTATATCGACCGCTATTGGCGCGAATACCACAGGCCGAGGTTGCTAATGGAACAGACACTTGAGGATACCGGCGGTAACGCCGACCCATGGGCCACATATACCCATCCGGCCATGCAGGGTAAGGATTTCATGGTATTGGGTATCACCCGCGACCTGTCGGACGGTACAGCCCGCATGACCCTAAAGGAGATAGACAATGATTGACAACAGCATAACACGATAAGTATAAGCAGATATGAGCATGATAGATGTCAAGATGATAGGCAAGAGACGTGGTGGCTCGTCGGTGACTGTAGCCGGGGGTGTGTCGGACGGCACGGTATCGGGTACAGTCGTTAGGGAGGCACTTCACGCGGCCAAGGCCGACATCGCCGAGACCGCAAGATACGCCTCCAGCGCCGGAACGGCCACAGAAGCCACGCACGCCACTTCGGCCTCAACCCTCGATGACGACACGGCGGTCAAGGAGTGGTTTCTTAGCCGCCTCAATGACGACACGGCGCTGGGATTGATACGCTTTATCAAGGGACTCTCGCTCGGGGAGGGGAAATACAGCATCAGCAATGATGGGAAAGCCCTTTTGCGGTCACTCAACACCGATGGCAGCATCACGGCTGATGAGGATGTCACGGCGGGTAAGACGGTCAAGGCAAGCGGTGTGACGGCGACGGAGACCGTGACGGCGCGGCGGGCTGAGGTGTCGGAGCGGGTGACGGCGCGGGAGGTGGTCATCGACGGTGACGCGGGGTCGGTGATGTCGGCGGGTTTTGACAACGGCGGGATGCTCGGCCAAGGGCTGGGGCTGTGGAGGGACGCGCAGGGTCTGTGGCATGTCGACGCCGACGTGCTGACGGCCCGCATGTCGCTCAAGGTGCTTGAGCTGGTGATACAGAAGATAAAGGCCGTGGGGGGCTCGGTGGTCGTGTCGCAGGCATCGGGCGTGGTCGAGGAGGTGCGCGAGACCGGCACCGGGGCTGACGGTGACAGCTGGTACCGCCTCTACCTGACCCCGGGCAAGGGTGACGGCTCGTTCACGCAGGGCGACTATGCCCGCTGCTCGCGGTGGGACGGCGGGGCTGACGGCGGCGTGGAGCGCATCCACGGCTACTGGGAGCAGGTGGTCAAGGCCGACACCGAGGATGGCCGGAACTTCATCGCCTTGCGCCGCCCGACCTCGACGGGGACGGTCCCCGCACCGGGGGACGAGGTGGTGCTGATGGGGTCGGACGTGCCGGGCCGTCAGGGCTACATAAACGTCACGGTCGAGGACGACCGCCCGCGCATAGCCGAGTATGACGGATGCCAAGGCCCGGGGACGGGGACGGTAAGGACGTGCCTGGGTGACCTCTCGGGGATGGAGTGGCATGGCCGGACGCTCAGCGGCTACGGGCTGATGACCCGCAGCCTCTATGCCGACGGGGAGCTGTACATGACCTCGTCGGAGCAGACGGTGACATCGGCGCTACAGGCCATCACCTCGGGACTCGACGACGTGCGGGGCATCGCGGAGCGCCCGACGGGGACGCGCAACCTCATACGCGAGTCGGGCTACTGGCGGCGCGACAGCGGCCTCCCGCGTGGATGGGGATACCTCAACGGCGGCTGCGCCGTCTCCTACGGCGACCGCCGGATGGTGATGCTCAAGACATCGGACGTGACCGGCGCGGCGGCGCAGAACGGACTCCACGCCACGCCCACCCGCGAGGCGTTCCCCGCAGGGACGCGGCTCACGGTCATAGCACGTGGCACGGTCGCGGGACTCACGGAGGGACACGGCGTGGCGCTGAGGCTGTACAACACCTCGCCGTCATGGAGCCATTCGGTCACCCTCGGCAGGATCACCTCCGACGGCGCGTTTGACATCAACGAGGAGGTGGTGCTTGGCCAGGACTTCGCGGGGGCACGTCTCGGTGTGGTGCTTCAGGACGCGCCGTCGGGGACGGAGGTCACGCTCGAGTATGTGGGTCTGTACGAGGGGGGCGGCGTCGGCGGATGGAGCGCCGCGCCCGAGGACACCGACGAGCGCTTGGCCGAGGCCACGGCATCGGCAACTGCGGCCAACACTGCGGCCAAAGGCGCGCAGTCGGCGGCGGGCCTGCTGGGGGCGTACATCGACGGGGAGTTCCGCGACGGCGTGCTGACAGCCGCAGGTGCCGGCAGCCTGTGGTCGCTCATGGCGCAATGTACAGTACGTCAGGATGCGCTCGATACCGAGGTGTCGTCCCTGGGGTTGTCGGAGCATGTCGCGGGTACAGCTGCCGCCGACCGTCTCGATGAGGCGTGGCAAGCGTGCGAGAGCGCCTACACCGCCCTCCTTGGCCTGATAGCCGACGTGTCGGGCGGCATGGTGAGGTTCACCGACGAGGTGAGGGACAACCTGTCGGGACTCGTCAGGGACTGGGGCAACGCGATAACCCTGCTCACGGAACGGATGGAGGAGTGCCGCCGTCAGACGGAGGCCGCCATACTCACGACAGCCCGGGAGGCCGCCGAGACGGAGGCGGGGAAAGTGAGGGAGGCGCTCGGCTCGTACAAGGAGGAGGTGGAGAGGAGGTTCGAGACCACGGAGAGCGACTTCACGTCCATGCTGTCCAAGAAGACCACGTTCCGCATCGGCGGGCGCAACCTCGTGCCCGACTCGGGACGGTGGACGGGGCGCGCCAAGGCCGACGGACTCCCCCGGGGATGGACGACCGTCAACAACGCCCCCTACTGGAACTACAGCAGCGGGAGACTGATGGTGCGCAAGAGCGCCGCCGACACGGAGCTGAGCGGCATCAGGGCCACGCTCACAACCCCGGTGACCGACGGCACGGGGTACGTCCTTGTGGCGCGGGGGCGGATAAGCCTCCCGGGGCAGTCGGCTACCGCCACGGCGGCGCTCACCCTCTACAACACCCCGACCGGGGCGGCGTGGGGGCCGTCGCAGGAGATAGCCCATGTCGGCACCAACATGGGCGACGGCAGCTTCGACATCGAGGTGCCGTTCACCGTCAAGGGGGACTACACCGCGCCGTCGCTGTGCCTGCTGCTGCACAAGTCGCCGCAGGACACCGTGGTCACGCTCGACCACGTGGCCCTGTACGAGGGCGACCGCGCCCCCGGGTGGATACCCGCCCCCGAGGACAACGTCACGCAGCCGGCGCTGATCGAGGAGATAAAGACCGCCACCTCGGAGATAGAGCAGACCATCGACGGCATCACACAGCGTGTGGGAAAGACCGAGACCGATATAAGCACCATCCGTGGCGAGACCATGGTGGAAATGGAGCGCCGCGTGTCGGAGATACAGCAGACGGCCTCGCACATCGGCCTCACCGTCGAGGAGGGGCGGCTGACAACCGGGACGTGCCGCAACATGCTACACGGCACGGGGCGCACCGTCACAGGCTGGGCAACCGCCAACTCAGGGGGCGGGACGTGCGTCATCGGCGAGCTTGTCGGCTCGACGGGGCGGCGGTTCACCCAGTTCACCCGCCCGGCGGGCGCGGCCTCCCCCACGTGGGAGACATTCAGCTACTGCGGCACGGACGAGCCTGTGGCGCTCGTGGCCGGGGAGCGCTACACGCTGCGGGTCACCATCCACCTCGCCCAGCCCAAGGGGACGGTGAGGCTCATGCCGAGCATCCGCTCCCTCGACAACAGCGTCATCGTGGCCGACCTGCCAACATGGGTGTCGTCGGGCGCGGAGTACGAGACCCGCGACTACAGCGCCGTGTTCACCGCCGGATGTGACGCGGAGATAGCGGCGGGCAAGGTGGCCGTGACGTTCCACAACAACTCGGCTGACCGCTCCGACCTCGTGCGCGTGGCGTTCCGCGGGTTGCAGATAGAGCCGGGGGAGACCGCCCACGACTGGACACCCTCGGCGCTCGACGCGTCGGACACGCTGCGCCGCTCTGGCATCGACATCGGGTCGGAGCGAATCACCCTGACATCGGACAACGTGGTGTTCCGCAACAGCGACGGCGAGGAGACCGCAGCCCTCGACAGCGACGGGAGGCTCAAGGCGGCGCTCATCGAGGCCGAGGGGCTGACCGTGCAGCACGTCGTGGCGGGCGACACCGGCGGGCAGCGCGTGGAGATAGACCCGGGGCGGCGCACGATTGACATCTTCAACGCCGACAACGAGCAGGTCGTGGCGTTCGACGGCAACATCTACGGCAGCGTGGCCGAGCTGCTCGGCGGCGGCACGACCGAGAGGACGGTCTATGACGGCGCGGCGGTGGATGTGAGTGTCACGTCCAACAGCTCGACCGACAAGTACCCGTCGCCGGTGCTGACCGACAGCAAAGGCGGCGTGCTGCTCGGCGCGTTCCACACCGACACCCCCGGCAAGCTGATGCTCGATGGGTTCGTCTCGGTCTCGGGGACGTACATCAGCACCGGCGCGGTCGTGCCGTCGCTCGTCAAGGGGAGCGTGGCGGTGACGCTCACCACATACGCCGACGCGGGCTGCACCGATGCCGTATCGACCGTCAGGCTCGCGTCGGCGGGCCTCACCGACTACAGCGTCCATGTCTCGGGGACGGCGTCAGACGGCGACAAGCTGATGTCGCCGCTGCTCAATCCCGGATGGCACGTCATCACCGCCTCCGTCACCACCGGGGCGTCGGGACGCAGCTCGGTGACGGCACGGGCGCGGCTGACCAGGGCCGTGATGTCCTACGAGTACTACATCGGGCGCTTCTTCGGCAACGGCCTGTGCATCGGCAAGGCCGGGGAGTACGCGATGATACGCTTCGACAGGACGGACGGCATGGAGTTTGAGGTGGTCACCGGCGACAACGGACTCCGCGTCACCCGCGAGGACGGGGTGCGCGTGCGGACCCCGAGCGGCTGGCGGCTTCTCGCCACGCGTCCCGACGACTGACCCGCCCCCGTCGCTTCTTATACGTGAAATATAACCATAAGTGAAACCAACTAAAAGACAACCAGACATGGAGACAACAGACAGTATGGAGACAAGGACCATCTCGCGGACCACGGTCACGGTGATGGAGTTCAACACCGGCGCGGCACGCTACGACGTGCGGGCCACAGCGTCAGGCGGCGATGTGACCGCCGTCACTGCGGGCGTCAACCGCCGACTCGACGACGGCACGGTGGAGTACACCGGGCAGCTCGGCTACAGCGGCGGCAGCATCACCCTCGGCACGGCGGGCTTCCCCGCCGACGCGCCCATAGGCACATACATCGACGAGTTCCGCCGGATTATCGAATACTGCGCCGACAACACGACAGCATGACATGGAGATGGCCGACCTGTTAGCTATAATGGGCATGGTAGGTGGCCTACAGGGCATCATCGAGGCCGTCAAGTGGTGGCGCGGGCGCAAGACCCGCGACCGTCAGGACGTGGCCTCGGTAGTCGCCGCCGAGAACGAGAACGAGCGCAAGCAGGTTGACTGGCTTGAGGCGCGGCTCGCCGAGCGCGACACCAAGATAGACCACATCTACGCCGAGCTCCGCGCCGAGCAGAACGCCCGGCTTGACGAGCTGCACCGCCGCCACGAGGTGGAGTTGCAGCTCGCCGAGGCCGAGGTAAGGAAGTGCCACAAGCGCGGATGCAAGGACCGCGTGCCGCCGAGCGATTACTGAACATAAACCATGACATATAAACATTAAAAAATTCAACACCATGGCAGACATTGAGAAGATAGTGCCTTTCATCATTCAGCATGAGGCAGGGGTCAACCCCGCCGGGCTGACGGGCGAGAGGCTTTTTGAGAAAGCCCGCAGGACAGGGTACTCCGACGACCCCGACGACAGGGGCGGCGCGACGATGGCGGGGGTCACCCTCGCCACCTACACCGACTACTGCCGCCGCCACGGCTACCCGCGCCCCTCGGCGGTGGACCACTACAACATCCCCTATGCCCGCTGGCTCGACATCCTCAGGACCATGTACTGGGACCGGTGGCGGGCCGACGGCATCGTGAGCCAGTCCGTGGCCCTGATGCTGGTCGACTGGGTGTGGCTCAGCGGCGCCCACGGCATCACCATCCCGCAGCGGATGCTTGGTGTGACCGCCGACGGGGTGGTCGGCCCCGTGACCCTCGCCGCCGTCAACGCGCAGCCCCCCGCAGCATTCTTTGACCGGCTCAAGGCCGAGCGCACCGCGTTCATCGACCGTATATGCGCCTCGCGCCCGGCAAACACCAAGTACAGGAAAGGATGGCTCAACCGCCTCAACTCAATAAGATTCCAATCATGAGACTCATACAGTTGCTCACATCGTTCCTTTGGTTCGCCCTCGGAGCGGCACTCGGGTGTATATCCACCTGCCACGAGATGACAGTATGCAACGACGGCATGGGGAGGGACACCGTCATCCGCGAGGTGTATCACGACACGATACCCTACCATGAGCCGGAACCGGGGGACAGCGTGGTTGTACGTCACGAGGTTGCGACCCTGCCGAGAGTCACGGATGGGGAGCTGAGCCAGTCATGCGGCTTGCCGACCGACACCCTGACGGCAACCGTGCAGACTTCCGATGGCGACAGCGCAAGGGTCGTGGTACCAATAACGCAGACCACCTATCAGGACTCAACCTACACGGCATACGTCAGCGGCTACCGCGCACGGCTCGACAGCCTGTTCGTTTACCCCCGGCGCGAGGTGGTGACGATAAGGAAGTCCCCCAGGCGATGGAGCGTGGGAGTTCAAGCCGGGTACGGCTACACCCCGAAAGGATTCCAGCCATACATTGGTGTCGGAATCTCTTGCAAGCTATGGGAATTTTGATTACCCTTGTACCGTTGTTGTGGAGTCAGGGCGCAACGCAGACGCGCCATCCTCACGAGTTTAAGCCCCCTGAAGCTATTCGCAGGGGGCTTTTTCGTTTTAGTCGTTTTTAGTCCGCTCAACGTCCTCTGGGAAGTTGACCTCGGCAACCCACTACCCTACACCCGGAATCACGTTAGACGCAAGATTCGTCAATATCAACTTACTTCTTGCCGTAAAGCACCCAATCGAGGACCTTTCTATTGGCGGCATCGACCTTTGAGCGGTCAAAATCAATGTAGATGTCGGTGACGGAGTTACCACCGTGACCGAGGGCGGCGGCGATTGTTTCCTTGGGGATGTCGAGCGAGGCCGCGATGGTAGCCCACGAATGACGCGCCCAGTAGGAGGACAGAGGAGGCAAGCCGAGCCGTGAGGCTATGGCGTGGAGATTCAAGCAGAGACGAGAATAGAACGACCGATAGCCGGAGCAGTTGTCACAGAAATTAAGAAGACATTCATTCCCCCGGTAGCGGGCGATGATCTCGGCGCATTCAGGTTCTACACGGATGGAGTATAGCCGGTGTGTCTTGGCCCGCGAATACTCTACGCGCCCATCAATAACGGAATCCAAGCCGCACAAATCGACTACGTTAATACCACAGAGCATGAAAATAAGTTTGAAGCAATCAAGGTAACGTTGCTCGTGAGGCTCTACGGATGCGGAGAATAGATTCCGCAGTTGTCCGACAGTCAGCGCACGTTTGCGTGTCCTTTCAGGTATTATTTTGAACTTGCGGAACGGGTAGCATGATATTACCTCATCGTCGAGAGCGTCATTGAAAACGGCGCGGATATTACGGAAATGGATGTTGCGGGCGTTGCGCAAGGGGGAGGTCTTGGCAAGGAACTCATCGAAGCCGCGCAGCCACTGCACCGTTATGTCATCGAACGTGAGAGCGTCAAGACCACCATTAAGGTACGCACGCATACGCGCAAGGGTCGCTCCATATATCCGTTGAGTGCCGGGGGAGCGCCGAGCCACAAAGGAGTTGAAACGGGAAAGGAAAGTTACGCGGTGGTCTTCTTCTGCTGATTCGGGATAGAGTTCAGCGAGGACACGGTTTTTGATGTCACAAGCACGAAGCCCACGCAGTTCCCCGGCAGAGGAGAGCCGAAAGAGGATGGAGTCAACGGCGAGTTTCTGTTCGGCAAGCAGCGAGTTGAGTTGTTGCTTGCGGGGATGTCCGACCACGATTTGCCGCCGCGCATCCCATTGGGAGGACAAGACGGAAAGATTGGTGGGGAGCAGGGCACGGACACCCTTGAGAGTGAGGACGAGTTTCAGGGAAGCCGGAGAGCCGGGAGCGGAGCCGCGGCAGTCAAGATAAAAACGGGTAGTTATCATAAGCCTTAAAAATTACGTCCGCTTGTCTACCGCTTGTCTACCGCTTGTATTTTGAATACGTGAGGGGACACGTTGAAACATATACGGACTTTTTTTAAGGTCGCCAACCACAAAAAATGGAAATAACGCACTTGATATTTAATGCTATACACATTGTCTATCAGCGCGTTACTTGCGGAGTGAGGGGGATTCGAACCCCCGATACGCTTTTGGCGTATACACGCTTTCCAGGCGTGCCTCTTCAACCACTCGAGCACCACTCCTTGTCTATGGCGCGGGGCATGAACCCCATGGTTTGCGGATGCAAAGTTAAGCATAGTTTCCGAATATGCAATCAACGTGAGGTTATTTTTATGTCCATTCACGTGAAATCCCGATGTGCGAAACTCACAGCAATCCGCGTTATTCATGAAATCCCGATGTGTGAAACTCACAGCAATCCGCGCAGTGCGTGAAATCAGGGGACAGTGGTGTTCCTGATGCCGGATTACATGTCGGTGCGATGACAAGGGGATGGTAGTGTGGGAATTTTTTGTTAATTTTGCAAATCGAAGTGAGCTTTATAGATATTGTCATATTGATAGTGTTTGCCGGTGCCGTGATAGTGGGACTCCGCAAGGGTATGATTGCCCAGCTCGGGTCGTTGGCGGCCGTGATACTCGGCATTGTGGCATGTCGCCTTTGGGGCGGCGATGCAGCCCGGATTGCCGCGTCGCTCATCCCTGAGCTTACCACCGACAGCGAGACCTCGGGCTATGCCGCCTCGGTCGTGGGCAACGTGACGCTGTTTGTCATCGTGTATCTGTCGGTGAAACTGCTCGCCTCGCTTGTGCGCAATGTCACCCATGCCCTTATGCTTGGGGTCATCGACCGTGTGCTCGGGGTGCTGTTCTGCCTGTTCAAGTGGTTCCTGGTGCTGAGCATCGTGCTCAATCTGTGGGACGCACTGTTTCCGTCGAGCGGATTGCTCTCCTCGTCAAGGCTTGGCGACGGCCTGGCTATGCGCACTGTCCTCAACCTCGCGCCCAAGGTGTTTGGCGGGGTGACCGCCCCCAACTTTATAACCAATGCGTTTGTTAATAATTAGCAAGTAGGAAGGCTCAATAATATATCAGTCATGAATATGGATTCCAACACCACATATAATCCCGATGGCAAGGCCGACAGCCGCGACATCATCGATGACGTGACATCGGGTGAATATAAGTACGGATTTACCACCGACATAGATTCCGAAATCATTCCTCCCGGCATCAACGAGGATGTCGTCAGGCTTATCTCGGCCAAGAAGCATGAGCCTGAATGGCTGTTGGAGTTCAGGCTGAAAGCCTATCGCCACTGGACGACGATGAAGATGCCCCGGTGGGCCCATCTTGACATCCCCCCCATCGACTATCAGGCGATAAGCTACTATGCCGCGCCAAAGAAAAAGGAGGGACCCAAGAGCCTCGACGAGGTCGACCCGCAGCTGCTCGACACGTTCAACCGCCTCGGCATACCCCTTGAGGAGCAGAAAGCGCTCTCGGGAATGGCTGTGGATGCCGTATTTGACTCAACATCGGTCAAGACCACCCACCGCGACAAGCTCGCCGAGCTCGGCGTGATATTCTGCTCAATCAGCGAGGCTGTCAAGGACTATCCCGACCTCGTGAAGCGCTATCTCGGGTCGGTGGTGAGCTACCGCGACAACTTCTTTGCCGCCCTCAATTCGGCAGTATTCTCCGACGGCTCGTTCGTCTACATCCCCAAGGGGGTGAGATGCCCCATGGAACTGTCGACCTATTTCCGCATAAACGCCTCAGGCACGGGGCAGTTTGAGCGCACACTCATTGTCGCCGACGATGAGTCATACGTCAGCTACCTTGAGGGATGTACCGCCCCGATGCGCGATGAAAACCAGCTACACGCGGCCATCGTGGAAATAGTGGTCGAGGATCGGGCCGAGGTCAAGTATTCGACCGTACAAAACTGGTATGCCGGCGACAAGGAGGGCCGTGGCGGTGTCTATAACTTCGTGACCAAGCGTGGATTATGTCGTGGCGACTACTCCAAGTTGTCATGGACACAGGTCGAGACCGGAAGCGCCATCACCTGGAAATATCCGAGCTGCGTGCTGGCCGGGGAGGGAGCGGTCGGCGAGTTCTATTCAGTCGCCGTGACCAACAACCGCCAGCAGGCCGACACGGGTACCAAGATGATACATCTCGGTCGTAACACCCGGTCGACCATCGTCTCCAAGGGCATCTCAGCCGGACACAGCCAGAACTCCTACCGTGGTCTTGTCAAGGTCGCGCCCAAGGCCGACGGATGCCGCAACTACACCCAGTGTGACAGTCTTCTGCTCAGCTCCCATTGCGGAGCCCACACGTTCCCCTACATCGACGTGCTCAACGATACCGCCGTGGTCGAGCACGAGGCCACCACATCAAAAATCTCGGAAGACCAAATATTCTACTGCAACCAGCGCGGCATACCCACCGAGGAGGCGATAGCGCTGATAGTCAACGGATATGCCAAGGAGGTGATGAACAAGCTGCCGATGGAATTTGCCGTCGAGGCACAGAAGCTGTTGCAGATAACCCTTGAGGGTTCGGTCGGCTGATCAATAATCATGCAAAAACATACAGAAATGGACAACAACATACTTTTAGATGTAAGAAATCTTCATGCCGGGATTGACGGCAAGGAAATACTCAAGGGCATCAACCTCGTCATACGTCCCGGCGAAGTCCATGCCATAATGGGACCCAACGGCTCGGGCAAGTCCACCTTGTCGAGCGTTCTTGCGGGCGACCCCAAGTTCAGCGTGACCGAGGGTTCGGCCATGTTTCTTGGCAAGGAGCTGCTGACGCTCTCCCCCGAGGACCGCAGCCACGAGGGCCTGTTCCTGTCATTCCAGTATCCCGTGGAGATACCCGGGGTCTCGATGGTCAACTTCATGCGTGCGGCGGTCAACGCTAAGCGTGCCTACCTCCATCAGGAGCCTCTGTCGGCCAGTGACTTCCTGAAAATGATGCGTCAGAAAAGGGCAATTGTCGAGCTCGACAACAAGCTGGCCTCGCGGTCGGTCAACGAGGGATTCTCGGGCGGCGAGAAGAAGCGCAACGAGATATTCCAGATGGCCGTGCTTGAGCCTCGTCTCAGCATCCTCGACGAGACCGACAGTGGCCTTGACATCGACGCGCTGCGCATCGTGGCCGGCGGTGTAAACAAACTGAAAACCTCCGACAACGCCACGATTGTCATCACCCACTACCAGCGTCTGCTCGACTACATCAAGCCCGACTTTGTCCATGTGCTCTACAAGGGCCGCATCGTGCGCACCGGCGGTCCCGACCTCGCCCTTGAGCTTGAGGAAAAGGGATATGACTGGATCAAGCAAGAGATTGACAACCCCGAAATGTAGGAGCCATGAGTGCCATTGACCAATATATCAAGCTGTATGACGACAACCGCGAAGCCATCGACGCCAAGTCGGCGCCCGTGCTCAACCGGTTGCGTCCCGATGCCCTGAGAGCCCTTGACGGAGTCGTGTTGCCCCGTCGCGGCGACGAGGGCTATGAGAAGACCTCCATCGAGGATATGATGTCGCCCGACTTCGGTGTCAATGTCAACCGTGTCGCCATCCCGGTCGATGTCGCGGCGACATTCCGCTGTGACGTGCCCAACATGAGTACCCTCATGTCGTTTGTCGTCAATGACACGTTTGTCCCCTCGTCGGCTCTTGCCCGCAAGCTGCCCGAGGGAGTCGTGGTCGACTCCCTGTGCCGCGCCGCCAAGACCTACCCCGACCTCGTGAGCCGTTATTACGCCACCCTCGCGCCGCTCGACAATCCCGTGGTAGCGCTGAACACCCTGCTTGTGCAGGATGGGGTCTTTATCTACGTGCCACGAGGGTTGCGCATGGAGAAGCCGTTGCAGCTCGTCAACATATTCAACGCCCCCGCCGCGATGATGGGCGTGCGCCGTGTGCTCATTGTCGTCGAGGATGATGCCGCCGTGCAGCTCCTTGTCTGCGACCACACCCAGCGCCACGACGAGCGCTACCACTCCATGCAGGTGGTCGAGGCGTTTGTCGGTGCCGGCTCGCGGCTCGACATCTACGACATCGAGGAGTCGTCGGCATTGACCTCGCGCAACTCCTTGCTCTTTGCCCGCCAGGACAGCGGGAGCAACCTGCTTGTCAACGGCATGACGCTCGTAGGCGGCTCGACACGCAACGACTACGACATAGACATCGCCGGCGAGCATTGCGAGACCACCCTTGCCGGCATGGCCATCGCCACCGGCCGGCAGCATGTCGACAACCGCTCTGATGTCAACCACCGTGTGCCGGGTGGACACTCATCCCAGTTGTTCAAGTATGTCCTTGACGATGAGGCCACCGGCGCGTTTGAGGGCGGCATCCTTGTCGCCCCCGGGGCTCGCTTCACCGAGGCTTACCAAAGCAACCGAAACATCCTGGCCTCCACGACGGCGCGTATGCACACCAAGCCCCAGCTTGAGATATACAACGATGATGTCAAGTGTTCCCACGGCGCGACCACGGGGCAGCTCGACGCGACGGCGCTTTTCTACATGCGCACACGCGGTATCCCCGAGCGCGAGGCCCGCATGATGCTCATGCAGGCGTTTATGGTCGATGTCATAGACACCGTGCGCATGGAGGGTCTGCGCGACCGCCTGCGTCACCTCATCGACAAGCGCTTCCGTGGACAGCATACCCTTTGTGCCGACTGTGGCGCGACGACGTGCCGCGACGGTGAGAACTGACCTTTATACTGATGAGACTATGAGCCATTATGACGTTGAGGCTATACGCCGCGATTTCCCTATACTTGAGCGCAAGGTATTCGGCAAGCCGCTGATCTATCTTGACAACACAGCCACGTCGCAGACACCGCGTTGTGTGGTCGATGCCATCGACAGCATGTATCTTGAGCACAAGGCCAATGTGCACCGTGGTGTCCATGCCTTGTCACAGGAGGCGACCGACTTGCAGGAGGTGGCCCGCGAGAGGGTGAGGCGCATGATCAACGCCGCGTCGGTGCGCGAGGTCATCTTCACCCGGGGCACCACCGAGGCCATCAACCTCGTCGCGTCGTCATATGGGGAGTTCCTTGAGAATGGCGACGAAATCATCCTTACGGTCATGGAGCATCACGCCAACATCGTGCCATGGCAGTTGTTGCGCCGCCACAAGCGCATCACCCTGCGTGTTGTCCCGATGGACTCGCGGGGAGTGCTTGACCTCGATGCCTACCGCTCGCTCTTCAACGAGCGCACGCGCCTTGTCGCCGTGTGTCATGTCTCCAACGTGCTTGGCACGGTCAATCCCGTTGCCGAGATGATAGCCGAAGCCCACCGCCATGACGTGCCGATGCTTATTGATGGAGCACAGGCGGTGTCCCATCTCCATGTCGATGTCCGCGCCCTCGATGCCGACTTCTACGCTTTCTCGGCCCACAAGATGTGTGGTCCGACGGGTGTGGGAGTGCTATATGGGCGCGAGCGCTTGCTCAACATGATGCCACCCTATCAGGGCGGAGGTGAGATGATAGGCCACGTGTCGTTTGAGCGTACCACCTGGGCCGACCTCCCGTTCAAGTTTGAGGCCGGTACCCCCGATTTTGCAGGGATAGCGGCATTTACACAGGCCATCGACTACATCGACTCAATCGGCATCGACCGCATCGCCGCCCACGAGCATCGCCTCCTTGAGCGTGCGAAGGAGGGGATGAGCGCCATCCCGGGCATGAGGTTCATCGGCACCGCTCCCGGCAAGGCCGCCATCATCTCATTCCTCCTCGGCGACCATCACCCCTACGACGTGGGTATGTTGCTCGACAAACTCGGAGTCGCCGTGCGCACCGGCCACCACTGCGCCCAGCCCCTGATGACCTCCCTCGGCATTGAGGGGACTGTCCGCGCCTCCTTTGCCCTCTACAACACCGAGGCCGAAGTCGACGCCTTTGTCACCGCCCTCCACCGCGTCGCCGCCCTCCTCGGCTGATTTCACAGGCCACTGAAACCAAGGCATCATCCGCTATTATGATTCCATATATAAATCCCTATGTCATCGCAGATTGATTTGGACGAGGGTTATTGTCCAAGGCATGTGATGATAAAACGACTGCGATTATAGTTGGTGCAACAGAAAAGCGGGTCCGGGGAGAGGCCAGACCCGCTGAGGATGGTGTGTCTATATAGTGTCAATTATCTGACGATGAGTCGCTCGGTGTGGCGGCGTGTGCCGTCGGTCACGGCGAGAGCCAAATAATCGTTAAGACCGAAATATCCAAGCACTGACGCAAATAAGCGCATAAGTTGTGATAAAAAACGTAAATATGGGACGGAATTTTTGGTGGAGTGGAATAAACGGCTTATATTTGCACCGCAAGACAAACAATGGTGTGGTAGTTCAGCTGGTTAGAATACCTGCCTGTCACGCAGGGGGTCGCGGGTTCGAGTCCCGTCCATACCGCAAAGCGCCTTTCTCGGAAGGCGCTTTTGTGTTTAAGAGGGTGTCGCAAGGCTCGCTCTTGACACTTAGAGGTTGTTTAATAACTAATGTGAACGTCAGGGTCTCGTCTTTTGGAGCAGATT
>JAMPAQ010000001.1:635062-657228 GCA_023667145.1 Pseudoflavonifractor sp.
TTTGAAGGGGTACACTTTACTTTATTTTGGTTAGATTTCATGCGGTTGCCCTGTATTTTGAGCCGCTAATTTTTGAACACTTTGAAAAAATCTCTAACTTTGTAGACTGTATCGGGCTGCAATGACACTCCGCGCCCGACACCCTTGAGATGAAAGTAAAGATACACCGCGAAGGCACAAACATATTGATAATCCTGCTACTCATGTTGATGGTCATCAACGTGCCGGCATGGCTTTTCATACGTCCGCTCGCCATCCCCATCGTGTTCCTATCCATCTCTGCCATCTTCTATCTTCTCGTCCTCAACTTCTTCCGCTCACCGCGCCGCCGCTTTAAGGGCGACCCTGTCAACGCCGTGGTGGCCTCGGCCGACGGTACCGTGGTGGCATGTGAGGAGACTTACGAGGGCGAATATCTCCACCGCCGTGTCATGCAGGTGTCGATATTTATGTCGGTGTTTAACGTCCATGCCAACTGGTATCCCGTCGATGGCACCGTACTCTATTCCCGCCATCACTCGGGACGCTTCCTCGCCGCCTACCTGCCAAAATCGAGTACCGAAAACGAGCGGTCGACTGTTGTCATACGGGCATCCAACGGTCAGGACATCCTCATGCGGCAGATTGCCGGCGCCATCGCCCGGCGCATCGTCACATACGCCCGTCCCGGTGACCACGCGAGCATCGAGGATCACATGGGATTCATCAAGTTTGGGTCGAGGGTCGACATCTACCTCCCTGTCGGCACCGAAATATTTGTCAAGATCGGCGACAGGACCGTTGGGGGCATCACCACCATAGCCCGACTGCAATCGCCAAAATAGCAACATCTCCACCTACTCATAGCCATGTTAAAAGCCATCAAGTCCAACATACCCAACGCCATCACTTGCCTAAATCTCCTGTCGGGGTGCATGGCATGTATCTACTCATTTCGCTCGGGCGACAGTTTCGGTGGTCTCCAAGCCTATCAGATGGTATTTGTGTTCATCTGCGCGGCGGCGGTCTTTGACTTCTGCGACGGCGCGGCGGCACGTCTGCTCAGGGCCTATTCAGAGATGGGAAAGGAACTCGACTCGTTGAGCGACCTCGTCAGCTTCGGGCTGGCACCGGCGTTGCTCATGTTCAACACCGTCTCCGCCGACCTCCCGGGACTGCCATGGCTCGCTTACGGCTCCCTGCTCATAGCCGTAGCGGCGGGGTTGCGGCTCGCCAAGTTCAATATCGACGACCGCCAGACCACCTCGTTCATCGGGCTGCCCGTTCCCGCCAACGCTTTGTTTTGGGTCGGCTATTGCGCCCTTCTCCACTCCACTGGCATCTACAATCCATGGATCATCGGGGTATTGATAGTGGCCATGTCAGCATTGATGGTGAGCCGGTTGCCAATATTCTCCCTCAAGTTCAAGAATTTCCATCTCCGCGAAAACCTGCCACGATATGTCATCATAGCCGCAGCCGTGTTGCTGGTGGCCATATTTGGCATCCCCGGCATAGCGCTGACAATAGCGCTCTACGTCATAATGGCGCTGATACGACTCGCGTTCGTGAAATAATCAGGCACGATATTTGTTATACCTCCCAGAGACGGCTCGTCCGTCCCTCACCTTTGTCATATAAACATCTATTGAAATGTCATTCATACTGATAATACTCATTGTACTCGGATTCATATTCTGGCCCCTGATACGCACCATCTGGACTATTAACCGCGCCACGCGCCAAGCTCGCCGCATGTTCACAGGGGGATCCACCGGCTCGGGCGGCTCACCACGGCAACGACAATACACGCGACCTGTCCGCAAAAAGATATTCAGCCGCGATGATGGCGAGTATGTCGATTACGAGGAGATAGCCGTCACCTCTGACACGACTGTCACCGACAATGGCCGCAGCGTGCGCTACGAGACCGAGCAACAGATTGTCGATGTCGAGTGGGAGGAGATACGATGACCCGCCCGCCACACTGCCCCAACCAAAACCAACAATCCATGAACTCTGAATATATCACCGACCTGTACCG
This sequence comes from Pseudoflavonifractor sp., assembly GCA_023667145.1. Taxonomy (GTDB): domain Bacteria; phylum Bacteroidota; class Bacteroidia; order Bacteroidales; family Muribaculaceae; genus M3. The sequence continues at coordinate 637,086 of JAMPAQ010000001.1, forward strand.
CTTCTTGCGCGAGCTTGCCGCCAACAACAACCGCGAGTGGTTTCACGCCAACAAGGAGCGCTTTGATGTCTTGCGTGAGCTTTGGCTCGCCGATCTCGACCGTCTCATTGCCCTCGTCGGCGAATGGGACTCCTCGATACGCGGTGTCACAGCCCGCGACTGCGCTTACCGCATCTACCGCGACACGCGCTTCTCACACGACAAGACCCCCTACAAGACATATTTCTCAGCATTGATAAGCCCCACGGGACGCAAGTGTGACCGCGCTTGCTACTACCTCCACATGGGACTCGATGAGTCAGGGGTCTACGGTGGAATATGGCATCCCGAGACCCCGGTGTTACGCAAGCTGCGCCGCGCCATCGTAGACAATATCGAGGAGTTTACCGACATCATCGACAACCCCGAACTACAGCGCTACTTTCCCGACTGGCTCGGCGAGCGCCTCAAGACCATCCCCCAAGGTTGGGAGCGCAACCACCCACAGGCCGACCTGTTGAGACTGAAGGAATACGGTCGGTTTTCCGAGATGACAGAACGCACCTTTGCCACCGGCAATTGGCCCGCCGAGGCTGCCCGCCGCCTAAACCTCATCAAGCCGCTCAACGACTTCATCAACTACTCAATCGACGAATAACCGCATTACTACCCCAACACTATGACACCTACACCCCACACCTACAATCTCACCCCCACGCAAGACAGCGGCACCGGCGACAACTGCTCGACAACCAATGACAGCCACGAGCAGCTCGGCCTCGACAGCTGTGGCGACTGACCCTCTGGCCACGCCCCTGCTTGACACACTGTAGAAGCGGATGACACATCTGGTCCTCACTAATGAGCGCCCCACCTTCTCTTGGTGATAAATCCCACGATTTAAGCCACAGGGTTATGCGGGAATTGTAAATTTTCGTTATCTTTGCTTCCGGCTACCATGCGAACGCCGCACAAGAAAATTATAACCTAAATTATACCTGATTACCGTTTATGAAACGCTTACTGATCGTGATTCTGGCCATCGTGGCTGTCTCCGCCGGACTTTCGGCACAGAATGACTCCCGCCGTCAAGGACGCAAGATGAGAGTGAGCGGGGTTGCTTTCTACAACCTCGAAAACCTCTTTGACACCATCAACAACAACGGCAAGTATGACCTTGAGTTCTCGCCCGAGGGAGCCCGACAGTGGGATGGTCGCAAATATTGGTTGAAAATCAACAACCTCGCACGCACAATCTCCGAGATGAAGACCCGTCACACACCCCTCGGGCCGGCAGTGATAGGTGTGTCGGAGATTGAGAACCGCAGCGTGCTGATGGATCTCGTGAAAGCCGATGCCATCAAGGATATGGATCTCAAGGTCGTGCATCACGACTCTCCCGACCGGCGCGGTGTCGATGTGGGCCTCCTATACAACCCAAAGCTGTTCAAGGTACTCGGTGTAAGCAACCACACGCTGCACATCGCCGACAACCCCTCATTCCGCACCCGCGACCAGATGTGTGTCCTCGGTCTGCTTGGCGGTCAGAAAGTGGCTGTCATCGTCAACCACTGGCCGTCACGTCTCGGAGGAGCCGAGCGCTCAAGCTATCTGCGCGAGGCAGCGGCTGCGCTCAGCAAGGAGATTGCCGACTCACTGTGGCGCATCGACCCCAACATCGGTGTCATAATCATGGGCGACCTCAACGACGACCCATACGACAAGTCGTGTGCAAAGGTGATAGGAGCAAAAAAGGACAAAAAGGAGGTCACCGACCCTCATGGCTTCTACAACCCGTTCTGGAATCTGCTTGACAAGGGCATTGGCTCGCTCGCCTACAAGGGGGGGTGGAACCTGTTTGACCAGATAATAATCTCGGGCAACCTGCTCAATGCGCCGACAAATCCCTACGCCCTCAAATTCAACGATGCCCGGGTGCTCAACTTCAACTTCTTGCGCGACACCGAGGGCAACCGTCAGGGCTACCCGCTGCGCACATTCTCCGGCGGCGCGTTCCTCGGCGGCTACTCCGACCACTTCCCCACCGAGATATTCTTCATACAGGAGGTGCGCTGAGAGTGCGTGAAGCAGTCTCTGAGGGGGATGTCTCACAGCATCCCCTGCTCCACGTATGTGGCCACGCGCTCGATGATGGCATCCTCATCGTTTTTGTCGGGATTCCATCCTGACTTGAGGTTCACGCCAAACAGTTTTCCAAATGTCTGCCAAAACGAGGCCCGGAATGAGCCGAGAAACGCTTTCAATATGCTGTAGCTCGTCTGATTGGTCTCCCGGTTTATCAACTTTATCAGCATCTTGGCCTGTGACTTGGTAAACTTCTTAAGCACCGGCTTATATTGGTCAAAAACAGCCTTTTCCATAGCCGACAAATGAGCCTCTCGCTCCTTTTGGGTCGGGAAAGTCTCTATGTACTCGTATGTCTCAATCAGTGTCTCGCAAATGAGCTTGGCGTATGGCAGCGTCTTCTTGACATCACGCACCGTGCGCCAATAAAACTGCTCCTGTTTCTTGTTTTTGAACTTGAGCGGCGGGAACACCTTTATCTCGTTTAGCACCACCATCAACACAGTGTCCCCTTCCTCGGTGACCGTGTGATAGCGTCCGCGCACGGCTCTCATGCGTCCGTTGCCGGGCTCAGGTATCTCCGCGACATCCTGCGCCGGCATGATGGGCGCCGAGGCTCCCACAGCCAGCGACAGCACAATCAGATGTCGCAATAATCGTCTCATCAATAATATAACGCTCCCGCGACCCCAAAGATTGCCCGACCGGCGCGATATGGCATGTTTATCAATCGTGATCCCTCCACGTACGGCCTCACCACCGCTACCGGACCTCTCATGGATGCTTCTTGGACACCGGCGGATAGTCGATGGTGTAGTGCAATCCACGGCTCTCTCGGCGCTCCTTGGCCTGCCGCATGATTAGATAGCCGACGTTGATGATGTTGCGCAATTCGCATATCTCGCGTGAAGCCTTGCTGCACTTAAACAGTTTTTCCGTCTCCTCATAGAGTATGTCGAGGCGGTTCCATGCACGGTCAAGACGCAGGTTGGAACGGACTATGCCCACGTAGGCGCTCATTATCTGACCGACCTCCTTGATGCTCTGCGTGATGAGCACCATCTCCTCAGGATGGCGTGTTCCCTCGTCGTTCCATACCGGCACATCGGTGCGCAGGGAGTAGCCGCCGACATGCTCCATGGCGTGGCGCGCGGCAGCATCAGCATACACCACCGCCTCGATGAGGGAGTTGGATGCCAGACGGTTGCCGCCATGCAGCCCGGTGCAAGAACACTCGCCGACGGCATAGAGCCGCTTGATGCTCGACTCGGCGTTGGTATCGACCAATATGCCGCCACAGAGATAGTGGGCTGCCGGAGCGACGGGTATGTAATCCTTGGTGATGTCAATACCGAGCGACAGGCACTTGGCATAGATATTTGGAAAATGCCTCTTTGTCTCCTCGGGATCCTTGTGGGTCACATCGAGATACACATGGTCGTCGCCGTGCAGCTTCATTTCCGAGTCGATAGCCCTCGCCACGATGTCACGCGGCGCGAGAGACAGGCGCGGGTCATACTTCTGCATGAATTCCTCTCCGCGCTTGTTGCGCAATACCGCACCATAGCCTCGCATGGCCTCGGTGATGAGAAACGACGGCCGGTCACCGGGATGATAGAGCGCGGTCGGGTGAAACTGTATGAACTCCATGTCCTTCACCGTACCCTTGGCGCGGTAGACCATCGCTATACCGTCGCCCGTGGCCACGAGAGGATTTGTGGTAGTCGTGTATACCGCACCCGCACCGCCTGTGGCCATCAGCGTCACCTTGGCGAGGAACGTATCCACGCTGCCCGTCTTCTGGTCGAGCACGTATGCCCCATAGCATGTTATGTCGGGAGTGCGGCGCGTCACGATACGTCCTAAGTGATGTTGGGTTATAATTTCAATCGCGAAATGATCCTCATATACATCTATGTCAGGATTGGATCTCACAGCCTCAATGAGGCTCTGCTGTATCTCATATCCTGTGTTGTCGGCATGGTGGAGTATGCGGAACTCCGAGTGACCGCCCTCACGGTGCAGGTCAAACGTCCCATCCTCGCGCTTGTCAAAGTCAACGCCCCACTTTATCAGTTCGGCAATCTGCCCCGGGGCCTCGGTCACGACCTTTCTCACCGCCACAGGGTCACTGAGCCAGTCGCCCGCGACCATCGTGTCCTCGATATGTTTCTCAAAGTTATCGACCTCCACATTGGTCACCGATGCCACTCCACCCTGGGCCAGGGCCGTGTTGGCCTCATCGAGCTTGGTCTTACACACAAGGGCCACCTTGCCGTGTCCGGCCACTTTAAGCGCGAAGCTCATCCCGGCAATACCCGACCCAATCACCAAATAATCATACTGATAAACCATAGTCGTATCCATTTAAGACATATAGTACCCGCAAAGTTACATCTTTTAATCCAAAATCCCTCCCTTTTCTCCCATCTATCCCTCCATCATCTCCGTCACCAAATCGTCACACTATCCCCCCGTCGCAACATAGGCAGCATTTTAGCAAAATTTTACATCTTCGGGAAAATACGACGCCCCAACCATCAGTTATCTTTGTCGCGAATAACGCTTAATCCAAAATTATGGCTAACTTTGTAACCGACATCGCGCCCATGTAGACAATAATCTCCATCGACTTCATGTCGCCTTGCCACCGCAACACGACATGTAAGCGATGGCATAAATATAACATACTACTGGACAGATTTACAGGCGTGTAAAGTCCATCTATTTATAAGGAAGTTCCTTTGCATAATAAGATTATGACAAATCGAAAGTTTACTCATGTCGATTGTTTTGCAGGTCCCGGAGGGATTTGCACAGGTCTTCATGCAAGCGGCTTCCAAACTCTCGTAGCCATTGAATACATCAAGAGTTGTTGCGAGACTTACTCTGCAAATCATCCAGAAGTACATGTTATTTGGTCAGATATACGGAATGTAACCGCAGACCAAGTTCTACCTCATATACCTGATGATGGTGTTGACCTTGTAACATCTGGAATGCCTTGCGAAACCTTTTCTACGGCCGGAAGTTCCTCACGCTCTTTTTATGATGACAGGCAAGTGCTTTATCGCGAGGGAATAAGAATAGCAAAGCTATGCAATGCCAAGATGCTTTTGTTCGAGAATGTCCCGGCCATTACAAGCAAACGTATTGCAAAAGACTCTTCCAAGCTGGTAGTGGACATGATTAAAGAGGAACTTGCAGAGGCAGGATATGGTAACTTTATTCAAGTCGTTTTAGATGCCGCCGACTTTGGCGTTCCTCAAAAAAGAAAAAGATTTTTCATTCTCGCTACAAAATACAGTGATTGGATTTTGAGATTTCCAACTATGCCGATCGTTGAAAAGATCACTATTGGGGATGCTCTTATAGATTTGCCAGATGTTATTCCCAATACAGGGATAGAAGGTAAAATATATAATTCCAGTTCATCTTCTTATTCCCGACTTATGAGAGATGATGAGTTCTGGGGTAGGACTCAGATGGGTTCTGATGAAATCACAAATCACGTGCCAATGAAGCATCGTGATTGCACCCTCAAAAGATTTGCGCTTTTAAGTCAGGGGGAAAGCCTTAAGAGTTTATTTGATAGATATACCGGGGAGGAACGCGAAAAATTACAATCTCAACGTATTCTTCCTAAGAAAATGTTTATCAAGCGTAATTATAGACTCCCTCTTAGTGAATTGGCGCCAACGGTAACGAGCCATTGCCTTGATGAATTTGTGCATCCGACTTCCAATCGTGCATTAACCGTTCGAGAGTGCGCACGTTTGCAATCCTTTCCCGACTCCTACAATTTTGTTGGTGGGCCTTACATCGTACCTCACATCGACCGCACGGTACAAGATAAATACGAACAAATTGGCGATGCCGTACCCCCATTGTTAGCTTACGCATGGGGTAAAGCAATAACTTCTATCCTCAACGATTATGCCAAAGATTGATTATAAATCATTTTGCAGAAACGTATATACTTCTGTCTTTGATAGTACGATGGAAGGCCAAATTGCCGCTTCAAAAGTTCGCATAACCATTTCTGAAAAGAAAATGAACGAGTTCGAAGTTGCAGCTCAAAAAGAGGCTATTAAACAAGCCGTAATAAAAGGTTTGGCCTCATATCCCGAAGTAAACGCCGCAATGATATGGCGAGCGATATACGAAACTCACGTTCATCATAAAAGCGGCATAGACAACGCAGATATCATTCACAAGGTTATAAGCGCAGACCAAAGTTGGAAGAAATCAAGTGGCCACGCATTTGAAGAAATGGTTAAGATACTCGCTTCATCGGCACTTGCAGATAACGGTATTGAAATCATACTCCAACGTGATTTAAGCACGCTCATTAAAGCCGAAGAAATCAGTAATGAGCCAAGAGACATCAGTTGGCTTAAAGAGCAAATTGGAGGTGATGTATTCGACCTCTACGCCGTTGTAACCGTTAATGATAAAAAATATTGTTACGGTTGTATACAGTGCAAAACGAGCATTAGGGATAGAGTTACACGCGACCGCGAACCGTCTTTACGTGCAATGCAGTCGTATTTTTGGAGTGTTGCAATAGTCCTTGACGGTGATTTTCTTAAACTTAAAAAATTCAAAGAAATGGTAAATGGTGGCACACCAACCCAACGAGCTAACGGTTGGCATGGTATGTACATATTTACCAATGAAGAAACCGGCGAGCGAATTTACCATACTAACGTTGATTTTGAGGTTTTCAAACAACATGCCATAGAAGCAGCAAAGATGTGGCTAACCCAACGTCAATGGTTTAATGAAGACTGGAAACCTACTACGTTTGCTATAGATTGAACACACACTTTGCGCTTGTGTTTGCAGTACACTGTCCAATCCAATAGAATCCTTCATGATCCTGACTTCTACGGCGATGGATTCTTATTGAGGCGGATTCTGCACCCCTCGTTATCGGAGGCGATTGAGGCGGTTGACATCGTGGCGCGGGTGTCGCAATCGGTGCCGACAGTGATCCTGTCTCCCTATCGGATAGTCTGTGACTGTCTTTATTTGTAAATGTCATCTCTTACACAGCTTTTACTATGCAAATCCGACTCATCGATGGTATTGTATTGACTACAGGAAACTGAGACGCGCTGACGGCGGCTTGTTGATGCCAGCTGTCAGCGCGCGTCAGGGGCGGAGTGAGGGGGATTCGAACCCCCGATACGCTTTTGGCGTATACACGCTTTCCAGATATATGTTAGAGTTGGCAACCTATAGAATATCAATTGTTTACACTGTTTTATTTCACAAGCGGATTGTGTGTCGCTTGTTTTGGCGTTCTTGGAGATGAGGAAGCGCACGTCGGCGGCAGTCCACCCCGGCGGGGGCTTTTTGCGCTCACGGGGGGAGTCAGAGCGGGGACTCCATCTGGGCCGTATGTCGGTTTGCTTGAAAAACACATATTCACGTAATCTTTTTTACAGTCAAATTTGTTTAATACGAAAATTCGTAGTATCTTTGTGATGTCAAATTAAACATAAGCAACAATGAGACAACGAAAAGAAAAAATTAAGCTGACAGAAAAAGAGGAGGAGCTGATAAGAGCCATTCGCAACTACCGACAGAGTTTTCCCAACGGATACCCCCAACTGCTCTACTACATTCAGCAACTTCTTGATGAGCTGACCGACCTACCCTAAGACACCCCGCTCCCGCCAATCATGGCGGGAGCGATTAAAATAAAGAGACATGGAAACAATAATGCAACAGAAATCAATCATCACGGACGTTAAGCAGAAGATGTCCGACATACTTGTCGCCATATCATGGCGGGAGATAGCAAGGACTTATTTTGGAAAGTCGAGTTCATGGCTGTACCACAAACTTGATGGCATCGATGGCAATGGCGGGGCCGGTGGCTTTACCCCCGAGGAAGCCCGACAGCTCAAGGGGGCGCTCTGTGACCTCTCCGACCGCATCCGCAGGGCTGCTGATGCCATTTGACATTGCCTTGTTTAATTTGACACGTCCGCTCAAGGCCGGACAACGGGCCCTCGCCATAACGGCGGGGGCTTTTTGCGCTCATGGGGATGCCAACAGTCAGTCTGCTTTAGACCGTGAAATAATGGAATTTTTTCCATTATTTTCTTGGTATCATTAAAACCATTGTTTATCTTTGTCGTGTTCTGATAAAACCAATAGATCATGAAGTACAAAGAATTTCACTTGAAAATCCAAAGGTCCGGGTGGAGATTCGTAAAGGCTGTGGGCAGCCACTATTTTTACGAGAAGGATGGCAAACTTTCCCCGCCTGTCCCTTACCACGGGTCTAAGGAGATATATGAACCGTTAAGAAGAAAAATCGCAAAGGACATGGGGGTACAATAACCCCCATTCCAACTAACCCAATAATTAAACGAGATGGAACAGCTGATTATAAATATCGGGACGAGCGGCGACCACTATGGGGCGTTCGCTGAAAATTGCGACGGCATCTATGCCGCCGGCGAGACTGTGGAATCTGTGAAAGACGATGTGACAGAGGCTATACGTCTGCTGAAAGAAACGCGTCCGATGGACGAGGTGCCTCCTATCCTACGCGGCGAGTATGAGATAATATGGAAATATGACACGCAGTCGTTGTTACGCCGATATCAGGGGATATTCACCAATGCGGCTTTGGAGCGCCTGACCGGCATAAACCAGAAGCAGCTTTGGAATTACGCGAACGGGATCTCCAAGCCGCGAGAAAGTGCGAAACGTAAAATCGAGACAGCATTGCATAACTTAGGTCGTGAACTTATAGCTTTATCCTTATAGGTTTTATCAGAACATACCTTGGATAAAGGCCGGGCCCTCGCCATCACGGCGGGGGCTTTTTGCGCTCATGGGGGATGTCAGAGCGGGGACTGCACGGAGACGGCAAGGAACACGCGGCGTATCCGTGCCACCGGGAGGCGCTTGGTGGGGTACTCGTCGTTGATGGAGATGAGCAGTATGCCGCCGGGGCGCTCGCGGTCGAGCCTTATTATCTTGAGCATCGCCCGGTCATCGTCGGTGACCACCACATGCACCCGGCCAAACTCAAGGTCGGTGTAGTCGGAGTAGGTGTAGGGACGCAGCAGCACGGTCGAGCCGTCGGGGATGCGCGGCTCCATCGAGTCGCCGGTGACGTGGACGGCAAAGTCGCCGTCGCGTGCGCCGACCCACGGTATCATCTCCTCTATATACTGCTGCCTCTCGGTGTCGCCGCTGAATCCCGCCACCGACTCAAGGGCGTACAGCGGCACGGTGGCCACCTCGGACTGCCGCACCGGGACGACCTCGGCGGGATGGTTAAGCATCTCACCCTCTCCCGTCATCAACCATTGCATGTTTAGCTCGGGGAAGGTTTGTGACATCAAGTTAATCTTGTCCGCGCCTGGGGTGCTTTTTAGCTTGGAAATATACCCGTTTGAAAGACCAACCATCATCTCAAACTTTGTTTGCCCAATTCGTTTATGTGCCAAAAATTTAATAATCCGTTGTTTGATAGTATCTTCCATTGATTATCTTATTTAGAATCGGTCTAAATTTCGCGCCTTACTGAATAAATTCAGTGAAGAATTTGGTGAATTTACTGAATTTACTCTATCTTTGCAGAGTGATTAAAACATTAACCGCAAAGATAAGAAAAATTATGGCAAACGCAACCGCCACCCCACGGATTATGAACTCCCGCGCCATCCTCGCCCGCGAGCTGCGCGACCTCCCTGTAGGGGCCACACTCTTTGTACCATTCAAGTACTGCTCCGTCAACAACATAAAGGTCACCGTCACCAACCTGCGGCGCGAGGGTCTCGACTTCGACTACGACAACACCGGCACCGAGTACTCCGTCATCACGCGCACACTCTGACACCCCCCGACGACAAACAGCCAACAACCAATATCAATCAACAACCAAAATCCAACCATCATGGCCATGAGACAGACGACAGTGAGACGAGACCGCGATTACGTGATCAAGTTTGACGACAACCAGTGGTACAACACCACCCAGGCGGTGGCGCGGCTTGAGCTATCGCGCACCACGTTCTGGCGCCGGGTGAGGGACGGCGCTGTGAGATGGAAGCTGCGGCAGAACTACCCCGGCAAGTGGTTCAAGGGACGGGACCTCAACAACTTCTACAACGCCACCTACGGAATATAGCCGGAATCGGCACCGGGCGGCAGTCTCCGGCGAGACACTGCGGGCTTTCGCCATTCTACATTCCCCCCCGCAGACAGGCAGGTCCGACTCCTGCGCCGCCCACCAAGCAATAGACACGCGCCATGAGAGTGCGCCCGACCCCGCAAGGCCCGACGGCCTCAACACGATACATAGCGGGACGGCATGACAATCGGGAGATAAGCGCCCCGAATCGGCAGCACGACGGCAGACTCATGGCCCGTAAGCAGCAAGCATGGCTTTTAATGCGGCGTTCAGTCGCCGCCCTGCATATTGACAGCCCCCGGGCGCTTGAGACAGAGCGCCACGGAACACATCGGAACCTCCGGGGGCACAACTTACAACCCATAAAACCACCACGACATGAGACAACCATCAACCCGCGCCCTGCTGACCGCCGGAGGCATCACAGCAGCAGCCACCCTCCGTGCCGTCCTCTCGATGGACTCCACGGCCATGCTGATACTCGTCCTATGCGGTGTCGCCGTCATGACGGCCATCGCCGCCACCATCGACCGCCGGGCACGGCATCCGCGTCATAGTCCCCGAGGGAAGCACGGATTAAGGGAGAATCACTACAAAGCCTCAAAAATGCGGTTGACCGCCTCCTGTACCGAGACCCCGAGGGCATCAGCATAGGCTCTCAGCCGGTCACGGGCCTCGGCTGAGATACGGTATGAGACAGCGATGTCGCGGCCATCAATTTTCTTTCTACCGGCACCCTCCCGTCGGCCACCATGGGATTTGCCTGTGTTGTTTTGTTGTTCCATAATTCTTTGTTAAATTTGCATTGAGTTTAATCCCGACAAGATGGGGCGCTCCCCTTTCCGGGGAGTCTTTAAGGCTCTTGGCCACCCTCTCTTGGATTAGAGGCTTATTTCAATCGTAAGCCTCACTTTCCAAACTTTAATCACAACTTTTAGGCTCATCGTAATTAAGTTTGTCGGGGTTAAGCTTTTCTTTTATCGGCATCGAGCATCTCCGTTGTAATCACTCCTTGATTACATTACAAAAATACGAAACATTTTTTGAATTACACAAGTTTATATCAAGATTTTTTTTAATCTTGTATAAAATTTCCATGCCCGACAACTACGGCGGGTGACCCCCGCACAGACAATATTACAATATGCTTCCAGGCACACAATTATGGTTTAGATGTTTTCATGGGGGAACGTACTGTTATAGACAACAATTTTGATACCGCGGCGGTCGCCGTCCGTGAGGATAGCGCCGCTTTCCCATCACGTCCCGACAGGCCGTGGACACGACATCCCAAAATGCGTAAGGTTAAAGGATATCGGGGGAATTGGTTTGTGTTAGACAGGAATCCGGGATGCCCGTCCGGCGCGTCCGATCGCGCCCGGGACACCAAAGCAGTTTTTTGTGTTAGAGTTTTTCTGTTGCAGCTAATGTAATGCTTACTTTTTTTTCGCCGTGGCCACGGGTTTGCAAGACCGATGGCCACACCCCGGCGTCATCCGCGAGGACAGCGCCGGCACACCGGGAGCGAGACAGTCGGGAAACGCCGCCGACATGTAAGATGTGGAACGGTCGAGGGGTCGCACCCTCCGCTCCCGCCAATTAGTGACACTTTTAAGAAACTATGACAACGACAATCAACGTATCGATTACCAACCTCAAAGCGTATGCGGAACGGATGGCCAAGCCCGCCGACTTCCGCTACAAGTTCACCGTGACCCCGAGGGTACGCGACTGGTTTCTCCATGACCTTGCCGACAGGGCCTCCAAGGTCAACAGCGCCCTGTCGAGCGCCACTATAAAGGAGAAAACGCGCTTGGCCCGGCAAGAGGAAGCCAAGGCGATAATAGCCGCCTACGAGGCCATAGAGCAAGCGGAGATAATACAAATAGACGAATGACATCTCGGAGGTAGGAACCCCAATACCAATGACACATCGGAAAGACGATGGGGGTCTGCGAAGTCCACGATACGAAAGCCGTGGAGGTGACTTAAAACCGGCCAGCGCTTGAGGGTTCGACTCCCTCCGCAGACACGAAGCAACGCGGAAACAAAAGCAATGACAATGACTGGTCTGTCCGGCTTGATGGCTGAGCGCGACAGGCAGCGGCCACGCACATTCAGGCTTGGCGATCTGACGGTGTGGGATACCCGGTTCAGTCATCAGGACAGACTCACGCCGACCTTGCGCATGAGGGTCGTCCCCTCGGCCCGGCTCCTTATGGAGATGGCGGATAATGGCGGGGATGTCGCCATTATCGGCAGTGGCAAATACTGTGCGCAGACCACCCCCGACAGAGCCGGGGAATGGCTTAACGACGATGAGGTGATACTGTTTCCAATGGGTGGCTCGGCCTACAACGTCAAGTATCACAACGGCCCGTTCTGCACAGCCAACTATATAGGCAAGACGGCTGACGAATCGACGGTGCTCACCGGGTATCTCGCCCTATGGCTTGAGGAACACGCCGCAGCCCTCGACAGGATGTTTGTCGGCTCAGGGCTACGGTCGCCCGACATGAGAGCGATATTGCGGATGGAAGTCGATGTGCCGTCATTAGGCTACCAGGCCAGGGCGGTGGCGGCATTGACGGCGATGAGGGAGCGACTCGCTGAGATGGAGACGCGTCCCGACATCATCACACAACGATTAAACATGGTCAGGGATGGATGTCTCGGCAAAATCATACAGGCAAGGTCTTAAGGCCCGCGGTGTGTTCCACTCCTCAGCGGCCATCGCGGAGCTGCTGAGGGACCTCGTGCCACAGGATACCCGAGAGGTCTACGACCCGACTTGCGGTGACGGACAGCTGCTGGCGGTATTCGGCGATGATGTACGCAAGTATGGACAGGAACTTGACCCCGTCCAGGCGGATGATGCCGCACGGACGCTGGTCAACGCCGAGATTGTGTCAGGCGACACGCTCACAGCCCCGGCGTTTGCTGACAGACGATTCCGCGCCATAGTGGCCAACCCGCCGTTCTCGGTCAAGTGGGACCCCTCACAGGCCGACGGGCGCATATTTGAGGATGCACCCTGCTTGCCGCCTCCGTCCAAGGCCGATTACGCGTTTCTGCTCCACATCGTGCATTGTCTTGCCGATGATGGCGTGGCGGCAGTAGTCAATTATCCCGGCGTATGTTACCGGGGACAGCGCGAGGGTAGGCTGCGTGAGTGGCTTGTCAGGCGCAACCTCATTGACCGCGTCATCCTGTTGGAGGGCGGTCTGTTCACCGACACCGACATATCCACAGTGGTCCTGGTCATCCGCAAGGACCGCGCCGGCACATCGGGAGCGAGACAGTCGGGAAACGCCGCCGACATCGTGATTGATGCGGAACAATCACGGGTACCACGGTCGAGGGGTCGCACCCTCCGCTCCCGCCAATTAATGACACTTTGTAAGAAACAATGACAATGACAAAACGCCTTATGACAAAGGATGACATCAAGCGGATAGCCGCCGCTGTCGCCGAGGCACTCGGCGGGGTGAGACCCCTGCACGAGAAGGAGTTCCTATCCATGGACGAGGCCGCGCAGTATACGGGAATCGCCAAGAACACCCTGTACAAGATGACGCACAACCGTCAGATTCCCTACTCGAAGCCGAGCGGCAAGCTGTGTTTCTTCAGGCGCTCCGACCTTGAGGCGTGGATGATGAGCAACCCGGTGGCCGTCGCCGTGCAGACAGACACGGTGGTCAGCCCCCGCCGCAAGATGAATAAGTCAAAGATATGTTAAACGATTAAGACCAAGTAGAGATGGATTTGAAAATTACAGTCACATTGTCTGACAGGCTCTTTGAGCTGCTTGAGGACAAGCTGCCCAACCTGGGACGCAGGTTTGAGAAAGTGCTAACCAAGGAACTCGGACGCGAGCTGCGCGAGACCACCGAGATCAGGGTACAGGCGGTGCCGAGCGAGCGCCCGGTACCCGCAGGGACTGATGCCGTGGCCACCGTCCCCGCCGTGGACGATAAGGCCGTTAAGGCCGCGCCCGAGTCACAGCAACCCGCCGCACCCGACAGCGGGGCGGCGCTGACAGCCGAGGACATACGCGCCGCCATGCACCGCACGCGCCAACGGTTTGAGGGAGAGGACTACCGCGACCACACCGACAGCGAGTCCTACAAGAAGTACCACAAGGCGCTCACCGCCCAGTTCAAGCAGATAGCCGCGCTGCTCGGCGCTGACAAGCCGAGCGCCTTGCCCGATGACAAGCGGGCGGCGTTTATCGCCGAGTGTGACGCGCTCACACTCGACGAGAGCGGGAACATAGCGCCATCACCATCACCTTTCTAAAGCCTACCGCCATGCCAGGACAACACGCATTACTGTCGCCGTCAGCCGCCCACAGGTGGATGAACTGCGCCGCCGCACCGAGGCTTGAGGCCACAGCGCCCGACCGCGACAGCACCTACGCACAGGAGGGTACGCTGGCCCACGCCTACTGCGCCAAGAAGCTGAAATCGTTTATGGGACTGCCGACCGACGCGGAGGACCGCGAGATAGCGGAATTGGACGCCACCTACCACACGGGCGAGATGGACGAGTACACCGACACCTACAAGACCATCGTGCTTGAGAAGCTCAACACCGCACGTGCGGTGACCCGGGACGCGCAGCTGCTCGTCGAAACCCGGTTGGACTTTTCCGCCTATGTGCCCGACGCGTTCGGGACATCCGACGCTACCATCATCGCCGACGGCTGCATGGAGATCATCGACTTCAAGTATGGCAAAGGGGTGAGGGTGTCGGCGGTGGGCAATCCGCAGATGATGATATACGCGCTGGGGGCATACACGGCCAACAACTTTGAGTATGACATCGACCGTGTGCGCATGACGATAGTGCAGCCGCGCATCGGCAACCTGAGCGAGTATGAGATGACAGTGGCCGACCTGATGGAATGGGCGGAAAATGAGCTGCGCCCCAAGGCCGAAGCCGCCTACCGGGGTGACGCGCCGCAGAACCCCGGCGAGTGGTGCCAGTTCTGCAAGGTCAGGTGCAGCTGCAAGGCATTGGCCGACCGCTGCACGGCCATAGCCCGGGAGAACACCGACCCCCGCCTGATACAGCCCGAGAGGATGGCTACCGACATACTGCCGTGGCTCTCCATCATCACAAGGCGTGGTGCGGCAGTGTCGAGGAGTATGCGCTGGGACAGGCGCTTGACGGTGTGGCCTATCCCGGCTACAAGCTCGTCGAGGGACGCAGCGTGAGGCGCATCACCGACAGCGACGCGGTTGCCTCGCTGTTGAGGGATGAGGGCTACGACACCGCCGAATACATGAAGCCCGCCACGCTGTGCGGCATCTCCGACCTTGAGAGGCTGGTGGGCAAGAAACGGTTCGCGGCACTGTGTGAGGGCTACATCACCAAGCCGCAGGGCAAGCCGACGCTGGTCCCCGCTGACGACAAGCGCCCGGCCTACAACGCGGCAACCGATGATTTCAACGACATCAACATCAATTAACCCATATAATGACAAACGTATGATTACGCCAAAAGTAAAAGACACAAAAGTTGTTTTCGGCCCTTGCCGGCTGAGCTACACCCATGTTTTCGCCAAGTACGCCCCCGATGGCGACGAGAAGGGCGGCAAGTATATGACCAATATACTTATCCCGAAAACGGAGAAAGAGACCGTCGATGCCATCAGAAAGGCCATCGAGGCCGCAAAGTCCGCCGGTATCGTATCGAAGTGGGGCGGCAAGGAGCCCAAGAAACTTGACTTGCCGCTGCGCGATGGTGACGACAAGGACGATGATGTGTACGAGGGATGCTACTACCTCAACGCCAAGTGCAGCACGCGCCCCGGCATCGTAGACCGCAACAAGGTGGCCATCGTGGATGAGGAGGAGATGTACAGCGGCGTGTGGGCCATCGCCTCAGTGACATTCTACGCCTACGACACCAACGGTAACCGTGGTGTGGCCTGCGGTCTCAACAACCTCATGAAGTTTAAGGATGATGAGAAGCTGGGCGGCAGGGTGTCGGCTGACAGCGACTTTGCCGACATCGACATGGAGCCTGACGATGACCTGTAGGCCCACCACAGACAATAGCCGAAATGCCTGACACATCGGAAAGACGATGGGGGTCTGTGAAGCTCACGATGAGAGGAATCCGTGAGGTGGCTGCTTCGGCCTTTCCCACCGATTGAGGGTCCGACTCCCTCCACAGACACATGGACTAAAAGACAACGACAATGAAAACGATTGAGGAAAAGGCGCGTGAATACGCCCACGAGACTTTTTTAAGAGTGGCATCAGACCCGGAGATGCCCCTCCCGGGCCTATCAGGGAAAGGAGATGGACGATGAGGGAACTTGGCATAGACATAGAGACATACAGCAGCGTAGACCTGTCAGAGAGCGGTGTCTACAGGTATGTCGAGGCTCCCGATTTCACCATACTGCTGCTGGCCTACAGCATCGACAACGGGCCGGTGACGTGTGTTGACCTCGCGCAGGGGGAGACGCTGCCCGATGACGTGCTGTCGGCGTTGACCGACCCCGGCGTGGTCAAGACAGCGTTCAACGCCATGTTTGAGCGCGTCTGCATAAGCCGCTATCTCGGCCTCGACTCACCCATGGACCCCTCGCAGTGGCGGTGTACAATGGTGGGGGCGGCAAGGTTGGGATTGCCCCTGTCGCTGGGACAGTGTGCCGATGTGCTCGGACTCGCCGAGGGCAAGATGTCCGAGGGCAAGGCGCTCATCAGGTTCTTCTCCGTACCCGGCAAGAACGGCGTGCGCCATCTGCCGGAATCTGCCCCCGGCAAGTGGGATATGTTCAAGCGGTACTGCATACGCGACGTGGAGGTTGAGCAAGCCATACTGGCCAAGGTGCGCAGGTTGACCCCTGCGGCCTTTGACGACGAGCTTTATGTCGCTGACCAGGAGATAAACGACCGTGGCGTGCTGATAGACCGCGTGCTGGTCGATGCCGCCGCACGCTTTGATGAGGAGTACAAGTCAGAGCTGATGGGTGAGGCGCGTCGGATCACGGGGATGGAGAATCCGAACAGCCCCGCACAGATAAAGGAATATCTGCACCGTGCCACAGGGCTGCGCATCGACCGGCTCACCAAGGGTTCTCTTGATGACCTTGAGGAATCGCTCACCTACTGGCCCGACGCACGGCGCGTGATAGCCCTGCGGCGCGAGATGGGCAAGACCTCGAACAAGAAGTACAGCGCCATGCAGTCGTGCGTGTGTGCCGACGGACGCTTGCACGGGCTGTTGCAGTTCTGCGGCGCGGCACGTACAGGCCGGTGGGCCGGACGGCTCGTGCAGGTGCAGAACCTGCCGCAAAACCATTTGGCCGACCTTGACTATGCCCGAGAGTTGGTCAAGGCCGGCGATCTGGAGGAATTTGAGCAGAACTACGCCAACGTGACGCAGGTGTTGAGCGAGCTGATACGCACGGCGTTCGTGGCCGCGCCCGGTCACACGCTCCATGTCTGCGACTTCTCGGCGATAGAGGCCCGCGTCATCGCATGGTTGGCCGGAGAGAACTGGGTGTTGGACGTGTTCCGCAGTGACGGTGACATATACTGCGCCACCGCGTCGCAGATGTTCGGTGTCCCCGTCGAGAAGCACGGACGCAACGCCGCCCTCCGTCAGAAAGGAAAGATCGCCGTGCTGGCACTGGGCTATGGCGGCGGGGGGGCCGCGCTGGAGGCGATGGGTGGCTCACGGTTGGGGCTGTCCGACATGGAGAAAAAGGAGACCGTAAGGCTGTGGCGCAAGTCAAACCCCAGGATAGTGCGGCTGTGGGACATCATAGAGAAAGCAGCCATCACCGCCGTCAGGACAAAGAGCGAGATCACCATACATCGCGGCATCGTCGTGGGCTTCCGATGGGGGATACTCACCATCAAGCTGCCATCGGGCCGCACCATCTGTTATCCACGCGCCGCCATCGGCACGGAGTATGACGACGGATGGAGGGGAGACCACGACATAATAGAGTACGAGGGGCTGAACCAGACCACCAAGAAATGGGAAAGGATACGCACCTATGGCGGCAAGCTGACCGAGAACGTGGTACAGGCCATAGCGCGTGACATACTTGGCATGGTGATACTCCGCGCCCGGCGCGAGAACCTGCCCGTGGTGTTCCATATCCACGATGAGATTGTCGTGGAGGCCCCGGATGACAGGCCGCTGTCTGACGTGGTGGACCTGTTCTGCGAGCCGATAGAGTGGTGCCGTGACCTGCCCCTCAAAGGCGCGGGGTACACCACCCCCTACTATCTCAAGGATTAGGGTCTCATGTAAATGACTTCAACCAATACTAATATACCGACATCATGACTAAAGAGGAAAAAACTTGTGTGAGCTGCATATTCTACCGCATAGGCGGTGCCGATGCAGGGACGTGCGCCGTGTCAGACAATATCGTCGAGTCTCATCAGGAGGCGTGCATCGACCATGTGGGCGATGATGGCGGCTGACCGTCCTACAGTCCCTCAAGCAGGGTGTTGACAAAGTCGTTGCGTGATACTCCCGCCTCATCGGCGGCACGCTGGAGTTTCTCAGCCGCAAGCGCGGTGAAAGAGAATGACACGCGCACGTTGCGCGGATTGTCGGACGCCTTGCGTCCCGCGCCCTTGCGGGCCCCGCCCCGCTTGGGGGACGGTTTCAATTCGTCTTGCATAATTTGAATATTTGGTCTATTTTTGTAGCACGCCAAAAACGGAGGGGAGGGCTTTCGCCCTCCGGGAGTCTCTAAAATCGAATCTCGATCTTGACTTTGACTCCGAGCACCGTGAAAGAGATTTGAAGTTTGGTTTTCATTGTGTCTCCGTTTTTGGTTTTTCACCCTGCTTGGGGTGAGGGTGATTAACCTTGCCATCTCTCTTGATGACATTACAAAGATAGTGATAATATTTGAATTACACAAGAAATAAATCAAATATTATTACCATCTTTGTAATCTTTTTATGCCCGAGAACTTAAAAATAGACCATGACTTTGACCTTGACATAGCCACCGCCCACAGCCGGTTGTCCAAGAAATGGAAAAACCGTACGTGGAAATGGAGCGAGTTGCTTGCACGGTGTGCCGAGACCAAGCGTACAGGCGAGACCGTGGGCGAGTATCTGCGCATGAGCCGTGAGGAACAGAGCGGCATCAAGGATGTGGGCGGCTTCGTGGGCGGCTATCTGAGCAACGGCACACGCAAGACGGCCAACGTGCTTTACCGCACCATCGTCACACTCGACATAGATTACGGCACCGCCGACGTGTGGGATGACTTCACCGTCAACTTCGACTGCGCCGCCGCGATCTACAGCACCCACAAGCACACCGGCGAGAAGCCGCGTCTGCGTCTGCTGATACCCGCCAACCGCCACATGACCCCATCCGAGTATGAGCCAGTCTGCCGTTACTGGACTGCGAGGATCGGCATCGAGCTTTTCGACCATACCACCTACCAGCTGCCGCGACTTTTCTATTGGCCGAGTACGAGCCGTGACGGTGACTTCGTTTTCGACTATCAGGACGGCCCGGCGTTTGACGTCGACAAGGTGCTTTCCACCTACCGTGACCCAAGGGACGTGAGTGAGTGGCCAATGTCGAGCCGCGAGGGCGACGTGCTGGCGCACGAGATACGCAAGGCGGGTGACCCGACGGAGAAACCGGGATTGATCGGGGCGTTCTGCCGGGCCTACACGATAGAGGACGCTATAGAGAGGTTCCTGCCCGACATATACGAGAAGACCGCCCATGACGGACGATATACCTACCGCGCCGGAAGCGTGGCGGGGGGATGCGTCACCTACGAGGGTAAGTTTGCTTTCTCGCACCATGACACCGACCCTGCGAGCCGTCAGCTTTGCAACGCCTTTGACCCAGGGCAACCGCATGATTTTTAACGAGCCTTAAGAAGTTCGGAAAGATATTCAA
>JAMPAQ010000001.1:657328-757910 GCA_023667145.1 Pseudoflavonifractor sp.
TGAAACCTCAAAGACCATAAAAAAGAGGCTGCGCCTATTTTGACACAGCCTCCTGTTATTATATGTACACTTATAGCGCGGCAGTTCACGGTAATATGAGGGCACAGCGGCTCCCAGTCACCGTTACTGGCGGGCTTTGCCGGCCAACATGCCACATGCCGCCATGATGTCCTCACCACGGGAGGCACGGATAGTCGCAGTCACACCAAGCTCGTTGAGACGGTCGCGGAAAGCGACCATATCCTGCTCTGATGCCGGACGCAGATTGACACCGGGGATGGCGTGGAAGCGTATCAGGTTGACACGGCACTCCAGGCCGTGCAACAACCGCGCCAAGGCATCGGCGTGACGCAGGTCGTCATTGAGTCCGCGCCAGCAGATATACTCGACCGAAAACCGCCGCTGATGGGAAAAGTCATACTCACGTAACATCGCCAACACATCGCGCAGCGGATAGGCACGCTCGACTGCCATCAGCCCGGCACGCTCCTCGGCATAGGGCGAGTGGACACTTATGGCCACATGCACCTTGGTGGTGTCGAGCAACACACGTAACTCCTTTATCTTGCCTATCGACGAGACGGTTATACGCTTGGAACTCCAGGCGAGTCCCCATGGGGCAGTAAGCACCTCGATAGCGCCAAGCACCGCGTCGAGGTTGTCCATAGGCTCACCCATGCCCATGAACACTATATTGGTCAACGAGCGGCTGTCAGGTATCGACAGCACCTGGTTGATGATGTCAGACGTGGTGAGATTGCCGTGAAATCCTTGCTTGCCAGTCATGCAGAAGCTACAGTTCATGCGACATCCCGCCTGCGACGAGACACACAGCGTAGCCCGCTCCCGGTCGGGGATATACACCGCCTCAATATCACGGCCTCCAACACCGTCAAACAGGTATTTGACAGTGCCGTCGGTTGAGCGGGCCTCGGCCTTGGGCGCGACACGTCCGACGATGTATGACTCTGCAAGCCGTGCCCGGGCCTTGAGCGACAGGTCGGTCATCTCATCTATGCCGGTGACACGCTTGTCATAGAGCCACCGGGCCATCTGCTTGGCCGAGAAAGTCGGCATTCCACACTCCGCAGCCACGTCACGCAGCTGCCCAAGCGTCATTCCCACGAGTCTGCTCTTATCCATATTGCACTTTGTTTGGACACAGTGTCAGTCAGCGCACCTGGCCGTCACCGTAAATCAGATACTTGTATGTCGTTATCTCCGGGAGAGCCATCGGGCCTCTCGCGTGAAGTTTCTGGGTCGATATGCCTATCTCGGCACCAAAGCCAAACTGGCCGCCATCGGTAAACGCCGTTGACACGTTGGCATAGACACATGCCGCATCAACTTCCCGCAAGAAGACCTCAACCGCCTCCTTGTCCTCGGCCACGATACACTCACTGTGGCGCGAACCGTAGCGCTCGATGACATCAAGAGCCTCGTCCATGTCTTCAACTGTCCGTATCGACATCTTGTAGTCGAGCCATTCGCGCCCGAAGTCGGCATCGGTGGCATGCTCCAGCAACGGATATCGCCCCGACAGCGCCGTATATGACGGCCCGTCGGCATATATGACCACATTCTTTCCGGCAAGCGGAGCGCACACCTGCGGCAGGTCGGACAGGCGCGAGCTGTCGACGACGAGTGTATCAAGGGTATTGCACACACTCGGACGGCGTGTCTTGGCGTTGAACACGATGTCGCGTGCCTTGACAGCGTCTCCCGATGAATGGAGATAGGTGTGGCACACCCCTGCCCCGGTCTCTATGACGGGCACAAGCGAGTTCTCGCGCACATAGTCGATAAGTCCCTTGGAGCCTCGCGGTATTATGACGTCAACCCACTGTGACGCCCGCAGCATCTCGGCGGTGGCCTCATGGGATGCCGGCAACAACGTCACCGAGTCAGTGTCCCAGCCCTGACACTCGAGCTCACTCTTTATCATGCCGACCACGGCACGGTTGGTGTGGTCGGCATCAGTGCCGCCCTTGAGCAGACAGGCACTCCCGGCCTTGACGCACAATGAGAACACGTCAAACGTCACGTTGGGCCGTGCCTCATATATGATACCTATCACCCCGAACGGCACCGTCACCTTGTCGATGCGCATCCCGTTGGGACGCGTCACCGAACTGAGCACGCGGCCAAGCGGAGAGGGCAGCGAGGCGACACTGCGCATGTCGGACGCTATGTCGCGTAGCCGCTCGCGTGTCAGTTTCAGACGGTCATACTTCGGATTTTCCTTGTCCATCCGCTCCAGGTCGAGCACGTTGGCAGCGAGTATCGAGTCGATGGAGGCCTCGGTACGGTCGGCAAGCGCCATCAGCAGGCGGTTGACCGCCGACTCGTCGCGACGCGCGACATCGCGTCCGGCCCGCCGGGCCGACTCAAATGTTGATTGCAGTGTCAGTTCCATAATATCTTGTCTATACGAAGTCTACAACCGCAAGTCGGCACGCATGGGAGATGCCATCAAGCGATTTTCGTCACAAATATATCTCTAATATCTCTCACTCGCAAATATCTATCGCGGGCAAGAGCGTACGCCCCTATCTTTCAGTCGATATAGAGGTAGTCGGCGTGGATGATGGGACGCGCACCCGATGTGCCTATGACGGCCACGGCATCAGCCATGTCATACCCTATGCGGCCAACGCCAATCACAGTGCCGTCAGGCCCGATGACCTTGACAATGTCATCTTTCTCAAAGTCGCCCTCGACTGCCGTCACGCCGACAGGGAGCAGACTTGCACCACGTCCCGAGAGCAGGGCCTCGGCCGCCCCCTCGTTGACACGCACCGCCCCCTTGGCGAAGTCCTCGCTGTGGGCAATCCATTTCTTGACGCCCGACGCCGACTCGCGTGCCGGGTGGAAGAGCGTGTAGGGGACATCACGCCGTGGCGAGAGTATGTCGGCGAGTATATTGTCACGCTTACCGTTGGCGATGACCACGGCGATACCCTCGCCGGCCACCTTGCGGGCTATGCGGTATTTTGTAGTCATGCCGCCGCGCCCCATTGACGACTTGCCGCTCTGGATCACGTCTGACACGTCCTCATCGAGAGCGATGTCCGTTATAACCGATGAGCCGGGCAGCGACGGGTCGCCGTCATACACCCCGTCGATGTTGCTCAATATCACAAGCGCTTCCATCCCCATCATCGCCGCGATGAGTCCCGACAGCTCGTCGTTGTCGGTAAACATCAGCTCGGTCACCGACACGGTGTCATTCTCGTTGACAATCGGTATCACACCGTTGGCGAGCATCACCTCCATGCAGTGCTTCTGATTGAGGTAATGGCGGCGCGTCGAGAAGTTTTCCTTGGTCGTGAGCACCTGACCACAGGCAATGCCATGGTCGCGGAACAGCTCATAGTAACGGTTGATGAGTTTGGCCTGACCGACAGCTGAGTATAGCTGACGGGCCGACACGGAGTCGAGCTTCTTGTTCTCGCGCAACTCACTGCGGCCCGAGGCCACCGCGCCCGACGAAATCAGGATTACATCCACCCCACGGCGACGCAACTCGGCTACCTGGTCGACGAGGGCCGACATGCGGGTTATGTCGAGTGTCCCGTCACGCCGGGTCAGTACGTTGCTTCCTATCTTTACCGCGATGCGGCTGTATTTGGTTTTCATTATCTTACTTGTTCCGGCAACATTACTTTGCTCCCTCACCACCGGCATCGCGGATGGCCACACGGCGTATCTTGCCGCTTATCGTCTTGGGCAACTCATCGACAAACTCCACTATGCGGGGATATTTGTACGGTGCCGTGACACGTTTCACGTGGTTTTGTATCTCCTTGACGAGTTCATCGCCGGCACGCTCCTTGTATTCCCGCGACAGGACGATTGTGGCTTTTACCACCTGTCCGCGTATATCGTCGGGGACGCCGGTTATGGCACACTCCACCACGGCGGGGTGGGTCATCAGTGCGCTCTCGACCTCAAATGGGCCGATGCGGTAGCCGGACGACTTGATCACGTCATCGGTGCGGCCAACAAACCACAGATAGCCGTCCTCATCGCGCCATGCCACATCGCCCGTGTGGTATATGCCGTCGTGGTATGCCTCGCGTGTCAGCGCCTCGTCGTGCAGGTATTCCTTGAACAGTCCGAGGGGCTTCTGCCCGTTGGTGCGCACCACAATCTCGCCCTGCTCTCCATCCTCAGCCCAACGGCCATCGGCTGTCAGCAGGTCTATGTCATACTGCGGACCCTTCTTGCCCATCGAGCCGGGCTTAGGCTCAAGCCAGGGATATGTGGCGATGGTGAGGGTCGTCTCAGTCTGCCCGAATCCCTCCATCAACTTTATCCCAGTCAGTTTCAGCCACTCCTCATACACCTTTGGATTGAGGGCCTCGCCCGCGATGGTGCAGTATTTGAGCGACGAAATGTCATGCTTTGATATATCCTCGCGGATAAGGAAACGGAATATCGTCGGAGGGGCGCAGAATGAGGTGATATGATGCTCGGCGATCATGTGGAGCACATCGACCGGCTCAAATTTTTCAAAGTCGTAGACAAATACGTTGGCCCCGGCAATCCACTGCCCGTACAGTTTGCCCCACACGGCCTTGCCCCAGCCGGTGTCGGCGAGGGTCAGATGCAGCGAGTCCTCGTTGAGATTGTGCCAGTATGAGCCTGTGATGATATGGCCGAGGGGATAGGTGAAGTCATGGGCCACCATCTTTGGTTCGCCGGTTGTACCCGACGTGAAGTATAGCAACGATATGTCGTCGTTGGTGTTGGGATGGGCGGGACGCACAAACGGGGCCGCCTCCTCGATGCCACGGTTAAAGTCATACCACCCCTCGGGGACTATCGGGCCTACCGACACGACGGCCTTGACCGACGGGCAGTCGGGCAGAGCCTTCTCAATGTGCTTGACCACTACCTCGTCGCCGGTAGCCACGATTGCCTTTATGTCGGCCATGCGGCAACGGTAGATGATATCCTTCTCGGTCAGCAGGTGGGTGGCCGGTATCACGGTTGCCCCGAGCTTGTGGAGCGCGATGATTGAGAACCAGAACTGGTAGTGGCGCTTGAGTATCAGCATCACCATGTCGCCGTGCCCGATGCCGAGTGAGGCAAAGAATGAGGCCGTCTTGTCGCTCTCGCGCTTTATGTCGCCAAACGTAAACTGTATTTTCTCGCCCCGGTCGTTGGTCCAGAGCAATGCCTTATTATCGGGGTCGGTCTCGGCCCAGCGGTCTACCACGTCATATCCGAAGTTGAAGTTATCGGGGACGTTGACCTTGAAATTGGTCATGAAATCTTCATAGGAGTCAAACTCCGTCTTATCCAAAAAACGCTCTAACATATAGTCTTCTTGCTTATTAGCACAGTCAATAATCGACCCGCAGCAGCCGGGCCGCTGTTAATAAATCACGATATGACGGCGATGAACCTTACCGGCCGTCCCTCAAGCGCCCGCATCCCGTGGGGCCGTGTCGAGTCATACATCACGCAGTCGCCCTCATGGAGCTCGACGCGATGGCCGTCGATCACCACCTCAAGGGTACCCTCGACAACATAGTCGTATTCCTGCCCGGGATGGCTGTTGAATGTCATCTCGCGGCTGTCGTCCGGCTCTACTGTTACCATGAGGGGGGTGAACTTGCGCCGCTGGAAACCTGACGCAAGGGCCTGATAGCGGTAGGCACTGGTACGCTCCACAGCCGGGCCTTTGCCAGCGCGAGTCACATAGTATGATGCCATGCGCGGCTCCTCGCCAAACAGCAACGCCGACAACTCGACACCCATCTTCTCTCCTATCTCGTACAGGAAACTGACCGGGATATCACACTCGCCACTCTCGTATGACTCATACACTTTTACGTCGATACCGGTCAGGGCCGCCATCTCCTCGCAACTTAGCTCCACCGATTCGCGAAGTCCTTTAAGTCGTCGGGCTATTTCTTTAATGTGATTCATTATGCTCCACTTTTAATTGGTACGCAAAAATAATTATTTATTCTTATTCACAACTGACAATTTGAAAGAATAATCGCATTATTGCACATCAAATAGCCATTTGTGCAAAGATTTTAATACAATCTGTAACCCTCGCCGCTTTACTTTTGCCAAATCAGCAAAAGTGCGGCACTCTCATTCCATTCCTTAACGCACGCCCCGCGATGATGGTTCACGGTCGTGAATGTCATATTTTTTTCAGGCTGTGGCGCTTGTGCCATTGATTTTTTTGCTAACTTTATCGGGCTTAACCGATTGACTGCGGCGAGATGGAAAAACTGATGCAATATGTCTGGCAACATCGCCTTTGGAAGCCGGGGCCGATGACGACCACCGACGGGCGCAGGGTGATGGTAATCGACCCCGGGTTGCTCAACACTGACTCGGGACCCGACTTCTTCAACGCCAAGGTCTCAATCGACGGCCACACGTGGGCGGGCAACGTCGAGATACACGTGCGTGCCTCTGACTGGTACCGGCACGGCCATGACCGCGACCACGCCTATGACACGGTGATACTCCATGTGGTAGGGCGCGACGACATCAGCGTGACGAGGCCGGGCGGCGAGACCATACCGCAGGTCGCCATGCCATGCTCCCCCGACTTTGAGCGGCGCTACCACAGGCTCGTCGACAACGCCTCCACAGAGCTGCCATGCGCGGCTACAATCGCCAACCTGCCACCGATATATACCATTGACTGGCTCGATAGCCTCGCCCATCAGCGGCTCTACGACAAGACCGACCGCATATTGTCGCGTCTCGCCGCCACCCATGGAGACTGGGAGGAGACATGCTATGTCACCATAGCCCGCGCACTCGGATTTGGCATCAACAGCGACGCGTTTGAGCGGCTTGCCGTCGGACTGCCCCTACGTTTCATGGGCAAGCACAGCGACTCGCCGACAGCCGTCGAGGCCCTGCTGTTCGGACAGTCGGGACTGCTCGATGAGGCTCCTTCATCGCCCTATGCCGACCGACTGCGCAAGGAGTACGCCTTCCTGTCCGACAAGTTCTCCCTGTCACCCTTGCGGTCGCCCGGTTGGCGCATGGCACGCATGAGACCGCAGAACTTCCCCCACCGGCGCATCGCGTTCCTCGCCTCACTCATCGCCGGCGGATTCAAGATGATGGAGCGCATGACCGCCGTCCGCGACCTTGACGAGGCCCGCACACTGTTTGCCGGGCACCTGACCGGCTACTGGGCACGGCACTACTCGTTTAACCCCATCGATGCCGGACGCGATGTCTCGGCAATGAGCCGCAGCTCGATAGACATCCTCATCATCAACGCCGTTGTCCCCCTCATGTATGCCCGGGGACTCCACTGCGGCGACGACCGAATGCGCCAACGCGCCATTACCCTGCTACAGAGCGTCCCGTCAGAACGCAACTCCATCGTCGAGTTGTTTGTCCGCGCCGGGGTCATGTCACCCGACGCGTTCACCTCCCAAGCCCTCATCCAACTGCGTCGTGCCTACTGCGAGACGCGTAAGTGTCTCTATTGCCGCATCGGTCACCGTATGCTCGCCGCCTCAGCCACCATCCCGGCACAATAAGCAACCTTACGACACAACATAGCGCCATCTCCGGCTTGCTGGATAAGACCGTATATGACAACGAGCCGACTCTCATGAAGGAACCAGCCCGTAATATCCGGTCACAGCATCGCGCCGACTACTCCTCCACGGTGGGATACTGTGAGTTTATCTTACCAAGATTTATGTCAGACTGCCCCGACGAACGGCTGGAGATTGACTTTATCTCACCCGTGCCAAACTTCATGTCGCTCTGTCCTGAGGCGCTGAACACGCCACGGTCAGCGACAATCGAGCCCTTTGATTCAAAATCGCTTTGTCCCGAGGTCGATATATCGACAAGCGTAGCCTTGACGTTCCCTTTTATCTCCCCGTCGCTCTGCCCCGACAGACTCATACTCAACTCGCGGCACACGTAGTCACCTTTGAGTTCGGCCTCGCTCTGCCCCGACACCTTGAATGTCATGACATCAGCCTCACCACCCATCATGTCGAGTTCACTTTGTCCGCCGACAGTCACCGTCAGCGTCACGGCCTTTACCCGATTAGGCAGCTTCAGCTCACTCTGACCACTCGCCTCAAGCGTAAAGGACTTGGCCTCGATAGGGGTAGTGACCGCGACCTCGCTCTGTCCGTACACTTTAAGCAATGCAATATCGGGAACACTCACCGTGGCGACCACATGGGCACCATCCTTGGCATAGTCAAACTGGAGGCCATCCTTGTGAGACAGATGCAACACACCATCCTTGACCTCAACCTCGATATAATCAAGCAGATTGGCCGGGCCTGAGAGAGTGACCGGCGACAACTGTCCCTGCGCCACCTTGACCTCAATCTGACCCGACACCTCAAGGCCACTGAAGCCGTCGACGGTCACCGACCTGCTGCCGACAGCCTCGGCCGCCTTGATTGTCTTAAACTGCCCGAGCGAGCCCGAACATGCCGGAAGCACCGCCACAATGACAAGAGCGAGTGCCATCATAAAAAATCGTCTCATAATAATCTCTTTTAATAGTTTTCTACAAATATACACCCTTTTGACGCAACCACGAGACAAAAAGTTGCACTGCCCCCGGAATTATGCAAACCAAGACCCCATTTCATAAAAAATGAGCGCTTATCATCGCGTAATTATCCTCGTAATCATAGGGTGAGCCAAAAAAAGAGGGCATGAATGACGCTGTAAAGGATTTTTTGCCTATATTTGCAAGCTGAAAAGTTACGAATAAATCATTTTATAACTCTTTTAATCATATTTTTATCTAAAAACATGCAAAGCAAAGGAATTTTAGGAAGCGCCATCTCCGGTATCATTGCAATCTTCCTCGTGCTTGTGTGTCTGTTCTACCTTTCATTCTCACTGGTTACCAACCACTTTGAGGGCAAGGCAGCCGAGCAGGCCACTCGTCTCGCGGGCGGTGATGTCAATTCCGAAGCCTATCAGAAGGCTTACAAGTCCTACATCGACTCGATCGGTAAGGAAAAAGTGTATCTTGGCTATACATTCAATCAAGTACAGAAAATGGGTGTCGGCCTCGGTCTTGACCTAAAGGGCGGTATGAACGTCACCCTACAGATTTCAGTCCCCGACATTCTCCGCTCAATGGCCAATGCCGGCGACAGCCCTACATTCAACCGCGTCATCAAGGCCACCGACTCAGTCGTAGCCAAGACCAAGACCAACGACTATGTGGGAACATTTTGCAAGGAATATCTCCGCATCGACCCGCAGGCCGACCTCGCCGTGGTGTTCAAGGACCACGTAAAGCGCGGCGACAACAACGAGCAGGTCGAGGAGGCCATCAAACAGGAGGTCAAGGACCGCGTGCTCAGCTCGACCAACGTCCTCCGCAACCGTATTGACCAGTTTGGTGTCGTTGCCCCCAACATCCAGGCACTTGAGAAGGACGGCCAGATACTCCTTGAGCTTCCGGGCGTAAAGGAGCATGACCGTGTGCGCGACCTGCTCAAGGCATCGGCCAACCTCGAATTTTACGAGACATACACCCTCGACGAGATACAGCCCCAGCTCATGGCACTCGACCAGGCACTCGCCTCCGACTCGACTTCGACCGTAAAGAGCCTGTCGGGCTACTTTGCAGCCGGTGGCTACTCGGGTACACCCCTCGTGGCCATGGCAACACCCGCCAACCGCGCTGTCATCGACTCAATCCTGAGCTCACCGACAGCCGCACGCATCCTGCCCGCCAACCTCAAGCTCCGCTGGGAGGTGAAGCCCCAGGAGGTCGAATACACCGACTCGGCCAACGTGACACGCAAGTCAGAGTTCTACCGTCTGCTCGCCCTCAAGTCGAGCAACGGCAAGCCCGTCCTCACCGGCGATGTCATCACATCGGCATCGAGCGACTACCAGCAGCTTCAGGGCAACACCGTCAGCATGACGATGAACAGCGCCGGAGCAAAGGCATGGGCACGCATCACCCAGAACAACCTCGGCAAGAGCGTCGCCATCGTGCTTGACGACCAGGTATACTCCTACCCCAACGTCAACTCGGTAATCGAGGGCGGAAGCTCACAGATCACCGGTAACTTCACCGTCGATGAGGCAAAAGACCTTGCCAACGTGCTCAAGAGCGGTAAGATGGCCGCCAAGGTCGATATTATCAGCGATACAGTCATCGGCCCGTCGCTCGGTAAGCAGGCCATCGAGAACGGCTTCCTGTCATTTATTATTGCCCTCGTGTTGCTGATGATATTCATGATTGCGTTCTACGGTGTCATCCCCGGCCTCGTAGCCAACCTCGGACTCATCTGCAACCTCTTCTTCACCCTCGGTATCCTCGCGTCCTTCCAGGCCGTGCTCACTCTCTCGGGTATCGCCGGTATCGTGCTCGCGCTCGGTATGGCTGTCGACGCCAACGTGCTCATCTTTGAGCGCGCCAAGGAGGAACTCCGCGCCGGAAAGAATATCCATCAGGCTATCGCCGACGGTTACTCCAATGCGTTCTCGGCAATCTTTGACTCAAACCTCACCTCTGTAATCACAGGTGTCATACTGCTCCTCTACGGATCAGGCCCCATCAAGGGATTTGCCACCACGCTCATCATCGGTATCGTCTGCTCATTCTTCACCGCCGTGTTCCTTACACGTCTCGTCTTTGTGATGTGCAACAAGACCAAGGCGTTCCAGAAGATGACATTCTCGACCAGCCTCTCCAAGAACATGCTCACCAACACCAAGGTAGACTTCCTCGGTCAGCGCAAGGTCAGCTTCACCATCGCCGGAGTGCTCATCATCGTGATAATCGGTTCGTTTATCGCACGCGGCCTCAACCAGGGCATCGACTTCTCGGGTGGACGCAACTATGTCGTGCAATTTGACCACCCTGTCAAGACCCACGAGCTTCAGTCCAAACTCGCTCCGCTCTTCCCCGACGCATCGCTGTCGGTCATCACTATCGACAACGACACCAAAGTGCGCATCTCGACCAACTACAAGATTGACGGAGAGACCGAGGGCGTAGACAAGGAAATCACCGAGATACTCTACAACGGTCTCCAGGGCGAGCTCAACGGCATGAGCCTTGAGGACTTCTCGACCACCAACGAGAACATCGGGATCATGAGTTCGCAGAAGGTAGGGCCTTCTGTTGCGGCCGACATGAAGAACGACGCTTATATCGCCGTGATACTCGCGCTCGTAGCTATGTTCCTCTACATCCTGCTCCGCTTCCACAACATCGCGTTCTCAGTCGGCGCTCTTGCCGCTGTGGCATTCACAGCATTCTCAATCATCGGATTCTACTCCCTGTTCTGGGGCGTATTCCCCTTCTCGATGGAGATTGACCAGTCGTTCATTGCCGCCATCCTTACGGTAATCG
This sequence comes from Pseudoflavonifractor sp., assembly GCA_023667145.1. GTDB lineage: Bacteria > Bacteroidota > Bacteroidia > Bacteroidales > Muribaculaceae > M3. The sequence goes on from JAMPAQ010000001.1 coordinate 668,691, forward strand.
GTTACCAGATCAACGACACCGTGGTAGTGTTTGACCGCGTCCGCGAGAACATCGGCCTCTATCCCAAGCAGGATTTCTACACCACCATCAACAGCTCAATCAACAGCACATTGAGCCGTACGATAATGACATCAGGCTCAACCCTGTTGGTATTGCTCTGTATTTTCATCCTCGGTGGTGACGCCATCCGCAGCTTCGTGTTCGCCATGATATTCGGTGTGATAATCGGTACTCTTGCCACCATCTACATCGCATCTCCCGTGGCTTACCTCGTTGACCGCCGCCGTCTGGCCACCAAGAAGAAGTAATTCCCGCGTCAACCATAAGACCGCGACATAAAAAGCCGCCGCCCACGACAATAGTCTCGTGGGCGGCGGCTTCGTTTAGAACATTCACACCTCACACATGTTATAAGTATATACGTACAACATCAACACACAATACTATGGCAAAATTCATACAACTCACCGACATCAACGGTACAGAGCGCTTCATCAACACCAAGCATATCGTATTTATAGAGCGCATCAACGGCGACCAGTGCCGCATATCAATTGACCTCCCCGGCAGAGGCGAGTACAACTCATACGCCTTCCTGAGCAAGCAGACCTACGATGAGGCGATGCGACTAATCATCGATGTAGACTGACTCCGTCACATACAGACACATACAAACGTCCGGCTGCAAAAAATTTTGTCGCGCCGGGCGTTTGTTTTTCGAGAAACATTTCATATCTTTGGATGCGAAACCTGAGCCTCTTTGTACCACGAAAATACAGGAGATATGAAATACGTCTCATTACCCGACGACACCTACCGCCAGCTTCCATTCTACCTGATGATGGAAGAGTACCTCGCACGGGAATATCCCGATGAGAGGGAGATGTTTTTCATGTGGCAGGTAAAGCCCACAGTTATTTTCGGACGCAACCAGATGTTTGAGACGGAGGTCAACATCGACTTCTGCCGCGAGCAGGGCATCGAGATGTACCGCCGCAAAAGCGGTGGAGGATGTGTCTATGCCGACCTCAACAACATCATGTTCTCCTACCTCACCTCGTCCGATGACGTCACCGGCACGTTTGCCGCCTACACGTCACGCATAGCCGCCATGCTGCGCTCACTCGGGATTCCCGCCGAGGCCGGTACACGCAACGACATACTAATCAACGGCCATAAGGTATCGGGCAACGCTTTCTACCATCTGCCCGGACGCAGTATAGTACACGGCACGATGCTGTATGACGCCGACCGCGACACCATGGACCGCGTCATAACCCCATCGCCGACCAAGCTCACTTCAAAGGGGGTGAGGTCGGTACACGACCGGGTAACCACCATACGCGAGCATAGCGACATATCCCTTGACGAGTTCAAGAGATATGTCCGCGACTACCTGTGCGACGGAGAGATGACGCTCACCTCCACCGACACCGGTTCCATTGACATCATGTCGCGGCACTACTTCACCGAGAGCTGGATTCACGGCAACAACCCACGCGGCATCATCCACAACACCGCCCGCATCGAGGGTGTCGGCGAATTTCAGGTCTACATAGCCGTCGACGGCGGTCTGATCAAGACGCTCGACCTGCGTGGCGATTATTTCATCAAGGGCGACATCGACTCCCTGCTGCTATGGAGGCTGTGGAACGTCCCATACGACCGCGAGAGCGTCGCCAAGGCGCTCAAGGAGGCCGACATGGAAGAGATAATCCCCGGTCTCACAAAAGAACAATTTGCCGACATGCTCTTCTGATACCACACAACCGACTGCTAACCTTAAACAAATATCACACATGGACACAAACAAGAGAACCTGCCTCTACAACCGACACGAGGCTCTCGGAGCGCTCATAAGTCCGTTTGGCGGATTTGACATGCCCATCCAATACCGGGGTATCGTCGAGGAACACAACGCGGTGCGCAACGCCTGCGGTATCTTCGATGTATCCCACATGGGCGAGGTATCGGTCACCGGACCTGATGCCGAGCGCTACGTCTCCCACATATTCACCAACGACATCGCCGGCGCTCCCGCCGGAAAGATATTCTACGGCATGATGCTCTATCCCGACGGGGGGACGGTCGATGACCTGCTCGTCTACAAGCGGGGCGACAACGACTTCTTTCTCGTCATCAACGCCTCCAACATTGACAAGGACCTGCAATGGATGCGCGACAATGCCGCCGGATTTGACATCACACTGACCGACCTTAGCGACAAGACGGGAGAAATTGCCGTGCAGGGACCCGCGTCAGAGAGTGTGATGCGTGATGTCCTCGGACTTGATTGCCGCGACCTCGCGTTCTACACATTCACCGAGACAGAGCTGTCGGGCGAACCGATACTCGTGAGCCGCACGGGATACACCGGCGAGGACGGTTTTGAGATATACGCCTCCCACGACATGACACAGCGTATATGGGACCGACTCATTGACTCACGGCAAGCCGAGCCATGCGGACTCGGATGCCGCGACACCCTCCGCTTTGAGGTTGGACTGCCGCTATATGGCGACGAGCTGTCAGCCGACATCACCCCCATAGAGGCCGGTCTCGGCTCATTTGTCAAGACCGACGGGCGCGACTTCATAGGCCGCGATGCCGTGGCGCAACAAAAGGCCGACGGCCCGCGACGCAAGCTGGTGGGACTCGAACTGCTCGACCGCGCCATACCCCGCCATGGCTATGAGGTGATAGCCGACGGACGCGTCATAGGCCATGTCACCACGGGCTACCGGGGAATATCGGTCGACAAGAGCATAGCCATGGCCCTGATTGACACCGCTTATGCCGACAAGGGGACGCAGGTCACCGTGCGCATACGCCGCAAGGAGTTTCCCGCCGTGGTAATCCTACGCAAATTCTACCGCAAGAGCTACAAGAAATAACCTATATAAAACAACACTGAAATTAATCAACACGCTAATTCCATGAGCAAGATTTATTATTCACCGACACATGAGTATGTAAAAGTAGACGGAAACATCGGCTACATAGGTATCACAGATTATGCGCAACACCAACTCGGCAACGTCGTGTACGTCGACATGCCCGAGCAGGGCGACGATATCACAGCCGGAGAGGACTTCGGGGCTGTCGAGAGCGTCAAGGCCGCGAGTGACCTCATCGCCCCCGTAAGCGGCGCGGTGATTGACATCAACGAGCACCTCATCGACAATCCCCGCCTTATCAACGAGGATGCCATGAACTGCTGGATCATAAAGGTCGAGCTGACCAATCCCGCCGAACTTGACAACCTGCTCGACGAGTCCGGGTACCGTGAGGTGTGTGACAAGGAAAAGCACTGACATCAACCTGTCACAGTCATATCACTGACAGCGACACATGACTATACAGCCATGAATCACCGTTATTTTCCCCATACCCCCGAGGATATCGCCGACATGCTCGCCCGCTGCGGGGCCGGCAGCCTCGACGACCTTTATGCCGACATACCCTCATCGCTCAAGCTCCAGCGCGACTACAATCTGCCACGCGGCATGAGCGAGAAGGAGGTCCGTGACTTCTTTGACCGCGCCGGGCGGCGCAACCGTCAGCTGACGTGCTTTGCCGGAGCCGGATTTTATGACCGCTACTCACCCGCAGCCGTGCAGGCAATCGTGTCGCGGTCAGAGTTCCTAACAGCCTATACCCCCTACCAGCCTGAGGTATCGCAAGGCACACTGCAATATATCTTTGAATATCAGAGCCTGATGTCGTCACTGACAGGACTGCCGATCTCAAACGCCTCGATGTATGACGGAGCCACCGCCACCGCCGAGGCCGCCATGATGGCCGTATCGGCCTCGCGCAAGCGCCATCGGGTACTCATCTCCGAGACCGTAAACCCGGCTACAAGACGTGTCGTGGAGACATACGCCCGCTACCATGGCATCGACATCGACACGATTCCCGCCATTGACGGCGTGACATCGCGTGCCGACTTTGAGTCTATGATGGAGACGTCAGACGTAGCCGGAGTCATCGTGGCCAGTCCCAACTATTATGGCATCCTTGAGGACTATACCGGCTGGGCCGACATCTGCCACGACAGGAAGTCACTGTTTATCGTCAACTGCGTGGCATCCGCTCTCGGAGTCATAAAGACTCCCGGAGAGTGGGGTGCCGACATAGCGGTCGGTGACGCCCAGTCGCTCGGCATACCCCTCGGGTATGGCGGTCCATATCTCGGATTCATGTGTTCGACCGAGGCTCTGATGCGCAAGATGCCGGGACGCATCGTCGGAGCTACGGTAGATGCCGACGGACGGCGCTCATTTGTCCTCACGCTTCAGGCTCGCGAGCAGCACATACGCCGCGAGAAAGCCACAAGCAACATCTGTTCCAATCAGGGGCTGATGGCACTATATGTCACCGTCTACTTGTCGCTGACCGGCCCGGAGGGGCTGCGCGAGATCAACGAGGCATCATACGCCGGCGCTCATTATCTCGCCCGACAGCTTGAGGCGACGGGACGGGCACGGCTCCTGTATCCTGACAAGCCATTCCTCAACGAGTTTGCCGTACACGTTGACGCAGGTGCCGACACCATCATGGCCAACGCCCTGAGCCAAGGCATACTGCCGGGAGTTAAAATTGCCCCTGACACGTTGCTCATGGCCGTGACCGAGATGCAGTCACGCGAGGAGATTGACAAACTGGTAGAAATCATCAAAGAATCCTGATCAGTATGAACAATGAATTTTACGGCCGGCTCATCCACGAGCTGTCATGTCCAGGCCGGCGTGGATACTCCATACCGTCACCCCAGGCCGACGGCACTATCGACGAACTGCCTGAGGTACTTCTGCGTGGCTCGGTCCCCGACCTTCCAGAGGCCGACGAGCCTACCATAGTGCGCCACTACACCAACATGAGCAACAACAACTTTGGTGTCGACACAGGGTTCTATCCACTCGGGTCATGCACGATGAAGTACAATCCCAAGATCAACGAGGAGATAGCCTCCCATCGCGATTTTGCCCGGCTGCATCCACTCGCACCCGACGAGGCGGCGCAGGGTGCGCTTCAGGTCTATTATACCCTACATCAAGCCCTTGCCGAAATCACCGGCATGAGCGAATTCACCCTCAATCCCTACGCGGGAGCGCACGGCGAGCTGACCGGGCTAATGGTCATACGCGCCTATCACGCCTCGCGCGGTGACACCAAGCGCGACAAGGTCATAATACCCGACTCAGCCCATGGAACCAACCCGGCGAGCGCGGCTGTCGCCGGTCTCAAGGTCATCGAGGTGAAAAGCCAACCTGACGGCACCGTCGACGTCGACTCACTTGCCGCCGCGCTCGACGATACCGTTGCCGCCGTGATGATGACCAATCCCAATACGCTCGGCATATTTGAGCGCAATATTCCCGTCATCTCACGCATGGTGCATGAGGCCGGGGCGCTTCTCTACTACGATGGGGCCAATCTCAATCCCCTGCTCGGGGTCGCCCGACCCGGCGACATGGGCTTTGACGTGATGCACGTCAATCTCCACAAGACATTCTCCACCCCCCACGGAGGAGGAGGTCCCGGAGCAGGGCCGGTAGGAGTCAGGGCCGGTCTTGAGAAATTTCTCCCCGACCCCCGCGTTGTCAAGGATAAGGATGGTACGTATCATGTCTCAGGAAGTCCCGACGCACTTGGACGCGTCACATCGACCCTCGGCAACTTCAGCGTCATCATGCGGGCACTCTGCTATATCCTCTCGCTTGGCCGCGACGGATTGAAGATGGCCGGCCCGCTCGCCACGCTCAACGCCAACTATGTCATGGAGTCCCTGTCGTCAGACTATCTGCTGCCCATCAAGGGCCTGTGCAAGCATGAGATGGTGTTTGACGGATTGCGCGACAAGTCCACGGGCGTGACCACGCTCAACGTGGCCAAGCGGCTGCTCGACTACGGATTTCACGCACCGACGGTCTACTTCCCGCTGCTGTTTCACGAGTCACTGATGATTGAGCCGACAGAGACCGAGAGCCGCGAGACCCTCGACGAGTTCATCTCGGTCATGCGCAACATAGCCCGCGAGGCCATCGCTGACCCCGACACCGTCAAGACCGCGCCCCACAACACCCCGGTGCGGCGACCCGACGACACCCAGGCCGCGCTCAATCCGATTGTGACCTTTGACCGTCTCAAATCATTGCGATGACACGTTTTGACCTTATAATCATAGGAGCTGGCCCCGGCGGCTACGAGACAGCCGCCGAAGCCGCCCGTTCGGGGTTGTCGGTCGCGGTGATAGAGCGCGGTGAACTTGGCGGGACATGCCTCAACCGGGGCTGCATACCGACCAAGGCGCTCGCACGGTGTGCCGCAGTAGTCAACGACATAGTCTCAGCCGACAAGTACGGTATAGCGGTCGCGGGATATACCCCCTCATTCAGCCGGGCCATCGACCGCAAGAACCAGATTGTGACGGCATTACGCGATGGTATAGCCACCCTGCTTTCAGGAGTCACGCTGATCAACGGCGAGGCTTCATTCAAGGACGCGCAGACGGTGATGGTGGGAGATGTGGAGTATACCGCACCGCATATCATTGTCGCCACAGGTTCCGCGCCGTCCTCACTGCCCATCCCGGGAGCGGAATATGCCATCACATCTGATTTCCTGTTGTCGATGACAGAACTCCCGGATGATATTGTCATAATAGGCGGTGGGGTCATCGGACTTGAGTTTGCCTCCATACTCAATGCCTACGGGGTTGGAGTCACAGTGTTGGAATATTGCAAGGAGATACTTCCAACGTTTGACCGCGACATATCGCGTCGGCTCAAGCAATTGATGAGCCGACGCGGCATACGGTTCATCACCTCGGCGGCAGCCACCGCCATAACGTCAGACCTGACCGTAAGCTACGAATCCAAGGGTTCCACAGGGATTGTAAAAGCCGGAGCGGTGCTGATGGCCGTAGGTCGCAGACCCGTCATACCACGGGGACTCACCGAGTGTGGTGTCGGGATAACACGACGCGGTATCACGGTGGATGACTCCATGCACACGGGTGTCAGCGGCATATACGCCATAGGCGATGTCAACGGACGCTGCCAGCTGGCCCACGCGGCATCGGCACAGGGAGAGATAGCCCTCACTCATATCCTTGGCCAGCAGTCGACCATCAACATGGAGATAATCCCGTCGGCGGTCTACACCATGCCGGAATGTGCCATGGTAGGACTAACCGAGGAGCGCAGCAAGGAACTCGGCATCGGATACACAGCTGTCAAGACCATGCTGCGGTCCAACGGCCGAGCCATGACACTCGGTGAGACCGACGGCCTGATAAAGCTGATATGCTCGTCAGACGACCGACGCATAATGGGCTGTCATATACTTGCCCCGGAGGCCGACCTGCTCGTACAGGAGGTGGCGATAGCCATGTCAGCCGGAGTCAACGCCGACAGGCTTGCCGACACTGTCCATGCCCATCCCACCCTTGCCGAGGCTGTCCGCGACGCGGCTCGTGCCACGAGGCGGTGACGAACCCACATACCATCATCTGACAAGGCCATCCCGGGGCTGTGCCGCCGGGATGGCCTTGTTTTATCATCGGCATGACAATTTATGCCCCGATTTATAGTATCTTTGCCATTAAGAACGTTATACAATCGTATGGAAAGGAAAATGAATTGGGACATGCTTGTCTGTGACAAGCGATTTGGGCTGGAGCATTACCACGACCCCAAGCGCGGTATGCGCAGCGATTTCCAACGCGATTTTGACAGGCTCGTGTTCTCGTCGCCGTTTCGACGGTTACAGAACAAGACACAGGTGTTTCCGCTCCCGGGCAGCATATTTGTCCACAACCGCCTGACCCACTCCATCGAGGTCGCGAGCGTCGGGCGATCACTTGCATCAGAGGTGGCCCACAAGTTGCGCGACAAGTACAGGGACGAGCCATGGGTCTCGCGACTCGACTACATCGGCGAGATAGTCGGGGCGGCATGTCTTGCCCACGACTTGGGCAATCCGCCGTTTGGCCACTCTGGGGAGAAAGCCATCTCAACATTTTTTTCCGAGGGAGCCGGGGCCGTCTTGCGTGACAGCCTCACCTCGTCACAGTGGGCCGACCTGATTCATTTTGAGGGCAATGCCAATGCGTTCAGACTGCTCACCCACCGATTCAACGGTCGCCGTCCGGGCGGATTTGCCATGACCTATTCCACCCTCGCCTCCATCGTCAAGTATCCCTATGAGTCGAGCCTTGCCGGAGACAAGAACAAGTTTGGGTTTTTCTCATCGGAAAAGGATGACTTCATCAAGGTAGCCGGCGAGCTCGGTCTCCTCAGCCATCCCGGGCCGGGGGGCGAAACTCGGTTTGCCCGCCATCCCCTTGTCTATCTCGTCGAGGCCGCCGATGACATCTGCTATCAGGTGATGGACATAGAGGATGCCCACAAGTTGCGCATTATTACCACTGGCGAGGTCACGGAGTTGCTCAAAAGTTTCTTTGATGGAGAGCGCCGCGACCGCATCGAGCATATCCTCACCACGGTTGATGACCCAAACGAGAAGATAGCCTACCTGAGGTCATCGGTTATCGGGACACTCGTCGGCGAGTGTGCCCGCACATTTGTCGACAATGAGGACATCATACTCCGTGGAGAGTTCGATACCTCCCTGCTCGATGTCATCGCTCCACTACAGCGCGACGGCTACCGCCGATGCTCGGCCATGGCGTGGGACAAGATTTACCGCGCCGGAGACGTGGTTGACATCGAACTCGCCGGTAACCGCATCATAACATTCCTACTTGAGAAACTCATACACGCCGTGCGGTTTCCCGACCTCAACTACTCACGGCTGCTACTTTCCAAGGTGCCAAACCAATATGACGTACACACCCCAGACCTCTTTGGCAAGATACAGGCCGTTCTCGACCACGTCTCGGCCATGACCGACGTATATGCCCTCGACCTCTACCGCAAGCTCAACGGCCTCAGCCTACCCGCAGTATAACCCAAGTTACTTATCAAAACCTCAACGCTAAATGAGACTTACACGCTACAATATCATCAACATAGTCATCTTGACAATCGCGGCCCTGACCGCACCGGCGGCTATGGCCTATACCATCGATGAGATTCCAAATGTCCATGTGGCCGACCGCACACGCTATGTGTCAAATCCCGACGGAATCCTCTCTCCCGAAGCACAGACCCGGACCGACTCCATCATCGCGGATATATGGCGAACCACCTCTGCTGAAGTCGTGGCTGTTATCGTCAATTCCATTGGCGATGAGGATCCCACGGACTTTGCCACCCGGCTCTACTCAAAATGGGGTATCGGCAAGGCCGACAACGACAACGGGCTGCTCGTGCTTGTCGTCAAAGACCAGCATAAGGTCACGCTACGCACGGGATACGGCATGGAAGGGGTAATGCCCGACGCTTTGACGGCTCACGTATGGCGCGACTACATGATACCGTCATTCAAGACTGATGACTACGACGGAGGTATGTTATCAGGACTCGGCGAGATACACCGCATACTGACCGTACCCGGAGCCGCTGCCGAGTTGAGGTCAAAGTATGCCAACGACCGCAATGCGGGAAATGGCGAGTCGGACCTATGGTCCATGTATGTGCGGTTGGCTGTCATCATGACGGCAATAGCGCTCGTGATGCTGCTGTGGACTCTTCTGTCATCACGGGGTCGGAGTACCTATGACCGCTATCAGGCGCTGTCTCGGCTGAAGGTCCCGCTGCTCGTCCTGTCGTTTCTTGCCCTCGGTATGCCGTTGCCGCTGTTTCTCTTTACAGCATGGCAGATGAAGCGGCTACGCAACAAGCCCCACAAGTGTCAGAATTGCGGACACGTGATGAAAAAGCTCGATGAAAACACCGACAACATGTATCTCACTCCCGCGCAAGACTTTGAGGAGCGCATAAACTCGGTCGACTATGACGTGTGGCTATGTCCGCAGTGCAATGCCACCGACATACTGCCGTTTGTCAACAAGCAATCCGGCTATACCGTCTGCAACCGATGCGGAGCCAGGGCATGTACGATGAGCGGAGACCACATACTGCGCCACGCCACGGCCACACGTGAGGGCCAGGGTGTCAAGGATTATACCTGCCGTCACTGTCATGCGGTGACATCCATTCCCTACGTAATCCCGGTAGCGGCTGCTCCGCTTATAATAGGCGGTGGCGGTGGCCGGGGTGGTTTTGGAGGTGGCGGCTTCTCGGGGGGCTCGTTTGGCGGTGGCATGACCGGCGGGGGCGGCTCTACCGGCAGCTGGTAATCACCGCGTTCCTCTATCATCAGCACACCCATCAGATTGTAACGCCATGACCGACCTTATGACACCCGAGCAACGACGGCGCTGCATGTCAGCCATCAAAGGCCGGGACACGAGACCCGAGATGATTGTCAGGCGCTATCTGTTTGCCCGTGGACTGCGTTACCGCGTAAATGACCGTCGTCTGCCCGGCTCGCCCGACATAGTGTTTCCAAAATACAAGACGGTAATTTTTATTGACGGTTGTTTCTGGCACGGACACGAGGGATGCCGACACTTCCGGCTTCCGAAGACCAACGCTGACTTCTGGCGGCACAAAATCAACATGAACATCGCCCGTGACTATGCCAACAACGTAGACCTGCGTCTCGCCGGGTGGCGTGTAATCAGGATATGGGAGTGCCGTATACGTCCCAAGGCCGGACGTGACGCACGTCTCGACGCGCTCTACCGTCTCATTGTGGGCGAACAAATGACATCCGCGACCCCATATGCCATACCTGACGAGGCCGGTATTGCTGCCGAACCCGAGGCCGTCTACAAATCGGGCAAGAACTTGTCGAGCTCAGCCGACGACATTCCGCGACGCGACGCATAGTCAGCACGCTGTCCGGCATCAATACGTCCGACCATGAAATATCGGGAATCGGGGTGCGCGAATATGTAGCCTGTCGTGGTCGCCACGGGTGACATGGCACCGTTCCCGGTGATATCCACCCCGAGAGAGCCGTAATCGAGCACCTTGTCGACCAAGAACACAAGCGACTGGTCGGGTAATGACGGATAGCCGATTGCAGGGCGTATGCCACGGTAATATTGACGCAGCGGGTTTCCGGGATTCTCGACCGGCTCTGTCTCATAGCCCCATGTCTCGCGGCGCACGTGACGGTGCATCAACTCGGTAGCAGCCTCAACAAGGCGGTCGGCGACACTTTGATAGAGTATGGCCTTGTAGTCGTCCCCCTGTGACTTGAGGTGCCCGACAATACGCTCTATCGCCCGACCTGAGGTGACAACAAACAGTCCTATCCAATCGCGCAAAGCGCCGTCAGACTCCATAGGCGCGATAAAATCGGCAAGGGCGAGATTGTAACATCCATCGTCAATGACAGTCTGTTGCCGCAGGGTCGGCAACACGTACTCCTTATCCTCATACCTATATAATATGTCATCACCACGCCGACCGGCCGGCAGTATGGCAATCCGGGCTTTCAAGCCGTCCGACACCACTTCCCTGACGAGGAAGTCGAGCGCGCGGTTGGCTTCCTTGAACAGCTGCATGGCCTCTGCCGCCTTGCTCCGATGCTCCTCGGGAACTGCGGCAATCCACTGGGCGCGGCAATGGTCACACCCCTCTATCGTGGCCAATGATGCAAACGACGCATCGAGTTTCCAGGCAGCAAAGAATGCTCGCCAGTTAATCAGCCTACGGGCATCTGATATTGATATTTCCATCGTCTCGATGCCCGGTCTTATGGGGACAGAGATGCCACTGTCACCATACGGCATAGCACGGTGACGTGCCTCCTCCAACGGCAGCAGCGGACGACTGTCACGGTCATGACGTTCCCTAAGACGCTGCTGTTCATCTCTTATCTCCGCTATGGCACTCTCCTTGCTGTCAGGATTTATGAGCCTCTGCGCCACCACCGGCATCATGGCCGCATCACGAGTGTAGACCACGGGGCCGCCATAGCATGGGGCTATCTTCACGGCAGTATGCAGGGCCGAGGTGGTGGCGCCGCCTATAAGCAACGGTATCCTCAAACCCTTTATCTCCATAAGGCGTGCCACGTGACACATCTCGTCGAGCGACGGTGTTATAAGGCCACTGAGTCCGATAAAATCGGCCTTTTCGGCTATGGCCTTATCGACAATCTCCTCGCCGGGCACCATCACCCCCATATCGACCATCTCGTAGCCATTACAATTCATTATGACTGACACGATATTCTTGCCGATGTCGTGTACATCACCCCTGACGGTCGCGATGACCATCTTTCCCGCCGATGAGCCTCCCGCCGCGGCCTTCTCGCGCTCGATGTGGGGCGTAAGCCACGCGACGGCATGTTTCATGGCTCGCGCACTCTTGACCACCTGCGGCAGGAACATCTTCCCCTCGCCAAACAATCGTCCTATGCGGTTCAACCCCTCCATGAGCGGGCCGTCGATGACACCCACAGCCGACCCCTGCTCACGCATAGCCGCCGCAAGCCATGCGTCCATCCCCTCGGCATGACCCTTGACAAGCAGACGCTCAATCTGCTGCGATGCTGTCAGGCTATCCTCAGCGACGGTAATGGTCTCGGGAGTGACTCCATCGCGTGCAGCCTTGACCTCTTCGGCCATAGCCACCAGACGTTCGGTTGCATCCGCCCGACGGTTGAGTATCACGTCCTCTATCGCCTCGCGCAGGTCAGCGGGAATATCATCGACCGGCATCAATGACGCAGCATTGACTATGCCCATATCCATACCCGCCGCGATGGCGTGATAGAGAAACACCGCGTGCATCGCCTCACGCACGTAGTTGTTCCCACGGAATGAGAACGAGAGGTTGCTGACTCCTCCGCTCACCTTGGCACCCGGCAGGTTTTCCTTAATCCACCGTGTCGCCTTTATGAAATCGAGAGCATAGTTGTCATGAGCCTCTATGCCTGTCGCGACGGCAAGCACATTTGGGTCAAATATTATATCCTCACCGGCCACTCCGGCACGCTCGGTCAACAGCTTGTAGGCCCGTCCGCACACCTCTATCCGGCGCTCAAACGTGTCAGCCTGACCCTGCTCGTCAAACGCCATGACCACCATCGCCGCGCCAAACTCGCGTATCATCCGCGCCCGCTCCACAAACTTCTCCTCCCCCTCCTTGAGGCTGATGGAGTTGACAATCGGGCGACCCTGCACACACTTCAGGCCCGCCAATATGGCCTCATGGTTTGACGAGTCAATCATCAATGGAACACGCGCCACCTCGGGTTCGACCCCTATCCGACTTATAAAAGAGGCCAACTCACGGGGCGCGTCAAGCATGGCGTCATCCATATTCACGTCCACTACCTGGGCACCGGCCTCGACCTGACCACGGGCAATCTCCACCGCCTCATCTATACTCCCTTCCTTGATGAGGCGCAAGAACTTGCGACTTCCGGCGACATTGCAACGCTCGCCGACATTCATGAAGTTACGGTCAGAAGACACCTCGACAGCCTCCAGACCGGCCAGCGTAAGCACCGACTCCACGTCGGGGATAGGGCGTGGCTTCACACTGCGTGCCAACTCCGCGATTGCCGCTATATGAGCCGGGGTCGTCCCACAACAGCCCCCGACGATATTTAGCATCCCGCCCTCAAGCATCGGGGTCAACTTGAGCGCCATTGTCGAGGGAGTCTCGTCATATTCGCCCATCTCGTTTGGCAATCCGGCATTAGGATAGGCGCTTACAGCCACCGGGTACCGCTGTAACGCGCCGACGTGCGCCGACATTCCGTCAGCTCCAAACCCACAGTTAAGGCCGATGGACAGCGGCTCTCCGTGAGAGACTGTCGCGACAAACGCCTCAAGGGTCTGTCCCGAGAGGGTGCGTCCGCTCTCGGTCAGCGTGACCGACAACATCAGCGGCACGCGTCGACCCTGCCGCTCCATAGCCCGCCGTGCGGCATATATCGCCGCCTTGGCATTAAGTCCGTCAAATATCGTCTCTATCAGCAGCGCGTCAACACCACCCTCAATCAAAGCCTCCATCTGGTCGATGTAGGTAGCGACCAATACATCCCAGTCCACAGGGTCGGCCGACGGGTCATCTATCCCCTGCGACATTGACAGCGACTTGCTTGTCGGGCCCACACTTCCCGCCACCCAACGGCGGCTACCGGGATGGGCCGTCTCGTAGTCGTCGGCCACACTGCGGGCAAGACGCGCCGCCGCGAGATTAAGGATCCTCACACTGTCGGCAAGCCCATAGTCGGCAAGCGACAAGGCATTGGAGTTGAACGAGTTTGTCTCTATTATATCGGCTCCGGCATCGAGATATGCCCGATGGATACCGGCGATGACATCGGGACGTGTCATGCAAAGCAAGTCATTGCACCCGGCAAGGGCCACCTTGCTGTCGGGGCGGTAATCGCCCCTGAAATCAGACTCCGTCAGTCCCTCGTGCTGTATCATCGTACCCATGGCCCCGTCAAGCACCAACACACGCTCTCCGACCGCCGCGACAAGAGCCTGCGACCTGTCGTTATATTCCAGTCTCTCCACCGTAATCATACCTTCTTTCGCTTTCGTTTCCTAAAAGAGATCAGCTGCAACATTTTGCAACTATATCACTTATTTATCTTGCAAAATTAAACATTTCCAAGCCAATATATCTATCATCCGATACCTTTTTGTTATCATGCAGCCAAAAATCATCTTTTAGCGATTCTACAGCGGTCAATTATTGTTTCTGTTACGCGTAATCACTAAATTTGCAATGATAATTCATGAGATAATAAAGATGTCACGCCATCGTCCAGTCCTCGCGCTGTTGCTGCTTGCCCTGACAGCCTCACACGCCGTCACACTCTCGGCTGACGCAACGGAAGATTATATCGCCCGCTATCACGCGATAGCCACCGAGAATTGCCGCGAGTACCGCATCCCGGCAAGCATCACCCTCGCCCAAGGCATCCTTGAGAGCCAGGTAGGCCGCAGTCCTCTCGCCATCGAGGGCAACAACCACTTCGGCATAAAGTGCGGAGCCAAGTGGACATCGGCCACCATCACCCACAATGACGACGAGGTCAACGAGTGCTTCCGCAGTTACGGGTCAGCCGAGGAGAGCTATGCCGACCATGCCCGCTTCCTGATGAAAAAACGTTACTCATCGCTGTTTGAGCTTGACCCTACCGACTACAAGGGATGGGCCAAGGGACTCAAGGAGTGCGGATATGCCACCGACCCAAAGTATGCGAGCAAGCTCATAGACCTCATAGAGCGCTACCGACTGTATGACTACGACATATCGACAAAGGCCACCGACAAGTTCCGCAAGATGCTTGAGGAGATAATGGCAGAGGATATGGAGCTGCACACCATCCGTCGCCGTAACGGCATATATTACGTCGTCGCCAATCAGGGCGACACCTACAAGGCTATAGCCAACGAGCTTGGCATGAAAGAGAAACAGCTGCGCAAGTTCAACTCCGCGCCCAAGGATGCCCCACTCTCCCCGGGCGATATCGTCTATCTCCAACACCCCGACAACCAGTAGCAAAAATCACAATACAGTGTGATTTTTGCCGTTTTCAATCCTCTACCATAAATAAATCAGCCCAAAATCACATTTTATTAGGATTTTTCATCACCGTCCACTATATTTGCGTAATCTAATCCAAATTAATGCCGTTGATGAAAGAAACGATTGGTAACCGCATAAAGGCACGTAGGAAGATGCTCGGCATTACCCAAAGCGAACTGGCTGAGTATTCAGACGTGAGTATCAATACCCTGACCAAAATTGAGCGGGGAGAGGCGAATCCGACATTGAATGTCATTGAGAGAATCTTTGACACCTTGGGGCTTAACATAGAAATCGTCATCCACAAACAATAAGCCATGAGACAAGCCGCAGTATTTCTCAACAACCGTCTTGCCGGTGTTCTAAGTGAAATTTCCTCATCGGATTACCGCTTCAGATATGATGACCATTATTTTCACGACAGCAACGCTCCGGCAATCAGCCTGACCCTACCAAAAGACCGGCAGGAATATCAGTCGGGCAGTCTCTTTCCTTTTTTTTTCAACATGCTGTCAGAAGGACACAATCGCCATCTGCAATCGCGCTATCTGCACATAGACGCGAACGATCATTTTGGGATACTTCTCGCGACAGCCGGGGTTGACACTCCGGGAGCCGTCACCATAAAACCAATGTGATATAGCCATGGCCGCTCACGATTTCAATTGCTGTCCTTCATTGCTTCAAGCCGGACATACCACATACTCGCCTGTCGCGAGACAAAAGTTGGCTGACGGACGAAACGTCTCGCCCTTCCTACCCTACGATAATTTCACCTCAAACACATCTGAGGGAAAAATCGCCGCAAAAAATCGCCTCAGGATGTCATTATCTGGAGCACAGCCAAAACACTGGATAATGGCGTATTCCGTTTGACAGACGAGGGAGAGCAAGGTACATATATCCTTAAGCCACGTCTTGATGACTTTTATTACCGTGAGTATAGCCCGGCAAACGAGAATCTCACCATGCAGATTGCCGACCAGGTTTACAATATCGCAACCGCACCAAATGCAATGGTGTTTTTCAAGACAGGTGAAGCCGCCTACGTTACCCGCAGATACGACATCGGGGCAGATGGCACGAAGATACAGCAAGAGGATTTCGCATCTCTTGGGGGGCTTAACGATACCACAGCCGGGCCCAACTACAAATATGATGCCTTGAGTTATGAAGGTATAGCAGCCTTGATACGGCGCTACATCCCTGCATGGCGAGTGGAGATGAGCCGCTTTTTCGAGTTGATGCTGTTTAATTTCCTTTTCTCCAATGGCGATGCCCATCTCAAGAACTTTTCAGTGCTCAAGACCCCTGACGGTGATTATCGCCTATCCCCGGCCTACGACCTGATAAACACTCACATCCATATTCCTACCGACCGTATATTTGCCCTCGAACGCGGGTTGTTTTCCGACTCCTCTGACAGGGGAATCCCCGTAACGGGGACCTTATTCCACTCATTTGGCACACAAATCGGATTGCCGACAAAAACTGTAAATCGTATCATCGACAAGTATCGCAGTAATTATGACCTGATAGACACCCTGATATCCAATTCATTCCTATCCGATGAATTGAAACGGATGTACAAGCAGATGTACCACACGAGGCTTGTCTCATACCTGCGAACATAAGCCATACAATGGCGGTTATGGTTTATTTCGTCAAAAAGGTTAACTTTGCATAGTTATGAATTACCGAATATATCCTCCTGAGGGGCCGGTCGAGGCCACAGTCATGCTGCCACGGTCAAAGAGCATCAGTAACCGTGCACTTGTGATAAACGCACTCACCCCCGGTGCCCGCCCAATCGACAATATCGCTGTGTGCGATGACACCGATGCCATGGTCAGGGCCTTGAACAGCGGCGACGACTACATCAATATTGGAGCTGCCGGCACGACAATGCGATTCCTCACCGCCTACTTTGCCACACGCGAAGGGCGCACCGTCATCCTTGACGGCACAGAGCGTATGCGCCACCGCCCGATCCGTGTCCTCGTCGATGCCTTGCGCCGATGCGGGGCCGAGATTGAGTATGAGGGCGAGGAGGGCTATCCACCACTCCGTATTACCGGGCGACGGCTCACCGGCGGGGACATCGAGCTGCCGGCCACCATCAGCTCACAATATATCTCGGCATTACTCATGACCGCTCCCGTGATGGAGCAAGGATTGACCATCCACCTCTCCGGCGAGGTCATCTCACGGCCCTATATACTAATGACGCTCGCGCTGATGGAGCGATGGGGCATCGCGGGCGAGTTCTCACAAGGAGTCATCTCCGTTCCCCATGCAAGTTACTCCCCCTGTGACTTCAACGTCGAGGCCGACTGGAGCGCGTCGTCATATTGGTATGAGATGGCGGCCCTGTCGGCATCAGAATTCAGCCTGCCGGGACTGGAGAGACCAAGCGTGCAGGGCGACAGCCGCGTGGCATCCATATTCGAGGCTCTCGGGGTCGTGACCGAGTATACGCACCAAGGCATAGCAATCGGCCCGTCACCTGACCTTAACGGTCGGCTCGACCTCGACTTGAGCGAGCAGCCCGACCTCGCCCAGACCATCATCGTCACCTGCTGTATGCTCGGCATACCGTTTCATATCACAGGGCTCTCGACACTCAAAATCAAGGAGACCGATCGCATCTCGGCCCTCGTCACCGAACTTGGCAAGCTCAGCTTCCGTCTTGAGGTCGAGCGTGACTGCGAGATATTGTGGGATGGCAGCCGTGTACCGGTGTTTGACGAGACAATTGCCATAGACACCTACGATGACCACCGCATGGCCATGGCCTTTGCCCCATGCGCCATCTATCTCCCGGGACTCGTCATCAACGACATTGAGGTGGTGACGAAATCATATCCCTCATACTGGGACGACCTGCGGGCCATAGGATTTGTCTTTGAAGACGCGTCAACACCTTATGTCGAAACCAGTGTGGAGGAGGATTGATGGAGGCTGCATTGATAATACTTGGCTCTCTCATCGTCGTCGGCGTGATACTCCGGCTCACTCACCATCCCGACAACGCACCCGACAACGACAGCGACCGTGCCGACGGCGATGCCATCAGTCCAACCGACGACAACGAATGCTGCGGTATGCACGTGACCTGCGAGCGCGACTCACTGCTTGCCGCCGTCAGTGGGGAGATACAGTATTATGACGATGAGGAACTCGACGCATACACCGGCAGACAGGCTGACAGCTACACCGAGGTGGAGACCGAGCAATTCCGCGACGTGCTGCTCACGCTGTTACCCGACGACATCGCCGGATGGGCACGCAGCATACAGCTGCGCGGCATATCCCTGCCCGACCCCGTGCGTGACGAACTGCTGATGATTGTCGCCGAGGCACGCGCGGCCAGAAATACGTAACCAACCACACACCCCGATGTCAACACTACTCGACTATACATTTTTCCGCAATGCGATACTCGGCATAATCATACTCAGCATCGCAGCAGCCGTCATCGGCACCTACATCATGACCCGCCGCATGGTATTCATCTCCGGGGGGATAACCCACGCTTGTTTCGGAGGCCTCGGTCTCGGCTACTATCTCGGAGTCAGCCCCGTCGCCATGGCCGCCGCGTTTGCCGTGGTCTCGTCACTCGGCGTGGAGTGGATGTCGACCCGGTTTCGCGTGCGCGAGGACTCGGCCATAGCCGTCATGTGGGCGCTGGGCATGGCCATCGGAGTGCTGTTTGTGTTTCTCACCCCCGGATATGTGCCCGAACTCAACTCCTTTCTATTCGGCAACATCCTGACCATCTCGACTACAGACCTTTGGACATTCGGCCTGTTCACACTCATGCTGCTGGCATTCCTCGCCACATTCTATCACAAGATTGTCGCCTGTGCCTTTGACCGCGACTTTGCCCGCGTCTCGGGCCTGCCGGTGAGGTTCATCACCTACTCCATGACAATCTTTGTCGCCGTCTGCATCGTCCTCACGATACGGCTTGTAGGCATCATGCTGCTCATGTCGATGCTAACGATGCCCCAGATGATCGCCGAGACATACTGCCGCCGCTTCGGCCCCATGATGACGGTGTCGGTCATTGTCGCCGTCGCGTGCAGTCTCGCCGGACTGCTGCTGGCCGCTGTCATCGACGTACCCTGCTCGGCGGTCATCGTGATACTGATGGTCATCGTCTACTTTACCGCACGCTTGACGCGGGTCGCGACCATGCGCCGTGACATGCAATAATACCACGTCGGCCAACGTTATGTCAATTAGATGAGAAAGCTCCCCCTGATATTGCTCACGACTGTGATCACGGCATTGACGATGCTGTCATGCTCGACACGCAAGAACACTGCCACGTCACGTGCCTATCAGGCTTTTACTACCCGTTACAACGTCTACTTCAACGGCGACGAGCATTACAAGGAGACCTTGAAGGAGATGGAAAAGAACTATGAGGACGACTACAGCCGCACCCTCATATTCATGCACCCGGCTGAGGCCAAGGCCGACCCCAAGGCCACACAGCCAACAGGCGACTTCACCCGCTCCATCGAGAAAGCCCAAAAGGCCATCCAGCTCCACTCAATAAAGAAGCGTCCCAAGAAAAAGAGCGGCCGATCCAACGACCCCAAATACCGCGCCTGGCTCAAGCGCGACGAGTATAACCCGTTCTTGCACAACGCGTGGATGATGATGGGACGCAGCCAGTTTAACAACGGCGACTTCCTCGGGGCAGCATCCACATTCTACTACACCTCGCGACACTTCAACTGGCTACCGGCCACCGTCACCGAGGCCGAACTATGGCAAGCCCGCAGCTACATAGCCATGGGATGGAACTACGAGGCCGAGAATATCCTGCGCCGCGTCAAGGACGATGAGCTGACCTCGGGCACATTGCGTGGCCTCTACAACTATGTCTACGGAGACCTCTACGTCCACACCAAGGAATACGACAAGGCAGTTCCCTACCTCGTCGAGGCACGCCGCTATGCCAAGGGGACCCAGAAGACCCGCATCAGCTTCCTGCTCGGACAGGTGTATTCACTTCTCGGGCGCAAGCAAGAGGCATACCAGGCTTTTGGCAAGGCCGCCGGCGCGTCGGGAGCGCCCTACCGCACCCAGTTTAATGCACGCATACGCCAGAGCGAGGTATACCA
This sequence comes from Pseudoflavonifractor sp., assembly GCA_023667145.1. Classification (GTDB taxonomy): domain Bacteria; phylum Bacteroidota; class Bacteroidia; order Bacteroidales; family Muribaculaceae; genus M3. Next base: position 689,374 of record JAMPAQ010000001.1, read on the forward strand.
AGGCGAGAACATCGAGCCGGAGGTCAAGGCCCTGCGGCGCATGGCCCGCTACAGCCGCAACAAGGAGTACCTCGACCAAATATACTATGCCATCGGCAATCTGTACCTGTCGCGGCGCGACACCACACGTGCCATCGAGAACTATGAGCTTGCTGTCGAGAAAAGCACCCGTAACAATGTCGACAAGGCCATAGCCCAGATTACTCTCGGAGGGCTTTACTTTGACCAACACCGCTATGACAAGGCACAGCCTTGTTACTCCGAGGCCGTGCCGATGTTGCCCGACACATATCCCGGCTATGAGCAACTGCGCCGACGTTCCGACGTGCTCGATGAGCTTGCCGTATACTCACAAAACGTCACCCTACAGGACTCACTGTTGAGACTGTCGGCCATGACTCCCGAGGAGCAGCTCGCCGTCGTCAACAAGATAATCGATGACCTCAAGAAAAAGGAGAAGGAGGAGGCCGAGCGGGCACGCAAGGAGGAGTACCTTGCCCAACAGGATGCCGCCGGGAACGGATTGCAAGACAACAATGCCCCGACGACATTCACCCTCAACACCGACGACTCGTGGTATTTCTACAACAATGCCACGCGCAACGCCGGGCGCACTGACTTCCAGAAGCGGTGGGGAAGCCGTCGTCTTGAGGATGACTGGCGCCGCCGCAACAAGTCGTCATTTGACCTCAACGACTTTGAGGAAAGCTCGGAGGAGGATGAGGAGGATACGGAAAATCCCGACGGGCCTGACAGCGGCGACACCGCCGGTGACGAGACAAAGGACAAGGCCGAGGACAAAGACCTGGCCAAGAAAGAGAGCGACCCCCACTATCCCGAGTATTACCTCAAGCAGATACCCAAGACTGACCTTGAGAAACTGACATCAAACGATGTAATACAGGAGGGCCTGTACAACATGGGTCTCATACTCAAGGACAAACTTGAGGACTATACCTCGGCCAACGACGAGTGGCAGCAGCTGCTCACCCGTTACCCCGACAACATCTACCGCCTTGAGGTCTACTACAACCTCTATCTCATGTATATGCGCATGGGGCAGACGGCTATGGCCGAGAAATACCGCCAGTTGATACTCAATGACTTTGCCGATTCAAAGTATGGCATGGCGATGCGCGACCCCCACTACCTCGACAACCTGAAGGAGATGGACACCGAACAGGAGCGCATGTATGAGCGTGCCTACGAGGCATATCTTGACAACCGCAATGACGCTGTCCACGCGGCCTACGACGAGATGATGCACAAATATCCGTTGAGCAAGATCATGCCCAAGTTCATGTTTATCGACGCACTGACTTACGTCACCGAGAACAACCCGGGAAAGTTCCGATCGACTCTGAAGGAACTGCTTGAGCGCTACCCCGAAACCGACATCACTCCCCTCGCGTCGGCCTATCTGTCGGGACTCGCCAAAGGCCGTAAGCTCAACAGCGGATCGGGAGCCAACCTCCGTGGCATGATATGGGACATGCGCCTTGGCAACGACTCCACGGCCACGGCGGCTTCCGACTCGATTATATTTGACCTCAACCCCGCCGACCCCCAATTGCTTGTGCTCGCGTTCCCGACCGACTCGGTGTCATCCAACAAGCTGCTGTTTGACATAGCCCGCCACAACTTCACATCCTATGTCGTCAAGGACTTTGACCTTGAGCAGATGAACTTCGGACGACTCGGTATGCTCATAGTCAAGGGATTTGCAAATCTCGACGAACTGACCCACTACCGCAAGGTGCTTGCCGCAGACAACTCGCTCAAGATTCCCGCACAGGTAAGGCCCGTCATGATAAGCGCCAAGAACTTTGAACTATTGCTCCAACAGGGACGTTCACTTGAAGAGTATTTTAGGTTTGTCAACGAGAGCAATGCCGCCGATGCTGTCAAGGCCGCCATCCCCGATGAGATTTACGACTCGTTGCCCGAGGAGGAGGCCGGTGATGGAGAGCTTCCCGATATCGCGCTGCCAGCTGCCGTCCCGACTACGACTCCACAGCCATCTGACGAGACCGCGACTCCGGCAGTCCCGGAGGCACAGCCCGAGAAGCCTGTCGATGAGCCTAAGTCCGAAGGAGATAAGCCTGAACAACCGACTCGACCGGCGGTAGCGCCGGAACAGCCCGCCAAGCCGGAGCAGCCCACGGCACAACCCGAGCAAGCCGTTAAGCCGACCCAGCCGACGACAAAGCCGACCCAGCCGACTGTCCCTGCGGTCAAGAACACCCCCTTGCCGTACTATCCACAAGGTTCCGAGGGTGACGATGATGAAGACCCGATGGATTGATTTTGACACGACATAAACCCCAGAAACGATGAGCACCCACACCATACTTTGGGCCGACGACGAGATAGACCTCCTCAAGCCCCACATAATGTTTCTCAAAAACAAGGGATATGATGTAGTGACAGCCAACAATGGCCGTGACGCTCTTGAGATGGTCGAAAATGGCATTTACGACCTCATAATCCTCGATGAGAACATGCCCGGTCTCACCGGGTTGGAGACACTGTCGCGCATCAAGCAGTCGGCCCCGCAAGTCCCTGTAATCATGATCACCAAGAGCGAGGAGGAGAACATCATGAACCAGGCCATCGGCAACAAGATTGCCGACTATCTCATAAAGCCCGTCAACCCCCACCAGATACTCCTGTCAATAAAAAAGAACCTCCACTCCGACCGTCTCATCTCCGAACAGGCCACCTCAGACTACCGTCAGGAGTTCGGGCGCATCACCTCGCTCATCAACGACTCTTACACCATCGAGGACTGGTATGAGTTGTATGGCAAACTCGTGTTCTGGGAGTTGCAGCTCGCCTCAACCGACACCAACATGGACGAACTGCTCAACATGCAGAAGATTGAGGCCAATGCCGCGTTTGCAAAGTGGGTCAAGCGCAACTATGAGAAATGGGTCACCGGCGGTGACCATCCGTTGATGAGTCATGAGCTGTTCAAGACCAAGGTGTTCCCGTTGCTCGACAAAGGGGAGAAAGTATTCTTCATACTAATCGACAACTTCCGTCTTGACCAATGGCGCGTCGTCAAGCCGATACTCTCCGAGTATTTCACGTTTGATGAAGACCTGTATTGCTCCATCCTCCCCACCGCGACCCAATATGCCCGCAATGCTATCTTCTCAGGACTTATGCCGTTGCAGATAGCCCGGATGTTTCCCGACCTGTGGGTCGATGAGGAGTCGGAGGAGGGCAAGAATCTCAACGAGTCACCACTGATATCCACCCAGTTTGACCGCTACCGCCGCCGGTGCAAATTCTCTTACAACAAAATCAACGACTCGGTAGCCGGCGAGAAGTTCCTCCAAAACTTCGCTAATCTTGCTGACAACGACCTCAACGTCGTGGTACTCAATTTTGTCGACATGCTCTCCCATGCCCGCACGGAGTCAAAGATGATACGCGAACTCGCCTCCAACAACGCCGCCTACCGCTCGCTGACCGAGTCGTGGTTCCGCCACTCATCGGCCATCGACCTGTTCCGCCGCATAGCCGAGCGGGGTTACAAGGTAGTGCTCACCACCGACCACGGCTCCATCCGCGTCGACAACCCCATCAAGGTTGTCGGTGACCGCAACACCAATACCAACCTCCGTTACAAGGTCGGCAAGACATTGAGCTACAACCCCAAGCAAGTCTTTGAGATCAAGCGGCCCGAGCAATTCGGACTGCCCGCGCCCAACGTCTCATCCACCTATATCTTCGCCTCGGGACGCGACTTCTTCGCCTACCCCAACAACTACAACTACTACGTGCAATACTACACCGACACATTCCAGCACGGTGGAATCTCCCTTGAGGAAATGATAGTCCCCATCATCACCCTCTCCCCCCGGTAACTCATCCTTGCATCCAATCGCAAAATCGGTTACAGCACTTGGTTTTCATTGCCTTGTTTGTACATTTTATTACTTTTGCACAATGGAACAACCACAAATGACTTATTCGATATTCTGCGATGAAAGTTGTCATCTGCAATTTGACAGCAGTGATGTCTTGTGTATAGGGGCAATAGTAATACAGGATGAATATATTGACACCTACAAGAACGAGCTAAAACGCATAAAAAGCAAGCATGGCATACTTCATGAATTGAAATGGAATACTGTAAGCCGCACTCATCTCCCTATGTATGATGAGATTATTCGTCTATTCTTTATGTCACCGATAACTTTTCGGAGTATTCTCATAAAAAACAAGTCTAATATACAAGCTCGTTCATTGGGGAAAGATGAATATAATCGTTTCTATTACTCGGTGATAGAGAGACTAATTCGGTTTATCATCCGTCATAACCCCAGGAACGTCAATTCGTACCGGGTCTTTCTTGACCTCAAAGATAATCATGGCAAAATAAAACTTGCTTCCGTACACAAGGAATTGACAAACATGGTAGGAACAGACGACATAATCAGGTCGATGCAAAATATCCGTTCGTATGAATCACAGTTCATACAGCTTGCCGATATAATAACGGGGGCAATAACGTATCGTGCAAGAGGATTGAATGGGAGTGAGGCCAAAACTCACATCATAAGGCTTATCGAAGATTTATCGGGTTATCGGCTTGATGAGGGTACGGAACCAGGAGATAACAAATTTGCAATTTACGATTTTCAACCAAAGAGAAAGAATGGTCAATAGCGATGTACAGGGAATGTTGCAGCCATACTTCGATTGTGAATTGTCGGTTGATGACAAGGCTAAGATATTGGAACTACACGAAAGATTCAGGGACGATATTCTATCCAAAAAGGTAAATCTTGACGGTGTGGAACTAATCGTAAAGCCATATCCCTACAATCGCTCACATAAGGATGCCCTCCCCGAGTGGTTTGATGGCTTGTTGGAAAAGTTTGTGCATGTAGTGACAAGAGATACTAAAGAAAACAGATACAAGACCTCCAGGATTGTAAGGGAATTTCGGTCGGAGCGTGCAGTACGAATACATTGGATAAAACCGATTTTAGAAAACGCCTCAGACAAACGTATCACACGATTCAGGTATCTTGAAAATACTGGACGCGAACGTGAATATTTTTGGTATCGGGCCAAAGGTTACATGGTAGTTGTTGAGTACGTCAGTCCGTTCTTCGCATTAATTACAGGGTTTTGCGTGGACAGTTCCAACCATGCCTACTATATGCGCAAATATCAAAACAGAATATAAAAAAACCGCATTTACGGTAATGCGGCCAACCAAGTCTTTCGTTCTTCGATCGATGACGTTGCAAAGTTAGCTATTATTTATAACTTTACAAAATTCCAACGACGATACGAAGAGCAATGTTCATACAAAAGCATCATGGTATATCAATTATGCAGATTATCACGATTATCCCTCCGACAATCTCAGAAGACATCCCCTCGAAGGCTACAAAAAAGGGGTGGGACAGATGGACGTTGGGGAAAAATGTGTACTTTTGCAAAGAGGAGGCAACAGCCCCCCTGTAAACTGCCTGATTATGGAAACCATCACGATAAAATCCCTTGACGAGATAGACGAGGCAGCACGCCGGTTTGTAGAGCAGATGGGCGATGAGACCGTCTACGCGTTCCACGGCCCCATGGGCGTGGGAAAGACCACGTTCATCAATGCCCTGTGTCGTGCGCTCGGTGTCAGCGACGACCCCACCGGCTCACCCACGTTCTCAATCATCAACGAGTACCGCTCCGACACGACAGCCGAACTGATATACCACTTTGACCTCTACCGTATAGAGTCGCTTGAGGAAGCGTTTGACATCGGGGTCGAGGATTACTTTGACTCAGGGGCGCTCTGTCTGCTCGAATGGCCCGAACGCATCGCCGATATCCTGCCCGATGACACGGTACGTGTTGACATTGAGTTGCTTGATGACGACTCGCGCCGCCTGACCATAAAGGCTCCGGGCCAATGACCCGGCCACAGATAATAAAGCTCGACCATGCCACCTCAACCAACACCTATCTCGCCGGGATAGCTGCCACGGCCCCCCACGGCATGGTGGTAGCGGCAAGCGAGCAATCGGCAGGCCGGGGACAGCGCGGCAACAGCTGGGAGGCACAACCGGGATGCAACCTCACATTCTCGATGCTGCTGCGTCCCGTCCATATCGACGCACGCGAGCAATTTGCCATCTCTGAGGCTGTCGCGGTTGCCATCGTCGAAGTCCTGCGCCAACGCATCACCGACATCCCGGTAAAGGTCAAATGGCCCAATGACATCTATGTCGGCGACAGCAAGATATGCGGCATACTCATCGAAAACTCCATCACCGGGACAGCGATAAGCTACTCAATCGTCGGCATCGGCATCAACGTGAACCAGCAGCGGTTTCTCTCCGATGCCCCCAATCCCATATCGCTGATAAATGTCACAGGCACCGAGACCGACCTTGACGAACTGCTCATCGAGACAAGCTGTGAGATACTGTCAACGTTTGACAGCCTGTGCCGCCGCTCGACAATGCCCGCCCTCCACCGTCGCTACCTCTCCATGATGTGGCGCGGCGAGGGCTATCATCCCTACATCGAGACCGCCACGGGAAGCCCGTTCTCGGCCATGATTGCCGATGTCAGCCCCGATGGCACGCTATGGCTCGTCGATACCAACGGCCTCCGGCGCTCCTATGCGTTCAAGGAGGTCTCTTATGTCATCTGACCCAGCCGATTTTATCCGTTTTATCGGGGAGCAAAATTGTGATTTACCGATTATTTGAGGTAACTTTGCAGCTCACAACCGTCACCGCAACGAAAACTTTGAAATAATGGGAACCGACGAACGACACGTTAATGTGATGAAGGCAGTCGTAGACGAGCTGTCACAGGTCGCAGGCATGGGAGACATGTGCCACATGAGATGGCGCGGAGAACCGCTACCCTCCGAGGATGCCATAAAGATGATCATACGATTGTCACGGGCCGTCATATTCCCGGGATTCTTTGGTGACAGCAATGTCGACCGTTTCAACATCGCCTATCACATGGGCATAAACGTCGAGAAGCTCTATGAGGTGCTTGTCGACCAGATAACCGCCGGACTCTGTCTCGTGGCCGACTGTGACAGACGTCCCGATGTAGGGGAGTTGTCCGACACCGCCCGACGCAAGGCCGAGGCTTTCATCGCCCGCCTGCCCGAGTTGCGGCGGTTGCTCTACACCGATGTCACGGCGACCTACAACGGTGACCCCGCTGCCGTCTCAAACGAAGAGGTCATATACTGCTATCCCGCGATACGCGCCATCTCCAACTACCGCATAGCCCACGAGCTTGTCACGCTCGATGTCCCGGTGATACCCCGCATGATCTCGGAGCAGGCCCACAGCGAGACCGGCATCGACATACACCCCGCCGCGACAATAGGCGAGTCGTTTACCATCGACCACGGTACGGGTGTGGTGGTCGGGGCTACGGCCATCATAGGCAACAATGTCAAGATATACCAGGGCGTGACCCTCGGAGCCAAGAGCTTTGACCTTGATGAGAACAACAACCCCGTCAAGGGCATACCCCGCCACCCCATAATCGGCGACAACGTCATCATCTACTCCAACACCTCGATACTCGGACGCATCACGGTGGGTGCCAATGCCGTCATCGGCGGTAACATCTGGGTGACCGAGAATGTCGCTGAGGGTGAGAAACTCGTACAGGCCAAGGCCGACAACATAGTGAGACTGAAACAATAGCATTCCCCAATACTACACAACACTGCAATGAACCCCCAATTTGAAATGGTGGCCAAGACCTTCAAGGGACTTGAAGACGTGCTGGCACAGGAACTCATCTCGCTCGGAGCGTCAAATGTCGAGCCGGGACTGAGAATGGTATCGTTTGAGGGAGACCTCGCGATGATGTACCGCGCCAACCTCTGCTGCCGCACGGCCCTGCGCATACTCAAGCCCATCTACAAGTTCATCGCCGCCGACACCGACACACTCTATGACATGGTCAAGGAGTTTGACTGGGCCCAGGTACTATCACTCGACAAGACATTTGCCATCGACACGACGGTCAACTCCGACGAGTTTGCCCACTCACGCTTTGTCACCTACCGTGTCAAGGACGCGATTGTCGACCACTTCAAGGACAAGTTCGGCCCTGACAAGCGTCCCGGTGTCCGACAGGATGCCGATGTACTCATAAACGTACACATTTCGGGTGACCGGGTGACCCTGTCGCTCGACTCGTCGGGCGAGTCGCTTCACAAGCGCGGCTACCGTGTAGCCCAGACCGACGCGCCGATAAACGAGGTCCTCGCCGCCGGCATCATACTCAAGACCGGATGGCGTGGTGACACACCGTTTGTCGATCCCATGTGCGGCTCGGGAACATTCCTTGTCGAGGCCGCGCTGATTGCAGCCAACATCAATCCCGGAGTCTACCGCAAAGGGTTTGCCTTTGAGCAATGGCCCGACTTTGACGAGGAGCTGTTTGAGAGCATCTATGACGATGATTCCGAAGAGCGCGAGCCGGTCTACAAGATATATGGGGCCGACATCTCTCCCAAGGCTATAGCCATAGCCCAGGCCAACGCCAAGCAAGCCGGGGTGTCAAAATACATCGACTTTGAGATACGTCCCATCGCCAAGTGGGAGGAGGCTCCCGAGCCGGCGGGCGTACTCGTCACCAACCCGCCCTACGGCGAACGCATCAGCGTCGACGACATGGACGACCTCTATGCCACCATAGGCTCACGACTGAAGCACGTATTCCAGGGTTGGCACGCGTGGATAATAGCCCCGGCCAACGACTATGTCAAGAAGATAGGTCTCGCCCCGTCGCTGCGCGAGGAGCTGATGAACGGCTCGATAGAGTGTGAGTTGCGCGAGTATGTCATCTTTGACGGCGACTACAACGCGTTCCGTCGCGAGGGAGGCACCATAAAGAACCACGCCCGCGCCGACAAGACCGACAAGCCGCGTCCAAGACGCATGACCGACAAGGAGTGGAAGATGGATGCACGCCGCAAGGGCTTTGGAGGAAAGGAGGGACGCGACAAGAGTCGTTCTGACAAGCCATTCCGCGACCGCCGCAAGTCGGACGAGCGTCCGGGCAACAGTCGCGAGGAAAGATTCGGCAAAGACCGATTCAGCAAGGATAAATTCGGCAAAGGCCGATTCGACAGGGACAAGTTTGGCAAGGAGCGATTTGGCAAGGAGCGGTCGACCGACCGCAGCCGGGGCGTTGACCGTGACTCACGCCCGGCGCGTCCCCGCAATCCGCTTGAGGAGCGCTACCACAGCGACCGCCGCCGTTTCAACGACCCGGTTGATGCTGCGACACCGCTCAACGAGATACGCCGCCGCAACGAGCACGCGCTCAAGTCCATCACCGGGCGACAGCCGTCACTTCCACCATCTGATGGACGCATCATGCGCTCACGCGGATGGAAGAAAGGCGGTCTCAAATCGCCGTCTGATGACACTCCCGCCGACGAGTGACGCGGCATCATAACGACACAACAAGGGGATGGGCCACATGGTCCATCCCCTCTTTTTATAAGGACATCATGCCATAAGAGACATAATGTCCATCGACAGATAAAGGTATTTGACAGATATAAGCGTGATTCCCGCTATGCCCCAAACACTACGTTGAATATCTTCTCGGCACGCACCTTGCCATCCTCCGACACGACCGTTATCTTCACCTCGTGGGGACGACCGTCCATAAACTCCTTAATGTTGGTAAACCTTATGATATAGGAGTTCTGCATGGCGCCTGTCACAGGCAGGTCATCAAGCGACACGCCGGTAAACGATGAACTGGTATAAAGTGTCGTACCACCCGTATATTCCGACATACGCCAAGGGTATTCCTCACTTAGCAACCTCTCGGTAAAGTTATTGTAACTGCTATAAACGGTGTGGATTGTACCCTGGGAGGTATTCCAATTTGTCTGACCGTTCAAGAACTCGACAGAATAACTCGATTTCCCATTTGGTTGGTTAGGCTCATCGGTAAAATTCACATAGATACGGTTTGCTCCAGAACGGAATGAGAAATAATTATCGGCAAACAGGAGAGCCGCCATTCCACACTCATTCCAACCGTTACTATAATTGGAAGCACCATACGACAATACGTCCTTATTGTTGCCGTCAAATCCGAAAGTACGGCTTGTCCCGGTAGCACGATTAAGGTAATCACTCAATTTATCATACGTCGTAATATCAATTGCTCCTGTTATATCACCGTCATACCCCACGCAACCAAAGCGCACGTCAATGGTAGCGCTCAGTTTCTGTGCCCATGCGGTAATGTCGCGTGCGATGGCATCAGCCTCCTCGCTCATACTGCCGGAATTATCGACAAGAAACACTACATCATTGAGTATCACGCGGTCGGTGTTATCGTCAATCGTGTTGTACACGTCAATACCCTTGGGCTTGCCGTCTACCTCAACCCATACGTTCTGACGGCCATTCTTGTTGCCGCCGGTGCCGATGAGGCGCAGCCACTCGTATGTCTCGGGGTTTTGCACGCCGGTCATGTCGACACGCACCACGGTAAAACCGTTCTCGTCCTCGGTGGCATACTGGATGTTGGGTATCGAGGCGGTCGGCACCGTCACCTCGGGATTGGGGTCAGCCAACGTGTCATCGGGGATGCCGGTGGGATTGCCCTGCTCAAGCACTATCGTGTCATCACCGTCACTCAAGCATGATGTGAGCGTGAAAGCTCCCATGACGGCACATGCACAAATCAATCTGATAAAACTGTTCTTATTCATCATTGTATTTATATCTCTGTTATTGTTGTATCTGTATTATTCCACATTATTTAAGTATCTCAAACTCTACACGACGGTTGAGCATACGCCCCTCCTCGGTGTCGTTGTCGGCAAGAGGCTTGGACATGCCGTAGTAGCTGTAGCTCAAACGGTCCTTAGGCACTCCACGGCGCTCAAGGTATCTGACGACCGAACGGGCACGCTCCTTTGACAACTTCATGTTAAACTCCTCCGTGCCAACGTTGTCGGTGTGTCCCTTGACCTCGACGTGGGAATTGGTGCGTATGAGCGCGGCGGCGAGCTTGTTGAGATAGGCGTATGACTCGGGCTTGATGTTGCTCTTGCCAAAATCAAAGGTGATGTCATCATTGACCGCGCAGATGGTCTTGCCCTCGACATTCTCGCCACGGCTCATCATCCCTATGATATCATCGAGTGACAGGCACTTGTTCTCCACCTTGGGGGCAGGAGCGGGTTTCTTCTTGACCGGGGTGGGAGCGGGCTGGGGCTGCGGCTCCACTGGCGCGGCGGCTTGCTTGCGCGAGAATATGGTCACGGGGATACCAAGTGTGGCCTTTATCTCAAATCCCTGGAACTTGCGTGTCCCCTCAAGCGGTCCGCCGGTAGGGAAAAACGATGCTATGTTGGGTACCTCACCCTTCTTCTCCTTGCTGCTGTAGGTGTCGGTGAATCCAATCTCATAATTGGCCTCGACCCCGAGGAAAAACTTGTTATCGGAGATATGGAACTGATACTTGCAGCCTATGCCGATAGCCCCGGCAAAATAGGCGCTCCTCATGTTGCTGCTCGACAGGTCGCAGGCATATCCCTCATAATCACCGTCGGTATAGTCGGTCTCGACAGCGAGTTTACCGCCGGTCGAGAAGCCCAATATGGGGGCGATGAACACATAGGGGCGCAAAGGCGAGTCGGCCTTGCAGAGATTGTACATGAGCGGCAACCGTATGTCCCAATAGTGGGAATTGAGCTTGTAGAACACATCATCAATCTCGTTTGCCTCGTAGTCGAAGTAGCTGCGGCCTATATCGGTCAGACGGCCTCCACGGTTGAGAAACGCCATCTCAAGACGCACTCCAAACTGACGCTGACGGCCAAACTCATATTGACCGAAGAAGCTGAACACGCCGCTATTGAGATTCTTTTTCTCGGGGTAGAAAATCTTATCGAGGTTAGAGATTCGCATGGCGTTGGTGTGAAACCCGCCCGCTATTCCAAAGTACCAGTCGCCCGCCGGACGGCTTTCCTGGGCTTGTGACACTGCCGGTAGGGCGACAGCAGCCGCAAGCGCAATTACTAATTTACGCAGTTTCATGATTATATCTATGATTGTTGGTTTATTGCACGAGTATTTACCGTGCAAATATACTCCCCCCGGTCAATATGACTTCCCCTCGGCGCGTCGGGATTTACGACAAAACCGTCTGACTTTCCGACACCACTGCCTATTCATCTCCCCCGCCATCGGGGTCGGCAGCATCATCAATACGCAGCACGATACGGCTGCACCGGATCAGCCGCTCACGGGATATGTGTATAGTCAGTGTCGCATCGTCCTCATCCCTGGGTGCGTTCCCCCCATTCAGATACACATTGCTCAGGAAGTCGTAGCCCAACACCCTCGATATGAGCATGAGCCTCTCCACATCTATGCTTTGACATCCAAAGAGATAGTAGAGTGACTGTCGCTCACAGTTGATGCGGCGGGCAAACTCCTTGTAAGGCATACCGCTCTCGTCGAGCTTAGCCTTGATGATGTGTCCGATGTGTGGTTGTGTTGGCAATATCGGTTACGTTAACTGCCGCCCCCTTGCGGCTGCGTGATACTCAATAAAGAAGGCGTAGGGGGATGTCGCGCTTATCCCTCATTCAGGCCTTCGCACTGCCCACCTTCAAGGATAAGCAACGCATCGGCCTACGCCCGTGTATATGCCACCCGGCCCGGAGCAGTCCGTGACAGGGAAGTATGCACACAGCATATAGGCGTCCCGTTGCCGTTTCTTCCTGAAGGTTATCCAAAGGTGCGAAGTTTGAATGTGGAAGATAACGCTCGTGACGTCTTCTATAAACATCAAAATCAATACAGCCTCCGCCGATTGATTTCCGGCAAAAATAACACTTTCTAATTTCTGACACAACATCCCCCGCCCAATCTGCGACACTTTAACATGACATCCCACTATCCCGCCCGCCGGATATGGGAAGTGAATACGGAGGAGGGGCATCACGAGGAGGGTGTCATCGGTGGACGGCACGGTTAGAAGCCGGGGTAGGCTGTTGTTTGGCACAGTGTGGTTGGGACGATAATTGCCCACGTCAAAAAAATGGCGTAACTTTGTGGCATAAACCACAGACACAACGATATTATGGACATTCTTCTGCTTGGCTCGGGTGGTCGTGAAGCCGCTCTCGCATGGAAAATCTCACAGTCGCCGCTGCTCGGCATCCTCTACATAGCCCCCGGCAACGGCGGGTCGGCACGCTATGGCACCCCGGTGGCCCTGTCGCCACTTGACTTTGCCGGCATAAAGGCTTTTGCCGAGGAAAAGGGAATCGGCATGATTGTCGTCGGCCCGGAGGACCCGCTCGTCAACGGCATATACGACTATTTCCAAGGATCGGACATCCTCGTCGTGGGGCCGTCAAAGGCGGGCGCCATGCTTGAGGGAAGTAAGGATTTCGCCAAGCAGTTCATGGTGCGCCACGACATTCCCACGGCCCGCTACCGCAGCTTCACAGCTGACAACATCGAGGAGGGCTACAGCTTCCTTGAGCAGTTGCAGGCCCCCTACGTGCTCAAGGCCGACGGACTCGCCGCCGGCAAGGGAGTGCTGATAATCAATGACCTCGACGAGGCCAAGGCCGCTCTCAGGGAGATGCTCGGCGGCATGTTCGGAGCCTCGTCGGCCACAGTGGTCATCGAGGAGTTCCTGTCAGGCATCGAGTGCTCGGTATTCGTGCTCACCGATGGCACCGACTTCCGCGTGCTTCCCGTCGCCAAGGACTACAAGCGCATAGGCGAGGGGGATACCGGCCTCAACACCGGCGGCATGGGGGCAGTAAGCCCCGTACCGTTTGCCGACGATGTGTTCATGGACAAGGTGCGCCGACAGATTATCGAGCCTACCGTACTCGGTCTCGCCGAGGAGGGCATCACATATCGCGGATTCATATTCCTCGGACTCATCAACGTTGACGGCGAACCCAAGGTCATAGAATACAACGTACGCATGGGCGACCCCGAGACCGAGGCCGTCATGCTGCGCATAGCCGATGACCTCGTGCCGCTTATGGAAGCCGCCGCACGCGGCAACCTTGACGGCCTCGACCTGCGTCACGACCCGCGAACAGCCGTGACCGTGATGATGGTGTCGGGAGGATACCCCGGCGACTACGAGAAAGGCAAGGTGATAACCATTGACGGAGAGATCACCGACAGCATACCGTTTCACGCCGGGACAAAGATCAATCCCGAGGGACAGCTCGTCACCAACGGTGGCCGCGTTATCGCTGTCAGCTCCTACGGCTCGTCAATCGAGGACGCGCTTGCCCGCAGCTACGCCTCCATCGACAAGATACACTGGGACGGAGCCTACTGGCGCCGCGACATAGGCCGTGACCTTATCGCCCTGACCAAGCAACCGGGCAATAATTAAGACAGATGCGCGAGAGCGACATAACCCGGTTTCTGAGCTCACGATACGGACTGCTGCTCATGACGGCGCTTGCCGTCGTGGCGGCGGTCATCGCTTACTGCCATGGCGACGTGATTCCCATCCCCGGAGCCAAGGGACTCGGATTGCCGTCGGCCAACGAGTGGATACAGGACCGTCCGCTATCGCTCGTTGTAAATCTCGCGCTCAACATAGGAATCGCCTGTATGCTGGTGCTCATCAACAAGAGCTTCAACATACTGCGCACACTCACCGTCCTCTACTCGACCCTCTATCTCGTATTCCAGTCGGCATCCCCCTCGGTCATGGGGCAATTTTACGACGGGACGCTGCTCTGCATCGTCATCCTTTGTGCCATGAGCCTGCTGTTCCCGACATTCGGACAGCGCCGCCCCGACCGCCGCAAGATATTTCTCGCGTTTTTCCTGTTGGGACTCGGAACTCTCACCCAATATGCCTATGCCCTGTATATCCCGGTATTTCTCATTGGGTGCGTCCAGATGAGATGCCTGTCTTTCAAGGGCTTCATGGCCGCGCTTATCGGACTTGTGACCCCGGTGTGGATACTGTGGGGCCTCGGGGTCATCAGCCTTGACAACGTCACCCTCCCGCAGTTCGCCCCCATATTCACCGCACTCGACCGCCACGAGGCCGCACGGTTCATCGCCACGGTCGGTCTCACGATAGCGCTCATCATCGGATTTGGCGCGTTCAACTTCATCAAAATCTACAGCTACAATTCCCGCGCCCGCGCCTACAACGGCTTCATCGGCATCCTTGCGCTCGCCACGATGGTATATGCCATGGCCGATTACACCAACACCGCCGCCTACATCCCCCTGCTCAACACGTGCGCCGCCGTTCAGGGCGCCCACTTCTTCACCATCAACCCCGGCCGCCGCTCCTACATCGGCATCCTCACCCTCATCCTCCTCTACACCGCCCTCTACCTCTGGGCCATCCTCCTCTGACCACCGTCTCGTATTCCTCCCACTCCCAGACCTCTCGGACACACCCATCGACTCACATACCAAACAACGACTCGATAGGACATTCCCCTGCCATACAGCCAATCTTACCGGTATTAGCCAGACTGACCTCGCACACTGTATAGACCGTGTCTTTCCCGACTCTCACAGAGAGGGCGGTACGTTGATGCGCCTTTGAGATGGTATATCGGCCTGTCTCATCCTTGTCATACTCTACCGACACATCATAATCTGCAAGATTAGTGTGCACCAATCCCCGGCGCGTCTTTTCTACCGTAAAGTCCTTTATACTGCTAATCTCATAATCCAACCGCCTTATCGACAGATCCTCAGTCCCTATGATAAGATGTCCGTGAACTGTCACGCCCCCGGATTTCCTCGAAAAAGCAATCCTTACGGCCTCTGCGTCCTTATACACCACACTCTCAAGACCCTCAAAACGGTATTTCATATAATCACTTATCACCCCATGAGCCGAGACAGGGAGCACATCGGTAAATGACCATGGCTTTATGGTATGTATATATTTGCTTATATCGGGGGATCGATACAGGCTCTCGCCCACTCCTGAGACACGCATATCATTGTTTACGTGGCGCAAGCCCAACAATCCCTCATAATCAAACAATTGCTTACCCGACCGATCTCTCATGGATATTGAACTGTCCAAAATCATTCCTGACAACAGAGGAAATCTATATTGACTTGAAATTCTGGAGACCGCAGCCTCGACCCATTGTTCAGGAGTGCGGTTTGAGACAATGACCTCGGGCAATTTCACCATCACGGTATCCCGGTCCTCAGTCGTCAACCCTCCCATGGCGTGACACAATGATGGCATCAGCATCGTTGTGCACGACATAACGGCAATTGCAATACAGCGATTCATATATGATATGTGACAAATAAAATTTCTGCAAAAGTAATGGATTGTGATTTATACATCACTTATGCCCGGTGTGCAATTTGTGTGCAAACTCTGCGTAAGAGACTTATATCCTATTAATAGAGCCGTTGGTTTGCTGATTTATTTGGGCGGGATTTGGTGTTTATCAATCGGAATGGCTACCTTTGCATCTTGGAAAGGAATATCCCGTGGGATGACGCGGGGTTCCGACATGAACACTTTTGATGAAACGATACAACATTATCAACAATTCGCTCGGATGGCTGATGTTTGTCATCTCTGCTGTCACTTACCTGCTCACACTTGAGCCGACGGCGAGCTTCTGGGACTGTCCCGAATTTATCTCACAGGGTTACAAACTTGAAGTGGGGCACCCACCGGGCAACCCGATATTCATGCTCGCGGCAAGATTTTTTGTCAACTTCGCCCCCGACGCCTCCCACGTCGCCCTGGCGGTTAACGCCATGTCGGCATTGCTCAGCGCCGGCACAATACTGCTGCTGTTCTGGACTATAACCCACCTGGTGCGCCGACTGATAGTCAAGGACGATGCCACCTCAATATCATTGGCCAAGATGCTTGTCATCTTCGGGTCGGGCACAGTCGGAGCATTGGCCTACACATGGAGCGACACGTTCTGGTTTTCGGCGGTCGAGGGTGAGGTCTACGCCTTCTCATCGTTCTGCACGGCCCTCGTGTTCTGGCTCATCCTCAAGTGGGAAAATCGTGCCGACATGCCCCACAGCGACCGTTACCTGATACTGATAGCCTATGTCATAGGCATCTCCATAGCCGTCCACTTGCTCAACCTCCTCTGCATCCCCGCCATCGTGCTGGTGTTCTACTACAAGAAATACAAGAACACGACCGCCAATGGCTCGCTGATAGCACTCGCGGTGTCGTTTGTCATCGTGGGGCTTATCCTCTATGGTCTCGTGCCGGGCTTCATCGAGGTAGCCGGATGGATGGAGTTGCTATGTGTCAACACCTTGGGCATGAGCTTCAACATGGGTGTGCTCATCTATTTCATCCTCGCCCTTGCGATATTCATTTGGGCAATCTCGGCCCTATACCGTCAGAGCAGCCCGCTGATGATAAAGGTATCGTTTATCCTCGCTGTCATAATATCAGGCATACCGTTTATCGGCGACGGCTGGGTGATACCGGCCGTAATCATCGCCGGAATGGTGGTCTATTTCTTCCTGTGGGGCAAGAAGATACCGGTGCGCATACTCAGCATCACTGTGCTCAGCATCCTCGTGATATTCATAGGCTACTCCTCATACGCCCTGCTGCTCATACGCTCCTCGGCCAATCCGCCGATGAATCAGAACGGTCCCGACAACGTGTTCTCGCTGTCGTCCTACCTCAACCGCGAGCAGTATGGCGAACGTCCGCTGTTCTATGGTCGCACAATCAACTCCAGCATCCTCTACCGCGTCGATGCCTCAGGGTTGCCCAAGGCCATTGTCAACGAAGGCAAGCCCCTCTACAGCAAGGCCGTCAAGACATCGCCCGATGACCCCGACCGATATGAGATGACCGGCCACAAGCAGGACTACGAGATGACCCCCGAGCTTAACATGCTGTTCCCCCGCATGTATGACGGACGGCACGCCGCCGCCTACACCTCATGGACAGGCATGACAGGAACGCCCGTCGAGGCGACAATCTATGTCGATGAGAACGGCAACGCCTTGCAAAAGGACTGGAAAATCAAGCCGACATTCGCTGAGAACATGCGATTTTTCCTCGGCTACCAGCTGACCCACATGTACTGGCGATATTTCATGTGGAACTTTGCCGGACGGCAGAACGACATCCAAGGCAACGGGGAGCCCAACCATGGCAACTGGATCTCGGGCATACCCCTGATTGACACGCCGCGTCTCGGCGACCAGTCGCTGCTGCCCGACGACCTCGGGAAAGGCAACAAGGGACACAACGTGTTCTACATGCTCCCCCTCATTCTTGGCATCATCGGCCTCATCTGGCAGGCATTCTCGTCCAAGCGCGGCATCGAGCAGTTCTGGGTCGTGTTCTTCCTCTTCTTTATGACAGGAATAGCCATCGTACTCTACCTCAACCAAACACCCACACAGCCCCGCGAGCGCGACTATGCCTTTGCCGGGTCGTTCTACGCCTTTGCCATCTGGATAGGCATGGGTGTGGCCGGACTGTGGCGACTCGCACTCATGGCCCTCAAGAAAGACGACAGCCGCACCAAGCTCACTGCGGCTGTCATAGCCTGTCTGCTCGGCATAATCGTGCCGTTGCAGATGGTGTCGCAGACATGGGACGACCATGACCGCTCGGGACGCTATGCCGCCCGCGACTTTGGCATGAACTACCTGTCGAGCCTCGACGAGGATGCCATCATCTTCACCAACGGCGACAACGACACCTTCCCCCTGTGGTATGCCCAGGAGGTCGAGGGATACCGTACCGACGTGCGCGTGGTCAACCTCAGCTACCTGACCACCGACTGGTATGCCAACCAGATGCGCCATCCGAGCTACGATGCCCCGGCCATACCGATGCTCGCCACGCCACAGGACTATGCTTACGACAAACGCCAGTTCAACTACTTCCTGCACCCCGACACCACCAAGGTCAACGCCCTGGCGGCGCTCAAGCAGGTCTATGACCCGTCGGCCACCGACAACGACTGGCGGCTTCCCGAGTTCCGCTATCCCAACATGTACATCCCTGTCGACAAGGAGGCCGTACTGTCGGCCGGACGCGTGACCCCCGCTGAGATGCCTGCTGTGGCCGAGTATATCGACATGAACATGCTCGACGACGAGTCGACCGCCCGCGAGGGGGGCATGTCGCTAGGCAAGCTGCTCTCGCTCGACTTCATCGCCACCAATGCCGCCAACGGCTGGAAACGCCCCATCTACTTTGCCATGACCGTCCCCGACGACTATTACCTCGGCCTCACGCCCTACCTGCGCAACACGGGCATGGCCTACGAGGTGTCACCCATACGTCAGGCCGGATATGACGGCTACTCGGTTGGTGTCGATACGGACCGCATGTACGAGAACGTGGTCAACAAGTTCCGCTGGGGTGGACTCGATGTCACTAAGAGTGCCGATGACATCTATCTCGACGAGACCGTCAGACGCATGGTGACCACCACGCGGAGCACCATGCTCGACCTCGCCACCGCGCTCTACAACGAGGGTGTCAGTGCCGAGCTACGTGCCGACTCCACCGCCACCGAGGCCGAGAAGGCACGGCTGACCGGGTTTGCCACCGACCGCTACGAGCGTACCCGCACCATCCTCGACCTCATCATCGAGAAACTTCCGGCCCATGCCTCCCCCTACTCCGTGCAGATAGGCCATAACATCGCCGACCTCTACCTGCGTCTTGGCGAGGTGACAGGCAACGAGGCCGACAAGAAAAAAGCGATGACCCTGCTTGAGAGCGAGATACGCCGCTATGGCCAGTATGTGCGCTACTATCAGAGCCTATCGCCCTCACAGTATGCCGCCTTGCAGCGCACCGACCAATACATCAACGACACCTATCTACTCGCCCTCGTGCAGCTCTATGCCGATGGCGGCGGCGATGCCGAGAAGCTATTAGGCGAACTTGAGACCTCGGGGGTAGACTTTACCCCCTACCTGCGCCGACAGGCCGCATCCGAGGCTCCGCAAAAGATGTAACGTCATGTTTATCGAACAACCCCCATTGCTGTACCGTCTCCTGTTCCCGGAGGCGGTATGGCGTATAAAGCGCAAGCGCCGCCGCGTGGTCTACCTCACCTTTGACGACGGACCGATACCCGAGGTGACCCCCTGGGTGCTCGACGTGCTCGACCGCTATGGGGTCAAGGCGACATTCTTCCTTGTCGGCGACAATGTCAGGCGCAACCCGGAGTTATTTGAGGAAATCAAGCGGCGTGGTCACAGCTACGGCAACCACACGATGAACCACCTACAAGGATTCAAGGTCCTGTCGCGGCGCTACCTGCGCAACATCACTGAGGCCGACGGCCTGATTGACAGTCCGCTGTACCGCCCGCCCCACGGGTTGATGCGCTGGGGACAGGCCCGCGTCATCAAGGACCACTACAACATTGTCATGTACGATCTCGTGACCCGCGACTACTCGCGCAAACTGACACCGCCACAGGTGCTTGCCAACGTCAAGCGGTATGCCCGCAACGGCTCCATCATCGTCTTTCATGACTCACTCAAGGCCGAGCGTAACATGACCTACGCGCTGCCACGCGCCATCCAATGGCTAAAGGACCAAGGCTATGAGTTCCTACCCATCCCCATGTGATGCCGCCCCGGTGGCCGGACGCGACGAGCTGCTGTCACTCGCCCTGGCAGTGGGTGCGACCGACATAGGCATCGCCGATGCCATGCCAGTCGATGATGACGCGGCGACCGCCTACCGGGAGTGGGTCACGGCTGGGTATAACGGCACGATGGACTATCTCGACCGCTACGATGAGGTGCGCCGCGACCCACGGTTGCTGCTCGACGGGGCCCAGTCGCTGATTGTGGCGGCGTTCAACTATATGCCGCCGACACGCCAGGCTGTGGGACGGCCACGCTTTGCCGACTACGCCCTCGGCCTCGACTATCATGAAGTCGTGCGTTGGCGGCTCGACGCGATGGCCGGGGAGATCAGGTCGCGCTGGGGCGGCTCGACAAGGGTATGTGTCGACACCGCGCCTCTGCGTGAGCGCTACTGGGCGATGAAAGCCGGATTGGGATTCATAGGCCGCAACGGTCAGCTTATACTTCCCGGACGAGGCTCACGGTTCTTTATCGGCACCATCCTCACAACGGTACGCTTCAGGCCATGCCCACCGTGCGTGACAAGCTGTGACGGCTGTGGCGCGTGCGTCCGGGCCTGCCCCGGAGGAGCGTTGAGTGACAAGGGCTTCGATGGCCACCGCTGTCTGTCATATCTCACAATTGAATACCGTGGCGATTTCCCCGACGGACTGACACTCGGCGGGCGCATATATGGCTGTGACGTATGCCAGGATGTATGCCCCCACAACCGCGCCGCCAAGCCGACGGACATCCCCGAGTTTATGCCGTCACAGAGGTTGCTCGACCTTACCCGCGACGACATAGCCGCGATGACTCAGGAACAGTTCTCTTCCATCTTCTCCCACAGCGCTGTCAAGCGCACCAAACTGGTCGGGCTGCTGCGCAACCTCAAGGCTCTATGAGTGACCGCCCCCACCCCACGAGGCGCGGTCAAGGCTGCGGTAGGTGATAGCCTCGGCTATGTGGCGCTCACAGACGGTCTCACTGCCGTCGAGATCGGCAATCGTGCGGGCCACCTTCAGGATGCGGTCGTATGCCCTCGCGCTCATATCGAGCCGTCGCATGGCATCGCGCAACCGCTTCATCCCGGCCTCGTCGGGACGTGCAAACCGGTTGATGAGCCTTGTCCCCATCTGGGCGTTGCAATATACCCCCTGCTCATCGGCAAACCGCCGCGTCTGCACCTCGCGGGCCGCGATGACACGCGTCCTCACCGCCTCGCTGCTCTCGCCACGCGTGGCCGACGACAGGTCGTCAAACTCCACGGGCATTATCTCCACCTGCATGTCAATGCGGTCGAGCAGCGGGCCCGAGATGCGGTTGAGATAACGCTGCACGGCGGCGGGCGCACAGAGGCATTGCTTTGTGGGATGGGTGTAGTAGCCACAGGGACAGGGGTTCATCGACGCGACGAGCATGAATCCCGCCGGATAGTCGATTGAATACTTGGCGCGGGCAATGGATATATGCCGGTCCTCAAGCGGCTGGCGCATCACCTCAAGCACCTGACGCGAGAACTCCGGGAACTCGTCGAGAAAGAGCACTCCGTTGTGGGCCAGTGAGATTTCGCCCGGCATCGGGTTTGTCCCGCCGCCGACAAGTGCTACCGGCGATATGGTATGATGGGGCGACCTGAACGGTCGCTCGGTCATGAGCCGAGACCCACCCTTCAATCTCCCGGCCACCGAGTGTATCTTGGTAGTCTCCAGCGCCTCGCGCAGCGTGAGCGGCGGCAATATCGACGGTATGCGCTTGGCCATCATCGACTTTCCCGACCCGGGAGGGCCGACAAGCAGTATGTTATGGCCTCCGGCACAAGCCACCTCAAAGGCCCGCTTGACATTTTCCTGACCCTTGACATCGGCAAAGTCGAGGTCAAACGTCCCCATGGCGCGCGCAAACTCGCCACGCGTATCCACCACCGTGGGTTGCAGCGTGGAGTTGCCGCCAAGCAGGGCTATAACGTCAGATAGCGAGCTGACCCCGTAGACATCGAGCCGGTCGACCACTGCGGCCTCCGTAGCGTTGGCCAAGGGAACAATCATCCCGCGCAGGCCCTCCTCGCGTGCCTTGATAGCCATCGGCAACACGCCGCGTATCGGCAGCACCGACCCGTCGAGCGACAGTTCGCCCATGATCATGTAGCCGTCGAGTGCCCCGGCATCAATCTTGCCGTCGGCGGCAAGTATGCCGATAGCGATGGGCAGGTCATAGGCCGCGCCCTCCTTTTTCACGTCGGCGGGACTCATGTTGATGACCACTCGCCGGCGCGGATATTCCATCCCCGACTGCTTGAGCGCCGACTGCACGCGCTCATGGCTCTCGCGTACTGCCGCGTCGGGCAGTCCGACGATGCTGTACGATATGCCATGCTCCACGCTCACCTCTATGGTGACGAGTATCGCGTCGATGCCCTGAACGGCGGCTCCAAGTGTCTTTATCAGCATGTCGCAAGGGTAGTATTTAACGGTTCAACGAGGCGCTTATGACCCGTGACGCAGCTGTAAGCGATGTGCCGCGATACAGCTGCCTTGAGGTGCTGTCGGAGACAATGAGATAGGGGAAACGCGGCACAGCGAGATAGTCAAACGCCTTATGAGCGACCCCACCGGGCGCCCACATCTGTGGCCACCGGGCCGAGTCTCGGCGCGATGACATGCGCCATGTCTCATGGTCGGGCAGCAGCGACACCTCAAGCATCCCGAGACGGCGCTCAGGATAATCCCGCCGCAACAGCGACAGCATACGTGCTACCGAGTCGCGGCCACCGCCCATAGTGAAGCACACGAGCGATAGCGAGTATCTCACCGGGTTATAGTAGAACGGCTCACCGGCCGTGTCAATCAATGTCATCGGCATAATCTTGCGGCTCATCGGTTCGGCCCCTGCCTCAGCGAGCATTGTGCGATAACCCGCTGTGAGCGCGTCGGGACGCGCCTTGGGCGTTAGCAACCGCATGAGCGAGTCGGCCCGGATGCCGTCAGAGGCCGCGTCAAACTGCGTCATCAGCAACAGCGCCGACAACAGGTCATCGTGATTTGACTCGACATAACGCGACACGACACGGTTGGCCGTGGCCGGTGACTGTAGCGAGTCGGCGTTGTCGGTCAGAAACCGCGCCCAACGCTCCGACACGCCGTTGCCCTTCATCTTCACCTTATATGGATTGTCGACCGACCACTCTCCCTCCACGGTCTCCCCGTTGGAGATATAGGCGCGCCCCACAAGCCGCCCGGAGTGGCCGAAAATCTCCACCATCGCCGGCTCCTTGGCCGCACCCTCGTAGCGGAACTTGCCGTCTATCGCGGTGATGGTCGCCGTCTGCAACCGCCCATCGGCCACATACACCAGCCTCAGCGGCTGCGTCCCGAGACCCTCGACCGTCCCGGCCAGCGTAAAGCTCTCCCCGCCGCCACAGCCCGTCACCACAGCAACCACCGCCACCAACAGCACGTATTTCAGCAATCCACTCACAATCAATTAACTTATAATCTATTGCACATAAGTCGTATCAAAGCGCTCGAAGTATTTTTTAATACGCTCAAGCTGCACCTTTGTTATTGAATAAAACTTCAGCGCCTGCATGACCCTTGCCTTGCCAAAGTCATTGATAAGTTTGCCAAACGACATGTTCATGAAAAGTGTGGGAAGTGAGGCCACATCGGTCAAGTCCATTCTCACGATACCGTCAGCCTCGATTATCGGTCTTGCCTTCAGATACAACATATACCCTGCATCGGGATACGATGCACTATCCATCAACTGTTTTATATCTATCTTATCCATTATCTATATGCTCAATCTGCCGCATCCAACCGTCTAAAGGCGATTTTGTGATGAAAAACTGTACCATGGGAGTCGCATGATTTCCCACAAATATATCCCTTTTTCTCCTATTTCACAAATTCTAACCCCATATCCATCATAAAATCCGCTGAAATAATGATCAAAAGCACCATATACAGCAAGGAGTACCGATGGAGAATGACGATATGCCATGCGACGAGAGAGACGCGTACCCACGCGGCCTCCCATGGCAAGGGAAACGTGTGCCGGAGGCACGCGCATCATGAGAGAACCCCGTGCTTCAGCGCGGGGACGTGCAGACTCATCTCTCCAGTAGTCCCGGAGGGACGTCTCATGATGTCGATGCTTGGCGACACTACCCACCATAAGGCCGACTACCCGATGGCGACGATACCTTGTGTCAGGACATGTCGCGCTCGTCATAGGTCACACCCGCATGACGGTACATCCCCAAGAGCTCATCATCAAACCCGACCCCGAGATGATGGGTCTCCTGACTCTTGATATATTCTATAACCGCATACTTTTGTTCGGGAGAGATGGTACACGCATAGTAGTCAGCAGCCCATCCCCTAAACTTAGCAAACCGCCGGTCAGAACGCATCCAGCTGCTCGTACGGCCCTTGACACACTGCATCAGGTAAGATAGTGCCACTGTCTGATGCAGGTCAATCAACATGTGAATATGGTTTGATATCCCACCTATCCGCAGCAGGTCACACTTCAACTCCCTCACCTGACTCCATATAAACCGATATACATCATCTTTACATGCCATGGGGATGGTCATCTGACGCGACTTAGTGCAGAATACAATGTGATAATATGCCGTGACCTTGCTCATAATCACAAAGTTAAGTATTTTATCGACAAGTGTGGCATTTCAGGTGCAATAAAACACAATAAAACGTCCCCCCCGGGACTTTTTTATGGGTGAGAGCTACTCCTGTCCCCGCGCTGAAGCACGGGGTTTCCTCATTATCAGCACACCTCCGGTGTGCGCTCGCCCCCGCAGCGAATATGACGCATCACCATGCTGGCTCCGGTGGTCAGGGAGACACGCGTCCATTAAGTCCCGGTGACGAGGGCGACGCGTGCCGGAGGCACGCATATTATGAGAGAACCCCGTGCTTCAGCGCGGGGTATGTGGACGCGCCCCCGTGAGTCCCGGAGGGATGTCTCATAGTATCGGCTGATGGGTTTGGCTTCACCTTGGCGGTCATAGTGACCCCATGATATGATGACAGAGCCGCGAGGCGCGGGATGCTGTCGCATCGCGTGCCTCGCGGCTATATTGGGGTTTATGAGGGGGCGGGATTACTTCACGAGCACCTTGGCCACCTTGTCGCCCTGACGGACGATGTAGAGACCCGGCTCGTCACCGCTCACACGGATGCCCTGAAGGTTGTAGTACTCGGCGGGAGCGTTGCTGTCGAGAGCGATCGACTCAATCTCCGTGGTGACCTTCTCAAACGAGACGGGAGCCACCTGCACTGTCGTGTTGTAGACCGTGATAAAGCCGATGACATCATACTTGCCGGCCTCGACCGATGCAGACTTGAAGTTGTTGAAGAAGTTAACCGTCGTGCCATCCACAGTACCCGTATAGCCACGAGCCGACCCGGAAGCAGTCTCATCAGTCGTAGCGGCATCAAACACCACGTTGTCAAGAGCCACATACATATTCTGGTTAGCGGCCACAAGCTGGGTGGCGAGGTCGGTAATCTTGACAGGAGCAGGGATGTCGGCAGAGCCATCGGCCTCAAGTGTCCCGGCGGGGATAATCTCAAACAGATTGTTGTAGTTCTTGAGGGTTGCAGTCCATCCGGCAGCAATCTTGTCTCCGGCACTTACAGCCTGATTATAAGCATAAATCAGCGCGTAGTCCTCGCCGTCATAGATGTATACATATCCGTTGCTGTTGTAAATCACCACAGGCTCAAAACCTACGATAAACGACTCTGACTCCTGACCCTTGGCAGTGTCGCCGTAAAGCTCAAGGAGGTCGGCGATGGTGGCGATGCGTTTCTCGACAACGATGGTGTAGGAGGCGCTGCCGGCGTTAAACTTATCGTTCTCCTCTGCCTTGGCAGTGATGATGGCCATGCCGACTCCCATGATGGTCACGGCACCAGTAGTGGCGTCAACCTCAGCTACAGCAGCATCGCTTGAGCTGTAAGTCACCTCGGCTGTAGTAGCCTTGGTGAGCGTAGGAGCGGTAAACTCGCCGCCAAGCACCACATTGACCTGTGACTCAGAGAACTTCAGATCGGCAAGATCCTTATCAGAATTAGCAGCCGAATACTCAATTACAATTGACTTTATTCCAACCTGATTTTTATTAGAGCTGAAAGATACTCGAGCCGCAACCACACCTTCGCCAAGCGATGCGCTCGAGAGGGTGAAGTTGGTTGATGTAACGGTTGTCTTGGTGAAATTAGTACCATCAGCACTTGTCTCAAGAGTAGCGGTCTGCTCCTTTTTACTCCACTGTGCGAGATTAAAGGTAACAGCAGTAAGCACGTCACCTTCACTGTTCAATACCACAGTCACATTACCGCCCTTAGTCACGGGACAATTTGTAATTGTCGAAGTCTGTTTATCAGCAGAATCAAAAGTAACCGTCGCAGCATCAAATTTCACCTCATGCTTTTCATAGCTACTCGTCCAGTCGCTTGCGCCGGAAAAGGTCCAATCAGTAAAATCCAACGTGGCTTCGGTCGCGTTAGCGAGCGAAGCTGTGCCGAGGAGGCACAGTCCTAAGAGTAAAGATTTCTTCATATTAAATCTGTGTTTAATGGGTTTATTTTTATCGGTTAAAACAACAATGCAAATATAAATGTATTTTTGTAATCTTCAATCTATTTTTCAACAAAATCACCCCATCCGTCGAATAATCCCCGCCAAACCTCCATCATCCCCACCATCTCCATCCGCCTCCGCGCTGAAGCCCGCGCTTCCTCAATATCAGCACACAACCAGTATGCCTCGTCCACCGACCCCCACCCGGCAAGAGGGATGCGTGCCGGAGGTGTGCCACATGTGACTCCGCAGCGAGGGTCGGCGCGTGCCGGAGGTACGCGCATTATGAGAGAACCCCGTGCTTCAGCACGGGGCAGGTGGACATAATCCTCTCCCGTGAGTCCCGGAGGGACGTCTCATAGTGCCGACCGATGGCGACCTCCCCTGCCATAAGGCCGACCGCCTCATAGCACGATGCCGTGTTTCAGGTCATGTCGCGCTCATCATAGGGGACAGCTGCATAACGATACATGCTCATAAGCTCATCATCAAATCCGACCCCGAGATGATGCGTCTCTTGACTCTTGATATACTCTATAACCGCATACTTTTGTTCCGGCGAGATGGTACACGCATAGTAGTCGGCCGCCCATCCCCTGAACTTCACAAACCGCCGGTCAGAACGCATCCAGCTGCTCGTACGGCCCTTGACACACTGCATCAGGTAAGATAGTGCCACCGTCGGATGCAAGTCCACCAACATGTGAATATGGTTTGATATCCCACCTATCCGCAGCAGGTCACACTTTAACGCCCTCACCTGACCCCATATAAACCGATAGACATCATCCTTATATGCCATGGGAATGGTCATCTGACGCGACTTGGTGCTGAATACGATGTGATAATATGCCGTGACCTTGCTCATAATCACAAAGTTAAGCATTTTGTTTACAATTGTGGCATTTTTGGCATAATAAAACGTCCCTCCGGGACTTTTATGTGGTTGGGAGCCCTCCTGTCCCCGCGCTGAAGCACGGGGTTCTCTCATTATCAGCACACCTCCGGCGTACCCCGCCCACCGATACCTCCGCCAAACCTCCATCAACCCATCTCCTCTCACGACGACATATCCACGCCACGGCGTGCCCCGCCCACCGACTCCTCCCCCCACAATCGTCATCCCATACCCTGCCACGACGACATATCCACGCCCCGGCGTGCCTCGCCCGCCGACTCCTCAGCCCCACAACCGTCATCCCATCCCCTGCCACGACGACTTATACACGCCCCAGCGTGCCTCGCCCACCGACTCCACCGACTCCACCGCCCCACAACCGTCATCCCATCCCCAGCCACGACGACATATCCTCGCCCCGGCGTGCCCCGCCCACTGACTCCTCCGCCCCACAATCGTCATCCCATCCCCTGCCACGACGACATATCCTCGCCCCGGCGTGCCCCGCCCGCCGACGCCACCGTCCTCCCATCCCCTGCCACAACGATGTATCCACACCCCCATGGAGAAACGTGTGTCTGGGGTATACCACTCCGCTGCTACCTCCTACCCCCATTTCTACGATGATATCCACTCCACGCAGCGAGGTGGGACACGAGAGGAACACCCTCCACAGCGAGAGGCCACATGGGTAGAACACGCACTATCTACAGCGGCGCGAGGGGGACGTGTGCCGGAGGTACACGCATCATAAGAGAACCCCGTGCTTCAGCGCGGGGACAGGACGACACCCCTCCCACCATGAGTCCCGGAGGGACGTTTCATGATATCGACCGAGTATGATGCCCCTCTTGCGGGTACAGGGCAGGTAGTGGGTTGGGAAGATAGCGAAACCCCGGGCGACGGGGATGCGGGTGCATCCCCGTCGCCCGGGGTTACATTGGGGTTTATGAAAGTGATTATTTTACGAGGACCTTGGTCACTTTGTCACCCTGACGGCGGATGTAGAGGCCGGGCTCGTCACCGCTGACGCGGATGCCCTGGAGGTTGTAGAACTCAACGGGAGCGTCGGCCTCGGCAGCCTCGATGGACTCGATGGCGCTCTGGTCGCCGGTGATGGAGAAGTTGCGTATCTCCCATGTGCCGGCAATCTCGGAGGTGCTGGTGTACTTGAAGCCGATCTTGATCTTCTTGCCAAGATACTTGGCGAGCGAGATATCCTCCTGGCCCCACTCGGTGAAGTTCTTTCCCTCGGGGAACTCGGGGTAACCGATCTCAATCCATTCCCATTCGCCACCCTCAGGCTTAACCCAGAGTGTAGCGTTCTCGTCCTGGGTACCATTGAAGTGGTTGCTTATAATCTGCTCAAACGACAGGTCGGCAGCTGTTGCTCCGACAAGGTTGATGGTCGGCGAGATGAGCCAGCTCTCGGTGGCGTATGACTTCTTGTAGTAGCCCGATGCCTTCATGTACTTGTAGTTCTTGTCCCATGACCATACGTAGCTGAGACCCTCGGGGAGCTCGACATTGTCGATGGTGAACGAGCCGATGCCGGCGTTGAAGCTCTCCTCGTAGGGGATGCCGGTCTCTGTCACAACAGGCGCGGTAACAGTCAGCGTGTAGGACGCGCTTCCTCCATAGTATTCACCGTTCTCCTCAGCCTTGGCTGTGATGACGGCGGTACCGGCATCAAGCACAGTGACAGCACCTGTAGTGGCGTTGACGGTAGCCACAGCCTCGTCAGACGACGAGTAGGTCACAGCGGCAGTCGTAGCCTTGGAGAGTGTCGGGGCGGTGAAAGCCTCACCTACGACAGCATCGGCTGTCGTTACGCTGAACGCGAGCTCGGCATCCTTCTTGGCCGTTACCGAGCCGGAGGTATAGGTGACAGTCACCGAGTTGATCTGCATTGTCTTGGCAGTGGAAGCGGCAGTGAAGACTACCTTGTTGGCAGCACCCGTCCATACACCGTTCTTCTCGTCCATGGTGTAGCCACCAACGTTGGCCGACAGGCTGGTGTGGTTGGTGTTGCCACCGGCAAGCACTATCTTGGTGATAGTCACTCCGTTGGAGGCAGAGACAGTGAGGGTAGCGCCCTTGTAGATGCGGAGCTGGGTGTCGCCGCCCGAGAGAGTCCAGAGTCGGGGATTGGTGCTACCGCCGTTGGCCACCATCGACACGGCGCCCGATGTGAATGTCACGTCGGTAAGATCGACACCCTCGCCGGTCTGAGAGTATTCAGCAGGGGTCTGCGGGGGATTGAGTTCACTCGGTTTGGCGAAGTCAAACGTGGCTTCGTCCGCCATGGCGAGCGAAGCTGTGCCGAGGAGGCACAGGCAGGAGAGTAAAAATTTTTTCATCCTTGATTGTGTTTAAGTTGGTTATTAATTTGGTTAATTGAAGTTATCATTTGTGCAACTGTGCAAATATATGATTATTTCCGTTACCCGCCAACATCTCGCGGTCAATATTCGCGCCAGGGGCGTATGGCGATGGTATCGACGGGACGCGTTGTGAACGCCTTGACGTAGGCCGAGGCGAGACGCGCGTTGGTGATCAGCGGGATGTTGTGGTCGATGGCCGAGCGGCGTATGCGGTATCCGTTGGTCAGCTCACGCTTGGTGTGGTTCTTGGGTATGTTTACCACCAGGTCGATGGCATGGGACGCCAGCAGGTCGAGCACATTCTCCCCCTCCTCGTCGGGCCAGCAGACGGGAGCGGCCTCCACGCCGTTGTTGGCGAGGAAGCGGGCAGTACCCTCGGTGGCATATATCTTGTATCCTGCCTCGGCGAGCATACCGCACGCGTCGAGCATGTCGACCTTGCCGCGCACGTCGCCCGAGGAGACGAGCACTCCCTTGCGCGGCACGTGATGGCCGACCGAGATCATGGCGTTGAGCAGCGCCTCGTCAAAGTCAGCGCCGAGACATCCCACCTCGCCGGTAGACGACATGTCGACCCCGAGCACGGGGTCGGCCTTGTGGAGGCGGGCAAAAGAGAACTGCGATGCCTTGACACCGATATAGTCGATGTCAAACGTCGAGCTGTCGGCACGCTCCACCGGCTCGCCGAGCATGATGCGCGTGGCGGTGTCGATGAAGTTGCGCTTGAGTATCTTGCTGACAAAGGGGAACGAGCGCGAGGCTCGCAGGTTACACTCGATGACCTTCACCTCATTGTTCTTG
This sequence comes from Pseudoflavonifractor sp., assembly GCA_023667145.1. GTDB lineage: Bacteria > Bacteroidota > Bacteroidia > Bacteroidales > Muribaculaceae > M3. The sequence continues at coordinate 720,711 of JAMPAQ010000001.1, forward strand.
GCAAGGAACTGGATGTTGAATGGTCCCGAGATATTGAGCTCACGGGCTATCTGCTTGGATATGCGCTTGATGGCACGGGCTGTGGCCATGTAAATCTTCTGGGCGGGGAACACCAGGGTGGCATCACCCGAGTGGACTCCGGCAAACTCCACATGCTCCGAGATGGCATACTCGACAATCTCGCCGTTGCGGGCCACAGCATCAAACTCTATCTCCTTGGCGTTCTGAAGGAACTCGCTGACCACCACGGGATACTCCTTTGACACCTTGGCCGCGTCGCCGAGGAAACGGTGCATCGACTCGTAGTCGTGACACACGTTCATGGCCGCGCCCGACAGCACGTAGCTCGGGCGGATGAGCACCGGGAAGCCGACCTCACGCACAAACGCGTCGATGTCGTCAAACGATGTCAGCTCACGCCAGCGGGGCTGGTCGATGCCGAGTTGGTCGAGCATGGCCGAGAACTTGTGGCGGTTTTCGGCGCGGTCGATTGACACAGGCGACGTGCCAAGCACCGGCACATTGCGGCGGTAGAGCTTCATCGCGAGATTGTTGGGTATCTGTCCACCGACCGACACGATGACACCACGCGGCTGCTCAAGGTCGATGATGTCCATCACGCGCTCAAACGACAGCTCGTCAAAATACAGGCGGTCACACATGTCATAGTCGGTCGACACGGTCTCGGGGTTATAGTTGATCATTATGGACTTGTAGCCCAGACGGCGGCAGGTATTGACGGCGTTGACCGAACACCAGTCAAACTCAACCGACGAGCCGATGCGGTAGGCGCCCGAGCCAAGCACCACGATATTCTTGCCGGCATTGTAGTCGTAGGTCACCATATTGGCCGTGGCCCCGTAGGTGACATACAGGTAGTTGGTCAACTCGGGATACTCCGAGGCAACCGTGTTGATGCGGCACACCTTGGGGGTCACGCCGAGAGCCTTGCGGCGGTCGCGCACACGCAGCACCTCAGCCTCCAGTGTCCCCGTGGGTTCCTCGACCAACCGGGCAATCTGGAAGTCCGAGAACCCGAGGCGCTTTGCCTGAGCCATCACTTCGAGCGGCAGTTCCTCTATCTTGTCATATCCCTTCAGCACGGCGGCATAATCGACGATGTTTTTCAACCGCGATATAAACCACTTGTCAATCTTGGTCAGCTCCTCGATGCGGTCGACGGTATAACCCTGTTCAAGAGCAGCGGCGATGGCAAAGATGCGCATGTCGGTGGGATGGGACAGCGCCGAGTCGAGGTCGTCAAAGACGATGTCGTGGTTGCCGACAAACCCGTGCATACCCTGTCCTATCATGCGGAGACCCTTCTGGATAATCTCCTCAAACGACTTGCCTATCGACATGATCTCGCCCACCGACTTCATCGACGAGCCTATCTCACGGTCTACCCCGGCAAACTTGGTGAGGTCCCAACGCGGTATCTTAACAATCATGTAGTCGACCGACGGGGCGACATAGGCCGAGTTGGGGGTGTTCATCTCGCCAATCTGGTCGAGCGTGTATCCCAAGGCGAGCTTGGCGGCCACAAATGCCAGCGGATAGCCCGATGCCTTGGAGGCGAGGGCCGACGAGCGGCTCAGACGGGCGTTTATCTCGATGATGCGGTAGTCGTTGGTCTCGGCGTTGAACGCATACTGTATGTTGCACTCGCCCACAATACCTATATGGCGCACGACACGACAGGCTATCTCCTCAAGCATCTGTATCTGCTCGGCTGTCAGCGACACGATCGGCGCCACGACGATGCTCTCGCCGGTGTGGATGCCAAGCGGGTCAAAGTTTTCCATCGGCACCACCGGGAAACAGTGGTCGTTGCTGTCGCGGATGACCTCAAACTCTATCTCCTTCCAACCCTTGAGCGACTCCTCGACAAGTATCTGCTTGGAATGGGTGAGGGCGCTCTCACAGAGGGTTTTGAACTCCTCCTCATCGGCACATATCCCCGAACCGAGGCCACCGAGAGCGTAGGCCGAGCGGACCATCACGGGGTAGCCGATGCGGCGGGCGACGGCTATGGCGTCGTCCATCGTCTCGACTGCCTGTGACACAGGGGTCTTGGCATCAATCTCCTTGAGTTTCTTCACAAACAGGTCGCGGTCCTCGGTGATCATGATGGCATCAACCGACGTGCCGAGCACGCGCACGCCATACTTCTCAAGCGTGCCGTTGAGATACAGCTCCGTGCCACAGTTGAGCGCGGTCTGGCCTCCAAACGCGAGCAGGATGCCGTCGGGGCGCTCCTTCTTGATGACCTCCTCGACAAACTGTGGCGTGATGGGCAGGAAATACACCTGGTCGGCCACACCGTCAGAGGTCTGTATCGTGGCGATATTGGGGTTGATGAGCACTGTGGAGATGCCTTCCTCGCGGAGCGCCTTGAGCGCCTGGGACCCCGAATAGTCAAACTCGCCGGCCTGGCCTATCTTGAGTGCGCCCGAACCGAGAAGCAATACTTTTTTGATACCGTCGATCATGATGTGATAATGTATATATGAGTGGATATTGGTGAGTCAAGTCTCGTTTCAGGATGCAAAGATAAGGTAAGGGAGGGAATTTTTTTTGTTTTTAACAATTTTATTTATAAATTCGCGGTCAGATTCGGGAGGTACACCTCCGGTGTGCCGTTTTGGATCCAAGAAGACACACACAACTGCGTATTTATGGCACCACTCAACCAAAAAGGAAAGTACGGACGTTATATCCACAATTTCTTGACACTCACGGACCTTGTGCTCGTGAACATCATCTTTTTCTTTGTGTGTGCCATCAACCACGGCGCCACTGGCGAGCACACACGCCTGGTGTGGCTCCTGCTCAACGTCGCCTACATCCCGGTGGCCTACTGGTTCTCCAACATCCACCGCATGAGAGCCATCCACATGGACCACGTCTTCGGCGGGGCGCTTGAGGCCGTCGGCATCCACGCGCTGTGCTTCCTGTCGCTCATGTCATTCCTGGCTGTCGGCGACGTTCCCCCGCTATTCTACTGTGAGCTTTACGGCATCTGTGCCGTCGCCCTCCCCCTATGGTGGATCATAGCGCGGGTGATACTCAAGAACTTCCGCCGCCGTGGGCGCAACTTCCGCCGCGTGGCCATCGTCGGGACCAACCGCACGGCCCAGCGTCTCTATGAGGAAATGCAGGGCGACGCGGGCTACGGATTCAAGGTGATGGGATTTTTTGACGACGAGATGAAGCCCGACTTCCCCGCCCCGCTCTACACCGGGACACTCGACATGCTGAGCGACTACGTGCGCGAGAACGCCATCGACGAGATATACTTCACCATGTCGGGCGAGAGAAAAGACGCGTTGCGCACCACCATACGCATCGCCGACAACAACGCACTCCAGTTCTACTACGTGCCACAGATAAGCCGGTATATCAACCGACGGTTTGACCTCTATACTGTAGGCGGCATCCCCATGCTGACCGTTCGCCACAATCCCCACACCAGGGCCATCAACCGATTTTTCAAGCGCACGTTTGACGTGGCGTTCTCATCGGTCGTGCTGCTTTTCTCACCCATCGTGTTCATTCCCGTGGCCATAGCCATAAAGCTGTCGTCGCCCGGCCCGGTGTTCTTCAAGCAGAAGCGCACAGGCTATCGCGGCAAGGACTTTGACTGCTACAAGTTCCGCACCATGAGGGTCAATAAGGATGCCGACAAGCTACAGGCGTCAAAGAACGACTCGCGCAAGACCAAGGTGGGTGACTTCCTACGCCGCACGAGCATCGACGAACTGCCACAGTTTATCAACGTGTGGCTCGGACAGATGTCGGTCGTAGGCCCCCGTCCCCACATGCTGATGCACACCGAGACCTACCGCGACCTCATCAGCCACTACATGGTGCGCCACCTCATCAAGCCCGGTATCACAGGCTGGGCCCAGGTCAACGGCTACCGTGGTCAGACCGAGGAACTGTGGCAGATGGAGCGCCGCGTGGAGTATGACGTGTGGTATATCGAGAACTGGACATTCATCCTCGACCTCAAGATCATCGTCCGCACCGTGCTCAACGCCCTCCACGGCGAGGAGAACGCTTTCTGACACCCCCGTACAACCACATCCCAACCGACACGGCATGATGCAATCGTGCCGTCAATCACGACTGTACCCCACTCCCTTTAGATTATGCGCGGCCACGCATAAAGTATACGTATGCCACGTATACAAAAAAAATAAGAGCCGACATTTCTGTCGGCTCTCGCTTGCTCAAGTCGGGGTGACAAGATTCGAACTTGCGACCACACGCCCCCCAGACGCGTACTCTAAACCGGGCTGAGCTACACCCCGATGCTTTTGCTTTCAAAAGCGATGCAAAGGTATGCACTTTTGTTCAATCGTGCAATACCGCCCCAGTATTTTTACAATATTTCACACTTATCCAATGACAAATTTAAGACTTACGCCACTGCCACACGGCACGTGCATGACGTAAAAGCACCTACGTGTCAACACTATAGGCTTTTGACCGAAAAAGGTTGCGGGTGTGGCGTTTTTTTTGTAATTTTGTTTGCTCATTACCACGGTAACAGCGTGGCGTGAGCGCCAATCAACCGTATAAGATAAAAACATCATAGACAACAGTTATGGCAGAAATCGAAGAGGAATACAGCGCCAGTAATATTCAGGTGCTTGAAGGACTCGAAGCCGTGCGCAAGCGCCCGGCCATGTATATCGGCGACATAAGCGTCAAGGGACTGCACCATCTCGTCTACGAGGTGGTCGACAACTCCATCGACGAGGCCCTTGCCGGATACGCCACCCATATAGACGTGACAATCAACGAGGACAACTCAATCACCGTCATCGACAATGGCCGAGGCATCCCGGTCGACATGCACGAAAAGGAACACAAGAGCGCCCTTGAGGTCGTGCTGACCGTGCTTCACGCCGGCGGTAAGTTTGACAAGGGATCCTACAAGGTGTCCGGCGGTCTCCATGGTGTCGGAGTGTCGTGCGTCAACGCCCTGTCGACCTACCTGCGTGCCGAGGTACACCGTGGTGGCAAGGCTTACATGCAGGAATACTCATGTGGCAAGCCCACGTCAGAGCTTACCGTCATCGGCGAGAGCGAGCACACCGGCACGAGCATCACGTTCAAGCCCGACGGCTCGATATTCACCGTCACCGAATATGACTACGACACGCTGGCCAACCGCCTGAGAGACCTCGCGTTTCTTAACGCCGGCATCACCCTCACCCTCACCGACCGCCGCAACCTCGACGCCGACGGCAATCCACGCCACGAGGTGTTCCACAGCGACAGCGGTCTGCGCGAGTTTGTCGAGTATATCGACGCCCGCAAGGAGTCGCTCATCAACGACGTGATACACCTCAACACCGAGCGTCAGGGCATCCCCGTGGAGGTGGCCCTGACCTACAACACGTCGTTTAACGAGAACATCTACTCATTTGTCAACAACATCAACACCATAGAGGGCGGCACGCATCTCACGGGATTCCGCCGTGGACTGACCACGACGCTCAAGAAGTATGCCGAGGACTCCAAGATGCTCGAAAAGGTCAAGATTGAGATTGACCCTGCCGACTTCCGCGAGGGACTGACCGCCGTAGTGTCGGTCAAGGTGATGGAGCCCCAGTTTGAGGGCCAGACCAAGACCAAGCTCGGCAACAACGAGGTGGTCGGAGCCGTAAGCCAGGCCGTTTCTGAGGCACTGAAGACCTATCTTGAGGAACACCCCAAGCAGGCCAAAGTCATTGTTGAGAAAGTCATACTCGCCGCCCAGGCACGCCATGCCGCCTACAATGCCCGCGTCAAGATACAGCGCAAGTCTCCCCTCTCGGGTGGTGGACTTCCCGGCAAGCTGGCCGACTGCTCGTCACGCACAGCCGAGGACTGCGAGCTGTTCATTGTCGAGGGAGACTCGGCAGGTGGAACAGCCAAGCAGGGCCGCGACCGCCGCTTCCAAGCCATCCTCCCTATACGCGGTAAGATACTCAACGTCGAGAAGGCCATGGACCACAAGGTGTTTGAGAGCGAGGAGATCACCAACCTCTTCCGCGCCATGCGAGTGACCATCGGCACGGAGAATGACCCCAAGGAAGTCAACCTCTCCCGCCTCGCCTACCACAAGATTATCATCATGACCGATGCCGATGTCGATGGCAGCCACATCGACACGCTGCTGATGACATTCTTCTTCCGCCGTATGCGTCCCGTCATCGAGATGGGCTACCTCTACCTCGCCACTCCCCCGCTCTACAAGTGTACCCGTGGCAAGACCGAGGAATATTGCTGGACTGAGGGACAGGTACAGCAGTTTATCGAGCGTAACGGTCCCAACAGCAAGGTGATGCGATTCAAAGGTCTCGGTGAGATGAGCTCGGAGGAGCTGCGCAACACCACGATGGATCCGGCACAGCGTCTGCTCAAGCAAGTCCATATAAGCGACGCAGCCGAGGCCGACCGCATCTTCTCCATGCTCATGGGCGAGGAAGTCGGTCCGCGCCGCGACTTCATCGAGGCCAACGCCAACTACGCCAACATTGATGCCTGACACCCGCGTCGGGCCATCGTGACCCGACACCGGGACACCTCTACCGGGGGACGCTTTTCCGACGCGATGAGCGTCCCCCGGCACTTTTCAACCAAACAATCTGTTCCCTCATAATACAATAGCCCCGCCGAGGCGTTATACATTAAAGAAATTCAATAGAGATATGGCAACCAAAACCACCGCACCCAACCGAGCGTCAGTGACCGAACTGCGCCGCAAAGTATCGGAATTTATCGACCGACAGCAAAACAACACGTTCAACTACAAGCAGGTGGCCCATGCAATAAATGCCCTCACAGGCCCCCAGCAGCGCATCATAGCCACCATCCTCTCCGACATGGCCGCTATAGGCGAGCTGATAGAGACAACGCCCGGCAAGTACAAATCGCCCCAGCGCAGCAATGTGACGACAGGCACCTTTGTAAGGCGCTCCAACGGCAAGAACTCCGTCATAACCGATGATGACGAGGAGGCCATATTTGTGGCTGAGCGCAACTCTATGCACGCGCTCAACGGCGACCGCGTCCGTGTCCACGTCGCCGCCCGCCGTCGCGGCGTCGAGCCCGAGGCCGAGGTGCTTGAGATCATCGAGAAAAAGGAGCAGGTGTTTATCGGCACCCTACAGGTCGAGAAACACTTCGGCTACTTGTTGACCGACTCAAAGTTTCTCGCCACCGACATCTTCATCCCCCGCGCCAAGCTCAAGGGGGGCAAGACCGGCGACAAGGCTGTGGTAAAAATCACTGACTGGCAACCCGATGCCAAAAATCCCCGTGGCGAGGTGGTCGATATCCTCGGCACAGCCGGCGAGAACAACGCCGAGATACATGCCATATTGGCCGAGTTTGGTCTCCCCTACCGCTACCCCGAGGCAGTCACCAAAGCGGCTGACAAGATTGACGCGGGCATCACACCCGACGAGATCGCCAAACGCACCGACATGCGCGGGGTGACCACATTTACCATAGACCCCCGGGATGCCAAGGATTTTGACGACGCGCTATCCCTGCGCCGGCTTCCCAACGGCAACTACGAGATCGGAGTCCACATCGCCGACGTGACCCACTATGTCAAACCCGACACAATCATTGACCGCGAGGCCCAGCGCCGCGCCACCTCCATATACCTTGTGGACCGCACCATACCGATGTTGCCCGAGCACCTGTGCAACGGCATCTGCTCACTGCGTCCCGACGAGGAAAAACTCGCATTCTCCTGCATCTTCGAGATGGACGACAACGCACGCGTTGTCAATTCGCGGATATGCCGCACGGTCATCCGCAGCGACCGCCGGTTCACATATGAGGAGGCACAGGACATCATCGAGACCGGCAAGGGAGACTTCAAGGATGAGGTGCTCACACTCGACCGTCTCGCCAAGAAGCTGAGACAGGCCCGGTTTGACGAGGGTTCGGTAGAGTTTGACCGCCTTGAGGTGCGGTTTGACATTGACGATGAAGGACATCCCGTAGGAGTATTCTTCAAGGAGTCAAAAGATGCCAACAAGCTCGTCGAGGAGTTCATGCTGCTTGCCAACAAGACAGTGGCGACATTCATAGGCCGTGGCGAGCACCATAAGAAAGCCAAGGCATTCGTATACCGTGTCCACGACCAGCCCGACCCCGGCAAGCTGGCCGACTTCTCGGCCCTGTCGCGCAACTTCGGCTACAAGGTCAAGGCGCAAGGCTCGGCCAAGGAGGTCAACCGCTCAATCAACAAGATGCTCAAGGCCGTCAAAGGGCGCGGCGAGGAGAACCTGCTGTCGACACTCGCCATCCGCTCGATGGCCAAGGCCGTATACACGACCCACAACATCGGCCACTATGGCCTGGCCTTTGAGTACTACACCCATTTCACATCGCCCATCCGGCGCTACCCCGACATGATGGTGCATCGTCTGCTTGAGCGCTATCTCAACGGAGGACGCAGTGTCAACATCGCCAAACTTGAGGAGCAGTGTGAACATTCGAGCGAGATGGAACAACTCGCCGCCAACGCCGAGCGTGCCTCCATCAAGTACAAACAGGTGGAATTTCTCTCCGACCACCTCGGAGAGGTCTATGACGGTGTCATATCGGGCGTGACAGAGTGGGGATTGTATGTCGAGCTTGACGAAAACAAGTGTGAGGGACTTGTCCCGGTACGCGACCTTGCCGACGACTACTACGAGTTTGACGAGAAAAACTACTGTCTGACCGGGCGCCGCAACCACAACCGCTACCGTCTCGGCGACAAAGTGAAGATCAAGGTCGCACGTGCCAACCTTGAGCGCAAGCAGATTGACTTCGCACTTGTCGACGAGAAAGGCCGGTTGCTCCATGACGATGACAAGAAGCCATCGGTGGCCCAGGTGCTCAGCGGAAACGCATCGTCCAAGAAAAAGCCGTCATCAAGACACGGACGGAAGTAAGCCCCCCGCTACAGGAGTTCACGGATGGCATCGCCCAACGACACGTCGGGCTTCAACCCCATCTTTGACTTCAGCCTCCATCGTGACTGCTTGACCGACTCGGGCCTCACCATCATGATGCGGGCAATCCTGTTATTGTCGAGTCCCATGGCGATATAGACCGCAAACCTCACGTTTGACTCGCTAAGCCCCGGATAGCGTTCACGCAGACGATTGACAAACCCGGGATTCGTGGCCTCGAACGCCTCGACAAATCCCTCGCGCTCGTCAGCCGCCCCGAGATGGGCCTTGACGGTCGATTCGAGCTCGCGCACCTCGTCATGGGATATATGCTCACGCGAGGCCATACCCGAGATATCCTCCTTGACAGCGTTGAGCAGACGGTCCTTTTCGGCCATGTTCACCTCCATCGCCACCACACGGCGGCGTGTGCGCTCAAGCTCGCGGTCGGTCTCCAGACACTCACGGCGTTGATGCTTCATGCGCCGCGATATCAGCACCCACAACACGCCTCCAGCCGACAGAAGCACTACAATCACGCCCACGAGAGTCACGACATCGCGAGTGTGGCGCTCTTTGGCCTCCCGGTCCACTGCCTCTATCTCGCGGGCGGTCTCCTTGAGCATTATGTCGGCTTTCTCATTTTGCTGCCGTAACGAGTCAGTCAGCTCAATATAACGCTTCATCCAACCGTCGGCGCTATCCCTCATCCCGCTTAGGACCAACGCATCGGCCCGCGACTTGAAGATGGCGGCCCGCTGGTCGTCAGACATGACGTATGGCAACAGCTCAACAGCCTCAGCGCTTGCCTCTAATGCCGCCGGGCCATCATTACCCTTTATCGCCTCATTGGCCACATAAGCACGACAGATGGCAAGGATACCCGGATTGGTAGCATCGGCCTCAGCATTGTCATTTGCCCGCCTTAACGCGGCTGTATCGCCCCCCAATACATATTGGTTAAACTGCACCATTGTAATCACTGCCGGGTCATACCTGTAGCGCGACTCCGATTCTATCTTACGCAACAATTCAAGCGCCCCGTCCTCATCACCGGCATTAAACATCGTCAAGGCGAGATTCTGCCTGTAACGGTCGGCCAACTCATCAGCGCCCGAGGCTCTCAACAACGAGTCGGCCTCATGATACAGACTGTATGCCCGGCCATAATATCCAACTTGATACATCAGCGTGGCCATATCGTGCCGCCGCAATGCACCGATAATTCGGTCGCCGGCGTTGTCGAAAAACTCAATTTCATCCTTGAGATAACAATAGCGGTCTACCGATATCGGCAAATCGCCCTCAAGAACGTTGTTAGACCACATCATGCGCCTTACATCATAGGGATAGCGGGCAGAATCCTCACGTGCGAAATCAAAGGAATGGCGATACAGGCTGTCGGACTCAGCTGTACGTCCAAGGGTTCTAAGCGCCCTTGCCCTGAACAATTCCGAACGCCATTTCATGACCCGACTGTCGGGAAACATGGCGGCACGCTTGGCCGTAAGCTCCGCTGTCGCGAGCATCGAGTCGGGCGATACGTCCCTGATTGGCTGCCATTCCAGTTCAAGGGTAAGGGAATCAAACACCGGGTCGACCGGTTCCCAACCAAATGGCGCGAGATTTTCATGGCGTGAACCACATGAAATAATCACAAAAAATATTATCAATGGTAGTAGATGTTTCATACGGCAAATTTACACAAAAAAACCGCCACAGTATATACTATATAATACGCCTCTATCTTTAGGTAGACCATAAGTAGACCACGATATATTTTTATATATTATCGGAGTAGATACATGGAACACCGACTAAATTCGGTTTTGGCAAAAGTATGTTAAAACTGTTTTTGTTGTATTAAACAACCGTTATTAATCTTAACTTTGCATAAGACTATAACACACCGTGCAACCTGACACACGCACACGATTTATAGTAAACCTGACAAACCATTAAAACAATAAACCATCCCCACTCATGAAAAAAGGTTACATTTTAGCCACATGCAGTCTCGGACTGCTCGGCCTGACCGGATGCTTCGATGACAAGTATGACCTGTCAGACATCGACACGATGGTCGAGTTGAAAGCCAAAGACCTGACACTGCCCGTCAACATCGAGGATATAACCCTCGGCGACATCCTCGACCTCAAGGACGACAGCAACCTAAAGATTATCGACGGCACATACGTGTTCACCGATGACGGTACGTTCAAGTCCGAGGCCATCAACGTACCAGCAATCGACATCGAATCACCCGACATTGCCCCGTCGAGCAAGGGCATCACCGGCGTGACCACCGCCGCCGGCACTATCGAATATCCCGTCGAGTCTGACTGGGTCAGCTTTGAGTACCGCTCCAACGACGTGAGCCACAACATACTCTCCATCAGCAATGTCAAGACCCGGCTCACGCTCTCGATTGACATATATGTAGAGGAGTTGCGCCAGGCGATCAGCGCCATGCGCTTCAAGGGACTGATGATAAAGCTGCCTACCGGGCTTACCATGACGCCCAACACCGGAAGCTACGACACCAAGACCGGAATACTGTCAATACCCGAGGCGGCAGCCAACGGCGACGTGCTCCGCATCACCGCCGATGTCACCTCAATCAACCTGCCGTCAGAGGGCGCGTCGTTTGACCCGGCACGACACACGTTTGTATTCTCCGACCGTATGTGCATCACCGCCGGACAGCTAATACTCAACCCTGCCGACTACACCGGCGGGACTCTTCCCCTTGACCTGACATTCATCACTCAGTTCAACTTCTCGGCCATGCATGCCGACAAGTTCACGGGCCGCATCGACTACACCCTCAACAACTTCAACATCAACCCCGTGAGTCTCAGCGACATCCCCGACATGCTCAACCAGACCGGGACAGACATCTCGATAATCAACCCGCAGATATACATGTCGGTCAACAACCCCGTCGCCGCATACTCACTCAACGCCAACGCTGGCCTGTCGCTACAACCCGTGCGCGACAATGTTCCCGGACGTGCGCTCACGCTCGACAACGGCTACTTTGTCATCGGCCACAACCATGCCTCGGGTCCATATACCTATTGTATCTCTCCGTCCGACCCGACGACCTATCCCGATGGCTATGCCTCTGCCGAGCACGTTCCGTTCACGACCCTCGGCTCCATCCTGTCGGGCGATGGCCTGCCGCAGACAATCAACATCGACGTGATCAACGCCGGGATATTGCCACAGGATGTCACCGACTTTGACCTCGGCGTAACCATCGGAGAGGTCGAGGGCAACTACCTGTTCTACGCCCCGCTGGCACTCTGCAAGGACTCAAAAATCGTATATAGCGATACTAAGGACGGTTGGAGTGACGAGACGCTCGACAAGATGACGATACAGCGGCTTGACATCACAGCCACAGCAACCAACGAGACCCCGTTTGACATCATGATCTCGGGATATCCCATCGACAAGGATGGCAACCGCATCGGCGATGTCGAGATTGAGGGAGCGCAGATAGCAAAGGGTTCTGAGCCTACCCCCATCACCATACGCACGACCGGAGCCATCAGCCGGCTCGACGGATTCACATTCACCGCCACGCTACTCGTCCCCGCCGACTCAAAGGCAATAGCCCCGGCCAACAGCATATCGCTCAAGGAGATAAAGGCCACCGTCTCGGGCAACTATATCGACGAACTCTAACACATCCTCCAATCTTTAATCGCATCACACAATGAAACTATATAAATCACTGGCAGTTGCGGCAACCATTGCCGCCATCGCGATGCCCGCGACCGCCCAAAACACCTACTCGGGCTATTTTATTGAGGGCAACCTCTACCGCCATCAGCTCAACCCGGCATTCGGCAACGAATACAACTACGTCTCCTTCCCCGGCCTCGGAAACCTCAACGTCCAGATGCACGGCAACCTTCACGTGCGCGACATATTATATAATGTGAACGGTAGGACGACCACATTCCTCAATCCCTGGGTTGATGCCGGAACATTCCTCAATTCGCTCAGCAACCGCAACAAGGTGGGAGCCGACATCAACATCCCCGTCCTTGCAGGAGGATTCAACGCCTGGGGTGGCTACAACACCGTCAGCATCAGTGCCCGCGCCCGCGTGGACGCATCGCTTCCCAAGTCAGTGTTCACGCTCCTCAAGGAGGGCATCGAGAATACGACCTACGACATCTCCGACATACGCGCCCACGCTGACGCATACGCCGAGATAGCATTTGGCCACTCACGCCAAATCAACGACCGCTGGCGCGTCGGCGGCAAGCTGAAGTTCCTTATCGGAGGTGGTAACGTAGACCTGTATCTCGACCGCGCTGACCTAACCCTTGGTGAGGACAACTGGACTGCCGTCACAGACGCACGCATCCGCTCAAGCGTCAAGGGATTCAGCTACAAGACCAAAGTCAACGACAATACCGGCCACCGCTATGTCAGCGGAGCCAAGGTCGATGGCACGGGTGTCAACGGATTTGGTATAGGAATCGACCTCGGCGGTGAGTTCAAGCTCAACGACGACTTCCGCTTCAGCGCCGCGATACTCGACTTCGGGTTCATATCTTGGGGCAACGACATGCTTGCATCGACCGACGGAGTGCAGACATTCGAGACCGACCGATATACGTTCAGTGCCGATGACAAGGCAGAGAATAGTTTTGAGAACGAGTGGCACAAGATACGCGACGAGGTCTCGGCACTCTACGAACTCAACGACAAGGGCGATGCCGGCTCACGCACCACGATGCTTGCGACAACGCTCAACTTTGCCGGCGAGTACACGCTGCCTTACTACCGTCCGCTGACATTCGGCATCCTCAACTCTACCCGCATTGCCGGCAAGTTTACCTCGACCTCATTCCGATTCTCGGCCAACGTCGCCCCGGTAAAACTATTCTCGGGGGGTATCAACTTTGCCGCCGGGACCTACGGATGCTCATTCGGATGGATGCTCAACCTCCATCCCCGTTGGTTTAACTTCTTCCTCGCCATGGACCACACTCTCGGCAAACTTGCCAAGCAGGGTCTTCCCCTGTCAAGCAACGCCGCAATCAACATGGGTATCAACGTCCCCTTCTAAGCCGCCAACCCTCCCACTATACAGTCAGGCCGGATGCTGTCACCCACAGCATCCGGCCTGGTTATGTCAGATACATCACACATTATTCCGTGGACATTGGCTCATCGATTTTCCAATGTATCTATCACAGAGGAAACCTCAGTCTTAAGTTTCGGAAGGTCATTTATGACGATAGCCCATATCATCTCAGGGCGCAGGCTATCGTAACCGTGGATTATATAATTACGGGTGTTGACTATCTGCCGCGCATTAGAGATTCTCACTTCGGGGCGCAACTTCAATATTCTATTGGTTGCCTCCCCAATAACCGAAAGCCTCATGTGAATCGCACTGCGCAGCATCGGCGTATCACGATATACTTCAAACACACGAGGCATATCCTGAAAATACGACTCGACCTCCTCTATCGAGTCCAAAATGTCATAAAGCGATTTCAATATCCGTTCATCCATAAATCAGTCGTCTTGTCTCGTCAAGTTCAGCCCTGAAATATGGATTTCTCACAGCGCTGTCGTCTGTTATATCAACCCGACGATTAAGCAGATCCTCCAACGCAAACTGAAAGCCGAAGAAATTATCAGCAGAATCAAGAAGCGGAATCTTGTCCCATTCAAAATCGACACACAGGTCTATATCGCTGTCGGCATTGAAACGCGGGGTCAGTATCGAGCCAAACACCCAGAGCCGGCGCACATGGAATTGCCGACACAGCTCAAAAATCTTTTGCAGGTTTACCTCAATCAGTTTCATAATGGAGAGATTCTATGACATGTCCTTAAAAACAATAACAACTTCACAGGCCATATGGTCTGAGAAGTTGTCCTGTATTGTCGGGGTGAGAAGACTCGAACTTCCGACCTCCACGTCCCGAACGTGGCGCGCTGCCAACTGTGCTACACCCCGCACAAATTGCGACTGCAAAGATAGTACTTTTATAATTGATTGCAAAAAATCCACGACCAATTATCGCCATACCACTCAAAAAGCCGCTTTTCGAGCAGTACTCCGGAGCAGAATCGAACTGCTATCTAAAGTTTAGGAAACTTCTATTCTATCCGTTGAACTACCGGAGCCGGAAAAAATCTTGATGCAAAGATAAGACTATTCCGCGATATACGCAACCCGCTTTGACATACGCGCCGCGCTTTTTGATTATCTTTGCAGCATAGATGTACCGTCACCTACACTGCATAGCGCTCCGCACGGTCAAGTACAACGACCGCCACTCAATCCTCACCGCCTACAGCCGCGAGACAGGACGGGTGTCGTTTCTCATCCCGGGCGGCGCGGGACGCGAGGCCGCACGCCGCCGGGCGCTGTCGATGCCGCTGAGCCTGTTTGAATGCACCGCCGACATACGCCCGGGGCGCGAGATCCCCCCGATGCGTGATCCCTCGCAGTTGGTCGCGCTCCATGACATACACACCAACCCGGTCAAAAACATAATGGCGCTGTTCATCGCCGAGCTGCTGCAATCAGTGTTACGCGAGAGTCAGGAGGACGCCATGCTATTCCGATTTCTCTACGAGTCAATCGTCAGGCTCGACACCGCCACAGACAAGGAGACAGCCAATTTTCACATATGCTTCCTCTACAAACTGACGCGCTTTACCGGCATCGAGCCCGACACTCGCGCATGGCGTCCGGGGCGGCTCTTCGACATGGACGATGCCACATTCCGCGACACGCCTCCGCTCCATACCCGCTGCCTGAACGCCGACGAGAGTGCCGTCGCCCATCTCATCTCGCGCATGACGTGGGACAACATGAGCCGATTCAGATTCTCTCGCGCAGACCGCCGCCTCATCATCGACCGCATCCTTTCGTACTACTCAGGCCACTACACCGCCCTGTCGGGACTCCACTCCCTCGACATCCTGCGACAGGTGCTCGACTAAGAGCCGCACGCCCCGTCACGACACCTTCCGATGCCGATTTTTGACAGCTAACAGCCGTTAAAACCGCTTTTTTGTGAAAAATTTGCACATCCCGAAAAAAGTCTCTATATTTGCACTCGCTTTTGGCGTAAAGCCACTTAGGGGCCCATTCGTCTATCGGTTAGGACGCAAGATTTTCATTCTTGAAAGAGGAGTTCGATTCTCCTATGGGCTACACAATAACAAACCAAAAGAATAAAGATTTTAACGAAATGGCAAATCACAAGTCATCAATCAAGAGAATCCGTCAGACTGAGTCAAAGCGACTCCGCAATCGTTACTACGCAAAGAGCGCCCGTACAGCCGTGCGCCGTCTTCGCAAAATGACCGATGTGGCCGAAGCAAAGGCTGCCTATATCAAGGTGAGCGCGATGCTCGACAAGTTGGCTTCCAAGAACACCATTTCCAAAAACAAGGCATCCAACCTCAAGAGCAAGTTGGCTATCCACATCAACAAGCTCGCGGCCAAAGCCTGATAGAGGAAACGCATGAGCAACGCGGTGGAGTCCCACCGCACCCAACGGCCCATTCGTCTATCGGTTAGGACGCAAGATTTTCATTCTTGAAAGAGGAGTTCGATTCTCCTATGGGCTACGCGCAAGGTATTAGCGACCCTAATCCCTTGTTTTTTGTGTGGCCTGCCCAATCCGTATCCCGACAGTTCTCCATTGTGGCCACCTCATGCCCCATTTCACGTGAAATGAGGAGTTGGCCTATAGGCCGTAACAGAAACCGTGCGCCGATACACTTATTTAGTTAAAACTGCATATCGGCGATGGTTACCACACAAAATTATAGTCATAACGATTTGATATATGTGAATAATTGCATACATTTGCATTGTGTTTTTCATAGTATTAAATTAAGATTAAGGTTTCGGTCTATCCCGTAGTGATACGCGATAGACTTTTTCTTTATCAAAGCTCGGATGACTCAAACTTCACCTCACACACCTTGCCCGAGGTCTGGCCCACATATTTATATATAATGCCGTAGTTGGCATCCTTGCAAGCCTTGATTGTCGCGGCGACATTCTTGTCGGTCTTGTCACTCATGCTGTCGCGCAAAGTCTCACGTATCTCCTCCTTGCTATCGTTGAGCGAGTCTATCACATCCTCGTCATCCCCGGCCTCGACAATCTCATAGATATAGACCACGTAACCGTTCTCGGCCTTGATGTCGGTGAGCGTCGTCGAGCCGTCGACTTTGACCGGGCACTGCACACGGCTCACCTCAACCTGCGTCTTAAGTTTGGTCTCGGGGTCGTCCTTCACCTCCCCGGCCATGACCGCCTTAAGCTCATCGGGGGAGAATGAAACCGTGACCGAACCGCTGCCCGGGCCATCAGTGTAATAACGCACCGCGAGGGAGGCACCATTATCGACCAAGACCTGTCCTATGCTGCCATCTCCATCAACGAGCTCCGACAACATCGGCATCATGGCGGTCTTCATCTCTTCCTCATGCCCCTCAAAGGCCGCGAGGTTAAAACTGCGGGTCTGCACGAGACAGTTATACACCACGGTGTTGTCCTTATAGTCGATAGAGGTTATCTGACCGACACCGGCCACCTTGATGGGACACTGCTTGTTGGCGTTCTCGACCTGTGACTCAAGCGACGGCGAGCAAGCCACCGCCATAGCGGCAACGACCACCGCAAAGAGTCTGAATAAAATTGACTTCATCTTGTTGATACATTATATACATTAATAATTCGTCACAAAGATAAGTCCTTTTTAACAATACAACAACGTCAATCCTCCTTTTAACTATTATCGTGACAGCAATTTGTCCAAAATAATGCCACAAGTTTGGCATTGTGGCGAGGTATTGCTAATTTTGCAGCGGATGAACGGATTTCTCTACAAGACATTCAGCTGGTGCCGCTCCTATGTGACCATCACATTTCTCGGAGTGGTAGCATTCATCATATTCCTGACGTTCTTCACCGACAACTCCATGATGAAGCGCTTTGAGTATGAGCGAGAGATAACCCGGCTCAAGGAAGAAATTAAACAGAACACCGACACTCTTCATCACTATGAGATACTCAACAGCAATCTCACAACCGACCGCGAGGAGATGGAGCGCATCGTGCGCGAGCGCTATCACATGCAGCGGCCCAATGAAGATGTCTATCTCTTTGAATGACAATGACACCTGAACGACCAGTACCGCCCCGACGCCGCGCTGCGGCAATGTGGATTGTCAACGCCGGACTCATGGCCATATTTGCCGCCACCCTGCTTGCACTGACCATGCATGCCGCCGGATGGTGGCGCTACCTCTATGGGGCCGGAGCGCTGGCGCTGATCGCCGGACGGCTCATGTCGCCCTACCGTGGCGACATCTACCGCGTCAAGCGGCTGTCGCGCATCGAGGTGTGGTCAGCCATATTCTTTTGCGTCGCCGTATTCTTCATGTTCTACCCCGGAGCCAACAACCGCGACTGGCTGGCATTCACGCTCGCCGGGGGCGTCATACAGGTCTACACCTCGGTAATGATACCCTACATCGAGTCGCGGCATCATAAAGGCCGACAAGCCGGTAAGAAATAGCCAATGGGACGCAGCCTTACCATCGATCAGGGCAACTCGACAGCCAAGATAGCTGTCCACGACGGAGGTCTCATCACCGAGACCCACCGGCTCACTCGCGACGTAGCCGGTGAGACAGCACTCATAGCCATGCAAGCGGGTGTGACACGCGCCATCTACAGCTCGGTCGCCGGCACAGGACGTGACGTGACCGACAGACTCGAGAGCATGGGCGTGACATGCCTTGTGCTCACCCCCGACACCCCTCTGCCCATAAAGGTCCAGTATGCCACGCCCGGCACGCTCGGCCTCGACAGGGTCGCCGGAGCTGTCGGAGCGGCAACGAGATTTCCGGGACGATGGGTGCTTACAGTCGATGCCGGGTCGGCGGTGACATATGACGTGGTGGCCGACGATGCCCGCTTTATCGGAGGCAACATCGCGCCCGGCATCGGGATGAGGCTCCGCGCCCTCCACGAGCATACACGCCGTCTGCCCGAGGTAAGCCCCGACGGAGACCTACCGGCCTGGGGCTACGACACACCGACAGCGATGCGCGCCGGAGCCGTCTATGGCGTGGTGGCCGAGATCGAGCGCTACCGACGACTTCTCCCCCCGGGTACTGAGGTCATACTCACAGGCGGCGACGCTGACCTCATAGCCCCCCTTGCCGGACCGGACGTGACCGTCGACCAACACTTGGTAAACAATGGATTAAACAGCATATTGCAATATAATGAAAATAAATAGACTCATCCTCATCGCCGCAGCGGTTGTTGCCGCGATTCTGCCCGCACGTGCCGAGAACAGTTCGGTGTCCCCCTACTCACGCTTCGGTTACGGACTGCTACACGACAATGCCACAGCCGCACAGCGCTCTATGGGCGGTGTAGGATACGCCATGAACTCCGGGCGGCAAATCAACGTGATGAACCCCGCCTCCTATGCTGCGGTCGACTCGATGACATTCCTTTTTGACATGGGCATCGACGCTACCGCGATATGGTCAAAGGACGCGACCACCTCATCCAAGGATTTCGGCGGTGGCCTCGACTATATCACCATGCAGTTTCCCATCGGCAAGTATATGGGTGGAAGCCTCGGACTCCTGCCCTATTCATCGGTCGGATACGCATTCGGGTCAAAGATCACCCATGGAGCCAACGAGCGCTCGGGCTCGGGAGGTCTCAACCAGCTCTACCTCGGCGTGAGCGGCCGGCCGTTCAAGGGCTTCACCATCGGTGTCAACGTCAGCTACCTGTTCGGCAACCTAATCAACGACACCTACGTCCTCACCCAGCAAGGCTCCACGTCGTTGTTTGAGCGCGTGATGGAGGTGCGCGACTGGCACATACAGATTGGCGCGCAATACAACATCGACATCAATCCCGACAACCGCGTGGGACTCGGCCTCGTCTACACGCCGGGCAAGACACTGCTCGGCCACACCTACGGGGTCTACTATGACGTGAAAGCCGATGCCAACACCGACGGCACCTACCGCGCCGACACTGTCGGATACACCAACCTGCGTGGCAACTACTCGCTCCCTGACACGTGGGGAGCCGGTCTCAGCTACACATGGAGCCGGCGTCTGCTCACAGAGGTTGACTTCACCTACCAGCCGTGGAAAAAGGCCAAATACAAGGCAATCGAGGGCTTCGAGCGCACCGACTTCAACGACCGGTGGAAGATTGCCGTCGGCGCACAATACACCCACAACCCGTTGCGCGGCAGCTACGTGCAGCGCATGAGCTATCGTTGTGGCGCCTACTACAACAACGACTACATAAAGGTCGGCGATAACAGCGTGCGCGAGTATGGGGTGTCGGTCGGATTCGGACTCCCGACAGTGGGTCGCACGGTCGTGAACCTCGGCTTCGAATACCGCCACCGCCAGGCCCACCCCAATCCCTTGGTCAAGGAGGATTACTTCAACATAACGCTCGGCATAAACTTCAATGAACGTTGGTTTATGCAGCGTAAGATTGACTGATGCCCCTGTGATGGCCCCGACATCGTCAAGACCCGGAGTGAGAGCCATGCGCCGACTGCCCGTATTGATGGCCGCCGCGGCTGTGACCGTTGCCGTCGGATGTTCCGACAGCAAGACCGGCATCATCGACCGTGTCACCGACGGCAACCGCGTGCCGACAATGACCACACGCGATGTCGAGACACTTATCTCCGACTCCGGCATCACGAGATACCGCATCGTCACCCCCCTGTGGCTCGTCTTCGACGAGGCCGACACCCCGGTTTGGCGATTTCCCGAAACGCTTCACCTTGAGAAGTTCAACGACCTGATGCAGCGCGATGCCACAGTCGACTGCGACTCGGCCGTCTACTTCAAGGACCGCGACCTATGGCGGCTCGATGGCAACGTGCGCATATCCAACACCATCGGCGAACGCTTCCTCTCCGAGCAACTGTATTGGAACAGCCGCGAACACAAGGTCTACACCGACTCGTTCATCCACGTCGAGCGCCACGACCGCATAATCGAGGGATACGGATTTGTGTCAAACGACCGTTTCACCGACTACACCGTC
Organism: Pseudoflavonifractor sp.; assembly: GCA_023667145.1. GTDB lineage: Bacteria > Bacteroidota > Bacteroidia > Bacteroidales > Muribaculaceae > M3. Next base: position 741,783 of record JAMPAQ010000001.1, read on the forward strand.
AACCGTCCCTCGGGCATATTCCCCGTCAGCGACTTCACCGGCGGAGACCGCTCGGGCGCGACAGCCGACACCCCCGCAGCCACCCGCGCCCCACAACCGCCGGCCCCACGCCCTGCCGACAAGCTGTCACCGCCGCCGACACCCGAACCCCTCAACACCGCGTCACCCGCACGCATGACAAGATAACACAACCCAACACGATAAGCCCATGTCATTGACCATCTGGATCACAATCGCCATAATATCGCTCATATTCTCAGCCTTGTTCTCAGGCACGGAAATCGCCTACATCTCCTCCGACAAGGTCAGGGTCGAGCTCGATGTAAAGAAAGGGGGCATAGCCAACCGTATCATCAACCTGTTTTACTCGCGGCAGAATATGTTCATCACCACCGTCCTTGTGGGCAACAACGTGATGCTCATCATCTACGGTATGGGGATGTCTGAGCTTCTTGACCCTTGGCTCAAGGGGATATATCCCAACGAGGCGTTCATCCTCGTCATGCAGACGCTCATATCGACAGGCATCATACTCTTCATAGGCGAGTTTTTCCCGAAGTCCATCTTCCGCATCAACCCCAACACGTCGCTCAAGTTCTTTGCCCTGCCGATATTCCTGTTCTATATCGTGCTCTATCCCATATCACGGTTCACCGAACTGCTGTCCAAGTGGCTCATGAGGCTCTTTGGCATACGCAGCGACGACACGGGCCTGGGGATGCTGACCGTCGGCGAACTCAACAACTACATACAACGCTCAATCGACGAGACCGACCACAATGAGACCGTCGAGAACGAGGTAAAGATATTCCACAACGCCATCGACTTCTCATCGACCTACCTGCGCGACTGCATGATACCCCGCAATGAGATTGTGGCCGTCGACATCGACGAGACCTCACGCGACCACCTGTGCCAGCTGTTCATCAAGTCGGGACGCAGCAAGATCATCGTCTACCGCGAGGATATCGACAACATCGTGGGCTACATACATGTCAGCGAGCTGTTCCACACCGACTGTGACTGGCACGACGCGATACGCCCGGTCGAGTTCGCCCCCGAGACACTACTTGCCAACAAGATGATGCGCCGGCTTCTCGCCGACAAGCGTTCGATAGCCGTGGTCGTCGATGAGTTTGGCGGCACATCAGGACTCGTCACCCTCGAAGACCTCGTCGAGGAGATATTCGGCGACATCCAGGACGAGCACGACCACCGTCACATCACGGCACGCGAGATCGAACCCGGTGTCTACGAGTTCTCAGGCCGCATGGAGATAGCTGACCTCAACGACAACTACCACATCCCCATCCCCGAGGATGACGAGTATCAGACCCTCGCCGGTTACCTGCTCACCAACCTTGGAGCCATGCCAAAGCAGGGCGACACCATCGACCTTGGCGACATAACATTCACCATCGTCAAAGCCTCTGCCACCCGCATCGAGCTGGTCCGCGTAGCACTCCCGACCCCCGACGTCCCTGACAAGTGACCCGACCCACGTCCACGCGCCGAGGCATCCCGCCAGCTCCATTTCACGCATCGCAAGACCTCACCCGCACCCGTGATATGCGGAAAATCGTGCCGAGAGATGGCTATGTGGGGAAAAATGCTTAATTTAGCCGATTGTTAGCACATTGGCCATGATGGCCGATGTCGCGACCATCAATTTGCAAAACCATACAGATGAAAGATAACCGTAAAATACGCGTCGGAATCACCCAAGGCGACATCAACGGCATCGGCTACGAGGTGACGCTCAAGGCGCTTGAGGACAACCGCATTCTCGAACTGTGTACCCCGGTGCTGTTTGGCAGCGCCAAGATAGCGGCATTCTACCGCAAGGGACTCGGCCTACAGACGCCCTCATTCCATCAGGCAGCGACAGCCGCCGACATAAAGGACGGGGACTACAACATAATCAACATCGTGCCTGAGGACACCAAGGTGGAGCCGGGACAATCCACTCCCACGGCGGGACAGGCCGCGTTTGACGCCCTTGAGGCCGCGACGGCCTCCCTGCGCGACGGCGAGATTGACGTGCTTGTGACCGCCCCAATCAACAAACACAACATACAGAGCGACACATTCACGTTTCCCGGCCATACTGAGTATCTTGAGGCCACCATCGGCGACGGCAACCGCCCGCTGATGATACTGTGCAACGACATCTTGCGCGTGGCCCTCGTCACCACACATCTCCCCATCGCCAAAGTCCCCGCACATATCACCAAGGAGTCTATCATCGACAAGCTGGAGATATTCGCCCACTCGCTCGTCCGCGACTTCGGCATCGTGGCTCCACGCATAGCCGTGCTGTCTCTCAATCCCCACGCCGGCGAGAACGGTCTGCTCGGCAACGAGGAGAACGACATAATAATCCCCGCCATAGAGGAGGCCCAACGCCACAAGATACTCGCGTTTGGCCCGTATGCCGCCGACGGATTTTTCGGGTCGGGACTACACACCCGTTTTGACGGTGTCCTCGCCATGTATCATGACCAGGGCCTCGCCCCATTCAAGACCATAGCGATGGAGACCGGTGTCAACTTCACCGCCGGACTCCCGTTTGTGCGCACCTCGCCCGATCATGGTACCGGGTATGACATCGCCGGCCAAGGCGAGGCATCCGAGGAGTCAATGAGATGTGCCATCTACAAGGCCATTGACATCCTGCGGTGTCGTGAGCGCTTCGCGGCAGCGACACGCAACCCCCTGCGCCGTCAATACTTCGACAAGAGCAATGACAACGTAGTCCTCGACCTGTCAAAAGAGGACAACCCTGACTGATAACATCCCGGGCAAATCCCGATATACCTAACGAACAACCACAAGACAATGAATTACGCCATTATAGCCGCCGGAGAAGGCTCCCGCCTCGCGCAAGAGGGAGTCTCACGCCCCAAGCCGCTCGTAGAGCTCAACGGCACGCCCATGATAAAGCGGCTCATAGACATATTCCTCCGCTGCAACGCATCGTCAATCAGCATCATCGTCAACGAGCAGATGACCGAGGTGCGCCAATATCTTGAGTCACTGCGCATCCCCGTCCCGTTTGACCTCGTTGTCAAGAGTACCCCCAGCTCGATGCACAGTTTCTATGAGGTGAGCCGGCGGTTCCGTGACTTTGAGGACGGACGGTTCTGCCTCACCACTGTCGACACCATATTTCGCGAGGAGGAGTTCCGCGCCTACATCGACGCGTTCGAGCGCGACAAAAAGGCCGACGGATACATGGCCGTGACCTCATTCATCGATGATGAGAAGCCGCTCTACATCGACGTTGACTCAAGTCTCCACATCACCTCGTTCAAGGACAGCCCGTGGGATACGGTCAGGTTTATATCAGGCGGCATCTACGGCCTGACGCTGCCGGCCCTCGATGTCCTCGACAACTGCATCGTGAGGGGAGTGCACCGTATGCGCAACTACCAGCGGGCGCTCATAGAGGCCGGACTCAAGCTCAAGGCGTACGCCTTTGACAAGATTGTCGATGTCGACCATGCCGGCGACATAGCCACCGCCGAGGCTTTCATCAACTCCTCGCCACTGTAGCCGGAGACTTGCGACACTATTACCATAGACACAGTTTTTTAACCACATATCACAACATACACATTATGGCCGAAATAAAGATTGCCGGCATCATGAGAGCCGGAGCCTATTCGCCAAACCACATAGGCAACGATGCCGCCATTTTCAACGCGATGGCCGACCAACTGCGCAAGCGCGGCTGTGAGGTCAACGTATACAGCGAGGAACAGTTTAACGCCAACGGTGTCAAGGAAGACATCATCGTCAACATGTGCCGCGAGCAACGCTCGATACAGCGGTTGCAACAGCTTGAGAGCGAGGGCCGGCTCGTCATCAACTCGGGATACGGCATCGAGAACTGCACCCGCGAGCGCATGACCCGCATACTGATCGGCAGCAACATCCCCTATCCCGACAGCCTCATCGTCAACACCGACGAGGTCGTGAAGGGGGCGCTCAAAAAGGCCGGATTCACCCAATGCTGGATCAAGCGCGGCGACTTCCACGCCATGCACAAGGAGGATGTATCATACGTCCGTCATCCCGAAGAGGCCCAGGAGGTGCTTCAGGAGTACTTCCTTCGCGGCATCAAGCGTGCCGTCATCAACGTGCACCTCGTCGGCGACCTCATCAAGTTTTACGGAGTGCAGGGCACGCCGTTCTTCTTTTGGTTCTATCCGTTTGACATGGGTCACAGCAAGTATGGCCACGAGGCGATAAACGGCAAGTCACAGGGCATCGAGTTTGACAAAGACAAGATGCGCGACATCTGCCGCAACGCCTCCGAAGTGCTTGATGTCAAGGTCTATGGCGGTGATTGCATCGTCTCGCCCGAGGGCGACATCCGCATCATTGACTTCAACGACTGGCCGAGCTTCGCACCTTGCCGCGCCGAGGCCGCGCCCCACATAGCCAAATGTATACTCAACGCCATCAAGCAACGTAAATAGAGTCCGCTCATGAGCAATACCACTACCGACACAGCCCCTGCGGCAAAGGTCAGCTACCGCGACACGCTTAAGTCGATGGACACTGAGGAGACCATCGACCTGATGTTCTACCGTCCTGTCGGATATGCGTGGGCATGTCTCGCCCGGCGACTCGGTGTCACGCCCAACGCCATCACGATAGCCTCAATCTTCCTTGGCATCGGAGCCGGCATCATGTTTTACTTCAACGACCTGTGGCTCAACATCATCGGCATGTTGTTGCTTGTGTGGGCCAACTCGTTTGACAGCGCAGACGGACAGCTTGCCCGCATGACCAAGCAATATTCGCGCATAGGCCGCATACTCGACGGCCTCAGCGGCGACTTGTGGTTTGCGGCGATATATGTCGCCATCTGTCTCAGGGAAAACATGACAAGCCCGTTTTTCATGGAACATCCCTGGGTGATATGGGCCGTGGCTGTCATCACCGGCATGTGCCACGCCAAGCAGGCCGCAGCAGCCGACTATTACCGCCAGTTCCACCTCTACTTCCTAAAGGGCGAGGAGGGCAGCGAGCTTGAGTCGCTTGCCGAACTGAGGTCAAAGCTCGCCACCCTGTCGTGGAGCCGCGACTTCTGGAAGAAGATCACGCTATGGTTCTACACCAACTACACCGCCAATCAGGAGGCGCTGACCCCCTGGATGCAGCGTCTGCGCGGGGCAATAGCAGCCCGTTGGGGTGGTCGCATGGCTCCGCAGTCATTCCGCGACGCGTTCCGCAAGGCGAGTCTGCCACTGATGAAATATACCAACATGCTCTCGTTCAACACCAGGGTCATCGCACTTTTCGTCTCCCTGTTCATCGGCCAGCCGTGGCTCTACTTTGCCTTTGAGCTTGTCGTGTTGAACGCCATGCTTATCTACATGATATGGCGGCACGAGCGCTTCTGCCGCCGCTTTACCCAAGAAATCGAAGATGGCAAATATTGATCCAAAGGCCATAAAAGGCATAATATTTGACTACGGCGGCACCATCGACAGCCGTGGTGTGCACTGGAGCGAGATAATTTGGGACGGATACCGCCAATCCGGCATCGACGTGAGCAAGGAGGACTTCCGCGACGCATACGTGTATGCCGAACGTGAGCTTGCCCGCACACGCCACATCCTGCCCCACCACAATTTCCATGACCTGCTGCTCATAAAGATGCGTATCGAGTTGCAGGAGTTGGCCGGCAAAGGCATCATCCCGACAGAGGGCATTGAGGAAAAAGCCGCCACCGTGGCGCGATACTGCTATGACAGCGCCCGCGACTGTGTCGAGGAGGCACGCCCCGTGCTTGAGCAGCTGGCGTCGAGATTCCCGCTCGTGCTTGTCAGCAACTTCTACGGCAATGTCGAGAGCGTGCTCGATGACTTTGACCTGCGGCACTATTTCCGCTCGATAATCGAGTCGGCAGTCGTGGGGGTACGCAAGCCCGACCCGCGCATATTCCAACTCGGGGTCGAGGCGCTCGGTCTCCAACCGGATGAAGTGCTTGTGATCGGTGACAGCTACAAGAAGGATATCCTCCCCGCTGAGAGCATCGGCTGTCAGGTATTGTGGATAAAGGGAAAGGGATGGACAGCCGACGAGGATGCCGTCACACACCCCAATATCATAAAATCGCTGTCAGAAGTCGCTAAGCTGCCATTTTGATTCATTAACATTAAACGGCGAAAAAAGTCCGATTTTTTGGAATTATTATCTAAATCAGCATCTTTTTAATCTACTTTCACATGATTATAAGTAAGATTAATGTAAAATAATTTTTCATTTCAAAAAAAGATTGTACTTTTACGCACTTTTCAACATGCGCCATGAAGTGCACGTATAGACCAAACGCAAAAACAAACAGAAAAATATAACCGTATTTATTTAACCATCATCATGAACAATAACGTAAAGAAGCCCGAGGGTAAGCTCGGCGTTCTCGTTGTGGGACTCGGTGCAGTCACCACTACTTTTATGACTGGTGTATTGATGGCCCGCAAAGGCTTGGCAAAGCCCGTGGGTTCAATGACTCAATACGACAAAATCCGTGTCGGCAAAGGCGCTGACAAAAAATATCTGAAGTATGACGAAATCGTTCCCATCGCATCGCTCGACGACATCGTGTTTGGCGCTTGGGACGTTTATCCCGCCAACGCCTATGAGTCGGCCATCAACGCCGAGGTTCTCAAGGAAAAGGACATCAATCCCGTCAAGGATGAGCTTATCGCCATCAAGCCTATGAAGGCCGCCTTTGACAAGAACTACGCAAAGCGTCTCGACGGTGACAACGTGAAGGATGCAAAGACCCGCTGGGACATGGTCGAGCAGCTCCGCGAGGATATCCGCAACTTCAAGAAGGAGACAGGCGTTGAGCGCGTCGTAGTACTTTGGGCCGCCTCCACTGAGATTTATGTACCCGTTGACGAGAAGATCCACGGCACAATAGAGTCTCTTGAGGCTGCGATGAAGGCCGATGACCGCGAGCATATTGCACCCTCCATGTGCTATGCCTACGCAGCCCTCTCCGAGGGTGCGCCTTTCATCATGGGTGCCCCCAACACCACTGTTGACATCCCCGCCATGTGGGAACTCGCCGAGAAGACAGGTATGCCTATCGCCGGCAAAGACTTCAAGACAGGCCAGACCCTCGTGAAGTCAGGTTTCGCTCCCATCATCGGCACCCGCTGCCTCGGCCTCTCGGGATGGTTCTCAACCAACATCCTCGGCAACCGCGACGGCCTCGTGCTCGACGAGCCGGCAAACTTCCACACCAAGGAGGTATCCAAGCTCTCGACACTTGAGTCAATCCTCGTTCCCGAGGCTCAGCCCGACCTCTACACCAACTACTACCACAAGGTACGTATCAACTATTATCCCCCGCGCAACGACAACAAGGAGGGATGGGACAACATCGACATCTTCGGATGGATGGGCTATCCCATGCAGATCAAGATCAACTTCCTCTGCCGCGACTCAATCCTCGCCGCCCCCCTCTGCCTTGACCTCGTGCTTCTCAGCGACCTCGCCGCACGCGCAGGCCGTCACGGCATCCAGCGCTTCTTGAGCTTCTTCCTCAAGAGCCCGATGCACGACTACACCAAGGGTGAGGTACCCGTCAACCACCTCTTCCAGCAGTATGTCATGCTCAAGAACGCCATCCGCGAGATGGGCGGCTATGAGGCTGACGAGGAGATTGATTAATCTTACAAGACCAAGACATAACGTCGATAGCGTCCGCGAATCACTCGCGGACGCTATTTTTATTGAACCATTGATGCCCCATCAGCGTTCTATCAATACAGCAACCGAACGGGAGACGGCCATAGGGTCTGTTGGTCAGGCCGTCAACAATAAGCCGGTTCGGTTGTTAAGGATATACGGCAGTGACGGCAGGATAGAAATCCCATAAGAAGTAAACGTATGAAAGCGACGTTTGTGCCGAAGCTACCTTGAGGACAGCGGCCAGCGCCGCAAAACAGTTTACAATCTATACTATAACACCATCAGCGGGGCGGCCAAACAGGCCGTCCCGCTGAGTTTTATCTGTCATCCATGATGCGTTTTGCAGTCTATCCTGACGCGTACCGGTGTCACGTCACGTCGTGGCCGTGATGCAGGTCGCCTTGCCGGTTAGCACAAGCGATGCCGCCGATGCCGGCACGAGCACCGTCTCCCCACGGTGGAGCGACACCTCGTGAATGCCATCGACAACCATCGCCAGATCTCCGTCGATACACGTCATCACGACAAATGAGTCGCGGCCACTCATGTCGAGAACAAGCTCACCATCGACCGACACCTTTCTCACGTCAAAATACTTACATCTCGCCACCTCTGTCACCCCCGACTGCGGGTCGGCGCTATCGAGGATATAATCGTCATAAAGCCCATAGTCAATGGCCTCCTTGGCCAACGATATATGCAGCTCGCGGCGATTTCCGTCGGCATCACGCCGTCCATAGTCATAAATACGGTAGGATATGTCGCTCGTCTGTTGTATCTCGACAAGGAAATTTCCCGAGCCTATGGCATGGATGCGCCCCGCCGGGACATAGAACACCGCTCCCGGGTAGGACTCATGAGCCGACACCACTTCCATCAGGCTGTTGTCGGCCACGCGTCGCTCATACTCGTCAGGCGACACGTTGCGCGACATTCCCGAGTAGACCTTTGCTCCGGGGTCACAGTCGATTATATACCACATCTCGGTCTTGCCGTTGCAGTTATGACGGCTTTGGGCCAGTTCATCATCGGGATGCACCTGCAATGACAGGTCGCGGCGTGCGTCAATAAACTTCACAAGCAGGGGGAACGAATTGGGAGAGCGTCTGAAATTCTCCTTTCCCACGAGGTCCGCTCCATATTTCTTGACTATCTGCGAGAGGGTCAGCCCATGGTCAGGGCCACCATCGACAACCGACTCCCGACCCTCGACAGCCGATATTTCCCAGCTCTCGCCGATATTTTTCTTGTCAGTGTCAAGCGCCTTGAACGGAGCGATGCGGTCACCGCCCCACAACACGCTCTTGAGTATGGGAGAGAACTTAAACGGAGCTATCGTTTGTTTCATACAGTTTCGGGATTGCTCTTTAGAGATACTTGTCGCCAAAGGCTATGCGCGTGTCATTTACCATCTGCTTTATGCGCTGCTCCTCACTCTTGGGACATATCAACAGCACGTCACCGGCATCAGCGACAATATAGTCCTTCAAGCCATCGACCACAATCAGCTTGTCGTCACGCACCGCAAATATGTTTCCCGACGAGTTATAGCTCAACACCTTGCACCGCTGCGTCACATTCCCGTCACGGTTTTTGGGCGAGTTGTCAAACAGCGAGCCCCACGTCCCGAGGTCGCTCCATCCCAGATCGACAGTCTCGACATACACGTTGCGGGCCTTTTCCATCACGGCGTAGTCAATAGAGATATTCACGCAACCGGGAAACACCCGCTCTATATAGGCCGGCTCACGGTCAGTGCCAAAGGCACTGCGGTCAGCCCAGAGGGTCTGCATGACATCGGGGGCATACTCCTCAAGCGCCGACAATATCGACGACACACGCCACAAGAACATGCCTGAGTTCCAGAAAAACTCGCCCGAGTCGACAAACACCTTGGCCAACTCGCGGTCGGGTTTCTCGGTAAAGGTCTTTACCTTGAGAATCCCGTCGGCAACCTCGTTGCCAACCTGTATATATCCATATCCTGTCTCTGGCGAGGTAGGCTTTATGCCGAGCGTGAGCAACGCATCGTTGGACTCGACAAACTCAAAGCCACGCGACACGGCGCTCTCAAACTCATGCTGACGCATGATCAGATGGTCACTCGGTGTCACTATCATGGATGCCTCAGGGTCAATGGCCGCGATGTGTGACGCGGCCCATGCCACACAGGGAGCCGTGTTACGGCGTGCCGGCTCAAGGAGTATCCTGTCATCCGATATGTCGGGTAACTGCTCCTTTACCAACGGCGCATACAGGGCATTAGTGACGATGATGACATTCTCGCGTGGCACCACCGGGAGTATACGGTCATAGCTCATTTGCAGCAACGAGCGCCCGGTACCAAGAAAATCTATAAACTGCTTGGGTAGGTTGGTACGGCTGTAAGGCCAAAAACGGCTGCCGATACCACCGCACATTATCACACAATAGCGATGATTGCCGGTCATAATAGTTGCTTTAACTGGTTTGTGTCGCAAAGATAACTAATTCGCCCCACAATTCATAGCACACCGTGCCCAACTTTTTACCCCCGCGTTACCGATTACGTCAAATATTAGGCTGTATCGGACAAAAATACCATAATGCCCAATGGCTTGCTTCAGATGTTTTTACTAATTTTGCACCGCGATGAGAAGACCGTTAGCCATATCCCTGTTGACTGCGATTATATTGACCCTGACGAGCCAGCCTGTCAGGGGTCAGATCATTACGACCAGCACCGAAACCAAAATCAACGCCGACAGTGTGCGCGAGGCTTTTGACAAGGCTCTCTACTTCGGGCTCTATAAAGACAACTACTTCATCTTCGGCATCCCCGTCGGCAGTGAGTGTCCGTCAAAGTACAACTCAAACGTCAAGTTCCAGATATCAATATCTCAGAGGCTCACCAAAAGCGTCCTGCCATGGCACACCTACCTCTACCTGTTCTACACGCAGAAGTGCTTTTGGAACATCCTTGAGAACTCACTCCCGATGACCGACCTCAACTTCAATCCCGGCATCGGTCTCGCCAAGCCGCTGTTTATAAAAGACCGCTTTATCGGCAAACTGATGATGGTGCTCGAACACGAGAGCAACGGCAGGGACGGCGACGACTCTCGGTCATGGAACCGCGTCACATTCGGAGCCAACATCATCGTCGATCCCACGCTCATGGTCCACGGCAAGGTGTGGATACCCATCATCGACGGACAGAACAATAAGGATATACTCGACTATTACGGCATCTACCAGATGGGGGTCACGTTCACATCGCCCAACAAGCGCTTCGGAGCATCAATAGTGCTGATGAAACGCCGTGGCTGGAACTTCAACTACAACACCATCGTCGAGCTCAACTACCGTATCTTCAAGCGCGACAACCAGTTCATATTTCTTCAATACTACAACGGCTACGGTGAGGGGCTGCTCGAATACAACCGCTTCCACTCCATGCTCCGCGCCGGCATAGTCATCAAGCCGCAACTGTTCAGCGACTATTGACACGCACAGCCACGCAATCAGCCACGCCTCCATCCGAGGAGACAATCACGATTTTGCACTTTCGCGGAAATTGCTTAACTTCGCTTTCAGTTAGCAATGATTCAGGTCCGCGACATAAACAAGTCTTACGGAGCGCTTCACGTGCTCCGCGACATCTCGCTCGACATCAGCCGTGGCGAGATAATGTCTATTGTGGGCCCCAGCGGAGCCGGCAAGACCACCCTGCTACAGATCATCGGCTCGCTCGACCGTCCCGACTCGGGGCGCGTCCTTTATGACGGCACCGACATCCTCACCATGCGTGACAGCGCGTTGGCACGATTCCGCAACCGCAACATAGGCTTCATATTCCAATTCCACCAGCTTCTCCCCGAGTTCACGGTCGAGGAAAATGTCGCCATGCCCGCCCTGATAGGTGGTGACAGCCGGCACGATGCCATGAAACGCGCACGCCGTCTCATCGACTATCTCGGCATAGCGTCGAGAGCCGGACACAAGCCATCCGAGCTGTCAGGCGGCGAGCGGCAACGTGCCGCCGTGGCCAGGGCGCTCGTCAACAATCCCCGCGTGATACTCGCCGACGAGCCCTCTGGCAGCCTCGACAGCCACAACCGCGCCGAGCTCCACCGCCTGTTCTTCGACCTGCGCCGTGACATGGGGCAGACCTTTGTCATAGTGACCCACGACGAGTCACTCGCCGCCGACACCGACCGTATCGTCCACATGAACGACGGACGCATAACCGGCATCGTTGCCAACCGCGCCCAAGCAGAGGAGGTCACGCCATGATATCGCGCCTTACAGTCTATCCCGGGACTCGGGCCATCATCCTACGGGTATTGCTGGCGTTGCTGCTGATGGCAGCAATGATGTCGTGTGGTGACGACACCCCCGACAGCGTCAGCGCCACCCTGTATGACATCGTTACTTTTGACGGCAACACCCCCGATGGGGCCGTGTTTACCTTGCATGCATCCGATGACAGCCCGCTTGTGACCCTCACCGCGCCCGCCACCGTCATCGACGAGACTGTGACCGCCCCGGGCGAGCGTATGCTGCTCGGCTACATTCCCGCCTCGGGCGAGCCATACACCTCCGGCACCGTGACAGTCGTAACCTCTGGGGCCATCAACAACATGACGCTCCACGAAGCCGACATCGCAGACATCCAGTGGGACGCCGACCCCATATACCTCAACAGCATCTGGCGCACCGGCAGCTACATCAACCTCTATTGCCGCGTCAGCTACTCCGCCAAGCCACGGCTGCTCGACCTGCTGCTCGACCCGGCTACAGCCGACAGCCCCATCCCCGAGCTGTATGTGGCCCACAACCTGCTCGGACAGCCCGACAGCTACACCCGCCGCGCCTATATGTCAGCCGATATTGCCCCGGTGTGGAACAAAGAGACATGCCAAGGTGTAATAATACATGTGGCCGACGACAACCTGCCCCAATCGGCCTATACGTTCATGAAACGAAATATCAATTAACAAAATATCAACCAACTAAAACATCAGAACTATGGAACAGAAGAAAAACGAGATAAAGATTGAGCTTACTCCCGAGGTCGCCAACGGACACTACGCCAACCTCGCTGTCATATCCCACTCAGCCGGTGAATTTTTCATCGACTTTATCTCCGTCGCACCCAACATGCCCCAGGCCAAGGTGCAGACCCGCGTCATCATGACCCCCGAGAACACAAAGAATCTCCTCTATGCCTTGCGCGACAACGTCTCGAAGTATGAGAAGACCTTTGGCGAGATAGAGCGTAAGCTCCCCCTCAACGGCGGCAACAACGGCAACGGTAACGGTGAGATACCCAATCCCTTTATCACAGGAGGGAAAGCCTGATAGCCCGCCAACGCTGTCAAACAGAACCAACATAACGACCGGACAGATATGAAACCGAACAATCTCACCGTCTACAATTCGCTCTCCCGCCGAAAAGAGAAGTTCACACCGATCCATGAGGATACGGTAGGCATGTACGTATGCGGACCCACCGTGTACGGCGACGGACACCTCGGACATGCACGTCCGGCCATAACCTTTGACATCCTCTACCGTTACCTCACCCACCTCGGCTACAAGGTGCGCTACGTGCGCAACATCACCGACGTGGGTCACCTTGAGCATGACGCTGACGAGGGGGAGGACAAGATAGCCAAGAAAGCCCGCCTTGAACAGCTCGAACCGATGGAGGTCGTCCAGCACTACCTCAACCGCTACCATGGGGCCATGGAACAGCTCAACGTGCTGCCACCGTCGATAGAGCCCCACGCATCGGGCCATATCATCGAGCAGATCGAGTATGTCAAGAAAATTCTCGACAGCGGGTATGCCTACGAGAGCCAAGGCTCGGTCTACTTTGACGTACCCAAGTACAACCGCGACTTCCGCTACGGCAAGCTGTCGGGACGCAACATCGACGAGCTGCTGTCGGCCACCCGTGACCTCGACGGACAGCAGGAGAAGCACAATCCGGCCGACTTTGCCCTCTGGAAAAAGGCCGCTCCCGAGCACATCATGCACTGGCCGTCGCCATGGGGCGAGGGTTTCCCCGGATGGCATCTCGAATGTTCGACCATGGGGCAGAAATATCTCGGTGAGACATTCGACATCCACGGTGGCGGCATGGATCTCATGTTCCCCCACCATGAGTGTGAGATAGCACAGTCCGTGGCCCACAACGGCCATGAGACCGTGCGCTACTGGATGCACAACAACATGATCACCATCAACGGACAGAAGATGGGCAAGTCGCTTGGCAACTTCATCACCCTCGACGAGTTTTTCACCGGGTCTCACAAGCTGCTCACCCAAGCCTACTCCCCGATGACCATCCGCTTCTTCATCCTCCAGGCCCAGTACCGTAGCACGCTTGACTTCTCTAACGAGGCCCTGCAAGGCTCCGAGAAAGCGTTGCAGCGTATGCTTGAGGGGTGGAAGCGGCTCAACGAGCTGAAACCCTCCGAGACAAGCACCATTGACATCAAGGGACTGCGCGAGAAGTGCTATGAGGCTCTCGACGATGACCTCAACACGCCAGTAGTCATCGCCCATCTGTTTGATGCCTGCCGTCTCATCAATCAGGTCAACGACGGCAACGCCACAATCTCAGCCGAAGACCTCAATGAACTCAAGGATGTGTTCAAGACATTCCTCATCGACATCCTCGGCATACGCACCGAGATTGGCCCGTCAGCCGCCGGTGAGGATGTAATGCGTCCGTTTGAGGGTGCCGTCGACCTGTTGCTTGAGATACGCAAGGAGGCCAAAGCCCGCAAGGATTGGGCTACAAGTGACCTCATACGCGACCGGCTCAAGGAGATTGGCTTTGATGTCAAGGACACCAAGGATGGTTTTGAATGGTCAGTCCGCTGACCGACCTTCATTGACTGCGGAAGCGCATGGACTGCATTGACTTCGCGCAGCGGGTGGCCTACAACCTCCCCTATGAACCCAATCCGCAGCAGATTGAGCTGATCGCGGCCTTGTCGCGGTTTTGCTCACGGCGTGCACCTGATGACTCCGTGTTCCTGCTCAACGGCTATGCCGGCACTGGCAAGACATCGCTCACCGGGGCCTTGGTCAAGACACTGTCGGAGGTAGGCGTGACCTCGGTACTTCTTGCCCCGACCGGCCGTGCCGCCAAGGTCTTCGCCCACTATTCCCGCCATCCGGCCTACACCATCCACCGCATGATCTACCGCTCCTCCACACGCGGCGGGGAGACCGTGGGTCACGCCGTCACTGAGAACCGCTACCATGGAGCCATATTCATCGTCGATGAGGCTTCGATGATAGGCATGTCGTCAGACTCCGGCAGCAACTTGCTCGAAGACCTCGTCCACTACGTCTACACCGGCGACAATTGCCGGCTCATACTCCTTGGCGACACCGCCCAGCTGCCTCCTGTCGGTTGCGAGGAGAGTCCGGCACTAAGCGTCAGGACACTGCGGTCATTCGGCCTCCGGGTCACACGCGCCATCCTCACCGAGACAGTCCGCCAGAGCAGCGAGTCGGGCATCCTCTACAACGCCACATGGCTGCGACGGGCCATGCGCGTCGACCCGTTGCCCGCGCCACGGCTGAGAATCTCGTCATTTGACGATGTTATACCCGTATCGGGTGAGGACCTACCCGACATCATAGGCTCATGCTACTCAGCTGACGGTGAGAGCGAAACCATCCTCATCACCCGCTCCAACCAACGGGCCGTAGGCTTCAACATGGCCATACGCTCCACCATACTGGGGCGTGAGGAGATGCTGTCACGCGATGAACGCCTTCTCGTGTCCAAGAACAACTACTACTGGAGCCGCGAGGTCAAGGGACTCGACTTTATCGCCAACGGCGACGTAGCCACTGTCTCGCGCATATACGGCACCGAGGACAAGTGGGGCATGATGTTTGCCGACGTGACCCTCCACTTTCCCGACCGCGACACCGATGTCGATGCCAAGATATTCCTGTCGTCACTGACAGCCGACTCCCCTGGACTTCCCGCTGATAGGCTCAACGAGTTCTACACCCACATGCTCTACGACCCCGACCTGTTCAGCGACGACACCCCAATGAGCGTCAGGCAGCGGGAGCTGAAAAAAAATCCATACATCAACGCCCTACAGGTCAAGTATGCCTATGCCGTGACATGCCACAAGGCCCAGGGTGGCCAGTGGAAAAACGTCTTTGTCGACCTCGGATATATCCCCCCGGAGTCAATCGGACTCGACTTCTACCGCTGGCTTTACACGGCTGTCACCCGTGCACGCGAGACGCTCTATCTCATCAATCCGGCCATCGACACACGCTGAACCGCCCAAAAAGCCACAAAAACTGACGGCCACCCCTATTTTGAGCCAGGGCAACCGCATGATTTTTAACGAGCCTTAAGAAGTTCGGAAAGATATTCAA
>JAMPAQ010000001.1:758010-823439 GCA_023667145.1 Pseudoflavonifractor sp.
GACATTGCAAATATACAAATAATTTTAATTACAAAATATTTTTATGAAAAAATTTTAGGCCACCTTTCAAAAACCGCCGAAAATCCATTATAACATATTGATATACAGAAAGATAAAATTATTAAAATAATGTTACAAAAATAATTCAATCTCACTCCAATTTTGTAACAATTCGTAGCACTAATTCAGTTTATCGCTTGATTCATAGTAAATTACATTATGTAACAACGTTGTTACACTAAAATTACATGCAAGTTTCATTATTGTTACGAATATGTGTCAAAGGGACTGAGCTAATATGCTGCTTTCGATTTATAAGATGACGTATAGTAATATGAGATGGCATGAAACATGTGCTGTAATTATATGAAATGAGTGGTGTCATTTATATGAAATATCTGCTGCCATTCAAATGCGTCTGCAAGTCTGTCAACGATGCTTTGTTATTTTTATGCCGTCGGGATGGGAAATGAGCGGGATTCTGTGTACTTTTGTATGATGGCAGTCGTCAATACGTGTCATCACAACTGTTTTTTTTGAAAATTGATAACAATATATAATTAAAACCGATGAGAAAAATAATGGCTGTATCGTTGTTGGCTGTCTCCGCATCAGGGGCTGTCGCCCGGCAGCTGGAGTATCCCGTGGCTCCATCTGACTCAACCGTAGATGTTTATTTCGGACAGAAGGTCGCTGACCCTTATCGTCCGCTTGAAAATGACACCTCTGCCGTGACTGCGGCGTGGGTCAAGGCCGAGAATGCCGTGACGCGGGGTTACCTCGATGCCATTCCGTTCCGTCAGACTATAAAGGACAGGCTCACGGCACTCAACAACTACGTGAAGCCGGGGACGCCGTTCAAGAACCATGATGGCCGTTACTACTTCTACGAGAATGACGGCTTGCGTAACCAAAGCGTACTCTACCGCACTGACTCCCTCGGTGGCAGCGCCGAGGTATTTATCGACCCCAACAAACTTAGCGAGGATGGCACGGTGGCCCTCACCGGGGTGTACATGTCGCATGACGGTAAGTACACGGCCTACACCATATCGCGTAACGGGTCTGACTGGACTGAGATATATGTCATGGATACCGACTCGGGCCGGATGCTTGACGACCATATAGAGTGGGCAAAGTTTACCGGGGCATCATGGGCCGGTGACGG
The DNA here is from genome assembly GCA_023667145.1 of Pseudoflavonifractor sp. GTDB lineage: Bacteria > Bacteroidota > Bacteroidia > Bacteroidales > Muribaculaceae > M3. The sequence goes on from JAMPAQ010000001.1 coordinate 759,179, forward strand.
ATTCTTCTACAGCGCATACGAGCGTCCCGCCGAAGGCAAGGAGTTCTCCAATGCCAACGAGTGCCAGCGCATCTATTATCACAAGCTCGGGACTCCGCAGAGCGACGACCTGCTTGTCTACATCGACGAGAAGCATCCGCTTCATTTCTTCTCTGCATGGGTGCCTGAGGATGAGAGTGTCATTCTGGTATACGGTGGCGGGGAGGGCCTCGGCAGCTCCCTGCGCATCAAGAAGATGGCCGACGCGTTTGACCCGTCAAAGCCTTGGACGGTGGCCGAACCTACACAGGACTATGAGATACAGGTCATCGATGTGGTCGATGGCAAGATGTATATATTGACCAACTGGGGCGCTCCCCGCTACCGTCTGATGACCGCCGATGTCAATGCCCCGCAGCGCGACAACTGGCGCGAACTCATCCCCGAGGGGGAGGGCGTGTTGCAGAGCGCTGAGATCGTCGACCATGACAAACTTGCGCTGACCTACAGCAAGGATGCCTCCCAGCAATTGTGGATATACGGCATAGACGGCAAGCCCATACGTCAGGTCGCCCTACCCGGTTACGGGTCGGTGTATGCCTCGGTGTCGGACAAGAGTCCCGAGATGTTCTACACTTTCATCTCGTTCACCACACCGACATCCATCTACCGCTATGACGTGAACACCGGCGAGACATCGCTCTATCGCGCAGCGTCGGTGCCGGGTGTGAACATGGACGACTATGTAACCGAGCAGGTGTTCTATACATCAAAGGATGGAACCAAGATACCGATGTTCCTCACCTACAATAAGGGTCTCGTGCGTGACGGTTCCAACCCGGTGTATCTCTACGGCTACGGTGGCTTCAACATATCGCTCGAACCGTCCTTCTCGGCCCAGCGTATGCTGTGGCTTGAGAATGGAGGCATATATGCCCAGGCCAATCTCCGTGGTGGCGGCGAGTATGGCGAGCCGTGGCATCTCGCGGGGACCAAGATGCAGAAGCAGAATGTCTTCGACGACTTTGCCTCAGCCGCCGAGTATCTTATTGACGAGGGGTGGACCAATCCCTCGCGCATCGCTATCGCCGGAGGCTCAAACGGTGGTCTGCTCGTCGGCGTCACCGCCAACCAGCGTCCCGAGCTGTTCCGCGTGGCCATCCCTGCTGTCGGGGTGATGGACATGATGCGCTACCACCTGTTTACCATCGGCTGGAACTGGGCCAGTGACTACGGCACGAGCGCCGACTCGCCAGAGATGGCCTCATATCTGCTCGGATATTCCCCGATACATAATATCAAGTCGGGAGTGAAGTATCCTGCAATCCTCGTGACGACCGCCGACCATGACGACCGTGTCGTCCCGGCCCACTCGTTCAAGTATGCCGCCACTCTGCAAGCCGCCGATACCGGCGACGCGCCCAAGCTCATACGCATCGAATCAAATGCCGGACACGGGGCGGGCAAGCCTATCTCAAAGGTCATCGACGAGCAGACCGATGTCTACACATTCATATTTGAGAACATGGGTCTGACCCCCGGCGGCAAATGACCACAACTCCTGTAGACATCTTCCGTCTTATCGGCAATCGGGTGAGGGCGTGGTTGATACTGTCACTGTTGCCGCTGTCGCTCTTGATGACCGGCTGTTTTACCGGCATCGAGAGCACGCCGCGCATCAATGCCGACGACGCGGGTAAGGAGGCCGTCAGGACAACTCCCGAGCAGTCGTTTCTTGCTGATGTGGATGCACAGCCGTTTGGCGCGTGGACTCCCGGCAAGCGTTTCTACGTCACTGATCCCAAGGTGTCGCTCGTGTTGGGTGCCTCGGCTGTCGAGTTTCCGCTCGCGGCGGGCGACACGTTGGTGTTTGTTGGCGGCAAGGAGATGCCGTCGGTCACCGGGCAAGGTTCGACCGACCTGTCGTTCACGGGCCCCGGTGGACATGAATATATCTATCGGGTCAGTGCCTCGGGTGAGCGGTTGGCCTCGCGCAAGCGTGTCGACATCCCCTTTGTCATTGAGATGAGCATTCCCGACTCGGTGGCTGCACGTCTGACGGGGCGTACGCTCTATACGCGCACTCCGTTGTGGTATGACGACAGCGGCGAGGTGGTCATGGGTCGGCGTTTCGTGCCTGTGACAGTGACCAAGGTAACCCCGGGTGATGCCGTCTATCCTGTGCGCGTCTATTTCACCGAGGTTGGAAATCCTGACAAGACCTACTCGCTGTTCCTATCGGTCGGTGAGGGGACACCCGCGTCGAGGACATTTGCCTCGCAGTTTTATTTTGACAATCCCCGGTCTCTCTATCCGTCGGTCACCGACAGCGTGTGGGACAATATCATCAACAGTCAAGTGGCCGTCGGCATGACGCGTGATGAGTGTCGGCTGTCACTTGGCGCTCCGGCAGACATCTCGCGCCGCTATGGGCGTGACCGACTTCGCGAGTTGTGGTCCTATCCCGATGGCACGTATCTCGTGTTTGAGGACGGCCTGTTGTGGGAGTTCCGTCGGTGACCTCTATTCGGATTGATGAGCTGTAAACAACCTCTAAGCGTTATTGAACAATCTATGGATATATATCAGGATTTTGACTTGACGGATGTCACGACCTTTCATCTCCCGGTGAGGGCGTCACGGTATGTCCGCTACTACAGCGTCGATGAGCTGCGTCAGGCACTTGCTGACTATGGCGACGGCCGCGTGATGGCTGTGGGGGAGGGGAGTAACCTGCTCTTTGCCCGCGACTATGACGGGACTCTGCTTCGCTCGGCTATCGGCTACATGCGCGAGGTGTCGCGTGATGGCGATGAGGTGGTTGTCGCTGCGGGTTCGGGAGTGGACTGGGACACGTTTGTGTCGTGGTGTGTCACTCGCGGCTACCACGGTGTCGAGAACCTGTCGTTGATACCCGGGACGGTAGGAGCGTCAGCGGTGCAGAATGTGGGGGCATACGGTGTCGAGGCCAAGGATGTCATTTGCGGTGTGACGACCGTTGAGGTGACGACCGGCATCATGCGTCACTGGGATGTCACGGAGTGCTGTTACGGCTACCGCGACAGCGTGTTCAAGCATCCTGACAATGCGGGACGGTACATAGTCACCGAGGTTTGCTACCGGCTGAGCCTGCGGCCACGGTTTGTGCTCGATTACGGCCCGCTGCGTGAGCTTGCCGATGTGGCGGGGCTGACCGCCGCCGATGTCAGGGAGCGCGTCATCGCGATACGCCGTGCCAAGCTGCCCGACCCGTCAGAGACGGGGAGCGCGGGGTCGTTTTTCAAGAACCCGGTCGTCTCGCCCGATTTCTTCGCAGCGCTCTGCCGCCACTATGGCGACATGCCTCACTATGACGTGGCCGACGGGGTCAAGATACCCGCCGGATGGCTCATAGAACACGCGGGGATGAAGGGGGCGACGGCAGGCGGTGCCCAGGTGTACCCGCTCCAGTCACTCGTCATCGTCAACCGTGGCGACGCTACCCCCGGTGATGTGCTCGCCCTGATGGGCAAGGTGAGGGGTCGCGTGGCGATGAAGTATCACATATTGCTGCAACCCGAGGTCAACATCATAGGACGACCAGCGACCATGTCACTGACATTTCTCGGCACGGGTACCTCGACCGGGGTGCCGCAGATAGGGTGTGATTGTGAGGTGTGCACCTCGGATGACAGGCGGGACAGGCGTACCCGCACGTCGGCGCTGCTGTCGGTCGGCGAGCGCTCGCTGCTCATCGACTGCGGCCCTGATTTCCGTGAGCAGATACTGGCGACGGGAAGTCCGTGGATTGATGCCTTGTTGGTGACCCACAGCCACTACGACCATGTTGGTGGGGTTGATGACCTGCGCCCTTACTGCGCCGCCGGAGAGGGGCTGCCGGTATATTGCCGTGAGGATGTGGCCTCCGACCTGCACACGCGATTGCCTTACTGCTTCTCGTCCCATCCCTATCCAGGGGTGCCCAAGTTTGACATCCACACTGTCGGTGACGCGCCATTCACCATCGGCGACATCGAGGTGACACCGCTGCCGGTGATGCACTACCGTCTGCCGATTATCGGGTTTCGCGTCGGGCAGCTTGCCTATATCACCGACGCCAAAGATATCCCCGAATCGACCATTGAGCTGATACGCGGGGTTGACACGTTGGTCATAAATGCCCTACGGCACACTCCCCACCTATCTCACATGAACCTGGAGCAAGCACTCGATGTTATAAGTAGGGTGTCACCCCGGAGGGCGTGGTTGACGCATCTCAGCCACGAGATGGGGCGGCACTCTGATGTCGAGCCGACGTTGCCTCCCGGAGTCGGGATAGCATACGACGGACTCACGATTGAGATTCCAACCGATTAACCCCGAAAGAAAATGAAAACCATGCGTGTCACCTACATTTATCATAGCGGTTTTGCCGTGGAGGCCGGTGACACGCTGATTGTCATTGACTATTACCGTGACCCGGCATCGGTGTTGCCCCGCCTTATGGAGTCGTGGGGCAGTGGGCGGTCTGTCATCTTTGCCGTGTCACATCATCATGCCGACCATTTCAATACGGAGATTTTCAAGTTTGCCTCGCGCCGTGGTTGCCGCTACGTCCTTAGCGATGACATACCCGTCACGGCAGTTCCGAGTGGGGCCGACGTGACGTTTGTGCGTCCAGGGTCTGATGTCGTTGCGGGGTCGGTCAGGGTGAGGGCGTTTGGATCGACAGATGCCGGGGTGTCACTGCTGTTTGAGACTGACGGCCGGAGGGTATTTCACTCGGGCGACCTTAACGACTGGCACTGGCAGGATGAGTCAACCCCCGATGAGGTGGCCGAGGCCGACTCGGCGTTTGATGCCGAGGTCGCCCGCGTCGCCAAGGCAGCGCCGAGAATCGACGTGATGATGATGGCGGTCGACCCACGGATGGGGACTGACTTCCCGCGCGGGGCGCGCAAGATGGTGAGGATGATAAATGTGGGATTTTTCATCCCGATGCACTACTGGGAGCGCCCCGCCGAGGCTTGCGACTTCAAGTCTTACGCCAATCCCGACCGGGGACGCTACATCTGCCTGTCGGCCCCCGGCGAGTCGGCTGTCATCGACTTTGACAGGCGGGAATATGAGATAACACAACTAAAATAGATAGTCATGGAAATTAAATCGCGTTTTGACCATTACAATATCAATGTGGCCGACTTGGAGAAAAGCATAGAGTTTTACAACAACGCGCTCGGTCTCTCGGAGATACGCCGTCATGAGAGTCCTGACGGGTCGTTTGTGCTGATATATCTCGGCGACAGGGTGTCGCCGTTCTGTCTTGAGCTTACATGCCTCAAGGATCATCCGCAGCCCTACGAGCTTGGGGAGAATGAGACCCACATCTGTTTCCGCGTCGCCGGCGACTATGACGAGGTGAGGCGTTACCACAAGGAGATGGGTGTCGTCTGCTTTGAGAACCACGATATGGGTCTCTATTTCATCGAGGACCCTGACGGCTACTGGATAGAAATCCTCCCCGAAAAGCGGTGATGATGGGCTGCGTATAATTAGGACATCCTATACTGACACCCAATTGATTGACAGACATAAAAGGATGGCCACCATGATTGGTGGCCATCCTTTTATGGGGTTATAATATGGGGATTACTGGGCCTGGGGGGTGATGGGGGCCGTGGTGGGGACTGCGGCGGGGAGGGGAGCGGTGGAGGGCTTGGCTTCCCAGCCGAGGGCGCTCGCGCCGAGGACGGCGGCATCGGCTTCCTTGAGTTCGGAGAGGAGGACCTTGACCTTGCCCTTGAAGATGGGCATCATGTTCTTCTCCATGGAGTTTTTGAGAGGCTTCATCAGCAGGTCGCCGCTCTTGGCGAGACCGCCGAAGAGGATGAACGCCTCGGGGGAGGAGAAGACGGTGAAGTCGGCAAGGGCCTCGCCGAGGATGTTGCCTGTGAACTCGAACACGTCTTTTGCGAGCTTGTCGCCGGCGATGGCTGCGTCGTAGACATCCTTGGAGGTGATGGCTGCGATGTCCATGTTGCGGAGGAGTGATGGCTCGGTGCGTATCTCAAGGAACTCGCGGGCGGTGCGTGCGACGCCGGTGGCTGAGCAGTAGGTCTCAAGACAGCCTGTGCGACCGCAGCCGCAGAGGCGTCCGTTGTTGCGCTTCATGATGAGGTGGCCGAGCTCGCCGGCAAAGCCGTCGTGGCCATATACCATCTGGCCGTTGATGACGATGCCGCTGCCGACGCCGGTGCCGAGGGTGATCATTATGAAGTCCTTGAGGCCACGGGCCGCGCCGTAGGTCATCTCGCCGATTGCGGCTGCGTTGGCGTCGTTGGTGATGGCCACCGGTATGCCGAACTTGTCGCTGACGAGCTGGGCGAGGGGCAGCGGGGTGGGCCAGGGAAGGTTGACGCCGCCCTCGATGGTGCCGGTGAAGTAGTTGGCGTTGGGGGCTCCGATGCCGATGCCGTGCACCTTGTCTATCGCGTCGTTGGCCTCCATCAGCTTGGTGGCCTCGGTGTATAATTCGTCAATGTAAGCGTTGATGTCGCTGTGCTTGCGGGTCTTTATGGATGCGCTGGCAAGCACTACGCCACGGGCGTCGACTATGCCAAAAACGGTGTTGGTACCGCCTATGTCGATACCGAGAACATAAGGTTTGCTCATGATTGTAAGTTTTGTTTCAGGTTAAAGTTTTACATTGCTTACAAAGTTATAATTATTTCGCGTTAGTGTCTTATTGTTTTGTGAAAAATATCTTTTGCGGTGGTTAAAGAGGGTGAAACCGCGCCGTGGGCGGGGAGTGGAGAGGGGAATAAGGTGAGGTTTATGTTTTTTAACACAAATATAGGGCATAAAATTTGGTGGAGTGGAGAGAACACTCTACCTTTGCACTCACAAAACATCGCGGGATGGAGCAGTGGTAGCTCGTTGGGCTCATAACCCAAAGGTCGCAGGTTCGAGTCCTGCTCCCGCCACCAAGACCGGAGCCAATCATTGATTGGCTTCGGTTGCTTTTTTATCCGGCGCTCCTTGACTGCCGTAATCGGGGACTGCAATTGACCCCCTTCCTGTCACCGTTGCCCTACATTCGGCTCGGGTTGTGGCGTATGGTAAGAAAGCTGTGTGGTCTAAGTATAAAATGTTGATGGAGATGAGAAAGGTTGTCATAGCGTCGGACTCGTGGAAGGGTTGCCTGTCGTCGATGGAGGTGGGGCGGTGTTGCGCCTCGGCGGTTGCCGGTGTGCTGCCCGGCTGTGAGGTCGTCACGGTGTCTGTAGCCGATGGCGGCGAGGGGACGTGTGACGCGTTGGAGGTGGCGTTAGGGGGCGAGCGCGTGGAGTGTGAGGTGTGTGATCCGCTGATGCGCCGTGTGCGTGCCTCATACGTGATTGCCGGGGAGAGGGCTGTCATCGAGATGTCGGCGGCGAGCGGGCTTACGCTTGTGGAGAGGGGGAGGCGTAATCCGATGGTGACGACCTCATACGGGACCGGGCAGCTGATTGCTGACGGGCTGAGGCGTGGGTGCCGGTCGTTTATGATGGGCATAGGGGGGAGCGCGACCAATGATGGAGGTGTGGGAATGTTGCGGGCTCTCGGGTATCGGTTCGTGGATGCGGATGGTCGGGAGGTCGATGGCCATGGTGGCGGGGTGCTTGCCCGGATTGCCGGGGTTGGCTGCGCGGGGATGGCCGATGGCTTAGGCGAGGCGCGGTTTACGGTGGCGTGTGACGTGGATAATCCGTTTTGCGGGCCGCGTGGGGCTGCGGCTGTCTTTGCCCCGCAGAAGGGTGCTGACCCGGGGATGGTGGCGGCGCTCGACGAGGGGATGAGGTCGCTGGCCCGCGTCATTGCCTCGGAGACGGGGGTGGATGTGGAGTCGATGGCCGGTGCCGGGGCGGCGGGGGGACTTGGTGGCGCTTTTGCGGCGTTTCTCGGAGCCAGGCTTGGGCGGGGAGTGGATATGGTGCTCGACGCGGTCGGGTTTGACGAGATAATCGAGGGAGCGTCATTGGTGATCACCGGGGAGGGGCGGCTCGATGGGCAGACTCAGATGGGTAAAACGCCGTGTGGGGTGCTTGACCGTGCGTCGCGTCGCGGTATCCCGGTGGTGGCGATTGGCGGCAGTGTCGAGGATGCTGAGACGCTGTGTCGCAGGGGATTTCTCGCGGCGTTGCCTGTAGTACAGGGGCCGTGTGGACTTGACGAGGTGATGAGGCCGGAGGTGGCACGGAGAAATATCGGTGTCGCGGTGGACCAGATGATTAGGTTGGTGGCCGCGAGGCTATAAATAATGTCAATGTGCGCGTGCTGCCGGTTTGGCTTCAAGCGGCGGGGGCAGCTGCCGCAAACGTGAGGGGGATGTAACGGATGACAGTGGGGTTGGTGTTGTGGGACGGCTGTCGCCGGGAGATCACCGCAGACGGTGATGACAGGGCGCAAAAGCAAAGGAACTCGTCAGTGACGCAGTCGCCGGACGAGGCTGTAGGGGCGGTATCTTCGGGGTCGTGGGAGCTTGAGTCGTCAGAAAGGTACTCGTCGGGGTCGATGTGGATGAAGTAGCCAAAGTCACCGTCGCGGGCGGCTGCGGCGTACTGGTCGAACGGGGTGTAACGGTGGGACATGGCGATGGCGGGACTTTGAGTGGCGTATGGCTTTGGGTTGTGTATGGGGCAAAGGTAACGCCCGGGTGTGAATCAGTGGTGACCATGCTGTCGCTCAATGACCTTGGCGATGTCAAGGCGCATCAACAGTCCTTTTGTCACAACGCGCTTGGCATCGGTGAATACGATAGATTTAAGGAGAGATTGAAGTTCGGGGCTACGCAAGACGTCAAGGACGGCCAAGCATTCGTCAAGATTGTCAAATCCAATCTGATAGCATGTGTCATCGACCATTACCGGCTTTGTCCCGATGGGTTTTATGAGGCTGAACCGAATCTCCTTGTAAAAGGATGAAACGACAATCTTGTAGGGCTTGAAGGAGTAGTCGCCAATCCCAAAAATGCTGAAGGGGGACTTGCCCTTGTAAATTGAACTTTTACGCTTCTCAAAAAATGAGCGATGCTCAGACAAGTAGTCGTAGGTCAAAGGGGCATCGTGGATGAGCCGGCGCGTGTCCTCACCTACATAGTGTTGTGGGAGGATGATATATCTGCGCAAATTTCCGTCAAACTCATGGCCTATATCTGAACTCTTGAGCAATGGGAATATCATGCATTCCTCCACGTTGACTGATTGACCAAGACCGTTGTGGTAATGACCGTTGTCACGACTCAACTCAAGAATGGGGGCACAGTCATGCTTGATTCCTGACCTCCATTGATAAGAGGATTGTCCGTCGAACGCTCTCGCTTGGGAATAGAGATGAATATCAGCGACAAATGAGTCTCCGACCCAGCCGTACTCACGACCGGGGCTGTCGAGGTAGAAGTCGCGGGTCTGACAGGTGACGGAGGGGGTGGTGTTAAGCCGGGCAGCAAGGTATGACGAATCGACGGCGACATTGAACTCACGACCTGCGTCGATAGTCAGTTGCTTGATATTGCCTATGTTGAGGGGATGGGTCTTTTGTTTTGTGAGAATATTGCGTATAACTGAGTTTTTGAGCAGAAAAGATATGCCGCCATCGCATCTGTCGGCAAGATTGATGAGTTGTAGCGTTATCGACTCGCTTATGTCAAAATTGCTCTTGCCTGTCAGTGCCTCAATGCCCCTAAGATGGTATCGGTTGCTTTTTACCGGGATGTTATCGGAGTTGTCGGCTCCTTGTCGGCTGTTTGTGACCCAAGGAGGATTGCCGATAATCGCTATGGGAAGCCGCTCGGCCTCTGCCCGATTGAAAACCGGTGAAAGGTCGAACTTGAAAAAGTCGGCGGTATGGATGTGTATCGTTGGATTGTGTGCGCCCGGACGGTCTAAGGCACGCAAGAGGATGCGCAGTTTGAGATTGGACGTATAGTCCTTGTTTATCTCGACGGCGTGAATCTCGCGCACATCGGGAAACAGGTCGAGGGCGGCAACCACGAATGCTCCGAGACCGCATGTCGGTTCGATGACAATCTTGGGAGAGCCGAAATATTGCAGATGACGCTTGCACACGGCATTGGCCAACCCGGCGGGGGTCTGCCAATCGCCATAGGATGCACGGCTATCTTGCACTGTGTTGACGGCCCTGAGCGCGGAGTTGATGAAGTCGGCTTTCTCCTCCTCGGATGAGAAGTAATCAACTATTCCGCAAATCTGCTGAATAATCGAGTTGGATTTGAGGAAGTCGGAGTCGCGTATCTTGTCGAGCAAGCGTATCATCGTGATACCCGCAGTATGTTTGTTATTCCGTCGACCGACTGCTGCAAGCTGACTATGCGGCTGTATTGGAGTCGCCATTGAAGGGCGTTGGAGATGGTGAGATAACCAATCTGTGGCGGATTGGCCAGTATCTCCGCTGCCAGTTGATATAGGGTAACCTCATCGGCGGGAATATGGTGATTGACAAGGAAAGCGAATATGTCGTCACGGTTGCCATCGTTTGCGATGATGCTTAGCAATCCTGTTGTTGTCTGGTAGTCGGCAGTGCGTGACTTGTCGACAAAGGTACAGGATATGAAGTCAAGCATACCCTCCTTTTTGATTGTGTCGTCATGTTTTTGGTAAACGAATATCAACAGATTGTATCCCAATCCAAAGATTTTCTGCTTGCTGTCCTTGAATGGGCAACTTGACTGCGGTTGCCTCATGGATGTCACCTTTATGTCGGTATTGACAGAGGGCAGGTCGAGTCCGTTGGCTGAATTTCCTAATTGAAGGTCGTATTGTTGGGCGAGGAATTGTTGGAATTTATGCTCAACGAATGTCCCCACGGCCTTGCCGTCAGTGACTCCAAACAGTTCGGGAGTGTATAAGCCGGAATTGGCCTTACAGAAAATCTCAGCCTCGCGGATGAGGGATTGGACAGTCAATGTTTTTTTCATGTTCCAAATTTACAAAAAGAAGATTGATTGTAAAATGGTGGGATGACGTTTTAATCGAAAGAGGGTACCGTTATATGGATGGAGAGGGGCTATGCTTTGAGGCAGTTGATGGGGACGACGTAGATGCCGTCTTGGCGGCGGTAGGCCGGGCCGGTGGCTGTGAGTATCATCATGAATGAGGGCTGATTTTTTTCGGCGATATCAGATTTCAGTTTGAGCAGGTTTCTTGCACCCTCCTCAATCAGGTTGTCACCTCCCAACTTGATTTCTATGGGTGCCCATCTGCCGTCCTTGAGGTGTGCGATCGTGTCACACTCCAATCCCCGGCTGTCGCGATAGTGGAATAGATTACCGTTGATTGTCTGGACATATACCCTTAGATCCCGGACTGCCATGTCCTCAAACAAGAGTCCGAAAGTGTTGAGGTCGGACATTAAATCGGCGGGAGATGCCCCGAGGGCTTGTGCGGCTATGGAGGTATCGACAAAATGATGGGTGGGAGTGGAACGGACTATTGTCTTTGACCTCAGGTTTGGGTTCCAAGCCTCCATATCCTCAATGATGAACAAGTCGGTGAGGACATCGGTATATTTCTCAAATGTCTTGTTGCTGATTGTCCTGCTGTCGCGTGCCGCGATGTCAGCCAAGATTTTGGTGGTGGAGGTCTGTGTGGACACATGCCGGGCATACGCCCTCATGACAATCCGCATTATTTCGGAGTTCTTGTTGCGGAACTTAGGATTCTCACTGTTTGCCAGATTGAACAAGCTCTCATAGTAGTTGGAGGTTACCTCAAGCGCCACGTCTTTCTCGGGTTGAATTGACAGCGGCCACCCTCCCCGGCAAAGGAGATAGGCGGTATCGCTTAATCCGTAGTCCTCATTCATGTCAAAAACTGCCGGATTGTCATTGTCGAAAAGGGAGGCGAGTGAGACTGACCCTTTGGAATCGCGTGATTCAAACAGGCTCATGGGGCGCATCATGACCCGCGTGATACGTCCGGCACCTGAATGAAAAATGTCGGAATTGTCCACGGGCGTGGAGCTCCCGGTGAATATGAATTGACCAAATCCGGGATTCTCGTCAATCCATGCCTTTGCCTGATTCCAAAGGTCGGGGACTGTTTGCCATTCATCTATAAGTCTTGGTCGTTCTCCGATAAGTACATTGTAGGGCTCAATACGGGCAATCTGTATAGCCGCTTTTGTGTTAAGGCGGATCTCGCTTTTGGCAAAGAGTGCGCTTGTGGTGGTTTTTCCACAAAATTTAGGCCCCTCCACCAATACGACTCCACTTGATTTCATTTTCTTTGAGATGGTGGATTGAATGTATCTTGGGAGATAGTTGTCCATAATTCTAATTTGTTGATGTACAGCGCAAAGGTAATGATAAATTTTTGTACTTCCAAATTTGTGAGGTTTTGACTTCCAAATTTGTGAGTGTTTCACTTCCAGATTTGTAAGTGTTTGGCTTCCAAACTTGTGAGGTTTTCACTTCCAGATTTGTGAGGCAGGGGGTGCTTGATTTATGAATGTGTATTATTGGATTGAGGATGAGGTGAGGGATGGTGGGGAGATGGGGTTGGGGGATAAAAAAAATTGATTGTCATCACGACAACCAATCTTCGTTAACCTTAAATCTAATACCATGAAAAACACGATACAAATGTAAGGGTTTTGTGGAAAATGACAATATTTTGGTAAAGAAAAATGATGTATCATTAACAAATTTTAATTCAAAATGTCATTTTGTAAGCGGTTTGCTGCACATAGTGTAGGGTAGGCAGAGCGTTTTGTGACATTTTGACAGTGGGATGATGGCTGGTTGAATGGTGTAGGATGGCGGGGAGCTATTGGCGAGAAATGACGGACGGCCACCCGGTGGTGGATAGCCGTCTGTCGGTTGTCGCGTGCCGGGCACTGGGGCGTGGGGTGTCAACCTTGGGGCGTCGTGCCGCTGTGGCGGGCGGGGTGTCAGTTGATAAGTGCGTGTCCCGTCATCTCCTTGGGCTGGGGTATGCCCATGATCTTGAGGATGGTGGGGGCTACGTCGGCGAGGATGCCGTCGCTGACGGTTGCATCCTTGCGGTCGGTGACGTAGACGCAGGGGACGGGGTTGAGGGAGTGGGCGGTGTTGGGGGTGCCGTCGGCGTTGATGGCATTGTCGGCATTGCCGTGGTCGGCGATGATGATTACCTCGTAGCCTGACTGCTTGGCGGCCTCGACGGTGTCCTTGACGCACTCGTCAACGGCCTTGACGGCTTTTTGGATGGCCTCGTAGATGCCGGTGTGGCCGACCATGTCGCCGTTGGCGTAGTTGACGACTATAAAATCGTACTTATCGGAGCGGATTGCCTCGACGAGCCTGTCCTTGACCTCAAAGGCGCTCATCTCGGGCTTGAGGTCGTAGGTGGCGACCTTTGGTGAGGCGACGAGTATGCGTTCCTCGCCCTCGTAGGGGGCCTCGCGACCGCCGTTGAAGAAGAAGGTCACATGGGCGTATTTCTCGGTCTCGGCGATGTGGAGCTGGGTCTTGTCGAGGGAGGAAAGGTATTCGCCGAGGGTGTTGTTGACGTTTTCCTTGTCGAAGAGGATGTGGACATCCTTGAAGGCGGCATCGTAGGGGGTCATGCAGTAGAACTGGAGACCGGGGATGGTGTGCATTCCCTCGTCGGGCATGTCGTGCTGGGTGAGGACGGTGGTTATCTCCTTGGCGCGGTCGTTGCGGTAGTTGAAGAATATGACAGCGTCGCCATCCTTAATGGTGCCGTCAAAGCCGGCGCTGACGATGGGCTTGATGAACTCGTCCGTCACGTCGTTGTCGTAGGACTGCTGGACGGCGGCTGCCATGTCGGCGGCTTTCTCGCCCACGCCGTTGACAATAGCGTCATAGGCAATCTTGATGCGTTCCCAACGCTTGTCACGATCCATCGCATAGTAGCGGCCTATGACGGTGGCAATCTTGCCGGCGCTCTTGTCACAGTGGGCCTGAAGGGTCTCGATGAATCCCTTGCCGCTGCGCGGGTCGGTGTCGCGGCCATCCATGAAGCAGTGGATGTAGACTTTTTCGAGGCCGTAGTGCTTGGCTATGTCGCAGAGGGCAAACAGATGGTCGAGCGAGGAGTGGACGCCGCCGTCGCTGGTGAGTCCCATGAAGTGGATGGCCTTGCCATTGTCGCGGGCGTACTCAAAGGCGCCCTTTATCTCGGGGTTCTCAAGGATTGAGCCGTCCTTGATGGACTTGTTGATCTTGACGAGGTCCTGGTAGAGGACGCGTCCGGCACCGATGTTGAGGTGGCCGACCTCGGAGTTGCCCATCTGTCCGTCGGGGAGACCGACGTTCTCGCCGCTGGCCTGAAGTCGGGAATTGGGATATGTGTCAATCAGATAGTCCCAGTAGGGGGTGGGGGTTGAGAAGATGACATCACCCTTGGAGTGGTTGCCTATGCCCCAACCGTCGAGAATCATTAACAATGCTTTCTTTGCCATAGTTGTTGTACGAATTATTTGGTTATAGTCTTGTCGTTTTGTCAATGCAAAGTTACGGAAAAGCTCGCGATTATCAGTGTCAATAAGTCGTAAAAAGTGGGGTAACACACTGTCACTGCGCGTGTAGTAGGCGAGGGATGGACGAAAGGAGGCTCCGGAAGTTAATCCGGAGCCTCCTCCACGTTTCAACTATTTATTTATGAGAGCCCCGTTACCTATCATCGCTAACCAATAACGGGGGCGAGGGATATAAAAAAGCGGGTTTCATATTTATGCTATGCAATCGGCTTATACTCTAAAAACAATCTACGGGGAGAATGGATAGAGGGTTTGGTCGGTTTTTCGTATAAAAGAGATTAAAATGTGTTTAGGATGTCTCAAAATTTTATTATTCGCTCAAAATTAACTTAATCTTAATCAGCACAATGGGCAGAGCGGCTTGTTGGCGGGGATTTTGCCGGCGGCTCGGCTGAGGGCTGTGGAGAGTGGAATATATCGGAAATAACAGCGGGGAGATGGAAACAGTTTTCCCATATCGGGGAGAATCGCGGGGCGTTGTGGCACCGGATTGTCCGCCGATATGGGAAATGATGTTGGCCCGGGTCTCCGGGTCTCCGGGTCCCCAGAGGATATAGGTTATGTGGGATCAGAAGATGACTTTGTCAGTGACGGTGCGCCCCGATGTGTATTGCTTGACCACGATGTAGGGGCGACCCTTGACGGGGGTATCGACGGGGATGCCGTCGAAGTCGTAGTAGATGAGTGAGAAGGGTTCGTTGACCTCGATGGAGGAGATAGCTGAATGGTCGTTGATGTGGGTGAATTTTTTCCACTCGGTGGCCTCGCGGTAGGCATCGACGGAGCCGTCGGGGACGGTGAGGGGGGTATTGCTGTAGGAGTTGACGTAGAACGCCGCGTTGCCGCAGACGGGGGGCGTGGTGGCGGCAGAGTTGACGGCGGTCACGTTGTGGCAACCTGCGAAACCGTGGATACCGATGGACTTGAGCGAGGCGGGGAGGTTGAGTTGAATCTTTGCATCGGTGGTGAAACAGTACTCTCCGATGGTCTCCAGTCCCTCGGCAAAGTTGATGGTGGCGAGGGCGGGGCACTTGTCGAAGGCGAGGTTGCCGATGGCCTTGAGGGAGGAGGGGAATGTGACGGAGGTCAGCTTGGAGCAGCCGTAGAAGGCGTTCTGGCCGATGGTGGTCACTCCCTGTGGGATGGTGAGGGTGGTGAGGCCGCTCTGGTGGAACGCGTATTCGGTGATGGTGGCGATGGTCGGGGGGATGGTGACGGTTGCCATTGCGAAGCAGTTGCCAAAGGCAAAGGTGCCGATGGCGCGCACCGAGGAGGGGATGGTGGCGTGGGTGAGGTTGACGCAGTTGAAGAACGCGTAGTCGGGGAGGGCTGTGAGTGAGGCAGGGATGGAGAGGGTGGTGCACTTGGAGCCGGCAAAGGCTGACTTGCCGATGGCGGTCACCGAGGCGGGGATGACGAGGGAGGGGGTCTCGTTGCTTGAGAACGCGCCCTGTCCGATGGTGGTCACCGATGAGGGGATGGAGAGGTTGGCGATGGGACAGCCTGAGAATGCGTTGTCGGGGATGGTGGTTAGCGATGAGGGGATGTTGACGCTGCGGAGGGCGGTGCAGCCCTCAAATGCGCTGACGCCAAGTTCGGTTAGCTTGTTGCCGGAGAATTTGACGCTCGTGAGGGAGGTGCAGTCGAGGAACGCGTTGAGGCGTATGATCTCGAGCGAGGCGGGGAGGGAGGCTGACGTGATGGGGGTGTCGGCAAAGGCCGACTGTCCGATGATGCGGAGCTTGTCGGGGAACTTGACTGTCTTGAGGGGTATGCCGTAGAAGGCGTTGGTGCCGATGGTCTCGATGTTGTTGCCGAGGGTGACGGTGGTCAGCTGGTCGCACAGCATGAATGCCTCATTGGCGATTGATGTAATCTTGTAGCTGCCCGAGGTGTGGAGTATCTCGTCGGGGATGTTGACCTTCTTGATGGTGGTCTTCTCGGCGCCCTGTACCGAGGCGCGTTTGTTGTCCTTGTTACAGCTGTAGATGATGCCGTCAATCGTGATCTTGAAGGCGCTTGCCTGTAAGGAGCAGAGGGTCAAGAGCGTCACCATGACGGCTCTTGATAACAAATAAAATAGTCTCATAGAATGAATTTATTAGAAAAACAAAAATAAAATAAGTAAGTCGTTATCTTCTACTGTAAGTGTCTTGTGTCGCCACGGCGGGCTTCAGGAGCGCAAAGGTAATGAAAAAACTCCGACCGCGCAAGGGGTACTGCATGGCTGGCGCGGGGTTTATTGCCGGGTGGCATGATTTCAAGATTTGCAACACCTCCTTTACATTGATATCCAATATTTTATCGCTGAATTGAGTCGATGTATTTTATCACTGAATAAAATTGCCTATCCCGCCGGGTTACTGCCTATCAGCCGGGGCTAAGGGTGGAGGAGGGTGAAGAGGAGGCCGTCGGTGGTGACGGTGTGGTCGTCGAGCATTGAGCGGAGGGTGTCGATGACGTCGGACTCGGGGGCGGGGGCGTTGTCGATGAGGTAGGAGATGGGGCGTGGCGAGTGGGAAAGCATGTAGGTCAGGGATTCGCGCAGAGTGGGGATGGGGCTGGCGATGCCTTCGGTGGGGACGGTGTTGGCGGTGTTGGTGGAAGTGGTGGGGTTGATGGCGGTGCTGGAAGTGGTGTTGGCGGGGGTGGTGTTTGGGCTTTGAGGGTGGGGGGTGTTGGGGCGGCGGGAGCGGCATACGTCGCACTTGCCGCAGGGGGTGGTGGGGGTCTCGCCGAAGTAGCGGAGCATGGTGTTGACGCGGCACGCGCTGCTGTCAAAGGCGAAGCGCTTCATGGCCTCGACGCGCAACTGGAGGCGGCGGCGCATGTCTTCGTAGACGGCGCGGGGGAAGGTGAGGTAGCGGGGCAGCTCGCGGGCGGTGGTGTAGCAGAGGTAGGGGGTGGACTTGCGTGGGACGTAGTGGAGGGCGTGGAGGCGGCTGAGGGTGAGGAGGGAGTCGTAGACGGTTTGCTCGGTGAGTTCGGCCTGGCGTGCGATGAGGGTTTCGTTGATGTAGACGTAGTCGGAGAACAGGCCGGTGTAGGTGCGGAGGATTGTCTGGAAGACTTTGTCGACGACGGGCTGGAGCGTGAGGGAGTATAGCTCGTGTTTGGCGAGGAGGATGATGACGCGTGAGCCGGTGTTGAGTTCCTCGACGTAGTCGATGTATCCGGCGCGGGTCAGCAGCCGCAGGGCGCTGTCGGCGGGGACGGGACGGAGGTCGAAGCGCTTGCAGAAGAGCGGGAAGTTGAACTCGTAGACCTCGTTGTAGCCGGAGCCGACGGGTACGCCGGTGAAGTTGCCGGCGAGTTCGTAGACGCGACGGCAGTAGTCTTTGTCGGGAAAGCGTTCGTCGATGGAGCGTGTGAGCCGTCCCTTGTCGACCGACGAGGCGAGCAGCACGGCGTAGGCGGGTAGGCCGTCGCGTCCGGCACGTCCGGCCTCCTGGTAGTATTCCTCAAGGGACGAGGGAGTGTCGAGATGGACGACGGCCCGCACGTCGGGTTTGTCGATGCCCATGCCAAAGGCGTTTGTGGCGACGATGACGCGTGTCTCGCCGCTCTTCCAGCGGTTCTGGCGCTCCTCCTTGTCCTCGGGGGAGAGTCCGGCATGGTAGAAGTCGGCGCTGATGCCCTCGGAGAGGAGCCATTGGGCCGTCTCGCGGGTGCGCCGGCGGGAGCGGACGTAGACGATGGCGGAGCCGGAGGTGCCTCGCAGGACGCGTAGGAGCTGGCGCTCCTTGTCGTCGCCGTTGCGCACGATGTAGCTGATGTTGTCGCGGGCAAAGCTGCGGGCAAAGAGGTTGCGTGACTTGAATCCGAGGCTGTCCATGATGTCGTTGACGACCTCGGGGGTGGCTGAGGCTGTCAGGGCGAGGACGGGGGCGTCGGGGGCGAGGCTGCGCAGGTCGGCGATGCGGAGGTAGGAGGGTCGGAAGTCGTAGCCCCACTGGGATATGCAGTGGGCCTCATCGACGACGATGAGGCTGACGGGGATGTCACGCAGCTCGTCGATGAATCGCCGTGACTGGAGCTTCTCGGGGGAGACGTAGAGGAGCTTGACCTTGCCGTAGCGGCAGCGGTCGAGGGCGAGCCGGTTTTCGGCGCGGGAGAGTCCGGCGTGGAGGTAGACGGCCTTGACTCCGCGTGAGCGGAGGTTGTCGACCTGGTCTTTCATGAGCGAGATGAGGGGGGTGACCACGATGGTGACCCCGTCGAGGGCCATGGCCGGGACCTGGAACGTGATGCTCTTGCCGCCGCCCGTAGGGAGCAAGCCGAGGGTGTCGCGGCGGTCGAGGACGGAGCGTATGATGTCTTCCTGAAGCGGACGGAACGAGTCGTAGCCCCAGTAGCGGGAGAGGATGTCGTGTATATCGGCGCTCATCGGCGGACGGTTGTCGGCAGGGGTCAGCGCGGTATCCTTATCTCCTTGACCTGAAGCTGGATGGCTGTCGGGGAACTCTGATGCTTGTTATCCTCGATGGTGTAGCAGATGTCAAACGGCTTGCGGTCGTGGATGTAGGGGAAGTATTGGGCGGCGTTGAAGGCAATGCCGTTGAAGACGCGTCCCGAGGTGTTGTCGACGAGCTCAAGTTTTATGTGCTCAAGGTTGCGTCCCACGAGCTTGCTGGTGCCGAAGTCGTAGACACTGCGGGTGCAGAATACCGGCTTGGTGTTGCCCGGGCCGAAGGGGTTGAAGCGGCGCAGGGTGGAGATGAACTCGGGGGTGATGCGCGAGAACGTGAGCATTGCGTCGATGTCGAGCAGCGGGGTGAGCTGTGAGGGGAGGATGTTGGCGGCGACGTATTCCTCGAAGCGGCGGGTGAACTCGGGGATGTTCTCCTCCTTGAGTGAGAGGCCGACGGCATAGGTGTGGCCGCCGAAGTTCTCCAGAAGGTCACGGGCCGAGTCGATGGCCTTGTAGATGTCAAATCCCTGGACTGAGCGAGAGGAGCCGGTGGCGAGTCCGTTGGAGAGGGTGAGGACGACCGATGGCTTGTAGTAGAGCTCGGTGAGGCGCGAGGCGACAATGCCGATGATGCCCTTGTGCCAGTCCTTGTTGTAGATGACAATGGACTTCTTGTCGGAGTGGGACTCGCCACGGGCATCGAGGATGGCGTTGGCTTCCTCGGTGATGCGCTTGTCGAGTTCCTTGCGGTCCTGGTTGTAGCGGTCGATGTCGCGTGCCTTGGCGAGGGCGTCGGAGAAGTCGCGGGATACAAGCAGCTCGACGGCCTCGCGTCCGCTCTGCATACGTCCTGAGGCGTTGATGCGTGGGCCAATCTTGAAGATCACGTCGGAGATGGTGATCTCGCGGTTGCTGAGGCCGCATATCTTGATGATGGCCCGGAGTCCCATGTTGGGGTTGGAGTTGAGGCGCTTGAGGCCGAGATAGGCCATGATGCGGTTCTCGTCGACCATGGGGACGATGTCGGCGGCGATGCTGACGGCGACAAGGTCGAGCATTGACTCAAGCTCATTGCCGGTGATGCCGTTGGAGATGGCAAACGCCTGCATGAACTTATAGCCGACCCCGCAGCCCGAGAGGTGGGGGCACGGGTAGGTGCTCCCTTCGAGCTTGGGATTTAGGATGGCGACCGCGTCGGGCAATTCGTCGTCGGGGACGTGGTGGTCGCAAATGATGAAGTCTATGCCAAGCGAGCGGGCATAGCTGATCTCCTCGATGGCCTTTATGCCGCAATCGAGGATGATGATGAGACGGACGCCTATGGAGGCGGCGTAGTCGATGCTGCGCTTAGAGATCCCGTAGCCCTCATCATAGCGTGTCGGGATGTAGTAGTCGATGTTGGAGTAATAGTTCTGGAGGTACTTGTAGACGAGGGCCACGGCGGTGGTGCCGTCGACATCGTAGTCTCCATAGACCATAATCTTCTCCTTTGACCCCATGGCTTTGTTGAGCCTGTTTACAGCCTTGTCCATGCCGGGCATCAGGAACGGGTCGTGCATATCCTTTAGCGAGGGGTGGAAAAATTTCTCGGCCTCCTCTACCGTGGTGATGCCTCTCTGGACCAGCAGCTCGCTAATCGGAGGGCAGGAGGCAAACGCCTTTGCCAACTGCGTCTCTAATTTTTGCTCTTCTGTAGTAAGGGGTAAGTAATTCCATTTACTTATCATTTATGTTGTTTTTTATTTTAATCGTGTCTCGATGCCGGGCGGTCGGTTGGGATGCCCGGCGGGGGGAGGGAGGTTAGCCGGCGGGCTTCCATGTTGCAGTCGAGGAGGGATGGATAAGCCCGGACATATATGTGGCAGAGGCGTGGAATCAGGCGCTTTTCATGCTATGACAAGTAAATGCCCCGTCGGCTCACAAGAGCCGGGTGTGGCCTCGGAATATAAGTCACACAAATATAACCAATCTTTTTGGAAACGTCCCTTTTCGTTAAGGTTATTTATATAAAAAGTGATACAAAGGGGTTACGGACGGAGGTCAGCGGGTGATGTGGACATCCATCTGGGGGAATGGGAAGTCGATGCCGGCGGCGGGAAGCTCCTTGTAGATGCGCTCGTTGATGTCGAACTTGAGGCCCCAGTAATTTTCGGAGCGGGTCCAGGCGCGCATGGTGATGTTGACGCTGCTGTCGGCGAGTTCGCCGAGCACGACTACGGGCTTGCAGTTGGTGCGGCCCATGTGGGCGATTATGCTTGCCTGACGGGCATCTTCCCACTTTGAGATGGCATCCTTGACGGCGGTGTGGTGGCTGAATATCCTGCGCCACCATGGGCGTGGGCGCAGAGCCTCCTCGACGAGGAGGTCATCGTCGGCAGACGGAGTGCCGTTGGAGTCGGCCTCCGTGGCGGCTTCGGCCTCGGCACGGGCGCGGTCGGCGCGGTCGTCCTCGATGTACTCCCTGACCACACGCGGGTCGGAGAGCAAAATGGCGAGCAGGGCGTCGCGAGCGGCATCGAAGCTGTTGCCGTAGGCAATCGAGACAGTCCAGTCAACGCGGCGGTAGTCCTCACGTGAGTAGTTGTTGATGCTGCCGGTTGACAGCCCGCCGTTGGGTATTATGATGGACTGGTTGTCGGGGGTGGTGATGATGGTGTGGAAAATCTGTATTTCCTTGACTGTGCCGGCATATCCCTGGGCCTCGATGTAGTCGCCTATCTTGTAGGGCTTGAGGAGCAGGATGAGGACACCGCCGGCAAAATTCTGCAATGTGCCGCTGAGAGCCATACCGATGGCGACACCTGCCGAGGCAAATATGGCGAGAAACGAGCTTGTCTCTATGCCGAGAATGCCTATGACGGTGACTATCAGTATGAAGAACAGCACGATGCGTATCATGCTGAGGATGAATGTGGTCAGCGAGCGGTCGACATTGCGGCGCACAAATACGCCGAGTGTGAACTGATAGAGCTTCTTGATGATGAACTTGCCGACGTAAAAGACGAGGATGGCAATGGCGAGGTTGATGGCAAAGTGTACCAGGCCGTTGACGGCTGAGTTGATGAGGTCCTCGACCGGCATAGCCTCAAGGGCCTTGATCTTGGCCTCGCGGGCAGCGGCGATGGAGTCGGTGACGGCGGTATCGGGCATGTCAAACTGTATCATGTCGTGTCAATCGGTTGTTGGGGTTATTGGGGGATGGCGGGTGAGACCACGTCACGCCACCACTGTAGACTGCTGTAGCTGTAATAGTCGGGGTCGCCACCTTCGGCGGGATAAATGTAGGCCGACAGGCCGGTGGAGCGGTCGAGCGACCAGAGGTTCCACATGCGGGCTGTGTGGAGGTGGAGCGGCACGGCATCAGCAAATGCCGACTCAAACTCGGAGGAGAGTTCGGTGTCAGACGCTGTGAGGGCGCGGACATGGTCGGCAAAGTCCCAGAACAGCTGCGGCTTGTCGCGGTGAAGCCGCTGTGGGGTATATCCCGGTGCCTCGGTGCCGTAGCGGGCATAGATGGCGCGGGAGATGGTGGCGAGGCGGCTCAGGGCGCGGGTGTCGATCACAGTCACCGTGCATGAGCGCTGGACCACGGAGGCCAACGACGAGTAGTAGCCGAACGTGTTGCGGGCGGCCTGAAGGAGGTCGGCCTGCGGCGAGGCGAGTGGCGCTACGTTGAGGTCGTAGGGCATCCCGTCGGATGGTATCTCGGTGGGGGAGGCGACGATGAAGTCGGTGATGTCGCGCAACTCATAGGCTACCTCGACTGAGGCCATGTAGCAGCAGTCAAAGTAGATGAACGACGGCCGGAGGGGGGCAATGGCCGTGGCGAGTGCCGGTATGTCTACCTGATAGCCCCGGTCGGCGCCCCAAGAGCGCGGGCTTCGGCGCAAGTCGCGTGAGGCCGAAGCCGAAGTTGATGCCGGGCCGGGCCATCCCGTGCTGTGACTCCACATTATGAGTCCGTAATCGTCGGCGGGGGCGAGACGGCGCACGTCGGTGCAGACGGCAGAGATGCGGCGCGGGTCGACGGAGAGGAGGGAGGCGGGGTAGACCACGAGGGTATCAATGCCGGTGGGGGTCATCTCGGCCAGATAGGGGGTGGCACCGTCGGGGTGACGGTAGATGAGCCAACGGCTGCCGCCAAGGTCGCCGTTGGCGATGGCTTGCTGCATCTCGGCGAGGTCGCGGCTGTCGTAGCCCCCGGAACCGAGGTCGTTGGAGGCGACCATGTAGACGAGGACTGTGCGCGGGGCGGAGCCACGCGGGGCGGTGATGTCATCGCTGTCGTCGCATGAGGCGAAAATCAGTGATGTCAGCAGCGCGAATATGATAGACAAATATCTCATCTTATAGGAATAAACAGTTTTTGTATAGGTAAAAACGGTTTCGCGCCGCAAAGTTAGCGAAAATATCTCATGGAAATGTAAGGTATGGTATATAAAAGAGGCTGCACCAAATTTTTGGCACAGCCTCAAAATGGGTTGGGGATGGTCAGCGGACGGCAAACTTGAGGTGGGTGGAGCCGTGGGGGGTGAGGGCAACGGCGATGTAGATGCCGTGGGGGAGGTGGCCGACGGAGAGGGAGGTGGCGTTGACGGTCTCGGCGACTTTGTGTCCACGGGTGTCGTAGACGGCGATGCTGTCGGCCTGAATGGATGTTACCACGGAGCGCATGGAGGCGCTGTAGGATATGTCGGCATCGGGTGTGGTGACGGTGGACTCAATCCCGGCCTCGGGGTCTCCGGCACCGTTTGTGGAGTAGAAGGTGTCGTTGGCGCCGCCGTTCTGATATATCTTGATGTAATCGACCTTCATGGTGGTGGATGAACCGTAGTCGGGGAGGGCGGTTATGCCCGACGGGTTGAGGATGCCGGTGAAACGGCCTCCGACGGCCACGTTGAACACGAGGAAGATGGGCTTGTGGAAGTAATAGTATGTACCCCAGTCATCACCTTTGGCGGTGAGTCCCATCTCGTAGTAGGGGGCGCGGTTGGGGTCGAGGTCGAGGTCGTAGTACATCGAGATCTTCTCGTCGTCCCACACGATGGTGTAGAGGTGGTAGCCGTCTTGCATGGAGTATGGGGCGGTCACGGAGTTGGCATAGTTGGGATAGCCGCCGTTCTTGTAGTAGCCCCAATGGCAAGCCCCGTTGAAGAATCGGTCTTGAGTGCCGGCCTGTATGCCTCCTGCATTGCCCATCTCGACAAAGTCAATCTCGCCGCATTTAGGCCAACCAACCTGACCGATGTCCTGGCCGAGACCCCACATGGCGGGCCACACGCCATTGGCGGTCCTTGGCATCCAGGCGCGTATCTCTATCTTGCCATGGGTGAAGTACATCTTGTCCTTGGTGGTGATGCGTGCCGAGATGAATTGCTGTGAGCCCTTGTTGGAGCGTATGGCCTTGATGTTAAGGTCGCCGTCCTTTACGAAAGCGCAGTTGGGGGTGTAGTACTGCAACTCGGCGTTGCCCCATCCCCCATCGCCGTTGCCGATCTCATAGTTCCAAACCGAGGTATTGAGTTGGTCGCCGTTGAAGTTCTCCTGCCATACGAGGCGGTAATTGTCGGCGGCAAGGACCGGGATTGACGCGGCAAGACATGCCGATGCCAAGAGGGTAAAAATCTTTCTCATAAGTCACATTCCTGTATAAAATGGTGTTAGAATTAAATCAATATGCAAATATACGACCCAAAAGCGTAAAATGCAAAACGGCAGGGGGTAAAAATCGTACCGACGGGGTCAGAGAAAGAGCCGGGAGGGGTAGGTGATGTCGTGGAGAAAGAGTGGGTGGGGGGGCATGGAGGTGCCTGCGGCGCAACGGTCGCGGCGGGCGATGATGTCGGCGAACCCATCGACGGAGAGCCGTCCGCGTCCGACATCGGCGAGGGTGCCGACGACGGCCCTCACCATGTTGCGTAGGAAACGGTCGGCGGTGATGACGAAGCAGTGGCGGTCGCCGGAGAGCGTGATCCACTCGGCCCGGGTGACTCGGCAGATGTTGGTACGTGCATCGGAATGCAGCTTGGCAAACGACGTGAAGTCGTCGGTGTCGAGCAGCAAGCGGGCCGCGCGGTTCATCGCGTCAAAGTCGAACGATGGCGGTTCCTGCCAGCTCAGCGGGTAGAGGAACGGGGACTTGCCATGGTGGGTATAGTAGTGGTAGGTGCGCGACGTGGCGTCGAAGCGGGCGTGAGCATCGGGGGTGACAGGGCGTATCTCGTAGATGGCAATGTCGGGGCCGACAATCGAGTTGAGGCCACGGATAAGGCGGTCGGGGGCCGCCAGCGGGGAGGGGGTGTCGAAGTGTGCCCACATG
Organism: Pseudoflavonifractor sp.; assembly: GCA_023667145.1. Classification (GTDB taxonomy): domain Bacteria; phylum Bacteroidota; class Bacteroidia; order Bacteroidales; family Muribaculaceae; genus M3. The sequence goes on from JAMPAQ010000001.1 coordinate 784,408, forward strand.
CAGGAGGCGTTGACCCCGGTGTCGGTGCGGCCCGCCCCGGTGATGGCTGTCGGTGAGCGCAGTACCGTGGAGAGCGCACTCTCGATGGCCGACTGGACGGAGACGGCATTTGGCTGGGTCTGCCAACCATGGAACGGAGCGCCACGATAGGCGAGTCGCATGAAGTAGCGGGTGCGTGTCAGCACCGTAGCGGGTGCATCAATGTCAGTCGCGCTCAAGGTAGGTGTATCCATAGAGTCCCGAACGGTAGTTGGACAGAAACTCGCGACCCTCCTCGGGGGTGATCTTGCCCGCCTTCATGGCCGATGTCACCCATGTCTCGACGTTGCGGACGAGCTTCTTGGGGCTGTATTGCACGTAGTCGAGCACCTCGGCCACGGTCTCACCGTCGATAATCTGGTCGAGCTCGTAGCGGTCCTTGTAGACCGAGATGTGCACCGCGTTGGTGTCGCCAAACAGGTTGTGCATGTCTCCGAGTATCTCCTGATAGGCTCCGACGAGGAATACACCGAGGTAGTAGTGCTCCGAACCCTTGAGGGCGTGGACCGGGAGCGACGTGGAGACACCGCCGGCCGAGATGAAGTTGGTGATCTTGCCATCGGAGTCGCAGGTCATGTCCTGGATTGTGGCCGTGCGTGTTGGCTTCTCGTCAAGGCGCGATATGGGCATTATAGGGAAAATCTGGTCGATGGCCCATGAGTCGGGGAGGGACTGGAAGAGCGAGAAGTTGCAGAAGTACTTGTCGGGTATCATCTTGGCAATCTTGCGGAACTCCTCGGGGGCGTGCTTGAGGGTGGCGGCAATCTCGCCGACCTCGCGGGCGATGCTCCAGAACAGCTTCTCGATCTTGGCTCGGGTGGTGAGGTCGAGCATACCGAGGCTGAACAGGTCGAGGGCCTCCTCGCGTATCTGGAGGGCATCGTGCCAGCTCTCAAAGAGGCGTGGCTGGGAGAGCTTGTCCCATATCTCGTATAGCTCACGGGTCAGCTCATGGTCCTCGGGGGTGATTTCCTCGGCATCGCGCCATATCGGGAGGGTGGTCGTCTCAAGCACCTCAAAGATGAGCACGGAGTGGTGGGCCGTCAGTGAGCGGCCACTCTCGGTGATGATGTTTGGTTGCTTGAGTCCGTTCTTCTCACAGGCATCGACGATGGCCGACACCGAGTCGTTGGCATATTCCTGGATGGAGTAGTTCATCGAGCTCTCGGAGGCCGAGCTGCGGGTGCCGTCATAGTCGACGCCGAGACCGCCGCCTATGTCGATGAAGTCGATGTCAAAGCCCATCTTGGAGAGCTGGACGTAGAATTGCGAAGCCTCACGGAGGGCGTTCTTGATGCGGCGTATCTTGGTGATCTGGCTACCGATGTGGAAGTGGATGAGACGCAGACAGTGTTGCATCTTGTTGCGCTGCATGAAATCGACGGCCTCAAGCAGCTCTGACGAGTTGAGGCCGAACTTTGACTGGTCGCCGCCGCTCTCCTCCCACTTGCCGCTGCCCGACGAGGATAGCTTGATGCGTATGCCGACGTTGGGCTCGACATCAATCTTCTTGGCGAGGTTGGCGATGAGTTTCAGCTCGTTGAGCTTCTCGGCGACGATGAATATGCGGCGGCCCATCTTCTGGGCGAGGAGGGCCAGCTCGATGTAGTTCTCATCCTTGTAGCCGTTGCAGATTATTAGCGAGTTTTCGGCGATGTTGGTGGCGAGAACGGCGTGGAGCTCGGGCTTAGAGCCGGCCTCAAGGCCGATGTTGAACTTCTTGCCGTGGGAGACGATTTCCTCGACGACCTGACGCATCTGGTTGACCTTGATGGGGTAGATGATGAAGTTCTGGGCGTTGTAGTGATACTGCTCGGCGGCTTGCTTGAAGCAGCGCGAGATTTTCTCGATGCGGTTGTCGAGTATGTCGGGGAAACGGAGGAGCACCGGGGCCGTGATGTCGCGCACCTGCAACTCGTCCATGACCTCCTTGAGGTCGACCGAGGCATATCCCTCGCGGGGTGTCACGGCAACATGTCCCTTGTCGTTGATTGAAAAATATTTGAGGCCCCAGCCGTTAATGTTGTAGAGCTCGGAACTGTCATCTATGCGCCAACGTCTCATCTGCTGTCTGTTTACTTGATTATTATACTATTATATTGATGTAGCTATCGGATATAACGAATAACGTGGCAAAATTAGTGATAATATCTCGTATTTGGGGGAAAATCGGACAATTAAATGTAAAAAGGGGCTACAAGAGAAATAAATAGGGGGCGGGAAGGTTGTATTGTGAATAAAAACACCTATATTTGTTACCTGTTACATTAAGCGGCCTATAGCCGCATGACATATACACGTTCAACACATTTATAAATTCTCATATTATGAACAGCAAACTAAGTTTTATGATCTTGGCCGGTGGGGCGCTCCTCATCACAGGTTGCGGCAAGAAGCTCAACCAGTTCCAGGCCGATTATTTTACAGTCAACCCCAATCCCCTTGAGGTCATCGGCGGCAAGGTGCCGGCTCAGGTGACCGGCAAGATACCCGGCAAGTTCTTCCTGAAGAACGCTGAGGTGACCGTTACCCCCGTGCTCGTGTATGACGGAGGCGAGACCGCTGCCGCGCCCTACACGTTCCAGGGCGAGAAGGTGAGAGGCAACAACCCGACTGTCAGCTACGAGTATGGCGGCAACGTGACCATCCCGTTCCAGGTGGAGTATGAGCCGGCCATGCAGAAGAGTGACCTGTATCTCGGCTTCCAGGTGCAGCAGGGGAAGAAGCAGTATGTGCTTCCCCGCGTGAAGGTGGCCAACGGAGTCATCGCGACATCGACCCTCGCCGACGCCGCCACAGTCAAGCCGGCTGTCGCCCCCGACAAGTTCCAGCGCATCATCAACGAGAAGTATGACGCAGACATCAAGTTCCTGATCAATCAGGCCAATATCCGCGATGGCGAGCTGCGCAGCGACGCGATGATGGCCCTCAATCAGGAGATAGCCGACGCGTCCAAGGACGCAAAGCGTGAGATTGAGGAAATCAACATATCGTCGTATGCCTCGCCTGATGGCGGTGTGGAACTCAACACGAAGCTGGCCGAAAACCGCGAGAAAAACACCAAGAGCTATCTTGAGAAGCAGCTCAAGCGCGACAAGATAACCGAGTTTGGCGAGCTTACGGCCCAGTTTACCGCTCAGGACTGGGAGGGATTCCAAAAGTTGGTGTCGCAGAGCAATATCCAGGACAAGGACCTGATATTGAGCGTGCTGTCGATGTACAAGGATCCCGAGGTGCGCGAGCGCGAGATACGCAACCTGTCGTCAGTGTTTGACCAGCTCGCCGACGAGATCTTGCCGCAGCTCCGCTACTCACGCATCACGGCATCAATCAACGCCATAGGCAAGAGCGACGAGGAAATCACCAACCTCTACAACACCGACCCCAAGCAGCTCTCAAACGACGAACTGCTCTATGCCGCCACGCTGACCGACGACAACAACCGCCGCGCACAGATATACAGCACGGCTGTTGAGCTATATCCCGCCGACTACCGTGGATATAACAATCTCGGTATGTGCCAGTATATCGACAAGGACTATGACGCTGCCCGCCGCAGCTTTGAACAGGCCGCAAAGGTGGCTCCGCAGAGCAACGAGGCACAGATGAACCTCGGTCTCGTGTCGCTCCTGAACAAGGACTACCGCACGGCCAACCAACGCTTTGGCTCGGCCGCGGGTCTGACTGAGCTTAATGACGCTCTCGGTGTCTACTACCTCCAGCAGGGTGACACCAACGCCGCCGTGCGTGCCTTTGGCGACAGCAAGAGCAACAATGCCGCCCTCGCACAAATACTGACCAAGGACTACAGCAAGGCAAAGACCACGCTTGCGGGCATCAACCGTCCCGACGCAACGACCTACTATCTGATGGCCGTGCTCGGTGCGCGTACTAACAACAGCTCGATGGTGGCCAACAACCTGCGTCAGGCCATCAAGCTCGACAACTCGCTGGCCAAGAAGGTGGCCAACGATCTTGAGTTTGCCAACTTCAACCTCTCGGGGATTCTCTGATTTCCCATAGCATTATCATAATAGCAGGCCGGCGGCTCTCGGACATCGGGAGTCGCCGGTCTTGCGTGATAGCAGTAGTGATGGGATGAGATGGGGTAGAGGATGAGATGAGGAGGGGTCGGGGGTGTTCCGTGGATCAGCCGATTTCCGTACATAATCCCGGCATAGACGAGCGGCTGCTTCAAGAAGCAGCCCTACAAGTATTTGGCCGTCAACATGTTTGATTGACGGATAGTTGCTTAAATTGGGAAAAAGGTTAAATTTAGGAAAAGGTAATAAGTAATGAGTAATACATGGGTGATAAGATTGTGGGGAATTGGGTGGTGGATTGGGTGAAATTTTATAATTTTGCGGGACGGCTTTGTGGCCGGATGCAAGGGTATTATACCGATAGAATATACCTATAAATAATATATACCTAATTAAAGAATAGAGAAAAACCATGTGTAAGCACAGTGTTTCAGCCACGGTCTCGATATTGGTATCGCTGATGACCGGGCTTATGATGCAGGCCGAGGCTCCACGCGACTACTACAAGTCGTGTGAGGGAAAGTCGGGCCGGGCGTTGCTGACGGCGCTACGTGACGTGATATCTGACCATCACAATGTGGGCTATGACGGCCTGTGGAGCGTGTATGGCAAGAGCGACCTGCGTGCCGACGGCAAGATATGGGACATGTACTCGACGGTCGAGTTTACTTACGGCAAGCAGCAGTGTGGCAACTACAAGGATGTTGGCGACTGCTATAACCGTGAACATTCGTTTCCCAAGAGCTGGTTTAAGGAGGCGTCGCCGATGAAGAGTGACGCGTTTCACGTTTATCCGACCGACGGCAAGGTCAACGGACAGCGCGGCAACTACCCCTACGGCGAGTGTGAGGGGGGAACGCGGTTGTCGTCGAAGGCGCTGGGCCGTCTCGGGTCGTCGACGTTCCCGGGATACTCGGGAACGGTGTTTGAGCCTGACGACCAGTACAAGGGTGACTTTGCCCGCACATATTTCTATATGGCGGCTTGTTACAACGACAAGATAGCGGGGTGGTCGAGCCCGATGCTGGCGGGTAACAATTACCCATGCTACAACAGCTGGGCGGTGAACCTGCTGCTCAAATGGCACCGTCAGGACCCGGTGAGCAAGAAGGAGACTGACCGCAATGACGCGGTGTACAGCTATCAGAACAACCGTAACCCGTTCATAGACCATCCGGAGCTGGTGGAGTATATATGGGGTGACCGTCAGACCTCGGGCTGGACTCCCGGCGGCGAGGTGACACCGATGATCACCGCGCCGGCAGACGGAACGGTGATAGACCTGGGGACGACGGCAATCAACGTGACCCGCTCGCAGTCGTTTACCGTGGCTGGAACCGGGTTGTCGGGCACTGTGAACGTGTCGGTAGCCGGAGCCGGATTTACGGTAGACAAGCCGACGTTGACGGCCACGGAGGTGTCGGCCGACGGCGGGGCGAGGGTGACCGTGTCGTATCGCTCGACGACGGCAGCATCGACCATCGGCTCAATCGTGGTGTCGTCGGGCGATTGCCGCTCGACGGTGACCCTGAGGGCATCGGCCATCGACGGACTCCCTGTCGAGAAGGCGGCTGACGTGACCGATGATGCCTTTACGGTGAGATGGACCAACATAGGCGACGGGACACGCTACAAGGTGACCGTCTATCGCGATGGCGAGGTGATGAGCGGCTATCCCGTGGAGGTCAATGCCTCGGACGAGGCTTACCGCGTGACAGGGCTTGACTCCGGGACCGAATATGGCTACACGGTGTCATCGGCCAATCTGGTGTCGTCGATGATGACGGTGACAACGGCTGCTCCAGTACCTGACATACAATTCTATAATGCGGCGGGGCTTATGCTGACGGCGCGTCCCGGCGACGTGTCGGACGCCGTGGAGGTGGAGATGTCGATTGAGAATATCGCAGATGACGTGACCGTGAGTGTCGACAGCCCGTTTGAGGTGTCGACCGATATGAGCAACTGGGGCGCGAGCGTAAAGGTGGCTCCCGACGAGGAGAGGATATACCTGCGCATGGGCGTTTGCGAGCCCGGTACTTACGTGGGCAACCTGTCGGGCGCATCGGGCGACTACGAGACCGACAGCGAGGAGATTACTGGCCGCTGCGCCGCGACGGTGTCGTTTAACGAGGACTTCGAGGCTGAGGCCACCAACGCCGTGTCGCCCTACAAGACCGGCGTCACATATCGTGGCACGGCAGGTGGATGGGTGCTGACCGACGCGGGAATAACGTCGCAGTCGGGCGACCGCCGCAACGGCAAGCAGTCGGTGAGACTCGGCAAAAATGCCAACAGCGCCATAACGATGGCTGAGGACAAGCAATATGGCGTTGGCGACGTGGCATTCCACGCGGCACGCTATGGCAGCGACGCGGAGGCCGAGATAGCGGTGGAATATTCGACCGACGGCGGTAACACGTGGACGGCGGCGGGCAATCCAGTCAAGGTGACCGGGACGGAGCTTGACAAGTATACGGTCGCCGTGAATGTCGGCGGGACAGCCCGCGTAAGACTCAAACAGCAGTCGGGCAAGCGGGTGAATATCGACGATGTGTCAATCTCTGACTACGCGATGACAGGCGTTGACGGCCTGTCTGTAGATTCGGGATGGACGGCTTATTGCCGCGATGGGGTGTTGGTGGTCGAGAGCGCCGCGCCGATGATGGTGTCGGTCTACTCGACAGACGGCTCACTGCGCTACTCGGGCATCGTGGGCGGTCAGGTGACTGTGGACCTCGTGCCGGGACTCTACATCGTCGTGGCGGGGGATGACTCGCGCCGCGTGGTGGTGAGATAGTTTTGCGCCGTGTTATTGTGAGATAGGGCGATGACCCATATCGCCCAATATATCAAGGAGAGTCATGCAATTAGTGTGGCTCTCTTTTTGTTGGAATGGGTAAAATATGTAACTTTGCGACATACTGAATAGAAACGATATGAAAGGAATAGTGTTGGCCGGCGGGTCGGGTACGCGTCTCTATCCCATCACCAAGGGAGTGTCCAAGCAGCTGCTTCCGGTCTATGACAAGCCGATGATATATTATCCGCTGTCGGTGCTGATGCTCGCGGGGATAAGGGAGATACTGATTATCTCGACTCCGCAGGATCTGCCCGGGTTCAAGCGTCTGCTCGGCGACGGGAGCGACTATGGCGTGACGTTTGAGTATGCCGAGCAGCCGTCGCCCGACGGGCTGGCACAGGCGTTTATCATAGGACGCGAGTTTATCGGCGATGACGAGGTGTGTCTCGTGCTGGGTGATAACATATTCCATGGTAACGGCTTCACGGCGCAGCTTGCCGAGGCGGTGCGTGCCGCCGGTGAGGACGGGATGGCGACGGTGTTTGGCTACTGGGTGAATGACCCCGAGCGCTACGGTGTGGCCGAGTTTGACAGTACGGGCCGGTGTCTGTCGATAGAGGAGAAGCCGACAAACCCCAAGAGCAACTATGCCGTGACGGGACTGTATTTCTACCCCAACAAGGTGGTCGACATAGCCGCCCGTATCAAGCCGTCGGCCCGAGGTGAGCTTGAGATAACGACCGTCAACCAGGAGTTCCTGGCCGAGGGGCGGCTGAGGGTGGAGACCCTTGGACGCGGCTTTGCATGGCTCGACACGGGGACTCACGACTCGCTGGCCGAGGCGGGCAACTATATAGAGGTTATTGAGAAGCGTCAGGGACTCAAGGTGGCATGTCTTGAGGGTATAGCCCTGCGCAAGGGGTGGATTGACGCTGACCGTATGAGGCAGCTCGCGGCCCCGATGCTCAAGAACCAGTATGGGCAATACCTGCTCAAGGTGATAAGGGAGCTTGGGCTTGAATAATCAGTCGGGGACATCGGTTGATGGCCCCGGAAAGTGGAATAGTAATAGTATAGATGGAAGTAATAAAGACCGACATAGAGGGGCCGCTGATCATCGAGCCCCGGATTTTTGGCGACTCACGCGGGTATTTCTTTGAGTCATACTCGGAGCGGGAGTTCAGGAAGCATGTCGCCGACGTGACGTTTGTGCAGGACAATGAGAGCCGCTCGCGCCGTGGAGTGTTGCGCGGACTGCATTTCCAGAAGCCGCCGTTTGCCCAGAGTAAGTTGGTGAGGGTGGTCACGGGCGCGGTGCTCGATGTGGCCGTCGACCTGAGGCGTGGTTCGCCTACGTTTGGGCGGCATGTGGCCGTGGAGCTGACGGGCGACAATCATCGGCAGTTTTTCATACCGCGAGGGTTTGCCCACGGGTTCAGCGTGCTGAGCGACGACGTGATATTCCAGTACAAATGTGACAACTTCTATGCACCCGAGTCGGAGGGCGCGATAGCGTGGGATGACCCCGCGCTCGACATCGACTGGCGGCTCAATCCCGATGACATAATCTTGTCGGACAAGGATCGGCATCATCCGCTATTGGCCGATGTGGAGACACCGTTTTGATTTTTAGATAGACAATATGACAATGAGAAAGTTGATGATAGCCCTTGTGGCAGTGGTGACGATGGCCTGCGGGGTGACCGCGAGTGCCCAGTTCAGATGGGGAGCGCAGGCGGGTGTTGACATAACCGACCTCACGTTCAGGCAGAAACTGTTTGTCACCGACCAGAGTGTGGGATATACGGCGGGAGTCGTCGGGGAGATGATGTTCCCCGGGATAGGGTTTGGCGTTGATGCCGGATTCCTCTACACCCAGCGGGGCGCGACGATGCACCTCGGCGAGTGTCGGGTATGGGCTGCCGACGGTTACGGCAACGAGCGCACCTATCTGCACTATATCGAGATACCGATACACCTGCGGTTTAAGTATACCAATCTCAACGGCATTGAGAATTATGTGGCCCCCATCGTCTTTGGCGGACCGTCGTTTGACATACTCGTGGGGCATGGACATCTGCCGGCACTGAAATATGCCGGAGGGGACTTTGGCCTGACGGCGGGCATCGGAATAGAGATGTGGCGCCGCTGGCAGCTGACGGCCCAGTACACGTGGGGCATGACCTACGCGCTCAAGACCAAGGTGCTCGATGACTTCAGCGCCAAAAACCGCAGCTGGGTCGTGCGCCTGAGCTACTTTTTCTGACAGAGCGTCCGGTGCTGATGAACTATGTGCGGTGTGTCTGTTCGTATTGTTGTAAAATCAACATGTATAACTGCTTATTCTTGCATTGTTGTTTGGATTGGAAGATATAAATGCTTATCTTTACAACCAAGATATAGACCTTATGGAAATAATTCGCAGACAACAATACATCGACCATATCCTGTCAGTAATCAACAAGGGCATGATGCTCGTTCTGGTGGGACAGCGTCGCGTCGGCAAAAGCTATATTCTTCTTGACCTCAGAGGATGGATTGAGGAAAATGAACCAGACTCCAATATCCTCTATCTCGACAAGGAGCATAGAATAGGAGATGAAATTATGGATGCTGACGGACTTTATCGTCTTGCAACTGAAAAACTTCCGTCAGGAGGACGCAACTATCTGCTGGTTGATGAGGTTCAGAACATCGATAATTATCAAGATGCCATCCGCAGCCTTTATGCAGAACAGCGTTGTCAGATAGTTGTGACTGGCAGCAACGCATATATCTATTCTTCGGAACTTGGCACACGATTGGGGGGACGCTACATAGAGATTCCAATCTACAGCCTTTCATACGTTGAGTTTCTTGTATTTCATAATCTTCCAGATTCAGAGGAGAGTCTGCATCTCTATATGCGTGTGGGAGGATTACCAGGTCTCAGACATTTTGACATAACTGATGAACGGCAGGTCTCAGATTATATCCAAGGTGTCTATACCACAATTATGATGCGCGATGTTGTGGAACGGGCCAAAATCAGAAATGCCACGTTTCTTACCAACCTTGCAAAGTTTGTGGCAGATACGACCGGCAAGCCTGTATCCCCTACAAATATCGCTAACACGTTGCGCAGTCAAGGAGAAAAGATAACTAAGGCTATCACTGCTGATTATTTGGAATATATGGCAAATGCTCTCGTGTTCAAGCCGGTATTGCGTTACGATATTCACGGGAAGCATCTTTTTGAGCAGAATTTCAAATATTATTTTACGGATCATGGAATCCGTAATTTTCTATGCGGATTTAAGGTCAGGCAATCTATTGAGAAAATCATGGAGACCGTCGTCTGGAATTATTTGCTAATGCAAGGTTTTGAGATTACCATCGGCGAACTCCGAAAAGGTGAAGTTGACTTTGTTGCTGAAAGGGGAGAAAAAAGGATGTATTTTCAAGTGACATATCTTTTGGGGTCGCAGGAGACCATTGATCGGGAATTTGGGAATCTCAAGGCCATCAATGACAGGTATCCCAAATATGTAGTGTCCATGGATCCAATAGGGGGAGAAGTTGAGGGTTATCCCGGCATCAATCACATCAGGTTGCGAGACTTCTTCAAGATGCAATTTTAGCCCTTGTTTAACAGGTGGATAGATAGAATAATAGAAAGTCTAAGGTGTGACAAGATTATGGTAATACGGCGGTTAAGGCCGATATGGGGCGAGGTCGGGCCATGAGGGGATTTCTTTGAGGAAGGTGTAGGAGCGGGTGGGGTAGTCGATGAGGCAGCAGTAGTGGGTGAGGCCGTTGGATACGATGAGGCAGCGGGCCTGGAGGACCATGTTGTAGCGGACGATCTGGTCGAAGACGCGCTGGGTGATGGGGATGGAGGGGGCTTTGTACTCGACGATGACGAGAGGGCGGCCATGGTGGCCGAAGACGACGGTGTCACAGCGGCGGCGCGTGCCGTTGAGGGTGAGGGCGACTTCGTTGGCCATGAGGGAGGGGGGGTAACCCTTGACGTTGGCGAGAAACGCGGTGAAGTGCTGTCGGACGCGCTCCTCGGGGGTCATGACGAGCCACTTGTGGCGCAGGGGGTCGTAGATGGTGAGTGTCCCGTCGGGCAAGCGCTGTAGTCGCGGGGTATAGGGGGGCAGGTTGAGTGACGGGGTCATGGGCGATGGCTGACGGGTTGGGTAATCGGGATATTTTGCGTAAATTTACGAAATATTGTTGACTAATCGTTCTTGTTTATGGCCGCAATGACACAGGCACCTACATTTGAGAGTATTAAGGCACAGATTGCCCGACGGCAGTATGCGCCGGTCTACCTGCTCCACGGCGAGGAGGGGTATTATATCGACGCGCTTGTGAAGGAGTTTGAGAATATAATCCCTGAGGCTGACCGCGACTTCAATCTCTACACGCTGTATGCCCCGGAGGTGTCGGCCGACACGGTGATGGACACGTGCCGGCGGTATCCGATGATGTCTGACTATCAGGTGGTGATAGTGAAGGAGGCACAGGCTGTCAGGGCCGACTATCTGAACCGTCTGCATCTCTACGCGGGGCAGCCGTCGGCATCGACGATACTGGTGATATGCTGCCGTGGGCAGCAGGCCAAGGCCAAGGACCTTGTGGCCAAGATGAAGGCGTCGGGCGGGGTGATATTTGAGTCGGCGCGTCTCAACGAGCGCAACGTGGGGACGGTGATAAGCGGGTTTATCAAGGACAAGGGGCTTAATGTCGAGCCAAAGAGCCTGGCGATGTTGCGCGACTATGTGGGGACTGACCTGTCGCGGCTCTACAACGAGATTGACAAGTTGACGATGATACTCGGCCCGGGGGCGACGGTGACGCCTGAGAGCATCGAGCGCAACATCGGGGTGAGCAAGGACTACAACAACTTTGAGCTTGTCGATGCGCTGGCGCGGAAGGATGCCGACAAGGCGTTCACGATAGCGGAGTATTTCCGCAGCAATCCGAAGAATAATCCTACTGTGCTGACGGTGTCGCAGCTGTTTACGTTTTTCTCCAACCTGCTGATTGCGCAGTTCCAGCCTGACAAGAGTGACCACGCGCTGATGGAGGCGCTGGGGCTGCGGTGGCCGCGTGCGCTCGACAATTACAAGGTGGCGATGCGCAACTACAATGCCTATAAGTCAATAGAGATAATCTCGGCGCTACGGGAGTTTGACACGCGCTCCAAGGGTGTTGATTGCCGATGGAACGAGTATGACCTGCTGCGCGATCTTATCTTCCGCATCCTCAATGCCCGTGGGGTGATCTGAGAGGGAGTTAGAGGAGGAATGTCGTATATATATGGGTAGATTTGCCTTCTCATGGCGCTGTCTCACGTTTTCAAGAGTAAAAACGATGCTGGAATGCACGTTTTCAAGGGTAAACGTATGCGCGAATTTACACGTTTTCAAGGGTAACGCCAAAAATTTTATCAAAAATCGATGTCGCGTTAATGGGGGATGGGTATGTCTTTATGGAGACGTTGGATGTTACTGCTATATGAGAAACGGCTACTATTAAACAGAGAGAGTCCGGCACGATGCCGAACTCTCTAACGGAATAATGATTAACGGCCCGACTCTTTAGGGGGCGCTGTGGGTCTGTATTGTAAGGCACCCCTCCAGGTGCTTTGGATAGGGGGGCTTGGACATGGCTCGGAGGTGTTGCAAGACCTCCAAAGTAGGGATGCAATTTGGTGTATTCAATTCGTACTGCCTTGATAGCCAGCGGCTGCACCAGGGTGCAGCCCTACAGGTGGTACGATGATTTTAAGTTTTGAAACACCATCTTTTCTCATTGTCAATGTGTCGAATGTACGCCTCGGGACGGAGGGATTACCTGACGATGAGGCGGAGGGTCTTGGCGGAGGTGCCGTCGGTGACGGTGAGGAGGTAGAGGCCCGAGGGGATGGTCAGTTCGACGGGTTGCCAGATGTCGTCGTCGGCGGGGATGATGCCGGTGGAGACTGCCGCACCGCTGACGCTCGTGATGATGTAGCGCAGCTCGGTGGCGGCTGTGGCGCTGACACGGAGCCAGGCGGTGCCGATGGCGGGATTCTCACGGAGTGTCACGGTGAGAGGGGCGGTAGTGTCGGTGATGATGTCGTCGATGGCCGACTCACCCTCGGTGGCAAATTCCTGCTCGTCGCCGTAGAATGTCCCCTTGGTGGTGACGGCATAAGCACGGTAACGGTAGGTGGTGGCGTAGTCGAGGTCGTCGATGACGGTCTCCATCTTTATGCCGGTTGCGGGAATCCTGATCCATGTGGCTGCTGCGCGTGAGCGGGGGTCGGTCTTGCCGACGGCGCGGTACTCAAATCCCTGTTCGGTGATGTCATCGCTGCCGGCGAGGGCATATCCGGCGAGCTTTATGGAGCGTTCTGAGGCGATTGCACCGGCAACAGTCCTCACCTCTGGCTCAAAGTAGACGTTGGCATCGCCGGTGAATAGTCCTGTCCACTCGCCGTAGTAGCTCTTGCCCGACGCGGAGGTGTAGTAGGGGCGGAACTTGTAGTAGACCTCGGGATTGAGGTTACGCAGCGAGCCCATGAGCTTTCCGTCGATGATGGCGCAGGGAGCCTTGCTCGACGGCACAAGGTCGGGAGCGTCAATGCGACGCCACTCAAATCCGGCACCGCTCTCGGCATCGCAGTTGGTCTCGACCGACATCCTCGCGCTGGTGGTTGATGTGGCGGTTGATTCGGGAGTCTTCCACGTGAGGGCTGTGGTAGTGACAGTTGTCCCATATGTTGTTGTCATCCCGCCTGAGGAAAATTGCATATTAGAGTTCCACCATCGGCCAAAATATTCGGTATCTACACCAAAGAAGAATGTATATTCTGTCTCGGGATCGAGTAAGTCAAATGTCGCCTGTAACAGGTCGTCAAAAACGACATTATCATTTTTCTCTGTCGTAAAACCGTAAGATGTGACTGTCGCTCCTCCATTTCTATATGATCCAGATAGGGTAACAGACGCAGGCCCAAGATCTGTAACATTGACTTTCAGTCCCATATTTTGTGTTGTCACCTGGTAAGTGGATCCATAAAATGTAACGCCATTGTAAACGGCAAAGGGAGTAATAGCGTATTTGGTATTCGGCGTGAGTCCTGTGATCTCGACTGTGTAATTAGAAGGTTGTATATCAAAGCGGCCGACTCCCTCTACATTTACACCAGCTATTGTAGGCGTATAACTTGGATCTGTAGTGAATCTTAATTTAGCTGTAATGGAAGTTTGTTTAGTATCGTAACTAAGCGATATAGTGGGAATTGTTGTTATTAGGGAATATGTATGTGTGGTCTCGCTATCTGAGTATGTAACCTCCACGGTAGACCTTCCAGTATGTCCCTTTATGGTATAGTGATTGTCATTGTCGGGCATAAGGGATTGTCCGTTGCATGTTATTGATGTAATGGATATGCCAACTGGAGTGTGCATTCCAAATGTTATGTCCGAGAGACTTTTTGTAATCTCAGTGGGATAACAATCAGGTCGGTCCTCATCAAAAATATCACCATCCCACACGTTGCTGATTCGGGAATACATTGAGGTCAGAGCGAATATTGGATTAGAGATTGGGATGTTGTGTGTAAAACTGTAGTCATAGATATACGGTGATTTTATATGTAGTATCATCTTATCAGTGCCACCAAACGCATCAGGGGCGATTTCTCTGACTGATTCAGGAATCACAAGGCTTTCCAGAGATTGGCACTTGGTGAAAGCGAGACTTTGTATTGATGTTATCTTGTCGGATAGGTTTATGGATTTTAGAGAAGTGCAAGAGTAAAACATAGAATTACCGATGTAGCCTATTGAGGTATCTTCGATATTTACCGATGTTAGAGAGGTGCAATTCCTAAAGACATAGTTACTCAAAGAGGTTATTGTTGAAGGTAGTACGACCGTCTCAAGTTTGTCGCAACCGTCAAAACCATAATATCGGTAAGTCTTGCCGTTGAGCATAAATGAACCACCAAGTGAGTTGACAGTGACACCTGATACCTTGGGTAAGACGGTGACACTTGTTATATCTGTATTCTCGGCTGTGGCGATGAGCCCAAGGGACTGCGATAGTGATTGCTGTACGTATGTGACACCATTCTCTGTGTGAGAGTAGGGAAAGGCGTGGATTGATTCGGCGAATAGTAATTGCAGGAAAAAGGTTAGAAGCAGTAATCGTTTCATTGGTTGATATTTGATTGGTTGGGAAATGGGAAAGGCGCGAACCGTTCGTGGTGCTTGTCGCAGCTCTTAGGTTACCGCCAAGTGACCCACTTCAACCGACAAGCGCCGAACGGTTCACGCCTCGCGAAGCGTGAACCTCCAATCGCTTGTTCTCGATGAAGTTGAAAATTGGCGGTATTCAAGAGCCGAAGAACAAGGGACTAAGAGTCCAAATATCAATGATATGTCAACACGACAGGTGACGCGGTTTCCGTTGATTGTCAGGCGGCGGGATGCCACCTGTCACGGTGGACGGCACGTGGTAGCGGGCCGTCCGGGCGTCGGGGTGTTGCTAAGGGTATGTCTGTTTTGTAGTTACTGTTTAGAAGGTTTGACAATGGTGGATGTGGTCTCATGTGGGCGGCACGGGCCGGGGGGGCGGATGCCGCTCGCGACAAAAGTAATGAAATGGGGTTGAAAAGCCAAAACTTTAACACTTTTGGTTTCGCGGGGATGGGCGCGGGGATGGGCGCGGGAGTGGGGTGGTGTGGTGGGGCGTGGTGTTTCGCAAGTCGCGGTTACTATAAGGCGCCCCTCCGAGGCTTGGGAGGGGGGAGGCTCGCGTCCCCCGGACTGAAGTCCGGGGTTCTCTCATTATTGGTGTGCCTCTGGCACACCCCTGGCGCGGGATGGAGGCACGTAAGGCGGTTAGGGAGGTTAAGGAGCTTAAGGAATATAAGGATTGGAGGAAAGGGGGGAGAGGAGGATGAATGGTGGGAGACGGTGGATGCACGGGACGAGCATCCCTACGTGAGGAGGGAACGGTGTGGGGCGGGGCGGTGTGAGGTGAGGGGAACGGGTAAGGGGAGGGGATTATTTGAGGCGGAACCAGTAGGCGAGGGTGGCCATGATGGACATGCTGCGGGAGGCGGCGAAGGTGTCGCGCTTGTTGTCGGGGTAGATGTTGCCGAGGCCGTAGTAGAAGCGGCCCTCAAGGGTGACGGAGTGGCGGCGGACGGGTTTGTACTCGATGCCGAGGCCGGCGGAGATACCGTAGTCAAACTTGTTGGAGACCTCCATGGACATCTGTTCGGTCATGCGGTTGGCCATGGGGAAGCCGGGGACTGACGCGGGATGGCGGTAGTCGAAGTTTGACTTGATGCCGTCGGCTATCATGAATCCGATCTCGGGGCCGAGGTTGACAAATCCCTTGAACTTGCGTGAGCCAAAGTAGATGTGGGTCATCAGTGGTATCTGGAGGTAGGTGAGCCGGCGCTCGTAGGTGAATGATTGTCCCTCGAAGTTTTCCTTCCAGCCGCGTTGCTCGATGTTGAGTTCGGCGATGACTCCAAAATGCTTCTCCTCCATGTAGCGGCACATCAGGCCGCCGATAAACCCCGTGACCATCGACTGCTTGACGCTTGGCGAGAACTCCATGCGCGAGATGGTGGCTCCGGCCTTGGCCCCGATGGAGAAGTTGGACTGGTAGTGCTTCTGGGCCGACGAGGTCAGCGGAGTGAGCATGGCCACGATGAGGGCCACGGTGACGAGACACAGGCGCAGGGCGGGATGGATATGATGGTGTGCCATAGGAGGGGTCGGGATTGTCGTGGGGTTAACGTACCGCTATCTTCTCGATGAGACCCGACGGACGGAATGTGACGAAATAAAGGGCCTCGTTGACAAACCCGCCATCGTCGGAGGGACGCACGAGGTGGAAGCCGCTCTGCACCCCATCGTAGCGGCGCGGGTCGTCGTCGCCGAGGAGTCCGTCGCCTTGACCGAGCGCCTTGATGAGGAACATGCCGGTGTCAAAGCCGAGGGTTCCCTGGGTGGGCATGGCCTTGAGCATCCCTTTGCCGTACCATTGCTTGAACTTTTCGTCGAGGTCCTTGGTGCGGAACGAGTAGTTGTCGACGTAGAATCGGGAGTAGATGGTGGCGTTCATCTTGTGGAGACGGTCGAGTGTCTCGCCACGGAACGTGATCCACTCGGGGTAGCCGAACAGCTTGATGCGCTCGGGATCGTCGGAGTCGTCGCGCAGCTTGCGCAGGGTGTTGACAATCTTGGTGAATTCGGACTGCGCACCCGAAGCCGGGATAAAGAGGTAGGACTCCGCAGGGCTGAGGGCGGCAAGGTCATCGGCTGTGAGGTAGTCGGCATACTCGATGTCGCGGTAGGGGAGGGAGTGGGCATCGAGAAATTGCTTGAACGACTTGGTGAATTCCTCCTTGTCGGCGCGTCCCTCGCGGCGGGTTAGAAAGACGGGGATGCGGCCATTGAGCTCGTGGGAAAGGCGCTCGATGGTCTTGCCGTACATCAGCGAGTGGGGTATGTTGGCCTGAATGACCGAGGGATTGGAGGTGTAGAGGTCGTTGTGGACTGAGAATATGTTGAAGATGCCGCAGTCGTTGTCGTTGCCAAACGCCGCGAGGGCGGCAAGCTGCGCGTCGTCGTCGGGGGCGATGATGACGGCAAGGTCGCTCATCGCGGGTCGCCGGAGCAGGGCTTTGACCGAGTCGAGGGAGTTGTGGGTGTCAAAGGCGGCGATGTGGATTGGCTTGCCGCTGTCGCGCAAGCTGTCGGCAGCGAGGAGCAGTCCCTTGTAGAAGTCGGTGTAGAGCTGTGCCTGCTTGCCGGGCTTCTCTTCGTCGAGCATGAATGGGAGCATCACTCCGATGCGTATGCCCTTGTCGACCTTGGACGCGGCCGGCTGTGTTACCGCCGGCTCCTGATTGCTGACCGCCAGGGTGACAGGGGCGGTGGCAACCTCCTTGACGGCGGGGGTGGTATTCTTGCCGTCTGGCAGGTAGATGAGCTGGTCTTTCTGCAACGCGGCGAGGCCCGGGTTGAGGCTCTCGATGTCGGCGACAGTCACGTGATGCTTGCGAGCTATCGAGTAGAGAGTCTCCTTTTTCTTGACCTTGTAGACCTTGTAGGGGACATCGGGGGCCGGTGTCGCGGGCATGTCATCGGCAGCGGATGACTCCACGCCATCGGCAGCGGCGGGGGTGGCCGCAGTAACCGTCTCGGAGCCGACCGGGGCTATGCGCAGGGTCATGCCCGCCTTGATGCCGTTGGCCGCGTCGGGGTTGCGGGCCAACAGGGTGGCTGATGTGATGCCAAACCGCTTGCAGAGACTGTAGATGGTGTCGCCGCGCTTGACGGTGTAGGTGTCGGGGAGTGAGGAGGTGTCGGGCGTGCCGTGGGTCACGCCGGATTGCCGATTGTCGTCAGCGGTGGCTGTATTGCGGCTGTCGGCCTCCTTGTTGGTGAACACCGACTCGGGGAAATAGAGGGTCTGATAGGCCCGCAGACCGTCGGCCACGGTGGGGTTGTAGCGGATGATCTCATCCTTGGTGAGTCCGAGGCGTTCGCAGAGCGAGTAGATGGTCTCCTTGGGCTGCACCATATAATAATAGTAGGAGCGCCCGTTGATCTTCTTCTGGGGCAGCTCTATTGCGCCGGCCTGAGATGCGGCTACGAGCATCGCGGCAGTCAATGCGTATCTGAGGATGTTGCGGAACATAGTGAAATCAGTGTCTCTTATTCAAAATACAAAATTAACGAAAAAACGGATACACAGCGCTGTATGAATCGAAAGAATTGTGTAAATTTGGAAAGTTAACAAAACGAGTCTCATAATTATAAATATCAAGTAATGACCATGGGAATTGTAAGAGGAATGTTGGCGGCGGTGGTGGCCGTGTCGCTGCCTTGTGTCGCCGCAGCAGAGGCGTATAATGTGTATGTGGATGACGCCGGGGTGATGAGGCGTGACGACAATGGCGAGGAGGTGTCGTATTACGGGACAAACTACACCGTGCCGTTTGCCCACGCCTACCGCGCCCTCGGGCAGCTCGGCATCGACCGCAAGGGGGCGATAGACCGCGACGTGTACCACATGGCGCGTCTCGGATTCAACGGGTTTCGCCTGCACCTGTGGGACGTGGAACTCAGCGACAGCCTCGGAAACCTGGTGGAGAATGACCATCTCGACCTGCTTGACTACCTGTTGGCACAGCTTGAGAAGCGCGGCATAAAGACCGTGATCACCGCACAGACCAACTTTGGCAACGGGTATCCCGAGCGAAACAGCGACCCATACGGAGCATTCACTTACGACTATGACAAGTGCCGCATACATGACGACGAGGGAGCGATAAAAGCCCAGGAGCGTTACATAGGGCAGCTGCTGTCGCACCGCAACCCATATACCGGCAAGACGTATGCCGCAGACCCCGAGCTGATAGCCGTCGAGATAAACAACGAGCCGTGCCACTCGGGAATGGAGAAAGAGGTGCGGCAGTATGTCGACCGCATGGCGCGGGCGATAAGAAAGGCCGGATGGAAGAAGCCGGTGTTCTACAACGTGTCGCATAACTATGACGTGACCCAAGCGTTCTATGACGCTGACATTGACATTGACGGAACGACCTACCAATGGTATCCAGTCAACCTTGTGGCGGGACACAAGCGCGAGGGAAATTTCCTACCCTACGTTGACCAGTATGACATACCGTTTGCCGACAAGGTCAAGGGATTTGACAAGAAAGCCCGCATCGTCTATGAGTTTGACCCCGCCGACAACCTTTACAGCTACCTGTTCCCGGCGATAGCGCGGACGTTCCGTAAAGAGGGATTCCAGTGGATGACCCAGTTTGCCTATGACCCGACCGACATGGCGTGGAGCAACAGCGAGTATCAGACCCACTATCTCAATCTCGCATACACACCGCAGAAGGCGCTCGCGATGATGATAGCAGCCGAGGCTGCACGCACGATTGACCGTGGCAGGGACTATGGGAAATATCCTGTCGACACGGTGTTTGGCGACTTCACCGTGAGCGCACGGCGTGACCTTAGCGTGCTTAATGACGGCAAGAAATTCTACTATACCGGCAGCAATGATGTCATGCCAAAGACCCCCGCGCTGGTGGAGCATGTCGCCGGGCGCGGCAGCTCGCGCATGGTCGGCTATGAGGGGGAGGGCGCGTACTTCCTTGACCGGGTTAACGACAGCGTGTGGCGGCTTGAGGTGATGCCCGACGTGGTGCTGACCTCCGACCCGTTTGCCAAGCCATCGCTGTCAAAGCGGGTGGGCGAGATAATCTATCGCGACAACGAGATGTCCATCGACCTGCCCGCGCTTGGGCAGAGGTTTGCCTACCGTGGCGTCAACGCCGGAAATGACCGTCACGGCGAGACCACGGACGGACGCATAAAGGTGTACCCCGGTGTTTACCTGCTGGCGGCCGATGAGGGAGCGCTGGCGGCTGTAAGGGCTGATGACAAGATTGGTAACATGAGGGTGGGCGAGTATGCCGCCCCCGCGCCATGTGAGGTAAAGCCGACGCTCGTGCATGAGCCTAAGGCCGTGATAGACCGTGGAGGCCGTCTCGTGATACGGGCCAAGGTCGCCTCGTCGGTGGAGCCAGACTCGGTCGTCATCTACCCGTCGACGGTGTCGTTCTGGAGCGAGCGCAACCGGTTGTATCCGATGAGGCGCACGGGAGCCTACGACTATGAGGCGGTGATAGACTCGGTGGGCATGGACGGTGCGCGGGATTTTGGATACACCATAACCGTGTTTGACAAGGATGGTGCGGTGACGAGCTATCCGTCGCTCGCATCGGACACACCGCTCGACTGGGACTATCCCGACGCAGGGGTGTACAGCACGCGCATAGCTGACAAGGGAGCGCCAGTGACGCTCATAGACGGGACGATGGGTGCTGACGGAAGTGAGCTATCGTCGATACCGACCGACTGGGGCGGTCTTGACTACTCATACCGCCGGGAGTCGCCAAAGGGTGACAATGTCATGGTGCTGGACCTCGGCAAGAGGGAGGCTGACCGCAGGGCTATTGTCTCCAAGTATATTGCCCGCGAGATAGCCGGACGGGAGATGCCCCGTGACGGCCGGCTGTATGTCTCGCTTGCCGATGTCATGGCTGACGGAGTGGACAGCGTGGCGGTCGCGCTCGTCAACGGTGACGGCTTCACGTACTCAGCCCGCATACCTCTCGCCGACGGAGTGGTGTCGGTATCGCCCTCCGATATGCGGCTCACCAGCACATTGCTGTCGCCCGAACCATACCCGGTGTTCCTGTCGCGAGAGTTTGTCCCTGACCTGTCGACCGCCACGCCGCTGTCCCTCGATGACATAGAAAGGGTGCAGCTCGTCGTGACGCAACCGGCAGGGGCGACCGCCCGCGTCGGGATAAAGGGAGTGTGGATAGAGTGAGGCACGGCTTGACGCGGCTCATGACGCGGCAGTGTCACGTGACGGTGTGTGGCTAATTGTCGCAAATACGGCCAATTATCCAAAAATATTGTTACGGACTGTCAATATGGACGCGATGATGTGTTGAAGTCTCGGGAAATTTTATTAATTTTACAAACAGAAGTGGCTCGTATGAGACACGGATCTGACCTGACATATAAACCTAAACATAACCAATAGATGAAACCTTTATTTGCAATATGCATTATGGCCTGTGCCGCAGCTGCATCCCAACCGGCGCTCGCGCAACGCTCGGAGCGTCTGCTCAAGGATGACTGGCAGTTTACCAAGGGGACTGCCGATGCCTCGACCAAATGGCAGAAAGTGACAATCCCCCACGATTGGGCGATATATGGCCCGTTTGACCGTGACAATGACCTGCAAGTCGTCGCCGTGGAGCAGAACGGCGAGACCGAGAAGACTGTCAAGACCGGGCGCACCGGCGGCTTGCCATTTATAGGGAAAGGTGAATACCGCACCACGTTTGAGCTGCCCGACACCACGGGACGCTCGGTGACGCTTATATTTGACGGGGCCATGAGCAACGCCCGGGTGAAGGTTAACGGCAAGGATGTGATGTATTGGCCATACGGCTACAACTCATTTTATGTCAACCTTGACGGAGTCGCCCGTCCCGGTAAGAACGAGCTGCAAGTCAATCTTGAGAACTATGAGAAGGCATCGCGGTGGTATCCCGGAGCCGGGCTATACCGCAACGTGCGGCTTGTCGAGACCGACAGGGTGCACATCCCTGTATGGGGTACGTATGTGACGACCCCGATCGTGACCCCCGAACATGCGACCGTAAATCTAAGGATGAAAATTGATGGGGCAAGACAGATGGAGGAATGGCCCTACGGAGAGAAAATCATGGTGAAGACGGTCATCACTGACCCGCAGGGCAAGGCGGTGGCATCGGACAATTCTGAATATATAGCCCGTGGACAGGAGTTTGCCCAGAACTTCCTGATAGACCATCCCGAGCTTTGGGACACGGAGTCGCCGGCCCTTTACACGGCCAAGACCACGCTGACGGTCGATGGCAAGGAGGTCGACAGCTATGATACACGGTTTGGCATACGCAAACTTGAGTATATCCCCAACAAGGGATTTTTCCTCAACGGCAAGCACACCAAGTTCCGGGGAGTCAACAACCACCACGACCTCGGCCCGTTGGGCGCCGCCGTCAACAAGTCGGCCCTGCGCTATCAGATAGAGCTGTTGAAGGATATGGGTGTTAATGCCATCCGCACGTCCCACAACATGCCCGCCCCCGAGTTGGTCGAGCTGTGTGACGAGATGGGGATGATGCTGATGATAGAGCCGTTTGATGACTGGGGCTTCCGTCCCAAATCGCCCAACGGATATGGCGCGATATTTAATGAATGGGCCGAAAAGGATATCGCCAACATGGTGGAGCATTACCGCAACAATCCGTCGGTGGTGATGTGGTCCATAGGCAACGAGGTTCCGTCGCAGTGGGGCAATGTGGGCATGGATGAGCTTGTGATGCTTCAGGATCTGGTACACAAGCTCGATCCGACGCGTCCCGTGACATGCGGCATGGATCAGATAAACTCGGTGCTCGACAATGGCTATGCCGCCGCGCTCGACATCCCGTCGTTCAACTACAAGCCGCAGCGCTATGACGAGATACACAAGCGGTTGCCCCAGCAGCTGCTGTTGGGCTCGGAGACGGCCTCGACCGTCTCGTCAAGAGGAGTGTACAAGTTCCCGCTCGCCAAGCCTGACGAAAACAGCCGTCACGTGGCACTCCATCCCGACAACCAGTCGTCGAGTTATGACATCGAGACATGCACATGGTCAAATATCCCCGACATAGACTTTGCCCGCGATGATGACCACGATTGGGTATTGGGTCAGTTTGTATGGACCGGGTTTGACTACCTCGGGGAACCGTCGCCCTACGACACCGACGCGTGGCCGAGCCACAGCTCGTTGTTTGGCATAATCGACCTCGCGTCACTCCCCAAGGACCGCTACTACCTGTACCGCTCGCAGTGGAACAAGGATGACACCACTCTCCACGTGCTGCCCCACTGGAACTGGAATGGCCGCGAGGGTGAGGTGACCCCGGTGATGGTCTATACAAACCTGCCAAAGGCCGAGCTGTTTATAAACGGCAAGAGCCAGGGCATGAGGGAGAAGAACGACTCGACGTACATGAACCGTTACCGCCTGATGTGGAATGAGACCGTGTATGAGCCGGGCGAGCTTAAGGTCGTCGCATATGACAGCATCGGCAACCCCGTGGCCGAGAAAGTGGTTCGCACAGCCGGCAAGGCCCACCATCTTGTGGTGACCCCCAACCGCAGCGAGATTGCGGCAGATGGCGAGGATCTCGTCTACTTCACTGTCCAAGTAGCCGACAAGGATGGCAACATCGTGCCCGACGACAGCCGCATGGTCGATTTCAAGGTCACGGGTGCGGGACAGTTTGAGGCCACGGCCAACGGTGACCCGACATGTCTGTTGCCATTCCAGGACCCGAGGATGCAGCTGTTCAGCGGCGCGGCCACGGCGATAGCCCGTCCCGGCAAGACCCCCGGAGTCCTCACGTTCAAGGCATCGGCCAAGGGTGTCAAGGACGCGGTAGTGAATATCCCTGTAAAGTAAAAAAACCTGTAAAACTATACCAATATGGAAATGAAAGAAAAGATTCAAAAAGTATTTGAAGAACGATTTGGCGCTCCCGGTACCCTGTACGCATCGGCGGGACGCATCAACCTCATAGGCGAGCACACTGACTACAACGGCGGGTTTGTGTTTCCCGGCGCTATAGACAAGGTCATCATGGCCGAGTTGCGTCCCAACGGCACTGACCGCGTGAGGGTGTTCTCGATAGATATAAACGATTATGCCGAGTTTGGACTCAACGAGGAGGATGCCCCCAAGGCATCGTGGGCGCGGTATGTGTTTGGCATCTGCCGCGAGATTATCAAGCGAGGCGGCACTGTAAAGGGCTTTGACGCGGTGTTTGCCGGCAATGTGCCCCTCGGCGCCGGGCTGAGTTCGTCGGCGGCCCTTGAGTCATGCTTCGCGTTCGCGCTCAACGACATGTTTAACGGCAACTCCATTGACAAGTTTGAGCTTGCCAGGATAGGACAGTCGACCGAACATAACTATTGCGGGGTCAACTGCGGCATAATGGACCAGTTTGCATCGGTATTCGGCAAGAAAGACCATCTGATACGCCTCGACTGCCGCTCGATGGAGTAT
Organism: Pseudoflavonifractor sp.; assembly: GCA_023667145.1. GTDB lineage: Bacteria > Bacteroidota > Bacteroidia > Bacteroidales > Muribaculaceae > M3. The sequence continues at coordinate 808,996 of JAMPAQ010000001.1, forward strand.
GAGTACTTCCCGTTTGAGCCAAAGGGCCATAAGCTCGTGCTGCTCGACTCGGTCGTGAAGCATGAGCTTGCCGACTCCCCCTACAACCGCCGCCGCGAGTCGTGCGAGCGTGTGGCAAAGCGTCTTGGCATCGACACGCTGCGTGACGCAACGATGGAGATGCTCGACAGTGTCAAGAGCGATATCTCGGCAGAGGACTATTTCCGCGCCAAGTTTGTCATTGAGGAGAAAGATAGGGTGCTCGACGTGTGTGACGCGCTGATGAAGCATGACTATGAGACCGTTGGCCGCAAGATGTATGAGACTCACCGTGGCCTGTCAAAGGACTATGAGGTGAGTTGCGAGGAACTCGACTATCTCAACGACATAGCAGCCGATTGTGGCGTGACAGGCTCGCGCATCATGGGTGGCGGCTTTGGCGGATGCACCATCAACCTGGTGAGGGATGAGCTGTATGAGCCGTTCATAAAGACAGCCAAGGAGAAATTCAAGGCCAAGTATGGTCACGAGCCAAAGGTATATGACGTGGTCATATCTGACGGCGCGAGACGTGTCGAATAAGTAATGGTATATAGGAAATGGAAATATCTCAATCAACAGTCCCCTCACCGCAGGGGGATATAACCCTCTATACGCTCACCAACAAGAGCGGCGCTTACGTGACGCTGTCGTCCTTTGGCGCGGGCGTGGTGGCTATCGCCGTGCCTGACAAGAACGGGTGTCTCGCCGATGTCGTGATCGGCTATAAGAATATACTTGACTATATAGGCGACGGCCCATGTGCCGGGAAAATCCCGGGACGGTATGCCAACCGCATAGCCGGCGGTAAGTTCAAGATTGACGGGAAGGAATACACCCTCGCCATAAACAACGGCCCGAACGCCCTGCACGGGGGGCCGACAGGCTTCATGAACCGTAACTGGCATGGAGCCATCGAGCATGGCAAGGTGGTGTTCACCTACCGTTCTGCTGACGGCGAGGAGGGGTATCCCGGCAACCTTGACGTGAGGGCGGTTTACTCGTGGAGTGATGACAACAAGCTGAGGCTTGAGATTACCGCCACGACCGACAAGAAGACTGTGGTCAACCTGACCAATCACTGCTACTTCAATCTCGACGGGGAGGATGTCGGGTCGGCGCTCGACCATCGGTTGCAGCTATTCGCGTCGCGGTATCTGCCTACCGACGACACTCTCGTGCCGACAGGTGAGATGGCCCCGGTCGAGGGTACTCCGATGGACTTCACCCAGGCAAAGGCCGTGGGGCGCGACATCAAGGCTGACTTTCCCGCGCTCAAGTATGGCAAGGGTTATGACAATTGTTGGGTGATAGACGGATGGCACAAGCATAAGCTCGTCCATGCGGCGCGGTTGTCGAGCGACCGCAGCGGGCGCGTGCTCGATGTGTTCACTACCCAACCTGCAGTGCAGGTCTATACAGGCAACTGGCTCACCGGCTCGCCGTTGTCAAAGAGCGGTAAGGAGTACCACGACTATGACGCTGTGGCTATCGAGTGTCAGGGAATGCCTGACGCGCCCAACCATCGAAATTTCCCCTCCCAGATTCTCGGGCCGGGAGAGGAGTACCGTCAGACCATCGTGTTTGAGTTCTCGACAGAGAAGTAACCAAAAACGCCTGATACAAATATTTTTAGCGACACAAGAATAATATCATACAAACATAAACTGATAATGAAACCTACGCTTTTTGTACTCGCCGCCGGAATGGGTAGCCGTTACGGTGGTCTTAAACAGCTTGACTCTCTCGGCCCCAATGGAGAGACGATAATGGATTACTCTATCTATGATGCGGTAAAATCGGGATTTGGCAAGATAGTCTTTGTCATCCGCAAGGATTTTGAGCAGGATTTCCGCGAGAAGATATTGTCGAAGTATGAGGGGCATGTGCCGGTGGAGGTAGTGTTCCAGTCGACCGACGCTCTCCCCGAGGGATACACATGTCCGGCTGACCGCACGAAACCATGGGGCACAAACCATGCCGTGCTTATGGGCAAGGATGTGATAAAAGAGCCGTTTGCTGTCATCAATGCCGATGACTTCTACGGACGCAACGCGTTTGAGGTCATGGCACGTGAGCTGATGCGTCCCCGCGACAAGAAGGGTGACTATTGCATGGTTGGATTTCGTGTAGGCAACACCATGACCGAGAACGGGTCGGTGGCACGCGGCGTATGCACGACCAAGGACGGGATGCTCGATACTATCGTGGAGCGTACCGCCATCAGCTATAATCCTGACCATGAGATAGTGTTTACCGACAAGAATGGCGTTGAGCAGAAGCTCGACCCGATGACCCCGGTGTCGATGAACCTGTGGGGATTCACGCCCGACTACTTCGACTTCAGCGAGCGTGAGTTTGTCAAGTTCCTTGACAAGGATATCAACACGCCCAAGTCAGAGTTTTTCATCCCCCTCTGTGTCGACAGCCTCATCAAGTCGGGAGAGGCCACAGTCAAGGTGCTTGACACGGACTCAAAGTGGTTTGGCGTGACATACTCGGCCGACCGTCCCGGAGTGGTGGAGAAGTTTGCCCAGCTCCACGCCGACGGTACTTATCCCGAGCGGCTTTTCTGACAGCCGATAGCGACTGATAGATCGTCATAAAACAGCTGCTCCCCGGAAGTTGTCACATTCACTTCCGGGGAGCGGTTTGTTTCTATCAAGTCTCCATTTTTTATGAAATGTGGCTAATTGCTGTTTGAACCCGGTTTCCCGGAGGCGGGGCGGGGGGAGTGGTTGCCGGTGCAGATGTGGATGTGGTTCATCTCGGCAGGGGAGAGGGTGCGGGCACCCGGAATGGGCTTTTTGGCGTTATGTTTCATATTGGTCTCGTTTTTTATATCGGGTTCAATCGCCGGGGTTGAGGGTGGCGAGCGGTGTCAGGCGGTTGAGCAGAAGCAGTGCCGTGACATAGCTTGCGCCGAGGACAAAGAACTGGATGCGCAGCGGGAAGATGTCATGATAGAATCCTCCACCGAGATAACAGAAGAATTGCAGCCACAGTAGACATTGCACACTGACACAGAGCGTGCACCACGCGTGGGCGCGGAATCTCTGATACCATATACTCCAGACGGTAAATGGCAAGCAGCACAGGTTGATGAGTGCGAGATAGCGGATATATTGCGGGAACACAAGGAGGGTGAACAGGCTCACGGCAAAGTAGGAGAATCCGACCTCGCTCCATCCGAATATGCCGAAGAATGTCGAAGCCTTGCGTTCGAGCACCGTGTCACATCCACCATCTTGTAGCACTCCGCAGACGCGGTCGGTCATATGGTTGCCGCGATTTAGCTTCTTGAGCATCAACAGGTAGGTCATGAAGAGTCCACCAAGATACACGGCTGTCACAAGCGTTGTCGAGACGTGGCGGTAGAGTCCGGCGGTGACAAACAGATAGACAAAGAGGAACAGGGCGCATCCCCACAGCACGTATCCCTTGGCGGTGTTGCCGATGTGCTCAATCATATGGGCGCGGTAGTCGGGTTCGCATGACTTGTCGTCGGGATAGGCGATGAGTGCTACGCCCGACCATCCGTCGATAAACTTGTCGCGTGGGATGACGGTGGTCTCTCCTCCCACGCGGCAGCTCACTGAGTTGTCGCCACAGTCGGTGACAACCGTAAACGAATCGCCCATCTTGGCGAGGAACGGGACGGGAAGAGACTCGGGTGTCGCCTTGCTGTCGACGCTCAGCGCCTCATTGTCGATGCCGTAGGCTTTTAGCAGACGCGACAGGCCGAACAATGACTTGAACGTCATCGAGCGGAAACGCTTGTCGCTATAGGCCGTGGTGTGGGGAACCTCAAGAGCCGTGAGCAGGTCGGAAAATATAGTGGGTTTTCCGTTGTCCATAGGGATGAGAGCAGGTCGGGTTGACGTTATCGGGCGGCTTGCTCAATCTTCTGATAGAGCACGTTGCCGTCTATCTCGCCGCTTGATCGCCATGTCTCGCGACCATCGCGGTAGACGATAAACGTAGGCACGGATTTTACTCCGGCCTCGTCGGCCACCTCATTGTTCTGGTCGATGTCGAGCTGGGCAATGAGAGCCTGTCCCTCGACAAGGGCACGGACATCATCGACCACCGGCATCATGCGGCGGCAATGAGGGCACCATGTGGCATAGAACTCAACGAGTACGACGGGACGGCTATTGATAAGTTGTGTGTAGTCCATAACAGTGTTTTTAGGGGTTTGTATGGTATAAACACACGGTCGGGGAAAAAGTTGGCGTGGCCGGAGACACCCGGGGCATGGCCGACTATCTGACACGCAGTTGCCAGAACGCGACGGCCGACGCGGCGGCGACGTTGAGTGAGTCGACACCGTGGTGCATGGGGATGCGCACAGTGTAGTCGGCTGCCTCGATGGTATCGCGTGACAGGCCGTCGCCCTCGTTGCCCATCACAATGGCAAGCCTTGGCTCGGCGGCGAGTCGGGCATCGTCAAGCGGTATGGAGTCGTCGGTTAGGGCCATAGCCACCGTGCGGAATCCAAACTGCCTCAATGACTGTATGGGGGAGTCGAGACGGCACCAAGGGACAAGAAACACCGAACCCATCGAAACGCGGACGGCACGGCGGTTAAGCGGGTCGCACGAGGTGCGGGTCAGCAACACGCCGTCGATGCCGAGGGCGGCGGCAGAGCGGAATATCGCCCCGATGTTGGTCGTATCGACAACACCGTCAATGACCACGACTCGGCGCGAGTCGCGGCACACGTCGCCTACAGTGAGTGCCCGGGGCCGGCGCATGGCGCAGAGCACCCCGCGTGTGAGGGTATAGCCTGTGAGGCATGACAGCAGCTCGCGTGTGCCAGTATATATGGGTATGCAGTCGCCGCAGCGGGCTATGATGCCGGCGGTATCACCGCTGATGTGCCGTCGCTCACACATCATTGCCACCGGCTCGTATCCGGCATCGAGGGCCACGTTGATGACCTTGGGACTCTCGGCTATGAAGATGCCACGGTCGGGCTCGACACGCTGGCGCAGCTGGGTCTCGGTGAGCGTGGCGAATATCTCCACGCCGGGGTGGTTGAGTGATGAGATCTCGATTATCGGCATCGGCTGATTGATGAGTGTTACATCGGCAAAAGTAGTAAAAATAACCCTACCGTAAGTAACGGCATAAGTGACTGTCATATTAAGATTTCAAAACGGAATATGGTAAAATTTATATAGAAGGGGGTGTGTCGTTTTCAAAAAAAGTTAAGTGATTGAACCGTTTTAGATGTCAGGATGTAGTTAGAAACATCTTCTGCGGAAGAAAGTGAAAGCGTTACCAACCTCAATGCAAAGTGTTATGAAAAATGGAGTTATGATGCAGTATTTTGAGTGGAACCTGCCCAATGACGGCAGACTTTGGACTCAACTCAAGGAGGATGCCTCGCATCTTGCCGAGATGGGGATTACGGCTGTGTGGATTCCACCGGCCTATAAGGCCGACGAACAGGCCGACGAGGGCTACGCGACCTACGACCTGTATGACCTCGGCGAGTTTGACCAAAAGGGGACGGTGAGGACCAAGTATGGCACACGCCGTGAGCTTGAGGAGATGATTGCCGCTCTCCATGACAATGGCATATCGGTCTATCTCGATGTGGTGCTCAACCACAAGGCCGGCGGTGACTACAAGGAGAAATTTCGTGTCATCGAGGTTGACGGCGGAGACCGCAACCAAGACATCGGTGAGCCGATGGAGATTGAGTCGTACACCGGGTATGACTTCAAGGGGCGCGGAGACAAGTACTCTGACTTCAAGTGGCACTGGTATCACTTCTCGGGTACTGACTATGACGCGACGACTGACCGTGGCGGGGTGTTCCGCATACTCGGCGACGGCAAGGGCTGGAGCCAGGGTGTCGACACCGAGAACGGAAACTATGACTTCCTGATGTGCAATGACATCGACCTCGACAGCCCCGAGGTGGTCGATGAGCTTATCGGCTGGGGCCGATGGGTGACGGAGACATTTGGCTTTGACGGTTTCCGCATGGATGCCATCAAGCACATGGACTATAATTTCACGGCACGCTTCCTACAATCGGTCCGCGAGGAGCGTGGCGACGATTTCTATGCTGTCGGCGAGTATTGGAACGGTGACCTCGACGCGCTCGACGAGTTTGTCGAGAATGTCAACCACGGCATCGACCTGTTTGACGTGCCGTTGCATTACAACATGTTTCAGGCATCGTGTGAGGGCTCGGGATTTGACATGTCGGCGATGCTCGACAACACGCTTGTCGACCACCACTGTGATCTCGCGGTGACGTTTGTCGAGAATCATGACTCGCAGTCGGGCAGCTCGCTTGAGTCGCGTGTGGCCGATTGGTTCAAGCCGATGGCCTACGGCCTGATATTGCTGATGAAGGATGGTTATCCCTGCATATTTTATGGTGACTATTACAGCACAGACAGGAACGCGTCGCCCCACCGGCAGATAACTGACACGCTGCTGTGGGCACGCCGCGAGCACGCCTACGGTGACCAGGAGAACTACTTTGACCATCCATCGACCGTAGGATTCCGCCGAACCGGCGATGAGAACCACGCCGGGCTGGTGTACCTGATGTCCAATGACATGGACGGATCCAAATGGGTGACCATGGGACCGGATCATGCCGGGGAACGATGGCGTGAGGCGACGGGGTCGATAGACACCATCGTCACGCTCGACGACAACGGCGCGGGTGAGTTTACCGTCAAGGGACGCAACCTTGCCGTGTGGGTCAAGGAATAGAAGAAACACTCTTATCCTCATATACTATTTATTAACCTGTTGTTAACCTGTAAAAACAGATTGATTATGGAAACAAAGACCAAGAGTGCAGCTACGGCTGCTAAGACGGCGACCAACAAGAAAACCGCCGCAACCGAGTCAAAGACCACCAAGGCCACGGATGTCAAGTCAGCCGACATGAAGGCTGACGAGAGCAAGAGCGCCAAAAAGACGGCTAAGGTCGAGGCAAACGAGTTTAAGGACTTCTTTGTCGATGGACTGAAGGATGCCCTATGGGCTGAGAAAGCGTTGCTCAAGGAGCTGCCTAAGATGAAAAAGGCGGCCACATCCAAGAAGTTGGCGGATGCTTTTGATGCCCACATCAAGGGTACGGAGGAGCAGATCGCCGTCATCGGTGAGATATTCGAGATGCTTGGTGAGAAACCCCAGGCCAAGAAGTGCGAGGCCATGGCGGGTCTGATAAAGGAGACAGAAAGTATTATTGAGGATACGGACAAGGGCTCGGCCATACGTGATGCCGGGCTGATAATGGCCGCTCAGAAGTCGGAGCATTATGAGATAGCCACTTATGGCACTCTCGCGGCGTTTGCCGATGTCATGGGCGAGACCAAGGTGGCCAAGATGCTCCGCTCGATACTCAAGGATGAGAAGAAGACTGACGCTGACCTGACGGCTCTTGCCGATGCGTCGGTCAACGCCGAGGCTGCCGCATGAGCATGGCCTGAGTCCGTTATGTGAGCGACCGCCCGTGAATGGCTGTCCATGCGACTGTCAGAGTGCCGCCATAAGCCCGAGAGAGTCAATGCAGAGTGAGAGGGCAAGGCATGGCATGACGATGGTGTCGATGGATGGGCCGTCAAGTCAAGCAAGAGTCAAGTATCGTTTTTATAAATGCGGTCGCCGCAGATTAGCTTATGCCGGAGTCCTGATGCCTTGTGTATCGCGACTCCGGCAATTTGTTTATCTGTGATGAAGGGAGTATTGCGTCAGAAAAGGATGGGGAATCGGGTGGATTGTATTAATTTTGCGTGATAGGATAAGCAGATACAGATTATGAGACCGATGAGAAAAGCCGACAGACGGAAGGACGCGGCGTGGGCATTGGAGGTGTTTGACCGTGCCCCGTTTGTGACTATCAGCATGACGCGTCCCGATGGCACGCCCTATGGATTGCCGCTCAACATGGTGAGACGCGACGAGACGACACTCTATTTCCACTGTGCTGCCGAGGGGGAGAAGATTGATTGTCTGAGGCATAATCCTGTGGTCAGCCTGTCGGCGGTCAGCAAGTGTACGCCTTGTTACGAGGAGAAGAATAATTTTACGGAGCATTTCCATTCGGCAATCGCTGTCGGACGGGCAGAGTTTGTAGATGACGAGGAGGAGAAAGTCGAGGCATTGCGTCTGCTCTGCGAGCGGTTCTTGCCAAAGTATATGTCACACTTTGATGAGGCGATAGCCCGGAGCCTGAGTCGCACGATGGTAGTCAGAATAACGCTGACAGAGCCTCCTGTCGGTAAGTCGAAGCCTTGACTTATAAAGCCATCTACCGCCACGCATGACCCGGATGGGTGATGGCATGACGGTGGATGATGTAGCGTCGGCGCAGGTGAGATGGCTATCCCCCCTGCGGACGCGGCGATGGTGGCGGGTTATTCTACCTTTGAGAACTGGTCTTTGCCGACACCACACAGGGGGCATACCCAGTCGTCGGGCAGATCCTCAAACTTTGTACCTGGCTGGATGCCGTTGTCGGGGTCTCCCACAGCGGGGTCGTAGACCCATCCGCATACGTCACAAACATATTTGTCCATAGTCATCAATTTATTTTAGGGTTTCACTTTTATTACGGCGACTTTTGAGTCGGTCACGGCCATCACGCTGTGGGGTACGCCGGCTCCCATGAGCAGGAACTCGCCGGCACGTATCGTGTGGAGCGTGTCGATTATCGTGAACTCGATCTCACCTTGCAGCACGCTGACCATCACCTCGGCGGGGGCGAGATGGCGGTCGAGCTTCTGCCCGGCCTTGAACGCGAGGAGCGAGACTCCACCGTTGGCGTTCTCAAACACCTTCTTGAACTGTACGTGGTCGTCAGCCTGGCTGACCTGGGCGGCAAGGTCGTGTACCTCGCCAAATTTATACTCGGTATCTAACATAGTAGTAAAGATTTTAGTCGATTTTTCAGTCGCAAAACATCTGTCACTCTATGTGATAACGCTTATCCCCGCCATAGGTTCAGATTATTTCTGTCTTATGAAGTGCTCCCTTGCATCATTGAAAAGGTTGAAATAGTGCTTCATGTTATCGAGTTCCCGCCAATTACAAATATCAACCGGGCTATGGTCAAGATTGTATATCTTGGCACCGCTCATAGACAGAATGAACGGCGAGTGGGACGCTATGATAAACTGACATTTCCCATATCTCGCAAGGTACTGGATAATGGAAGATAGTTCCATTTGAAACTCACATGACATGCTGTTTTCAGGCTCGTCAAGCAGATATAGGCCCGGGTCTTCCAATAGTTCGGAAAGTTTCATCAGGGCAGTCTCACCGTTGCTGAATCCTCTCTCGATTTTGCCTATCCTGTCAATCAGCAATTTGTTGAACGAATAGGCCCTTCCTCTCTTTGCTTTCTTTATCTCGGTGCCACGTATATATCGGTCTACGTTGTATCCTGTCTCAAAATTCAAAGTCCAATGACCATAACCCCATGTTTGATGTAAGGTGGAATGGATAACTGTGTTCATCATAAAATGAATCTCTTGCATCATTATGAATAAGAGTATCATGCTCAAGGTCGGGGAATATAAATTTTTCAAGATATATCATGCTATCGTGCTTTAATTGTCAATTTTGTGTAGAATCAATCTCCGTAGTCAAAACGAAAAGAGAATATATGTAAGGTAAAAACTACCACCATAGTGTGGGTGACCAACTCATTTGCTTGCCATGGCAAATATAACATTTTTCATACGAATGATATCATCGCTTGTTAAGGAAAAATATCAGGCTAATCTTTAGTGGCTGTTTTATTCAGAAGTTTGGCAATACGTTTGTGTTCTTTCAGTGCATTGCGGATATTTTGTCTACTAAAGTTGTATCTCCAACGAATCTTATTTATTTCAGAGTTGGATAAATTGCATGATACTTTGAACGGTGTGAATTGTCTCTTCAAATGAATATCGGGGTCATAAGAGACGAAACATAGTCGGGTGACATCATCTCCTGATGAGTCAATATTTATATCATAGGTCTCGCGTAAGTATTTTTCTATTTGAGGGAAAGCACAATGCTCGTGATATATCCATGTGTCGGCATAAGGGTAGTACTTGTCATATTCAAAATAAAGTAATGCCTTAAGTCCATTTCCGGACGGAGAAATCCATGTTGAAACGATATGAGAGTCGTTTTTCAGCTTATCTTTTATAGAATCTGCTGATTCAAGTTTGTCGATGTCAACAATCATAAGGGATGTATACCCACAGATGTCAAATTTGAATCTTGTATCAAATAGAGTGCCGCTGAAAATATAGGAGGGCAGCTGCTTCTTTCTTGATTTGTATCCAGCGATAGCGGATTTGCCTAAACTATATAGCCGACGGATATTCTCAATTTGAGTTTTATATTTGCCTGTCCTGATAGAATTTAGTGCGTCAAAGAGAGTGATGGTGCGATAAGATCTGGCTCGTATGTCTAAGCACAGGGCAATGCGTTTATTGAGGATGTCTACCGTGTTCATACATTATGATTTTGCCAATGTTACTTTGTCAGCGATGTTATTTGGATGTGCGGGTGAAACGGATGTTGCGTTCGGTTACCTACGGGCGCGGGTGTGTTGGTCGCGTAGCAGTAGAGACAGCCGTGGGTGCAGGTGTTGTATCGGCCGATGTCCTTGCTGAGGATGCAGCCGCAGCCTTGGCGTTGGCCGCTGTCCTTTGTGGCTCCAAAAAGCCACATTTGCAGTGTCGGGTCATCGGGCGCGAGTCGGGAAATGAGGTCGGGGTCTATGCAGCGGTTGTGACTGATCCCATAGGGTGACAGGTCGATGGACTCGGCGCATGTGGCGAGTCGCACCGGCAGATTTAACCGTTGCAGTCCATCGGCAAGCTCCAGCATGTCCTTTTCGGTCCACTCGCGATAGTTGACCCCAGCCCGTTGGAGGTTTGCGCTGACTTTCCTGTAACCGGCTATGTCGGCAAAGCTGAACACGAGCCTATCGGTGTAGCCGTCTAACTCGTAGGCGATATGCCGGATTTTTTCGAGAAGTTCATCGATACCGATTTTATCGGTAAGAATCAAGGGGTCTAATCGCCACACCGCGCTGCCCGGTCCATAGGCATCGACAATGCGTTTGAATGTGTCGGTCCTGTCCGTTAGTCTCTGGACGTTTGGTTCCAGGCGCTCTTGCTGGTAATCGTTTAGGGTATACTGGATGTAAAACCCGATTCCCCGCTCCTTAAGATTTGGCAAATAGAGGAGGAGGGGAGCTGGATTTTTTGACCAAAAGACAATGAAGCGGGTATTGGCGAAGCTCACGTATGAGTCCATGCCGTTGTACGGATTTCTCCACACACAATACCCCTTGTCGAGTCGGTCGAAGAACCACGGGGAGAAGAACGCCGGGATATCAGTGGCCCGGCTCGCCGACACAATCACCGGAGCCAGTGCCTTGACATGCTCGCCCGATTCATTTAGCATCTCAATATGTCCGTGGGTGCGCATACCTAATCCCACCAACTGCGCATGAAATATAAACGCAGGCGATGATAGATATGCCATGCCTTTTCAACCCTAAGATGGGATTGCCACATTGCGCCTGTCTTGGACTCTGTATAATATGAAATATCTTGTTGGGAATACCGCATGGCATTTCTGTGATTGACATAAACGGGAATTGTATAATATGACTCCGGGTCATCTTCCAGTTCATATAAACCTTCTTTGTCCTTGCATTCTACAAAGTTAAGAGGTTTGTCTATCCTTTCACAACACCCATCTTCTTCGATAATATCCAACAGACGCAATGCAAGATTGAGCCGTTCAATATCTCTATCTGCATTAAGGTGATTATGATAGTGGGCTATGGAGTCCCGCACACGCTCAATTTGATGGCGTTCAACTGCCAGAATGCTTGTATAATCCCAATCTTCGACATTGCGACATACGTTGAAGTAGGAAAACCCTCTCCCGATGTTTCTCCGGAATCTACGGACGTTCAGGTCCCTCATCCGATAAATTATACTGATAATCTCATCTTTCACTGTCATAACATCACGGTCTTAGAGTAGCCAGCGGTATGACTTTCACTCCGTCATTGCGGGTATAAGCCATCTGTCCACCGGTTAAAATTATCATCAAATCGGGTTCACGATGCAGAATGTTTACTTTCCGATGCAGTTTCATTAAACCATTGGTAATGAGCATCCGTATGCTATAAAATACAGAGGCAGTCTCAATTTACAAAATCAGGCTAATTTTCAGGGTTTTCAGTGGTCTGAATGACCCATTTTTGGCTTGATTCGATCCGAGAGGCTTCACAGCCGCCCGTTTTCTGCTGACTCTGCCGATAGCTTCGCATTGTCTTTGCAACTGCAAAGGTACTAATTTTTCGTGGATTATGCCTATAAAATACTGAAAAATATTTAAGAGTAACTGTAAATTCATTGGTTTTTGAGGCCGAGTTACTCGAAATTAGCCTTTTCTCCGACCAAACGCGACATCATGTCATCAATTTTCGCTTTGTATGTGGATTTCATATTCTCCGGTAGGAAGGAGACATTGATGATCTCATGCCATTTTGACACGGACTTTTCAAACCTCTTGAACATGTTTGAGACCGCTTTCTCATTGAGACCGCTTGCAGTCATGGCAGTCTCAAAATCATGGCGAGTGATTTTTCTTTTCCTTCCGTTCAATGTCAGGGCAAGTTCTTCCGGGTCTTCCGGCATCACCAATGTTGTCGAAAGCAGGTCGTATGCCGGCATCAGTTGATAGTAACCCGATGGATTGAACAAAGAGAAGTTCTTCAAGTGCATGTCGGCATTGCCGGTAATCCAAGAAAATATCACCACTTGCCAGAAGTCCGAGACATCAAGCAAGGGCGCGTTTGAATACTCCTTGATGAGCTTTGCGATACGTTCATACGAACCCTTGTATTTGTCTTCGGTCAGACGCTCCGACAATTGGCACATATCTTCCATCGCTATCTTTGCCCCTCGCTTCGTGCGGTCAACTCGTCTTGTAAGGTAGCATAACTCGCCGTCGGCAAATCGAATCAGAGTATGTGGCACCGTCTTGATACCTGCGGCCTCGGCCATGTGCATTGTCACATCTTCAAGTTCCGGAAGATGTGGATAAAGTTCGGTCTGGGGTTTCAAGATAAATCGACCCCACAGACCGACAATCGTGAAACGCTGAGACTCTCCTGATTTCCCACGGGCAATGTCAAGCGACAATTTGGCTTGCACGCCGGTTACTGTGGTACTTGCAGATACAATCTCGCGGGCAAGTTCTTTAATATTGCTCCGTGTGTATGGCAATATCGGCACAACCGTAGATTCAAAAAACTTACGGGCGCATCCCTTGTGAAAATCGGTCTCTCCGTTTTCAAGCGGCTTGTAACAATAGAGGCATTTACACATATCAGGCTTTATTCTTCGTTTTCAATAGGTATTACGCTTACATTGCCTATGCAGTCTTTGCAGCAGGCAAGCAGAAGTGAGAAACGGTCACGCGCTGAAATTTTCCAACTCTGTTGGGCGATGTCAAGAAGCCACCCCTCAGGAATCAAGCCGTCGAAGAATGGGAACAGGACATTGCTCTGATATCGTTTCTCAGTCAATGGCAAAGTCAGACTTACAGGCTTTGCATTCTCTCGTTGCAGATATCCCGAAAGATAATGGAACTCATAGCCGAAGTCTGCCTCCGCAATCACTCCGGCGTGAATGTCATCAACAAATACATTAGCCTTTTTCATACCCATTCTTAATTTTCCATTTTCAATTTTTCATTTTCAATTTTTACTGGCCCAATTTCAGCCCCGAATAGTGCAAGCACATCGTTCACCTTGTCAAGACGGAGTGACTTTTTTCCCTGTTCAAGTTCTCTCACAAATCTGAGACCAACCCCGGCTTTCTCAGAGAGGTCAATCTGCGTCAGCCCATACTGCCGACGCATCTCTTTTACATATTTAGCAAGTGGTGTCATATATCTATACCCTTATGGGTGCAAAGATAATAAAAATTTCTCACACTACACCAATAAGGGTATAATCTTTTTATATGAATTATGAATTATATCAAATAGGGTATAATTCAAGGAGTTCAAAAGTCGTGAAACCAAGAAAACCTCTCATTCAACTGTCATTGAAAGGTGAATAGTAGGCAATGCTGCCATCGCTTCTCCATTCAATGCCGGGGCAGAATCCCACGAGTCGAGACAATGCAAATTCCGCTACTCTGCATTTGCATAGACTCATCTTTCCGGGGATTTGCAGTATTCTATCATTTGATTTTAACCAGCGTAATTCTGTGCCAATATGTCAGAGTTTGTTTTCACCGGCGCGGAGTCTTATCTCCTGTTTAATTGCAATATCAACTTCAAGTTTTCAATTTGCTCGCCGAGACTAACGTGTGGGAAAGGAATATTCTATGCCGTCATCAAGAAAATCTCCAGAC
>JAMPAQ010000001.1:823539-887085 GCA_023667145.1 Pseudoflavonifractor sp.
GTTACGCGGTATTAGACGGAATTTCTTCCGCTTATCCCCCTGCTGCGGGCAGGTTGCATACGTGTTACTCACCCGTGCGCCGGTCGCCGCCGGGCGCGTTGCCGCGCCCGCGCTGCCCCTCGACTTGCATGTGTTAAGCCTGTCGCTAGCGTTCATCCTGAGCCAGGATCAAACTCTTCGTTGTTGTATCTCGTTTTATTTTTCTCTTATAACAAATATAAGACAAGTGTTTTGCCTTCACGGTCGTTCCGGCTTCGAGATGGCACCGAGGTCTGCGTCCTGCCCCGTCATACACGCCTGGCTTGGTTTCAGAATTGACAAGCAGCCTTGTTTATGCTCTTGTACTACTTCTTGTCCATTGTAAGTGTTTCAATGTTCTCTCTCGTCGCTCCGGGCCGCTCGGCCATCGGGCGAAAGTTTTGCAAAGTTACGGACAATTTTTGAGTCCGCAAAACTTTCGGTGAACTTTTTGCAACTTTTCACGTTTTACAACCGTAAGCCGTGGGTCGCGTCCACCTCCAGGACTTCCTCCCGGGACTCTCCGCGACCGCTGTCACGGCGTTGCTTCCCGAAAGCGAGTGCAAAGGTACACCCTTTCCCCGTTCCCACCAAATTTTCAGGCCACTTTTTTCACTGAAATTTTAAGCGAACCACGCCCAAAACGAGACAAGCCCCTACTCCACAGCGACATACACACCCAAAAATTTTATGCCGCAAAACATAAATCTGCGACATAACACAATTTTATAGTATATTTGTGTCAAATATAAATACACATCAACTATACATACAGACATATATGGAAAAGAAAGACCTCAAGATAGTGTTTCTCGGCACTCCTGATTTTGCGGTGGAGAGCCTCAAAAGATTGCATGAGGGCGGCTACAATATCGCCGGAGTAATCACCATGCCCGACAAGCCCGCAGGGCGCGGACATAAGTTGCTGCATTCGCCCGTCAAACAATATGCAGAGGCCAACGGACTCAAACTCATGCAGCCTACCAACCTTAAATCTCAGGAATTTATCGAGGAACTACGCTCCATAGGTGCGAACCTGTTTATCGTAATCGCATTCCGTATGCTGCCTGAGGTAGTATGGTCGATGCCGGAACTCGGGACATTCAACCTGCACGCATCGCTGTTGCCCAAATATCGCGGAGCAGCACCAATCAACTGGGCCGTGATAAACGGCGAGACCGAGACAGGAGTAACAACATTTTTCCTCAAGCACGACATAGACACCGGGGACATCCTGCGGCAAGAGCGAATCGAGATAAAGCCCGATGACAACGCCGGGACAGTACATGACCGGCTGATGATGCTCGGTGCAGACCTTACCATGGATACCGTGGAGCATATCCTGGCCGGAGACCTCAAGTCCATACCACAATCGGCGCTCGCCAATGACTCTGAGATGACACCTGCCCCAAAAATATTCAAGGAGACGTGTCACATCGACTGGAACAAGCCGACCATTGAGATACACGACCTCGTGCGCGGCCTTTCTCCCTACCCTGCCGCATGGATCGAGATGACAAATGGGACGGATAGCCATCAGGTGAAAATCTTCACAACCTCCATAGCGGAGTCAAAACGCGATGGGCTAAGACCGGGAACAATCACTGCCGAGGATGGACATCTGTACATAACGACGGGAGACGGACGAATCGAGGTACTGGAACTGCAATTAGCGGGCAAACGGCGCATGACGGCGGCTGAGTTCCTGCGTGGCTTTGACATCAGCGGCTATAACGCCAATTAACAATCGCAGGTCGAACCATATCCATGACAGGTTGTTTTAATAGCAAACATACACAGAACCAATAAAACAATTTATTATGGATTGTAATAAAGAAAAACGTTCCTACCACTTCAATATCTCAGAGGTAGTAGATGGAAAGATTCAGGAAGTAATGAACTTCAACTTTGGCGGTCATCATGACCTCGCCGCATTAGCGAAACTCGCACAAGATAAGGAATCGATGTCAGAGAAACATGCCTGTCAGCTTGTATTGGGTATACGTCTGCTGCACCACGCATTGAAGAAATATCCTGACAATGCCGACTTCGCGGCATTCCTTGCCCAGCTCAACGACTTCAAGCATAAGCTGAAAGGTAGCGACTGCGGATGCAAGTAAGCTAAACAAATTAATATCATAAGTCGAGAGACGGTGTCACGACCTGACATCGTCTCTCGGCCTATATATATGTATGAGTTTGACTACTTGTGAGGCGGTGGTGCATCCCTACAGCAACCCTCCGTTAGCGTGCGAGCGAGAGGTTGACCGACACCCCATAGCTGCTGTTGGTAGTGGGATAGGCGCTTGATGATATGAGCGGGGTGTTGATCTGGTGGTCAAAGAACGCGGCGAGCGTAAGTCGCTTGCTCAAGATGTAGCTCGCGGTAAAGTTGATGGCGATCGTGCGTGTGCCACTTGTAGCCTGAGTGTAATTGCTCTCAATTCGCCTTATCAACGCCTGACTCTGCTGATAGGAGAAGTCGGCATTAAGGGTCAAGTCATTGCTTACGCCCTGGCCCGAGCCGCGCATCTTGAGGACGGAGTTGAAACCTATAATCTTATATCCGGCTCCGACTACAATGCCCTTTGATGTCGCCTCGACGAGCTGCCCGGCGGCGGTGTTGAGCGTAAGCGTGCGGCTGTCGCGATACTCGGCATTAAACTTCAAGTCGTTTTTAAGCGTAGCTGTCAGCCCGACAAGCGGCGCAAACTTCTCGGTAATCGCCACCGACGAGATGTTGAAAGGCGACGACGGCACAGGCTCACCCGTCAGCTCATCTTGCGTGAAGCCAAGCTGCGTTCCGCCATCCAGACTCACCCAGTTGAGATAAGAGGTGTATGAACCGACCGAATAGATACACTGGTAGGCGTGGGTGAGGCTGAATGACTTGAATATCCGGCTCATCCCGCCTAAACGCACAAGGCCATCGTAGGTCACACGCCAGTTTGGCAACACGTGAGCAAACGACGGGAACGGGTCGAGATAGATATTACGTGCATCCACCCCGGTATATGCAGCGAGAAATGCCGGAATCAGCACATCGCTGCTCGACTGATTGACGCTGCCGACCTCCGGGCTGAATGGCTTGCCGGCGTGGGCATTGTCTTGCATGAAGCCATCGGAGGGATAGACCGACCCTGCATACTCACCCTCAATCCTCGACGCGATGACGGGAATGTTTGACAAGAACTGATCAAACGTCGAGCTGGCATAGCCATTGTCAGCCGAGCTGCCCTTGAGCGCTGTCCCAATCGCGCAGTGGGTCTTGGTGTAGCTGCCGGTACGGGTTATCGGCATATTGTCATACATGAACTGTATCTGATTCGTGCGGTTGTCAGTGCGATTGGTCGTCAGCTGTATTTTCAAACCTCTCAACGGCTCAATGGTCAGGTCGAGGTTCACCTCATTGGTTTTCGACCACACGGCAGGAGACGTCTGCCCATCGTCGAGGATGAGCCATCCACGCTCGCGGGCCTTGGCGATATAGCTCTCATCGGTAAATCCGAAAGCAAACCCGAGTCCCGGGGCCATAGGCCCGTAGCTCGTGCTCTGACCGAACACATTGCCAATCTCGGGATTGTACAGTGGCAATGACAGTGACTGCGTGTTGCGGTAACGCACGTTGGCACTGCGTACCATCATGGCGGCACGGGCGGCGTGGTCGGCCACCTCACGCCACCATGGGCGCTCATCCTTGAGTATCTCGGTCACAGTAAACTGCAACGTCTTGTCGCCACGTGTCAGCACCTCGACCGAATTGGCGTCAATCGGCTTGGTGCGTACGGCAAACGGTTGGCCGTCAGTGGTCTTTGCCGTCACCTTGACCTTCTTGTTTCTCAGATTATGTTTTATCACAAAAGTCGTGTCGGGCTTGAGCGTATAGGTGCGCTCAAACTTCTTGGCCTTTTTCTCTCGCTGCGACTTGTTACGGCTGCTTGACGAAAATCGTTTGTTGACATCCTTGAGATAAGGCACCTTATTATACAGTGTCTCCAGATTGACGCGGCCATCGACATTCCACGAAGCCTGATTGGCAATCGTATTGCCGAGATTGACATCGGCTACCTGCGCCCCACGGTCCCAACGATAAGTGGCATTGTAGGTCGCCGACGCGGTCAGGAAGTCTAGTACGGGGATGCGGTTGAACGGAGCCTTGTACGTGGCCACAAATGACTGGTTGTAGGCCCAGGGCGTGCCAAGATGCCGGAGGCTGCTCAATACCGTGTCCTTCCACTCCTTGTACTTGTCGGGGAACAATTTGCGGTTCACGGCCCCCATGGTCTCCTCGATGCGTGCCTGTGTATTGGAATTGAATGTCAGGCTCAGTGACTTTATCGGGCTCCACGACAGGGAGAACTGGCGGTCCCACATGAAATTCTTGCTGACCGAGACAGGGAGCTGGAACATGACATCAATCTCACTGCGGGTCTGCTGCTCATAATAGTAGCGGGTCATGGTCGTGAGGAAGCTGATGTTGGTCGGCAGATAGTTCACCTCCCACTCCTTAAAGAACTTGAGGTGCTTTGAGTTGCTCTTTATCCAGCCAAACGGCCTGACGCCCTTGACGTACGGGGAGTAGGAATACTGAAAGCTGCCACGGTAGTCGTTGGTATTCTCATATTCGGTGTTGGGATCGACATGGGACTGCTTATTGAATGAGAAATTGACCGTGAAGTTGGCCGGGTCCCAAGGCTTGGGGGTGTCGCTCTTGACATCAAACTTCAACCCCGAGATACTGAAACTCTGCACCGTGTTGTGCTCGATCGCATAGTTGCTTATCGAGTCCTTCTCAGCCTTGGTCACAGCCTCATCGAGCGCGTCCTTCAGTAACACATCCTGGTCGAGGGGGTTATACTTGGGCGAGGTCTTCTCCTTGGATATGGAGTAGAACACCGGCGCGTGCATCTTGGCCCCTGCCGGCATGAAACGTCCCAAGTCGGCCTGAACGGCAAAATTATACTGCTGATAGTCATCAAGGCGGCGCGAGTTGAGCGATTGGTCCACAGCTCCAAAGCCGGCGGTCTCGACATGCGTGCCAAAATTGAGCGTCGCTATGTCAGATATGCCGAGATTGACATTGGCCTTGGCCGCCCAGCCCCCGCTCTCGTCAAAGTCGGTGACCTTAAGCTCGTTGACCCATACAACACCATCCTTGGTTGTGCTCGCGTTGTTGCGCACGCCGATGAGCATCACACGTATGTCGCTCAGCGACGGATTACCGATCACCGCCATACGGTTGGCCTCGTTGGCCGGGTCTCGGCCGGTAAACAACGTGCCAAACCCGACGCCCGATCCTTCCTCACGCTTGCGGCTGTTACGCTCCTTTTTCAGATTGACAAGGCTCTGCAACTCAAAGTCAAACCTGTTGCTCAACGGCCATACAATCTGCCGGTCAGAATTGAGGTTGGTGTTGTATTTCCCCGCAGGGGTGAGTGACAACGGCACCTCATACTCGTAGTAATTGCTCTTGACATCAGAGCCAAGACGAATGAACAACGACAGCTCGCCTGACTTGAGATTGGTCACGTCGTCAATCAACGACTCGGCATGAACCCACATCTGCATACGCTTATAGTTGCGCAAGTCCTGTGACATGTTTTTATACACCCCTCGCGCATCGCCGGCATTGAGACCAAGCACCTTGAGCGACATCGACTGCTCGTTGAGCTGGGTAATCTGCGACTGCCCCGGATCGACTATTCGCGTCACTCCCGGCGGAAGCACGTAGTTCACCGGCTCGCGTCCGGCATTTTCCTCAATATTCACCACCGATATGTCGAGCTGCCCCTCAGCCGGGGTGTCCCCACGGTTGTTGAGGTTGAAGTCATAGCTGCGCCACTCGCCCCTGACAAGTTCAAGCGTGGCAAACCTGAGGTGGGTCACCTGCTTGAACCCGGTCATGAACATGCGGGCAAATCGGATGGTCGAGAAGTCAGAGATTGACCCGACTATTTTCTCGTAGTCGCTCAACGGAATCTTGAACTGATACCACTCGACCGTCTGCTTCTGTCCGTCGCGTGTAAGCACGATCGACTCCTGTTTGTCGGTTATGTAATTCTTGCCGAGCTGAAGATCCTCGGGTCTTATCGAGACACGATACTGGAAATAGCGCTCATACTCGTTAAGGGTGTTATCCTGATTTATATCCTCGACATCGGGGGATGTACGCGCCGACTGGTAGAGCGGCTCCGGCGCATCCTCGGGCGAGAGGGAGTTGCCCTCGACCCCATTGTAGTGCTTGTAGCGCTCAAGCACTCCGAGACGCTGCTCGTCGTAGTCATATCCGCGATAGAAATGATAGTTGTCGCCCGCGGGGTCATTGAACGGTGAGAACTGGTCAGCCTGCATCCGCTCGACCGTCGATGCGGGGAGCTTCATGCGCAGCCGGTCCAGGTAGTCCTTGTAGCTGTCAAACTCAAACTCCATGTCATTCCTCAACCCGTCGAGACCGACATCCTGCACGAGACGCGCCCCGGTGGTATTGTCAAAGGCGTATGTCAGTGAGTTTTGCCGCGACACGCGTCCCCACACCGTTTCGGTGAGATACTGGTCGTTGCCGTCATAGGGTATACCGTTCTCATAGCTTTTCAACCCGTCCTTGAGAATATCCTCGCTCACCTCGCCGAAGTTAAGGTACAGGTCGCCACCCTCGTGGTTGGGATTATTCTCGTCCATAAACGGGTTCATCATCCAGAATTGCACATACTCGATGTTTGACTGCTCAAAGTTGGTATTCTCCATCTTGCGCATGATACCGCCCCAGCGTTTCTCGGGGTTAAGCAGACGCCCCTCCTCGTCTATGTTCTCCGAGTCAAGGTTGTAGGGGCCACGCTCCTCGGGATAGTACGAGAGGTTGAGAGTCTGGATGATGGACGACTCGCCGTAGCTCAGCTCACGTCCGGGGAATATCTCGCGTGAGGTCACCTCGCGCACGTAAGGGTTGGACAGCTGCTCAAGGTCGCTCTTGATATAACCGGGGGCAAGGCTTGAGTTGCGGTCGGTAAACATGCGGTCGATGTAATACCACGACAGCAACGCACGGTTCTTGCCGTAGTCAACATTGTTGGACAACGATGCCTCGGGAAAGAGCGCTCCCGCGCCCGGGTCGTAGGGCGTTGAGGCAAGGAACCACGAGTAGGGCGACCGCAGGTCGATGCCGGTCTGGGTCGACTCGAAGTCATCGACATAAGAGCTTCCCTGGTTGGACCCCGACTTCTGCTTGTGGGGGATGAGCTGGGCAAACTCCGCGTTGACGCTCAGTGTCGACGGCTGCGTGGCGTTGACCGTCGGTATCTTGTTGACCAGGTTTGTGAGCCACATGAAGTCGGTGTTGTAGGCGAGATTCACGCCCCACATCGAGTTTTTGATCACCTCGTCGCCGATATTCACCTTCTCGGTCAGGGCCTTCTCGGAGAAATGCAGAAACGTTGCCCCGATGTTGAAGTTCTTGTTGAACTTGTAGTTGAGGTCGAGCCCGAGCAAGGTCTTGCGCTGGGTGCTGAACATCGACTGGTTTTCCAGCGTGACGCTTATGCTCTGCCCCGAGTCGATGATGCTCTGATTGGTTATCGTAACTATACCCATCGAGTAGTCAACGGTGTAGTCGCTGTTTTCGGTCAAGCGCACGCCCCCGGCGGTCACCACGACCGACCCTCGCGGGACGTTCATGGCATTAAGGCGTATCTGTGAGCCGGATGATGCCTGATACTCACCACGGAGGACAAACTTATTCTTGTCGGCAAACTGGCGTGCGACAACGAGTGTCGAATCATACAGCTCCTGATAGACATATTTTTCGGCAAGCGCCGGGTTGTCAATCTTGGCACGCAGGTGTGAGCCGAAAGGTTCCACAACGGGAAATATGATGCGCCCGGTCGATGACTGCACCGTGTATCCTTCTATGTAGTCAAAAAATCCGTCGGGGTTGGATGCCTCGTTGGAGTCTATGCGGTCGAGGTTCATCACCTGGAGCAGCGACTGGTTGTTAAGCCCCGGGACGGGCAGGTAATTGATCTCAGTACCTGTGGTGTCGCTCAGGTACTTTATGTTCATCTTGAAGTTACTCTTCTGTATCTGATATGCCCCCTTGAGCGCATAGACGTTCTTCATCATGAGGTCCCACATTGGGAGCTTGGGAGCTACGGTCGTGCTCTTGAGCATCTTGACATAGAGCGACTGGTCGGTCGTCGTGATGTCACTCGAGAACTCGCCGACCTGATAGACCTGACCGCGATAGGTATACTCATAGGCCACGCCCAACACCTCGTCGGCGTTGAGCGACGTCTTGATTGAGATATAACCCAATGTGGGGTTGAGCGTATATTCCGATGACTTGAGCAGACGCGCACTCTCCACCTTCTCATAGTCCTTGCCACCCTCGATGCCGTAGGCTGCGAGGGGTTCGAGCGCCTGGGTGACGGTGTTGATGTTTCTCGCGCCCGGATAGTCGGTCTTGATTACCGACAGCAGGTTGTTTGACGCGTTGGCCGGATTGTCAAGTGCTGGATTGGGAGTCCAGTAGCTGTTGGCGAGCACCTTGTTCTCGCCGAGGTCCATAAACGCCACTATGTTGCGCGACTCGTCATAATTGCCCGATTTGTTGGTCACCCACACCTCTATGCGCGAGATGTTCACCCCTGATGACACGTAAGGCAACCGTGAGGCGAAATTGTCATAGTTGTCCCTGAAGAAGTGAGACAGGAAGTAGTGGCGGTTTTGGTCATACTCATCGGCGTTGATTGAGAAGTCGGTGGTCTGCACGCCACCCTTGGTGTTGACCGTCTTTGACTCAGAGTTCTGCTGCGAGACAAGCGCCGTGGCCGTAAGTTTGCCAAACTGTAACTGGGTCTTGATACCAAACAGGGCCGTACCGCCACGTATGAGCGACGACCCTGTTGTCATCGACACATTACCGGCCTCGATGCTCTTTATGATGTCATCCTCCTTTCCCTCGTATGCGAGTTTGAGGTTTTTTGAGTCGAAGTCAAATGTCGCATCGGTGTTATACGTCATGTTAAACTTCAGCTTGTCGCCCACCGAGGCGTTGACCGTAGCCTGAATCTTCTGCTCGAAGTCAAAGTAGGTCTTGCGGCGCGAGGTGATCGAGAGAGCCGGGTTGTCAGTCTTGTTTGACTTTATGCCCATGGAGATTTGCACGGATCCCTGCGTCTTGAGCTGCACCCCTCCGGGACCGAAGATTTTTTCGAGCGGTCCGAGGGCAAAGTTCATGTCGAGGACATTAAACGGCTCCTTGGTCGTCTTATTCTCAAAAAGCTCACGGTTGCGCTGGCGGTAATACTCCTGCATCGAGCGCCGCAGCTCCATGTCGTTGTATTGCTCGGGCGACAGCATGAACGGTGTCGCCACGTCAAAGTCACCGACCTTAGTCCTTATTATATAGCAACCCGTCGCGGGGTCAAACTCCGCCTGTGTCGTGATGTTTGAGGGGGTGGTGAGGTCGGCCGCCAGCTCCCCCTCGGCCAGCCGGTCATAGTCGGGCGGGAATATCGGCCTGACGCCAAACGGCAACTCGATGGAGTCGCCCCCTTGCGAGCCGGGCACTCCGGGAGGAGGTGGCGGCGCGGGAGGGTTGATCTGTGGGGTCTTGTACTGGGCGTATGAGTAAAGCGCGACACCCGAGCACAGCAACAGGCACCCGGTGACAAGCAGAAGTATGTCGCGATAATAACGCTTTTTCCTTTCCATCAATCAGACAATCGTCACGGTCTTTCCGTTACGCCGGGTCACATCATGGAGAGAGCCTTCTTGATGGCTGACTCCACACGCATTGACGGGTCGGCCTCAAAGAGCTTCTTGAGCACCTTTTGTGACTGCTGGCGCTGAAATCCGAGCATCACGAGTGCGGCAAGCGCCTCATCAAAGACCTCGGCGTGGCCCGACGGTTGTTCTATAAACGTATCGTCAGATGGTTTTATTTTATCGCGCAAGTCAACAATTATGCGTTGCGCGGTTTTTACCCCGATGCCCTTCACCGTCTTCAGGCGCGAGTAGTCGCCTGACGCGATCGATTGCTCAAGGTCGGAGGGGGACACCGACGACAGTATCATCCTTGCCGTGTTGGCCCCGACTCCCGACACGCCTATGAGCAGACGGAACAGCACGCGCTCCCGCTCGTCGGCAAACCCGTAGAGCGCGTGGGTGTCCTCCCTGATTATCTCATAGACGAGTATGCGGACTGTATCGACATTCTCAAGCGCCGAGAATGTCGACAGCGATATGTTGAGCAGATACCCCACCCCGCCGGTCTCGACCACCGCGTAGGCCGGATTGAGTTCGGTTATCTTTCCGTTGATATATTCAATCATCTGAAATCTTTATTTTACAACGACCTTTGACGTGTAAACGCCATGGTCACCTGTGGCCGATACCACATATATGCCGGGAGCCATCGCCGACAGGTCAAGGTCGGCGGTATCGCCTGCGGTCGACACGGCAGCGGCCTCGATGCCGCGCATATCACAGGCGGCTACCTTCAGGCCGGTCTCACCGGCGACAAATATCTCGTACCGGTTGTCACCCTTGGGGCTGACCGTCATGTGCAGGTCACGGGCTGCGGCGACATTCTCGATGCCGGTCTTGCGGAGCACCTCCTTGATGCCGGCGGCGGCATCAAGCCGTCCGGCGCCCCAACGCACCTTGTTGGCATCCTTTTGGTAATACTCATCCTTTATCGAGGTCGTCTCTATTATCGAGATGATGTCATCGCACGTGAGCTCGGGGTTGGCTTGCAGCCACAGGGCCGCTGTACCGGCCATGAACGGCGTGGCCATCGAGGTTCCGGCCATCGGACCCCAATAGCTCGTCTTGCCTCCCGACACCACCTTGCCGTTTTTCGCTATGTCATATCCCTCCCTGCTATAGTAGGGGGTGCTTATCGTCGAAACAATCATCTCGCCGGGGGCACACACGTGCGGCAGCTCGCGCCCGTCGGCAAGCGTGCCCCAGCTTGAGAATGTTGACACATCTTTGACCGTCCCGGCATAGTTGGTCGTACCGTTAGTGAGCGGCACGCTCGTGCGTGATGTATATGAACCCACGACAATCACATTATCGCCACAGGCGCTTCCGTTGATGGTGCCGTCAAAGCCTCCGTCGGTAAACCCGGACTTACCCTCTGACGACAGTTCGGTATAATATCCGTCACAGTATGTCCTCACCATCTGTCCGGCATTGCCGGTGATGGTAAATCCGACGTAGGCCGTCGGACGCGACGCGCTCGTGTTTGTCCCGGTGCCGTTGCAGTCATACTCGACATACACGTTATAGCGGTCGTTGTCGGGATTCACCTCCGAGCTTATCTTGACCGACCCGCTGTAGTACTTGGCAAACGTCGCGTTATACCCCTTGGCCGACCGTGTGCTTGTCACCGTGGTGACCGTGCCGAGGCTGCTGCCGGTCGATGACAGCAGGTTGGTGAGCTTGTTGCCGCTCGCGTCATACAGGTCCACCGACACTGTGAACACGCTGCTGTCGTCGCTCCACATCTCGACCGAACCCTCGATAAAGTTGCCATACGACCCATATCCGTCCATCTGGACGATAAGTGTCTTGACGCTCTTGTCCGAGGCGGTAAAGCGCTTGTTGAGCACGATCTTGTACTCACCTTCATTGCCGGCTGCTATGCAGATAATGCCGCGCTTGCCGAGTTCGGCGAGATAGCGCGAGAACTCGTTTGTCCCGTCATGGGGGCCGATGTTGTCACCGAGTGACAGGTTGACGACCGCCGGCTTCCCGACTTTCTCCGCATACTTGATGATCTTCTCAACGCCGAGCAGCAGCGAGGTGTCGTCAAAACTGCTCGATGTCATGACGATGTCGGCTCCCGGGGCCACGCCTTGATAACCGTTGGCCGAGTAGGCCCCGGTCATTATGCCGGCCACGTGGGTGCCGTGAGTCTCCTCGCGGTCATCGGTGGTAAACTTTGCTATCGTGCCGGGATTGGTATATGATGTCGCCACACCGTTTTCATTATAGACATGAATCTCCTTGACGCGCGATGTCGAGCCATCCTTGTCATAGAAAGCGATGTGTGACGGATAGAGTCCCGAGTCCATCAGACCCACCACCACGCCGCTGCCGTCATAGCCCTGCGGCAGGTCTATGCCATCATGCACAGCATCGACCGTCGACAACTCGCGGGCGCGGTCAAGGCGCTTGGCCAGACGGCGCGACCCGGCGACACGCACGATGCCCCCGGTCTCCCCGAGGCGGTACAGCGAGTCGGCGGGGAGCGTCACGATGCACATGTCGCCCTGACGGCTGCGCACCACGCCTATGCGGTCGAGCGCGGCCAACGCGCCCTCGCCGTCTATCGTGGCAATGACTGTGACAGAGTCGGACGCTGACGCGTGGGAGCGCACGCCGCGCATGGCGGCTGCACTGCGGTTTTCACATGACATGCCATCGACAAGAGTGGCTGTACGCAGGTCAAACACATTGTCGCTTAGAGCCGACAACGACATCGCGAGGGCCGCGATAGAAACATATATCTTTTTCACTGTAATGAATCTCCTGTATTGGTTAGATTGGAATTATTTTGACTAAAACGCGCAAATATAATAAATCTCCCCCACTGTCGCAAAATTTCAAAATATTTTGTATCTTTGTATCACAAAACAAGACATTTATGGCAACTCCAATAAAACAGGTACCTATACTGACAGGCAAATTAGCTGAGGCGTTTGTTCGTGAAGCCGAAGAAAATGAAAAGCTGCCACGTTTCAGGCTCCCGCACGAACGCGAGGAACGAGTCAGAAAGGTAATGAGGCAACTACAAGAGTTTAGATTTCCCTGGGATAAAGAGCAGCGATGATGTTTTCGATTTACGATGATTGTCGGTTTGCAAGAGTCACCCACGGACTTATCACCAACTGCCAGCCATTTACATGTGGGGATTCCGATTTAGATAATTTCTTCTATACGGATGCTCTTGCCTATGAAAAAGATTTGATGGGCAAGACTTATTGTTGGGTTCTTAATGAAGATGTAACCCACGTGGTCGGTTTTGTCACTCTTGCAAATGCAGGGATACAAACTACGCACATGCAGAACAACCCGAAACGTCATTTACACAAGGCCATCGCATACAACAAGCAAGGTAGGACTTATCCAGCCGTGCTTATCGGAAGGATTGCCGTTGCCAAGGAGTTTCAGGGAAAAGAATTCAGGGTTGGCTCGCAAATTATGAATTTTGTGAAAGATTGGTTTGTGGCTGACGATAACAAGACAGGATGCCGATATGTCTTAGTTGATGCAATGAACTCGGAACATACATTGGCCTACTATGAACGAAACAACTTCAAGCCGTTGTTTCCTCATATTAAGGACGAGCGTGATTTCTATCACATCAAGGATGAGGACGAGCTAAGGACAAGAATGTATTATTTTGACCTATTGCTACTTAAATAACAATCTTCAACCCCAACCCTGACTTTTTGGGAAAGTTCAGAAAGTCTCCTGCCGTGCAAACCGAGAGAGTAATATGCCATCATTAAACTGGATAGGAAAAGAGAAAACGGGTTCATCAACCACTACCCCGACTTTATCGTAAGGATGAGGTCAGGAAGGACTCTCCTCGTCGAGACCAAGGGTGACCACTTGGCCAACGATGAAAGCGCTGACAAGATAAGGTTGGGGAAACGATGGGCTGACCTTGCGGGCGATGAGTTCCGCTACTTCATGGTGTTCCAATCCAAGGAGGTTGACGGGGCAATCACGCTGAAAACCCTCCTCGGGTATCTCGACGAGCTGTGACCAACCATAGGGATGAACACAAATAGAGAGGGGACGACTTCAAGCCGTCCCCTCTCTCATATTTTTATCGTCGTGATAAATCAGAGCTTGTTGAGGAACTCGCGGAGAGCCTCGTTGTTGGGATCAATCTCAAGGAATTTCTCAAAATAAATCTTGGCCGTGGCGTTGTCCTTCTGTGACAGGCAGTAGTTGCCGATGTTGTTGTAGGCTTCCTTATAGGCATCAGCATGGGCTGTCTTGTTGGCGGGATCCTTGTCGAGCATATCGACCACACCCTTGTAGGTATCGACAACCTCAAGAGCCGGCTCGTTGTCATTCTTGGTGACGAGGATGCGGGCCTTGCGCTGGAGGATACGGTAGTCATCGGGAACCTTCTCAAGCACGATGTCAATGTACTTGATGGCGTTATCAACAGCGTTTTTCTTCTGGTCAGAACCGACGGGAGATGTGGCGGCGAGGGTCATGTAGCGACCGGCAAGCACGTAGAGGTCGTTGGTCACATATTCGTCCTTGTCGACAAACCGCTGGTAAGCCTCGGCGCTGCGCTGATAGTCCTTGGCCTTGTTGTAGGCGCTGCTGAGGTCCTTGAGCAGCTCGGCCTTGTCGGGGTTGACCACAACAGCTTTCTCAAACTGGATGACGGCGAGCGAGTCGTTTCCGAGTTCCTGAAGCACGGAGCCGTAGGTCGAGTAGTCGTTTGAGACATACTCACCCTTGCCCGAGCCAAAGAATTTCTCGGCCTGCTCGGCTGCACCCTTATAGTCCTTCATCGCGGCCTTGTTGAGGAAGAGCATACGCTGCATGAAGAAGTTGTCGGGGTCCTCGTTGAGCAACTTCTGGGCGAGGGCGTAAGACTCGTCATACTTCTTGCCGAAGTAGAGGAGTCCGACATAACGCTGCTCGTCCTTCTTGAAGTGGTTGGGGTTCTGAATATACTTGCCATACTGCTCGGCGGCGCGGGTCAGCTGGTCGTTCTCGTAATATTTCTCAGCAAGCTCACGCTGTGCGAGTGCCGACTCGGGCTTGAGCTGGAGGAGTTCCTTGAGCTTGTTGATGGCATAGTCGGGGTTGACGTTGAAGTAGGTGCGGGCATACTTCACGTAAGCCTCGGGATTGCCCTGGTCGTAGAGGATGGCGTTCTCATAGAGTGCGCCGGCATCGCCCCACTGCTTCTCGTCAGCCTTCATGTCGCCCTGGAGCACGAAAATCTCGGGCTCCTGCTTGTTGGCCTTGAGAGCCTGGGCCATATATTTGTCAATCTGCTTGGCATACTTGACCGGGTCAACGGTATAGTAAGCACGTGTGATGGCATTGATGACCTTGGCATTCTTCTTGTTGAGGGAGATGGCCTCCTTGAAGTAGTCCTCGGCTGAGGAATCGTGACCCTGCATCAGAGCCAGCTTGCCAAGTCCCACGAAGTTGAGCCCGTTCTTGGGGTCAGCCTGAATACCCTTGTCAAAGTTGGCCTTGGCAGCCGAGAAATCCTTATTAAACAAATCAATGGCTCCAAGATAGTAGTAAGCAGTAGCCTTGTCGGTGGTGGGGTCGTTGAGGTTGCGTTCGAGCAGTGTCTTCGCATCATCAAACTGGTCAACCTTGAAGTATTCCACTCCGTCTTTGTAACCTTGCGCCGACATCGTCAACGCGCCTGCAAGAAATGAGGCAAACAAAAATCTTAATTTCATGTGTCTGGTTTAGTTATTTATAATTTGTTGTTTCAATGCGCGATATTGTCAATTGAGCTGCACCATGCGTGGCTGGACGGTAGCCGGCAACACCCCGGTCATCTGGATGATCTTTTGTCCGTTATACCCGGTTATAAACGAGTAGAACCCATGGGCAATACTGCCGTTGGCAGCAGTGGTGATCATGTAGATGGAACGGAACAGCGGATAACTGCCGTCAAATATATATGCCTGATAGGGCTTGTGGGCCACAACGCTGTCGTCGGGACGCACCTTGAGCACCTTTACCTCGGGATTGAACTCGGTGGTGGTGGTGTCATTCTGCTCCAGGGCCTTGACGCGCTCCTCACGCGTCATGTCGCTCGCGCGCATGTCGGAGCTTACCCAGCTGACACCGATGATGCCGATGGCATTCTTGTTGGCCTCGACAGCCTTGAACACGGCGGGATTGGATCCCTGGGCATAGACATTGGGGCCAAACGGCTTGCCATGAGTGAGCGAGTCGAGCATATACTTCACCGTGCTTGAGTTCTGATGGTCAAACACGACCTTGATGGTATCGAGCTTTGACGGCTCAATCTGGTCCCAACGGGTCAGCTCGCCGGTCAGAATTTCGCCTATCTCCTTTTCTGACAGAATCTCAACGGGGTTATCCTTGTTGACAACAAGAGCTATGGCATCGACCGCGATACGTCGCTGCTTGACATTGACGCGTTTGCCCTTGAGATACTCGACCTCCTGAGGGGTAAGCTCACGAGTGACCACAATGCTCTTGGTCGAGAGGTTCATCAGCGAGTCGATGGCAGCCTTCTCGGGTACATAATAAGGGATGATGTTGGCATTTGGGTAGATATACTCAAACACCTCAATCTCCTGATTCATGATGTTCTCGAAACTGTCGTCACACACTATCGTGGCGAGACCCGACGTACTCGTATTCTTGGGCTTCTGGTCGCATGACGTGACCGACGCGGCACCCCCGGCAAGGAGAGCCGCGCACAGAAGCCGTGTAATCATACCTTTACTACTCATCTCTGTCATCTATATTACGGTCAATACCCTTGAACTGTCTGTAACCGCGCCACAGACCGTAGACGATAAACAACACACCGCCGGTCCAGCGAAGCCATTCCCAGCCATTGTCCATCCATTTGAAATAATTGCACAACAACAACACTCCCATACCCACATAAATCAAGATCATTATGATACCGAATATGTTACGCGCTGCCTTGGGTGTTCCGCTTTTCTTAGTTACGTTGCTCATTTCTCGAAACAGTTTAATGTGTTAATCGTATCAGGCGACCGCACAGGTGCCATTTGATTATTTAACACTTGGCATCATTCAATAGTTCGGCATACGTTATCAAAAAGACTCCCATCCGACTACAATGGTGCTTGCGATTGTAAAGTTAAATAAAAATGCGCGACTACAACAATCTTTTATATTTCCATTAATACTTATTAACAACGGCAAAATCTGTTGCGGCTATTCAGCCAATATACTTGATTGATAACCGCCGCTTTGTAGGGCTGCTTCATGAAGCAGCCGCACGACCATGTTGGGTTATGTACGGGAAACGGATGCTCCAGGGAGCATCCCTACATTGGTATTCAATATTTTACCGCTGCATTAAATCACTGAACAGCTACAATCTGTTGCGGCTCCCGATTGGCCGATTGAGCAAATAGACAGCCACAGCGACAATATCGCGGCACAGCCGCCGTTAATATATAATTAAGGAAACAGACAGTTTAAGATATGAACGCACCATTGGCCGAGAGACTGCGGCCCAAAACGCTTGACGATTATATAGGCCAGACCCATCTTGTCGGTGAGGGCTGCATACTGCGGCGCATGATCGACTCCGGGTCTGTGTCATCATTCATCCTGTGGGGTCCCCCGGGGGTGGGAAAGACGACACTTGCCAAGATTATCTCAAACACGATAAATGTACCGTTCTATACACTCAGCGCCGTACACTCGGGGGTGAAGGAGGTGAGGGAGGTGCTCGACCGATGCAAGGCCGACGCCGCGAGCATGTTTGTCAGTGGCCGTCCTATCCTGTTTATCGACGAAATCCACCGATTCAACAAATCGCAGCAAGACAGCCTGCTCGGCGCGGTCGAGAGCGGCACGGTCACCCTCATTGGAGCGACAACAGAGAACCCTTCGTTTGAGGTGATACGCCCGCTGCTGTCGCGGTCGCAGGTCTACGTGCTGCGTCCGCTTGAGAAAGCGGAGCTGCAACAGCTGCTCGACCGCGCACTGACGGTCGATGAGATATTATCGCGCCGTGATGTCAAGGTCGAGGAGACCGACGCGCTGTTCCGCTACTCGGGCGGCGATGCCCGCAAGCTGCTCAACATCCTTGACCTGCTTGAGCAATCGACTCCCCACGGCGAACCGATGGTCATAAACGATGCCCTCGTCACCGAGCGGCTTCAGGAAAATCCCGCCGCCTACGACAAGAACGGCGAGATGCACTATGACATCATCTCGGCATTTATCAAGAGCGTGCGCGGCAGTGACCCCGATGCCGCCGTCTATTGGCTCGCCCGCATGGTCGAGGGTGGAGAGGATCCGGAATTCATAGCCCGGCGGCTGCTGATACTCGCCGCCGAGGATATAGGACTCGCCAATCCCAACGCGCTGCTGCTGGCCAACGCGACATTTGACGCGATAAAAAAGATAGGATGGCCCGAGGGGCGCATAATCCTGTCGGAATGTACGGTCTATCTCGCCACGTCGCCAAAGAGCAACTCGGCCTACATGGCCATCGACTCGGCTCTCGCGCTCGTGAGAGAGACGGGCAACCTGCCCGTGCCGCTGCACCTGCGCAACGCTCCTACAAAACTGATGAAAGAGCTTGGATATGGCGACAAATACAAGTATGCCCACGACTATCCCGGCAACTTCGTGAGACAGGAGTTCATGCCGACTGAACTCAACCACCCTACTCTGTGGCATCCGACCGACAATCCCGCCGAGCAGCGCTCACGCCAGTTACAGGAATCGAGGTGGGGCAAGAAGTAACCGTGTCGCGCCAGCAAGAATCCGCAGAAGCGATTTTGGCGCATTTTATCACTAATTGGCTTTGTTTACGACAATAATTTGCTAAATTTGCAACCATATTAGTAACAAACCAACAAATTTGTGATATGAAGAAGCACAACTTCTACGCAGGCCCCTCGATTCTGAGTCCCTACACGATCAAGAATACAGCAGAGGCAGTTATCGACTTTGCCGGTACCGGCTTGTCAATTCTTGAGGTTTCTCACCGCAGCAAGGAGTTTCAGGCCGTAATCGACGAGGCAGCCCAGCTCGTCAAGGAGCTGCTTGAGGTACCCGCCGGCTATCAGGTACTCTTTCTCGGCGGCGGTGCCAGCTTGCAGTTCTGCATGATACCTTTCAACCTGCTTAAGAAAAAAGCCGCATATCTTGAGACCGGCACATGGGCCGTGAATGCCATCAAGGAGGCCAAGATATTTGGCGAGGTAGACGTGGTCGCATCATCAAAGGAGGCCAATTTCACATACATACCCAAGGATTTCGTCATCCCCGCTGATGCCGACTACTTCCACTATACATCCAACAACACCATCTACGGCACCGAGTTGCGCAAGGATCCCGACTCTCCCGTACCCTTGGTAGCCGACATGTCGAGCGACATATTCTCCCGTCCTATTGACGTGGCAAAGTATGACGCCATATATGCCGGAGCGCAGAAAAACCTCGCCCCTGCCGGCGTGACCATCGTCATCGTCAAGGAGGATGCACTCGGACACGTGGACCGTCCTATCCCCACCATGCTCGACTACCGCACCCATGTCAAGAAAGGCTCGATGTTCAACACGCCTCCCGTGCTCCCGATATTCTCAGCACTCCAGACGCTCAAATATTACAAGAGCCTCGGCGGCATCAAGGAGATAGAGAAAATGGACCTTGCAAAGGCCGCAAAACTCTACGACGCCATCGACTCAAGCAAGATGTTTGTTGGAACGGTCACCGACCCCGCCGACCGCTCTATCATGAACGTATGCTTCGTCATGAAGCCCGAATATGCCGAGCTTGAGAAAGACTTCATCGACTTTGCCACATCTCAGGGCATGGTCGGCATCAAGGGACACCGCTCCGTGGGCGGATTCCGCGCATCGCTCTACAATGCCCTCCCGATGG
Organism: Pseudoflavonifractor sp.; assembly: GCA_023667145.1. Lineage (GTDB taxonomy): Bacteria > Bacteroidota > Bacteroidia > Bacteroidales > Muribaculaceae > M3. The sequence goes on from JAMPAQ010000001.1 coordinate 843,199, forward strand.
AGAGCGTGGACGCGCTCGTGGCTTGCATGAAAGAGTTTGAGGCCAAACATTAATACGATTGACAATGAAAGTACTGGTAGCAACCGAAAAACCGTTTGCGGCAGTTGCCGTCGACGGCATACGCGAGGTCATCGAGGGAGCCGGCTATGAGCTTGAGCTTCTTGAGAAATATGGCTCGAAGCAGGAATTGCTCGACGCTGTGGCAACAGCCGACGGCCTCATCATACGCAGTGACATCGTGGACAACGAAGTTCTCGACCACGCCAAAAACCTGAAATTAGTAGTACGCGCCGGCGCGGGATACGACAATGTAGACCTCGCAGCGGCGACCGCACACAATGTGTGTGTCGAGAATACCCCCGGCCAGAACTCCAACGCTGTCGCCGAACTGGTGTTTGGAATGACAGTGATGGCCGTGCGCAATATGTACAACGGCACGTCAGGCACAGAGCTGAAAGACAAGAAACTCGGCATCCACGCCTTCGGTCAGGTGGGACGCAATGTCGCCCGCATCGCCAAGGGTTTTGAGATGGAGGTCTCGGCCCTTGACCCCTATTGCCCCGATGAGGTAATCGCCGAGGCAGGTGTCAAGCCCATCCATTCAGTCGAGGAGCTTTACAGTGACAACCAGTTTGTCTCGCTTCATATCCCCGCCACTGCCGAGACAAAGAAGTCGGTGGGATATGACCTCATCATACGTATGCCCAGGAACGGCGTACTCATCAACACCGCCCGCAAGGAGGTGATTGACGAGGAGGGTCTCGCCAAGGCTCTTGAGGAGCGTCCCGACATCAAGTATGTCGCTGACATCAAACCCGACAGCGCCGAGGAACTCAAGGCCAAGTTTGGCGACCGCGTGTTCTTCACGCCCAAGAAGATGGGTGCGCAGACAGCCGAGGCCAACATAAACGCCGGAATCGCCGCCGCCCGTCAGGTAGTGGCATTCCTGCGTGACGGCATCAACAATTTCCAGGTAAACAAGTAAAAGTCCACGACTTATACACAAGATAGTCAAGGGCCGTGCATCGCACGGCCCTTGATGCTTATATAGACTCGTTATACCTACTATTCCTGGCCGTCATCCTTAAACAGCTGATTGGCCTCGTCGAGTTTGAAATAGTGGGACAGCAATGCCATGAATTTTGATATCTGGCGTATGGCGTTCATTGTCTCCGCTGACACCTCTTTCCCCTGTATCCGCAACATCAACATGCCATAAAGCGCCGTGAAGCATGTCTCAATCTCGTCCTTACGGTCGTCAGCGGCCTTTGCACGCAACTCGACGATATAAGGCAATGTCTTGTAAAATTCGGCAGTATACTCGGGAAACCGAGGGTCCTTGAGCAACGCGAGATGCAGGTCGACAAGCTGTATCAACACGTTCTTGTTTATCTGCAAATGACCTCGCTCCATCACGCCCTCACGTCTCATCATATCAATTAGCGACTCATACCACTCCGTCATCTCCTTGCGCTGCGCCGGGTCAAGGTTGTATTTGTCGATGACGTTACTCTCGATTTTGCCCATGTCAAAACTGTTGGCACGTATCAAGTCCTCAATCTGCCACATGTAGAGCAGGTATTCGGCGATATTCTCCTTTCGTTTCTGTGAAGCTGTTATCATATCAATCTTTTTTATACACAACAAACAACCCGGACGTTTTGCGCATCCGGGCTGTAAAAACATCAATCACGACGCGACGTAAATACGAGGATGTAGTAAATCAACGTCGCCAGAGAACCGAGCGCAGCCACCACATAGGTGTAAGCGGCGCTCTTTAGCGCATCCATGGCCATCGGAGCAGTCTCCGCTGTGGTGATGTTGGCATTTCCGAGCCATGCCAACGCCCTGCGCGACGCATCAATCTCAACGGGTAATGTCACAAAACTGAATAACGTTGTCAGCGCGAAAAGCAATATTCCAATGAGCATCAACATCGGAAATGTCTGTATCATCAATATACCCGCGAGAAGCACCCATGGCATGACCTTGGAGGCAAAACTGACGGGAGGGACAAGAGCCGACCGCATACGCAACGGAGCATAGGCACGTGCATGTTGCACCGCATGGCCGCACTCGTGTGCCGCGACAGCCGCAGCGGCCACATCATGCCCGTAATAGACATCACGGCTGAGATTGACCGTGTGATCTGACGGATTGTAGTGGTCGGTGAGGTGTCCGTCAATCTGCGTGACGCTCACATGCCCGAGACCATTCTCATTGAGCATCTTACGTGCCACGTCAGCGCCTGTCAGGCCCCATGGCAATGACACCTTGCTATATCGCTGGGACTTTGAATTGAGCGAGCGCTGCACAAGATAGCTCGCAAGGGCTATCAGCCCGAATATCACATAAATCATCATATTATTACACTATGTTTTTTCTTTTTGGCCACAATGGCAACTTGGAAATAAGACTGCAAATATATTGCCAAGTTTAACCTACACCGCCATCATACCGTTAAAAGATGTACACCGGGCAAAAAATAGTGCCGTCGCATGAACTGCATGTCACGCGACGGCACTGTAAGTTGAGCTGAGTTCTCAATTATTTTGCACCCTGCTCATACTGGAGTGTGAGCGAAGGCTGGTCGCATACCTCTGCCGGGCCGAAATACTGGATGGGGCCAGGATATACGTAGCATGTATTAAGCGCCCAGGTGTCGCGCTTGGAGGCAAACTTCTGGAAAGGTGCACCGTCAAGACGGACGAGAGCCTTCTGTATCACGGGCTTCATGGCACCGTGACGACGCTCCATGTTCATCATCATCGTGATGGGTATACCACCTGCAATCCACTGTACCGACGGCTTGGTGAGGTTTCTCACGCTCGACATGTAACCGGTGACACCTGCATTGATGAGACACGCGGCATTGAAACCAAGCGCATAGCAGTAGTCAGCGTCAAAGTTGGAGGGATCGGCGCAACGTCCCTCATAGCCGAAGAAGTGGTAGAGTGTGGCAAACTTACCTACATACTTGCCTTCTTCCTTCATGGCTGCAAGACGGTTGGCGACCATCTCGCCGAGCAGTTTCTCAGTTTCGATAAGCGACACCTGCACGTTGCCATGCGGGTCACGGTCGAGCGAGAGCTGACGGGCCACGCCCTCGGGGAGCGATGAGTAGATGGCGGCGTTGTCGGCCGACAGATGCTCGATGATAAACTGACGGAGATTTGCCTTGTCTATGCCCTCGTTGTTGGCGAGAAGGTCGTTAAGCTCTGCAATCAAGGCTTTCATTGCCGGGATGAACTCGATGAGTCCCTCGGGGATGAGCACCGTTCCGAAGTTGTTGCCGAGCTTGGCTCGCTCTGCGACGATATTTGCGATGTTGTCGACAATATCGTTGAGGGTCATGTTCTTTTCCTCGACCTCCTCTGATATGATGCAGACATTAGGCTGGGTCTGGAGGGCGCACTCAAGGGCGATATGGCTTGCCGAACGTCCCATGAGCTTGATGAAGTGCCAATACTTCTTGGCCGAGTTGCAGTCGCGCTGTATGTTTCCGATAACCTCGCTGTAGACCTTGGTAGCCGTATCAAAGCCAAACGAGGTCTCAATCATGTCATTCTTGAGGTCACCGTCGATGGTCTTGGGGCAACCGATTACCTGCACACCTGCGTTGATTTCCTTGTAATACTCGGCAAGTATGGCGGCATTGGTGTTGGAGTCATCGCCACCGATGATCACGAGCGCCTTGATGTCAAGCTCCTTGAGTATCTCAAGACCCTTGTCAAACTGCTCCTTTGTCTCAAGTTTGGTTCGGCCTGAGCCGATAATGTCAAAACCGCCGGTATTGCGATACTGGTCGATAATGTCGGAAGTGAGTTCCATATACTGGTGGTCTACAAAACCGCCGGGTCCCATGAGGAAACCGTATAGACGGCTCTCACGGCTAATCTTCTTAACGCCGTCAAAAAGTCCGCTTATGACATTGTGTCCACCAGGGGCCTGACCGCCCGAGAGTATCACACCCACATTGATGGGCTTGAGCTTCCCGGGATTGGGATTCTTCTCAAAACGCAGCTCGGGAAGACCGTAGGTGTTGGGGAACAATTTCTGGATTTCCGCCTGGTCGGCAACAGACTGTGTGGGGGCGCCTTCAATAGCCTTCACAGCACCTGTGAGCACGATAGGCAACTTGGGCTGGTAAGCCGCACGTGCTTTCTGCAATGCACTCTTTTTCATAAGGGCTTTTATTTTGTTGATTATTACCTGTCTTAAATACTATAAACCAATACACTTATATTGACCACTCGTGCAAGGCCGTATTTGTATGCAAAGTTCGCAAAAAATTTCGTTTCCGTCAACCTGATGTTAAAATAAATAAGCCCTGTATACATATTTTCACACTTAGCCGATAAGGCAAAAAGAGTCCCGGACCATGACTGACCCGGGACTCCGTTTATTCTTGGGCTTATGATTCCGATTACATCATGCCGCCCATGCCACCCATACCGGGAGCGGGCATTGCGGGGGCAGGATTCTCCTCCTTCTTGTCGGCGATGACACACTCGGTCGTGAGGAACATTCCGGCTATCGAGGCTGCGTTCTCAAGAGCGACACGTGTCACTTTGGCGGGGTCAATCACTCCGGCAGCAAAGAAATTCTCATATTCGCCGGTGCGTGCATTGTAACCGAAGTCACCCGTGCCTTCCTTGACTTTCTGCACGATGACAGCGCCCTCGACACCTGCGTTCTCGACAATCTGACGAAGCGGCTCCTCAATCGCACGCTTGACGATCAGGATACCTGTGGTCTCGTCGTCATTGTCACCCTTGACACCGTCGAGCGATGCCACGCAACGTATGAGAGCCACACCACCACCGGGAACGATACCCTCGGCTATAGCGGCACGTGTAGCGCTCAAAGCGTCGTCAACACGGTCTTTCTTCTCCTTCATCTCAACCTCGCTGGGCGCACCGATGTGGAGCACGGCAACACCACCGGCGAGCTTGGCAAGACGCTCCTGAAGTTTTTCGCGGTCATAGTCGCTTGTGGTGTTCTCAATCTGCATCTTAATCTGAGCCACACGCTTTGCGATGGCATCCTTGTCGCCGGCACCGTTGACAATGGTTGTGTTCTCCTTGTTGACGGTGATCTTCTCGGCACGACCGAGCAAGTCGATAGTCGCGCTCTCGAGCTTCATGCCCTTCTCCTCCGAGATGACAACACCACCGGTAAGCACGGCGATATCCTCAAGCATCTCCTTACGACGGTCGCCAAATCCGGGAGCCTTGACAGCGCAAATCTTGAGCGAACCACGCAGACGGTTGACAACGAGAGTGGCAAGAGCCTCCTGATCGACATCCTCGGCGATGATGAGCAACGGACGGCCGCTCTGTGCGGTAGCCTCAAGTATGGGAAGCATATCCTTGAGATTGGAAATCTTCTTATCGTGGATGAGGACAAAAGGATTGTCCATGACACACTCCATCTTCTCTGTGTCAGTCACAAAGTAGGGGGAGATATAGCCACGGTCAAACTGCATACCCTCGACAATGTCAACGGTAGTCTCAGTTCCCTTGGCCTCGTCAACGGTAATAACGCCCTCTTTCTTCACTTTCTCCATAGCCTCGGCGATGAGCTTGCCGATGGCAGCGTCATTGTTGGCCGACACGCGGGCCACGTCCTCGATCTTCTTGAGGTCGTCGCCTACTTCCTCTGCCTGAGCCTTGATACCGTCAACGACTATTGCAACAGCCTTGTCGATACCGCGCTTGATATCCATGGGGTTGGCACCTGCGGCAACATTCTTGAGACCTACATTGATGATGGCTTGTGCAAGCACGGTAGCAGTAGTGGTACCGTCACCGGCATCATCGCCTGTCTTGGAGGCAACCTCCTTGACGAGCTGCGCACCCATGTTCTGGAATGCGTCCTCAAGCTCAATCTCGCGTGCCACTGTCACACCATCCTTGGTGATGTGGGGAGCACCAAATTTCTTCTCGATAATCACATTACGTCCCTTGGGGCCAAGTGTCACTTTCACGGCATCGGCGAGAGCGTCGACACCTTTCTTAAGCTCCTCACGAGCCTTGATATTGAATTTTATTTCTTTTGCCATGATAATTTGTTTTTAACAGTTACTTATTTCTTAACCGATGATTGCCAGGATGTCAGATTGACGCATGATGAGGTATTTCTCGCCCTCAAACTCAATCTCTGTGCCGGCATACTTGCCATAGAGTACCTCGTCGCCCTCTTTCACGACCATCTCCTCATCCTTGGTGCCGTTGCCGGTGGCAAGCACTTTGCCTTTGAGGGGTTTCTCCTTTGCGGAGTCAGGAATGATGATACCTGCCATGGTGACCTCCTCGGCGGGAGTCGGGCTGATAAGAACTCTATCGGCTAATGGTTTGATATTCATAACTTATCGTTTTAATTTGGTTATTTGGTTAAATATTATCTATTTTTCTGTATCAATGATATGCACATTCCGTGCCAAACTTCAATGAGGTGACAAAATGTCGTTTTTCATGCAGATACACAGAGATAACAACAGCCCCGGCAGTAGGTTTAACGCCGGGGCTGTAAAATTGTATAATTCTTGTTTATATGATTTACAATGATTTATCTGTATCTATCAGGGAGTGCCGACGCTATCGCCTCACGGCTCTCATCCATGAGCGTGCCGAGGTCATGGCCTCCGTCACCGGGCATGATGGGTCGATGTATCGTCAATGTTATGTGGCCGGGACGTGGCAATTTGGCAGTACGCGGCATGACATCAAACGCGCCATCAATTGTTATCGGCACTACGGGCAGCCCGAACTCAACCGCCAATGTGTAAGCCCCTTTCTTGAAGCGTCCCATCCGACCGTTGAACGAGCGGGATCCCTCGGGAAACACGACAAGCGACATGCCACCGCTCAACTGGCGCTCAGCAGCCGACATCGTAGCCTTGACAGCCGCCGGGGACGATGAGTCGACCATTATCTGTCCCGAGACCTTACACGAGTATCCTACAAACGGTATCTTTTCAAGACCTTTTTTCATCATCCACCTGAAATTGTGATTGAGATAGCCATAGATTGAGAATATGTCGTAGGCACCCTGATGGTTGGCGACAAACACGTATGATGTCTTGCTATCAATATTCTCCCGGCCTCTCACGCTCACCGACACAAAAGTCATGAGGCAGAACAGACGCGACCACCACTTGGCGGGATAGTATCCCCACGACCGCCCCATGCCGAGGACGCTCCCTATGATGGTTATCACCGCCGTGAGTATCGTTGCCACGACAAGCACGGGTATCATAATGAATATTTGATATATACGATAGAGTATCATCATGCCGCAAATTTAACAAATTCCATCCGTTTTCCATCAATCAAAATCACCGTTATCTACATGACATTCCCTATATTGACACTTTTTTACTATTTTTGCACTGTAATTCATTTTAAGCATGTCACGAGACACACACTCCGATATGAGACTAAAGATACTGTTACTCGCAATCCTTACCCTGGTAACAGGTAGGACAAACGCACAAGATATCATCACGACAGAGCAATCAGTCATAATGTCAGTCGCCGCTGACAGTCTGTCAACCGACACGACCATATCAGTGACGGACACTGTCGTGGTTCTCGCCAATGACAGCATCGCGAGGACTGATATCTGGACAAAATATGGCGACAGGACCACAAAATTCCGACCCAAACAATTGATATTGCCTGTGGCGCTCGTGGCCGTAGGCTCGTTTGGCGTATGCAACGGATGGTTTCACAGCGTCAATGAGAGTGTGCGTGACGGTATGACCGACTTGCGTGGAGACCACTATTTCCATGCCGATGACTACATACAATATCTCCCCGTTATCGCCAATGTGGGTCTTGGACTGGCAAAAGTCCCATGCAAGCATACGTTCCTTGAACGTGTGGCCATAACCGCGACGGCATACATATCCCTCGGTATTCTCGTCAACGGCATAAAATACTCGGTCAAGGAGAAACGGCCCGATTCCAATGCCCGCAACTCATTTCCATCAGGCCATACGGCGACAGCATTCATGGGGGCTGAGCTTGTCAGGATATCCTATCCCCTCGGCGTGGGTATCGGTGCATACGCTGTTGCCACCGGCGTGGCATTCCTGCGTCTATACAATGGCCGTCATTGGCTCAACGACGTCATCGCCGGAGCCGGTATCGGCATATTGAGCGCACGCATAGGCTATTGGCTATTACCCGTCAACCGCAAGATATTCCGTCTGAAGCCAAAGTCCACAACCGTAGTGGCCGCCGCACCGTTCTACGATCCCTCCGACAGAGCCTTCGGCGCATCCCTCGCCATCCGCCTGTGACAGACTCGCCGTCCGCCTACATGGCTCATGCAACTTCAACCTCGCGATTAGTCAATTTCTTGAGTTTTCTCCTGATGATGGGCGTAATATCTTTTTGAGCGACAAAATAAGGAATAAACTTGACACACGGCCAAATCAACGCCGCAGAGATTGTCAGCACGCATATTGACAACAACCATCGAGGGAATGAGCCTTCTCCTCCGTAAACCATACCCAACACAGAGATACAGATTGTCATAACCAACCAATGTACGCCCAAAATTATTAACGAGAAACGCCCAACATAAGAAATCAATCGCAATCGACTGCCAATCATGCGGCATACAGACAGGACACCCAATACGATTATCATCGCATAGATATGTAGCATCAAGGGATTGCCGTAATAATAGAAATCCGCAAAAATCATACCCTCGTCATAACGCAGAGGAATATATACAGCAAACGGCAGAAGTATCAATAAAATCATGACGCACCTGTTCCATACACCACTCTCAATTATACGGCTGCGCCTCAACAGATAGCCGTAACAAAAGAATGGCAGCGCAAATAGTGCTTGTGACAGGTAAAACGGTAATGCTATACGTTCATAGGCCACAACTAATCCCAATATTGAAAAGCCTGTCAGCGCCAATACCCTGTATAAGACAGTAGGAAAGAGACGATATACAACTAAAAACACAACATATATGTCAAATAAAGCAGCAAGAAACCATATCGGGATATTTTCGGGAGACTCACCTAATAATATTCCAATAAACGGTGTCTCGACCAATGACACTGACAACAATCCCAACTTATAGGCCGACCAATACATCAAATCACCTACAAGATAAAAGAACAAGAACGGGACGATAAGTTTATTGATTTTATTCTCAACTGAGACCAAGTAGCCGCCGTAGTCCTTAAAAAACATCCCAGCAAGAACAAAGTACATGGGTAACCCCAAAAACTGCGTCAGAAACGCACCGCCAACCAATTCGCATCGACAGTGCATCAGCACAATTACAATTATACTGATACCTTTGGCCAAATCGACAAACTCCAGTCGCTTTTCCGATTTATCATTGCGACAATCGTGAGTCTTATCTAAAACCGAAAGACGGGATAATGGGGGGGGGTAATTTATTGACATTCACATAATTATATTTTAGACAACAACGCGTATACATCTATTATATAACGATGCATACGCGTTGTTTATTATTAATTATATATGATACTATTATCAGTAGGCAAACATCGGGTATGAGTCCATCACCTTGTTGACCTTCTCGCGGACTGCCTCTATCGTCTTTCCATCCTCGGGGTTGGACAGGACAGTGTCTATCATCTCCACGATGTCACCCATGAGGTTCTCCTTGGCGCCACGGGTGGTGATAGCGGCTGTACCAAGACGTATGCCTGAAGTCTGGAACGGACTGCGGCTGTCAAACGGCACCATATTCTTATTGGCCGTGATGTCAGCCTCGACAAGCACTTTCTCAGCCACCTTGCCGGTAAGGTCGGGAAACTTGGTGCGGAGGTCTACAAGCATACAGTGATTGTCGGTACCGCCCGAGATAATCTTGTAACCCTTGTCGACAAGAGCCTGGGCCATCACAGCAGCATTCTTCTTGACCTGCTTCTGATACTCGACATAGCCGGGCTGGAGTGCCTCGCCAAAAGCGACAGCCTTGGCGGCAATCACGTGTTCGAGCGGACCGCCCTGAACACCGGGGAACACAGCCGAGTCAATCAACGATGACATCATGCGTGTAACATCCTTTGGAGTCTTCTTGCCCCATGGATTCTCAAAATCCTTGCCGAGCAGAATCAGACCGCCACGGGGACCGCGCAGGGTCTTGTGGGTCGTCGATGTCACAATGTGAGCATACTTGACGGGATTGTCAAGAAGTCCGGCGGCGATAAGTCCGGCGGGATGTGCCATGTCAATCATCAGCAGTGCCCCGATCTCGTCGGCGAGACGGCGCATACGTGCATAGTCCCACTCACGCGAATAGGCACTCGCGCCACCGATAATCAATTTAGGACGCTCACGACGGGCCACTTCCTCCATCTGGTCATAGTCAACGAGACCGGTATCCTCCTTGACATTGTACTCAAGAGCATGGAACATGAGTCCCGAGAAGTTGACGGGGCTACCGTGAGAGAGGTGACCTCCATGCGCGAGATTGAGTCCGAGGAACTTATCGCCCGGCTGTAGACATGCCATAAACACCGCCATGTTGGCCTGGGCACCCGAATGGGGCTGCACATTGGCATATTCCGCGCCAAATATCTCCTTAACACGGTCGATGGCCAACTGCTCAGCCTCATCGACCACCTGACACCCGCCATAATAGCGGTGACCCGGATATCCCTCGGCATACTTGTTTGTGAGGCATGAGCCCATGGCCTCCATCACCTGATCACTGACAAAGTTTTCCGACGCGATAAGCTCGATGCCATGCTTCTGACGCTGATGCTCACGCTCGATAATGTCAAAAATCTGCTTGTCTCTTTCCATCTTTATATTAGTTAATATTGTTTCATTTCTTCTTCATGACCGACCATCCGAATTTTCCTAATTTCTCACCGAGAGCATAATAGCCCCCATGACTGTAGGCCATCAATCCGGCAGCGGCGAGGTCAAACGCCCCAGTCTCCGGGTCGATGTAACGGTCATCGGCTATGACATTGAGCACATCGGCTATGAACATATCATGACTGCCGAGCGACACTATCTCCTTGACACGGCACTCTATGCTCAACGGCGACTCCTCTATGTACGGGCAAGCGACCTTCTCACCTTTAACAGGCGTAAGGCCGGTCTCGCGCCATTTGTCATAGTCGGCTCCCGACCTGACCCCGGCCCAGTCAGTCGCCCGGGCCATGGACGATGTGGTCAGGTTGATGGTGAACTCCATCGTCCGGCGTATTATCCCATAGCTGTGACGCTCGGGACGCACGGAGATATAACACATCGGAGGATTGGTACACAATGTCCCGGTCCATGCCACGGTAAGCATGTTCCACTCCTCGCGTGAGTCTCCGCAACTCACCAGCACGGCGGGCAGCGGGTAAATCATAGTTCCCGGCTTCCAGTTCTGCTTCATCGCCGTCAATCAATCTGAGCCTTGTCACTCGTCACCGCATGACCGCAATAGTGGCAACGTATCGTCACATTGTCGCGGTCAATCACCGTGAAACGGGTCTTCATAGGCTCATTGTTGGTGATACACTTGGGATTGCCACAGCGCACGATGCCCACGATATTGTCGGGCAATGTCACGGGATGCTTCTCCACGACCTCAAAATCACGGATGATATTGACCTTGGCCGACGGGGCTATCAACGCTATGCGGTTGAGCACAGCCTCGGGAAACTCAACATCGGCGACCTTGATGATGCCCTTGGTACCAAATTTGCCGCTCTCCAGATTGTTCCCGATGGTCACATGCTTGTCGAGGGTCTCTATGCCAAGTATCTTTACGACCTTGAACAATACCGATGACGGTATATGGTCAATCACCGTACCGTTGCGCAACGCGGCGACGGCAAGTTCTTTTTTTGTCGCTGTCATTTTTTCTGCTGTTCTAAAATGTCAATACCAAGAGCCTTGCATATTATGGCCTGCCGGGCATACAGTCCGTTGCGTGCCTGCTGGAAATAATATGCCTTGGGGTTGTCGTCAACGTCATAGTCAATCTCGTTGACACGCGGCAGCGGGTGCAGTATGCGCAGGTTGTCGCGTGAATTGTCGAGCATGGAGTTGTGCAACGTGTAGAGGTCCTTGACACGCTCATACTCCATGATGTCGGTGAAACGCTCACGCTGCACGCGGGTCATGTATATTATGTCTGACGAGTCAATCACCTCTTGCGAGAAGTCGGTATGCTCCGTATACCGTATGCCATTCTGATCACAGAAATCCTTGTACTCCTGCGGCATCTTGAGTTCCTCACATGCCACAAAGCGGAACGTGGGATTGAAATAACGCATCGCCATAAGCAAAGAGTGGACGGTGCGCCCATACTTCAGGTCTCCCACCAAGGTGATGGTCAGGTTGTCGAGACGTCCCTGGGTCTTGTAGATGGAGTAGAGGTCGAGCATCGTCTGTGACGGATGCTGGTTGGCGCCATCGCCGGCATTTATCACCGGCACCTCGGTCACCTCGGTCGCATACCGCGCAGCCCCCTCAAGATGGTGACGCATGATGATGAGATCGACATAGTTGCTCACCATCTTTATCGTATCCTTGAGTGTCTCGCCCTTTGACGAGCTGGTGGTACTCGCATCCGAAAATCCGATCACACGGCCTCCGAGACGGTTAACCGCCGTCTCAAAGCTTAGACGGGTACGGGTCGACGGCTCGAAAAACAGGGTGGCGACCACCCGGCCGTCAAGTATCTTGTGGTCGGGATTCTCCTCAAAGTATCTCGCGACCTCAAGCAACCCGAGTATCTCCTCCTTGGAAATATCCGAGATAGATACAAGACTATTCTTATTCATTGTATATGATGCGTTAATATCGTTGCCGTACCTTACGTGTAAATACAAAAAAAGCCTCTCGCGAACCAGTCGCAATAGGCCGTTACAAACCGACACGCAACCAATACCGTCCAAGGCGGTCAATCGTGACGGGAGGTATCGAGATCTTCCGCAGCGATGTATATGTCGGCTTGCTTTCCATATCCGATTGCAAAGTTAAGCAATCGGCAGATACTGTGCAAACGGATATCGGCATAATTGACGGCAATCGCTCAATATCCAATATTTTCATTACTTTTGTGTCACGTAATACCATAGACGATGAACAACCGATACAGGAATCTCGAAGACTCGATAAGCGCCCTACTCGATGAGGCAGAGGCCGGAAACTATATGACAGCCGTGACAATGGGACAACAGGTGATGACCGAGGCGCTGAGCGCATGGAGCCATTCACACGGCAACATGGATGACGAACTGACGGCGGCACAGTTGCTGACAGCCGCCGTCAGCGCCTATACGAGCGCCCTCGTGGCCGGAGGCATGGCGTTGCAGGGATTTGGCATGTTGCTTACTGCGGCAGCCAACATCACCTACCATGAGCAGCCGATTGACAAGACTCTCGATTACCAGGATATAATGATGCAACTGTATCTTGCGATGTGGCTGCGACTGGGCGACATCCTCTCCGAGTTGCCCCCGTCACAAGACAAGGGGGTAATCAAACATGTACACGTCATAACGATGTATCTCGGCGCGATGCTCATGTATTATACCCATAATGTAGGCCGCAGCGTACCCGACCATGAGCTGTTGCCACTCGCTTACGAGAGCATCGACCAGATTACCGGCTACGTGGGGCATCTGCCCATAAAGGATATACCCGTAGGCAATACCGTTGTAAACCCATCATCTCCCGAGTTGCTCATGCAAGACCTAATTGCCCGTGCCGATGCCATCGGGCTGCTTGAGCTTAGCGAGTGAGGGTACACGCGTATGTGGCGTATGTGATTTGTCAGGCAAACATCCCCACTATATCGTCAGTGGCAATGATGCTGACCACGGTCTTTCCGTCAGGGGTATAGTTGGGAGTCGCGAGTTTGAACAGGTCACTTATTATATGCTCCATCTCGGCTGACGACAGCGCGTCGCCCGATTTTATCGCGGCGGCACGCGCCATTGACATCGCCACCTTCTCATACATACTGTCACCCAGATTTCCACCTGTCTCGGTCACTGCCTCTATCATGTCGCCCACCACCTCTGACACGTTCGCGTCACCAAGCACTGCCGGCGCTCCGTTGACCGACCACGAGTTGTCGCCAAGATATGATATGTCAAACCCGAGAGCATTGATACCATCAACGACTCCTTGCAATATGACACTCTGCGATGCCGGCAGCTGAAGCACCTCGGGAAAAATGACCCGCTGCATCGCAAGCGCTCCCATACGCGCAAGATCAAGGTAACGGTCATAGAGTATCCTCACATGGGCACGATGCTGGTCGATGACCATGAGTCCCGACTTGGAGGGAGACAATATAAACCTGTTGCGAAACTGCATGGGCGATACCGACTGATACTCCGCGTCCACATCAAGCGCCGGGGCATCACCCTCTGTTGACAATGGCTGCATCACCTCATCGGCAGCATCATTCATCGCGCTACCGCGTATCTCGCTGTAACTGTCGTCACGATGGCGCTCAAAGTCAGCATACAGCTTCTCCCAATCACGTGCAGCCGATTGCACTGCGTTATGCCACGATTGCCCACCGGGATTTCCTGTTCCCCCGGTCTGACGGAACGGATTGTAAGTGCTGTCAATCTCCACATCATGGCTTGCGCCCGAGTCGGGATTGAACGCGGGTATCTCCAGGACATCCACCGCGTCAAAGTCAATGGCCGGTGAGGCGTTGAACTTCCCGAGCGATTCCTTTATCGCGGCCACAAGTATCTGCCATATCGGTTGCTCGTTCTCAAACTTTATCTCATTTTTGGTCGGATGGATGTTGACATCTATTGTCTCGGGATCGACAGTGAAACTAAGGAAGTAACACGGCTGCTCGTCAGACGGTATGAGCTGTTCGTAACACTGCATCACCGCCTTGTGGAAGTAAGGGTGGCGCATGTTACGTCCGTTGACAAAGAAATACTGTAGGGCATTCCGCTTGCGGGCGTTCTCAGGCCGTCCGACAAATCCGCTCAACCTCACGAGCGATGTATCGGTCTCGACCGGCACCATCTGTCGGTCGAGCGATTTGCCAAATAAGTCCACAATACGCTGTTTCAGTGAGCCTTTGAGCAGCTGATGTAGCGTCACGTCATTGTGTATCAGCGTGAGTTCGACATCGGTGTTGACCAATGCGAGCCGTTCAAACTCCCGCAGGATATTTGACATCTCGACATGATCGCTCTTGAGAAACTTACGCCGCGCCGGGACATTGAAAAACAGATTTTTCACCATCATGTTACATCCCGGGGCACAGGCATCAGGCTCCTGGCTCTCCACGACAGAGCCGCTGATGATAATCCGTGTCCCTATCGAGTCGTCACGTCTCATAGTGCGCATGTCTATCTGCGATATGGCCGCGATTGAGGCAAGAGCCTCACCACGGAATCCCATGGTGTGGAGCGTGAACAGGTCGGCAGCCTTGCGTATCTTGGATGTCGAGTGGCGCTCAAACGCGAGACGGGCATCGGTGGGGGACATACCGCTACCGTTGTCGATGACCTGTATCAGCGTGCGCCCGGCATCCTTGAGTATTATCTTTATCGAAGTCGCACCCGCATCGACCGCATTTTCCACAAGCTCCTTTATCACCGAGGCGGGACGCTGTATCACCTCACCGGCAGCTATCTGGTTGGCCACCGAGTCAGGCAGCAGTTTTATTACATCGCTCATTTTTGTCTTTATGGAGAGTTTTTCCTGATATGACTGTTTTTTCCCTATCTCTTGGCACGGCGGCGCTCACTCGGATCAGGTTCCTGCAACAGCGCCTCCATGTCGGGCGGCACGACAAATATATCATCCTTGTCCTTGGGCCTGACACTCTCGTACCACTTAAACTTTGGTTGGTAGAATATGGCACTCTTGGCAAGGAACAGTGGAGTCACAGTACCCGTGACCTCAGGCCAGATGACAGCCTTGTCAATCGAACGGCCCTTGAAGTCAGCCTTGAGGAAGCTGCTCTCCATGTTGACAATCTTGTTGTAGGTGGAGTCATTTTCCTGTGGTATCATTATCGCTATCACATTACCATCGACATCGAGCCTTTTAAGCTCATTACCATCAAAAAATGCTTTCATGACCTTGCCGCTAAGCTGATTGAACAGCTCGCCCTCGACAGCCTCGGCCATAAATCCGAAGTCAGGCAGCAAAGCCCAATCGACAGTCGAGTCGTTGAGATGAAGGTTTATCTCATTGCCGAAAATCTGACGCTCACCACTCCATATCACCGGGTGACGGTACATATACAGGATTGAGTCACGCTCATGAAAGCTCAGAGAGTCGCATATGCCCTGCACGTCAACTCTCCAGAACCTGACCTTGTGATAGACGTTGGTGACATGGGTAGAGTCGTCCTTGAGCATGAATGCCCGTATCGTATCGCCGTGCATAAAAAGCGTATCGACACGCGAGTATTCCATTGCCAACGCACGGCCTGTCACAAAAGCACTGTCGGTCAGCTCATTGTAGAAACCATAATCGCCCTTGAGTGTGGTCTTGCGCGTGGTGTCCACAAGCACCATGTCTCCGAAAGCCTCACCATAGCCGAGGTTGCGGTCATAAAAAAGCGTGTCGCCGGTCAGCGTGTTGCCGTTTGAGGTCTTGACCACCGACCGCTCATAGAGGTCTGACTGTCCGTCAGTGGTATTATATGTCCCTGATGTGCTGTATATAACGCCATCCTTTCCAATAATCTCAGTGGGACAGACTATCTCGGCTATACGTGTGGCTGTACTATACAGCAGCGTGTCAGTGTACATGACGAGAGTATCATTGTCAGACGGACTCGTCAACACCACCCCGGTGCTGAATACGGCATCCTTTGTTGTCGGACTGTACTCCCCTTGCAGAGACTCAAGGCGGTTTTGCTTGTCAGTAAGCACACCTCCCACTTCATAATATCCGAGGTCTATCCCCATATCATACTGAAATATGTCGGTTTCCAGTTTGACATCGCGGTTTATGAGTCTCACTTTCTTGCCAGGGTCGGCATAGAGTATGGCGAGTTCGGTCGGACCGTCATAGTTGAGTTCGTCAGCAAACACAAACAATGTATCACCCTGTTCCATCTTCACTGACCCGAATGCTTGCAGTGACCCGATGCGGTCATAGAAATAGGCGCTGTCACACGACATGAACATGTCACCACGCCGGAACAGCACGTTGCCGGTCAGCACCTGATAATCGGGATTACGGCTGTCTAGCGACAAGCGGTCGGCATGTTCAAGAAACACCTTGCCGGGCTGATGTCGGTCGACAGTTGGCACTGTGGGACGCAACCTACTGCGCTGCGCGGCCATGTCACCAACAGGCATCGCGACAAGAACGGCTGTAAGCGCCACTAATGAAAGCATCGTCCACAGCAGTCCCCGACCCGACCGACAGTTTCCGTCACCCTCTCTCTCCATCAGCCGTCACTTCTTTAGCCAACCCTCGTGCTTGAAGTCGCAACCGCGCCATCCGTCCTCGATTTTCACGTAGGTCTCCTTGATCTTGCGGTCAATCCACTTCTTCACAATCTCAGACTTCTCGGCATTCTCATACATGCCCTTGACCAACTGATAGTCATCGGCAAGATTGGCCTTGTGCGCGTCAATACGCGCGGTCAACTTCACGATGGCCACTATATCACGGTCACGTTTGGGATCCTTCATGATGAAAGGCTCTGAGATTTCCCCGACCTCCATGCGGTTTATCACCTTTCCGACCTCCTGAGGCAACTGTGACATCTCGAATCTTACCGTTCCGTTCTGCTCGTTGACCATTATGCCACGACTGAATCGGGTATCCTTATCTTGCGACACATTAAACACCGCGTCTTCAAAGGTTATCTTTCCGGCATTTATATCCTTGCGCAACGAGTCGAGGCGCACAATGCCCTTTTCGAGGTCTCGGTCGCTCACCTTTGGGCGCAACAGTATGTGACGGCAATTGATGCGGTCACCGCGCTTCTCGATCAACTGTATGATGTGATAGCCATATTCGGTCTCGACAATCTTTGACACCTTTTTGGGGTCATTGAGATTGAAGGCCACGGCGGCAAACTCCGGCACCAGCTGGCCACGACCACGGAACCCGAGTTCACCCCCGTGCATCGAGCTGCCGTCCTGTGAGTAAAGGATAGCGAGCGTAGAGAAGTCCGACTCACCCCGGTTGACCTGGTCGGCAAATGAACGCAGACGAGCCTTTACCTCATCAATCTCCTGTTGTGGTATCACCGGGTTGACAGTAATTATCTGAGCCTCTACCTGAAGGGGGACGAACGGTATACTGTCAGTGGGAAGCGCGTCAAAGTAGCGGCGAACATCACTCGGAGTGGTCTTGAGGTTCTTGGTCAACGACTGCTGCACCTGCTGTATCTTAAACTGGTCACGCATCATGTCCATCATATCCTCACGCAACTCAGGATAAGACTTGTGGAAGTACTCCTCGACTTTCTCACGCGACCCGAGGTTCGTGATAAGATAGTTGAGACGTGATTCCACGTTTTGGACGACCATCGCGTCCTGCACCTCAACGGTGTCAATCTCCGCCTGATGGAGGAACAGTTTGTTGACAGCAATCTGTTCGGGGACCACACAGTAGGGGTCACCATCGACCGATGTCTTCTCGTAGAGCATCTGCTGGTAGGCTTCCTCGATCTCTGACTTATAGATAGGCTGGTCGCCAACGACCCATGCCACCTCCTCAACCACGTTGTTATTCTGCGCCAAAGCAGTAGCTACAACCGCGAGCGAGGCAATCAAACCTGATGTTATGTTTTTTCTTTTCACTACTCTTATTATCTCTATGATGTTTTATTCTTATCTGTCATCGCCGGTGATACACCCAAGTCCATGTTGACCTCGACCTTACCCGACTTTAGCCCTTCCTCATACAGGCTGCGCCGTAACTCCGTGTCATACTCCAGACGCCGGCGGTTTATCAATATCTCACGTATCTTGTCCGAGGCATACTCAAACGGCATCTGCTCTCCCGCCGGAATCCAGTCTGACACCGACAGCAGGTAAACCGACCCGTCACCGGCGACCTCAATCTCCTTGCGCGACTCCAGCACACGGTTGATGTCGCGGCCAAACGCTACAGGCATCTTGGCATCAATCTGCTCCCATCCGACCCATCGGTCACGGAAATAGTCATAATGAATGGCCGACTTGAGTCCATACTTCTCCAAACGCTCTATATCTTCGGCATCGTCAGAGCGATACCACTTCTTGATGTCGTCAAGCTGTGGGGCATTTTCCTCAATCTTGATGTAAATGCCCTTGACCAACGGCTGCTCAAGGATGAAGTCGTTGCGATGGCTATCGTAATAGTGGCGTAATGTATCAATTGCAAAGTCCGTGTCGGCATTCTGCATCGCCATGCGCTTGCGGTATTCCATCATCACGAGTTCATCGCGATACTCGGCCACGAGACGGTCTATCGACGATAGGTCTCCAATATTTTTGGCGGCAATCTCACTAACGAGCTTGCTGTCAATCCAACCGCGCACGTATGCGCTGACAAACCTCACGCTATCCTCACCATTGAGGTTATATGGCATAACCGACCGCAGGTCTGACTCGGTGAGGCACGACTCCCCTACCCTTACCAACACATCCCCTTTCCCGCGCTGTCCACTGTCCGAGCATGAGCCAAGCAGCAACGAAACGCAAAGAAAGGGGATGTATCGGGTCATGATATTTTCGCCATTTGGAGTTTGGCTCCAAAATTAGCAAAAAATACTCACTTAACCTGCTTCAATACCTTATTATTTACTTTCCACTTGTATTTGGACCGTAGAGCCTTCACCCATTCCCGCTCAAGCTGTGCCTGATAGTCGGAGGTGACCTGACCCCGAACATCAGCTGACTCCTCGGGACTGTCAATGAGCTTACCCTGATAGATTACAAATCCTGTCCACTTGCCTGTCAGCTCTGGAGTCGGGCCGTCAAACGCCACGAAGTCCACGACAGGATTCTCGCCCTTACCAACGATGACACGCTCAATCTTGACATCACGACCAAACTGCCCTCGCAACACGCGGGTCACGGAGTCGGTCTCGGGCTTGCGGTCGGCGAGAAACTCATTGACGGCACTCTTTACCGAGTCACCGGCAGTGTATATCACAAATCCCTTGTAATGGGGACTATCCCATTTGTAACGGTCACGATTGGCATTGAAATATGCCTCAAGACCCTCCTTATCTTGCGATGCACGATCCCAGACGTTGCGGTTGCTTATCTCAAACAGCAACATTCCATCACGATACTCGTTTGACAGGTTACGGAAATCGGGATACTTCTTCTCAAGCTGCGACTTCTCGTGGTCGAGTGTCGCCTGACGCATCCTGTTATCTACAAGCTGGTCAAATGTCTCTATGCTCGCGTCGAGTGCCTGATGGCGTCTTGCCCTGCGCAAGCCGCTTATCACATCAGACAGGGGTATCGGTTTGTCAGCGACAACAACGATTGGAGTCGGGTCACCGGCATATCGGTCAATGATTATCGAGTCTATACCATCGTTGGCCTTGATGGCATCAATCACCATGTCGCGTGTCGACTTGACAATCTGAGCGTTGTACATCCGGCGCAACTCGTCATATCGGCGACGGTCGGCCATCGAGCCACGGTCATCACGGGCCATGGCGTTAAGTATCTCGGAACGAACCTGCTCAAGCGGCTGCACGGGACGACCGTCAATGCGATGGATTATATGTACACCGTATGAGGTGGTAAACGGTTTCGATATTGAGTCGTTGGCCAGTGAAAAAGCCACGGTCTCAAACTCGGGAACCATCTCGCCGGGGCCAAACCACGGCAACATACCTCCCTTGCGGGCCGACCCGGGATCTTCGGACTCACGCTTGGCCACATCCGAGAAATCAGCTCCTGCCGACAGCAATGCGTAGATTGAGTCCATCTGCGCCTGTTTCTCGGCCACCATCTCGGGAGTGGCATCGCGGGGCGTGAGCTTGAGTATATGCTGCACAAGCACAGTGCCACGAGCCGGACGGCGACCGCCGACCTTTACTATATGATAGCCAAATGGAGTGGTGACAACAGGTGAGATTTCTCCGACTGGGGTATTGTAAGCCGCTTCCTCAAAGGCATACGGGAATCGGTTAGGCACGATATAACCCATGTGCCCGTGGTTACGCTTGACACCGGGATCGATGGAATACTTGTCGGCAAGCTCGGCAAAGTTGGCACGACCTGCCACAAGCTCCGACCGCAGGCTGTCGAGAAACGCACGACGCTCGGCGATGCGCTCAGGGGTGTGCTCAAGCGCAATCATTATATGGCTTACGTCAACCTCCTCCTGCATGTTGTTGTATGTGGCGGCAATAATGCTGTCCTCCACCGCCGCGTCGCGTAGGTATGGACGAGCAAGCTCGTCACGGTATCCACCAAATTCCTTTCTGAACGCGGCTGTGGTGTCTATTCCGGCAGCCTCTGCATCAGCGACCTTGAGCTTGTAGGTCACAAACATATCTACATACTCGTCAAGAGTCTGCGGCTGGAGCTGCTGGCTGTTGTTCTTTTTATAAAGATACTCAAACTCGCTCAGCTTGACATCCTTGCCGTTGACTGTCATGAGCGTGGGATCGTCTCCTTTTTTTGCGGCAGTCGCTATGAGGGTGGCGGCAAGGGCGGCTGCTGTCAGCAATTTCTTATCCATTGTCTGTTTTTTCGGTTTCTCGGTTATAGACTACTTTTGAAAGGTGCATAAAAAAGCACAAGAATATAACGGCGGATTCATCCGATTATTATATTCCCGTGCTTTTATTTCATGTCAGTATGCCTCGGGCTACTGATGAGACTGGCTATAGTTGGGGGCCTCGCTCGTTATGGCAACGTCATGCGGGTGACTCTCCGCAACACCGGCATTAGTGATGCGCGTGAACTTGGCCTGATGGAGCTTGTCGATGTTCTCAGCGCCACAGTAGCCCATACCGGCACGCAGACCGCCGAGCATCTGGTAGACCACCTCATAGAGCGAACCCTTGTAGGGCACGCGTGCGGCTATACCCTCGGGGACGAGCTTGCGGGTATCGGTCTCCCCGGCTTGGAAGTAGCGGTCCTTCGACCCCTTTTCCATTGCCTCAAGCGACCCCATGCCGCGATATGCCTTATACTTACGTCCGTTGTAGATGATGGTCTCGCCGGGAGACTCCTCCACTCCGGCCAACATACCGCCAAGCATCACGGAGTATCCACCGGCGGCAAGCGCCTTGACTATATCGCCGGAGTAACGTATACCTCCGTCAGCAATCAAGGGGACACCGGTCCCTTCGAGAGCCTTGGCCACGTCATATACAGCACTCAGCTGCGGCACACCGACTCCGGCTATCACACGTGTTGTGCATATCGACCCCGGACCTATGCCGACCTTAACGCCATCGGCACCGTTTTCCACAAGATACTTGGCCGCCTCGCCGGTGGCGATATTACCCACCACCACGTCAATCTGGGGATATTTCTCCTTTATGGCCCTCAACACTCCTATCACACCCTTGCTGTGACCATGGGCCGTATCAATCACCACGGCATCGACACCGGCAGCCACGAGGGCATCCACACGGTCCATCGAATCCGATGTCACTCCGACACCTGCGGCGACACGCAAGCGTCCGAGGGCATCCTTACACGCGTTGGGCTTGTCCTTGGCCTTGGTTATATCCTTATAGGTGACAAGTCCGACGAGACGGTTGTCACCGTCCACGACGGGAAGTTTCTCAATCTTGTGACGCTGCAATATCTGCGCGGCTTCCTCAAGATTGGTCGATTGGTTGGTCGTTACAAGATTCTCAGAAGTCATCACCTCGTCAACGGGACGGTTCATGTCACGCTCGAAGCGCAGGTCACGGTTGGTCACGATACCCACGAGCTTGCGGTCCTCGTCGACGACGGGTATGCCGCCGATGTGATACTCCTCCATCATGCTGAGCGCATCCTTCACGGTGCTGCCACGCTTGATGGTGACGGGGTCATATATCATGCCGTTCTCGGCGCGCTTCACGGCATGTACCTGACGGGCCTGCTCGGCGATTGACATATTCTTGTGTATCACACCGATACCTCCCTCACGGGCTATCGCTATGGCAAGTTTGGCCTCTGTGACGGTATCCATAGCTGCCGACACGATAGGTACATTAAGAGCGATGTTGCGTGAGAACTTGGTCGAGAGGTCGACCATCTTGGGTAGCACTTCCGAATAAGCCGGAATGAGAAGGACATCGTCAAATGTGAGACCGTCCATCTTTACTCTATCTGCAATAAACGACATAAAAACCTATAAAAATTTATTGCACGCAAAGTTAGTGATTTTCTCCGACAAGCTAAAGCCTTTGCGGCATTTATTCGGCCATTAACCTGTTTTACCACGCAAACGCGGCTCTTACGGCGGGGATTTTCATGGATTTTGAGTAATTTTGCGTCCCAACAATTATTTTTGCACGCTTTGATATATCCACATAATTTTGAGCATAAGATAGGTTTTGACACCATACGCGGCCTCATTGAGGCACATTGCGTCTCGACCCTCGGAAGCGCACGTGTCGCCGAGATGGTTTTCTCGGATGACACGGAGACGGTCAGGCAGATGCTGGCCGAGACTGCCGAGATGCTGTCGATAATCACGTCAGCCGAACATTTTCCCCTTGATGACATACACGATGTCACTGAACAACTCACGCGAATCCGTGTACCCGGCACATTCATGGGCGCCGAGGAGCTGCTGCTCGTGCGACGGTCACTTGGCGCGGTCAGTGACATAGTGTCGTTCTTTGCCTCACGCCGCACCGACGACGCTTCGCCATATCCCCTGCTTGACGCACTCTGCTCTGAGATGACAGCCTTTCCCGGTGTCATCTCGGCGATAGACCGGGTGCTCGACCGATATGGCAATGTCAAGGACAACGCCTCGCCCGAGCTCGCCGAGATACGCCGCCAGCTTGCCCGCACGACTGGCTCTGTCAACTCGGCAATGAGAAGAGTGCTCGCGCAAGCAGTGGCATCAGGATACATTGATGCCGA
Organism: Pseudoflavonifractor sp.; assembly: GCA_023667145.1. Taxonomy (GTDB): domain Bacteria; phylum Bacteroidota; class Bacteroidia; order Bacteroidales; family Muribaculaceae; genus M3. Next base: position 867,227 of record JAMPAQ010000001.1, read on the forward strand.
CACAAAACCGTCGGTACGTGATGGCCGTATCGTGATACCCGTGCCCCCGATGCACAAACGCCATGTGACGGGCATCGTGCACGATGAGTCGGCCTCGGGAAAGACCGTGTTTATCGAACCGGCAGAGATTGTCGAGGCCAACAACCGCATCCGCGAGTTGCAGATGGACGAACGGCGCGAGATTACACGGATACTGACACTCGTGGCCGATGACATCCGTCCAAACGTCGATGAGATGCTCCACTCCTACAGCATACTCGGGACGATTGATTTCATACACGCCAAGGCAATGTTTGCCCATGATATTGACGCACGTATGCCCGTGATTGAGGATGTGCCGGCCATGGAGTGGTATCATGCCGTACACCCGGTGCTATTGTTGTCGTTGCGCCGTCAGGGCAAGGAGATTGTCCCGCTCGACATCACCCTCGGGCAAGACAGGCGCATACTTGTCATCTCGGGACCCAACGCCGGGGGCAAGTCAGTGTGTCTCAAGACTGTCGGTGTCGTGCAATACATGTCGCAGTGTGGCGTATTGCCCCCGCTATATGAAAACTCGCATGTCGGCATATTCTCCGACATAATGATAGACATAGGCGACGACCAGTCAATCGAGGACGACCTTAGTACCTACAGCTCCCACCTGCGCAACATGAAGCAGTTCCTGTCATCGGGACGGGACACGTCGCTATTGCTCATCGACGAGTTTGGCGGCGGAACCGAGCCTCAAATCGGCGGTGCCATAGCTCAAGCGATATTGCGGCAGTTCAACAACCTGCACATGTTGGGCGTAATAACCACCCACTACCAAAATTTGAAGCACTTTGCCGAGGACACCGATGGTCTTGTCAACGGCTCGATGCTCTATGACCGGCACCTCATGCAACCGCTGTTCAAACTATCCATTGGCAATCCGGGCAGTTCGTTTGCCGTCGAGATTGCCCGCAAGACCGGGTTGCCAGCATCAATCATCGCCGATGCCGAGCGGATTGTAGGAAGTGACTATATCAATATGGACAAATACCTGCTCGACATCGCCCGCGACAAGCGCTACTGGGAAAACAAGCGGCTCGCGATAAGACAAAAAGAGAAGAAAATCGAGCAGGTACTCGAACGATATGAGGAGGATGCCACCCAGTTGCGCGAGAAGCGCCGCGAGATTATCGCCGATGCCCGTCAGGAGGCTCAGCGCATCCTCGACAACAGCAACGCGTCAATCGAGCGTACCATCCATGACATCAGACGAGCACAAGCCGACAAGGAGAAAACCATGGAGGCCCGCCGCCGACTCGCCGAGGATAAGAAACGTCTCGCGACCGAGGACAACGCCGGCCATCCGCTGCTCAACAAAGCGCCGAAGCCAAAGAAAAAGCAGCCTAAGCCCGACAGCAATCTCCCCTCACGCCCAATCGCGGTCGGCGACACGGTCAAACTCGACGGGCAGGGGACTCCGGGACGCGTGCTTGAGTTGCAGGGCAACAATGCGGTAGTGGCATTCGGTATGCTGAAGACCACAGTCAACTCCGCCCGGCTGCGACACACGATTGCCAAGATTGACAGCGGCGCACGCCAGTCATCGTTTGTCAGCACATCGACATCCGACTCCCTCCGTGACCGTCAGTTGAAGTTCAAGCAAGAAATCGACGTGCGCGGTATGCGCGTCGATGAGGCCATACAGGCCATCACTTATTTTATTGACGATGCGATACAGTTCAGCGCCCACCGTGTACGCATACTTCACGGCACCGGCACCGGTGCGTTGCGCCAGTCGATACGTCAGTATCTTGACTCCGTGCCGGGAGTCAGTTCCTATCGCGATGAGCACGTGCAGTTTGGCGGTGCCGGGATAACGATTGTAGACCTTGACTGACCGACCGCCTTTGCCTCCATGCAGCAAAGCAACGCTGTGACAATCACCATATGCCGGCCACTACCCAAACAGCAGTGCGACGTGATAGCCAACAAAGGCAACGAGCCACGCGACAACCGTATTATAGGTCATGGAGAATAGCCCGTACTTCCAGCTCCCCGTCTCTCGGACAATGGCGGTCACCGTGGCTATACACGGGAAGTATAACAGCACAAATATCATGAACGCCACGGCCACGGCCGGGGTGAAATCGGGTCGTCCCGTAGGTGTGGGTGCAGTCAGTCTCGCGCTCAGCGACTTGTCGTCAATATCCTCCTGACCTGTGTACAGCACCCCAAGCGTCGACACTACAATCTCCTTGGCCGGGACACCCGCAAGCACGGCGACAGACGCCCGCCAGTGAAACCCTAACGGCTCCATCACCGGGTTGATCCACTTGCCCATCATCTCAAGATAGCTGTCATTCTCCGGGTCTATCGCCGTATCATCAACAACGACATCCGACACCTGTCCTTGCGTGGCCGACTGTAGGCCATCTCCATCGTGACGGGGAAAGTAATTGAGTGCCCACACTATTATACTCGCCACGAGGATTATGCCACCCATTTTTTTGAGATACTGCTCACCCTTGGTCCACATGTGGGAGAGGGACGACTTCAATGTCGGTATACGGTAGGGAGGCAGCTCCATGACAAATGGAGTCTCGTCGGCATGGAAATAAAACCGACGCAACAGGCGGGCCGTGATGACAGCCACCACGACACCGAGCAGATACAGTCCCATGAACGCGACAGCTGCATAACGCTCAAAAAAGATTCCTACAAGCAATATGTAGACCGGCAGACGCGCCGAGCATGACATGAACGGATTGATAAGCACAGTGATGATGCGGCTGCTCCGGCTCTCTATGGCTCTTGCCGCCATAATGGCGGGGACATTGCAGCCAAAACCCATAACAAGGGGTATGAACGATTTCCCGTGCAAACCTATGCGGTGCATTATCTTGTCCATGATGAATGCCGCACGGGCCATGTAGCCGGAGTCTTCCATAAACGAGATGAAGAAATACAATATCAATATGTTAGGCAGAAACACTATCACACCGCCCACGCCTCCGATTATACCATCAGACACAAGATCTTTCAGCGGTCCCTCGGGCATGAGGTCGTCAACGGCTCCGGCGAGCCACGACACCCCGGCCTCAATCCAGTCCATCGGATACTGACCGATAAAGAATGTACACCAGAAAATAAAGAACATCACCGCTATGAATATCGGGAAACCAAACAGCTTGTTGGTGACAAACGCGTCGATGATGTGGGTCGTCCGCGCCTCGGCCTTCGGTGTCTCGACCATGGTCTCCTTCAAGGCTCCTGATATAAACCCGTATTTCTCATTGGCTATCGACGAGGTGATATCCTCGTTACGCATCTTCTCTATACGGGCTACCAGCCTGTCGCGCAACTCCGCGAGACCGTCATATCCGGGCGACTCCCTGAGTATGCGGTCTACCTCGGCATCTCGTTCGAGGAACTTGATGGCAAGATAGCGCGGTGAGAAGTGCTGCCCGATGGTTGCGTCACTCTTAATGGCATCCTTTATCTGCGTGACAGCCGACTCTATCTCCGTACCGAGGCTCACATGGACATGACGCACAGCCTCATGGCGTCCCTCATACACGTCAATCACCGCATCAAACAGCTTATGCACACCCTCGCCGGTCCGCGACACCGTCGGCACGATAGGCACACCTATCATGCGCCCCAGTGTCTCATAGTCAAGCACGGCACCAGACCGCTGTAACTCGTCATACATGTTAAGGGCTATGACCATACTGCGATCCATGTCAATCAGCTCTGTGGTCAGATAGAGATTGCGCTCCACGTTTGATGCGACAACCACATTGATGATGACATCGGGCATCTCCTCACGCAGGTAGCGGCGCACGTATAGTTCCTCGGGCGAGTAGGCCGCGAGCGAGTAGGTACCGGGCAAGTCCACGATATTGAACCTGTATCCGCGATAGTTGAGCGCTCCCTGCTTGGCATCGACCGTCACTCCGCTGTAATTGCCGACATGCTCGCGGGCGCCCGATGCTATATTGAACAGCGATGTCTTCCCGCAATTGGGATTACCGATTAGAGCTACATTGATGGTGTGGCTCTTGCCATGGAAAGTCTCACGATTCACATCACAGTCTGTCACGAGATTGGTATGGCTCATGTCGGCGACCGTAGCCTCATCCTCCACCGGCACCACCTCGACGAGGTGAGCCTCGCTTCGCCTGAGCGAGACCTCATAACCCATTATACTGTATTTGATAGGGTCACGCAACGGCGCGTTGAGCAACACCTTTATGCGCTGTCCGCGCACAAACCCCATCTCTATGACACGCTTGCGCAAAGCGCCGTGGCCAAGTATCTTGACAACAATTCCCTCTTGTCCCGTGGCAAGTTCGGATAATCTCATATATCTAAACAGTCTCTATTATTAGCACTTCTAACTGACTGCAAATTTCAGAAATTATCATGATATGACGAAACCGTATCCCCTTTTTTATTTATACACAATATAAATAATAGCATATTTTAACATGCAGACACACCCTATGGGATTGCCTCAATCCTCTAACGTCCGTTTTTCTCTTTAAGATATTTCCAAAATCTCACGGGCATATCCTGCCGCTGCTTGCGGGGATTCTCGCGCTCCCGGATTGCGATTGCATCAAAATATGTACGCCACAGCCGCTGATACATCCTCTCATCATGAGCCATCATTCCATCCGGCAATCGCCCGGTCGCTATATGAGCGAGGTCTGCCGGCATGGTCACACGGGTCACCTTGCTGCCGTCATAATAATAACCGTATCCCCGCCGCCGGTCATACATGACGAAACGCTCCGTCGAGAAACGGTCGACAAAGTGTCCGACAGCGATGGGCAACACATCATAAATCGGCTCGATAACGGCAAAATATGTGCCGTCGGCCGCCTTTTGGAAGCGAAGGAACATCAACACCCGGTGTCGCTCATGATTGACCTTGCGGCACATATTGGTCACACCGAGTACATCGGGGTCGTCAAACCGTGTGTGTGCGCCCTTGGGCATCCTGAACATCTTGCATATATAATTGAACAACGTAGTGTCAAACTCAGGTAGTCCGCAGAGGTAGGATGTCGTCACAACCGACAGTACCTCTCGCGGCAAGCGCTTCTCAAGACCCCGCCACACCCGGCCACTCTTATCATCATCGGTGACGACATCATGGACCGCGTCACAAAACATCGGGACAACACCCGCCTCACGTATCACCACCGATGGGAAGCAGCGACGCTCAAAGGCATCAAAGACAGACGTGAGTATTCCCTCGAACGTGCCGTCAAACCTGTATACCGTCATACCCTCCTCCATGATACAATTACCCGCCAAAGTCGAGTGTCAATTGGCGCGTCCCCGTCGGGTCGGGCAACCGCTTACGACCCGATTCCAGTATACGCCGCTTGACATATTCGGGCGTAACGTCAGATACACATTCACCCGCGAGCTCACCGCATGTGATGAAATAGCGGGCACGCTTCATCACCACCCCCATCTTGCGCAGCGATTCCGAGGTCAAGCGCCCATGACGGCGGGCATTGACAATCAACATAGCCGACCTCACCCCGATACCCGGCACGCGCAACACCATCTCATAGTCAGCCCGGTTTATATCAATGGGAAACTGCTCGGGATGCCTCAACGCCCATGCCAATTTGGGGTCAATCTCCAGATCGAGGTCGGGATAACGGTCATCGACAATCTCGTCTACCTTAAACTTGTAAAACCTCATCAGCCAGTCAGCCTGATAAAGGCGGTTCTCCCTCACAAGGGGAGGCTGCTTCAACCTCGGCAGACGACTGTCATACTCATTGACCGACACATACCCCGAATAATAGACACGCCTCATCGTGGGCTGCGAATACAACGCGCTCGACAGCCGTAGTATATCCCTGTCGCGCTCGGGTGAGGCCCCGACAATCATCTGCGTACTCTGCCCTGCGGGGACAAATCGAGGCACGTGTCTCAGGCGCTTGCAATCCTCCTTGTATTCAAGCACCCCCTGACCGATATAAGCCATCGGCCTATATACGCTCTCATGGTCCTTCTCGGGGGCAAGGTATTTGAGAGACCGCTCGTCGGGTATCTCTATATTGACGCTCATACGGTCGGCATATCGCCCCGCCTCATTGACCAGTTCGCGTGACGCACCGGGGATGCTTTTGAGGTGTATATATCCGTTAAAGCGGTGTGTCTCGCGCAACTCTTTGGCCACACGCGCTATCCGCTCCATCGTATAGTCGGGATTGCGCACGACACCAGAGCTGAGAAACAGCCCCTCAATATAGTTGCGGCGGTAGAACTCCATCGTTATATCTACCACCTCACTCACCGACAGCGTGGCACGGGGACGGTCGTTAGAACGACGGTTGACACAATAGGCACAATCATAGATGCAATAATTGGTCAACATGACCTTCAGCAACGAGATGCAGCGCCCGTCAGCGGCAAAACTGTGGCAGACCCCTACTCCACCTACGGTATTGCCAACACCACCCTTGACACCACGCCTTACCGTCCCGCTCGACGAACAGGAAACGTCATACTTGGCCGCATCAGCAAGTATCCTCAGTTTATTCAATGTAGCCTCGGTCATAGGCCACAAAGATAGCATCAATCACCCGCCCATTACATTCACGTCCATGTTAAACAATCCTAATCGCGCCATCTCGCTGCTCTCATAGTATACATCAGCGTGGACGGTATCACCGGTTGACCTTGATAGAACGCATGAGAGAACTGGGATTGAGATTCCTTTCGATATGAAAACGCCCCCTTACTCATAAAACTCTGTCTTAATCTGCGCTTTGTAACGGTTTCGGAGATTTTAGCAATCGTTTTATTTGGTTTTGCAGGGGAGTTGCACTAATTTTGCATGATAAAACAACCAAGGACGACAAAATGCCAAACATATCCCAACGCGGACAGATAATGCCGGCATCACCTATACGCAAGCTGGTGCCGCTTGCCAACGCGGCCAAGGCCCGGGGCATAAAGGTGTATCACCTCAACATCGGCCAGCCCGACATCCCCACCCCCGAGATCGCGCTTGAGGCCGTGCGCGACATCGACCGCGAGATTCTCGAGTACAGCCCCTCGGAGGGTCTGCTGTCACTGCGGCGCAAGCTCAAGGACTACTACCGCCGGTTTAAGATCGATGTCGATGTCGACGACATCATAGTCACCACCGGCGGATCAGAAGCCGTGCTGTTCGCGTTCATGGCCACCCTCGACCCGGGCGATGAGATTATCGTCCCCGAGCCGGCCTATGCCAACTACATGGCATTTGCCATATCGGCGGGAGCAAAGATTGTCACTGTCCCCTCCACCATCGAGGAGGGATTTGCACTGCCTCCCATTGAAAAATTTGAGGAACTGATCACCCCGCGCACCAAGGGCATACTGATATGCAATCCCAACAACCCGACCGGCTATCTGTACACCCAAAAGGAGATGAACCGCTTGCGCGACATCGTGAAAAAATATGACCTTTTCCTGTACTCCGATGAGGTATACCGCGAGTTCTGCTATACCGGCGCCCCATACATCTCGGCATTCCACCTCAAGGGCATCGAGGAGCAGGTCGTGCTCATCGACTCCGTGTCCAAGCGCTACAGCGAGTGTGGCATCCGCATCGGGGCCATCATCACCAAGCATAAGGAACTGAAGCAAAATGTCATAAAATTTTGTCAGGCACGTCTCAGTCCCCCATTGCTCGGCCAGATTGTGGCCGAGGCATCCATCGACGCACCCGAGGAATACATGCTCAAGACCTACAACGAGTATGTCGAGCGCCGCAAGTTTCTGATCGACGGACTCAACCGCATACCCGGCTGTTACTCGCCAATCCCCATGGGAGCGTTCTACACCGTTGTCAAGCTGCCCGTCGATGATGCCGACAAGTTCTGCGAATGGTGTCTCCGTGAGTTTGACTACGAGGGTGAGACCGTGTTCATGGCACCTGCATCAGGCTTTTACACTACTCCCGGGGTAGGCCGCAACGAGGTGCGCATGGCCTATGTGCTCAACAAGGAGGATCTCGGACGAGCACTCAAGGTACTCGGCAAGGCTCTCGAAGCCTATCCGGGCCGAACGATGTAGCTACCCTATGAACATCGAGCTGTTCATAGCCCGTCGCATACGGCTCAAGGACACACGGTCGCGCACAGCATCGCCGAGCGTCCTTATCGCCGTCACCGGCATATCCCTCGCCGTAGCGGTGATGATACTGTCAATCTGCGTTGTACTCGGTTTCAAGCACGAGATACGCGACAAGGTGATGGGATTTGATGCCCATATCATCGTTACAGCCACCGACGGTTATGGCGACGGTATCTCCCACGACCTGATTGATTGCTCCCCTACCTTGATGTCGATCGTCAGGTCGGCTGTCCCCGACGCATCGGTCACAATCACCCTCGACCAACCGGGCATACTCAAGACCGCCGACAACTTCATGGGGGTAGTCGTAAGGGGCATGTCGCCCGATGGCGACTGGACATTCGTGCGCGAGAACATCACCGATGGCTCATTGCCTGACTACAGCACGTCAGACACCCTGCGCAACAGTGTGGTAATCTCAGCACCGATGGCATCGGCCCTCGATCTCGGTGTCGGAGATAACGTACACGCCTATTTCTTCACCGACAACAATGTCCGCGCACGGCGATTGACAGTCGCCGCCATATACAACACCCACTTCAGCGACTACGACAACGTCTACCTGTTTGCCCCCTCAGCGCTCACACAGTCGCTCAACGGGGCCACCCCATCGGAGGGATCGCGCATTGAGCTGCGCCTCCCGGTGGTTGACAACATCGACGAAGCTACCGAAAGTCTGCGACAGGTACTCGCCAATGCTTGTTACGATGGGACTCTTGACAAGCTCTATTCGGTCGATAACGTCTACCACACCGGGATGATGTATTTCAACTGGATTGCCTTGCTCGACACTAACGTCATCGTGATACTCATCCTCATGTCACTTGTATCGGGATTCACGCTCGTCTCATGCCTGTTCATCATCATCCTTGAGCGTGTCAACATGATTGGTATACTCAAGGCCTTGGGTGCCACCGACAGTCAGGTGAGACGCACATTCATCTATGTGGCCGAACGCATAGTGATACGTGGGCTGCTTATTGGCAACCTCATAGCGCTCACAATCGTCGTACTGCAATCACAGCTACACCTGCTTCCCCTCGACCCCGACGCCTACTACCTCAACTATGTCCCGGTCGAGATTGACTGGTGGAGCATCCTGTTGCTCAATATCGGAGTCATCATCCTGTCCGGCCTAATGCTCGTGCTGCCGTCACAGATGATCTCGCGCATATCCCCCGCCCAATCCATAAGATATGAATGACCGCGATGTCCAACATTATTTTAATAAAATTTGTTATAATGGCATAATCCAATATGCCCGCAGCGGCAACAAATGATATATAATCGTATATTTGCAGATAATTTTTCATTCCATATTCAAGCTATAAATGACAGGAACAGAAGATTTGGTAAAACTTTCCATTGAGGGTATACAAGAACGCAAAGGCAAGCGCATAACCCATGTCGACATGACCGGCATAGAGTCCGCAGCCGCCTCCCACTTCATCATCTGTGAGGGGACTTCGGCTATGCAGGTCGCCGCTATAGCCGACAGTGTCAGGGAATATGTGCAGCAGAAGTCAGGCATCAAGCCTTACAATTACGACGGATACCGCAACTCCCAATGGATTGTCATAGACTATGGCGATACATTTGTACATGTATTTTTGCCCGATGTGCGTCAGCACTACAACCTTGAGGAGCTGTGGAGCGATGCCGTTATTAATGAAATTCCCGATATTGACTGACCGATATGGAAAAGCCTAAGAAGAAAGGTATCAAATTCAGCCTCTACTGGATGTATGCTGTCGTTTTAGTGTTTCTCGGAGCATTGCTCTACCTCGACGACAACTCCATAAGCAAGAAGGTATCATACTCACAGTTTGAGAAATACGTCTCGGGGGGCGGTGTAAAGAGCATTATCGTCTACTCCAACAAGAATGAGGCCGAGGCGATACTCACCGACTCACTCGCCGCCAAGATATTCCACGAGTCTCACTTTACACAGGGTTCTGGAGTCAAGGCAATGATTGCCACCGACATCCCGTCGACCGACAAGCTACAGGACAAGCTCGACCAGTGGCGCGAGGACGGCACGTTTACAGGCGATGTCAAGTATGAGAAATCAAGTGACTTCACCTCGTTGCTGTGGTCATTCGGGCCGATATTGCTGCTTATCGTATTCTGGTTCTTCATCATGAAGAAGATGAGCGGCAAGGACGGCGGGGCCGGAGGCGTATTCAGCGTCGGCAAGTCCAAGGCCCAGATATTTGACAAGGACGGCCCGGTGCAGGTGACATTTAAGGATGTAGCCGGATTGTCGGAGGCCAAGACCGAGGTCGCCGAGATTGTCGAGTTTCTCAAACATCCGCAGCGTTACACCGACCTTGGCGGCAAGATACCCAAGGGAGCGCTTCTCGTAGGCCCTCCTGGTACGGGTAAGACACTACTTGCCAAGGCAGTCGCCGGTGAGGCCAATGTCCCGTTCTTCTCGCTGTCAGGCTCTGATTTTGTCGAGATGTTTGTTGGCGTTGGAGCCTCGCGTGTCAGGGACTTGTTCCGTCAGGCCAAGGAGAAAGCGCCGTGTATAGTGTTTATCGACGAGATAGATGCCGTGGGCCGCGCCCGAGGCAAAAACCCGAATATGGGTGCCAACGACGAGCGGGAGAATACGCTCAACCAGTTGCTCACCGAGATGGACGGTTTCGGCTCAAACAGCGGTGTCATCATTCTTGCCGCCACCAACCGTGCCGACATCCTCGACAAGGCGCTCCTGCGTGCCGGACGCTTTGACCGGCAGATATATGTCGACCTACCCGACCTCAACGACCGTGTGGCCATCTTTAACGTGCATCTTGCCAAAATCAAGAAGGACGACTCGGTCGATGTAGACCTCCTTGCACGCCAGACTCCCGGATTTTCGGGTGCCGACATCGCAAACGTCTGCAACGAGGCCGCCCTCATAGCTGCCCGACACGACAAGACCACCGTACAGAAACAGGACTTCATGGATGCTGTAGACCGCATAATCGGAGGTCTTGAGAAGCGGTCCAAGATCACGACCGACGAGGAGAAGCACTCCATCGCCGTCCATGAGGCCGGTCATGCCACCTTGTCTTGGCATCTGCGCTACGGCAATCCGCTCATCAAGGTGACCATCGTACCGCGTGGCAAGGCACTCGGTGCCGCATGGTATCTCCCCGAGGAACGCCAGATCACACCGACACAGGCCCTGCTCGACGAGATATGCTCATTGCTTGGCGGTCGTGCCGCCGAGGAGCTGTTTATGGGACGCATATCAACCGGGGCCGCCAACGACCTTGAACGCGCCACCAAACTCGCGTATGCCATGGTGGTATACTACGGTATGAGTGACCGCATACCCAACATCAGCTACTACGACTCCACAGGTCAGGACTACGGGTTCTCCAAACCCTATGGCGAGCAACGCGCCCGCGAGATTGACGAGGAGGTGTCACGCATCATCAACGAGCAGTACAAGCGTGCCAAGGATATGCTGACCGACCTGGCCGATGGCCATGCCAAACTGGCCGAGGTACTCCTGTCCCGCGAAGTAATATACACCGAGGATGTCGAGCGGATATTTGGCAAACGCAAATGGGCATCGCGTACAGACGAGATTCTCGCCGCCCAGGATGACGGAAACACGGCGGTTGACAAAAGTTCCGCCACTACAGCCACGGATGGCAAGATAGACCAGTCCATATCCCATTCAGGTAATGAGGGCAATAATGTAGAGGATGTCGAGGCCACGGAGGTAAAGCCTGACGACATGCCCCCTATTCCCAAAAAGTAGACACAACTGTCCTTTTACTCCATAAGCCGTGTCAACCTGCCGCTGACACGGCTTATCATTTTGCCGTCATCATCCTATTAGTTAACTTTGCACGGTTTTTGCAACCACGTTTCCAACTGACGATATCAACCATTTCCCGATGAGGAGACTGCCTGTAGCCCTGCTCTTACTTGCATGTACGCTCTGTGGCGCGACATCAGCCGCCGCAGAGACCGACAGCCTCACAGTCTATGCCGACTCGATAGGCATCTTGCGCCATACACCCCGATGGGCACGTCGCTACCTCTCCTCACTGATACGCGGCAATGTCGACCGCACCCGCGAGCGGCCTCTCGACCTCGGGTTCGCGGTCACTCCCTCATATACCCGTGAGGCCGGATTTGGCATCGGAGGGGCCGCGACTGCCCTGTATCGCGTTGACCGCAACGACACATTGCCCAATCCAAGCGATTTCTTCACATCCATAAACGCCTCGCTCAACGGTTTTTTCGTCCTCACGTTCCGTGGCAACAACCTGTTTCCCGACAACCGCTCACGCATCTCCTACAAGATCGAGTTATACCGCAAGCGGCTCGACTTCTGGGGCATAACGTCACAGGAGACCGCCCGTAATCCCAAGTCGAGATATGACAGGCGGCAGATTGACCTTCAGGCCGACTACGTCTATCGGGTTACAAAGGCTTTGTTTATAGGTGTCAGATTGAGAGCCGATTATACGGATGCCCGCAACATGCTCAATCCCGAGTATCTGCTTGGCGAACGGCCACAGTATTATGTGACGGGGCTGGGACTTGCATTTGAATATGACACGCGGGACAATCTTCTGACCCCGACACGCGGATTCAGGGTCGCGTGGAAGCCAATGCTGTTTTCCAAGGCTCTCGGCAACGCGCCCCAGTCATTTTTCAGCAGCATCGTCATCGCCAACGGATACCTCGGACTTTGGCGCGGGGCCATAGCGGCGGCAGACTACTACATGCGCCTCAACAGTTCGGGCACACCATGGACCATGCGCGAGATGATTGCCTCTGATGGCATCAGGATGCGAGGCTACTACATGGGTTCATATATTGACAATAACCAGATGGCGGCACAACTGGAGTTACGCCAGCATATATGGAAACGCATAGGTGTTGTCGCGTGGGGTGGCACCGCCACGCTGTTCTCGGCATTCAAGGATTTCAAGGGAGATAATCCACACCCTGAATGGCTCTACAATTTTGGTTTCGGACTACGCTTTGAGTTCAAGCACAACGTAAACGCACGCATCGACTATGGCTTTGGAAAGCATACCTCGGGCATTCTGTTTGCCATCGGTGAGGCTTTCTGATGTCGATAGTAAGGCTTCCATGTCAAGATTCTTGGCAGATTTTGATGCCAAACAGATTGACGGCATTAAGAGTCGTCACCCGCCCGACCTCCTCGGTCGTTATTCCCAGTGTCTGAGCTATATGGGCAGCGGTATGCACGATGTAGGCACTCTCGTTTCTCTTGCCGCGATGAGGCACCGGCGACAGGTATGGTGCATCGGTCTCAAGAAGTATGCGGTCAAGGCCGATTGCAGGCAGCACCTCGCGCAAACGCGAATTCTTGAACGTGACGATGCCGTTGATTCCAAAATAAAAGTCCCCGACCTGGCGTATCCGCGCCACATCCTCGATAGTCCCGCCAAAGCTGTGAAACACCGCCGCAGGGCGCTTCTCCATGCTCTCAAGCACCGCAAGAGTATCGTCCAATCCATCACGCACATGCAGTATCGCCGGGAGTGACAGCTCGACCGCCAGCTCCAACTGCCGACGGAGCGCCTCCGATTGCTCGGCGCGATATGCCTTGTCCCAATAGAGGTCGATACCTATCTCCCCGACAGCGACATAGCCGCCATGACGCAGCTCCTCCTCAACCTTGGCAAGAGCCTTTGGCCAATCTGCGCCAACCTCGGTGGGATGCAACCCCATGGCCATTGATATGCGGTCAGGATAACGCGACCACAACCGCTTCATCGGCTCAATGGTCGACAGGTCAACATTGGGAAATATCATTTGACCGACACCGGCATCAATAGCACTCGTGACAACAGCGTCCTCCTCTCCCGCAAACTCATCGAGATAGAGGTGGGTATGTGTATCTACAATCATCAGTATCACTTGTCACGGCACGAGGAATCCTCGACCAGCCTTACAAAAAATTCCATAGCGTCATCCGGCAACCCCGCACGTGAGAGGGCATCTACCGCCATCCGCCCATAACGCTCCACCTCGTCACGACATGCACGAGCCGCGCCGGTAGAATCATACAATGCCGTGACAGCCTTGATTTTCTCATCATCGGCAACCGGGGCATCCAACAAGCCGATCAGTTCGCCTCGCCTTCCCTCCTGTCCAAGACGGTCAAGGGCGGTGATGAGCAAGAATGTCTTCTTGGCGTTGAGTATATCTCCGCCGATATTCTTACCAAATACCTTGGGATCACCGTATGTGTCGAGCCAATCGTCCTGAAGCTGGAACGCGAGGCCGAGATTGACACCAAAGTCATAGAGAGCCTGAGCCTTGACATTGTCGGCACCGGCCATGATTGCCCCGAGACGACACGCACAGGCCAGCAACACCGAGGTCTTCAGCCTTATCATCTCCATATACTCATCGACTGTAACGTCATCGCGTGACTCAAAATTCATATCATATTGCTGACCCTCATAGACCTCCATTGCCGTGCGGTTGAACAATGTGAGAACATCCATCAACTTGTCGGCCGGACAGTCTGACACAAGCTGTGTCGCCATCGTCAGCATGGCATCCCCCGACAATATGGCGGTCGACTCATTCCAACGGCAATGTACAGTCGGACGGCCACGGCGCATCGCCGCACAGTCCATCACATCGTCATGTAGCAGCGTGAAGTTATGAAACATCTCCACACCCATTGCTTGCTTGATGGCCACACGGTGATCAGCTCCGAGCGCGGCACATGACGCGAGGGTCAACACGGGACGTAGTCTCTTGCCTCCTCCCTCAAGCGTATAGGCTATAGGTTCATACAGCCCTGTCGGATACACAGGATAATTGATAGAGGCTATGGCCTCATTGATACAGTCGGTAAGGATCTCTCGCGATACCATAGTATATTGTCAGTTTATATTCCAGTCATTAGTTTTACATCACGTGAGAGTATAGGCACTTGTCGTTATCGGTTGAGTGCGCGTTCAAATTCCTCAATCTCGCGCACATCATATCGTGCCTTGACAGCCTCGGCAAAGCTCCTGTCCCATTCATCACGGTCAGGCGACAAAGCCGACCCGATCTCGGAGGGACTCCACAAAAGAGTGACAAACCGTGCCAGACGAGCGGCATCAACCTCCAACACAAGACTGTCAACAACAGCTGCAAATCTATCTCTTTTCTCCTGTGTCATCAACCGTGAAGCAGTCTGGGTGACCTCGACCACCTTGACAGCCTCATCGCGTGTTGACACCTCTCCAAGCCGGTCTATCACCATGGATGCGGCATCTACAGGGCTATCCATCGTGACCATCATCCCGCTTATTACCTCGGCCGATGAGTCACGCCACGTGCTTGCTGTCAGCACATCGCTGTCGGCATGACCCCCAGCGTTACAAGCTCCCGCCACGATTGCGGCAACTATTGCCGAAAGAGTCAACGGATGTCTCATTCCATCCCGAGTGTACACGCCAGCGTGTCGCAGTGCAGTTTCATATACTCGCTGAAGGCCGCGATATACGCATCGGCCTCTCCATCACGACCATTGCTGCGATAGAGGTGCTCGTTTGACCTCACTTCCAGTAACTTGCCTTGCAGCTGCATCTCATCCATAGGGAGCGACTCGATTATCTCACGGGCATGCTGCTCGCCATACTCCGACGCTTTCTCCCGCTTCTTCACCTCGATGCGTGACGAGCATCCGGCAGTCAATATGGCTGCCAGCGCGGCGCCCCCGAGTATGCTTACAATCTTTCTGTTCATAATATCACTTTTGCTATATTGGCACATGCCTCCGCATCGGCGGCGGCATTATGATGGTTGGAAAAAGGTATTCCGAAAAAGTCACAGACAGACGGCAGCGAGTAGCTGCCTATCACCCCGCGAGGGATGGTGCGACGCGCCTGTTGCAGGGTACACAGGAAGCGATAGTCGGGATATTCCATCTGATAGACCTTGAACGCGGCACGTATGCACCTCTCGTCAAACGCCTTGTTGTGAGCCACAAGCGGCAAGTTGCCTATAATCGGCTCAAGACGAGCCCACACGTGAGCGAAACATTCGCTATCTTCCGTATCCTCGGGGAATATGCCATGTATCTCCTCGGAAAACCGGCGGTTGTACCAGTTAGGCTCGGGACACACGAGGCTGTAGAAACGGTCGGTGATCACACCTCTCGTGACCTTTACCGCACCTATGGCACAGATACTTGACGGATAGCAGTTGGCCGTCTCGACATCAATTGCGACAAAATTATCCATTGCTCTCCTCCATAAGCCGTGCCACATGGTCGCGCACATCCTCCATAATCCAACGCGGAGTCGATGTCGCACCGCATATCCCTATGCTCGACGCGCCCCTGAGCCACTGCGGGTCTATCTGTGACGCGTTTGATATATGGTGGGTCGCTGGATTGGCCTCACGACACTCTCCAAGCAGTATCTTGCCGTTGCTGCTTTTCTGTCCACTGACAAACAGCACCACCTCATGGCTTGAGGCAAACTTACGCAAGCCGGTCACACGCCCCGACACCTGACGGCATATCGTATCATAATACTTGAAATCCACTCCGTCTGACTTGCGGCGCTCAATCTCGGCAGTCATCTCGGCAAACCCTTGTGGCGACTTAGTTGTCTGTGAATACAACCGTATGTCGCGGTCGTAGTCGAGACGGTCGAGTCCGTCCGCATCCTCGACAACGATGGCCTTTCCGTCGGTCTGCCCCACAAGCCCGTTTACCTCGGCATGACCTCGCTTGCCATATATAACAATCTGGGCATCATGGCCACGGTCGTTATCATAGCTATCCTTGATGCGGCGCTGCAACTGCAACACCACGGGACATGTCGCGTCTATTATCTCTATATTGTTGCGCCGTGCCAGCTCGTAGGTCGATGGCGGCTCACCATGGGCACGCAACAACACCTTGACATCGTGAAGCCGCTCCATCTCCTCGTGAGTGATGGTGATGAGTCCTTTAAGACGCAACCGCTCCACCTCGTCGCTGTTATGCACTATGTCACCGAGACAATACAGCCGGCCTCCATTGGCAAGCTCCGCCTCGGCCTTGCGTATCGCCGTGGTCACACCGAAGCAAAATCCCGAATTACTGTCTATATCTATCACTGCCATCTTCGCGGGTCATGCCTTGTCCAACGCCTCCCTATACTGTGCGACAAGCCACTTGTCTTGCTCATCGACACTCATGTCCGAATTGTCAAGCTCAACAGCGTCATCGGCCTTACGCAAGGGACTCTCCTCACGGGTCTCGTCGACATGGTCGCGGTGTCTGACGTTGGCAAGCACCTCATTGTAGGTGACCTCCACACCTTTATCCATCAATTCCTTATAACGCCGACCAGCACGTGTCTCGGCCGGAGCGTTGACAAATATCTTAAGTTCGGCCCCGGGAAATACTGTGGTCCCGATGTCGCGGCCATCCATCACGATTCCTTTCTCACGACCAAATGCCTGCTGCATCTTGACCAACGCATGACGCACAAACGGTATGGCGCTTATCGTACTGACATTCTCCGACACAGTCATCCCGCGTATCTCCGATTCGACATCCTCGCCGTCAAGCATCGTGCGCTGCCCACCATCAACCACCTTGAAGTCAATCATGATTGACGGCAGCGCGGCACGGAGCGCCGCCTCGTCCACCACACCGTCCGTCATCATCCCATGACGTAGCGCATATAGGGTGACAGCACGGTACATGGCACCCGAGTCCACATACCTGTACCCTATCTCGCGGGCGAGAGCCTTGGCCATCGTGCTCTTGCCCGATGACGAGTATCCATCTATAGCAATAATTATCTTCTTCTCACTCATAGTCAGACATTTTCATCCGCTCACGGACTTTCATCGCCCGACAGCGGTAATTCGGTAGCAAAAATAGCAAAAAACCACGTCCCGACCATCCCCTCACGGCCTAAAAAAGCTACTTGCGGCTGAACTCATAGAGATTGGTCGTCAGGTTGAGCATGAATGTCGTAGCACCGGTATGGGGCTGGGCAAACGCCACTCCGAAGCCAAACATCTTGACTTTAAGTCCCGCCGCGATGGAAAATCCCGACAAGAAGTTGCGCGAGTAAGTACTCATATCGGTACGCGTCTTGTAATTGTAGCCGATACCGACATAGATGCGGTCGGTCGGGACAAACTCCACTCCAAACACGAGATGCCTGAATAGGTTTGACCCGAAGTTTTCCTTAAGTTCCGGCTTTGCGTCGGTCGTCCCATCCCCCGGGTCATAATATGGCAGCTTCCACTTGGTGAGGTTCCACGCCGTCGCCGAAAACCTGAACGAGCCAAACGACTGGGTCCATCCCAATCTCACGTCGATGGGTAGACGATCGTAGGCAGCATTAAAACGTTTCACCTGGCCACCGAGGTTGGCAACCACCAACGACAGCGACAGGTCACGGTCGGGATTGTAGAAATTGAGGCCGAGGTCGGTTGCGATGGCCCATGCCGTATATGCCTCATAACCGCTGTAGACACCTTTCAATGCTATACCGCCACGCAGACGGTCGGTGATGTCATGGGAATAGTATCCCGAAAATGTCACATCCTTTGGCGAGAATGTTCCGCTTACCGACCCGTCAATCTCCGTCTGCCTAATCTCACCATATCCAAAATATTGCAATCCGAACGCCCACGCGCTACGCTCCGTGGCGGCCATGCCAAACTTCAACCCCGCGAAATTGCTGCCACCTACATAGTGCATGTAGTTGAGTCCCGCCTGCATGTCAATCTCAGGCCCGAGCAATGCAGGATTCTGGTCAATCAGGTTGATGTCATCGTCTATAATTGATATATTGACCCCGCCGAGCCCATACACATGGGCCGACGAGGGAATATTAAGGAAGTTGTATGCCGGCGAGTCGTCCGCAGCCCTGAGCTGAAAGGCCGACACAGCCAACACTATGGTAAGCAATATCTTATGTGTCGTCATATTTATTGTCGGATTATGGCATCCTACATTATAACGCGACATTTACCGATATAGTGTATCAACCCGCAACTTATCCGTATTGTCACCTCCACCCGAAATGACCGCTCATCCAGACATCCATCTCACGAGACATATCAGATTGTAAACAAAGATAAAACAATAATAATCATTATCAAAAACCCCTCGGCACGTTTGCCTGAGTGCCGATAACCGTATATATTTGCTCCACGAAAGACAACATCACAGACTGTCCATGATAAATACCCCGTGCAAGATACTCCTCCTTATGGTCTTATCGGCTGTGTCACTTGCCGTCTCAGCGCAAGGACGACGCACCGTCGCATATCACGATACCCGTCTCAACCGTGTCACCCACGTTGAGGTCTACGACTATGACTATGTCGATGAGCAACCCCACTTTCCCGGAGGTGACAAGGCGATGTTCAAGTTCATCAACCAACACCGCCGCTATCCCGCCGAGGCATACGACAACCGCATCGAGGGGCGCGTCCTGTGCAGCTTCATAGTCAATCCCGACGGGGCCATAAGCCACATACGCATACTGCGCGGGGTAGAGCCGACACTCAACGCCGAGGCTGTCCGCGTCATCACCGAGATGCCCCGCTGGGTCGCCGGCAAGGTCGATGACTCCCCCGTCCCGGTATTCTGCATCCTCCCCATCCCATTCCGTCTCTGACCCCTATCCCATACAGAGCCTATAGCTACACTCTATCCACAATAATAGAAAGGGGGTGTGTCAAAATTCATGGCACGCCCTCCTTGCATAACCTGCTGAAAA
>JAMPAQ010000001.1:887185-922038 GCA_023667145.1 Pseudoflavonifractor sp.
CCGTGCCGTCGCGATGCCGCGCATGGCGGACCCGCGCCCACGCGTGCCGCCGCCCCGCGTCACAATATATACGCTCCCCCCATTATATTATTGCATCCCTCCGCAAAAAAATCGTCCCGGCCCCCAGTCCCGCCGACCCGGGCACCGCGTCGGTCACGGCACGCGGGGGATGTCGCGTGACGCAGGCCATCGGGCCGGACGCGGCGGGACGTAGGGACGTGTTGCAAAACCTAAAAATCACGTGCAACTTGTAGGGCTGCACCCTGGTGCAGCCGTTGGCTATCAGGATGTCATGGGGGGCGGCTGCACCAGGGTGCATCCCTACAAGTAGCACGGTGATTAACACCCTCGCCACGACGGGGGTAACGGCGGGCCCCCGCCCAGGACCTCGGAGAGGTCGATTAGCTGTAGCCCCACCACGAGCGTAGGCCGTCAGGCAGCAGCGAGGCGTGGGGTAACGACGACGCGCCCCCAATCCCCACGGCCTCGGAGAGGTCGATTAGCTGTAGCCCCACCACGAGCGTAGGCCGTCAGGCAGCAGCGAGGCGTGGGGTAACGGCGGGCCCCCGCCCCACGGCCTCGGAGAGGTCGGTTAATTATGGTGCGGGCGTGGGTACGTGCCGATGACGCGATGGCATTGTCGGACGGAGGGGGAATTTGTTATGTGGAAAATTTGTTGTATCTTTGTATTCAACAATATAGCATCAAGATTATGGCAAGACCGATAAAGGAAACCCCCGAGCTCCACGGCAAGGACGCGGAGCGCTTTGAGAAACTGATGTCGCAACCACGCCCCGCGTCGGACGAGGAGCGGGAGCGGGCCCGCAAGGCCTATGAGTTGATGAAGTTCATCAGCAATTCACAGTGGTGAGATATTAGCCGAAGATCCGACACGGGGCGGCGGGTGATTGCGGGGACACGACTTGGGGCTAAAAAAACTAAACCCGGGGTTTGTCAATCGACAGGGACACCCGGGGGATTCCGTTGCAAAAATAATCTTTTTATCGTAACTTCGCAAACATGATCAGGTTAAATTCTCCAAATTCATGATGACCTACGACGACTATGAGAGAGCCTTCTCCCCAGCCCGCCTTAACAGATACCTGTACGGCTGCGGAGGCAACAAGCGTAGAGCCCTCATCCTATACAAACAATTCGTACTGGGAACGAAAAAACATTTGTGATTGTTTGGTGTTTTAAAGAAAAGGCAGTATATTTGTCAAACAATATTGGCAGGTAAATCCTGAGGCAAGAGTGATAAGTGTCATAAGTGTGGTCTAAACACACCTCTTTCAGGGTCTGCCTTTTTTTATATCCCTACAACAAGCATATATGGCAGCAAACGTATACCTGGATGAGAGTGGCGACTTAGGGTGGATACTCGACAAGCCCTACCGCCACGGAGGGTCGAGCAGGTATCTGACAATCGCATTTGCGGTATGTCCGTCGGAGAAACGGCACCTGCTGCGGCGCATTGTGGTGGACGTGTACCGCCGCGTGGGATGCGAGCCCAAGAAAGAACTCAAGGGCAGCTCGCTGTCTGTATCGACAAAATGTTTTTTTGCCGAGAGGGTCAGGAAGCTGGTGAGCATGAACCCGGATATCGCGATAGGGTCAATCACGGTCAACAAGAGCAAGGTGCAGCTCCACATCCGCGAGGATGGCAATAACCTGTACAATTATATGATAAGGCTGGCTGTGCTGCCCATGGTCAAGGGAGAGCCGGTGGTCAATCTCATAAGGGACAACAAGACGATAAAGGTAAGGTCGGGAAACAGCCTGATAGACTATCTACAGACGACAATGTGGTTTGACCTGTCGTGCCACACAAAGATTGTGGACATCCCATCGGACAGCAAGCAGGTGAAAAATCTCATCTTCATAGACTGGATGAACAATCTGATATGGGGACGGTATGAGGACAACTCGACGGAGCCATACGAGATTATCAAGAATGTGATAACATCCAAGAAGCTGTTTTTCTGACGCAAGGCGGGAAGTCGTTCTGAATTTGGCAGCGGGTCTATTCCCCGATTTGGCGCGTTTTCATTCCTTGATTTGGCAAATAGAGGACGGTTGGCGCGGGCCTCGTCGATGGCGGTCACGGTGGCGGCGGGTAATGGTTTTTGATTAGGGATGGGGGTGGATTGGGGCGAAAAATACCTAAATCAGGGTATTGGGGAGGCGGGGGGATAGTTGTAATTTTGCATACAGATAATTATACGAATATTGCGCCATGAATCACTGCGGCGCTCTCTCCCCCACCCTCGCGGCGGGACGCGGGAAGCGACGGCGAGTAATCTATTTTATTCTTAACGCTATTGTTTTATACGGCACGGGCGGCGGGTTTGTGAAAACCCCGCCGCCCATCGCATTTTCGCCCCCCGCCCCGGGGAGGACGCGGTTTCATCCCCGATTTGGCGCGGCGGACGCGTCGGGACATCGGACATCGGGGCATCGGACATCGGGACGTCGGACATCGGGGCATCGGACATCGGGACGTATTGCGCCCACAAAGTAGGGCTGCACCATGGTGCAGCTGCGCCGGCCCGCGGGGAGGACGCGCTTTCATTCCCCGATTTGGCGCGCGGGACGCGTCGGGACGCAGAATATCGGGACATATTGCGCCCACTAAGTAGGGCTGCACCATGGTGCAGCCGTTGGTTAGCAGGACGTGATGGTGCAACCGTTGACTAGCAGGATGTTATGAGGCGGATGCACCAGGGTGCATCCCTACTTTGGAGGTTTTGCGACACCCTCACCGCGACGGCGGCACGGCATGGTCAGACGGAGGGGGGAATTAACGGACCTCTCCGAGGCCCATCCTGTGGGCGCAATCCAAACCCCACGCCTCGGCGTGACGGCGGGCGATATGCCCGCCGCGCCATCGCCTCGTGGTGGGGCTTCAACTAACCCGCGTCTTCGACGCTCTGTCCGCCCCGTGGGCCTCCTCGCCCCCGCCACGGCTAAAAGGCGAATGCCACGCCCGCCGGGGGATGGTGGCACGGAACGCGCCTCGCCCCACCGATGGCCTCGGAGAGGCCGATTAGTTGTAGCCCCACCACGAGCGAAGTCCGTCAGGCCACAGCGAGGCGTGGGGTTCCGTGGTACCTCCCCCGCCCACGGCCTCGGAGAGGTCGATTAATCGCTCGGCGGGATGGAGGACATTGTGACGGGCGCGGCGGGCCGAACACGGCGGGGGGGCGGCACGCACGGGGGATTGGCGGGTTAGTCGCAGAACAATATGCGGAAAAAGTCGTCTTTGGATAGGGCCAAGGTGCGCAACGTGTTCTTGATGATAAATTCGGGAACGGGGTCGACGTGGGTCTGGACGATGATGGGGCGCAACAATCCGCGCTTAGTCCACTTCTCATGGCCTCCGCTTATCGAGGCCGACGTGCAACCTGCCTTGCGGAGAAACAGCCGGAAGTCGGCCAAAGGGATGTTTGACAATCGCCTCGTGTTCATGGCATCAGGCTATTACCGGCAATGGCATGGGTTGGGACTCTTTTCGGTAGTCCTTGTTTTCCAATATGTCGCGAAACGTATCATTGATGCGGAGCAAGGTGTCAAACGAGGGTGAGGCCATCTTGCGCTGACGCAGAGACCTCACGCGCCAGCCATGGGCACGGAGGTCGGCGACAAGGGTCTTGTGAGAGATGCCAAAGTCGAGATACTCGGTGACCGCGATATGGAATGATTGCCTCGCCTCCGAATCTGTGTATCCCGAACCACACAAATCAAGCGCGGGACTATATGCGATGACAACACCGTCTTCCTTAAAGATATAGACATCAAGCTTCACCGACATGCCCACCGGAGTATTACGTATTTCGTTAACAGTATTCATATCAATATCGGTTGAGACCTCCGGGAAGATAAAATCAAGCCGAAAGCCATCCATATCTGTCAAAGATACAGAAAAATAATATCACAAGCCCCCATTTTAATGATTTTTATCAATTTGCCGATATGGCGTAACTATACGGCCTGCGGTACATCATTGGCGACAGGATGGTCGGGGGCGAGGGGACGGCAGGGGTAATTTTGCAGATGGGGTCAATCGGCGGGGTAGGTGAGGTTGGCCGGGCGGGCGGGGATGAGGACCTCGTCGAGATAGCGGCGGGCGGCGGCGCGGGCGGCGGGGAGGTCCATGAAGGTGTAGTTGCCGCAGTCGCGGGGGGTAGCGCCGGGGATGGGGCCGTCGAAGGTGGCGATGAAGCCGAAGGTGTCGCGCAGCAGGGGGAGGATGTCGGCGGGGGTGAGGTCGCCGGCGAGGATGAGGTAGTTGCCGGTGCAGCAGCCCATGGGGCCCCAGTAGATGACGCGTGAGGCCCAGAGGGTGTGGTTGCGCAGGTAGGTGGCGGCGAGGTGCTCGATGGCGTGGAGCGCCTCGGGGGCGAGGGCCGCCTCGCGGTTGGGTTCGGTCATGCGCACGTCAAAGGTGGTGATGACGTCGCCGGAGGGGGTGACATCGCGGCGGGAAACGTAAACCCCGCGCAAGAGCGCGAGGTGGTTGACAGTAAAGCTGGGTATCTTTCGCATATTTATCGGGAGGAATTGGGGATTTTTTTGGTGGAAAGACGTAGGGATGCACCATGGTGCATCCGCCTCATAACGCCCTGACAACCAACGGATGCACCAGGGTGCATCCCTACAGTAGTACGGCGATTTTTAAGTTCTGCAACACCATCACCGACATTACGTGGCGAGGATGTCGCGGAGGAGGGCGAAGGTGTGGCGCGGGGCGTCGTCCCAGAAGTTCTCGTACTGGGAAATGTTCTCGGCTGCCCCAGGGGTGTCGCTGATGACGCGGATACAGGCAAAGGGCACCTGACGCAGGTAGCACACCTGGGCTATGGCGGCACTCTCCATATCGACGGCGAGCGCGTCGGGATAGAGGGTCTTGATGCGCTCGACCTCGTCGGGGCGGGAGACGAATATGTCGCCCGAGGCGATGAGGCCGACGCGCACGCCGCTGCGGTCGAGGCAAGGGAGCGCGAGGACAGTGGGCGCGGTGGTGAAGAAGCGGGGACATCCGGCGGCGTCGCCAGGCTCGGTGCCGGGGCCGCACCACACGTCGTGGTAGGCCACGCGGTCGGCCACGACGACATCGAGGATGCCGGCGGCGTTGCCCGCGCCTCCGGCCACGCCGGTGTTGACGACGAGGTCGGGCGAGTAGCGGTTGATGAGGGTGAGCGCCCCGATGGCGGCGTTGACCTTGCCTATGCCACACTGCATGGCCACAATCTCGCGGGAGCCTATGCGCCCGGTATGGAACATGATGCCGTCGACGGTCTCCTCGGCGGCATCGGTGAGCAGCGGCAACAGCAAGTCCATCTCCTTGCCCATCGCCACAATGATCCCGGTCTTCATCTTATACTCAATATCAAGTTAATACATTAATCAATGCAATACAACACTGCAAAAATACTGAAAAAACCGATGCTTTTGTATAGGTCGACGCCAAAACTTTCAGGTAAGCGCGGCGCTGACTACTTGCGGCGCAGTGTAAGGATGAGGTTATTGTCCTGGTCGTAGAGGCCAAGCGAACCGTCGGCCAACCGACCGAACGAGGTCACGCGGGGGAGCAGACGGCTGATAGCCGCCTCGACCTGCATGTCGGGACACGCCATGCGGGTAGAGAGCACATCGCCAAAGGTCAGTCCGTTACCCGCCACAACAAACGAGCCGGCAAGGCCGTTGCAGTCAGTGGTGCAGCTGAACGAGTTGTCTCCCGTGTCAAACGTCAGGACGTAGGGCGCACCGGGCATCGAGTCGGTCGGCTGGTCGTTGAGCTTCGACACCGTCCACTCGCCGTGGAGATTGGATGCCAGGATGGCCGGGTCGCGCTTTTTGAGCAGTATGAGCGTCTTGCCCGAGTCGCCGCGCAACTCGATGTCGCCGCTCTTGCGGTCGATGGCGTATGACGCAACCTGCTGCAACGCGCTCATGACCGACTGTTCCAGCGACATGTCGGGACACATCATGCGGGTGCTTCCCATGTTGGTAAACTCAATGACACCGGGAGCAGCCTTGGTGTCAAACGAGCCGGTGAGCATATTGCAGCTCGCGTTGCCATAGAGCTGGCCCGTAGTGGTGTTGAACCCGAGAAAGGCCGTCTCCCGCCGAGCAGGAGACGTGACGGGCTTGCCGTCGATGGCTGCTATGGCCCACTCGCCGTTGAGGTCGGCGATCGCCGCCGCACGGCGCGATGACGAGCATGAGGCAACGAGGGCGACGGATGCCGCGATGGCGCAGATGGTGAGAATCTTGTTCATAATGGGGTATGGTAAAAAGTTAGATGTTACACATTCATTCACTCCACTATAACAAGCGCCACGCCAATTAAGATTATTTGTCACAACAATATTCCGACAAATATTTTTATATTTGCAATCAGGTCAATAATCAACATCATGGAAATACTGAGGATATATCCCACGAGCATCAACGGGATGTTTATCGACGAGGCCGCCGACGCGCTACGCGAGGGAAAGACAATCATCTACCCTACCGACACGCTCTATGCCATCGGATGTGACGCGCTCAACAACAGCGCCATCGAGCGCCTGTGCAAGATAAAGGGCATCAACCCGGCCAAGACCAACCTATCGATCGTCTGCCGCGACATAGCCCAGGCGTCAGAGTATGCCCGCATCGACAACCGCGCCTTCAAGATACTGCGCGACAACCTCCCCGGCCCGTTCACTTTCCTACTCCCCGCCGCGACGACACTGCCCAAGGTGTTCAAGGGGCGCAAGATTGTAGGGATAAGAATACCGGCCAATCCCATAGCGACAGCACTCGTCGACGCCCTCGGCAACCCGATACTGACCACGTCGATACAGTGGTCGCCCGACCTCCCAGAGGAGGCCGTCAACCCGGTAGCGATCGCCGCCCGCTATGAGGGGACGGTGGCACTCGTGATAGACGGCGGGGAGGGACAAGCCGAGCCATCCACGATAGTCGACCTGACCGACAGCGCGTCGCCCGAGATAATCAGGCAAGGACTCGGCAACCTTGACTGATGCTCCCGCAAGTCGCGACACTACAGCCGCGCAGGCCACGGCACAGCAGCAGCAGCAGCCGACAGCCCGACCGCGACCGACGGAGAGCATCCTGTTAAATTGACCATTCAGCGATTCAACGTAGCGATAAAATGTTGAATATCAATGTAGGGATGCACCATGGAGCATCCGATTTCCGTACAAAATCCCAACATAGACGAGCGGCTGCTTCATGAAGCAGCCCTACAAACATATGATTATCAACCTATTTAATTGGCAGAACAGTTACCTGTTAAAGTGACATGGCTAATTTTGGTTAAAGGGACGGAAAACCGGAAATATTTCACTATTTTTGTAGCTCGAAAAGGCAAGTACCGACAGTACAGGATAAACCATTAACCAAATAAAGTAGAATTATGTCAAAGGTAACAGTTGTAGGCGCCGGTAACGTAGGCGCAACATGTGCCAACGTATTGGTTACCAATAACGTGGCTGATGAGGTAGTGCTCATCGACATCAAGGAGGGACTCTCCGAGGGAAAGACAATGGACATCATGCAGACCGCCAACCTCCTCGGCATCAACACCCGCATGACCGGCGTGACCAACGATTATGAGAAGACAGCCGACAGCGATGTCGTGGTCATCACATCAGGCATACCCCGCAAGCCGGGCATGACCCGCGAGGAGCTTATCGGTGTCAACGCAGGTATCGTGAAGCAGGTGACCTCAAGCATCCTCAAGTACTCCCCCAACGCTATCATCATCTGTGTATCCAACCCCATGGACACGATGACCTACCTCATCCACAAGACAAGCGGTCTGCCCAAAAACCGCATCATCGGTATGGGTGGCGCTCTCGACAGCTCACGTTTCAAGTATTTCCTCAGCCAGGCCCTCAACGCCAACCCCAACGAGGTTGACGGCATGGTGATCGGTGGCCACGGCGACACAACCATGATACCCCTCAAGCGCTATGCCGTATATCGCGGCGTACCCGCTGCCCAGCTCCTCGACGCCGAGACCCTCGACAAGGTAGCAGCCGACACCATGGTAGGTGGCGCTACACTCACCGGCCTCCTCGGCACATCGGCATGGTATGCCCCCGGTGCAGCCGCAGCAGCTTGCGTGGCAGCAGTCATCCATGACCAGAAGCGCGTCATCCCCTGCTCAGCTCTCGTAGAGGGTGAGTATGGCGAAAGCGACATCTGCATAGGCGTGCCCTGTCTCCTTGGCCGCAACGGTATCGAGAAGATTGTCGACATCAACCTCAACGACGAGGAGAAGGCTCTCTTCAAGAAGAGCGCCGAGGCTGTGCGCAAGACCAACGCCGCCCTCGCCGACGCATTGAAGTAAAAGAGGTATAACTTGAACAATATCTGACGGGTATCGGCCAAGTCACTCAATGACAACGCCAGTACCCGTTGATTATATGCCCGCAAGAGTATCTTCCCTGCCCTGCCGTATCAAACATTTTTAGAGGCCGGGCGTTGTAATTGTTAAATTATACTCACAAATATGACAAAGACTAAATTATTGATTGGTGCGGTCATGGTCATCTCCGCATCACTGATGAGCGGGTGTGCCAACACGGCCAAGGAGGAGAAAAAAGATGCTATGGAGACGGCCGAGGAGGTCGATACCGCCAGGCATGAGATTATAGAGGTCGACGGAGACAAACCGCTTGAGTTCGGCGAAAAGCTCGACCGGCCCGTCGTGGTTGACTTCTGGGCTGAATGGTGTGGCCCGTGCCGCCAGTTCAAGCCCATATTCGAGCAGCTGTCCAAGGAGTATGGCAACCGCGTGACTTTCTACTCGGTGAATGTCGACAAATCGCCCGGCATAGCCGCCACATACGGCATACATTCCATTCCCACCATACTGTTTGTAGACAAGAATGGCAATATCGACCGGCAGATTGGTGCTATGAGCTACGATGAGGCCGATGCCGCCATACATGCGCTGCTGTAGTGACGTTTAGCCGGCATATGGGTCTGACCTCACATGTGCAGATTATAACGATAACCGACTATTTCAAGAGGGAGACGCGGACGCGTTTCCCTTTGATTTTCTCCGTCGAGATGCGCGACAGGATTTCCCCGGCCATCGGGCGAGGCACAGCTGCAATGGCCGAATGGTCCTTGACGGTGATGCGCCCCACATCCTTGGCATCAATACCACCCTTATTGACAAGAAAACCGAGGATGTCACCCTTGGACAACTTCTCCTTCTTCCCAGCAGAAAAATAGAGGGTCGCCACAGACGACGCGATCGGGTCGCTACTGTGACCCGTAGGACTGTAGAAACGGTCAAACCTGATAAATTCAGGTAAAGTATCCCCCTCCGACCTCACCACATACACAGTGCCGGTCTTGTCCACACGTGCCGTGCGGCCATTGCGGTGGGTCCATGACTCTGGCGACACAGGCATGTGATAGTGTACCACACTTCCAACCGTGTCAATGTCGAGACCACGCGCCCCGAGGTCGGTCGAAACCAATATAGGAGTCGTGCCGTTGTTGAGCAAGTCAACCGCAAGCTCACGGTCGGCCTGTTCAAGCGCCCCGTGGTAGAGCCCCACCGGCAGTCCCTCCTTATGCAGCCGGTCATATATCCGCTGGGCGCTCTCGCGATAATTGACAAAGACTATCACGCGCTGATTGTCGAGGGAACGCAGCAGGTCGACCAACGTATCAATCTTGTCGCGCACGGGACTCTCGACATCGACGACCGTCAGCCGCGAGCTGACAGGAGCTGAACTTCCGAGAAAATCAATCACCGCCGGAATTCCGACATGCAGCCAATCAGGGAGCGCGTCAAGGCTCGTGGCCGATGTCAGTATGGTGAGGTCACGGTCGGGCATACGTGCGACGATACGCTTCATCTCGTCGTGAAATCCCAACTCAAGCGCCTTGTCATACTCATCAATAACCAGCAGACGCGACTGTCGCAAATCGAGCTGGCGGCGGTTGATGTGGTCGAGCAGACGTCCCGGGGTCGCCACTACTATATCTGGGACAGCCGACAGCGACCGCGTCTCGTCAAGCATGGAGTGGCCGCCATAAAAGGCAACACTCTTGTATCCGACCGCCAGTTGCCTTATCACATCATATATCTGGATAACCAACTCCCGCGAAGGGGCCATTACCACAGCCTGTACCGTGCCCGACGGACTACGCAACGCCCGCAGCAACGGGATGGCAAACGCGATTGTCTTTCCAGAACCTGTGGGAGAAAGCAACACAATGGAACGTGCCGTCTCACCCGACATGCGCACCTGCATGGGGTTGAGATCTGATATTCCAAGTTTATTCTTTATATGTGATGTAATCTCGGACAATTTCATACGCTTTACGGATTATAATATCAATAAACATCTATGCGGAGACAAAGTTATCGCAAAAAAATCATCCATGCCATTTTACTGCCACAAATCCACATACAAGTCACTGCTTGGCTCTTGTTAGCGGACGATATGGTTAAATAATTCAAAAATAGGCGATATAAGGCCATTTTTAGCCTAAAAATGTTGTCGTATATGAAATAATCTTACTACATTTGTGCGTGTGTTTTTCATAGTATTAGATTAAGATAAAGGTTTAAGAGAATGGGCTGTCGTGAGACAGCCTATTTTGTTTGCCTCCCGCTGCGATGAGATCGCCCCATATCAGCCCGGATCATGGCCAGTCAAGGCGTGATAACATCCGCGACAAACCAGAACGGACTGTGGGTTGCCGGAGACCGGCGACTCACCGCCGGCTTCACAATCGTTATTAAACAATCTCTTATTTTAATGCCCGGTTAGGTCGTATATTTTTGGTCAATATACGATTAATTTATAATTTTGTGGATTGAACGCAACAGTGTTGTCACAGCACACCGGGTCACGTCATGCGACCCGTGGCGATGGAGAATGGATTGTTTGCTATAAGTTTATTATAAAATAGATTACAAATTATGAGTAAGGAAAAGAAATTCTTGACCTGTGATGGTAATCAGGCAGCCGCCCACGTGAGCTACATGTTTTCGGAGGTAGCAGCCATCTACCCCATCACACCGTCGTCGACAATGGCTGAATATGTCGATGAATGGGCGGCGGCAGGACGTAAAAACATCTTCGGAGAGACTGTTCTCGTGCAGGAAATGCAGTCAGAGGGCGGTGCTGCGGGAGCCGTTCACGGTTCACTTCAGGCCGGTGCGCTGACCACCACCTACACCGCATCGCAGGGACTTCTCCTCATGATTCCCAATATGTATAAGATCGCCGGTGAGCTGCTGCCCTGCGTGTTCCACGTGTCGGCCCGTACGCTTGCCTCCCATGCCCTGAGCATCTTTGGCGACCATCAGGATGTCATGTCGGTACGTCAGACCGGTTTTGCCATGCTCGCCGAGGGCTCGGTGCAGGAGGTCATGGACCTTGCCGGTGTAGCCCACCTGTCAACGATAAAGAGCCGTGTACCCTTTGTCAACTTCTTTGACGGATTCCGCACCTCTCATGAGATACAGAAGATAGAGATGATTGAGGCCGATGACCTCGCCCCGCTCCTCGACAAGGAGGCACTCGCCGAGTTCCGCGCCCGCGCCCTCAATCCCGAGAATCCCGTCGCACGCGGTATGGCTGAGAATGGAGACGTGTTCTTCCAGCACCGCGAGTCGTGCAACAGCTACTACAATGCTGTCCCCGCGATTGTAGAGGAATACATGGACAAAATCTCAGAAATCACAGGCCGCAAGTATGGTCTGTTCAACTACTACGGCGCACCCGATGCCGAGCGCGTCATCATCGCCATGGGTTCTGTCACCCAGGCGGCCCAGGAGGCCATCGACCACCTCGTGGCCAATGGTGAGAAGGTGGGTCTCGTATCGGTACACCTCTACCGTCCGTTCTCGGCCAAGCATTTCCTCGCCGCAGTTCCCGCCACAGCCAAGCGCATCGCCGTGCTTGACCGCACCAAAGAACCCGGAGCCAACGGTGAGCCTCTCTGCCTCGATGTCAAGGAATGTTTCTACGGCAAAGAGAATGCCCCCCTTATTGTCGGTGGCCGCTACGGTCTCGCATCAAAGGACACCACTCCCGCACAGATTATCTCGGTATTTGAGAACCTCGCGTTGCCCGAGCCTAAGGATCACTTCACCCTCGGCATAATCGATGACGTGACCTTCACCTCTCTCCCCCCCAAGGAGGAGATCGCACTTGGCGGCGAGGGCATGTTTGAGGCCAAGTTCTTTGGTCTCGGTGCCGACGGTACCGTGGGAGCCAACAAGAACTCCGTAAAGATCATCGGTGACAACACCAACAAATATTGCCAGGCATACTTCGCTTACGACTCCAAGAAGTCAGGCGGTTTCACCTGCTCGCACCTCCGCTTTGGTGATAACCCCATCCGCTCGACCTACCTGGTGACCACCCCCAACTTTGTGGCATGTCACGTGCAGGCTTACCTCCACATGTATGACGTGACCCGTGGTCTCCGCGACGGTGGCACATTCCTCCTCAACACCATTTGGGAGGGCGACGAGCTTGCCAAGAACCTGCCCAACAAGGTGAAGAAATATTTTGCCAAGCATAACATCACCGTCTACTATATCAACGCCACCAAGATTGCCCAGGAAATCGGACTCGGCAACCGCACCAACACCATCCTCCAGAGCGCATTCTTCCGCATCACTGGCGTTATTCCCGTAGACCTCGCCGTGGAGCAGATGAAGAAATTCATCGTCAAGAGCTACGGTAAGAAGGGCCAGGATGTTGTAGACAAGAACTATGCCGCCGTTGACCGTGGCAATGAGTACCACAAGCTCCCCGTTGATCCCGCTTGGGCTGACCTCGCTGACGATGCCGCCGTGGCCAACAACGACCCCGCGTTCATCAACAACATAGTACGCCCCATCAACGCACAGGATGGCGACCTGCTCAAGGTCTCTGACTTCAAGGGCATCGAGGACGGCACATGGCACCAGAGCACTGCCAAGTATGAGAAGCGTGGTGTTGCCGCATTTGTCCCCGAGTGGATTCCCGAGAACTGTATCCAGTGTAACAAGTGTGCCTACGTCTGCCCCCACGCCTCGATACGTCCGTTCGTACTTACAGAGGCAGAGATGACCGGCTCACCTTTCAACGACACCGACACGCTCCCTGCAATCGGCAAGACAATGGCCGGTATGCGCTTCGTGCAGCAGGTCGATGTGCTCGACTGTCTCGGATGTGGCAACTGTGTCGATGTATGTCCCGGCAAGAAGGGCGTTAAGGCACTCGCCATGAAGCCCCTTGAGACCCAGCTCGACGTACAGAAGAAGTGGGACTACTGCGTTGACCACGTCACCTCCAAGCAGAACCTTGTCGATGTCAAGGCCAATGTCAAGAACTCACAGTTTGCCACCCCGTTGTTTGAATTCTCGGGTGCATGTTCGGGTTGCGGCGAGACACCATACGTCAAGCTCATCACCCAGCTCTTCGGCGACCATGAGATGGTAGCCAACGCCACCGGCTGTAGCTCAATCTACTCAGGTTCCGTACCCTCGACCCCCTACACTGTCAACGAGCGTGGCCAGGGTCCCGCATGGGCCAACTCTCTGTTTGAGGACTTCTGCGAGTTTGGTCTCGGTATGTTCATTGCCAACGAGAAGATGCGCGAGCGTCTTGTCGAGACAATCACAGTGGCACAGGACTGCCCCAAGTGCAGCGACGACCTCAAGGCGCTGTTCAAAGAGTGGCTTGAAGTACGCGAGGATGCCGACAAGAGCCGTGAGGTAGCCGACAAGCTCGTGCCGCTGGCCGAGGCTTGCGGTTGTGACACCTGCAAGAAGATACTTGAGCTGAAGCACTATCTCGTGAAGCGCAGCCAGTGGATCATCGGTGGTGACGGTGCAAGCTACGACATCGGCTTCGGCGGTCTCGACCATGTCCTCGCATCGGGCAAGAATGTCAACATCCTTGTACTCGACACCGAGGTATACTCCAATACCGGCGGTCAGGCATCAAAGGCCACCCCGCTTGGTGCCATCGCCAAGTTTGCCGCATCAGGTAAGCGAATCCGCAAGAAAGACCTCGGTCTCATCGCATCGACCTACGGATATGTATATGCCGCACAGGTAGCCATGGGTGCTGACCAGGCTCAGACCCTCAAGGCCATCCGCGAGGCAGAGGCTTACGACGGCCCGTCAATCATCATCGCCTATGCTCCGTGTATCAACCACGGCATCAAGGCCGGCATGGGCAAGGCCCAGCAAGAGGAGGCCAACGCTGTCGCTTGCGGCTACTGGCACTTGTGGCGCTACAATCCCGCTCTTGAGGCCGAGGGCAAGAATCCGTTCACTCTCGACAGCAAGGAACCCGATTGGGACAAGTTTGAGGACTTCCTCAAGGGTGAGGTGCGCTACGCCTCTGTGATGAAGCAGTATCCCGCCGAGGCAGCCGAACTCTTTGCCGCAGCCAAGGACAACGCACGCTGGCGCTACAACAACTACCGTCGTCTATCCCAGCAGCAGTGGGGTGTGGATCCTGAGGTAGGCAACCTGCCAAAGTAATCTCCCTTTACTCATAATAGCGAAAGGCCGGAATCCGACAATGGATCCCGGCCTTTTTTGTTGTTTGCCAAATGGAGTTGCAAAATTACACATATATTCATATCTTTGTAACTGATAATCAGTTATGCGGGCATGACATGATTCATCATACCGCAGCGTTTGCTTTGAGGTTGTTTAACAACCTCCTAAACACAGTGACTATCCCCTATCATGAACAAAAGTATAATATCAATCGGAGCTGCACTTGCCATGCTCATGCCATCAACAGCCCTGACAGAAATCATACCGGCTGGGGGCGGGAGTTACACCACCGCCTATCCGGGTGTTGACCAAGCCGGGCGAAACGGATATCCCACAGCCAACCTGCTGCTAAGCGGAAAGGCGACTGACCGCCCTGTCCCGTCAAACGAATGGTGGTCAAACAAGCTCGTCAACGCATCCCCCGGCAACCTGTTCAACTACCCTCTCGGATTGCAGACATGGGGTGACGGCCTCGGGATATTGAAGAATCCCATCGGCGGGGCCATCGCCGCCGACCGACCGCTGACGGTCGGTGTGGCCGGGTTGACATGCGATGCCGCGACTGTCAGCGACTACACGGACTGGACTGTCACATTCTCGTGGACAAACGGCAGCGACAAAATGGAGGCGATAGTCCCTACCGGCTCACCATTCGTGTATTTTACCAAACATTCCGATGGGGCAGTCGTAATTGACCGTGCCAACTGGGGGACGGTTGAGATTGACGGCAATATCGCCGTCATAACCGGCAGCTTCAATAACGCGTCATACGCCCTCTACGCTCCTGCAGGAAGCAGATGGACCGACAACGGCGGTCGTCTCACATCGACACTTGACGGCAAGGACTATTGGGCCGTTGCCCTGTTGCCGTCGGGTACAGATGCGATGGCTACGGCGCGAAACTGGGAGAAGCACGCCTTTGCCTTTCCTACCGACACGCGTACATCATGGGTGTATGACGAGAAGACCGGCAAGGTGACCACCACATATCACGTGACAACAGACATCAAGGAGGGTGACGGCCCGTTTCTCATGGGACTGCTTCCCCACCATCAGGCTCACGTAAAGGGAAACCCACAATACGAGAATGGACAGTATGAGACCGCCCGAGGAACAATGAGAATACTCGCTGCCAACAGCTTCACCACGGAGCTGACATTTCACGGCATACTCCCCACCCTGCCGCAGGTCGCCGAAAGTGACAACGGTTACTCATCGACAGAGCTCGACCGACTGATCAACCTCACTCTCAACGACGACGGCCTCGCAGACTGGACTGACAGCTACAATGACGGGCAATTGCTCAACAGACTCGTGCAGACCGGCCGGATAGCCCGTGAGAAAGGGAACACGGAGGCATACCGCACGGCCACGGCCAAGGTCAAGAAACGGCTTGAGAACTGGCTCACCTATACCGCCGGAGAGAAAGCGTTTCTTTTCTACTACTACAAGCCATGGGGGACCTTGCTCGGCTATCCCGCCGGACACGGCCAGGACACAAACATCAACGACCATCACTTCCACTGGGGCTACATGATACACGCCGCCGCATGGATAGCCCAGGATGACCCTGCGTGGCTCAAGCAATGGGGGCCGATGGTCGAGCTGCTCATACGCGACGCGGCATCGGTTGACCGTGACGACCCGATGTTCCCCTACCTGCGGGCATTCAGCCCCTACGCGGGTCATTGCTGGGCCAACGGCACCGCATCCCTTGGCCCGGGCAATGATCAGGAATCCACCTCTGAATCAATGCAATTCCACTCATCGCTGATACATTGGGGCGAGCTGACGGGCAACAAGGCCATACGCGACCTCGGAATCTACATGTATGTGACCGAGCAGACGGCCATCGAGGAGTATTGGTTTGACATACATGACCGCAACCTCTACGACGGCTATAAACAGAGCGGGCGCTACGTAGTGTCGCGTGTGTTTACCAACAACTACGACTCGGCCAACTTCTGGGGAGCCGGCCCGGAAGGCTCATACGGCATACAACTCTACCCCATTCACGGCGGCTCATTCTACCTTGTCGACAACCCCGATTGGGCGGCATCGTTCTGGCGTGCGTTCGAGACCGATACCCCGGTGCTACAGAATGTAAGGAACGACAACGTGTGGTATGACACCCTATGGCAATTTCTGGCCATGATGGACGCTGAAAAAGCCATACGCCTGTATGACTCATATCTCGACCGAGGTGTCAAGTTTGGAGTCTCAACCGCCCAGACATACCAGTGGCTCCACTCCATGGCCCAGCTTGGCAAGCCAGACAGAACCATAACCGCCGATTACCCTATAGCTGCAGCATTTGAGAATGACGGGAAAATGACATACGTAGCTCACAACTATTCATCATCGCCACGCACAGTGACATTCTCGGACGGTGGTACACTCGAAGTGCCGGCCAACTCCATGGCTACATCGGAGGGTGTCAGCACAAGGCCCATCGACCCTGTTGACCCCATCGACCCTACCCCCAATTCTCCGACAGAACCCGACGAGCCGGACACTGATGGCGGGTACTGCTCAATCACAAGCAGCAGCGCGACCGATGGACGTTTTAACGGCCCATATACCGTGAGATACCGCACTGTCAGCGATGGCGTGGAGATTGTTGCCCGGTTTGACGGCGAATACACGGGACTGGCTGTGGCGTACATATTTGACGAGAGCAACGGATTCAAGGAGATACAGATGGTATCGGATGGCGATGCCACGTTCAAGGGCAGCATATCAGGCGTAAGCGCGGGCGACGAGGTGAGATTCCGCGTAAAGATCGCCTATGCCGGCGGCCTTGGCGTGACGGAAGCCGTCGTATACGAGGTGGGCACGAAATGCGGCTCCACGGGACTCGACCTGCTGCCCGATGACGCTGTAAACATCAGCCTTACAACAGACGGGACTATGCTACATGTCAACGCCAAAGGGTCGACGGCCCACACGTATGTATGGGATGCCGCCGGATTGTTCATGTATAATGGTATTGCACGAGGCTATGCGGCAATAAACGCCTCAGCATGGCCCGAGGGGATATATTTTGTACGTGTAGAGACCCCTGCCGGACTGCGGGTTGTCAAGATTTCCAAGATGTGACCGCCGCAGGTTCAGGAGGATTGTTAAACCCCGCCCGATGTGAAAACATTAGGCGGGGTTTTCATGTTGGATATTATGTAATAACCCCTAACGTATCAGCTATTATGAACTCAAAGGAAAACATACTGACCAGCACTCTGCTGCTCGTTGTCGGGGTGGCGCTAATAGCCCTCTACAACAAGGTCGACCTCTTTGCATGGATTGTCATAGCGATAGGCATACTGTTCATAGTGCCCAGCCTCTATAACCTCATCATGCTCATAGTCAGCAAACGCGAGAATGTCAGGACGACCCGCACCCCGGGAGTGATATCAAGTGTGGGTGGCCTGTGTCTCGGCATCTGCATGTTGCTTGAACCCAATCTCTTTGCGGGTATACTCGTGTATCTATTCGCGTCGCTTCTTGTAATTGGGGGCATCAGCCAGATAGCACTCATCGCCTACGGCACAGCGCCCCTCAAAGCCCCGCTGTGGATGTATATCGTCCCGGTCCTTACAACCATCGCCGGTGTGGTAATGCTTTGCACGAGCCTCAAGGAGATACAGTCAGTGGCCGTATTGGTGACGGGCATAGCATTTGTGGTCTCCGCGATAAACTCACTGCTGGTCTATGTCGGCGCCCGTTCGGTAATGAAAAGCGAGACATCAGTAACGACCGTGACACATGAGCCTTGACGGCCTATGACAACGCGAAACCTTGACCCTATATATGCAGAGACGGCCTTACCGATGTGACTATCGGTAAGGCCGTCCTGTATATGTAGTGTTGCTGTCTGACTATAGCAGATTGTAGCAGACTACAGCTTGAACCGCCGCTTGACGTAATCGACGACTATATCGGCAATATCCTCCATAGGCAACAGCGACGAGTCAAACGTAAGGTCATAGCTGGCCGCATCGCCCCAAGTCTTGTCGGTATAGAAGTTGTAATAGTTGGCACGCAGCTTGTTGATTTTATCGGCCATCGCACGCGCCTGTTCGGGTGTCGTCTTGTCACCCCGCTTGACTATCCGGGCCACGCGGTCCTCGATAGGCGCATGGACAAAGAGGTTGACACAGCGCGGATGGTCACGAAGCACGTAGTCGGCGCTACGACCCACGATGATACATGAGTTCTTGGCCGCAAGGGATGTGATGAAGTCGCTTTGCGCCTTATATATGCTGTCATCAGAGATTGATGTGGAGCCGGAATAGTACGGTATGGGGTTGTAGCCGAAGCTGAATGAGAACAGGCCACTGAAAAATGACGGGGCCTTCTCGTCGGCCTTCTCAAAAAACTCGGCATTCACGCCCGAACGCCGAGCCGCCTCGGCAAGCAGTTTCTTATCGTAGAACTCGATTCCGAGCCGTTCGGCAAGCAGCCGTCCGAGCACACGGCCACCGCTGCCAAACTGGCGGCCTATGGTTATCACAAAATTCTTGTTGTCTTCCATAACCGTTAAATATGACTATGTTATCTCTTGCGGCGGCGCACCGACCGGGCTGCATTGTTGCTGCCGCTGTCCTTTATCTTTGACTCCTTTACCTGCGACTTCTTTGGCTTGGTGCTTTTCTTTGTAGCACGCTTGGTCGAGCGGCCGGAGCTCTTCTTCTCGACAGCCTTGTCGTCACGTGAGGCGATTGAGGTCGAGTCGCCGGCAGCGAGGGCCTCGGCTTGCTCGCGGGCTTCGCGGGCGGCGATAATCTCCTCGCGGGTGGGAACCCACATCTTTTTCTCAAATGTAGTGAGACGGTTCTGTATGCTGTCCTGCGCACGCTTTCGGTCGTCAGGGTCGGGATACAGCTGCATCATCGACTTATTGCGCAGGTTGCGTGTCTTGTATATGTCGCCCTCGTACATGCTGAGCTGAAAGAAATCATCGTAGGTGTACTTGGCAAGATTGTTGTCATCATCGACAAATATATACTGCTGGGCGAGATAGGGACGGAGGGCGTCAAACTTGATCCAGAACATCGGATACTTGACCGCCTCACCGCCGAAGTCGCCCGAACGGTGCAGTACGGGGCAGATGGCCTCAACACGGGTCTTCATGCGGTTGCTGCGAGAGTCCATCTCCCATCGCTCAAGTATGTAGTAGCTCAACACCTCGTTGGCAGGGACATCGCTCTCCTCGATGACGAACTTGGGATTTTTCTCGGTCGACCCCTTGGCATCACTGTAGAGCACGTGGAAACGGTCGAGCATGTCGCGGACCTTGATGCGGTACTCATCAGTAAACACCTCGCGTCCGTCGAGATACTCGTAGGCCGCCACCTCGTTGTTGGCAAGCAGCTTCATGATGATGCGGAAAAGGCTCACCCCGTCCTCGGTAGGCTCCTCGGGGAAGTAGAGCGGCGCGTTCTTCATGTCGTTTAGGTCGAGTTCGCGGTATATGACGCGCATCCACGAGAGGTCGGCGTCGCTCAACGGCTGCTGCTCATAAAACTGCTGCATACGCTCGGTGACACCGGCCTGTGATTGCTGTGTCTTGTTGCGGTCGTCGCCCGTGCGGCGGCGCACCACGCTGCCCGACGAGGAGTCTTGGGCGACAGCCGACATCAGCGTACCTCCGGCCACGACGGCCAACAGAATATATCTTCTCAATGATTTCATATCGTAGTATTACTTATTTCAAAAACAACAGGAGATTAGTTGACTATCACCTCCATGGCCGGAAGCTCGCGCTCGATGCCGTCAGGGCCGACAGCCTTGACCCGCGTGATGTAGAAACGCTTGCCACGCGACAACCGCCGGAAAGAGTCTTTCTGACGCTGGGAGAACGACGGGCCGTTGGAGACCTCGGGTATGGCATTGCCCATCGAGTCAAAGAACGTGGTCTCGAAGCTGAGTACACGATACTTGACATTGAGCAGGTCATCATCTATAGCGGCCTCGATGCCGGGAGCGGCGAGAAGCATGGTCTTGGGAAACGGTTTCTGTCCCTTGTAGCGCTCGGGGTTGCCCTTGGCATCGTTATAAGCGATGTAGGGAGTGGGATCGGGTAGCTTGCGCACACGGAATGAGGTCGTGGCGACCGTCTGCGGACGGCCATCAACATTGGCGGTGACAGTGACGACTGCCTCGGAGCCTACCTTGGTAGGATGGGCGAGCCAGGTGTCGCCGTTGCGCGTCAACGTGCCGTTGGTCATCGTGGCGCTCACGCCCGACATGGGGATGCCCGGTACCGATATGCTCAGCGGGTTGTCGATGCCGGCATAGAGGACATTCATCATCGTGGCGCTGACAGTAGCGGTCGGCTCGATGACAGTATAGCTTGACGAGAAGTCGTGGCGGGTGACAGAGCCGTCGCCGTGAGGCACCTCAAGATAGCCCTTGTAGTCAAACGTGCCTGTCTTGCCGGTGACAAGCTCATAGAGACCCTGCTCGTTGGCAAGTTTCTGTCCGTTGACATATATGAGCGGGCGCTGGGTGGTATCAATGGCCGCAAGCACGATATTGGCTGAATACTTGCTGCCACGCATGACGTTGCGCGACTGGGGAATGACAAACGCATTGAGCTTGTTGACACGCACGTCACCGAGGTCAACGTTGGTCAGGAGTGTGGTGAGCGCCTCCCCCTCGGCATAGCGCACGTCATTCTGCAACTTGGTCAGCAGCGTGACAGCGGCGACCACAGGCATGTTGTCAAACATCGACTCCTCCCATGTCGCGGCACCGATGGTGCCGCGCTTGTGTTGCGGAGTGGTCGACAGAGCCTTTGAGATGATGGCACGCTTGACCGAGTCGGTCATGATAGCGTTGACATACTCCCGGTATGACTCCACGCTCTCGCGCAAGCGGCGGCCGTTGGCGTTGCCGGGAGCGAGCATCACCACGCCGGCGGCCTCAAGGTCGTCCTTGTGGAGTATATCGTTGACATCGGCACCCGACCCGTCGGCCTTGACGACAATGGCAGTCTTGAGGGAGTCGATGAGATTGTACAGATTGTCGGTCTCGCGGCGCACCTCCACGGCCTTCTCATACCAGACACCCCCTTTCTCGGGATTCTGCTCATTGAAAGCCTCAAGGCGGCCGAAAAGCGCCTCGTTGCGCCGGGACACGTTGTCGTTGGAACGCGACAGCCCATCCTCGACCTGAGTGAAGCCGTTGAGCACGTCGCTCGACACGTTGAGGGCCAGCATTGCCGTGAGGACGATATACATGAGGTTTATCATCTTCTGACGGGGAGTGAGCCTTGTACTGTTAGATCCCATTTATTTCGGAAAAATACGTTTTTTGGTTAATTGCAATGATTTATGTCGTGACTCAGGCGCCCGCGGCGGCATCGCCGGCATCCTTGGATGACTCGGGCATCGGCGGCACGCCGGGCATGTCGGCCCCCATCATCGGGCGGTACATGTTGATGGTCATGGCGGTTATCATCTTCTCATACACCGAGTTGAGCTGCTGCATGTAACGTGCCATCTTCTCGGTCTCCTCACAGTAGCGTGCGCTCTGTGCCGATGATTTCTCATACATGTCGCGGATATCCTTGATGCCACGGTTGACACGGTCGATCGAGTCGAGCTGTGACGACACGCTCTTGAGCTGTATCTCATAGATGGTGTTGAGACCGCCTATATTGCGGTTGAGGTCTTGCATCTGCTCCACATACCCGCTTGAGCTGCGGGTGATGTTCTCGGAGTTCTCGGTGATGGCACGGTAAGATTCAAGCAACACGTCCGACACCTTGTTGAGGGCCTTGGTAGTGTCACGCAGGTGCTGCATCTCCTCCGATATGGCGGCCATCTCGGCAAGATACTGCTGGGTGGCCGACGTGAGCTCGGCCATGCGCGAGAGCTGGTCGCTCGCCGCAGCCATCTTGGCAATGCTCTCGGAGAGGGAGAGGGTGTCCTCCTCGCTGAGGTTGACCATCGACGGGATGCCGGCGGCATGACGTGCCGCGTCGCCGCTGACAGCGTGACCGCCGGAGACACCCCCCGTGCCCGATGTTGCACCTCCACCACCAATCACGATGCCACCGCCTCCGCTGAAGTCGGGACGGTCTTCGGGATCCTTTGATGACAGGACCGGAAACACCTCCTCCCAGTTGTATGACTTGGGGGGACGGTCAAAAGCCGTGAGGATGAACATCAACACCTCGGTACCCATACCTATTGAAAGCAGCATGTTGCCGCCGGGGAGGTGGAGTATCTTGAACAGTGCGCCCCAGATGACGATGGCGGCGCCGATACTGTAGGCAAAGTTGAAAAAACGCTGACCGTTCTCGCCGGAGAGGAAACGCTCAATGCTGTTCTTATATCTTTTAATTTTTCCCATTGTAATGTCTAAATGGCCGGTTGTATTATCTGTTGATTGAATGTATCGCGGTAGGGATTATTTCTTCTTGCCACCCGTACCCTTGGCAAAACCTATCTGGGTGCGCACACAGCGGAAACCGATATATGAGCGCTGCTCATTCTGATATTCCCACATGC
Source organism: Pseudoflavonifractor sp. (assembly GCA_023667145.1). Lineage (GTDB taxonomy): Bacteria > Bacteroidota > Bacteroidia > Bacteroidales > Muribaculaceae > M3. The sequence goes on from JAMPAQ010000001.1 coordinate 910,259, forward strand.
GTATGTCACTGCGTATGTTATGTGCCACGTCCTTCCACGAGCCACCGCGCACAATCTTGCGGGTCATGCGGTAGGGGTCCTCCTTTGCCGCGTTGTAGCGGTATTCGGGGTTGAGGTCGCTCGTCAGCTTGCCGACGCTCTCGGTGTAGGCCGTCGATGTCCACTCGCTGACGTTACCGGCCATGTCATACAGGCCGAAGTCGTTGGGCGAGTAAGTCCCCACGCGGGATGTTATCAGCTGCCCGTCGCGCACATAGTTGCCCTCGGCCGGCTTGAAGTTGGCATAGAAGCATCCGCGGTCCTCGCTGAGAGGCAGGTCGCCGGCCCAGGGATACTTGTTCTCGTTGACACCGGCGCGGGCGGCATACTCCCACTCGGCCTCGGTCGGCAGACGGTAAGGCTCAACATAGACACCCTCCTTGCCGAGCGAGCGACGCAGGTAGTCGGTGCGCCAGTTGGCAAAGGCGTTTGCCTGGTCCCAGCTGACCCCGACGACGGGATAGTCGCTGTAACCGCCGTGGGAGAAGTACATACGCACGTAAGGCTCGTTGTAGGCATTCTCAAAGTCGTTGATCCACGCCGTGGTGTCGGGATACACGTTGACAATGTAGGTATTGAGGAAATCATAGTCGCCGGTAAGACCACGGGTGATGGTCTCGCGGATTATCTCGCCCTCGTCATTGATGTAGGCGGTATCCTTGGAGATGACGGGGACAGCCGTAGGCACGGGGCGGTCGGTGTTATACTCACGTCGGGCCGGGTTGAGACGGTTCTTGCGCTTGGCGGCCTCCGTGTGGTTGAACACCTCGTAACGGTAGTTGAGCTGCTCGGGGTCGAGCTCACGCACACCCGTGATGGGGTTGGTGCGATAGACGCTCTCTATGGCACGGGCCTCGTCCTCGTTGGGATTGCGCCAGGGTATGGCCTTGTTCCAGTTGAGATATGGCTTCACGGGATTACCCTCACGGTCCTCCTCTATCTTGAAGTCCTCATTGCCACCATAGGCAGGGTCGGCAAGACGCTCACGGATGATGGAGTCGCGCACCCAGAATACAAACTGCTTGTATTTTGAGTTGGTAATCTCGGTCTCATCCATCCAGAAACCATCGACCGATATGCCACGGGCATCGGCACGCAGGTTCCACAGGCTGTCGGCCTCCTGAGGCCCGACCTCCATGGAGCCACGGCTGACGAGCACCATGCCATAGGGAGTAGGCTCGGCCCACGAGGTGCCGCCGACACCGGTGACCTCGCCACCGGCACCGCCACCCTTGCTCGACATGGCACACGACGTGATCATCGTGGCGGCAAGGACAGAAAGAATATAAGTCGTTGTTTTTCTCATAATTACATTATGCGTATGCTCTTGTGTTTATTTTTGTTCTTGTCTGAGAAGTCGAGCTTGAGGCTGTATCCGGCAAATATCTCATGACTGCCGCTGCTTGCCTTGGAGATGGCAGAGAGTGGATAGTCATAGCTGTAGCCTAAGAAGAAGCCCTTGAACTCGGCGCCCAGCATCGCCGACACCGCATCGTTGAGACGATACCCGATACCGGCCGACAGAAATTTGTTGTATCTCACACGGCCCGTAATCTCGGCCTGCGTGAACGTAAAATCGGTCTTTACCAGCATTGACGGCTGTATCTCAAATAACGTGTTTTTAATCGGAATATTGCTACCCGCCATAAAATAGAGCACACGTCCGGCCTTAAATTCATAATTTTTAGCTTCTGACCCGTCTGTGCTCATGGTTATCGTGGGCGAGGTGAGATGAGTGGCCGACACTCCGGCCCAAAACCAGCGGTGGGTATAGAAAACTCCGGCGGCAAGGTCAAAGGCTGTCCCGCGTATGTCGGTGGTGGGGATGGCGTCGTCGCTTCCCTGATGGTAGTCGTCATCATCGGGCAGCACGACCTCCGAGCCCTTGAACGACTCGTCAATGAGCCCGAGCTGCACGCCGACGGTCAGCTCCCCCTTCCATAGCTTGAGCTTGTATCCGGCCTGAATACCGGCACTCATGTTGCTGTAAAGACCCATGCTCTCCTGCTGCATCACCAAGCCAAGCCCTACCCGCTTGCCCATTATCTTGAGGGGCATGTCGCCGGTGATGAGAAACGTCTTGGGTGCCTTGGGGATGCCTATCCACTGCAACCGCGTGCCACCGCGTATGCGCAGGTAGTCATTGTTGCCGATCGCTGCGGCGTTGTAATAGTTTGGCACCTCAAAATACTGCGTGAACTGGGCATCGACCTGAGCCGTGGCCACACGCGGGACGAGCAGTGCGAGCGCCATTGACAGCACCGCTATGATATGTCGGGGGAATCGTTTCATTGTCAAGGCTTATTCAAAGTAGAATGTCAGTACCACCATCTGCGATGTGGCCTTCTTAACCGATTGGGTGAACTTCAGCTTGCCCGGGTCATCGACGAGGTCGGGACGGTCGTGCTGTATGACATCCATCAGTCCGAAACAGAACTTGACCTCGGGTATCAGTTTGAAGAATGGCAGGTAGAAGTCACACCCGAGACCGACCGTAAGATACAGGTCGCTCGATTTCAGCTTGAAAAAGTCGCTGCGCTTCTTTGACACGTCAATCGTAGGCATGACTCCACCCACAAGATACGGGCGGCAGTTGTGGTAGCGCATGGCGTTAAATTTCAGGTCGACAGGCAACACGACAAGATTTGACCTGATATTCTGTGACTCCTCGCCCCCATTGGTGGTGTCTCTCATCTTGACGGGACGGTTGCCAAAATACATTCCCGGGGTGAACCTCAAACTGAAGTAGTCGTTAAGACGCAGGCTCACAAGACCATTGACGCAAAATCCGGGCGAAAACGATGGTTGCTCCACAAACCACGTCTCACCGTTCTCGGTCACATATCCGTTGTTGGTAAACTGCAAGTCCTGCGTATGCACCCCAATCGAAAATCCGAGATGCCACCGCCGCATGTCGGCATACGGACGGTTGAGCACCTTGTCATTACGCTGTGCCACAACACCAAGAGCCGAGACCAATGCCACGGCCACCACAAGGATTAGAGCTATCGGACGTCTGATATTCATCACTCTTTCATAACGCCACCATCCCCCGAATATTGCCTTTCCACCCACTCTAACAACAAAAATCGCAGTCTGATATTATCATCAGACCGCGATTTAATAGATTATACCATAATCCGGCTATTCCTCACTCCCCTTCTTGGTGCGTTTCTTGGGGGCAGTCGGCGCGGAGTCGGAAGTGCTTTCAGCGGCGGGGTTTGCGGCGGCGGGTTTGCGACCACGTTTCTTAGGGGTGGCCACTGGTTCGGGGACATCGGCCATGTGGACTGCCACGGCATCAGCCGATGACTGCCCGGCAGACTCCTTGGCGGCCGCCTCGGCCTGAGCACGCTTGACCTCGTTGGGGTCGAGACGCTCGATGTTATTGCGCATTGACGCAAGCTCCTTGTTGAGCATCTCTATCTCATTGCCCTGATTGCGTATGGTGGTCAGCAGGGAATTAAGCTCCTCATTCTCAATTGACAATGGATATTGCTCCTCAACGCGCACGATAAAGTCGGACAGCACATTCATGTAGTTTGTGAACGCCTGGAACGGTGTCTCGTAGGGGCTGAAGTGGGAATGGACCGCACCGTCGGCCTTGCGCTTGGTCGACATGTAAAACAGATGGTCGCTCGCCTGAAGATAATACCAGTCTTGCTTGAGACGGCGGTCGTCACACAACCTAACGCGCTCGGCCACGGAGTAGAGCTTGTTGAACGCCTCATTCTGGAGCTTGTTGCCGAGCCACGCCGAGGTATCGCGTGCCTCGTCGGCCCACGATATGGGATGGAGGACGCTGAGCTCGCCGACCGGCTTGAGTTTTGTGACAGCCTCGGTCGGAGTGACGAAGTCGATGCCACGCTCGGCGGCAAATCGCGGCAATGCCTCAAGAAACTGGAATATGCCGGTGTCGCGGGTCTGCAACTCGCCAAACGTCTCAAGGTTCATAAACAGGTTGACAATCTGCTCCTCGGGGGGAGTCGATGCGATCCAGTCGATATACTTGTCGGCGGTAAGCGGATAGGCATCCCACTCGGTGTTGGAGAAGCGGAACGAGATGTCATCACTCAACTTTGAGTTTTTGAGCAGCAGCTTCAACTTGGGCGCAGAGGCGGCGCTGTAGACATAGTTGGGCGACTTCCAACCGAGTATATGCTTGGCTCCTTCGGTGATGACACCCTTGTAGCCCATCGAGGCGATGACCGGGGCCATCTCGTCGCAGTATATCAGCTCGGTGTTACGGAGCACCTTGGGATGCTGGCCAAACAGCTCATAGATCTTCTCGTCATGGACCTTGACCTGATTGATGAACTCGTCATGGTCGATGAGCGACGACAGCGAGTGGGCGTATGTCTCGGCAAGGAACTCTACCTTGCCGGTGTCGGCCAATTTCTTGAGCAGGTCGACAAACTCGGGGACATACTGCTCACACTGCTCCAGGGCCACCCCGGTGATCGACAGGGCGCAGCGGAAACGGCCACCGCTCTGCTCAATCATGCGCAACAAGCTCTCGGCGGCGGGGATGTAGCTGCGATGGGCTATGCGGGTGATTATATCATCGTTGGCAAAGTCATCGTAGTAGTAGTGGTCGTTGCCTATGTCAAAGAAGCGGTATCTCTTGAGACGGAACGGCTGATGTATCTGGAAATAAAAACAAATCGCTTTCATATTGTTGGTTACTGTTATCTGTTAACGTGTCTCAGACCGGGCATCAGTCGCGGTCGAGTACCTTATTATATATGTCAATCACTTTCTTGCCGGCCTTGTCCCATGTAATGCGGCTCACCTCCTCAAGGCCATCGTGGCGCAGCTGCTCATACATGGCCGGATATGTGACTATCGAATAAATGGCGTCGGCCATCGCGTCGATGTCCCAGTAGTCGGTCTTAATCACGTTGTCGAGTATCTCGGCACATCCGCTCTGCTTGGAGATGATGGAGGGGACACCCATCTGCATGGCCTCAAGGGGCGAGATGCCAAACGGCTCCGAGACTGATGGCATGACGTAGACATCAGACGCCTTGAGCATCTCATATACCTGACGGCCCTTCTGAAATCCGGGAAAATGAAACCTGTCGGCGATGCCACGCTCGGCGGCGAGTGTGATCATCTTGTCCATCATGTCACCGCTCCCGGCCATAACAAAACGCACGTTGTGGTTGTTTCTCAGCACCTTGGCAGCAGCCTCGACAAAATACTCGGGGCCCTTCTGCATGGTGATGCGGCCAAGAAATGTGACAATCTTTTCCTTGGGACGCTGCACCTCGATATTGAGCAATTCGGGACTCAACGGCTCGACGGCGTTATGTACAGTTGTCACCTTGGCCGGGTCGATGCCATACTTCTCGATGACAGTGCGCCGGGTGAGGTCGGAGACAGCGATTATATGGTCGGCATTGTTCATGCCGTCAAGCTCGATGCCAAACACCGTGGGATTGACATTGCCTCGCGAGCGGTCAAAGTCGGTGGCATGGACATGTATCACCAACGGCTTGCCGGTGACATGCTTGGCGTGGATGCCGGCGGGATAGGTCAGCCAGTCATGAGAGTGGATGATGTCAAACGTCTCGGTGCGTGCGATTACACCGGCACATATCGAGTAGTTGTTTATCTCCTCAAGCAGGTTGTCGGGATAACGTCCCGAAAACTCGATACACCCGAGGTCGTTGGTGCGCATATAGTTGAAGTCGGCATATATGTGGTCACGCAGACGGAAATACTCGTCAGGGGACATCAGGTTGCCGATGCGGCTCTCGACATACTCGCGGCTCACGTCGCGCCAGCAGACGGGGGTCTGCGACGCGCCAATGATCTTGGCAAAGCCTTTCTCCTCGTCGCCATAAGGTTTGGGAATCACAAAAGTTATATCCATATCGCCATTTTCCCACATTCCCTTTGTGAGTCCATAGCTGGCGGTGCCGAGACCGCCGAGGATATGGGGCGGGAACTCCCACCCGAACATCAATGCTTTCATGGCCGGAGATTATACGTTAAACTTTTTAAGCGTGCGGATGGTGCGCAGCACCTCGGCCACGTTGACTGCCTGTGATATGGCCCCGCGCCCGGTGAACGGCGGGTTGCCGTCATACAGCTGCGACAGCGAGCCGATGCACCCCTGCGACATCTCATCCTCAAATCCTATCAGCATACGGTCTATGTAGGATATGCCGCTCATGCCGAATACCTTGATATACGCGTCGGCGTAGAATCCCATCAGCCACGGACGCGCCGGCCCGTTGAAGTAGGCCCTCTCACGCTCCTCAGGCGATCCGACATAGAACGGATTGTAGCCGTAGCTCTTTGGCGACAGGGTGCGGAGTCCCTTGGGGGTCAGCAGCTCACGGGTCACCACGTCGAGCACACTCTTGCGCTGGCGGCGGTCAAGCGGCGAGTAGTCGAGGCCGATGGCTATCGCCATGTTGGGGCGCACCGAGGGTTCGGCAAACGTGCCGTTGACATAGTCGTATAGGTAGCCATAGTCATTGAGGAACGTCTCGACAAACGACTTACGGCAACGCTCGGCAAGAGCGAGCCACCGCTCGCGTGCCGAGTGATACTCTTCCATCCCGTCGACAAGGTCGGCAGCAAACATCAGCGCGTTGTACCACAAGGCGTTAAACTCTACGAGATAGCCCGTGCGCGGTATCAGCGGACGGCCATTGAGCATCGAGTTCATCCACGATACGGGCATCCCGGTGCCTATCGTCACCACAAGGCCGTTGTCATCGACCATCAGATTGGGATGCCCCCCGTCGGCGATATAGTCGAGTATCCGGCCCACGATAGGGGCATAGAGCCGGGCGGTCTCGGCGGTACCGTAATTCTTGGCATACTGCTGGACGCTCCATACGGCCCATAGCGGCACGTCTGGCAGGTCTATGCCGTCGATGCGGGGGTCGGCGCTCTCGTCGTCCATATAGTGGCTCAAGGCTTCGGAAGCCGTGGCAAATATGCGCTCGAAGTCCTCGCGGTGATGTATCGACAGTGTCGCGCCCGGCAGGGCTATGAACGTTTCGCGGGCATTGACCGACACCCACGGATAGCTGGCGATGATATACTCCTTGTCGCCCGACATCAGGTAGAATTGCTTGGCAGCGTTCTTCAAGCAATTATAGAAGCTCGTGCGACACGTGCGGCTCGCAATCTCCATCTCGTATGTCTTTGACATCGACCGTGGCGACACCTCCTTTACCCCGGCTGAGAATATCAGCGTCTCGCCCTTGCGTATGGGTACCTGGAAATACCCCGGCACCCACAGGTCCTCACAGTAGGGAACTCCACGTTCCATATCCTTGAAATACTCGATGCCGTTGTACCAGTGGGGGTCGTAATGCCACTCGGGCTTGCGGCTGAACTGCATGTAGAGCGTCGGGTATCCATCATAGAGACAGCACGATATGCCGTTGGTCACCTCGCGGCATTCGGTGTTGAGCCGGTCGTTGGCGACACAGAGGGCGTTGGCATCGCGGAAAGCGAGAAACGGCCTGAACTGCAACGTCGTCGGCGAGTGGGCGTCGACAAGCGTGTAGCGTATCATAAACCGGTTCTCATGGGAGATAAATATCTTTTCCTTGGTCAGGATGACACCACCGACACGGTAGGTCATGCGCGGGACACTCTCGCAGTCAAACTCCCGGATATATTTATGTCCGTTGGGGCTGTAGACTCCACCCGAATAGCGGTGAAGTCCAAGGTTGAACGGCGCTCCGTGCTGTATGACGGTCTCGTCGAGCGACGACAGCAGCACGTGTGGCTTGTTGTCCATCTCGTTGATCGGGATCACGAGCAATCCATGCTGCTTGCGGGTATTGCAGCCCGTTATCGATGTGCAGTGATAGGCGCCGGCCTGGTTGGTGCGGAGCATCTCCATTGTAAGCGATTGATCGAGATTGATCAACAGATTCTTATCAAACTTGAGATAACTCATTGACGGTTAGAATTAGTATTAATGTAGTTAGTATATTAGGATGTATCTACGAATATAGATATTTTTTATAAAAGACACAAATCAATCCCCCTTAATTTTACATGTCATGCAGCATGTTTTTATTAACGCGCTAACGCATAACCGCTTACACAGTCGGATGAATCAGTCGGTGAAAGGCGGTGGTCAGGTCGCGTATCATGTTTTCCATCGGGGTAATCACCGGCCTGAACTCGACGGCACGCACCGGGGCAAGCAGCCGCAGGGCATTGTGGTGGCACTTGACGGCCATGGTCGAGGGCATCGTCACCGGCTCGCCGTCAATGTGGGCGGGGCCATCGCCCGTGCGGTAGATCACAGCCGCCGGGGCACGGAACGTGCGTATCATCGTGTTGGAATTTATAGCCCCGGTAAACAGGTCAAGCCCGACAAAGGCAGTGTCGAGCGGCGACCCGGCGTGGACGATAGTGATGTCGAGCAGCCCGTCGGTTATGGATGCCGATGGAGCTATATAGGCATTGTTGCCATATTGCGAGGCATTGCACACGGCTATGAGAAATGCCTTCTCGGTTAGAATCTTGCCGTTGGCGCTAATCGTGTAGACCTCGGGGTGATACTTGACATACTCAAGGATGGCGCTTTTGACATACATGAGCCGTCCCCGCCGGTGCTGACGCGAGAACGTCTCGCTGACAGCCGCGTCAAAACCCACGCCAAACGTGCAGAAGAATGGCTGCTCGTTGACAGAGCCGAAGTCGGCATCGACCACATGTCGCTCCAGTATTATCCCGACAGCCTGCTCCACGTCCACGGGGATGCCGAGATGGCGCGCAAGCCCGTTGCCCGACCCGAGAGGGATGATGCCCATCGGCATCGACGTGCCACGCAGGGCACGGGCCGTCTCATTGACGGTGCCGTCACCCCCGGCCGCTATCACCGTGTCAAAGCCTCCGGCAACCGCCCGACCGGCAAAGGCTGTCGCGTCGCCACGTCCGGCGGTAAACTCGACCGTCACGTTCCATCCCGCCTCTGACATGCGACGCGTCAGGTAGGCGGCGACACCCGTCTTGCCCGATGTCCCGGCAATCGGATTGATGATTATCAGCGCATGAGGTCTATCAGTCATCGGTCAGCAGTCATTTCAAGCCGCAAAATTAATAAAATTTCCATACATCGCCCACCTCCATCATCCTCCCCAATATCCTAAATACTCGCCCAAATCACCTATCAACCATCGTCATCAGTAAAATTGACAAGCCAATAGTCTTAAAAATATCTCAATATTTATAATTAAAAAGTAATTATTCAGCGAATAGTTATCCCGCAAATAACTGATTATCAATGCAGGGATGCTCCATGGAGCATCCGATTTCCATACATAATCCCAATATAGACGAGCGAGGGTGCTACAACGCCCCCCTACAAATATTTAGTCGTCAATATGTTTAATTCGCGGAATAATTACATTAAAAACCAGAACCCTAATTGAAAATCGCCATCATTAAAATCAAAAGTAGCCAAATTACTACCTAATTGCAATTGGCGACTTTTGATTTTAATGAGAAACCTTATTCTTTTTTCCTTTTCTTCAATATTGATATTGCATAGGAGGCCAAAATAACAACAAACACGACAATCCAACCATTGACAATCCCGGTACTTGGATTAAAATGGAAGACCTTGGAAATTCCCCACAGTACAAATGGACATAACAATATCAAAATGATGATTACAATATTTTTATTGCTCATATTATCAGATTTCAATATACAACGCCAATTTCTCAAACAACTATAAAGATATAGACTTGTCATGTCATCACAAACAATCCGTATGTTAAAATCGTATTTTAACATATAATCAACACAAAAGCCTCTAAATTCGTGTCATTTTCACAGTCCCCTGGTAATCAAAAAACTTTCCGCAAATCCCGGGCGGGAGCTTGCGGAAAGTTTATCAATAGGGGAAATAAGTGCCGGAACGGCTATTCCTCCTTTACGCGGTTCTTGGCTTTAGATTTTGACTTGGACGATGACGAGTCCATATCTTTTTCTTCTTTAAGGTCAATCTCGTTACGGTTGCGGTCGAGTACACGGTATTGCAGGTAAGCCAACGACTGGTCGGGGAGCACGCGGAATTTGCGGCCAAGCTCCATGCGCCATTTGCGATAGGGCGAGAGAAGCCCTTTCTTGAGATAGGCATCGACAAAGGGGTGGACATACATCACGAAGTCCTCAACCTTGAGATCATGGAGCAGGTATTCAATCTTTTCCTTGAGCGTGTCGGTAAACAGCAGCGATGGCTGCACCTCTCCCTTGCCGAAGCATGAGGGACACGCCTCCGTGGTGACGATGTCAAGAGCGGGACGCACGCGCTGCCTGGTAATCTGCATCAGGCCAAACTTGCTCAACGGCAAGATGTTGTGGCGGGCACGGTCGTTGGCCATCACCTCGCGCATGTGCTCATAGAGTTTCTGCCGGTGCTCGGCCTTGTTCATGTCTATGAAGTCAATCACGATGATGCCGCCCATGTCGCGCAGACGCAGCTGGCGGGCTATCTCATCGGCGGCACGCATGTTGACCTCAAGGGCGTTGCTCTCCTGGTCGGGGGCAGCCTTTGAGCGGTTGCCCGAGTTGACGTCGACCACATGGAGCGCCTCGGTATGCTCGATGATGACATACGCACCTGACTTGAACGACACCGTCTTGCCAAACGACGACTTGATCTGCTTGGTGATATTGAAACTGTCGAATATAGGCTCGGGCTTGTCGTAGAGCTTCACTATGTCGCTGCGGTCAGGAGCGATGAGGCTCACATACTTTGAGATCTGATTGTATGTCTCCTCGTCATTGACATAAATGTTCTCAAACGACGGCGAGAACAGGTCGCGTATCACACCGAGTATGCGGCTGTCTTCCTGGAACACGAGAGCCGGGACGGTCGATTTCTGGGCCTTTGCCACGGCATCGTCCCAACACTTGACGAGCGTCTTGAGCTCATGGTTGAGCTCGGCCACGCGCTTGCCCTCGGCCGAGGTGCGCACGATCACGCCAAAGTTCTTGGGCTTTATGCTCTCTATCAGCTGACGCAGACGCAGTTTCTCTTCGGTGGTCTTTATCTTCTGTGAGATTGATATCTTGTTGCTGAAAGGTATCAGCACGAGAAAACGGCCCGTGAACGTTATTTCGGTCGTCAGACGCGGGCCTTTGGAGGAGATGGGTTCTTTAGCAATCTGCACCATCAGCTCCTGACCGGGGGTAAGGCGGTCGGCGATGGAACCGTGCTTGTCGATGTCGGGCAACAGTTTGGCCTTTGACAACGACACGGGCTTTTTCTTGTCATCGAGCATCTGCTTCACAAAAGCCTCGTATGATGCAAACTGGGAGCCAAGATCCAGGTAATGGAGGAAAGCGTCCTTTTCGTAACCTACGTCGACAAAGGCGGCATTGAGCCCGGGCATCAGCTTCTTGACCTTGGCCAGGTATATGTCGCCGACGGCATAGGAGATGTCACGCGACTCCTTCTGGAGCTGCACGAGGCGCGAGTCTTCAAGCAGGGCTATGGAGACCTCCTTGGACTGCACATCTACTATGAGTTCGCTTTTCATTACTGTGGATATTCAATCGGGTGTTAAAGCAACAAAGAACAAACACAATGGGAAGGCCACGGGCGGGCTGCCGCATCAGGTTTGTTCTTTGTAGGCGTTCCTGAAAGAAAGTATCGTCTACTTATTTCTTCTTATGGCGATTCTTTCTCAGACGTTTTTTGCGCTTGTGGGTAGCCATCTTGTGGCCTTTTCTTTTCTTTCCGC
>JAMPAQ010000001.1:922138-980811 GCA_023667145.1 Pseudoflavonifractor sp.
ATCTAAGAGGAATGCAATTTTTGCCTCATTTTATTTGGATTTTAATATAGTTCGTTGTTTATTCACATTAGTTATTAAACGACCTCTTAATGTTGTCCTTTTTTTCTATATATAACATCGTTAGGGATAAAAAGTGGATGATGTGGGTTATTGTTAGTTGGTTATTTAGTACATTTGCATACTTTTTGACCTCGTGTGGTCGGGAAGTAGACAGATGATATCGCGCTTTTACAAGATCGTAACAGTTGTCATTGTGTTGATGGTGGTGGCATTGAATGTCGCGGCCAAGGAGTTTGTTGTGGTCATTGATGCCGGACACGGAGGGCATGACCATGGCGCTATTGATAATGGAGTCAGAGAGAAAAACATCAACCTCGGGGTTGCCTTGAAGCTCGGCGAGCTGATAAAGAAGCGGCATAAGGATGTGAAAGTCGTCTATACACGTGACGATGACCACTTCTTGTCATTGCAGGAGCGGGCAAATGTGGCCAATCGTGCCGGTGGCGATTTGTTCATCTCAATTCATACCAATTCGGTGGATGCCAAGTCGAAGAATCGCAGTACGGTCAAGGGTGCGTCGACATATACGCTTGGATTGCACCGCACCGCAGAGAACCTTGCCGTGGCAAAGCGCGAGAATTCGGTGATGATGCTTGAAAAGGACTACACGGAGACTTATTGCGGCTTTGACCCGAACTCGACCGAGAGCTATATAATGTTTGAACTCAATCAAAACAAGCATATAGAGCAGAGTGTGCGGTTTGCCCAGGCGGTACAAGATGGCTTGTCGACGGAGGCATCCCGTGTAGACAAGGGTGTCCGTCAGGCCGGATTTTGGGTGCTTGCGGCTACCGGTATGCCGGCGGTCCTTGTGGAACTGGATTTCATTTGCAATCCGGCCTCGGCGCGTTTCTTAGGGTCATCGGACGGTCAACAAAAACTTGCAAAAGGTATCTGCAAGGCATTCGATGATTACAAGGACAGCTATGACAAGCAGCTTGAGGCCACGCGGCAATCACCGTCGGGCATGAAGTCAAAGAGTGGTAAAAAGGATAAGGATAAGGATAAGGAACGCCGTAAGAAAAAGGACACGGTCAATGATGGCGATGCCGCCAACAAGGTGTTGGAATCTGCATCTGTCCCGGATAGCAAGGACTCTGCCAAGTATGAGGCTGCAACGGAGACTGCTCCCGCTGGAGCGGACACCGATGTAGACAAAGGAACATGGTACAAGGTACAGTTTATCGCCGATTCCGAACCTATAAAGGATGGTTCGACGAGATTTAAGGGTCTTGAGCCTGTGGGCCATTATTATGAGAAAGGTCTGCATAAGTACACATACGGAACTTACCGCACTTGGGATGAGGCCAAGAAGTCAATGATGAGGGTGCGCAAGAAATTTCCCGAGGCATTCATCATCACGGTGAAAGACGGGAAGCGTATAAAATAGAAATAATCAAACTAAGTATAGCGAATGAAAAAGAAGTTTTCAAAGGAGGTGTTAATCGGGCTTTCGGTTTTGATTGCCGGATTGGCTCTGTTTTTCGGAATCAATTATCTGAAGGGTATCAACCTGTTCAAGGCCGCTAATTATTATTATGTATCCTATACCAACGTAAGTGGTCTTGCTGTCTCGGCTCCCGTGACGTTGAACGGTTATCAGGTTGGTCTTGTCAGGGAGATAGAATATGAGTATGACAACCCAGGACACGTGAAGGTTGAGCTTAGCCTCGACCGTAAGCTGAACATCCCGGCGGGAACGGAGGCTGTGATTGAGTCGGATATGCTCGGCACGGCCTCGATCGCATTGAAGTTTACCGACAATGCCAAGTTTCACAACGTCGGCGACAAGTTAATAGGAGTGGTATCATCGGGGCTGATGGACAATGTCAACAATGAGTTGATGCCAAACATCGTAGCGGTGCTTCCCAAGGTTGACTCCATCCTTACGGCTCTAAACGCCGTGGTTGCCGATCCCGCGCTGCTCCAGTCGGTGCAGCGGCTCAGCGCTATCACCGCAAACCTTGAGAAAAGCACGGCACAGCTTGCCGGGATGATGAATTCGACTGTCCCCGGCGTGATGACCAATGTAAAGGAACTGTCGGTCAATCTCAACACAATATCCAGCGACCTCACCGAACTGTCAGGACAGCTGAAGGACCTCCCGATTGACTCGACGATGCAAAATGTATATGACATCACCCAAAATGTCAATGACCTTACATCGCGTCTCCAGGACAACAACTCCACGCTCGGTCTGCTGATGAATGACACGCAGTTGTACGACAATATGAACAGTGCCGTAAGCAGTCTCGACTCATTGTTGATTGACGTGAAAAAGAACCCCAAGCGTTACATCTCGATCAAGCTGCTGTAGGCTTGACATGCCGCGCTCCGGGAGTGTTCCCCGGGAGTTGTCGGGAGAAAATGTGCTAATTTAGATTGAGTCTAAATAACGAGTTTGGCCGGATTGCCGCTGTATTCCTTTGGAAGTATTGGTAATTCGGCCTTTTTAGCGACTTGACCGCTTATCGTATGATTGGAGATGTTAAATCGTCCGGCTGTCAATATGTTTGACACCAAAGGTTTAGGCGCGGGAAAAGCCTAAATGTTAACATTTTCGGGTATGTCTGATATAAAAAACTGATTTTCAGTATAGTTGTGGATATATTATAATTTCCAAATATTTTGGAGATTGTTTTTGAAAAAAAATAGTCTCAATTTTGTATTGAAAAGTTTAGCCTTACGAATTATACTCAATGGAAATGACTCACATCCAGATGTGGGAAAGTTGCTTGAAAATATTTCAGGACAATCTTCCCCCGGAACAATACGACACCTGGTTCAGGCCGGTGGTGCCGTTGAGCTACGAGAATGGTAGCTTGACGGTCGGCGTGCCTTCGCCATTCTTTGTCGAGCAGTTTGAAGAGCGGTACATCAATCTCCTCAGGGTGACCCTGAAGAAGGTGTACGGTCCCAATGTGCAGTTGTTTTACCGATATAATCAGATTGGAAAAGACCCCTCGTCGAGAGTCACGATGGGGAGTTCAAATCCAAGTCCCGTCGTGGCCCCGCGCCAAGGCGTTGTAACGGCTAATCCTTTTCAGCAGCCCGAGGTCAGGGAGGAGGTGGATTCACAACTCAATCCTCACTACACCTTTGAGAATTATTGCGGCAGTATCAGCAACAAGATAGCACGTTCGATAGGTGAGGCGATAGCTACCAATCCCAAGTGCAAGACGTTCAACCCGTTGTTTGTCTTCGGGCCGAGTGGTGTGGGCAAGACCCATCTTATACAGGCCATAGGTATACGCATCAAGGAGACAAATCCGCAGAGCCGGGTGCTCTACATAACGGCGCGTCTGTTTGAGAGCCAGTACACGGCGGCTGTGGCCAAGAAGCGCATCAACGACTTCATAAGTTTCTATCAGAGCATTGACGTGCTGATTGTCGATGATATTCAGGACTTTATCGGCAAACCGGCCACGCAGAATACATTCTTCCACATATTCAATCACTTGCATCTCAACCAGAAGCAGCTGATATTGTCGAGCGATTGCCGTCCGTCACAGATGGAAGGTATGGAGGCCCGGTTGCTGACACGGTTCAAGTGGGGAATGACTGCCGAACTTGAACGGCCCGACTATGACCTGCGCAAGAGCGTGTTGACGCAGAAAGCGACTCAGGATGGACTTGAGATACCGGCTGAGGTGCTTGAGTATATCGCGGCCAATGTGACAGACAGTATCCGCGAGCTTGAGGGCATAGTGGTGTCGCTGATGGCTCATGCAACGGTGCTCAATCAGGAGATCACGCTCGACCTTGCCCGCAATGTGCTTGCCAACTCTGTCAAGATTACCCGCCGTCAAGTCAACTTTGAGATGATAGTCAACTCGGTTAGCTCTCACTACAACATTGATTCAGACCTGATATTCACTAAGAACCGCAAGCGCGAAATCTCGGATGCACGTCAGATGGTGATGTATCTTGCCAAGAAGCACGTCAAGATGCCGCTTACGGCTATCGGTACGCGTCTGTCACGCACACATGCCACTGTGCTGCACGCGTGTAAGACGATTGAGGAGCGGCTTCCTGTCGAGAAGTCACTTCAAGATGATGTCACGAAGATTGAGGCAGCGTTGATGAGCTGACCGCGCTTTCGTGTGATGACACTGCTGAGGCGCTGACCATGCTGTCGCGCTTTCCGAATTGTTAACATATCCGTGCCAATATGTCGCCCAGATGTATCGCTACATTTGTAGCGTAATCATTAAGGCGACTTTTCTATGGATACTATCAACAGATCGGATGTTATTTTTGCGACACTCATGCAGCAAGGCCGTCAGGTGGTCAGCATACAGATAAGCGGCATCACCTCCATAGCCGAGGTGATGCGCAAGATATACGGGCAGGTAAAGGATTGCATAGGACTCGCGACCCTGATGTTGCGCAACGGCACGCAGGGCTGGGCGCGGCGTCAGACAATAGTGCTGAAGCCAGTGGAGGCCGTTCAGCTGTCACTGTTCTGACGGCTGGTCGGATGCGGTATCGGGAAATGCAAATCCCTGCCTCTCGATAAAGTCGTAGTATATATTGGAGAAATATTCGTTGTTCTTACGCGGATACCTGATGTCGGTGAAAACCTGTGCGAGTGTATCCTTGCCATTCTCGGCGATGAATACGGCGCTGTCGGGTCTGGCCTCTTTCTCGCGGTAGGCCTGGTCAATGTCGGAGGGTGAGTAGTCCTTGTAGGTCTCGTTGTGGAGGATTGCGTCGAGCGGCAGACGGTCGCTTGTCTCGGGCAGGGTGGCCGGATAGCCTAACGTCAGGGTTGTGACGGGGACAACGTGGGAGGGGAGACGGAGCGCACGGGCTATGTCGGGGGCATTGTAGGTAGTCGTGCCGAGGTAGCAGCAGCCGATGCCACGCAGCTCGGCGATGGTGCATATCTGTTGGGCGAGGATGGTGGCATCAAGGAGGGCGGTGATGAAGGATTGGAAATTGTCATATCCGGGGATGGCATCACGTTGACGGCACCATTTGTTGAATCGGTTGAAATCGGCGCAGATTGTCAACACGACACTGCATGAGGTGACCGTCGGTTGGTTAAAATGGGCAGGTGCGAGTGCTTTCTTTCCCTCGGATGAGCGCGTGGCTATCACCGAATACAGCTGCATGTTCCCGGTGGTGGGTGCATGGGTGGCCGAGTCGATAATCAGATGCAGCTCCTCATCCGAGATCTCACGGTCTGAGTAACTCCTGACGGTGCGCCGGTTGTTGAAATAATCTATGGTATTCATAAATTAGAGTGTTTTGCTGCCGTCAAAATTAGTAATATCGAAGTTAAGTTGCAAATCAAGTTTTGGGAAATTTTGAACAGTGGTCAAAATAGCTATCGCATTGTCTCATAGAGACCTATCGTTTGCTAATGGAAAACTTATCAACAATTTGGATTTTTGTAGTTTTATAATTTGGCCGAAACATGTTTTTTTTGAAAATTTGCAGTGTGATTCTTTAGGCTGACTTTTCAAACATGGATTAAAGAATTAAACACTTAACAGATATATTATCGTGGAAAATAGCGCATACACCTACGATGATGCCTATAAGGCGTCATTGGAGTATTTTGGAGGTGATGAGCTTGCCGCCCGCGTGTGGGTGAGCAAGTATGCCCTCAAGGATTCTTTTGGCAACATCTATGAGCGTACTCCCGACGACATGCACCATCGCATAGCGTCGGAGATTGCGAGAATAGAGAACAAGTATCCAAATCCCATGGGGGAGGAGGAGGTATTCGGGCTGATGCGCGACTTCCGGTATATAGTACCCCAGGGAAGTCCGATGTCGGGAATCGGAAACAATTACCAGGTCGGATCGTTGAGCAACTGTTTTGTGATCGGTCTTGAGGGCAATCCCGACTCTTACGGCGGGGTGATCAAGATTGATGAGGAGCAGGTGCAGCTGATGAAGCGGCGCGGTGGAGTGGGGCATGACCTCACGCACATCCGTCCCAAAGGTACGCCGGTAAAGAACTCCGCGCTGACATCCACCGGCCTTGTGCCGTTTATGGAGCGATATTCCAACTCCACCCGCGAGGTGGCCCAGGACGGTCGTCGCGGGGCGTTGATGCTGACAGTCAGCATCAAGCACCCCGACTCGGAGGCGTTTATTGATGCCAAGATGACCGAGGGAAAGGTTACCGGGGCCAATGTGTCGGTGCGTATAGACGATGAGTTCATGCAGGCCGCAGTAGATGGCCGGCCTTACAAGCAGACATATCCGGCAGAGGGTACCAATCCGATGATAGAAAAGGAGATTGATGCCACGGCTCTATGGGGGAAGATAGTGCACAACGCGTGGAAATCGGCTGAGCCGGGTGTCTTGTTTTGGGATACGATAACACGGGAATCGGTGCCTGACTGCTATGCCGACCTTGGTTTCCGCACCATCTCGACTAATCCCTGTGGCGAGATACCCCTGTGTCCCTACGACAGCTGCCGCCTGTTGGCCATCAATCTGTACAGCTATGTGAAAAACCCGTTCACCCCACAGGCCGAGTTTGATTTTGACCTTTTTGCGAAGCATGTGGCAAAGGCACAGCGTATCATGGACGATATCATCGACCTTGAGATGGAGAAGATTGACACCATACTTGAGAAGATTGAGAGTGACCCCGAGACCGATGAGGTGAAGCAGACAGAGCGTCATCTGTGGCAGAAGATCAGGGCCAAGACCCTCAAGGGACGGCGTACCGGTGTCGGCACGACAGCCGAGGGGGACATGCTTGCCGCGCTCGGGTATCAGTACGGCTCACCCGAGGCTACCGATTTCTCGGTAAAGGTCCACAAGGCTCTCGCTATCGCGGCCTATGGGTCGTCGGTTGAGCTTGCCAAGGAGCGTGGCGCGTTTGAGATTTTTGATGCCGAACGCGAGAAAAACAATCCCTACATAAACCGTCTGCGTGAGGCTGCCCCCGGGATGTATGAGGAGATGGTAAAGTATGGACGACGCAATATAGCGTGCCTCACGATAGCTCCGACCGGCACCACCAGCCTGATGACGCGCACGACGTCGGGCATAGAGCCAGTGTTCCTGCCTGTCTACAAGCGCCGCCGCAAGGTCAACCCCAACGATGCGGAGGTCAGGGTGGATTATGTCGATGAGACCGGGGATGCCTTTGAGGAGTATATCGTGTATCACCCGAAGTTTGTCGATTGGATGAAGATAAATGGCATAGAGGTGCGCGATGACTACTCACAGGAGGAGCTTGATGCCCTCGTGACACGCTCGCCCTATCACAAGGCGACCTCAAACGATGTCGACTGGATGGAGAAGGTGAGGATGCAGGGCCGAGTGCAGCAGTGGGTCGACCACTCGATATCCGTCACTATCAACCTGCCATCGGATGTGACCGAGGAGCTTGTCGGAAAACTATATGTCGAGGCATGGCGCTCCGGCTGCAAGGGATGCACGGTCTATCGCGACGGGTCGCGGTCGGGAGTGCTCATAGCATTGGAGAAGAAAAAGGAAGCGCCTGTAGCGGAGGCGGCGCATGTGGCCAAACGTCCCATAGAGCTTGAGGCCGATGTCGTGAGGTTCCAGAACAACAAGGAAAAATGGATTGCATTTGTCGGCCTCATAGACGGACGACCGTATGAGATTTTCACAGGTCTGGCCGATGATGAGGATGGAATATTCTGTCCCAAGTCAGTGACACATGGCAAGATTATCAAGGCTATAGACGAAAAGGGAAACAAGCGCTATGACTTCCAGTTCATCAACAAGCGCGGATATAAGACTACGATAGAGGGTCTGAGCGACAAGTTCAATCCCGAGTATTGGAACTATGCCAAGCTCATCTCGGGTGTGCTGCGTTACGGTATGCCGATTGACCAGGTGTTGAAGCTCGTCGGCGGTCTCGAACTCGACAGCCAGTCAATCAACACGTGGAAGATGGGTGTCGAGCGTGCCCTCAAGAAGTATCTCCCCAACGGTACCAAGGCAAGCGGACAGCGTTGTCCCAACTGCGGGCAGGAGTCGCTGATTTATCAGGAGGGATGTCTCATCTGTACGTCATGCGGAACCTCAAAATGCGGATAATGCGGTAAAAATCTGCCGTAAAACATACCTCTGCGATATGAAAGGCCGACTCTCCGAAAAAAAATGGAGAATTGGCCTTTTATTTGTAAAATTCTTATTACTTTTATCTTAAAATTGAAAACCCATAATTTATTACCTTATTTATGAAGCTATCCTTTAGTATCGATTACCGTACCAATTGGGGCGAATCGGTATATATCACGGGAAACATTCCCGAGCTCGGCAACGGCGACCTCTCGCAGGCCGTCAAGTTGGAACTCGACGGTGTGGAGTCGTGGTCGACAGTGATTGAGGTCGATGATAAGACACCCGACTTTGAATACCGCTACATAGTGAAGCATGAGAACGGCTATGTGAAACATGAGTGGGGTACTCCTCATAAGTTCCTGCGTGCACGCACGGCCAAAACTTATGAGATTTATGACCGTTGGCAGGACACGCCGCTTGACAAGCCATACTACTCGTCGGCGTTTATCGACTGTATCCTCAACCGTCCTGACCGCTACAAGCCGCTGGCGCCCAAAAGCGGATGCGTCAATATCCGCGTGTCGGCACCGATGGTGCGTCCCGACGAGGTAGTGGCAATATGCGGTGACAATGATGCCCTCGGTGACTGGAATCCTGCCAACGCCGTGGTGATGAACGATGCCAACTATCCCGAGTGGAGCGTCAATCTCGAACTAAAGGCCCTTCAGATACCATTTTCTTACAAATTCCTCATCCTGAAGCGCGGATCGCTTGACCTCGTGGCATGGGAGGGTGGCGACAATCGCTACTTTGACCTCGTGCCCGAGCATAAGAGTGCCGTGATGGTGGTGTCGGGAATGCGTCTCATCAACTCCCTTGCCCCCTGGCGTGGAGCCGGTGTGGCAATCCCGGTCTTCTCGGTGAGAAGCAACGATGACTTTGGTGTGGGCGATTTCTACGATCTCATCAAGATGGTCGATTGGGCTGCGATGACGGGTCAGAAGGTACTCCAGATATTGCCCATCAACGACACGACGATGACCAACACCTGGGTTGACTCCTATCCATATAATGCGAACTCGACGTTTGCCCTCCATCCGATGTACCTGCGCCTGTCGACTCTCGGCCGTCTTGCCAACGAGGAGCGTCAGGCTTATTACGACAATCTCGGGCGCGAGCTCAACCAGCTCAAGGAGGTTGACTACGAGCGTGTGAATGCTGCCAAGACGGCATTCACCCGCGAGATATATGCCCAGCAGGGTGCCGAGACAATCAATTCGGCTGACTTCATTGAGTTTGTGACCCGCAACGGCGAGTGGCTGACACCCTATGCCGCTTTCTGCGTGCTTCGTGACCTCAACAATACTCCCGACTTCACCAAGTGGGGCGAGTATGCCGAGTATAAGGAGTCGAAGGTCGCTGAATTTATCGCCGCACATCAGGATGAGATAAACTTCGTGTACTATCAGCAGTATCATCTCGACCGCCAGCTGCGCGAGGTGAGGGACTATGCCCACCAGCATGAGGTGCTTATCAAGGGTGATATTCCTATCGGTATATCGCGTAACAGTGTGGACGCATGGATTTCGCCGCGCTTGTTCAACATGGACTGTCAGGCCGGTGCGCCGCCCGATGACTTCTCTGTGCTTGGTCAGAACTGGGGCTTCCCGACCTATAACTGGGAGGAGATGAACAAAGATGGTTTTGCCTGGTGGAAGGCACGTTTCCGCAAGATGGCCGAGTATTTTGACGCCTATCGCATAGACCACGTGCTCGGGTTCTTCCGTATATGGCAGATTCCGATGGATGCCCTCCATGGTCTCCTCGGAGTCTTCAATCCGGCACTTCCATTCACTCCCGATGAGCTGAAGTATAACTATGACTTCTGGCTTGACGTGAACCTCCAGACGACACCCTATATAATGGATTACTTCCTCGGTGATTTCTTTGGAGAGTACACCGACGAGGCCCGCGAGCGTTTCCTCGTCCCCGTAAGCTACGGACGTTACAGGCTGCGTGATGAGTTTGACACCCAGCGCAAGGTTGCCGACTACTTTGCCGGTCAGGAAAAGAATGACAAGAACGACAAGCTCTGCAACGCGTTGCTCGGTCTGATAGACCAGGTGCTCTTTGTCGAGGATCCGTATGAGCGTGGCAAGTATCATCCCCGCATCTCGGCTCAGTTCACTTATACCTACAGGGCGCTCAACGATTATGAGAAGTGGTGCTTTGACCGTCTGTACAACGACTTCTACTATCACCGTCACAATGACTTCTGGTATGGCAAGGCGATGTGGAAACTTCCCCCGCTCATCAATGCCACCGACATGCTCGTGTGTGCAGAGGATCTCGGCATGATACCCGACTGTGTCCCCGCCGTGATGTCACAGCTACAGATATTGTCGCTTGAGATACAGCGTATGCCCAAGGATCCCCGCGCCGAGTTCGGCAATACGTGGACTTACCCCTATCTCTCTGTCTGCACGACCTCGACCCACGATATGGGCGGCATACGCCAATGGTGGGAGGAGGATCACGACAAGGCACAGCGCTATTACAATCAGGTGCTTCATGTCGGCGGCGCGGCTCCTTATTTTGCCGAGCCGTGGATTTGTGACAAGATTGTCGACCTACAGCTCAAGAGTCCGTCGATGCTTGCCATTCTGCCGTTGCAGGACTGGCTGTCAATCAACGGAGACATACGTCGCGAGAATCCCCAGGAGGAGCAGATTAATGTACCGGCCAATCCGCGCCACTACTGGCGTTACCGTATGCACCTCACCATTGAGGACCTCCTCGGCAAGGATCAGTTTAACAGCTATCTCCACGATAAGATTGCCGGCTCAGGCAGATAATCGCGAGAGTGCTTAGGAAAAGACGATGGGCGCACCACTTGATGATGCGCCCATCGTTGGTGTTTAGTGACATAGGAGATTTGTCAATTGGGATGTTGACGGATTGGTGGCGATGACGCGGCCCTCCGGGTCGACGAGAAATGCCTTGTAACCGTCTTGCAGGCGGTAGTCGTCAATAATCTTGGCGGCCTTGTCGCCCTGGACATGAAATTGCGTCTTTGCGTTGAGACCGTCCTTGCGGACTATCTCGTCAAACAACTTGCCGCTGCGGTCAAAGTTGATTGACATAACATACAATTGCCCATCGTTTGGGTTATCGCGTATGAAAGACTCATACTCGTTACACCTGATGCGTGACATAGCATCGTCTGACGACCAGAATGTGAGCAACAGGTACTTGCCACGGGCCTGGTCTACCGATGATGTCCTCTCGTCGTTAGTAACGGCAAAGACAGGTGCTGTAGAACCCTCGGTAACATCGATGAAACGGTCGGTATAAGCCGATGCCGACACGAGCAATACTGCAAAGAACGCAATAATCAGAATTGCTTTCTTCATTAGTGAATATTGAAGTTTATACTCAGGATGTCCATCGCTACATAGCACATGCCGCGTGGGCAATCCTTGCCGATTTTCGGCGGGTCGTCAAACTCTTTTGACGAGCGGTCATTTTCTTAAACCGATGCAAAGGTACTGTTTTTTTCTCATGTGGCCAAATTGATGTGATTAATAATCACCAAGTTACGATTTTATGGCGACCTCAAATGGCTCTCATCCCGCTCCACAAGCGGGATGCGAGAGGTTGTTAAAAATACTCAACAACTATGTTGTTGAACATGTTTTTGCCGTTAGCTGTTATTGCTAAATATCATTTTTTGGCCTATCTTTGTGACATAAAGCAGTGGGGCGGCTTGTCGCTTGCCGGCTTGACCGGCAAGAGGAAAGTCCGGGCAACACAGGGCACCATACTTCTTAACGGGAAGCTGTCGGCGACGGCAGGGTAGCGTGACAGAAAATTACCGCCGCAGTCTCTCTGCGGCAAGGGTGAAAAGGCGAGGTAAGAGCTCACCGGGTGTGACAGCGATATCACATGCCGCACGTCCTATGGGTTGCAAGGCCAAGTATACCGGCATCTAAGGACTGCCCGTCCATTGCCGGGGGGTAGGCTGCTTGAGCCGTGTGGCGACACGCGGTGTAGATAAATGACAGGCCGTGACCGGCGCATCCCCTTGCGGGATATGGCCGTCACGACATAACCCGGCTTACAGTCCCACTGCTTTTATTTTTCCCCTATGTAATCTTTAGGACGCGATGTTTGTTGTGCTATTAATGGGAATTGTCGCGGATTCTCATTAGATTTGCAATAGAAATGACTTTTATATGGCAGACAGGCTTCCCGGTACGACCAAAAAATCATTTATGTCGCGGCTGAATGCGTTGCAGCAGCGAGCGGTATCCATATGGAATTACTGCTACACTGATGTGTGGGCCGACACGCGTAATACGTGGAAAGTCAATCTCGTCAAGACGCTCAATCTGTCAGTAAGGTCATTTTTTAATGCTGATTTGCAGACCCGTGCATCGTCGTTGACCTATAATACGCTGTTGGCGATAGTGCCGGCGTTGGCGCTGCTTTTTGCCATCGGGCGGGGTTTCGGATTCCAGAATCTTCTGCAAAACCAGCTGTTCAGCTATTTCCCGGCCCAGTCCCGCGCCATCGAGGCGGCGTTGAGTTTCGTTGACTCATATCTCGCGCAGGCATCAGAGGGATTGTTTGTCGGAGTCGGTATCGTCTTCCTGCTGTGGACGTTGATTTCATTGCTAAGCAGTGTCGAGACTTCATTTAATATAATATGGGATGTGAAACGCGGTCGCTCATTGGCCCGCAAGGTCACTGATTATACAGCGATATTCCTTATACTCCCGGTGTTGATGATATGTGCCAGCGGCGTGTCCATCTTCATGTGGACGGCGTTGCAGAATGCCGGCCCTTTCAAGGTGCTGTCGCCTGTGCTTGCAGGGGTTCTCGATGTGGTGCCCTATATATTGACATGGTTTTTTTTCGCGGGTGCGTATAAGCTGATACCCAATGCGAAGGTGAAGTTCAAGAATGCGTTCATTAGCGGTGTTTTTGCCGGAACCGGGTTTCAGATATTGCAGTGGTTGTTTGTCTCGGGACAGTTGTATGTGTCAAAGTATAATGCAATATACGGTAGTTTCGCGTTTTTGCCGTTGTTGCTGATATGGCTACAGTTGGCATGGATGATCTGTCTGGCGGGAGCGGTGCTCTGCTACTCATCGCAGAATATATTCCAGTTTAATTTCTCAAACAATATCGACAAGATCTCGATAGACTATCGGCGCAAGATTTCCGTAGTGCTGGCAACTGCGGTGGTAAAGCGCTTTATGGGCGGTGAGCGGGCTGTGACTGTGGTCGATTTTGCCAAGTACTTCTATATTCCCGCACGTCTTGCCGCCGAACTGCTCGATGAGATGGTGGAGGTGGGATTGCTGTCGCGGGTGATTGTCTCGGAAGACCTGACATACGGTTACCAGCCGGCATTGCCACCTGAGAAATTCACCCTCGGACTACTGATAAAGCGGCTTGACGACCGTGGCGCATCGGGATTTATACCCGCGTTTGACGAGCGGTTCTCGCGCCTGATGACTATCGGTGATGAGACGCTTGAGGAGGCTTACAAGCGGGCAGATGCCATACCCGTCGGCATGTTGCCATTTGATATGAGAGAGGATAGCGATTAACCTTTTGATAAAGCGATTAACCTTTTAATAATATGTGAGATGAAAAAAGTAATTTCCACAACTGCTGCGCCTGGCGCTATCGGCCCCTACAGCCAGGCGATTGATTTGGGCACCACGGTCTACGCATCAGGACAGATACCCATTGACCCCGCTACCGGGAAGATGGCGGGAGATATCAAGGAACAGACGGCACAGTCACTTGCCAATGTAAAGGCCATACTGGCCGAGGCCGGACTGACACTTGATAACGTAGTTAAGACGACGGTCTTTCTTGCCGACATGAGCCTTTTTGGGGCTATGAATGAGGTATATGCCGAGGCGTTCACCGCGCCTTATCCGGCTCGTTCGGCTGTAGCTGTCAAGGAGTTACCCAAGCAAGCCCTTGTCGAGATAGAGGTCATTGCTGTCAGAGGCTGACACCTGTCTGAGATATGTAAGCAGGTCGGCGACGACAAATGTGCTTCCGCCGATAAAGATTGTATCATCGGGCGATGCCGCCTCACGGGCGGCCATGTAAGCCTCGGTGACAGTGTCAAAGGTCTCCCCATGGAGGCCTTTTTTGTGTGCGGCGGTGGCCAGCTCGTCGGCGGGAAGTGCCCGGGGAATAGCGGCGCGGGTGAAGTAGTAGGTGGCATCGCGTGGCATGAGGTCGAGGATGTGGGATATATCCTTGTCGTTGACAAAGCCGATGACAAGGTGCTTGTGTCCCGGCTGTGCGGCAATCTGTGGCGCAAGGTATCGCCATCCGCCAATATTGTGTCCCGTGTCACACACCGTCAGCGGATGTGACGATATGCGCATCCATCGTCCTAACAGTCCAGTCGTTTCTGTCACATGAGCAAAGCCGTCGGCGACATTGCTGTCGCTGAATCGCGCTATCTCTTTCTCGCGTATGACTTTCAAGGCTGTGAATATGGTCGAGGCATTGGCCGCCTGATAGTCCCCGGCCAATTCTCCCCATATCGGGCCGAAGGGGGTATCTGGATACAGCACGCCGGAGATGCCATCAACCATCTTCTGAACGGATGGGATAGGTTGAGGAGCGAACGTTATCGGTGCGTCCTCCCGGGCTGCTTTATCGACAAACACCTGCTTGATTTCGCCCTCGGCCTCACCGATTACGACGGGAACGTGCGGTTTTATTATCCCGGCTTTTTCTGCCGCTATCTCCGGCAACGTGTTGCCGAGAAAGGCGGTGTGGTCAAAGGATATGTTGGTAATGACGCTCAGTCGGGGGGTGATGATATTAGTGCTGTCAAGACGGCCCCCGAGTCCTACCTCCACTATGGCGATGTCGACATCCTCGCGTGCGAAGAAGTCAAAGGCCATCGTCATTGTCAGCTCAAAAAACGATGGATGGAGCTTGAGGTCTGCGGCCCGGTATCGGCGTACAAAGTCGATGACAGCCTCCTCCGAGATTGACCGCCCGTTGATCCTCATCCGCTCCCGGAAGTCAATCAGGTGGGGGGATGTGTAGAGTCCCGTGCGGTATCCCGCGCTTTGCAGTACGGCGGCTAACGTGTGTGACGTGCTTCCCTTGCCGTTGGTCCCGGCTACGTGTATCGTGGCATATCGGCGATGGGGGTGGCCGAATGCCGCGTCGAGCGCCATTGCCGTATCGAGTCCCGGCTTATAGGCTGAGCCGCCTGTCCGTTGGAACATCGGTAGCCGCGTATATAGATAGTCGAGGGTTGATTGATAGTCTGTCATTGCCATTGTAGGTCAGAAGATAAACAGTCCGGCGATGCCGGCAAGTATGATGACGAGTATCGGGTGTAGTCGGGTGAAAAACACTATGCAGAATGAGGCTATGCAGATGGCCACGCTTGCTGTCACATGATAGCTGTCAGTGCCGAAGTTGTCACCGTTCATCAGCAGCATGGCCGCAGAGGCTATCAATCCCACGACTACGGGTCGCAAGCCGGAGAACACCCCTTTGACAATGGCGCTGTCGCGGTGGCGTTGTATGAAGTGGCTGGTGTAGGCGACAAGCAGGAATGACGGGATAATCACCACGCATGTACACAATATCGACCCGAGTATACCCCAAATCGGATGGGCGAACCGTATGGGGTCGGCGACCGCCGGTGCCACATATCCGATATAGGTGGCCGAATTTATTCCTATGGGGCCGGGGGTCATCTGTGATATGGCGACAATGTCGGTGAACATCTGCTCGGAAATCCAACCCGGGTTAACAATCTCACGTTCGATGAGTGCGAGCATGGCATAGCCGCCACCAAATCCAAAGAGCCCGATTTTGAGATAGGCCATTATCAGCTTCAGATATATCATAGTCCGGCCTCCTTTCTGCTGCTGTCAGCAACATTC
Organism: Pseudoflavonifractor sp.; assembly: GCA_023667145.1. Taxonomy (GTDB): domain Bacteria; phylum Bacteroidota; class Bacteroidia; order Bacteroidales; family Muribaculaceae; genus M3. The sequence continues at coordinate 938,155 of JAMPAQ010000001.1, forward strand.
CTTGCCACCTTGTCATGCCGACGGAACCATAGGTATCCGCCAACGCCTCCAAGCACGATAAACAGTATGGGATTTGATATTACCGGCCATCGCGACCATATCAGCAAGGCGGTGACGACGGGTATGGCGGCAGTCTTCCACGTGATTCTCGCGGCACGGGCCGATGAGATGACCGGGGCTATGATGAGGGCTACGACAGCCGGACGTATACCCATGAATATACGGCTCACGATAGGGTTATCCTTTATGATGTCGGGCGTGAGGAAGATGGCGATTAGCAATATGATGAGAAAGGACGGGAGTATCGTGCCAAGGGCGGCGAATATGCTGCCGGTCGTTTTTCGCAGCTTGTCCCCTACTGCCACCGAGATGTTGACGGCAAGAATGCCGGGAAGCGATTGTGCGACGGCAAGCAGGTCGAGAAACTCCTCGCGTGCTATCCATCGGTGCTTGTCGACAATCTCTTTCTCGATAATTGAGATCATGGCCCATCCACCGCCAAAGGTGAATGCCCCGATTTTGAAAAATGTCGTGAACAGTTGTAAGTTTATATTTTTCATTCAGCTCACCAATTTAACCGACAAAATTAATCAAAAATAATGGCATTTCTGCCCCCGCCCCGCCAAAAGGTCAAGCATATTCTATTCTGCAGATTGCTTATATAGCTTATGTAGGAATTATTGTGTGTGTTATTGTGTTGCGGTTTAGCGGGGGATGGACTATCTTTGTGGGGTGATTGTATTAATTGGAGATAATATTTAATATGGTGATATATGGATTTTATTGAGGTCAAGGATGTAGTCAAGGAATATTCGGGACACAGGGCGCTTGACCATGTGAGCCTCGGAGTGGAGCAGGGCAGCATATACGGGCTGCTGGGACCTAATGGGGCTGGAAAGACTTCCCTGATACGCATACTCAATCAGATTACCGCGCCCGACAGCGGGACGGTGACTTTTGGTGGCCGTCAGCTTGTGCCGTCGGATGTCGCCCGCATAGGCTACCTGCCGGAGGAGCGCGGTCTGTACAAGAAGATGAAGGTCGGGGAGCATATAATATATCTCGGGCGACTGAAAGGGATGAGCCGGACAGATGCCCGCACGGAGATGGAACGCTGGCTCGGACGGTTTGACCTGACGGAATGGCGCGACAAGAAGATTGAGTCACTGTCAAAGGGCATGGCGCAGAAAGTGCAGTTCATATCGACGGTCGTGCATCGTCCCGAAATCTTGATCTTTGACGAGCCATTCTCCGGCTTTGACCCTGTAAACGCCGAGCAGTTGAAGCGGGAGATAATATCTCTCGGTCGCGAGGGGGCGACAATACTTTTCTCAACCCACAATATGTCGTCGGTCGAGGAGATATGTGAGTCAATCACCCTGATAAATGACGGTAAGGTAGTGTTGCAAGACAGGGTTGACAATGTCAAGCAGCAGTATAAGAAAAACCTCTACCGCGTGTCGGTTGCCGGCGGTGATATGGCCGATGTGCCCGACCTGTTTGAGATAGAGGAGAGTACGCCGCGACGCGATGGAGGTTGGGACAGTATCATAAGGCTGAGTGACGGGGCCGGGACAAGGGATGTCATATCGTGGCTCAACCAACGGTATGAGCTGACATCCTTTGACGAGATATTACCCTCGATGCACGAGATATTTATAGAAACAGTAACGGGCAATAAAGACTGATTGAAGATGAACTATACAAGACTATCGCTTATTATCAAGAGGGAGTATCTCTCCATGGTGGCCAAAAAGTCGTTTCTGATAATGACACTGCTGATACCTGTGCTCATGGTTGCCATAGGGCTTGTCCCGGTGATGCTGAGCCGTCTCAACAGCAGCGATGAGGCCAAGAAAGTGGCGGTGATTGACGAGTCGGGTGTCTTTGGCCGGGTGTTGACTGACAGCAGCGAGTTTGACATAGCGCTCCTTGACGGGACTGATGCTGCCGGCGCTCACGACTATTACAGCGGTGCGGGAGGTGAGATATATGCTATTGTAATCATACCCCGCGATGTGCTTGAGAGCAAGAGTATAGGTATATACTCGGAGGATGCCGTAAGCAAGTCGTTGGTATCGCAGATAAAGAATGACCTTGAGCCGGCTTTGACTGAGGCCAGGATTGAGTCATATGGCGTTGACGGACTGGCTGACATGATACGCGATTGCAGCGTTGACCTCGACGTGAGGAGCGTCAAGTGGAATGAGAGCGGGGAAGAGTCGCTATCATCGACCGATCTGTCAATCCTCATCGGGATTGTGTTGTCGTTTATAATATATATGTTTGTGCTGATGTATGGCGCTATGATAATCAACAGTGTTGTCGAGGAAAAGAGCAACCGTATCGTCGAGGTGATTGTCAGCAGTTGCAAACCCTTTGAGCTGATGCTGGGAAAGATTATAGGTGTAGGGCTTGTGGGGCTGACGCAGATAGCGATATGGGTAGTGCTTATCGGTGGTGTCAGCCTTGTGGCCGGCATCTCATTGATAGGCCCGCGCCTCGACACTGCCGCGATGATGTCAGGAGCTGACATGTCAACCGCCACGCCTGATAAGATATCAGAGATATGGGAAATGCTCTCGGGTGTGAATTTCGCCGGTATCATTGGCCTGTTTGTCCTCTACTTTATCGGCGGCTATCTGTTGTATGCCTCATTGTTTGCCGGCTTTGGTTCGGCTGTGGACCAAGCAAGCGATGCCTCACAGTTTACCATGCCCATCATGATAATCATAGTGTTCGCTCTCTATGCCGGGATGGCCTGTGTCGACAATCCTGACGGGCGTATGGCCGAGTGGTGTTCGTTCATACCGTTTACCTCCCCGATAGTCATGATGGTGAGATTGCCATTTAACGTACCGCTGTGGCAGACTCTCGTGAGTCTCGCGATTCTCTATGCGACGGCAATCGGATGTGTGTATATGTCGGCGCGGATATACCGTAAGGGAATCTTGCTTTATGGCAAGAGGCGTGGAGTGTCAGAAGTGTTCAAATGGATTGTGGGGAAATGATACCCACGATCCACCACTACTGCGGCTATTGGCAAGGGGGATGAATGTCAGGCAAAAAGCAGTTTGACGGCATCCTCCACTTTGCCGACCTCCTCAACCTTGATCTTGAGTTTGGACGTATCGACCCCTTTAAGGTTGTTGCGCGGGATTATGATGGTGTCAAATCCTAATTTTTCTGCCTCGGAGATGCGTTGCTCGACTCTTGTCACGGGGCGTATCTCACCTGACAGCCCAACCTCACCCGACATGCAGATGTTACGGTGGACCGGGATGTCGATGTTTGATGACAGGATGGCACTTATGACACTCAGGTCGAGCGAAGGGTCGTTGACCTTCAATCCTCCGGCGATATTGAGGAACACATCCTTTTGGGCAAGTTTGAATCCGACGCGTTTCTCCAACACGGCGAGCAACATGTTCATGCGTTTGGAGTCAAAGCCCGTCACCGAACGCTGAGGTGTCCCATAGGCTGCGGTGCTGACCAGGGCCTGAGCCTCGATGAGAAAGGGTCTGATTCCTTCTATGGTGACTCCGATGGCGACTCCCGACAACTCGGTGTCACTCTGCGATATCAGTAGCTCGGACGGATTTGTTACCTCGCGCAATCCTTTCTGCACCATCTCATATATGCCAATCTCGGAGGTGCTTCCAAAGCGATTTTTAATAGAACGGAGTATACGGTACATGTAGTGGCGGTCGCCCTCAAATTGCAGTACGGCATCGACGATATGTTCCAGCACCTTGGGGCCGGCGATGCTGCCCTCCTTGTTGATGTGTCCAATGAGGATGACCGGTACGCCGCTCTCCTTGGCATATTTCAGCAACTGTGCTGAACATTCACGCACTTGGCTCACACTGCCTGCCGACGACTCGATGGCATCTGACGCTATGGTCTGTATGGAGTCGATGATGAGGATGTCGGGATCGACAGTCTCGACGTGATGGAGTATGCTCTCAAGCGATGTCTCACACACTATAAGGCAGCTCTCCGACATGCGCCCGATGCGGTCGGCCCGCAATTTCAGTTGCTGTGCGCTCTCCTCGCCCGATACATATAATATGGTACGGCTGCGCAACGACAGGATGTTTTGGAGTACGAGGGTTGATTTGCCGATTCCCGGCTCACCACCGATCAGCACGAGCGAGCCGGGGACAAGTCCACCGCCAAGCACGCGGTTCAGCTCACGGCTCGGCATTGAGATGCGGGGTTCCTCGAGTGGCTCTATCTCCGATATGCGTTTTGGCGCAGACTTGAGTGTCTGACGCTTGAAGGTGCTTTTGGATGAGGTCGTGGTCACCTTTTCCTCGACCATGGTGTTCCACTCCCCGCATGACGGGCAACGTCCCTCCCACTTGGAGTATTCGGCTCCGCAACTGCTGCAAAACCACATTGATTTTATCTTGTTTGCCATCTTGTCGTCTCGTTAACTTTGTGATTGCATCTGGCGGCGCCGGAACTCCGCCACGGTGATTGCCGTCGCCATACCCACATTCAGCGACTCTGATGTCTCAGCTCCGGCGGGATAGGGCGGTATGAGCAACCGTCGGCTGACCCTGGTTGCCACGTCATCAGATATGCCATTGCCCTCGTTGCCCATCACGATGACTCCATGGTCCGAGAGGGGAGTGGTGTATATGTCCGTACCATATAGAAATGTGCCGTACACAGGTATATCCCCGGACAGGGAATCGATATATGAGCTTAGCGGCAGATAGTGTACCCTGACCCGTGATATGGCCCCCATGGTGGCTTGGATTACCTTAGGATTGAACACATCGACAGTATCGGGGCTACATACAATATCCCTGATGCCAAACCAGTCGGCGATGCGTATTATCGTACCAAGATTGCCGGGATCCTGTATCCTGTCGAGAGCCACCACCAGCGTCTCACGTGGATTGACATCGGCGATGTCGTAGACGGGCATCTCATAGGCAGCGATTACGTCAGCCGGGGTCGACAGGTGGGACATGCGGCTGAGGTCGGCGGCTGTGGCCCTTATGGCACCGGACGCGGCTGCGATATCTGGGTTGCTCTCCATCCACTCCTGTGTGGCAAACAGATGCCGGCACGTGAAATGCCCCCATGTGTCGATGACACATTTGGAACCCTCGGCCACAAAGCATCCCTCCTGGCGGCGGTGTTTCACGGAGGCGAGCGATGCCACCATGCGGCACATATTCTTGGTAATCTCACTCATGAATCAGGCGTTTGTTACAACAAAGATAACGCAAAATTTGATAAGAAAAAATTAATGGCTATCTTTGTAGAGACTAAATTATCGCATTGTATTGATAGGACATGAAATATATAGGAGCACACGTGTCGGCAAGTCCCGGCGTAAGTCAAGCGCCGTTGAACGCCCATGAGATAGGCGCCCGCGCGTTTGCATTGTTCACCCGCAACCCGTCACGATGGAAATCCAAGGCCATCACCGACAAGGAGGCACAGGCTTTCAAGGAAAACTGTGCGCGTTTCGGCTATACATCCGACCATATACTCCCTCATGACAGCTACCTGATAAACCTCGGGTCTCCCGATGCCGAGAAGTTGCAGATGTCGCGTGACGCGTTTCTTGACGAGGTGCGCCGCTGCGAGCAGCTTGGCCTGACGATGCTCAACTTCCATCCCGGCAGTCATCTTAACCTTATAGAGGCCGACAAATGTCTCGACCGTATCGCCGAGTCCATCAACATCACCCTCGACAAGACCTCGGGGGTGAAGGCTGTTATTGAGAACACTGCCGGTCAGGGGTCGAATCTCGGATTTACCTTTGAGCAGATTGCCCGTATAATTGATGGGGTAGAGGACAAGAACCGCGTCGGGGTGTGCGTTGACACGTGCCATGCCTTTGCTGCCGGATATGACTTGTCAACCCCGGAGGGATATGAATCGACATGGCGGCAATTTGACGAGGTCATCGGGATGCACTATCTTAGCGGGATGCACCTCAATGACACCAAGAAAGGACTCGGATCAAAGGTCGACCGCCACGAGAGTCTTGGCCTCGGGGTGCTTGGAAGCCCATTCTTTACCATGATGATGAAAGACCCGAGGATGGACAACATCCCGCTGATACTTGAGACCCCCGTCGGGGCACGGTGGGCCGAGGAGATAGCGTGGCTCTACTCTCAAGCATAAGATTTCCTTAACCGAATAATCATAAACTTAAAACAATAATCTCATTAGCAACATGAAAACAAAACCCGATTTGAGCTTCTGGAACCTATGGAATCTGAGTTTCGGATTCTTTGGCGTGCAGATTGCCTACGCTCTTCAGAGCGCCAATATCTCGCGAATATTCGCGACGATAGGCGCTGACCCCCATTCGTTGAGTTATTTCTGGATTCTGCCCCCACTTATGGGCATACTCGTGCAGCCCCTTGTCGGCGCGGCGTCTGACCGCACGTGGAACCGCTTTGGCCGCCGTCTGCCTTATCTCCTCATAGGTGCCGCTATAGCGGTTGTCGTGATGTGTCTGCTCCCCAATGCCGGCAGCTTCGGATTCACAGTCGCCGGCGCGATGGTATTCGGCTTCATTGCCCTGATGTTCCTTGACACCTCAATCAACATGGCCATGCAGCCGTTCAAGATGCTTGTCGGTGACCAGGTCAATGAAAAACAAAAGGGTCTGGCCTACTCGATACAGAGCTTCCTGTGCAACGCCGGTAGCCTCGTCGGTTACCTTGCTCCTATAGCATTGACCGCTATCGGTATAAGCAATATTGCTCCAAAGGGCGAGGTGCCTGATACTGTCAGCTTCTCATTCTATCTTGGCGCGGCCATCCTCGTGCTTTGTGTCATCTACAGCTTTGTGTTCATCCACGAGATGCCCCCCAAGGAATATCGCGAGTTCCATGGCATAAAGGAGGTGAAGTCGGGCGAGAAGGTTAAGCGCCCGGGAATGCTCACCCTGCTCAAACATGCTCCCGCCACATTCTGGACTGTAGGTCTCGTCCAATTCTTCTGTTGGGCCGCATTCCTTTATATGTGGACATATACCAATGGCGCTATCGCTGATACCGTATGGGGTACGACCGATACCCACTCGGAGGCATACCAGCAGGCCGGCAACTGGGTAGGCGTGCTCTTTGCCGTACAGGCCGTCGGGTCGGTGCTTTGGGCTGTAGTCATCCCCCGATTCAGCAATCACAAGATGGCCTATATCGTCAGCCTCGTGTTGGGCGGTATCGGATTCATATCCACCTTGTTCATCACCAACCAGTACCTGCTCTTTGTGTCATTCTTCCTTGTCGGTTTTGCATGGGCTGCGATGCTTGCCCTGCCGTTTACCATCCTCACCAATTCTCTCAAGGGTGACAACATCGGTACATACCTCGGTTTGTTTAACGGAACAATCTGCTTGCCGCAGATTTGCGCCGCCGCCCTCGGTGGATTGATATTGCCGTTGCTTGGCGGAAGTCAGGAAAACATGCTTGTGCTCGCCGGAGTACTGCTTATCGTAGGTGCCTTCTGCGTGTTCTTCATCAAGGAGACATATGCCGAGTCGACCGCTGCCGTGCGGGAGGACTTTGCTGATGCAGAGCTGTAAGAGTAGCACTGTCACATAAGAACTATTGGCCGCGACCGGTACCGACATTATCATCAGTCGGCCGGTCGCGGTCTTTTTCATACGGCTCCGTGTTATGGCTTCATGGATATAGGGGGTGATAAAAAAACGTTGGAAAATATTGGTTAATGCGCGTAAATGGTTAATTTTGCAGTTGATTTTGCGATTACGTTGCTTTTTAGCGGAAATCGCCCCAAAACATTTCAAATCCAATGATAAACATTACATTTCCCGACAACAGCGTCAAACAATACGCGCCCGGTGTCACCCCATTGCAGATTGCCGAGAGCATAAGCCCCAGGTTGGCACAGGACATTCTCGCCGCTACTGTCAACGGTGAGGAGTGGGACATATCGCGTCCCATCAATGAGGATGCCGCCATCAAACTCTTCAAGTGGGATGACCCCGAAGGAAAACATGCTTTCTGGCACAGCTCGGCTCACTTGCTTGCAGAGGCATTGCAGGAGTTGTATCCCGGCGTGAAATTCGGTATCGGTCCGGCGATTGAGAACGGATTCTATTACGATATAGATCCGGGCGACAATAAACTTACAGCCGATGACTTTGGCAAGATAGAGAAAAAAATGCTTGAACTCGCGCAGCGCAAGGAGGAGATAAAGCGTGCCGACATATCAAAGGCCGATGCGCTCAAGCTCTTTGGTGACCGTGGCGAGCAATACAAGTGTGAGCTTATAAGCGAGCTTGAGGATGGTCATATCACTACCTATACGCAGGGTAGCTTTACCGACCTCTGCCGTGGCCCGCATCTTCCCAATACCGCGCTCATCAAGGCTGTCAAGATTACGTCTCTCGCCGGTGCCTACTGGCGTGGTGACGAGAAGCGCAACCAGCTCGTGCGTGTCTATGGTATAACATTCCCCAAGAAAAAGATGCTCGATGAGTATCTCGTGCTGATGGAGGAGGCCAAGAAGCGTGACCACCGCAAGCTCGGCAAGGAGATGGAGTTGTTTGCATTCTCCTCAAACGTGGGTGCCGGACTCCCCTTGTGGCTTCCCAAAGGTGCCGCGCTGCGTGACCGTCTGGAGCAGTTCCTGCGCAAGATTCAGAAACAGTATGGCTATCAGCAGGTGATTACCCCGCACATCGGCAACAAGATGCTCTATGTAACATCGGGTCACTATGCCAAATATGGCAAGGACTCGTTCCAGCCCATACATACCCCCGAGGAGGGCGAGGAATATCTGCTCAAACCGATGAACTGCCCCCACCACTGTGAGATATTCAAGGCGTTCCCCCGCTCGTATCGTGAGCTGCCGTTGCGTCTTGCGGAGTTTGGCACAGTCTACCGTTACGAGCAGAGCGGTGAGCTTCACGGATTGACGCGAGTGCGCGGATTTACGCAGGACGATGCCCATATCTTCTGTGCCCCCGACCAGATAAAGGAGGAGTTCCTCAAGGTGATGGATATCATATTCTACATCTTCAAGGCACTGAAGTTTGACAATTTCGAGGCTCAGATATCACTCCGTGACCCCAACAACAAAGAGAAATATATAGGTAGCGACGAGAACTGGCATCTCGCCGAGAGCGCCATCATCGAGGCTTGTGCCGAGAAGGGGCTGAAAGCCCGCACGGAACTTGGCGAGGCCGCGTTCTATGGTCCGAAGCTCGATTTCATGGTCAAGGACGCCATCGGTCGCCGCTGGCAGCTCGGAACGATTCAGGTGGACTACAACCTTCCCGAGCGATTCCAACTTGAGTATACCGGCGCTGACAATCAGAAACATCGCCCCGTGATGATACACCGTGCGCCGTTCGGGTCTATGGAGCGTTTTGTTGCCGTGCTGCTTGAGCATACCGCCGGTAAGTTCCCCCTGTGGCTATCGCCCGAGCAAGCGGTGATACTGCCTATCAGCGAGAAGTTCAATGACTATGCCTTTGAGGTGGCCCGGCAGTTGTCGGCCGCCGATGTCCGGGTGCATGTCGATGACCGCAACGAGAAGATTGGCAAGAAAATCCGCGACAACGAGCTTAAACGTATCCCATATCTCCTTATCGTTGGTGAAAAAGAAGCCCAAAATGGTGAAATTTCGGTAAGAAAACAGGGTGAGGGTGATAAAGGTACGATGAAAATTGCTACCTTTGCACAAAATTTGGCTCAGGAAGTCGAAAGTATGATTAATCAATAAAACCACTGAATGGAGAAAAAACCCAATCCGGGGCCTTTCCGAGGTAACGGTCCCCAACGCAGAGGCCCTAACAAGCCTGAACCCTACGCTATCAACGAACGCATACGCGCCCGTGAGGTGCGTCTTGTGGGCGATAACGTGGAAACGGGTGTTTACCCTATTCAAGAGGCCATGCGGATTGCCGACGGTCTTGGTCTCGACCTTATCGAGATTTCCCCCAATGCCGAGCCGCCCGTATGTAAGATTCTCGACTATCAGAAGTTCCTCTATCAGCAGAAGAAGCGTCAGAAGGAGCAGAAAGCCAAGTCAGTCAAGGTGGTTGTCAAGGAGATACGTTTTGGCCCACAGACCGATGACCACGACTATAACTTCAAGCTCAAGCACGCCATGGGATTCCTTCAGGAGGGTGCCAAGGTAAAGGCATACGTGTTTTTCAAAGGCCGCTCCATCCTGTTCAAGGAGCAGGGTGAGGTGCTGTTGTTGCGCTTTGCCAACGATCTTGAGGAGTATGGCAAGGTTGAGCAGATGCCGGTGCTTGAAGGCAAGCGCATGACAATCATGCTGTCACCCAAAAAGAAATGAGAAATCCCGCGTCACGGGTTGACGCGGAATATTTTATAACTCGAATTAATAATCAATTAATTAACTAAAATGCCAAAGGTTAAAACTAATTCCGGTGCCAAAAAGAGGTTCGCCCTTACCGGATCAGGAAAAATCAAAAGAAAACATGCGTTCAAGAGTCACATCTTAACCAAGAAGACCAAGAAGCAGAAGAGAAACCTCACCCACTCAGGACTCATCGCCAAGGTGGACGAGAACAATGTAAAGGCTCTGCTCGGTCTCAAGTAAGCATAGCTCTCAACCGACGGTTTCACATTTTTAATTCGTGATTTTATAATTATTTTATTAACCGAATGTATAGCAACAAAAGAGCTTTAGCCGCTAACATTCAAAATCATCTACAAAAATGCCAAGATCAGTAAATCATGTTGCATCACGAGCACGCAGAAAGAAAATCTTAAAACTTACACGTGGTTACTACGGATGCCGTAAAAACGTGTGGACAGTTGCCAAGAACACTTGGGAAAAGGGTCTCACATACGCATACCGTGACCGCAAGAATAAGAAGCGTAACTTCCGTGCTCTCTGGATTCAGCGTATCAATGCCGCCGCTCGTCTTGAGGACCTCTCTTACTCCAAGTTGATGGGTCTCATCCACAAGGCCGGCATCGAGATTAACCGCAAGGTGCTTGCCGATCTCGCCCTCAACAACCCTGCCGCTTTCAAGGCAATCGTTGACAAGGTGAAGAACGCCTAATCCGTGCTCTGACCGACAATACGGCGGGTCTCTCATCCGGGAGGCCCGCTTTTTCTTTGTAGTCCCAGTCCGACTATCACGCGCGTTGATTTGATTATTACAGTCAATGTAGGGATGCTCCATGGAGCATCCGATTTTCGTAGTAATCGCAATTTAGGCGTGCGGCTGCTCCATGGAGCAGCCCTACAAATATTTGGTCGTCAACATGTCCAATTTGCTGAATTGTCACCCGAAAACCGTAAATATTCAGCTTATCAATACAGCGATAAAATGTTGAGTATCAATGTAGGGATGCTCCATGGAGCAGCCGATTTCCATACAAAATCCCAACATAGACGAGCGGCTGCTCCATGGAGCAGCCCTACAAAGCGTTGGCTATCTATCAAGTATAATGTCTCAATTGCACCCGAAAAATCTACAAATCGTTAATAAATAGTAAATATTCGGGGGGGGGTAAAATCTCCCTAACAATCCATAGCTTTGTAAAAATAGTTAAACCAATATTTTTATTATCATGAAAATAAAATTACATTTTGCCATTACATTAATCGCGGCGTTGGTCATCACCATCCCCTCCGTCGCAGCTGACCTCAGAAAGGTATACCTTATCGGCTCTCCCACAAATTGGGTTGAACCAAGCAGTGAGAATGCAGCCCTCTATGACAATTGGGCACTCATAGAGTCCGCTCCCGGTAGTAACGTATATCAGGGAGTGTTTACTATTCCCGGCTATGGAGGCGATGAGTGGTTTCGTTTTGTTACCGCTCTTAACGGGTGGGCAACAGAGGATGCTGTCAGCCCTAACGGCCCGACGGAAGGACTCTTCGTACGGTTTGACCGCGATGGCGAATTTTTTGGACACGTTTTGGTGCATAACGATAGTTGGCCTTTTGTCCTGTCGGATTGGACTACCGATAAAGTGAAATTCTCGCTTGACCTTAACACTAAGACACTAATAATGACGACATCGCAGGCTCATGCTTCTGATATTGTTATCGTGACAACGGCAGCCGACCGGGTCGGTGGCGCTAATCCTGTCCCGGGCAATGAGTCAATTTATTCGACCTTGGCCGGACCTGTTGATGGACGTAAGTATTCCTCGGATATGGTATATGTTGCTCCGGGTGAGTTCAGCCTGAATATTCTGCCCGCGTTCACTGATGCCGGTTGGGCTGCTCCGACAGTTTGTCCCCGTGTTGACGGTAATCAGCTGCTTGAGTTTAACACTGCGGGAAAAGTGACGGTAAGGGGTGAACTTAAAGACTCAGGAGAATACGGATACTGGACTTATCCTGACTGGCCCGGTGGCTTCATCACCATCACTGCCAGCAGCATTTCGGCAGACGGTAAATTGTGGAATGTGTCGTTTGAAGCTCCGCAATTAGTGGTCGTAAATGGAATCTATCTCATTGGTTCGCCCAATAACTTTATGACTCCAAGTGCTGCCAATCATGATGCCCTTGCCGGATGGCTTCTTGATAAGACGGAGGATAACGTTTATGAGGGTATTTTTGATATTCCGGCTGATGATGCAGTGCAGTTCCGCTTTTTCTCTCAGCTTCAAGGTTGGGAACAAGAATATTCCATCGGCTCGGATTGGGAAGATTTCTCTTATATCGACCTTGAGTTTGTCAATGGAGTGGCGCACTCAAGTGCAAACAGCGGAGCATTGGGAAATTGGATGATAAACAATTGGCCCGGTGGTAGCTTGAAGTTCAATGTCAACCTCAATGCCAACACTCTGACAGTTACCGACATGGCCTCGGGGCTTGATGTCGCTGTCGTCCCGGCCACATCGCTTGAGGCAGAGGAGGGTGGCATACGAGTGACAGCTGTCACACCGACCGAGGTATCAGTCTACAGCGTCAGCGGCGCACTCGTCAAGACGGCACAGCTTCCAGCCGGAGAGAGCCACATGGCGCTCCCCGCCGGATTTTACATCGTCAATGGCCATAAGCTGATAGTACGCTGACCCTAATGCGATATCACTCATCAACGGGCGACGGTCTCCACTGTCGCCCGCTTTCTATATCCGGCCCGCTTGTAGTCGTAGATTGATCTATCATGCTGTACTTGGTCACTTTTCTGAATGGTCGGTGGCGAGTGCACAAATGTGATTTCGGTGTGTGGTGTGGAAACTTGGGGTAAAAACATGGGGCAATGTGAGGATGTGAGAGAGATTTTCATTAATTTTGCAACTTGATGTTGCCATGGATGTGGCACTCAAGAGCCAATTCTATTTTTTCAACGACACAATCATTAGAGCTATGTGCGAGAATAAGGAAGCCGAGAATACAGAGAAAAAAGGTCTTAACTTTGTTGAGCAGATAATATATGACGATTTGCAGGCCGGAAAGAACGGTGGTCGTCTCAATACCCGTTTCCCGCCTGAACCCAACGGCTACCTCCACATAGGACATGCCAAGGCTATCTGCATGGATTTTGGCGCTGCCGAGAAATTTGGTGGCACATGCAACCTGCGTTTTGACGATACAAACCCGGTGAAGGAGGATGTTGAGTATGTCGATGCCATACGTGAGGATATCCATTGGCTTGGGTTTGACTGGGGCGACCGCGAGTACTACGCTTCTGATTATTTTCCCCAGCTCTACGACCTTGCCATACGTATGATCAAGGAGGGCAAGGCTTATGTCGATGACCAGACCTCCGAGGAGATTGCAAGGCAGAAAGGTACTCCGACCGAACCGGGACAGGAGAGTCCCTACCGCAGCCGTTCGGTCGAGGAAAACCTCGACTTGTTTGAGCGCATGAACAAGGGCGAGTTTGACGAGGGCTCACGCGTACTCCGTGCCAAGATAGACATGGCATCTCCCAACATGCACTTCCGGGACCCCATCATGTACCGCATAATAAAGACACCCCATCACCGCACGGGGACAAAATGGAAGGTATACCCGATGTATGACTTTGCCCATGGGCAAAGTGATTACTTCGAGGGCGTCACACACTCTATATGCACGTTGGAGTTTGTGGTACACCGTCCCCTCTACGAGTACTTTGTCAAGGAGCTTGCCGACGAGACATATTGCCCGCGACAGATAGAGTTTAACCGACTCAACCTGACATATACCGTGATGAGCAAGCGCAAGCTGTTGCAGCTTGTCAACGAGGGTCTTGTCGCCGGATGGGATGACCCCCGGATGCCGACCATCTCGGGAATGCGTCGTCGCGGCTATACACCCGAGTCGATACGCAACTTTGTCGACCGTATAGGATATACCAAGTTTGAGGCCCTGAACAGCGTCTCGCTTCTTGAACACGCCGTGCGCGAGGATTTGAACAGCCGCGCTACACGAGTCATGGCTGTAATAAATCCTGTCAAGGTCATCATCACAAATTATCCTGAGGATAAGGTTGAGATGGTTGAGCTTGAGAACAACCCCGAACAGCCTGGCTCGGGGACACATGAGATGCCGTTCTCGCGTGAGATATACATTGAGCGTGAGGACTTCATGGAAAATCCTCCGAAAAAATTCTTCCGTCTCGCTCCCGACGGAGAGGTAAGACTCAAGGGTGCGTATATCGTGAAGTGTACCGGCGTAAAGAAGGATGCGGATGGAAACATTGAGGAGATATATTGCACGTATGATCCCGAGACCCGCAGCGGCCTGCCCGGAAGTATGCGCAAGGTCAAGGGTACGCTGCACTGGGTGTCGGCGTCACATGCCGTTGATGCTACCGTCCGTCTTTATGACCGCCTTTTTGCCGTGGAGAATCCCGCAGAGGAAAAAGATAAGGACTTCCGTGAATTGCTCAATCCCGACTCGCTCAAAGTCGTTGAGAATGTCAAGATTGAGCCATATCTCGCCGAGAATGCCCGAAAGGGTGAGAAGTTCCAGTTCCAGAGGATAGGCTACTTCACGCCCGACTACGACTCAACGCCCGACAATATCATATTTAACAGGACTATAGCTCTGAAAGACAGTTGGGAAAAGGCGCAGAAAAAGTAATGCCCTCAATCCAACAATCAGGCGTAAGACCGTATGGACAGCAGACCCGACGAACGTTTTGACTTATATGACCGTTTTGTGGCAGACCTCCGCGAGGGCCGTCTGTCTGACATGTTCTATGACGAGAGCGACATAGTTGAGATATACGACTATGCCGGCGATAATGAGGATGAGTATGTCAAACTTGAGGCATTGCTCTATGGAGCGAGGTTATATCCCGACAGCTCCCCGCTTGCAGTGCGCCGGGCCTATTACTACTACCATAATAATGATGACGATGCCGCTGCAAAGTTGGTGGAGCGTTACGGTAGCGATACTGTGTTATGGAACATAATGCGCCTTAAACTCTCCAAGGATCTGATGGGAGCAGACGCGATTCCGGCCATGGAGCGGATATTTGAGACAGCAAAGCATCTTGACGATGAGGAGGTGATACAGCTCGTTGCCGTGGCCGAGGAAAAGGGCATTGTCGATACCCTGCGTACGCGGGCAGCTGAAATTGTTGAGAAGTGTGAGTATCCCGCGACATTCTACTATGAGTTAGGGACGGTCTATGATTCTGTGTCAGAACATAAGACTGCTGCCTCTCTGTTTGAGGAGGCCACCATGGTCGAGCCGTTCAACTCAATGTTCTGGGATGCCCTCGCCCGCACGTGCTACAACGAAGGTGACTGGGAGCGGGCATTGAATGCCGCCGACTATGCTCTGGCTATAGACGATAAGTCAGACAAGGTCATTTTCATACGGTTGGCCGCGATGGCACGGATGAAGAAAGACTTGCCACAGGTCACCAAGAGGCTTGAGGAACTCTACCGGCGTCAGAAGCCGGGGGTGGAGCAGGGTGAGATTGCCGAGGTACTGATGTACTGCCATGAGATGGAGGGCGACCGAGCAAAGGCGATTGCGCTGGCGCGGGAGATGAATCAGTCATATCCCGATGAACGGATTTGGGTGGATTACATGCTTATATATGAGGGCGATACCCCTGATGGAGGACTGCTCGACCGATACTACAACTCTATAGGCGGCAATTGTGAGACCGAATGGCTCAATTGGTCTACTTACTGTGTATCCATCGGTCGTCACGACAGTGCGGTGGCCATATTGCTCGCGCTCAAACGGCACGGAGAGTTGCGATCGGGATACAGCCTGCTGTTTGAGTCGCTGTACCGGCTTGGCAGATATGAGGATGTCATAGGCGAGTTTACACGGATAGACAAGGGCGCAGTCCCGGGGCAATATTGGTGGCGTCCTGAGATTGTGCTGATGGTCATACTCTCAATGATTCAGACTGACGATGTCGATGATGGCATAGCGTTTGCCCGTGATGTTGCCGGAATGGGCTTGTCTCCGGCCATGGACTTCCAGTCACAGATAGCATGGCATGGCACACTGCGTGCCATACGCGACATCATAGCGGCTCATGAGGCTTCGGGACCTGTCCCGGTAAGTGATATAGACCCATTCTCGGTATCGTGATCAGATGTACGGATTGTGGTCACGCTCGATATCTATCCTCGTAGCGGGGCCATGTCCCGGATAGACGATGGTGTCGTCAGGCAATGTCAGCAGTTTTTCCTGAATCGATTTTATCAACGTGGCATAATCCCCACCGGGGAGGTCGGTGCGGCCTATGCTTGAACGGAACAGGACATCGCCGGCAATGACAAATTTGTCGGCCGGGGAATATAACGCGATGCTTCCCGGCGAGTGTCCCGGAACATGGAGCACCTTGAGTTTGCCAGTACCGATTCTTACGGTATCACCCTCCTTGAGCGGATGCTCGATCACGACGGGCCGTCCCACATGCCGTAGACCAAACCGCCTGGACTGCTGCTCCATATATGCCCCCAACTCTGCATCGTCAATACCGGCCTCCACGGGGAGACCATACCGCGACTTGACATACTTGTTGCCAAATGTGTGGTCGAGATGGAGGTGGGTGTTGATGAGGTGTGTTACGGTGAGTTCATTTGCCGATATGAAGTCGTCGATGACTGCGGTCTCGGCGCTGTCAATCATTCCGGGGTCTATTATGGCGGCCTCACGGGTTGCCGGATCCCACACGACAAATGTGTTGACCCCAAACATGTTGAATGTGAATTTCTCTATTTTCATAGTTTCAATCCTATGGTTGCATACGTTTGAGGATATATCATATATCCACGTAAATCAGTTTTTTTGTCTCGAAAAACGGCTCGTTGAAATAGTCGGTCAACGGTACCTCGATAATGGGGTAGCGCAACTTGGATAGCTCCGGGGTGAGGTCTCCTCCTTTCAGGCAGATGAGACCATTGGGATACGCATTGCGCGAATCACGCGATATGTTACGTCTCACCAACGGTACAAGCTCATCAAGTCTCATGACCGCACGGCTCACCACAAAATCAAATTTCGAGTGGCATTCGCCGATGTCACCGTGCTGGAACGAGACATTGGTCAGACCGATTTTTTCCGCGATATCTCCCGCGACCTTTAGCTTTTTGCCTATTCGGTCAATCAGGTGAAATCGGCAGTCAGGCCAGGCGATGGCAAGGGGTATTCCCGGGAATCCACCGCCGGTCCCCATGTCAAGTACGGTCGTACCGCCTACAGGAGTCATGAACTTTGCGATGGCGAGCGAGTGAAGCACGTGATTGACATATAGATTGTCGATGTCCTTGCGCGATATTACATTGATTTTCTCGTTCCACTCCGGGTACAGGCTCCCAAGCATGGCATATTGTGCCTGCTGCTGCTCGGACAATCCGGGAAAGTATTTCAGTATTTCATCCATAGTGATGCAAATTTACGACAATTCGCGCTCATACCCTAACAATGTCACATTTGTTGCTGCATAACAAAAGACTTGGATATGTCATAAACGATATGCCAACGACTCTGCAGGCTATCAGTGATTGGATGGGTTGATTTTTGGTCAGTCAATCTTTTTGATGGGTCGGGCGGGGTTGCCGGCTGCGACTGTGTTTGGGGCGACATCCCTTGTGACGACACTTCCGGCTCCAATCACGCAGTTGTCGCCGATAGTCACTCCGGGCAGGATTGTCACACCGCCGCCAATCCATACGCTGTTACCAATGGTGACCGCTTCGGCCCATTCAGCCCCGGTGTCGCGGGCTTCGGGTTCAATAGGATGGCACGCTGTATAGATGCTGACATTAGGCCCGATGAATACATTGTCACCAATTGTCACCGGGGCCTCATCAAGAATCGTGAGATTGAAATTGGCAAAGAAGTTGTTGCCGATATGGATATTGCAGCCGTAGTCGCAACGGAATGGCTGGTTCACATGTATTTTCTCTCCACAGTCTTCGACGATGCTGAGAAACAATGCTTTCAATTCATCTGTAAGGGATGGATTCAGGTTGTTGAACTCCCAAATGCGTTGGCGCGTAATCTCCAGTCTGCTAATAAATTCGGGATGTACCGCATCATAAATCTCCCCATTGAGCATCTTGGCCCATTCTTCTTCAAATATGTCCATGATTAATTCAATTTATGCTTTGTAAGACGCATCGGCCTGAACGGCAAGTCGAGTTGGTAAAGTATGCTGTCGCGGTCGGGATAGGAATAATCGACATTCCGTCATTGAGATTCATCAGGGCGATTGTGCCTATCACTTGACCATTATCCACTGCAATCCAGAAGTTACCACCTCTTGATATGTGGGAGGACTCAATATCAATGAGGTCAGGCTGCTCCGATAACGTGAGATTGATTTTTGCCTCGTTGTTTTGGATATTGAGAATCAAGGCAATTGTCGCAGTCTCGTATTTCTTGTCATATTGAAGTATCTCCATATCGCTTAGCTTTGCGAGCCTCGGAAGGTCGGACCGATGTTACAACCTTTTGCCTTGGCACAAACAGTGGATTTTCCTGATTTTGATACTACAAAATTACGAAAAACCAGCCATATCTGCCAGGCACATCTTCCATATCGCTTAGCTTTGCGAGCCTCGGAAGGTCGGACCGATGTTACAACCTTTTGCCTTGGCACAAACAGTGGATTTTCCTGATTTTGATACTACAAAATTACGAAAAACCAGCCATATCTGCCAGGCACATCTGTACATTCCAGTATGATCAATCAGCGTATTTGATAGTATTGTTTCTGAAAAAGGTTGATATACTGGTAAGAAACTACCCGTATTTCCATTCAGCCAAATTCATTATACGATTTGTCCTACCACACTAGAGGTCGTTGTTGCGAGTACTTCTCTTTGGCAACGGCCTGAAGGTCTGCATCGGTATCACACTCGTCTACGATTTCAACTCCCAACATTGTCTCGATGACATCCTCCATTGTGACAATGCCTCGCATACAGCCATATTCATCGTTTATGACCGATATATGCTCTTTCTTTTCAAGCATTGATTGCC
This sequence comes from Pseudoflavonifractor sp., assembly GCA_023667145.1. Taxonomy (GTDB): domain Bacteria; phylum Bacteroidota; class Bacteroidia; order Bacteroidales; family Muribaculaceae; genus M3. Next base: position 957,556 of record JAMPAQ010000001.1, read on the forward strand.
ATATATCTGACACCTTGTCGTTTTCAGAGAAAAACAATATGGGGCGTTGGATTGACGAAAGGGGTGCCTCGCTTCTGTCAGAACATATATTGTCGAGGACATCGGCTTTCCTGACATATCCCGTGATATACTCACGCTCGGAGCCGTAGATGGGAATTCGGGAAAATTTTGCAAATTCGGGATTGTCATGAAGTTGTCTCATGGATGCAGCCGATGGCGACGAGAATACGACTACGAAGGGTGTCATGATATCCTCGGCTTTTACGGATTCGAGCTTCAGGAAACTTTTGAGAACCTGGCTTTCCTGTTTTTGAAATACACCCTCCTCCTCGCCGACTCCCACCATGGCAACAACCTCTTCGCGGCTAACGGTCAGGGGTTGTATCTTTGGTGCGAAACATTTTGTAAGAAGTTCTGACAACCATACGAGAGGGTAGGTTATAAAAATCAGCACTCGGATTACCTTAGCTGACGGCAATGCGAGTTGCCTCCAATAGGATGCACCTATGGTCTTTGGGATAATTTCGGAAAGCACAAGTATCAACAACGTCAGGATTGCGGATATGATGCCGAAATAAGCCTCGCCAAAAACCTTTACAGACTCCGATCCGACACCTGCGGCCCCTATGGTATGGGCTACAGTGTTTAATGAGAGGATTGCCGCGACGGGACGGTCAATGTTTGTCTTATAGCGCATCATGAGGTCTGCGCCATTCGCGCCCTCGTTTTGCTTCATTGAAATGAATGAGACTGGAGTTGAAAGCAATACCGCCTCAAGAACCGAGCATAGAAAAGAGAGAGCCAGAGCTCCAAAAAGATATAATAATATGTATTCCATAAATATGTAAATAGGTGAGACATCAGTCTGCATTACCACAGACCATAATATTGGAGAGAGGAGGAATATAAAGCCCAACTATTCACGGAATACACAATTCAATATATTTATCGCCCTACCGATTTTTGTGGGAATAGCGATATTTATATATTGGAAATTATGTGAGGTCGAGCAACGCTGATTTGGCAAATTAGATTTGTTTAAGGGGGTAAGCGGAACTGTTGTTTCCAAAGTGGGTAGGACTGATTCCTGAATGCAGGTCTCAACATCTTCAAGTTCAACCTCGGAATACCCAATACAGAATCCTGCATTTGGCAGCAATATAAACGTAATCGCTAAGAGTAATGTTGTCAGATATGTGCCCATTCGGGTAAAATCCATAGTCATAATTTAACGATTATAACACCTGAATCCCATTGTCTGTTTAAGAGGTTGTTTAATAACTAATGTGAACCACAGTTTAATGGCTCTTTTTGCAGAGGTCATAGCTGCAATAAAGTCTGATGACTTGTCGCAGCGGGACATAACACACGGGGACCAAATGGGTATGCTTGTCTGTCGTCGCCCGTCACAGGTCGTTGGATAAATGGTTTGCCGTCACGTTTTATTATTATAGTAAGCCGCAGAGTACGCCTTGCGACATACCTGCGGCCATAATAATCAACATCGTCTCACGATGTTTTGTTTATGCGACGCATCCCGGATTTCCACTCGTTTTGCGGATATGGCGAAAAATGAGTATTTTTGTTCAATCAAGGCTTGATCAGGCATTGATGGCGGGTTATGATTGTGCAGACCCGCGTAGTTTAACATACGATTATGGAAATTGGAAAATATAACAGGCTTACGGTAAGCAGGGCGGTGGACTTTGGCGTATATCTGCGTGACGGAGATGGCAATGAGGTGCTTCTGCCGTCACGGTATATCACCGGCGTGCCGCAAGAGGGCGACGAGATGGACGTGTTTGTATACACCGACTCGGAGGATCGCCCCGTGGCAACCACTGAGCAGCCGCTTATAGAGGTAGGGTGCTTTGCCCTCCTGCGTGCCCGGCAGGTCAACAATATAGGGGCATTTCTCGACTGGGGATTGCCAAAAGACCTGCTTGTGCCTTTCAGTGAGCAGAAAGTGCGTATGCAGCCGGGACGGAGTTACATCGTTTACGCCTACCTTGACCATGCTACCCGACGTGTGGTAGCCTCGGCCAAGATAGAGAAGTTTGTCGGCAACAAGATTGCCCGGTACAAGCGCGGTGAAACCGTGACGGCGATGGTGTATCATAAGGCTGACATAGGTTATAAGGTGATTGTCGATAATCTTTATCAGGGAATCATCTACTACAACGAGACATTCCGCGACCTCAGCGTCGGGGAGGAGCTGACGGCCTACGTCAAGTCGGTGCGTGATGACAACAAGATTGACCTCACGTTGTCAGGGTATGCCGGTGACCGTATCGGGCGGTTGTCAAGCTCCGTGATGGAGGCGTTGGAGGCGGCCGGAGGTAGCCTCAATATGGGCGACGGCTCCTCGCCCGAGGAGATAAAGGCCAGGTTTGAGTGCAGCAAGAAAGACTTCAAGAAGGCTGTCGGTCACCTGTTGAAGGAGGGCAAGATTACCGCCACCAAGGACCGTATAGCGCTTAAAGGCTGATTTTGGTGTGGTAAGGGACTCTATGTGAAAAATTTTTCGCACCTTTGTATTGTCAATCCATTAACTCGATTTGTTAACTCATTTATTAGACAAATGGAATTTTCAGCCGACAATATAGCTGCTTTGACGGGTGGAACCGTCATCGGTGATGGCTCGGTCACAGTCAATACCTTTGCGAAGATAGAGGAGGGGCATGAGGGTGCCATATCTTTTTTGGCCAACCCGAAGTATACCCATCACATATACACGACACGCTCGTCTATCGTGCTCGTGAGACGCGATTTTGTCCCCGAGCATGATGTCACGGCAACCTTGATTGCCGTGGACGACCCTTACACTACAATCGCCTCGCTGCTTGACATGGTGTCGAAGATGACAGCCGCGCATCCATCGGGCATCGAGCAGCCGAGCTATGTGGCTGATGGTGTCGTCATTCCTGACGGCGCGTATGTCGGAGCTTTTGCTTATATAGCCAAGGGGGTTACCCTTGGCCACAATGTCAAGATTTATCCGCAGGTATATATCGGTGAGAACGTGACAGTCGGTGATGACTGTGTGATATATCCCGGTGTCAAGGTCTATCATGGTTGCCGCATAGGCAACCGCTGTGTGCTGCACGCCGGTGTGGTTGTCGGCAGTGACGGGTTTGGTTTCGCTCCCGATAAGGATGGTTACAAGAAGATACCGCAGATAGGAAACGTGGAGATAGCCGATGATGTGGAGATCGGGGCCAACACGACGGTCGACCGTGCAACCATGGGCAGCACGCGTATAGGGCGCGGTGTCAAGCTCGACAATCTCGTGCAAGTGGCCCACAACGTCGAGATTGGAGCAAACACGGTGATGGCATCTCAAGCCGGTATCGCCGGGTCGACCAAGATAGGAGAGTGGTGTATGGTCGGCGGTCAGGTAGGATTTGCCGGGCATATCAGGATAGGTGATCGGGTATCGGTAGGCGCTCAGTCGGGAGTGCCCGGTGATGTTGACGACGATAGCCGCATCATGGGTTATCCGGCTGTCGGTGTCCGCGATTTCCAACGTCAGTCAGTCTACGTGAAGCACCTCGGTGACCTCACCCGTCAGGTACGGGATCTTGATAAGAAGATAAACGGAAAATAATAATTATCACATCATACGACAAGATGAAACAACGTACATTAAAAGATTCCTTTACCGTCAAGGGTAAGGGGTTGCATACCGGGATGGAGATTGAGGCATGTTTCAATCCCGCTCCCGAGAACACCGGTTATAAGTTCCAACGTCTGGATCTCGAAGGGAAGCCCACAATCGACGCGTTGGCCGAGCATGTAGTCTCGACACAGCGCGGCACGGTGATCGGCAAGGGCGATGTCACCGTCAGCACCGTGGAACACGCTCTTGCCGCGCTATATGCTGCCGGCATCGACAACTGCCTCATCACCCTCAACGGCCCCGAGGTACCTATACTTGACGGAAGTGCCCGCGAGTACTGCGAGAAAATTGCCGAGGTCGGTGTTGAGGAACAGAAAGCCGACAAGGATTTCTATATAGTCAAGCAGAAGATAGAGGTGCGTGATGACACGACCGGCTCCTCCATAGTGGTGCTTCCCGATGACGAGTTCAGCATCGAGACCAAGGTTGCCTTTGATTCGCCGGTACTCCGCAACCAGTTTGCCACACTTGAGAATCTCGAGGATTTTGGCAAGGAGATAGCGTCAAGCCGCACGTTTGTATTCGTCCGCGAGATAGAGCCGCTTGTAAAGGGCAACCTTATCAAGGGTGGTGACCTCGACAACGCGATAGTCATCTACGACTCCCCTTTGTCGCAGGATGAACTCGACCATATAGCCGACCTCATGAATGCTCCCCATAAGAATGTGACTGAGTTTGGATATATCAATGAGGCCCCGCTGTTCGCCGACAACGAGCCAGCCCGTCATAAACTGATGGATGTACTCGGCGACATCGCGCTTATCGGACGCCCCCTGAAGGGCAAGATTATAGCCACACGTCCGGGTCACTCAATCAACACGACCTTTGCCAAGAAGATACGTAAGGAGATAAAGTGTCAGGAGTTGCAGGCTCCGGTTTACAACCCCTCGGCTGAACCCATTATGGACAACAACCGCATACGTGAACTTCTCCCTCACCGATATCCGTTCCTGCTTGTGGACAAGGTGATAGAGAAAGGTGACAATTATATAGTCGGAGTAAAGAATGTGACCACCAACGAGCCGTTTTTCCAAGGGCATTTTCCCCAGGAGCCTGTCATGCCCGGTGTGCTTCAGGTCGAGGCGATGGCACAGACCGGCGGTCTGCTCGTGTTGAGTACGGTCGATGACCCCGAGAAATATTCCACATACTTCATGAAGATTGACAATGTCAAGTTTCGTCAGAAGGTGGTGCCCGGTGATACATTGATATTCCATCTGTCGTTCATGACCGAGCTGCGGCGCGGGTGTGCCGTCATGAAGGGTTATGCCTTCGTTGGTGAGAAGATTGTCAGCGAGTGTGAGTTTATGGCACAGATCATCAAGAACAAAGAGTAGTACAATTAAAATCGGTATATATGAAACAACCGTTAGCGTATGTGCATCCTGCCGCCAAGATTGCGTCAAATGTTGTCATCGACCCGTTTGTGACCATAGACCAGAACGTTGAGATTGGCGAGGGTACGCGTATCGGAAGCAACGTGACCATCATGGAGGGTGCGCGTATCGGCAGGAACTGCGTTATATTTCCCGGTGCCGTGATTGGTGCCATACCGCAGGACTTGAAATTCCGTGGGGAGGAGACCGTGGCCATCATCGGTGACAATACGACAATCCGTGAGTGTGTCACTGTCAATCGCGGCACTGCGGCCAAGGGTAAGACCGTTGTGGGAAGCAATTGCCTGATTATGGCATACTCGCACGTGGCTCATGATTGTGTGATAGGGGATAATGTCATTATCTCAAATGCGACACAGATTGCCGGTGAGGTTGTGGTTGACAACCATGCCGTAATCGGTGGCGGGACACTGATACACCAGTTCTGCCATATCGGTCCTCATGTCATGATACAGGGTGGGGCGCTTGTCAACAAGGATATCCCGCCGTATGTCAAGGCAGCGCGTGAGCCGATAGCCTATGCCGGAATAAACTCCATCGGATTGCGTCGTCGTAACTTCACCAATGAGCAGATACGTGACATCCAGGAGATATACCGTTACCTCTACCTGTCAGGACTCAACAACACCGATGCCGTCGAGCGCATTGAGGCTGAGCTTCCCGCCACCAAGGAGCGTGACGAGATTATCCTGTTTGTACGCAATTCAAAGCGCGGTATCATCCGTGGATATGTGTAACTGAAATATCCCGACATATATAACACAGTGACGGTCAATGCTTCTCAGGCATTGACCGTCACTGTGTCTATCGGCAGGGGATTGTGGACGCTGACCGATCAGAAGGGCAGGTCGTCATTCTCGGCGCTGCCCATCGAGGGGGGGGGAGGGAATGAGCCGGGGAAATCCTGTTCGGGCGCCTGCTGGGTGGTAGCAGCACCCTCTTTCTCGGCTTTCCAACCGCGTATGTCGGTGTACCAACGACCGTTAAACTCGCGGCTCTCTATGTCAAAGCTCAACGTGATGACATCACCGATGTTGAGGGGAAACTGGTCAACACGGTCTCCAAAGAAGTTGAAAAACACCTTCTTGGGATATGTCTCAAGCGTCTCAAGCACATATTCACGTTTCTTCCAAGCGTTACCGGCCTTGGAGGTTCCTGAAACCTCAGGCAACGCCACGATTATCTTACCTTTTACTTCCATTGGTTTTTTATGTATAACTTATTTTCTACAAAGATAGCGATTATTGGCGAACTTGCACAAGCCTTATTTTATAAACTTCCCGACCTTTGATGAGCCGTCGGTATACATCACCCGGGCTACGTATACCCCCGAGGCGGTATTACTACAGTCAACGGTCGCCTGACGGTCACCAATCTTATGCGATGAGACCTTTGGGCCTGAAAAGGTGTAGATCTCAACTCGGTCAATGGTCTTAGCCCCGGATATCATGAGCGACCCTTGATGATAATAGAAATATTCAGGAATGTCAAGGGTCTCCACGCCTGTCTTAGTGATGCTTGGCTCGCTCTCGCGGTAATAGGTGTCAAACGCCGTGATTGCAAACTGCAATCCGTTGTCGGTGGGAGAGGGGTAGAAAAATTCATGCCCGTCGGTCTTGGCACACACGACATAATTGCTGTCTGATATGTCGACTCCACGCCCGTCAGAGAGGTATATGGAGTAATATCTTACCGGCGTACCCTCGGGCGAGGGAAATGGCGGATCCCAGGTGATGAGATAACCGCTGCCCGTATGCTCGGCATTGACATTGATCGGGGGATTGGGTGCATAATCATATAGGTCATTCTTAGGATGGATGTGTGACGGATAGAGGAAGTAGTCGTCACGCAACAAGTCCCTTAGGTCGCTCTCCTCCTCGCCATTGCCAAAGAGCGAGGACATCCCGTACAAGGCTATACCTAATGCTCTGTCGGTGTCGCGTATTGATTCTATCTGCCCGGTGATATCGGTGGGTGTGACATCCTGATTCGCAAGCCTCTCTACCGACAGACCTGCCACAACGGCATCAGGCATCCTCTCAATCCACGCCGCGAGGTTTCGGGAAAAGCCCTCGCTCTCGCCGTGAAACATGCGGGGTGACAGATAGTCAATATACCTGTTGTCAATCCATAGACCCGGATTCTGATACGTGTGATTATAGGTGCTTTGGCTGTCATAGCCGAATATCGGCTTGTAGACTCCGAGGGTCGTGACGCCTATGCGGGTGTCGGGAGACACCTCTGACACCATATCGGCAAATTCGGCAATGAAGTCGGTCATGTTGGCGCGTCTCCACTCCTCCTTGGAGAGGTAGTATGGGTTGTGTTCGTAATAACTATCGTCATCGGCAAACAGGCTGCCCGAGTAACATCCGGCGTCGAGATTTATGCCGTCGAGGCGGTAGCGGGACAGCAATTCGCGGTAGCTTGCGACAATCAGCCCCCGCGCCTCAGGAATGCCCGGGTCGAGGTATACAGTGCCGTTGAATGTCACGCATAACCCGGGATGGGTCGAGGAGATATGTCCTACCTTGTTGAGGGCATATCGGTTGACGTCGGCAGTGTATCCTTGGTTGAACGGCGTTAGCCACGCATGACACTCCATGTGGCGGCGATGACACTCGTCGATGACAAATTCCATCACGTCGTATCCCGCAGTCTTTGCACCATCGCCTGTGAGCATACTCATTGTCGGATAATATGACGAAGTCCAAGCGACACCACCCCTGCACTGCAACTGGATATAGACGGTATTGAAGTTGGCGTTGTCGAGTTGGTCGAGCAAGTCAGTAAGCGCCTTTTTCTGCTCTGCCTCTCCATATAGGCCACGTGGCCAGTCGCGGCCACCGTCAGTTGTTATCCAGGCGGCACGTGTCTCATATTTCGGGTGGGTAGCCCCATGTGACGACAGGGCCGACACGACGATTAGTGCAATGACTGGAAATACTCTCATACCGCTTAAATTTACTGCTAATGTAACAAATTAGCGTGTTATTGCCAAATAACATGGGCTTAGTAGAAGTTTTTTAGTAATTTTGGGGATGAACAGATGAGTGGGTCGCTTGGCGGCTCCTGATCATTTAGCGGATATGAAGATAAGTTCAGATTGGTGGACGTCACCTACAGAGAGCGAGTCAGGCCGTCTCATTATGGTCACGGGACGCCGTGGTCTCGAAAATGTGATAGCCTCGGGAAAGTATGATGTGCGCGTGGAGATCACATGGCGCTATCAAGGAGACAGGACTGGTATGCCCGACATGCCTACCTCGACTTTGATGGAGGCCGTGAATGACGCGCTCGAGCAGACATTCAAGAAAGACCCGGTGGCCATCGTCACCGGGATATACACCGGCGATGACGAGCGCAACTGGATATTGTACACTAAAAACCAGCATATATTCAACCGCCGTCTCAACGAGGCTCTCGCTCCGTTTGACCTGCTGCCGATAACGATTTATGCCGAGAATGACCCGGATTGGAATGAATATCGGGAGATGTGTGACCTCGCCGAGGTGATGGACGGAGAGTGAGGACGATTGTAATATGTAAACGATAAGGGTATGGGAAGTATCTGGATATGGATTTTAATCGCCATAGTGTTTGGCGTGATGTGTGGTTGGCTGTTTACATGCGTTACACGCAAGGATGTGGATAATGGTGATGAGATGGAGGCTTCGGCATCGGGAAACCTGATACTGAACATCTGCTTGTTCAGCGTCATCGGATTTCTTATAATGTGGCTGCTCGGGGCTATAATCGGTTGGTGACCATCATCGGGCATCATTGACGGACTCATCTCATCGGCACGGAACGGTTACGGGCGCGGGTTATAAGATCCCGAGCTTACGGGCGACGGCTTCGGCGCACCGCTCACCGTCTATCGCAGCTGAGACTATACCACCGGCATATCCGGCACCTTCGCCACACGGATAGAGTCCCGGGACGCTAATGTGGGTCAGGGAGTCGGCATCACGCGGAATCCGGACCGGTGACGAGGTGCGTGTCTCGTCGCCTATAAGCACGGCCTCGTTAGTAAGGAAACCCTTGGCCTTTCGTCCGAAATCACGGAATCCCTGCTGCAAGCGGCGGGCAATATTTTGTGGAAGCAGCCGGTCTATGCGGGCGGGATGTATGCCGGGCGCGTATGATGTCGGGGGTAAGGTCTCCGAGTCGCGGCTATCGACAAAATCGACCATCCGTTGTGCGGGGGCATTCTGCGTGTGCTTTGCGTCGTCCCAAAACCTTGTCTCGATTTCTTCCTGAAACTTCATCATCTTCAGCGCCCCGTAGTCGTCATATTGCGGCAGATCCTCGGGCAACACCTCGACCACCATGCCCGAGTTGGCCCATCTTGTACCTCGCGAGGATGGCGACATGCCGTTGACGACGAGTTGGCCCGGCGAGCTTGCAGCCGGGATGATGAATCCGCCGGGACACATGCAGAATGAGTATACGGCGCGACCGTCGACACGAGTGAGCATTGAGTACTCGGCGGCGGGCAGATATTTGCCGCGCCCCTTGGGCGAATGATATTGTATCGTGTCGATGAGATGTTGGGGATGCTCAAGCCTGACCCCGACAGCTATGCCCTTGGGTTCGAGAGGGACATGATGTTCCGTGAGCATCATGTAGGTGTCACGGGCCGAATGTCCAGTGGCCAATATGACCGGGCCTTCATAGCATGTACCATCGGCACATTTGACCCCGGTGACTTGGTCTCCGTCGTAAAGGAGTCCCGTGACGCGGTGGCCAAACAGTACGCGTCCACCGCTGCTCTCTATCTGCTGCCGCATGGCTTTTATGACGACAGGCAATCTGTCAGTCCCGATGTGGGGATGGGCATCTACGAGGATGTTCTCGTCGGCTCCGTGTTGATGAAAAACGGTGAGTATTTTCTCAATCGAACCGCGTTTCTTACTGCGGGTATAGAGCTTGCCGTCAGAAAACGCTCCGGCTCCGCCCTCGCCAAAACAATAGTTTGAGTCGGGGTCAACGATATTCTCGCGGGATATACGTGCCATATCCTTGCGGCGGTTGTCAACATCCTTGCCGCGCTCAAGCACGACAGGACGCAGCCCCAACTCGATAAGGCGCAACGCGGCAAAGAGTCCAGCCGGCCCCGCTCCCACGATTATCACCTCTTTTGCCCCGGAGATATCTCCGTAATCTATCGGAGTTATGAGTGACACCGAGTCGGGGAACTCATCGAGATAGACCCTGACCGACAGATTGACCATAATCTGTCTCTGCCGAGCATCAATCGACCGCCGCGTTATCTTCACAATCTTTATGCGGTCGCGGTCAATCCTCATGGTCTTGGCCGCGAGTGTGGCTATCTTGTCATCAGAGGCTGCGGTAGCGGGGTCTACACGCAATGTTATATCTTCAGTCATGGCTGTTTATTTGTCAAGGCGTATAGCCGATTCGTTTATAGGAGCCGTGTTCTCAAACCGTTTGTTCAAGCGTCGCATCTGGACAGCCAAGGTGATGAGGGCGACGACCACAGCGAGGAAGTCGGCACTCGGTACGCTTGCCCACACTCCGTCCATCTGCCAATACTTGGGCAGGATGACGATGAACGGTACAAGAAACAGCAACTGTCTCGTGAGTGAGAGGAATATCGAGATCTTTGGCTTACCGATGGACTGGAAGAAATTTTGGATGACAACCTGACAGCCCACGACGGGAAACACGATGAAGAATATCCTGAATCCGTGGTCGGCAATCTTTATCAAGGTCTCGTCGCTTGTGAACAGGCTGCTTATGACCGATGGGAGCAACTCACACACCGCCCATCCCGCTGTCGTGATGACTACGCCGGCCATGATGCCGATCTTGAGCGTGCGTTTCACGCGTCCCCATTGGTTGGCACCGTAATTGAACCCGAGAATCGGCTGCATACCTTGGGTCACTCCGAATACTATCATCACAAAGAACATGGCCGTGCGGTTGAGGATGCCGTATGCCCCGACAGCGAGGTCGCCCGCGTCGCGGCCATATTCCAGCAAGGCTTTGTTGAGGAATATCACGACTATACATCCGCACACATTCATGAGGAAAGGGGAGAGGCCGATGGTATATATGCGCCGCGTAATCTTGGAGTCGGTCCATCGGTTGTGGGGATTGAAGTGGATGTAGCTCGACTTTGACATGAAGTGCCACAGTACCCAGACAAGAGCCACGCTCTGTCCCACGACCGTGGCCAGCGCCGCTCCGCGTATACCCCAGCCAAACGAGAAAATGAACAGCGGCGCGAGCACTACATTGACCAGCACCGACAGCAGGGCAGAGACCATCGCTTTCTTGGGATAGCCGGTCGCCCTCATGATGTTGTTTAGGCCGATAAACAGGTAGGATATCGGTGTCGCATAGAGTATGACCTCCATAAACTCGCGGGCATACGATATTGTGCCGTTGGTCGCGCCAAAAAAGTACAGGATTGGGTCAAGATATATGAGCGTAAGACCGCCAAACACGATTGAATGTACAAGACAGAGTGTCGCAACTATGTTTACGGTGTCGGTGGCACGGCGGGGATTTTTCTGTCCGAGGAAAATAGAGCTTATCGTCGCACCTCCGACCGCTATGAGTGTGCAGAACGCCACGACAAGGTTCATGAGCGGGAATGTGATGGCGAGACCGGCGATGGCCAGCGCTCCGACCCCGCGTCCTATGAATATGCTGTCGATGATGTTATACAGCGATGTAGCCGTCATGGCTATGATTGCCGGGACGGAATATTGCATCAGCAGTTTGCCGATGGAGTTTGTACCTAATGTGAGCGGACTTGAATTTTGTGCCATAAATAAAGCCTGTTGTGGTGCAAAATTACTTCAAACTATCCCAAACAACTTAATTATTTGAGGTAAATTTGCACAAATTATTAAAATGGGGTATTGAAATCCCTCCATACAGATTAACAAATGGGAAAGACAGGAGTTTTATTTGACCTTGACGGAGTGCTTATCGACAGTGAGCGCCTGTATACGGTGTTTTGGAGTGAGATAGACCGTGACTTTCCTGTCGGGATCCCCGACTTTGCGAGATATATCAAGGGGAGTACCTTGGTGAAAATCTTACAATACTATGACTCTGAGACGGTCAGGGATGAGATACGGCGGCGGCTGAAGAAGTTTGAGGACACGATGTCCTACACATTGTTTGAGGGCGTGTCGGAGTTCCTTGATGAACTCACATGTCGCGGCATCCCCAAGGCTGTCGTCACGAGCAGCGCCGATGTGAAGATGGCAAAATTGTTTGACGCGTTACCCGGTTTCCGTGAGCGGTTTGAGGCGGTGATTACCGGCTCGATGGTCAGCCGCTCGAAGCCCGCCCCGGAGGGTTATCTTATGGGAGCGCGGGCCATTGGATGTGTTCCCGGGGATTGCTATGTGTTTGAGGACTCCCTCTCGGGACTTGAGGCCGGAAACAGAGCCGGGGCAACCGTAATCGGTCTGTCGACCACGTTGCCCCGGGAATCTCTTGCCGGACATGCCCATCATCTGATTGATGGCTTCGCCGGTTTTACGGTTGATGATATGCTGTTGGTCAGCAGGCTTTGAAGCTCATGTCAAGTCCCTTGACTGAGTGTGTCAGCGCTCCTACCGATATGTAATCGACCCCACACTCGGCATAGTCACGCAGAGTGTCGTAGGTTATACCACCCGACGACTCAATCTCCGTGCGGCCGTTTATCAATTTCACGGCCTCGCGGGTGCGCTCGGGGGTGAAGTTGTCGAGCATTATGCGGTCGACCCTGGCCTCAAGGGCCTGGTTTATCTCATCGGTGTTGCGTACCTCGACCTCTATCTTCAGGTCTTTGCCGGTCTCGGCAAGATATTTCTTTGCAGCGGCGACGGCTTCCTTTATGCCTCCGGCAAAGTCCACATGGTTGTCCTTTATGAGTATCATGTCAAACAGGCCGATGCGGTGATTGCAGCCACCACCAATCTTGACAGCCTCTTTTTCGAGCATACGCATTCCCGGTGTGGTCTTGCGGGTGTCGAGCACCTTGGTCTTCAGACCGTCAAGACGACTCTGGTATTTTTTTGTCACGGTCGCTATGCCGCTCATACGCTGCATTATGTTGAGCATTATGCGCTCGGTCTGTAGTAGTGACCTGACCTTGCCCTCGACCTCAAACGCGATGTCGCCCGGCTTGACCTCGGCTCCGTCATTTATGTAGACTGTCATCTTGAGTGACGGGTCAAACTTCTCAAACACCTTGCGTGCGATCTCGACTCCGGCAAGCGTGCCGGCCTCCTTGATGATGAGCCGTTGACGGCCTGTCTCCGTGTCGGGAATAGTGCTGAGAGTGGTATGGTCTCCATCGCCCACATCCTCGGCAAATGCCAGTGTGAGCAGGTCGTCTATAAGTTGGTCTCTTGTTTTCATGATTGTGATGGATTTTGTGTACTTTTGCGCAAAAGTAATAATATATATCCATCCCGACAAACACTGTAATGAAAATAACCCTGTTGGCAATCGGTAAGACAGCCTCCTCATATCTGCGGGAGGGTATTGATAATTATACCCGCCGTATCGGTTACTACGTGCCGTTTGAATTCAAGGTGTTACCCGACATAAAGAACACCCGGTCGCTTACAGAGGACAGGCAAAAGGCCCTTGAGGGCGAGTCGTTCATGAGTGTCATCCGGCCTGGTGACCACGTTGTGTTGCTTGACGAGCGGGGGCGCGAGATGACATCTCGGCAATTCTCGGGGTTCATATCTGAGAAGATGACGCGGTTGCCGGGACAACTGATATTTGTCATTGGGGGACCTTATGGATTTTCGGATGAGATGTACCGTCGGGCTGATGACAAGCTGTCGCTGTCACGCATGACATTCTCACACGAGATGGTACGGCTGTTTTTTGTGGAGCAGATTTACCGGGCGATGACCATACTCCGTGGAGAGCCGTATCACCATGACTGAAATCTGAACCCCTGGCTTCCTGACGTTGGTCACACGATAATCAGCTCGCGCAACACCGCGTCGGAGACAAGCCACGCTTTCTCGGTGAAACGGATATTTTGGCCATCGGATATAAGCAATCCTTGTTGGATAAACCGTTGGGCTGACTTCGTCAATGTCGCGGTGTCAAACCGTCGGGACATATCGCCGAGGTTGATGCCGTTGGCCGTGCGCAGCGATGTGATGATGTAGTCGTTATACAGGTCGAGGGCAGTCTCGGTCTCCTCCTGATGGCAAGTGTGCCCCGAGCCAATGGATGACAGATATTCACGGATATTTGTTGGATTGTAGCGTCGTATCTTGCCATCAAAGCTATGAGCAGCGCATCCCAGTCCGAGATAGGGGATATAGTGCCAATAGGAGCTGTTGTGTCGGGATTCCATATCAGGATGTGAGAAATTGGATATCTCATAGTGGCAATAACCGGCATCGGCTGTCACGCGGCACAGTTCGTCATACATCGCTGCCACAGTCTCCTCGTCGGTCTCCTTGACCTTTCCCGCCATCAGCATCACTGTCAGCCGTGTCCCCGGCTCATATGTGAGCGAGTAGGCCGACATGTGAGGGAGACCGAGGGGCATCACGATGTCAAGGGTGCGCCGCCAGCTGTCAGCGGTCTGCAATGGCAGTCCGTAGATGATGTCGCCGCTTATGTTGGTGATTCCGGCTTCACGCAGTCTCTCTACCGCCATGATTGACTGTGCCGCTGTGTGCCGTCGTCCTATCATTTTGAGTTCCTCGTCAATCATGGACTGGAATCCCATGCTGACGCGGTTTATGCCTGTACGGGCAATCATGTGGGCAAAATCAGGGGTGACATCATCGGGATTGACCTCTATGGTAATCTCTGTCATTGTCGGCACAGCAAGTGCGTCAATCAGCCGCCCGATTTCTGCATGTGGCAGGGTGGAGGGGGTGCCTCCACCTATATACATGGTGGTGAATGGTTGGTCAATCTCCCGGCTCCTCATCGCCGCCTCGGCGATGACAGCCGAGACATATTCCGAGACGCGGGTAGGGTCGGGGATAGAGTAGAAGTCACAGTAGTCACACTTGGACTTGCAAAAGGGTATGTGGATGTACAATCCCGCCATTGGTCTATGACTTGTTGCAGATGGCCTTGAACTTGCAGTACTTGCACGCGTGGTCGTCGGTAGCGGCCCTGAACGGGATGTCGGGGTTGAACATCTCCTCGATTACTCCACGGAACCGCTCCATAAACTCAGTGTTATACTTATTGTAATCAACCACTTCCTCACCGCCTATCTTTACCGGGGTGAGACCTTTGTTGGCCACGGTCTTGAGCAGGTAGAGCACAGGCTGTATGGGCATTTGCCCCATGCGGCGTGAGTCGGCAAGCACGTTACAATAGATAAACAACTGTAACAGCGCCTTGCGGCGGTCGGGATTGTCCCTGTCAAAAAACATGCCTACGTCGCCCGCGTCGTTACGGTCGCCTCCGGTCTTGTAATCGACAATACGTATCAGTCCGTCAGTCCCATGGCCGGTCAATCGGTCGAGACGGTCGATATACTGTTTTATGTTGATGGTGATGTCGTCGGTTATCTTCCATCGGTGCTCAATCTTCAGCTCTCCCTCGATAAAGGCAAACGGTGCGAAGACCTCCTCGGCCTTAAACATGCTGACGATAAACTCGACCATGACGATACCGAGGACGCGGGCCTCGCCATCGAGTGGGGTGTAGTCCTCCTTGCCGCGTTTGTTGAAATGCTCATTGACCGAGCGGGTTATCTCCCGCTCGATGCGGTGTCGGTCATGCTGTAGCTTCTTGAGCAGCTCCACGGTCACCACCACCTCATCACGGTCGCCTCTGAGCGACTCGTATAGTTTCTGGGCCACCTCGTGTACGATTGTCCCGTAGGTGCTACTGTCCATATATTCGGTGACCTCGTCGGGCACACGTATATCGAGTACTTTTTCGAGATAAAATTCCAGCGGACAGTTTATATATTGGTTGATGGCACTGGCTGACAGGAATTTTCCCGATCCGGCGGTGGTATATCGCCGCAGTCTCTCCATTATCCCCGGTGTCTTCGGGATAATCAGGTTATCCTCGGTCGACTGTCCGATGTTGAAGAATTTGGTCTCGCGT
Source organism: Pseudoflavonifractor sp. (assembly GCA_023667145.1). Lineage (GTDB taxonomy): Bacteria > Bacteroidota > Bacteroidia > Bacteroidales > Muribaculaceae > M3. Next base: position 973,720 of record JAMPAQ010000001.1, read on the forward strand.
GTGAGATTCTCCTCGGGTCCGGGTCGCAGGTATAGCAACTGGCGTATGTAGCGTGACGGCTCTCCGCTTTTTATCCCTGAGTTGCGCGAGTCGTATATCAGGTAAACGTTTCGGGCGCGTGATATCAGTCGGTAGAAGTAGTAAGCGTAGATACACTCCTGAAAGTCGATTGTGGCCATGCCGTAGCCATGTCGTAGGGCGTTGGGTATGAGTGATCGCGTGTAGTGCTTGCGGGGAAATACCCGCTCGTTCATCGACAGTATTATGACGTTGTCAAAGTTGAGGGCACGGGTCTCAAGCACTCCCATGATTTGCAGGCCGTGTAATGGCTCGCCTATGAAATTTACAGACTCGCCGCTTATGGTGCGCTCAAGGATTTGGAAAAATGTTTTCTCGTGCATCGTTATGCCAAAGCGGTCGACAGCCCGTCTCAGCTCGTCGAGCGACTGCATGTATCTCACGACCAGTCCACGGTCTATTGTGTCGCTCTCGCTGTCGGTTGTCGCGGCCTCCGGGAGACGGCGGTAGATGAAGTCGAGCAGACATGACATGTAGTCAAACACCTCGGCTGTGGACTTGGTGTCACGTACCGGGGTGAATAGTGGCGACAGGTCGGGATACCGCTCCACGAGTTCGGTCGCCGGGATGTTGAAGCGCCGTTGCTCTCTCATCTCGTCAACAATCGAGACTGCGGCGTCAGGGGCTATCGTGCGTATGAACGGATGGTTGAGCAGTGTGGTGATGTCCTCATGAAAATACAGCAGCTCATCCTTGACATACCGTGCCCTAAGTTGCATCGACACGATGTCGCTTATCAGTGACGCGATGGCCGAGTGTCTCAGCGGATAGCCCATCGTGACGTTTATGGTGCCGGTCTCCGGGGGGATGGAGTGGAGCAGGGGTATAAACAGATTCTCGTCAGGCAGCACGATCGCCGTGTCTATGGCGTTTGACACGTCCTTGATGTCGCCGTTGGAGACGAGTCCCGATATTATCCGGGATGCCTCCTGGGTCTGTGCGGTCTCCGACGGTACTCCGATGACGTGTATGGCGGGAAATGTGGTAATACGCACGGGGTCGTAATCGTAGCGTGACTTGAATTTGCCCACATACTCCTTGAGAAATCTCGTGGAACGGTTTTCGCCGGCGGCAAACACGGGCGAGTTATAGTCCCAATAGAAGTCGGCGAGGCCCTTGTCACGGAGTAGCTCAAATATCTTTATCTCTGATGTTGAGAGCACGTTGAAGCCCACGAATACTATGCGCCTGTACGGCAGTTCGTCAGCTGGAATCTCCTTGAGGCGTTCCACTGCGTTGCGGTAGAACATACCGTTGTAGCATAGGCCATTTTCGGCAAGAAGCTTGCGGAACGCCTGATACAGTTCAAGCAATATCTCCCACAGTCTCAGGAACGACCCCTTGGGGCCGCGTCCTACTGACTCTCCACCCTGAAAGTGGAGCCAGAAGTTGTCGGCGGCATCCCTCAACTGCGTGTCGCCCCAGTATCGGGAGATAATCTCGCGTTGCTCGTCGGTCAGATAGTCTGACTTTATCTCGCGGTAGCGCTGCACGTTGATGAACAGCTGGGCAGGGTCGACAAGATAACGGTCGACATCGCCGAAGTCGTTGAGCAACATGTCGCCCCAGAACTGGAACTTGTCAAAATCAAAAAAATCCTCCGACCCGTTTTCGAGGAGGATGCGCCTGTACTCGTTGTACAGGATAAACAATTGCTCATAGCGCGTTGCCTCCACGTCGTCGCTGAATGATGCCGTGAAGTCGCTGATGGTGGTGATTTCCGGCTCGATATATGCCTCGGGCATCTCCTCGCTGAGATAATGACGGAAAAACGTGCCGCTGCGCTTGTTGGGAAACACGAAGCAGAGGTCGTGGAGGGAGTCACCCTCATTGGCTGCATAAGCAGCGGCGACAAGTCTTAGAAACGGTTCCATCGCTATGACTTGAGTAACAGTATGACCTTGATTGTCATGTCAAACAATACTATCTTGGCATTGGCATTGCCGGCGATGTCGGTCTCGGCACGGTTCATCACATCGACAAGCCGCAGCACGTTGCGCTCATTTATAAACCGGGCAAAGTTGACGCTGAACGCGGCCTCGTCGCGGTTGAGATAGTTCAAGCCGGGTTGGCGCAGGTTGTAGATGAAGTTCTCGCGCAACAGCCGTTGGGCGTATCCGAGAAATCTCATGCACTGCTCCCGACCGAGGGCGCTCACGTCACTGCTCCAGTCTTTCAGCTCACGCACCTTGCGTTGGTAGGCGAGACGCATCAGGCTGATAAACAGGTCGAGAAACTTCTTGTCTTCCTTTGACTGTGACAGGTTACGCTCGGCCACTATCATGTTTCCCTCTGCATTATGGGCTATAGCCAACGCGTCGCGCGGGTCCACGGAGTATCTGCTGACGAGATGGTCGGCGATGACCTCGTCGGGTAGCCGTCTCATCTCCACGCGCTGGGTGCGGGAGTATATGGTGGGCAGTATCTCGCGGGGATTGTCGCTGACAAGTATGAACAGAGTATCGCCGTAGGGTTCCTCTATCAGTTTCAGCAGCTTGTTGGCACATTCTTCGTTCATGCGCTCGGGTAGCCACAAGAGGACAATCTTGTATTTGGCGGAGTGGGACGTGAAGTTGAGCTTGCGTATCAGCGACTCGCTCTCATCGACATATATCTGCGGACGGCCATTGATGTTGTCGAGCGCCATGAGCCATCTCTCGAAGTCCATGTAGGGATACTCGGTCAGGAAGTCGCGCCACTCGGCTATATAGTCGTCCGATATGGCCCGTGATGATTTCTTTTTTATCACGGGAAACACGAAGTGGGTGTCAATGTGGTTGAATGACTGGTGTTGCAGACATGAGGGGCATAGTCCGCAGCTGTCACCGTCATGGCGATTCTCACAGTGGATATACTGTGCCATGGCTCTCGCGAGAGAGAACTTGCCGATGCCGGCGGGTCCCTCAAGCAACAGGGCGTGGGGTATGCGGTCGCTGTCAACGAGCGCACGCAACCGCTCTTTTACGTTATCGTGTGACGGAATTTCGCTAAACTTCATTGACCTTGGGTATGGTGGGTTAGTAGACAGCCTCGGCCACCTGCCTGACGCTGTCGGTGGCGTTGAGCGAGTAGAAATGGATGCTTGGTACTCCCGCCGCGATAAGCTCGCTTACCTGCTGCTTGCACCATTCGATCCCGACGGCCTTGGCCTGGTCGTTGTCCTTGCACTTTACAAGGGCGTCTGACAGGTCGGTGGGGATGTCGACATGAAATACCTTTGGCAATACGGTCATCTGCTTTACGGTGCATATCGGTTTGATGCCGGGAATTATGGGGACGTTTATCCCCGCCTTCCTGCATCGCTCGACAAAGGAGAAGTACTTGCTGTTGTCATAGAACAGCTGGGTCACCACATACTCGGCCCCGTTATCGACCTTTTGTTTCAAATAGTGGATGTCCATGTCCATATTGGGCGCTTCCTCGTGCTTCTCGGGATAGCCCGCGACTCCGTAGCAGAATGTCTCGCCGGTCTCGATGTCCATCTTTGTGCCGTCGAGAAAATATCCACGGTTGAAGTCGTTGACCTGTCCCTGTAGTTCAGTCGCATGGGCATGGCCGTTCTCATTGGGTCGGAACGTGCTGTCATGTTTCGCCTTGTCGCCACGCAGCAGCAATATGTTTGTTATGCCGAGGAAGTTGAGGTCGATCAGCGCGTACTCTGTCTCCATCTTTGAGAACCCGCTGCATATTATGTGGGGCACGGCGGGGATGCCGTAATGTTGTTGTATGGCGGCGGCCACGGCCACGGTGCCGGGGCGTGAGCGCTCTGACACGCGCTGGTATAGCCCGTCAGGGGTACTCTTGAACACCAGCTCGCTGCGGTGGCTCGTGATGTTTATGTATAGGGGATTGAACTCCCGGAGTATGTCGATGTTCTTGAACAGTTGCGTGACACCGCGCCCCTTGAGGGGAGGAAGCACCTCAAATGAGAATCCCGTGCCATCGTGTGCCGCAAGTATGTCTGTAATCTTCATTTTCTCGATGTTTTTGCAAATTTAATCTATTTGACCGCTATGGCGAAAAATTATCACAGATAAATGCGCTTGTGCCGTTGAAATAAATTTTGTAGCTTTGCTGTCGCTGACCGCATCGCAGAGGCCCCGGTCGTGGGCTACAGCGGGTGGGACAGCAACAACATAATATGGGAAGCGTTTACTTGACGCTCTTTCTTGACAGTCAGAAACTTCGCAACTTTCTTATCTCAGTCAAGGATGCGGCAGACGGTAGATGCCTTAGTGGATATGTATATTCTGCCCTGCGTGGCACGGGAGTGTCATGGTCGGGTGTATCCATATTCTACGTGAGGCCTCTGCAAGTTTGCTCGTTCGACTGAGATGGGCAATGCGAAGGCCTCTGACTGTGGAACGGGCAACGGTACGGACCTCGCGTTTTCTGTATATAAACCAATTTGTTAGCCGACGAGAGGGTCCCGAGGCAATGGAAATAATGCTATGCAGATAAATTTGAAGAAGCGTCACCTTATGGCGGTGGCGTGTGCGCTGTCGCTATGGAATAATGCCGTGGCAACGCAAATACAGGAACTGGAAGTGGATGGGATACGCTACAGATTGGAATTCGCCCGTCCTGATGGAACCAGTGAAAGCCGATGGGGCGCAAACGCGACAGTAATCGCTGTGCGTGACATTGCTCCCCAAATTCCCGACTATGTGGAGTATGAGGGTATAAAATATTATGTCACGCGTATTGATGACAGCGCGTTTGCCGATAATAACTATCCATACGTGCCGTTGATGCACCTGACGCTGCCTAAAAATTGCTCGATTGACGGCTTTGTGACTTATTTTCAGGGCGTGAATATGGGTAAGGCGCTTCAGTCTCTGACCTTTGAGGATGGAAGCGAAATGACAACGTGGATTCCCGAGGGTTGTAAGGGCTTGAAGTATGTGAAATTCCCGCCGTCCGATGAATCAGTATCCGTGCCTGGGAATGTTCATAGTATCACAACATTGGTATTACCAATACTGTGTGAATCGCCTGGTTTGGAGATGTATGATTCAAAAGACTTGACAGAGGTACATTTTGGGCCGATGACCAAGACTATCCGTGGATTTGAAATCAGGAATAGAGAGCGGGAATACGATTACAGTATATATTGTGCAGCTCCAGAGCCTCCGGCACTCGGTGAGTATGAGTTTTCGGAGGGTTGGTATCGGGAATATTATAACCATGAGATTGGCGGGACGCAGTATGGTATTCCAGGAACTTTGCATGTGCCGGCGGGTTGTGGTGACAAGTACCGCAACGCTGACTTTTGGAAAGACTTTCAATACATATATGAAGATATAGACTTTGGCGGTAATACCCTATCGGAATATACCGTCGAGGATGGAATAGTCTATGGGCTATATTATAATGGTTATGTAAATGTTGCAAAAGTGGTGGGCGCGCTCGACCGCGACCTTACAGAGGCATCGTTGAAAAGTCAAGTGATGTTTAATGGCAATTACTATGACGTGACGGAGATAGCCGATTGCGCGTTTATCGGTTGCGAGAACCTTAGCTCGATTGAGTATCCCTGGCGATTAAATAAAGTAGGTGATTTCGCGTTTTATAAATGCTGTCAGGATAATGATTATAAATTGGAAATAGCACCGGCTTCGGTAATCGGCAACCACGCGTATGAGTTGACTAATGCGTCAGCATATATGCCTGACGGTATCGTTAGCATTGGTAGCAAATCATTTGCCGGAAGTTATTCTAATTATTATGGTTGGACTGTCGATGTCATCAATCTTCCTGATGGGTTGATTGAGATTGGGGATGAGGCTTTTGCCAATAATAATAGGTTAGATGTACTTGTCGTCCCGTCGACGGTTGAGCATATCGGCGAGCGTATTTTGGGAAGCTATAGTCAGACCAAACATCTTGAGTTCCCAAATCCTTCTATAAAGCTCTTGGGACAATCTACCGATTGTTTTCACAGTTATTATTTTGACTTATTTGAATTGCCTGAAAGCGTGACCGAGATAGACGCGTTTACCAGCGCTTATTCCCGAAATATCGTTATCGGACACAATGTCACGGTGGTACGTCCGTTTGCATTGATATGCGATAGACTGGAATCGGTCATGTCTCTGGCTGAAGTCCCGCCGACAGCGTGGACTGAGTCGTTTGGCTGGAATCCCACCGATGCCAAGTCGTATGCCTCATACGCTACTTTGCATGTGCGCAAAGGACTGAAATGGAAGTACGCGGCGGCTGATGGTTGGAAAGAGTTTGGCGAGATTGTCGATGACATCGACGAACTGGAGCAGGGTGGCTTCAAGTTCAGACTCGACCTGACAAATCATGATGCGACGTTGACAGGCATGACCGACACCGGCAGCGAGTCGGTGGACGTGGAATATCCGTCGGTCATCGTTCCTGACTATGTGACATACGACGGCGAGTTGTATCCCGTGAAGAGGATAGCCAAGTGGGCGATAGACCTCACCGACAAACGGGACCTGACGCTGCCCGCCACGCTTGAGACCATTGACAACTTTGCTATTTCCAACCCCTATACCCGTGATAATACCTGGACGTGCAACGCGTTGACTCCTCCGGCAATTACCGATAACTACGCGTTCTGGAGCTCGGGTGACGAGTGGTGGTACTATAACAAAAAGGATTTGGTGGTACCCGATGAGGCCGTCGAGACCTATGAGAATACCCCGATATGGCGCTACCTTTTCAACATCAAGAAAAAATCCCAGACTGGCATTGATGAGCTGTACAAGGAAACCGCTGCGGACGATTCGGACGTGGAGTTCTACTCCATAGACGGCATCCGGCTCACTTCACGCCCCGCAGGCCGCATCTATATCGAGCGCCGCAGCAACGGCAAGGCCACCCTCAAGCGCGACATCTGATTCACATCCCCGCGATAACCAACAACGGCAAGACAGGGCCGTGCCAAAACATGGCCCTGTCTTACGGTATATATCTGTCATTGTATATGAAAGAGGCTGTGTCAAAATAGGCGCAGCCTCTTTTTTATGGTCTTTGAGGTTT
>JAMPAQ010000001.1:980911-1112037 GCA_023667145.1 Pseudoflavonifractor sp.
CTTGAATATCTTTCCGAACTTCTTAAGGCTCGTTAAAAATCATGCGGTTGCCCTGATAAAGAATTGAGTTTGTTGTCCTCATTCTTCAATCAAGAAGGTTATGTATTAGATTTTTCAGATCTTAGTTTTAAGGAATTTGCGTTGGATAGTGTTGGGGAGGTTGTCAAAGAGAATGGACTTTCAAAAGGAAAATCCTTTGACAGGTATATACGGAACGCTCCAGACGGGAAAGCCAAGAAATATATAGCCGATCTTTTGCAGCATTATGAAGATTCTTCCGATTTTAATAAGGACAGGGAAGCTAATAATGCACATTTCAAATTATACTTAAAATGCAAAGAATTAGTAGCTTCATGGGGTCTTATTAATATCTCTCATTTTCGCATTGATGACTTAAAAATGGCTTTTAACAGTCAATACATCAATGCTCAAATAGATATTATGACGAAAATGCAGGACGAGAATCCTACTGAAGCAATTGGCAAAGTTAAGGAATTGGTGGAAAGCTGCTGCAAAACTATTTTGACGAATATGAATATTGAATATGTAAAATTTGAATCTAATTTTGTCAAACTTATTAATGAAACTTTCCAAGCACTAACTATTCTTCCGTCTCAGATGCCACCTGACTGCAAGGAAGTTGATGCAATTAAACGACTTTTGGGGAATTTATTGGCTATTGCTCAAAACATAGCAGTTATAAGAAATAGCTATGGAAGCGGTCACGGAAAAGAATCTTCATATTCCGGCTTAGAACCTCGTCATGCCAAATTATCGGTAGGGGCTTGTCTAACATTAGTAAATTTTTTGTGGGATTCATATCAACGTACACTTCCATTTTAATAAGGAATTATGTGCAGTTCGTGTAGTTTTATGACAAAAAGCATACGTGAATCGGGATTTTTCACTAACTTTGCATCTTGATTTATAATCCGGATTATGCGCAAATACATCATACCGATTCTCGCGGGCGTGCTGCTGACCTCTTGCGGAGAGTATCAGAGAGCACAGAAAAGCACTGACTACGCCTACAAGTTTGACTTTGCCAAGCGTGCGTTTGCCGAGAAGAAATATGTACAGGCGGCTACCATCCTGACCGATTGCATCACCGTATTCAAGGGTACCGACCGAGCCGAGGAAGCCCTCTACCTGCTGGCTCTAAGCCACTACGAGAACAAGGATTATCTCAACTCGGGGGCCTACTTCCGCACCTACTACACCCGCTATCCCAAGGGAAAATATGCCGAGAACGCCCGGTTTTATTCGGGATACGGCTATTATCTCGATTCCCCCGAGCCGCAGCTCGATCAGACCGGCACGATGAAAGCCATCGAAGAGCTACAGGGATTTCTCGACTACTTCCCCAAGAGCGACAAGGTATCCATCGCCCAGAACGCCATCTTTGAGCTGCAAGATAAGCTGACACTCAAAGAGCTGCAAAACGCACAGCTCTACTACAACCTCGGCAACTATATGGGCAACAACTATGAGTCGGCGGTAATTGTCGCCAAAAACGCAATCAAGAACTACCCCTACTCCAAGTACAAGGAAGACCTTGAGATGCTCATACTCAAGGCACGCTATCAGGAGGCGTCACAGAGTGTCCCCGAGAAAAAGGCCGACCGATTCCGCGATGTCATCGATGAGTACTACTCATTCATCAACAACTACCCCGACACCGACAACCGCAAGGAGGCCGACAACATACTGCGCATCGCCCAAAAGTACATCCAGGAATAATATAACTCTTTACAACATATACACGAATATGGACTACAAGAAGACTAACGCTCCACTCAACACCGTAACCCGCGACATGATAGCCCTATCAGCCGATACGGGCAACATCTACGAGACGGTGTGCATCATCGCAAAACGCGCCAACCAGATTGCCGGCGAGATGAAACACGACCTTGAGACAAAGCTCAAGGAGTTTGCCTCGCTCAACGACAATCTTGAGGAGATATCTGAGAACCGTGAGCAGATTGAGATTTCACGCTATTACGAGAAACTTCCCAAGCCCACGCTGATTGCCACACAGGAATATATCGAGGGCAAGGTATTCTACCGCAACCCCGCCAAGGAGAAGCAAAATCTCGACGCATAATCGACATAACGTCACCGCGTCCGCACGCACAAAGTGGTGACATCATACACCAACGATGGTCGGCCTGCAATAAACAGACCGGCCATCGTTTTTTTGCGACCACGAAAAAAAGACCGGCATCGGATTACAGGTTGCAATCCAATGCCGGGTTATATTTTCGTACAATCGTGGTGTCACGATGACACACAGTCAATCTCGCCCAATCGGAGGTTATTGACCGAGGTAGGTCTTGAGCAGACGCGATTTCTGCCCTTTAAGCCGACGGATCGCCTTTTCCTTAATCTGACGCACACGCTCACGTGTCAGGTCAAACTTAGCGCCAATCTCCTCAAGGGTCATCTCCTGACACCCGATACCAAAGAACATCTTGAGTATCTCACGCTCACGCTCATGGAGCTGACGGAGGGCGCGGTCAACCTCCTTTGACAGCGACTCCTGTGTCAACGTTGCGTCGGCCATGGGCGAGTCATCGTTGCTCAACACATCGAGCAAGCTGTTGTCCTCCCCCTCCACAAACGGCGCGTCCACTGATATGTGACGGCCTGAGACCTTGAGGGTGTCGGCAATCTTCTCTACGGGTACATCAAGCGTCTCGGCCAGCTCCTCGGGCGAGGGGCGGCGCTCATTTTCCTGCTCAAACTTCGACAACGCCTTGCTAATCTTGTTGAGAGACCCCACCTGATTGAGGGGCAGACGCACGATACGCGACTGCTCGGCCAACGCCTGTAAAATAGACTGACGTATCCACCACACCGCGTATGAGATAAACTTAAATCCACGTGTCTCGTCAAACTTCTGAGCCGCCTTGATAAGACCGAGGTTGCCCTCGTTGATAAGGTCAGGCAATGAGAGTCCCTGATTTTGATACTGCTTTGCCACAGACACGACAAAACGCAGGTTGGCACGTGTGAGTTTCTCAAGAGCCGCCTGGTCACCCTGCTTGATGCGCTGGGCGAGTTCAACTTCCTCCTCTACCGTTATAAGGTCCTCACGGCCAATCTCCTGAAGGTATTTGTCGAGCGACGCGCTCTCGCGGTTGGTGATCGACTTTGTAATCTTTAATTGTCTCATCTATTAACTACCGTAGTTTTAAGTATGCAAATTTAATAAAAATATTACGAATCACAGTCCGTTTGCCGACAAATTTGCGGCAATCCATCCCGTAATATCATATAAACGCTTGCGGAAACCGAAAATCAGCCCCACAAGCATATCTTAACATTCCAATTCAACAGATTTAACTCTTGAAATTTCGCTTTTACACAAACCGGTTTGGAATCCCTGTCGAAACGACCTAAAGCAACGGAGTACCCGAGGTGACATTGCTCGCGCTGTATGGCACCAACGCACCGTTGAGCGTCACTGCCCCGCTGCGGAATGTGGGTGTCACGCGGCCCGAGGCGCGATTCCCGTCAGCATATAGCGTGATATCAACTTGGGTTGACAATCCATTGCCCGAGACGGTAAACGACACAAGGCTGTTTCCCTTCTTGTCTGTCCTCACCTTGTAGCCCGACACCCGGCCCTCGACCGTGATGCCGCCTACCCCATTGGGGCCACCGCCAACACGGGGCGACACCTGCACCACGCCGTCATCGCCATCGACCATCACAAAGTTGGTCGTCGGTACAGCCGACACAGCCCCGCCACGGCTAAACAGCAGTTGCGTGGCCTGCAAGACAAAGTGCCGCTCATTGACAGCCCTTACGGCGTGTATGCCGTCAATCGAGTCCTTGACCTCCTCAATCCGCTTCTCGCGTTCCTTCTCAATCTTCTTTTCCTCTTTGGAAAGCTCGTCAGCCGACATCTGCGGCAGGGATACAACCGCTAAGGCGGCAATCAGAATCAATGTTTTAATCCTCATACAATCCTTAATTTATAATTATAACGTCATTTATCCGATTTTATTTTTAGACTCCAGCCATGTCCGTTAGTTTACATGCACCGCGAGATTCACGCTATCACGTAACCGCCTGCATGAAATGACGGCGGGGAACCGTCACCCAATCGGACGATTCCCCACCAACTATTACTGATCTTAATCTGTCTGATTGACAATCGGACGTCAGCCGGCCTCTCACTCGGCAAGGTCGACGGCATAGTAGCGCTTGCCGCCGGTCGGATATACCCCGGTTATAAACATCACCTTGTCATGATTGCCCGATTTCATGATTGCCTTATACATATTCTCGACATCCTCCACCGACGTGATGCGGCTGTTGTTGATGTCGATTATGATAAAGCCATCCCTTATGCCTGCGGCCTTGAACTTGCCGTCCTTGAGTCCCGTCACCTGCAAGCCGTTTGACAGTTCAAGCTCACGCAATGTCTCGGCCGGCACAGCCTTGAACGCACATCCCAAGTCCATCATGTCGGCGGCCTTGGTGATGCGGGTATCGCCCTGACTGTTGCGCAGTGTCACATTGGCGGTCGCCTGCTTGTTGTCGCGCACGTAGCCTATCGTTATCTTGTCGCCGGGGCGGTAGCGGTTGAGCTGCTCCTGCAACTGGGCCGTGTTGTGCGTGGGCACGCCATTGACGTTGACAATGACATCACCCTCCTTGAGACCGGCTTGCATCGCCGCGCTGCGATCCTCAACCCGCCCGACATACAGGCCGTCATTCACAGCCGTCACGCCCTTTTCCTTGGCGAGCTGCGGGGTCAGCTCCGAGAAAGCGATACCGAGTACCGCACGCTGCACGGTGCCATACTGCTTTATGTCAGTTATAATTTTGGTGACAATGGATGTCGGGATTGCAAACGAATAACCCGCATAGTTTCCCGTCTGGGAATATATGGCCGTGTTTATACCCACAAGCTCACCGGCGAGATTCACCAATGCGCCGCCCGAGTTTCCGGGATTGACGGCGGCATCGGTCTGTATGAACGACTCTATGCCCATGTTACGGCTCCCGCCATTCGTCATGGTCGAGATGTTGCGGCCCTTGGCGCTTACAATACCCGTGGTCACCGTTGACGTAAACCCGAACGGATTACCCACGGCAAGCACCCATTCGCCCACCTTCAGCGCGTCAGAGTTACCGATAGGAATCACCGGGAGTTCCTTGGCATCAATCTTGATGAGCGCAAGGTCGGTAGTCGGGTCAGTCCCGATTATCTTGGCATTGAAGTTTCGGTTGTCGTTGAGTGTCACCTCAAGCCGCTCGGCCCCGTCAATCACGTGATTGTTGGTCACGATATAGCCGTCATCGCTGATAATCACGCCTGAGCCGAGCCCAAGCTGCTGTTGTTGCGGCTCCTGTTGGCGAGGTTGCTGTTGACGGCGACCGTTGCCCTGACCGAAAAAGAAATCAAACAACGGGTCCGAGAACATCTCAGACCTTGAGCCGTAGCCATATCCCCGTGGAGTGGCGTAGCTCTTGATGCTCACCACCCCGTTGATTGTACTCTCGGCGGCATGGGTGAAATCGGTCTCAGGAGTCGCCCGTTGCGAAACGGTCACAAACCCGCCGCCGGACACCTGTCCCTTATCGGCTATAACCGAGTCTCCATACAGCTTACCTGCCACTTGCGGGACACCGCGCATCGCCATTACCGTAACGGCTGAACTGAGCATAGCTACCCCACAAGCCAATAATGTGATTTTTCCGTAGATTCTCATATTCTTATATGTTAAAAACAAATTCCTGTTAACTTTGACCGTGTTAAAATTTAACGTCTATATGACTACGGCAAATGTAATGCAATATTTCTTATCATCGCAAGAAATATCACTGACTTAAAGTATTTTAATACCAAAACAAGCCCAATTAAATCAATTTTAATTGATTTCTGTGAAAGATATTAAAATACGATGTTTCCACCACTTTTTTAGCCCTATCCGCACTGCATTTTACCGACAGCAGATGGGGGCATTAATAAATAATCGCTAATTTTGTAAATGTCATATCGCCTTGCGCTGTTGTAGCACAACGCGATTATTCCACCATTTCATCCATACATTAATATAATAATGACACGACACAATAAACCCACCCGGTCGGCCTGCACGCGGCTACGGACTGTGACAATCCCGCTCCTGACGGCAATCGCCGTGTCGCTTGCGCTCACTGCCTGCCACTCGTCCAAGAACGCGTCCGGCACCGCAGCGACCTCACGCGAGCGGCAAGCCGTGGTCAAGGAAGCCCACAGATGGCTCGGGACAAGATACCGCTACGGAGGCACAGAGCGCTCGGGAGTCGACTGCTCTGGCATGGTGATGCGCGTCTACGACAAGGCCGCCGGAGTCAAACTTCCACGATCTTCAGCTCAGCAACAGTCATTTTGCAAAAGCATCAAGCGCAAGGACCTCGCGGCGGGCGACCTGTTGTTTTTCACCACAGGTCGCGACCGAAAGCAAGTCTCCCATGTCGGCATCTACATCGGCCACGACAAGATGATACACGCATCAGCCTCACGCGGAGTCATCACGAGCAACCTCAACGAGAAATACTATGCCGACAACTATCACTCGTCGGGCCGCATAACCCGATGGTCAGGCAAAACCATTCAGCCCGACAAGCTATCGGAGTCACCAACGACCCTACCCCACGTGACCGCCGGGCCGATGGTGACCTACCCCGCCACCCTCCCTGTCGCCCTGCCCGACTCACTGACACCTCCACCCCACACGGTCCGTCCATCCGTCCCTGTGACAACCCCCGACTCCACGGCGCGTCCCGTCCCGACCCGTGGGCAGGTACTCGATGATGTCCTCGACCAGAAGATAGACTCAATCTATGGATCCTGGCTTGATTGACATAGACCAAAATTTATCGCGAGACCGAGAGATTTAATGAAAAAGTGTTAACTTAGCGCCATATTACCAAAAAAGCGAGGGTCACGATTGACTTTTCCCCGATTTGGATGTTATAACGGTATATTAACTCAAAAATAAGGAAACGAAATGAAAGCATTAAACGTAATTTTGGCCGTCCTTGGCGGCGCTGTTGCCGGTGCGGCACTCGGACTTCTTCTCGCCCCCGAGAAAGGTGAGGATACCCGTAAGAACATCGCAGACTTCCTCAAGGAAAAAGGCATCAAGCTGAAGAAAAACAAATTTGAGGAACTTGTAGACGAGATCGCCGATGAGATTGCCGCTGCAAAGTAACAGCGCCACGACATCAAGACACATCCTCATAATAATATAATCTACGCGATATGTCAAAGAACATCCTTTATGCATTTATCGGCGGAGCACTTGCCGGAGCAGGTGCCGCCTTGTTGTTTGCACCCGAAAAGGGTGTCGAGCTGCGTGAGCGCATCAAAGCCATCCTCAAGCGTCGCGGCCTCTGCTGCTGCGACAGCGAGGTCGATGAGCTTGTCGAGCAGCTCACAGCCGAGATTGAAGACTAACCGCCGGCAACTGCTGCCCCATCGTGGCAGACGGCGGCCGCACGATATGAGCGACATCGGTCGAAGCCGTAAGATTTACTTACCTCAGCCGATGTCGTCCTCATAAGTGCTTTAACCACCTTTCAGCGACTTTATTTATGACAACCAAAGAGAGCTACAAATCACTGTTCGCGTCTGCCAAGCGCATGGCCATGCTCAAGTTTGAGGGATTCCGGCTTGGAGCGGTCGATAAGGCTACCGTATTGTTGTCGACCATAGCCCTTATTCTCATAGCGTTCATGCTCGTGTCGGCCTTTCTCCTGTTTCTGGCGATGGCACTCACCCATCTGCTGTCCACCGTGATAGCCATCGAGTGGGCCTATCTTGTGATGGGCACATTCTTCCTCGTCATACTTCTGGCCATCTACCTGGCGCGCCGCCGCCTCATCTTCGACCCCGTGGCCAAGGCACTGTCCCGATTGTTCCTCTCACCCGAAAACCACGATGACCATGAATCGAGATAAGAAAAACAGTTGGAGCGGATATACCCTCGACGAGATACGCTACCGCCGTCTGCTCACAGTGGCCCATGGCGAAATAGAGAAGGAGCGTTTAGCCCAGCAGTTCAAATCATCGACCGGCTCGACTTCGGTTGCCGGAATCCCGGTGTCGCCCATGGCGCTGCTCGGAGGCAGTGTCGCCGCCTCGGGTGTCATAAAAAAGATGCTCGGGGCGCTCAGCTACATGGATTACGCCATCGTGGCCTTCAAGGTCGGCCAACGCCTGTTTGACACAATCAAACTCTGGCGCGGAAAAAAGACCGACTCCCCCAAGAAAAAGAAATGACGGCGCAGTATGCGCGACAGCATATAGCACCACATCACACCCATCACATTAAGCTACATCACATACTTATCGACATGAACGACTACGTAGAGTTACGCCTCGACATCACCCCTTGCAGCGAGACGGCCACCGACATCCTCGCGGCGCTGCTTTGCGACTGCGGGTACGAGAGTTTCTTACCCGACGACAAGGGATTGACAGCCTATATCAGGCGTGAGGATTACGGCCCCGACGATGTCACAACCGTCATCGAGAGCCTCCCTATCCCCGCGACCGTATCGACCCACGCCATCATGGTCGAGGGAAAAGATTGGAACGCCGAGTGGGAGAAAAATTATTTCAAGCCCATCGTGGTTGGAGACCGCTGCGTCATCCACAGCTCGTTCCACACCGATATACCCGCAGCCGAATACGACATAGTCATTGACCCCAAGATGGCATTTGGCACGGGACACCACTCGACCACATCACTGATAATAGCCCAACTGCTCGACACCGACCTCCGGGGACTCAAGGTTGTCGACATGGGAACCGGCACCGGCATACTCGCCATTCTCGCCGCCATGAGAGGAGCGTCACCCGTGATAGGCATAGAGATTGACCCCGCCGCACGGCTCAATGCCGACGAGAATATCAGGCTCAACAACCGCACAGATGTGAGGATAATCCTTGGTGACGCCTCGGCCCTGTCGCTCATCGACGGCGTAGACCTTTTCATCGCCAACATCAACCGCAACATCATCACCGCCGACCTTGGCGCCTATGCCTCGACCATGAGGCAGGGAGCAAGCATGTTGCTGAGCGGATTTTTTGTTGACGACATCCCGGTAATCACCGCCGCAGCCCGGACACACGGCCTGTCATACGTGTCCCACACCGCCCATGACAACTGGGCATGTGTCAAACTGATAAAAGACTGACCACATCATGAGACATCTGCTCTACACCCTCCTGCTTGCCGCCACGCTCATCCCTGACTCAACCGTGGCGCAGACACCAGCGACTCCCGACTACACGAAAGGAAACAACGTCCATGAGGTCGAGTCACAACCGGCCTCATCGACCACCTCACGATTCTCCCACTTTACGTGGGGTGCCGACATAGGCAGCTGCATAGACCTCAATGGCAACAACATGTCATCAGTGCTTATTGACGCGGGCTTCGGATACAAGAACGATTTCATCAACTTTGCCGGTGTCGGTGCCGGCATTAACGTGATGCTCAACAACGGGTCCCGCCTGTTTCCCGTCTACGCCATGCTCCGCACCGGCTTCCGTCCCCGCCCGACCATCGCGTTCCTCGACCTCAGGGCCGGCTGCTCGTTCAACAACATCGACAACTCGACAAGTCAGGTAGGATTCTACGGCTCGGCGGGAGTCGGATTCAATCTCGCCTCCGGCCGCACGTTCAAGAGCTATATCATCGCCGGATACAGCTACACCGGGCTGCAACCCTACACCGACAAAAGCGGACAGAGCCAAGACCACTCCGACATCAACGCGGCGGTAATCAGACTCGGCATCTCGTTTTAAGTCGATGCACACGGTACGATTACAAAATGAAAGCAAAAACATCTTAGGTGACGTTATTTCGCAACTATTCCACGAAAAAACTTCATCTTTTATTTGAATATATCAAAATAAAGCCGTACTTTTGCATCCGATTAAGAAATCATGACGATTACAATGAACTCGATTATTCTTTCCCTATCCATTATCGGACTTACGCTATCAAAATAAATGCGGGAGAAAGAAGTTGTGGACATTATGATATGACAATGAAAAAGCATCGGTCTTTCTCCAATCAGGAGAAAGACCTTTTTAATAAATGGTAATTAGTAACACTCACTTCTGATAAAATGAGCGACAGATTATTTATCTTCGACACAACATTGCGAGACGGCGAGCAGGTGCCCGGCTGTCAGCTCAACACCGTTGAGAAAATCGAGGTGGCCAAGGCCCTTGAGGAACTCGGTGTTGATGTAATCGAGGCGGGCTTTCCTGTCTCAAGTCCGGGTGACTTCAACTCGGTAGTGGAAATCTCCAAGGCCGTCACCTGGCCAACGATATGCGCCCTTACCCGCGCGGTCGAGAACGATATCAAGGTCGCAGCCGAGGCATTGCAGTATGCCAAGCACAAACGCATCCACACTGGTATCGGGACTTCCGACTACCACATACGCTACAAGTTCAACTCCAATCGTGAGGAGATTCTTGAGCGGGCCATCGCCTGTGTAAGCTATGCCAAGAAGTTTGTCGAGGATGTCCAGTTCTATGCCGAGGACGCAGGCCGCACCGACAACGAGTATCTTGCCCGGGTCATTGAGGCAGTCATCAAGGCCGGAGCCACCGTGGTCAATATCCCTGACACCACCGGATACTGTCTGCCGTCACAGTTTGGTGAGAAGATAAGATACCTCATGGAGCATGTCGACGGTATCGACAAGGTGACCATCGCCACCCATTGCCACAATGACCTTGGCATGGCTACCGCCAACACCGTCAGCGGCATCATCAACGGCGCTCGTCAGGCCGAGGTCACCATAAACGGCATCGGCGAACGCGCCGGCAACACAGCCCTTGAGGAGGTCGTGATGACATTCAAGTCCCACAAGGAACTCAATATCGACACCAACATCAACACCACCAAGATTGCCGGCATAAGCCGCATGGTGTCGAGCCTCATGAACATGCCCGTCCAGCCCAACAAGGCGATTGTCGGACGCAATGCCTTTGCCCACTCGTCGGGCATACATCAGGACGGAGTGCTCAAAAACCGCGAGAGCTACGAGATCATCGACCCCAAGGATGTCGGCATTGACGAGAACTCCATCGTGCTCACCGCCCGCAGCGGACGAGCCGCACTCAAGCACCGTCTCCACGTGCTCGGCATCGACCTCGACAAGGAGACTCTCGACAAGGCTTACGAGGAGTTCCTCAAGCTCGCCGACCGCAAGAAGGAAATCAACGACGACGATGTCCTCATGCTCGCCGGACAGCACCATCGCTCCAAACATCGCATCAAGCTCGACTTCCTTCAGGTCACTGCCGGTGTCGGCATACATTCGGTCGCAAGCGTCGGTCTCGACATCTCGGGTGAGAAATTTGAGGCATGTGCCTCGGGCAACGGCCCGGTCGATGCCGCCATCTGTGCCATCAAGAACATCATACGCCGCAAGATGCTCGTCAAGGAGTTTCTCATCCAGGCCATCAACAAGGGCAGCAACGATGTCGGCAAGGTGCACATGACCGTCGAATACGACAACAACAGCTACTATGGATTCTCGGCCAACACCGACATTGTCGCCGCGAGCGCCGAGGCGTTTATCGACGCCATAAACAAGTTTGTCCACTAATCATCAATCACGATAATATTATTACAGAGATATGGCCAATACATTATTTGATAAGATTTGGGATGCCCACGTTGTAAACCTCATCGAGGGAGGCCCGTCACAACTCTATATCGACCGCCACTACTGCCACGAGGTGACCAGCCCACAGGCATTCGACGGTCTGCGCAAGCGAGGTCTCAAGGTGTTCCGTCCCGAGAAGACGTTCTGCTCCCCCGACCACAACATCCCCACCCTCAATCAGGACAAGCCGATTGCCGACCCCGTGTCACGCAATCAAGTGGAGACACTGACCCGCAACGCCAACGAGTTTGGCGTGACCCTATACGGCCTCGGCCATCGTAAGAACGGCATAATCCACGTCATTGGCCCCGAGAACGGATTGACCCTCCCGGGCTATACCATCGTGTGTGGCGACAGCCACACATCAACCCACGGAGCCTTCGGCGCTGTCGCGTTCGGTATCGGCACAAGCGAGGTGGAGATGGTACTCGCTTCACAGTGCATCCTCCAGCCCAAGCCCAAGACCATGCGCATAAACATCAACGGTAAGCTCAAGCCCGGTGTCACCGCCAAGGACATTGCCCTTTACATAATCTCCAAGATGACCACAGGCGGAGCCACGGGATACTTTGTCGAGTATGCCGGAGACACCATACGTAACCTCTCCATGGAGGAGCGCATGACCGTCTGCAACCTCTCCATCGAGATGGGGGCGCGTGGTGGCATGATAGCCCCCGACGAGACCACATTCGCCTACGTCAAGGGACGCGAGTTCGCGCCTAAGGGCGAGGAGTGGGACAAGGCCGTAGCCTATTGGCGCACACTCCGCAGCGATGACGATGCAGTCTTTGACAAGGAGATAAACATTGACGCAGCCGACATCGAGCCGCGCATCACTTTCGGCACCAATCCCGGCATGGGCATGGGCATCAACGACGCTATCCCCGCTCCCGATCCCGAGGATGAGGCCGGCAAGATTTCCTATGCCAAGTCATTGGAGTATATGGGATTTGAGGTAGGTCAGAAACTGGCCGGACATCCTGTCGATTACGTATTTCTCGGAAGCTGTACCAACGGACGCATCGAGGACTTCCGCGCCTTTGCCAACTTTGTCAAGGGTCGCAAGAAAGCGCCTGGCATCACGGCATGGCTCGTCCCCGGATCCTGGATGGTCGATGAGCAGATCAAAGCCGAGGGTCTCGACAAGATACTCGCCGAGGCCGGATTTGAGATACGTCAGCCCGGATGCTCGGCATGTCTTGCCATGAACGAGGACAAGGTGCCCGCCGGCAAACTCGCCGTCTCGACCTCCAACCGCAACTTTGAGGGCCGTCAGGGTCCCGGGTCTCGCACCATCCTCGCCGGGCCGCTTGTGGCAGCTGCCACAGCCATCACCGGCGTACTAACCGACCCACGCACAATCTAACCGACCACTTCGGTCTCATCACAACATGTCATGTCAAACGCGTACCTGCACATTACCATGTACGCAATAAACCATACGTAATGAAAGAAAAATTCTCAACCATAACATCCACCTGCGTCCCTCTGCCGATGGAGAACGTAGATACCGACCAGATCATTCCGGCACGATTTCTCAAGGCCACCTCACGTGAGGGATTTGGCGACAACCTGTTCCGCGACTGGCGTTATGACAAGGACGGCAACCCCATAAAGGACTTCGTCCTCAACGACCCGACCTACTCGGGGTGCATACTCGTTGCCGGCAAGAACTTCGGCTCGGGATCCAGCCGCGAACATGCAGCCTGGGCCATCGCCGACTATGGCTTCCGCGTGGTGGTGTCGAGTTTCTTTGCCGACATCCACAAGAACAACGAGCTCAACAACTTTGTCCTCCCCGTCGTTGTGTCAGAGCAGTTTCTCGCTGAGCTGTTTGACTCCATCGCAGCCAATCCCGCCACAGAGGTCCGCGTTGATCTCCCGGCCCAGACAATCACCAACCTGGCGACAGGCCATAGTGAGAGTTTTGAGATAAATCCCTATAAGAAGCACTGCCTTGAGCAAGGTCTTGATGATATTGAGTTCCTACTCTCCAAGAAGTCTGACATTGAGGCTTGGGAAGCCGGAAAGTAACCTGATCCGGTCATCGCATACAGGTCTAAACTGACAAGCACGATCAAGATGCACGTAGAGATTTTGGATACGACGTTACGCGACGGCGAGCAGACATCAGGGGTATCATTCTCGGCCTCTGAGAAGCTCGGTATCGCGAGACTCCTCCTCGATGAGCTCCACGTACCCCGTGTCGAGATAGCCTCGGCCCGGGTGTCGGAGGGCGAGCGCGACACCGTGCGCGATGTTTGCGCCTGGGCAGCCCGTACAGGCCACCTCGACAGCATCGAGGTACTTGGATTTCTCGACAACGGGGAGTCGGTCGATTGGGTGAAAGGTGTCGGTGGACGGGTGATCAACCTGCTCTGCAAGGGTTCGGAGAAACACTGCACCTATCAGCTCAAGATGACCCCCGCGCAACATGTTGATGCCATACGCCGGGAGGTCGCCATTGCCCGCGATGCCGGCCTCAAGGTCAACATATATCTTGAGGATTGGTCAAACGGCATGAAAGATTCACGCCAATATGTCTTTGACCTCATGGATGCCATAAAGGGGCTGCCAATCGAACGGTTCATGCTGCCTGACACCCTCGGCATTCTCAACCCCTACGACACGCTCGCGTATGTCCATCGCATGGTGACACGCTATCCGGGACTCCACTTCGATTTCCACGCCCACAACGACTACGACCTTGCCACGGCCAATGTGTTTGCCGCTGTTAAGGGCGGCGCACGTGGGGTCCACTGCACCATAAACGGCCTTGGCGAACGTGCCGGCAACGCTGCCCTGTCAAGCACGGTAGCCGTCATCCACGACCAGCTCAAGGGTACCACCGGGGTCGATGAGAGCAAGATAAACAAGGTGAGCCACATCGTCGAGTCATTCTCGGGGATACTTGTCCCACCCAACAAGCCCATCATTGGCGAGAGTGTCTTCACCCAATGTGCCGGGGTACACGCCGATGGTGACAACAAAAACAACCTCTACTACAACGACCTACTCCCCGAACGCTTCGGACGCGAGCGTGAGTATGCGCTCGGCAAGACATCAGGCAAGGCCAACATCAAGAAAAATCTTGAGGCACTCGGCATCGAGCTCACCGAGGAGAATATCCGCAAGGTCACCCAGCGCATCATCGAGCTTGGCGACAAGAAGGAGATTGTGACTCAGGGCGACCTGCCATTTATCGTCGCTGACGTAATCAAGCACGCGACAGTCCCCAATAAGGTACGCGTGATAAACTATGCCCTCAACCTGTCACAGGGTCTGCGGCCGACAGCGACTGTCAAACTGGCCATCGACGGTGCCGAGTTTCAGGAGTCGGCTGTCGGCGACGGACAGTATGACGCATTTGTAAAGGCCGTCCGAAACATATATCGCGTGAGGCTTGGACGTGAATTTCCCGTCCTCACCAATTACGCGGTCAACATCCCTCCGGGGGGACAGACCGATGCCCTCGTCCACACCACCATCACCTGGCGTTACCGGGGACACATGATAAAGACCCGGGGACTCGATGCCGACCAGACCGAGGCGGCCATACAGGCCACCGTAAAGATGCTCAACCTCATGGAGAGCTACCAGCCCGCCGGCAGCGATACCACCGCCACCAACGACCGACATTAACCAAAACAGACAATATAACCGATTATGGATTTCAAAATTGCAGTTCTTCCCGGCGACGGAATAGGTCCCGAGATCTCAAAGCAGGGTGTCGATGTGATGACAGCCGTCTGCAACAAGTTCGGACACACTGTGTCTTACAAATACGCCCTCTGCGGAGCCGATGCGATAGACAAGGTCGGAGACCCGTTCCCCGAGGCCACCTACGAGATATGCCGCGATGCCGATGCCGTACTCTTCTCGGCTGTCGGAGACCCGAAATTTGACAACGACCCCAATGCCAAGGTACGTCCCGAGCAAGGACTTCTCGCCATGCGCAAGAAACTCGGCCTTTTTGCCAACATCCGTCCCGTCGAGACATTTGCCTGTCTCCTGCACAAGTCTCCGCTTCGTCCCGAGCTCGTCGAGGGTGCTGACTTCATCTGTATCCGCGAACTCACCGGCGGCATGTACTTCGGCGAGAAATATCAGGACAATGACAAGGCTTACGACACCAACGCCTATACGCGTCCCGAGATTGAGCGCATTCTCAAGGTCGCCTTTGACTATGCCATGAAGCGCCGCAAGCATCTCACCGTCGTTGACAAGGCGAACGTCCTCGCCTCCTCGCGCCTGTGGCGCCAGATTGCCCAAGAGATGGCACCCCAATATCCCGAGGTAACCACCGACTACATGTATGTCGACAACGCCGCCATGCGCATGATTCAAGAACCCCGATTCTTTGACGTGATGGTGACTGAGAACACATTCGGTGACATCCTAACCGACGAGGGATCCGTAATCTCCGGCTCGATGGGACTTCTCCCTTCCGCATCCACAGGCGAGAGTACCCCGGTATTCGAGCCGATACACGGCTCATGGCCCCAGGCCAAGGGTCTCAATCTGGCCAACCCCCTTGCCCAGATACTCTCCGTGGCGATGTTGTTTGAATACTTCGACCTCAAGGCCGAGGGCCGTCTCATACGTGATGCTGTCAACGCCTCGCTCGACAACTATGTCCGCACCCCCGAGATACAGGAGGAGGGACATGGCAACTACGGCACCAAGGAAGTCGGCGAATGGATTGTCGAATATATCGAGAAAGCCTGACCATTCCCACTATAAGCCATTAAGAGAACGTGCGGTTGCGAGTACTTCGCAGCCGCACATTATTTATAATTACATAAAGCAGGAGACTGTGCCTGTTGACACAGCCTCCACGCTTATGACTCATTAAGGGCTCCGCCTATCAGTTATAGCATGACTCGCCGTGCTCGTAGACATCGAGTCCCTCCTCCTCCTCACGGGCACCGCAGCGCAGACCGAATATCTTGTCTATCGACTTGAAGATAATCATACCCGCGATAAACGCATACGCTACAGTCGAGAATGTGCCGAGAGCCTGTACACCAAACGATACTCCCGCATCATCAAATGCAAATACTGCGGTCAGCAATGTCCCGACAACACCGCCTACACCATGCACGCTGACAGCACCCACCGGGTCGTCAACCTTGAGTTTCTTGTCGAGAAACGACACCGAGAGACACATGACGACCGAGACAATGACACCTATCAAGGCCGCTGCCCATACAGGCACACAGTCACATCCGGCAGTGATGCCCACGAGACCCGCCAGCACACCGTTGCACACCATCGACAATGACGGCTTCCCGTCCACGAGCCAAGTATACGCCAGCGCCGCCAGACCACCGGTCGCAGCCGCCATGTTGGTAGTGATGAACACATGCGATGCGACAAACGCTCCATCGCCCGTCAACGACAATGTCGAGCAGGGGTTAAATCCAAACCAACCTACCCACAGGCAGAATACACCAAGCGCACAGATTGTGAGATTGTGTCCCGGGATAGCACGGCTCCTCTTGTTCTTGTCATACTTCCCGATACGCGGGCCAAGCACTATCGCTCCCGCAAGGGCGAGCGCACCGCCACACGCGTGGACTATCGTCGAGCCGGCAAAATCGTGGAAGCCCATCTCGGCGAGCCATCCGCCTCCCCAGCCCCAGTGTCCCGAAATCGGGTAGATGATTGCAGAAATCAGTATGGAATAGAGCAGGTACATCGAAAACTTCGTGCGCTCGGCCATCGCACCGCTGACTATCGTGGCCGTTGTGGCACAGAACATCGTCTGAAATATAAAATATGCCGCAGGGGGCAGATTGTCATTGCCAAAGTTGCTCATGGCAAAGAAGCCATCCCAACCTATAAACCCGTTCCCCGGACCAAACATAATCGAGAAGCCGATAATCCAGAACAGCACACTTCCACACATGAAGTCACAGAAATTTTTCATAAGGATATTGGCCGTATTCTTTGCCCTCGTCAATCCAGCCTCGACCAAGGCAAATCCCGGCTGCATCCAGAACACCAACATCGCGCCAAGCAACACCCATAGCGTATCAACACCATTGATTGTATCTGATAAAATCGTATCCATTGTAGTATCGTTTTTATGTGTTAAACCTTTGCTTTTTCATTACAGCCTGTTGGCTATCACCTCCTCGCCATGCTTGCCCGTGCGTATGCTGTACACGTCGAGCACCTCACTGACAAATATGCGTCCGTCACCAACCTCACCAGTGTGGGCAATATCGAGAATCACCTTTATGGTAGGCTCCACAAACTGCTCACGGCACACGATTGACAGATGCACCCTCTCTATCACGTCAGTACTGTACTGCACCCCACGGTAAACCCGCTCCTGACGCGCCTGGCCGATTCCATGCACATCGTGATACTCAAACCAGTTGATGTCAGAGTCAAGCAACGCCGCTTTCAGCTCCTCAAACCTCGTCTTGCGAATAATCGCCTCAATCTTTTTCATAATCCTTTTTACTTTAGTTTTTTGAATGATTTATTTGGTTGATACTCTCATAATCCAAATTGATACTCTCATAGTCTAAAAGAGGAGAGGCGGACCTCCCTTAGGGAAACCAGCCTCTCTAATCTCTTATCCTTATTATTTTGTCTTGCTACAATTCTGTTTTTGCCGGACTGGTACGGCCATATACAAGCAAGCGGACCTGAACATTGTTCAAGCCTTGCTGCTGACCCTGCTGCTGGCAAAAATATGCAAATCTCGTTGTCATCTTTTCTCTTATTTTGATGGCAAATTTACACCAAAATTTCAACTATGCAAAATATTTTCTAATAAATTTATCAATCCAAAAGAATTTTGCAAAAAAATCGGGGTCGATAGTATTCAGCTATCGACCCCGATTATCCGTACTGTCATTTGGCTTATACCGCTATCAGATAATGCCTTGACCCATCATGGCGTTGGCCACCTTCATGAAGCCGGCGATATTGGCCCCCTTCATGTAGTTGATGTAACCGTCCGGCTGACGACCATACTTCACACACTGGGTATGGATGTCGCGCATGATATTATGGAGACGGTGGTCCACCTCCTCCTCAGGCCACTGCAAGTGCATGGCATTCTGGCTCATCTCAAGACCCGATGTTGCCACACCGCCGGCATTGACAGCCTTACCGGGCGCATAGTTTACATGGTTCTCGACAAAGGCATCAATCGCCTCAGGCGTACAACCCATATTGGAAACCTCGGCGACAATCAGCGTCTTGTTGTCAATGAGACGACGTGCATCCTCACCATCAACCTCATTTTGCGTGGCACACGGCAACGCGATGTCGACCTTCTGCTCCCAGGGCTTGCGTCCCTCAAAGAATGTAGCCTCGGGGAACTCCTCGGCATAGGGAGCCACCACGTCATTGCCCGATGCACGCAGTTCGAGCATATAGTCAATCTTCTTGCCCGATATACCCTCCGGGTCATATATGTATCCGTCCGGGCCCGAGATAGTCACCACCTTGGCGCCAAGCTCCGTCGCCTTGAGAGCCGCGCCCCAGGCCACGTTGCCAAATCCCGATATGGCCACAGTCTTGCCCTTGATATTGTCACCCATCTCAGCGAGCATGTTCTCAACAAAGTAGAGAGCGCCAAAGCCGGTAGCCTCGGGACGTATGCGCGAGCCGCCAAAGTCAAGGCCCTTGCCCGTGAACGTGCCGTTATGCTCCTCGACAAGTTTCTTGTACATGCCATACATGTATCCGACCTCGCGTCCGCCTACACCTATGTCGCCGGCGGGCACATCGCGGTCAGGACCCACATTCTTCCACAGGCCGAGCATGAACGCCTGGCAGAACCGCATGATCTCCCGGTCACTCTTGCCACGGGGCGAGAAGTCACTGCCACCCTTGGCACCGCCCATCGGCAGGGTCGTGAGCGCGTTCTTGAATGTCTGCTCAAATCCGAGGAACTTGAGTATCGAGAGGTTGACCGACGCGTGGAAACGGATACCGCCCTTGTACGGGCCGATAGCGTTGTTGAACTGCACGCGGTAGCCGATGTTGGTCTGCACGTCACCCTTGTCATCAATCCATGTGACACGGAAAGTCACGATACGGTCAGGCTCGACCATACGCTCGATGATGCGTGCTTTCTCAAATTCGGGGTGGCGGTTGTAGGTCTCCTCTACTGATAGCAACACTTCCTTCACGGCCTGAAGGTACTCTTTTTCTCCGGGGTGCTTTGCCTCAAGAGACTGAATGATATTGTTAATATCCATAACAATAGTGTTTAATGGTATTTTGTAATTGATGGTATTGATTAACGCGACAAATTTAGTAAAGTTTTTCTGAATTTCACATCCAAATTTTCAAAATAAATTTCTTCATAATTTTTCCCACCCGCCAAGGTCCTGCCGCCCTATCGGCGACGCTCATCATTCATTCCCCCACCGCTCAACTATACTGCCGCAAATTTGTTTTTATTGACAAGTGATAGTACATTTGCACTCCATTCACGACAACTATTTTTCATAACCTCAAAAACATATTCCATTATGGTAATACAACGTTGGCAATCAGTGTTTCTTCTCTTGGCCGCTGTGGCGATGGCATTCTTCTGCTTCATGCCCAACGCCGAGTTCACCACCGCAGATACCGTCCTCACATGGCGACCTCTCGGACTTACAGCCCCCGATGGCCAGTGTGCCGGCGGCACAGTCGTCTATTTCATAGTCAACTGCCTGATAGCCCTGCTCATCATCATTGACATATTCCTCTACAAAAACCTCCGGCGACAGATGACCGTAGCCCTCGTATGCGCGGCCCTTGAGTTCGCCTCGTGTATCACATGGTTCATCTGCGTACTCGTCTTCACCGAACGCTTCGCCGCCACCGGGGTCGAGTGGCTCCCGGGCATAATACTCCTTGCGGCATCATTGCTCATGATACTCTTTGCCTATAACTTCATGGGCAAGGACCGTCGCAAGCTCGCCCACTACGACCGTCTGCGCTGACGTGCCACAATCGGCAGCCATCCCCAACACAAGGCCGCACCATCCACTCCCCGGATGGACGGCCTTGTCCCTTTTTACACCTCGATTGAATACCTCTCTGCCCGTGATTCCATAATATATGCTAAATCCATGAAGTTTGGCACAAGTTTTGCTCCTTATCTGTTATATAAGTATCTTATCCTATAAACTCAACCAAGGAAGTCACTCATGACAAAAGACAGCATAAAGGAACGCCGTAACATCATAGCACGATACATCGAGCAGTCAAGACTGCGTGACGCG
The DNA here is from genome assembly GCA_023667145.1 of Pseudoflavonifractor sp. Taxonomy (GTDB): domain Bacteria; phylum Bacteroidota; class Bacteroidia; order Bacteroidales; family Muribaculaceae; genus M3. The sequence continues at coordinate 1,001,860 of JAMPAQ010000001.1, forward strand.
TTGCGCGAGCTGCGCATAATGGTCAGCGGTCTCCACTGGTCATTGCAGGAGGATGTCAACAATATAGAGGACTCCTACCGCATGATGCTGCGCTATGCCGCCGACGGTGTCGAGGACCCGGGGCGCGGTCAGGTCTATGACAGCATCGTTGGCCGCATGTACGGCATCATCGACCGTGTCAGCCGCGAGCGATACAAGACCGACTCCCCCACCCTTTACTTCAACACCCTCCGATACGAGCATCTTCAACCCGCCGACACAATCCCCGGACTGCTCGCACGCTATAGTGCATTGCAAGACAAGAACTCGATGCTCAACCTAATCACCTCATCACCCGATGCCGACACCTCTTCGGCACGGCGCGACATCGAGGAGGCCGAGCGCCGTCTTTTCAGCCGCGTATGGATCACCTATCCCCTCTCTCACGACGACATAGCGGCACTTGACATGGCGTTCACCTCCGACACCCTTCCCGACTATTTCAAGGAGCTAATGGTGTCGGCCCTGCTGCTTGGACTGCTCCCCTATTACGACGAGTCACGCCTGGCCATGCTGCTCGACGTCTACTCCTCACGTCCCGACAGCCCGGTAGGCATCAAGGCCCTTTGCGCCGCGCTCATAGTGATGTACATCCACCGAAGCCGCATCGCCTCAGGTAAGCTCACCTCCCGGGTCGAGACGATAAAGGACACCGTGCCGACATGGCACAAGGATGTCCGCATGGTCTTCATGCAGTTCATCCGCACTCGCGACACCGAGCGCATCAACCGCAAGATGCGTGACGAGGTGATACCCACCATGATGAAACTGCGGCCCGACATCTACAAGAAATTCCACGGGAAGACCGACGGCACCTTAGACCTGTCAGACATTGAGGAAAATCCCGAGTGGCAGGAGATGCTCGACAAGAGCGGGATCACCGACAAGATGAAGGAGCTTACCAAGATGCAGGAGGATGGTGGCGACGTGTTCATGAGCACATTCGCCCACCTCAAGCAATATCCGTTCTTCTCCGACATCGCCAACTGGTTTCTCCCCTTCCGCATAGACCATACCGCCGTCAGCGACGCTCTCGACAACGGATCGGTCACGGGTGAGATCATCGCCGCCTCGCCGTTCCTGTGCAACAGCGACAAGTACTCGATAGCGCTCTCCATCTCGTCCATTCCCGACCAGCAGCGCAAGTTCATGATGTCGCAGTTCAACGCCCAGAATCTCAATGCCGCCGAGATACGCAACTCAGAGCTGCTTGAGGGCGACACCCGGCGCGAGAACATAGCCAACAAGTATGTCCAGGACCTTTACAGGTTTTTCAAGCTGTTCAGGCGCAAGAATGAGTTTGCCGACCCGTTCGACACCCCCCTCAACATGCTTCAGGTGCCGGTGCTTCTCGGCGATTTCAATGACAGCGAGACACTTGCCATCGTGGCCGAGTTCTACTTCCGTCGCGGACACTACGAGGATGCCTACGACATCTTCAGCCGCCTCAGCGAGCTGGTGCCGCCTGATGCCCAGCTGTTCCAGAAGATGGGCTACTGCCTCCAGCAGACCGGCGACATCGAGGGCGCGTTGAAATACTACAGTCAGGCCGAACTGCTCAACGCCGACAGCCTGTGGACACTCAAGCGCATCGCCTCATGCTACAAGCTGCTTGGCAAGCCGCGCCATGCCCTCAGCTACTACAAGCGCGTCGCCGCCATCAAGCCCGACGACCTCTCCGTGGCCATGAGCATGGGACACTGCAACATGGAGCTCGGCAACCACGACGAGGCGCTAAAGTGCTACTTCAAGGTAGAGTTTCTCGACGAGAAGTCATCACGCGCCCTGCGGCCCATCGCATGGTGCAGCCTCCTCACAGGCAACCTTGAGCAGAGCCGGCGCTACTACGACCGCATCCTCGGCGACAACCCCACCGCCGGCGACTATCTCAACATGGGACACCTTGAGCTGGCGTCGGGCCGCGTGCGCGAGGCCCTGAACCTCTACAAGCTAAGCGTGGCCAACGACCCTAACGGCACCGAGTCATTCATCAAGTCGATGCACACCGACACCCCGGTACTTGTCAAGGCCGGAGTCAGTCCGTCGCTCATCCCCTTGGTCATCGACTCGTTGCTCTATCAGGTCGGTTGACTGCACTGAGTCCCGATGACACGCGTCACGTCAGTGTCCGTTGTCATTTTTTACAAATTTTATTGGTGTAACCGCAGATTTATCGGTAATTTTGTCATATACTATATCTTACACAAATTATTACAATGAGAAAAGCCGTTTCTGCACTATTATTGTCAGCCACTATCATGACACAAGCCCAAAATCCATTTGACCGGGAGTTCCAGACTCCCCATAACACCCCGCCATTCTCTCAGATAACCCACGCCAACATGGAGGAGGCCATCGACCGTGGCATCAAGCTCCAGAAGGAGGCCATCGACGCTATCGTCCGTCAACGCTCGCGCCCCACGTTCGAGAATACCATCGTCGCCCTCGAGAACTCGGGCGAGGACCTGTCCCGCGTACTCAACGTCTTTTTCCCCCTCGTGTCAGCCGACAGTGACGACGAACTGATGGAAATCTCGATGAGGGTATCCGGCAAGCTCTCCGACCATGAGACCGACATCGTGCTCAACCAGCCGCTTTGGGAGCGAGTCAAGCAGGTTTGGGACAATCGCGACAACGAGACCCTCGACACCGAGGATATGATGCTGCTCAAACGCACATACGAGTCATTCGAGCGGTCAGGTGCCAACCTCAAGGGTGATGACCGGGAAAAATACCGCAAGATTTCAGCCGAGCTGTCAGAACTCACGACCAAGTTTGGTCAAAACGTGCTGAAAGAGATGGGAACCTACAAGATATGGCTCACCAAGGATGACCTCGCAGGTCTGCCTGAGAGCTCGGTGGAGGCCGCCGCACTCGCCGCCAAGAACGAGGGCCGCGAGGGTGAGTACCTGTTTACCCTCGCCCAACCCACCTACATGGCGTTCATGAAATATTCCTCCCGTCCCGACCTCCGCGAGAAGATGTACCGTCTTTACAATGGCCGCAACACCCGGGGTGAGTACTCCAACATCGGCAACATTGCACGCATCGCCGAACTGCGTCGCCAGATGGCCAACCTCTTTGGCTATAAGACATACGCCGACTACAAGCTCGTCAACACCATGGCCGAGACTCCCGACAACGTCTACCGTCTGCTCGACCAGCTCCGCGACGCCTACCGTCCCGCCGAGCAAGCCGAGATGCGCGAGCTCACCGAGTTTGCCTCGCGTCTTGAGGGACACCCCGTGACCATCAATCCGTGGGACTACAGCTACTACTCCAACAAGCTCAAGAACGATAAGTACGCCTACAACGAGGAGGAGATGCGCCCCTACTTCGAGCTCAATAATGTCATCGACGGGGTGTTTGGCCTCGCCGGCAAGCTCTATGGACTCAAGTTCACCTACAATCCCGACATCGAGGTATACCATCCCGAGGTAAAGGCTTATGAGGTGACCGACTCGGCGGGTGAGTATGTCGGCGTGATATACACCGACTTCTTCCCCCGCGACAGCAAGAGCCCCGGCGCTTGGATGACGGGATTCCGTGACCAGTCGATTTCATCCGACGGCACCAACAACCGTCCCCATGTGTCGATAACCATGAACTTCACCAAGCCGACCGATTCCAAGCCGTCACTCCTCACCCCCTACGAGGTCGAGACATTCCTCCACGAGTTTGGCCACGCGCTCCACGGGCTGCTCGCCGACACCAAGTATGCCTCTCTGTCGGGCACCTCGGTCTACCGCGATTTTGTCGAGCTTCCCTCACAGTTTAATGAGAATTATCTTACCGAAAAGGAATTTCTCGACGGATTTGCCAAAAACTATCTCACAGGCGAACCGATACCTCAGGAGCTTGTCGACAAGATTGTGGCGACATCACAGTTTGGCGCCGGATATGCTTGTCTGCGTCAACTCGGGTTCGGTTATCTCGATATGGCATGGCACTCGGTCACCGACTCCGTCAGCGACCCCGTCGCCTTTGAGCGCGAGGCCGTCAAGTCGGTCGAGATGTTTGCCCCGGTTGATGGCGCGATGATATCACCTCAGTTCAGCCACATATTCTCAGGCGGCTACGCAGCCGGATACTACAGCTACAAGTGGGCTGAGGTACTTGATGCCGACGCGTTCTCTGTCTTCAAGAAAAACGGAATCTTCGACCGCAAGACCGCCGACTCGTTCCGCGAGAACATCCTCACCAAGGGAGGCACCGAGCATCCCATGACGCTCTACAAGCGCTTCCGTGGTCAGGAGCCGACCATCGACGCCCTGCTTGAACGCGATGGTGTCAGGACTCCTGAACCCAAGCCCGCACGGCTGTCCGATGTCGAGGGAAAGTAATACTCTACAATGACCGAAAAAAACATACAGATAAAAGGTGCCCGCGTCAACAATCTCAAGAATGTTGACGTCGAGATACCACGCAACCGGCTTGTCGTGGTCACCGGCCTGTCAGGGTCGGGCAAGTCGTCGCTTGCCTTCGACACACTCTATGCCGAGGGACAGCGCCGATATGTCGAGAGCCTCAGCGCCTATGCCCGTCAGTTTATGGGAAAGATGGCCAAGCCCGAGGTCGACTTCATAAAAGGACTTCCACCGGCCATCGCTATCGAGCAGAAAGTCAACACACGCAATCCCCGCAGTACCGTCGGTACCTCGACCGAGATCTACGACTACATGCGGCTGCTGTTCGGACGCATAGGCAAGACCTACTCACCTGTCACGGGGGAGTTGGTCAAGAAGCACTCAGCCGAGGATGTCATAGAGCGGGCGCTATCCTATCCCGACGGCACGCGCATAGCCGTCGCCTCGCCGATAGTGCTTCCCGAGGGGCGCAAGCTCTCCACTCAGCTTGAGATCTATCTCAAGGAGGGATTCTCACGTCTCGTCCACGACGGTGACTTCATCGCGATTGAGGATTTGCTCTCCGACCCGGCCAATTGTCCCGACAGCGCCGACGGCTACCTGTTGCTCATCGACCGGCTCGCCGTCGAACATTCAGGCGATGAGCTTAGCCGGTTGGCCGACTCGGTCGAGACTGCCTTTTTCGAGGGGCGCGACGAGTGTGTGCTGATAGTCTGGAATCCCGATGGCTCGACAAGCTCGTTTGACTTCTCCAAGCGGTTTGAGGCCGATGGCATCACCTTTGCCGAGCCTAACGAGATGATGTTCAACTTCAACAATCCCTACGGTGCGTGTCCGCGATGTGAGGGATTTGGCAAGGTCATCGGGATTGACGAGGCCCTTGTCGTGCCTGACCCCACGCTGTCGGTCTACGAGGATGCCGTTGTCTGCTGGCGCGGTGAGAAGATGAGCGAGTGGAAGCGCGAGCTGATACACCTCGCGCCTCACATCGGATTTCCCATCCACCGGGCCTACTGCGACCTGTCAGAGAGGGAGAAGTCCATCTTGTGGCACGGAAGCGGCTCGTTCCGTGGCATTGACGGGTTCTTCAAGATGGTTGAGGAAAACCAGTATAAGATACAATACCGCGTCATGTTTGCCCGCTATCGCGGCAAGACCCTGTGTCCCGACTGCCACGGCAACCGGTTGAGACATGAGACCGAGTACATCAAGGTCGGCGGCAAGACCATCTCCCAGCTTGTCAGGATGCCGGTCGACAGGCTGCTCGGATTTTTCGACTCCCTGACGCTTGACGAGACCGACTCCCGCATTGCCGCCAGACTGTTGGTCGAGATACGCAACCGTCTCCGCTTCCTGAGCGACGTCGGTCTCGGCTATCTCACTCTCGACCGCATGTCATCGAGCCTGTCGGGCGGTGAGAGCCAGCGCATCAACCTTGCCACATCGCTCGGTAGCAGCCTTGTCGGCTCACTCTACATACTCGACGAACCGAGTATCGGACTCCATTCCCGCGATACCCGGCGTCTCATCGGGGTGCTCCGCAAACTCCAGTCGCTGGGCAACACTGTGGTCATCGTTGAGCATGACGAGGAGATAATGGAGGCCGCCGACTACATCATTGATGTAGGGCCTGACGCGGGGCGACATGGCGGTGAGATCATATATCAGGGTCCGGCCAAGGGTATCTCCGAGGCAACGGAGAGCTACACCATGCAATACCTCACCGGGCTTAAGAGTATCCCCGTCCCCTCGCGCCGACGCAAGTGGAACAGCTATATCGAGGTGAAAGGCGCACGTGAGCACAATCTCAAGGGCATCGACGTAAGGTTTCCACTTGGTGTCATGACCGTGGTCACCGGTGTCAGCGGTTCAGGCAAGTCAACCCTCGTGCGCGACATCCTCTACCGCGCCCTCAAGCGGCACTTCGACGAACCGTGCGACGCGCCGGGATTGTTCAAGGAACTCCGTGGCGACCTGTCACGCGTCACAGCCGTTGAGTTTGTCGACCAAAATCCCATCGGCAAGTCGACACGCAGCAATCCGGCCACCTATCTCAAGGCTTATGACGAGATACGCCGCCTGTTTGCCGACCAACAGAGTGCCAAGCAGATGGGGATTCCGGCGGGATATTTCTCGTTCAACTCCGAGGGTGGCCGCTGTGAGGAGTGCAAGGGCGAGGGCACCATCACTATTGAGATGCAGTTCATGGCCGACATCACCATCCCTTGTGAGGAGTGCCACGGCAAGCGGTTCAAGCAAGATGTGCTCGACATTGAGTATCGTGGACACAACATATATGACGTGCTCAATATGACCGTCAACCAGGCCATAGAGTTCTTCAGCGAGACACCCGGCTCGATTGAGCGCAAGATTGTAAAGCGTCTGAAGCCCCTCCAGGACGTCGGTCTCGGCTACATCAAGCTCGGACAGTCGTCCTCGACGCTGTCAGGCGGCGAGAACCAGCGCGTCAAGCTCGCCTATTTCCTCGCCGGCGAGAAGCCCCAGCCTACCGTATTCATATTTGACGAACCGACTACGGGACTCCATTTCCAAGACATCAACACATTGATGGACTCGTTCAACCGTCTCATAGCCCAGGGTCACACGGTCATCATCATCGAGCACAACATGGATGTCATAAAATGTGCCGACCATGTCATCGACATAGGCCTCGAGGGTGGCGAGGCCGGAGGCAACCTTGTCATTGCCGGCACCCCCGAGCAAGTAGCCGCTTGCCCCGCCAGCCACACCGGCCACTACCTCAAGCCCAAGCTATAGTCCCCTCGGCGGTAAGGACGCACGACAGTAAGTCGCTACGCCGTCCATCTCCAGAACGGCATCAGTATTTTCATAATGTCAAGGAGCGCGTGCTGCCGTGCCCCCGGGTTAAAAACCCGGGGTTCTCTCATTATCGGCGTATCTCCGATACGCATCCATTTCGTCGAAGCAAAAACGATGGTTCAGTATGTCAAGGAGCGCGTGCTGCCGGTTTGGCTTTAGGCGGCGGGGGCAGCTGCCGCATAAGTGAGGGGGATGTAGGGGGGAGTTATTACGGCTTTACAATTAGACGTCCCTCCGGGACTTGTGACTGAGACTGACGCTGTCCCCGTGCTGAAGCACGGGGTTCTCTCATTATTGCTGTCCCTCTGGGACAGTCCAGCGGCGGATGGAGGGCATCCTGAGTGATGGTTGCGTGGGATGGACTCGGGGTCGATGGGGATGAACGGGTCGAGGTCGCCGTCAAGGGAGGCAGTGAGGTAGTGGAGGAATGGGGTTGGATGGCGGCGGGGAGGGCGAGGCGGGTGGTTTTGGGAGGTTAAGGAGTTTAAGGTGGTTAGGGTGGTTAGGGTGGTTAAGGTATCTTTGGATTTTAGGTAGGAGGTGGGGAGACGGCGGGGTGCGTTACGGCGTGGTGGGCGGGGGTGTGGGGAGCCGTGGATGATTAGGATGCTCTCGCGGTGGGGCTGGAGCATGGGGAGGAATGTGTCGAGGGCAGAGTCGAGGGCATCGGAGTGGCGGGAGGCGGATGCACGAGCGTGCAACCCTACGTGGGAGGGACGTGGGCGAGAGATGGGATATGTGTCAGCGTTGAGCAGGAGGATTATGTCGAATGTTCCGCCACGGTGGGTGGCGGGACGGCAGCCGGAGCCGATGGCGTGGAGTTTGGTTGGTGGTGCGGGAAGGGTGTTGATTAGAGTGTGGGCGGCGGTGGCGGTGCGGTCGAGGATTAGGGTTTGGCGGTGAGGGAGGATTGTTGTGCGAAGCCAATGGATGTAGTGGACGAGGAGGTCGGCGATGTGGGTATAGTCGGGGGCGGGGTCGGAGATGATGATGCGGGCGAGGGTATATGGGCGGTGGCGCCACGGCAGAGGTGTGGGACGCGGGGTCGTGTGGGGCGTTGGAGTTGTGAGACGGTCGATGGGCACAGGGGCAGCGGAGAGGCGGGCGCATTCGAGGCGGTCGATTATGTGGCGATGAGGGGGACAAAGCGTACGGCCTGTTGTATTCTTGAGCCAGCGGGCAAAGGCGTAGGTGTAGTTGGGGGCGACGATGTGGCGCTCCCGGGTCGATGGCTTATGGTAGACGGTCGGTCTCATGGCGCTAAGGTAACTTGCGGGGAGATGGGGCGGCAACCATCGTGTCGTATTGGCCTATGGCGACGGAGCGTCGTAGACGCGGATTAGTTGTAGCCCCACCACGGAGGGACGGCGGGTCGGGCGTATGCCCGGCACGATGGCCCGGAGGCGTGGGGGCGAGGTATGTTGTGGGGATGGGCCTCGGAGAGGTCCGCTAATTCGGAGGGAGCATTATAAGACGTCCCTCCGGGACTTTTGGCTTAGAGAGGCGGTGTCCCCGTGCTAAAGCACGGGGTTCTCTCATTATTGCTGTCCCAGCGGGACAGCGTTGGGGGCGCGGAGAGGACGTGTCCCGTGCTGAGGCACGAGGTTCTCTCATTATTGCTGTCCCAGCGGGACAGCGTTGGGGTCGAGGAGAGGCGGTGTCCCCGTGTTGAAGCACGGGGTTCTCTCATTATTGCTGTCCCAGCGGGGGCGGTGGTGGGCGCTGTGGGACGCGGACGGAATTAATGGACCTCTTCGAGGCCCGATCTGGGAATGTCATGGTTTCTCCATGCCTCGCTGCGCTCGTGATGGAGCTACAATTAATGCGCGTCTCCGACGCTCTATGGGCACAAGCTGAGGGTGTCCCTGCAATGAAGCACGAGGGTTTCTTCATTATGACGTCCCGCTGGGACAGCGTTGGGGTCGCGGGGCGTATCGGAGATACGCCGATAATGAGAGAACCCCGGGTTTCTAACCCGAGGGCACGGCAGCAAGCGCTCCTTGACATATTGTAACACGAATCCCATTGAACGGCATATCTATAGGCAACGTGGCCGGGACGAATTGCTCGCCCGGCCACGTATTATATCCAATATCCATGAAGGGAATCAGCTCTTGTTGGCACGCTTGCGCTCAAGCTCATCGAGTATGATCTTGCGCAGACGCAGGTGGTTGGGAGTAACCTCTACATACTCATCCTCCTTGATATACTCAAGCGCCTCCTCAAGGCTGAAGACTACCGGCGGGATGATACGCGCCTTGTCGTCGGCACCGCTGGCACGCATGTTGGTCAACTTCTTTGACTTGGTCACATTGACCACAATATCATTCTCCTTGGCGTTCTCGCCGACAACCTGTCCGGCATACACCTCCTCCTGAGGGAAGATGAAGAATCGTCCGCGATCCTGAAGTTTGTCAATAGCGTACGCGTATGCCGTACCGGCCTCCATGGCGATGAGCGAACCGTTGGTACGGCGCTCGATGTCGCCCTTCCACGGCTGATACTCAAGGAAACGGTGAGCCATAATCGCCTCACCGGCTGTCGCGGTGAGTATATTGTTGCGCAATCCGATGATGCCACGCGACGGGATGTTGAACTCGATGTGGAGTCGGTCATTCTGGGCCGCCATCGACACCATCTCACCCTTGCGGCGCGTGACGAGGTCGATAACCTTGCTCGAATACTCCTCGGGGACATTTATCGTCAACAGCTCGACAGGCTCACACTTCTTGCCGTCAATCTCCTTGACGATGACCTGAGGCTGACCCACCTGAAGCTCGTATCCCTCACGGCGCATAGTCTCGATCAGCACGGAGAGGTGGAGCACACCGCGACCAAACACCGTCCACACATCCTCGTGGTCGGCCTTGGTGACGCGCAGCGCGAGGTTGCGGTCAAGCTCCTTGATGAGACGGTCTCCGATGTGGCGCGAGGTGACATACTTGCCATCGCGGCCAAAGAACGGGCTGTCGTTGATGGTAAACGTCATCGACATGGTAGGCTCGTCGATGGCTATGCGGGGCAGCGGCTCGGGATTATTGATGTCGGCTACGGTATCACCAATCTCAAAGCCCTCAAGTCCTACCAGCGCACATATATCACCGCTCTTGACACTCTCGACCTTCTTGCGTCCCATTCCCTCAAAGGTATGCAGCTCCTTGATGCGCTGTTTCACCACGGAGCCGTCACGCTTGCAGAGCGCTATATCCATGCCTTCGCGCAACTCGCCACGATGCACGCGGCCAATGGCGATACGACCGACGTAGCTTGAGAAGTCGAGGGAGGTTATGAGCATCTGGGCATCACCTTCAATCTGCTCCGGCTCGGGAATATACTCGATGATGGCATCGAGCACCGGCAGGATGTTGTCGGTCGGGGTCTTCCAGTCGGTCGACATCCAACCCTGCTTTGCCGAGCCGTATATTGTCGGGAAATCAAGCTGCTCCTCAGTGGCATCAAGGTTGAACATCAGGTCAAACACCATCTCCTGAACCTCGTCGGGACGGCAGTTGGGCTTGTCAACCTTGTTGACCACCACGACAGGCTTCAGCCCCATCTGTATAGCCTTCTGAAGCACAAAGCGTGTCTGGGGCATCGGCCCCTCGAAGGCATCGACCAACAGCAGACAGCCATCGGCCATATTGAGCACACGCTCCACCTCGCCGCCAAAGTCGGCGTGTCCCGGAGTGTCAATGATGTTTATCTTGTATCCCTTATAGTCTATAGAGACATTCTTTGAGAGAATCGTTATACCGCGTTCACGCTCAAGGTCGTTATTGTCAAGGATCAACTCCCCGGCGTTCTGGTTCTCACGAAAAAGATTGCCAGCCAAAAGCATCTTGTCAACCAAGGTCGTCTTGCCATGGTCGACGTGAGCGATAATGGCAATATTTCTTATTTTCTGCATACCAATTTTATTTCCGACTGCAAAATTACTATGTTATACAACATATTCCAAACCGACAGCAAAAAAAGTTGCCACCTCTGCAATCACACACCATGGCGTCAGGTGACCATAAGCCGTCAGATGATGCCGAGTCCACAGAAAAAGACGAGGGCTATGCAGACCGGGGCGATATAGCGCAGACAGAATATTATGGCACCGAGCATCCTCACCCGGCGTGTTCCGCCATTGGTCAGCTCATCGCGCACCACCTGCCGGTTGAGAACCCATCCCACAAATATGGATATGGCCATGCCGCCTATCGGTAGCAGAACGTTGGACGACACATAGTCAAACAGGTCAAACAGTGTCATGCCAAAAATCCTGAATCCACCCAACACACCGAATGAGAGCGCACATAACACTCCAAACACCATCGCTATCGCCGTGTTGAGACACGTTGCCCGACGGCGACTCATCCCATGCTCCTCACAAAAATAGGCGATGGATATCTCGCTCATGGAGATTGTCGAGGTCAGGGAAGCGAGAAACAGCAGCACGAAAAACAAGGTTGACCACACTGCCCCACCGGGAAGACCGGCAAAAATCGAGGGTAGCACCTCAAAGACGAGCCTCGGCCCTGCGGCGGGATGCTCCCCAAAGGTAAACACGGCGGGAAAGATGATGATGCCGGCAAGGATGGCGACAAGCGTGTCGAGTCCGGCAATCACAGTCGCACTGCGCACCAAGGCTGTCTCGCGGTTAAAGTAGCTCGAATAGGTGATGAGACATCCCAATCCGAGACTGAGCGAGAAAAACGCCTGACCCATCGCTCCGAGCAAGACCGACGAATCAATCTTGGAGAAGTCGGGCTTGAACAGAAACCGCAATCCCTCCCCTGCCCCCGGCATGGTGAGCGAGTTAATGCAAAACGCTATAAGTATCAGGAACAAGGCGGGCATCAGCAAATTGGACATACGCTCGATACCCTTCTGCACTCCACGGCTAAGGATGAGGTAATTGAGTGACAGAAACACGATGACCCACACAGCCGGACGCCAGTCAGAGCGGGCAAACGCATCAAACTGCCGATGAAGCCCATCAACGCTATGCACTCCCGAGAATCCGACAACCGATTGATAGATATATTCCATAGTCCATCCGGCAACAACCGAATAAAAGCTGAGTATCATCAGCGATGCAGCGATGCCGATATAGCCGAGACGACTCCACGCGCTGCGTGGCGACAGCTTGCGGAAGGCCCCCGATATATTGGCTCCCGTGTTGCGTCCTATGATAAACTCGGCACAGATGACGGGAATACCGATGACAAATATGAAAAACAGATAGACCAGCATGAACGCGCCGCCTCCATGCACCCCTGCCTCATAAGGGAAACGCCATATATTGCCAAGTCCGACAGCCGAACCTACTGTCGTCGCTATAACGCCAAGGCGAGTGGTGAATTGTGCTCTATTTTCAGCCATATATCCTATTACGCTATGTTTGTTTAGATGATTAAAATCAGTCTGACGGTCATTGCCCGACCTTGTCAACGGGCCTTGACAACGGGTCACGGTAGACAGGAGCCTTCTTGACAGCACGCTTGGCCGTATCCTTACGCGCTCCCGACCGCCGCCTGCGGGTCGCAGTCGCCACCTGCCTCATCGGCAGCGTGTCGATGACAACACCTCCCGTCGTTACCAAAGCGGTATCAGCTGTGGGCATATCCACAGACGCGGGAAGATTCTCCCCGGTGCCACGGCCAAGCGCGATGACACCAATGATGCCGGCGAGGAGTATCACGAGCGCCAACAGGGCGGCAAGTTCCCCGCGTGTCAGCTGCGTGTCACGCATCCACCGTGGCATCATAGATATTGTGAGATGAGGATGACACCGATAAGCGGTGGTGCTATCCATTTGACAATAAACCGTATGATTGAGAAGACGTGGGATGTCACCGTGCCGTTGTTGGTCAACTCATCACGGAAAAACTTGCCGGGAGCCACCCAACCCATATATACGCACAACAGGATGGAGCCAAGAGGGAGCATGATGTTGGTGGCGACATTATCAAGGAAATCAAAAATCGTCATGCCGCATATCGTCATGTCACTCCACGACCCAACGGACAGCGAGCATACGGAGCTGAGGAGAAACAGCGGCAGAATGACGGCAACACAGGCACTTCGGCGACGCATACCGAAACGGTCCTGGAGGAACGCCACCGACACCTCGGCAAGGGATATGGTCGAGGTAAACGCGGCCACAGTCAGGAGCAAGAAGAAAAGCACCGACCAGAACTGCGTACCCGACATCTGCGCGAAAATCTCGGGGAGAGTTACAAACACCAGGGCCGACCCCGCCAGCTGGTGGTCGCCGAGTCCAAAGGTCGTGACTGCGGGAAATATCACGAGTCCCATCAGGAACGCCACGAGCAGGTCGAGCAACGAGACGGTGACGGCGGTACGCGTCAGCTTGGTGTCACGCGGGAAATAGCTTGAATAGGTTATCAGGATACCCATTCCGAGGCTGAGAGAGAAAAATGCCTGTCCAAGGGCATTGATTATCGTCGAGGGGGTGACCTTTGAGAAATCGGGACGCAAGAAAAACGCCACACCGTCGGCAGCGCCGGGCAATGTCAACGATACGCCACAGAACACCAACAGCAAGACAAACAACAGTGGCATGAGGATGTTTGACATCTTCTCAATACCCTTCTGCACTCCAAGCAACAGGACACCAAGATTGGCAGCGAGCATCACGTAGGTCATCACGAGCGGTCGCCAGTCTTGCATTATATACTCGCTCATGCGCGTATTGAACTGCACATCGGCCGCCTCAATCCCCGACAGGGACGACGCGGCGGCGACCGGCTCATAGAGGCCATTGGTGATTGACTGCCACAGATATTCGAGAGTCCACCCCGACACCACCATGTAGAACGACAATATCAGATAGGACGCCAGGATGGCAAGCGCACCCACCCACCACCAGCGGCGACCGGGAGTGACATTGCGGAACGCACCGACCGCATCAGAGTTGCCACCGCGTCCGAGAGCAAACTCCGACACCATCACCGGTATACCGAGCACAAAGATACACAAGATGTATATCACAAGAAACGCAGCACCGCCATTGGCCTGTGTCTCAGCGGGGAAACGCCATACATTTCCCAAGCCCACAGCCGAACCCACAGTAGCCGCCACAAGTCCTATCTTAGAACCGAATTTAGCCTTTACAGCCATAAAATCAACGCTTTTTTATTAATCACCTGCTTAAACAGATGCAAAATTAGTTAAAATAACAACACTTTAGGTGACATACTGTTTATTTTTCAATTGATTATATGTATTTTTGGCAATACCAATCTATCACATGACACTACTACACAAGACTCTTGATAATGAAATTTCATCCTCTAAGCCTACCACATTACCTGCCCACGGCGCTCGTGGCAGGTCTCATCCTATATCTCACACTGGCACCAAATCCCCTTCCCGACACTGACATCCCCCTGTTTGATGGGGCCGACAAGGTTGTCCATGCAGTGATGATGCTCGCGCTGATGCTGACAATGTCGTTTGACTATGCGCGTCAGCAATATGACACGGCTGTATCGCGGTTGTCGACCGGGGTCTACACCGTCATCTGCGCTATAACCGTACTGTTTGGCGGTGCCACCGAAGTCATCCAATATCTCATGGGGATGGGACGCTCAGCCGACGTGGCCGATTTTCTCGCCGACACAGCCGGGGCGCTCGTCGGTCTCATCATAGCCCCCCGGGTCACCACAAAATTCATAAGATTTCTACGGCGGTTCTGACCCCCGGCCACAGATAGCCTTATCAACAAGCTGACATATAAGAGAGCGGAGACACCGACGTGATGTCTCCGCTCTCTATATCATGATATGTCGCATTGTAACTTTATTGGCCGAAGCCAAACGTAAAGGCTATCGCGCAGCCACGGCAGCGGTATCAGCGGCGGCAGTGGCCACGGGGGCAGGTACAAATCCCTCCATGGCACGAGCCACTACGGCACGGAGCGAGTCACCATGAAGCCCGCGCTCGACGATAGTGCCGTCGGGGGCGATGAGCATGATGTGGGGAATACCCATAATGCCGTAGATGTCGGTCGGTATCTTCTGTGCGTTGATGATGTTGGGCCAGGGTATCTCTTTCTCGGCAATCTTTGCCTCGGTAGCCTGAGGCTCATCCCACACGGCCACGCCTACCACGTCGAGTCCCTTGCCGTTGTACTTGCCATATATCTCACGCACCGTCTCAAGCTCGCGCATACAGGGGCCGCACCAACTTGCCCAAAAATCGACAAGCGTATAGTTGCCCTTTCCGGCATAATCGCTGAGACGCGACTTAGCGCCGTTGTACTCCACCTCAAAATCGGTAAAATGCTGTCCCGGGGCGGTCGCTTTCTGCTTGGCAAACGACTCCATGAGATTTTTCACGCGGGTGAACGACTCATAGCCGGGATTGGCTGCGAGAGCCGAGTCCATCTGCGCGGCATCAAACTCGTAGGCACGGTTGATGAAGATGTAATATCCGATGGGGTTGGACTTGTTGGCGGCAAACACCGAGTCGGCAAGCGACTCAAACTTAGCACCAATAGCCTCATTGACCGAATCGGCCTGAGCCGGGGTTATGGCCGGATTGGAGAGCGCGGCAGCCCGTTCCTGCATCAAGGCAGCCTGTGCCTCGCCAAACTTGTTGAAGTCATCGTTGAGCTTAGAGCCGGTAGCCTCGCCTGTAGCCCCGTCATAATTTATAGTACCCTCCTCGACGATGAACATACCTCCACGCCGTCCATCCACAATCACGCGGGCGAGCATCGGGGCATCAACATGTCCGGCAAAGACAAACCGAGCGGAGTCAATCACGACGCTGTCGATGGTATCGCCCGTATCATAGTTGACAAGAAAGGCCATGCGGCCATTGAGTTGTGAACCAAGCGAGTCGGGAAACACGCCGTTGACCGTGAAATTGTCGGTCGACTTGGTCCCGTTACAAGCCGCGAGCAACAACGGAAGCGCGGCGGCAAACAAAAGTTTCTTCATGACGTTATATATTTGTATAATATAATAATGTGGCTTATGCAAGCTCTGCGACTGCAAAAGTAACCTTTTTTGCCACATTAACGAAAGATGACAGCACAAAAAGACAATGTGAAAATATATTAACCCAAGATTATAGGGGATATATTTTATTGCCGTGACTGATGTTTTTGTATATATTTGCCCTAACGGTAGGATGCGCCAGCACCGATACCGTCAGATTATCGACCATTAAAAACATTACAAGATGAATCATAGCCTCAACCGACACATACAAGATGCGATATGCAACAACTGGGAATTGGCGGCGCTGACCGACTTCCATGGCTCAACCTACCTATACCGCGACGTGGCACGAAAGATAGCCAAACTGCATCTGATGTATGAGCACATCGGCATTAAAAAGGGTGACAAGATAGCCCTATGTGGCCGCAACTCGGCCCAATGGGCGGTGGCATTCTTCTCTGTGGTCACCTACGGAGCCGTCGCCGTCCCGATACTCCACGAGTTCAAGGCCGACAATATCCATCATCTCGTCACCCACAGCGAGGCGCGTCTTTTCTTCACCGACACGGCCATCTGGGAGAATCTCGACCCTGAGCAGATGCCGGGACTTGAGGGCGCGATATTGATAGCCGACTACTCCGTGCTGATGTCCCGCAACGACAGCATCACCTATGCCCGGGAGCATCTCAACGAGATGTTTGGCAACCGCTATCCCGACCGGTTCACTCCCGAGGATGTGAAGTACTATCAGGACAAACCCGATGAACTGGCACTCATCAACTACACGTCAGGCTCGACGGGATTCTCAAAGGGTGTGATGCTCAGCTACCGCAGCCTGTGGAGCAACCTGCAATACTGCATCGACAAGCTGACATTCCTTTATCCCGGCGACGGCATAGTGTGCATGTTGCCCCTGGCCCACATGTACGGCCTGATGGTCGAGCTGATACATCCCTTTGCCAAGGGATGCCACATATCGTTCCTGACGCGTGTACCGTCGCCAAAGATTATAATGGAGGCATTTGCCGATGTAAGACCGAAACTCATTGTCACCGTACCGCTCATCATCGAGAAAATAATAAAGACCAAAGTGTTCCCGCTGCTTGACAAGCCGCTGATGAGGATACTGATGCACGTCCCGTTTGTCGACGACCGCCTACTTGCCAAGATAAAGGAACGGTTGACAGAGACATTTGGCGGACGCGTGCAGGAGATAATCGTTGGCGGCGCGGCACTCAACAAGGATGTCGAGGCGTTCCTGCGCCGTATAGATTTCCCCTATACGGTGGGATACGGCATGACCGAGTGTGGCCCGCTGGTGGCCTACGCGCCGTGGGACGTGCAGCGTCCGGCATCATGCGGACGTATAGTCGACCGCATGGAGGCACGCATCGACTCATCGGATCCCGAGAATGTGCCGGGTGTGCTATGGGTCAAGGGTGACAATGTCATGCAGGGATATTACAAGAACCCTGAGGCTACCGCCGCCGTCATGGAGGACGGATGGATGAACACCGGGGACATCTGCACGATGGACTCTGACGGATTTGTCTACATCAAGGGGCGCGACAAGAACATGATACTCGGGCCGTCGGGACAGAACATCTATCCCGAGGAGATAGAGCAGAAGCTCAACAACATGCCCTACGTCTGCGAGTCGATAATAGTGGATGAGGACTCAAAGCTCGTGGCGCTGATCTATCCCGACATCGAGAACGCCCGACATCAGAACATCTCGCTTGAGGAGCTTGAGAACATGATGAAAGAGAATGTGACGGCCCTCAACCGTGAGCTGCCGGCCTACTCACAGATAAAGTCGGTCAAGGTATTTCAGGAGGAATTTGAGAAGACCCCAAAGCGCTCAATCAAACGATATCTATACCAACACAAATGATGACGCGTAACTTCACCCCATTCACGTTAAACCTGCATGGACGCCTGCACACGTTTGACCGCCCGCAGGTGATGGGCATAATCAACATCACGCCCGACTCGTTCTATGCCGGCTCACGTGCCATCGACGAGGGAGCAGTGGCGCGGCGTGTCGAACGTCTTGTCGAGGATGGTGCTGACATGATAGATATCGGAGCATACTCATCGCGCCCCGGGGCGGCTGATGTGACCGTCGACGAGGAGATTGGCCGGTTGTCGGGAGCCATGAGACTGTTGCGGCAGATAGCGCCCGACCTACCCGTGTCGGTCGATACATTCCGGGCGGCGGTCGCCAAGGCTGCGGTCGAGGAGATGGGCGCCGACATCGTCAATGACATATCGGGAGGCGACCTTGACGAGGAGATGGCCGCTACGGTGGCATCACTCAATGTGCCATACATCATAATGCACATGCGGGGCACACCGGCAACGATGATGGGCCATACGGACTACTCTGATGTGACCGCCGAGGTGATTCATGCCCTCGCCGAAAAGACAAGGCAACTGTCGTTGCTCGGAGTCTGCGATGTGATTGTCGACCCGGGATTCGGATTCAGCAAAGATGTCAGGCAAAACTATGAGATGCTTGCCAATCTCAGACTGTTTGCCGAGTTAGGGCATCCGCTGTTGGTCGGAATATCCCGCAAGTCCATGATAACGCGCATATTGGGCTATACACCTGAGGAGGCACTCAACGGCACGACCGTGCTCAACACCATAGCCCTGCTCGGTGGCACGTCGATACTCCGGGTCCATGATGTCAGGGAAGCCCGTGAGGCTGTCAAGCTGACAGGCGCACTCGCCGCCCCAAAATCAATCATCACAGAATAACCACCACATACAAACACCCGCCCCCTGCAATGGATGGATTTGGAATTAAAGATGCCCTCGACATACTGATAGTAGCGTTCCTGTTGTTTTACCTTTACAGGATAATGCGCGAAAGCGGCACAATCAACATATTTGTCGGCGTGCTGGCTTTTATCGTCGTATGGGTCGTGGCATCGGAGATACTTGAGATGCGTCTCATCGGCACGATACTCGACAAATTCATGAGCATTGGCCTGCTGGTCCTCGTCATCCTGTTTCAAGACCAGATAAAGCGGTTTCTCGTCGAGCTTGGCAGCCACCAGCGATGGAACTTCCTGAAACACCTGTTCCGACATAACACCAAAGACCGCGAGACCGATGCACGCCGGTGGGTGATGCCGATAGTCTACGCGTGCATGAACATGTCACGCAGCAAGACCGGCGCACTGATAGTGATTGAGCAGACCATCCCCCTTGAGAGCTACGAGAAGAGCGGCGACATGATAGACGCCGCAATCAACTCACGGCTGATAGAGAATATATTTTTCAAGAACTCACCGCTGCATGACGGGGCGCTCATCATCGCCCATGACCGCCTCAAGGCGGCAGGGTGCATCCTCCCCGTGAGCCACGACACCAATGTGCCGCGCTCGTTCGGACTGCGCCACCGCTCCGCCCTCGGGATATCACAGGCCACCGATGCCTTTGCCATCGTGGTGTCGGAGGAGACCGGCAACATATCGGTAGCCCACCGGGGTGTCATATCCACCCGACTCAGCTCTACCGACCTTGAGCATCGGCTGGCCCACCTCGACCTGTCGGAGTAGCGACGAGACTATCGTCCGGCTTACAAATCGCAACAGTGAGGGAAATTTTTGCGACTAATGTTTTTATATTGATACTCTTTATCGTATCTTTGTAAACGCAATGAGCGAAGAAAGACTGAAAACATCGGCACGCGCCGCCTTCACCGAATATCTTCAATCTAAGAAGCTGCGCAAGACCCCCGAACGTTATGCGATACTCGACCGGGTATTTGACATGACACAGCATTTTCATATCGACTCGCTATGCGCTTCCCTTGACAAAGACTCGTATCATGTGAGCCGTGCGACCGTCTACAACACGATGGAGCTGTTGCGCGACTGCGGGCTCGTGCGCTCCCATCGGTTTGCAGGACAGCCTACCCAATATGAGCGTGTCACCGGCCCCGGGAGTCACCATCATGCCGTCTGCACCATCTGCGGCAAGGTAAAGGAGATCAAGGATTCCGACCTTGCCAAGATGCTTGCCACACGGCGGTATCCCACATTCCACACATCCTATTTCTCCCTCTATGTGTATGGAGTATGCTCAACCTGCATGAGAAAGAGCCGCAAGAAGTCAACCGCTAAATAAAGGAAACCGATTATAAACTAACTAAACCGTTAATAACTGACAATGAAAGTCGATGTATTGCTCGGCCTCCAATGGGGCGATGAAGGAAAAGGCAAAGTCGTGGATGTGCTCACCCCCCGATATGACGCGGTGGCACGTTTCCAAGGAGGGCCCAACGCCGGGCACACACTGGAATTTGAGGGCAAGAAATATGTACTGCGGTCCATCCCGTCGGGAATCTTCCAGCATGGGCAGACCAATATCATAGGCAACGGCGTGGTACTCGACCCCGTGCTGTTCCGCGAGGAGGCCGAGGCTCTTGAGCAGAGCGGCATAAACCTCAAGGAGATACTCAAGATCTCAAAGAAAGTCCACCTCATCATGCCTACCCACCGTCTGCTTGACGCGGCCAACGAGAAGGCCAAGGGCGGAGCCAAGATCGGGACTACCGGCAAGGGCATCGGCCCGACATACACCGACAAGGTGAGCCGTAACGGATTGCGTCTCGGCGATGTATTCCATAACTTTGAGCAGAAATATGAGGCGGCAAAGGCCAAGCACATAGCCACCTTGACGGCTATGGGCGAGACACCCGAATTTGCCGAGCTTGAGCGCAAGTGGCTCGATGCCATTGAATATATCAAGGGATATGACATCGTCGACAGCGAGTATCTCATCAACGGGCTGCTCGCTGAGGGGAAGTCGATACTCTGTGAGGGTGCGCAAGGGACACTGCTCGATGTCGATTTTGGCTCCTATCCGTTTGTGACATCGTCCAACACCATCTGTGCCGGAGCCTGCTCGGGACTCGGCGTGGCACCCAACAAGATAGGCGAGGTGTTCGGTATATTCAAAGCCTACTGCACCCGCGTGGGAAGCGGCCCGTTCCCTACCGAGTTGTTTGACGAGACCGGCAAACGCATCCGTGACCTCGGTCATGAGTATGGTGCCGTGACTGGCCGCGAGCGCCGTTGCGGATGGATTGACCTTGTCGCCCTGCGTTACTCAATCATGCTCAATGGTGTGACCCAGCTCATAATGATGAAAAGCGATGTCCTCGATGACTTCGACACCATCAAGGCATGTACGGCCTACGAGATTGACGGCGAGGTGACCGACAAATTCCCGTTTGACATCGATGAGGAGACCATCAAGCCCATATATGCGGAACTCCCCGGATGGAAGACCGACATGACCCGATATAAGAGTGAGAGCGAGTTTCCCAAGGCATTTGCAGACTACATCGCGTTCCTTGAGAAAGAGCTCGCCACCCCGATCACGATAGTGTCTATAGGCCCCGACAGGGAGCAGACAGTTGTCAGAAGCTCATTCAAGAAATAACCTGACATAACTACATACATAACCAAATTACAACTATCATGGCAAGAGTAAAACCATTCAAAGGCGTAAGACCTCCCCGCGAACTCGTCGAGGAAGTCGCCTCGCGTCCCTATGACGTATTGTCGAGTGACGAGGCCCGCAAGGAGGCCGAGGGTAATCCCAAGTCCCTCTACCACATAATAAAGCCCGAGATTAACTTTGAGCCGGGTACCGACGAGCATGATCCCAAGGTGTACGACGCCGCTGTTGAGCAGTTCAACACGTTCCAGGAGAAAGGATGGCTCGTGCAGGATGACAAAGAGCACTATTACATCTATGCGCAGACCATGAATGGCCGTACACAGTATGGCATAGTAGTGGCGGCCAACGTGGACGACTACCTCAACGAGAACATCAAGAAGCACGAGCTGACGCGCCGCGACAAGGAGGAGGACCGCATGAAGCACGTGCGCATCAACAATGCCAACATCGAGCCGGTGTTCTTCGCCTTTCCCGACAACAAGACCCTCGACGGGATAATAACCAAGGTGACCGCCGGCAAGCCTGAATATGACTTCACAGCGCCCGATGGGTTCGGGCATACATTCTGGGTGATTGATGATGATGAGACCATCGACACCATCACCAAGACATTCGCCCACATTCCCTATCTCTATATCGCAGACGGACATCACCGTACAGCCGCAGCGGCCCTTGTCGGCGCTGAGAAGGCAAGACAAAATCCCGACCATCGCGGTGACGAGGAGTACAACTACTTCCTCGCTGTCTGCTTCCCTGCGTCACATCTAAAGATACTCGATTACAACCGTCTTGTAAAAGACCTCAACGGACTCAGTCCCGCCGAGTTCCTGGAGAAACTGGAGTACAACTTCATCGTCAAGGATATGGGGCCTCTCCCCTACCGTCCCGACGCGCTCCACAACTTCTCGCTCTACCTTGAGGGCACATGGTACTCCCTGACCGCCCGCCCCGGGACATATAACGACTCCGACCCGATAGGAGTGCTCGATGTCACCATATCGAGCGACCTCATACTGCGCGACCTGCTCGGCATCTCCGACCTGCGCAGCGACAAGCGGGTGGACTTCGTCGGTGGTATACGCGGACTTGAGGAGCTCAAGAACCGTGTGGACTCGGGCGACTGGGCTGCGGCATTGGCTCTCTTCCCCGTGTCGATGGAACAGTTGATGAATATTGCCGACACCGGCAACATCATGCCACCCAAGACAACATGGTTTGAGCCCAAGCTACGCTCCGGCATAGTGATACACAAACTCGACGACAATAAATAAGCGCGACACAACACTGAGCGGGACTGTTCCGTAACAATCGGGACAGTCCCGCTCCATATCAACTAATCGGAGAGTCACCAAAGACCCCCGACATCAGAATACAGACCCGATAGACCAATGGATTTGCCAAAAGACCCGTTTATGCTCATGAGCCTCATCAACATGAAGCTCAGGGACAACTACAGCTCACTCGACCAACTGTGTGAGGATATGGACATCAACCGCGAGGCGCTCGAAAAGCAACTTGCCGAGGCCGGATTTGAGTACTCGGCAGAGCATAACAAGTTCTGGTAATCCACGGGAGATGAAAACCAAGCCATTCAAAGTACCGTCAGACGCATATCTCGGCATAGTCACCCGCCACTGGTGGGGACGATGGTGGCCGGTGGCGGCGCTGACTGTGCTCGCCATCATAGCGACAGGCATAGTGCTGCACGACGGGCGGATGGCATTTGTGGCCGCAATAGCCGTATTCATAGTGATGCCCCTGTCGCTGCTCCCTATCTACAGTTACGCGTTGACCAAGGCGGCATCTGTAGCCGCAGCCCCCAAGACAGTCGAATCGACCGCCGATGGCCTGATGATACACCTTGAGGCCGACGATACAAGGCCGATGTCAGGAACGCTGCTGATAAACAAGGATGAAATATCGGGACTGTCATTCTCGAGTCGTTATATCATATTTCACCTGCCGGGCAAATATGCCTATCTCCCGGTCCCATACACGGCATTTGAGGACAAGGAAGCCCTGCGGCAATTCTCGAAAGACGCCCACGCCTACCTCAACGACAGGAAGTAGGTGATTGGCAACAACAAGAGAGGCCCGGCATCACTGCCAGACCTCTCGGGCTTACGTATAATATTCTATTACAAAGATTAAAGTAGTGGCTTTATTTCCTTAACCCAAGCATCAATACGCTCATCGGTCTTGTCGCTCTCGTTGTCCTCATCGAGTGCGAGACCCACAAACTTCCCGTCAACCACTGCCGTTGACTCATCAAATGTATAGCCATCAGTAGATACCTGTCCGATGATGTTGGCACCGGCAGCCTTTGCTGCCTCATACAGCGCAGCCATCGCATCACAGTAGGTGGTGCTGAATCCGCTTGAGTCACCGCAGCCGAAGATGGCTACGGTCTTCCCCGACAGGTCAGACTTCTTGATCAGCTCGACACTATCGTACCAATCGTCCTGAAGGTCTCCGCTGCCCCATGTGGAGGAGCCGAGCAACAGGTTGTCGTAACCGTTGATTTTGTCGGCATCGAGCTCAGAAGCATTGTACACATCAGATGAATCCACGCCAAGCGCGGCGGCTATCTTGCCGGCGATACTCTCACAATTGCCGGAGGTAGAACCATAAAAGATTGCTGTTTTTTTCATTCCGTATCGTATTAATATCTACTGCAAAGGTAGGTATGGTCACACGATATGGAAATACCCAAAATCGGGTATTTAACGACCAAGCGGAGGACGGACAGTAATCACAATTGGGTAAACGCTACTTCATGAACACAAAATAGACGGCAAGGACAAGACAGACGAATGCCGCGACATGATTCCAGTGAAGCGACTCTCCCTTGAAAAAAATCATGGAGAAGATGACGAACACCACCAACGTTATGACCTCCTGCATCACCTTGAGCTGCATCAGCGAGAACGGCCCGCCGTTACCTGAATATCCGATACGGTTGGCCGGAACTTGAAAACAATATTCGATAAGCGCGATGGCCCACGACACCAGTATTATGACAAAAAGCGGCCAGGACTGCGATATGCCTGCCGACTGCAATTTAAGATGGCCATACCACGCAAAGGTCATGAATACGTTGGCCACCACAAGCAACACCAATGTAAGTACCGCTGAACTCATTTCTCTGTTTTCTGCTTATATCTATCGTTACTGATCATTTCCCTGCGCTTGTACCCGAGTCTGTAATTCTCAAGCGAACGATCGCGCCCCCGCCCCGATATCGGTGCCAGCACCGACATATTCACGTAGTGTTGGCCGCTGCCGCGTGCAATGGGAAAGGCCCAGTGCTTAAGCTCAACGATGCTGTCGCACATCGGGCTGCGCCATTCCGCTCCGGCAGGTCGCAGCCCCAGCGGGACATCATCGAGGAAGACCGGGACTACATGGGAACATGGAGGATAACCTATAGCCGTCCACATTATCGAGAGCGACGGATCCTCACCGGGAGCGACACCCTCAACCACAACCGAGGCACTTGTCGAGTATCGCGGGATGAAATCCTGATCCACGACCCAACGGTCGCCACTTAGTGACATATCCTTGTCCAGCAGCGAGTGATAGAACGACCGCGACAATCCATCGGTAAAGGTGGATGCCGTGACACTGTCCCCGTCGAGATAGGGCTTCAGCAGCCTGACGGCATTCTCGTGGCGTATGTAACCGAATCCAGAGGTGCTATCGCCCGAATATGAATAGTTGGTACGCACAAGCACACCGTCAGACTCATCAAGCGGATAAAACGTGTAGTCATAATCATCCGTCTCAAAATATCCACCATTGCCGTTGGCATCAATGACTCCGAAATTGGCCTGTACACCCATCGGGCGAGGCATCCCCGCCAGCAATGCGGCAAAATCACCGACACTCCGGCAGCGCCGCAGTGCCTCCGTCATCACAGCGCCCTCCCGGTCCTTGTAGGAGGCTGTGTCGGGGACAAGGTTGTAGGAGGCGGTATTCATTACCGCAAATCCGGCCTCGTTGACGCCAATCCAAGCGTCGAGCAAGAGAGAGTCGCCGCCGTTAAACAGAGCCACATATCCTATATCTGACGAATCACGCGGCTCAACCCTCGCCACAAAATTATGCTCGGTGCCGGTATCGCGGTTCTTCCACAGCAGCGGACGCCCGGTGGCCGAACGCGACGCGCCTATTATGGCCGATGTGCAACCACCGGCATCAAGGGCGACACCGGCAGTCACCGCGCCAACAATCAGCGCAACAAGGTATCTTGTCTTATGTTTCATCTCTCACAGTAAAATCGGGGTCAAAGTTAGCACCCCGATGGATAATATCAAAATAATTCATTACCTTTACATTGTTTATTATATAGAGAGACCGATGGATAATCCCGAATATATATTTGAGTTGCCTATAAAGGTGCGCGACTATGAGATAGACGTGGAGGGCATCGTAAACAACGCCAATTACCTGCACTATCTTGAGCTGACACGACATGAGTTTTGCGAGAAAGCCGGCCTGTCGTTCGCACGGATGCACGAGATGGGACTCGCCCCTGTCGTACGCCACGCCGACATCGAGTATGTCAACTCGCTCCATATAGGAGAGAGCATGGTGAGCAAACTCGCACTCAGACGCGAGGGCGCCAGGTTTGTATTTCAACAGGATATATACCGACAAGACGGTCTGCCGATACTCAAGGCAGTCATTACATGCGTATGCGTCGAGTCAGGCAAGGTGACCCGTGGCGAGAGACTGGCCGAAGCCTTCAAGGAGTATCTTTAATTATCCCGCAGCCCCATTATCGCATGGAGATCTCCCCCTACCATATCGCATTCGGCTCGCTCAAGGGTATGACCCGTACCCTTGCCGACGAGCTGTTGACGAGAGTCGGGTCGGAGGAAAACTTCTTCAAGTTACCAGAACGGGAACTCGTATCGCTCGTGGGCTTTGACAGCCGTCTGTTTTCCTCGGATTACAGAAACGAGGTGCTTGAAAAGAGCCGTACCGAGGCCGACTTTGTCGCCAGGCATGACATCCGCGTCCTCTACTACAGTGACGACAGCTATCCACACCGCCTGACCGACTGCGAGGATGCCCCGATATTGCTCTATGTCGCCGGGGACTGCGACCTCAATGCCGCCCACATCGTCAGCATCGTGGGGACACGCCATGCAACCCCATACGGCAATGACTTTACAAAACGTATGGTCGATGGTCTCGCCGACAAGATTGACAGCCTCGTCATAATCAGCGGCTTGGCATACGGTATCGATGTCACCGCCCACGTGGCAGCGTTACGTGCCGGAGTCCCGACCGTGGCAGTGCTCGCGCACGGGCTAAACACCATCTATCCATCAGCCCACCGCAACATCGCAGCCGACATAGTACACTCGGGCGGGGCGCTTGTCACCGACTACCGCTCGTCAGATGCCATACACCGAGGTAACTTCATAGCCCGCAACCGCATTGTCGCCGCACTCAGCGACTGCACAATCGTCGCCGAGTCGGCAGCGAAAGGCGGTGCGCTCATCACCGCGCGTCTTGCATCGGGATATTGCCGGGATGTATTCGCCCTGCCGGGACGGACAAGCGACCGTTACAGCGCCGGATGCAACCGACTGATAGCGTCAAACACGGCAGCACTGGTCGAGAATGTCGATGACGTGATCGCGGCAATGAGGTGGATGCCCAAGGCCGACGAGGGGACACAATCGGAGATGTTTGTCGAACTGACACCCGAGGAACAGATTATCACCGACTATCTCACCGGGCGCGAGGATGGACAGATCAACACGATGTGCGTCCAGACCGGGATACCGATAGCACGGCTGATGGGACTGCTCATTGACATGGAGTTCAAGGGTCTCATCCTCTCCTATCCCGGTGGAAAATACCGGCTTGCGTAAATGACAACCGTAACCGAACAACCGTAACACAGATTACGTTAAAACATAAAAAACAACCTCTAACCAATCTGACAACCCCATGGAACAGAAAATCATCCCGCCATCCGAGCTTATCATCAACTCTGACGGCACCGTATTTCACCTGCACCTCCACCCCGACCAACTGACTGACCGCATCATACTCTGCGGCGACCCGGGACGCGTCGATATGATAGCGTCATACTTTGACGAGCGCACGTTTGAGGTCTCGGCGAGGGAATTTCACACAATAGGAGGCATCTATCAAGGCAAACCCGTGATGTGTCTCAGCCATGGCATAGGGCCTGACAACATCGACATAGTGATGAACGAGCTTGACGCACTCGCCAACATAGACTTCACGACACGCAAGGTGCGCGAGAGCCACAGGCAGCTGAGCCTTGTGCGCATAGGAACATCCGGCTCCCTGCAACCCGAGCTGACAATAGGAACGCCGGTCATCGCCGAGAAAGCAATAGGGTTTGACGGCGTGCTCAACTACTATGCGGGGCGCAATGAGATTGCCGACCTCGGATTTGAGAACGCGTTTTGCGACTATGTCGGTTGGAACAAGCTGTGGTCGCGTCCATATGTCGTGGATGCCGACGCGAGCCTTGTAGACCAGATAGCTCCCAAGGACAACACATTGGACGACGTAGTGAGAGGAAACACAATCTCGGCAGTGGGATTCTACGGCCCGCAAGGCCGCGAACTGCGTCTACCGCTCGCTAATCCTGACCTCAACAGCCGTATAGAGCAGTTTGAGTATGACGGCCGGCGCATCACCAACTACGAGATGGAGAGCGCACCGCTGCAAGGACTCGCCAGACTGCTCGGCCACCGCGCCATGACAGTGTGCGTGATTATCGCCAACCGTATGCTGCATGAGGCCAATACCGACTACAAGCCATCGCTTGAGAAACGCATCGTGAGTGTGCTTGACCGCATCTGACCACCGAGGGATGGCAGAGCTACCACATGGCCGCTGACCCCCGATTGAATTACGGGAGGCCGGCGGCCATTATACAGACAATCATCAAGATGGAAATACATTATAAGTAATAAGCTATGAACATTACAATCACAAATCTCCTGATAGTCGGTGCGGGGAGCTGCATCGGCGGAATGGCCCGTTACCTGACAAGCCGTGCCATGCAGTCGATGTGCCACACGGCGTTCCCATGGGGCACTTTTGCGGTCAATATCGCGGGATGCCTCATAATAGGACTGGTGTATGGACTGTTGGACCGGGGATTTCAGCTTAGCGCGGGAATGAGGTTGTTTATAACCGTGGGATTCTGCGGCGGATTCACGACATTCTCAACATTCATGCACGAGAATTACCTGCTTTTCACCGGCTCGGAGCATCTGACCGTGGCAATATACGCGGCATCGAGCGTAGCGGCAGGGTTTCTTATGGTCTACGCGGCTTACTATCTCACCCGGCTGATATGAAGGTGTGTTTAATAACATTTCTGATTAAACGTCCTCTGAATCAACCGACCGAGGCGCGGCGATAGAGCACGATGGCTATTATGATGTAGATGAAGTTGGGAATCCACATGGCGATGAACGGGGAGGTGTATCCCGAGACAGCAAAAGTGGATGTGACAGTGGAGAAGAGGATATAGGAGAAACTAAGGACAAGTCCGATGCCTATATTGATGCCCATGCCGCCCTTGACCTTGCGCGACGACAGCGACATGCCTATGACGGTTAGGATAAACGCGGCGGCACACATGGCATAGCGGCGCTCATACTCAATCTCAAAATTCTTGATATTGGCCACTCCACGGGCCTTCTGCTTTGAGATATACGCGTGCAACGCCGGTGAGCTCATCATCTCCTGGTCGTTCTTGGCAATGAGGAAATCACGTGGCTCTATAGGTATTATGGTGTCAAGACGACGACCTGTGGTGATGACCTCCCTCATGCCGACAAAGTCGCGTATCATATAGTCGCGGACCTGCCATTGGTGGAGCGTATCCCATCTGACAGTCTGGGCAGTGAGCCTCGACACGAGTTTCTTGTCCTTGAACTTCTCAAGCGAGAACTTGTAGCCGGTCTTTGTGGTGTTGTCAAACCGGCTCATGTAGGCAATCTCGCCGGGAGCTACCATCAACTGGATGTTGCTGCCGTAATCGACGCGCTTGTTGCGCACATAGGTGTTGGTATAGTCAATGCGCTTGACATTGGCGGGAGGGATAATGTAGGCACTCAACACAAAAGATGCCAAGGCAATGACGGTCGCCGACAACATGTAGGGCACCAGCAGACGGCGGTAGCTGACCCCCGAAGCGAGTATGGCGATAATCTCGGAATTATCGGCCATCTTGGAGGTAAAGAATATCACGGCGATGAACGTGAAGAGCGGGCTGAACTGGTTGGCGAAATAAGGGAGGAAATTGACAAAATAGTCAAACACGGTGGCATGAAGCGGAGCCTTGAGAAACGCGTCGAGCTTCTCGTTGATGTCAAACATGACCGTGATTGCCAGGATGAGGATGATGGCAAAGATGTAGGTGCCGAGAAATTTACGTATTATGTACCAGTCAAGTGTCTTGAGCATCGTCTTGTGCATTTGGTATGGGTCTGCCGGGATGTCAGAGACGGCGCGTCACCCGCTCGACCATTTCCGTTTTCCACGTTTTGAAATCTCCCACCATGATGTGTCGCCGCGCCTCGCCCACGAGCCACAGGTAGAACGCGAGATTGTGTATCGACGCTATCTGCATGGCGAGAATCTCCTGAGAGATGAACAGGTGGCGCAGATATGCCTTGGAGTATGCGCGGTCGACATAGCTCGGGCCATCTTCCTGTATCGGGGAAAAGTCATCGGCCCACTTCTTGTTGCGCATGTTCATGATGCCATTGGCGGTAAACAGCATACCGTTGCGGCCATTGCGCGTGGGCATGACGCAGTCCATCATGTCGACACCCCGGTCGATAGCCTCAAGGATGTTGGCGGGCGTGCCGACCCCCATGAGATAGCGTGGCTTGTCCTTGGGCAGTATCTCGTTGACCACCTCGAGCATGTCGTACATGACCTCGGCTGGCTCGCCAACCGCGAGACCACCGATGGCATTGCCATCAGCCCCGAACTCAGAGACGTACTCGGCTGACTGACGGCGCAGGTCGGGGTAGGTGCATCCCTGCACAATGGGGAAATAGGCTTGGGAGTATCCATACCTGCCCCCCGTAGACTTATAACGGTCCCATCCGCGCTTGAGCCATCGCATGGTGAGCCCGAGGGACTTCTTGGCATAATCATATTCGGCTGTGCCTGGGGGACACTCATCGAGCTGCATCATTATGTCAGCGCCGATAGACCGCTGTATATCGACAACATTCTCGGGGGTGAAGAGGTGCTTGGAGCCGTCGATATGCGACCTGAAGTAGGCTCCCTCCTCCTTGAGCTTGCGGTTGGCCGACAGTGAGAACACCTGGAATCCACCGCTGTCGGTGAGTATGGGACGCTCCCACCCATTAAACTTGTGCAAGCCGCCAGCACGCTCAAGCGTGTCAATGCCGGGACGCAGATAGAGATGATAGGTGTTGCCAAGGATTATCTGTGCCTTGACATCGTCGCGAAGCTCGTGCATGTGAACGGCCTTGACCGAACCGAGAGTACCCACGGGCATGAAGATGGGGGTCTCTATCTGTCCATGGTCGGTGGTTATCAGCCCTGCTCTCGCGGCAGTGTCGGGTGAGGTGGCCTGCAATTGAAATTCCATAGAGCGTACAGTATGCTATTGTGATGCAAAGTTACGACAACTCCCTGTCAATTGCAAGTGAATGACAACAAGGAGGCCGGGACTGTTGCAGCCCCGGCCTCCCGGATTTATGAGGGATCGAATGTTTCAATCCCGTAGTGTATAATATCTATCAGTCCTGTGAGAAGATTACGATGCGGTTCCAGTTGTTTGTATCGTAAACCTGAGTGTCGCTGCCCTGAGCCTTGACAATCATGCGGTCCTTGGCGATGCCGTATCCGGCGAGAGCTGCTGCCACGTTGTCGGCACGCTTCTGTGAGAGCTGCATGTTGTAGCTTGAGGTACCGGTATCCTTGTCGGCATAGCCGGTGATGACAATCTTCTCGTTGGGGTTGGCCTTCATCCACTGTGCCACGTTGTAGACATTTACCATCTCCTCGTCGGTGATCTTGGCAGAGTTGATTGTGAAGCGTACGGTCGTCATGAGCGGAGTGTTGTCGGGGCACTCAACAGCCTTGGTCTCGGGGCAGGGAAGCTGAGCCTCAGCTGCTGCAAGACGGCTGCCGCAAGCGGCGAGTTCGCCACGCAGGTCGTTGACCTGACCGTTGAGCTGGTTGATGTAAGAGAGATAGTTGCAGGGGTTGTAGGTCGGGAACTTGGTGCCTGTGAAACGGATGGTGAAACCACCTATTACGGAGATGTTGACATCGACGGGGTCACCGTAAGCCTTGTTATTGAAGTTGTCGCCGGCAAACGATGCACGACCTTCAGCGAAGAAGTCGACATAGTTGCAGAGACGGAAACGGAGCTGAAGACCTGCCGACACGGGGAGCGTCCACTGATTGTGCTTGAGCTTGCCGCCCTCTTTCATCACGTTCTGACCGGCACCCTCGATGTCCCACGTGAATGTACCGCCGAGACCTACGAAGGGAACGATGCTGAACACGCGGCTCGTGTTGACACCACCGAGAGAGTTGAACATATCCCACATCAAGTCAAAGTTGACGTTGGCATATTTGGCCTTGTTGTAGGTGACATCGTCCCAATGGATAGCACCACCCACTCCGCTCAGACGCCATCCGAGATATGGGGTCATCCACTTACCGAAGCCCACGCTGTAGGCTGCGGTGATATGGTGCTTGGGATCGCCCTTGAGGAGGCTGCGCTCAACCATGGGGACATTGATACCGGCGCCAAGCTGCATGAACCAATTGTCCTTGTAGGACGAATAGTAATGGGTCTTGCAAGGCACTGCCTCGGTGAGGGTTATATCCTCCTCGACGATGACTGTCTCCTGAGCCTTGACATCGTTTGCTGCGAAAAGCATCCCGCTACATGCAGCGACTACTAATAGTACATTTCTTTTCATAACTAAAAGCGATTTATAGATTTTTATTATCCTTCTTAAATAAATAGCCTCAAACCCGCCTGAAGCACGATTTTCAGCGACGATTCACTATCAATAACGCCATGCTGTTTAAGATTGTTCAATCAATCGCGACTCAAAGCGACTTTTTATTTTCATTTATCAACACTTTTCGCCGGGATTTTAACGTATTTTGCCTATGCCAAGGGATATATCAATTTTTATGCGTACCTTTGCAACAGTCAATATCCAAACGTATATATAATGCAAGAGAAGATTATAATCCTCGACTTCGGCTCGCAGACCACGCAGCTGATAGGTCGACGCGTACGTGAGCTGAACATGTATTGCGAGATCGTCCCTTACAACAAGTTTCCCCACGACGATCCGTCGGTAATCGGGGTTATACTGTCGGGAAGCCCGTTCTCGGTATATGATGACAAAGCCTTCAAGGCCGACCTCTCAGGCATACGTGGCCGGTTGCCGATACTCGGCATCTGCTACGGTGCACAATTCATGGCCTACACCAACGGAGGCATGGTGGAACCGGCCGGCTCACGCGAGTATGGCCGCGCCCATCTCACGCGGATGGACAAGGAAAATCCACTGCTGAAGGGACTGCGTGACAACAGTCAGGTATGGATGAGCCACGGCGACACGATAACCGCCATCCCCGACAACTTCAAGGCCATAGCCTCGACCGATAAGGTTGCCATAGCGGCATACCAGGCCGAGGGGGAGAAACTGTGGGGAGTGCAGTTCCATCCCGAGGTATTCCACTCGGAGGATGGGACGCAGCTGTTGCGCAACTTTGTCGTCGACATCTGCGGAGGCAAGCAGAACTGGAGTGCCGCATCGTTTATAGAGAGTACCGTGGCTGAGCTCAAGGAGCAGCTTGGTGACGACAAGGTAGTGCTCGGGCTGAGCGGTGGTGTCGATTCATCGGTAGCAGCCGTATTGCTCAACAAGGCTATCGGCAAGAACCTGACGTGCATATTCGTCGACCACGGTATGCTTCGCAAGAATGAGTTCCGCAACGTGCTCCACGACTATGAATGCCTTGGACTCAACGTGATTGGAGTTGACGCAAGCGAGAAATTCTTCTCTGAACTGGCGGGAGTCACCGACCCCGAGCGCAAGCGCAAGATTATCGGCAAGGGGTTCATAGATGTCTTCGACGAGGAGGCCCACAAGATCAAGGACGTGAAATGGCTTGCGCAGGGTACGATATATCCTGACTGCATCGAGTCACTGTCAATCACGGGTACGACCATCAAGAGCCATCACAATGTCGGAGGTCTCCCTGAGAAGATGAACCTGAAGCTGTGTGAGCCGCTGCGGCTGCTGTTCAAGGACGAGGTACGCGCCGT
Organism: Pseudoflavonifractor sp.; assembly: GCA_023667145.1. Classification (GTDB taxonomy): domain Bacteria; phylum Bacteroidota; class Bacteroidia; order Bacteroidales; family Muribaculaceae; genus M3. The sequence goes on from JAMPAQ010000001.1 coordinate 1,035,903, forward strand.
CGGGCGGGAACTCGGTATGCCTGAGCATCTCATCAAGCGGCATCCGTTCCCCGGCCCCGGATTGGCCGTGCGCATCCTCGGCGACATCACCCGTGAGAAGGTAAGGATACTCCAGGATGCCGATGACATATTCATCCAGGGTCTTCGCGACAACGACCTGTATGACAAGGTGTGGCAGGCGGGGGTCATATTGCTTCCCGTGCAGAGTGTGGGGGTGATGGGCGATGAGCGCACCTATGAGCGTGCCGTGGCACTGCGTGCCGTGACCTCGACCGACGCCATGACGGCCGACTGGGCGCATCTGCCCTACGAGTTCCTCGCCAAGGTCTCCAATGACATCATCAACAAGGTGCGCGGCGTCAACCGCGTATGCTACGACATCTCCTCAAAGCCACCGGCAACCATCGAGTGGGAGTAATCCCAAATCGGAAAAGTCATCAAATAATTATCATACAGCCATTTATATTTCACAGCAACGGATATAAATGGCTTTTTTAGTGTAGTTATGGCAACAGCCCTTGCTACTCACAAATTTTAAAGATTACCAGACCAAAGCGTTACTATATCAGGAATAAACACTATATTTGCGTAAGAAACAGAGACCTATGAAACTGATCGAGCTTAACATCAAACATATTATCGACCTTTGCCGACGGCATAAGGTCAAGTCACTTGCTGTCTTTGGGTCTATCCTCACTGATAGATTTAACGACCAAAGCGATGTAGACCTACTTGTGGATTTTGAACCTACGGACCCTGATAAGTTCGATTATGTCACCAATTTCTTTGATTTGCAAGACTCTTTGGAATCTCTATTAAAAAGGAAAGTTGATTTGGTGGTAGGTAGTGCGTTGAGAAACAAATACTTTATCAATAACATAAACCGTACAAAACAAATAATATATGGATGATAATATTCTGAAGTATCTTGAAGATGTACGGTTGGCGTGCGAAGATGTGGAACAATTCTTTACCAATTATCCCAATCGCTTTGGTGTGTTTTCCAACGATCGCCTGATGATTCGTGCAGTTGAACGCTCCGTTGAGATAATGGGTGAGGCCATAAACCGAATACTGAAAAGAGAGCCTGATTTCGGTTTGCCAAATGCAAGAGCGATAGTGCAAACCCGCAATAGAGTGATTCACTCTTACGAAAAGGTAGAAAACGAGTTTTTGTGGAGTTTAGTGATACGCCATATTCCTGAACTTAAAAAGGATGTCGAACACATTTTGGCCGAATACGAGAAATCGCTTTCTCAAACAGATGTGTAACCAACATAACAAGAGGCCAAAAATCAAATGACAGCCGTTGCGACTGCATTGGAAATGCAAAAGTAATAAACCAATTATCAACAAAGGAGATGGGTCAGAGGATTGCTATTGTTGTTGATGCCGTGCTGCCGGTCGTGGGGTACGGTGGGACTGAGCGGGTGGCCTACGGGCTTGGTAAGGCTCTGTCGGCGATGGGACACCGGGTCACTTTCCTGTGCCGCAAGGGGTCTCATGTGCCATTTGCAAGGGTTGTCGCGATTGACCCCACGCGCAGTGTCGCGTCACAGTTGCCTGATGACATTGATATAGTCCATTTCAACAACACGGTCGATTATCGCGGGCTTGAAAAGCCCTATATCGTGACCATGCACGGCAACGGGCCGTCATACGACAATATCGACCGCAACACGGTCTTTGTCTCGGCCAACCACGCCGCACGCTACGGCTGCGATTCATACGTGCATAACGGTCTTGATTGGGATGACTACGGGAGTCCCGACCTCTCCCTGCGCAGGGAGAGCCTCCACTTTCTCGGCAACGGAGCGTGGCGCGTGAAAAACCTTAATGGCGCGATAGACGTAGCCATGCGAACAGGGTGCAGACTCGATGCACTCGGCGCACACAGGCTTAACGTCAAGATGGGATTCCGATTCACGTTAAGTCCGTCGATACGGTTTCACGGAATGGTCGATAACGCGGCTAAGAAACATTATATCGAGCGTTCGCGCGGACTGGTGTTCCCCGTGACTTGGCACGAGCCGTTTGGCCTCTGCGTCATCGAGTCGCTTTATTATGGAGCGCCGGTATTTGCCACCCCCTATGGCTCGATGCCCGAACTGGTGACACCGCAAGAGATGCCACCGGTCGGACAATTGTCACAATCGGTCACGGATATGGCAAAGGCAATATCTGAATCGAACTTTTCGCCGACACTGTGCCATGAGTATGCCACCGACATGTATAACGCCCGCGTCATGGCGCAAGGTTACCTCGACAAATACAATCTTGTCCTCGACGGCCACAGCCTCGTGACCCAATCGACTATGACCGCCCCACCCTCCCCCCGCCATCTTCCATGGAACAAATAGGGGGGAATGCCACACCTCCCGCCCCTCACTCGGAGGCAAAAGACTGTCTTATGATGACCTTTAAGCGCCCACGCTTCAGACATCGGAGAAATACTTTATTTTTTGTATATTTGCAGTCTAATATACGCTCCTGAGAAATGACCTTTGAAGAACTAAAGAGTTTAATTTACAATTATAAGGAACTTCCATTTATAGCCGCTTCTAACAAGTTACAAGAGGTGGTATTTGCGTTGAACAAGCCCGATACCATAGAACTTATATCACAAATAGGAGCAATACCAGAAGATATAGGACACGATTCAACCGAGGAAAAACTTTACACAAAAGTTTCAGATATTCTTTTAGCAAAATCACTACTTGAACTGAACTTAGAAGCTACAGTATTATCCCAAAGAGCAGGCTGCGCAGACGTTGTCGCACAAAGCCATTATCATAAATATTCATTAGTAGGCGATGCGAAGGCTTTCAGACTTAGTAGAACAGCCAGAAATGCAAAAGATTATAAAGTAAATTCAATGGCCGTATGGAGGGGGGATAGCGAGTATTCTGTTTTGGTCTGCCCATATTTCCAATACCCCAAAAGCAACAGTCAAATATACAAAGAAGCCCTTAGCGGTAATGTAACATTGTTTAGTTGGGAGTATCTTTACATACTACTTAATGAAGGTATCAAGGAGTCTGCCTCTGTAAATATTTCTGACCTTTGGAATCAAAGTAATATCATTAGCAAAACTACTACTGTATCAAATTCTAAAAGCAGTTTCCTTAATCAACAGAATAAAATATAGCTAAGATTTTAGGATTAACGCTTATTGAATTTTATCAATATTTTAGCATTGTAAGAGATGTTATTGTAGGACGAGGTTATAACGAAATACGGTATTATGAGCAGGAAATCGAACGCGTGAAACAGCTCAACCGGGACGACGCAATAGCGGAGCTTCTAAAACACATGAAGTTAGACAGCAAGATAACGACTATCAGGGACTACATCAACCAAATTAACGAAAGGGATTTTGAACAATGATAGGAAGATATACGAATAAAATACTTAATGGAAATTGTGTAGAGATTATGGCACATTTTCCTGACAATTCGGTGGATTTAGTCGTAACATCTCCCCCTTATGATAATTTGAGGGCATACAAAGGCTATAGTTTTCCTTTTGATGATATAGTGAGTCAACTTTACAGAATCATTAAGATTGGAGGTATTGTTGTTTGGGTAGTCTCTGATGCCACTATCAATGGAAGCGAAACCGGGACCAGCCTCAAACAGGCACTAAAATTTATGGAAACGGGGTTTAATCTTCACGATACCATGATATTTCAGAAGACAAATCCGGTTCCTCAGATATACAGAAAGAGATATACAAATGTATTTGAATATATGTTTGTATTCTCAAAGGGTACAGTAGCCACGCACAATGGGATAAAAATACCTTGTCTTCACGCCGGCTTAGAGCTAAAAGGCACCACATATAAAAATTATTCCAAGGGCGAACAAAGCAGAGGAAAGATGGCAAACCCGGTAAAATCAGAAAAACTCAAAGGAAATATTTGGGAATATGTAGTGGGGAAAAATGCTGTTGACCAAGAAGCAAAAAAACATCCAGCTCCATTCCCTTACCAGTTGGCACTTGACCACATACTTAGTTGGACCAATCAGGGCGATATAGTCTTAGACCCTATGTGCGGGAGTGGCACGACATGTGTAGCGGCACTCGACTCCAGACGCGAATTTATAGGCATAGACATTTCTGAAGAATACTGTGATTTGGCAAAAGAACGCGTTAGGCTTCATGCGATGCAACCATCTCTATTTGAAGAATGTCTAATGGCACAAGATGGAGAAGCGCCATATAATTCCACCATGTCAAAAAATAATGACTGAAATCACGAATAAACAGTCGAGACCATCTGATTTCACTTGTATTGTCAACTTAACCATAATGGATTATTTTTTCGGCTTTGGCAATGGCGCAAATTCAATTAAAGGTTATACGCCAATCGCTTAACCAAACTTTTGTGTAACACGTTCTATTAGATTCTACTGAAGATACCATGGGAGCAATATCATTTGAAAAATCTTTTTTATCTTTGTAAGGGTAATACACTCTTCTTAGCAAATGAGGAAATGAATATACATGAACCCGGTCTCTTCGGTCAAAATCACAATAATTCAAGCAGAGACTACACTCAGGAATATTACTGGGGAAAGAATCAGTTTAACAGTTCTTTTCCTGCATCCCTCATAGCATATATGAGCTATAAGGATATTGATCCGGTCTACTTATGTACCGATAAAGAGAATAAGGTAATCCACCGCTATATCAGCGGTCGCAACCTATATTGTATCGACCCACTGTCAGATACTGCTTTTTACAATTTTGAGGCCAGTTTCCCAGCATATGACAAATTTTATACGGGGGAACGAGAAAAAATAGACTTGGTGATGTTGGATACGGCAACAATCATTCCGTCTCCGTTGATTGGCCTTGAAATTAAACTCACAGCGCTACCCGATAATACCACAAAGAATCTACCTGAGGACAAGTATAGCTGTGAGATTGTCGTAAGACCGCCAACAGTCAATTTTATTGCATGTAGCATATGCAACAGTTTTAGATCGGGAGAAGAAAAAGATAGACTCAGAACAATGCTCAACATCGTCCCACGCATCAACCATTGGGAAGAACCTGAGGAGGTATTACCTCACTATGAGAAGATATTAACAGCTATCATGACCATCTGTTCCTATCTAAATGAAAAACAAACGCCACTGATTATACAGCCGATATGGAAAACCAAAGACGGTAAAACTGTCTTGGCCGATGATTGCCTGGATGTATTTGTGTGGTCTAACCTCGCTGTTATTCAGATGTGCAACAGGAAAGACAGCACAAGCAAAAAGAGAATAACCCGGCCTATGCGAACCATTATATGGATATACCTCATGCTACTCGAATACTCAGGAATATATGGTCAGTTCGATTATCGGAGAATCGTAAGGCTACATTCTTACAATATCGCTAACGATAAAGCCTACTCTCTTAGCGGCACACAATCATACGAGTTCCTAAAGAGTGAGGAATTATGTCATCCGAGAATCTCAAAATATGAAATAAAAAACATAATTTTAGGCGGTGGGCAGAATCTGCTGAGTCCTGAGAGAAGATTTGATGCCGTAATTGTAAATAGCCCTGATCTCTTTTAATGATGGATGTTGTAGATTTATTCAGTGGTTGCGGAGGTTTGAGCCTCGGATTTCAATCAGCCGGAATGAATGTCGTAGCGGCCTACGACAATTGGGCTGCCGCTATATGGGTATATAGCATAAACTTCAACCATCCCATACACACGTTAGATTTATCTGATGAACTGAAGGCAGCGGAGAACATTGCCCGATACAACCCCGACATCATAATAGGTGGTCCGCCATGCCAGGACTTCAGCAGCGCGGGACTGCGAAATGAGGACAATGGCAGAGGAAACCTGACCGTCTCATACGCCAACATCATTTCCAAAATACGCCCCAAATGGTTTGTAATGGAAAATGTGTCAACTATTACAAAAACGAACAAATTAGCTACCGCAACCAATATCTTCAAGGCGGCGGGCTATGGTCTGACACAAATCATCCTAAATGCAGCATTATGCGGCGTTCCACAAAAAAGAAAACGATTTTTCATGATAGGCAAATTGGGCGAGGATGATGACTTTATACGCGATTTTATAAAAAGCAGACTATCCACCAAAGAGATGACCGTCAAGGATTATTTTGGCGACAAAATAGACTTTGAATATTACTACAGACATCCGAGAAGTTATGCAAGGAGGGGCATCTTTAGTGTAAACGAGCCAAGCCCTACAATCCGTGGTGTCAACAGGCCAATCCCAAAGGGATACCCCATTCACCCAAATGACCCTATAAAACAACTTGATGGCATCAGACCTCTGACCACTGATGAAAGAGCCATGATTCAAACCTTTCCTGAATCATTCCATTTCATGGGATCGAAAAGTGATGTTGAGCAGATGATAGGGAATGCCGTCCCCGTAAACTTAGGCAGATTTGTGGCCTCTGCGATACTGGATTTTGCCAATAGAACCACAACCTGCCCATGACAAATATATGCTCCTGAGACAACCTGAGACAATCCTAGCCGTTGGAAATTAACAATCTCAAAAATCTCATCATACCAATAAATTGTTGTATCTTTGTAAAAGAACACGATTAAGTGAAAAATCATGGCAATGACAATTAAATCCACACCTATACTTTGGGGCGAAGACGCCGAAAGATTTAACGAGGAGGCTGACCGCAATGGTAAGCTTCCAACACCCATAATATCAGAAGCGAAACGCAAGAAAGTTGCCGCAATGTGGGAAGAATGCAAACGTGCAGCTTTCCCACCGAAAAAACGATGACACCTATGGCCGGATTCGTTATTGACGATGATACCATCATGAGTCCTTATACAAGGGAGGTTGCAGAATACTGCGACCCTTTTTGTTGCGGAGATGCCGAATTAGATACTTTCTTCCGTCATGAAGTATTTCTATATCAAGATGAGCTTCTGTGCAGGGCGTTTTGCTGGATTAACAAAGATAACGATAAGGAGATTATAGCAGCAGCCACATTCTCGTTTGATGGAATCAAATCTTATACGCTTGACAACTCCTCAAGAAACGCCTTACAACGAAAGATTCCATATCGGAAACACCACCGCAGTTATCCGGCAATGTTGATAGGTAGACTTGGCGTAAGTCAAAATTACCGAGGAAAAGGGTTGGGCGTAGGAAGTCAGCTGATGCAGACACTAAAAGTCTTATGTGCAAATGAAAGTGGCATTGGAATATGCCGTTATCTTCTTGTAGATGCCTACAATACGGAAGCAACGATACAATTTTATGTCAAGAATGGGTTCAAACCCCTATACAAAACTGAAGCAAGCGAAAGGGAAATATTTGATATTCCAAAAGAAGATCATCTAAGAAGCCGAATGATGTATTTTGATCTTAAACTTCTATTTTGAGAGTGACTGCGTGACTTGCGGGAGGGGACGGAATGAATGTTGTGAAATAAAATTGGGGGTGGGTGTTGGTCAATAATTAAAAAATCAGTAACTTTGCAGCGGAATTTCGCAATCTCTGGCAAGACAAGGCTGCTTGTTATATTGCGAGTATTTATAAATCAATAAATTAACAGCAACAATGGACTTAATTAAAGTAGCCGAAGAAGCGTTTGCGACAGGCAAGCAACATCCCGATTTTGGTCCCGGCGACACAATCACAGTCGCTTACCGCATCAAGGAGGGCAACAAGGAGCGTATCCAGCAGTATCGCGGTGTAGTGATCCGTATCTCCGGCGAGGGTGACAAGAAGCGTTTTACCGTGCGCAAGATGAGCGACAATATCGGTGTTGAGCGTATCTTCCCCATCGAGTCACCGTTTATCGACTCAATCACAGTCAACAAGTATGGCAAGGTGCGTCGCGCCAAGCTCTACTACCTCCGCAAACTTACCGGCAAGAAAGCCCGTATCAAGGAGCGCCGCGTGGTCAAATAAAACGCCACAAGCACAAAACGATATCAAGACGGCATCGGTCTCACACGCAGACCGATGCCGTCTTGATATAATATCCGACCAATCCTCCGATGAATCAGTGATGCTGAACCATCGGGGAATCACAATGTCATTGCCAGATGGGGTTACTGCCGATAGGTGATGCGCCGCGAACGTTTCCACTGCCGGTAATGAAAATACAATTTCAAGGCCAGCAAGAACAGCACTCCGACAATTATCGCTCCAAATATGCCGATCATCGCGAAAGCGCCCTTAATCAGCAACGAGAACAGTGCGCCGCCGACCACAGCGCCCGCAACACCAATGACGATATCCATCAGACACCCTCGGGAATCGTCACTCGCGATGCTGGCCGCGATGGCCCCTATCACGATACCGACTCCTACATATATTATCCATTGCCACCACATGATTGTCCGGGATTAGTCAGTCGTAGTGACAGTTGAGACGGTATTCTCTATCTGCTCTCCGGCACGGTCGACATCGCCTTGCTCCACCGCGCCCCAATACTCAAATATAGTGAGCCACAATACCAATAATACGGCCAATATGATTACGCCTATGACAAGCCATCGGCTTGTACGGCTTTTTTTCTTATTATGGTAAGTGTCATTTGCCATGATTGATAACATTTATATTGAGACATTAATAAATAGTTACCATTATAACGTCACACGACCATAATAGTTTAGGAGCGACCTTACCCGTCGCCGCTCAGCAACCAAGCACGCGCCGCAGGGAGTCGACCTGCACGTTCCACAACTGGCGCGAGTCGGGTATATCCTCCGCTTCGGCAAAGTCGGTCACCACAAGGGTCGTACTGTCGGTCAGCTCATTGACCGTTATGCGCATCTCGAAATAGTCACGCGACGGGTCATCATCCCATCGAAACCGTATGTGCGAGCATGTACGGGCGCTTACCTGACGGGCTACCTGCGGATACTTGTTCCATGTAAACACAAATGTCTTCCCATCAGAAGTGACGGAATCGGCAAACCATTCCTTGAGACCAGAGGCCGATGATATGTAAGACCACAGGAGCGATACGGGTATACGCTTCATGTCAAATTCCATGGTAAATTTCTCGCGTTCCATCTCTACTTATTATTGGAAATATCACACATCCGCGTTGACTGAGAGGCAGCGGGAAGTGCGGTAAGAAAAACAAGTGCGAAGTAATAATATTTTCATGAGATTTCAACCCGTCAGGGCGGGAAAAAAGAAATTTACGGAGCAATTAAACTATTTTTATAAAATTTCCACATCACGTTATAACAAAAACGACTTTTTACGACTAATTTTGCAAGACCAAACATAACGTGCCGGCGATGGTCATCACAGGGCCGTCCCGACATGCGACACAATTATTATACGACTCAAAATACTGATTGAAATGGGACTTTTTGACAAACTAATCGCCAATGCGAAGCAACAGAAGCAACGCATCGTGCTGCCCGAGGGCGCAGAGCCCCGCACGCTTACAGCTGCCGACAAGATACTCGGAGAAGAGATAGCCGACATCATCCTCATTGGAGATCCCGACACCATAAAGACCATGGCAGCCGACCTCAAGCTCGACCATATAGGAGCCGCCACCATTGTCGATCCCGCCGATGAGGCAGTCATCGACCGCTATGCGCCACTATTCTACGAGCTGCGCAAGAGCAAGGGCATATCAATGGAGGAGGCCCGTCTCACAGCCGCCAATCCCCTGTATCTTGGATGCCTGATGGTAAAGGCCGGTGATGCCGACGGTCAGGTAGCCGGAGCGATGAACACGACCGGCAACGTGCTGCGTGCGGCATTTCAAGTCATAAAGACCCAACCCGGCATAAGCGTCGTGTCAGGGGCATTTGTCATGCTGCTGCCCGACGACCTTCACTTCGGCACAAACGGCTTGCTCATATTTGCGGACTGCGCTGTGGTTCCCGACCCGACCGCTCCCGAACTGGCCCAGATAGCCATCTCGGCCGCACAGACGGCGCGCAACATCGCCGGCATTGAACCACGTGTCGCCATCCTCAGCTTCTCGACTAAGGGAAGCGCCAAGCACGACCGTGTCAATAAGGTCATCGAGGCAACCAAGATAGCCCATGAGATGGAGCCGTCGCTCATACTTGACGGCGAGCTTCAGGCCGATGCCGCCATAGTACCCGGCGTGGCCAACCACAAGGCTCCTGAAAGTCCCCTTAACGGACGGGCCAACGTCCTCGTATTCCCATCGCTTGAGGTGGGCAACATAGCCTACAAGCTCGTGCAGCGCCTCGGCAACGTCGAGGCCGTGGGGCCGATCCTTCAAGGTCTCGCCGCCCCGGTCAACGACCTGTCGCGCGGATGCTTCCCCGAGGATATATTCAAGACCATAGTGATAACCTGCAACCAGGCCATCGGTCTTGCAAAAAAATAAGCCCAAACCGACAACCAAAATCAATGACAATGAAGATACTCGTCCTTAACTGCGGAAGCAGTTCCGTAAAGTACAAGCTGATAGACATCGACAACCGAAAGACGCTTGCCGAAGGTGGCGCTGAGAAGATAGGTCTACACGACTCGTTCCTCAAGTTCAAACTCCCCGACGGAACAAAAAAGACCATCGAGGTCTCCATGCCCGACCATCACACCGCCATACTCACCATCCTCAACATCCTGACGAGCGACCAGTATGGTTGCATCAAGTCATTTGACGAGATAGATGCTGTAGGTCACCGCGTGGTGCATGGTGGAGAGAAGTTTAACAAGAGCGTCCTTATCGACAACAAGGTCATCGACAAAATCAAGGAGTGCTACGACATCGCCCCGCTGCACAACCCGGTAAACATGGCCGGCATACAGGCCATCACCGACCTCATGCCAAAGGTCCCGCAAGTCGCCGTATTTGACACGGCGTTTCATCAGACGATGCCTCAAGAAGCATATATGTATGCCCTGCCCTACGAGATGTATGAGAAGTATGGCATACGTCGTTACGGCTTCCACGGCACGAGCCACCGCTATGTCTCCGAGCGTGCCTGCCAATTCCTTGGCGTACCCTACGAAAGCCAGCGCATAATCACCTGTCACATAGGCAACGGTGCTTCAATCACAGCCATAAAGGAGGGCAAGAGTATCGACACATCCATGGGACTCACCCCTGTCGAGGGACTGATGATGGGTACGCGTTCGGGAGATGTCGATCCCGGGGCGCTCTCATTCCTGATGGACAAGGAAGGACTTGATGCCAAGGGAGTGAATGACCTTGTCAACAAAAAAAGCGGTGTGGCCGGCATATCGGGATTGTCGAGCGACATGCGAGACATCGAGGCAGCCGTCGCCAATGGCGACAAGCGGGCGACCCTCGCTCTCGACATGTACAATCTCCATATCGTGAAATATGTCGGTTCATACATCGCCGAACTCGATGGCGTTGACATCATCGTGTTTACCGGCGGTGTCGGCGAGAACCAAGCCGGCGTGCGTGAGAACCTGTGTGACCATCTGTCGTTTATGGGAGTCAAGATTGACAAGCAGCTCAACGACAAGACACGTGGCACTGAGACACTGCTCTCAACGCCCGACAGCACAGTGAAAGTCGTGGTGATACCCACAGATGAGGAGCTTATGATAGCCCGCGACACAGAGACGATTGTCAAAGGCAACCAACCTAAATAAGTCACGATTTACGACATCCATAAAAGGCAAGCGGGCCACCTTTTCATCAGGTAGCCCGCTTGCCTTATGTATAGGTATAGGGGACTCGTCAATCAGCAGTCTTGTCGGCAGCGAGTTCCGAGGCTTTATCCTTAGCCTTGGCGCTTACACCGGCTGCGGCATCCTTCACCTTGTCGGCAGCAGAGCTGACAAGATTGTCGGTCTTGGCACCAAGGTCGGCGGCTTTCTCCTTGGCATTCTCCATAGCCTGTTGTGCCGCAATCTTTGCATTAGCAGCAGTCTCTTTGGCCTTTTCGGTGGCCGCTGCCGCCGTTTCCTTTGATTTCTCTACCGCATCATTAAGCGAATCCTTTGCATTCGCTGCGGCCTCTTTGGCCTTGTCAACGGCAGCCTGAGTGGCCTCCTTAGTAGAGTCAGATACATTCTGAGCCATCTCCTTGGTCTTATCCATTGCCGTCTGGGCGGCCTCTTTGGCCTTGTCGGCCATCTCGCGTGCCTCACGCTTCAGATCTTCAATACTCATAACTATATCATTTAATATTCAACATTCATTCGCAACAGGGAGTAGGGAATATAATCAATACCCTTCCCTCACTGTCATGATTGTATAACATGCCATCTAACCATTGGTTTTGAAACACAGCAAATAACCACATTTCTTAAGCAAACATTAACCATCACACCCCGATTTTCAGTTAAATCATGACCAACGCCACAAGCGCTATTGTGGCTGAGTGACAAAATTGTTATCTTTGTCATGGTTTAATTATAATCCAACGGTATGAAAAAGATCAGAGCTGCCATCATCGGATATGGCAATATAGGCAAGTTTGTGCTTGAGGCACTACAGGATGCGCCCGACTTTGAGATAGCGGGCATCGTGAGACGCAACATCGACAATAACCCCGCCGAGTTGTCACCATATGCAGTGGTGACCGACATCCACGAGCTCGCGGATGTAGACGTGGCCATACTGTGTACCCCCACCCGTGAGGTCGAGAAACATGCAGCAGTATTGCTCGCCGAGGGCATCAACACCGTTGACAGCTACGACATACATACCAGCATAGCCAAACTTCGCGCCAATCTTGACAAGATAGCCAAGGAACACGGCACAGTGGCCATAATCTCGGCCGGATGGGATCCCGGGAGTGACTCGGTTGTACGTGCTCTCATGCAGGCCGCAGCCCCGAAGGGTGTGACATATACCAACTTTGGTCCGGGCATGAGCATGGGACACACCGTGTGTGTCAAGTCCAAGCCGGGTGTCAAGAACGCGCTGTCGATGACCATACCTCTCGGAACAGGCATACACCGGCGCATGGTCTATGTAGAGCTTGAGGATGGATATAAGCTCGAAGACGTGGCCCGCGCGGTCAAGGAAGACCCATACTTTGCGAACGACGAGACCCACGTGATGGCTGTGGCATCGGTCGATGAGGTGAAGGATATGGGACATGGAGTCAACATGGTGCGCAAGGGAGTCTCGGGCAAGACCCAGAACCAACGCTTTGAGTTTAACATGTCAATCAACAATCCCGCACTTACCGCACAGATACTTGTCGGGGTCGCACGTGCATCAATGAAGCAGCAGCCGGGAGCCTACACCATGATTGAGATTCCCGTTATCGACCTTCTTTACGGTGACCGTGAGGAATTAGTGAAACATCTTGTCTAATCACGGTCGGGATGCTCGGATATGTCACATGGGCCGTAAGCCCTGAGATAATAAGTTCGCCGATTGCCATAAGATGGTATAGCCTGATGTTTGCCATCGGATTCATCGCCGGTTATGACATCGTGGCACGCATGTTCAAGCACGAGGGTGCTCCCGAGAAATGGCTCAGTATCCTGCTTGTCTATGTGGTTGTCGCCACCATCGTCGGCGCACGCCTCGGTCATGTATTCTTCTATGAATGGGATGTCTACCGACAGAACCCTATCGAGATACTGTATGTGTGGAATGGTGGACTCGCAAGCCATGGCGGTACCATAGCCATAATACTCGCCGTGATACTGTTCTCGATATTCACGACCAAGCGCAGCCCGCTATGGACCTTTGACCGCCTTGTCATAGCGATAGCGTTGGTCGGTGGCCTGATACGCATAGGCAACCTGTTCAACTCCGAGATTTACGGGACAGCCACTACGCTGCCATGGGGATTCATGTTTGTCAACTCACGAGAGTGGCACGCCATGTATGAGGGACAGGCATGTCATCCGACCCAAATATACGAGGCATTGTGCTACTTTGCCCTGTTCGGGCTGCTCATGTGGATGTATTGGAAGAAGAATGCCGAGGAACGACCCGGACTGATATTGGGAATATTCTTTATCGGCATATTCCTGCCCCGGTTTCTCATTGAGTTTATCAAAAACGACCAGGTCGCGTTTGAGCATACCATGACACTCAACATGGGACAATGGCTCAGCATACCGTTCATCATACTTGGCATCGGACTTGTCATATACGCCATGTCGCGTCCCAAGGTACAGCTTACGTTTCCCAATCGGTTTGCCGATGACACAAGCACAAAGCCGGTAAAGAAGCATTAAGAAGTTGTTAAACAACCGCTAAGACATTCGACCATCAACACCAAGACAGTGCGGGTCAGGACAGATACTCCTGACCCGCACTGCTATAATGAGCCAAGTCATATCATAAAGATATATCAGACACCACGACAAGGAGGCGATTGCCCGAAAGGGTCTCGGCGACAATCCACCATACACGTGACTCCTGATGCACTATCGCTAAGCCACGAAGCTGAAGCCGCTCTCCATCAATCTCAATTGCCGGGTTGATGAGACTGTTTCCTTGTATACCGTCGGAACTGAACCTCACATAGTGTCCATTGTCAATATTCCTGATCTCATAGTCACAGACCGGCTCGTCAGCTGACAGGAGCATGATGCCGGGGACGCCATAGCGCAATGACAGGTCGTCAGACGACAGGCGAGGCGTGTCGTCGGCAAGGTCAGCATCAGGTACATCATAGAAATCATCGGGCACAGGCTCAACGAAGTCAACAGCGCCGTGCGACCCATCGCGGGACACCTCATCCTTTGTGCAAGAACTGACTAAGACCAACAACACAAATACCGATAATAAAATCCTTATCCTCATATTCTACAACATCTGGCAAATGGTCATTCAACTATTATCGTAACGACTCCATGTCGTCCAGTGGTCTCAAATCCAATCTCGTGACAGCCCAAGCCAAGAGAAGATGCGGTGACAGAATCACCGTTGACCGCAACACCATCAATCGTCCACCGCGCACCATCGGGAACGAACGGCGAACGCAACCATATCTTATCGTCCAACCCATACCGCCCTCTCAACGGAACCGGGTTGTCGTCTACATCCGTATCTGCATCGGATGGAGTATCAGGATTGTCAGGTGTATCAGGGTTGACAACGCCTCCGACGTAGGGTGTCTCACGCTTGTCACCCCATATATAGTCGACGAGCCATGGCATATCGACAAACAGATTACGATTGCCCTGCACCGAGGCGACAGCATCGACACGATGGCGTTCCCGTTCACTGACAGGGTCGGACTTATGCCACTGGAGCATAAGCTCTACAGCCCGCCGGTTAAGCGTGGGATACTCATTATCAACAAAGAAATTGTAGGCAGTGCCATGCCACAGGGTGCATGGGTAAAGAGTCGCCATGTAGAATATGACGCGGGCTACATCGCCCTTTAGCTCATCAGCGGGTTCCCATGCAGCAATACTGCCTGAGAGACCTATGGATATGTTTCCTATGCGTGAGTTTACCACTTCAAGGCTTCCGGGAACGGCCCAGTCATCACGCCGTGACACTACATCAAGGTCACACGGCATCACATTGTAAAGGTCAAGGGAGACGGCAGCGCCCATAGCGGCATCATTGAACCACCACTCCGGCGGGACAACGTACCACAAGCTCATATCGACAGGGTTGGACACGCCATCAGCAGGAAAAGTGTGCTGTCCACCACCAAAGAGATCCGCCACTCCATACGACGAGCCGTCACTGTCGGTAAGCCGGAATGCCTCCCACAAGCCACCGGTACCATATATGCCGACGCATGGATGAGACGGAATCATCCCGCGACCGACGGCAGACTTCAATGACGCACCACACAGCCCGGCATATCCGTCACCCATATCAGCCACCGCCGTGACAGCCGATGACAGCATCATTAACGAGAAGAGAAAGAGATTTTTCATGTGTATATAATAATGTGATGGAGCTATCAGGACTAAGAAACCCGCAAAGACGAATCAATGTCTGAGCTTATACGAACCGTCACGCTTTATCACAAGCCGCCACTTGCCACGGTCTGACTCATTGTTGACACGGTCAACAGCCGTGACCACATACACGCCGGGAGTCCAATCGCGGGGAGTGTATGCCGGAGATCCCACGATGCCGACTATAGCTGCCGGATTTTCAGTGTCGATGTCGCTCTCGCCGTCAAAACGATAGACGACATACCTCACCACATCGCTTGCCTTGTCATGATGTCGCGACGACCGCCACGACAGCGTAATGCCGTCAAACCGCAAGTCTCTCACGGCATCCGGTTCACGGCTTTCTATCCATCTGTAGGGGGGGACAAGCGCCGGGGCTGCGTAATAGGAACGTCCGAGCGAGTCGGCGATGCCGTGCAGGTTGTCGGCAACGGGATAACCGGGCCACCAGCACGAGCCGTGCACATCCCCGGCACCGCGTGCAAGACTCATCTTGGCCCACAGCTGCGTGGGCGACGCACCGTCAGGAGTTTTCATGGTACGCTCAACGTCCTGACCGATGTACATGTGACGGCCATAACCATGTGAGGCCCACCAGTCGATGAGCACACGGTACGACGCCCGCTTATGGTCGAGTTCCCAATATACCTGAGGGAGCATATAGTCAATCCAGCCCTCCCTCACCCACTTCAGCACATCGGCGTAGAGGTCCCCGTAGTTCTCAAGTCCCGATGTCAGACTTCCGTCGGGATGGCTTGACTTGTTGCGCCATATACCAAACGGACTTATGCCCAGCCTGACCCATGGCTTGGTATCGCGGATGACACCGTGCAACTCCTCGATGAGCATATCGACATTATGCCGCCGCCAGTCGGCGAGCTTCATTCCATTGCCATACTTCCTGTAGGCCGCTCCATCGGGAAAATTCTTCTTGGCTATCGGGTAGGGATAGAAATAATCATCAAGATGGATAGCGTCAACATCATATCTCTTGACAATATCCCTCACCACATCGCAGATATACTGACGGTTTTCGGCAAGTCCCGGATTGAAATATATCTTACCACCGTAAGTGACAAACCGGTCGGGATGGCGATGATACACGTGTCCCTCGGGCAGACGTTCACGCGAGGATGTCGTTACCCTATAGGGGTTTATCCAAGCGTGGAGTTCCATGCCCCGGCGATGACACTCATCCACCATATATTCCAACGGGTCCCACGCCGGCGACGGAGCCGTACCGGCCTTTCCCGTCAGATAACGGCTCCAGGTCTCAACCTTTGAATCATAGAACGCATCGGCCGAGGGTCTTACCTGAAATATGACCGCATTTATACCGGCCGACTGTAGACGGTCGAGCACGCCGGCGAGAAACGCCTTGTTCTCCTCGGTCGTGCGCTTGGCGTAGTCAGTGCGATAGACCGTCTGGAGCCACGCACCCCGGAATTCCCTCTTGGGCATAATCTCAGCCGACAAGGTCACCGCCGTCAACGCCATGAGGAGCATGACGGCAAAAAGGCACTTAAAAACAGGATGCTTCATGCAGTACATTTACAATAATCTGAGACATGGTTATACTACTGCGAAGATAACGATTTTCAACCACATAAGCATCCATGCAGGGTCTCTGATTTCATAAATCGGGAAAAAATCGTAATTTTGTACCGTCATTAAAAAAACAAGACTTTATGAACCATAACCTGCTTAAAGGAAAACGTGGAATCATCTTCGGTGCCCTCAACGAAATGAGTATAGCATGGAAGGTTGCCGAGCGGGCTGTCGAGGAGGGTGCGTCAATCACCCTCACCAACACACCCGTCGCCGTGCGCATGGGTGATGTGAGCAAGCTCGGAGAGAAACTCGGTGCTGAGATACTCCCTGCCGACGCGACCAATGTCGAGGACCTGGAGATGGTGTTTTCCAAATCAATGGAAATTCTTGGAGGCAAGATAGACTTTGTGCTCCACTCCATAGGCATGTCACCAAACGTGCGCAAGAAACGTCTTTATGACGACCTCGACTACGACCTGCTCAATAAGACACTCGACATCTCAGCCGTATCGTTCCACAAGATGATACAGACGGCCAAGAAACTCGATGCCATAGCCGACCACGGGAGCATACTCGCCCTATCGTACATCGCGGCACAGCGCACGATGTTCGGATACAACGACATGGCCGATGCCAAGGCTCTGCTTGAGTCGATAGCCCGCTCGTTCGGCTACATCTACGGACGCGAGAAGCAGGTGCGCATCAACACGATATCGCAGTCCCCCACCCTGACCACAGCCGGAAGCGGTGTCAAGGGTATGGAATCGCTCATGGACTTTGCCAACCGCATGTCGCCGCTTGGCAACGCATCGGCTGACGAGTGTGCCGACTACTGCATCGTGATGTTCAGCGACCTCACACGCAAGGTAACGATGCAAAACCTCTATCATGACGGAGGCTTCTCATCCATGGGAATGAGTCTGCGTGCCATGGACCAGTATGAAAAGAGCTTTGACAATTACCGTAACCCCGATGGCACAATCCAGTATGGTTGACCGATAGACGTATCAATGAAAAAACGGGCTTAGACGGCAATCCAAGCCCGTTTTTCATTGATATATCCTTATACCATCTGCCGTCGATTATTTACCGGCTTTCATCTCCGGCTTCACGACACCGTGGGCATCCTCGGCACCGGCAGGGATATCGTCCTCACTCTCAACCACGGTTACAAAATATGACACCAGCGCCGTGGCGGGTGCAAAGCCGACAGCAAGGACGGGACACTCTATCTGCAACAGGTGGTTGCCGATGCGTGCAGACTCGGTGTCAAACGAGCATCCAAACGGAGCCTGTACCGTCGCTCCGGCAAACTCATAATCCCAATAATATGTAGCGCCACCGAGCGACACGCCCTTAGTGACATTGTCACCGGCAATCACCGTTATGCCATCGACCGAGAGGATGTCACCCTGCACCACATAGACAGTACCGTCAATCGAGACACCGCCCGACATCGTCACGTCAAAATTGACATCGGGTATCTTGTCGTCATCATCACACGCCGTAAGGATGAACGGCAACACGAGCAATAGTAAAACGAGCTTTTTCATAGTCCTTAATTTTATAGCTTTTATAGATTATCATACCGTTATATAATGGAAAACAACTATTTAAGCCAAAGGTTCGACAGACTGTAAACGACATCGGCACCATCACGTGGATGGTGCCGACGGCATTCAATGGATTAGACTTTATGTTGACGGCTTGAGCCGATTGGCACTACCGCGTCACCGGTCAATTGACAAACACGAGGTCATCGTCCTTGACATCAATGACAATAGGCTTGTCGGTGTTGACCTTTTGGGCAAGGATATCCTTGGAGAGCTGATTGAGCACCATGCGGTGTATCACCCTCTTGACTGGACGTGCGCCAAACTCGGGGTCATATCCCTCCTTGGCGAGGAACGACAGGGCGGCGGGAGTGACATCGAGTGTCACGCCATTGCGCTCAAGCATCTTCTTGACCCCGGCAATCTGGATGCCGACAATCTCCTCAATCTCGCGCTCGTTGAGCGGTGTAAACATTATTATCTCGTCAATACGGTTGAGGAACTCGGGACGGATGGTCTGCTTAAGCATCTCGACCACTTCATTCTTAGTCTCCTCAATCAGGGTCTCGCGATTGTCATGGTTGAGTCCGGCAAGTTTCTCACGTATCACGTTAGAACCCATATTTGAGGTCATGATGATAATCGTGTTCTTGAAGTTGACAAGACGACCCTTGTTGTCGGTGAGACGGCCATCATCGAGTACCTGTAGCAAGATGTTGAACACGTCGGGATGGGCTTTCTCAATCTCGTCAAACAAGACTACGGAATATGGCTTGCGGCGCACGGCCTCGGTCAGCTGGCCACCCTCGTCATATCCGACGTATCCCGGAGGCGCTCCTACGAGACGTGACACGGCATGTTTCTCCTGATACTCGCTCATGTCAATACGCGTCATCATGTTCTCGTCATCAAACAGGTACTCGGCAAGAGCCTTGGCAAGCTCCGTCTTTCCGACACCCGTAGTACCCAGGAATATGAACGAACCGATGGGACGGCGCGGGTCGTTAAGCCCGGCGCGGCTGCGGCGCACGGCATCGGCAATCGCGCTGATAGCCTCCTCCTGTCCGACGACGCGTGAGTGAAGCTCCTCCTCAAGATGGAGCAATTTCTCCTTTTCGCTCTGCACCATCTTGGTGACAGGGATACCTGTCCATCGTGACACCACATCGGCTATATCCTCGGCATCGACCTCCTCCTTGATGAGGGCTTTCTCGCCCTGCATCATCTTGAGCTGTTCCTGTATCTCCTCATTCTCGCGCTGCTTCTGCTGCACGCTCGAATAACGAATCTCGGCTACCCGGGCATAATCGCCCTCGCGCTCGGCACGGTCAGCCTCAAAGTTAAGTTGCTCGATGTCTATCTTATTTTGCTGGATACGGTTTATCAGCTCTTTCTCAGCCTGCCACTTGGCCTTGTATTCCTTCTCCTCATCGCGGAGGTCGGCAAGCTCACGCTCAATGTTCTTTATCTTCTCATCGTCACCCTCACGCTTGATGGCCTCACGCTCAATCTCAAGCTGGGCTATCTTACGCGAGATCTCATCAAGAGCCTGTGGTACGGAGTCAATCTCCAACCGGAGCTTTGACGCCGCCTCATCCACGAGGTCAATGGCCTTGTCGGGGAGGAAACGGTCGGTTATATAACGCTCAGACAACTGCACAGCGGCTATAATCGCCTCATCGCGGATGCGAACCTTGTGATGGTTCTCATAGCGTTCCTTCAGTCCTCTAAGGATGGATATAGCGCTCATCTCGTCAGGCTCGTTGACCATCACCTTCTGGAATCGGCGCTCAAGAGCCTTATCTTTCTCAAAGTATTTCTGATATTCATCAAGTGTCGTGGCACCGATGCTGCGCAACTCGCCACGGGCAAGCGCCGGCTTCAGGATATTGGCGGCATCCATAGCCCCCTCACCCTTTCCGGCACCGACAAGGGTATGAATCTCATCAATAAACAGGATAATCTCACCGTCAGCCTGTATCACCTCGTTGACAATGGCCTTGAGGCGTTCCTCAAACTCGCCCTTGTACTTGGCTCCGGCAACCAAAGCTCCCATATCGAGAGAGAAAATCTGCTTTGACCGCAGATTCTCAGGAACGTCCCCGCGTACGATACGCTGGGCAAGTCCCTCGGCTATAGCCGTCTTACCTGTACCCGGCTCACCTATGAGCATAGGATTGTTCTTGGTACGGCGGCTCAATATCTGCAACACGCGGCGTATCTCGTCGTCACGACCGATGACAGGATCGAGCTTGCCCGAGCGTGCTCGCTCATTAAGATTGATGGCATACTTGCTCAACGCATTGTAGGTGTCCTCGGCGCTCTGGTCGGTAGCCTTCTTACCCTTGCGCAGCTCCTCTATCGAGGCCGACAGCTCCTTTTCGGTAAACCCGAGGTCCTTCAGCATCGTCGAGGCCGGACTTGACACGAGAAATATGCCCATCAGCAAAGCCTCAAGGGTCACATACTCGTCACCAAGTCTCTTGGAATAGTCGATAGCCTTCTGAAGCACATCGTTGGACGAGCGGCTCAGATAGGGCTCGCCCCCCGACACCTTGGGCAACGAGCTTATCTCACGGTCAATCGTCTGGTCAAGCAACGATGGGGAGATGCCCATCTTCTGGAATATGAATTTGACCAACGACTCACCCTCAGACATCACGCCCTTGAGTAAGTGGACCGGCTCAATGGCCTGCTGGCCGGCTCCACGTGTAATCTCGACCGCTTTTTGAATCGCCTCCTGGGATTTGATTGTAAAATTGTTGAAATTCATATCTGATATATTTTATAGGTCGTTTCTTAAATCTTAACAAAAAGCCGCGTCTTAAAGTTGCAGGGAACACAAAATTCCACCGACATGCTCCCAACACTTGCACAAGAGCGGGTCATTCACTATCTTTGTTTGTTCAAAAAGAGTGCCATCGCACACGATTGACATGAAAAAACTTATAACCGCCATAATAGCCGCCATAGCGGTATCGCCGTCGGCCTTGGCCGACAGGCTCTTCCCATACCCTGAGATTCCCGACAGCATAGACAACCTCTATGAGCGCTCCAATTACTTCGTGACACACTTTTGGGACAAATGTGACATCAAGACTGCCATGAAGTCACCCGAGCGGCTCGACTCGGCATTCCGCGACTACATATCGCTGATGCCCCACGCGACAGCCGACACCGTGTTCACGGCCATTGACCGCCTATATACCTCAATCGGCAAGAATCCCGAGGCAGTGGTAGCCATAGGACGCATGGCCGAGGCCGGGCTATATGATGACACAGCCGAATACTGGAGCGACGAACTGTATCTGAGATTTATCAAGCCTGTCATCGACAACAAAAAGGTAAAGGCGACCGACAAGATGAGATTTGAGCATCAGGCACGCATCCTGTCAAAGTCACAGGAAGGAATGACCGCACCCGACCTGTCATACACGACCCGCACCGGGCAGAAGCATGACCTCAAGGACCATACAGGTGAGTTCACCATCCTGTTTTTCAACGACCCTGGCTGTGACGAGTGCTCGATGATGAAACTCAGGCTCGATGCCGATGTCAAGGCAACGGAGATGCAGCAGAATGGTCGACTCAAGATTATCAGCATAACTCCCGGCGAGGCCGATGCCGACTGGAAAGCGGCGGTGGACACCTACCCCGCCCAATGGGAGGTGGGAGCAGCCCCCGATGCCGACAGCATCTATGACCTGAGGCGCACTCCCAACCTCTATTTTCTCGACCATAACCGTAGGATATTAGCCAAGAACCTGTCTCTCGACGTGCTGTTGCGCACATTGGGAGGCTTAAAATAGCATTCCCTCATGAAACGTCTACGCATAAAACTGGAACGCCTCTTCATAAAGATCACAGGATATACCTACACCAATCTCGGCCGGCTTTTCATCAGGCTCTTTGTCGGGCTGATGTTCATGCAGTTTGGCATACGCCATCTCATCCACTTCACCGAGATTTCCAACACATTTCCCGGTGCGCTCGGCATGTCACACGAGACATCGCTGATAGTGATGATCACAATCGAGCTTGTCTGCTCACTGTTCATCATGACCGGCTTCCTCACCCGGCTTGCCACTATCCCGCCCATATTGTCGATGATAGTGGCCGAGCACTACATCCTGGCCGACATGCAGACAGTCAGTCCCTATCTCATTGACAGCGTACAGCCCGGTTACCTGCCGATAATGTTCATCGGCATATACTTCTACATCATCCTTGCCGGTCCCGGCAAGATATCGCTCGACTACTTCATATCCCTCTATCTGTTGTCAAGCCGTGGCAAGGATGACAACCGCATACTTGACGAGGCGTAAGGAACGCAATCATCCGTTATGAGAATCGCCGTATTGATATCGGGAGGAGTCGACAGCGCCGTCGTGGTAGACAAGCTCTACAACGAGGGGCATGACCTGCACCTGTTCTACATACGCATCGGCCTTGACACTGACGAGGGAGACTGCTCGGCCGAGGAGGATATAGAGATGTGCACCCTCATCGCCGCCAAATACGGGTTACCATTTGACGTGGTGTCGCTGCACGAGGAGTATTGGGAGAACGTCATGGATTATGCCTTGCGCACAGTGAGGGAGGGACTTACCCCCAACCCCGACATCATGTGCAACAAGATGATAAAGTTCGGCTACTTTGAGCGCCGCTGGGGGCATGAGTTTGACAAGACAGCCACGGGCCATTACGCGTCAACCGCCACCATCAACGGCACCACTTATCTTGCGACGGCCCTCGACCCGGTGAAAGACCAGACCGATTTCCTCGCCCGCATAGACTATAACCAACTATGTCATCTGATGTTTCCTCTCGGCGACATGCCCAAGTCATCCGTGAGGATACGGGCCATAGCGGCGGGGTTGCCAAACGCCTACCGTAAGGACAGCCAGGGAATATGCTTCCTCGGCAAAATCAACTACAACGATTTTATCAGACGTCATCTCGGTGAGAGACCCGGGGCAATCGTTGAGCTTGAGACAGGGCGCAAACTAGGCGAGCATCGCGGATTCTGGTTTCACACAATCGGTCAGCGCAAGGGTCTCGGACTGTCGGGAGGGCCATGGTATGTGGTCAAGAAAAACGTCCATGACAACGTGGTCTATGTGAGCAACGGCTACGGGACAGAGAAACAGTACGGACGCACCCTCCATCTCGATGAGATGCACTTCATATCGGGAAATCCATGGAATGACGCAGAATTTCCGACCGACATACGCTTCAAGAACCGCCACATGCCCGAATTTCTGCACGGACGGCTCCACCACCTCGGTGAGCGGGAATATGTCATCGAGAGTGAGACCCCGGTACAAGGCATAGCGCCGGGACAGTTTGCGGTGATTTATGACAAGGATGCCCGACTCTGCTACGGCAGCGGCATTATAACAGGACAAAATAAAGAACTCTAACATATAAGCGAACACGACATGGAAGACCGAGTCAAACTGCGCGTTATGGGAATATCCTACAGCTCCATAAGGAGTGGCTCTTATGCCGTGATATTGGCACAAGTCGACGGGCCATACCGCATACCGGTCGTTATCGGGGGCGCCGAGGCTCAGTCGATAGCGATAAAGATGGAAAACATCAAGCCCCCGAGACCTCTCACCCACGACCTCTTTGTGACATTTGCCCACGCATTCGGGGTCACACTACGGGAGGTGTATATCAACAGTTTTGAGGACGGCATATTCTCGTCAGAGCTGACATTCAGCGACGGTGACCGTCAGATTGTCATCGACTCACGTACATCTGATGCCATTGCCATAGCCATACGCACTCACGCGCCAATCTACACATCGCGTGACATACTCGACCGCACGGGATTTCTCATGGAGGAGGATGACCGTCAGGATGACGACGAGGAGACGGTGAGCGCCGATGACGAGGATGAGTATACCCGCGAGCCAAAGGTCGAGAACTACTCAATCGAGGAACTCGAACGTACACTCAACAAGCTCATCAGTGAGGAACAGTATGAGGAAGCCGCCCGCATAAGCAAGATACTCAACGCCAAACGCGGCGGTCAGACCAACCAATAGCCAATCATTAACACCTTAAATAATCATGAACGGAATCAAAATCAAACTATCGGCCCTCAACTTCCTCCAGTTTGCGGTATGGGGCAGTTATCTCGTGTGTCTCGGGCAATACCTCGGCCCGGCGGGTCTCGGCGACTATATCGCGTGGTTCTACTCGGTACAGGGACTCGTGTCAATCTTCATGCCGGCCATATTCGGCATAGTGGCCGACAAGTGGGTGCCGGCCCAAAGGCTGCTCGGAATAGCCCATATCATGGCCGCAATCTTCATGGGCGCGGCATGGTGGTACGGAGAGACCCATCCGACACTGTCGTTCGCACCGTTTTTCACCCTCTACACATTGAGTGTCGCATTCTACATGCCCACCATAGCGCTGTCCAACACAGTGGCATTCCGTGTGCTCAAGAGCCACGGGATGGACACGGTAAAGGACTTCCCGCCTATACGTGTGCTCGGCACCGTGGGATTCATCGCGGCCATGTGGTTTGTCAACTGCGCCTATTTCCACGATGGGACATTCGGCATGACCATCAGCGAGCTCAATCCCAATGCCGCCTACAGATTCCAGTATACCGACATGCAGCTGCTGACATGCGCAATCTTCGGCATCACCCTCGGACTCTATAGCTTCACGATGCCCGACTGTCCCGTGACAGCAAACTGTGGCGGGAAACAGGATATATGGGAGATGCTGGGACTAAAGGCATTCAGACTGTTCCGCGACAGCCGCATGGCGGTGTTTTTCCTGTTCTCCATGCTGCTTGGCGTATCCTTGCAGATCACCAACGGTTTTGCCACGACATTCATAACGAGTTTCAAGGGCATCGCGGAATATGCCAACACATTTGGAGCAAACAATGCCACCCTGCTCACCTCCCTGTCCCAGATATCGGAGGCCGGATGTATATTGTTGATACCGTTCTTCCTACGCCGGTTCGGCATCAAGAAAGTGATGCTCATAGCGATGTTCGCGTGGGTACTCCGATTCGGATTCTTCGGCATCGGCAACCCCGGTAGTGGCCTGTGGTTGCTCATCCTGTCGATGATTGTCTACGGAGTGGCGTTTGACTTCTTCAATGTCTCCGGGGCCCTGTTTGTCGAGCAGGAGACCGATAACAGCGTCAAGGCATCGGCACAAGGACTGTTCATGCTGATGACCAACGGCATCGGCGCGTCCATCGGTACGCTGATCGCAGGCGACATAGTCAACCGTTACTGCCATTGGGAGACCATCGACGGCGCATCATACATGGTGGGCGACTGGCAGACTCCATGGCTCATATTTGCCGGATACGCGCTGGTCGTTGCGCTGCTATTCGCGATATGCTTCCGTTACAAACATACACCCGTAACCGAATAACCAATATAAGACGTGATTCAGTTTTATGTCCCCGATATAGCGCAGACGCTGCGACTCCCCGAGAGCGAGTCGCAGCACTGCGTCAGGGTACTGCGCATGACACCGGGAGAGGAGATTGAGATCATCGACGGACACGGCATGAGATACCGATGCCGTCTCACAGCGGCTCATCCCAAACGGGCCGAGGTCGAGATAATAGAGAGTCTTCCCGCACCCCTCTCATGGCCGCAGACAATAACCGTGGCGGTCGCACCTACCAAACACAACGACAGGATGGAATGGCTCGTCGAGAAGCTGACGGAGATTGGAGTCAACCGTATAATCCCGATGCTGTGCCGCCACTCTGAGCGTAAGGAGATAAAGCGTGAGCGTCTTGAGAAGATCGCAGTGTCAGCGATGAAGCAGTCGCTTAAATCAGTCTTACCCACGATTGACGAGATGACCCCAGTCAGGGATATAATAACCGATGTCAAGGCCGCGCAACGGTACATCGCCTATTGTGATCCCTCGATACCACGCCGTCTGCTTGCAAGGGAATACCGTCCTGAGACCAACACCCTGATATTGATAGGTCCAGAGGGCGATTTCTCCACCGACGAGATAACCGTGGCACTCGACGCAGGGTTTGTCCCCGTCTCGCTCGGCGACAACCGGCTGCGCACAGAGACAGCCGCCCTCGTGGCATGTGACACATGTCACATCATAGACCAACTGAACATAAAAAACCAATGACAATGAATATGACCGATTATCTTCTCTCCTCCAAGACCGGCAACTTCTTCTTGCTTGCCGGGCCGTGTGTCATCGAAGGGGAGGATATGGCAATGGACATCGCCGGTGTTATCACCGACATCACCCGACGGCTCGACATACCATACGTATTCAAGGGGTCTTACCGTAAGGCCAACCGCTCACGCATCGACTCATTCACCGGCATTGGCGACCTTGAGGCGCTTGCCATACTGCGCAAAGTCAGGGAGACCTACAATATACCTGTCGTAACCGACATCCATTCACCCGAGGAGGCCGAGATGGCGGCTGAATATGTCGACATATTGCAGATCCCGGCCTTCCTTTGCCGGCAGACCGACCTGCTCGTCGCGGCAGCCCGCACCGGCAAGATGGTCAACATCAAGAAAGGCCAATTCCTCTCTCCCGAGGCGATGGCCTTTGCCGTGCAAAAGGTACGTGATGCCGGGAACGACCAACCGGCCATAACCGAGCGCGGCACATCGTTCGGCTATACCGACCTTATCGTAGACTATCGCGGCATCCCGGAAATGAAAAAGAATGGCTGTCCCGTCATACTCGACGCGACCCACTCACTCCAGCAACCCAACCAGCCCAAAGGCATCACAGGAGGCCGGCCTGACCTCATCGAGACAATAGCACGGGCGGGTATCGCCACGGGCGTTGACGGCCTGTTTATCGAGACCCACCGCAATCCGTCGGTGGCCAAGAGCGACGGGGCCAACATGCTGCCCCTCGACCGCCTTGGGAAATTACTTGAGAACCTTACGGCAATACGCCGGGTCATAAACGAGATTGACCGATAACCATACAATTACCTACATCGACAAATATTTAATCAATGAAACTGAAAAGCGTCATCTTAGCCGCCATGATAGCGGCCACGCCCCTGACGGGACTCGCACAGGGCCGCGACTCGGGACTCGACTCCCCCATCACCAAGGCGGTTATGGAGGTATACCGCAAGCAGATTGAGGAAAATCCCCAGGACTATGAGACATACTTCCGACGTGCCAATGAGTATTACCGGCATAACGACTACCTGCGCGCACTCAGCGACATCGACAACGCCATCAAGTACACGCCCCACAAGGAGAGTGACATGCGCTTTCAGGAGTACACGCTCCGTGCCAACATATACACCGAGACAAAGCGCTATAAGGATGCCCTCGCCGACCTACGCGAGGCGCTGAAAATCGACCCTCGCTCATACGTGACTGTCTACCAAAAAGCCAACATGGACTTTGAGTTGGGCAACTATGCCGAGGCCAAGGAGGGATACCGGCTACTTCAACGGCTCAACAACCGCAGTCAGGAAGCGCTATTTGGCTTGGCGCGAGTGGCCGTGAAGGAGAATAACATCGGTCTCGCAGATGAATATGTCGAACAGGCCGTGGCAATGAATCCGGCAAGCAGCGAGGTCTACGTGCGCCGTGCGTCGGTCTACCGACTGATGGGCAACATCTCGGCTGCCGCCGACGACCTTATCCTCGCCATATCGACCGACCGCCACAACAACAAGGCCCTGCAAGGGTTGGTGGACTTGAGCGACACCGACTATGCCACCGTCATCTCGGCACTCAGCAATGCCATCCGCCAGGCACCGCGTGTCGGAATGTTCTACTACATCCGTGCCGTCATCGCACAAGACCATTTCAAGTATGTTGCGGCGATAAACGACCTCAACAAGATCATAGCCGAGCGTCTCTACGACTATGCCGGACTGTACGCGTCGCTCGCCGAGTGTTATTATGCCCTCGGTAATTTCAGCGAGGCTCTCCACAACATCGACTATGCCATCGGGTCAACCCGCTACAACACCGACTTCTATGTGGTCAAGGCGCGTATAAAGAATGCCATGGGTGCATACGATGCCGCGCTTGAGTGTGCCGAGACAGCGCTTGAGCGTAAGCCCGAGTTTGTCGAGGCAATGGAACAGAAAGCCCTCGCCCTCGTGGGACTGCGGCGCTATCAGGACGCAAGCGACACGCTCGGCGAGATGTCGCTCAACGACTCGGAGAATCCTTATTGCCTGATGCTGCGTGCATGGGTTCTCGCCGAATACCTCAAGCAGCCCGAGGCCGCAGCCTCTTTTTATGACCGTGTGCTCGACATTGACATCCCGTGGGAAAACGTCAGGTCGCTGCGTGGCTTTGCCCTGCTCTATCTCGGACGCAATGAGGAGGCTCAGCGATGGATGGAGGAGATACTGCGGTCGGCCACAAACGGAGACGGCGAGGAACAGTACTACGGCGCGTGCTTCTACGCTCAAGCCGGTGACAACGCCAAGGCGCTTGAGTGTATGGAGAGCGCCCTGAAGCTCGGATATGCCAACTACTACAACTGGAAGTACAACGACTATGCCCGCATCAACGTAGCACCCCTGCGTGGACTGTCACAGTTTGACGACCTGCTCAAACGTTACGCTATAATCTTCCAATAGCCCTCCGGGTAACCGACAGGGGTTTCCACGGACATACGGAATCCGGCAGACAAACCCGCTACGGCGGGACATCTGCCGGATTTCTTGTACACCCGCATAGGCAACAATACAGCATTGACGCGACACACGATGAAACATATTGCAGTGGCGGTTGTTGTAAGATTATAACCCGAAAAAGCCTTTGTCATGAAAAAGTTATATATCCTCTTAGCGGTCATATTGGGGTGTGTCGCCTGTGACAATAATGCCTATGACGAGTTGCCGGAGCAGATTGCAGCATTTGTAAGTGAATACTACCCCGACTCAAGGGTGTCAGCATACGGGGAGACAACTGACGGAGGCCATTATGTACAGATACATAACGGGGCATATCTTGTGTTTGACAGCAAATACCGATGGACATCAATCAACGGCGAGGGTGAGGTGTTGCCACAGGTATTCCTGTTTGACGAACTGCCCCCATCACTTTACGAGTACTTGCAGGAGACCGAGAATCTCGACTACGTATACATGGCCTCACGCGACAACTTCAAGTATGAGTTGCAACTCAAATCGACACGGCTTACCTACAACATCGACAGCGGGCGGCTCACCGGGGAGATGTAGCATTCCACTGATTACCGGGATTCCCGATAGAGCCGTATACGGCTACGGTTGTAGAGCGGGAACTCAAGCGTGAGGACTGAGCCGTCAAAGGTCGCATGGGTCTCGCTATCCATAGGCATCAGCAGACTGTCATACCATGTCAGGTCAAAATGATTGACAAACGGGGTTGCCCGAAGCCGTCCCTTGACCATACCGGGCGACCATGCCGCGTCATTGACACGTGCGCCGTCGATATATACCATCACGTAGCCATCACCATCCCTCAACAATGCCAGACGATAATCCCCACCAAGCCGCAGGACTGTGTCGTCGGTCTCACGGTCGAGATAGCGCCAATAGCCCTCCACGGGGTCTGACGATGATGCAAGACGTACAGCGATATCCTCTTGGGTCAATCCTGAATCCAATCCCGGCGTATGGTCAACCTCGGTCTCAACTACGGCCATATCGACATCAATATCACCCTCCGAGACTATCCTGACATGTCGTGGAGATTGCCACTTGCCCGGTATCACGCCAATAAATCGCGGGTCACCATTACCGGCATACACTCGGAGCATGCTGTCAGCACTCCACTCCATCGCCACGCTGTTATATCCATCGTAGCAATCAATACCACGACTCAATCTCTTGGTGAACAACACGCGGCTGTCATCATCCCTATCCTTACTCACCGACACTACGGCAAACCGCTCATCAAGGATGTCTCCAAAATCGGTATTGCCACATTGCAGCCGCAGCTCATACCTGATGCCGGACTTATGGTCAACCCAAGTCATGCCCCACCATTGTCGGCTCAAACCATGTCGGGGTGTATTGCCGAGGAGTGCCGCCCTGACCTCAACGACACATGCCGTAGCGGCAGAATCGACACGCAGCATACTGTCTTTCGGCATCGTGGTACGCGTGACGTAATGGCGCATCAACTCCCCATGCGCGGTCATGACGACCGACAGGAGAAAGAGGAGTGACAGCAGTCTCATGGCGGTAAGGACATTACAGGTTACACATTGACAACACCTCGCTGACAAATTGATCGGATGGCAGTCTCCACGAGAGCCAATGAATGGGAAATCCCCGCCGTTCCATTCCACGGAACCATGTCATCTGACGCTTGGCAAACTGATGGATGGCAATCTCAAGCTCCCCGACCATAGTGTCATAATCCATTTGCCGGGTGACATAAAGGGTTATATATTTATACTCAAGACCATAGTAAATCAAGTCGTCTGGATGCACGCCATTGTCGATAAGCCTCCTCACCTCCTCTACCATACCGCCGTCGAGGCGGTCGCGCAACCGTTGTGATATACGCCCGCGCCTACTGTCCCGGTCTATATCGACACCGATGGTGACAACCCCGGTCATCGGATGAGGAGTGGCAGCGACAGCCTCCACGGGATGGGACTGATAGTAGCGCTGTATCTCTATGGCCCGTATAGCCCGCTTGCAGGTATCAACATCGGTGATGTTGTGGAGAGTCTTCATCTCTGACAGCATGGCCGTAAGCTCCGGCAGTGACTTTCCCTCAAGTTCGGCACGCAGAGCGCGGTCTTCCGGCACCTCGGGCAACCGCAACCCCTTGATGACCGACTCGACATAAAGCCCGGTGCCGCCGCACAGTATCGGCAGATGCCCCCGTGACCTTATCTCCCCGTAGACGCGGTCAAAGTCACGCAGATACTCATACAGGTTATATTTGTATCCCGCATCACATATATCTACAAGATGGACTGGAACGTCGCCATATTCCTCCATATCCTTGCCGGTACCTATATCCATCCCCCGGTATACCTGCCGGGAGTCGGCGCTTATAATCTCTCCTCCAACGGCCTGTGCCACATCGACGGCACGCCGGGTCTTACCCGAGGCTGTCGGGCCGGTTATCACAATCATGGAGGTCTTTCCGGCTGTCATCATGCGGTACGCGTCAATAATGGATGCCGTCTACATACCGCCGCCAGAACTTGCGCAGGTGGAAAAACGGCTTATCCTCGTTGTTCATAGCGACAAAAAGCCATTCGGGGTCTCCGAAGTCCACATCAAGTTTCTCAATGTCACTGAGCCTGAAAGTGGGACGGTAATTCTTTATCTTATACAGCCGCTTGCCGTTGCGGTCGTATGCCTTACGGGCCATCGTCACCGTGTAGAGCCTCATAATCTCTGATGCGAGCATAGGGGCAAGGCGATTGGCGTTGAGCAATTGCTCAATCTGGGGCATGGTGAACCAACTGCCGCTTTTTCCCGATGTCTCCATCTCATCCTTTTCAGGGAGGAAGCAGACATAGTGGTATACCGTGTCGAGGTTGCGATACACGGTATTCTGATATAGGAATTTAAGCGTATTGCGCCCAAGCAGCACTATGCGTGACAGGTAGGATCGGGCATCAAACGACGACACCCGCTCACGGTAAGGTATACGCATCAGCACCGGCGTGTCATACTTGCTCTCCGCTCCATATATGCTCTGCTTCTCATGCAGGTACATGTAGTCGCCGCTAAGTATGAGATAGCGCAACACGGTCGACCTGTCACGCCGGGAAAACTCATCCTCTTCGACCGTATTGTAATAGACCGTCAGGCTAAAATAGCGGAAGCCGAGATATACGACCGACAGCAGCCAGAATATGACCGGGATGCCGACAAACACAAAGCGGTCGGGGGTATTGATATTGACATTCTTATAAAACAGATAGTAGTACGAGACAGCAAATATGGTTTCAATCGTCGACAGCATAAACAGCAGACGGAGCTGATAGCGCCCCTCCTTGCTGTGCACGTTACCGAGAAATCCGCGCTCCACCCTGTCGCCGTTGCGCAGGGCGCAATCAACACAAAACGACATGCGGTGACCACGCAGGATTGCCCATCCCGACACTATCATTGCCACAGGCGAGGTGACAAGACAAGTGATAAACGGAATGTCACGATTGATGAGACCGCTCTCAAACATGTGTTCGGGCATCAGTTTGAGGTACACGAGGTTTATCGCGACCATCACCATTGCCGAGCAGAACAATATCCGCGAACACACAAACGGAATCAGGTAACACGACGGCGAATCGGACTGTCGCCCGCTACGCACGAAAAACAGCAACACCAGCTCCAGCCCGAGAGCCACCAATGGCAACCACATCTTTGAGATGTAGAGCGAGAGCACGACAACCAGGACTATCGAGGCGAGGCTCAATGTCCATCCGGTCCACATGGCCAATATGCCACGCTCGGCTATTTTGTTTCGTTCACGAGTCATCGGATGCAGTTATTTATTATTCAATTTCTCATTAAAGTAATCGAGCATCTTGGCATAGACCATCAACCGCCCGTTGCAATAGTTGATTGAGTGATTCATGTTGGGGAACAGCAGCATGTCACAGGTCGTGCCCGCAGCAAGCAGATGGGACACATACTCAATCGTGTTGGCAGGATGGACATTATCGTCAGCCGTGCCGGTCATGATGAGGAGCGGGCATCTCATGTTGTCCACAAGGTTAATCGGTGCGCCATCATTATATCCCGACTCATTCTCATTGGGTGTCAGCATGAAACGCTCGGTATATATCGTATCGTAGTAACGCCACGATGTCACGGGCGCCACCGCCACCGCAGCGGCATAGGGGCTGTCGGACTGCGACACGGCCATCAGTGTCTCGTATCCACCGTAGCTCCATCCGTGAATTCCGATACGCGATGAGTCGACATAAGGCAACGAGGCCATGTAGTGTGCGGCGGCAATCTGGTCGATTGTCTCATACTTGCCGAGATTGCGGTAGACGATATCCTCGAAAGCCCTACCACGACCGCCTGTGCCGCGTCCATCCACACATGCCACTATATAACCCTGCGTGGCATAGAATTGTTCCCAATCCATGCTCCATCGGTTGAGGACGGTCTGCGAACCCGGGCCGCTGTACTGGTACATGATGACGGGATATTTGTCTGACGGATTGAAATCCGATGGCTTAATGATATAGCCATTGAGGGTATAGCCGTCGGAGGTCATTGTGAAAAATTCCTTACGCGGAGCCGACTTATAGCGCGAGGCATAATCGGTGTTATCCTCGACCACCCTCACTTTCTTGTGGTCGACGGTGTACAGCGTATAGACGGGCGGTGTATCGACATTGCTGTAACTAAGTGTATAGCATGTCATGAGCGGGTCGAATGTCGCGGTCGAGGTACCCTCAGCCTGTGACAGCTCCGATACGCGACCCTTGGCATCGACCGACCTCACGACGCGGTTGAGCGGACCGGCGGTCGACTGATAATAATGCAGCCCTTTGGCAGCATCATATCCGTAATAGGCCGTCACGACATCCTCTCCCGTGGTTAGCTGGCGCATGAGCGAGCCGGTGTAGCTATACTGATACAGGTTCGAGTAGCCCGAACGCTCCGATGCGACGACAAAGAAGTCGGGATAAAACCGGGCCATCGCATACATCTCGGGGGCAATCCAGCCGGAACTGTTCTCATCGGTGTAGACCGAGCGTGCGACAGTCGACTTGGGGTTGACGGCATACAGCTCCATGCGGTTCTGAGCCCGGTTGAGGGCGACGACTGCAAGCCGCTCGGGACTTCCGGCATAGGATATGCGGGGTATATACTCAATCGAGGTGTCGGGCAAGGATATATCCTTGGTCTTGCGGGTCTCGACATCATAGCTGTGGAGCGAGACCTTGGAATTGGGTTCACCGGCGACAGGATACTTATAGGAGAACTGACCGGGATAGAGCGCGTAGCGGGTCATCGGGTCACATGCCCCCTCATACATAGTGAGGGAATACATGGGCACGGCTGACTCATTGTATTTGAGGAAACACAGTGTCGAGTTGTCGGGCGCCCACGCTATTGATGATACGGTGCTGAATTCCTCCTGATAAACCCAATCGGGGACTCCATTGATTATCTCATTCTCCCGACCGTCGGTGGTGACGGCGACCTCAGTCTCATAGTCGAGTTTCTTGATGTATATATTGTTATCGGCCACAAACGCCACCATGCGGGAATCGGGAGAGAACGCCGGGACTTGCTGCACGGGATGCGACTCACTGAGCGGCTTGAGTATGTTGCGGTTTATCTCAAACACATAGTATGAGGCTCTGAACGAGTGACGGTACATGGTGCGCGAATCCTTATAGACAAGCAACTTCGTGCCGTCAGCGCTCATCGAGAATCCCTCTATCGCGTCAATCATGTTGTAACGTGTGGTTGCCACATCGAGTATCACCCCGGTCTCGATGCCGGTACGCGTATCGTAACTCAATATCCGCTTTTTATCTGACGACAACCGCAGATAAGACTTACCGTCAGGCATATAGACAATCCGTCCGGGCGATGACGGTATATTTTCGGGATAACAATATCGCGACAATTCCGATTGGGTATCTTGGGACAAGGCATAGGCGTTACCGGCAACCGTTGCTAACATCAAGGTGACAACGCCCGGCAATATATATCTAAGGATTCTCATTTATGTTGGTCATTACTATTATCGTACTGTTTCTTTTCTACCAATCACCACAACGACATCTGCGCGTCACTGTCGGGGTGGGACTTACGGGCAGGTTCCTGATATCCGAAGTCGGCATCAGAGACTTGGGATGACTTGACACTCTTGTCGTCAGGCGGTGTCGAGAGCAGCCAATCCGTATTGTCGATGGTGGGATCTATGGCGCTAATCTTGGCCTTGCGGCGTTTCTTAACAGGGGGAGCAGCCTCGGGAAGGTCCGCAAGTACGGGTGCATCGGCGGCACGACGTGCCTCAAGGTCAGCTTTAAGGCGGTCTATCTCGCTGCGCAGGTCATTCTCCGATGTCGCTTGTCCCATCAGGTTACGCTCGATAGTGTGTTTGAGCGAGAGCTTGTCAGCTTCAAGAGAGTCTATTTTCTCCTTGAGGGCCACAATCTCTGTCTGCAACGAAGATATACGGGCATCTTTCTTGTTTTTCACCTCCTCAAACCTGTCGAGCTGCTCCTGTATCTCAGCTACAACCTGTAGCTCCTCACGCGCCTGGTCGAGTTCCTCACGCGTGGATTGCAACTCGCCGTTGAGCAAGCCGTATTTCTCGTTGAGAACCTCCAGGGAGTCAGCTGCGACTTTTTTCTCCTGTTGCAGTGTCTCAATCAATTCATCTTTTTGCGACAACGCTTCCGTAGCGGATGATGCCGAGGCATTGAGCTCGCTGATCATACGGTCTGAAACCATTATCTTGACTTTGAGTTCGTCTATCTGCTGACGATGCACATCCTCATTGGCCGACATCTCGTCATGCAGCTGACCGTATGACATGGACAGTTTTGTATTCTCGGCGTTCATCGCGGTAACCTTCTTATTGAGGTCGGCTATCTCCTCCTCCTTCTGCCGCAATGTCTCGGTTGCCGCAGCCAGGGACTGGCTTATGCGCTCAAAGCGCGTCTCGTCTGTCTCGGCATTGTCATTACGCGCCTGAAGCTCGGTTATCGTCTGATTCAGGGTCTTGATTAACGTGTCTTTCTTGACAATCCGCGCCTCAAGCTCCTCAATCTTGCCGGCCATGGCATCATCATCCCTCACCGATGCCGCCTTTATCTTGTTGACGAGACTCTTGGTCTCAAGCTGATATTGCTCCTTTTCACTCTCAAGAGCGGTGACCTGGTTCTCAAGGTCATGCACGCGGTCGCTTAGGGCTCGCTTCTGCCGGTCAAGACTCAACTGTTGCTGCCTCCACTCCCCGCGTGAGGCCTCCATTGTCTTATGCTCATCACGGAGCCGCGTCAGTTCCGACTCCATACGCGCCCGCTCATCGTCCCATCGGCGCGAGGCGCGTCGCCCGGTCTCAGCCGACACCTGTTGCAGGTATTCCTTCAATGAGGAGTCGAGCATATTGTAAAGATAGCGCCGCTGTGCCTCCACATCGACACACTGCCTTATGAAGTCAGGCAACGACTGATTGAAAACAGCAATCACGCCGTCAAACAACGACATGGGTAATTCCGGGGGGACACTGCCGTCAGACGGAGTCTCGGCCGTGGATACATCAGACGGCATGGCATCATCAGATGTCACCGCCGGCTCAGGGGCAAACGGATTAGGAGTATCATTATCGACCACATCATCGTTGTATTCTTCCTCATCGTCGGAAAAACCAAACGCTCTCTTTAGTGAATGGATTAAAGCCATGGTAAGTTTTATATTTAGGAGGGAGAATTATCATTATCTTGCTGTGGCTTGGCAACGACCCCGACACCCTTTGTGCCGCTGATACCTATGGGCAGGGGCTTGTCAAACTTGACTATCCTGACCGACTCGCTCTCATAGACCGCGGGGCATGAGTCGAGATAGCCTATGTCATAGATCCCGTCATTGCTTGCCGGATTGATAGTGAAATATCCGACCCCAAAGGATGTCAGATTCTGGAAGAAGTGGGTACCCTGACTCGGCTCAATGCGGTAGTTGCTCAACGATGACTCGACGATGAGCCGTGCCGAGGATATGTGCGGCCACTTGACGGGGATGCCAAGAGCCGTGTCGCTCGATCCCCACCGTCCGGGTCCGACGAGTATATAGCCCTCTCCACGCTCGGTGAACTGTCGGTTTATCTTCTCAATCTCGCGGGCTATCATCGGATTGTTGAAAGACGAGAAGTTCTCTGGACGCACGTAGACGATTGTATCGACATTATCGATGTTGCCATGGCCGAGTGCGGTGTTGCTGCGCAGTATTACCTGATCGTCAGGGATGGACAGAACGCTCTCGTCGAGCAAGTCCTTGCGGTCGATTATCGGTCTTATCTGCAACCAATAGAGCTGACCCTTGCCTGTCTCGTTGACATTGATCATTCCGGCAAACTCTATCTCTACCGGGCGGTTCATCGCCTCAGCCCCGGTCGTGAGCATGAAGTCAATCATCTCGGCGAGGGGATAGACCTTATGTTGCAACACGTTGGCAAATGTCACTACCCGCCGTCCGTCGCCCCATTCGCTGTCGCGTATGACCTGGTCGCGATAGTCAAAGGTCGATACCATATATTTCATCGCCCCTGTCTCGGCAGCATCCTGTACCTTGACCTTGGCGATATTGAAACCGTCATCAACCTTGAAATCGCTGTCGACATCACGCATGTTGAGCGCATAGAGACGCGTCTGGGTGTCACGCAACGCGAGATCAAGAGTCGAGGTCTGCAACACCTTGTCGGGATGCCGGGGCGAGAATCGCAGACTTAGACCGCCGTCAACTATGTACTTTCCAAGCCCGACAGCCACCTCGGCCACTCCATCCTCTGCCTTCTCGTCATTGATAGGATAGTAGTTGAGCGAGCGGCCAACGCCCGAGAATGAGGGATAATAATAGCCATCGTGTTCAGCGCCGACAACCTCCTGGATGATGACCGCCATCTTTTCCTGGTCGATGACATTGCTCGTGGCAGTCATGTAAGCCTTGGAGTCGGCATAGAATACCGACGCATAGACACCCTTTATGGCATCGGACAACAGTCTCAACATCTTTTCGCGGTCCTCGATATGGGGTATCATATAGGTGGAATAGATACCGGCAAACGGCTGGTAGTGGGAATCCTCAAGCAGACTTGAGCTACGGATTGCCAACGGTTTGTCGACCACGTCAAAGAGGGCAAGGAAATCCTCGGTCAGGCGCTCGGGGAGCTTTGCCTCAAGGAAGCGTTCGAGTATACGGTCATCGGGAATATCCGACAGCGCGAGAGGATAGAGCCCATTAGTCTCCATAAACTCATCAAACACATCGGTACACAGCACCACCGTGCGGGGTATCGACAATGTCACGCCATCAAAATTATCACATATAGGATTTTTCTTTATTATCGAGTCAATGAACGCCAGGCCACGTCCCTTGCCACCAAGCGAACCCTGGCCTATGCGTGCGAAATTGCTGTAGCGGTCAAAGCGGTCACGATGGAAGACGGCCACGACTCCGCGATTTTTCATCTTACGGTATTTGACAATGAGGTCAAATATCAGCTTCCTGACAGCCGGAGCTTCGTCGAGCGACGCAAACCGATGGGCCTTGACCACGTCGGCTATAGGAAACATGGCGCGGGAGTAGAGCCACCGCGATATGTCATTGTAACCGGCATGATAGAACAACGAACGGGCCGAGATGTCAAATATATTGTTTTGCAGGTCCTTCAAGGTCTTTATGCGATAAAGCACCTCACCTGACTTAGGGTCACGGATGATGAAGTCACCAAATCCGAAGTTCTCACGTATCGCGTTACCCAGATCGACCGGCAGCTTCTTGGAATTCTTATCAAGGAACACTCCGTCAAACTCCTTTACCCGCGCCGCATTCTCATTCTCCGACGACTCGATTATGATGGGCACAAACGGATCTTTGGAGCGCAGGTACTTGGCCAGCTTGATACCGGCCTGGGAGTCCTTCTTGCCCTCACGCATGAATGACACATCGCTCACGACACCGAGCATGTTCTCGCCATACTTCTCGTAAATGGCCACGGCCTCCTCGTAGTCACGGGCAAGCATCACCTTGGGACGCCCACGCATACGGAGCATACGTTCATGCTCGTTGAGCGCCTCGGTCGAGAATACCAATGACTGCTTGAGCAAGAACTTATACAAATGAGGCAAGACAGACGAATAAAACCTCACGGAGTCTTCCACAAGAAGAATGAACTGGACTCCGACTTCATTTATGTCATTGTCGGCGTTCATCTTGTCCTCAAGCAGCTTGATGATGGCGAGCAGCAGGTCGACATTGCCAAGCCATGAGAATACGTAGTCCACGCCGGTGAAGTCCTCCTTTGACAGACGGCGCGACACCTCCTTGGAAAACGGAGTCAGGACCACAATCGGGGTAGTCGGATAAAGCATCTTTATCTCACGCGCCCCGGTAAATGTCTCGCTGACATCCACACCCGGCATGGCGATAACGAGGTCAAAACGCTTTTGAGCCATAGCGGCAAGCGCCTCTGATATATGCGATACGCGTGTCACGCGTGGAGGTGAACTCAGGTTCAGAGCCACATATTCAAAATAGAGCTGCTCCTCTACCCTGCCATCCTCCTCCATCATGAAAGCGTCGTATGGCGATGCAATAAGCAGCACATTGAATATGCGCTCTTGCATAAGGTTCTGAAACTGCGTATCTTTCAAGGAAAGCCGGCTAAGGATATCTTCGTTCATCTTCAGACGGGAAAAGTATAATTACTATATTCGGTATATTATGACAAAGATATAGGTTTTAGGTGAGCTATGCAATAGCATGAAAAAGGTTTTTATTAAGACTTTTTCATGACTACATGTCGGATAATTGGCTATGTTTTAGTATCTTTGCAGCCTAAATTGACATTATCCACGCCGGATAATTGCAAATTTATGATTATCACATTTTTAATAGAACATATTTATGGCAACTACAGCTGATTTCAAAAACGGTATGTGCCTCGACATCGACGGCACCTACTATTTCATCGTTGAATTCTTACACGTAAAGCCCGGCAAAGGCCCGGCCTTCGTGCGTACAAAGCTCAAGAACGTTAAGACCGGCCGCGTCATCGACAAGACATGGAACTCAGGCGTCAAGGTCGAGGAGGTGCGCATCGAGCGTCGCCCCTACCAGTTCCTCTACAAGGATGACATGGGCTACAATTTCATGCACACCGAGACATTTGAGCAGGTGGCCATTCCCGGTGAGGGCATCGACGGTGTCGAGTTCCTCAAGGAGGGTGACATCTGCGAGGCAATGGTACATGCCGCCTCAGACACCATCCTCACTTGCGAGATGCCGGTGAATGTCGTGCTTGAGATTACATACACCGAGCCGGGCATCAAGGGTGACACCGCTACCAATACTCTGAAGCCCGCCACAGTCGAGACTGGCGCCGAGGTAAGAGTACCGTTGTTCTGCAACATCGGCGACAAGGTGCGCATCGACACCCGCAACGGCAGCTACGTTGAGCGTGTTAAGGCTTAACGGAATCTCCCCACTTAAATGCAAAAAGGATGGGCGGCACCCAAATGCCGCCCATCTCTTTTAATATCATTCATGTATAACGCCTGTCGCTGACTTACGCCTCCTTGGACCGGCCACCGATTATCGCCCACACTCCGGCTGCGATAGCCGCACCGACAAACGGGCCGACAATGAAAATCCAAAGCTGCTCAAGAGCAACACCACCGGCAAATATCGCCGGGCCAATCGAGCGGGCGGGATTGACAGAAGTCCCGGTATAGGCTATGCAGATCAGGTGAACCAACACCAGTGAAAGACCAATGGCAAGTCCGGCGAAGTTACCCGCGCCCTTAGTCGAGTCGGTCGTACCCAGCACAACAAGAATAAACACAAAAGTAAACACTATCTCCGAGATGACACCCCCGGCGATTGATACGCCCTCGGCACACGAGTTGGCACCCGTGCCGCTCAATCCCGAATTAGATGTGACGAGCCACAGGATAGCAGAACCGATTATGGCTCCGATTACCTGAAAAATCATGTACATGACAGCATCCTTGCCGCTCATTCGCCGTGAGAGCCACACGCCGAGCGTGATTGCCGGATTGATATGGCAACCTGATATGCCTCCAATCGTATAGGCCAACGCCACGACCGCAAGGCCAAAGGCCAACGCCGTACCCACTACCGACCCGGCATCAACACCACAGTTGAGGCTGACAGCCGTACCGCATCCCATCAGGACCAACACCATAGTCCCGAACATTTCCGCTAAATACTTCTTCATAAATGTTCATTTGACATCCCGCAAGGGACTTGATTAATAATATATTGATTAAACAGATTACTGTCGTACCGAACGAACCACTTCTGACCCGATGGGGAGAGCACCTTAAAATTAGTTATTAAACAACTTCTTAACGTTATTATAACACTTGTTGACGGCAATCTGTTTTAACAAAAGATAAAAAAGGATGCCGCAGTAACACCGGGCATCCTTTCACCATTATTTTAATTATGAACACAATCACTTCTTGAAGATGCGTCGTTTAAGACGCTTTAACCGCGACTTTAATGTCGGGGTCTCATCGTGGCCATAGCCATACCCGTAGTTGCCGTTACCATACTTGCCATACTGTCCATAATGACCGTAGCGGCGATAAGCATAGCTGTTGCTCGTTATATCCACAGCGTTAAGTATCACATAGCAGTTGGGCAGACGGCCTGACGACACCGACTGATGGAGTACCTTGAGGCAGCGCTTGGTCGAATAATTTGCGCGGGTCAC
The DNA here is from genome assembly GCA_023667145.1 of Pseudoflavonifractor sp. Classification (GTDB taxonomy): domain Bacteria; phylum Bacteroidota; class Bacteroidia; order Bacteroidales; family Muribaculaceae; genus M3. The sequence goes on from JAMPAQ010000001.1 coordinate 1,078,274, forward strand.
ATACAGCTGGATATCGCTATGAGGGGCTATAAGGTAGGTATCTGAAATTATGCCCACGGGTGCCGAGTCGATGACGACCACATCAAACTCCTTGCGCAGACGCTCTACAAACTCGTCCATGCGGCGGCTCATCAGCAACTCATTGGGATTGGGAGGCACAGGGCCACCGGGTATGACATAGAGATTGTCGTTGATTCCCGACGGCTTCAAAATCTCGCGCAAATCACTCACCTGGCCCGAGAGGAATGTCGTAACACCCGCGCGGTTATCCAAGCCAAACGAGTGGGCAAGTTTGGGTCGCCTGATATCAAGACCGACAACAACGGTCTTCTTACCTGCGACGGCAAAGGTCAGCGCAAGGTTGGCCGCGATGAAAGTCTTACCCTCGCCTGAGAGCGATGATGTCACAAGCAAAACTTTCTTCTGATTGTCAGCGAGGGCAAACTGTATGTTGTTTCTGACAAGACGGAAAAGCTCAGCTATCGGGGTAGAAGCCTTGTCACCGACAACAAAGGTCTGGTCTTGCGGAGCCTCGCATATCTCACCGAGTATGGGCAGCGAGGTAGCACGCTCCAAGTCTTCCTTATCCTTGAATATCGGGAAAATCATTCGCCGCAAGAACAATATTATCGCCGGCAACAAGATGCCGATAATCAGTGCGACAAACATGTAGTTGCGCTTGAACGGTGCCACAAGACCGTTGTCTGACGGATTGTCGATAAATCGCGCCGTTGGGGTGGCAAGAGTCTTCTGAAGTGCGATTTCCTCACGTTTTTCCAACAAGAAGTTATATATGTTATCCTTGATGCGCTGCTCGCGGAATATGCCGGTAAGCTCACGCTCATAGACAGGGATGTTGGACAAGCGGCCACTTATCGCGTTATCCTTACGGCGCAAATCGCCCTGACGGATGCGCACACTGTTGCGTGCATTTTCAAGACCGCGATATATCTCGCTCTTGGCACGGTTGATGTCGTCTTGCATTGTCTGTATGAGCGGGTTGTTCTCCGTACCCCCCTCAAGCAGGGCCGAACGCTGCGCCACCTTCTTATTGTAAGCCCCAATCATGGCATTGATAGCATCATTCTCGGTCAACACCGGCAGCGGCGAGTAATCATCCTGCTTGGCAAGGGACTTCTCCATGTCGTCAATAAGACGGTTTTGCAACTCCAACTCAGCAAGGCGCTCATCGGTTGCGTTCGTCTGATTAAAGTACATCGCAGCCTCTGATGATATATCGGTCACGATGCGACGCTCACGGCGATACTGCTCTACCTCCTTTTCCACATCCTGCAACTCTCCGGCCACCAACGCGAGTCGGTCGATTATAAACGCCTCTGTCTGTATGGCCGAGAGGTTTTTCTCGGCTATGATGTCATGGTTGTAGATGTTGACCAGCGTCTTGATGATGTCAACACCCTCGCGGACAAGAGGGGTCACACACGATATGCGCAGAATATTTGACGAGCGGCGCGATGGCTCTATATTTATCTTTGATGCGAGTTCAGCTGCAACCCAATTCGGATTTTGAATCTGAATTTTAATTTTGTCATCAAAATTTGTAGCCGTGCGTGACGGTGCAAGGGTAAGCGTACCTTGGCTAAGTTCCACGGAAACAGGGAGCGAATCTGACACAAGTGTGCGTTTCTCCTCAACTCCTCCATAATGGGTAATAATCTCAAATCCATATTTTTTCCCTGACTTATCGGCCATCACCGTAATGGGAGATGACAGATTCCAAAGGCTAACGGAGTCAAGAGTTGCGACAACCGGATTCGTGCCATACACAGGCATATCGCGCAAAGGCTTAACTACCGAATAGGAATAAGACAAGCCCAACGAATCCACAATCTTGACAAGATTGTTTCTCGACTTCAATATGGCAATCTCAGTCTGGTCGATATTGGCGTTTGAGAAAATCGCACTGTTTCCCAATATCGCGGCACTTGACTGGGTGGCCTTGTCCTGACTCAGATATATGGATGCCCCGACAGAATATGTGGGGACAATAGTGGATACATAGTAATAGGCGACACCGAGACAAATCACGATGCTCAGCACAAACCATTTCCACTGTGCCAGATACTCAAAGATCAGTCCCTGGAGATCAAACGAATTACCGTCTGACTCCATCTCGGTCTCGTTATTTTCTTTATAATCGGTCATTTCCTCGTGTATTAATGACTGTTTTTACTTACTTACCTTTGTCAAGGTTATGATGGTCATGGCCAAACCAATTATTGAGGAGATGCCTCCTATGACGGTAAGTGTGGCACCAAACGCCGCGTTCATTGACCATGCGCCCTCGGCCATCGACCTATTAGGCTCGACATATATGATGTCATTCTGCTGTAGGTTGAAATAGGGGGACAGCAGAATATTCTTGTCATGGATATTCAAGCGTGCTATCTCGCGACGACCGTCGGCAAATGTGCGTATGAGCATTATGTTCTCACGCTTACCCTTGATATTCAGGTCACCGGCCTTGGCAACCGCCTCAAGTATGTTCATGCGCTCATTGTCAGAAGTTATGACACCATTGCTACCGACAGCGCCAAGCATCGTGACCCTGAAATTCATGAAGCGGATCTCAACCGTCGGCTCATCGCGCAGATATTTGGGACACACCGACTTTTTAATCAGCTCCTCAATCTGAGACTTATTCATTCCACCGACATGGAGAGTCCCGACTATAGGGAATTCAATATCACCATTGGTGTCAACAAGATAATATTGGGTAGAATTATTCCCATTATTAAACGACGTTGCATTACTCTCTACCTTCCCCTCCATATTGACATATCTATTCTTATTAAACGGCAGAACCGTTGTCATATTGGTGGCGGAAAGCTCTATATTAATCAGGTCGCCCGGCATTGCCACAGGCTCCGGAATGGGATTTATGCGTGCGAGCACCTCTGCCGGGATTGTCTCAGCATCGACCATGTATGGGACTTTCTTTGGGGACGAGCAACTTGTGATGAAAAGCGCGGCACCAAGGAATGTGATAAAAAAGGCGTGTTTCATTTTGTTTGTCTACATGTAATTAACAGCTTGCAAAGTTAAACATTTTTATATTACAATTCCAACTTTTACCGTGCCATATTTTTGGCCAAAAATCAATATCTGCTATTTTTAGACGGGAACGCGACCAGCGCCAATTATCCATGGCCAACCAGGATAACAAGGTATCGCACAACAATTGTGACGCTTCGGACGTATTATGTATAAAAAACCGCTTACGATATGGCATCATTACCCGAACGGCACCCCTGGGCGCCATACATTCCAGAACATGCACGTGTGTGGATACTCGGCACATTCCCGCCCAAGCCAAACAGGTGGTCGATGAATTTCTATTACCCCAACCGCATAAACGACTTCTGGCGCATCATCGGCCTGATTTTCAAAGGCGACAAGGATGCCCTTTATGACCCTGAGGCCAAGACATTCAGGCTCGATGAAATCAAGAAGATACTAAACCGCTATGGCATAGCGCTCGGCGACTCGGCGAGGGCCGTGAACCGGCTGAAAGACAACGCGTCTGACAAATTTCTTGAGATTGTCGAGCCGGTACCGTTATATGATGTGCTCACCATGATGCCCGAATGTCACGACCTCGCATCGACCGGCGAGAAAGCCGCCGCAGTAATAGCGGAGATAACGGGGACATCAATTCCCAAAATCGGCGAATACGCCAGTGTGACAAGGGATGACGGCTCACAGCTTAGGATATGGCGGATGCCATCAACATCACGGGCATATCCGTTGCCATTGCCTCAAAAGGCCGCATACTATGAGAAGCTATTCCGGGCGACAGGCATATTAAAATGACATTTCAGCACTACATGTACGCCATATTTTGATTTCACTGATTTTTCACATTGCATATTTGTAGATATTGAGCTACCTTTGTACATCTATTAAATTATCAATGACGTTAAACCATATACAGACTTCAATATGCTCGACATGATTCCCTTGGCAATCTTCGATGCCTCCACGTTTTTCCAGTGGTTTGTCGATAATGCCAACTATCTTTTTGTCTTCACGTTCATGGTGATAGAGAGTTCGTTCATCCCCTTCCCGTCAGAGGTAGTGGTACCACCGGCGGCCTATCTGGCCTGTACAAAGGGGGATATGAACATATTTCTCGTCGTCCTCGTCGCCACCGCCGGCGCGATAGTCGGGGCGCTCATCAATTACTACATAGCCCTCTGGATCGGACGGCCGATAGTGTACAAGTTTGCCAACAGCCGCATCGGACATGCCTGTCTCATCGACCAAGCAAAGGTTGAGAAAGCCGAGAAATATTTTGATGACCACGGAGCCGTGTCCACCTTTATCGGGCGTCTCATCCCCGCAGTCAGACAGCTCATCTCAATACCGGCGGGACTTGCCAAGATGAATGTAGGCGTATTCGTATTATTTACAGGACTTGGAGCGCTGGTATGGAACGGCATCCTCGGCGCACTCGGCTACTGGCTCGGAAAGACGGTCCCGCTCTCACAGTTGTTTGCAAAGGTTGAGGAATATAACGACTACCTCACCTACTTCGGACTCGCCATCGGCGCATTTTGCATCGGATTCATCCTTTGGAACGCATTCAAGCCACGCGAGGACAAGGCAACTCCAACAGATGCCATCTGACAACATTAAACCAACCACATTATGCAGATTTCCCCATCGTTATTGTCAGCCGACTTTGCCAATCTGGCACGCGACATCGACATGATAAACCACTCCGAGGCATCCATGCTCCATCTCGACGTGATGGACGGTGTCTTCGTGCCAAACATATCGTTTGGATTCCCGGTGATGAAAGCCGTGCAGAAGTATTGCACCAAGCCACTCGACGTACATCTCATGATTGTAGAGCCTCAGAAGTACGTATCGCAGGTACGTGACTGCGGGGCAGCGATAATGAATGTCCACTACGAGGTATGCCCTCACCTCGACCGCGTCGTGCAGCAAATCAAGCAAGCCGGCATGAAAGCCGCCGTGACACTCAATCCCGCGACACCAGTGGAAATGCTTGAGGATATAATCAATGAACTTGACATGGTGTTGCTCATGTCGGTAAATCCAGGATTTGGAGGGCAAAAGTTTATCAACAATACCTTGCGGAAAGTGACACGAATGAGAGAACTCATCGCTGCGACGGGGGCTGAGGCAATGATAGAGGTCGATGGTGGGGTCAACTTGGAGACAGGGAGCGCCCTCGCCCATGCCGGGGCTGACATCCTCGTCGCCGGCAACTACGTGTTCTCATCGTCTGACCCTATTAAGACCATACATGAGTTGGCAGCGCTCTAAGACATCGCCGAAAGACAAAGCATAAGGACACCACACATGATCAGATCCACCATACATACCGACAACTTCGATCCTGACAGCATAAACTACTATGACAACCGTAGGGCTGACAGGGACAATCTTACTGACATCGACGACCCCACGGACAACAGGACGCGTGAGAAGAAACGCCGTACTGACCCCAAGCGGACAAAAAAAGCGAAGAAAGAGCCGGCGATAAAACGGTTCCTGACCGATAAGCGACTCAAGATATTTCTCGGCATCATTCTTCTGCTCGTAGGCGTTTACCTGCTCATATCGTCAATTTCATTCCTGTCATCCGGGGCCGATGACCAAAGCCGGGTACTCAACAACACCATTGAGCAAATGGCCCTGTCAACCACCCCTGTCAACAATGCCGGGGGACCACTGGGAGCCTTTCTATCTCAGCAGATTGTCACCGAGGCAATCGGCATTGGTGCTTTTGTCCTTATATTTTATGTGATCGCCCTTGGCCTGTCGCTTGTCGGACTCAGGCACTACCGCTTCTGGGCGCTCACGTTCAAGAGCCTCATATTGACAGTGACACTTTCCACGGTCATCGGACTTGTGACGTTCCAGCTGTCAGGCCCGATGTACTGGGGTGGATACTACGGTTATTATATAAACGACTACCTGCTGTCACACACGGGAGTATGGGGAGCCTTGGCTGTAAGCATAGCGCTGACATCACTCGTCATATTGATATTTTTCAATGAGCTGTCACGCGCATACATCGCATCACGCCGTAAAGTAAAGGCCCAGCGCGAGAGGATACGCCGTCTCAAGGAGGCCAAGGAGGAGGAACAGCGCATTGTCGAGCAATCCATGCGCGAGACGGCCATTGACGCCGAGAAACAGCCGGAGGAATCAGAACAGGCCACCACCGCCACAAACGACAGTCACGAGAACGTCGACTTTGATCCCGCTGATCTCACCGACATTGACGACAGCACCGACAGCGATACTCTTATTGACACCGTCATGACGACTGACGACACGTCGCGACATCACCAACAGCCCTTAGTGGTAAGTTCGGAAGAATCCGCCAGCAAGGCAATTGTCATCAGGGACACGATTCGCGTTAATGATGCCGATGAGCCGGCTGAACCGACAATGGTAGTGAACACCACCGTGATAGAGGAGGCCAGCGAGATTGCATCTGACACCTACGACCCGACAGCCGAATTGTCGAGATACCGCTTCCCCTCAATCGACCTGCTCAACGAGGTGGCCGTAAAGGAGACAAGCGTTGACCTACAGGAACAGGAAGAGAACAAGGAACGCATCACCAAGACCCTCGCCGACTACGAGATACCGATCTCACACATAGAGGCGACCGTAGGGCCTACAGTCACCCTCTACGAGATAATCCCTGCCGAGGGAGTCCGTATCGCCAAGATAAAACGGCTTGAGGACGACATCGCGTTGAGCCTCGCGGCCAAGGGCATACGCATCATCGCCCCCATCCCGGGCAAAGGCACTATCGGTATCGAGGTGCCAAACAAAGACCCGCAGACAGTCTCGATACGCTCGGTCATCGGGTCCCGTAAGTTTCAGGAATGTAAGATGGACCTCCCCATGGCTATGGGTGCTACCATATCAAATGAGGTGTTCATAGCCGACCTTGCCAAGATGCCCCACCTGCTCGTCGCCGGTGCCACCGGTCAAGGTAAATCGGTCGGACTAAATACCATCATAGCCTCATTGCTCTACAAGAAACACCCCGCCGAGTTGAAGTTTGTACTTGTCGACCCAAAGATGGTGGAGTTCAGCCTGTACCGTAAACTTGAACGCCACTATCTTGCCAAGCTGCCCGACGAGGAGGATGCCATCATCACCGAGCCGTCCAAGGTCGTCGCGACCCTCAATTCACTCTGCATCGAGATGGACAACCGTTACAGTCTGTTGCGCGATGCCGATGTACGCTCCACCAAGGAATACAACGCAAAGTTTGTCTCCCGACGTCTCAATCCCGAGAAAGGACACCGCTATCTGCCTTACATCGTCGTGATAGTCGATGAGTTTGCCGACCTCATCATGACAGCCGGCAAAGAGATTGAGACCCCGATAGCCCGTATAGCCCAGAAAGCCCGCGCCGTGGGGATGCACATGATCATCGCCACACAACGACCATCGACCAATGTCATAACAGGTGTCATCAAAGCCAACTTCCCGGGCCGCATCGCGTTCCGCGTGTCACAGATGGTCGATTCAAAGACAATCCTCGACCGTACGGGAGCCAACCAGCTCATAGGCCGAGGCGACATGCTGTTCAGCAACAATGGCGAGATGGAGCGCGTGCAGTGCGCGTTTATCGACACTCCCGAGGTCGTGGCTATCTGTGACTGCATCGACGAGCAGATAGGATATGACCATGCCTACCTGCTACCCGACTACGTCCCCGACTCCGACGGTGGCGGTTCCATGAGCAACGTGGCCGACCGTGACCCGCTGTTTGAGGAGGCCGCACGGTTTATCATATCATCCAACACGGCTTCAACGTCATCGCTTCAGCGCCGATATTCCATCGGCTACAACCGGGCGGGCAAAATCATGGACCAAATGGAGGCTGCCGGCATCGTAGGCCCTGCCCAGGGAGGCAAGCCGCGTCAGGTACTCCTTGACTCACTGCAACTTGAACGGCTTCTTGAGACATTCTGACAAATCAATCAAGAACAATATCGGCACTGCAATGTTTATCAACTATGATTAAACGTACCCTACTATCACTGCTGCTCTCGGTTGTGGCCGTCACTGTCCTGGCCACCACCGCTGACGATGTACTCAAGTCAGCAGCCGACAAATACCAACGGTTGAAGACCATCTCGGCCTCATACTCCATAACCTCGGGCAACGAGACTGCCGCCGGCACCATTGTGACGAGCGGAGACAAGTTTCACATCACCTCGCCACAACTGACGACATGGTATGACGGACGTACCCAATGGACCTACAGCCCATCGTCGGGCGAGGTCAACATCACCGAGCCGACAGCCGAGGAGCTGCAACAAGTCAACCCGTTTGCCATCATCAGCGCGTTCCGCAAGACCTACCTTGGGACAATGCTCAGGTCGGCGGCGGGGACCCACAAGATACAATTGCTGCCGGTGGACAAGAGGGCATCAATCCGCAAGGCTGTCATCACGTTTGACTCAAAGAGCCTCTACCCTACCCTCATACAGCTCACCACCGACAATAACACTACGGCTACAATAAAGGTGTCGGGTGTCGTGGCAGGTAAAAAATACCCGGCATCGACATTCGTATTTGACAAGAAAAAATATCCGAGGGCAGAGATTATCGACCTGCGATGACCATGCTCTCACGATAATAAACAATTAAATCTTAGATACAATGGCCACTAACAAAACACGATGTCTGATTATCGGTTCGGGTCCGGCCGGCTATACGGCAGCCATATATGCCGCGAGAGCCAACAACAGCCCCATACTATATGAGGGAATGCAACCTGGCGGACAACTCACCACGACAACCGAAGTCGAGAACTTTCCCGGCTATCCCGAGGGTGTGGATGGCAACCAGATGATGGACGACATGAAGCGTCAGGCGGCACGTTACGGTGCCGACATACGTTACGGCACGGTCACCGCCGTGGATTTCACGAAACATCCCCTTGAGGCAACAATCGACGACGGAACGGTCATCGAGGCTGACACGGTGATAGTGGCGACGGGTGCCTCAGCCAAATACCTCGGCATCCCCGACGAACAGAAATATAACGGGCTCGGGGTTTCGGCCTGTGCGACTTGCGACGGATTTTTCTATCGCGGGAAGACTGTCGCTGTCGTTGGCGGCGGCGACACAGCCTGTGAGGAGGCCGACTATCTCAGTAACCTCGCGTCAAAGGTCTACATGATTGTGCGCAAGGACTACCTGAGGGCATCCCACACGATGCGCCGCCGCATAGAGGAGAATCCCAAGATCGAGGTATTGTTCAACACCACGACAAAGGGCCTTTTTGGGAAAGACGCGCTTGAGGGCGCCAACCTCATACAATTTGCAGGGACCCCCGACGAAAAGGAAATCCAGATAAACATCGACGGCTTTTTCCTTGCCATAGGCCACAAGCCCAACACCGAACTGTTCCAGGGAGGCATACTTGAGCTTGACAAGGATGGATATATCGTGACCCATGGCAAGTCGACCGCGACAAGCCGTCCCGGAGTCTTTGCCGCCGGTGATGTGGCCGACCCACACTATCAGCAGGCGATCACGGCAGCAGCCTCAGGATGCCGTGCGGCCATAGATGCCGAGCATTACATCTTGTCAAGATAGGCACGCGTCTACAACATCAGTTGAAGCATGAAGGCATCCTCATAACGGGTGCCTTTTTTCAGCCACGACCGCAACCTCCCGCATATCTTGTAACCGCACTTACGGAACAGCCCTATTGACGGCTCATTGGAAGCCGGAATCACGGCTACGAGCTGGTGTAGTCCAAGATAACCACGTGAATACCCGGCAATCAGCTCCAATGCAGCCGTGCCATATCCCTGCCGCGAGTACCTGCGGTCAATCAATATACCGACGGCAGAGCGCGAGTTAAACGGGTCAAAGTCATAGAAGTCAAGAGTACCGACAGACGCGCCATCGGCGACCGACTCAATCATCAGCCGCAACTGACGGGCAGAGAATATGTTCCCATCATAGCTCTCTATGTAGTCCCACAATTGCTTGCGCGAAAATGGAGCGATGCTGTTGCCCACCTCCCACAACGAGGTGTCATTCTCCCATCGGTACAGGCAGTCAAGGTCGGTGGGCTCAAGCGCCCGCAGCCTGACGATGTCATTTTCAAGGTATCCGCTCATAGGCCGTCACGTTTAATCACAATCCAGTCAGGTCAGTCACGATTGCCGAATGTCGATGCAAACGGTATGCGGTTAAGCAACGACCGTCCGAGGGTTATCTCATCAGTATACTCAATCTCGTTACCCACTGACACACCCCGCGCCAACTGAGTGATGGTCACAGGCAACGTGCCAAGGCGGCGATAGATATAAAAGCCCGTGGTATCCCCCTCCATCGTGGGACTCAAGGCGAGTATAATCTCCTTGACATCTCCGGCCTCAACGCGACTGATGAGGGAGTCAATCTCAAGTTGATCAGGGCCTATGCCGTCCATTGGGGAAATCACCCCCCCGAGCACATGATATACCCCGGCATACTGCCTCGTATTCTCTATGCTCATCACGTCCTTGACACTCTCGACCACACACACCGTCGACTTGTCGCGGCGGGGGTCGGAACACACGGCACACAGCTCTGTCTCCGATATGTTATGGCACATACCGCAATACCTGACGTTACGTCTCATGTCAATTATGGCCTGACCGAGGGCGACACCGCTTTTCTCCTCCTGCCGCAATATGTGCAACGCGAGCCTAAGGGCTGTCTTGCGCCCGATGCCGGGTAGCCTTGACAGCTCGTTGACCGCATTTTCGAGATGTGTTGATGCAAATTCCTGCTCCATAGTGATACAAATATAAGCATTATATTCGGGTCGGTGGACATATAAATAAAGAATTTTGGGAATACACGATTAATTGCTAATTTTGCAGCCGATAAAACATCGTCAACTGAAAGATGAGAATTATACGCAAAGTCGATGAGTTGCGCCGCGCTGTCGCCGACGCTCGCGCCGAGGGCCGTTCGGTAGGACTCGTGCCCACGATGGGTGCGCTCCACGCCGGACACGTGTCACTGATTGACCGGGCCCGCGCCGAAAACGACATGGTAGTGGTGAGCGTGTTTGTCAACCCCACCCAGTTTAACAACCCCGATGACCTGCGCACCTATCCGCGCACCGAAGATGCCGATTGCTCTAAGCTGACGGCTGCCGGCGTGGACGTGGCGTTCATACCATCGGTCGAGGAGATTTACCCCGAACCCGACACACGGATCTTTGATCTCGGGCCGGTGGCTGAGGTGATGGAGGGAGCCATGAGACCGGGACACTTCAACGGTGTGGCACAGATTGTCAGCAAACTATTCTCAATGGTCACCCCCGACCGCGCATATTTTGGCGAGAAGGACTTCCAGCAGATAGCGGTCATCAAGCGCATGGTCGAGCTTGAGGGATTTGACATCGACATCGTCGAGTGTCCCATCAAACGCCATGACGACGGACTTGCCATGAGCAGCCGCAACGTAAGGCTCACCCCTGAGCAGCGTGCCATAGCCCCCAACATCGCCCGCGTGCTCAACGAGAGCATCAGCTATGCCGCAACCCACAGCGTCGATGATACAAAACAGTTTGTCACCGACTCGCTCAATGCCATCGACGGCATCGAGGTCGAGTATTACGAGATAGTCGATACGCTCACCATGCAGCCGGTCAAGGAGTGGACTGATGCAGTGGCCACCGTAGGATGTGTCACCGCCTACATGGGCGATGTGCGCCTCATTGACAACATCAAATACCCGGCGAGATGATGCAGATAGAGGTTGTAAAGTCCAAGATACACCGTGTCACTGTCACGGAGGCATGTCTCGACTACATAGGCTCGATAACGATTGACGAGGACCTGATGGACGCGGCCAATATCATAGCCGGCGAAAGGGTCTACATAGTCAACAACAACAATGGCGAGCGGTTTGACACTTACGCCATAAAAGGTAAGCGCGGTTCGGGAACCATCTGCCTCAACGGAGCCGCTGCCCGCAAGGTGCAGCGCGGCGACATCGTCATAATCATGAGCTATGCCATGATGCCGTTTGAGGAGGCCAAGGAATTCAAGCCGTGGGTCATATTCCCCGACACGGCGACCAACCGGCTGCTGAAGACCGACGCGCAGTGACCTTATAAATATTGAATAATACATAAGTATATATGTTTGAAAATCTAAGCGAAAGACTTGAACGCAGCTTCAAAATACTCAAAGGCCAGGGTAAGATTACCGAGATAAACGTGGCCGACACCCTCAAGGACGTGCGCCGGGCACTTATCGAGGCCGATGTCAACTACAAGGTCGCAAAACAGTTTACCGACACCGTAAAGGCCAAGGCCCTCGGACAAAACGTGATCAACGCCATCAAGCCTCAGGAGCTGATGGTAAAGATTGTGCATGACGAGTTGTCGAGTCTCATGGGTGGACAAGCCGCCACACTCAATCTCGCGGGCAATCCTACCGTGATACTCATGTCGGGACTCCAGGGCTCGGGTAAGACGACCCTCTCGGGAAAACTCGCAAAGAAGCTCAAGAGCGAGAAGGGCAAGCGTCCCCTGCTTGTGGCCTGTGACGTTTATCGTCCCGCCGCCATCGAGCAGCTCAAGGTGCTCGGGGAGCAGATAGAAGTCCCGGTCTATAGCGAGCCGGAAAGCAAAGACCCGGTGTCTATCGCCCAAAATGCGATAAAGTATGCCAAGGCCAATCATCTCGACCTCGTCGTTGTCGATACCGCCGGTCGTCTTGCTGTCGATGAGCAGATGATGGATGAGATTGAGGCCATCAAGAAAGCTATAAAGCCCAACGAGACCCTGTTTGTCGTCGACTCGATGACAGGTCAGGATGCCGTCAATACGGCCAAGGAGTTTAACGACCGTCTTGATTTTGACGGAGTCGTACTTACGAAGCTCGATGGCGACACCCGTGGTGGTGCGGCGCTGTCAATCCGCATTGTCGTTGACAAGCCCATAAAATTTGTCGGAACGGGAGAGAAACTCGACGCGCTCGACCTTTTCCATCCGTCACGTATGGCCGACCGAATCCTCGGCATGGGCGACATCGTGTCGCTCGTTGAGAAAGCCCAGCAGCAATTTGACGAGAAAGAAGCTCGTGAACTTCAGCGCAAGATAGCCAAGAACCAGTTTAACTTCAATGACTTCCTCAACCAGATACAGCAGATCAAGAAGATGGGCAATCTCAAGGATCTCGCGTCAATGATACCGGGAGTGGGCAAGGCCATCAAGGACCTTGACATTGACGACAACGCGTTCAAGGGCATTGAGGCGATAATCCGCTCCATGACAGAGGCCGAGCGCACCAACCCCGAGATTATAAACGGAAGCCGCCGCCAACGCATCGCCAAGGGATCAGGCACATCCATTCAGGAGGTCAACCGTCTGCTCAAGCAGTTTGAGGAGACGCGCAAGATGATGAAGATGGCCACCACGATGAAAAATCCGATGAAGATGATGCGCGGTATGCGTCGTCCCCATTGATATACCAACGTAACCAACTGATAGCCTCATGGAACTGATAGACGGAAAGAAAGTCGCCGACGACATAAAGAATGAGATTGCCGCCACCGTAGAGCAGATGGTAGCCGAAGGGAAAAAACGGCCTCATCTTGCCGCGATACTTGTCGGGCACGATGGTGGCAGCGAGACCTACGTCGCCCACAAGGTAAAGGCGTGTGAGCAATGCGGGTTCAAATCGACACTGTTGCGGTTTGAGGACGACATCACTGAGGAGGAGTTGCTCGCGACAATACAGCAACTCAACAATGATGCCGACATAGACGGTTTCATCGTACAATTGCCACTTCCACGCCACATCTCGGAGCAAAAGGTCATCGAGGCCATCGACTACCGTAAGGATGTCGATGGATTCCACCCCATCAATGTGGGGCGCATGTCAATCGGACTCCCCTGCTACGTCTCGGCGACTCCCGCCGGCATCATGGAACTGCTTGCCCGATACAACGTGCCGACCAAGGGTGCCCGGTGTGTGGTACTGGGCCGGAGCAACATCGTGGGCAAGCCTGTCGCAACACTTATGATGCAGAAAGCCATACCGGGTGATGCCACCGTGACAGTATGTCACAGCGCGACACGCGACATCAAGGATATATGTCGTGAGGCCGACATCATAATAGCAGCCCTTGGCCGTCCCGGTTTTGTGACCGAGGATATGGTAAAGCCTGGTGCTGTCATCATAGACGTGGGTACGACCCGTGTACCTGATGCGACACGCAAGAGCGGCTTCCGCCTGCGCGGAGATGTCGATTTTGACAACGTCGCGCCTAAATGCTCGCTTATCACCCCGGTTCCCGGAGGCGTAGGACCCATGACCATCTGCTCGCTGATGAAGAATACCCTTCTCGCGGCACAGCACGAGATTTACTAAACAGCACCCCCCGCCGGCACTCATGACACTCCTGTCAATACTGCTGTTCTCATTGATGAGCCTCATAGACGGTTTTTCCGAGGAGGCCGAGATACTGTTTGCGGGAGATGCCATGCAACATCAAGGACAGCTCGACGCCGCACGTCGGGCTATCGGTGTCTATGACTACTCGGGATGCTTTGACGCTGTCGCTCCATATATCAAGGGCGCGGACTATGCTGTGGTAAATCTTGAGACACCGCTGGGCTACCGCAATTTTTCGGGCTATCCCTGCTTCAATGCCCCCGCGTCATATGCCAAGGCGCTACATGACGCGGGATTTGACCTGATGCTCACGGCCAACAACCATTGTCTTGACAGGCGCGATGCCGGGGTGCACAATACTATTGCCATTCTCGACAGTCTCGATATTCCACACCTCGGCACATACCGCAATCAGAGGGAACGGCAGACGGCGCTACCGTTGATTATCGACATCAAGGGATTCAAGACCGCATTTCTCAACTACACTTACGGGACCAATGGCATCACGATACAGGGCGATGCCGTGGTCGATTATATCGACCGCGAACTTATCGCCGCTGACATCAAGGCCGCAAGGACTGCCGGGGCCGAACTTGTCGCTGTCTGCATCCACTGGGGTAACGAATACCAGCTACTACCCCATCCCTCCCAGAAACGGCTCGCTGACGCGCTCACCGACATGGGTGTCGACATGATAATCGGTAGCCATCCACATGTAATACAGCCAATGGAGATACGCCACAGCGAAACGCATGACAAGGACGTGTTGCTCGTATACTCGCTCGGAAACTTCATTTCCAACATGAAGACCCGGGATACACGTGGGGGAGCGATAGTGAGGGTAAGAGTCCATCGCGATCACGAGGGGACTCCACGCATCAAGGATGCCGATTATCGCTTGGTGTTTACCGTCCCGGGCATAATAGGGAAAACCAACTACCGTCTCATGCCGGTGGAAGAAGTGTCAGCATCAGCCCCCGATTGGACTTCAAGAAGCGCCGAGTTCAACCACGCCGCCACGGCGATATTCAACCGCCACAACATCCGCGTCCCCCGCGACACAACCTCCCGCCCCTCTCCCACACGCTAACCACCCCACTCCCCCTGCTAAGCCAGATTACAGACCGCCATCAACGATGATGTATCTCTTGCCAAGAGATACGCTTTGATTTTACAAATGTATGATATTTTGTCTAATAATCAAACGATTATACTATTAAAACACACCTCTCATGTTTGGCCAATTGTAAAACACAATAGAAAAAGTATAACATGGCGTTCATCTACAGTGCGGATAATCAGTGATATAGGTCTGTAGTGTATCTCTTGGCAAGAGATACACAATAGATTTATCACATGACAACAAAGTTATTAAGAACCAATCATTTATTAGTATTTGCCATACTGGCAATCTCAACAATCGTATTCTTTTTAAGATCAACATATACCGAGCCGACAAGCGATGACTTGTTATACTCGTTTATCCTTGATGACCATGGTTTAGGGGAGAATGATTTTGACAAAAAGGTTGAATCACTCAATGATGCTATCAATTCTCAAGTGCCGCAATACTTTTATCATTCTGGAAGATTACCTATACACGTGTTGGTTCAGATGTTCGCGGGTCCTTGGGGACGCACTGCGTGGAACATATTCTCGACTATAATATTCGCAGCCTCAATTTGCCTTTTCATACGCTTGACTGTCAGGAGAAACTTAAGACAGAGTCCCGTTATATGGTTCATAGCTGCCGTAACATTCCTATATCTGTTCCAAAGCAATTCGCTGATATGGTATTCTATCGCTGGCGGGATGAATTATTTGTTCCCACTCTTCCTATCGCTCATCTTCATATTGTTGTTAAGACAAGTATCCGACAGACAGACAAATAACATGGTTCTCATAATTTGTGCTCTTGTCGGTTTCGCCATGGGATGGTGTCAGGAATGTTATTCGATACCCCTCGCGGCCACCACATTCATTTACGCTCTCATGAAGCGTCAGTCTGTCAACCGTTTTCAGACGACTATGTTTATCACACTATGGATTGGCACCGCCATACTGGTACTTGCTCCGGGGAACTTCGCCCGTCTCGGAGGCAGCGCATCACGTATTGACACTATCATAAACGGCATCATTCTTCTCTTAGGGACAAAACTATTCTGGATTTTTCTCATCCTACTGGCTATATCCGCGTCAAGAAAGAACATTGATATACGAGAGTTTCTACGCAAAAACATGTTTCTCGTATCATGTCTTGGATTCTCATTGCTTCTTGGTTTTACCGCCAATACCTTACCACAGTCCTTCAATGGGATAGCCTTATTCTCTGCCCTGCTCTCATTCCGGCTGATATCGTTTATCACCAAGACAGACCTTGACAGTCCCAAATGTTCAGTCATCACTGCGGGGTTGCTTATACTGTTAGCCTGTCATCAGGCCGACATCATCGTCAATCAACACAAAATAAAGGTAGCGAGTGCCGCCGCTATTAAACAAATCAAGTCCACAGGTACTTTTGCCATCCCCAACATTAATCTTACAGCGACAAGCAGTCCATTTGTCAACAACTGGTTTGATACTACCGTGCCAAGATGGGTATTCTTTACACTCAAAGCATTCTACTACGACAACAACATCACATATACGAGCAGTAGGAACGACCTGATTGCCTTGCACCAGACCGACTATGGATTCTATACCTCACCTGATGACTTCCTTATCCCCGCAAATCATATTCCCGGCGATACACCGCTCTATATGGGTGACAATTATATATGGGCCAGAGCCGATGAAATAAATCCAGGAGACAAATACAAGTACACATATTATCCAATCTCCCCTAATGATACAGACAATCCTCTGCTCAAGGTAAAATTTGCGTTATTCCCCAATGCTTATGAAAATGAGGGGACCGTAGTGCTTCCCGACACCAACTGTATCAAGATAGATAGCTGCTACAGGGTGTTCCCGAAGCCCGGTATCCGCAAAATCAAATCAATAGAGATGCTCAGGTAGTACCACTACGACGATACACATAATCCTATACACTCCGGGGCAAATAGCTCGGAGTGTTTGCCAATCCAAATATTTGTGGTAATTTTGGTTTGCTGATTTATATTCAGCGACCGTCATCGGTACTCTATGACTGTGACGGACAAGACCCGATTGGTAAAGGATTTATGAAAAAGATTGACCGACAGACCGTACAGCGAATACTCGACACTGCCGACATCGTGGAGGTGGTGAGCGACTTCGTGCATCTCAAGCGACGTGGGTCAGGATATATCGGATTATGTCCGTTTCACAATGAGAGGACCCCATCTTTTTCCGTATCCAAGACAAAAAATATCTGCAAGTGTTTCTCGTGTGGCAAGGGGGGCAGCCCGGTCAACTTCATCATGGAGCATGAACAGCTCAGCTACAATGAGGCCCTGCGCTATCTCGCCAAGAAGTACAATATCGAGATACAGGAACACGAGATGAGCGACGAGGAACGCCGTCAGGAGAGCGAGCGGGAGAGCATGTTGGCCATCAACGAGTTTGCGATGCAGCACTTCGAGCACAATCTCACCGACACTGCCGACGGTCGCGACATCGGACTTGCATATTTCCACGAACGCGGCATCAACGAGGCTATGATAAGGCGCTTCCATCTCGGATACTCCCTCGACCGCCGCAACGACCTCCACGACGCGGCCATCGCCAAGGGATACAGCGAGAAATATCTTGTTGATACCGGTCTATGCTCACGCAATGACCGTGGACAGGTCTATGACCGGTTCAAGAGCCGCGTGATGTACCCGATATTCTCGGTCTCAGGCAAGGTCATCGCGTTTGGCGGACGCACACTGCGTTCTGACAAGACTGTCGCCAAGTATGTCAACTCGCCCGAATCGACAATCTACAGCAAGAGCCGTGAGCTCTATGGACTCTATCAGGCCAAGCAGGCTATTGTCAGGCACGACAAGTGTATCCTCGTCGAGGGATATATGGATGTCATATCGATGCACCAGTCAGGGGTCGAGAATGTGGTGGCCTCCTCGGGTACATCGTTGACCGAGGGACAGATAAGGCTCATCCACCGTTTCACCGACAATGTGACAGTCATTTACGACGGCGACGCCGCCGGCATCAAGGCATCCTTGCGCGGCATCGACATGCTGCTTGCCGAGGGGCTGAACGTGAGGGTACTGTTGCTCCCCGATGGAGACGACCCTGACTCATTTGCCCAGAGCCACTCGGCAACTGAGCTTGAGGAGTATCTTGCAACCCACGAGACCGATTTCATAAGATTCAAGACCGACATCCTGTTGCGCGGGACGGCCAATGACCCGATACAGCGGGCCAAGGTAATCAACGACATCGTCAGCTCGATATCGGTCATCCCCGATGAGATCACGCGCAGTGTCTACATCAAGGAATGTAGCCGTATGCTTGAGATTGGCGAGAAAGTGCTCGCGGCACAAGTGGCCCGCCTTTTTGCCGAAAAGGCCGAGAAGCAGCGACGTGACAGCGAATATCGCCGTGCGACCGACGATACGCTCACACCCGCCTCCAACGCGACAAACCAGTCAGATACGACAGCCCGGACACCCCATACAGAGGAGAATGTCATCGAAAACAAGGATGACGCGTCGCGGCTGTTGCCATACGAGATGGCGGTGCTGCGTCATGTCCTCAAATACGGGATGCTCGATTTTTGCGAGGTAGCCGAAGCTGATGGTTCCACGCGACCCATGAATGTCCTCGACTACGTCACGATGACCCTGCGTGAGGACGACATATCGTTCTCAAACGACATGGTCAGACATGCCTTCGACGAGGCACGGAGAGTCAGCATGGCCGATTGGCCCGAGGCGATAGCACGATTCCGAGCCGAGGCCGAGACCGACCGCAGCCGGTACATAGTCGGCATGGAGGAGTCACTGCGCTCATCCGATGTCGACGTGGCAACCATCCAGCGCAAGGAGCGCGAGCTGATATCAATCGCCGACCAACGCCGTGACGAGGCCATCGCCGATTTTGCCGCGTCATTCATACAGCGCTCGCTCATCAACCATCCCGACGACCATATCAGGGCCATAACCCTCGACCTCGTCAGCGAGAAATACGTTCTCAGCAAAGTCCACACAAAATACGCCCACATCGAGACCGAGCGCGACCGCCTCGCCGACCTCGTGCCGAGGGCGGTCTTTGAGCTGAAGGATGCCATCCTCGACTGTGAGATACGTCAAGTGCGCGACCGTCTGCGACAGACCTCCGACCCATCTGACATACACACACTGATGTCGCGCCACATCGAGCTGGCACGCATCAAGGCCGAGTTTGCCCGCTACCTCGGCGACCGCATCGTCGCCCCCCGCGACTGACTCACGACATCCCGTACCAATTGTATGGGGATTCAAAACCTATATAATAATCACGAATTAGATTACAGAATTTTGTCTCCCGAAAGCGTGCAGGAACTTTTTCGGGGAAAAGTTTGTTTATTCGGTAATTGGTGTTAACTTTGCAACACCATTGAGGAAAGCATACCCGATATCACGTCCAAAGCCGTAAGCGGGCGATTGCCGACCTCCAACTCCAACCACCATTTACTATTTATCAACTCTTTGACAGAGAATAGTGTGCCAACGCACACGACAAAGTCTAAACGGACATCTCATTATACATTATACCCCCTTAATTGTTTATGTACAATATTTCAGATCTCAACGCAATGAGCGACAACGAGCTCAAAACGATTGCAGAATCCATGGGAATCAAGAAAGTCGATTCCGCAGAAAAGGACGACATCATCTACAAGATACTCGACCAACAGGCCATCGACGTGGCCTCATCGGCCGAGAAAAAACGCCGCACAGCCACCAAGGAGCCTAAGCCACGGAAAGAGAGGCAAGCCAAGACACCACAACAGACAAGCGACTCCACTCCGGCCACTGACGACCAGCCTACAGCCGATGCGTCCAAGGAGCCCAAGCGGCGAGGCCGCAAACCCGGTCAAAAAAATGCCAGCAATGCGGAAAGTCAGGCGGTATCAGAGGCCGTACAGCCGGAGCAGACCGATACAGCTAATGACAATGCCAATCCTGACACAGCAAGCGGCGAGCCGGCAAGGGAACCCCGCAAACGTGGTCGCAAACCGGCCAATCGCAATACTGCCGACAACAATCAGGAGATAATGCCGCAACTGCCGACCATTATCGAACAACCTACCGCCGACAGTCACGAGGAGCAGCCCATACCGACATCCGACAACGACCAAGAGGATGGAGACAACACGACACAGGACCGCCCCACTGACACAGTGAACAATTCACCCGTGAACGAGAATCCCGAGGCCGTGCAACTCCA
Organism: Pseudoflavonifractor sp.; assembly: GCA_023667145.1. Classification (GTDB taxonomy): domain Bacteria; phylum Bacteroidota; class Bacteroidia; order Bacteroidales; family Muribaculaceae; genus M3. Next base: position 1,099,081 of record JAMPAQ010000001.1, read on the forward strand.
GGAGGACGCTCAGCGTCAACAGGGGCAATCGAAGTTCAGCCCCAAGAATAACCCCTCGCTCGTCTCATTCTTCCCGCGTGCCGAGGGGCGGCGCTTTGTACCTCGCTCACAGCGTGAGAAAGAGGAGGCCGCTGCAGCAGCCGCGATTGCCGCTGCAAGCGCCCCCATCATCATCCATGAGCCGGGACAAGAACCCAAGCAAAATAAACAGCAGAAAAAGCAAAAGAACCGCAACCAGCAGCCACAGCTACAGCAGCCACAGTCGGTGTCACAATACAACTTTGACGGACTACTCAACTCGGTTGGTGTCCTTGAGTTGATGCCTGATGGATATGGATTCCTACGGTCGAGCGACTACAACTACCTGTCATCGCCCGACGACGTGTATGTCACCCCGCAGCAGGTAAAGACCTACGGACTCAAGACCGGCGATGTAGTCGAGTGTACAATACGGCCGCCCAAGGAGGGAGAGAAATATTTCCCGCTGAGCAACGTGCTCAAGGTCAACGGACGCAACCCGGAGTATATCCGCGACCGTGTCCCCTTTGAGCATCTCACCCCGCTTTTCCCCGATGAGAAGTTTGACCTCACATCAGGTCGGTCGTGCAACCTCTCGACTCGCGTGGTCGATATGTTCGCCCCCATCGGCAAGGGTCAGCGAGCACTCATAGTCGCACCGCCTAAGACGGGTAAGACAATACTGCTCAAGGATATAGCCAATGCGATTGCAGAGAACCATCCCGACACATACATCATCATACTCCTCATCGACGAGCGTCCCGAGGAAGTCACCGACATGTCACGTTCGGTCAATGCCGAGGTTATCGCCTCGACATTTGACGAGCCCGCCGACCGTCACGTCAAGATTGCCTCAATAGTGCTTGAGAAGGCAAAGCGTATGGTCGAGTGTGGTCATGACGTAGTCATATTGCTTGACTCGATCACCCGTCTCGCTCGCGCCTACAACACCGTCTCCCCCGCGTCAGGCAAGATACTGTCGGGAGGTGTCGATGCCAACGCGTTGCAGAAACCTAAGAGATTCTTTGGTGCCGCCCGTAACATCGAGCGTGGAGGGTCGTTGACAATCATCGCCACAGCCCTCACCGAGACATCGTCAAAGATGGACGAGGTGATATTTGAGGAGTTCAAGGGAACCGGCAACATGGAGCTGCAACTCGACCGCAAGCTGTCCAACAAGCGCATCTTCCCTGCCGTCGACATCACCGCCTCCTCGACACGACGCGATGACTTGCTGCTGCGTCCCGAGACCCTTAACCGCATGTGGATCATGCGCCGCTTCCTCTCCGACCGCAACTCCATCGAGGCGATGGAGTTTATCAAGGACCGCATGGAGCGCACGACCGACAACGAGGAGCTGCTCCGCACCATGGGCGATTGACCCCACAACGTTATCCGACACATCATCAACAGTCCCGTCGCCCATACGAGGCGGCGGGACTTTTTTGTCACTACTTGTTTAGGCAAAAGTTAGATAAATTCGCGTCTATTCGCAAGACATACTACTGCAAATCAATGGTATACTATTGTATAGCATTTAGATTTCACCTGCTCAGACACGCGATTGCTTTCCCACACATATAAAGTCGATTAATTTTGCAATCACAATATACAGAGATAATACACTTGTCATCTATCACACCAAACTATCATGAGAACAGGATATACAAAATCTCGCGGCACACGCCTCATCGCTTCCTTGGCAATCGTTCCCGCCATCATGCTCTCAGGCTGTGGCTCGGCCTCAGTCTACACGCTCAACTCACCCGATGGAAAAACCCGCATCACCGTAAAGGAAGATAAGGGACATCTCTTTTATAGTGTCACCCGTGACGGCAAGCCGGTCATCAACGATTCACGGCTCTCCATGCGGTTACGCGAGGGCAATCTCGGCGATGATGTCAGCATAACGGGCACACACCGGGCATCATTCGACGAAAACTGGGATCAGCCATGGGGCGAGGAAGTCACCATACGCAACAACTATAACGAGCTGACAGTGGATCTCGCCGAAAAAGGAGATGCCGAAAAGAAGTTCTCTGTCATTTTCCGGGCATTTGACGATGGTGTTGGATTCCGTTACGCTGTCCCGGAGCAGAAAAATCTCAGCGAAGTGACAATTGATGACGAGGATACGCAATTTGCCATCGCCTCCGATGCCACGACATGGTCTATTCCATGGAATCATCCATACTATGAGGCTCTCTATCGCAAGGCATCACTCAGTGAGATGAGCGACACTGTGGCCGCACCGCTGACCATGCGACTCAATGACTCACTCTACGTGACCATACACGAAGCCGCACTCACCGACTACGCGTCGATGAACCTTTTCCGTCCCGATTCCTCCAATCGGCTTGCCTCCTATCTCACGCCATGGTCGACGGGGGAAAAAGTGCGCACACGGACACCATTCGTTACACCATGGCGCACTGTGATAATCGCCGAAAAACCCGGAGACCTCATGCTGTCGAGACTGATGCTCAACCTCAACGAACCATGCGCCATCGACGACACCTCATGGATAGAACCGGGGCGCTATATCGGTATATGGTGGGCAATCCACATGAAAGACTACACATGGCATCAGGGCCCCAAGCATGGAGCCAATACCGCCAACACCAAACGTTACATCGACTTTGCGGCAGCCAACGGCTATCAGGGCGTGCTGGTCGAGGGTTGGAATTACGGATGGGATGGTGACTGGACAGCCCATGGGCATCCTATATCATTCACACGTCCATATCCCGACTTTGATATAAAGGAAATCACCGACTACGCCCGCAGCAAGGGTGTGAGGCTCGTAGGCCATCATGAGACCGGCGGCAATGCCTCGGCCTATGAGAATCAGATTGACAGCGCCATGTCCATGTATGCCTCCATGGGGGTAAACGCCGTCAAGACAGGATATGTCAACAATCTTCTTGACAACAAGGAGCTGCACGGAAGCCAATACGGCGTGCGCCACTACCGCAAGGTGATTGAGACTGCCGCGCGACATCACATAATGATTGATAACCACGAGCCGGTGATGCCGACGGGTCTGCAACGCACCTATCCCAACCTCATGACACAGGAAGGTGTGCGCGGTCAGGAGTATGACGCATGGTCACCCGATGGCGGCAACCCACCCGAACACACTGTCACCATCCCATTCACCCGCTGTCTCGCCGGACCCGTAGATTTCACGCCCGGTACATTCAATTTCACTAATACAGCCGTCCCCACCACGCGCCCAAACACCACATTGGCCAAGCAACTGGCCCTGTCGGTGGTGATATTCAGCCCATTACAGATGTCGTCTGACAAGATTGAGAACTACGAGGGCCGTCCCGAACTTGAGTTCATCGCCAATTGTCCCGCGACATGGAGCCAGACCGTAGTACCTCACGCATCGATTGGCGAATACGTCACTGTCGCACGCAAGAGTTGCGATGACGGCTCATGGTGGATAGGCAGCATCACAAACACCGAGCCGCGAGACCTCACCCTACAACTGTCTTTTCTCGATAAGGACCGCAAGTACAAGGCTAAGATTTTTGCCGACGGCGAGGATGCCGATTATACCGACAACCCTTACCCTGTCGAGATAACCGAGATAGAGGTCGACAGCACCTCCGAACTCCCCCTCCACCTCGCCCGCAGCGGCGGCGCCGCCATCATGATCCACCCTGCATCATGACACTCCCCGCACCATCCCCCGACACAGCCGACCGAAAGCCCTGACATTGGCCAATAATAGGATGGTAACATTAAAAGGAGGCCGTACCAAACGAACTGCACCCCAAAAGTCATTTGTCTAACTTTTGGGGTGCAGTTCATGCCATCCCACCCCTAAAATCAATGCAATTAAAATAAGAGTCTGTTTACTTTTAACTGCGATTAAACGTTAGATATGTTTTGTCAAGTGTTTGATAGTTGCAAAGTCAATCATATCTTCTGCGGATTCCTCAGTCTACTCATAATTTTGAGTGGGTCTGCGGAACCCGCCAAGCCATGCATACCTTGTCCCTACCACAAGTCCATAGGCAAGTCTGGAGTCATGTCTGCCGACAGGATCAACCCGTCTGCCAAGGATGAATCCGTTTCGGTCAACAACAATACTCCGCTTGATGCCCTTTACTTTTTTATTGACACCAAACCCGTTGTCGCTCTTTCGGTTACCCCATTTGACGCTCTGGGTGTCAAGTACCCCGACAGATGGAGTCCCATTCTGTTTTCTGCTTCTGCGGATTCGCTTGATAGCTCTTTCGATGAAATGCCCTATCCGTCCATTCTTCCGCCATTTGCGGAAGAATTTATATACAGACTGCCACTTGAGAAAGTCCTTTGGAAGCATACGCCATTGGCAACCGCTGACCAACACATACAGGATTGCCTCAAAGATGAGGCAGAGGGAATATTTGCGTTTGCGACAATCATTTTCAAAGAGGTAGGTTCACCTACCCATATTCTGCGTTGTTGCAATTTGGGCAAAAGAAAAAAGCACTGAATATCAACTGATTTCAGTGCTTTGCTGAGATTTTCAAATCCCATCTGTGATTCGCCTGGAGCCATTAAACTCCGACGCTGTATCGTGAGTATCAGGGAGTTATGAGAAGCCATCTGTTGTGACTCACGCATATCTCACGCTCATACTTCAATGTTCTTCACCGGAATGCAATTCCGTTATTGCAAAGTTAATAAATTATTTCCAATCCTCCATCGCTCAGCGTGTTAAAAATCCTTTGGTTCATCTTCGGCGGGGACGGAGGCTTATGATTCCATATCATCAAGCGAAAGACCTACATAGCCGATTTTCCAACCTTTCTGTTTCCGGCAGATGGTTTCGGACTTCGCTTCAAGTTTGTGGAGGTCTATCCGATTTTTGTTTCGCTTGATCTCGCCGATGATGATTTCGCGGTCTGCCTCATTTACGGCAATCAGGTCAATCTCGTTGCGGCCGTCTTTTTCCCAATAGTTCGTCACGATGTTGTAAAGTCCGGTTTCGCGGTAGAACTGACGGAAGTAGCGTTCAAGTATCCAGCCGGAGAATGTGTCGTAGTCAGCACCAACTTTCTCACGCACATAATTCAGATTGCCAATTTCCACGGCACTGCGGTATTTATAGATGAACCGAAACCAGAAGTTGAGGAAATTGTCTTTGATGCCATATTTCACATTGCGGCTTCCCGGTGCGGCAAGATATGGACGATAGCGGTAAAGAAGGTCGTAGGTGTTTTCGAGTTTGTCAAGATAACCTCCGGCCTCAATGCCTGTATAGGATTTGATCTCTCCTCGCTCGTTGAACCCTGACGCTATTGCGGAAAGGATTGAAAAATAGTTGCCGTAATCTTTGCCAAACTCATCAGACAGCAGTTCTTTCCCCTCCTCAATAAAATAGGAGCCAAAAGAGAGGACAGAGTCCAGAATCTTATCCTTGGTGAAAGCTCCGGTCTGCACTAATTGCTCTACATATTTTGCGACACCGCCTGTTATCATGTACATTGCCAACAAGTCGTCCGGAGTATAATCGGGATTGTTGTCGTGCATAATCTCACTCAGTGTCCGCAGCGGAAATTCACGCAGACGCATTCTTGAAGTAGCACGTCCATAAAGAGGCTCCTTGCGGTCATCGAAGATTTTTGTCATCATCGAGTATAGCGAGCCACATATTATAAGGTTTATCCGAGCTTCTTGTTTATTGGAGTCCCATACATTCTGCATCTCGCTGAAGAATGCCTCGTTGACATACTTGAAGTTCTGAAATTCATCGAACACAAGCGTGAAGTGTCGTCGTCTGGCAATCTGCATTATGGCAGAAAAGAGCTTTGCCATGCTTGTAAATTCGCCAATCTCCTCACCAAGACGGTCACGGATAGTATCGGCAAGCTCCGCACAAAGGAGAGTTTCGCTTTTCCTTGCTACAAAGAAGTAAATCATATCGTCAGCACCATAAGCGTGCTTTATAAGCGTGGTTTTGCCTATGCGTCTGCGACCGGTGATTACTGTCATCTGCGCGTATTGCCTCGATGTTTCCTCAATTTTTCTGAGCGTCTGTGTTTCTATTTCTCTGTCGTAGAATTTCATATTACTGCAACGGCTGTTACTGTAACCGCTGTTGCAAAATTACACAAAAGCCATAAGACTACCAAATTTCCCAATACCGATTGACAGATTATTTAGTGTTAAAAACTTAGGAGAGGCACGACTTCACTACTTAATATTTCCAGAGGATTCATTGTTTGCTCGGCTATTACAAAACATCTTGTTCAAAAATATCGAATTGTTCAATCGTATTGAACTGCAATATTATATTGAACAGGCCCAAGCAAGGCACAGGATACCCATACTTCCTGATTTGTGAGTAGTTCACTTTCTCATTTGTGAGGTTTTGACTTCCTGATTTATGAATAACCTACAATATTCACTGGCGAAACGAGGCGGAGATGCAACGCTTGGCTGTGCTGGGTTGAGTGCCGTCAAAAGGTGACGGGCTGCGCCTGACACCCATTGACCGCACTCTGCATAGTAAAAGCGGGCTAAACACCGGTAGCCTCAACGCCGCGTGAGGATGCGCCGGGGACGTCGCTGTACCTCGCACGACTCAGATCGGCAACCCGTGTTCTTCACGCCCGCTTCATAGTTCTTTTCATAGGTCGTTGCATCTCCACATCGTTGTCAGGGATACCATTTTCGTATGTCTGTCATTCAGTGTCACCCTGCGGGGCTGCGCTGGCTCTACTTTCATGCTGATTATAAGCGGAGTTCAAAGTATGTTCGCTCGTGGCGATGAACGTGCCGGAACGGGGTATTCTTTGCCTTCCGGCTGAAAAAATCTCCACACTTCCCGGTGGTCAGGTAGTATTTTTTAAGCCGTGAGGCGAACACCCCTTTGCTTTCCGTCACGCTGCGGGTTCATCGAGCGAACAAACTTCAAACTGCGATTATACGCATTAAAAAAATATCGCCTTATGACACTGAATGACAGACATATTAAAAATTCGAGCTTCACTCCTTCACCAGCTCAAACCGCATTAAAAAAGGTGGCAAAGGTGGTTGTGGTTATCCTCGGTGCTATTGTCGGTCTGATGGTGTGGGCGGTTGTAAAGCCGATATTCCGAGGTGTGGGGTGGCTAATCTCCATGCTGACGATGATGGCGATAATCTATTGGTTAATAACATTCTAAAATATTACGACTATGGCAAAGACAATGAAATCAAACGACTCTGCAATCGCAGTAATGCAGCAGATGTTGCAGGAGCGTTGCATCGCTGAACTGATGTTCGCAATCAAAATGGCTAATCCCTCAAAGTCAATGGAGGGCGCAATAAACTACCTATGCTCCCAAATCCAAAAGAGCGGACTATGCGTGGTTGACAATGATACCGTGATGAACCTTCTGGTACATTACTTTGACGAGAACGAGATTGAGGAAGGCGCAAAGGTAAACTGCAACATAGTTGTCAGCAAGCCGGAACTTTCCGAGGAAGATAAAGCCAATCTCAAAGAGAAGGCAATGGAGCAGTACAAGGAAGAACAGCTCCGAGAACTCCGCAGACAGAGCCAACCGAAGGCGACCGCACCCAAGCATACCGCCACCGCACCGAAAGCAGGAGCAGAAATCAATGTTCAACCAAGTCTTTTTGACCTCTAAAACTTACGGATATGTTAGCAAGAACTAAAAATCAGAAGAATATAATGTCAGCGGGAGGGTATCTTCGCCCTCTCACTGCCAAGCAGAAAGAATGGGCTTTCCTCAACAGCGTTGAACATTTCGCCTATCGCCACCCAAAATCCCACAAATGTACCTGTATGGACTGCGGTCATCAGTGGAAATCCGACGATACCGCCGAGCGTTGCACTTGCCCCAACTGCAAGGCCGACCTCAAAATGGTTGATACCTTTGACCGCACCAACAAGCAAAAATCTTGCTTCAATGTGCTGACTACCTGCAAGGGGTATCAAGTCCTGCGTATCTTCTTCATCTATGTGAAACTCTGCAAGGGGTTGAAAGCCGCCCCCGGCTTTGTTGAGGTGGGTCAGTATTGGATTAACGGTGAGGGCAAATGCGAGGTACGGGCAATCCAACGGACTATCGGCTACTATCTTGACTCTTTTGCCTTTGGCTCTCCTATGGAGATACGCCGTGACAATGATGTTTACCGCCATTTGGCAGACCAATGGCTATATCCCCATTACTCCGTAATTCCGGAACTCAAACGCAACGGATTTAAGGGAGAGTGCCACAACATCAATCCCGTGAAACTTATGGTGTCGGTATTGACCAACCCAATGACCGAAACCTTGATGAAATCGGGCGATTATGAAGCCGTGCGTTACAGCCTTGAACGCTCCTCGGATTGGGGCAAGTTTTGGGGCAGTTACAAAGTAGCCAACCGCCACGGATACAAGATTGAGAACATCAGCCTATGGTGCGATTATCTTTCAATGCTTGACCGCTTAGGCAAGGATATTCACTCCCCATCGCTTATAATACCGAAAGACTTGAAAGCGGAACACGACAAGTATGTGGAGAAACTCAACCGACAGCGTGCAATGGAACGTATGGAAGCCGACCGCAAAAGAGCAGCCGAGGACAATGCCAAATTCCAAGAACTGAAATCACGCTATTTTGGATTGGCTATGACTGACGGAGAACTTGAAATCCACACCCTTGACACTATTGACGACTATTATATGGTCGGAGAAAGTCAGCATATATGCGTGGCGTCTGCAAGATACTACCTCAAATCCGATAGTCTTGTTTTCGTTGCCTATATCGCAGACAAGCAGGTGGCAACAGTGGAAATTTCGTTGGATGACTTTCATATTATCCAATGCCGAGCCTTTGCAAACAAGGTCTGCAAGTATCAAGACCGCATCGCCAAAATCATCAGCGACAACACCAAGATGATAGCCGAGAGAAAGATAGCCTAATGTTTAATCCGACCTGCGTCAGCAATGGCGCAGGTCACAAAACCCACTCAGTATGAACGTAATAATTGAAAGTCTGATTTTTGACTTTGACGATAAGATAAGAGCGGTTGTGTTAGACCTCATAAACAGCATATTGCTGACACGCAATGAAACCGAACTGAGGGAAACAGTAGCCGTATGCGCCGAGCGTACCGACCTCAACAAGTATTTCCTATATGGCTACGGCAAGCACCACTTTTGGGTAAAGCAACGCCTTGTAAGTGACCCATCAAAGACCTACGGACAGAGAATGATATTTGTAAATTTCTAAAACCTCAATGAATATGGCAACGAAGATGACCGCCAACGGAGTGAGCACAACCACCGCTCCCGGCACTGAACAATACGAAACTTTCTACTCTGCCCATCGTGGCAAGCGGATAAGCCGTGTGATGTACGACTACCGAGATACCGACAACGAGCTGTTCTCTTGTGTCGCTCCCACACTTGCAGAGTGCCGACACAAGCGTGATGAATGGCTTAACAATAAACAAAACACTAAAAAATAAAGCACTATGGACAATCAGATAGCAGCAACCATACTCCAACAAATCGGAGGCAAGCGGTTTGTGGTAATGACCGGAAGCCACGACTTCATCAACCTCGGCAACGGATTGAGAATGAGCCTTAGCCGTAACAAGACATCGGCTAATCGTCTTGAAATCATCTATGACGCAGGTGCAGACCTCTACAATATGCGGTTCTACCGCCAATCGTTCAGCCGAAAGACATTTGAGGTCAAAATCAAGGACATCAAGACCTATGAAGGTGTCTATTGCGATATGCTTGAGGACATCTTTTCAGATGTGACCGGTATGCACCTTTATATGTAAAGATATTATTTGCCAAATCGTAATATGACAAGTGGCGCGACCCTGTGATAGAGTTGCGCCACTGATTTTGCTGAAAATTTCGGCCGCCCAAAGGCGGCGTTTGGTTTGCATCTTAATCACCGCACATACAAGGCGGCGAACTCGGTAATCCTACGCTTCAGCAATCCGGAGTGCCGTTTACCTTTATAGTGGCAGTGGGCGATATATTCTTTATAAATATTGCGGTCGCCACGTTTTAGTTTTTTATATACCGTGGATTTGTTTACCGCGCCGGGCCCGATATTATAGGCAAGTGTGCCGAGTAAAATCGCATCCATTTCTCCCATGTGCTTGTATAGCGATATGAATTTCATCAAGTCATTTCTGAGCAGTATGTCGGCTTGCCTTTCTGTAAGCTGTATGCCACGTCGATAAGGTTCTCCCGGTTGCACCATGTGCCCATATCCTATCGCGGGCCAATGGCAAGGGCGATGGAGCGTTTCAAATTTCTTTATGATTAGCACAGCCCGCTCTATCAACGGCAACTCCATAATGTTGCGTTTTGCGCTGGCGGCGGGCGTTGCTGCCGCAAGGGTCAGCAACGCCACGAAGAACATCAGTAACTTTCTCATTGGCTGATTGGTGTTAATGTTCCGGGATTGATGGGAGTAACGACCAAGCCACCTGTATTGTCATCACTATCTTTGGTGTTGAACTCAAATGTCTGTTCCCACGGAGTAGAGCCGAAATTATCTTCCACGACCACGAGGAATTTATGTGCATCGGAAGATTTTGCTGTGTAGTTCAGGCGGAAGGTCTTGCTTTCGAGCAGCACACGGTCATTGTTAACCAGCACCGGGCCGTCAACGAGTTTGAGCGTTCCCTCTCCGTCATACTGGAAATAACGGATAGTATAGAGGGTGTTGGTGTAGTTGCCTTCCGGCTGGATCTCAAAGCGCAGCTCCACGGTCTGCCCTTTGACAATCTTTTCGGCGAAGGGCATTACCTCCACCGTGAACGGGTAAGACTGTTGTACATCGAGGTCGTCGGAGCAGGACGAAAGTGCGAACACGAGGGCAAAGAGTGTTGCCCAAAAGCCGAAGAACCGGGCGGGAGTGAGGCGCATTGCGCCGATACGGGAGATAAGATTTGTAGTCATAATTTGAATTTGGGTTTAGCAGTTTGTTTCTGAATGTTTGCCACAAGAAAATCGTTGAGATCCTTGTGATTGGGATAGAGCGAGGATTTATCCGCCACCTTGTCGCCAAACTCGCGTTGGAGTCTGGCGAGTGCCGCACGTCCGGCAACATCGTTGTCGAGATAGCACAACACGAGCGGATAGTGTTGCAGATAAGGTATTGCCTTATTGAGATTTGACACGGAATTGAGAACCACGCTGTCATTGCCGTCATTATAGCCCAGTCTTTCCGCTGAAAGAAAGTCTATAAAGCCTTCAAACACATTGCATCGTGGGTTGCCGTTGGCGATATGTGTGATGTTTTTCGGCGGATATGCTCCCTTGAAAAACGGATTGCGCAGCTCATATCCGTGGGCATTATTCTCAAAACCGATGGCATAATACCTCTTGCCGTGCAATTCATAATCAACCTGCACGCAATAGCGTTGGGCGATGTCACGCGGTATGCCACGGTCTGCGAGATAGTTCAGCAGTATCGGCGACTCCAAACGTGAAATCTCGACATTTTCAAATGTCGGTTGCTCGATGAATGGCACGGGCTTGTAAGGCTTCTCAACAGGCAACTGCATCTTTTGGGCGATGAACTCCGCCCTTCTGATGAAGTCTGTTTCGCCTGTCAACTCTCCGGCAAGATTGAAGATGTCGCCACCTGCACCGCTCCCGAAGTCGAACCATAGATTTTTACGCGGGTTGACATGGAACGACGGCTTACGCTCATTGCGGTATGGAGAGTAGAACCACAGTCCTTTGCTGTCGTGTCCGGTCGGCTGATAGCCGAGGTGGTAGAAAATCCACCAACGGGATTTGTCGGATAGCGTCGATATTCATAGGCGCATTTTTCGTTTTGGCTTTTGCGGTTTTTCCTCCGGTTTGGAAGTCTGTTTTTTATGTAAGGCGTTCATCTCACCGGCAATATATCGGTTGAGTTCTGACTTATTGGCGCAGCCAGTCAGTTCATACGCAAGGTCGTATATTCCACCATTAGCACCAGTCTTGATATCGCGCCATAAGTTCGTGCGGATATTTATAACCATAGTGCCTTTGGCTGATGAATCGTAGGGAGAATTGTAGATTCTCAAATCGCCGTCAGCGGCTACCGGGTGTTCCTGCCCCAAAGCCTTCATAAAGTCAGTAAGCGGTATTTTGCTTATGTCGAGGTGTATTACTTGTGGCTCAATGGCTCTTTTTGTGAGCATTTCTTTGGCTATCTCATACTCGTTCATCATTTTGACGATGTAGCCGTTAATGTCTTTCCGATGGTCGCCCTTTGCTGTAAGTTCCGCCAAACCGTACAGATCTCCCCATTCATCAGTCCCGTGGTCATACCAATTATTCATTTTGGTGTCAACCACAAATAATGCCTCTGTATCATCGCGGTACGGAGTATAGTAAAGTTTCAAATATCCATAGCCGCCAACTGACTTTTCGCCAAGAGCATCCATGAATGTGGTAAGCGGAATATTCGGAATATCTTTCTCTGTGTATCTCATAGGCTCATTCGATTATGAATTTGACACCGACACCATACTGTGTATGGAAATGTCCTGTTGAGTTGCCGAAAACAAACCGCTCTTTCACGTTGGCTGTCAAGGCTATTTTATCGGATAGATAAAAGTCAGCCTGAACGGTCAGTGCGCCGCCATATATGAAGGCATCGCCATTGTGGAGCGTGGATCCGTCGGACAGCACCGACTTACCCCAGTTAACAGTTTCATATCCGCCGAGGGCAGACACGCCCCCATAGAGGTGGAAAGTCTGCGAGTAGTCGCTCAACAGATGGAGATTGTAGCCGACCTCGCCAGTGAACTCCGCCACGGGGATACGCCCTCTCTCTCCGTAAGGTTTGTAAGTCTGGAGATACTCGCCACCGAAAGTCCATGTGTTGGCGTTGCCCTTGAACACAGAGTAATATACCCCGAATGAATAGCCGCAGTTGCGGGAGTTGCCGGTATAAAAACCGTCAGCCATAT
>JAMPAQ010000001.1:1112137-1221380 GCA_023667145.1 Pseudoflavonifractor sp.
ACCCTATCCTACAGCCCCATAGCCACCAAAAAATTTTCATGCCGCAAAACATGAATCTACGACACATGACGGACACCGCAGCCATCAGGCATCCCCAATTCAATCAAAAACGCCCTCTTACTCCTTACTCAACACATCGACACCACTCCACTCCCAACGGTGGACAAAGGCAAGCGACTGATATGGCTAAGAAATTTTAGCATTGAAAATTATGCAGTGGTTAAAGGATAATTGTTATATTCGCAGTTGAAAACAATGGCCTCGCTTCCACAAGGTAGTTGACAGTGGCCAATCAATTTAAGAATCAAAAGATTACACAATATGGTATTTAATTTTCGTATAGTATCTGACGAAGTCGACAACTTCAGGCGCGAAATCAACATTGACGCTAACGCGACATTTCTCGACTTCAGAAATGCCATCTGCGATGCTGTCGGATACAGTAAAAACGAGATGTGTTCCTTCTTTCTATGCGATGAAAGTTGGGAAAAAGAGAAAGAAATCACCCTTGAGGACATGGGGTCGGACTCCGACGAGGATGTTTGGCTGATGGATGAGTCGGTGTTGAGCGACTTCATCGAGGACGAGGGCCAGCACCTGCTGTTTGTGTTTGACTACATGACCGACCGCGCATTCTTTATCAAGATGAAGGAAATCATGCCCAAGAAGACTCTTAAAGATCCGGTTTGCACCATATCCATGGGCACTCCCCCGCCCCAGATAATGGATATCGAGGAGTTTGACCTCAAAAACGAGGCAAAAAGCACATCGTCATCCATGCCGTCGGATATGGATGAGGAATTTTACGGCTCGGCAGAATACAACGACGACGAGTTTGATGCCGAGGGATTTGATGAGATGACGCTTGACGAGAACTTCTGACCTCGCCGACTCCCATTCTACACATTAATATTTAGGACAAAGAGTATGACGGCAGACCTGTGCATTTCACTAACCAAATCCGCAGGTCTGCCGTCTTAGACAGAACGGAAACACAGACCCGACATGGCCACACACAACAAGACCGGGGCGTGGGGCGAGCAAGCTGCCACAGAGTTCCTCATCAAGGCCGGTTACACCATAATGGAACGCAACTGGCGGCTCGGTCATCTTGAGGTCGACATCATCGCCTCGCACGGGTCAAGAGTAATATTTGTGGAGGTTAAAACCCGCTCCACGTCATTTGCCGACCCAGCCGATGCCGTGACACCGATTAAGCAACGGCGCATAGCGCGGGCCGCCGACGCATACATACGGCATCTCAACCTGCCGCTTGAGGCACAGTTTGACATCGTCACAATCATTGGCAACGAGACCGCCCACATCATAGAGCACATCCCCGACGCATTCCTCCCCCCACTGAAGACCTACCGCTGACAACCGCCTCCCCACTCACGTCAATCTATGAGCACAAATCAAACCGTGCCCCCAAAAGAATGTCGGATTCCATCGGAAACCAATCTGTGTCCGACTCACACAAAATGCTTAAGCAAAAAGTTAATGATACGCCAACGAGTGGTAACAATTTTAAGCCTTCTATTTTTGTCTATTGCCTTTACAATTTCTTTTACGACTCTATCCAATGACATTACCCAAAACAGCCCATCACCCTTTGCCATTCGAGTCTTCACAAGTCCGGGACGAATCTCCGTAACGACAAGAGATGTACCCTTTGACTTCCGCTGGAGAGATTTGATATAGTTTATCTGAAATGCTTTTGATGCGCTGTAAGACGGAGCTATCGGCGTAGGTTGTAATCCACCAACGGAAGTTATCGCAACAAGATGTCCTGATTTTTGGGCCTCAAAGATTTTGTAAATTGAATCAATCACATTAGTCCATCCATTCACATTTACTGAAATGGTTACAAGTTCAGTTGATAATTCCAATTCTGGATTAAGTTCTCCAACACCTGCACAAATTATTGCCAAATCAAGATGTCTGAGTTTTGACATTATGTCTCTCAGCACAAAATCAAACGAAGACAAGTCAGCAATATCACACTTAAAGGCAACAGAATTGTCCCGATTGTCTTTAATCTGTTTTTGCAGGATTTCATCTCGCCGCCCTATAATGGCAACCGAATTACCAGTCATTGTGTAATGCTTCCACAATTCATATCCGATTCCGGAGGTCGCTCCTATGATAAGTATATTCATCTTTAGTCTATTTAAGGAATGTAGGGCGTATCGTTATTCAATTATTTCCCAATAACCACCTTTCTTAGGACCAACACGTTTCACGAGATTGACCATTCTAGAAATTTCTCTGTCTATCGTTGGAGAACTGACACCAATTGCTTCTGCTATGGCATCCAGTGAGATATGTGGATTTTGGTATATTAATTCCAAAATCTTAGATTGCCGTTCCGGTATATTTTTAGCATCATTTTTAGCATCATTTTTAGCATCATTTTTAGCATCATCAACACCAATAGAGTCCTGACTTCCTCGTATCGACATGAAAATTTCACGGGGAATAATGGCTAAGACGCCACCATGTTCTTCCCTGAATATGGGATGTTTCAGATTTGCCTTATCAAACTCACGCATAATCTTTTCGTAGCCTCGTCCCCAAGCCTCAATGAACCCTGCCAGAAAGAACACATGCGCAATCTTCGGATTGCGTGCCTTTGAGATATGCTTACTCATCAAAGTTTCAACAGTGTAGTCTTCTGGTAGTACACCCTCATTCCACAACTGGATATGGTCATCATAGATGCTCATCTGATTCCATGTGCCAATCTGGAGTTTGTGTACGATGCTATTGAATATTATCTCTCGCAGAGCATCCTGAGGTATCTCCAACGGTTCTTTGCGCCGCAACCCAGCGTAATGAATTGGTCGAATAAGATATTTGTCGCTAAGCACTTGCATTATCTTGTCGGCCATCTGTATTAGATTGCCCGAAATCATATCCTGATTCAACAAATCGGAATCATCAACACCAAATCGTCCAATCTTGAAACTGGAGGTGACAAATACACGCTGAGGATACTTGCCAAACAATAACACCGCACCGTTAGTCGGTATGCCATCCCTGATGAGTCCCAAGTTTGCGAGCACTTCCTCCTTAGTCGAATTACGACGTTCAGGATCCAATCGACCCTCATCTATCGCGTGAATCAAGAAATAATTGATAGCATTATCATCAATGTCGTCCAAAGTCACTCCATCGCAAGGCATATCCTCCCAGTTAAGGCCCATCTTTTTCAAGAGAAATTGATGAAGAGCAGTTCCGCGAAGCTCCTGTTTTGTAGCTCCGCTACGGTAGTAATAAACTCCGCGATATGATATTGGCATCATGGATGGCTCAATGATAATCTCAATCACATCCTTGCCATCTATGGCAAGATGATTAGTCTCCGGGAATACGCCTGTGTTGTTGATAATCTTATTGGGCAAGTCCTCCATCTGCTGGTGAAGGTCATCAACACCGATGACTGTCAAATCGTCATCAATGCCAATATATATCTTGCCACCATGAGCATTGGCAAAACCCGATACCCACTTCAGATACTCGTCTTTCCAGATGCGCTTGTATTCTATATTCTGATTCTCCTGATTCATATTGCAAATTTACTCCAAAATACTGATTCTCACAAGTTAGTACCATACTTACAGCTTGTGCAATCACAACAAATTATCTAACTTTGCATGATAACCAAAGACATATATGACAAAAATTATTTCGTCATACAACCTTTTATAGAACCATACACAAGAAGGATCCCAATGTGTAGCATGAATTAGGTTATGATGGCTTTATGATGGGATGCTGTCAAAATTTCCGGCATCGTTGCGATTATTTCAGATTAATTTGTATTTTTGCAATAATCCACCATACCTGCATGACATCACAGATCACACACAACGGGATAATACTATCGGTAAACGGCAACGAGATTACGGTAAGAATAACCGACACGGACAGCTGCAACACTTGCGCCGCCCGCGTGCTGTGCCACTCTACCGACAACGGAAAGATAAAGATAACCACCGACATGCCCCGACACTATAACGTCGGCGACAAGGTGACGGTCGGAATAAGTGATACCGCACAGGCAGCGGCAATATGGCTGTCAATAGCCATCCCCTGCATCATCTTGCTCGTGGTCACGGGAGTTGTGTTTATCTACGGTAGTTCCCAAGGATGGGCCGCACTCGCCGGCATAGGGGCCGTCGCCATATACTACATGTCACTCTACATCTACCGGCAGCGTCTCAGACAGCGCTGGATGTGGAAGATAATACCATAAATCCACCTACCACGAAATGTCAGTCATCATCACATCAATAATAGTACTCGGCGGCATCGGCATCATCAGTGCCGCAGTGCTTTACGTGGTCGCGAAAAAATTTCACGTCGATGAGGACCCGCGCATAGCCCTCGTTGAGGCCGTGCTCCCCGGAGCCAACTGCGGGGCGTGCGGACGCAGCGGATGCCACGACTTTGCCACAGCATGTGTCGGGGCAACATCACTTGACGGCCTATACTGCCCCGGAGCGGGCAACGAGGGGATGAAAGCCATCGCCGATATAACAGGTCTGACCGCGACAGAGAAAAGTCCGGCGGTGGCGGTAATCCGCTGCAACGGCTCATGCACCGACCGCCCGCGACGCGCCCATTACGACGGCGCACCCTCCTGCGCCACGCTCAACAGCGTGGCAGCGGGCGAGAGCGATTGTCCGTCCGGGTGTCTCGGTCTCGGTGATTGCGTGAGAGCGTGCCGGTTTGACGCGATAACCATCGACCCGGCCACGGGATTGCCTGTGGTAGACCAGTACAGATGCACTGGATGTGGGGCCTGTACAAGGACTTGCCCTCGGCACATCATCGAGCTGCGACCCATGGGGCCGAAAGGGCGGCGTGTCTACGTGGCATGTTCCAACCGCGAGCGAGGTGCTGTGGTCATGAAAGAGTGCGCCGTGCCATGTATCGGCTGTGGCAAGTGCGCCCGCACATGCCCATTCGGTGCAATCACAGTCAACGGCAATCTCGCATACATCGACGCGGAAAAATGCCGTCTATGCCGCAAATGCGTTCCCGTATGCCCTACATCAGCGATACATGCTGACAATTTTCCGCAAAGCCCCATGCCCTCACCTCAAAACGCAGTATGACCATGAGACTGACATTCAGACGCGGAGGCGTACACCCCCCGCAGCATAAGACTACCGCTCACAGCCCCATAACCGATATCGGACTCCCGATGGAGGTAACATTGTCACTGTCACAACACATCGGGGCACCGGCACGTTGTGACCTGAAAAAGGGGGACACCGTCAGACGCGGAGAGATAGTAGCCCATGCGTCCGGCCCTGTATCGGCCAACGTACATACCCCCATATCGGGAACTGTCGTCAAGATTGACAGCAGCAAGAACGCCTACGGATACCCGGTTGACACCGTGACCATACGTGCCACCGCTGACGACCACGCCAGAGACCTTGAGGCCATGGCCAACGAGAGGCCGGCCAGAAGCGAGGAGGAGATTGGCAGCCTCACGCCCGATGACATCAAGGGCATGATTGCCGATGCAGGAATAGTCGGGTTGGGTGGAGCGACATTCCCGACCAAGGTCAAGCTGTCGCCGCCACCGGGGGTACGGGCCGAACTGCTGATTGTCAACGGAGCAGAATGTGAGCCATATCTCACCTGCGACCATGCCCTTATGAGAGAACACTCCGCTGAAATCGTAAAAGGGACACGACTGCTATGCCGCGCCGCCGGGGTCGACCATGCCGTGATCGCGATTGAGGACAATAAGCCCGACGCGATAGCCGCCATGCAAAAGGCGACAGCCGGATGCGACGACGTGACTGTAGTGCCACTCAAGACAAAATATCCACAAGGAGGCGAGAAACAACTGATTGATGCCGTGATGCACCGTGAGGTGCCCGTCGGAAAGCTGCCCATCGCCGCAGGGGCGATAGTCCAGAATGTCGCGACCGCCTACGCTGTCTATCAGGCCGTCTACAACGCGATGCCCCTCATCGAACGCATTGTCACCGTCACCGGGGACTCCGTGAAATCACCCGGAAACTACCGTGTGGCAATAGGCACCCCGCTCATGGACCTTGTGGAAGCCGCCGGAGGCATACCGGCTGACACCGGCAAGATAATACTTGGCGGCCCGATGATGGGACGGACGGCGGTATCGCTCGACGCGCCCATGATCAAGGGCATCTCGGGGATTGTGTTCATCCCGCAAGCGGAGGCATCGAGACGCGCCCCCGAGCCGTGTGTGAGATGCGGGTCATGCGTTGATGTATGTCCCATGGGACTTGAGCCATATCTCTTGGCAATCCTTGCCGGACAACAGCGGTGGGAGGATGCCGAGCGCGAGAGCGTGACCTCATGTATCGAGTGTGGCTCTTGCAGCTACACGTGTCCCTCGTCCCGTCCCCTGCTCGACCGCATACGCCTCGGCAAGTCGGCTGTGACAGCCATAATCAAGTCACGCAGCGTCCCCAAACAACAATAAGCCAACAGTCATGGAACAAATACTTGTCATATCACCCTCACCCCACTTGCATACCGACAGGACGACACGCGGACTGATGTGGCGCGTGACATGCGCCCTGATTCCCGCTCTCGCGTGTTCACTGTGGGTATTCGGCATCGGTGCCGCCATAGTCACCGCGACATCCATCCTCGCTTGCGTCATCACCGAGTATCTCATCAACCGATATATGCTCCACCGCCCGGCTACAATCGCCAACGGAACGGCCATACTGACTGGGTTGCTGCTCGCATTCAACCTACCGTCCAATCTGCCCGTGTGGATTGTCGCCATCGGGGCCGTAGTGGCGATAGGCATCGGCAAGATGGCGTTTGGTGGGCTGGGATGCAACATCTTCAATCCGGCGATAACGGGACGCGTGTTCCTGTTGCTGTCATTTCCGGCCCAGATGACCTCATGGCCGATTCCCGGCGAGAACACATGGCGCTACCTCGATGCCTCGACCGGCGCCACCATACTCGGGGCTATGAAGACCGGCGAGGGCACGGCGGATATGGACTTGTGGCAATCGGCAATCGGCATGACCGGCGGTTCCCTTGGTGAGGTCGGTTCGATAGCACTCGTCATCGGTGGACTGTACCTCCTCGTCACACGCGTCATAAGCTGGCATATCCCGGTCAGCATCCTCGCCACAGCGGCCCTGCTGACACTATGTACCGGCGGCGATGTCGCCCTGCAATTGCTTTCGGGCGGCATGTTGCTCGGGGCCATATTCATGGCCACCGACTATGTGACCTCCCCTATGACCCACGCGGGTATGCTGATATATGGCATAGGCATCGGAGCCATAACTATAATAATACGCCATTGGGGCAGCTATCCCGAGGGCATGTCATTTGCAATCCTGATAATGAACGGACTGACACCGCTAATCAACCGCTATGTCAAGCCTCGACGGTTTGGAGAAAGGAGGGCGGCATGAAGCGAGTCGACTCAACCCCTGTCGCTATGATTGCCTCGCTCGGAGGTGTCACCATCCTGGCTGCGGCGATTCTTGCCGCAGTATACGCCCTGACTGCCGGGCCAATCAAGGAGTCACAGCGTGCCAGGCAGATAGAGGCCATCGGCAGCGTGATGCCCGCGTTTGACAATGACCCCGTGGCCGAGGTCGTTACAATGGATGACGGCACGACGATATACCCGGGACACAGTGACGGACATTTCACGGGAGCCGCTGTCGAGAGTTCCTCTGAAAACGGATTCTCGGGACGGATAACCGTCATCTACGGTTTTGCCCCTGACGGGGAGGTGACGGGATATTCGGTGGTGTCACATGCGGAGACCCCGGGTCTCGGGGCAAGGATGGACACGTGGTTTGCCGACCCACAAGGCTCGCGGTCAGTAATAGGCCGCAATCCGGCCACAACATCAATGTACGTGACAAAAGACCCCGGGGGCGAGATTGATGCCATAACCGCCGCCACCATCACCTCCCGCGCATTTCTTGAGGCCCTGCGCAAGGCCCACGCATCATTCCAATCCTACACGAAAGACCATGAATAGACTACGCATCATATACAACGGTCTCGTGACCGAAAATCCGACATTCGTGCTTCTGCTCGGCATGTGCCCCACCCTCGGGACTACGGGAAGCGCACTGACCGGGATGAGTATGGGACTCGCCACTGCCGGAGTGCTCATATGCTCCAATATGGCAATCTCGGCCATAAAACCGCTCATCCCCGACAAAGTCCGCATCCCGGCCTACATAGTGGTCATAGCTACATTTGTCACCGTATTGCAGATGCTCATGCAAGCCTACATGCCGTCGCTCAATGACAGTCTCGGTATTTTCATCCCCCTGATTGTCGTCAATTGCATATTGCTTGGACGCGCTGAGGCATACGCCTCGCGCAACGGCATCATCGACTCATGCCTCGACGGCATAGGCATCGGACTCGGATTCACCGTCGCGCTGACCCTGCTCGGAGCCGTGCGCGAACTGCTCGGGACCGGGCATGTCTTCTCACTGCCCATCTTTTCTGAGAGCTACGGGTCGCTCATCTTTGTCCTCGCCCCGGGGGCGTTTATCGCGCTCGGGCTGCTCATCGCGCTGACCAACTATCTCAAAAACCGCACCTCTGCTCACCGAAAGAAATAAAAACGACAACACATCATGCTTGAATATCTCTCGATAATCATAACGGCGATATTTGTAAACAATATCGTATTCTCACAGTTTCTTGGCATCTGTCCGTTCATCGGCGTGTCCCGCCGCATATCGTCAGCTGTCGGCATGGGTGCAGCAGTGACATTCGTGATGGCCCTCGCCACGATGGCGACGTGGCTATTGCAGAGCTACGTCCTTGTCCCCACGGGATTGCAGTTCATGCAGACCATAGTGTTCATCCTCGTCATCGCCGCACTCGTCCAGATGCTTGAGATTATAATCAAGAAAATAGCCCCGTCGCTCTATCAGGCTCTTGGAGTATTCCTACCGCTCATCACCACAAACTGCGCCGTGCTCGGCGTGGCCATTACCGTCACCACCAAGCAATTTGACCTCATGGCGTCGCTTGTCTACGCGGTAGCCACGGCCCTTGGGTTCACGCTCGCCCTCATCATATTTGCCGGCATCAGGGAACAGCTGACACTCGTCGATGTTCCCCGCCCCATGCGCGGAGTCCCCATCGCCCTGATATGCGCCGGGCTCCTCGCCATGGCCTTCATGGGCTTCTCCGGCATCTCATGATTTTCCGTAACACAAGTCGACCTTCCTGGCATCCTCAAACATACGCTCCGAAAGCAACGATATAACCGCAAATCCCCTTTTTACGCGAATCGACATATATGACACCAACGGCATAAAAATCGCGACGACTGCCGATGAAAAAGCTGTGGCCGATTTACGTGCCGGGATATACATCCTACGCTATATCAACGATGTGACCGGCCAAACGACAAAGACCATAAAGTTCGTCAACCGATAAAACATGCTCCGACAGACAAAAAGCAAAATTTTTGCGGCAAAAAATGATTTTTTGTTAGGATTTTGACGGAAATAGTTATACCTTTGCAGCCGTAAACGCCGTTTCGATGTCACATCACCTGCCGATACGCCGTAAGTGACGAGTCCGGGACACGGCTCGACGCTGATGTAAGGATGACCATGTAGGGAAAAGACAGGCATCATGGGCGCATGTATAAGGAACACGTAAACAAATTACCTATTATAAATATCAAACAGGAGTTTTATGAAAGCATCCGTAGTAATGGACGACCTGCGTCGCCGTTTCCCCAACGAACCCGAGTATCTCCAGGCTGTGGAGGAGGTAGTAACCTCAATCGAGGATACCTATAACGAGCATCCCGAGTTTGAGCGCTACAACCTCATCGAGCGTCTCTGCATACCCGACAGAATCTTCTCATTCCGCGTGTCGTGGGTCGATGACAAGGGCAATGTCCAGAACAATATGGGCTACCGCATACAGCACAACAATGCCATTGGCCCGTACAAGGGTGGTATCCGCTTCCACTCATCTGTCAACCAGTCAATCCTCAAGTTCCTCGCGTTTGAGCAGACATTCAAGAACTCGCTGACCACCCTCGCGATGGGTGGTGCCAAAGGCGGTTCTGACTTCTCGCCCCGAGGCAAGAGCGACACCGAGGTGATGCGCTTCTGCCAGGCATTCATGCAGGAGCTTTGGCGTCACATCGGCCCCGATACCGACGTGCCCGCCGGCGATATAGGCGTAGGCGGTCGTGAGGTAGGCTACATGTACGGTATGTACAAGAAGATGGCCCTTGAGTTCACAGGCACATTCACCGGCAAGGGACTTGAGTTTGGCGGCTCACTCATCCGCCCCGAGGCTACCGGCTACGGCAACGTATACTTCCTCCTCAACATGCTCAACACCAAGGGCATCGACATCAAAGATAAGGTAGTGGCAATCTCCGGCTCAGGCAACGTGGCAACATACACCGCCGAGAAGCTGCTGCAACTCGGTGCCAAGGTAGTGTCAATGAGCGACTCAAACGGCACAATCTACGTTCCCGAGGGAATCACTCAAGAACAGCTCGACTACATCTTCAAGCTCAAGAACGTATATCGTGGCCGCATCCGCGAATTTGCCGAGGAATACGGTTGCCAGTACTTCGAGGGCGAGCGTCCTTGGACCCACGTCAAGTGTGACATCGCCATGCCGTCGGCAACACAGAACGAGATTGACGGTGACGATGCACGCGCACTTCTCGCCAACGGATGTATCGCCGTGTCAGAGGGTGCCAACATGCCCTCTACCCCCGAGGCCATCAAGGAGTTCCTCGCCGCTCGTATACTCTATGCCCCCGGCAAGGCAGCCAATGCCGGCGGTGTGTCTGTATCAGGTCTTGAGATGGCCCAGAACTCCCAGAAGCTCATGTGGAGCGCCAAGGAGGTTGACGACAAGCTCAAGGGCATCATGGCCGAGATACACCATCAGTGCGAACTCTTCGGCAAGGAGAAAGACGGCTACATCAACTACGTGAAGGGTGCCAACGTGGCCGGCTTCATGAAGGTGGCCCGCGCAATGATGGCACAAGGCGTACTCTAATCAGGCAAACTTAGCCAACACATTTTGATAAATGACCGTAACGGCTGTCCCCTTGACGAGGACAGCCGTTACTATTTGTTGTCTCACCAAACGCCGGTGCCAAACGTCTGGGTCACCTGACGCGCCACACTATCTTGCCATATACGCCCGGGGCGAGCAACCCACCGTCACCTTGAAATAGGTGCCAAAGAACGACTGGTTAGAGAAATTGAGCTTGTCGCTGACCTGCTGGATAGTATATTGCCCGCTATCAAGCATCGATTTGGCTTGAAGTATGACATAATCACGTATCCAGTCCTTGGCAAACCGGCCCGACACATTCCTCACTATTCTCGACAGGTATTTGGGAGTCATGCACAGTTTGTCGGCAAAGTACGCCACATCGTGGTGCAGCCCACCGCTCGCTACCAATTCCTCCATAAACGCGTCATAAATCTGCCGTCCACGGTCTTTGACCTCATCTCCGATTGCGGCCATGGTCTGCTGCATCAGGCTGCTCACGTCAAGGTAGCAGACCTGTAGCAACGCGTAGACAACCTCCTTCTTGAATCGGTATTCGCGGCTGTTGATGCGTCGCCGCATGGCCGAATATACCGACATGAAGTCATCGACCTGCCCATCGGTGAGTCTAAGTACAGGTTGCCGGTAGAGGTAACGGCGCGGTATCAGGGCTATACGGCTGCTTGGTTCCTTGATATACTGCGGATTATTATAGGCCACCAACGTTATGCGGCAATCAGGAGAGGCATCTATCCGCTCACATACCACCCCGGGTACCACGATAAGCATCTCATTTTGACCGATGGTATACTCCTTGAGGTCAAGCCTTATCCTCAGAATACCATTACGACACAATAGCACAGCCGCAAACTCCGTCTTGACAACCAATGAATATGAATCCCTGTCATATCCGTACCATCGACGGTCACCGGCATCCAATTCGGTCAGCAGTACATCATAATCCAGCATAACAGTCCTGTCATTATGCACCAGGACATCAGTATACAATTTCCTTATCGAGAAATCCATATTTCTTCACCTATATTGCATCCGCAGCCACAAAAATACCGCTTTATACATAAATCACATACAATTACTCGCAATATCCCACAATATTCATCCTATTGAACAATATCGTGTCTACACAAAGATATTCTAACATCGCCATATCGACTAATTTTACAACCCAAAACCAAGTAATCACGACATGAGAGCAAAACTATTGTTAGCGGTCGGAGCGACCGCCATTCTATGCGCGTGTACCTCCAGCGATGGGGGAAACCGCCACCAACGCACCGTCAGAACCGTGCGACCGCTTGTCGAGAGTGGTATTACCGACCGGCACCTGTCGGGCACAGTCACCGAATCTCGGGAGATAAGTCTCGGATTCAAGACAGCCGGCCAGATAAACGGAATCTATGTCAAGGAGGGGGATTATGTAAGGAAAGGCACACTACTTGCCTCACTCGACGATGTCGATTATGCCGTAAGCGCGGAGGGACTGAGAGCGCAGGCCATGCAGTTGAAGTCGGAGTTTGAGCGTTCACGCAAGCTGTATGAGCAGAAAAGCATGTCACTCAACGATTACGAGAAAATCAAGGCCGCCTACGCCCAGGTCGAGTCGCAGCTCAAGAGCCTCGACAACAAGTTGGCATACACAAGACTCTATGCCCCCGTCAACGGACATATCAGGTCGGTCAATTTCTCAAGGTCAGAGATGGTCGATGCTGGAACTCCCGTATTCAATCTCCTCGACGACTCTGCAATTGAGATTGTCGTCGATATTCCCGCGACCCTTTACAAGTCAATCGACAGGATAGCGGGCATAACCGTCATCCATGACGACAGTCCGACCGCCATACCGTTGCAGATACTAAGCGTCGTGCCCAAAGCCGACAGCAACCAACTTTTCAGGATGAAACTCATCCCTGCCGGCCGACACGACCGCACGCTGACACCGGGAACCAACGTAGACGTGGCAATCAGGATGGGCGCGACGACCGACAACGATGAGACAGTGATGATACCCGCCCACTCAATCATGCGCAGCAACGACACCACCTTTGTATGGGTTGTCGGGCAGGACTCCACACTGCGTAGGCGTGATATTGTCATCTCCGACATGAATCAGGATGGAAAAGTAGCTGTCCGACGCGGCCTCGACGGCACGGAGGATGTCGTCATCTCGGGCGTAAGTATGCTGAGAGAGGGTGACAAGGTCAAGATATTGGAAAATCCATCCAAATCAAACGTAGGAGGGCTTCTTTGATATGACGGTTACACGATTTTTCATGAAACGGCCGGTAATATTCTGGTCGTTTATGGTCGGAATCATAGCAGCCGGCATCATGGCTTTTATAATGATGCCCAAACTCGAGGATCCCCCGATAGCCATGAAGCAAGCCATGGTGGCCATACCCTATCCCGGAGCCTCGGCCCATGAGGTGGAGTTGAATGTGGCAAGGCTTGTGGAAGACGAGCTGCGGGCGCTCCCCGATGTCAAGAAGATAAAGACCGAGTGTAGCGATGGCATGGCAATGTTTACGGTCGAGTTCAAGATGACGGTGTTGTCCAAGGACCTTGAACAGCACTTTGACCTGCTGAGGCGCAAGGTCAATGACGTTGCAGCAAGACTTCCGCAAGGTTGCTACACCCCCGTGGTGATTGACGACATGATGGACGTCTACGGCATCTTCTATGCTCTGACCGGCGATGGATACTCATACGCCGAGCTTGACCGATATGCCAAGATGATAAGGCGTGAGTTGCTCGATGTCAGCGGTGTAAAGCGCATCAACATCGTCGGTGGGAGTGATGAGGAGATTGAGATTGTCCTCTCAAAAGAGAATCTCTCGCGCAACGGTCTCATACCCGCGCAGCTCATGATGACCCTACAATCAGTCGGAAAGCCCGCCGACAGCGGGAAATATGATGATGGCACCGACCTGATAAGGATGCAGGTAGACTCGCCGGTCAACGATGAGGAAGCCCTCAGGGAGATGGTTGTCGCCACGATTGACGGCAAGCATATACGTCTCGGCGACGTGGCACAGATATCAAGGAGATATGCCGAACCGCAGAGAAACGGATTTTTTGTCAATGGCCAGCCGGCCCTGGCCATCTGCATAGCGATGGAACAGGATGCCGTTGTACCCGATGTGGGCAAGGCCGTGTCACGTAAGCTCGACTCCGTCATGGGGCAGCTTCCCGCCGGACTTGAGGTCGATAAGATATTCTACCAGCCCGACAAGGTGGACTCCGCGATATCGTCATTCATGATAAACCTGCTTGAGTCGGTAGTCATCGTCATTTTGGTGCTGATATTCACCATGGGACTGCGCAGCGGTCTCATCATCGGGTTCGGACTCGTGCTCACCGTGGCGCTGTCGTTTCCCATATTGCTCGTCTGCGGCACGACCCTCCAACGCATATCTCTCGGGGCATTCATCGTCGCCATGGGTATGCTTGTCGACAACGCCGTGGTGATCATGGATGGTATCCTGATTGACCGCAAACGGGGACTCGGGCCAAAGACATACCTGTACCGCATCGGCAAAAACACCATGCTGCCACTTCTCGGGGCCACGGTCATTGCAGCTTCGACATTTATATGCGTATATCTCTCGCCCGACTCGGCTGGGGAGTATGCCCATGACCTTTTCCTCGTGCTGTGTGTCAGTCTGCTTGTCAGTTGGATACTGGCGCTGGTTCAGGTACCCGTATGCGCTAAGGCATGGTTGCCGGCGAGAGAAAAGGTATGTTCCACAGAACAGACGTTCAATGACAAGACCCACAGAATAATACGCGCCATCGTGACATTTGTCATCGGGCATAAGCTATTGGCATCGTCAATCGCGATACTGGCCTTGGCTCTGAGTGTGTTTGGCATGACCAAGGTAAAGAACCTGTTTTTCCCGGATTTTGACTACAACCAGTTTGTCGTTGAGTGTTTTTTCCCCGCGCAGACCTCGCCTGACCGTGTGAGAGACGAGCTGCTCGACATGAGCCGGCAACTTGAGCAGACACCCGGGATAGAGCGCGTGGCGGTCAGCATGGGGAGTGCTCCGGCCCTGTACTGCCTCGTGCGTCCCATGACTTCGGGTGGCGATTGCTATGGGGAACTGATTGTTGACTGCAAGGACTACAACGAGGTGGTGAGACTGCTGCCTGAGGTGCGTCGGTCGTTGCGCGAGAACTATCCCGATGCATACATCCGCACACGCAAATATAACTTTTCCATATCCACCTCCCATACAGTTGAAGTAGAGTTTGCCGGTCCCGACCCTGCTGTATTGAGACAGTTGTCGGCTGAGGCTGAGAAAATAATGCGCGACTGCAAGTATGTTGACCCATATTCGGTGCAGAACAATTGGAAATCGCCAGGAAACACACTGGTAGCCGAGTATGTACGGCAAGACGGGGTGAGGTCGGGGATAGCGCGTACCGATGTGGCCAACGCGCTACTCGCGGCCACCACAGGGCTTACCGTAGGCGTTGTCAGCGACCAGGACCGCCTGCTCCCCATAAATCTGAAGATACGAAACAGTGACGGCAGCAGAATAACTGATCCGAATGACATACCCGTCTGGAGCATGATGAATGTCAGCATAGACAATGACGATGTCAACGGGATGCTGACAGGAGGGAAAACCATGTCGGAGATACAGGACAGGATGTTTCGGACTGTACCGCTGAGCAGCGTTACCGACGGCATACGGCTCGACGGTGAGGAACTCAAGGTCATGAGACTCAACGGCAAGCGTGTCATCGAGGCGGAATGTGACCCCAACCCCGACATGGCCGACGCAACCCCGGCAAAGGTCACGGCAGAGATACAGCGAGCTATCGAGGCCATAAAGCTGCCACCGGGATATACCATGAGATGGGTCGGAGAGGGTGAACTCTCGGGTGAGGCGATTGGCAACCTCATGAGATACATACCGCTCACCGTCTTCCTCATACTGGGCATATTGCTGCTGCTGTTCAACAGTTGGAAGAAAGTGACGCTGGTGCTCATCTGCTTCCCCTTCGTCCTCGTAGGGATTGTCCCGTTGCTTCTCATAAGCCGCCAGCCGCTCACGTTCATGGCGATAATAGGACTCATGGGACTGTTGGGCATGATGATCAAGAATGCTATCGTGCTTGTCGATGAGATCAACCGTCTCAGGGTATCGGGAGGTATGGATGCCTACCATGCCGTGATGGAGGCCACAGTGTCACGCACACGTCCCGTCCTGATGGCATCCCTGACGACAATTGTCGGGATGATACCCCTCGTCCCCGACCCGATGTACAGTTCAATGGCTCTTGTCATAATGGGTGGTCTCTCGATGGGTACGGTAGTCACCCTCATATTGCTTCCCCTATTCTATGCTGCCATGTTCAAAATCAAGAAACCATCAGCCATAAACCGATAACAATCCAATCATGAGACTCAGATATATATTCATTCTGGCAATCTGCGCGACAGCGTGGCTGCACACACCGGCACGTGATATCGAGCTGTCACTCGGCGAATGTCGCCGCATGGCACTTGCCAACAGTGAGGACGTGCGCATGGCCGGTAACGCGTCCCGCCAGGCCGAGCTTGACCTCAAGATAGCCAATACGGCGCTACTGCCCAAACTTGACGCGACAGCGACAGGACTTTACATGTTTCCCGACATAGACATGTCCATAGCCGACCTCCAGCTGCGGGGGACATATATGGCCGGCATAAGCCTCACACAGCCGATATACACGGGAGGAAAAATCACCGCCGGCCGCAACCTCGCCAAGATAGGCAAGGATGTGGCGCGACTCAACTTACTGAAGGCCAGGATGGATGTCATCGCCGAAGCCGACAACGCTTATTGGACGCTGATGGCGGTAAACAACAAGGTCACCCTCCTTGAGAGCTATTGCGCCATGATGGATACCATATATCGCCAGACACACACCGCCGTTGAGGCCGGGATGGCTATCGAGAACGACCTGTTGAGGATAGACACGCGCCGCAGCGACCTGCTGTACCAACTTCAGAAAGCACGCAACGGTGCTGAGCTATGCCGCCTCTCATTGTGTCGGGTGATCGGTGAGAACTTTGATGTAGTTCCCGTCTTGGTTGACACTATAACGGATAATGACGAGCCGGTATCACTCGACACCGACATATCGTCCAGGCCGGAGGTCGGACTCTTCGCTGCGGGTATACGGGCTAAGGAGCAGGAGGTCAAGATGACACGCGCCGACTTCCTTCCAACAGTGGGACTGAGCCTCGGGTACACCTACTACGGCAACATGAAAGTCAAGGGTTCCATGCCGGGAAGCGACGGCTCATACATGCCATTCTCCAATTCGCTCAGCGACGGATATGGCATGGGGATACTGTCGGTATCAATACCACTTTTCCATTGGGGCGAGGGACTGAAAAAGGTCAAGAGGGCTAAAATCGAGCTGGAGAACTCACGGCTCGATATGGCTAAAAACACCCGTCTTCTCAGCATTCAGGCAATACAGGCCGCTCGCAATTACGAGGACGGATACCGCATGATAGCGACAGCAAGGACCGCACTGGTGCGTGCCGAAGAAAACCTGCGCGTGATGCGAAACCGCTACGAGGCCGCACTTGCCCCGCTTACCGACCTGCTCGACGCACAGACACAGTGGCAACAAGCCTCAAGCGACCTGATCGAGGCCCGGGCACAATGCCGGATATATGAGAGCGAGTATCTCAGAAGCATCGGCAAGCTCGAATGACCTGCCACGTATGCAGGATTATTGCATCTTTGGCTGAAAAGTTGTAACTTGCGGCCAAATTACACAAAACCGCAATATGAAAAAGTACCTCGTGACAGGAGCCGCCGGGTTTATCGGTGCAAACTTCGTGAAATACCTGCTGAAAAAATATGGCGATGATGTCGATATCGTCATACTCGACGCGCTGACATACGCCGGAAACCCCTTGACCATCAAGGATGAGATGGAGCTGCCCAACGTAACATTTGTCAAGGGTGACATCGGTGACCGCGAGCTTGTGAGCCGGCTGATTGCCGAGCATGACCCCGACTTTATCGTCAATTTTGCCGCAGAGAGCCATGTCGACCGCAGCATCACCAATCCGCGCCTGTTCCTTGAGACCAACATACTCGGCACCCAGAACATGCTCGACTGTGCCCGCGAGGCTTGGCTGACAGGCAAGGACGACCAGGGGCATCCCACCTACCGCCCCGGCAAGAAGTACCTGCAAATAAGCACCGACGAGGTATACGGCTCTCTGTCCAAGGACTATGACACGGCACAGCCGCTGACCGTGAGCGACGACGTGGCACGCGTGATTGAGGGACGCAAGAACTTGCAGACATTCGGCAAGCACTTCTTCACCGAAGAGACCCCTCTCGCCCCCCGCTCACCATACTCCGCCGCCAAGACAGGTGCCGACCTCATCACCCTCGCCTACCACGAGACCTACGGATTGCCCGTCAACATCACCCGTTGCAGCAACAACTACGGTCCCTACCACTTCCCCGAGAAGCTGATACCTCTCATCATCAAGAATATCCTTGAGGGCAAGCAGCTCCCGGTCTACGGCAAGGGCGAGAACGTGCGTGACTGGCTCTACGTCGAGGACCACGCCAAGGCCATCGACATGGTGCTACGCGACGGACGCGTGGGCGAGATATACAATGTAGGTGGGTTTAACGAGGAGCAGAACATCAGTATCGTGCGTCTCGTCATCGAGACAATCGCCCGCATCATGCGCGACGAACCCCGCTACCGCAGCTTGCTGAAATGCCGTCCCGAGGACATAAACGAGAACCTCATCACCTACGTGACCGACCGCCCGGGCCATGACATGAGATATGCCATCGACCCCTCCAAGATAGCCGTGGAGCTTGGATGGTATCCCGAGACACCGTTTACCGAAGGCATCGAGAAGACAATCCGTTGGTATCTTGACAATCAGGAGTGGGTCGACAGCGTGACCTCCGGCGACTACCAGCGTTACTACGACGAGATGTACAAGGGCCGTTGAGACACAGGCTGCAATGGTACTTGACGACGCACATATCATCGACCTGCCGAGGATACAGGATCCCCGTGGCAACCTGTCATTCATCCAGGACCGCGACCACCTGCCATTTGACATAGCGCGTGTCTACTGGATATATGACGTGCCGGGAGGCAAGTGCCGCCATGGCCATGCGTTCAGGCATAATGCCGAGCTTATCGTGGCTCTTGCCGGCAGCTTTGACGTGGTAATATCGGACGGACAAGACAGCCGGCGCATCCATCTGTCGCGCAGCTATTACGGACTTTACGTGCCGCCGATGACATGGCGTGAGATTGACAACTTCTCGACATGCTCGGTTGCGCTGATACTCGCGTCAGAGACGTATGACCCCACCGACTACATCTATGACATTGACGAATACCGCCGCCTCACAGCCGCCATTGGACAACGGCCTAACACCAACGGAGATGAGTGACAGCCATGCCATATCGAGACTGCGGGACTGCCGGATAGTCAGACTGAGACGCCACACCCACGAGAACGGCTCTCTGTCGGTGGTGGAGAACACGGCCGAATATCCGTTTGAGGTCCGCCGCGTCTTCTACCTGTATGACATACCGGGAGACTCGGAGCGCGGCGGTCATTCCCACCATGAGGCTCAGGAACTTATAATAGCGGCCTCGGGGAGCTTTGACGTGACAATCACCGATGGCCACGAGACACGCCGCGTGCAGCTCAACAGGCCATACAACGCGCTCTACATCCCTGCCGGAGTGTGGCGCAACCTCGACAACTTCTCGTCGGGATCAGTGTGTCTCGTGCTTACATCCCTTCCCTACTCCGAGGAGGACTATGTGCGCGACTACGACCGATTCAAGAGACTAACAGCCGTAAAAACCCCGATTGATGAGCAATAGACGATACACATTTCTCGACCTCGGCAAGATCAACGAGCCATATATGGACGCGATAAATGCGGCCATCGACCGGGTCGTCAAGTCGGGTCGGTATATCGGAGGCAGTGAGGTGGAGTCGCTGGAGTGCGAACTCTCCGACATCACCGGCGTACCATACGCCGTGGGAACCGGCAACGGCCTCGATGCGTTGCGTATGATATTCCGCGCCTATATCGAGATGGGCGAGATGCACCCCGGCGACGAGGTTATCGTACCCGCCAACACCTATGTGGCATCAATCCTCGCCGTCACCGACAATGGGCTTACCCCCGTATTTGTGGAGCCATCATCCGTGACCCTCAATCTCGACCCGCAGCTTGTTGAGGATGCCATCACCCCACGGACAAGAGCCATAATGGCAGTGCATCTCTACGGTCGTGTCTGCTGGGATGACCGACTCGCCGACATAGCCCGGCGTCACGGACTTAAAGTCATCGAGGACAACGCACAAGCCATCGGGGCTGTCTCACCGGTCGATGGACTATACGGAGGACGGCACACCGGGGCGCTCGGAGACGCAGCGGCCTTCAGCTTCTATCCCACAAAAAACATCGGGGCACTTGGCGATGCCGGTGCAGTCACCACCCACGATCCAAGGCTTGCCGCCGCCGTGGCAGCCCTGCGCAACTATGGCAGTGACCGACGCTATCACAACATCTACCGTGGATACAACAGCCGCCTTGACCCCATACAGGCGGCAGTGTTACGGGTCAAGTTGCCCCATCTCGCCGGGGAAAACGCCTTGCGCCGTGAGCTTGCGGCAATATACCAATCAGGCATCAGCAATCCGCACGTTATCAAGCCTCTATACACCGATGATGGCTCGATGGTGTGGCATCAGTATGTCGTGCGGGTGACCGACCGCGACTCGTTCCGGGACTATCTCGCGGCCAGTGGAGTCGAGACCGACATCCACTATGCCACCCCTCCCCATCTGCAACCATGCTATGAGCAATATGCCGGACTGTGGCTCCCGGTGACCGAACGACTTGCGCGTGAGGTCGTGAGCCTGCCCATAACCCGCTGCACCTCACCGGCTGATGCCGCCGAGATTGCCCGGATAGTCAACAACTATAACCCATAAGCAAGGCCGACAGATGAACTTCAACTCAATAGAGTATGCCATCTTTCTACCGTTGGTGTTCATCATCTACTGGTATGCGCTCGGTAACCGCCTGCGGCTTCAAAATCTGTTCCTCCTTGCGGTCAGCTACCTGTTTTACGGTTGGTGGGACTGGCGCTTCCTCTTGTTGATAGTGGCCACCACCCTGTCGACCTATCTCACGGCAATTGCCGCGTCGGCGAGCGTGTCACGCGCCGGGGCACGACGATGGACAGCGCTCAACATCGTCCTCAATCTCGGCATACTCGTCACGTTCAAGTACTTCAATTTCTTTGGTGAGAACCTAACTCGACTGTTCAATCTCTTTGGAGTGGCGCTCGACTGGGTGACGGTAGACATATTGCTGCCTGTCGGCATATCGTTCTACACCTTCCAGGCCATCAGCTACTCCATCGACGTGTACCGCCGCGACATCCCAGCGACCCGCGACATCATAGGCTTCGCAACCTTTGTCGCGTTTTTTCCCCAGCTCGTCGCCGGCCCCATCGAACGTGCCACGCAACTGCTTCCGCAGATTCTCGCCCCGCGCCGGTGGGATTACGGCGAGGCGGTAATCGGCATGAGGCAGATACTCTGGGGCCTGGCCAAGAAAATAGCAATCGCCGACTTTTGCGGCTCATACGCGACACGCATTTTCTCTCAGCCCGACTACTATTCCGGCTCAACGCTGCTGCTGGGGGCTATACTGTTCTCGTTTCAGATATACGGTGATTTCTCAGGCTACAGCGACATCGCCCAAGGCTCGGCAAGGCTGCTTGGCGTAAGGCTGATGGACAACTTCCGCTACCCCTATCAGGCGACATCGGTTGCCGACTTCTGGCGACGGTGGCACATCTCGCTCATGACATGGCTCCGCGACTATGTCTACATACCACTCGGCGGCTCCCGGCACGGCATGGATCGCACCATCGTCAATATCGCTGTCGTGTTCCTGTTGTCGGGACTGTGGCATGGAGCCTCGTGGACATTTGTATTGTGGGGCGCGTGGTGGGCGCTGCTGATGATAGCTGAGCGACTGTCGGGCAGAGTGCATAGACCCCTACCGGCCGACAGCTCCCTGCGTCAACTGCCACGCATGATTCTCGTGTTTGTCCTCGCGACAATAGGATGGCTCATATTCCGCTCACAATCCGTCTCCGAGCTATGTACCATAGTCAGCAAGATATGCTCCCCCTCACTACTTGAGTGGGCCACAGGGTTCACACCTCTTGTCGCGGTCGCTATCCTCCTGGTGGTCGAGTGGGTGGGACGCAGGTCGTCGTTTCCCATTGAGCGGTTGCCCATGCCCGTTTGGTGCCGATGGGCCATCTACTGGGTCCTGCTCGGTGTGATATTGTGGACAACAGAGGATGAGAGCGCCCAATTCATCTACTTCCAATTCTGACCTGTGGCGTATGGATAGGAAAAGCCTCAACAAGTTTGTACTGCGTTGCCTGGTGGCAATCTTGCCACTCATCATCATTCTCTCGGCATACATCGTGCTTGACCCGTTCAGGGTCGTGCGCAATCACGACCCATTCTACGTCCCCGGCAGCCCTCTGCCCTACAACAAAGGATACGCCTCGACCATGACCTACCTCAACGGACGGGAGCGATGGAGATACAACGCGTTTATCTTCGGCACATCCCGCACCATCTACCTCCCTGCCGACGAGTGGGCGCGCCATCTGGGCCCCGATGCGTCGGTCTACCATTTTGACGCTCCAAGCGATACCCCCTCGGGCATTGCCGACAAGCTGCGGCTTATCGACCGTAGCGGCGACTCGATAAGATATGCCCTCATCGAGATAGCACCATGGGCGCTGGGGGGCAATGAGACAAACGATTTCGCGTTCCGCCGGCCTTGGCAACTGACGGGGACCAAGGCATTACCTCACTTTCACTATTCGTTTGTCCGTGACTTTTTCAGGCGCTCCATGTTTGTGGCCCTGATGAGATACTACGCGACAGGACGCATTGAGGAACAGGACAAAAAGCTCTTTCAACAGCGCTCGTGGTCTGACAACCCGGTCAACAACGAGACAATCAATGACTCGATAGAGCATCTGATTGCCACAGACCCCGGGAAGTTCTATGACGAACGGGCTGCGCAGTTTGCCGCCATGCCAAAGACATTCCACTATTGTGACGTACCCATCACTGAGCCGGAGCGCAAGGCCCTTGTCGAGATTGCCGGCATACTGCGTCGGCATCACACCGACTATCGCATATTTATCGGCCCCGAGATAAGGCGCACGCTCATGTCGCCCGAGAGCCGGCGCGTGCTCGACTCCATATTTGAGCCGTCACGCATAATAGACCTCAGCCTTTACCTGCCGGCGTTCACCGAACCAATGGCATTTTACGACCAGACACACTTTAGGCCGTTCATCGGCAAGATGCTGTTGGACACAATGTACCGCGTGCCTGTCAACCCTTTGCCATACTGATGCGTCACGATTGGGCCGTTAGTTCTGGTAGAGATAGCGCTTGTTTGAGCGCTTTAAGGTCTTCTCAATCGCCTCAAAATCTGGGTACACCAAGGCCACGGGCCGCCCGTTGCGCTCGACGACTATACACAATCCTGTCGCGTGATAAGTTTACCGGCATCACGACAAAACCGTGCGTTTCTATTTGGATTCTTCTCGACAAAACCGGAGCGTATGCTTTTGCCTGTGGAGTTAAATGAGTACCTTTGCATGGTAAAAGTACGCGGAGATGATAGACAACAGCACATTCGGCACCCGCACAGCCCTGTTTCACACCCTCGGTTGTAAGCTCAACTTCGCCGAGACTTCAACGGTGGCACAACTGTTTGCCGACAAAGGCATACGGCGGGTACAGGCCGGCGAGACCCCCGACATCTGCGTGATAAACACATGCAGCGTCACCGACCTCGCCGACAAGAAAGGGCGGCAGGCCATCAGGTCGCTCATCAATAGATATCCTGACGCGGTCATCATGGTGACCGGCTGCTACGCGCAGCTTAAGGGCGAGGAGATTGCCGCCATACCCGGGGTCGACATTGTGGCGGGGACTGACCGCAAGCTGCTGTTGACACAGTATCTTGACCGATGGCTTGAGACCCACGAGCCTCAGACGCTCGTCACCCCCACAAAGGATATCCGCTCCTTCTTCCCCTCATGCTCACGCGGCGACCGCACCCGCTACTTCCTCAAGGTACAGGACGGATGTGACTACTACTGCTCCTACTGCACCATACCGATGGCACGCGGACGCAGTCGCTCGGGCACAATCGACCAGCTTATCGACCAGGCCCGCGAGGTGGCCCGCGAGGGCGGCAAGGAGATAGTGATAACCGGGGTCAACATCGGTGACTTCGGCAAAGGCCGCGATGACTCGTTCCTCGACTTGATAAGACAGCTCGACAAAGTAGACGGGATAGAGCGCTACCGCATCTCGTCAATCGAGCCTAACCTGTTGACCGACGACATCATCGACTTCGTAGCCGGTTCCGACAAGTTCATGCCCCACTTCCACATCCCGCTCCAAAGCGGCAGCGACGAGGTACTCACGTTGATGAGACGCCATTATGACACAGCCCTGTTCCGTGACAAGATAGAGAAAATCAGAGCCGCTATGCCCGATGCCTTTATCGGGGTAGACCTCATTGTGGGTGCCAGGGGGGAGACCCTTGGGCGGTTTGAGGAGTCACGGGCATTTATCGACAGCCTCGACATCTCGCGGCTGCACGTGTTCACCTACTCCGAGCGCCCCGGGACACGCGCCTTGACAATCGGATACACCGTACCAAAGGAGGAGCGCCATCGCCGCACGCGCATAATGTTGGCCCTGTCAGAGCAGAAACTCCGCGACTTCAGCTCACGCTTCGTCGGCACGGACCGCCCCGTGCTGCTCGAACACCCGCGACGGGGCCGCCCCATGAGCGGATTTACCGACAACTACCTCAAGATAGAGGTGGCCACGCGTCCCGAGCTGTCCAACAAGGTCGTCCCCGTGAGACTCGGCGAGCTTATGGATGGCGGCGAGGAGATGAGAGGAGATATACTTATATGATATGACCGGCCATGACTGACAGCAAGGAAGACAAGTGGTACTACCGCATCCTCGGCGGCATATTGGACGGGGTGGCCCGTCTGCCGTTGGGTGTGCTGTACGTGCTGTCCGACATATTGTTCTTCATCATCTATTACGTCATACGCTACCGCCGCCGGGTCGTGGCCGACAATATCGCCGGCTCCTTCCCCGAGATGGACAGTAATACACGCCGCAAAGTCGAACGCGACTTCTATCGCCACTTTGCCGACTACATCGTTGAGACGATAAAACTGCCCCGCATCACCGACGACGAGATGAGACGGCGCATGGAATTTGTCGATATCGACATCGTCGACCGGCTGTGGGATGAAGGCCGCTCTATCGCGGCTTACTTCTCCCACTGTGGCAACTGGGAATGGGGCACCTCCATAACCTTGTGGACTAAACGTCCTCCCGAGGTCGGAGGCATATTCGCCCAGGTGTACCGCCCGCTGCGCAACCAATGGTTTGACCGCTACTTCCTACATCTGAGGTCACGGTTCCACTCACGATCATTCACCAAGGCTTCGGTGTTCCGCGACCTTATGAGACTGAGGCGCGAGCCGATTCCATCAATCACGGGATTCATGAGCGACCAGAAGCCGAGCCTCAACGAGCCGCTTCATGTCGTGAGCTTCCTCAACCGCCCGACAGCCATCATCACCGGCACGGAGACCGTGGCACGTAAACTTGGCATGGCGGTGGTGTACATGGACATGGAGAAACCCCGTCGCGGACACTACCGCATAACAATGCGGCTCATCACCGAGGACGCATCACAGACCGACCCGCTCTCGGTGACCGACAGTTACGCCTCAATGCTACAGGATAGCATCAGGCGCACCCCCCATATATGGCTGTGGACCCACAAGCGATGGAAGCATCCCGTCAGCTTTGACCAGGACAACACCGCCAGCAAGACGGTGTCCGACAACGATAACAGACAACAGAGATGAAGCCAGTAGGTGTCATAATACTTAATTGGAACGGCGAGAATTTGCTTGACGAATTTCTCCCGCAGGTCATCGCATCGACCCCCGATGACATCGCCGATATAATCGTGGCCGACAACGGTTCGACCGACGGTAGCCTCACGCTGCTCGCCGACAAGTTCCCTCAGGTGGAGGTCATCGCTTACAAGGAAAATTACGGCTATGCCGGCGGCTACAACAAGGCGATAGCCGACACGCGGCGGCGCTACACGGTGTTGCTCAACTCCGATGCCGCGCCACGCGACGGATGGCTGCGACCGCTTTACGACCACATGGAGTCACATCCCCTTACCGGGGCAGTCCAACCAAAGATACTGTCATACAGCGATCCCACGATGTTTGAGTACGCCGGTGCATCGGGTGGATTTATCGACCGCAACGGCTACCCCTATTGCCGTGGACGGTTGTTTGACACCGTTGAGCGCGACGAGGGACAGTACGACAGCGAGACCCGGGTATTCTGGGCCACCGGGGCCTGCCTCATGGTCAGGTCGGAACTCTATCTTGAGATCGGTGGCCTCGACAGCGACTTTT
Source organism: Pseudoflavonifractor sp. (assembly GCA_023667145.1). Lineage (GTDB taxonomy): Bacteria > Bacteroidota > Bacteroidia > Bacteroidales > Muribaculaceae > M3. The sequence goes on from JAMPAQ010000001.1 coordinate 1,138,832, forward strand.
TCGCCCACATGGAGGAGATTGACCTGTGCTGGAGAATACTGCTGGCCGGATATGACATCATGGCCATACCCTCATCAACCGTGCTTCACCTCGGCGGCGGCAGCCTCCCGGCATCCAATCCGCGCAAGACCTACCTCAACTTCCGCAACAACCTGCTGCTGCTCCATAAAAATCTCCCCGACCGCACACGCCGGACCACACTGATACGCCGCCGCCTCTACGACACCATAGCGTGGGCCAAATTTGTCCTGACGCTCGACCTCGCCAACGCCACGGCTATATGGCGCGCCCACCGCGACTTCCGCACAATGCGCCGCCACTACAACGTTCACCCCCACCGCGACCTCCTCCACACCACCCCCCGCCGCCCCAACATCATCCTCGACTACTACCTCCGCAGCCGCAAATTTTTCTCATCGCTCACACTTCCAAATAATAAATGACCACATCGCCCTTCCCATCCAAGATTATGAGAGCGTTGCGTAATCCGCTGATACAATTCTACCTGTGTGCCGTAGCGCTCATAGCCATGCAGATTCAGCTGTTCCTCTACCGACTTGGTATACCCAATACCCTTGTCCGACCTTACGCCACTGCCTTCCTACGCGTTGCCGAAGCGGCCCTGCTGATGCTTCCGATTGTCTTTCTGCCACGCAAATGCAGATGGATGACATGGTGCATCACTGCCCTGCTCACCATATTTATGCTCGCCAATCAGTGGTATTTCATCAACTACAATGACACCATTCCCATATCGGCAGTATTCATGTCGACAAATCTGTCTCCCATTGTATTGACAAGTGCTTTTGCGAGCGTAACAGCGGCAGACATACTGACTGTCTTGCCGCCAATCATCCTCTATGCTATATATCGGATATGGCTGCGGGACAGACTGCGCAATTACACTGCGGAGTGGAAAATCAAGGCCAGCGCCACGGCTTTTGCCCTTATCATGACTATCGCCGCCCAGACGGGACTCTCATACTCGTCTTATCAGTGGGCTATAGTGATGCAATGCCGCCCCAAGACATTTTCGGAATTTTGGGAACAATGTGTCGTAAACCGATTCAAGGTAGAGGATTGTGGCGTATATCTTGGTTTGCAATCAGCCGGATTTCCCGCATATACCATAATGCTGCTCAACAACATCCAGCCAGACATCTCACTAACTCCCGGCCTTGCCAATGACATTGAGCAGTACATCGATAACACGATTCCGACGTATACTGACAATCTCCATGATGTACCCGATTGCCGTAATCTTATTACCATAATCGTTGAATCGCTTAACTCTTGGGTTGTGGACTACCGCATAGACGGAGTTGAGGTCACTCCTGTACTCAACTCGCTTTTCAACAGTGACAGTGTCATCACTTGTCGCACGATATTGCCACAGATTGCCCACGGAATGTCGAGTGACGGACATCTGATGTACAATACGGGACTTTTCCCCATATATCAAGGTGCCACATCCGTCCTATATGGTAACGAAAGCTATCCCTCAATAGCAAAGGCACTTTCAAGGCACAATTATCACGCCTACGAACTCGCCCCGACATACGGTACTTTGTGGAACAACCGAAACACAACACGTGCGTTCGGATTTGACCGCTTTGAGGACTTGAACGACATTTCCATGATATATGAAATCAGCGAGGCAGATGGAAATGACCGTGTCGTATTCCAGTATGCCTTGTCGCGTCTTGCCGATATGCCACAGCCATTCTACGCCCAAATAGTGACAATCAGCACCCACTCCCCCTATACAATCCCAAGCGATTTCAGCGTCCCTATAACCACATCCGGGCTGATGCTCCCGGCAGAGGCACTCAACTATCTTGGGAAAATGATGTACTTTGACACGGCTCTCGATGAATTTATAACGGGATTAAAGAAAAACGGATTATACAACAATTCAATAATCGTCATAATCTCTGACCACAACCGACTCGATGCCAATATACCCGATGGACGACCCACGGCCAATGATTCCGATACATTCATACCGATGGTGATACTCAATACGGGGATAGGCTATCACCACACTAAAGTTATGGGCCAGATTGACGTATACCCGACCCTGCTCGACATAATGGGTGCGAACGACTATTACTGGAAAGGGGTAGGGAGAAGCATACTCAGGTCTCCCACTGTCAACGCCGCCATTGCTACCGATGGTCACGTTGTCGGTGATACAACATCTACATCCCTCAACCGTGATGCCAGACATATGAGCGACTTGATGATCCGCTCTCACTATTTTTCTCTCAAGAACAAACAAAAATAGCCCCGGCTATAACACAGCAGGGCCGCCCGGAAGTGGACGACCCTGCTGCTATGGCTAAAAGATATGATTATTTAATCTCAAGGTCAGCACCGGGTTTGAATTTAACGACCTTACGTGCCGGGATTTCAATCTTCTGCTTTGTCTGGGGATTGATGCCTGTACGTGCGCCCTTCTCGGTCACAGAGAAAGTACCAAAGCCGATGAGCTGTACCTTGTCGTCGTTGGCGAGTGCCTGGCTGATGCTCTCAAGAACGGCGTCAAGAGCCTTTTTGGCATCTACTTTTGAAAGCTCGGCTTTAGCCGCAATTTCATTGATCAAGTCTGTTTTGTTCATAATGAGTAAAGATTATTGTTAGATCTTGGATTTTACACTGCTACAAATATAGACTTAAAAATTGAAAAACAAACTATTATTTTCAAAAAAATGAGAAAAAACCATTTATTTTGGCATCGCGCATTACTTATTCGTATATTTGCAATATAAAATCACACCTTTGGTAATGCTCAATCAAGGAAGCTCATTTTTCAGAAACATACCCCCGGTAACAAAAAACCTGATAATCATCAATTTTATTGTATGGTTGGCGATGCTCATACTCCCACATCGTCTCGGCATCGACTTTGTGAGATATGGAGGACTCCATTATGTCACCGCGCCCGACTTCAATCCGGCACAGATTGTCACCTACATGTTCATGCACTCGACCGACAGCATAGCCCACTTGTTTTTCAACATGTTCACGCTGTTCATGTTTGGCATGACACTTGAGCGGGTGCTTGGCGGCAAGCGATACCTTTTCTACTATCTGTCGACCGGCATCGGGGCCGCCCTCGTGCAGGAGCTCGTATGGGGCCTGACACTCGACAGCATGGCCACTGAGGCGTTTGCCCGGCTCAACGGGCTGGCGGTATCGCAGGCACGTGAGATATTGGCGATGCCGGAGTTTGCCCAACAGTCAGCCGATTTCATCTCCATGGTGTCCAACTCGCTCGTGACCATCGGAGCGTCAGGAGCCGTATTTGGCATCCTCCTCGCTTTCGGTATGATATTCCCCAACCGCCCGCTCTACCTCATGTTCATCCCCATCCCCATCAAGGCCAAATGGATGGTGATAGGATACGGTGTGCTCGAGCTGTTCTTCGGCGTGAGCGGCACCATGAGCAGCGTGGCCCACTTCGCCCATCTCGGCGGCATGATATTCGGGCTCATAATGATACTCTACTGGAAACGTAACGGCACCATACATGGCACGTATTATTGATACGCTACGCTATCACTACACGACCGGCTCGATGCTGATAAAACTTATCTTCATCAATGTCGGCGTATTCATGTTGCTGCGTGTCGGAGCGCTTGTCTGCGCCCTGTCCGGCATCTCCGACGCGTGGTTCCTCCACTGGGTCGAGCTGCCGTCAAGTCCCGCGCTGCTTGTCAGGATGCCCTGGACTCTCCTCACCTACATGTTCGCACAGTACGACGCGCTCCACATCCTGTTCAACATGCTATGGTTCTACTGGTTCGGACAGATATTCATGCTCACCGACACATCCCGGCGCATGGTGGCGCTGTATATCTACGGTGGCATAGCGGGCGCCGCCCTGTTCATGGCCGCCTATAACCTGCTGCCCGCATTTCACGGCACCATGGGATGGCTCATAGGGTCATCGGCATCGGTGATCGCCATAGTGACTGCAACGGCCATCGCCCATCCCGATTACAAGGTAGGACTGCTGTTTTTCGGAGAGGTGTCGCTAAAATGGATAGCAATCGTCACCATAGGCATCGACCTGCTTAGCATCGGCGGCAGCAACGCCGGTGGCCATGTGGCCCATCTCGGCGGCGCGGCGATGGGTGCGTTGTACGGATATATGCTCAACAACGAGAGGGACATAACCAAGCCTTTCAACAAGTTGATGGATACCATCGCAAACGCACTCAAGGCAATATCGACCCCACGCCATCATCCCAATGGCTCACGGCATGGTGGCCCGACATCATCACACAAGGCTTCTTATGGGTCAAAAAACGCCTCAAGCAGCAATGCCAAGGCCGAGTCAACCCTCGACGAAATACTCGACAAAATCAAGAAGTCAGGCTACACCTCACTGACAGCCGACGAGAAACGACGGTTGTTTGAGGCAAGCAAAAACTTAGGGAAGTAGGCACGATGGGATACACGTTTCCAATAAACCGGCACAACATCTTCACGGCACTCGGCGTGATGGCTAACGTTATCATGCTCATCCTCACGCTCGTCGGGGCATACGGAGGCTACATCTATCCCTCGGTTATGCCCCTTGCCTCAATAATAGTGATGGTATTTCCCATAATAATCGTCGCCGACTTAGCCCTGTTGGCCCTTGACCTCATACTGTGTCGCCGTCTCGCATGGGTACCTGCGGCAGCGATGCTGCTGTCAGCCGGAGCCATATTTGCCACAAGCCCCGTCACATTTCCCCACGGCAAGCCCGACTATGACGAGGAGCGCCGCATGTTCACCGTGCTTACCTACAACACGCTCAACTTCATAGACAATCAGGACATATATCCCGACAGCACCAACCGCACCCTGACATACATCCTGTCGACCGATGCCGACATAGTGTGCTTGCAAGAGTGCGGGTACATCGGGCCGTTTGCCCCGCTGTTCATCGGCCACGAGCAGGTCGATTCCATCTACGAGCGCTATCCCTACCGCCACATCGGCAAGAACGGCCAGTCCATACTGTCAAAGTTTCCGCTCCTCCCCATCCCGTTGCGCACCGACAAGGACGACGACGCGGCATTTACCGCCTACCGAACCAACATCCACGGTCATGTGATGACCATATTCAACGTCCACCTGCAATCACTCGGACTGACCACAAGTGACCGCGAACTGTTCTTGCAGATGACATCGGTCGACAGCCGCAAATCACTCGCGCACATACGCTCACAGTTGCTCGAAAAACTTTTTGACGGCTTCCTCCAACGCGCCAAGCAAGCCGACCGCATATCACTGTGGGTACAGGCATTCGACAACACCAACATACTGCTGTGTGGCGACTTCAACGACGTGACACTCAGCTACGCCTACCGCGCGATGGAGCGGGCCGGACTCAAGGACGCATATCCCCGAGGAGCGTTTGGCCCGACAATCACTTACAACGACAACCGATTCTACTTCCATATCGACCAGATATTCTATAAGGGCGATTTCAAGGTCGTGGATGTCAAGCGCGGCAATATTCCGTCAAGCGACCACTATCCGCTGCTCACCACGTTTATGTGGGACCGCAACCTGCGTCGCCCGCTCGTGTTCGACACGTCATCCATGCCAATTGACACCACCTATTACACCCCACGGACCAAATCACCCCGAAGATGAGACAGCACGACAACCCCCTCAGGCGCATATCCCGCACAGTCTGTGCCGTCATATCCATCCTGACGGCCGTCGGCACCGTCTGGGGCGCATACGGAGGTCTGGCCAATCCTGACAACTCGGTCCTGTCGAGCCTGATGTGCCTTGCATTCCCCCTCTGGGTCATAGCCGACATCGTGATACTGCTCATTGACCTGTGGCTCGCGCCCCGGTGGATTGCCGCGCCAATCCTGTCGATAATCCTATCGGCGCCAACTGTCGCCGACTACTTCCCATGCAGCACGTCGGCACGCGGCATCACCTCTCTCGACAGCATCGAGCGCAAGCGGGCATTCACGCTGTTGACCTACAACATCACCTCATTCCGCGATACTGAGGGGATATACCCCGATGAGGGCAACCGCACCCTGCGGCAGATTATTGATGCCGATGCCGACATCGTGTGCCTTCAGGAGGTGGTCAAAAAGAAGATAGAGGGGCATGTCGATTCATTAAAGATCACACCTGCTCTGCGCGGGAAAATCGACTCGATATACCCCCACCGCAAGCTGACGTTTGACGGACTGGCGATGCTGTCAAAATATCCGTTCAGGGCCGAGCGGTTCCAGCACAAGCCGGGCGACGCCGCCGAAATGTGCCGGTTTGACATCGACATGGATGGCCGTCGGTTGGCGATATTCAACGTCCACCTGCAATCACTCGGATTCAAGCGTGACGAGAAAAAGGTGTTCCGCGAGCTTACCGACATGAAAGCCTCAAAGCAAGACATAAAGGATGTGCGCTACAAGCTGCTGACAAAGTTCAAGTCGGCCAACATTACCCGCGCCGACCAGGTGAGACGGTTGTTGGGCTACATGAGCGCTGCCGGCAAGAACGTGATCGTGTGTGGTGACTTCAACGACGTGCCCGCCTCCTACTCCTACCGCATGTTGCGCGACTCGGGTCTGCATGATGCCTTTGAGGAGACGGCCTTTTTCCCCACCATCACCCACCATGCCGACCACTTCTTCTTCCGCATAGACCACATACTCTACCGTGGCGGCTTGAAAGCGATTGACATCAGCCGTGGCGACACCCGCTCAAGCGACCATTATTACCTTATGGCCACATTCCTGTGGGATGCCGACGATGAGGAAGACGGAGACAAAGCCGACACCAACCGACAATAGACACATTAACCAATTAATGATACCTGATGATGAAACCCAGACTTTTAACCGCCGTGGTTGCCTGTACGCTTATGGGCGCCGCTGCAATCCCCGCAACGGGACAAGAAAAACCTGAGAAAATGAACCCCGACCGAGTAAATCCGTTTGTCGAGCCGTACAACACGCCGTTTGACATCCCCCCATTTGAGGAAATCGAGTATGAGGACTACCTCCCTGCCATAACCGCCGGCATCGAGCGTCAGAGACAGGAGGTAGCCGCCATAGTCAACAACAAGCAGACCCCCACATTTGAGAACACTATCCTCGCCCTCGACAACTCGGGCGAATTGCTCGAAAAGGCGATGATCGTCTTCTCGGCTCTCGATGAGTCGATGTCGTCGCCCGAGATGGTTGCCATAGCCGAGAAGGCATATCCGATGGTATCGCAGCTGAGCGACGAGATATCAATGAACGAGGGTCTGTTCAAGCGTGTCAAGTATCTGTATGACAACCGCGACAACCTCGGTCTCGACACCGCGCAGAAGCGTGCCGTCGAGAGCAGCTACAAGAGCGCCGTCCGCAACGGTGCGTTGCTGTCAAAGGCCGACAAGGAGAAACTCAAGAAACTCAACACCGAGTTGACCGACCTCTACCTGAAGTTTAACAAAAACCTGCTCAACGCCACCAACTCCTTCCAGATTGTCGTTGACAATGAGGCCGACCTTGCCGGACTCCCCGCGTCGTCAGTGGCCGTCGCCGCCGAGGAGGCTGAGGCCCGTGGGCTCAAGGGCAAGTGGGTGTTCACGCTCCATGCGCCGAGCCGCTTGCCGTTGCTTCAATATGCCGACAACCGCGACCTGCGCCGCATGATGTATGAGGGATATACCCGTCTCGCGTCGGGAGGTGAATATGACAACTATCCTGTCATCAAGGATATTCTGAAAACCCGCATAGAGAAAGCCAAGCTCCTTGGTTTCAACGACTATGCCGACTACATGATTGACAATGTGATGGCAAAGACCGAGGAAGCTGCCGAGAACCTGCTGCTACAGATATGGAAACCGGCGATTGCCCGAGTCTCAGAGGAGGTTGCCGAGATGCAGGCTCTCGCCGACAAGGAGGGCAACAACTTCAAGATTGCCCCCTGGGACTACTATTACTATGCCGAAAAGGTGCGCAAGGACAAGTACAATCTTGACGAGGACGAGGTTCGCCAGTATTTTGCCGTCGATTCTGTGCGCAACGGCATATTCTATATGGCCAACAAGCTCTATGGAGTCAACTTCACCGAGCTTCCCAATGCCCCAAAATACCATCCTGAGGTCAAGGTTTATGAGGTTACCGACAGCGCCGGCAAGCATGTGGCCGTGTTCATGACCGACTATTTCCCCCGTGCATCAAAGCGTCAGGGAGCGTGGATGAGCGAGTTCAAGGGTGCCTATACCGCCGAGGATGGCACCGAGGTACGTCCCATCGTTTACAATGTCGGCAACTTCTCCAAGCCTACAGCCGATACCCCCTCATTGCTCACCATCGATGAGGTCGAGACCATGTTCCACGAGTTTGGTCACGGCCTGCACGGTATGCTCACCCGCGCCAAGTACAAGAGCCAGGCCGGTACCAACGTTGACCGTGACTTCGTCGAACTCCCGTCACAGATTCACGAGCACTGGGCCTTTGAGCCGGAAATGCTCAAGATATATGCCCATCACTACAAGACAGGCGAACCGATGCCCGATGAGCTGATCAAGAAACTTGAGGCCGCTTCTACCCACAATCAGGGCTTCGTGACCACCGAGCTTGTCGGGGCTGCCCTCCTCGACCTTGAGTGGGGTAAGCTCACCAACGCCGACAGCATCGACGTAGAGGCGTTTGAGAAGCAGGTCAAGGAAAAACTCAACATGCCCGCCGAGGTCGAGTTCCGCTACCGCAGCCCCTATTTCAAGCACATATTTGGCAGCGACGGATACTCATGCGGCTACTACACCTACCTTTGGGCCGAGGTGCTCGACTGTGACGGCTTCGAGCTGTTCAAGGAGAAAGGCATCTTTGACCCCGCCACCGCCAAGGCATTCAAGCAGTACGTCCTTGAAAAAGGCGACAGCGAGGACCCCATGGAGCTTTACGTCAAGTTCCGTGGCCACAAACCCGAGGTCGATGCCCTCCTGCGCAACCGCGGCCTGAAATAACCCCACCACGTAACATAACATACAAGTCCGCTGACTTACTCTCATGGTATAAGTCAACGGACTTGTCGTATATGACACTTTATGTTCAGCAGGAGAGGCGCGATGTGACTATGTCGGCGACCTGCGGGGCCGTCAGGCTGCACTCGTTGAGCAGCGCGTTGACATCATAGTCATTGCGGAATTCCTTGGGCAATCCGAGACATTTCACCTCGACCGACGACTCTCCGAGATAAGCGGCCACCTTTTGGCCAAATCCACCATCCACGATGCCGTCCTCCATGGTCACGACGAGCTTATAGTCACGCAGAGAGTCGAGCGTTGCCGTATCGAGAGCTGAGAGTATCCGTGGATTGATGACTGTCGGAGTGATGCCACGCGCCTTCAACAGGGCAGCAGCCTTCACGGCGGTGTCAAAGAATGTTCCGGCACCTATCAGCGCCACCTTACTGCCACGCTCCACCACCTCATACTCAGGTCGCGAATAATCAGTCGGGAACTGACGCGGGGAGGATGTGACACCGCCTCCGGGGGTACGCACGATGACGGGGCGCTCACGCTGCGTCATCGCCCAATCAATCATCGACATATACTCCTCCTTGCAGGTCGGCGCGAGAAACGCCAGGTTGGGGATATTGGAGAAAAGCGCTATGTCAAAAAATCCGAGATGCGTCTCATCGGGGATGCCATAGATACCACCATAAAACAAGACAAACACCGACGGCTGGCAATTGATTGCCACATCCTGACTCATCTGGTCGTAGGCACGTTGCAGGAATGAGCCGACGACACCCATTACCGGGACTGCCCCACCCTTGCTGAGGCCCGCCGTCATGCTGACCGCCTGCTGCTCGGCGATACCTACGTCGATAAACCGGCGACCCGCAGCCCAACGACGATCGGGAGTGAAGCCTAAGGAGCCGGGCGTTCCCGCCGTCAGCACGACGAGATTGGGATTGTCGTGCATCCGCTCAAGCATCATTTCGGCAAATATATCTGAATAATCCTCCGTGTTGTCAGTGACCGCCGGAGCGCCGGTCTTGAGGTCAAACGGACCGGCATAGTGGAATGCCTCCTTGTTGGCCTCGGCCACTGGCAACCCCTCACCTTTCATCGTGTTTATGTGCACCACAACAGGATGGTCAATATCCTTTACACCCCGGAACGCCTCGATGAGAGACCGCAGGTCGTTACCATATTTCACATAGCGGTAGCTGTAGCCAAGCGAGCGGAAATAGTTGGGTTCGGCAGTCCCGTTGGTATTGCGCAGCAATCTGAGGTCGGCATAGAGCGCACCGTGATTCTCGGCGATACTCATCTCGTTGTCATTGACCACGACTATGAAATTGGAACCGAGCGTACAGGCATAGTCGAGACCCTCGAAAGCCTGACCGCCACTGAGCGCACCGTCACCCACAACCGCCACCACATTCCCGTGACCGCCAAGCACATCACGTGCCTTGGCAAGCCCCGACGCGAGCGACACGGCTGTCGAGGTATGCCCCACTGAAAACAGGTCATACTCGCTCTCACGCGGATTGGTATAGCCCGACACATCGTGATAATGAGCCGGGTCAAGGAATGCCCCAATACGTCCGGTAAGCATCTTGTGCACGTAGCTCTGGTGTGACACGTCAAACACTATCTTGTCCTCAGGGGCATCAAACACATAGTGGAGTGCAATGATAGCCTCAAGCATACCGAGATTGGGACCCACATGGCCACCTACTGCCGATAGTTTTTTAAGCAATGTTGCCCGCAGTTGGGCGGCGAGGTCTGTCAATGCGACCAGATCCATCCCCTTTATATCCTTGGGTGAATGGATGTCGCGGAGGTTTATGTCAGGCATAACAAGTGTATTTATTGGTTAGACAATTATATAACAACCAGCCATCGGTTTTGACGATGACTGGACTATAAAAGGTATTTAATCGCTACTGTGGACAGCTATTGTCACTCCTGTGATGCCGGTGACTGGCCGTTGCTCGCATCGTTGCGGGGCGCTTTACCCGAACCGCCGCGACGGCCACGGTTCCATCGGCGCTGACGCGACTTCTTTGCCGGCTTCTCTCCCTGCTCCGCTGCCGATACCGGGGTCGATGTCCGGGTGCGGTCTCCTCCATCATTGGCCGACTGCTGTCCCTCTCCCTTTGAGGTCGGCCTGGGCTTACGATTCCTGTCGTCACGTCTGCAACCATTGCCGTCGCGGGACCGTCCCTCCCCGCCATGACGCTGCCGTGAGTTCCGGCCACCCTTGCCGTCACGCTGTGACTCCGTGGCGTTGCCCCCAAGCTCCTCGGGTACATCCCGGCGCGGAACAGTCATCTCAATCAACCGCTCTATCTTGGCAAAGTTTCCACGGTCACGCCCGCTGACAAATGTCGTTGCGGCTCCCGAACTGGCGGCACGGGCCGTGCGGCCTATACGGTGTACATAGTCCTCGGCATCGCGGGGCACGTCATAGTTGACCACCAGCGTTATATCGTCAATGTCAATACCTCGCGCCACTATGTCGGTGGCGAGCAATGCCCCTATGCGGTTGGCCTTGAAGTCGAGCATCACCTGCTCACGCACTGACTGGTCGAGATCCGAGTGCATCTCGCCGACATTAAACTTACGCCGGCGCAATTCGCGGGTCAGCTCCTTGATTTTCTGCTTTGACGATGAGAATACGATGACGCGGTGGGGCGGTGTCTGCTTGAACAGGTGGACAAGCAGCTCAGTCTTCTGGGTCTCGTTGCAGAAGTAGGCCGACTGGTCGATGTTGTCAGCCGGCTTTGATACCGCTATCTTTACCTCCACCGGATCCTTGAGTATCTGATTTGCCAGCTTCTTGATTTTAGGAGGCATCGTCGCCGAGAACATGAGGGTCTGGCAATCCTTTGGCAGTGCCGAGTAAATCTGCATTATATCATCAAAAAATCCCATGTCGAGCATACGGTCTGCCTCGTCGAGTATGAAAAACGACACTTTCGACAGGTCGACATACCCCATGTTCTGATGTGCTATGAGCCGTCCGGGGGTAGCTATGACGACATCGGCCCCGGTCGTGAGGCCACGCTTCTGTCGTGCAAAGGTCTCGCCATCGGTACCACCGTAAATGGCCACGCTGCTCACCGGCATGAAGTAGGCAAATCCCTGCATCTGCTGGTCTATCTGCTGCGCCAGCTCACGCGTGGGTGCCATCACGACACAGTTGATCGCATCTTCGGGAAAACCGCCGTCGGCCAACAGGTCGATGACGGGAAGCAGATATGCCGCTGTCTTGCCCGTACCGGTCTGTGCCACAGCCAACAGGTCGCGTCCCTCAAGCGCTACGGGAATAGCCTGCTCCTGTATGGGGGTACACTCGCCAAAGTGCATCGCGTCAAGCGCATCGAGCACACTGTCATTATATAAAAGCTCGTCAAATCTCATCTCTTATTCTCCTCAATAATTTTCCATCTGCAAAATTACTGAAAAACCGCGATATACCCACCTCCCCCGTGCGACATAATTCCACACGCTGTAATTCTAACGAATTGGCCATTCGTATAGCCACTGCGGGATGTCAACAATGCGTATTCCCTCATAATCGGTTTCCTCATTTCGTGTTCTTGCCAGAAGCATCCTCGGATAGGCATCGCGGATTTTCAATAAAGGGTCAACCTCTCTTTTGAACGTGTCTTCATTGGAAATATCATCGCTGACTTGGATGTAAAATTTCTCACCGCCCCGCATTGCAACAAAATCAATCTCCTTTTGATAAAGTTTGCCTACATATACCTCATATCCCCTGCGAAGCAATTCGACGAATACTACATTTTCCAGCATACGCCCCCAGTCCATATTCCGCTTACCAAGCACCGCACACCTTATTCCTGTGTCAGCAAGATAATATTTGTTCAGCGATTGTAGGTAGGTTTTTCCTCTTACGTCATACCGTTTTGCCTCGTAGAACAAGAAAGCATTACATAGATAGTCTATGTATGCTCCCACTGTCTTATGGTTGGCATCCTCTCCATTCACAGACAAAGCATTGCTTATATTTCGTGATGAAGAAATGTTGCTTATACTATCCATCAGATAGCTGCTCACCTGTTTAAGCATAATCGGATTTGCAATCCTGTATTTGTCCACGAGATCACGTATCAGAATTGTCTCATATACCTCACGGATATATTTCTTCTTGTCAGCGGAACTTGTATATGGATATGCACCCGAAAGGCCGCCTATCTGTATATAATCATTAAACGCGCTTTGGATATTATCAGCTGTTATATTATAATAAACACAATATTCCTTGAAACTGAACGGGTAGACATGAATTTCTATATGACGTCCCGTGAAAAGGGTCGCAAGATCGCTGCTTAACAGGAATGCGTTTGAGCCGGTCAGATAAATATCATATTTTTCTTCGGAATGAAGACTGTTTATAGCCAATTCAAATCCGTCACACAGCTGTACTTCGTCAATCATCAGATAATTAGGCACGCTTTCCTTATAATTACTCTCAACGAACTCATTAAGAGCATGATATTCTTTCAGACGCTCAAAACGGAGTTTCGTCAAATCAATTTCTATTATATTAGCTGCAGCATCAATACTTCTTATATAACGCGCAAAAGCACTCATTAACTTTGACTTTCCAGAGCGCCGGATACCAGTCACGATTTTAATATCGGGAGTATTCATCACCCTCTGTAATTGACAGAGGTACAACTGTCTATATATAAGTTTCATCTTGCATCATTTCCCAAACTTAAAATTATTTTGACTTTGGGAAATGATGCGAAGTTACTCAAAATTGTAGATTTTACAAAACAATTTGAATATACCTCATAATCAATCCTGTGGACTATCCCGCCACGAGGTCACGAGTTTATGAGCTTGTACCCGATGCCCCTCACGTTAAGGATGTCAAGCTGCGAGTGTGACAGATACTTGCGCAGCTTGTAGATAAATCCGTGAAGCCTGTTCAGATTGATGTAATCATCGTTTTGCCATATCCTGTACATCAACGTCCTGGCCTCGACCACCTCGTTAGGGTGACGGAACAACTCATCGAGTATCACAGCCTCGGTATGGGACAGGTCTCTCCGCTCGCCGTTGATTGTCAATCGCTGAGTGCCGAAGTCAAGCGTGAAGCCTCCTATCTCAGCGACCGTCTCCTCGACAGAGACACTTCTCCGTCGCAGCAGCGCCTTGATGCGCACGACAAGCTCCGCTATCTGAAACGGCTTACGTATATAGTCATTGGCCCCTATCCCAAACCCACGGACGACATCATCAAGCGCCGTGCGGGCCGTCAGAAAAAGCACCGGGACATCAGCCGACCTCAACCTGATGAGCCTCACCATCTCAAACCCATCCATCCGTGGCATCATCACGTCGGCTACCACGATGTCGGGCTTGGTCTGCTCAAAAACTCTGAGCCCGGCCTCTCCGTTACCGGCTGTCGTCACCTCAAACCCCTCGCGTGTGAGGGCATCCTCTATGATGAAGGCCAATGTCGAGTCATCCTCGACCAACAGAATACTATCTTTTCTCATCGGCGTCAAAATTAATGGTAAAGGTCGTACCGACTCCCGGTTCGCTCACTACCGCGATTGACCATCCCTGCATATCGACAATCTGCTTGACGTAATACAGACCCAGCCCGTATCCTCCGACCTCATACCTGTCACCATCGGTGACGCGGTAGAACTTGTCAAATATGTGTGGCAACTTATCCTTGGCTATACCTATCCCCTTGTCAGATACGGCGATACCATTACTGTCTCCCGCGATCCTCACCCACACGGTGTCTCTTGAGTATTTAACAGCATTGTCAAGCAGATTTGAGAGCAGATTGCCAAAGTGGAGCGCGTCGGTCGACACCACGGCATCATCGTCAACGTCAATCTCGACAGTCATCGGTCGATCCGTCTTCATTTCAATCATCCCGGCCACCTCCTCCACAAGCGGCCTGATGGTCACCCGCTCCACATTCAACCGCATTGTCTTAAACCGTTCCATGCTCATCGACAGTATATTCTCAATCATGCCGCTGAGAAAACTCAACCGCTGCATGATGATTGACAGCAACCTCCTGTTACGCTTCTCATCACTTTGGTCATAATATCTCAGCATGGAGTCGGCGGCTGAATACGCGACGGCCACCGGGGTCTTCAGTTCATGCGTCATGTTGTGGGTGAAGTCATCTTTCATCTGCTCTATCGACCTCAGCTTGCCAACCCAGTGCAGCAGGTACCAGATGAGAAACGACATCAGTATCAATATCGCGGCTGATGTCACGACAATTCCCGCCATCCTGTTAAATATATATCCCGTCAGGGGGCTTATATATCCTCTCACTGCCGGACTCCCGTCAGAACCATTTACCGACACCTCCCAATACCCTCCGGGATTGACCACCGCACTCACGCTGTCCGCTATGACCACCTCCTTGGGGTAGAAACCGGCCGACGACAACTCCCGTCTGTAAATCTGTTCCAACCGACGCGTGTCACGACCGGGCATCTCCGGTGTCATGTCGGCGATAAGATGAAAATATCCGCTCATCGTCTGCTCCATATTCTCCAACAGGTTCGGATAGCGGTAGCTGCCATCACTCGCCCTTTCCCCCTCGACCATCAGCGTGAGACGGATAAAGGAATCATCGCTGCCGTTGCGCGTGTCCCTCATCCTCGATATAATCTCCAATATGTCGGCACGGCGCAGACACTCCGTGACCCCCTGCATTGTCTGCCGCTCAATGGAGCGATACAGCCCATGCAGGCACACGGCATTGGCTACCACCATCATTGCAATGGCGGCCAACGACAAGACCGTAACAATCCGAAAACGTTTCACGCCACAATATTACACAAAAAATTCCACATCCTCCTCCCCCGCTAAGACTAACTAAGACTAAAGAAGTCTCAATTAATGCTCAATATCCCTCCTATTGAATGAATATTATAGTCCGACCTTTGCCAATCCTCTCTTACAACATAATTCCTCTTATAGTTCTAACGAATTTTCTTTGAGCAAGAAATCATAGATTGAAATAATAGTTATTCCAAACTCATTGTGAAGCACTGGAGTATATTCCCCAAGTACAATTATTTTCCTGAATGAATCGTCTATATGACGTAAAGAGGTTTCCTCTTGTCTTACTTTAGCCTCATCAATCATTTTATATGCTGATTGAATATAGTAACGCTTACTACCCTGATTGCAAACAAAATCAACCTCATAATACTGTCTCTCCCTGTTGCCCAACTTATCTCTCTCTTGCCGAGGAACTACTCCGACATCGACATTAAACCCTCGTGCCACCAACTCATTATATATCACATTTTCAAGCAGATGAGTGTATTCTATCTGTCTGAAGTTCAACCTTGCATTTCTCAGCCCACAATCAGCGAAATAGTACTTATAAAGCGACTCTATATAACGTTTACCTTTGAGGTCGTATCTTGTTACTCTCTCCGCAAGAAACGAATCACATATATAACCCAAATAATTCACAATCGTATTACGGCTTACCCGCTCATGCTTAACGCTTACAAACGTATTCGCCAGCTTAGTCGGGTTTGTCAGTCCTCCAATCGATGAAGCAAGAATATTCAGGAGTTCGTCGAGCACCTCGGTATTCCTTATATTGTAACGCAAAATTATATCACGAGTATAAACCCGTTCAAACAAAGCACTCAATAATTTGGCTTTTTCCTCAGATGTATTCTTTAACACGACCTGTGGCATACCGCCATAAATCATGTAATCACGCAACGCCTCAGATTTCTCCGAATCCACAGCACTAAGATACTCCTTAAAGGTCAATGGATATAGCCTTACTTCATCTCCACGACCAGCAAATTCCGTCCTCACCTGACTCGAAAGAAACCGTGCGTTACTGCCCGTAACGTATACATCCACATTATCCTTATTAAGATAGCTGTTCAAAACGTCCTCAAATTCAGGCACGTTTTGAATTTCATCTATCATCACATAATGCATTTTATCATCACCAATCCTTGCATCAATATAATCAAGAAGCACATCCGGGTTCCGCATTGCCTTGTTTCTCCTATCTTCAAGATTTATATTGATGATGTGGCCTTCATCTACACCCTGTTCCCTAAGCCAATTACCATAAATCACAGATAACAGAAATGATTTACCACAGCGTCGTATACCGGTCACAATCTTGATCATGCCGTTGTGACGTAATGAAATGAGCTGTCTCAGATATCTATCTCGTTTTATAACCATATCTGTGACAAAAAATGTGTCTTGTCACAATTTTTGTCAATGCAAAGTTAAGCCAATATTTCTAATTTCCCAATTCTTCAAATCATTATCTGACAAGATTGCATATTACAAAATCACATAAGATAAGACTAACTAAGACTAAAGAAGCCTCAGCTAAGGCTACCGAGGCAATATGAGCTGTAACTTAGCGCTGCGAAATAATCCACAACAAACTATGAGACCATCAATCATCCATCCCGCCATCCTTTTGTCCATCCTGTCGCTCGTCTGCGGTTGCAGCTCAATACACCCCGTACGGTATGCCGACCGCGCATGGCACATCAGCGACCATTACGGCCACATAATAGACGCGGACACCACCTACCGAATGACTTTTGGAGATGTCCTGATTCCAAAGGATATGGCCATAATATCCTGTGCCGACAGCGCCGCGAGATACCCCGGCATGGAGCGATTCATAGCCGACATACTCCATACGGTGGGACTTCAGGATGACGAGGTGCTGTTTTACGCTCCGACCCATGGTAAGATTTTTGTAAGGCTCATCAATGAGCCACCATCCAAAAGGCCGTCATCCCTGACCGCCAATCTTCCCTCCTTGACGATAGATAGCGGGAATGACCGTCCCTACACCCTGTGGATATATGATGACGATGTGGAGGACTGGCATCGCAAGCCCGACGAGATGTACACCTACACCTATTTTGACAAGAAAAAGCAGCGCATACTTGTCGTGGACTTCTTCGACTACGGACAGACACCCATCGCCCAGATATTTGTCTATCAATCGCGAGACAAGATGACCGACAGGATGCAACTGCCTACCCAGAAGCAACTATGGGATTACTCAAAACACCGACTCAAGGACTATGAGCGTGACGTGGAGTTTTGGTCTCATCAAGTCGAGGGCCACCGCCAAAACGCTTTCTCCAATTACGCCATCGGCCAGCAACAACTAAAACAGCGGAAATGAAAGCGGCATACATCCTTTTTCTGCTACTCCTACTATCCGGGGCAAGCGCCATGGCGGCAAATCTAAAGGGTACGGTACTCGATACAGACAACCGCCCCATCGAGTTTGCCAGCGTGTCAGTCTTTGTAAATGACTCCATTGTCGGCGGTTGTCTGACTGACTCCATCGGAAACTTTCACATCACCGTGCCCGATGGATGCGACAAGGTCAGGGTGTCGTACATCGGATACTCCGATACAATCATATCTCCTCAAGCCGACAATCTCGGAGACATCATTCTTCGGCAGACAGGTACCACCCTCAAAGAAGTCGAGGTAAAGGCCCCGTTGATTAGCCGTGAGGCCGACAGAATTGTGCTTAATGTGGCCGCCAATCCCCTCTCGGCCAACAAGGACGCGCAAGAGCTGCTCAAGACAGCCCCGGGAGTATGGGCAACCGACAACTCCCTGTCCATCTACGGTCAAGGCGGTACGACTGTCTTTATAGATGACAGGAAAGTCAACCTGTCTGGGACGCAACTCATGACCTATCTCCACTCAATCCAATCATCCACGATTGCCACCATTGAGATTATTCCCAAGGCCGGCGCGGAGTTCAGCGCCTCGTCATCGGGCGGTGTTATACGCATCAACATTAGACAGACTCGCATTGATGGATTATCCGGCTCTGCCGGACTAAGCACCACCATTGGTGAGTATAAGGTGTGGATAAACCCCTTTGCCAATCTTGGCATTCACTCGGGCAAATGGACAGTCAATCTCTCCGGCAATCTGAATGAATCACCCTCTGACAGGCACACCACCCATGAGACATCCATGAATACCAACTCCGACATCTCGCTTGCCGGAATATCACATCACAAGACCACGACCCTGCAAGGAGGTCTCATGCTTGGCGTTTTCTACAATCCGACCGATAGGGACAAAGTCGGCCTACAGATTGACTACAACCCCGACAGGAACAATTCAACGGTCTCATCACATACTGACATGGTGTCGAAGATCACAGATGTGACGACCTTGGGTTCATACAGACATCAATCTCTGTTTCACAATCTGAATGTCGCGTTGAACTACTCACACTTGCTCGACAACGACGGCTCTGTCCTGAAATGGAATTCCAATTACAATTACCAACACTCATCAACCGATGAGAACAGCCGTATGCAATGGCTCCCTCTTGGAACTGATTCAATTTATACAACAGACAACGCCAACCGATACAACATCTTTGACACGGAGATTTCCCTGCAAAAGAGTCTCACCCCCGCTTGGAGGCTCAACATAGGACTCAAATACACTCACAATGATGTCCGAAACGACTCCCACCACCTCAACTTCCTCAACGGCGATTGGGTAGCCAATCCCGGCTTTGATTTTCACGTCAACTACCATGAGGATATCGCGGCAATCTATGCTACGCTCAATCTCCGCGCAGGGCGTTGGCGCTTCAAGGCTGGATTGCGGGGTGAATACTATCATCCATCGGGTCTGGAGTTGTCCAAGTCAAAATTAGACCTGTTCCCAAATGCCAATGTGACTTTCAACCTGACTGAACGTGGCGACTACACTATCGCCCTCGGTTACTACAGAAACCTCTGCCGCCCGTCATTCTGGTCGCTCAACCCTACTGTCAGGCAAGTATCCGACTACTCCTACAGCGTCGGGAATCCCAACCTTCGTCCGAGCCATACCGATGCCGTCAGCCTCGACTTCGTGTTGGCTGGCAAATTCACCATCGCCGCCGGATATTCCATAATCGACAACCCCATAAGGCAAATGTTTGTGTCAAGCGCGGAGTATCCCGAGCGCATCTACCTGACTTGGGGCAATATCGGGACTGATCGAAGCGGATTCATTCACGGCGACGGCCTCATCAACATCACCAAATGGTGGAATTGCTACGTCAGCCTCACCTATGCCGTCACATCACAACGCCTTGACGACCATCGGAGTTATGACCGATTTGGTTATCTTCAGGCTATCGTAAGCTCAACGTTCATGCTACCACACTCATTCAACATCATCCTGAATGGATTCTTTCAAACTGAAATGAAAATCGGCAACATTACCGTCTATCCCATGCTCAACATCAATCCCACCATTCAGAAGCGATTGGGAAAACATTGGTCGTTATCACTCGGTTTCGAGGACGTATTGCAGCGCACAGGAAAGATTCGCACCCGGTCTGCCGGCTACGACCGGCTGACATCGACCAAGCAACATCTGTCAGCAAGACTCGGCGTTACCTACAATTTCAACTCAGGCAAGAACTTCCGCGCACCACGCATCGAAAAAAACAACGACACGACCCGCCTCAACAAAGACTGAGCCGCCCCCGATAGCCCTCTCACATCGTCCCACCGCTACACCGACCGCAAAAAATAACCCGGGAGAATACCGTGCCGATACTCTCCCGGGGGATGTGATGATGAATGGAGTGGAGGATTACTTCGCGTTCTCAGGCTTCGCTATGCCATCCTTGGTGGCACGTTCCTCCATGCGCTTGATGCGGGCGGCGGTGTCGGGGTGCGACGAGAACATCTTGCTCATCTTGCTCTGTTTTCCGGCACCCGATTCCTGCTCCAGCTGCTGGAGCTTCTGAAACGCGAGAGCCATCGCCCAGGGATTCTTGCCATTCTTCTTGAGGAACTCATAGCCATACTCATCGGCCTCCTTCTCCTGTTTCTGCGAATACTTGGAGTTGAGCAGAGCCTCGCTGAGGTCGCCGAGCTGAGAGTCGCTGAGCGCGGCAGCGGTACCGCCGACCGATGACACACCGTCACGGAGTGCCGATGACAGCAGCGCCGTGCGGAACGCGTTCTTCGAGTGTTTCTTTGCCACATGGCCTATCTCATGGCCAATGACTCCGAGCAGCTCGTCATCGGTCATTATATCCATCAGCGACGAGAACACGCGCACACTGCCATCGGCACATGCGAACGCATTTACATCAATGACATCATAGACCTTGAAATTCAGTGGAATACCCTCCACATCGGTAAGACCCTTGGTCAGATTGCGCAGACGCACTGTGTAGGGGTCATCCTCCCCGGGGACAGGATTATGCTTGTCCATCCAGTCGACCGACTCCTTGACGTATGCCGCCATCTGCTCGTCGGTCAGCGTAGCGGCCTGTGCGGCTTTCGACACACCGCCTACGGCCTTCTTGAGGTTAAACTGGGCTGACATAGGTACAGCCATCGAGACACATAGCAGTGCCATGAAAATTCTTACGATACTTTTCTTCATATTATTAAAAAATCAGGGTAATGTCGCAATGCGACACGGAAATCAAATAAATCATTGAATCGGGCGCAAAGTTACGACATTATCGACTAACCCCATAGCCGATTAGCTATTTTAACTTTTAATTTTCACGAGGCACATCACAAAGGCACGACAACGGCACAGCAGGAGCAAGCAACCAAAACGCTACCAAAATTTGATTGTAGGCCCACATTTTTTCGCATTTTCATTTGTATCTATAAAAAAATATCCGTATATTTGCAGCATAAAACCGATAATAATGGCATATTTATGCAATAACACGAATAATTGGTGGCGCCGCGAGAGTACAATCCGATGGCGTTAGTGTCGTGTTTTCACCGGGATGCAGAGCATCAATTTAGACCTTCATATCAAAAGCCATCGGAAATAACGGTGGCTTTTTCTCGTTTTTAAGCAAGACGACATATCAATATTGAGCAAATAAAAATATACATACACAACAATGGAGATGAAGATAAAAGACATGTTTGTCGATGATGAGGGATTTTACGGTCGCTTTGGCGGCGCGTATATCCCCGAGATACTTTACCGCAATGTCGAGAATCTGCGCAAGGCATACGCCGAGGCAGAGGCCGACCCCGGGTTCAAGGCCGAGTTCGACCGACTCATGCGCGACTATGTAGGCCGTCCGTCGGCCCTGTACCGTGCCGACCGCTTGAGCGAGCATTACGGGACCAACATCTACCTCAAGCGCGAGGACCTCAACCATACCGGCGCCCACAAAATCAACAACGCCATCGGGTCGGTGCTCCTGGCCAAGCGCATGGGCAAGACCCGCATCATCGCCGAGACCGGGGCCGGACAGCATGGAGTGGCCACCGCCACCGTGTGCGCGCTGATGGGACTTGAATGTATCGTCTACATGGGCGCTACCGACATCGCCCGCCAGCAGCCCAACGTCGAGCGCATGAAGATGCTCAACGCCAAAGTCGTACCCGTGACAAGCGGCAACAGCACACTCAAGGATGCAACCAATGAGGCGATACGCGACTGGTGCTGCAATCCCGCCGATACATTCTATGTCATCGGGTCGGTGGTAGGGCCTCATCCCTATCCCGCCATGGTGGCAAAGTTCCAGAGCGTCATATCAGAGGAAATCAAGTCACAGCTCAATGAACAGGTCGGCCGCGAGAATCCAGACTACGTCATCGCGTGTGTCGGCGGTGGCAGCAATGCCGCCGGAGCCTTCTATCACTTCATCGACAATCCCGATGTCAAGTTGATAGCCGCCGAGGCCGGAGGCAAGGGAATCGACACCGACATGAGCGCCGCCACCATAAAACTCGGTCGTGAGGGCATCATCCACGGCTCACGCACGATGGTCATACAGACACCCGACGGACAGATAACCGAACCCTACTCCATATCGGCCGGCCTCGACTATCCCGGCATAGGCCCGCTTCATGCCCACCTGGCATCGACAGGACGCAGCGAGGTGATAGCCATCAACGACGACGAGGCTCTCCGCGCCGCCTACCGGCTCACTCAGACCGAGGGCATCATCCCGGCACTGGAGAGCGCCCACGCGCTCGGTGTCCTCGACCGCCGCAAGTTCAAGCCCAATGACATTGTCGTGGTCAACCTCTCGGGACGCGGCGACAAGGACATGGCGACATATCTCGCCTATCGTGACAAGATAACCCTCTAACCATCATTCCCTCAAGAACGTCAATCATGAAATACAGACTCAACACGGTCACCCGCACCATCCCCGCCGACCTGGAGACCCCGGTCGGGATATACCTGAAGATACGCGACCTCTACACCCGCAGCGCGTTGCTCGAAAGCTCCGACTACCACACGACCCAAAACAGCGTCTCGTACATCGGTGTCGAGCCGATAGCGTCGTTCAAGGTCAAGGACGAGACCATCACCGAGAGCTATCCCGACGGTACGGTCGTGACGACCCCTGTCAACGGGTCGGTCGATGTGATAGACCGTCTGCGCGACTATATCGACAGCTACTCCATCGAGGGTGGCCTGAAAGTCAGCAACGGACTGTTCGGCTACACAGCCTATGATGCCGTGCGCTACTTCGAGCATGTCACCATCAGGCGCAAGGATGCCTGCTTTGCCGGCATCCCCGACATGCTCTACATCCTCTACCGCTATGTCATCGAGGTAAACCACTACAAAAACCAGATGACAATCATCGAGAATGTCCCCGATGGCGACGTGTCACGCGCCGATGAGATAATCGGCATAATCCACAACCACAACATGGCCCAATACCCGTTCAAGGTGAGTGGCGAGGCCACATCGCCAATCACCGATGGAGAGTATCGCGACATGGTGCGTCGCGGTGTCAGCCATGCCCTGCGCGGCGATGTGTTCCAGATTGTGCTTTCGAGACGCTTCTCCCAAGGCTTCACGGGCGATGAGTTCAACGTCTACCGCGCCCTGCGGTGCGTCAACCCCTCCCCCTACCTGTTCTACTTTGACTTCGGGGCATTCAAGGTTTTCGGGTCGTCACCCGAGACCCACCTGCGCGTGCAGGGTGGCAAGGCATACATCGACCCGATTGCCGGGACATTCCGCCGCACCGGCGATGATGCCCGCGACCACGAGCTCGCCAAGGCACTCCTTGAGGACGAGAAGGAAAACGCCGAGCACATAATGCTGGTCGACCTCGCCCGCAACGACCTGAGCCGCAGCGGTGGCCGCGTCAGCATCGAGTTTCTGCGACAGATACAGTTCTACAGCCACGTCATCCACATGGTGTCACGCGTGAGCGCCGTGCTCCCCGAGGGAGCCAACATCTTCAGGCTGTTTGCCAATACCTTCCCCGCCGGCACCCTCAGCGGCGCCCCCAAGGTCAGAGCCATGCAGCTCATTGACGAGATAGAGCCACACAACCGCATGGTCTACGGCGGTTGCATCGGATACATCGGGTTTAACGGCGAACTCAACCAGGCCATCACCATCCGCAGCTTCCTGAGCTATGGCAACAAGCTCTATTCCCAGGCCGGTGCCGGCATCGTGGCCCACTCTGACCCCGAGAAAGAGTTGCAGGAGACCAACAACAAGCTCGGAGCATTGACCAAGGCGATAAAATATGCCGAGGAGTTTGGCATTTAGACATTCCACCCCGTAAACATGACTACGATGAGACTTCTTATATTTGACAACTACGACTCTTTCACCTACAACATCGCCCACGCTGCGCGCGAGCTGGGGTACGAGCCTGACGTGATACGCAACGATCGCATCACCCTCGGCGAGATCGGGCGGTACGACAAGATCATCCTCTCTCCCGGCCCGGGAATCCCCTCCGAGAGCGGACTTCTCCCCGACCTGCTCCAACGATATGCCGACAGCAAGCCGATACTCGGCATCTGCCTCGGCGAACAAGCCATCGGCGAGCGGTTTGGCGCACGGTTGCTTAACCTGCCCAAGGTCTACCATGGCATCCAGACCCCAGTCAAGGTCATTGCCAACGACTACATTTTTGAGGGATTGCCCGATGTGATACCCGTTGGGCGCTATCACTCATGGGTGGTCGATACGGCGGGATTTCCCGACGATGAGCTTGAGGTGACAGCCGTTGACGACGAGGGGCGCATCATGGCCCTGTGTCACCGCCGCCATGACATACGCGGTGTCCAGTTCCATCCCGAGTCGATACTCACCCCCGACGGCCTGAAGATGCTCGACAACTGGCTCCGACACTGACCCCTTATCCACGTTTACACATCCAACTACGCTACAACAATGAAAAATCTACTATACAAGATGTTTGAACACCGCAATCTCAGCCGCACAGAGGCGCGTGATGTGCTGCTCAATATTGCCGACGGCAAGTACAACGACAGCCAGTTGTCGGCATTCATGACCGTATTCCTGATGCGGTCGATTACCACCGATGAGCTTACGGGATTCCGCGATGCCATCCTTGAGCGCCGGCTCCCAGTCGATTTTGGCGACATCAAGGCCATCGACATCGTAGGCACCGGCGGCGACGGCAAGAACACGTTCAACATATCGACCGCCTCATGCTTTGTCGTGGCCGGCACGGGCCGCAAGGTGGTCAAGCACGGAAACTATGGCGCGAGCTCCATCTCCGGCGCGTCAAATGTGCTTGAGCAGCACGGCGTACGCTTCTCCTCCGACATGGACTGTCTCCGTCGCTCGCTCGATGAGAGCGGTGTCTGCTACCTACACGCACCATTTTTCAGCCCGGCGCTCAAGAGCGTGGGTCCCGTGCGCAAGTCGCTTGGCGTGAGAACATTCTTCAACATGCTCGGCCCGCTTGTCAACCCCATGATGCCAAAGTGCCAGCTGCTCGGTGTCTACAACCTCAAGCTGATGCGCCTCTACAACTACATCGCCCAGAACGAGGGCATCAACTGTACGATAGTCCACTCGCTCGACGGCTACGACGAGATATCGCTGACCGCGCCGTTCAAGGTGGCGTCGGCCGAGGGTGAGCATCTTTATACCCCCGAGCAGCTTGGATGGGAACGCGCCTCCCAGGAGTCGTTGTCGGGAGGCGACACGGTCGAGGATGCCGCCTCGATATTTGACGATGTCTTGCACGACCGCGCCACTGCAGCCCAGAAAAATTGTGTCGTGGCCAACTCGACATTTGCGATCCGTACCCTCGACCCGCAACTGACCCTCGCCGAGGCACGGCGCGAGGCCGAGGAGTCAATCTCGTCGGGACGTGCGCTGAGGTCGTTTGAGAGATTTGTGGAGTTAAACAGCAAATGACCTTTTCACTATGAGCAATTTTCTTAAAAAGATATTGGAATACAAGCGCCGCGAGGTCGAGGCATCAAAGGCCGTCATCCCCGCCGAGACCCTGCGCGGGATGGCCCGGGAGGTGACCCGCCCGGCAATATCAATGAGCCGCGCACTCGCCCAGAGTCCCACCGGCATCATAGCCGAATGTAAACGGCGTTCCCCGTCCAAGGGCGACATCCACCCCGCCGCTGAGGCGGGCGAGATAGTACGTGGCTATGAACGTGCCGGCGCGACTGCCTGCTCGGTACTCACCGACACCCCGTTCTTCGGCGGGGCGCTGACCGACCTTGCCGTCGCACGCTCGACAGTCGCCATCCCGCTGCTGCGCAAGGATTTCATCATCGATGACTACCAGCTCTGCCAGGCCCGCATTTACGGAGCCGATGCCGTGCTGCTGATTGCATCGGCACTCGATGCCGATACCATCGCGCATCTCACCGACAAGGCCCATGAGCTTGGACTGGAGACCCTTCTCGAGCTTCACTCGCCCGACGAGGTTGCAAAGATTGCCCCGGCGACCGATATGGTCGGGGTCAACAACCGCAACCTGTCGACATTTGCGACCGACACCGTCGTGGCCGAGCGCATGGCGCGTATGCTGCCCGACACCGTGGTGAGGATAGCCGAGAGCGGCCTCAACGACATGGCCGACGTCAGACGGCTTCAGGCCATGGGATATAACGGATTTTTGATCGGCGAGCGGTTTATGAAGACTCCCGACCCCGGTCTGACACTAAAAAACTTTATTGATGGAACGATTTAACGCCTCAAGACATAGCGACCGCATGATAAAGGTGTGCGGTATGCGCGACGCGGCCAACATCGCCGATGTGGCCGCGCTCACCCCCATGCTCATGGGATTTATCTTCTACCGGCGCTCGCCTCGCTACGCGGGTTCACTCGACCCCGAGGCCGTCAAGTCCCTGCCCGCCTATGTCGATCCGGTCGGGGTCTTTGTCAACTCGCCATTTGACGAGATTACCTCTACTTGCAACCGCTACGGCATCTCCATAGTGCAGCTCCACGGCGATGAGTCGCCCGAGACATGCCGCCGGTTGCGCGACGCGGGCTACACGGTGTTCAAGGCTTTTGGCATCAGCGACGACACCGCCTGGCACGACATTGAGCCTTACGAGGGGGCCGCCGACATGTATCTGTTTGACACCAAGACATCGCGCCACGGCGGCAGCGGGCGCAAGTTCCGATGGTCCAGGCTCGACGACTACCCGTTGTCTACCCCCTACCTGCTGAGCGGGGGCATAGGGCCCGACGACACCGATGCCATCCTTGAGGCGATGCGTCCCAAGATGGCAGGGATAGACCTCAACAGCCGGTTTGAGCTTTCCCCCGGCATAAAAGACATATCAAAGCTCGCCAATTTCATAGTATCACTACGTAAATTCAATGAAGATGAATCGCTTACAATCCCTTTTTGGAAGAAAAAATAAAAACCTCCTCTCCGTATATTTCACCGCCGGATTTCCCACACTCGACTCCACCGGCGAGATCATCCGGCAACTCGCTTCCCATGGTGTCGACATGATTGAGGTCGGGGTACCATTCTCCGACCCCATGGCCGACGGCCCGGTCATACAGCAGAGCAGCACCACCGCCCTGCGCAACGGCATGACCCTCCCGCTGCTCCTCGACCAGGTCGAGGCCGTGCGCGGCGAGGCCGGCGATGTCCCCCTCGTACTGATGGGCTATCTCAACCCCATGATGCAATATGGCATCGAGCGCCTTTTCAAGCGCTGCAAGGAGGTCGGCATCGACGCCCTCATCATCCCCGACCTGCCCTTTGCAGACTACCTGCGCGACTACAAGGAGCTGTGCGACCGCTACGACCTGCCGATTATAATGCTCATAACCCCCGAGACATCCGATGAGCGCATACGCCTCATCGACGACCACTGCTCCGGCTTCATCTACATGGTATCCTCCGCATCGACCACCGGCACCAAGGACAGCTTTGGTGATGCCCAAAACGACTACTTCACACGCATCGCCGCCCTTCCCCTCAAGCACGAGCGCCTCATCGGATTTGGCATCTCCAACGCCGACACCTATGCCAACGTCTGCCGCCACTCTGCCGGAGGCATCATCGGCTCACTCTTCATCAAATGCCTTGAGCGCAACGCCACCCGTGCCCAGGCCGTCGAAGACCTACTCGCCACCATCGGCCGCACAGAGGCATAGCCCCCGCCACCATCAACCATCGGGAACGCGTCCAACGTCGGAGAAAGCCGGACATTATACAACAATCTCCGGCCCTCCCACAACTCCCACGTCATATCCCATGGAGGCTTGAGGCGAAAGACCGTTGCACTTCCTATTTGAGACCTTGGGTCCTACACAAATTTTCAGGTTGCAGTTTTTGAACAAAAAATTTGCTGAAAGCAAAAAAAACAGTAACTTTGCCCTCCGATTGAACGACCAATCCCCCTGGAGAGATGCCGGAGTGGTCGATCGGGGCGGTCTCGAAAACCGTTGTACCCTTTGGGTACCCAGGGTTCGAATCCCTGTCTCTCCGCAACAAGAGCTGCAAGCATAAGCGAGCAGCTCTTATTGCATTTGTTCAGCTCCTGAACCTTAAATTTCGGCAATAAAACAAGTTTGTTGCCCAAATTAAGGCTCAGGGAATACCATATTGTGCAAAAGTCTCTAATGAGTAAAGTTCAACATTAATGTGTGGCAAATTGCTGAACTTTGGAAACATTTCATTAACTTTGCCACAAGAAATAAGCCACGATGATGAACCGTACCATACCAACCAACCTTAAGAAACTTAGAGAGGCAGCTCATTACACCCAAGATGAGGTTGCACAGGCTCTTGGCATAACCCGTTCAGCGTATAGCAACTATGAGTCCAGCGAGAGAGAGGTCCCATACGATGTCCTGGAAAAGGTGTCTAATCTTTTCGGATGCGATATGTATGTGCTTTTTGAGGATAACAAAAATGCCGAAGCAATGATATTTGCGTCTGCCTTCCGACTCGATGGCCTCGCACCCGAAGATTCCGCCGAGATCATCCGCTTTAAGGATATTGTAAAGTCTTATTTGAAGATGGAGGCAATTGAGGCAAAATGAAAGCATCGTTGTTAAATCTCATAGAGCAACAAGTATCAGAGTTTCGCCAGCACATTGGGTTGAGCGATACTCAGGCTGTAAATCTGAAAAGTCTGTTGCTGAAACTTAATGTATTGACAGTATATCGCCCCCTGTCAAAAAATTTCTCCGGTATGAGTCTTAAAAGTCCCAATGGAGAAAGATTTATGCTCATCAATTGCAATCAGCCGCGAGGCCGCCAGCATTTTACAATAGCCCACGAACTCTATCACTTATATATTGAGGAGAATCCAATACCTCATAATTGTGAAGCAGAGGGCAGTAAGAGTGAGTCTGAGCAATGTGCCGATGCTTTTGCCTTGATGTTTCTCATGCCTCATGCTGCAATCTTGCAGATGATTCCTGCTGAAGAGCTGAAGGGAAAAATTTCATTGGCCACAGTAATCCGATTGGAACATTATTTCTCCGTATCTCATCAAGCAATCGTAAATCGTCTTTTCGATACCAAATTCATTACACGGCAGGAACGTGACAAACTGCTTTCATATCCGGCTATGAGAACTGCGCAGGAATATGGATACGATACATCTCTTTATTTATCCGGCAACGAGAATCTGATAATCGGTAATTTTGGTGAGAAAGCCCGCCGGCTCTATGACGAGGAGAAAATCTCAGAAGGCCACTATCGTGAATTGCTTAACAAGATAGGAGTGTATGGCGAATAAGACAAAGATAGTCCTTGATGCCGATGTGATTATTCACTTCATCAAAGCAGGACAGTTAAGCCTGTTGTTGAGCATATTCCCAGAATATCAATATCTGTTGCTTGATGTCGTATATGATGAAGTGAGCAAGCATCGGGAAACAAAAACTCAGATTGACAACACGCTGCAATTCTTCAGCTCAAGAATACAAAGGGTGAAGTTTGCTCCGAAAGGAGAGTCAATACGTGAGTATGCCCGTCTCTTGCAGACACTCGGCAGAGGGGAGAGTGCCTGTATGGTTTATTGTCGCGACAACCATGATGTGCTTGGCAGCAGCAATCTTCGTGATATTAAAGAATACTGCGCAGAAAATGGCATCACATATCTTACTACTCTCGATTTCTTATACTACGCATACGTCAGAAATAAGATTACGAAAGAACAGTGTGATACCTTTATAAATGACGTGATAAGCAACGACAGCAAACTGCCACACATTGATATCTCGCAGTATATTTGTAACGTGCATATTTAAGTTTCAGCATCAAAAACTAAAAATCAACAAGATGAATTTCTACGATGAAAGACATCGACAGCAATAAAAAATTTTGGGACAAGACGGCCAGGCTATACGCCCTTGTCCACGAAAACATCAATCGCCGGTATTATAAGACGCTTACCCGATTAATCACATCACTGTTCAAGCTCTCCCATATCGTCCTTGAGATCGGGTGTGGGAGCGGACAGCTCACCCGCCCTCTCTCGCCATTGGCGGCTAAATGGATAGCAACCGATTTCTCCGACAAGATACCCGTAAGCGCAACACTCAAAGTCACTTCATATTTCATTAATTTCAAACTTTATTTATAACTTTACGCTGAAGTGAGATCACCAGTTGGCTGAGTGGCGGCCATAATTTCACAATTGCCACGCTCGCCATGCTTTCAACCTTCTTCGGCCGACCGATTATTACCGTAAAATGAAATATTTGCGATGAAAAAAGACAATAGTTTCACCCTCCGTTATGCGATGCTTGCACCATTAGCCCTCATGATAGCCACGATAGTATCAAGCTGCATCTCCTATTCCAATGCAAAACAAGACATCGCAAGCGACCTCAACGACGCGATGTTTGCCATGGCCAACGAGAATAGCGGGTTGTGGGCCCGACAGGACACCATCGCCGCACTGCGTCATATGCACGCGGCCACCCATAAGCCCCTCATCTATCAGGCTTCCGATGTCAAATTCAGGAACCCGGCGCTTAGAGATGAGGCATACTTCACCCTCTCATTGGTCGACAGCAAAAACGTCGCGCCCAAGATTCACGACAACAAGACCCTTGCATGGCAATCGACAAGTCGATTTGCCTCCGACTCCATCATGCTCATGCCCGAGCGTGCCGCCGATGGGCTTGCCATCCGGGTCCAAGGATTTGCCGACTGCTCTATGGCATCCGTATTCGCCGCTTCCGACCAAAGATTGCCCGGCGTACTTCTCGTCCTCTCCATCCTTTCTATGGCGAGCATGTTAGTTTGGAGAAGAAAAGAAATGGAAGCCTCGCCGTCATCAGCAATCAATCCTCTTGATGGCATCAGGCTCACACCGATGCAACGGCAGTTTGCCCAATTGCTCCTTGACTCGCCCCACATGAGGGTCGACAAATCCACCCTATGCTCAACCCTGTGGGGCAATAAAACCAACGCTGAGGAGTCTCTATACACCCTCGTCAGGCGCACCAAAACCGCTCTCGCAGCGTCTAACATCGAGATTGTCTGCAACCGTGGCGACTCTTACGAATTGCGCGTAAAAGACTGAACCTCTGCATTGTCAGCATTTGTCAGACAAATGTCAGACAAATTTTAGGGCCTGATTGCGTTTTTTTCGCTTGCTTGCAGAAAAAATTCGCATCAGCATGAAAAAGTTACTTTTATCCCTATCGCTGGCATTGCCTCTAACAACATTCGCCCAACAGGCCCTTACCACCGACTCCATCTCCAGCACCCTCGACGAAGTGGTGGTCACTGCCGACACGCAGATTGAGACCTCCTCAAAGGCCATCCTCCTCCCCACCAAACTGGATAAGAAACACAGCACCAACGGCTACTCGCTCTTGGAAAATATGAATTTGCCCGATTTCAACGTCAACGCCTCGGCAAAGACCATCTCGACAGCAGCCGGTCGCGACGTGAGAATACTCGTCAATGGCGTTGAGGTTGCCCCCGACGAACTCGCCACCCTCGCGGCATCAGAGATTGTGCAGATTGACTACCAACGCAATCCCGGGGGCCGCTATGTCGGGAGCGGCGCGGTAATCAATTTCATCACCGTGCGATATGATTATGGCGGCAATCTCTATCTCTCCGCCGATGAGGGATTGGCGCGACAATACGGCAACTATATCGACATGGCCAACTATAAGAAAAACGCGCTCACGCTGACCCTCACAGCCAATGGTAAATGGGATAACCACTCCCTGCTGAACAGCTCCGACAACATGTTCATGCTCAATGACGGCATCCTGACCCAGTCCGTTAAGCCCATCATTGGCACGAGCCGCACGAATTCCCAATACGTCAATTTCAAGTTGGCACACACCACACAGCATCACGCCTTTGACATCTCACTCGCATTGACACGGAGCGCCATGCCCGAAAACCGCCTACAGGACATCGTCACCTACAACGGGCTGTATGATTTCACCTCAATCGCCACCCGAAGCAGCACTGAAAGCGGTCTCTCGCCCGTCATGAAGATGCACTACAACCTCTATCTTCCCGGTGGTCACACCATCATGGCCAATGCCAACGTGCGCTACGGCCACACCGATTTCTACAGTCTCTACGATGAGACAAACACCGCTGCGATTCAGAATAATACGTCAGAAAACAACATCCTCGCCAGTGTCACTCTTGGCTATTTCAAGCAATTCTCCGGCGGTCTGAGTCTCGGGGCGACGGTCGATGAGTATTACAACTACTACCACGACTCCTACTCCGGCAGTTTCAACAGCAAGCAGACACTGCGAAACAATCACGCCATGGCGATGGCCCATGTCGACCACAACCTGCCATTCGGACTGTCCTACTACATATCCGCCGGCCTCAAAGACCTGTATTCCACCATCAGCAACCACAGCGACAACCAGTTTGCCCCAATGGCCTTCTACGGCGCGACCTACGCCATTAATCAGAGACATACGCTCTCGGTCACAGGCAGTTACACCCACAGCATCTACAACCCGTCCTACAAAAACGATGCCGTGATACGCACCTCATTCTTTGAGGCCACAATGGGCAATCCCGACCTTGGGCAAGTGGATGCCTTTCAAAACCTCGTCAGCTACAATGGCCGCGTCGGCCATCTCGGCCTGTCGTTTACCTACGATTTCCTCAAATACTTCCACAACACCTCCAACCGATACTTTGCCCAAGACGGCATCATGTACCATCAACTGATAAACGACGGCAACTTCTCCTACTATAAACTGACGTTTGGCTTGTCGGCCAATCTTCTTGACAACAAGCTCCGTCTCAAAGGCAACGCCACGTTCAGCATCAACCGCTTCGACTCAAGTTATCGCCCCGTCATCAGCAACGACTGGAGAGCCGATTTCAGCGCCACCTACATGTTTGGCGACTGGCAACTGCGTGGCGCTTATGCACTACCCTACGACGCGCTCAGCATCGAGGGCACCAAAATCCACAATCCGTCCCAATACTCACTGTCATTAAGTTGGCAGCACGGCAACTGGGCCACCACGTTCACTGCCGGGAACTTCCTCGACCACCGCATGGCAACTCGCACCAACGCCGACCACCTCGTTTACCGCTCCGATTCACAATCCCTAAGCGACTCACTCGGCCGAGACATCAGCCTATCCGTCACCTACACCCTACCCTACGGCAAAAAGACCGCCCGTGACCGCGTCGAGACTGAATCCAAAGTCAACTCCGCAATCCTCCGCCCCTTCTAATCCACCCCCACATCCCCATTCCTAAGACGCAAGTCCAGCATTTTATCGGAATTTACACTACCAAAATCTGCATTTTATCGGAATTGGTTGTATTTTTACACTCAAAATGTATTGATTGATGACATTCAAATCAATATCGTCTCCGCTTATGAATGACTACTCAACAAGCCGGAGTGATGGCGAAACCATGGCAGCGCTACCATCTGTGGTATCCATCGCCATCCGGCTCACCTTACCCGGCATAATGAGGTAGAGATTCTCGTTGGTAATCATTGGCACCGGCATATCGTTCAATGCTTTATTGAATTGTCCTTGTTTTCAAGATGTTCCTCCCACACAAGAGTGGCAAGATACTTCTCGCTGCGACAATGTAGGTCGGCCACCTTTTCCTCAATCAGCTGTGCGGTTTCAGACTGATAATATATATTGGTGGCATCTTCAAGAGATACGCCAAATAGCTCATTCATAGCCATTATTATAGCAGCATTCTTATTGCCACGAAGATACAATTCTGTTTCGGTCATAACTTCACACTGTTTTTATGTTTCAGACACTCATCAAGCATATGCTGTGAACGGATGCAATATTGATTGTTGGGCTTCTCATATTTGAGTTTACCGATGGCGGCTTCAGCGGTTATGTCACCACTGAAATAAAGTTCCAGTGTGCGGATAACTTTATCATTGGCTATTCCTCCGATAACGAGGTCAAAGTCCGAGTTGTCTTCTCCTCTCCGGCATTGTGTGACAAAAGTCAGCCAATCCATATCATAATGCTCAAAGCGTAGGATTTTCCAATCTGCGGGATTTATATCAAATTCGTAGATGTTTAGCCACGCGTCCAATTCGCGGCGAATAAATCGATTGCCGTACTGTTTGGCCTGTTCTTCAAGTGAAGTCAGACAAAAGCCTCTCCCAAAATCAAGAAACTCACGCGAAAACGAAATATCAGGATGCTCTACTGTCAAAGGTGACGAATGGTAAAGTTTCATTGTGGCAACACTCCTTTCTCCCTCATGAAATCAATTATATCCTCCAACAGGTAACGTGCTCCAAAAGTATGAAGAACGTCATACGAAGGTACAATGTAGCCATAAAGAATTCCCGACTTCATTAGACGTCGGTAAACATCGCTCTGCGGCAGGTTTAGCCAACTGGCAAGTTTGCTGATGAGCCATGTTACAAATTCAAGAGTTGTCTTGTCCATATCAAACCATCTTTATTTCTATAACGAGAAATCATCTAATAATGTTATCCGTTAGAAATCATCATCGAATATTCCCGAATCCAAGTCATCATCGAAGTCCTGTTGGACATAATCTTTGTGGCTGTAACTCCCATATCCGTCACAATGATTGCGGTGATTAGAGTGGTCCGTGTAACGTTGACCCTCACTTTGGCGACGTTCCCAAAAGGATTCATTCTTGCGATGACCAAATAGCCAGTCAAACACTAACATATCTCGCATAAAACTCCAGAAGCCCATATTCCTATATTTTGATATTAAAGATTTTATCAATTGTTGTGAAAAACGTAGTAAATTTCAGTTGGCCCTCGCGTTCAAATATCCTACGCAAATTTTTTGAATACACACTTGTTATAGTAATAGTTGATGTTGTAGTAGAAGCCGTGGGGTGTCTTCGGACATAAACACCTAATGAAGCGGTCGCGGTCAATCTTCTTGTCAAGTTTAACCATGCGACCGGTATTAGATACGCAAATTATAAACAATACTCTCGGGGAAAAGTAAGGGCATCCCCTTTTTCTTTATTTTGAAACTGTAGGTGTCTCCGTGTCCGCTTGGCCGAGATAGGAGGAGGTCTACGGTTATAATGCCTGCGTCAATGAGGATGTCAAATTGAGGAATTATTGGATTCCGGGTATGTTCTATGCTGCTGTATCTGAAATACTCTATGCCGTTGCGTAATTCATTCTCAACGGTTATCCAAAATGTTTCATGATGTTTCTCATTCAATCGTCCATGCAGTTTCTGTAATGCCCATACCGCGACATCATCAACTTTCTCTCCATAGTGCTTTAGCTCAAGGAATTCCTTCACGAGCTCAAGATTCAGTCCGAGTCCTTGGCTGTTTGGATGATTGCATTGTACGGTGTTCTGATAGGTCTTGTGTCCCTCTCCACAGTCATAACCATAGAGAGCAACAATTTCTCTGCCGGATTTTAGTTTGCTCAAATCCCAATCAGGGGTCTGCGTAAACAGTACGTTCTTCTTTGAAGACCGTTTTTCGCGGTGGCTTTTAAGCTCAATACCCTTGTAGTCGGGGGCTTTACTCGAATTTTGAGATATGCCAAGCATGGTCTCAATTGTCCTTCCAATGCCGGTGTCTGCTGTTACCTCTGACTCAAACCATATATCAGAGTGTTTGCGAAAGAATGATAGAAGTTCTTCGCTGACAGTGGTTGAAATGCGGTAAAACTCATTGATGAAATCTTTTAGGGGTATAGTGTGTGAGGCATTGAAAGCCGCCTCAATATCACAAGTGGTAATATTAATTACGAAGAACCGGCTATCGAGTATGCAGATTGCATGGATGTCATCGGCCTTAGTGAAATCCTTTAGCCCATGCGGATCTCCTTTCTTTGTTACAGGACGATATAGCGAAGTGCTTGTTTCTTTAGCTTCACATCCGTCAAGGATGGTGGTTTTGACGAGATGTTTGTGCTGAG
Source organism: Pseudoflavonifractor sp. (assembly GCA_023667145.1). Taxonomy (GTDB): domain Bacteria; phylum Bacteroidota; class Bacteroidia; order Bacteroidales; family Muribaculaceae; genus M3. The sequence goes on from JAMPAQ010000001.1 coordinate 1,175,495, forward strand.
GACCCTGCGGTTGCTCCTCATAGTTGTGTATTCCCTTTTCGAGAAAGAAAGTCCGCATCGGAGCTGTTGCATCCATTATTCCTTTCTTTAGGCCAGTCGCGGTGAGCTGGACTAAGGTGAACTCTACGTTGTGGTTGACCATAAAGGCCATATTGCGCTCCTCAAAGGGAGTGAAGGGTCTCATGTGTATCATGGTCAACGGATGTTATCGAGTATAACATTGGCTATTGCCCTTGCCATGAGCGGTGGGACGGCATTGCCGACAAGGGTATATTGGGGAATTTCGTCCTTGCGTTTCTCGCCACCGGTCTGCCGTTTCCCTTGAAATACAAAGCTGTCGTCAAAAGATTGCAGACGTGCCATCTCACGGACTGTCAAGGGCCGATAGGCGCGATAATGGATGAAATCGTCAGGCATGGTGCAGATGGTAGGACTTTGTTGCTCGGGGTGCAATACGACATAGTTTCGTTTATGAGAGCCGACCCCCTCCTTGTTTAGCCGCTCTTTCGCGAGGTCGTAATCACCTGCCTCTGCAATGATACGAAGCCGCTTCTTAACGTCTGCGCTTTGGCTGCTTGTCTGATGATTGAATAATTCAATGACATCTCTAAGGCCTAAATTTTGCAGGTCGTGAGACGATTTGACATAAAAAGGCATACAGTCAAAGATGAAGCGGTGACTTAGTCTCCCAGTCTTGGACCATTCAGAATATAAGCGTCCGTCTGCCGTGGGTTCGCTCGTTGATGTGCGTGAATGTAACAAGTCGGCATATTCGGGCTGAGGTGAAGATTGAACGTAATGCGTCTGGGTCTCGCCGCCTCCGATGGTGTCTAAATCCCATAGAGCCTCGAAAAGGCGCACTCTGTCTTGGGGGCAATTGTGGCCGGGATGTCAGTAATCACTTTTTGATCGTTGCGGCAACCAATAAAGACGACACGCTCACGATTTTGTGGCACTCCATAATCTGATGCAAGCAGGACTTTAGGGCTGTCAATGTCATAAAGTCGAATCTCTTTAATACGATTCTCAAACTCAGGGAGTTCAGAGGGGGATTCCGCTTTCAATCTTTTTGAAATAAGGGAGATTGTCTCATCAAAGGTTAGGACGAACATAGACAGTGCCTCGCGCAGCTCTGCTAATGCAACCTTATCACTAACCATTGAGGTCATGGCTTCAAGGGCCTGATCGGTTGTTGAGATAAGTTTCGGATCGTCTATGGATTCAATGAATGCGTTGAGTTGGTCGGCAAAAACATCGTTGTTGATGTTGCAACGGGTTTTCAGCTCGATGGTGGCCTTCCTCAAGTTCGCGTTTCGTGATGTCTTGAAGTAGTTTTAAGCCATGACGAGCTGTGTTGACATTCTCATCCGACTTGCTCTTGCGGTATTCCATAGAGCGTGTTACCACCTTGAACTGCTCATCCAACAGGGAAAGAAACAGATTCTCATGTTTACGGTTTGTTTCGTCTGCCTCCCAATTGATTTTGGCAAGCAAGACTTTTACGATAAACGGGCTGTAAACTTTTGGAAGAGCAGTCGTGAGAAAGACTAAAAGAGACGGTATTTGCTTGACATCTACAATTGAGCGAATCTCGCTGAGGATACGCTGTACTATCTTCCCTCCATCTTTAGTAAGGATTCCTTTAACATTTTCCATTACAAAGTATTTTGGACGCAACGCCTTGATAACTTTTAGATAATGGAAAAACAGATTGTCTCGCTTGTCAAACTTCTTGCGTGTACCGGCCAAACTGAACGATTGGCAACTTGGGCCACCCGTAACGACATCTACTTCCTTGCCGTTGAGAGCATGAAGAAGATTGTCTACGAAATCCTCCTCCATAATATCTTGGCAGATAAATTTTGTATCGAGTCCCAACTGATGATTGTATCTGACCTCATGGGTGAGCTGGCAGTTTGGGTTAATGTCAGACGCGAGCAAGAAATCATAATACAGACGGTCGTTGTATGCTTGTAGGAATCCTTCGCTGATACCGCCGGCACCAGCGAATAAGTCAACAAACGTCACTTTCTTTCGTTTGCCTGTAAATTCTTTTTTTTCTGCCATAAAATACAATCTTGTTGCAAACAATACGCTCTTATTGTAAGATTACAATCCTATTGCAAACTTACAACTTTTTCCGAGAAATCCCAACCCGAATGACCCTGGATACGCGACAAGTCTCCGACATGCTGATGCCGGAGACTTGTCATATATCTATTGTATGTTGCTGATGTAATCAGGCGTATGCTACTACTGCGATCACACAGCGGCTATCAGTGCACAAACACCTTCTCGTGGCCGACGATGTAGAATCCGGCGGGGAGTCCGGCGGTGGCATCCTCGCGGGCCACGTCGTGGCGCACCATCACGCCCTGAATGTTAAACACATCGACCGGCCCGTTGTCAACGTCGGCTGCCACACCCTCAATCTCGGTCGGAGTCGCGGCGTGTATCACGGCAACCTCCTTTTTGGGGAAACTGAACTGTATCGTGTACGTCGTGTTTGGCTCAAAGTCGGCCGGAGTCCACGCATTGGTCGTGCTGCCCGTAAACCTCGTATAAGGTATCCACACCATCAGCGGTGCGACAACACGGTTTTCTGACGGAGCATAACGCGGATGGGCATTGACCGTGGCCCAGTCGGTGTCGCTCGTGCCGGCCTTTGACACGAAACTGAACTCACCTTTGCCAACGAGCGTCACAGTGTAGTAGTAGCACTCGCGGAGGCGGGCAAACGTCTGTCCCTCCACGACCACATTGGGCTTCCACTCACCCTGGGCGAGCTGACCGATGAGCAGCGGTATCGCCGGTGTCGTTATCGTCGTCTCGCTATGGGAGATAAGGTCTGCATCATTGTAGGTCGTCTTGACCACAAGCCAGAAATTGTTTGTCGAGTCAATCGTCAGCCGGTCAACGTCAAACGAGCCTGTCAACGTCCCGTTGAGGCGCGTCTCAAGATAGTCATACCCCGTGGCGCCCGCCGGCTGCCAGATCACGTACACATCATAGTCCAACGACGTAGGATTGTCAATCATCGACGTGCCTATCTCAAAGTCGATCACGCCATCCTCGGGCGTGGTCGCCTCGCTCTTGGTGGCCTTGATGGTGATAGTAGGGGTCGTCGGCGTGGGAGGGTCATACGAACCGCCGACAATCTTCAGCTCCATGGTGTTGGGCCAGAACTCCAGCTTCACGTTATAGAGCTGACCTCCACCCTGGATACTCATGTCGTTACCCGGGTTGGCCAGTTTCTTCTCACTGTCGGGCGTAACGCCAAATCCGTTGTTGTCGGTGCTCGCACCAAATATATACTGGTTCTGGTCATTCGACCCGTTGACATAGCGGTCGTCATAGACCTTGAAATTGCCCCACAGCTGAGGCATGTCGAGCACGTAGCACTGCAACGTAGCGTCCCACTCAAAATAGTAGCGCTCATTGTTCTGCGCAATGTCAAGATAGTATTTCTGCCCCGTCTGTGCGTAAGCGCCGATTGCTGCCGTCATGAGGCATACGATAAATAAGTAAAGCTTTTTCATATCAACTTGAATTTTGGTTGTCCTTCTGTTGTACGTGTGCGTGTGTCTGAATACATATTAAAACTTGCGTGTGTTCCGATACAAATTAAAAGATGTAGACTTCTGATGTTACAACGTTGTGACAAAACCGTATGTTCTACCCCCCTTAATATTTAACAGAAATAATAAATTTTTCAATATTTTCAAATCTCGCCCGCAACTTTAATCAGCCCGGCGTGTTATAAAGATACATTCGCCCCGATGCGGATGCGATATTGAAAAACATATTCAACAATCAATAACCCAAAATCCAAGTTATGAATACAGCACCTCTTCAAGGCATTAAGGTGGTCGATTTCACCAGTGTTCAATCAGGTCCGTCATGTACGCAGATGCTCGCATGGCTGGGAGCCGAAGTCATCAAGATCGAACGTCCCGGCACCGGCGACGCCACTCGTAATGAACTTCAGTTCAACCCCGACCTCCCGAGCTACTACTTCCTCCAGCTCAACTCCGACAAGAAGTCACTCACTCTCGACGCCGCCACCCCCGACGGCAAGGAGATTTTGACCAAGCTCATCAAGGAGGCCGACATATTTATCGAGAACCTCCACCCCGGAGCAATGGACAAGCTCGGATTTAGCTGGGACGTGGTCCATCAGCTCAATCCCCGCTGTATCTACGGCACCATCAAGGGATTCCCCGAATCTTCACGATTCAAGGACCTAAAGGCTTACGAGCCTATCGCACAGGTGACAGCATGTGCCGCCACCACCACAGGATGGTATGAGGGCGAATACAACATCCCGACCCAGTCAGGGGCCGCCCTCGGAGACTCAAACACCGGTATGCACATGCTCATCGGATTGCTCGCAGCCCTGATGCAGCGCGAGCGCACCGGCGAGGGCAGCTTCGTCTACCAGTCGATGCACAACGCCTGTCTTAACCTCTGCCGCATCAAGACCCGCGACCAGCTCACGCTCGACAAGATCGGCTACCTCACCCAGTATCCCCAGTACCCCAACCAGAAGTTCCCCGACTACGTACCCCGCTCGGGCAACACCGAGGGCAGCGGCGTGCTCGGATGGACCTACAAATGCAAGGGCTGGGAGACCGACGACAACGCCTACGCCTACATCATCCTCCAGCGCGGCGCCAAGGACTTCGAGCTTGCCTGCAAGGCATTCGGCTTTGAGGATTGGCTGACCAATCCCGATTTCAACACCGCCGATGCCCGCGACCGCCACAAGGACGAGATCATCAAGCGTATCGGAGCATGGACCATCGACAAGGACAAGTATGAGATCGTCAAGCTCCTCTCGCCCTACGGCGTACCCTGCGCCCCTGTCCTCTCCACCAAGGAGATGATGTCAGACGAGAGCCTCTACGATGGCAACACCCTTGTCAAGATCAACCAGGGTGGCGAGATTGGCGAGTTTGTGACCGTCGGTTGCCCGTTCACCATCTCCAACTACCAGCCTACCTACGGCCCGTGTCCTACCCTCGGCGGCAACACCGACGAAGTCCTGACCGGCCTCGGCTACACAGCCGACCAGATCGCCCAGTTCAAGGCCAACGGCACCACTGCCCCGATGCCCAAACCCGCTGCAAAATAATCTGACCGAGAGTAAGTATTCTATGACAATATCAGGCTTGCGGGGATGCGCTGCAATGCACTCTCCGCAAGCCTTTTTGACAAACACGATATTCAACAAAATAATATTATTATGAGTACATCAACAACCAACACGGCAGCTGCCGCTCCCCACTTTCCCGAGCAGGTAACAGGCATGTATATCCTCGCCGAGGCGTTGAAGCGTCTCAATCTCGATACTGTCTACGGCCTTGTCGGCATCCCCGTCACCGAGACAGCATACGCTATGCAGAAAGTCGGCGTCAAGTTTGTAGGATTCCGTTTCGAGCAGCAGGCCGGTATGGCCGCAGCCACCCACGGCTACCTCACCAAGACCCCCGGTGTATTGCTCACCGTCTCCTCTCTCGGATTCATGAACGGCCTTACCGCCACAACCAATGCCACCGTCAACTGCTACCCGATGATCCAGATCTCGGGAGCCTCCGACCCCACCATGGTCGACATGAAGATGGGCACGTATGAGGAGCTCGACCAGCTCAACACCGCCCGTCCCCTCGTCAAGGCCGCGTTCCGGTGCAGCCACGCCAAGGACATCCCCTCGGCTCTCGCCCGCGCCTACCGCGCCGCCGTCTCGGGCCGTCCCGGTGGCGTCTATATCGACATGACAACCCCCGCCCTCGCCGAGATCATGAATCGCGAGGATGCCGAGAAGCTGTTCTACCAGCCCGTCGACCTCTACTCGCCCGTCGCCCCCAATCAGGCTTCGGTCGACCGTGCCGTCGAGATACTGACATCGGCCAAGCGTCCCGCCATATTGCTTGGCAAGGGTGCGGCCTACGCTCAGGTCGACGACAAGATCAAGAAACTCATCGAGACCTACAAGATACCCTACCTCCCCATGTCGATGGCCAAGGGCCTCATGCCCGATGCAGGCCCGCTGAGCGCCCTCTCATGCCGCTCTGACATCATGGAGAAGTCGGATGTCGTGATGATCATCGGCGCACGCCTCAACTGGATGCTCTCGTTCGGTCGTGGCAAGTGGAATCCCGACATGAAGTTCATCCAGCTCGATGTCGAGCCCGAGGAGATTGATGTCAACGTTCCCATCGCAGCGCCCGTCATCGGCGACCTCGGACTCTCGCTCGACGCCATCCTCGCCGGCCTTGAGGGCAAGACCATGCAGGCCGACCCCGCTTGGCTCACCTCGTTGCAGACCGAGACCAAGGCCAAGGATGTCAAGTTTGCCGAGAGACTCAAGACTGTCAAGTCCCCCATGGACCACTGGACAGCGCTTGGTGCCATCAAGCCCATCATCGAGTCCAACCCCGACATCATCCTCATCAACGAGGGTGCCAACACCCTCGACGACACCCGCGACGCCATCAACATGTCGCTCCCCCGCCACCGCGTCGACTGTGCCACATGGGCCATCATGGGCATGGGCATGGGATCGTGCGTCGGTGCCGCCGTCTCGACCGGCAAGCAGGTTGTAGCCGTAGTCGGCGACTCGGCATTCGGATTCACCGGCATGGACTTCGCCACCATCTGCCGCTTCAAGCTCCCGGTGACCGTGGTCATCTTCAACAACGGAGGCATCTACAACAACATCGGTGTCAACCCCAGCACCGACCCCGCCATCGAGCATGACCCCGCTCCCACGACCCTCGACCTTGAGGCCCGCTACGACAAAATCGGCGAGGCATTCGGTGCCGCCAGCTACTACGTGCAGACCCCCGACGAGCTGACCAAGGCCCTCAACGAGGCCATCGCCTCCAAAGCCCCGGCCATCATCGACGTGCAGCTCGCCGCCGATGCCGGCAAGGAGAGCGGCCACATCGGATACCTCAACCCTGCCCCGCTGATTGACTACACCGTCTGACCCTCATCCGCAAGCTCTATCAAAGGTGTTGCAAAACTTAAAGGTCACCGTACTACGGTAGGGATGCACCCCGGTGCATCCGCTGGCAATCAAAGTGCCATGAGACGGATACACAGGAGGCATCCCTACTTTGTCGGTTTTGCAACACTCTCAGGGATAAAATCAAGTATCAACTATTAATTTACAGATTATGAATATTTCTCATGTAATCCTGTATGCCATCGTCCCGATTATTGTCGTGATGCTTGCCGGATTTATCTCGGGTAAGAAAGGCATATTCTCAGGCGAGGATGCCAAGAAGTTCAACAAGGTGGTGCTCGACTACGCGTTGCCCGCCGCGTTGTTCGTCTCCATTGTCCAGGCGAGCCGTGAGATGCTTGTCCGCGACATCAAGTTGACGATAGTTTCCACCGTGGGCATCATGGCGTGCTTCATGCTGGTCTACTTCATCTTCAAGTACTGTTTCAAGAAGAATACTGGCGCCGACGCAGCCATCTCAGCCCTTATCAGCGGCTCACCGACAATCGGATTCCTCGGTTTTGCCGTGCTGGAGCCTATCTTCGGCACCAACCCCTCCGTCGCTCTCGTTGTGGCAATCGTGGGTATCGTGGTAAACGCCATCGGCATCCCCGTAGGACTGTCGCTGATGAATGCGTCGCTCGAGAAACAGAACCCCGGCTCGACCAAGAAGGAGAGCGCGTGGAAGCCCGTACTCCATGCCCTGGAGCAACCCGTGGCATGGGCGCCTATCCTCGCCGTCATCTGGGTTATCGTCGGGATACCCTGGCCCGAGTGGGCAAGCCCCTCGTTTGACCTTATCGCCAAGGCCAATGCCTCAATGGCGGTATTCTCGGCCGGTATCACCCTCGCCGCCATCAAAATCTCCATCAACTGGCAGGCCGTGCTTGGCTCAATACTCAAGATGATCGTGATGCCGGCCGTTGTCCTCATTCTCGGTCTGCTCTGCCACATGGATCCCCTCAACCTCAAGATGCTTGTCGTCGCCTGTGCGTTGCCACCTGCTTTCTCGGGCATCATCATCGCCGACGAGTACGATACCTATGTGGCTACGGGAACCTCGTCACTGACTCTCTCAGTGATACTGTTCATCGGCTTCTGTCCGCTCTGGATATGGCTCACCGAACTGGCTCTTCACATGGTAGGATAACACGCCGCAGTGTGGCTCTCCCCTGAGCCTACAGACACAGATACAACGTGGGCTGGCACGATGCCTTTAATCAGGCATGGGTGTCAGCCCTCATTGTGTATCCATGTATCGGCATCACCACGGAGCGGCAGCACTGCTAACGGCTGTCTCACGCCCCGAGAGACATGCCGTTCAGAGCACTCCCTTGGTCGACGGCAGGGTAAACCTCATCGGGTCGCGCCTCACGGCCATCTTGATGGCCCTGGCAAGCCCCTTGAAGATGCCCTCGATCTTGTGGTGCTCGTTCTGCCCCTCGGCGCGTATGAACAGGTTCATTCTCGCGCTGTCGCTGAGGCTCTTGAAAAAGTGGAGGAACATCTCGGTGGGCATGTCCCCCACCCGCTCGCGCCTGAATTCCGCGTCCCACACGAGCCACGGACGGCCACCGAAGTCAACGGCCACCGTACAGAGGCAGTCGTCCATCGGCAGCACGTAGCCATACCGCTCGATGCCGCGCTTGTCGCCGAGAGCCAAGCGCAGGGCCTCGCCAAGCGCTATGGCCGTGTCCTCGATGGTGTGATGCTCGTCGACATGCAGGTCGCCGTCGACATGTATCGACAGGTCGATGCCGGCATGACGGCCTATCTGCTCAAGCATGTGGTCAAAAAATCCCAGTCCGGTCGATATGTCACACCGTCCTGTGCCGTCGAGGTCGACCGCGATGTCGATGCGGGTCTCGGAGGTGTCGCGCTTGACATGGGCGCGTCTCGCGCCGCCTTGCAGGAAGTCGGCCACCCGGTCCCACGACGCTGTCACGAGCGCCACCACGTCGGCGAGTCCCTGTCCGGCTATCTCCAAGGTGAGGTCGTCGGTCGGCTCGCGCAACAGGATGGCCTTTGCCCCGAGATTGCGGGCAAGCATCGCGTCGGTAAGGCGGTCGCCGATGACATACGATCCCGCGAGGTCGTAGTCGCCCGTCATATACCGCCCGAGCAGCGCCGTGCCGGGCTTGCGTGTCGGGGCATTCTCGTACTCAAAGGTGCGGTCAATCACTATGTCGTCAAAGCACACGTCCTCGTTCTCAAACGCCCGCAGCATCTTGTTGTGAGCCGGCCAGAATGTCTCCTCGGGAAACGAGTCAGTCCCGAGTCCGTCCTGGTTGGTCACCATGACAAGCTCAAAGGGCAACCGCTGCGCTATGAACCGCATGGCGCGTGTCGCGCCCGGCATCAGCTCAAGTTTCTCAAGCGAGTCTACCTGATAATCGACCGGCGGCTCCACTATCAACGTCCCGTCGCGGTCTATGAACAGCACGCGGCGCGGCTCCGGGCCGCTCTCCTTTATCATCTCATCTGTCGGCATAGGCTCTCAATTTTTCAATGAATATGCGGTCCTCCTCGTCATTGCCCACGGTCACGCGTATACATCCGGCGCACTTGTGCACCCGGTTGCGGTTGCGCACGATCACGCCGTTGTCACGGAGCCACGCGTACAGTCCGTCGGCATCGTCGACCCTGAACAGCAGGAAATTCGCGTCTGACGGATATATCTCCCTCACGGCGGGTATCGCCGACAGCTCGACGGCGAGAGCGTCGCGTGCGGCCACAAGTTCCGCTGCCACCGCTGCCACCCTCTCACGGTCGTCAAGCACGGCGAGGGCCTGGCGCTGGGTCAGCTCGCTGATGTTGTAGGGATACTTCACCTTGTTGTATATGTCGATTATCTCCTTGGAGGCGTATGCTATGCCGAGGCGTATCGCCGCCGAGGCCCACGCCTTTGAGAATGTCTGCATCACTATCAGTCGCGGGAAGCGGTCGAGCATCGCGACCATCGTGCCCTTGTCTGAGAAGTCGATGTATGCCTCATCAATGACCGTGATGCCCTCAAACCGACCGCACACCTCGGCAAGGCTCTCCAACGTGAAGGCATTGCCGGTGGGGTTGTTGGGCGAGCATATCCATATTATCCTGGTGTTGGCATCGGTGGCGGCAAGCAAACCGTCGGTGTCGAGCGTGAATCCGTCGCCGAGCGGCACGGTCCTGTACTCGACATCGTTTATATCGGCGCATACCTCATACATGCCGTAGGTCGGGTCGATCGCCACGACATTGTCAACGCCGGGACGGCAGAACACCCTGTAGGCGATGTCGATGCACTCGTCCGAGCCCACCCCGAGGAATATCCTCGACGGGTCGACCCCGCGAAGTGTCCCGAGGCGTTTCTTTACCTCGGTCTGCAACGGGTCGGGATAGCGGTTGTATCCCTCGATACGCGAATTCTCGTTAGCATCGAGCCACGCGCTTGCCTCGCCGGTATACTCGTTGCGTGCGCAGGTGTACGGCTTCAGGCTCCGGATGTTCGGTCTTACAAGCTGCTCAAGTGTCATAGTGGTGTGTTGTCTAATGATTGCAATCTAAGGGTCATGGCCAGCCGGTGGGCGTGCAGGTCCTCGGCCTCGGCCATGGTCTCGACAGTTGTACCCAGCGACCTTACCCCCTCGGAAGTGAGTTCCTGAAATGTTATCTTCTTGGTGAAGCTGTCAAGGTTTACGCCGCTGAACGCCTTGGCATATCCCGAGGTTGGCAGCGTGTGGTTGGTCCCTGACGCGTAGTCGCCGGCGCTCTCGGGCGACAGCGGGCCGAGGAACACCGACCCGGCGTTGGTCACCCGCCCGCTCAGCTCGCGATAGTCGGAGTGGTTGATGATCAGATGCTCGGGGGCGTACGTGTTTGAGAAGTCCATCACCTCGTCGATGTCGCGGAGCAATATCACGCGGCTGTGTGACAGCGAGCGCTCCATCATCTCGCGGCGGGGCATCATCGAGAGCTGACGCTCAATCTCGGGTCCGATTTTCTCGACCAGGGCCGGCGACGTGGTGAGCAATATCGACTGGCTGTCGGGACCATGCTCGGCCTGTGAGAGGAAGTCGGCGGCGACAAATGCCGGCGAGGCGCTGTCATCAGCGATGACAAGCACCTCCGACGGCCCGGCGGGCATATCTATCGCCACAGCGTTCTCGCTCACCTGCTGCTTGGCCTCCATCACGTAGCGGTTGCCCGGGCCAAATATCTTTGACACCGCCGGGATGCTCTCAGTCCCGTAGGCCATCGCGGCAATCGCCTGGGCGCCCCCGGTCTTGAAGATGCGGTGCACGCCGGCCACCTTGGCGGCATACAGTATGGCGGGATGGACCTTGCCGTCAGCCCCGGCGGGGGTACACAGCACTATCTCGCCGCAGCCCGCTATACGCGCCGGTATCGAGAGCATCAGCACGGTCGAGAACAGAGGGGAGTTACCGCCGGGAATATACAGCCCGACACGTCCGATGGGGACAGCACGCTGGGTGCAGTGGACTCCGGGCATTGTCTCCACCGTGACGGGGTGCATCTTCTGGGCCGTGTGAAAACACGCTATGTTGGATGCCGCGCTCCTTATCGCCTCGCGGAGTTCCTTTGGCACTGCCTCCTCGGCCTCGCGCATCTCGGCCTCCGTGACCGCGAGGGAGTCGAGGGTCGCCCCGGTAAACCGTTTCTCATAGTCCTTGAGCGCCTTGTCGCCGTCGCGCCTGACGGTGGCTATTATGTCGGCGACAGTCGCCTTGACCTCGTCGGCCTTGTCGGCCATGGCTCGGCGGCACAGCGCTGGCCATTCCGACCGCGACGGATATTTGATGATTTCCATTATGCTATGTTGTTAAATCATTTATCCGAGACACTTAGAGTATCATCTTCTCGATGTCGAGCACGAGTATACCCTCGGCCCCGGCGCTCTTGAGCTTGCCTATTATCTCCCAGAAATATTTCTCGTCAAGCACCGTGTGCACTGAGCACCAGTCGTTGTTGGCCAGCGGCAACACCGTGGGACTCTTTATGCCGGGCAACACGGCGAGCACCTCGTCGAGCTTCTCACGCGGCACGTTCATCAGTATATACTTCTTGGAGTCGGCGGCCTGTACAGCCTGTATGCGGAACAGCAGTTCGTCGAGTATCGCCTGCTTTGCCGGTGACAGCGTGCGCGACGCGGCCCCTATCAGCACGGCCTGTGACTGCAACACGGTCTCTACCTCCTCAAGGTTATTGCTCACGAGGGTGCTCCCGCTCGACACAATGTCAAATATCGCGTCGGCAAGCCCGATGCCGGGAGCTATCTCCACCGACCCGCTGATGACATGGATGTCGGCCTTTATCCCCTTCTCCTCAAGAAATTTCTCAAGGATGACCGGGTAGGAGGTGGCGATCTTGCGGTTGTTAAACCACGCCAGGCCGTTGTAGTCGATATGCTGCGGTATGGCGAGGGACAGGCGGCACTTGCTGAAACCGAGTTCCCTCAACACGACGGTCGATTTCTCCTTCTCCAGCACCTCGTTGAGTCCGACGATGCCGATGTCGGCAGTGCCTGACGCCACCGACTCGGGGATGTCATCGTCACGCAGGAACAGCAGCTCGACGGGGAAGTTACGCGCCGGCACAAGCAGCGTGCGCTTCACGGCGGTGAGCTTGACTCCGGCCTCGGCGAGCAGCTCCATTGTCTCTTCATAGAGCCGTCCCTTGCTCTGGACGGCGATTCTGAGTCTTGTTTCCATCTGATATATATTTTATTGTTCTGAATTGTCAAAAACAAAAAGCCGTCATCCTCATGGTAGCAAAGGAAGGCGGCGGCAAATGGTGTGTGTTAGACCGGGTGACATTCAAGTCGGCACAGACCCCCTCATTCCGCTCCTCCCGTGGAGTAGTGGTGATGATGGCGGTGATGGTGACGGTTGAGCCTCATTTATCGGTCTTGACTTACGTTTGTACCGCAAAATTACAAATAATCTCGCAAAAATGCCACTTTTCCCCCATTTTTCTTTCTTTTGACGCTGATTCTCCCTCTCTCCAACACCCGCCCCCCATTCCTCGCTACGCTCGTTGTCGGTCGGTGAAGAGTCCCAAAAATGGGTCTCAAAGAGTTACGTTAATGTTCAGTATGTCAAGAAGCGCGTGCTGCCGGTTTGGCTTTAGGCGGCGGGGGCAGCTACCGCGAATGAGAGTGGGATGTTGGGGGGAGTTTGTGGGGCGGGGAAATTAATGGACCTCTCCGAGGCCCGGGTTCCTATCGACGTTGGATTTCTCCATGCCTCGCTGTCGCTCGTAATGGAGCTACAATTAATCCGCATCTCCGATGCCCAGTCGGCGCGGGGGATTGATTGCGCGGGCTGTTGCAGCGGTGTGATGGACTCGGGGTCGATGGGGATGAACGGGCCGAGGTCGCCGTCAAGGGAGGCGGTGAGGTAGTGGAGGAATGGGGTCGGATGGGGTGGCACGACGTGTTGGGCACGGCGGATGCACGAGCGTGCATCCCTACGTGGTGGGAGCGGGGCCAGGCGGCGGGGTGTGCGACGGCGGGATGGGCGGGGGTATGGGGTGCCGTGGATGATGAGGATGCTCTCGCGGTGGGGCTGGAGCATGGGGAGGAATGTGTCGAGGGCGGCATCGAGGGCGTCGAGGTGGCCGACGGCGGATGCACGAGCGTGCATCCCTACATGGGAGGAACGTGGGCCAGAGATGGGGTATGTGTCGGCGTTGAGCAGGAGGATTATGTCGAATGTGCCGCCACGATGGATGGCGGGACGGCAGCCGGAGCCGACCGCGTGGAGTCGGGTTGGCGACGTGGCGAATGGATGTCGGGTTCTGGCACGATGGAAATTAATGGACCTCTCCGAGGCCCGGGTTTGTGATGCCGAATTTTCTCCATGCCTCGCTTCGCTCGTGATGGAGCTACAATTAATTCGCATCTTTGACGCTTTGGTTGCGGGATGTCTCCGGCGGGCGGCCGCGGTGGGGGCGGGCGCACCAGGGTGCGCCCCTACATGAGGGGCGGGGGAGGTGGGGAGGGTGGTGACGAGGGCGCGGGCGGCGGTGGTGGTGCGGTCGAGGATGAGGGTTTGGCGGTGAGGGAGGATGACGGTGCGGAGCCAGTGGATGTAGTGGACGAGGAGGTCGGTGATGTGGGTATAGTCGGGGGCGGGGTCGGAGATGATGATGCGGGCGGGGGTGTAGGGGCGATGTTGCCATGGCATTGGGGCGGAGGGCAGAGGCGCGGCGGTGAGGCGGGCGCGTTCGAGGCGGTCGATGATGTGGCGGTGGAGAGGGCAGAGTGTGCGGCCCGTTGTCTTTTTGAGCCAGCGGGCAAAGGCGTAGGTGTAGTTGGGGGCGACGATGTGGCGCTCCCGGGTCGATGGCTTATGGTAGACGGTCGGTCTCATGGCGCTAAGGTAACTTGCGGGGAGATGGGGCGGCAACCATCGTGTCGTATTGGCCTATGGCGACGGAGCGTCGTAGACGCGGATTAGTTGTAGCCCCACCACGGAGGGACGGCGGGTCGGGCGTATGCCCGGCACGATGACCCGGAGGCGTGGGGTTTCGGGGTGTGTTGTGGGGATGGGCCTCGAAGAGGTCCGCTAATTTGGAGAGGCATTATAATACGTTCCTCCGGGACTTGTGACTGCGACTGAGGCTGTCCCCGAGCTGAAGCACGGGGTTCTCTCATTATGGCTGTCCCGCCGGGACAGAGGCGGGGGCGGGGTGGGTTTTTGGACTTTTTGGATTAAACTTTTGTTGTTAAAGTATATCTTTGTATTATAGGACTGAAAAGATTTTTGATTATGAGAAGATTTTTGCGCTTGCTGTCTGTCGCTTTTATATGCGGCATTCTCATCATACCGCCGGTCGAGGCCCAGAACCGCCGTTCGCCATCCCGCGACCACTCCGGCACAACTACCCGGCCATCATCGGGAAGCCATGGGTCGCGGCCCTCATCAGGGACTGCAACCCGGCCATCATCGGGAAGCCACGGGTCACGGCCATCATCGGGCAACACTACCCAGCGCCCAAGCCGACCGTCAAACCAAGGGACCAACCGCCCGGGTAACAATCACTCTACCCCTACCCCACAGCCGGGCAACAACCACTCCACCCCTACCCCACAGCCGGGCAACAACCGCCCCAACCAAGGCGGGCCAACGCACGGCGGCAACCACGCGACACCGCCGCAACGCCCGGGCAACAACAACCGCCCCAATCCCGGCAACAACCGGCCTAACCCGGGACATCCCAACCGCCCGGGCACATCCTCGCGGCCAAACACCCCGGTAAGGCCAAACACCCCGATGAGACCGAACACCCCGCCACGCCCGGCGGCTCCGGTCGGGGCACACCGCCCCACTCCGCGCCCGCCCCACATGGCCCCTCCGGTACGGCCATACCGCCCGATAGCACGGCCATGGATACGCCCCGTACCGCCTCCAGCGTGGCGACCCTATCGCGGATGTCCCACCGTCGCCGGCATCCTCGGCCTCACATTTGGCACGGCCATCGGCCTGTCGCTCGACTATCTCTACAACAGCGGATACACCGTCGACGGATATGGGTCTGATGTCGTCTACCTCCGCGATGTCAACGAGATGTCATACCTATGGCCCGATGCAACACTCTATTACGGAGCAGGAGGACTCGACCGCTCCCAGTTTGTCTACTCCACGACATTCAGCGACATGAGCCGCTACAACAATGTCTACAACAACCTGGTGATACAATACGGCACCCCCGTCAACTATGCCAACAACGGCAGCTCGATAACCGCCACATGGTTTGGCAACGGCAACGGCTACATCACGCTGCAATTCGGCCCCGCCTACTCGACCGCCGGACGGCTCCGCTACTACACCACCCTCACACTCGGTAACTGACACCGCCGGCCATCAGGATAACAGACAAGGACGGATGCCGAGACAACATCCGCCCTTGCCATATATCGGGGTATGCACCATGAGGAAGCCGATGCCACTCACAGGACCATAGCCATAAAAAAACGAAATCCGGGAAACTCTCTCGAGCGGCCGGATTCCTAACCTATGATTCACTTATTTTATTTGATATCTTCAGTATCCTTAACCCGGGTACAGATCCTGGCGCTGAGCCGACATGACATCGCGCTATCGCGGCGTGAGTACCCGATACATCAAATCTTAAACATAAGTGGAGAGAGTCCGACAAAATCGTGAGAATCGTGATTGGCTGATTCTATTAGGAAATGTCTTGCGGTTTATGTCTGAAAGATTTGAATTGCAGGGCAAAATTACATGTTTTATTTCAACTACAGCACACCAAAGGCTTGAAAATGCACCGCCGATACCCTATTTAATCATTTTTAATCCGCATGTACAGCAAATCCATCAAAGTTCCTTGAGTCAAATACACCCTCAACCGCGAAACTATTTGATTGCCACACATGTTTTTCTACTAAGCGATATATGATTACAGCCAACCGATGGACACCAATACAGGACATAGCAAAAGCGGACGGAAAAGCAGGTTTGAGGCCATACTGCAATGGAGAAAACGCCACATCTCCGACAACCTGTTCGTCTTTGTCCTCGCGGTCATCGTGGGCGCACTCGCCGGAGCGGGCGCATTTGCGCTCAAGACGGCCATCGCCACCCTGTCGCGATGGCTCACGTCGGGATTCAATATCAACGGAGGCAACCTGCTGTTGCTCGCGCTCCCCATCATCGGCATATTGCTGACGGGCATCTACTTGCGCTACATACTGCACGACAACATCTCCCACGGCACCGCCAGATTGCTCCACGACATATCGCTCAAGATGTACCGCCTGAAACGACACCTGACCTACTCGCCGATAGTCGCCAGCACAATCACCCTCGGATTTGGAGGGTCGGCAGGGGCCGAGGGACCTATCGCATACACCGGCGCGGCCATAGGCAGCAACATCGGCCAGGCGTTCAGGCTATCACCCCGGCTGTTGATGATACTCGTAGGCTGCGGCGCCGGAGCGGGAATATCCGGGATATTCCGCGCCCCGTTGGGCGGGACGCTCTTCACCCTTGAGGTACTGAGCCTTGAGCTGTCAACCTTGTCGGTGCTCGCCCTGCTCGTGTCGGCCATCACCTCATGGATGGTGGTCTACATCTGCTCGGGCTTCACACCCGACCTTGTCTTCATTCCCGCCACGACATCAATCCCGGCGATCCTGCCCATGACAGCCCTGCTCGGCGTGTTCTGCGGACTCTACTCTCTCTACTATTCAAAGGTGATGGCAAAGATGACCGACGTATACGAAAAGATGAGAAACCCCTGGATACGCAACCTCACCGCCGGAGCTGTCATCGCCGTCCTCATCTACTTGTTTCCCACGCTATATGGCGAGGGTTATGGGTCGATGGCCAAAATATTCGCCGGCGACGCGGGGATAGTGGCGCGTGACAGCATATTCCACAGCCTCGGCGGCCAATGGTGGGGCATAGCGGTCATAACGGCCGGCATATTGCTGGCCAAGTGTT
This sequence comes from Pseudoflavonifractor sp., assembly GCA_023667145.1. Classification (GTDB taxonomy): domain Bacteria; phylum Bacteroidota; class Bacteroidia; order Bacteroidales; family Muribaculaceae; genus M3. The sequence continues at coordinate 1,192,973 of JAMPAQ010000001.1, forward strand.
TCGCGACCTCGGCGACCAACAGCGGCGGCGGTGTAGCCGGAGACTTCGCCCCGACCCTGTTTGCCGGATGTATCGCCGGACTACTGTTTGCCACCGTCGCCGACAATCAGTTCGGGGCCGACGTGCCGGTAGCCGACTTCGCGTTTATCGCGATGGCCGGAGTGATGGCCGGGGCGATACGCGCTCCGCTGATGGCCATATTCCTGACCGTCGAGATGTCGGGATGCTACTCACTGCTGCTGCCGGTCATCGTCTGCGTGACAGTGTCGTATGGCGTGGTGAGGCTCGTAGACTCTGACGCGTTCTACCTGCTGCGCGAGTCGCGGCTCAACCGCATGATAGAGGCCGAGTTTCACCGTCACGACAAGCATAAGCAGGGACCCGTCTCGTAAGACTCCCAACGAAGAAGCGTCCCGCCCCGGACATCGGGACAGGACGCATATCTTATCAAGGTTACAGAAAGGGGGCTATCTGCGTGGACTCACAAGCGACACGAGCCACAGGAGCACCACCGCGCCGACCACCGAAGTGATGAGACTGCCGATGAGTCCACCCCCGGTCGATATGCCTATCAGGCTGAACAGCCAGCCACCGAGTACACCGCCGACGATGCCGACGATAAGATTGACAATTACTCCGAAGCCACCGCCGCGCATGATCTTGCCGGCAGCGAAGCCCGAGATGATACCAATGATAATGTACCAGATAAATTCCATAGTGTAGACTTTTTATATACGTTAATAATCGCTGTTATAACACATGTAGACCCAATTGTGTTGAATATTGACACAAAACAGGCTCGAAAAATGTTATATTCATAGACGCACCCGGCATCGGGAAACAAACAAAGAGCTAATGTCATGAAACCGACCTTGTCAATCACCTGCCGTATCGCCGCCATAGTGGCGACAGCGGCCATCATAGGCTCATGCGGTCACCCGGCCCCGACGGCATCGCACGATGGCGGCATCGTGGCTGACACCATCGGGAGCGAGGCCGTAACGACCGACACAACCGTGACCCGGGCCAGCGACAGCGCGCGGGCATATCAGAAATTCAACGACGCGGCCGAGGCCCGCCGATATATGGACAGCTCGCCCGACTCGGCACGCTATGCGGCGGGGATACTCCACGCCATGGCCGACGACTGGCTACCATACGCCGAGAAACTGATCAACAGCACCTATCCCCGATTTATCATAGTCGACAAGTGGGCCATGAAAGTAAGGGTCTTTGACCGATACGGACGCATGGAGCGCGAGTATGGGATGGCCTGTGCCAAAAACTTCGGGACAAAGCACAAGCGGGCCGACTCGCGGACACCCGAGGGATTCTTCTCGGTCGAGGGAGTGTATGACAGCACCGACTGGCTCTTTACCGACGATGACGGGGTGACATCGGAGAAGAAAGGGCAATTTGGCCCTCGCTTCATACGTCTGCGCATCCCCGGCACGTCACAGATAGGAATACACGGCACGTGTGCCCCATGGTCGATCGGCGGGCGGGTGAGCCACGGGTGCATACGCATCAAGAACGAGAATATACTTGAGCTGGTGACGCTTGTCGAAAAAGGTATGCCCGTAATCGTCAACCCCGGCAAGCGGGACACGCGGACCAACATTGAGGAGGGATATGACATACCGTGGATAAGCTCGTCGCACGACCCGCGATATACACGACCCCGGGTGATCCCGAGACCCGACAGCACGGTGACGGAACCGACGGCGACAGCACACTGCCATGCCGACAGCATAGCCGGCCCGTCAGACCCGATAATGACCGACTCAATCGACAGCGGGGATTAGAGCCGCTGTATCAGAACTTTTGTCGAGGCCGGAACGTTAGAACAAGAAACGTTCAACTATGAGAAGACGATATATAGCGTGGCTACTGGCACTAATCCTGGCATCAGGCCCGGTCGGCCTGACATCATGCACCCCATATTGGAGGACAAACAACGGCTACCATCAGGGTCCCCACCCCGGCGGTCCAAACCGCCCCGGCAATCATCGGGACGACCACCACAAGAAGCCCCCGAAGCACAAGAAACATCACCATCACGATGATGACTGACAGGCATATCCCCGCGAATCAACGTATTTACCAAATAAGAACTGATGAAACAAATCTACTCCATCCTATGCGTGGCAGTGACGGCGTTGCTGCTGCCATCAATCACCCGGGGACAGGTCGTCACGACATCTCCCGCAATCGTCCAGACCGACTCGAAGGACATCGTCATCACCTTTCATGCCGACGAGGGCAACAAGGCACTCGCCGGGGTGACGGCAGACACCAAGGTCTATGCACACACCGGCGTTATCACGAGCCTCAGCAAGAGCGACAGCGACTGGAAGTATGCCCCGACATGGGGAACCAACACCGAGAAATATGAGATGACATACATCGCGCCCGACACATGGACGCTGACCATCCCGGACATCGACGAGTATTATGGCATCACATCGCCCGACGAGGTGGTGGAGAAGATGGCGTTTGTGTTCCGCACAGCCGACAACAAGAAAGAGGGCAAGACAGCCGACGGCGGGGACATATTTGTCAACGTCTATCCCGAGGGATTCCAGATGCAGCTCACGAGCGACAATGACGGAATAGTCGTGCACGGCAGTACGCCGGTGACATTTACGGTCAACACCACCGCCGAGGCCGACATAGCGATATACATCAACGAGGAGTCGGACACTCCGATAGCCTCGGGGACCGGCACCGACGTGGTATCGACGGTCTACACGTTTGCCAACGCGGGTGACTACAAGGTGATAGCCGTGGCGACGAGCGACGACGGGGAGATGCGGCAGACGCTCGATATATGCTGTCTCGGCGAGGCACTGTCGGAGATGTATCCCGGCGGGACACCCAAGATGGGTCCCGTGGCCAATCCCGACGGGTCAGTGACATTCTGCCTCGCCGCCCCCGGCAAGAAAAGCGCTATCATCGTGGGCTCGTGGGACAACTACACCATCAGCGCACGCAACCAGATGTACTATCAGGACTATGAGGATGCCCGCTACTTCTGGATCACCGTAGATGACATGCCTCAGGCAACCGACAATATCTACTACTTCATCATCGACGGAGGGACAGAGGTAGGTGACCCATACGCCCGCCTCGTGCTCGACCCATGGAATGACAAGTATATCAGCTCAACGGTATTCCCCAACCTGCCGGCCTATCCGGGCGACTACGTGCAGGGAGTGCCCCTGGCTGTCTACAACAGCACCCAGGACGACTATAACTGGGAGATAGAGGAGTTCAAGGGGGTTGACCAAAGCGACCTCATCATCTATGAGCTGCTGATAAGAGACTTCACCGGCACTGAGGGACGCGCATCGGGAACAGGTACGGTCAAGGGTGTGATCGACAAGCTCGACTACATAAAGGATCTCGGTGTCAACGCTGTGGAGCTGCTGCCGATCATGGAGTTTAACGGCAACAACTCATGGGGCTACAACACCAACTTCTACTTTGCTCCCGACAAGGCATACGGCACTCCAAACGACTACCGCCGCCTGGTGGACGAGTGTCACAAGCGGGGACTTGCCGTCATACTCGACATCGTGTTCAACCAAAGTGACGGACTACATCCGTGGTACAAGATGTATCCCATCGCCGAGAATCCGTTCTACAACGGAACGGCACCCCACGCCTACAGCGTGCTCAACGACTGGAACCAGGACAACCCGCTCGTGCAGCAGCAATGGCACGACGCGCTGGCCTACTGGATGACCGAATACAAGGTCGACGGGTTCCGCTTTGACCTCGTCAAGGGACTTGGCAACAACGACAGTTACAAGGCGACCTACAATGCCGCCACCAACACATGGAGCGGCGTGACCGACAACAAGACCAACGCTTACAACGCCACCCGCGTGGCCCGCATGAAGACACTCCATGACGCGATGCGCAAGGTGAGGTCGGACGCCTACTTCATCAACGAGAACCTCGCCGGGGCGCGTGAGGAGAACGAGATGGCCAAGGATGACGAGATAAACTGGGCCAATGTCAACTACGCGTCATGTCAGTTTGCCATGGGCTACACCAGTGGTTCAGACCTCAACCGATTCTATGCGCCCAAGGATAGCCGCACGTGGGGATCGACGGTGTCATACGCCGAGAGCCACGACGAGGAGCGCATGGCCTACAAGCAGAACACGTCGGGAGCCAGCGGAGTCAAGGGTGACCTTGAGATGTCGATGCGCCGACTCGGCTCGGTGGCCGCCCAGATGCTCATGGCACCGGGAGCACACATGATCTGGCAGTTCCAGGAGTTCGGTGCCGACCAGACCACCAAGAGCGCCTCGGGAGACAACAACACGAGTCCCAAGAAGGTGATATGGAGCTACCTCGACAATGAATACCGCGCCGGGCTGGCACAAAGCTACCGTGAGCTGTGTGGTATACGCTCCACCTATCCCTCACTGTTCCGTCAGGGAGTCAACACCACGATGAACTGCAGCGGGTGGGCCAACGGGCGCACCATCGTACTCGCCGACGGGTCATCGGAGCTGATATGTGTCGTCAACCCCAATCTCACCGGGACAAAGAGCGTCACCGTGCCGATGACGATGTCATCCAGCGGCTACAAGGTGCTGTCGGCAAGCTATGGGGTTGAGCCGGTCATCGGCGACAAGAGCGTCACCATTCCTGCGGGAGCCTACGCGGTGATAGGGGCCGGCGACATAGCCGGGATTGACGGCATCGAGGCCGACATCGACGGGGTCAAGGTGTATGGCTCGGCAGGGAGCATCGTGATATGCGGTGACTACCGTAACGCCGATGTGTACACAATAGACGGAATACGCCTCGGCACCGAGGGACTCGCACCGGGCATATATATCGTCAATGTCGATGGCAAGACCTACAAGGTGGCAGTCAACTGACATTCGGCAATACCTGACATACGACAATACCATTACCGCCGCGCCTCTCACGATGAGACGCGGCGGTAAACTTTAGTCGTGGAGCTTGCGGGCGAGGTAGAAGCGGCTTGTGGCGACGATGAAGAGGAGCGCACCCGAGGCTTGCATGGCGGCGGTGGTCCAGAACGCGGCGGGATAGCTGATGTACTCGACAAGAAAGCCGCCCATCAGTATGCCGATGCCCATGCCGAGGTCCCACGAGATGAGGATGGAGGAGTTGGCCGTACCACGCTGGTCGTGGCGGGCTACCTTGACAAACATGTTGAGGAAAGCGGGATACATCTGCCCGTTGCCGAGACCGACAAAGAGGGCCGAGGCATAGTAGCTCCACGCGCCAAAGCGGGTGGACAAGGCAAACAGTGTGTAGCCCACAAGCGAGCAGAGGACGCCCATGGTGCAGTTGCGGGTGATGCGCCCCTCCCGCAGGGCCTTGGCTCCGACGAGGCGCGACACTACGAGGCCGCCGGAGAGTATCATGAAGAATATGCCGGTGCCGTCGGTGATATTGAGCATGTCGCGCCCGTAGATGGCCACATAGTTGCTCATGACACCCCAACACAGGCCAAAGAGACTGATGTTGACGGCCATGAGCCATGCACGCCCGAGGAAGAAATGGTCGAGGCTCAACGCGGGCTTGTTTTTGACTATCTCACGCTGGGGTATCCTGACCCAAGACGCACAGCAGAAGCCCGCGAGCGCCAACACGAGGGCTATCCAGAAAAGGAGAGCGAAATTGTCGGTCGCCGAGTATATGTAGATGCCGGCTGACGGGGCTATGGCCATGGCGAGGTTGTTGCTCAGGCCGTAGAATCCGATCCCCTCGTTGCGGCGTGACGAGGGGAGCACGTCGATGGCTACGGTGCTGTTGGCGACCGTGGCCGCGCCAAAGGGAATGCCGTGCATGGTGCGCACGATGGCAAACATGAGCAACGTGCCCGCGCCGATATATCCGGCAAAACAGATGAAAAACACAAAAAAGCAGAGCATCAGCACCTTCTTGCGGTTGAAGCTGTCTACGATAAAACCACTTAACGGCCTTATCAGCAATGTAGCAACCACATAGCCCGACAAGACGAGCCCGATCATATCCTTGTCGGCCATGAACTGCTCGTTGAGATATACGGGTAGGAGGGGTGTGAGGATGTAGAACGCGAAAAAGAGGAGGAAGTTGCTCCCCATCACCTTGAGATAGTTGGTGTTCCACAATCTGTCGGTCGCCTGACTGCGGCTCTTTACTTCATTTCCCATAACCATATCGTGTAAACGATGGGCAAAGTTACAAACATCCCACGGTCTGTGCAAAATCAATGGTCATCGTGGAGGGGAAAAAATAAAAAGGGGCTTTTTCACAAAGCTCCTTTCTATGGGTTTCCAGTAGGTACAATTTCTAAGGTAAAAAAGATTGTTTTAGGTTTGTGATACAAAGGTGGTGGGTTTGGACGGAGATTCCAAATTATTTTATATGTCCTATAACATGTTTTTCAGCCCCGGGTATATGCCGATGACGTGCCGGGAGGCGCAACAGCTTGATTTTTCATACCATAGAGAGCGAATCGCCATGACGAAATATTTGCGTTAAATTTTGTTGATTACGCATATCCGTCGAGATTTTCAGCCCTCAAACCGCAGCAACTGCAACTGATTGCCATCATAGACGGCATAGGAGAAGTGGTGAATCCAGTCGCCGAGGATGATGAGACGTGACCGACGGTTGAGCGGATAGTCAAGCATGATATGGTGGTGACCGAGGATGAAGTAATCGATATCGGGATGGTCGGCGAGGTATTGGCGGGCAAAGATGATGAACGGCTCGTCGTCACGGCCAGAGAAGACGGGGACCTCGTCGGAATAGTCGCGGCTGCTCGACGACCAGCGATGGGCAAAAGGGACAGTCCACCGGGGATGGATGGCAGAGAACAGGCGCTGGCACATCTTGTTGCGGAACACGGAACGGATGAACCTGAATCCCGCTGAGAGCCGACCCACGCCGTCGCCATGGGCGAGGAAAAACCGATGACCAAGGATGTCGCATACCTCCTGGCCATCAACGACCCTGACACCGAGTTCGCGGGGTATGTAGTCGTTGATCCAGATGTCATGGTTGCCGATGAACCATGTAACCTTGACACCGCTGTCGGCGAGACGCGCCACCGCGCCAAAGAAGCGGACAAAGCCGCGCGGCACCACATAGCGGTACTCATACCAGTAGTCGAGGACATCGCCGAGCATGTAGAGCTCAGCGGCATCATCGGCTATAGACTCAAGCCACCTGACCACGCGCCGCTCATAGGCGAGCGGGTCGGGGAGATAGGTCGCCCCGAGGTGCATGTCGGATATGAAGTATACCTTGTCGCGCACGGTCGCAGTCGATCAGAGGAAACCGAGATCGAGCTTGGCCTCCTCGCTCATCATGTCCTTGTTCCACTCGGGTTCAAACACCACACGTATATCGACGCTCTTTATCCCCTCGATGCTCTCAAGTTTGATGCGGGCATCGTCGATGATGAAGTCGGCGGCGGGGCAGTTGGGGGCTGTGAGTGTCATGTCGATCTTGAGATTGCCGTCATCGTCGATGTCAATCTTATAGATGAGGCCAAGCTCATAGATGTCGATGGGTATCTCGGGGTCATAGACGGTCTTGAGCATCTTGACCACCTTTTGTTCGAGCTGTAGTTTCTGTTCGCTATCCATAAGTGTGCAATATATCCTGTGACCTTATCCAAGCCACTTAATAATGCAAAAGTAGTCAAAAATCGCGAGATTTTTCATTACTTTTGCATCAGTTAGCCAGAAGTAGAATGGAAAATACCTACACAGCGTCCCCCGAGACCGACCCGATATATGTCATCATCGTGGCAGCGGGCACGGGCAGCCGGTTTGGGGCCGACAAGCCCAAGCAGTACTGCGACCTCGCGGGACGCCCGGTGCTGATGCACACGATTGACGCCATGCGCGGGGCATTGCCCGAGGCACAGATCGCCGTGGTCATAAGCGAGGCGATGGAGAGCCTGTGGCTGGAGCTATGTGACAGGCATGGATTTGACTCGCCGATGACGGTCTACGGCGGTGCTACCCGCTGGGAGTCGGTAGGCAATGCCTTGCGGGCGCTCGGCATCACTACGGAGACTCCGGGCATAGTGGCAGTCCATGACGGGGCAAGGCCGCTTGCCCCCCGCGACATGACCCTGCGGGTGATAAACGCCGTGCCCGGTCACGACGGAGCCATACCCGCAGTACGCGTCACTGACTCACTGCGCGTCGTGCTGTCCGATGGCGGCTCAAAGGCGGTAGACCGGGCGCTCTACCGCGCCGTGCAGACACCCCAGGGATTCAAAGCCGGAGCGCTCGCCGGGGCATACGCCCTCCCCTATCGGGAGGAGTTCACCGACGACGCGTCGGTGATGACCGCAGCCGGACTGACCGACATCGTCATGGTCGAGGGGGACGAGCGCAACATAAAGATAACACATCCCGACGACATCAGAATCGCGGAAATAATGGCGGGAGACCGATGAGAGCGTTGCATGACCTCGACATAACCTACCTGAAAGGCGTGGGGCCCAAACGCGCCGAACTGCTCGACAAGCAGCTCAAGATAAAGACTTACCGTGACCTCATCTACCACTTCCCGACACGGTATGTCGACCGCTCGTCGATATACCGCATACGCGACCTCGCGGGGGAGATGCCGTCGATACAGCTGCGGGGGCGGTTTGTCTCCTTTACCGAACAGGGGGAGGGAGCCAAGCGGCGGCTCGTCGGGCTATTCTCTGACGGCACGGGGACAATAGAGGTGGTATGGTTCAAGCGCACCGCCCAGATACGCCGCTCACTGCTGACGGGCAACGAGTATATCATATTCGGCCAGCCGTCATTGTTCAATAACCGCTGGAGTATGGTGCATCCCGAGGTGGACGGCGTAAACTCCACGGGGGCGATGCAGGGACTGCGGGGGGTATATCCGCTGACTGAGCCGCTGCGCAACGCGGGATTCTCATCGAGGACACTGTTCACGCTCGTGCAGGGGGCGCTCGCCGCCGTGCCGCATGTGGAGGAGACCCTGCCCGGAGAGATAATCGGGAAACTCGGCCTCATGCCGCTACGCGAGGCTCTCGTGGCAGCACATAACCCGCAGTCGCCCGAGCAACTGCAACGCGCAAGGCTGAGACTGAAGTTTGAGGAGCTGTTTTACATACAGCTCAACATGCAGCGGTATTGCCGCCGGCGCAAGGCCATGAGCGACGGATTCAGGTTTGCCCGCATAGGCCGGTATTTCAACAGTTTCTACACCCAATGTCTGCCGTTTGAGCTTACCGGGGCACAAAAGAGGGTCATCAAGGAGATCAGGGCCGACATGGGGTCGGGCCGGCAGATGAACCGGCTGCTCCAAGGGGATGTAGGGTCGGGAAAGACGCTTGTGGCGCTGCTGTGTATGCTCATCGCGCTCGACAACTCCACCCAGGCGTGCCTCATGGCCCCGACGGAGATACTCGCGACACAGCACTATGAGACCATACGCGACCTCGTGGCCCCGATAGGGGTCAACGTCAGGCTGCTCACCGGCTCGACACGCAAGCGCGAGCGCGACGAGATACACAGCGCCCTGATGGACGGATCGCTCCACATACTGATAGGCACCCATGCCGTGATAGAGGATAACGTGCAGTTCCGCGACCTCGGGTTTGTGGTGATAGACGAGCAACATCGGTTTGGTGTAGCTCAACGTGCGCGGCTATGGAAAAAGAACTATACCCCACCCCACGTGCTGGTGATGACGGCCACCCCCATACCGCGCACCTTAGCCATGACAGTATATGGCGACCTCGACGTGTCGGTGATCGACGAGCTGCCCCCCGGACGCAAGCCGGTGGAAACACTGTTGCGCTATGACAACAGCCGCCTGGCCGTTTACCAGGCCATAGGACGGCAGCTCAAGCAGGGGCGGCAGGTCTATATCGTGTATCCACTGATAGAGGAGAATGAGAAACTCGACCTGCGCTCGCTTGAGGAGGGGTATGAGCTGATCAAGGAGACATTCCCGAGCTACCGGGTGGCCTACGTACATGGCAAGATGAAGCCGGCTGAGAAGGACCGGCAGATGGAACTTTTCGCCTCACACAAGGCCGACATACTTGTGGCGACGACCGTCATCGAGGTTGGTGTTAATGTGCCCAACGCGTCAACGATGCTCATCGAGAATGCCGAACGGTTTGGCCTGTCGCAGCTGCACCAGCTGAGAGGCCGCGTCGGACGCGGGGCCGACCAAAGCTACTGCATACTGATGACAAAAGTGAAGATAGCCCGCGAGACACGCCAGCGTCTCGAACTGATGACCTCGACCACCGACGGATTTGTCATAGCCGAGGCCGACCTGAAGATGCGCGGCCCGGGGGATATCGAGGGGACGTTGCAGAGCGGCGTGGCCTTTGACCTCAAGATCGCCAACCTCGCCACCGACGGACAAATCATACAGATGGCGCGCGATGCAGCCGACGACCTGCTCGACACCGACCCGGGACTCACCGCCCCGGAACATGCCATGCTGCACCCCCAGCTGAAAAGACTGTTTAACAAAGCCATCGACTGGAGCCGCATCTCGTGACCCTGTCACCCTGCCACGGCTTCCCCATGCCGGCGACATCCCTACCCTATCCGACCCCAAAATGAATGGCGGGTGACCTCACGTGGAAGTCACCCGCCATATTAGCACTGTGTCGCTGTGGTATCAGCGTACAAATACCTTGCTGACCTTGTCGCCCTGACGGCGGATAAAGATACCGTTGGAGGGATTAGCGACGCGCACGCCCTGGAGATTGTAATACTCAACCTCGGTGTCATCAACGGCATTGACATTGTCAATGAGCGTGAGGGTACCGTCAGTCCAGAAGAAGATGTTGTCAACCTCAAAGGCGGGGAGCGTGGAGTTGGTGAGCGCAAGCTGGGTCACCTCCGTACCATAATCGGGATAACCGAAATCGGAAAGGTCGAGGTTGATTGAGTTCCAGCTGCCGCCGGTAATCTCGACGGTCTTGTTGGGGGTATCGGTAGCACCGGCCCAGACGGGAGCGATGGTGAGCGATCCGTCAACGTCAGAGTAGATGTCGAGGTGGAGCTTCCTGGCGTTCATCACATCTACATTGAGATTTACCAGACCGCCGTACTGTCCCTTATAGTTTGTGAACATGAGCACGGTGTTGCCATCCTCGTCCTTTATGGTCGAAGCCTTGGCCGATGAACCCCACGCGTCAAATGCCGGTATGGCATCGGCACCGTATGTTGTGCAGAACACGGCCACGACCTTGTCGGCGGGTTCGGAGGGAACGGGAGCGGCGGGGAGAGTGCCGGTTGTCACAGAGACTGACTTGGCCTCACTGACATTCTTGCCGTCAGAGGCAGTTACCGCGAAATCGTAGGCGGTCTCGGGATTGAGGTCGGCAATGACATACTCGACTGTCTGGCCTGACTTGCCCGACACTGAATAGGTCTTATCGCCATCGGAGATGGTATAGTAGATGTCGTCACTCTTGTCGTCGGTAGCGGAGAGGGCGAGCGACACACTCGTCACGCCGGGGGTAGCCACGATGTCGGCAAGCACGGGAGCCGCCTCATCGCCCTCGACAAACGCGCCGGTGAAGTAGATGTTGGCAAGCAGTATATCGACTTTATTTTGCGCGTCAAAACGGACTGACAAGGTGTGGAGCATGGTCTCATCGGTGAGATCGACATCGATGCTGTTCCACTTGCCACCCTCAAGGGTGAAATCATTGTTGGCGGGGATTACCTTGGTTCTCTCAAATGTGACAGAACCCGTGGCATCCTTGGCGGCGAATATGTCAAGATGGAGCGTCTTGTAACCGGCTGCAGTGGGGTCAATGTCGGCATCCCATCCACCCGTTGTCGCAGTGTTGTAGAAGAAGACGCAACGTGTGTCGGTGAACTCCCGGGCAACCTCACCGTTGGCAAAGGTTATCAAGCCGGCATCGACCGCGCCGCCGTTATAGGCGGTGACATATCCGGCTGTGGCGTTGTCGTCGGTGACAGTGTTGGTGAATATGGGGGTCTTGATGTCGGCCTCGGCGGGAGCGGCGGGAGCGGTGGCGGCATACACGGCGGCCGTGAGGGACTTGTCGCCGAGCTTGCACGTGAATGTTGCGCTCGTGCCCGAATTGATCGTGAGGATGCCATCGGTGTATGTTGCATTATCACTGACCGTGACCGTCACCTTGTCGGCGGCGATGTCGAGACCGTTCTGATTCTTGATGGAGAGGGTCATCGGGGTCTGCTGGCCGAGGACCACGATGCCGGGAGCGGCGGAGAATGTCGTAAGCTCATCCTCGGCGGGAGCGGTGGCGGCTATGGAGCGGATCTTGACACCCCAACCCCAGTTGGTGGCATCGGTAGGCTGGAAGACGAGATAGCGGCCCTTGCTGCCATCGGGAAGCATGGCTGTGTTGTTCTGATACTGACCGAGACCTGTAGCCGTATAGGTAGGTGCCGTCTCAAGTATCGCGGTCGTGGGCACCTCGTCAGTGAGGTAGATCGAGTAGGCGTTGGCAGCGGCGCCCTCCCATGTGGTGGTCACAAGAGCGACATCGGTAGTCTTCTCCATATCCACATAGAAACCCTGGATGCCGATGGCCTTGTTGGCATCGGTTGCCCAACCACCGCCATCCTCGGGAAAGAGGTAGACATTGGAGGTGTTGGTTGGGACAGCGACGAGCTTTGAGAGGTTGTCACTGACAAATGTGTAGGTGGCATCGGAACTACTTGTCCAGGTCTTGGCCTCACCGAGAGTATGTATCGGCTTCTCGGCCAACAGATTTTGAGCATCCACACCCTGAACCACTGCAACAGAAGCTAACAGAAAACTTAGCTTGATAAAATTTCTCATCATAATAAAGATTTTTGACTTGGCGCACTAACGTCGCCGCACTGTGTGTAATTAAATATATGAAATGAAGTAAATAACATGACTTTTGGGAAACGGCGGCGGATATCGGAATCCGCCGCCGTGAGATATTGGAGCCGGTTTAGTAACCGGGGTTCTGCTTCACGTTGGGATTGAGACGGCACTCCTTAGCCGGGTAAGGGAGACGCTCGTTGACACCGGCACGGAATCCGTTGGCAGGGTTGGATGACGCGTCAACAGCCGTCGTCCAGTCGGCCTGAAGGTTGAGGGTAATCTTACCCTGATCCTTGAGCACTGTGGCAGCCTCACCCCAGCGGACGAGGTCAAACCAACGGTTGTGCTCGTTGTAAAGCTCGCAACGACGCTCAAGTTTGATCTGGTCGAGTGTCACAGAGCCGTAAGGAGCGGCCTGGGCACGGGTGCGCACCTCATTGACGTAGATAGCGGCCTGCCCAGGGTTACCGTTGCGGAAATGACACTCGGCAGCGTTGAGCAACACCTCGGCGTAACGCATATATCGGCCTGTTGTCTGACAGAATATATTCCAACCGCCATTGTCATGCACCATGTCGGAGATGAGGAAACGGTTTTTCCAGTTGAAATACTGGTCATGTCCATGCAGGTAGGTGATCAGCTTCAGCTTCATGTCATTCTGGACAAAGTCGGAGGTCTTTATCACCTGATTGAGACGGTAACCGTTGACACCCTCACACTCGACAAACGCATCGTAAGCATCCTTGCGCGGGTTGCAGAATCCATATCCCGATGTGTTTATATCCTCGTAACCAGGACGGCGACCCGTGATAAGCTCGCCGGTATCCTCATCAATGCCGAGGATAGCGTTAAGACCGTTCCAGTTGAAAGCATCGTTGCGCCATCCGGGAGAGATGCAGATATAGGTCATGAAGTTCCACTTGACCTGATCGGTTGCATCGGAGGGAGCCTGAGTCTCAAGGATGCCCTCGCAGCTCCAGTTGGTGGCACTCTTGATGATGTCTTCGTAGGGACCGCGATAAAGGTCATACTTGCCGGAGAGTATCACCTCATCGAGTATACTGGCGGCATCGCCCCATTTGCCCTGGAACATGTAGACCTTGCCGAGCATAGCCTTGGCGGCCTCGTGGGTGATATAGGCCATCACCGACTTGTCATCAGGTCCGCTCTTGGTCTTGAGCGCGTTCATGTCAATCGCATGTTTGATATCCCTGGCCGCCTGCTCCATGCACGCTCCGTCAGCTGAATTGCTTACCTGGTATTCCTCGGGTTGCAGCAGGTGGTCTACGACAGGGGGATTGCCCCAGAATGCAGCGAGCCAGAAATGGGCAAAACCACGGAAGAAGTAAGCCTCGGCGACACAACGACGCTTTACGGCGGTCTCGGGGTTCTCCTCGGTGAAGTTACCGACTTTCTCTATCACGAGATTGGAGGCGTAGATGAGATTGTAAAGCTCTGAGTAGTCACTCTCGATGCGCGTGTTCTCCGAGTCAAAGCAATAGTTGTTGAGGTCATGATAGGCGACATCGTCACCTGCATCACTTCCACCACAATAGATGTCGTCAGAGAGCATGTTGGCAGTAAACGTGAGTCCGTTGAAGTTATAGAACCAATAATAGTATGCTCCGGAAATCGCGGCGAGCGCATCGTCATCGGTCTTATAGTATGTGTCCTGCGAACCCATGTCGCCCTTTTTCTCGATATCGAGTTCATCCTCGCACGCCACAAACGGGAGACAGGCGGCAAAAATCAACAGGATTGAAAATATTTTTCTTTTCATGAAATTCTCTTTTGATGGTTAGGATGATTAGAATGTGATATTGAATCCGACCACAACCTTCTTGGATGTCGGGTAGGTGCCGTAGTCGACACCTTGACCGTTGCCGTAGTTGGCCGCCACCTCGGGATCCATGCCGGGATAGCTCGTGAAGGTAAAGAAGTCATCAAGCGAGACGTAGGCGCGGAAATTCTCGACAAAAATCTTGCGCGTGAGGCTCTTGGGAATTGTATAGCCAAGCTGGAGCTGACGTATCTTGAAGAAGTCGCCGCTGAATACCATAGCGCTTGAATAGAGATAGTCGGAATAAGTGGTGCGTGCGCTCGGCAACTTGGCGGGATTGGACGGGCTGTTGACACCCTCTACCCAACGTCCGTCATAGAACACTTCCTTCATGCGGTTGGACGAGGTCTTGTCGGGACGCTGTATGGCCATGTACACATCGTTACCGGCTGTACCGCTACCAAAGAACGTGAAGTCAAATCCCTTGTAGGCGAGATTGATGGTGATACCGTAGGTCACATCGGGTATGGCGTCACCGATATTGGTCTTATCCTCGGGGGTAAGTCCCTCAACGCCATCGACCATATCGTCAAAGACTGCCTCGCCGGTCTCCTGATCGACACCGAGATACTTGTAGCCATAGAAGTGCCATACCTTATCACCCTCCTCAAAGAGCGTAAGTGTCTGTCCCGAGTAAGAGGCACCGTCGATGCGGGGCACGGAGGGATGCAACTCCTTTACCTTGTTATGGAGTGTCGAGAGGTTGGCACTGACACTGTAGGAGAAGTCGCCTACGCGGTCCTGCCATCCGAGATCAAACTCACATCCTGAGTTGAGCACGGTGCCGGCATTCATCGGGGATGTGGTGCCACCGAGCGAAAGCGACGGGATTACCCCATAGAGGAGCAGACCCTCGGTCTTCTTCTGATAGTAATCAAACGAGAATGTCAGGCGGCTATTAAAGAAACGCGAGTCAAAGCCGAGGTCCCATTGCGCCATCTTCTCCCAACCAAGCTCGTCGTTACCCATGGTTGAGGGCATATATGTCATTGTATATTGATACTGGCCGTTGTAAGGCGTCGTCGTCGGGAAGTGGTAGTCCGTATTCCATGAATAACGCATCTCCTGGGCATTATATCCCTTGGGGTCGAGATGACGCGCTATGTTGGTCGAGTAAGAATAATTGGACAGGGCAGCCACCGATCCGTTCTTACCCCAGCTGCCACGGATTTTCAAGTAATCCATCGCGGGACGCGACCATCCCATAAAATCTTCCTGAGAGATGACCCATCCGGCAGATACTGCGGGGAAGTAGCCCCAACGGTTCTTTCTGGAGAGCTTAGACAGGTCATAGGCATCAGCACGCAGAGATGCCTGAATCATGTACTTGTTGTCGTAGTTGTAACCGACGCGTCCAAACCATGAGTACTGTGTCTCCTCGGTCTCGATGCCACCGACGGTGAGGTTGGCATTGGGGTTGGCAAAGTTGAGATAGCCCCAGTTGTCAAAGTCGAGGACGGGGAGCACAGCCACATTGACCGTGTTTCCATCGGCATCCTCAGTCGAGGTCGATGAGGCACCGCCGCTTGTAGTGCTGTAGCGGCTCTTGGAGAACGACATACCAGCCATGGCGGTCACGTTGTGGACCTTGTTGAATGTCTGGGCATAGTTGAAGAAGTTTTCCCACTGATAGTAGATAGTCTGGCTGTTGCTCGCGCTTATGCCGGGGACACCGTTGGAGCGGGCACTTGAGCCAAAGTAAGGCAGACGCATACTGCGCTCATGGCCCGACCACAGGCGGTAACCGAAACGTGAGGTGAACGTAAGCGGCTTCCAGGGGTTGAAGTTAAGGTATGCGCTTCCGGTCACATTGTAACCCTCATTCTTGCTCTTTGTGTTGTCGCGCTGTATCATCGGATGCACGTTCTCGGCATCATAGTAGTTGGATATTCCGTAGTAATATCCGTCGGCGTTCTGCAACAGGTTGGCCTTGTTGGCAAGCATCTTTTCGGTCAGGTCGGCCTCGCTGTAGAGATTGGGGGTAAGGGGATCAAGGCAATATACCGAGCCCATCAGTGACGACACACCATCGTTGGCCGAGATGCTGCGCGTGTTATATTTCTCAAGCATCTGGGTAGTCCCGATCTTCAACCACGGCTTTATCTGATAGTCGGCATTGATGGTGGCGGTAAGACGCTGGTAATAGTCCTCATCGCCGGCTACAGGGCCATTGTTAGTGAGATAGCCCACAGAGGCATAAAGAGAGCCCTTGTCATTGGCGCCCTCAAATGTCACGTTGTGCTTGAACATGTTGCCGTGTTCAAAAGCCACGTCATACCAGTCGGTGTCGGTCTCGCCATTCCAACCGAGGTTGGTTATGTCCTGCGGCCCGTATATGCCGGCCTCCTCCATAAACTCGATATACTGTGCGGCATTGAGCATCTTGGGACGACGGCCAAACGACTGACCGGCCCACTGGAAGTCATAGCGTATTGTACCCCAACCGTTGTTGCCCTTGGAGCCGGACTTTGTCGTGATGAGCACCACGCCATTGCCCGCCTGGGCACCATAGATGGCAGCAGAGGCGGCATCCTTGAGGACCTCCATCGACTCGATGTCGGCGGGGTCAATGCCGCTGATGTCGCTCAGGCGCACACCATCCACAACATAGAGGGGATCCATCGACGAGTTTGACGAGTAACCGCGTACACGTATCTGCGGAGCAGAACCCGGAGCGCCCGAGGCGGTCACCACCTGCACACCCGAGGTCTTGCCCGAGAGGGCGGCCTGCGGGTTGGTTATGGTACGGTTCTCGATGTCACTGGCCTTCAGTGACGCAATGGCACCGGTGACATCGCTCTTTTTCTGCACGCCATAACCGATGACGACCACGTCATCGAGCACCTGGGTATTAGGCTCAAGGGTAATCTTTATCTTACCATCGACCGCACCGATTGTCTTAGGCTCATAGCCCACATAAGAGATGACAATCTTGGCACCCGGCTTGACGGTCAATGTAAACTCACCGTCATAGTTGGTCGAGGTACCCTGGGTGGTACCCTGTTCCATGACGGTGGCTCCGATGAGCGGCTCGCCTGTCTCATCGACAACGACACCGCTCGTGGTCCAACTCTGGGCAGCAGCTCCGAGAGCGAGGACGCACAGCATTGCAAAGGTCACCAACAACCTGTTGCAACAATGCACAAACTCGAATTTCTTCTTCATGCGATTTAGTAATTTAGGTTAGTAAGTTTTATTTCAGGTTACTTTGTCTCTTTTAAGGAAACTAATTGTATCACAAAAGTAATTAACTAAAATAGCGCGGCATCGGAGTAGTAGCCGCATGGTAAAGTCCAATCCATCATGTTGCTGATAATCAAGCAAGATTATCAGCAACAAAGTAGATTTGAGACACATCCCTGTGATACACTGTCATAGTCTTATCTTGGTGTGGCGACCCGATGAGACCACTATATACACACCTGCGGGAAGGTTACGGATACCGACCTCAATGCCTTGCAGGTTATACACTTTCACGTCACCGTCAGCGACTATTGAGCCTCCAACGACACGGAATCCCGCCCCATCGCCATCGGCGATGACATCGTCTATTCCCGAGCCACGGGTCAACCTCAACGCCGCGAGCTTGAACGACCGCCCATAGGCGGGATAGAGGCTCAGCCGGTGCTTACCGGCGGGCAATGTCAACGACAGGTCAATATCCTTCCATACGCCCGCGCCTCCAGTAGCGACAGCAGTCTTGCCTATCAGCTCCGTACCGTCATCAAGCATGACCTTGTCGAGCGCACACCCGGTGCCACCAGCAGCTGACAGAGAGAGCGTGTAGTCCCCGGCCTCGGGGATCTCGACCTGATAGGTGATATACTGATTGCGGGTATCACCGAGGTTTACGAGAGCTACATCGGGCGACACGCCCTCAACGACATCCATTCCCATACCCGTACTCCAGTCTATGAACTGAGTGGCGGGGAACACATCGTTGACCTGATGATAATATTCAGGGTCAAAAGTCGGGATGGCGGCATAAATCTTGCCTAGGGTAGTGTAGGCGGCAGTCTGACCTATGCGCTCAAGGACCGATATAGCCGCCCAATTGTTGCTTCCCCGCTCCTTGAACCACGCATAGCGGAACACGTCGGGATCCTGTTCCAGGGCTATCAACATGGGCACCATAAAATTGACTTGAGTGGTGACATTGTTGGTTATGGAGCCGGATGCAGCACAAAACTCTGTAAGCCACAATGGCCTGCCGTATTTCTTCAGGCGTGCGAGGTCGTTCATGACTGCCGTTGCATTGGGCATATAGGCATGATAGGCTATATAGTCGACCGATTCCAACCCGACAATCTCAAAAAACTCATCAAACCATTTCACGGCATCGCTATATCCGGCCTTTGTACCCCAGTTCATCGCCGGAGAGACAATCTTGACTCCACGCTTGCGACATGCGCTGACGATGTTGGGCCATGATATGGCGGCCTGTTGCGGAGTCATGTCGGCCTGATCGGTGAGGTTTGGCTCATTGAAGCCGAGCAGGTATTTGGCCTCGGGATTACGGTCAAGAATCTCAAGGACCGAAGCCTCCGACATGGCGGTGCCATCCTTGGGGCCGCTCCATATCATGGGCAGATACTCGATAGTCGATGTCCGCAGCAACTCCGAGTCACCGTTGAGACGGTTGCTCCAATTATACATCCATGAGGTCGAGCCCTCAAGCAGCTCTATGTCGGCCTTGCTAAGATTATTGAAGCACAAGCCGCGCTTCTCGCTCCTGCCCTGCCCCCACACCGGCACAGACACGGCCACCGACAATCCGGCAGCGACAATCAATGAAAGAGAATACTTCATATAAAAATGTAAAAACGTTCTATTTATTCACGACAGACAACTGCCGATCTCAACAATAAGGGGAGAAAAGAATATCTTCCCTCCCCCTGTGTCATCAAGTCTTGCCAGCAGGTCTTATTTAACAATCTTTGAAGTCTTCACGCTACCGTCGGCCTTGATTTCCTTCTTGATGAAGAGTCCATTGTCAGGCTCAGCAAAGAGTACACGACCTTGAATATCAATATACTCGACAGCCACTGTCTCAGAGTCAGCGACAACATCGTCAAGAGCGGCATCGTCAGCGTTTGGAGCCTCAAACCAGCAAGGGCCATAAGAGA
This sequence comes from Pseudoflavonifractor sp., assembly GCA_023667145.1. GTDB lineage: Bacteria > Bacteroidota > Bacteroidia > Bacteroidales > Muribaculaceae > M3. The sequence continues at coordinate 1,212,782 of JAMPAQ010000001.1, forward strand.
TGGACTTGCCACCAGCGGCACCATTGCTACCGGACACGAGCCAACTCTTGGGACCTGCGGCAGTGCCGTAGGGAACGGCGGCACGGAAAAGGAGGAGGTTGGTATCATCGTCAGCACCGCCCATGTGGTCGATAAACTTAGACGCGGAGACCTCGATGGTGTTCCACTTCGTGCCGGTGAAGTCAGCATCGGGGAAGTTGGCGGGAGTCACATCCACCTTATAAGGATCCTCGGCGAGACCCCACGGGCCGATAATCATATACATACCTTCGGGACAGTCGGTCTTGACCAACATCTTGAACGTCCAGTCAAAGTCGACATTGGAGAGACGTACCTTAGGCACTGTGGCATCCATGCCGGTAGCCTGAATGTTGCAACCGAAATATCCATAGTCGTTGGCCTCGGTAAGGGTGGTGTAGTTACCGACAGTCGAGTCATATCCGTCTGTAGCAGATGCGACGATAGCGCGGTTGTCCCATCCCATCCAAATATAGAACTGCCAAGCAGCAGGATCATCCGTAGTTCCGGGGAGGAAAGCCTCTGCGTTGGCTGGAAGTGTCTCGGGCGCGAATCCTAAATAATAACGTGTAGTCTGTGCCTGCATCGCCATTCCGGCCACGAGGGCGGCGCCAAGGAGTAAAGATTTTTTCATTGTCTGAAAGAGTTTAGTTAGGTTAATAATAATTGAGTAATGCAAATATAGAGTGTATCTGTCGGGGATTGCACCTATTTGACAAGACAAGTAAAAATTTTAACTCTAAATATCTGTTAGTCAATGACAGTTATTTCCAACCAAGTAAAAGGTCTTATCGGACAACGAGGTCACATATCGGTACACGGGAAAGGAATCAGGAGCTTTTCTTGCGGCGGGGCCGGTTGTTGTAGACCGTCTGGATGGAGCAGCGCAGCATCTTGGCGATGCGTGCGCTCTCGGTGATGCCGAGGCGATGGAGCGCCCAAATGCGCAGCTTGGTGTTAAGCAGCTCGCCCTCCCTCATCTCGATGCGGTCGGCAGGATCTTGCTCGGAGTTGTACTCGTCGAGGAAGTTGGGGAAGATGTGGATGAACGTCTCGTCGAAGCTCTTGTAGAAACGCTGCATCTCGCCCTGTATCAGCGACTCGCTCTCAAGCATGTCGGCGAGTTCGCCATACTGGCGCGTCTTGACCTTGCGCAGTATCTTCTTGCGCAGGTCATCGAGGTCGTTTATATAGTCGGTGGAGAGATTGAACGCGTAACCGATATACTCCTCCTTGACGACATTTGACTCGCGGAGCTTGGCATTGGTGGCATTGAGGTCGTCGTTAAGGCGCTTCTGCTCATCGTGGGCCTCCGAGAGGTCGCGGTGGGCGACATGAAGCTGCTCGACGCGGCAGTTGAGCTCGCCGTTGACCGTGGCAAGCTGCTCGCGGTTGCGCCGCAACGTGCGTGACTGGCGCATCATGAACAGTATCAGGCCGAGCAAAACGACGACAAGCACGCTCACGATGACGAGCGAGGTGCGCACGACGCGGTCTTTCTCGTGGAGCTGCGCGAGATAGGCACGGCGCACGTCATCCTGGAATGACGAGATGTTGACCATGCGTATGCGGTTGTGATAGAAATGCGCCTGGTCGAGGCAATAGTTGATGTAGGCATAGGCGCGTGTTATCTCGCCGTGGTTGAACAGGAATGTCGCCAGCTCCTGCAACGAGGCGATGTCGCGGTTGACCGAGCGGACATCGGCCATCGACGAGTAGGCCATATACTTGACATATTCTGACGGACGGGCCTGCATCTCGTGGGTCTTGGCCACCCAATAGGCATCAATGGCGTCAATGCGGTTGTCGATGCGCGAGCTGTCGACGCGGCCCTCAAGCTCGCGGAGCATCTCAAGCGGGGTGTCCTTGCCAATCTTGGAGACGGTGTAGGAGAGCCACTGGGGCGAATGTTCGTCGATGACCATGCCGAGGGAGTCCTTGTAGAGGTTTGACTTGGCGGCATACGCCTCCGACATCACCCGGTCGTCGCTGAGGTAAAGGCCATAGTGGGAGTAGAGGTAAGACATCGTGTCATAGTAGTTGGCACGCAGGTCGACGGGCAGCGACGACCCGTCGATGCCCGCCACGACACCGAGGGCCTCGGTGAAGAGGCCACAGGCCGAATAGACATAAGCCATCCTCGTCCCCCACTCGGCGTCGGCATAGGGATGGCCGAGCTGACGGGAGAGGTCGAGGGCCTGACGCGCATAATGGATGGCCGAGTCGGAGTCAAAGGTGTAGTACTCGTCATAGAGGTTCTTGAGCTCGCCATAGCGGGACTCGGGAGTACGTGCCGACCTGAGACGCGACTTGATGGCGTCGACCCTGATCTCCTTGGCGCGGATAAAGGCCGAGTTGTCATTGACCATGGAGTCGAGACTACGCAGCAAGTCCTCGTTGTCCTTGATAAAGCTGTAGGCTACAGAGGGTAGCGCACACAACAGCAGCAGTGTGGCAAGTATATATCGGAGCAGGTGTCGCACGGTATTAAATGTAATAGAGTCAATACAATGGGGTTTATCAATGCAAATATAGCAAATAATCGGCAATTTCCTAAGACCAAACCGACTATTTGTCATGCAAACGCGCCAAATTAACAAATCAACAGACCTGCATGTCTCGGATGGCGACACATAGCTATCACACAGGCAGACGCGGGCAATCCATCGCCGGACAGCCCGCGCCACAGTAAGTGCAATTACGGTTAAGTATTAAAATAGTTAAGGTCTTGACTAATTTGAACCCATTGTATTACTGAAATCTTATAATCTGCTATCTACATTATTTCTTGTCGGGAAGCGACTCCCATGCGGGTTAGCGGACTGTGACCGCCGCCGTGGCTCGGATATCATCGGACGCCGCGCCGACATGCACGTCATAGCGGCCCGGGGCGACCTTCCAGCCGCGTGCATCGGTGTCATAGTGGCTGAACGACTCGGGGACGAGGTTGATAGTGACATCGCGTGTCTCGCCGGGGGCGAGGCTGACCTTGGCAAAGCCCTTGAGTTCCTTTATGGGACGGTCAGCGCCGCTGTCGGGAGCCGACAGATAGACTTGCACGACCTCAGCACCCTCGCGGTCGCCGGTGTTGGTCACCGGGACGGTCACCGTGACACCCTCTCCGGCGGCAATCTCGCGTGAGCCAAGTGCCGGACGGCCAAACTTGAATGTCGTGTAGCTCAATCCGTGACCAAAGGCAAAGTTGGGTTTGACCTTCCTATCGCGGGCGAGCTTGTCGGCATAGCGGTATCCGACATCGAGACCCTCGGTATATTCCACCGTGCCGTCGACACCGGGGTAGAGACGTGGGTCGCCCGAGGCGTGAACGGCATAGTCGGTAAGGGTGCGTGCGATGGTAAACGGCAGCTTGCCCGAGGGGTTGACGGCTCCAAACAGGACGCGGGCCAACGCGTTGCCGGCCTCGGAGCCTGAATACCACGACTCGACCACGGCTGGTACCAACGCAAGCCACGGCATGGCCACGGCATTGCCGGTCTCAAGCACCACCACCGTGTGCGGATTAGCCTTGACAAGAGCCTCGATGAGTGCATCCTGCCCATAGGGCAACCCATAGTCGAGACGGTCGACGCCCTCGCAGTCCTGATGCTGGTTTTTGTTGAGTCCACCGACATATATCACCACATCGGCATCACGGGCCGCCTCGACGGCCTCAGCCCGCAACGCGTCGAGGTCAATATCCTTATGCTCGGGGGCGGCGGCATCCTTGCGGTCCTGGGCTATCTGGGCCGGGGACTCATATCCGGGCTTGTAAATCACCTCGGCCTGATCGCCGACAAAGGCGCGGATGCCCTGCAACGGTGTTATCTCGCGGAATGTCTTGAGCTGCGACGATCCGCCGCCCAGCGTCATCGAGTGGACGGCATTCTCGCCGACCACAAGTATCTTCTTGAGCGAGCCGAGGTCGAGCGGCAATATATCAGTCTTGCCCTTGCGTGTCGCCGGGGTGTTCTTGAGCAGCACGATACCTTCCTCGGCTATGCGGCGGGCGATGGCGACATGTTGCTCGGTGGCAAACGAGCCCCAGGGACGGTTGCGGTCCATGGTCGTACGCATCGACAGCCGGAGCACGCGGCGCACCTTGTCGTCGAGATCCGACATGCTGTAGCGGCCCTCCCGCAGTCCCTTCAGATATGGAGCGGCCATGTAGTAGTTGTCATAGGCGTTGCTCTCACCCCAGTCGAGCCCGTTGGTCCAGCTGCCAAACTCCATGTCGAGTCCGCTGGCCACAACGCTGTCGGTATTATGGACCGCGCCCCAATCTGACACAGCGACGCCGTCAAAACCCCAGTCGCCCTTGAGGATGTCGAGCAGCAGCTCGCGGCTCTCGCAGGCGTGCTTGCCGCGAAACTTATTGTAACCCGGCATTATGGCCCACGCGCCACCATCGACGACGGCCGCACGGAATGCGGGAAGATATATCTCGTGGAGCGTGCGGTCATCGACCTCAACGTTTATGTGGTCACGGTCCTGTTCCTGATTATTGAGAGCATAATGCTTTACACACGCGGCGACACCATTCTGCTGCACACCTTTTATGTACGGCACCACCATCACCGATGACAGGTAGGGGTCCTCGCCCATATACTCGAAACTGCGGCCATTGAGCGGCGTGCGGCATATATTGACCCCGGGGCCGAGCAGCACGTTCTTGTTGCGGTAACGTGCCTCCTCCCCTATCGCCTTGCCGTATTGGAGCGACATCTCGGGATTCCATGTCGCGGCCAGGGCGGTCAGGGCGGGGAAAGCGGTGCAAGAGTCATTGGTCCAGTCAGCCCAGTTCCACTCATCCCACAGCACTTCGGCGCGTATGCCGTGGGGACCGTCGGTCATCCAGTTCTCGGGTATGCCGAGCCGTCTCACACCGGGCGAACTGAATTTGCTCTGAGCGTGCAATATCGCGACCTTCTCCTCCAGGGTCATGCGGCTGAGGGCATCCTCCACCCGCTCCTCAATAGGCTTGGTATCATCAAGGTATGCCGGCACATCGGCGGCCGACATGGCAGCAGCGCCGCCGACAAGGCATGTCACGGTTACCAAATGAAAAAATCTCATCATCATTCCTGAATTTATCATTGCTTAGTCTTTAAGTTTCATGGCATCAATATAGTCATGATGGCGCATCATGCGGTCGGCACGTGCATTTCTGGCATATTGGTCAAGGGCCATCCGGGCTGAATCGGGGTCGATTGAGGCCCGTGCAGCCCGTATCTCGCCGTAAGAGCCGCGTGGACTCTCGACAAACTCCACGACCTTGTCCCAATAGGGTGGTGTAACGATGCCGGTCATGCCGCCATTGCCAATTTTCTTGTAAGGCCAAAACGTATATCCGATATTGACCTCGCGCATCACATCGACAAACGATGCTATCCATTCATTGGTGTTATGGCCTATCTCACCCATATACATCGGCAATCCCGTCTTGTCCCGGAAGTCGATGAAGCTCCTTATGGCCTCACGTGTGGCCTCGCCGCCATAGCGATGGCATGTGTACATGATATTGTCGTCGAACGTCCAGTCGGAGAACGGCTCGAAATTGCTGTTCCACTGCGGGCCACCAAGCAGCACTATATGATTGGGGTCATGGCGGCGTATTGCCCGCGTGGCCCGCTTGTAGAGCGGCTCAAGGGCAGCGTTGAGCGAGTCACGCTCAGCGCCCTCCCAGTATGTTGCCACCGGCTCGTTGGCAAGCTCATAGCCGAGGATCACCGGCTCGTCCTTATACCTGGCCGCGATGGATTCCCACAGGCCGACAAATCGCCGCTGTGAGACAGTGTCGGTCATCAGCCACGGATAACCGTATGAGTCATCAATGTTGTCGCCAGTCTGACCGCCGGGACAATCGTGCATGTCGAGGATGACACGCAAGTCGTGGCGGCGGCTCCACGTGATGACGGAGTCCATGAGCCGGAATCCCTCGGCGCTGTCGGCGACACCGAGATAACTCTCGTTGGTGAGCAGCTTGTAGTGGAACGGCAGACGTATAGTGTTGGCACCCGTGGAGGCGATAAACTCAATATCATCCTCTGTGACATAATTGTCGCGGAATCTCCGCCAGAACTCCGCGCCGTCATCGGGTCCGATGAGCTGGCACAGGGCCTCGTCAATCATGTGGGGCGATGAAGTACGGCTGAAGCCAAACATATATCCCTCGGGGTTGAGCCAGTTGCCGAGATTGGTTCCCTTTATATAGAATCTCTCACCATGTGAGTCGACGATATCATGACCGCTCACCCGCAGGAAATCGGGAGCCGAGCCCTCGTCCGACGATGCCGGAGCAGAACATGACATGACAGCACATCCGGCTACCATGGCCAAAACAAACGCGGCTATGCCATGCGGCACAGACAGCGCCATCTTTCTGACAAGCGATGAGTTCCCTAACATAATCTGTTTATAGACGTATACACTCGTGTGATAATAATCGGCACAAATTTCATCACAATCTCACATAAATAAAACAACGCTTAACGGCAAGGTAAACTTTTTCGCATTTAACTTATTGACAAATTGACAGATACAATATCAGCGGAGTAGTCATGACGTAAGTGAATCATGATAATACAATGCAGATTTTTTTGCTTTTGCCACATACTTAATCGTATCTTTGCCACGTCAACACAATGTTATACCCCCTCTGACCGCCTCCCGCTATGGCATTGAGATCCCCACATCTGCAAATCAAGGAATCAGACAAGACATGTCTGTGGTTGCTCATCATCTGTGCCATCACCGTGCTTCCATGGCTCGGACTCACTCCGTTCAACACGAAGGGGGAGCCACGCGAGGCGGTCGTGGCCATGTCGATGCTGCAGCAGCACGACTGGATATTGCCATCGAGCTGTGGAGGCGACATACCGTACAAGCCGCCGTTTCTCGCGTGGCTCGTTGCCCTGCTGTCGTTGCCACTGGGCCATGTGACCGAGTACACCTCCCGACTGCCGTCGGCTCTGGCGCTCATAGCGATGACCATGGCGGGATTCCGGCTTTACAGCCTCCGCGCGGGGACTTCGGTGGCATTTATTGCCGCCGTGGTCACGATGACATCCTTTGAGGTCAACCGTGCGGCGATGACATGCCGCGTCGACATGCTGATGACGGCTTTCATGGTGATGGCGATGTACTGCCTGTATCGCCACATTGAGCATGGACTGCGACGCGGAGTGCCTTGGGTGGCCGTCGCGCTCATGAGCTGCGGGGTGCTGACAAAGGGACCCGTCGGGATGCTGCTGCCGTGTCTCGTCACGGGGATATACCTGCTGATACGCGGCCACCGCTTTTGGCCTACGTTCGGGCGGCTCGCCGCTGCCGGGCTGCTGTCGCTGATAATCCCGGCGGTGTGGTACATCGCGGCCTACAATGCCGGGGGCGATGAGTTTGCGCGTCTCGCCATTGAGGAAAACTTCGGACGGTTTACCGGCTCCATGAGCTATGAGTCACACTCCAAGCCGCTATATTACAACTTCATCACCCTCGTAGCGGGCTGGCTACCTTACACCCTGTTGCTGCTCATGTCGTTGGTCACGGTAAGGAGCAGGCGTGGTGTCGAGCCAATCGCCGGTCTGTGGGACCGCATACGCCATCTCAGCCCCCCCTCGCTCTATTCACTGACAGCCATCGTAGTGATATTCATCTTCTACTGCATCCCCGACAGCAAGCGCAGTGTCTACCTGCTGCCCATATATCCGTTTATCGGATACTTCATAGCCCGGCTCATAAAGTGGCTGGCACGGAGCCGCCCCGGCATCATCAAGGCGTTTGGCTGCGTGATGGCCACGATGTCACTAATAGTCTGCGTGGCATTTGTCACAATAAGGCTCGTGCCTGTCGCGCCGGAATGGTTCACAGGACGACATGCGACGCAGAATCTCGCTATGGCCGACGCGCTCCACTCCGTCCCTGTCATAGCCGGATGGCTGTTGTGGGTCATCGCGTTTTGGGCGGCAGCGGCATGGTGGAGGGTCAGCCGGTCGTCACGGCCACTGTGGTCTGTCGCGGCGACTCTCGCGGTCATCGTCACGCTCTACTGGTCGCTCGCGGGACTATACCAGCCGATTGTCCTCTCGACAAAGAGCGACCGCGATGCCGCCCGGGAGATTGCCGCGATAGTCCCTGAGGGCGAGATATACACCTACATCCCGACACCGATGCTGCGGTATTACACCATCAACTTCTACATCGGCGACCGCACGCACCCCGTCACCGACCGTCTCGCGTCGGGCCAGGAGGTCACCCCGGCCCCGTTGCCCGACAACGGCTACATCCTGATGAACGAAAATGACCTCCCGCACATAAATGCCATCTTCCCCGGCCACACATTCACCGAGGTCTACCACAACCCCCGCCGCAGCTGCGACACCCACGCTACCACGACCCTCTACCGCTTCTCCCGCTGACCGCCGGAATTATTCAGCGAATAGTCATATCGTAAATAACTGATTATCAATGTAGGGATGCTCCATGGAGCATCCGATTCCCGCACATAATCCTAACATAGACGAGCGAGGATGTGTCAAAATTCATGGCACGCCCTCCTTGCATAACCTGCTGAAAACATAAAACA
>JAMPAQ010000001.1:1221480-1307909 GCA_023667145.1 Pseudoflavonifractor sp.
TTGAAACCTCAAAGACCATAAAAAAGAGGCTGCGCCTATTTTGACACAGCCTCTTGATGTCAGGTTGAGGCATCAGTTTGATGCCACCCTATCGGGGGATTATTTCTTTATCGTAACGTTATAGTCGGCTACGCGAGTCTTGAGTTCGTCAGCCTTGTCGGCCATCACGTGAGCGCCATCTGCCATTCGGTCTGCGGCCCTGAGTCCGAGATCGGCTGCCTTGCCTCGTGCCGAGCGATATGCCTTGCGGGCTTTTATACGAGCCTTGAGCCATGCCCTGACAGCATCATCCTTAAACTCGTCAGCCTGTTCGGTCTGTGCGAACTTATATCCTAATGCTCCGATGACAACACCTGCTGCAAGTCCAATAAAAAGACCGGTTGAATTCTTTCCCATAATCTTAGTCGTTTTTTAGAGTTAATAAAACGTTATTTTGACATAATATAATATCAATATCTGCTGACGTATCGGAGACCCTAAGGCTCCGGCGTCTATACCAAACAAACGTCACTTAACCGAAAAAGTTCAACCCACGGAAGTCTGTAACCGAATCTTCACACAATCCTCACACAGCCCTGACAAGCCGCGACCACAGCGGGGCGACAACCAGCGAGACAGTAGCCAGGCCGAGAGCGCTAAAGAGTATGAGATTGTCTACCGTCACCACTCCACTATCAGCCACTGACCGGCATGAGTCAAGCAGACATACCACCAGAACAACAACCGCCGCGATGACCGACAGAGCCGTGACGACACGCGAGGCCACTCGGCTCTTGGGCGGCAGACGATTGAGCACGCGGTTAGTAAACCATCGGTTCTCCTCGGCCTGAGGCAACTCGGATTTGAGCAACAATCTCAATCTCTCATCATCAATATCCTTATTTGTCATAATATACAATCTTTAATCATCAATCGTCAAACACTTTTGCCATCTTCACCTTCGCTCTCGATAAATGGGACTTTACAGTTCCCTCGGGAAAGCCGGTGATGGTCACAATATCCTTTATTGGTCTATCCTCCATGTAAAATAGCAACACGACCGTCCGCTCCGGCTCACTAAGCGCCGCTATGGCTCTTGACACATCAAGGCGTGCGTCATCGGCTGCTGACGGCGTATAGCTCTCCACATCAGGGGGCGGCGAGTCAGACCCGGTCAATTCCTCCCGCCGCCGTCGGGTCTGTGAAACCCATTCATTGTAGGCGATGCGGTAGAGCCATGTCCCAAACCGCGACAAGCCCCGAAACGACCTCAAAGATGTGTAAGCCTTGAGAAAAGCCTCCTGTGCTACGTCATCGGCCAAGTCAGCATCACCCGAGGTGAGATTGAGCAGAAACCGTCTCAACGGTTGCTGGTACTCCTCGACCAGACGACCGAAAGCATGACGGCTGTCAGCCGTCATGCAAAGTGCGACGAGTTTCAGTTCCTCAATCCTGCTCAGCATCTTCCTCTGCCTGATTTTCGGTGTCACATCCATTCTTACGATCCTCAAGCAGGTAGGTAACCATCTTGCCAAGCCCTATAAATGTCGGGACACATCCAACACCCATCAAGCCCGATGAACCTATAATCCACGCCATCGCAAGGACTCCCAAGCCCAACCCGAGCCAAGTCATCGCCTGATTGAGATACCGCCTGGGACTGCGGTTAAGGTAAAGAAGCTCGGGGGTCACAACCGCACCGCTCTCCACCGCTTTCTCAATGACGCGGTTGCGGCTTCGATATATCTTGTAGATATATATCATAATCAGCAAGACTATGAAAATCGGACAGGCAAAGCAGCAGACCACAGCGACGATAGGCAGAATGTCACCGCCGTCAAAACCGCCCGAACCACTATCCTCATAGACATTGACAACGATGCCGCTCCCAAGCGGACCAGCCAACAAGGTGCTGTCACGCGATACGGTCACCACCGTAGAGAGCGCTTCATCACAATCCTCAGTGTCGAGACGGAACACCGTATCACTGACATTTATGTCACGCAAGGCGGCTCCTACCGACTCACCTATCACGCGTCCCTTCCCATCGGCATCAGAGCCACAGGCGGTCAACCCGACAGCAGCGGCCACAGCCGCAGCAATCACAAACAATCTGATAAACATTTTCATATCACGTATTTTTAATTGTTTTACTTACTATCCACGCATGACTTTGTCGTGCCATTCATACCTTTGACGCAAGATACCCATGAAAAAGTTGCACCGTCACGCAATAATATGTCTCATTGCCTGGGATAAGCCGGAATAAGTGCAGATTGCGCAGATTTTTTCAGAAACATGTTGCACGTTTCAAAAAAAGCACATATCTTTGCACTCGCAAACCACGATAAGGTACCATGGCCGAGTGGTTAGGCACCGGTCTGCAAAACCGTTTACAGCAGTTCGATTCTGCTTGGTACCTCAATGAAGTCCCGTCTAAGACGGGACTTTTTCTTTTATAAAGCCCACGACCAGCCGATTTCCAGTTTCTTAAATGGGAGTCTACCGGCAATCGCCACACTCGTGACACTCGCCTTTGTCCTTCTTATGGCAGCTGTCGGCAAGCGCACATCCCGCGCATATCCCGCCACTGCGCCGTCGGACTGACCGCACAATCATGCGCACGAAAATCAGCACCGCTATCAGCACAATAACGCCCACGGCGACATATTGCAGCGTAAGTCCCTCACTATAGGACATGAAAGCTATCATAATTATATCCGTCATAATGGTATCAGTTCCTTGATTTTTTCAAATTCTTGCTCAAAATTAGGCGTAAGCACCCCCTTACCGAGGGCGGCTTCCACCTCGTCGATGCTCCAAAACCGGGCATCGTCTATCTCATCGTCTGCCTTTACGGGAGTGAAATCGTCATCAGCCATCACATAAAACGAGTTGACAAGCTCACACTCGACCTCAGAACGGAAAGGATAGCGCAACAAAGCGCGCGCCTCTGACGCATCAACGCCAAGCTCCTCGCGTGCCTCGCGCAACAGGGCCGACCTCACCGACTCGCCATAATCGACATGACCACCCACAGCCGTGTCCCACTTTCCGGGCTGTATATCCTTGGACATCGACCGCTTCTGAAGATATATCCGGCCTCCAGGGGCAAAGATATGGAGATGTACTACCGGATGCAACAGCATCGACCCGCCGTGGCACTCCCCACGCGTGGCGCTACCGACCACATTCCCGTTGACATCTACAATCGGGAACAACTCATCATCTCTCGACAGCATATCATTTCTTATTCTTGTTCAACATCTTATGTAATTCGGACGGTGTCAAGGTATCGGGATAGGTGTCAAACGGCAACCTCATGCCACATCCACTACGGAAATTGCTGCATCCGTATGCTGTATGCCCCTTAATGATATGGCCGCTCCCACACTCGGGACAGACAATCTGATCAAGCGACACAATCTTAGGCGACCGCTTACGTGCAGGTTTGGTCTTGACCATGGCATCACTGCCGGAGACATCCCGCGAGGCGTTTTTCCTCCGCTTACCTCCCGAAGGGGTTTTCTCCACTTCCCGCTGATCCACCTCGATGCGCCGCGAGGAGTTATCGCTGAGGACGTTCAACACAATATCACCGATGAGCGACTTCAGCTCGCCGATAAATTCCGCAGCCGAATACTCACCGCGCTCTATGCGTCTCAACTTGTTTTCCCACATCCCGGTCAACTTGGCACTCTTGAGCAGCTCCTCGTTGATTGTCGCTATCAGGTCAATGCCGGCTTGCGAGGCCATTATGTTCTTACGCTCACGATATATGTAACGGCGCTTGAACAAGGTCTCGATGATGGCGGCTCTCGTTGAGGGACGGCCAATGCCGTTCTCCTTCATCGCCTCCCGAAGTGTCTCGTCATCGACAGTCTTGCCGGCAGACTCCATGGCACGCAGCAACGTACCCTCGGTATAATATTTGGGTGGCTGCGTCTGCTTCTTCTGCAATGCCGGTTCGTGCGGGCCGCTCTCCCCCTCGTGAAACTCGGGCAGAATCCGCTCCTCATCCTTATCGTCATCACTCTTGTCGGCCTGACCATAGACCTTGCGCCATCCCTCATCGACAATCACCTTGCCCGTCGCCTTAAATCCGATTCCATCGACATCTGCTGTCACAGTCGTCTGCATAAACACACAGTCTGGATAGAATGCCGCGATAAACCGTTGGGCAATGAGATGATACATCTTCCTCTCGTCACCGACAAGCTGCGACGGAGACTGGCCCGTGGGGATGATGGCATGGTGGTCGGTCACCTTGGCGTTGTCAAACACCTTCTTTGACTTGGGCAATTTGCCGGCAAGTATAGGAGCGGTAAGCGAGGCATATGGGGTCATCTGCCTCAATATCCCCGGTATCTTGGGATACAAGTCCTCACTCAGATAGGTGGTATCGACACGCGGGTAGGTGGTCACCTTTTTCTCATATAGTGACTGTATGAGCCGTAACGTGTCATCGGCAGTCCAACCCCACTTCTTGTTACACTCAACCTGTAGCGACGTGAGGTCAAACAATCGTGGCGGGGCCTCCTTGCCACGCTTCTCGGCCACGCCGGTCACAGTCAGGTCATGCCCGACGATGCGTCCAAGAGCCCCGGAGGCCTCGGCCTCATTCTTAAACCGACCCGATGTCGCGTTAAACGTGGTGTCGCGATACACCGTCTTCAACTCCCAATAGTCCTCGGGCTTGAAGTCGGTTATCTCAAAATGACGTTGCACAATCAGAGCCAAGGTCGGAGTCTGCACGCGCCCTATCGACAAGACGTTGCCCGGGCTGCTGTATTTGAGCGAATAAAGCCGTGTCGCGTTCATCCCGAGTATCCAGTCGCCTATCGCCCGTGACAGCCCGGCATGATACAGATTGTCAAAATCACGTTCGGGCTTCAGGTTATGGAATCCCTCCTTTATCGACTCATCGGTCAGCGACGAGATCCACAGTCGGCTCACGGGACAATGACATTCGGCTTTCTGCATCACCCAACGCTGTATAAGCTCTCCCTCCTGACCGGCATCACCGCAGTTGATGACCTCGGAAGCCTCGGATATGAGATTCTTTATCACGGTAAACTGCCGCTCAATACTCTGCTGGTCAATCAACTTTATGCCAAACTTGGCGGGAAGCATAGGCAAGGCCCCGAGTGACCACCGCTTCCATCTATCGGTATAGTCGGCGGGTTCCTTCAGGGTACACAGATGGCCGAAAGTCCACGTGACATTATAATCCCCGCCCTCATAATAGCCGTCACGCTTCACGTCGGCGCCGAGTATGGCCGCTATATCCTTGGCCACGCTCGGTTTCTCAGTAATACACAGCTTCACCTTAGCGTTTTATATGAAATGTACGCACCCCGCGAGGTGTCGAGATTGTAATCGTGAACGTATCGCGACGCTTCATGCGGGGGAAGTCAATCTCCACAGCGATTGACCCATCATCCTCCCACTGGAACCAGCGCTTGAAATCAATACCGTCAATGTCGGTGGCAGTATAGTCAACCTCGCCCGACGACAGCGTTATATTGTCCACCCGGCATGAGGTATGCGGACGGCCCAACAACCGCCCGTACACACGCGTCAAGTCCTGACGGTAGTCTATGTTATCGACCGCAAACTCCACGTTGCTCGTCCTGTTTTCGCGTCCCGGCTGATATATTATCTGCGCCGAGACTCCGGCGGCATACACCGACAGCAGTCCAAGCAGTAGCGCAAGCAACACGACACGCGGTGAGCGGACCTTATTTATCATCGTTTCCATCATGCTCAAGTTCCTTAGCCTCATTCCATAGGGTATCCATCTCGTCAAGGGTCATCTCACGTAGTTGCCGTCCAAGCTCCTTGGCCCGGGACTCAACGTGATTAAAACGCGAGATAAACTTCTTGTTGGTCTTTTCGAGGGCGTTCTCAGGATTGACATTGTAAAGCCGGGCGGCATTGACTATGCTGAACAGCAGGTCGCCAAACTCTGCCTCGACACGTTCCTGACTCTCCATCGTGTCAATCTCGCGGCCCACCTCGTCAATCTCCTCCTTGACCTTTTCCCATACCTGCTCACGTTTCTCCCAGTCAAAGCCGACGTTAGCGGCTTTCTCCTGTATACGGTCAGCCTTTATCAGCGCGGGCAACGCTGTCGGCACACCGGCAAGCACAGTCTTGTTGCCCCCCCTTTCCTTTAGTTTTATCTGCTCCCAGTTCTGCTCAACCTGATGCGCGTCATCGGCAGTGACATCGCCAAATACATGCGGATGTCGAAATATGAGCTTGGCATTGAGAGCGTCGGCGACATCGGCGATGTCAAATGCAGCCTTCTCCTCGCCAATCTTGGAGTAGAAAAGTATGTGCAACAGCACATCGCCGAGTTCCTTGCGTATGTTGGCGTTATCATCGTTTATCAGAGCATCGCAAAGCTCATAGACCTCCTCGACCGTATTGGGCCGCAGACTCTCGTTGGTCTGCTTGCGGTCCCACGGACACTCCCGACGCAATATGTCGAGCGTATCAATCACCCTACCGATTGCCTCAATCTTCTCTTCCCTCGTGTGTGCCATATCGTTATATTCCTTTGATATTTACTTCGTATAGTTATCGACCGCTCCCTTAAGCCACTCGGCAAATTTGGATACACTCTCGTCATAATAGTATGCCGGGGAAAGCGGCTGGCCGTCATTGTCAAGTGTTATGTAATAGGGCTGTGAGTTGGCACCAAACTTATGACGCTGTAGGTAGCTCCACTTCTCACCTACTGTCTCTATCTTGACACGCTTGCCGTTTTCTGTGACATTTATCGGAGTGGCAAGTTGATGCTTATCATCAACCATTAGCTTGATGAGTACAAAATTTTCCTTGATGACCGACGAAATCTCCTGTGTGTCAAACACAGCGCCCTCCATCTTACGGCAATTCACACATCCGTATCCCGAGAAGTCAATCAACACGGGACGACCGTTCTCGGCGGCAAACCTCATGCCCTCATCATAATCGTCAAACTCCTGGAACCGACCGCCCGCATAGAGGTTGAAATCTTGCGTGTACAACGGCGGCACAAAGGCACTTACACCCTTGAGGGGCGCGCCCCACAGTCCGGGAAGCAGGTAGACGGAAAAGCTGAGAGACACCAGCGCGAGGAAAAAGCGACCGACCGGCACGCTGTCACACTCCGAGTCATGCGAAAACCGTATCTTGCCAAGCAGATAAAGCCCAAGCAGCAGGAATATGACCACCCACAGCGACACAAACACCTCGCGATCAAGTATGCCCCAGCCATACGCAAGGTCAGCGACCGACAGGAACTTCAGCGACAATGCCAGCTCAAGGAAGCCGAGCACGACCTTGACGGAGTTGAGCCAACCACCTGAGCGGGGCATCTCCTTGAGCCACGACGGGAATATGGCAAACAGAGCAAACGGAAGCGCGAGACCGAGCGCAAATCCTCCCATGCCGATAGCCGGGCCGGATATGTCGCCAAGCGATGCGGCCTCAACAAGCAGGGTGCCGATAATTGGGCCAGTGCAAGAGAACGACACCAACACCAAGGTGAACGCCATGAAAAATATGCTTATCACGCCGGTAGTACGCTCGGCATTGTTATCCATGCGGCTCGACCATGAAGATGGGAGACGTATGTCAAACGCGCCAAAGAACGACACGGCGAATACTACCAACAACAGGAAGAATATGAGATTGAACACCGCATTGGTGGAGAGGTCGTTGAGCTTACCCGCGCCAAACACCGCTGTTATAACAAGGCCGAGGACAAGATAGATGACTATGATGGCCGCGCCATAGAGTATGGCATCGGTCACCGACCGGCGACGCGACTGGCTTTTCTTGAGGAAGAAGCTCACGGTGAGCGGAATCATCGGCCACACGCATGGAGTGAGCAACGCCACGAGGCCCCCGACAAATCCCCATATCAGGATATACCACCACGGGCTTTGCGCCACACTCGCCTCCGAGTCAGAAGCCTGCCCGACCTTTACCGGCGCCCACCATCCGCTGTCGCCGCCATCCTCGCCGACGGGGGCAACGATTGACGACACGGCCACGGTATCAGCAGCCTCACTTCCGGCATCAGACGATGATGAGACAAACGAAAATTCCTCTTTCTGCGGAGGCATACACGACTGGTCGTTACACCCCATGAAATTTATCGTACCCGCAATCTTATATCCATCTTTCCCGACCACCTTAAACCGCTGTGATAGTGTCACATCACTTTCCCACCAGCTGAGTCGGAGATTAAATATCATATCGACCTTATCGACCGTGGGGACAGAGGATACAAGCCCACCGACAGGCTCGACACCCTCGATGGTTGTGAAATCGACTGATGTTGATGACGGCCCGCCCTCAGGGAGGTCAAGGCCATAGAGATGCCATCCATCCTCGATTGAGGCGGCAAACTTTACCGTAACCTCTGTATCTGACTGCCGGTCTAACGTGGTAGTCCACTTGATTGGCTCAAGGATCTGTGCCGGCATCTGCATCAACGACACCAAGGCAACGACTGTCAACAACAATAATCGTTTCATCTTTGCGTGATAATTCATGTTTATTATTTTGCCGCAAAGTTAATCAAACCAATCATTATATAAAAACCTATAATGCCAAATCTACCGTCCTTCAAGACAGTACGTTCGGTTAAAAAAACATATCGCCGCCACAAACGGCACCCACAGCCCGACTTTATGTCGATTTCATCGGCCGCCACGCTTGCCACGCTTTACTATTTCAAAAAAAATCACTAACTTTGCACTAACAATACATCACGAAGATACAAGATTACAATCCTCGATTTAATGGAACCAAGCAAAGTACTCTACATCTCTCAGGAAATAACGCCATATCTACCGACATCTCCGATGGCCGAGCTTGGCCGCAGACTTCCCCAGGGTATACAGGAAAAAGGTCATGAAGTGCGCACATTCATGCCACGTTACGGCTGCATAAACGAACGCCGCAACCAGTTGCACGAGGTCATCCGCCTGTCAGGTATGAACCTCATCATCGACGACACCGACCATCCCCTCATCATAAAGGTCGCCACCCTACAGCCGGCCCGTATGCAAGTCTACTTCATTGACAACGAGGATTTCTTCCAGCGCCACATGATAAAGGACCTGGAGACGCGCCTGTCACCCGATGACAACGACGAGCGCATAATGTTTTATGTGCGCGGTGTCATCGAGACTGTCAAGAAACTGCGCTGGGAGCCGTCAATCGTCCATTGCTCAGGCTGGATATCGTCAATGGCGCCCCTCTATATCAAGAAAGTGTACAACGAGGATCCGGCGTTCAGGTCGGCAAAGGTTGTGTACTCGCTGTTTGACGAGAAATTCGATGGCATTCTCGATCCCCGCATGGTCGAGAAACTGCGCATGGAGGGATTCTCCGACGATGACCTCGCGTCACTCGGTGACAAGCCGGTTGACTTCATCACATTGTGCAAGTTTGCCATCGACCATGCCGATGCGATAGCCCAGGCTACCGCTAATGTCGCCCCCGAACTCATCGAGTATGCCAAGGCTTCGGGCAAGCCTTTCCTGCCGTTCCCCGGCGACGAGGAGTATCTGGATGCCTACAATGACTTCTACAACTCGCTTTGAGCTTAGACAATATAAAGCCACCGATATTCAATATCGCATGAAATTATCAAGAATACTTATCGCCGGCCTCATTGCGGCTTCGACAACCGCCTGTGAGGAAAGCACCTCCATCGGCGAGTCACTCATACAGGATGAGCTGTCGATTGTCATCGACTCCACCTTTACCGCCACAGGCCGCTCGGTCGACAACGAGAAAATACAGTCCCGCACCATACAGCAGCTGCTCGGACGCATCGAGGCGAAAGGGTACGGGGACTTCACCTCCGACTTTGTCACGCAGTTCATGCCGGCCTTGAATATCGACACGACCGGCATCAGAGCCGATGACATCGACTCGCTCAAACTCGTCATGAAAATCGCCTCGGGGGGATATACCGGTGATTCGGTCATACCCATGGGTCTCAACGTCTACCGTCTCGACCGTCAGTTACCCTCGCCCATCTACAGCGACTTTGACCCCAAGGACTACTATTCTGAGAGCAACCTGCTCGGCTCGGCTATATATACAGCTACCGCCCTCGGCGTGACGGATACCATCACCAAGCAGAAATACCGCACTGTGTCGGTCGACCTCCCCTTGAGTCTCGGACGCGACATGTTTAACCGTTACAAGACCCATCCCACGACATTCGCCTCGCCTGATGCCTTTGCCGAGTGGTTTCCCGGTATATATGTGGCCAACAGCTATGGGGCCGGACGCGTGATGGACTTCACCTCAACCGACCTCGTGATGTATTATCACCGCGACACGACCTATGATGGACGCGACACAACCTACTACTACCAGTCGTCTTACTTTGCCACGACCCCGGAGGTCGTGACCAACAATAATATCACGTTCAACATCTCCCCCGAGTTGCGACAAATGGTCACCTCGGGCGAATCGCTCATCGTAGCACCGGCAGGATATGACGTGGAGATAAATTTCCCGTCAGACGATATAATACGCAACTACCGCGCAAACAAAGGAAGTCTTGCCGTAATCAATACGCTTTCGTTTGAACTCGCCGCAGAAAAGTTGACAAACGACTACGGCATAGAGCCGCCGGCCTACCTGCTCATGGTACTCAAGAGCAAGAAAGACGAGTTTTTTGCTAAAAACGATATAGCGGATAACCTCACCTCCTTTCTTGCATCATATAATCGTGCGACAGGGTCCTATTCGTTCAACTCGATGCGCGACTACATCGCGTCGCTGCTCACTCAGGAGTCGGTCACAGCCGATGACATGACCTTTATCCTCACCCCGGTCACTGTCACCACCGAGACTATAACGAGTAGCTCCTACACCACATCCACGCAGATTACGGGCATATACCCCTACGTCGGTCGTCCCACGATGGTAAAATTGCTCATCGACGACAAAAAGACAAAAATTAAGCTGACTTATAGTAATCAGAAAGTAAAAATGTAGTATATTTGCACTCGCAAACCGCTTGGACATGCTGTCGCATCGCAAAACAGGTGTCTCCTACTGCGGTTTGACTACAACAAGCCACAATAGCTCAGTTGGTTAGAGCATTGCATTCGTAACGCAAAGGTCGTGGGTTCGAGTCCCACCTGTGGCTCAGACTACGGAGAGTTCCCCTTGACTCTCCGTTTTTTGTTATATCCCCTCACAACCAGACAACACTGCCGTCACAACATAATCTCCAAGGCTCAACCAACCTGACATGTCTGTTGTTCATGTAATAAACGACAGATATGAACCACGCTCCTACAGCAAAGGAACAGGATGACCATTGGAAAGACTGGCGCAAGATGCTTGGTACAGGCTTACGTTATGTATTGCCACTGATAGTGTCGGTCGGACTGATCGTATGGCTTTTCAATAAGGTTGACATCCGGCATGTCATGGATATCGTTAGACATGGATGCGACTACGGATGGATAATACTGATGATGGCCATCACCACCCTATCCCATATAATACGCGGCATAAGGTGGGGAATACAGTTGCGTGCTGTCGGGATACCACGCATGAGCGTCACGGCATACAGCGTCTCAATATTCGGAGCCTATGCGCTCAACCTCGTGTTTCCGAGACTTGGTGAGGTATGGCGATGCGTCTACATAACGCGCAAGGAAAACGCCTCGCTATCATCCGTTGTGGGGACTGACCTTGGCGACCGCGCATCTGATGCCGTTGTCGTTGCGGCGTTGCTCGGTCTCACCCTCATAGTCGCCCATCCGGCCATCGAGGGATTTCTCACCAAATACGCCATCGGCAAGGACATCGCCGCGTTTGCCGACAATCCTTGGCTATGGTGTCTCATCGCCATCTTCGTGGGTGTCGCATGGACTGTGCTTCATTTCTGCCGCAACTATCGGTACATACGCGACATCGACGGAGTGATTGACCGCCTGTGGAATGGCTTCAAGGTGTTGTTTACGATGAAAGGAATCGGGCAATACATACTGCTGACATTCAGTATATGGATATGCTACTATCTTGAGACCTACGTTTGCTTCTTTGCATTCCCGTTCACGCGTGAACTTATAACGAGTCCCGGCATGGCCGCAGGACTCATACCGGGACTCGTAGTCTTCGTATTCGGGTCATTCAGCATGGCCGTGCCATCCAACGGAGGGCTGGGACCATGGAATCTTGCTGTAATGTTTGCGCTCTCACTTTACGGTATATCCAACACTGAGGGTGCCGCATTCTCGATAGTCATGTGGAGCTTTCAGGCCGGAATGCTTGTGATACTCGGCATATTCAGTGCCATATATGTAAGCATGACACGTCGCTCACACACCGGCGGCACCGCTGCTACAGGCAATCACTCCTCGGGCATCAATACGACAACACGGTAATTGTTCTGATCGAGAAGATTCCGCATGAAGGCCAATACCTGAGCCGGGGTAACCGAATTAATCACCTCGATATTACCGTTGAACGTATCGACCCCGTTGAGTTGAGTCAGGGAGATTGCTGACAGCCATGCCTCGTTGCGCTCCTTGCCTTCGGTCGCCTCCTTTACCATAAACTCCTTTACCTTCGCGAGTTCAGCATCAGACACCGATTCGGCCATACGGTCCAGTTCATCGGCAATCATAGCCAGCACCTTATCCTTCATCTCGGGCTTGAGCGGGAAAGCGGTCTGCATGATGACAGGCACATCTGATGTGCGGCTCATCGAACCGCTCGCGCCAATCGAGTATACAGCCCCCTCCTTTTCACGGACAGTCTCGATCAAACGTGCTGTAAGTATCTGACCTGCGATGCTCGCGAGATAGGTATTGAGTGGCGTGTACTCCGCATCGCCCGACAGGAATATACCGGCAAACGCCTGCGGGTTTTCCATCCTCATCTCCGATTGGTCAGTCGCCGCTCCCCGGGTGATTGACAATGCCGGGTTGTGTACAATCTCGGTCTTATTGTCGGGATTGCCGGGAAGTGTCGCGATATATTGCTCGACAAGCGGACGCAGGGTATCAGGCTCGACGTTGCCGACAAACACAAACGTATAGTCAGCCGCATTGGCGAGCATCTCATGTGACATGTCAAGTATGCGTCCGCGTGAGGCGTCGCTTACAACCCGAGGATTGAGACGACCCTTGGCAGGTGATTTGAACAACGCCTCTGACATCTTGGCGAGGAAATTATACTGGGGGTCCTTGAGTTGATTCTGCAACATGCCCGAGACATTGGCCTGTAATGCCGCATACTCATCGGGCTTGAGGTCAAGGGAGGTGAATGTCATATAGATAAGCTCCATCAGCGTCGGAAGGTCCTTGGGTGTGGAGAATCCCTTTACCTCGCGTGAATACGCGTCAAACCGCATATCAACCGCTGCTTGCTTACCCGACATGTACTTGTTGAGGTCGCTGTATGAGTAGTCGCCGAGACCATTCTGCGACAACGCCACCGGCATGAATATAAGGTTGGCAGCGTCCTCATCGCCAAATACTGATGTACCGCCTTTCGCTATGGCCTCAAACAATATCTCGTCATCCTTAAATGGAGTGTTCTTGACGAGCACGGTGGCACCATTGGACAACAGCCACTCCACGGCGCCGAACCGCTCGTCGGTACGCTCCGACACTATACACCCCGGCTGAGGCAGCTCGGGTATCAACGGCTCACTCTTCACGTCATCCACGTAAGCCTCGATAGTCTCACCGTCAACGCGAGACATTATGTTGCCCAACTGCTCAGGGGTGGGAACAACTGTCCCCTCCTTGTCGGGCAACAATGCGAGAATGACACGATTGTCATCGGTAACTATTGTCCGCAACAGCTTGTTGACCTCATCAACGCCGAGGGCATTAGCAAGCATCGTCAGCACCTGATGCTCATACTCTATGCCCGGGATAGGCTCATTGTCAATAAAATTCCTGACGTATTCCTGCACATAGCTATCGTTTTCGACCTTATTACGGCCATTATACAACGACTCAAGACGCGACAGGTACTCACTACGTGCCCGATCATACTCACTCGCCGTGAAACCACCACGGACAGCACGCAACAACTCGCGGTAGAGAGCCTCGACCACCGGGCGGACATCACCATCCTTGGCCGCGCCCGACAGTGTCAACGCATCCTTGGTCTTTGCCATGAAGAAGTCGCCGTAAGACGCGGACGCACCGGCAAACGGAGCATCGGGACGTGAGGCGATGTCACTAAGGCGCGACCTGAGCATGTGGGTGAGCACATAGTTGAGATAACCGGCACAAAGGTAGACGACGTTATCCTTTAGCGAGTCGGGAAACGCCTCGGTCTTGAACATAAGTTCCACGACCGCCGACTGCTGCTCCGGGTCACTGCCGATGGCATACAAGGTTCCTTTGTTATCCTCAACTGGGAAATATACTCGCTCGGGAGCATCAGCCGGCATCTCTATATCGGAGAACATCTCCTTTATCTTGCCCTCTATGCGGTCGACATCCACATCACCGACAATAATGACACCCTGCTGGTCGGGACGATACCAACGCTCATAGTAGTTGCGCAAATCTTGTGGCGGGAAACTGTCTACCACCTCCATCGTACCTATCGGCAGACGGTAACCGTAGCGGCTTCCCGGATACATGTCGGGGAGTACCTTCTCCAATATGCGCATCTGACCCACCATACTCCTGCGCCATTCCTGATGTATGACGCCACGCTCCTTGTCGATCTCCTCGGGGTCGAGCAACAGGTCGTTGGCCCAGTCATGGAGTATCAGCAAGCAGCTGTCCTGCACGCTCTCGCGGGCGACGGGGACGTTGGATATGTTATAGACAGTCTCGTCAACCGATGTGTAGGCATTGAGATTCTGACCAAACTTGACCCCTACAGTCTCAAGCCACGATACGACCTCATTGCCGGGAAAATTCTTAGTCCCATTAAAACACATGTGTTCAAGGAAGTGGGCGAGACCACGCTGATTATCTTCCTCAAGTATCGAGCCAACCTTTTGCGCGATATAGAAGTCAGCCTGCCCCTTGGGGTATTCATTATGACGGATGTAGTAGGTCAACCCATTAGGGAGACGGCCTATTCTGACATCCTTGTCGACAGGGAGCGGAGGGAGCTGCGACACTGACTGTGCCGACACCTCAAGGCAGGCAGTCACTGCCGCGAGGATAAACAGGTGTTTAAGGAGATTTTTGATACTCATATAAGATACGTTTTAGGTATTAGTCACGTGGTACTATGCTCTTGTAGACGTTTACAGTCTGTACAGCTATGCGATCCCAGTCGTAATCTGACAGGTCATACTGACGGGGCGTCATGTGCGCGTCAATCTTGCGACGCATCGTGACAGCGAGATCTTCGACATCGCCGACATGAAAGAAGTCCTCGGGGCGCAAGACATCAAGCCTGTTGGCCGGGATATCGCTTACCACAACGTCAAGGTTGTAGCTCATAGCCTCAAGGAGGGCAATAGGAAGTCCCTCATGATATGACGGCATCACAAAGAGAGAGGCATTGGTCATCACCTGATTGAGCCGCTCACCCTTTATGAATCCTGTCAATATCACCCCGGCCTCGCGGGCCTTGCGCTTAAGACCGGCGGAATAGTCATCCTCATGGTCACTGTCACCCGCTATTACCAACTTATAGCGGTCGGCAAGTCCTGACATCAGGTATGCGTCGATAAGGTCATGGAAACCTTTTTCCTTGACAAACCGACCGATAGCGAGTATATATGGCGACTTACCGATGCCCGAGGCTTCAAGGAAATCAATCGCTTTGGATTTATCAGGTATATTGACACCGTTGTATATCAACTCGGTATCAGTACGGCCATAGTTATCCCGCACTATCGCGGAAATCACCGACGATATGACGATGACCTTGTGACTGAACAGCGAACCAAACCTTTCGCCGGTCTTCAGCACCATCTTGGCCATGCGGCCCCACTTCTGACGGTCATAGTCGGGTCCATGATTTGTCATCACGACCCTCATGCCGAGGAGGCGGGCAAAAGGCACCATTATCGCCGGGCCTATGGCATGGACGTGGAGCACATCGGGATGCAGACGACGAGCCTTGATGACGGCAAGAAACGTGTGGACTATCGCCTCGATGCTTTTCTTGCGTGGTGCGTAGACATCAACGAGCTTCACACCCTTGAATGACTCGCGGTGATTATCCTCCGTGACATAGGGTGTGCGCCGTATCACAGTGACATCATGACCCATCGACGCGATGCGTGGATAAAGCTCTTCACAGTGGGTCTCAACACCTCCAAGGATATCGGGGATGCCACGCGTCCCAACAACGACAATCTTCATGTCAATATGCCGTTTAAGTTAAAATTTCTCTCTCAAGTCACCTTGCATCGGATCCTGACCCACATCATACCACGTCTTATCCAGACAAGGCTTCAGGCCACGCATGGAGCGTATCTTGTTTTTCACGGCCCACTTGAGCGGATGCTTGATATACTTGTGCATGACGGGCGATGCAGTACCTACCATCCAGCAGTTCTTGGGACACTTGCGCACCATGGCTCTCACCTTTTGCGCCTGCTCGCTCTCCCATATTGTCATGAAGTCAGCATCGTGTATGTTGCCCATGGACTCTTTCCAATATTTCTCCTCAAGACCATTGCAGGGGTATACCTCACCCCATGGGTCGATAAAGAAGTTTGCCGAACCGGCCTCACATGGCAACATGCGACGACCGCCCTCAATATAGTTGATAAGTCCCATGTTGAAGAACGCACGAAACCAAGACTTGGGGTGCTTCTCTTGCAACTGCCACTCAATCAGCTGCTCAAAGTTCTTGCATACCTCTTCCTTGTTGGTGATGACATTGTCGTCCTTGTGGAAATAATAGGAGTTGTGGAACGAGGCCGTGGCAAATTCCAGTCCGAGTGACAGCGACAGCTGATAGAGCGAGAGCATGTCGTGGGAGTTGTTGTTGGACACGGTACATCCAAATCCTATATCCTTGACTCCCATCTGCTTGAGCGTGAGCAATGTTCGGAGACCCTTGTCAAATCCACCCTCGCGGCCACGCAGCTCGTCATTCTTACGGCTTAGGCCCTCGATTGATATGCGTATTCCTATGTTGGGAAATTTCTTGGCAAGGGCGATAACCCGATCCTCAAACCATCCCGACGTGGATATCACAATGCGGTCGGTATGCTTATAGCACTCCTCGACTATCTCGGCGAGATCCTCGCGTATGAACGGCTCACCACCCGTGAGGTTTATAAATTTAAGCTGGGGAAGCGATCTTAGGTCAGAAGCCTTGATTTCCTCTTTCTTATCTGTGGGATAGTGCCAGATGTTACACATCTTACACTGCATCGGGCAGCGATATGTCAAAATAATTGAAGCATCAGTAGGTTTAACTGTTCCCATAATTGTATATACGTAATTTATTTATGTGTGTTGTAAATTTTTTCCAATATCTCATAGTGACGGTCGGCTGAGAACCGCGCAAACGAGACCTCCTTTATGACCTCGTTGTCCCAATCCATCTCAAAAGCCTTGGTGACAGCATCTCTCATAGACTCGGCATCACCACTCTCAAATGTCAATCCGGTCTTTCCTTCGTCTATAAGTTCCG
This sequence comes from Pseudoflavonifractor sp., assembly GCA_023667145.1. Classification (GTDB taxonomy): domain Bacteria; phylum Bacteroidota; class Bacteroidia; order Bacteroidales; family Muribaculaceae; genus M3. The sequence goes on from JAMPAQ010000001.1 coordinate 1,239,082, forward strand.
GGATGCCGCCGATACGCGCTCCGACAACGGGTGTCCCGGCACATAACGACTCGATGACACCCAGAGGATTGTTCTCATACCACATTGACGGTATTATGGAGAACCGCGCCTTTGACAACAAACCGCTTACTTGTACGGCATCCTGCCGACCAAGAAATTCTATGTTCTCACAATCCCGGTATTTCTCCCTGAGCTGTTCGGCCATCGGGCCGTCACCCGCTATCTTTATGCGATATGGCACCGACGATGCCACCTCAAGCATCAGTCCGACACCCTTCTCAACTGATAGACGACCTACATAACAGTAGTAATCATCACGGTCTATCACAGGAGAATTGACAAACCGCTCCAACTTGTCAAAATCGACAAAGTTGCAATCGACCGCCAGTTTGTCAGGCGAGAATCCGGCTTGCGCCATCTTGTCTCTCATAAACCCGCTCGGACAAATGAACATGTCCACATTCTTCTCAAGCACCCTGCGATTCCATCTCAAAGCCTCCACAAAGGCTATGGCGCTCGCGGCCAACGAACCCTTCATGCAGCGCTTGCTGACAACCGAAAATTTGTGTGAGAAGCAGTCCTCACAGGGCTTGTCGTCATAAAGGCAGTTGTATGAGGGGCATATCAGTTTGTAGTCATGGAGAGTCCACACTACCCGCGCACCATGGCGGCGGGCCATCACCGCAAGCTCGGGCGAAAGATAGCTGTGTATATTGTTGAGATGCACGATGTCGGGATTAAAGTCCGACAGTATGCGTGCGAACGATTTCCTTATATCACCAAATCCCAATATCCGCTTGACCGCATCAACTTTCTGACGCACGCCGCCGCCAAAGTCGACAGCAGGGGCAAAATAACGAGACCATTCAGTCTCTATATTCTCAGGATACTCCATCGAGTACACGGCAGTCTCGTGACCTTTATCGCGCAAAAGGCGCTCCAAGTTTATGGTACACACGCAGTCGCCACCGCGAGGATAATAGAACTTGTTAACAATCAGTATTCTGTGATTCATATTTTCGTGAGATAGAGGTTATTCTGATAATCGGGCTAACGACCTATACATCTGTAATCAAATCCATACTCGCGCATCTCGGCGGGGTCATAGATGTTACGACCATCAATCACGAGCGGATTGCGCATCGTGCGCCGTATCACGCCCCATGATGGCATACGGAATTGCTTCCACTCCGTCAGCATGAGCAACGCATCGGCATCAAGCACAGCATCGTACATGTCGCGGGCATACTCAACGGCATCGCCGACACGTCTGCGACACTCATCCATGGCAACCGGGTCATATACCCTGACACGGCAACCGGCATCAAGCAGCAAGTCTATTGTAACCAAGGCTGTCGATTCGCGCATGTCGTCGGTCTCGGGCTTGAACGCGAGACCCCACAATGCGATTGTCTTGCCACGCAAATCTCCGGTATAATAGTCGGACAACTTACGGAACAGGACACTCTTCTGTCGCTCATTGACGGCCTCAACCGCCTTGAGCACGCTCATCTCGTAGCCGGCCTTCTCGGCGGTCTTGACAAGCGCCTTGACATCCTTGGGGAAACACGACCCACCATACCCGCAGCCGGGATAGAGGAACTTGCTGCCTATACGCGTGTCGCTACCGATTCCCTTGCGCACCATATTGACATCGGCCCCGACAAGCTCACACAGATTGGCTATGTCGTTCATAAACGATATGCGGGTGGCCAGCATGGAGTTGGAGGCATATTTAATCATCTCGGCTGATGGGAAGTCAGTGAATATGACGCGGAAATTATTGAGCAAGAACGGACGGTAGAGACGGCTCATCATCTCACGAGCCTTTTCTGACTCAACACCGACAATGACACGGTCGGGACTCATGAAGTCCTTGACAGCGGCACCCTCTTTGAGGAACTCGGGATTGCTTGCCACATCAAAAGGCACAACTACCCCGCGCTTATCAAGCTCCTCCTGTATCGCAGCCTTTACCTCCATCGCGGTACCGACCGGGACAGTCGATTTAACCACAAGGATGGTATAACGGTTTATCAGCCGGCCAAACTCCCGCGCCACCTCAAGCACATATCGCAGGTCGGCGCTGCCATCCTCGTCAGGGGGGGTACCGACGGCGCTGAACACTATATCGACATCATCAATGCAATCAGCGAGACTGGTCGTGAACTTCAGACGACCCTCGCGATGATTACGGACCACCATCTCGTCAAGTCCGGGCTCGTAGATGGGTATTTCACCGGCGACGAGTCGCTTTATCTTATCCTCATCGACATCCACACAGGTGACATTGACCCCTGTCTCGGCAAAACATGTTCCCGAGACAAGACCCACATATCCTGTTCCAACTATGGCTATATTCATCAGTTACAGTTCTTAGGCAACGACAATGGGCCATTATCGCCCATGATTTGACAATGCCACGAAAAGCGCGATTACAAAATTAGTAAAAATTATTCAAATCAACCTTTTATTCCTTTAGGAATATTAGCTATCTTTGCTAATGATGAAACGTCCGCTGATATCGGTGATAGTGCCTGTCTACAATGTCGAGAAATATCTCGGCACGTGTATCGACAGCCTGGTGTCACAGACCTATCCCAATATCGAGATAATACTGATTGACGACGGCTCGACCGACAATTCGGGGTCGATATGTGACATGTATTCAGAAACACACTCCAACATATCGGTATATCATGAGCCCAACGGAGGAAGTTCTGTTGCCAGAAACAAAGGAATCGACGTATCCACAGGTGAGTATATCTGCTTTGTAGACAGCGATGACTGGGCTGATAAGCATATGATTGAAAGCCTATACGGCAATATCGCGGCCTATGACGCTGACATCGCGACATGTCAGGAAGTGATAGTCACCGATGAAGGTTGTAGGTCTCACAGGGAGCATGGCGGAATACGGCTGACCGATGCGATGGCGGCAGTAGAGGACATCCTCTATCAACGGGACATCACTCCGGCACCGTGGTGCAAGTTGTTCCGTCGCTCATTGTTTGACAGTCTGCGTTTTCCACCGGGGATATTGTACGAAGACCTGGCGCTCATATATCGGTTATTTGAAATCTCAGCGAGGATCGTCGTGTCAGGCGAACGTCTTTACTATTACCGTCAGCGACGCAACAGCAATATCGGAGGTTTCAAATTGCGGCGGCTTGACGTGCTTGACGTCACTGACGAGATTGAGCGGCACATATCTGAGACCACGCCCCGATTGCTACCGGCAGCACGTGACCGCCGACTAAGCGCCAACTTCAACATGATGCAGCTGCTGTTGGCCAACGGTTACGCCGACAGCCCTTATGCCGACCGCTGTTGGGAGAATATCAAGTGCTTGCGATATGGGAGCCTGACAAATCCCAAAGTCCGTCTCAAGAATAAGGTCGGCATAATAGTGTCATTGTTCGGTCGGAGATTTTTCCAACTGATAAGCCGTGTAGTCTCATGAAAGTTATCACGGTGACACAGGCGGAATTTGCAGATATGTGCGACCGGCTCAGCGAGTTGGTTGGCACATCAGGCCCAGCGCCCGATGTCATAATCGGTATCTTACGGGGTGGTGGATATGTGGCCGATCAGATATCCCGGCATTTTCCATCGGCCAAGAGAGCCGATGTGACGTTGCGCCGCAAGTCGTCCGATGCCAAGGATAGCTGCCTTGTCCGTACCCTGATGCACTACACACCACAAATCATTCTCAATCTCGCAAGAATAGCCGAGTCATACTGCACCCGCTATCGTCCGCTACAGGAGCGCGACAGCGAAATGGAATTGTCCGAGGATATCGCCGACTTCCTGTCATACGCCCCGCGCCATATCCTTGTGGTAGACGATGCGATTGATTCCGGCGCCACCATGCTGACCGTGGTGTCATATCTTCGACGACTCTATCCTCACTGCGTCATATCGACAGCCGCCATAACCGTTACCACTCCGAAGCCGGCTATAAAGGCCGATTTCTGTATATACAATAACGATACGCTGATAAGATTTCCATGGGCAGCAGACTCCCGACATCCGATGCCGTGATTATTGACCTCGACGGGACACTGGCCACCGTAAACACCTTCAAGGAGTATATAATCTTTGCGGGGAGAAAGGCCATGGCTGACATGCGGTTGATGACGGCTGCACGGATTGCCGCCCGGGTCGTCATGCGCAAACTGCGATTAACATCCCACAGCAGCATGAAATGGCACATACTGAGTGCTACAGAACCGATTATGAGCGCTAAGCGACTATCAGAGTTCACCCGCCGGCTGGAAAGCCACATCAACCCTGCCGTTATGAGCGAGATTGCCAGATTAAAAGATGACGGATACCGCGTGATACTCGCCACCGCCGCCCCGGAATCATACGCGGAACGCATTGCCCGACTCGTGGAGGCCGACTACTGCCTGTCGACGCCTCCGTCAAGTGCCGCAGGGTGGAAAGAGTGTGTCGCCGAGGAGAAGAAAGCCCGGGTAATCATACTGCTCAACACCCATGGTCTCACAGCAGCCGGTATCATCACTGACCATAGCGACGACCTGCCGCTGATGAGGATCGTGCCGGGGCGCATACTCCTCGTGTCTCCCGAAAAAGAGACCCTCGACGCGGTCAGCGCCGAAGGTCTCGATTATAAAATTCTCTGATAACGTGCCAGTTGGCACGCCCTTATGGTGCGGTTACAGACCTAATGCCATATACATGTTGTCGAATGCCAATGACAGGCCATCGGCATTTTTTCCACCAGCCTGGGCAAAACCGGGCTGACCGCCACCACCGCCCTGGATGGACTTGGCAGCCTCACGCACAATCTTGGACGCATTAAGCCCCTCTTTCACCAAATCCTCGGTAATCATTAATGTCAACAACGGCTTCTGGTTGACATCCTGAGTGGCCGCAATAAACACAGTTTTCTCGGGAGACTGGGCGCGCACGCCAAACGCCACGTTCTTGGCCATATCGGGCATACGCACGCCTTTGAGCGACGTAACCTTTATACCATGGACATCACGTGAATTGTTGAGCACCTCGGCCGTGAGGGCGCTGACGCGCTCATTGAATGCCTGTTCAGCCTGTTTCTTGAGTTCGGAGTTCTCGTCGATGGCCTTGCGGACAGCCGCCATGATGTCGGGGGCATTGTTAAACATGCCGGCGATGCTCTGAATATTGCGCTTCATGTCATCGAGCATATCCTCGACACGCTCACCGGTGATGGCCTCGATACGCCTGATGCCGGCAGCGATGCTGCTCTCCGAGATAATCTTTATCATACCGATGTTTCCCGTGTTGTCAACATGAGTACCGCCACAGAGTTCCACCGAGTCGCCGTACTTGATGACACGCACCTCATCGCCGTACTTCTCGCCAAACAGTGCCATCGCACCCATATCAAGAGCCTGTGATATAGGCACGTTGCGCTTCTCGTCACGGGCAATGGCAGCACGAACCTTGGCATTGGCAAGATGCTCGACCTTTGAGATTTCCACGGGGGTCATCTTCTGGAAATGGGAGAAATCAAAGCGCAACACGTCAGGCGACACGTAAGAGCCCTTCTGCTCGACATGCGTGCCAAGCACCTCGCGCAGAGCCTCGTGGAGCAGGTGGGTAGCGGTGTGGTTGCTCGATGTAGCGAGACGGGCCTTCTCGTCAATGCGAGCCTCAAAGACAGCCGTGACATCGGCGGGGAGCTTGGTGGTCAAATGCACACCCATACCGTTCTCACGCTTGGTGTCGTATATCTCCACCGTCTCATCGCCATTGACCAGCACACCACGGTCGCCGACCTGACCACCCATCTCAGCATAGAAAGGTGTTGACGACAACACAATCTGATAATATTCCTTGTTCTTCTGCTTTACCTTGCGATAGCGCAATATCTTTGTGGACACAGAGTGAGTGTCATAGCCGACAAACTCCTGCTCGCCATCGTTCACGACAACCCAGTCGCCGGTCTCCATGGCGGCGGCGTTGCGTGCGCGAGCCTTCTGTGCCTCCATCTCCTTATCAAACTCAGCGTGGTCAAGTGTCATGCCATTTTCCTTGAGTATGAGTTCTGTGAGGTCGAGGGGAAATCCGTAGGTATCATAGAGCACGAATGCCTCCTTACCCGATATCTCCGTCTTACCCTCGCTCTTGGCCGTGGCTATCGAGCCCTCAAGCAGACGGATACCATTCTCAAGTGTGCGGAGGAATGAGTCCTCCTCCTCCTTTATCACCCGCATGATCAGCTCACGCTGCTTGCCAAGCTCGGGATACGCCTCGCCCATGCTGTCAATCAAGGTATCAATAAGGCGATACATGAATGCCTGTTTCTGACCGAGGAACGTGTATCCGTAGCGCACCGCACGACGCAGTATACGGCGTATCACATATCCCGCCTTGGCATTGGACGGGAGCTGAGAGTCAGCTATCGAGAATGCGATAGTGCGCACATGGTCAGCGATGACGCGCATGGCTATATCGACCTTGGCATCCTCTCCATATTTCATACCGGCAATCTCACCGATACGGGCTATGAGCGGAGTGAACACATCGGTATCATAGTTGGATGTCTTACCCTGCAAGGCCATGCAAAGGCGCTCAAATCCCATTCCCGTATCAATCACCTTGGCGGGCAGGGGTTCGAGCGAGCCGTCAGCCTTGCGGTTATACTGCATGAACACGAGATTCCATATCTCTATCACCTGGGGATGGTCATGGTTGACAAGCTCGCGTCCGTCAATCTCGCGACGCTCCTCGTCACTGCGCAGGTCGATGTGTATCTCCGAGCATGGGCCGCACGGGCCGGTATCGCCCATCTCCCAGAAGTTGTCATGCTTGTTGCCGTTGATTATGTGGTCGGCGGGAAGATGTTTCTCCCAATATCCGGCGGCCTCGTCATCGCGGGTCAGCCCCTCCTCGGGTGCGCCCTCGAAGACCGTGGCATAGAGCCGTGCGGGGTCGAGCTTGAGCACATCGACAAGGTATTCCCAAGCCCAGTCGATGGCCTCTTGCTTGAAGTAGTCGCCAAACGACCAGTTGCCAAGCATCTCAAACATGGTGTGATGGTACGTATCCATTCCCACCTCCTCCAGGTCGTTGTGCTTGCCGCTCACACGCAGACACTTCTGCGAATCGGCCACGCGGTTATACTTGGCCGTCGCGTTGCCGAGTATGATATCCTTAAACTGGTTCATTCCGGCATTTGTAAACATCAATGTCGGGTCATCCTTAATCACCATCGGGGCCGAGGGCACTATCTGATGACCCTTGCCACGGAAGAAATCCTTGAACGATTCGCGTATTTCCTTTGCTGTGAGCATATTGCGATATTTAATTGTTGTTTGTTCTTGTTTTAGTAGAGAATAATTGCTTATATTTGCAACAAATAATCTGCAAAATTAATCCAAATCGGTTATTCTTGCAAGGATTGACCCGACAACATCCTCACGATGAGTAAAAAAGTATTCTACCGATACAATCAGGCCACCGACCAATATGACCGCGTATATCCATCGACACGCGACCGTGTCGTGATTGTCGCCCGCCACTTTGCCGTGGGACTCGCGCTGGGTATGCTGTTTTTTCTCATCACATACTATTACATAGACTTCCCAAAGGAAAAGCTGCTGCGTCAGGAAAACGAGCAACTGCTCACGGAGTTTAACCTGCTCAACGAACGCCTCGACCGGTCATTGGCGGTGATGGAGGATATCGCCGGACGCGATGACAACTTCTATCGTGTGATGATGGGTGCCGACCGCATCTCGGCCTCGCGCCGCTATGCCGGACTCGACAACAAGAGCCGCTACCGTCACCTCGACAGGCTCAACGATGCCGAATTGGTGCGCGACATATCCCGCAAGGTCGATATCCTCGACCGCAGCATATACATACAGACCAAGTCGTTTGACGAGCTTGTCACCCTCGCGGGCAACAGTCAGGACCGGCTCAGCCATATCCCCTCCATAAGCCCCATCTCCGAGCTCGACCTGCGACAGATGGCATCGGGCTACGGGGTAAGGGTCGACCCGGTGTACGGCACGACCAAGTTTCACGAGGGGATGGACTTCGCCTCCGACATCGGCACGCCGGTATATGCCACGGGCGACGGCAATGTCACCGATGCCGAGTGGAACAGCGGCTACGGCAACATGGTGGCCATAGACCACGGATACAACTACACCACTCGATATGCCCACCTTAGCAAGATACTCGTCAAGGCGGGACAGGCCGTCAAACGCGGCGACCTCATCGGCGAGGTGGGCAACACGGGCAAATCGACCGGCCCTCACCTCCATTATGAGGTGAGGTTTGACGGCAAGCCGCAAAATCCTGTCAACTACTACTTCCGCGACCTTACCCCGGCGCAATACGACGAGCTTATCGCCGCCGCCGAAAATGCCGGACATGTCATGGACTGACCCATTCTCACACTATCACCCACAGCGACCGTCATGAACGATTTAGACAAACGATACTACAAGATAGGCGAGGTCTCGGAACTACTCGGACTCCCGCTGTCGACCCTACGCTTCTGGGAGTCACAGTTCACCATCCTGTCGCCCAAGCGCAACGACAAGGGGACTCGCTTCTATACGCCAAAAGACATCGAGACCCTGCGCATGATCCACTTCCTCATCAAGGAGAAGGGACTCAAGATTGATGCCGCCCGTGAGCAGATTGCCAACAACCGCACCGGAGTGTCGCGCCAAGCCCAATCAATCGTCAGGCTCAAAAAGATACGCGCCGAGCTTCAACAGATGCTCGACGCGCTCAATTCATTGAGATAGCCACTCCGTGAAGTGACTGTCAGTGGCCACCACGGATGCCTTATTCCTCCGCTGCCTCGACCTCGGCACGCTCCGCCTCAACATCAGGCTTGATATTGGGAGCCTCAAGGCCGTAATGCTTCCGCTTGTCAAGCTGCTTGAGGTAGATGGCGAGCACAAGGGCCAACACTCCGAAGCAAGCGAATATCAACATCGGCACGGTATAGTCATAGGGGATAAACACATCAGGATTTTCCACACCCTCGGCGTGAAGTTGCTCGATGCGCTCCTTTGCGGCAATAACCGCCGGATTGGTGGCGTTTACCGAGTCGAGCACGGCTCCGATGAGCAGAGGCACGAGGCAGAGGCCGATATTCTGCACCCAGAAGATGAGACAGTATGCGCTTCCGAGAACCTTCTCCTCGATAATCTTGGGGACACTCGGCCACAGGGCGGCGGGGACGAGGGCAAACGACACTCCAAGCACGATGATGGTGGCGTAGGCAAGCACCTCGCTGTGGGTGGCGGGGAGCAGCAGAGCGAATATCAGGTGACATCCGATCAACAGCAACGCGCCGAGTATCAGCATCGTGGCACCCTTTCCGCGACGGTCAAGGAAGTTGCCGAGAAACACGGTGATCACAGCCGCGCCAATCGGGAACCAGCGGAATATGTCGGATGCCTGTTGAGCCGAGATACCGTCGAGGTTACACTGCAACATCTCGGCACCGTAGGCCTGGAACGGGAATATGGCTGAGTAATAGAGCACGCAGAGCAACGCCACCACCCAAAATATGTGGCTTGAGAAAATCTTGGCGATGTCGGAGGTCTTGAACTCCTCCTCGCCCTCCTCGCCCGAGCGGGCAGCGCCGAGCTGTCGGTCGAGCTTGGTGTCCATCACGCAGAACACGCTGAAGAATATAAGTCCGATAAGCAGCAACACCGTGCAGAACGCTACGGGAGCAACAACCGAACCCATCTCGGCGGCAATCAACGGCGAGATGGAGAATATGGCAAACACGCCGACACGGGCTATGGCCATCTCCAATCCCATGGCGAGAGCCATCTCCTTGCCCTTAAACCACTTGGCGATAGACTTTGAGACAGTCGTACCGGCCATCTCACATCCACAACCAAAAATCATGAATCCCAGCGAAGCCATCTTGGCACTCGCGGGCAGCGCAGGCCACCATGAGTCGAGCCACGCTGCAAACGCCGTTCCGGCAAACAGCTCGCTGATGCCATACAGCTTTATGGCGGCGCCGATGACCATCAGCGATGCCGACAGCATCCCGGTGAACCGTATGCCCATCTTGTCGAGGATAAACCCGGCGACGATAAGAAATCCACACACGTTGAGGAAGTACTCCGACGCACGGTATGTGCCGTAGGCTGTCGAACTCCAGCCGAGGTCGGGTTCGAGCAAGCTCTTTATCGGCCCCATCACGTCGACAAACATGTAGGCAAAAAACATCATCAGCGCGATCAGCGTCAGAGCCGTCCACCGCGCCCAAGGCTTGTCATTCAAAGCCTCTCTAATAGCAGCAGTCATGTCAATTCAGCATTAAGTGAAAAAATAATTTTGCAACAAATTTAATGAAAAACTCATTCCCCCGAAACAATTCCACCGATAATCACCACCCCACCCCAAAAATTGCCCCCGGAAACAAGGCTCGTGTAAAAAAGGCAGCACATAGAAAATTCTCTATCGCATGATGCCGCCCCAACCAATAAGCATGAGGCGGGAACCAGTCACTGACTCCCGCCTCACAGTAGGCTGTGCGCCTTTCAAGCATGAGATTAAATCTTAATCTTTGTCGTCTGCGAGCCGCACCGCACTACATAGAGCGACTGCGGCAGCATCGGTATTTCATCGGCATTACCGCGATAGACCATCACACCCGACATGTTGTAGACCTCGACCACGGCATCAGCCGCAAGTCCGCTGACCTCAATGCGACCATCAACAACTCCGACAGCCACCACCCCATCGCCATCCATCCCGACATCATCAATCGCGGCATCCTCCTCCATCTCAACGATGTTTTTGAAAAAACTCCATACCTGTGCGTTTTGATAAGCCTCCTTACATCCTTTGGGAACATATAGTGTGATGTCTTCGCGAATCTCATAATAATATACATCAAAAAATTGAGGTGGCACTGTATTAAGGATATAGATATTTTTCAATTTCGACCATCGGACAAAAGGATCAGTCAATTTTTCAACATTTGATGGAATCCACAGTGTCTCAATTTGGTCGTTAAAAGTAAAAGCAATACGGCCTATATTTACAAGGGTACTCGGCAAGCTCAATTCCTTAACTTCAGATATATCGTTGAAAGCATTTTCACCAATCTCAATGACCCCCTCCGGAATCACAAGAGTCTTTAACCGGGGAGCTTTACTAAAAGCATCATCTCCAATCTTTGTCACACTATGGGGGATCACGAGAGATTCCAAGCTGGGAACTTGATGGAAAGCCAATCTACCAATCTCTGTCACACCATGAGGAATCACAAGAGACTTCAATTCGCCAGCATATAGGAAAGCCTGTTCGCCAATACGCCTCAAACTATTTGGCAGTTCGATATGTGTCAGACTGTCTGCCGACATTAAAAAGCAAGCAGGGATAACCCGCACCCCATCTCCTATTATTACGGATTTAAGATGACGAGCATACATTTCCCCATAATCCCCCTCTCCCGACGCATAAAACTCCAATTCCTTTAATCCATAGCAAGTTAATTTCGGAAGATAGCTCACGCTCCTTCCTATAACTAATTTATCTGCTTGGATGTAAAGCTGCGCATCACCATCTTTGACAACCCGCTTAATACCATCCTCAAACTCGACAGCTTTGGCACTCGCATTATATTCAATAACATGTGATATCGGCAGCGTATAATACCCGTTTCTTATCTCCTTAACAGTCTCTGGAATGACCAAACGATCGATCGTGTCCCGATCTATGTAATCCCCATTCCAAAATATTTTATCCAAAAATTTTACATGTGGGCCTATCACTAAGTTTTTCAACTTCGGGAAATAATTTACATAATTGTCTTCCTTACGACAACTCTCACAGTCATAAACTATAGTCTTAACGTCTCCAAAGTTGTTACCTCCCCCTAACGACTCAAGATTAGGAGGAAATGTCAGGACGAAATCACTTGCAAGGTCGCTTGGAAATGAAAGGGCATAACTTCCAATTCGCTTTAAGGTTTCCGGCAATATTAATTTTTTGATGGGACGCGTTAATCTCAATGCATCATCCGGCAACTCGGTTATGCCATCATTTACAATCAAGGTATTACAGTTTCCGGCACTTATGCACATTCCGACACCAGTCGATGCCACTATCACCGTATCAATTATCTGGTAACGACTGTCATCCACGAGAGAACCATTCTCCCACTTTACCCATTGCATCCACTTGCTGAAAGAGCTGGTTTCACAATCTTTCACCGACTTGGGAAACGTAACCTTCCTGAATGAAATCTCGCCGTTTGATTTTGGCGCAAAAGCAGAATAGCTAATCTTCTCAACACCATCGGGGATTACAATCTCATCCACCGACAACCCCTCAAAAGCTCCAGCCCGTATATATTTGAGGGAATTAGGCATCTGCAACTTTTCAATACCCGTATCAAGAAATGCATATTCATCAACTGTGGTTATACCCTCTTCAAGGATAAGACTACTGATTTTTGCTCCATAGAACGCGTACTCGCCCACCTTGTCCCATGAGCCGGGAATTGACAGCTCGTCAAACGTCACATCCTCAAATACCGATTTACCCAGTTTCTTCAATGTCGTGGGGAGGGTCGATAGGCTCAAGTTGCGACAGCTTGCAAACGCCTTGTCACCGATTTCCTCAAGGACGGGGGAGAAGTTGACGGAGGTGAACTTGGAGCCATAGAAACACTCCGGGGCAATGCGCTTGATGTGTGAGGGCATCGTGATATTGTTGGTAGCGTCCCCAAGATATGTGGCGTAGCCCTTGGGCAGGGTCTCCATCGTGTCGTGAAACTTTACAGCAGTGCGGTTCTTCGGCCACCACAGGGCAGCATTGCAGTCACGCGCCTTGAAATCATAGCGGGTGACATTGTCGTTGTCATCAAGTATCAGCACCTCACCAACATACTTGACCGACTCAGGGATGACTATCTCTTTCAAGTTGGAGCATTGAGCAAACGAGTACTTGGGCACAGACTTGACATTGCGACCAAAGACTACACGCTCTACGCTGTTAGGAAAGCAGTATTCCCACGAGTACGAGCCATACATTGACAACTGGTTGTAATAGTAGTATCCACAGTAAGTACAGCTGTCGGCATTCCATATAATCTCACGCAAGTCGGGCCGGACGGTGACGGTCGAGGTGGCTCGGGTGTCACGTCCTTTGACAAACATGCCGCTGTCACTTCCCGCCGAACCGCCATAAAACCGCTTAATTGTCTCGACATAACGCGGAATGGTGATTGACGTGACATGTGGCGACTCGTCAAACCCCGTCACAGAGACCACCTTGTAGGTCTTACCTCCATATTTAACCGTCTCGGGTATCACGACCTTGCCCATGTATTCCTTAGGGCCACGGCATGTCGAGACGCAAAGGTCGCTGCGGTCGGTCATTATCTTGTAATAGACACCAAACTGTTCAAAATCGTAATCATTGGTAGATGAATCGGACGCACCGCCGGTCCCTCCCGTGACCGCACGAGGTTGCAAAATGTCGGCATAGACAGCGGCAGGTACAGCCAACAACACGAGTGCGGCCATCACGCGCAACAGTCGTGACAGAAACCTCGCGGCACAAACTTCAAGCACTTGATTTTTCATGACATAAACAAGATGCCGTTTTCCCCTGACGGCATGGTTGGTAAAACAAAAGCGCGGGGAACATACTCTGTTGCTCGTCCCGCATTCCGAGGCCTTCGCATTGCCCATCACAGTAGAAACGAGCAATCGCAGAAGCCCACGCGCAATATGCAAATACATCATAGTCCTCAGGAACGACCGGGGACAATATCCACATATCCATGGACATCTACAACTGCCTTACTCTTGACTGTGACATTGAAAGTTGCGAAGTTTCAGAATGCCAAGAACAAAGCGCATCGTAAACGCCTTACAAAAACTTGTCGTGACCCACCCCATACCCTCGGTGGGCTCCTGCACGACGAGCCATGGCGCCACGTCTCTACGCTTTGCCACCTCGTCTTGCATGGGGTCAGTCACGCCACAAATATAATCACATTTTACCGCATCACAAAACTTTTAACACAATCCGCTTAGAGAGCGGCACATTGGAACGTAGCGACAACCCGATGCCGACCAACGGCAACGGACACGTCAAACCATTGAAAGCAGATGCAGAAACCTGACCATGGCATACGGCTTTTCCCGGCCGTATGCCCGACATCCGCAGACTCATGTCACAACGGCTCCGACATCGGGCGTGACCGACATAAGACCGGTCCCGGACTCCGATAGTGAAATCTTGCGAGAATTTCTATACGCCGTTGCTAATATTGTCTGCGAAAGTCCTTTGCCGGAAGTCAGCGTAAGCTCATCAGACTGCCATGCAAAGGAAACGACATCAACTGTCACCCCACCCCATTCCCACGGCGGGCTTCTGCACGACACGCCCTGACGCTGCGTCTCTGCGCTTTGTCATCGTGTCGGAGAAACCGGACCATGCCGGCGGGGTATGCCGTCCAATCAAGTCATGGAGCAAATGTAGGATGAAAAAATTTACCGCACAAACCTTTTTGCCAAAATTTGGAAGTATCGGGCGAAACACATATATTTGCAGTTGCATACCGCGTCACGCCCGATCGGCGGCGCTGTATCGCGACATGATGGACAGCGTTTACGATAGCGCTTGATTCTTGACTTATAGAAATTCTCGCAAAATTTCAAAATCGGAGTCAGGGTCGAGGCAACTGTAGATGCCGACAGATATGCTATATCCGTGTCCCCCACCATCGGTGGCCATTGCCGACCGTGACGGAGGACGATAAGGCGTATATCTGCGTGGGCTTCTGCGTTGCTCGTTCTACTCCGATGGGCAATGCGAGAAGCCTCTATAAGCGGGACGGGCAACAGAGTAAAGTTCCCACGCTTTCCTGTTTTAACACGGATGCAATGAACCCGCATGGGGACGAGGGTTCTGAGAGAATTACTGATATGACCGACCTTATCACATGCCCCGTCTGCGGAGGGCCCCTACTACCCGCACAGACACTTTGCTATAATTGCGGGACACGTCTGCCTAACGATGCGCCTGCCGCCAACAGCTTTGCCACGACATCCTCTGCGACTGACGCCAATAAAATGTCGGACGCAACAGCCCCGACTATTATACACCACAAGGCGTTGTGGAAAATCCCCGCCAACGTGGTGGCACAAAGCATCAGCCCGGCTGACTTCGACAATCTCGACAACGTCTCGGGCATCATAGTGCAAAATGGTGTCACCGCCCTCATATATATAAACGGACAAGAGATGGCTCAAGTTAACGGGGGCACATACGACTTTGTCAGCACAGCCGAGATAGACCGTCTCATGAGACAAAGCTCACTGATACCGGCCTCCAAACCAAAAGTCAGTATGTGGAGAGCTTTGTGGCGGCTTATAAGAAGGAAAAAGGTCGATACCGGCAACACTGCCTCCGGCTCCTCGATAAAAAATGTCGATGATGCCATACGTCACCTGCGCCGCGACTCCATAATCAACGCCTACCTGAAGACCGACACGCCATTTCAGGTGATTGTCAGCGGAGACCAGGGAATCCACGGATATGAGCCTCTTGAGATTAGATGCCGCCATCTGATTGCCCCCATCGGGATGACAGTGCAGTTGGAAATCTCAGACTTCAACCAGTTCATCCGTCATTTTCTCGTCAGCAGTCAGACAGTGACCTGCGAGGAGATAGCCCGCGAGATACGTCCCACAGTCAAATCCATCCTTGAGTCGTGCTTGAGAAATGTCGATATAATCGAATACGGACTGCCGATACAGGCCCGTATGGAGATTGACCGCCAACTGTCACAGGCAATATCCATACCCGGCCTACGGTTTGTAAAGACAATCGAGGTGACCTGCTCAAGCAAAGACCTCGAACGCCTCGCCACAGTCGCCGACGAGCTGTATCTCAGCGAGAAAGAGCTTGACTTTGCCCGTCGCACCAACGAATTCCGCAACCGCCTCGCCGCCGTTGAGAACGCGCAGAAGATCGACGATGCCCGCAATGACCTCGCCCTCCACAAGGCACTGCAGGAGGTCAACCGCGACCTGTTGCTCTCGGAAGACGAGGTCGATGAGTTCTACATGCTGCTGTCGCGCCAAAAGAAGATACGCGAGAGCAACAACGACATGGAAATTGAGCGTGCGCTCAACGACATCGAACGCGGCAGGCTGACCAACCGCGACGAGATGGAAGCCTTGCGCACCGAGCTTGCGTCACGCAGGGACAAGCGCGAGTCGGTGGCGACAATCATGCAGATGCAAAACCTCGCCGACACCGAGGCCAAGCGCATCGAGATAGACCGCCTGTTGCTTGCCCGCGAGCATGATGTCGAGATTGAGAAAGAGAAATACCGTCAGGAACTCGAAGACCTCAACCGCACACATGGCTATGCCAAGGCTCTTGAGGATGCCGAAATCGCGACACAGGTCACCGAAAGGGACATCGCGACACAACGGCTGCGCGACAACTACAGCGACACCCGCCATGTGGCCGAGGTGAGGAAGCGGAAAGACGAGATCGACCTCGACATATACACCCAGACACGTATTGACCAGCTCGATGCCGAGCGGGAAAACCGCAAGCACGCCCGTGGAATGGAGTTCATCAGGCAATGTCAGGCCCACGAGACTGAGCTCAAGAGGCAGCGACTCGACTTGGAAGACAGGAAGACCGACCAACTAAAGGTTATGTCGGGCATGTCATCCGACCAGATACTCGCGACGGGAGTCCGCGACCTGACACCCGAGGCTCAGATTGAATTGGCCAAGGGAATCGGTAACCGTGGGACAAGCGAGGAAGTCCTACGGCTGCACGAGGAGAAACAGAGACTCATCCAGGAGCAAGCCGACAAAAACCGCGACATGATGGAGGGTATCACCGACAAGATGTTTGAGCTGACCCGACAGGCGCTGGGCGGCAAGCAGGAGGCCGACCTGCGGCGGTATGACGACCAAGCACGGTTGACCGATGAATACCGCCGGCGCATGGAGCACGAGCAAGACCGCTATGACCGCACCAACCAAGGAATGATGGCCCACGAGACCGACCTCCACAACTCTGCTGTCGATGCCATAAGGGCAGCGAGCGGCCAACCGCATCCCGCCGACAGCCTCCGTGGCGTGAAAGTCATCTGCCCCCAGTGTCGGCAGATTGTCGACATGGACAAATTCTGCAAACTGTGCGGAGCCGAACTCAACATCAGGCGCTGACACTCAATCAACCAACCATATCCATACAGCTACAATGACGGATAAACATAACGACCGACCATCCTCAATGTCACAAGACGACCCATCATACGCCTATACCCATAATGATGTCACCAACGATGACCACTCTGTCAACACGACCAATGTCAATAACAACAACCACATCGAGGTCTATCATGGGAGCGCGGCCACCGAAAAGCGACAGGAAGACAATCGTGAGCAATACCGGCTGTTTTGCAAGCGCAACATCGGCACCGGCTTTATCAGCATCGACACACGCCTGCTGCTCGACGATGAGGCCACACGCCTCCACATATCCGCTGACGACAAGCTCGCCATCGAGGCCGAGGTAAAGACCCGCTCTCAGTCACGCGAGCTAAGCAACCACGACCGCGAGACCATCAACGAGTCAAGGGAGGCCGTCGCGAGAAACAAGGTGACCGACTCACTCCAGGCCCGTCTTGTCGCCATTGCCGACAAGACGGGCGACGACCGCGCCCAGTTCTATGCCAACCTAATCCTCGCGGTTCGTGACCCGCAAGGATGTATCAACCGATACGAGACACGCACGTTTGACAGCTATTGGTCGACCTACTGGGTCTACGTTGCTTACATGCGGCGCGGTCATCTCTCAAAGGCAGCGGCGGAGCTGCGACGGCTAAGCGATTACGACACCGGGGCATACCCCGACAACATATCGTTGCTCAACGCCGCCGGATGCCTCTATGACTACTATATGAAAGAGGCCGGCGAAATGTCCGACGCCATGAGGTATCTCAACCGTGAACTCGACATATCCCCGATGCTCTTTCCGTTCAGGTCAGCCCTGCAATATCTCGCCACCCGCCGTCCCGGCACGCTCTACTATTACGGACAGCCCGAGATTGACTTCTTCCTGACCATATTTGGCGCGCGCAAGAAGCCCGAGCCGGCGACAAGAGCCTCAGCTACAATCACGCTCCCGACATCGGGGCAATCGCAACAATCCCCTGCCCCGTCGCCGTCGGTGCAGCCCAAGGCCACACCGCCACCAACCCGACGCGCCACATACACCCACACAATCCCATCGACGACACCTACAGTCCCGCCGCAGTCTGACGAGGCCATAAGGCAGATGCGGGAAGCCCAAAACATGAAGGATAAAGGCTCCAGCCCCTCAGCATTGACCGGCCTTATTGTCTTAGTGGTGATAGCTGCCGGGGTGTACTTTGCCTTCAGGTCTTGCCGAGGCCATGAGGTCTCGACACAGCCGGCTGGCATAGAGCTGTTCAGCGATGCAAGCAAAGACCCGGTCACCGCCATCTATGAGCTTATCAGCGTCCGGGGGTACACCGGCACGAAAGCCGCCATGACCGCCGAACTGAAGAACGACCAGTCAAAACGCGAGCAACTGTATGCCACGCTAAAAGCCGAGGGCTTTACTGACATAGGCAACACGTTTGATGAGTTTGACGAGATAGTATTCGGGCGCAACAAGGACTCTGAAAAACAGTCCACAAGTCAGACGGCAAAATCAAGACAGACATCCAAATCAGGCAGCACGCAACAACCGGCCAAGACAGCGGATAACCAAACACAGCAATCCACGCAGTCAGCCACAGCCCGGCAACCGGCATCGCAGCCCATCACCCAGCCCATCACCCAACCGATTCAGGCTGCTCAACCGACACAGGCCACACAACCGACAACGATGGACGGAGCGACGGCATGTCAGATGGGGTTGAAATATCTCAACGGCAACGGCGTGGCCCGTGACAATGCCACCGCGTTTGCCTACTTCCGGCAAGCCGCCGAGGCGGGCAACGTCAAGGGAATGTATTGGCTCGGTTGGTGCTACCGCATGGGGCGCGGCACATCAAAAAACACCGAACAGGCCAAATCGTGGTGGCGCAAAGCCGCCGCAAAAGGCAGCGTCGAGGCTTCGCGTGGCCTTGACGAGATAGAGTCGCTGATGTGACCCGGACAAATTTCTCCAAACCAATACCTCATACATACATAATATCATTAACACTAACTTAAAATTACAGATTATGAAAAAATCAATTTTCACAGCACTCATGACACTGTTATGCGCCCTCATTCTCGCACCCGACAGCGCGGCCCAACTCTCCGTGAGCGACAGTTTCCCAGAATATCAGGTCAAGGTCAAAAGCTGCAAGGAGATGGGCAATTCGGTAATAATCTCGCTAATCCTTGAAAATATTACCCGTAATGACTACATTATAGGGATATATAATCAAGGAACTGCCTATGACGATGAGGCAAACACGTATAACGATGACAACATCAGGTATAGTTACGGAACAGGCTCATACTCCATGGGGTTGTCTGGAACTAAATTTCCGACCGAGACCAAACGTAAACTCAATATCAAGATTGACAATGTCGATGGTGCTGCCACTCAATTCGATAAGGTGATAGTCGATGTATGGAGTCAGCGGGATGGAAGCAATCCTACGAGAGGCGAGATTGTCATCAAGAATTTGCCAATCTCACGTGCCGGGAACTGAAAGGACAACCGATAGAAGATAATCCTACCGTATGGATCACAGCGAACGAATGGCCCGGATGAGAGAGGAGATGGAGCGCCGCCGCAGGGAACTTGAGGAGCGCTTGGGTGCGATACGCGACAATGCCGGGCGTATATCCCCCGAATACCGACGGCAATCAACCGGCGAGAAATCGGCGACTCCCACCAACGGGACAACCAGACAACTGCCGCTACTCAAAAGACATGACGGACTCGAAGATGAGACGGAGACCAAGATTGGCATGTTTGACCGTCTGTATGAGTCTCAGTACATGAGGTTTGAGACCGCCGCCCATACGTTCGGCTACGATACCATAGATTACGCACCCCTTATCAATCCGCTTGTATGCCTTGTCGAGATAGAACTCGACAAGGCTCTCTCTCCCATAGCGCGAAAACGTAATATTAACTACAGACGCATGTTTGGTGACTTCATCACCATACTGCGTAACGATAGTTGCCGTAGGCTCCTCTCCGGCAAGATTAACGACCTCGGCAAGGCGATAGAATCTGTTGAGGCCATACAACGGATGCGCAACTCCGTCAGCCACAAGGGAGTCATTGACCGTGACGCGTTCCTGACGTTCTACAACGGTTGCTATCTGCCGTTCTTCAACGAGACGCTTCCACAGTTCATAGAGCTAAAACATTCGTGGAGCAAGAGCTCTTTCGGCAACGAAAACGTCGTGTATGACCATCAATCAATATCGCAATCACGGCTTTTTGACAATCGGGGTGACAATTCTGCCACTCCCCCATTCATAGCAGTGATATTGACCGATACCGAACAATTGTCGATAAAATACTTCCGTGACATCAATATCGGCGGTGTCAACGGCCCGGCGGTCATCACCCGGCGACTGTTAGAGCCATACGTCGAGTCGGCGGCCCACATCGGGCTACAATATCTGTTGCTCGACGCGGCCAATCCTGACTATGGCCGCTATCTCGACAAGGAGCGAGGCTGGCAATCGTGGCTGGAGATGCTCGACCGCTTCAGACTCGCACATCTCAGCGACGTAACTGCCTGTGTCGGACTCTTTATAATCGGGGGTGATGATGTCGTCCCGATGCCACGACTGCGCAGCCCGATATCCAACGCCGTGACCGACAGCACCAAGACCGAGGTGCTCGAATCAACCATCGAGGCCGACTGGATCTACGGATTTGACAAGAGCCATATCACACTGGACGAGGAGGGGCATCTCGACTTCGACCGGCTGTCAGGAGCAAAGGTACACTTTCATGTCGGTCGGCTACCACTTGAGTCAGGACTCATGGCATCGGACTACGAAGACGACATAAGGGGGTATCTTGTCCGAAGCCTCGGCGCATTGCACAACGGCATATCTGTTAGCAGGGTCGGGGCCGTAGGATGTCGCACATGCCGCATAATCACGACCAAGGTCGTGGATGGATTCCCGCAACTACGCATTGACGACATGGACGAGCGCTATCGTCAGGGCAATGCGTTTATCAGCCCGCAACTACGGCTTGACCTTGACGAGGATTCGCCCGACTTACCGGCAGTGGTGACATACATCAACCGCATCAAGGAATGCGATATAGTGACGACAGTACTCCACGGCGGTCCGGCACCAACCATGCCGACATTCTGCGGTGAGCAGCGAAGCATGGACGGGATAGAGCAACCGACTGCATTCGCCCCATTCATGTATGACGGGGCAAGAGTCAAGATCATGGTCCCGGTATGTTGCTGGGGCGCACGGTTCATCGGATACCAACGCAACTGCTCGTCGTTGTTGAGCGCGTTTCTTGATCACGAGGTCTTGCTCTACATGGGGTCATGCCGCACCGTCTATGGGCAGTTTGACATCAATTTCATGGACGCGGACGGCAATATCGTCGCCGAGCCGTACCTGCAATGGGGTGAATGGCTCGTAAGGTTGTTCATGCAACGCCTTATGGAGGGGTATCCCGCCGGCCTGGCACTGGTGCTTGCCAAAAACGACTATCTCGCCCAACACTCCACAGGCACGCCCGAGGATATGCTGACCGTACTGCAATTCAATCTGTTTGGCGACCCGATGCTCTATGTCATTCCTGAAGACGCGCCGTCAGCCTTTGGCAATCGTCCGGCGACCCTGCGTGCCGACATGGAGACCCCGCTATATGTAAGAAACACCAACTTCTCCTATCACGAGACCGAGGTTGACAATCCGGGCCTGACAGGCCATAAGTCCATATTGGAACGCATACGGTCGCTCGTCGACAGGAATCTCGATGACATCACCCATAGGCTTGGCGACATGGTATACCGCCAGTATGGCATCGATCCACGCACGTTGCGGCATATCGCCCGATACACAGCCGGGCGCGGTGAGCATGGTCTGAGGTTTGAATACTCAGAGGACGGCAACTGTCCCTCCATCACATCGGTATATACCGACCCTCAGGGCAACATAAGACGTATAGCCCGGAGCTTTTGAGGCAGCAGGTTGCCGGAGTGTGATTTTAAGAGGTTGTTTAACATCTAATGTTATTAAACAACCTCTAATTTTGCACAGTCGGGGTATTGTGGCTAACTTTGCACGCGGCGGGACGCTATGGCTCCGGCCATTAATGACATCATCACATATCCCCTACTCCCATGACCAACAGACGCCCCTATACACTTGACCGCGTTGTGAGACTCGTCATCACCATCGCGGTGATCGCCATAGCGCTTTATTTCATCAACCTGCTCAAGGATGTGCTGCTGCCATTCTGCGTCTCATGTCTCATAGCCTACCTGTTGGAGCCGTTTGTCCAGTTCAACCGCCGGTTGCTCAACCTGCGGGGGCGCACGACAGCCATATTCTGCACCCTGTTTGAGGCGACATTTTTTGTCGGGGTACTCTGCTACTTCTTCATCCCCTCCATCATCCAGGAGATGGCACAGGTTGGGACGCTCATAAAGCAGTACTCACAGACCGAACTAAACATACCGTTCATGCCCAACGGGATACACCGCTTCATCCGCACCCATCTCGACCTGGAGTACCTGTCGACGCTGCTCACCCGACAGGAGTGGATAGCCCTGATAAAGACCTCGATTGCAGGGACGTGGGGACTTGTCAGCACAAGCATCGGGTGGATAATCAGCGTGTTCAGCTGGCTCGTGGTGTTCCTCTACGTCATATTCATAATGCTTGACTATGACCGGCTGTCAAACGGATTCCGCCGCATGGTGCCACCACGCTACCGCGAGATAACATTCAGGCTCGGGCGCGACCTGCAACAGTCGATGAACCACTATTTCCGTGGTCAGGCGCTTGTGGCGCTGTGTGTCGGCATTCTGTTCAGCATCGGGTTCCTCATCATCGACCTTCCGCTGGCCATAGTACTCGGACTATTTATCGGATTGCTCAACATGGTGCCGTACCTACAACTGATCTCGATACCCATCACGGCGATGCTGTGCCTGGTGATGTCGGTTGACCAAGGCATCAATTTCTGGGTGATATTCTCGGAGTCGATGGCCGTCTACTGTGTCGTACAGGCCATTCAAGACCTTATCCTTACCCCCAAGATCATGGGCAAGGCGATGGGTCTCAATCCGGCCCTCATATTGCTGTCGCTGTCGATATGGGGTACGCTGCTCGGACTGCTGGGCATGATTGTGGCGCTCCCGTTGACGACACTGCTCCTCGCCTACTATAACCGCTACATAATACAAGGCGGTGATGGTACGGCGAGGAATGACACCAAGGCCGATGGCAAGAGCCAACCGGCGGCCGAGTGACCGACACCGATACGCCTCCGGCAACACCAACCCACGCGGATCAGCCGACCGGCGGCGAGGCGATGATGAGACGTGCCTCGTCAAGCAATCCGGCGGGGACCATCAACCTTATCGCCCCAAGTGGCGTAAGCGTCAGCGGATAGACCGTCGACATAATCTCGTTGAGTATGACACACGGCACTCCGTTGGTCTCAAGGACTCCTTTGTCTATATAAGCATCGGCATCGCTGTAATAGGTGCGGAACAGCACCCATCCCTCCACCTGTCTGTCGTTACCATGATCCATATTGAGGTCATTTTATATTTCGGGCATTGAGCGCAGCCTGATACCTGCGTGCGTTGGCGAGATGCTCGCGGTAGTCGGCGGTAAAATTGTGCCGCCCGGAGAAGTCCTCCTTGGCACACATATATATATAATCGTTGGCGGGAGCATCAAGCACCGCGTCGAGCGTGGCGGGATTGACCACACGTATGGGACCCGGAGGCAACCCGCGATTGATGTAGGTGTTGTAGGGGGACTGCTTGGCGAGGTGTACCGCGAGTACGCGCTTTATCGAGAAGTCGCCGACGGCAAACTTGACGGTCGGGTCGGCTTGAAGCCGCATTCCCTTGTTGAGGCGGTTGAGATAGAGTCGCGCCACCGTACCGCGCTCGACCCGGTCATTGGTCTCCTCCTCGGCTATCGAGGCCACTGTCGCCACCTCAATGGGCGACAGGCTAAGTGCCTCAGCCTTTGCCCGCCGTTCGGCAGTCCAAAAGTGGTCATATTGGGCCGACAGCTGCCCGACAACCCTTGCCGGGGATTCTGTCCAGTAAAACTCGTATGTATCAGGGAAAAATGCCGCCGGATATTGCTGTAGCGTGAACCCCTTGGCCGACAGTACGCTGTCACAGGCCGCGAGAAACTCAACGGGCGTAAACTCCATCTTGTCCGCGATACGCGACGCGAGTTGCGGCATAGTCCTGACATTGTTGAACGTCACCCTCACGGGTGTCTGCGCCCCGGTCGCGAGCCGACGGTATATCCGGGCCGCGCTCATCCCCTCGCTGACACGATAGGCACCATGGGGCACGGCATCCTTGCCCGAAAACAGTGACCATAGCCGCATGACCCGACCGGCCACCGGCTCGCCGAGACTCACCGTGAGACTGTCGCGAAATGCCTCACGCGACATGCCGGTGGGGAGATACACCCAACGGGCTTCCCCGATGTCGCTATGTCCGACATAATGCCACACCGTCACCGCCGCCCACACGGCCATGGCGGCACAAACCGCAATCACAGCCGAAGCGACCAAACGCCGCCGAGGCCATTGCCGCAACCTCTCACCGATATCCCGTATATTCATTTTTCTCATCGCTATTTACTCCGTTATAACAAATTCCCGCAACAACAGGAATGACAAAATTAGCAAAAATCGGGTGAGTTTTACTACTTTTGCAGCATCAACAAATATTTGTATATCACAATGACGTTTCAACGATTGCGCATGTTGGTGAGATTTATCACCTGTTTTCTTATACTGCTCGCCGTGGCTGTCCAACGTAACGGAACTGTCTTCGGTCATGACATCACTGCCCCGCAGACAGCATCAAACCGTAACGCGCCTATCACCGTAAGTGACGGTGTCACAATCATAAACACGACCGACATCGCATCTGACATCAAGGGGTATGGAGGTCCCATACCCTTGGAAATCACAATCAAGGGTGACAAGATTGCCGCGATAGAGACGCTGAAAAACGCGGAGTCGGAGGACTTTTTCAATCAGGTGAGAGACCGACTCATCCCTCAGTGGATTGGAACCCCTACGAGCGAGGTGCAGTCCAAGAGTATCGATGCAATATCAGGCGCGACTCTGTCATCGAGAGCGGTAAACGCGACAATCAAGGCGGGAGTGGCCTACTCGATGAGCGACAAGGCCACGCAACCGGTCGACCCTCTCACCGATGCCGACAGGCCGTCATTTGGCCTCAAGAGTGTGGCCGCACTCATCGTGGTGATTTGCGCGGCCATCATCCCGATATTTGTCCGCGACCGACGCTACCGCTACACGCAGCTTCTCCTCAACGTCATCGTATTGGGATTCTGGAGCGGCACATTCCTCTCATACGAGGTTTTTGTCAACTACATTTCCAATGGAGCCAACCTTTGGCAGTCATTGGTGGCGTTGCTCATGCTCGTGGTGGCGTTTGTCTACCCGTACTTCGGACGCAAGAGCCACTACTGCACGTGGATATGCCCCCTGGGAGCGCTACAGGAACTCGCGGGACGCGCTACCCGCTTCAAGCTCAAGATGTCACCACGGCTGGTGCGCGGATTGACGGCATTCCAGGAGATACTGTGGCTCGCGCTCATGTTTGTCATGTGTGCGGGAATATGGTTTGAATGGATGAACTGGGAACTTTTCACCGCATTCATCTTTGAGCAAGCGGCAGTCGGAGTACTGGTCGCCGCAGTCCTTTTTATCACCCTGTCAGTCATCGTCAACCGCCCCTACTGCCGATTTGTATGCCCGACAGGATGCCTGTTTCAGATAACCCAAAACCCCGATAAATAAACACCTATAGATATGAGAACCTCCCAACTACTCAACATCCTGCTGGCAGTCGCTTTGGTCGTCCTGTCAATCAAGATTGTACGCGACAATGGCACTGCAAAGCCCGACAGCTCCACATCTCAGGACTCGTCGGTGATGGACAACATACTCACGCGCACCAGCATCCGCGACTATCAGGACAAACCTGTCGAGGATGACAAGATTGAGCAGATGATACGCGCCGCGATGTCCGCTCCATCGGCTGGCAACAAGCAGCCTTGGCGATTTATCGTCATCAAGGACAAGAATACCCTTCAGGCTATTGCCGAGAAATTTCACACCATGAAGATGGCGGCCAAGGCTCCCCTCGCCATCGTAGTCTGCGGCGACCTGAAAGCCACGTTCCCCGGCGACGGCGTGGATTACTGGGTGCAGGACGCATCGGCTGCTACTGAAAATATGCTGCTCGCGGCCCATTCACTCGGCCTCGGTGCCGTATGGTGCGGCATATATCCCATGACAGAGCGTGTCGCTCAGCTGAAAGAGATGCTCAATATCCCCGAGGATATAATCCCGCTCAATGTCGTGCCCATCGGCTATCCGGCCGAAGACCCCGCCCCTAAGGACAAATGGTCGCCCGATGAGATTCACTACGAGACGTGGACAGGCGACACCCCCACCATACGGCTATCTCAAGAGGTCAAGGCCAAGGAGTGGAAAGAGGTCAGCCCCAAGGAATTCCGGGGCAATCCTTTCAACCTGTTCAGCGGCGCGCTGTCGCTATCGACCGGTAACCGCAGCGCGATGAACGCCATGACCATCGGTTGGGGCAGCTTGGGAGTGCTTTGGGGCCGCGATCGCCCCGTCGTTACCGTCTACGTGCGCAAAGACCGCTTCACCCATAGCCTCATGGAGGATAACGACTATTTTGTGGTCGAGGGTTTCCCGAGCGGATATGACAAGGCCCTGAAGTACCTCGGGTGTGCCTCAGGCAGGGATGAGGACAAGATGAAAGGCTCGGGTCTCACGGTCAGATACACCGATCAAGGGACACCATATTTTGACGAGGGCAACCTCTTGTTCGTGTGCAAGAAGATATATGGTGCTCCTCTCAGCCCCGATGGGTTCGGCGAGATGGCACGCGAATACTACAAGGACAAGCCGCTCCACTCAATGTATATTGGTGAGATTGAGAAAATTATGATAAAATAGCCACCCCATTCAATCTCACGGCGCTCTTCTATTGCAAAACAGTCTTGAAAAAAATAAGGCGCAAGTATTGCCAATTCAAAAAAAAGTCGTACCTTTGCATCATCAAAATGGTGAGGGTAGCTCAGTTGGTTAGAGCGTCGGATTGTGGTTCCGAAGGTCGAGGGTTCGAGACCCTTTCTTCACCCCAAAGAGACTTGCTTTCAAGCAGGTCTCCTTTTTTATACAGTAACACTTACGGGCGCGATACATCAGCCTCAAGTCCCCCAACCAAAAATCTCGTCCATACAATTTGGCAAAAAAGATACCATGAACATGTTATTCGCAATCAACGTGCGTTCGACAATATTATGGAGTATGTGAATCAAAACGTTGAGAGCTGGGACAAGGATGTCTTTAATCAAAATAGATGACAAAGCGGATTACCGAGCTAAATTTTGGTGAGGGAGCGGTGCATTTTGTGGTGAAAGGTTGGTTTATTTCGGAGGTTTCGTTAACTTTGTGGCAAGACAAAGGGGTGCCCCTGCATGTGGTGCTGAGATTATACCCTTGAACCTGACGCGGATAATGCCGCCGGAGGAATTGTTGACCTCACCACTGCCCTATGTAAGATTGCCTCTCTTTGTCTGCCGGTTTATCAATCAAGGCGTCTCTGTCACGTACAAACGTGACCGCCGATAAAACAGACGAAGATGAAACGATATGCGACAATGCTCTCAATCGCCGGATCCGACTCATCGGGCGGTGCCGGGATACAGGCCGACATAAAGACGGCCTCAGCCCTCGGCGTGTATGCAATGACAGCGATAACTGCCATAACCGTGCAGAACACCCTCGGTGTCGAGGCCGTACAGGACATACGCCCCGACATAGTCGCGGGACAGATTGATGTGGTGTTCAGCGACATTCCACCATTGGCGACAAAGACCGGGATGCTGTTCTCGTCTGACATAGTGGATACCGTGGCGCGATGTCTCGCCAAGAACAAAGCCCCCAATATCGTTGTTGACCCGGTAATGGTATCAACATCCGGCTCACAGCTGATTTCCGATGACGCCATCGACACGATGGTCACACGCCTGTTTCCCATCGCCGACATAGTGACACCAAACTATGCCGAGGCCGTGCGTATCACCGGGCTGACCGTGCCGGAGGAACAGGCCCTACGGTTTCACGAACTCGGGGTCAAGGCCGTGTTGCTGAAAGGTGGGGACTCCCCTGATGATGGAGACGACTGCAAGACCGACTACCTGTCAATCGCCGGAAAGGGAATCGAAAGATTGCGTGGCCGAAACATCAGCACGCGCAACACCCACGGGACCGGCTGCACCCTGTCGAGCGCCATCGCATCTTTTCTCGCCCTCGGTCATCGGCTCGACGAGGCAGTCAGGCTTGCGAAAGCATATATCACCGATGCCCTCCGACATGGAGCAGACATCAACATCGGCCACGGACACGGGCCGGTGAACCATCTTTACCAACCTCATAACCTATATATTATAGAACAATGAAAGTCAAAATCAACGATGTGGTCATGGAGCTACCCGACGGGGCCACGCTACTGGAGGCACTGACAGCCGCCAACGTCACCCCGACGGGAATAGCCACTGCCGTCAACGGAACTGTAGTACCGGCTGCCTCACGTGAAGGCCATATACTGACCGATGGTGACACTGTGCTTATAATCAAGGCATTTTACGGCGGTTAAGCTCATGAGACGCATAGCCATCACATCTCCCGAACCAAGCCGGGACGAGACACGGCAGATCCGTGCCATACTCGACTGCGGATGGGATATGGTACACCTGCGTCATCCGTCAGCGTCCCTGACCGACATGAGGAGGCTCATCGAGAGCATCCCACAGCAGCTGCACGACAGACTGAGGCTTCATGGCCACTTCCAGCTGCTCAATGAGTTTAATCTCGGCGGCATTCAGCTCAACAGCCGTAGCCCCGAGGGTCCGGCTAACTATCATGGAGCAGCAAGCCGCTCATGCCACACAATCGACGAACTGGCTCGGTACGCCCCCGACTGTGACTACATGACGCTGTCCCCCATCTTTGACAGCATCTCAAAGCCGGGATACACAGGACGGTTTGACGCTGCCCAACTAAGCTCAATACCGCCCGGGAAGGTCATAGCACTTGGTGGCGTAACGCCTGACAATGTCGGGAAATTAGGCCGGTATCCATTTGCCGGATATGCCGTCCTCGGCTATCTTTTCCAGTCCCCGCCCGGTGAGTTCACACGACGGCTAAGACAATTTGACAACCTGTAAACACTTTACGATATGCTACAATTCATAACCCATCCCTCCGACCGATACTCAATACCTGAGGAGGTGCAGATGGCAATCGAGGGCGGTTGCCGCTGGATACAGCTGAGGATAAAGGAAGCCTCAGACGAGGAGGTACGCGAGATTGCTACCGAGATAATGCCCATGTGTCAGGAGACCGGCACGATACTCGTCCTGAACGACCGCGTGCAACTTGCCAACGAGTTGCGGGTACACGGAGTCCACCTCGGCAAGACAGACATGAACCCTGTAGAGGCCAGGGAGTTGCTTGGCCCCCACGCCATCATAGGTGTCACCGCCAACACGGCTGAGGATATTATCTCGCTGCGGGGCAAGGACGTTGACTATGTCGGCCTCGGCCCCTACAAGTACACCACGACCAAGTCGAAGTTGTCGCCGATACTCGGCATCGAGGGATACAAGGCCATCATAAAGGCCAAGAAAGAGGCCGGCATAGAGCTGCCGGTCGTCGCCATCGGTGGCATAACGCTTGAGGATGTCCCCGATCTCATGTCGACCGGCATCAACGGCATAGCCGTCTCCGGCTCGATAATCAACGCCGACGACCCGGCTGAATATACGGAGCGCCTTATCGCATGCCTCAATTCAAGTATCTGAACGTTACAACTTTAATCAACCTATATATGGATAAACTTATTATCGGAGGACGCGAGTTCTCATCACGACTGTTTGTCGGGACGGGCAAATTTTCCTCCAACCGCCTGATGCTTGATGCCATACTCGCATCAGAATCTGAGATGATCACGGTGGCTATGAAGCGGGTTGACATACAGCACGGTGAGGAAGACGACATGCTCTCCCACATAAACCGCGAGCATGTGCAGCTACTCCCCAACACATCGGGCGTGCGCAACGCCGATGAGGCCGTGATAGCAGCCCGGCTGTCACGTGAATGTTTCGGGACTGACTTCATAAAGTTGGAGATACATCCCGACCCCAAGTACCTGCTGCCCGACCCTGTCGAGACACTCAAAGCCACAGAGATACTTGCCCGCGAGGGATTCAAGGTACTCCCCTACATACAGGCAGACCCCGTGCTATGCAAGAAACTTGAGGATGTCGGCACCGCCGCCGTGATGCCGCTCGGAGCCCCGATAGGCACCAACAAGGGACTGCTCACCCGCGATTTCCTTGAGATTATAATTGAGCAAAGCCGTGTGCCTGTCGTCGTCGATGCCGGTATCGGCGCACCGTCACACGCAGCCGAGGCTATGGAACTCGGGGCTGACGCCGTGCTTGTCAACACCGCCATAGCGGTGGCCGGCGACCCCGTCGATATGGCAGTGGCATTCCGGCTCGCCGTAGAGTCAGGACGCAAAGCCTATCTTGCGGGACTCGGAGCGATATCAACGTCAGGCGCTATCGCGTCAAGTCCGCTCACATCATTTCTTGACTGACAAACCAGAATTCAAATATCTAAAATATCATATCATGCAGATTAACGATATAGACCTGCACAGCTACCCCGGGTCTGAGAAAGTATATGTCAAAGGCGAGATTCATCCGTTCATAAAAGTCCCGATGCGCAAGGTCAGCCTGACCCCGACCGTAAAGGTAGCCGCTGACGGCACCAAGACCGTGCGCGAGAACGACCCCGTGTACATCTATGACACAAGTGGTGTATACACCGACCCCGCCGTGACGATTGACGTAAACGCCGGTATACCGAGATTCAGGGAGGAATGGATTGCAAAGCGCGATGACCTTGAGCTGCTGCCGGGCATAACAAGCGACTACGGACGCGAGCGTGAGGCCGACAAGACTCTCGACCCGATACGCTTCAGTCACCGCTACGCTCCCCGACGCGCCCGCGAGGGCAAGGCCATCACGCAGATGGCTCTCGCCCGTCAGGGCATCATTACCCCCGAGATGGAGTATGTGGCGATACGCGAGAATCTCAACAATAAGGAACTCGGCATAGTGAGCTACATCACCCCCGAGATGGTGCGCGAGGAGGTTGCCGCCGGACGTGCCGTCATCCCGGCCAACATCAACCACCCCGAGGCCGAGCCGATGATCATCGGC
The DNA here is from genome assembly GCA_023667145.1 of Pseudoflavonifractor sp. GTDB lineage: Bacteria > Bacteroidota > Bacteroidia > Bacteroidales > Muribaculaceae > M3. The sequence continues at coordinate 1,270,668 of JAMPAQ010000001.1, forward strand.
AGCAAGTTTCTTGTGAAACTCAACACCAACATAGGCAACTCGGCCCTCTCGTCGGGCATTGAGGAAGAGGTCGCAAAGGCTGTGTGGAGCTGCTATTGGGGCGGGGACACACTGATGGATCTCTCTACGGGAGACCATATCCACGAGACCCGCGAATGGATCATCCGCAACTGCCCCGTGCCTATGGGCACGGTACCCGTCTACCAGGCTCTTGAGAAAGTCAACGGTGACCTCTCAAAACTCACATGGGAGATATACCGTGACACCCTCATCGAGCAGGCCGAGCAAGGAGTCGACTACTTTACCATCCATGCCGGAGCCTTGCGTGCCCACGCCGACATGATCGACGAGCGGTTGACCGGCATCGTGTCACGCGGCGGTTCCATCATGACTGGATGGGCTGTGATGCACAATCAGGAAAATTTCCTCTACACTCACTTTGAGGAGATATGCGAGATACTGGCCCGGTATGATGTGGCAGTGTCTCTCGGCGACGGTCTGCGTCCGGGATCCATCCATGATGCCAATGACCGTTCCCAGTTCCTTGAGCTTGACGTGCTCGGCGAACTGACCGAGATAGCATGGCGGCACAACGTCCAGGTGCTCATCGAGGGGCCGGGTCACGTGCCGATGCACAAGATCAAGGAGAATATGGACCGTCAGATTGAGAAGTGCCATGGTGCGCCGTTCTACACCCTCGGGCCGCTGACTACCGACATTGCCCCCGCCTACGACCATATCACGTCGGCCATCGGTGCCGCACAGATAGCCTGGATGGGTACAGCCATGATATGCTACGTGACACCCAAGGAACATCTGGCGCTACCCAATCTTGAGGATGTCCGTTCGGGCGTAATCACCTACAAAATTGCAGCTCACGCGGCCGACCTCGCCAAGGGACACCCCGGAGCGCAGGTAAGGGACGATGCCATGAGCCGCGCACGATATGACTTCAGGTGGAAAGACCAGTTCAACCTGTCACTCGACCCCGACCGCGCCCGCCAATACTATGTCGAGAGTCGCAAGGACGATGACAGGTTCTGCACCATGTGTGGCCCCAACTTCTGCGCAATGCGCATCTCGCAGCAAGTAGCGGCCGATGCCTGTGCCAAATAAGAACTCCCGTATGCCCCTTAACAAAGGGGCATACGTTTTATAAATCATAGAATCATGTTTTACGACGAGATACAGAAATATTCCTGGGACGACACCACGGCGGCCATAGCCGCAAAGACATCCGCCGACGTCGAGAAAGCTCTGACCAAGAGCCGTGGCAACCGCCCCATAAGCGTTGATGACTTCATGGCGCTCATATCGCCGGCAGCAGCCCCATATATAGAGCAGATGGCTCAACTAAGTCACCACTACACGCTCGAACGCTTTGGCAAGACAATCTCGATGTACATCCCCATGTATGTCTCAAACGCCTGCACCAACTCATGCGTGTACTGCGGGTTCAACCATGCCAATCCTCTGACCCGCGTCACCCTGTCGCTTGAACAGGTCAAGGCCGAATGTGAGGCAATCAAGCGACTCGGGCCATTTGACAACCTGCTGATTGTCTCAGGTGAGTTTCCTGCGCTCAATGGGGTCGATTACCTTGAGAAAGTGCTCCAGACAGCCCGCCCCTACTTCAATAACCTCACCATCGAGGTTATGCCGCTCAAGGAGCGTGACTACTACCGCCTGACCAAGAGCGGCCTCAACGGAGTGGTCTGCTTTCAGGAGACCTACAACGAGGCCCGATACAAGATATATCATCCACGCGGCATGAAGTCAATCTACGAATGGCGGCTCAACGGATATGACCGCATGGGTCGCGCCGGTGTCCACAAGATAGGCATGGGTGTGCTAATCGGACTTGAGGATTGGCGGACGGATGTCACCATGATGGCACGCCATCTCGAATACCTGCGCAAGACCTACTGGCAGACCCGCTACTCCATCAACTTTCCTCGCATGTGTCCGGCCGAAGGTGGCTACCAGCCCTCGGTAATCATGTCAGACCGCGAACTCGCGCAACTGACTTTCGCGTTCCGCATATTTGACCATGATGTCGACATATCATACTCCACGAGGGAGAGTCCCGCGCTCAGAGCCAACATGATGAAACTCGGAGTCACCTCCATGAGCGCCGGGAGCAAGACCGAGCCGGGAGGATATGTCTCGACTCCCGACGCACTCGAACAGTTTGAGGTCACCGACGACCGTACCCCCGCACAGGTCGTGGACGAGATACGCTCACTCGGCTATGAGGCGGTATGGAAAGATTGGGACAAAATCTTTGATTGACAACCAACAGGAGAAAAATCCCATCTCACCAAATATCGTGGCTGACGCGAATAGCGTTACCACGATATTTTTGTAACTTTGCGTTTGGTATGGAACAGACCAATAGACATCAGATAAGGGGCTATATTTTAGGTATACTTGCTGCGGCTGCATACGGGACAAATCCGCTTTTCGCATTGCCGCTCTATGCGCGGGGCATGAGTGTCGACTCCGTTTTATTTTACCGCTACGCCATTGCCACGGTGCTGATGTCCGTGCTTATGCTTGCCAAGGGGGAGTCTTTCAAGGTCAGACGCTCCGAACTGCCGGCACTGCTAATTGCCGGGATACTGTTCGCGCTATCATCCCTGTTGCTGTTTGTAAGCTACAACTACATGGATGTGGGCATCGCCTCCACCATCCTGTTTGTCTACCCGGTATTTGTCGCGATATTGATGTCAGCCATGTTTCATGAGCAGATAAGCCCCGTGACCGTTCTCGCTATTGCCCTTGCCCTCATGGGCATCGTCTTGCTGTCACACAGCGGTGGTGGGGCATCGGTATCTGTCATTGGTATCATTCTCGTGGTGTTGTCATCATTGGCCTACGCCATCTACATGGTGGCTTTGAACAAGAGCCGACTGCGCCATGTCACGTCACTGCGCATCACGTTCTACTCGCTGCTATTTGGCTCCATGCTGTTTGTCGTGAGACTCGGATTCCTCACCCGATTGCAGCCGGTCGAAGGGGCTGTATCATGGATGTGCATACTCTCATTGGGAATGTTCCCGACCATTATCTCGCTCATAGCCATGACGGTCGCCATCCATGACATAGGCTCGACACCGACCGCCATACTTGGTGCGCTCGAACCGGTGACAGCTCTCGCTATCGGAGTCGCGATATTTGGCGAGACCCTTACAAGCCGCTCCATAAGCGGGATACTGCTCGTACTCGTGGCCGTGACCCTTGTCGTGGTGTCGCGGCCTCTCACCGCCATCCTAAGGCGCAGACGCAAATGAAGACTGCGGCACGGCCTGATGCCGCTGCGAATCGCGTTACATCATCGCTACCCTTCCTTGTCTGACAACTCAAGCCAACGCATCTCCTTCTCATCTATTATATCGCCAAGTTCACTGTATCTCGCACTACGCTCTGCTATATCGGGAATCGACTCCCCGCTGTTGAACAAGGACTCCAGCTCTGACTTCTCGCGGTTGAGCAGCTCCAATTCCTCGGTCAGTGCCTCAAGCTCCCTGCGTTCCTTAAATGTCAATTTAGGAGTATGTGCCGTGCGTGGCCGTGAAGTCTCAGCCTTCGCCGCGACCTCCGCCGCCTTTGCCGCCTCGCGCTCACGTTCACGCTCACGCTCAGTGACCCACTCGCGATATTCAGTATAAGTCCCAGGAAAATCCTTGACCACTCCATCACCCTCAAAGACAAAGAGATGGTCAACAATGCTATCAAGAAAAAATCGGTCATGCGATACGACAATCAGGCAACCCTTAAACTCGGCCAAATAGTCCTCAAGAATACCGAGGGTCACTATGTCAAGGTCGTTGGTCGGCTCATCGAGGATAAGGAAATTGGGCGACCTCATAAGCACTGCTGCAAGATGAAGGCGGCAACGCTCCCCGCCACTAAGCGTATGGATATATTTCTGCTGGTCGGCAGGCGAGAACAAGAAACGCTGCAAAAACTGCATCGGGGAATATCTCACACCATCATTGACGACTATATCCTCGGCAATCTCGGTTATGGCATCAATAACCTTCTTGTTATTGTCAAACGCGATTCCGTCCTGACTGTAGTAGCCGAATCTGACCGTCTCACCGACATTCCACTTGCCGCTGTCGGGATCCACGATACCTTGCAGCATCTTGATAAATGTGGACTTACCGACACCATTACGGCCTATAATACCCACTTTCTCATAACGTGCAAACGTATAGGTGAAGTCATCGAGTATCACCTTATCGCCAAAACGTTTTGAGACACCCTCGGCCTCAAATATCTTGGACCCGATGTATGATGATTTGACATCGAGCCTCACGTTGTCGTCACGCAGGTTGACCTGCGAACGCTTCTTAAGCTCATGGAACGCGTCAATACGATACTTGGCCTTGCCGGCGCGGGCCTGGGGCTGACGGCGCATCCATTCCTGCTCACGACGCAAGGTGTTTCTCACCCGGGCCAATTCTTCAGTCATCGCCTCTATCCGCTCACGGCGGCGGCGCAGATAGTAGTCATAGTTGCCCTCGTATGTAAATATCTGCTCGCGGTCTATCTCTATAATCTTGTTGCACACGCGGTCAAGGAAATAGCGGTCATGGGTGACCATCAGTAATGTGACCCGCGAGCGCTTCAGGTAACTTTCAAGCCACTCTATCACCTCAATATCAAGATGATTTGTAGGCTCATCGAGAATTATCAGGTCGGGATTGTCAAGCACGACAGAGGCAAGCGCCACACGCTTGCGCTGTCCTCCCGACAGATTCCCCATCCTGGCCTCAAGGTCGGTTATACTAAGTTGTGACAGCAGCTGCTTGAACCTGTCCTCATAGTCCCAGGCACCGGCTGCATCCATTGCATGAATTGCATCATTGATACTGTCGGTATCGCCGGATGCCACCGAACGCTCATACTCTGAGATCACGCGTGACATCTCACCCGAACTGGCCATACACGCCTCAAGCACGGTGACATCATCGTCAAATGCGGGCAACTGCTCAAGGTATCCTACCCTTATACCGTTGGCATACGTCACTTTTCCCGAGTCGAGACTATCGTGTCCCGACAGGATGCCCAACAAGGTACTCTTACCCGTACCGTTTTTTGCGATAATTCCAATCTTATCGCCCTCGTTGACCCCGAAAGTCACATCGGCAAACAGAACCCTGTCACCGTAGCTTTTTGTCAGATTCTCGACCTGAAGATATGATGCCGCCATCTATCATGAGTTTTATCAGTCTACAAAGATAACTATAAAAATCAAGAGCAAACGCATCAGGGACACATAACCCGCAAGCGATAAAACGACAGAAGCGCGGCTGTTTTAGCCGCGCTTCTGATATAACAGGATATTGTAATCTGATTATACGCCCTGGAGTTTGAACGAGATAGGCAGAGTGTACCAAACGTTCACTGCCTGACCATTCATCTTACCGGGGATGAACTTTGGAAGTGACTTTACAACGCGGACAGCCTCCTTGTCGAGGTCGGGGTCCTTGCCACGCATCACCTTAACCTGACCGACGCTACCATCCTTGGTTACGACGAACTGTACAACCACACGACCCTGCACGCCATTCTCCATAGCCATGGGAGGATACTTGATGTGTGACGATATGTACTTCATGAGCTCGCCCTCACCACCGGGGAACTGAGGCATCTGCTCAACAGCGGTAAACACCTTCTCAGGCTCGGGTTTCTTTTCCTCGACCACAATCTCGTCCTTGTGCTCGCGCACGACGTTGCGGTCATCAGTACCCTTGTCAAAGTCGGTCTGACCAAAGGCGGTCTGAGTCTCCTTAAGTTCGTCCTGAGTCTTGATCTCGTCCTCTTTCTTAACCTGATCGTCATCGACGATGGCAAGCTCGGTCACCTTTACGGTGTTGAGGACTTCCTCGGGGAGAACCTCAGGTTTCTCCTCCTCGTAGCGCTCCTGATTTTCCTCGGGCTGCTCCTCTTCTTCAGTCTGCTCCTCCGACAGGGCCACCATAGCCTGCTCGGTCACGTCCTCAGGACGCTCCTCGGCCTTGGGAAGCACGGTGTCGACCAACAGCGGGATAAGGAATGCGGCAGCGATGAAAATCACAACCACAATCATTGCCTTATTATGGCGTGCATCGGAACCCTTACGCATCTCGTAAGCGCCGAAGTCCTTGTTTTTACCTTCAAAGACTATATCGCGCCATTCTTTTGATGAAAGATCTACATCTTTTGCCATTTTCTTTTGTGCTTTAATAGTTAAACATAGTCATTCATCAAATATCACTTGATTCCGTTCTGATGCTTGTAAGCGATTATAAGAGCTGAGTCAACGCCGTTGATATTGTCAATCTGATAACGCGATATCTGGTTGATCTGCATCTCGTCAAGGGCACCGATAAGGCTCTCGTAAGAAGCTGCGGGGCCCGCCTTGATGATAACAACGGGACGGGTCAATGTCGAGTCGTTACGTATCTCCTTGGCCTGAGCCTGATACTCATCATCGGTGAGTTCCTTGTTTTTCCAACGAGCCTTGAGCTCATCAATCTTTGCAAGCACCTGCTTGTTGCGGTTGTGGAGGATTTTGCGGATACCCTGCGTCTCGCCGTTGTTGTTACCGAGGAATTTCTCGACATTGATATTGGGGTTGTCGATAAATCCATCGCCGTTGGCATCTGCGAGACCTGCCTCACCACCCGGTTTACCTTCGTAGTAGTAGATGATGTTGGCGGGCTTTCCGGTCTCAGGGTCAATCTTCACATTGCCATTCTCGTCACGCTCGGTGTCGAGGAGGAGTGTGATTGCTTCTGACTGCTTTGTCTTGTTCTGCTGCTCCTGCTCTACCTTCTCATTAGAGGGAAGTGCAATTTGCAGTGTCTGCGACTTAATCATCGTGGTACAAAGCATGAAGAACGTGATCAGAAGCATGTTCATATCCACCATCGGCGTAAAGTCGACATGGATCGACATCTTTTTCTGGGCGCCTTTTTTCTTGCCACCCTTGTCGGATTGTTCTATTTGTGCCATAATTGATTAATCGTTCTCGGTTTTAAGAGCCGTCATTAAGCTAAACTTGTTCAGTTTCAGAGTCTGGAGATTGTCAAGCACATTGTGGATGCGTGAGTAGCGTGAACCCTTGTCGGCCTTCACTGCGATACCCTCGCCCGACTTGAGTGCGTCGATAAGGGTCGAGTTGCCGAGGTCGTTGTTCTGAGCCACATTGTAGATGGCCTTCATCCAAATCTGAAATTCATTCATGTTGCGAGGTGTATCGACCTCCTTGTTATCGTTGATAGGTATACCAACATAGGGGAGCGTCATGTCGCTGATAACCTCGTCCTGCTTGGTCTGCGAGAGATCAAGGAACTCCTTGAGGTTGGCAAACTTCACGCCGAACATGTTGATCTTGGCAAACTTGTTGACATCAGCCTGAGTTAGGCCAAGATCCTTACCGGTCTTTTCCTTATAGAGCTTCATCGCCTCCTTGAGGACCTCGGCACGCACTTTCTCGCTTGAGAACGTGGAGTCGGCGTCACCGGCGATAGAGATGAACACTTTACCTTCGGTATCCATCTGATCCTTCTCCTTGTCGTTGGGGCCCGAGACGAGCACCGTGACAAGATTGGCGACGGGAACCTTTATCTCCGAAACCGATGACGGGGTGATTACCGTGGTCGGCTCCTTCTGAAGGAAAGTAGAGGTCAACATGAAGAAAGTAAGCAAAAGAACGGTAACGTCACTCATCGCGGTCATGTCGATGAGGGTACTCTTTCTTTTAATTTTTACTTTTCCCATATTATCTTATTCTTTCTTGTTGGTTGAAAATTACTGTAAGATAATGGGGATTAGTGAGTAGCTGCAAATGTCTGCACGATAGAGAAACCGATCTCGTCGATAGCGTAGGTGAGGTTATCGATCTTGTTGGTGTAGAAGTTATAGGAGATTACAGCGAATGCACCGGTTGCGATACCGAAGGCTGTGTTGATAAGAGCCTCGGAGATACCGGTAGACAGCTCGGTAGAGTCAGGAGCACCTGATGCGGCAAGAGCCTGGAATGACTTGATCATACCAATCACAGTACCGAGAAGACCAACGAGAGTACCGAGGGTTGTCATTGTTGCAACGATGGGGAGGTTCTGCTGGAGAGCGGGCATCTCAAGGGCGGTAGCCTCCTCAACCTCCTTCTGGAGAGTAGCAATCTTCTGCTCCTTTGAGAGGACGGTGTTGGCATCCATTTCCTTGTAACGAATGAGTGCGGCAGAAACAACAGCGGCAACACTACCCTTCTGCTTTGCGCAGAGAGCCTGAGCGGCGTCGATGTCATTCTTGGCAAGGCACTTCTTAACCTCGGCAACAAACTTGGTGATAGAACCCTTACCCTTTGCGCTTGAGAGGGCGATCCAACGCTCAACTGAGAGAACGATTACAGTAAGGAAGAGAGTCTGGAGGATAGGCACGATGATACCTCCCTTGTAGATGGTACCCCAGATGTTGATGGGGTGACCTGCCTCATCCTGGTGCATGGGGCTACCAAACCAGAACACGAAGAGACATACAGCTACGATAAAGCAAGCGATGATGACCAAGAATGCGTTCTTGATACCGCGTACATTACTTTCTTTCTTTGCCTTGGCCTGGGTGGCTGCGGCAGAATTGGGCTTTTGAGCTTCCATAATTTGAAAAGATAATAAATTAATTGTTGTTAATGATGATTATGTTTGAAATTAAAAGTTCTACGGTTTAGATACTTGAAAGGTGCTATCGTCCTTCATGCCGTTGAGTCCCCGCATCGGGTAGTCAAATGTTGCAAAGTAATTAGATTTCACTTTCGGGGTATCGATACAATTTCACACACTGTGGGCGCACTGCGCCACAAACGCTACTGCAAAAGTATGATTTAATTTTTAACTTGCAAAACATGACTTGTATTTTTTTCCCTTGCAGCCGTCCTTTTCACCTATATTTAAGTTTACACATTTATTTTCATTAAAAAAGAATGTTTTGCAACATGCTTGCACAGTCACTTTCCGGCACGCGGGAGCAGCCGCGCATGAACACACCGACGACCTACGAACCATTACTAAAATTTGTTGTTATTTTTTAAGTGTATCCCGATTGTTTTGGATACCTTTGCAGCGTTCAACCATTAGAATTGCAACACAAACTATACACAACCATACCGATGAAAAAAATAAGGCTAAAAAAAGGTCTTGACATCAAAATCGAGGGAGGTATAACGTCAACCGACATCGTCGGGACTACCCCCGACACGGCTGCTGTCGTGCCGGACGATTTCCCCGGACTCGTACCCAAGCCATGCGTCAAGCCCGGCGACCGGGTCAAAGCCGGCGAGGCGCTGATTCATGACAAGATGAGAGAGGATATAAACATCGTTTCACCCGTGGACGGAACCGTCGAGGCGGTCGTCAGAGGCGAGCGCCGTAAGCTGCTCGCGGTGACCGTCAAGCCCGACAACACCTCGACCGAGGCCGTCAAGCATGACACCTACATATCCACGGCTGAGTCAGTCAAGGCGCTGATGAGACGGTCGGGGCTGTGGGTACTGCTGCGCCAACGTCCCTATGACATAATCCCGGGAGATGACACTCCGCGTGACATATTTGTCACCGCATTTGACTCTGCTCCTCTCGCGCCCGACCTGAGCCTGATGGTCGGAGGCTCACCTACGGCCCTCGCCGTTGCCGTGAGAGCGCTGCGGATCGTCACCACCGGCAAGGTGTACATAGGCGTATCCCCGAAGACCACCATCCCCCCGGTCGAGGGAGCGGAGATGGTCATGTTTGAGGGACCTCACCCCGCCGGGCTTCCCGGCATACAGGCGGCCAATATCCGTCCTGTCAACAAGGGCGAGACAATATGGACGCTCGACATCATCACCCTATGGCGCCTCGGACGGCTGATCGAGACCGGCATCATGCCCCAGACGGCGACAGTGGCCGTCACCGGGTCAGAGGTCATCACCCCACGCTATGTGTCAACCGTCATCGGAGCCGACCTGCGCTCGATAATAGGTAATGACATAAAGAAAGGCGACAAGCACCGCCGCATAATATCGGGCAACGTCCTGACAGGTGTCCACGAGAGTCTCGACGGCTACCTGCGCTATCCATACCGTCAGGTCACGGTCATTCCCGAGGGGGATGATGTGGACGAGATGATGGGATGGGCATCGCTGTCACCGTCAAAGATGAGCGTCAGCCCCACTTTCCCCGGCCACTTCCTCAAACGTCGTTTTGCCCCTGACGCCCGCCTCAACGGAGGTCACCGCGCCTTGATAATGTCGGGAGAGTTTGACAAGGTACTCCCCATGGACATTCTTCCCGAATATCTGCTAAAGGCGATAATCTCACGCGACATAGACAAGATGGAGGCACTTGGCATCTACGAGATAGCCCCCGAGGATATGGCACTGTGCGAGTATGTCGACACGTCTAAGACCGAGATACAGAAACTGATACGCGAGGGTCTCGACTATATGAGAAACGAGATGGCATGATGTCACAGGATAACTACTAAACTTACAGGAAATTGAAACCGCTTAGAAATTTTTTAGACCGCATAAGGCCGCAATTTGAGCCTGGAGGAAAGCTCCACGCCTTCCACTCCGTGTTTGACGGCATAGACACATTCCTATACACGCCACGCACGACATCAGCCTCGGGAGTACATATCCATGACAGCATGGACTCGAAGCGCACGATGATTATCGTCGTCATGGCACTGATGCCATGCCTGCTTTTTGGCATGTACAACACCGGCTACCAGCACTGGCTCGCCATCGGAGCATCCACTTTCCCGTTCTGGCAGCTGATGGCCTACGGATTCCTTGCCGTGCTGCCACGCATCATCACGGCTTATATCGTCGGCCTCGGCATCGAGTTTACCGTTGCCCAGTGGCGCAAGGAGGAGATACAGGAGGGATTTCTCGTCTCGGGTATCCTGATACCGCTGATATGCCCTATTGAGACACCCATCTGGATGATTGCAGTAGCCACGGCATTCTCAGTGATATTTGCCAAGGAAGTGTTTGGTGGCACCGGCTACAACATATTCAATGTAGCGTTGGTGACGCGTGCGTTCCTGTTTTTCGCCTATCCGGCCCACATGAGCGGCGACAAGGTATTTGTCGCCACGCAACCAATCTGCGGGCTGGGTAAGGGCAATGTCATCGACGGTTTCTCTGGGGCCACCCCCCTCGGAGAGATTGCCACCAATGTCGGCGACACGCTGAAGTTGACAGGTGTCAACGGTAGCGACATCACCACCTGGGACGCGTTCCTTGGTCTTATCCCAGGCTCATTTGGAGAGACCTCCACACTGTGCATCCTCGTCGGCGGCATCATACTGATGCTCGCGGGGATAGCCTCATGGCGCATCATCCTGTCAGTGTTTGCCGGAGGTGTGGTCATGGGAGCCATAGCCCACGCGTTTGCCACGTCGCTCTACCCCGCGTCGCTGCTCAGCCCGCTCGACCAACTGTGTTACGGCGGATTTGCGTTTGCAGCCGTCTATATGGCGACCGACCCGGTCACAGCAGCTCGCACCACAATAGGCAAATACATCTACGGATTTCTCATCGGCGTGATTGCCATATTGATCCGAGTCTATAACAATGGATACCCCGAGGGTGCCATGCTCGCGGTACTGCTGATGAACGCGCTTGCCCCGCTCATAGACTACTGTGTCGTGAATGCCAACATACGCCGACGCTTACGCCGGGTCAACGCTTAACACTCCCATATCATGAACAGACAAAGCAATACATACACCATCATCTACACGATAATACTCGTTGTCATCGTAGGAGCGGCACTGGCTTGCACATCGCTCGCGCTCAAGCCACGCCAACAAGCCAACGCTGATGCCGACAAGATGAAACAGATACTCGCGTCGGCTCATATCACACCCGACGCATCCAACGTAAAGGCAGACTTTGACCGTTACATCACCCGCAGCTTCATCGTTGACGCGACGGGCAATGAGGTCGCCGAAGACGCTTTCGCGGTAAACGTAGCCGAGCAGAGCAAGAAGCCGGTTGACAATCGTCTGATGCCGGTCTACGTGTGCCGCATTGATGGCGCGGATAAATACATATTGCCCGTATACGGAACCGGTCTCTGGGGTCCGATATGGGGATATGTCGCGCTCGACAGCGACGGCTCGACTGTCTACGGAGCCTATTTTGCCCATCAGGGTGAGACTCCAGGTCTCGGAGCAGAGATAGAGAAGCCAGCATTCTCCAACCAGTTTGACGGCAAACGGATCTTTATCGACGGAGTGTTCAAGCCCATCGCAGTCGTGAAGGCCGGCCAGCAGCCGCTCAACGGCGAGGACTATGTCGATGCCATATCAGGAGGCACAATCACCTCCAAGGGCGTGCAGTCCATGCTCGACAACTGCCTGACGGGTTATGACGCATTTCTAAGAAACCTAACAAAGTAATCATCTGAAATCATGGCAAACAGTAAGAATAAGAGCATATTGCTCAACCCGTTCTCCAAAAACAACCCCGTCATCGTACAGGTGCTTGGCATCTGCTCGGTACTCGCCGTGACAGCCAAACTCGAACCGGCTATCGTGATGGGCCTGTCGGTCATTGCCGTCCTGGCGTTCTCAAACGTGATCATATCATTGTTGCGCAACACCATTCCCAACAATATACGCATCATCGTGCAGTTGGTTGTGGTCGCCGGACTCGTCGTCATCGTCGACCAGCTGCTCAAGGCGTTCGCATACGATGTCAGCAAGCAGCTGTCGGTATTCATCGGCCTCATCATCACCAACTGCATCCTGATGGGCCGTCTGGAGGCATTTGCCCTTGGCAATAAACCGTGGCCGTCATTTCTCGACGGCATAGGCAACGGCGCGGGTTACGCCATCATACTGATAATCGTCGGATTTTTCCGCGAACTGCTCGGCAGCGGCACGCTGCTCGGCGTGCAGATGGTTCCCGACTGGATGTATGAGGCGGGATATGTCAACAACGGACTCATGATACTTCCCCCGATGGCGCTTGTCACCGTAGCGTGCATCATATGGGTACACCGCATTTTCAACCCCGAATTACAGGAAGAACAGCAATAAACGACTAAAACGATGGAAAATCTCAATCTGTTCATACGGTCGATTTTTGTCGACAACATGATATTCGCCTACTTCTTGGGCATGTGCTCGTTCCTGGCCGTGTCAAAGAACGTGAAGACAGCCTTTGGCCTTGGCGTGGCCGTCACTTTCATGCTCGTGGTGTCGCTGCCGGTCAACTATCTGCTTGAGAACTATGTGCTCCGTGCCGGCGCCCTCCAGTGGCTTGGTCCCGAGTATGCCGATGTCGATCTCAGCTTTCTGTCCCTCATAATGTTTATCGCGGTGATCGCATCTATGACCCAACTTGTCGAGATGGCTGTCGAGAAGTTCAGCCCGGCTCTGTACGGGTCGCTCGGCATCTTCTTGCCGCTCATCGCCGTCAACTGTGCCATACTCGGCGGCTCGCTGTTCATGCAGCAACGCGACTTTGGCAGCGTGTGGACAGCCACATGTGCCGGAGCCGGATGGGGTCTCGGCTGGCTGCTCGCCATCGTCGCGATAGCCGCCATACGCGAGCGCCTCGCCGCCTACTCCAACATCCCCAAGCCCTTGCGCGGCATCGGCATAACATTCATACTCACGGGTCTCATGGGCATCGCATTCATGAGCTTCCTCGGCATAAAACTATAACGCCCTATGACAACATTATCAGTAACAACAGCGACAATCGGAGCCGGGGTAATCATATTCCTGCTGATTACCCTCGTGCTCGTAGCCATATTGCTTGTAGCCAAGCGGTATCTCGTGAAGACCAGCGAGGTGCACATCATAATCAATGACGACAAGGGACTCGACGCACCCGCCGGGGCATCATTGCTGTCGACACTCGCCTCCGAGAACATCTTCCTGCCGTCGGCCTGCGGCGGCAAGGGTAGCTGTGCGCAATGCCGCGTGCAGGTGCTTGAAGGAGGCGGTGAGATACTGCCTACCGAAAAAGTACATTTCTCGCGCAAGGAGATCAAAGACCATTGGAGGCTCGGATGTCAGGTAAAGGTAAAGGATGACCTGAAGATACAGGTGCCCGCGTCAGTCCTCGACATCAAGGAGTGGGAATGTACGGTCATATCCAACAAGAACGTGGCCACCTTTATCAAAGAGTTTATCGTCGCTCTCCCGCCGGGACAGCACATGAACTTCATCCCCGGATCATACGCACAGATCAAGATACCCCCCTACTCCATCGACTACGACAAGGATATAGACAAGTCACTCATCGGGCCGGAGTATCTGCCGTCCTGGGAAAAATTCGGACTGTTCACGCTCAAGTGCCGCAACACCGAGACAACTGTCCGGGCTTACTCGATGGCCAACTACCCCGCCGAGGGCGACCGCATAATGCTCACCGTACGCATCGCCACGCCGCCGTTCAAGCCGAAACCACAGACGGGATTCATGGATGTCCCGCCCGGCATCGCCTCATCATACATCTTCACCCTCAAGCCCGGTGACAAGGTGATAATGAGCGGCCCCTACGGAGACTTCCACCCGATTTTCGATTCAAAGAAGGAGATGATGTGGATTGGCGGTGGTGCCGGAATGGCCCCCTTGCGCTCCCAGATCATGCACATGACCAAGACGCTCAAGACCACCGACAGGAAGATGAACTATTTCTACGGCGCACGCGCACTCAACGAGGTGTTCTATCTCGATGACTTCCTGAAACTCGAGAAAGAATTTCCCAACTTCAAGTTCCATCTCGCGCTCGACCGTCCCGACCCTGCCGCCGATGCCGCCGGGGTCAGCTATACCCCCGGTTTTGTCCATCAGGTCATCTATGACACCTACCTCAAGAATCACGATGCACCCGAGGATATAGAGTACTACATGTGCGGCCCCGGCCCTATGAGCAAGGCCGTCGAGGGGATGCTCGACAATCTCGGGGTAGACCCGTCGTCAATCCACTATGACAACTTTGGCGGATAACCCCATTCCCCGAATAGCAAACTATCAGCGATGCCGCCGGACAAACTTCTATACGGAGCGGTGAAGATTGGATGACAAAAGGCGCGGCAATGCGCCTTTTGTCATAAATATTGATTATATTTGCATCACTGATATGTCATCGGGGAGCTATCCCGACCGGCATGTCGTGACTAAACCATTTGGAATGAAAGGTTACAATATATTTCGGTTTGCATGTCTGGCCATACTGTGGCTCGCGCTTTGCTGGCTGCTCATCCGTGGGCGGGGCATGACGCTTTGGACACTGTTTGTCATCGTGGCATCGGGAATTGTAGTATTTGTACCCTTGTATAAGAAGTATGTGCGTGGCCGTAGTTCCAGATAGCGACGGGCCGGGACAGATGCTTACATCCATCTTACTTTCCGATTAAACCGAGGATGCCGTGAACAATACCAACGATGATGTTTCCGCAATGCAGCAATATCCGTTGCTCGATACTATCGACTCACCGGCCGACCTGCGCAAGCTGCCGGTGGAGCGACTGCCGCAAGTATGCCGGGAGATAAGGGATTTCCTGATAAACTCCCTCTCTAAAAATCCGGGGCATTTTGCCTCGTCAATGGGCGCTGTGGAGCTTACAGTCGCCCTCCACTATGTGTTCAACACCCCCTACGACCGCATCGTATGGGATGTAGGCCATCAGGCTTACGGACACAAACTGCTCACGGGACGGCGTGACACTTTCCACACCAACCGCTCGCTCAACGGACTCAGTGGATTTCCCAATCCGGCAGAGAGCTCATACGACACGTTCACGGCCGGACATGCCTCCAACTCCATATCAGCGGCTCTCGGGATGGCTGTCGCCTCCGAGATGCGGCATGACAGTCCGCGACGCAATGTGGTGGCCGTCATCGGCGATGCCTCGATTGGCGGCGGTCTCGCATTCGAGGGGTTGAACAATGCAGCCAATTCCCGCAACAACCTGCTGATAATACTCAACGACAACGACATGTCGATTGACCGCAACGTCGGTTCGCTCAACAGCTACCTCACCCATCTCAACACCACAAAAGGATACAACAAGGCACGTTTCCGCATCTACAAGTTGCTCAAGCGGTTGCACCTCATTGGCGATGGTGGCCGGGGCTTCATACTACGGTTCAACAACAGTGTCAAGTCCCTGCTTTCGGGACAACAAAACATATTTGAGGGACTGAACATACGCTACTTCGGTCCGTTTGACGGCCACGACCTGCCGCGCATCGTCAGGATACTCAACGACATCAAGGATATGGACGGCCCGCGCATCCTGCACCTGCGCACGGTCAAGGGCAAGGGATACCGTCCCGCAGAGCAGGATCCCGCCACATGGCATGCCCCGGGAAAATTTGACCCCCAAAGCGGTAAGCGTCCCTCCGATAACTCCGATAACAAGCCCCTGAAATTTCAGGATGTGTTTGGCCACACACTTGTCGAGCTGGCCAATGCCGATGAGCGTATTGTCGGAGTCACAGCCGCCATGCCGTCGGGTACATCAATGAGTAGGTTACAGGAGGCCATGCCCGAGCGCGTGTTTGATGTCGGTATCTCCGAGGGACACGCCGTGACATTCTCAGGCGGTCTTGCCAAGGACGGCATGAGACCGTTTTGCGCCATCTATTCGACATTCCTGCAAAGGGCTTATGACCATATCATCCATGACGTGGCGATACAACGTTTACCCGTGACATTCTGCATTGACCGCGCCGGACTCGTTGGCGAGGACGGAGTAACCCATCACGGAGCCTTTGACCTCGCGTATCTGCGCACAATCCCCAATATCACGATAGCCTCGCCGATAGACGAGCGGACTCTCCGCAACCTCATGTACACCGCCGCCAACCTGCCCGAGCCGGGACCGTTTGCCATCAGATATCCGCGTGGCAAGGGAGAGAACCCCGACTGGCGCTCAGAGATGGAGATGTTGCCGATTGGGAAAGGACGCAAGCTCACATCGGGCAATGACGTGGTCATACTCTCCATCGGCCCCATCGGACGCAGCGTCAGCCGCGCAGTCAACCGTGCGAAAGAGAAAGGTATCTCGGTAGCTCATTACGACATGGTGTTTCTCAAGCCTCTTGACGAGGAGATAATGCGCGAGGTCGCCGCTGCCGGACTGCCGGTCATCACCGTTGAGGACGGCACCGTAAACGGCGGTCTCGGGAGTGCCGTCATCGAATGGATCAATGACAATGGCTCGACCTGCAAGGTGACACGCATAGGTATCCCTGACAAGTTTATAGCCCAAGGGACGGTGGCACAGCTATATAAATTGTGTGGCATGGATGAGGACTCGATACTCAAGGCCATCACCGATGTCACAGAGACTCAAAGGACTGAAAAAAGATGAAGATCGTAATAGCCGGATCGGGAGAGGTGGGGACCCACTTGGCAAAGCTGCTCTCACGCGAGGAGCAGGATGTCATGCTTGTAGACATCAACCGCGACAAGCTCGCTGTCATCGACGCCAACTACAATCTCATGACCTATCGCGGGAGTCCCGTGTCATTCAGGACGCTCCGTGAGGCCGGAGTCGAGCGCTGCGACCTGTTCATTGCCGTCACCCCCTACGAGACGGCCAATGTAACCGCATGTGCGATAGCCAAGAGTATCGGAGCGCAGAAGACCGTCGCACGCATTGACAACTATGAGTTCATGAGCGCCGAGAACCGTGAGTTTTTCACCCGCATCGGAGTCAACCACCTCATCTACCCCGAATATCTCGCCGCCCAGGAAATCATCACGGCCCTTGACCGGTCGTGGGTAAGAAACTGGTTTGAGCTTCACGATGGCGAACTGATACTTGTCGGGGTCAAGTTACGCGACAACGCACGGCTCATTGGTATGCAGCTCAAGGAACTTGCCTCGTCGGCACCACTTCATGTCTCGGCCATCAAGCGCAACCACGAGACTATCATACCCCGTGGCGACGACCGCATCCTGTCCAACGACATACTGTATTTTACTGTCCGGCGTGACCATGTGGACTCAATCCTTGAGCTGTGTGGCAAGGCCGACCAGCGGATGAAAAAAGTCCTCATCATGGGCGCCAGCCGCATAGCCATAAGGCTCGCAGCTCTCGCGGGCGACAGGCTGCGTCTGAAGATTATCGACATAAACCGCGAGACATGCCAGCGGCTACCTGAGAAATGTCCTAACTGTGAGATTGTATGCGGCGATGCCCGCGACTTTGAGTTTCTGCGCGAGGAGGGTATTGAGGAGATGGATGCCTTTGTGGCCCTCAGCGACAGCTCGGAGACAAATATCTTGGCATGTCTGACAGCCAAGGAGTTTGGTGTATCCAAGACAATCGCGGAAGTCGAGAACATACAGTTCATATCAGAGGCCGAGAACCTCAACATCGGGACAATCATCAACAAGAAGCTCCTCGCGTCAAGCAAGATATTCCAGTTGTTGCTCGATGCCGATGTCAACTCATCAAAATGTCTCGCACTCGCCGATGCCGAGGTGGCCGAGATAGAGGTAAAGCCGCGATCCAAGGTCACAAAGGGGCCGGTCAAGACCCTTACCCTGTCACGAGACATGACGATAGCCGGACTCATACGCGACGGTCACGGAATGCTCGTAAACGGAGACACGGTGATACAGCCCGGCGACCATGTCGTCGTGTTCTGCCTGTCAGGGGCACTCCACAAGATTGAACGGCTTTTCAGTTAGTGACAATCATGCAGAGACGGACACGCAACGGGATAAACCTGCCGATGATACTCCGAGTCATCGGATGGCTGTTGATGATTGAGGCAACATTCATGACAGCCCCACTGCTGACAGGTATCATCTATCGCGACGGTAGCCTTATGGCTTTTGTCTACACGATACTCATAACGGGATTTTCGGGGTTTGCTATGACATTTTTCATTCGCCCCGCCCACAACGACATGGGCAAGCGCGAGGGCTTCCTGTTGACCGCGCTCGTCTGGGTGATATTCTCGTTTTTCGGCATGTTGCCATTTATCCTGACCGCTCCTCATCTCAACATGAGCGAGGCGTTCTTTGAGTCGATGTCGGGATTCACCACTACGGGCGCGTCGGTCATCATGGATGTCGAAGCCCTTCCGAGGAGCATACTCATGTGGAGATGCCTCATGCAGTGGATTGGCGGTATGGGTATCATACTGTTCACCCTGGCAGTCATCCCGATGCTCAACCATTCGGGCGGGATGCAGATGTTCAACGCCGAGGTCACCGGCATCACCCACGACAAGCTGCGACCACGCGTCAGCCAGACAGCCAAACGGTTATGGGCTGTCTACATCGTGCTGTCATGCACACTGTGTATGCTGCTATGGATCGGGCCGATGGACTTCTTTGACAGCGTGTGCCATACGCTTAGCACCATCTCGACCGGGGGCTTCTCAACCCGCAACGCCAGCATAGCCGCATGGGACTCCGCTTACATCAACATCGTGCTTACAATCTTCATGTTTCTCGGAGGTGTCAGTTTCGCCCTGCTCTACAAGGCATCGCTCGGCGATGTCAAGGCGCTGTGGCGCAACGACACATTCCGTGCCTACATACGTGTCGTGCTCATAATTTTTGTGATATTTGTCATCTGCATACTCGTCAAGGGACAATACTCCACGTGGGATAACCTCACGCTCGACCCGCTCTTTCAGATAATATCGACCATCACATCGACCGGATATACCGTGAGCAACTTTGAAAGATGGGGGCCGTTGGTGATGGCGCTGATGTTCATGCTTATGTTTTTTGGTGCATGTGCCGGGTCGACAAGCGGTGGCGCCAAGATAGACCGTATGCTCTACCTACTCAAGAACACCCGCAACGAGCTATACCGCAGCGTCCACCCCAATTCCATCATGGCCGTACGCATCAACGGCAAGGTGATACCCGCCGAGATAACCGACAAAGTGATTGCATTTCTCTGCATATATGTCATGGTCATAATGGTGGGCGGCATCGTGCTGACGGCTTTTGACATACCGCTTGTCGATGCGTTCTTCTCGGCATTCTCTTGTGTCAGCAACACCGGCCTCGGTGCCGGTGTCACCGGCTATGGCGGCTCATACGACCTGATTCCCGACACGGCAAAGTGGGTGTTGTCACTGCTGATGCTCACGGGGCGCCTTGAGCTGTTTACAGTCCTGATACTTTTCACACCCGGCTTTTGGAAAAAATAATCTGCCAAAAGTTTGCACACATCAAATATTAGACATAACTTTGCACTCGCAAAACGGCGGGATAGCTCAGTTGGTTAGAGCGTCGGATTCATAACCCGGAGGTCTCGAGTTCAATTCTCGATCCCGCTACAAAGACGAAAAATCAATACGCGACTCGCGACATTCAGCGGGTCGCTTATTTTTTATCAATGCCGATGAAATGGGTCTACAAGACACTCCGTGCCATACTCGTCGCGACGATAGCCCTCGCGCTGGGACTACCCGTGCTGCTCTACGTAGCACTGTCACTCCCCCCCGTGCAGGAAAAGGCAAGGGATATCGCCGAGGATGAGCTGTCGCGTCTATTCGACACCCGTGTCAGCATAGGCAATGTCAGCATCAGCCCATTCAACCGCGTGACACTGTCACATGTGAGCATCGAGGACGACAACGGCAACACCGCGCTTGACATCGACCGTCTCGGTGCCGGGATAAGCCTGTCCGACTCCTTTATCAACCGTCGCATCGTCATTTCGTATGTGGAACTCATCGGCGCGGATGCCAGGCTTTACAAGCCCACGCCCGACGCTCCGCTCAACATTGCGCGGATTATCCAGGCTCTCTCACCCAAGGACAGGAAGAAACCACCCACACGCTTTGACCTGAGCATATACAATATAGTCATCAGGCAGTTGTCATTCTCGTATGACGTGCTGTCAGAGCCGGCTGTCGATGGGCGATTTGACCCGAAGCACATACATGTCAATGACTTCAAGGCCGATGTGACACTCCCCCGCTTGAAAAACGACGACTTCGTAATCGACGTGCGCCGACTGATGTTCAACGAGCGCTCCGGCCTGTCACTGTCGGGCCTGACTGGCAAATTTCATATCACCAAGGAACGTGCCACAATCGACGACCTTGTCGTGGAATTGCCGGCCACACGGCTCTCCTTTGCCGACATGGCGATAGACTATGGCGACCTCTCCACGATAGGCACGCGTCTCACCAATCTGCCGCTCAAGGTGTCCATACTTGATGGGAGCCATATTTCCCCCGATGACCTCGCGTCATTCGCGCCTGTACTCAAGGGCCTTGACGAGACACTCGATTTCCGTCTGTCAGCCGAGGGAACAGCCAACGACATCACCCTGTCGGAACTGCATCTATCGGGAGAGGAAAACCGCATACTGCTCCACATCTCGGGTCGTATGACTGGTCTCGCCGACAAGAACGGCAATCCACATGCCGACCTACCAGACATAGAGATTAACGGTTACGGGTCTGACATCTCAGACCTTGTATCGTCAATAGCCACAATCCCCGACAAGAGCCGGCTCATCATATCAAATCTCGGTCATATCAGCCTTAAGGGATCATTTGCCGGGTCACTGACCGACGCATCGTTTGACGGAATCATCAACACCGAACCGGGCAGTATTGACATCGACGCGACATACGCCCGCGATAACCGCCACGCCCCCATACGGGTGGCCGGAAACGTCATGTCGGAGGATATCGCGCTCGGACAGCTGCTCGGCCAGCCAGACCTCGGTAATACGGGTTTTGACCTGACATTTGACGGGACTCTCGGCCAAGGCATCCGTCAGGCCACGCTTGACGGCACGGTGACCCACTTTGAGTATCGCGGCTACCGATATGACGACATAGTTGCCGACATCACGCTCGATGGGCAGGATATAGCCGGAGTGATGTCAATAAACGACGACAATATACGGCTCGCGGTCAATGGCGAGGCAACCATCGACAAGGAGTTGCCGCGTGCTGACATCTTTGTTGAGTTTTCCGACATTTCCCTCGCCAACCTCAACCTGTCGCACAAATATCCCCACCATCGGCTGTCGGGAGAACTGCTGGCCAACTGGAATGGCAGCGGGATAGATACCGGCAACGGCACCCTGCGGCTCGACAATGTGCGCTTCACTGCCCCCGGCGAAAAGGGCATCACACTCGACAGCCTTATGATAGAGGCCGTCAACACCGACTCTTTGCAGTATATCAACCTGCGTAGCGACTATATAGACGGAGCAATCGCCGGCAGCTACAACTTCGCCCACCTCGTCCCGGCTGCACGCGAGATACTGTCTACCTCCATGCCTGTGTTTTTCGGCGGCACACCAATAGTCTGCGCCGACAACGGCAATATCCGTCCCAACGACTTCTCCTATAACTTCACAATAAAGGAAAACAATCAGCTCATTGAATTTTTCAATTCCCCGGTAAGGCTCGTCTACCCCATCACGCTCACCGGATTGTTCAGTGACGCGGACCGGCGGATGAATCTCAAGGTCGACATACCGTATCTGCAACAGAAAGACAAACTTATCGAGAACACCGCCTTGCAATTCAATGCCGATGGTAACGGGCGGGGATGCCGCTTGACCATGACCACTACGATGCCCACCAAGAAGGGTGCGGCGACTGTCACATTTGACGGATATGGCAACGACAACCGCCTTGACACCGACATCTCGTGGCGAGTGGCACGTGAGCGGCGTTTTCTCGGCAATGTCAGCCTGTCGACTCTCGTCGGGCGTGACGTAAACGACAAGGGATACACCGCCGATGTGGCCATCAACCGCAGCGAGCTGGTGTTTAACGACACGGTGTGGACTGTCAACCCCGCCAAGATAGACGTTGACTTGGCCGACAAGCGCATATCAATCGACAATATCGACATCAGACGCGACAACCAGTATATCACTATTGACGGTACGGTATCGGACGACCCCGACGACCAGCTCATCTTAAAGCTGCTCAACATCAATCTTGACTACGTATTTGAAACACTCGGCATTGACAATGTCATGTTTGGAGGCGATGCCACAGGACAGTTCCTCGCCTCGGGTCTCTTCTCCAAGGAACCACGCCTACTCACCCCGGGGCTGCATGTCGACGGCCTCAGGTACAACTGGTCGTTGCTCGGCGATGCCGACATACGCAGCGAGTGGCACAATGACACCCGGGGCATATCCATTGATGCCGATATCACCCAACCCAACAAGCGCAAGTCAGTGATAAACGGCGTGATATACCCCTTTGCCGACTCGCTCGACTTCCGCTTTAAGGCCGAAAAGATAGATGTCGGTTTCATGAAGCCGTACATGTCGGCGTTCACGTCCGATGTCTCGGGATACGCCTCCGGCGAGGCCCGCCTGTACGGTACGTTCAAGTTCATCGACATGACCGGCCGCATATATGCCGAGGATCTGAAAGTCAAGCTCGACTATACCAACACCTGGTATACCGCGACCGACTCAATACGCCTCGACCCGGGCTACATAGGGTTTAACAACGTGGTGCTTCACGACACGTTTGGCAACACAGCAAACCTGTCGGGATATGTCACTCACAAATGCTTCAAGGAGCCGCACTTCAAATTTGACATAACCAATGCCCGTAATTTCCTATGCTACGACGTGACACCGGCTCTGAGTCCCGACTGGTACGGACGCATATTCGGCAACGGAACGGCTTTTGTCAACGGTCGTCCGGGCGAGATAAGCATTGATGTCAACATGTCGACCGCCCCCAACTCGACTTTCACGTTTGTACTCAGCGATACGGAGGCCGCCGGCGAATATACGTTCATCGAATTCCGGGACCGTGACAGTCTCCGCGTCGAGATTGCCGACACACTCCCCGGCGTGGGGACATCGGAGCTGAGCCGGTTGCTGCAAGCCCGCATCAAGCGTCAGGTTGAGACAAGCCCGTCACTGTTCCGCATCAACCTGCAAGCCGATGTCACCCCCGACGCGCAGCTCATCCTCGTCATGGACCCCGTGGGCGGCGACCGCATACGCGCCAACGGAACCGGCAACCTGCGCCTTGAGTATCTGTCGAGCGACGATGACTTCAAGATGTTTGGCACCTACACGCTCGAACGTGGCGACTACAACTTCACTCTCCAGGATATAATACTAAAGGATTTCACCATCAAGCAAGGCAGCTCGATCACATTCCACGGTGACCCGTTGGCCGCGTCGCTCGATATCGAGGCCATATATTCGGTCAACGCCAACCTCAGTGACCTCGATGAGTCGTTCAGCGAAGACCGCGAGCTTAACCGCACCAATGTCCCGGTACATGCTCTGCTGAAAGTCTCGGGCGACATGCGGCAACCCGACATTGCCTTTGACCTTGAGTTCCCGACACTGTCAAGCGACACCTATCGCAAAGTACGCAGCATCATAAGCACCGATGACATGATGAACCGCCAGATACTCTATCTCATAGCCCTGAACCGTTTCTACACCCCCGACTACATGGCATCTACCACCAAGGGTAGCGAGCTTGTCTCTGTGGCCTCATCGACCATATCATCACAACTAAGCTCCATACTCGGCCAGCTGAGCGACAATTGGAGCATCGCGCCAAATGTGAGGTCAGACCGTGGCGACTTCTCCGACGTGGAGGTTGACGTGGCGTTGTCGAGCCATTTGCTCAACAACCGCCTCCTACTCAACGGCAATCTCGGCTATCGGGATAAGTCGTTAAACAACAATGCCTTTATAGGTGACTTTGACATCGAGTACCTGCTTACCCCGTCAGGCAACATACGACTCAAGGCTTATAACCGATACAACGATCAGAATCTGTATGTAAAGACAGCGCTGACCACCCAGGGGGTCGGTATCGTATTCAAGCGCGATTTTGACAACATATTCTCGTTCCTGAAAGGTTTCAGGCGCAAGAAAAAGGAGGCCGTCACCACCCCGGCCCCATCAGACTCAATCCCCGCGCCGGCCGCGCCGTGAGAGAGTATGCACGACTCGAAAAACAAACCGGGGGCGACGATGTTATAAATAGAAAAACCGATGGAAATCCTCAACTCTATAAACGACTTTCTGTGGTCCTATCTGCTTATCGCCGTACTGCTGCTGACGGCAATCTATTTTACCATCAGGACTCGCGGAGTCCAGTTCCGCATGGCGCCCGAGATGATACGCCTGTTGTGTGCATCGGGCAAGAAAGAGGAGACTGTCGTCCCAGCCGATAAGGCCGGCGGTGATAAGCCATCGGAGTCCCCGAGACATAAGTCGGTTAGCTCCTTTCAGGCATTTGCCGTCTCTATCGCCAGCCGTGTCGGCACCGGAAATCTCGCCGGGGTAGCCACCGCCATAGCTGTCGGCGGTCCCGGAGCGGTATTCTGGATGTGGATTATAGCGCTACTCGGGTCAGCAAGCGCGTTTATCGAGTCGACCCTTGCGCAGCTCTACAAGGAGCGGGGCAGCAACTCGTTTGTCGGCGGCCCGGCCTACTACATACAAAAAGGGATGAAGAGTCGCTGGTTTGCGGTGCTTTTTGCCATACTCATAACGATAACTTTCGGACTGGCATTCAACTCAGTTCAGTCCAACACCATCTCGTCGGCCCTTACCCATACATTCGGCTGCCCGCCGGTTGTCACCGGGATTGTCCTCACCGTGCTGACATTGGCCGTAATCTGTGGCGGCATACAACGCATATCCAAGTTCAGCGAATGGGTCGTGCCTGTTATGGCAATCGCATACCTGCTGCTGGCATTGACTATCATCGTGATGAATATCACAATGATACCCCACGTGCTCAAGCTGATATTTGTCGAAGCGTTCACGGGCGATGCCGCCATCGGTGGAGGCATCGGGGCGGCGGTGCTGATGGGCATCAAACGTGGTCTGTTCAGCAACGAGGCCGGCGAAGGTTCGGCACCAAACGTCGCCGCGACAGCGTCTGTGAGCCATCCCGTCAAGCAAGGACTAATCCAAACCCTCGCCGTGTTTACCGACACATTGCTCGTATGCTCTTGCACGGCCTTTATAATCCTGTGCAGCGGCATCTTTGACAACGGCCAGTCGGGCATCGAGCTGACACAATCGGCGCTCCGTGCCGAGGTCGGCGGCTACGGTCAGCTGTTCGTGTCGATAGCCATATTCGTCTTCGCGTTTACCAGTATCGTGGCCAACTATTACTACGGCGAGACCAATCTTGCCTTCATACGCCGGAGTCGCGCCATGATATGGGTCTACCGCCTGATTGTGGGAGGGATGGTATTCGTTGGGGCCGTGTCATCACTCGATTTTGCATGGGGACTCGCCGACATCACGATGGCACTCATGACGCTGTGCAACATAACGGCAATACTCGTCCTCGGCAAGTATGCCATCAGGCTGCTTGACGACTACAACTCGCAGCGCACACACGGTTACAACCCCGTGTATCATGCGTCAACCATCCCCGAGATAGCCGGTGATACCCCCTGCTGGTAAGATATGCCGACGCGGGGTCAGAGATTGTCACACTCCCGCAACCACAGCGCCGATGACGCGTCTGACGGCATACGCCAGTCTCCACGCGGTGACAGGCAGACACTGCCCACCTTGGGTCCGTCGGGCAGGCAAGACCGCTTGAACTGCTGATTGAAGAAGCGCCGGTAGAACGTGCGCATCCAGTGCTTGATTGTGGCGGCATCATACACTCCGTCAAAGGCTTGCATGGCCATAGCATAGATACGCTTGGGTGAGAATCCATAGCGGAGCACATAATACAGCACAAAATCATGCAGCTCATACGGTCCCACGAGATCCTCGGTCTTCTGCTTTATGTTACCCTGCTCGTCGGCGGGAATGAGTTCGGGACTTATGGGGGTATCTATGATGTCGAGCAGCGCGTCCCGCTCTCCGGGGGCGGCAGCACGCATCGCAAACCATCTCACAAGATACTTGACGAGCGTCTTCGGCACTCCGGCGTTGACACCATACATCGACATGTGGTCTCCGTTGTAGGTAGCCCAACCGAGCGCGAGTTCCGACAGGTCGCCGGTTCCAAGCACCATTCCCCCCGCCTGATTGGCTATGTCCATGAGCAACTGGGTGCGCTCACGCGCCTGCGAGTTCTCGTAGGTGACATCATGGACGGCGGGGTCATGGCCTATGTCGGCGAAATGCTGCCTTACCGCAGGGACTATCGAGATCTCACGTATGGTGACCCCGAGTTCCCGCATCAGGGTCAAGGCATTATTGTAGGTACGGTCAGTCGTCCCAAATCCGGGCATTGTCACCCCGATTATACCGACACGGTCAAGGCCGAGCCGGTCAAACGTCCTCGCGGCGACAAGCAGTGCCAAAGTCGAGTCAAGGCCACCCGATATTCCGACCACGAGGGTCTTGGTATGGGTAAACTCCAGCCGACGAGCCAACCCGGCCGACTGTATGTTGATTATCTCCTCGCAGCGCTCATCGATGCGGGCATCATCGGCGGGGACAAACGGGTGCGGGTCAATGTATCTCTTTATCTTGCCATCACCGGGAGTCATGCCCTTACAGCCTGACACCTCGCTATCCGCCACGGCAATGACCCGATAGGGCGCGGGCAGTTCACGGTTGCGGCAATCGGCAAATGTCGTGATATGCAATCGATCGCGACGTATGGCCGCTATGTCTATATCAGCCACGACAACGGATGCCCCGTGAGACCAACGGTCATTGCGGGCAAGCAACGTGCCATTCTCGGCAATGATGGTCTTACCGTCAAAGACAAGGTCGGTCGATGACTCCCCGTAACCTGCCCCGGCATAGAGGTAGGCGCATATAGCTCGGGCGCTCTGCTGCCTAATGAGGTCGGTGAGGTAGGAGTATTTGCCTATGAGGTCGTCAGAGGCCGACAGATTTACAACAATCTCGGCCCCCGCCAACGACGCACGTGTCGATGGCGGGATGGGCGACCACAAGTCCTCACATATCTCCATGCCCACTTTCACGCCATCAATCTCCACCAGCACGTCAGTACCAAACGGCACTACGCGTCCGCAGTAACCGACAGCATCGGGCATACTGTTGACAACAGGCATCCCGCCCCACCATCGCTTCTCATAAAACTCATTATAATTGGGGATATATGTTTTGGGGACAATCGCCACTACATCGCCACGGCATAGCGCCACGGCACAATTGTATAATGTACCCTCCACCAAGACCGGCGCGCCGATGATGACGAGCACAGGCATGTCGGCGGTTAGCCGTGCAAGCCGCATCACGCCATCTGCGGCAGCATCGAGCAAAGTCGCGGAGTGGAATAAGTCGGCACATGTATAGGCGGTCACACACATCTCGGGGAACACCGCCACACGAACGCCCTGTCCCGCAAGGTCAGTCAACGAACTGGCTATCTGCGACACATTAAACTCCACGTCGGCGACATTGACCCTCGGGGCTACCGCCGCCACTCTCATATATCCGTTTCTCATAACAGTCAGTTTGATTACGCCCCTATCACGGAGGCATTACAACGCAAAAGTAACTAATTTTTGCCACAAAACGAGAATATGCTCCCGCGTCTCAGACTTATACTATGATTATGTCCCGATATTTGCACTTTATGGGTGTAATTTGGGGCATTAGTAGAACAATTTGGCGGCGTTAGATGTATTTGTATTAAATTTGCAATTACAAATTCATCATATTCGTCACATGAAAGGAATCATCTCAACCATAGTTTCGGTAATCATTTGCGCCGTGGCCTTGTTGTCGCCCGTTGACGCGGTGGCTCAGCGCGGCGAGAAGACTGTCGGTCTGCGTGCTGGATACAGCACCCGAAATGAGTCGGCAATCGCGGGAATATATTTCCAATACCGCTTTAGCCGATATTTCCGCATCGCGCCAAACATAGATTACATCTTTCGCCATCACGGCACCGACGCCTTCTCGTTTAACGGCAACGCTCACTTCCCGATTGCCCTCGCGCCGTCAAAGGTCAACATCTATCCGCTTGTCGGCATCAACTACACGAGCTGGAATCAACGTATCAACGGCCTTGACGAGACCGATGATGTGACCACGCGCTCAGGAAAATTCGGGCTCAACATCGGCGGTGGATTGGAATGGTATGCCACCCCGACGCTCAAGCTGCTCTTCGAGGGAAAATTCTGTTGGGTTAACAAATATGACACCGGGGCGCTGACCATTGGCATAGGATACGTGTTCTGACATGCCGTCAGAGATATTTTAAGGGTTACTTAACTGTCTCTCTCTTGCTTTTGACCTCACAATGACGTAATTTTGCACTCTGCAAAATCATATCCGTGGGGTAATACGGATAAAACGTCGCAAAAGCAATATGAGCGTAACAATACTTGGCATAGAGTCGTCGTGCGACGACACCTCGGCAGCCGTCATACGTGACGGTCTGCTGCTCTCCAACGTCATAGCGTCACAGAAAGTCCATGAGGAATATGGTGGCGTGGTGCCCGAGCTCGCCTCAAGGACCCATCAGCAGAATATCGTGCCGGTCGTGGACACCGCGCTCAAACGCGCCAACATCGACAAGCATGAGTTGTCGGCCATAGCGTTCACACGCGGGCCCGGCCTTCTCGGCTCGCTGTTGGTGGGGACATCGTTTGCCAAAGGGATGTCACTCGGCCTGAGAATACCGATTGTCGATGTCAATCATCTCCATGGCCACGTGCTCTCCCACTTCATCCGCACCGCGCCGGAGGATACAGTCCCCGAATACCCGTTTATATGTCTGCTCATATCGGGTGGAAACTCCCAAATCATCCTCGTCCGTGATTTTGACGACATGGAAGTACTCGGACAGACGATTGACGATGCTGCCGGAGAGGCATTCGACAAGTGCGCCAAGGTAATGGGACTTCCCTACCCCGGCGGCCCTCATATCGACCGCCTCGCTGCCGAGGGCGACAGCCACGCATTCAAGTTTGCCAAGCCACGCATTCCGGGCCTTGACTATAGCTTCAGCGGCCTCAAGACATCATTCCTGTACACACTCCGTGATGAATGTCGGATAGACCCCGACTTCATCACAAAACGACGCGCCGACCTCGCGGCGTCGTTGCAACGTACAATTATCGAGATACTGCTCGACAAGTTGCGCCGCGCCGTAGACCAGACCGGGGTCAAGAGTGTTGCTATCGGAGGTGGGGTATCAGCCAATTCAGGTGTACGCCAGGCTGTGGCTGATTTTTGCGAATCACGCGGATTGACGGCATTCATTCCTCCCCGGTCATTCACGACCGACAACGCCGCCATGGTCGCCATTGCCGGATATTTCAAGTATCTGAAGCGAGACTTCTGCCGCTATGACGCGACTCCCTACGCCCGCGTCACCGTATAACCCCTCTATCCCCCCAACCACTCCTCCACTCACCATGACAGCGCCCCAAGTAGAATCAAGATCACGCATTCCCTCTGTTGACATAATGAAGGGTATCGGAATGATGCTGCTAATACATACGCACGCATTCTTTTTCTACCCTCAACAACAAATGACATTTGACATAATTATGTCAAATGTCACGATGCCCTTGTTTTTCTATATCGCGGGCTTCTTCATACCTACGGGAGGCGGATTCCGACACTTCCTCACTCAGAAAATCAACCGTCTTCTCATCCCGTTCGTATTCTTCTTTGTCCTACAGTTTGTATTTTATCTTAGCATCTCCATTTGTGAAAATTTTATACATGGTCAGAAATTGGTAAATACAGTATATGTTCTTGACCTGCCCGCCAAGATAACCAATGGCGTACTATGGTTTCTACGCTCGTTATTTTGTGGAAGCGTATTATTTTACGGATTTCTGAAACTGATATCACGTTTTAATGTTTACGTCATTTCCATCATCACAATTGTCACATGCTATATAGGGGTACATCTCCCCTCTTTCCTATCAAATCATTTGGGTGATTCCATCATACTTGATATAATACACTTTACACGCATTTCCTTTGCCCTTGAAATGTTTCCATTCATGTGGATAGGACATCTGTCAATGAAGCACGACATCTCATCGTTCCAAACAACTTGGGCAAGACTCTTATTGGGCTGTATAATATTGACCCTGATTCTGTGTGTTCCAACTATCATAATGCAATATGGAGACGGCCTACCTATATCTCATGAGTCCCGGATACTTAAGATTGCCGCAGGTCTTGCCGGAATTGGTCTGATAAGAATGGTTTCCAAATTCATTAGCGAACATTTCAGCAAAAGCTACCCAGTGCTATATTTGAACTATATAGGGCGATATTCACTAATCGTCTATGGAACTCACTGCATGTTACTAAAAATATGTGAGTCGCTTGGGTCAGATTTCCCTGAACTGAATTTCTGCTTCGCGCTGGCGATGTGCCCTATTGTCATAAATCTGTGTATTAATTATATTCCATTATTCACTGCACACCAGATTATTCGACTTCCCTCATTAACCCATCCCATACTCAAATCCACTGACAGGAGTGTAACAGACTAAGCATACCGACAATGAATGTATCAATAATAGCAATAGGCGACGAGCTGCTTATCGGCCAGGTCATCGACACAAATTCGGGAGACATCGCCCGATATATCACACCGTTTGGATGGCGCATTAACGACGTGCAAGTCGTTGGTGACAACGCCGCCGAGATAAAGCGTGCGATTGACCGCGCATTTGAGTCAAGTGATGTAGTCCTGACCACCGGAGGACTTGGCCCGACAAAAGATGATATTACTAAAGGCTGTCTTTGCAATTACTTTGGTGGAGAATTATATGAAAACATCGATGTCCTCGACAATGTCAAGGAAGTGGTCGCCAAGCGTGGATTGAGACTAAACGACCTTACTGCCGCCCAGGCCATGGTACCCTCATCATGCCGCGTCATACAAAACCGCGTCGGGACAGCCCCGATCATGTGGTTTGAACGCGATGGGCGTGTGCTTGTGGCAATGCCCGGAGTACCGTTTGAGACACGCACGATGTTCCGTGAGGAGGTCATGCCGCAGTTGCTTGACCGATTCACATCCGACACCGCCATAGGCCACCGCACGATAATCGTGACCGACTGGAGCGAGTCGCAGCTTGCAACCCACCTCGCCACATGGGAGGAGGCGTTGCCCCCGTACCTCCATCTGGCCTATCTCCCCAAGCCCGGACTTATACGCTTGCGCATTGACGGCACTCATCCCGATAAGACATTCATCGAGGCAGAGCTTGACAAATATCATGACCAACTTGTATCTCTCGTAGGCGACACACTGATATGCGACGGGGACAAGACTATGGCAAGGGTACTGCTCGATCACCTTGAGAGACTCAGCATGACTGTAGCCACAGCCGAGAGCTGCACGGGTGGGAATATCGCGCACCTCATCACGTCAGAGGCCGGCGCGTCAGCATCATTCATGGGTGGAGTTGTAGCATACTCCAACGACGTGAAGTCCCGGATACTCGGTGTTGAGGAGGATACGCTACAAAGCTGTGGTGCGGTCAGCATCCCGGTTGTCGGCCAAATGTCGGCAGGTGTCACCAAGGCGCTGTCAACCGACTGCGGCATAGCGACATCAGGCATCGCCGGCCCCGGAGGAGGGACACCTGACAAGCCGGTTGGCACCGTATGTATATCGGTCACTACCCCCGGCGGTACAGTCAGCGAGACCTTCCATTTCCCCGGCTCACGCGACCGTGTCATCGACCGCGCATCAACCGTGGCGCTGATTATGGCAATCAAGCAGCTACGCCGATTGTAACCCACACCGTTCCACCTACCATCCCCTTATATCACGACCGCTACAATGAAAATCGTCCCTCCTCCCGGCCTCCTTTCGCCCGATAAGTCATCGGAAAGACTCGCTGCTGCTGATCTGATCAAAGGCTTCCTGATACTGCTTGTGATTATGGACCATACGGCGATTGCAGACGGATGGCAGAACTCCAAGGCATTCATCATGCTCGACCACATTGAAGTCCCGTCCTTTTTTGTGTTGGCAGGATATTTTTTCAGTTGCAAGAGAGACTTCATGACCTTTCTAATAAACAAGGTAAATAGATTGATAGTGCCTCTTGCATTTTTCATAACTCTGCTGTTTGCAATTGACATAATATTCTGCGTTACACCCCAGATACAACAATTTACCTTTAGCCACTACCTGTATTGCACACTCTACGGCCCGGTCAACTACCCGCTGTGGTTCCTACGGGCATTGTTTATCTCGTCGATAATTTTTTATGGTATATACCATAAAATAGTACACCGTACTATTTTAGCCCAGACAATGATTATTTTATTTTACTCCATATCGATAATCCTACTCATATCCGTCACACTGTGGAATGGCATCAACTCCCGCATCGAGGCAGACCTCTATTACCTCAACATAGCATGCGCACTTATGTGGGTGCCTTTTCTCTGGGGAGGGAGCATAATGGGACGCTTCGACCTGCTGCGGCGCTCCATAAAATATCCGATGCTTTGCACCGTTATGGTATTGAGTTATATGACTTGGCACATCACGGCGTTTGACACTGAGTTGTACCTCTCGCCTAACAGTGTGACAGATATAACAGCTTTTTATATTTGTGTTGTGTCGGGAAGTATATTTATCGGAGCGGTCGCAAGGTTGGTATCATGGATGCCGGTCATCAATTATCTAGGACAGTATTCGCTCATAGTGCTTGGAGCGCACGCTATATCCATATATATCCTAAGGGCTATCGGTATCTCAAATCCCTCCATATTACTCCTTACCACTTGTATTATGATGATACCTGCCGTAGAACTTATCCGACATCATTTCCCAAGATATACGGCACAACGGGATTTAATCACAATATCATGCACTACTAAACGATTTGAAAATGGCTGATACAAACGGACGCATAGAGCATGTTGACATAATGAAAGGGATAACAATCATCCTGGTTGTGTTCGGACACGTCTCGTGGGTCGGATATGACGATGCACTATATATAAATACTGTGCTATCAAACATCAGGATGCCCATGTATTTCTTTATCAGCGGACTGTTCCTGTCCACGTCAAAGAAATTCATGACATTCCTTGTTGACAAGCTCAACAAGCATATAATCCCGTTCTTGTTTTTCGGGGCGCTCTATCTTCTCATCGAGGCATTTGTCCTCTACCCAAAAGAATACGCAACATTCCTGACCCCCTACTTTTCGCTTTATGTCATTATATTAAACCTGATCAACATACCCTTATGGTTTCTTGAGTCGCTGTTTTTCAGCACAATCCTATTCTATTGTCTTATAAAAATGACTGAAATCCCATCCAAACGATATAACATCATATTTTTAGGAATTGTATCGGTAATATTGTCAATAGCGGGTATCCATCTTAGTGAGTATGCCGAATTATACCGTTTGGATAATCCGATGAGCAAACTGTTGAACTACACCCATATATCCGTGTCTTTAGAGGTGCTTCCATTTTTTTATGCAGCATACGTGTTGCGAGAGAAGGGCTTCCTTTGGTGGAATCCGACAGACAAAACACGATTCGCGCTGATGGGATTATCATTGGTCATCGTGCTGCTGACCGCTCGGCAATCAACATCATTTTTCAATTTCCAATATGACAACCCGCGTTTGCTTATGCTTACAGCGGCATTCTCCGGCATACTGTTTCTGTGGTTAGGCACGCAATGGCTTACGCGCTATGCATCAAAATCACTGATTTACAGATATTTCAGATATTTGGGACGATACTCAATCATCATACTTGGAATCCACATCAGCTATATACATATATGTGAAAAATGGCTACCCAATGTGCATTTCATGATATGGTTTGCCTGCATATTGGCCGTAGCCCCGGCTACAATCTGGTTGCTCAAGAAATTGTTCCCGTGGTTTACGGCTCAAAAGAGCCTGCTCCCGTTACCCGCGTACAATACCACCAATGCCAACAAACGACGTAGCTACGCAGCCCCCGGGGCAATTGACAATCTGTAGCCAAACCGCCCATAATAAGCCAATTTTTCAGTGTATTTGACGTGGGGGCGGTGGAATTAGTGGTGGAAAATTTGCGTAAGTTCTAAAAAATGTGTTACTTTGCACTCTGTTTTGTGGCTCATCCTGTAAAGTAGTTTTGAATGATGCACTTAGCTACGATATGAGACTGAGATGGCGGCCATCAGAACGTCAAATGTTAAATCAATAACAAACAGATAATAACGAACAGCCATGTCAAAGATTTGTCAGATTACAGGCAAGAAAGCGATGACCGGTAACAACGTCTCGCACTCAAAAAGACGTACCAAGCGCAAATTCAACGTCAACCTCTTCAACAAGAAGTTCTACTGGGTTGAGCAGGGCGTTTGGATCAGCCTCACTATCTCGGCCGCAGGTCTCCGCACCATCAACAAGCTCGGCCTCAACGCAGCTATGATACAAGCCGCCGAGAAAGGTTATTTAACTGATAAAGATATTAAATTTTTAGAATTCTAAAAGAAGATGGCAAAGAAAGCTAAAGGTAACAGAGTACAAGTAATACTTGAGTGCACCGAGCACAAGGCAAGTGGTATGCCCGGCACCTCACGTTACATCACCACCAAGAATAGAAAGAATACCACCGAAAGATTGGAGCTTAAGAAATACAACCCCATCCTTAAGCGCGTAACCGTTCACAAAGAAATTAAATAATACTCGATATGGCAAAGAAAACCGTAGCATCACTGCAAAAAGGCGAAGGCCGTACCTACAGCAAGGTCATCAAGGTCGTCAAGTCTCCCAAGACAGGCGCATACACCTTCAAGGAGGAGATGGTTCCCAACGACGCCGTAAAAGACGCTTTGAAATAATCACGTACACCAACGTACAAGATACATCCGCGACCCGTCACAACATGGCGGGTCGCCGCTTTTAGATATCTTTTTATAAGAAACAATATGGCATCACTACATCATTACATCTGCACCAATTCCAAGTGTGACTTTGAAATCCACACCGAGCCTTACGGCCACTATGCCCTTATGTCGGGAGAGTACTTTGAGTTCCGCTGTCCCGGGTGCAGGGAGATTCTCACATTCTCGGCAGAGGAGATTGCCCGATATAGCCACAACATTGTCGAGTGTCCCCGTTGCGCCGGCAACCTATACACATGGAACGCCACCGATGGTACCTGCCCAAAATGCAACTCCCCTCTCCAAGACACCGGAATCGACCTGCTGGCCGACTAACGACACTACGACTTTGCCGGACTTAATTCAATACGTATGTCCCTTTTTCGTAACTACTCAGCGAGGAGTTATTCCGTAAATAACTGATTATCAATGTAGGGATGCTCCATGGAGCATCCGATACCCGGACAAAACCACAATATAGACGAGCGGCTGCTTCATGAAGCAGCCCTACAAATATCTGACTGTCAACATGATTAATTGGACTGAATAGCTACTTTTTTCACCATACACGTTAAAAAACATTAAAAACAGCGATTCTTGGGGGAAATCGCCAATAATAATAATAATAATAATAATAAGTAAATTAGCCACATAATTACAGCCGATTATACTTTAACCCTTAAACTATATTGCAATGCGAAAATCAATCTTTTTAATCCTCTTGGCCCTATTGGCGATATGCACGCCTCAGGCCAACGCACAATGGGGTGCCAGCTCAAGGCAAGTGAATCTGACCCTCAACAACGGATGCCGATTTGTCGGTCTCGAATCATCATGGAACTCCGTTCCGACCTATCACGGCACTCTCACCTTTCCTGACGGAAGCAAGTTTTGCACTATGAGAAACCATTACGGAAGCGGTCTTGACAGAAATTTTCAGCCGATGGCAGGTACTTTCTATAAAATTACCCCCGCAGGCCAAATATATTCCATAACATACTTTCAAGGAAGAAGCATGGGCGAGACGCTAATGACAGGAGCCTCGTATCGTATTGAGAATGACGGCATCGTCGTATACTTTCCCAATTCAGGCTCGTCAGGCTCATCCGGCTACGTAGCGCCCCCGGCCCCTGCCCCCAATAACAACCAGTGTCACACGTGCAGCGGCACGGGAAAGTGCACGATATGCAGCGGCACCGGGTGGAGTCCAAATCATGCCTCGGGAATACAGGCAAAATGCGGTGGCTGCGGTGGCACCGGCCATTGCGCCTCTTGCCGAGGTCTGGGTCACCACTGATCCCTCATCGTCCAATTGCCATAGACGAAACCTCAGACCCCGTCCCCAACAACGCAATCACGTCCACAAACCGAAAAAACAGCGAGGCTGTGTCAAAATAGGCGCAGCCTCTTTTTTATGGTCTTTGAGGTTTCAAT
>JAMPAQ010000001.1:1308009-1370894 GCA_023667145.1 Pseudoflavonifractor sp.
TGTAACCTTCTGATCCGTAGTCAGATGCTCTATTCAGTTGAGCTAAGGAGCCGGTTGGCTCTCGCCTTATGTTTGTGACTCCTACAGGATTCAAACCTGTAACCTTCTGATCCGTAGTCAGATGCTCTATTCAGTTGAGCTAAGGAGCCGATTGGCTTTTGCGAGTGCAAAGTTATGTAAAGTTTTTGAACCGACAAAGAAAATCCAAAAAATATTCGGATAAAAAATTAACCGTGTATTTTTTGTCGGCTGTTATGTCCGTGACCGAAAAAATTGTGTACATTTGCATTGCTAAATCGCGTTTTTATGTCCCGGTCAGTATAGTCAGGGCTAAAATGCCGTGGTAAACAGGATGTTAACCCGACATGAGCGCCATGTAGACACGTCACAACTTGCAATGTGAGAAAAATTAGTATATAATATATGGTATCAACAGCAATTTTTGGTATTCAAAATTCTACGTTGGCCGTGGTCGCCGCCCTTACGGGAGTCGGTCTCGTGGCCATTGCGCTGGTGACAGCTGGGCTTATATCGCCCCGCTCGTTCAACCCGCAGAAAGGTGAAGCCTATGAGTGCGGTATCCCCACCAGGGGAGAGAGTATGGCACAGTTTAAGGTGGGCTATTATCTTTACGCGATTTTGTTCCTGATGTTTGATGTGGAGACGGTCTTCCTGTTCCCGTGGGCGGTGCGCGTGCGTGAGCTTGGCGGTGCCGGCCTCGTCAGCATTGCGGTATTCTTCACTATATTGGTGCTCGGGCTTGTGTATGCCTGGCGGAAAGGAGCGTTGGAATGGAAGTAAAGGATATCAAGATAAAGGGTATAAGGAACGAGGAGTTCAAGGACAACGAGTCCATCGAGGCTCTTGTCGAGGAACTCAAGGCCAACGGGACTAACGTGATTGTCGGCAAGCTCGACGACCTTATCAACTGGGGCCGTAGCAACTCGCTGTGGCCTCTGACGTTTGCCACCAGTTGCTGTGGTATCGAGTTCATCTCCCTCGGCGCTGCCCGTTATGACATGGCGCGTTTCGGATGGGAGGTGGCCCGCTCGTCCCCGCGTCAGGCCGACTTCATGATGGTCGCCGGCACCATAGTCCACCGCATGGCTCCAATCGTGCGCCGTCTCTATGACCAGCTCGCCGAGCCAAAGTATGTCATCGCGACGGGCGGCTGCGCCGTGTCCGGCGGCCCGTTCCGCAACTCATATCATGTGGTCAAGGGGATAGGCGAGATTATTCCGGTCGATGTCTATCTGCCCGGCTGCCCTCCCCGTCCCGAGGCCATGATATATGCCATCTTGCAGTTGTCTCGCAAAATCAAGGTCGAGAAGTTCTTTGGCGGTGTCAACCGTCAGGAAAAGCAGCGTGAGTTTTTTGAAAACCACCCCCTCACCGAGGCATGAGTGTCATAAAACGATTATTATAACATAGAAACATAAACCATCATTTCAGTTATGGCAGATATACAGGAAAAAATCACCAAGCTGTTTCCCGACGCGACTTTTGAGGAGGGGGACTGCCTGTTGGTGAATATTCCCGGCTCCAAGTGGCACGACTTTGCAAAGACGTTGAAAGAGGATGCCGACTTGAGTTACGACTATCTCGTCGCGATAGTGGGCATGGACTGGGGCGACAAGCTCGGATGTATCTACTATCTCACGTCAACGCGTTACAACACCCACATCTCGGTGCGTGTGGCCACCGACGACCGCTCAAACCCGATGATACACAGCATCACCGACCTTTGGGCCATCGCCAACCTCTATGAGCGTGAGGTCTATGACTTCTTCGGCATCATATTCATAAACCATCCCGATATGCGCCGCCTGTTCCTGCGCAATGACTGGATGGGATACCCGTTGCGCAAGGATTATGACCTGTCGCCCGAGATAAATCCCGTGCGCCTTGAGCATGAGCAGCCCGACGATACCTCGGTGTCATACGTCGAGGATGCCGATGGCAATGTGGTGAAAAAAGAAGTGACCATATTCACCCCCGAGGAGTTTGTCGTCAACATAGGCCCGCAGCACCCCGCGACTCATGGCGTGCTGCGTTTCCGCACGTCGCTCGATGGTGAGACTATCAAGAAGATTGACCTCTATTGCGGCTACATACACCGTGGCATCGAGAAACTATGTGAGGGACTTGCCTATCCCCAGACGCTCCACTTCACCGACCGTCTCGACTACCTGTCGGCCCAGCAAAACCGTCACTGCCTCTGCATGTGCATCGAGAAGGCCCTTGGCCTTGAGGTGCCGCGCCGTGCCCAGGTTATACGCGTGCTTATGGACGAGCTGATGCGTATCTCGTCCCACCTGCTTTTTGCCGGGACATTCTGTATGGACCTCGGCGCCACCACCATGCTGTTCTACACGCTGCGTGAGCGCGAGACCATCCTTGACATACTTGAGAAGACCTGCGGCGCACGCATGATGTTCCACTACCAGTGCATCGGCGGCGTGATGTATGACCTCCATCCCGACTTTGTCAAGGATGTCAAGTCGTTTATCGTGCAGCAGCGCAAGGCCCTCAAGGAGTACCATCAGATATTCACCGGCAACGTCATTGCCATGAACCGCCTCAAGGGTGTCGGCGTGCTGTCAAAGGAAGATGCCATATCTTACGGTGTCACAGGCCCCTCGGGCCGTGCGTCGGGTTGGGCGTGCGATATACGCAAGACCACTCCTTACGGCATATATCCCGAACTCAAGTTCGACGAGGTCATCGCTACAGAGGGCGACTCGTTCACCCGTTACCTCGTGCGTATGGAGGAGATTGAGCAGTCGCTCCGCATCATCGAGCAGCTTATCGACAACATCCCCGAGGGTGACATCTGTGCCAAGGTTCCCAAGGTCATCAAGCTGCCGGCCGGACACTGGTTCCAGCAGGTCGAGGCAAGCCGTGGAGCTTTCGGCGTGTACATCGAGAGCGACGGCGGTGTCAACCCCCTGCGCATCAAGTTCAACTCTCCCTGCCTGACGCTTGCCGGCGTGGTTGACCACCTGACGCGCGGAGAGAAGATTGCCGACCTCATAGCCATCGGCGGGTCCCTCGACTATGTCGTCCCTGATATTGACCGTTAATCACATAGCTATAATCATCTATTATGTTTGACTTTTCAATAATAACCGATTGGATAAACAATCTGCTCAACGGAGTGATGCCCGGATGGCTCACAGTCACCATCGAGTGTGTGCTCATCGGCGTGGCTTTGCTTGTGGTCTATGCCCTGTTGGCTCTGTTTTACATATATTATGAGCGCAAGCTCTGTGCGGCATTCCAGTGCCGCCTCGGCCCCAACCGCGTTGGTCCCTGGGGTCTGTTGCAGAGTTTTGCCGACATGTTCAAGATTCTCATCAAGGAGCTTATCCACCTCAATCATGTCGACAAGTTCCTGTTTGCGCTCGCGCCCTATCTGGTGATACTCGCCTCGATGCTTGCGTTTGCTGTGCTTCCCTGGGGTAAGGGATTGCAGATCATCGACTTCAACATCGGCATATTCTTCCTGATTGCCGTGTCGTCAATCGGTGTGCTCGGCATCTTGCTTGCCGGATGGTCGTCCAACAACAAGTTTACACTAATCGGCGCGATGCGTTCGGGTGCGCAGATGATCAGCTACGAGCTGTCAATCGGCCTGTCGGTGCTGACGATGGTCGCCTTTGCCGGCACAATGTCCGTCACCGGGATTGTCGAGGCCCAGCAGAACCTTTGGTTCATATTCTCCGGCCACATTCCCGCCATCATCGCGTTTATCATCTACCTCATTGCCGGAACAGCCGAGACCAACCGTGGCCCGTTTGACCTCCCCGAGGCTGAGAGCGAGCTCACCGCAGGTTATCACACGGAGTATTCGGGTATCCATTTCGGATTCTTCTATCTTGCCGAATACCTCAACCTCTTTATCGTGTCTGGTGTCGCGGCGTTGCTTTTCTTTGGCGGTTGGATGCCGTTCCACATCCCCGGTTGGGATGCCTTCAACCATGTGATGGACTATATCCCCTCAGTGATATGGTTCCTTGGCAAAGCCATCCTCCTGTCGGGTGTCATTATCTGGTTCAAGTGGACATTCCCGCGTCTGCGCATCGACCAGCTTCTGTCGCTCGAATGGAAGTACCTCCTTCCCATCAACCTGTTCAATCTGGTGCTGATGGTGCTCGTGATCATCTACGGTATCCACTTTTAACAGGCAACTCTAAAACATAAGCATAAATTAATCCGTTATTCTTAGGAATTATAATCCGTCAGTTATTGGAATATGAGCGATAAGTATGGAAAAATAACCCAGGTCATCGGTCCCGTCGTCGATGTGGCCTTTGAGGGTGAGGGTAATGTCGTGCCGCCTATCTTCACGGCATTGAAAGTCGAGCGTCCCGATGGTGAGGAGCTTATCCTTGAGGTTGAGCAGCATATCGGTGAGGACACTGCGCGTTGCGTGGCAATGGAAAGTACCGACGGTCTCCGTCGCGGAGTCAAGGTGGTCAATCTCGACCGGCCTATCGCCGTCCCCACCGGCTCGCAGGTCAAGGGTCGTCTCCTCAATGTGATAGGGGAGGCCATAGACCATCTGCCCGAACTCAACCGCGACAACCTGCGTCCCATCCATCAGCCCGCTCCCGCGTTTGAGGATCTTACGATTGGTACCGAGATTCTCTATACCGGTATCAAGGTGATTGACCTGCTCGAACCCTACAGCAAGGGTGGTAAGATTGGTCTGTTCGGTGGCGCCGGTGTGGGCAAGACCGTGCTTATCATGGAGCTTATCAACAATATTGCCAAGGGACATAACGGATTCTCGGTGTTTACCGGTGTTGGCGAGCGCACCCGCGAGGGTAACGACCTGCTCCGTGAGATGATCGAGAGCGGTGTCATGAAATATGGCGACAAGTTCCGCGAGGGCATGGAGAAGGGCGAGTGGAATCTCGCCGATGTCGATATGGACAAGGTCAGCGACTCACAGGCTACCCTCGTGTTCGGACAGATGAACGAGCCGCCGGGTGCGCGTCTGCGTGTGGCTCTTTCGGGACTTACAGTAGCCGAGCAGTTCCGCGACCAGGACGGCGGTGGTAAGGAGATATTGCTCTTTATCGACAACATATTCCGATTCACCCAGGCCGGTAGTGAGGTGTCGGCGTTGCTTGGCCGTATGCCCTCGGCTGTGGGATACCAGCCTACGCTTGCCTCCGAGATGGGTACGCTTCAGGAGCGAATCACCTCGACCAAGAATGGCTCCATCACGTCGGTACAGGCCATCTACGTGCCGGCTGACGACTTGACCGACCCAGCACCTGCGACGACGTTCAGCTTCCTCGATGCCACCACGGTGTTGAGCCGTAAGATTGCCGAACTTGGTATCTATCCGGCTGTCGATCCCCTTGAATCGACCTCTCGTATCCTCGATCCCCACATCATCGGTCAGGAACATTATGAGGTGGCGCAGGGTGTCAAGCAGCTCCTCCAAAAATATAACGAGCTTCAGGATATCATCGCCATCCTCGGTGTCGATGAGCTTTCCGACGACGACAAGCTCGTCGTCGCCCGTGCCCGCCGCGCCCAGCGATTCCTCTCCCAGCCGTTCCACGTGGCCGAGCAGTTCACCGGCCTCCCCGGTGTTCTCGTGCCACTTAGCGAGACCATCCGTGGCTTCAAGATGATACTCAGCGGCGAGATGGACGAGTATCCCGAACAGGCATTCCTCAACGTCGGAACCATAGACGACGCGATAGCCAAGGGTAAGAAGCTCCTCGCCGAGGTGAAGTGAGACCCGTGAGTAATTAATGGTAGAACAAATAATACAGCGCACTAACCAATGATACTGAAAGTCATATCGGCACAGGATGTCCTCTTTGAGGGCGAGGTGGACTCGGTGACACTTCCGGGTGCCAAGGGCAGTTTTACCGTCCTTCACAATCATGCTTCCCTGATATCAACTCTCGATGCCGGAGTCATCGTCTACAAGCACAATGGCGCGGACAAGGAGCTGGAGATTTCGGGCGGTCTGGTCGATGTTGACAACAATGTTGTATCGGTGTGCATATATTGATATGAAACGTATATTTCTCATATTGGCTGTGATGCTCGCTGCGGTTGTGTATCCCGCCGCGTTGTCGGCCTCGGATGCCGACAGCGGCGAGAAGGTCAACCCCAAGGAGATAATCTTTGAGCATCTCGGCGACGGTTATGGATGGGAAGTCCCGTTCAATCACCATGTGCGCATCCCGCTTCCTATCATTGTCCGCGACTATAAGGGCGATTGGCATCTTTTCAGCTCGTCGCGTCTGACAGGAGGCGATGAGTACGACGGATTCCGTATCGGTGGAGAGGACAGCGCCCATAAGGGTAAGGTTATAGGCTTCAAGCCGGGTCCCGACGGCACTCTTGTCGAGTATCGCCCCTGGGACTTCTCGATAACCAAGAATGTGCTTGCGGCAATCATCGCGGCTCTCGTGGTCTTTGCTTGCTGCATGAGTGTCGCCCACTGGTACAAGACGCGAGGCTACAAGGCTCCCCGCAAGGGCGTGGGATTCATGGAAGTCTGCATCGACTTTGTCTACCGTGGTGTGATAGTCCCTACCCTAAAGGAGAATGCCCGCCGCTTTGCCCCCTATCTGCTGACCGTGTTCTTCTTCATCCTTGTGATGAACCTGCTCGGTCTTATAGTGATATTTCCCGGTGGAGCTAACCTCACCGGCAATATCGCTGTCACGCTGGTGCTCGCGTTGTTCAC
Organism: Pseudoflavonifractor sp.; assembly: GCA_023667145.1. Lineage (GTDB taxonomy): Bacteria > Bacteroidota > Bacteroidia > Bacteroidales > Muribaculaceae > M3. The sequence goes on from JAMPAQ010000001.1 coordinate 1,314,734, forward strand.
GTTCTTCATCACCAACATCTTTGGCACAAAGCACTATTGGAAGGAGATATTCTGGCCCGATGTACCCCTGTGGCTAAAGTTCCCCCTCCCAATCATGCCCATAATCGAGCTGTTTGGCATCTTTACCAAGCCGGCCGCGTTGACTGTCCGTCTTTTTGCCAACATGATGGGCGGTCACATGATTGTGCTCGTGCTGATAATGCTCATATTCATTTTTGCCGCCATGGGACCCGTCGTTACCGGGGCCACGACGGTAGTATCGATCATATTCTCACTGTTCATGTTGCTTATAGATGTGCTCGTCAGCTTCATACAGGCTTATGTCTTCACTATGCTGTCGACCATATTCGTTGCCCTCGCGCAAGAGAAGGAGCATGAGAAACATGAGAAGAAAACCGAGGAAAATAATCAACTAAATAAATCACAAACACTCTAAATGTAAATTACTATGTTAGCTTTAGTTTTAGCAGCAATCGAAGGCCTTCTCGGCCTCGGCGCATGTTTAGGCGCAGGTATCGCAGCAATCGGTGCAGGTCTCGGTATCGGTAAAATCGGCAGCTCGGCCATGGAGGCGATTGCCCGCCAGCCTGAGGCAGGAGGCGACATCCGCAGTAACATGATTGTGATTGCAGCCCTTATCGAGGGTGTGGCCCTGTTTGCTGTCATCGTTTGTATCATCTCGCTCTTCCTCTAATATCAAGTCTTAACAATGGAACTGTTCACGCCTGATTTCGGGTTGATATTCTGGATGTTCGTAGTCTTTGCCATCCTTTTCTTCGTGTTGGCAAAGTTTGCGTGGCCCGCGATTATGAAAGGAATCGACGGCCGGGCCGACCTCATCGATAAGGGTGTGGAATACGCGCAGGACGCCAAGCAGCAGCTCGACCATGCACGCGAGGAGGCCGACAAGTATATTGCCGATGCCCGCCGCCGTCAGGCCGAGATGCTTCGTGAGGCCGACAAGATGAAGACCCAGATTATCGACGAGGCCCGTGAGGCGGCTGCCGTCGAGGCCCGCAAGGTCATGGATGCCGCCAAGCTCTCTATCGAGCAGTCACGAAAGGAGGCCGAGTTGCAGTTCCGCAACGAGGTTAGCTCCTTTGCCCTCGACATAGCCACCAAGGTGGTGCGCAACGAGATGTCTGACCGTAAGGCCCAGGCCAAGCTGGTTGACACCCTCCTTGATGAAATTGAGAAAAAAAACTAAACCGCAATGAACGAAGGTCTCATACCACGCAGATATGCCAAGGCGATATATGAGTTTGCCCTTGAGAAAGGCGACTCTGACCGCATGTATGAACTGATGCAGAGGCTCGCGGCGTCGTTTGCCTCCGAGCCATCGTTGCAGACCGCCATGTCCAATCCCTTTGTCCCTGTAGCCGACAAGCATGCTCTGCTCGTCACTGCCTCGGGTGCGACCAAGAGTGACACTGTCTTTGCCGACACCCTGCGTCTGCTCGATACCAACAAGCGTCTCGACTTTGCCCGCGATATAGCCATGGCCTATCTCGACATCTACCGTAAGGCCAACCACATTTATCGTGTCGACATTACCTCGGCGGCCCCGCTTCCCGAGGCCGAGATGAAGCGTCTGCACGAGTTGGTCACAAGGCATCTCAAAGGTGGCAGACCCGAGTTCTCCGACAAGGTCGATCCGGTCCTGATAGGAGGTTTCATCATCGACATCGGCTCTGAGCGTCTTGATGCTTCGGTCAGCAATGAGTTGAAACAACTGCGGTTGAAATTATTGAGTAAGTCTTAAGGATTGAGGTACGGTTAACTGATGCCTGCCATATAATGATGGATAGACTTACATGCAACGTTTGATTTTAAGAGTTACTTAAGCAAATAACTAATGATTAACCCAAGCGAGATATCGGAAATATTGAAACAACAGCTCGAGAACGTCAACCGCAAGGTGTCGTTTGAGGAGGTTGGTACAGTCCTTGAGGTGGGCGATGGTGTCGCTCACGTCTACGGGCTTGAGAACGTGTGCGCCAATGAACTCGTGGAGTTTGAGAACGGAGTGAAAGGCGTTGCCCTCAACCTTGAGGAAAGCAACGTCGGCGTGATATTGCTTAACGATGTTGCAAAGGTGACCGAGAATATGACCGTCCGCCGCACCGGCGAGATTGCTTCAATCCCCGTTGGTGAGGGTCTCCTGGGTCGTGTCATCAATGTACTTGGCGAGCCTGTCGACGGTGCCGGCCCCATACAGGGCAAGACCCTGCGTATGCCCCTTGAGCGCAAGGCTCCCGGTGTCATCTTCCGTCAGCCCGTGACCCAGCCGCTCCAGACCGGCATCAAGGCAGTCGATTCGATGGTGCCTATAGGACGCGGCCAGCGCGAGCTTATCATCGGCGACCGTCAGATTGGTAAGACCGCCATCGCCATTGACACTATAATCAACCAGCGCAAGAACTACGAGGATGGCAAACCCGTCTACTGCATCTATGTGGCGATAGGACAGAAGGCATCCTCGGTTGCCGCGATTGTCGAGGAGTTGCGTCAGCACGGCGCTCTTGACTACACTGTCGTTGTCGCCGCTACAGCCTCTGACTCGGCTGCGATGCGTTATTACTCACCGTTTGCCGGCGTGGCCATCGGCGAGTACTTCCGCGACACGGGTCGTGACGCGCTCATCGTCTATGACGACCTCTCCAAGCAGGCCGTGGCCTACCGTGAGATTTCACTTATCCTCAAGCGCCCCTCGGGTCGCGAGGCATATCCGGGTGATATCTTCTATCTCCACTCGCGTCTGCTTGAGCGTGCCGCCAAGATTATCGACAATCAGGAGGTGGCGTCGTCCATGAACGACCTCCCCGAGGTGCTCCGTCCCCTTGTCAAGGGTGGTGGCTCGCTTACCGCCCTCCCCATCATCGAGACACAGGCCGGTGACGTGTCGGCATATATCCCGACCAACGTCATCTCTATCACCGACGGTCAGATATTCCTTGAGACGGCGCTCTTCAACCGAGGCATACGTCCCGCCATCAACGTGGGTATATCGGTGTCGCGTGTCGGTGGTAACGCCCAGATCAAGTCGATGAAAAAGGTTGCCGGCACGCTCAAGATTGACCAGGCCCAGTTCCGTGAGCTTGAGTCGTTCACCAAGTTTGGTGGCGACATCGACCCCGTGACCGCCCGCGTCATCGACAAGGGACGCAAGAATGAGCAGCTCCTCATCCAGCCGCAGTATGACCCGTGGCCTGTTGAAAATCAGGTGGCTGTCATCTTCTGCGGCACAAAGGGACTGCTTGAGAATGTCCCCCTCGACAAGGTGTCCGAGTTTGAGAAACTGTTCATACAGTTGCTCAAGTCAAAGTATCAGGCTGATGTCCTTGATGTCATCAAGGCTGGTCAGTTGACCGACGACGTGGCCGCCAAGCTGACAGAGGCCGCCGCTGAGATTTCAGCCCGCTATAATTAAAGAGAGTGTACATAACACGATAATATTTGAGAAGAGATAATGGCGACATTACGCGAATTGAAGGGTAGGATAGGCTCGGTAGCCTCGTCAGAGAAGATTACCGGTGCCATGAAGATGATTTCCTCGGCCAAGATGCACAAGGCACAGGGCGCTCTCGGGCGGCTTTTGCCTTTCCGTGAGCAGATACAGACCATCATTGGTAACCTGCTCTCGGCCGACACCACCTTCTCCTCCCCGCTGCTTGAGGCGCGTGAGGTCAAGCGTGTGGGCATCGTGGCTTTCGGCTCTGACGACGGCCTTTGCGGTGCCTACAACCTTAACCTTTTCAAGACGGTGTTGTCACGCATCAACGACTATCGCGCCCGCTACGGTGCCGACACCCGTATCGTGATTATCCCCGTCGGCAGCAAGATGGCCAAGGCCGCTGTCAAGATTGCCGGCAACGGCATTGAGGTGGAGATTCCCGACGGTGTGACATCCAAGAGCGATGCAGCCGCCGTCAGGGACTTTACGTCGCGGCTTAGGCAGCGGTTTGTCAGCGGTGATCTTGATGAGGTGCACCTCGTCTACATGCACTTCGTGAGCGTGAGCCGTCAGATGGCCCAGGATGACTGTCTCCTCCCCGTCAGCGCCGAGGCCCTCGCCGAGGGTACTGCCGGTGTGGCGTGCCGTCCCTACATCTTCGAACCCGATGCCAATACCATCTTCTCATCCGTGATTCCGATGTACATCCTTGCTGTGATGCAGGATGTGTTTACCGAGAATCAGGCATCCGAACAGGCCGCCCGCGTCATGGCGATGCAGAGCGCCAACGACAATGCCAAGAAACTGCTCGAGCAGTTGCAGCTTGAATACAACAAGCTGCGTCAGCAGGGCATCACCACCGAGCTGCTCGACATCCTGGGCGGTCAGGTAAGGTGACATGACTTAACGATAAACCGGTCAGGCCGGCGCGGCGAGCTATACCGTAGGTCGCGTGAGGCTTTGCTAAATATTAACCAGTCAAATAATATCGGTATAACTGACATAATAAGCCATCATTTATATGGGTAGTGTTAAAGATTATTTCTCATCGTTGGGGTCGGGCGTGTTGAGCCTGCTCAAAGGAATGCAGGTCACTGGAAAGGAACTCGTCACCCCCAAGGTGACAGAGTTGTATCCCGAGAACCGCGATACTCAGAAGATTCCCGACCGTTTCCGCGCCGAGCTGACGCTGAAATATGATGCCGAGGGGCGCCATAAGTGCATAGCCTGCGGCATCTGCCAGCGCAATTGCCCCAACGGGACGATTACAATCACCACAAAGACCGTCGATACTCCCGACGGAAAGAAGAAGCGTAAGCTCGACAGGTACATCTACGACCTCGGTAGCTGTATTTTCTGCCAGCTCTGTGTATCCACTTGTCCGCAAGATGCACTTGAGTTTTCCAATGACTTCGAGCAAGCTGTGTTCAACCGCGACAAGCTCGTGAAGCAGCTCAACTATCTCCCCGAGAAGGAGGATCCCGCTCCGACCCCCGAGGAACTTGCCAAGGCCGCTGCCGAGCGTGAGGCCAAGATTGCTGCCGCCAAGGCTGCCGCCGCTGCCAAGAAGGCCGCTGCTGCTGCGGCACAAGGTTCAGCCGACGGGTCTGCTGCCGCCTCAAAGCCTGAGGCAGCTCCCGAGACTCCGAAACCCGCTGCCTCGGCAGCCCCGAAGGCTCCCGAATCTCCTGAAAATAATAACAAATAAAATATATGGAATCAGTAGGAAGTATCATTATGTATCTCGTAATCGCCTTGGCGATTATCGTTTTCTCGGTACTCACGGTCACTACACGCAAGATCTTACGCTCGGCCACCTACCTGCTTTTCGCCCTCTTTGCCACCGCCGGCCTGTATTTCAAACTCGACTTCGAGTTCCTCGGCGCTGTGCAGATAGCCGTCTATGCAGGTGGTATCGTCGTGCTGTTTGTCTTCTCGATATTGCTTACGAGCAAGCCCGGTGACAATAGTGCCAGACTTACTTCAAAGAGCCGTCTGCTCGGACTTGTCGCTGCCATCGCTGCTATCGGTGTCACCGGCTGGGCGCTCCTGAGCCAGTGTGGCATGATGTCGACCCGCATGTTGCCTGTCGAGACCATCGCCGCCGACTTTACCATGGACCGCATCGGCACATTCCTCCTCGGCACAGAAAAGTTCCAGTACCTTCTCCCCTTTGAAGCTATCAGTGTGTTGTTACTCGCATGTATAATCGGCGGTGTCGTAGTCGCCCGCAGAAGATAACTGTCAGATATGGAGATTACACTTGTATGGTATCTTATACCGAGCCTCATTATGTTTGGCTGCGGTATCTACGGATTCATCACCCGTAAGAATATGATTGCGATATTGATCTCGCTTGAGCTGATGCTAAACGCGGTCGATATCAACTTTGTGCTTTTCAACCGTTTCCTCTATCCCGGTGCGCTTGAGGGTATGTTCTTCACCCTGTTTGCCATCGCGCTGGCCGCTGCCGAGACCGCCTTGGCCATCGCCATCATCATCAACGTATTCAGGGTGGCTAAGAATATCGACATCCGCGACCTCACTAAAATGAAATTCTAAGCGTTATGGACTTTATAATACCGTTACTTATATTAGCGATACCGCTGGGCATGTTCATCTTCCTCGGCCTTACTGGCATGAAGATGAGCCACAAGACTGCGGGTATACTCGGTACTCTCGGCATGGGTACCACGCTTGTGCTTGCCTATTTCACGGCATTCACTTATTTCTTTAGCGGAAGTTCCGAGTTTATCACGGCTGCGGGTGACCGTCTGCAATATGTGGTGTTCAATGTCACCTGGTTGCAGTTTACCAAAGACCTTGTGATAAGGCTCGGATTCCTGCTCGACCCAATCTCGGCCATGATGCTTGTGGTCATCACCACCATCTCGTTCATGGTCCATCTCTACAGCATGGGCTACATGCGCGACCACCACGGTGTGTGGGAGACAGGCTTCCAGCGTTTCTACGCGTTCCTCTCCTTGTTCAGCTTCTCGATGCTCGGACTTGTGGTTGCCACAAACATTTTCCAGATGTACATCTTCTGGGAGCTTGTGGGTGCCTCGTCCTACCTGTTGATTGGTTTCTACTATACCAAGCCGTCGGCTGTCTCGGCCTCCAAAAAGGCGTTTATCGTGACGCGTTTTGCCGACCTCGGTTTCCTCATCGGTATATTGATTCTCTCATACTACACCGGCACGTTCAATTTCACCGACCTTACCTCAATCCCTGTTGAGGGTATCACTGACACATTCCGCGTCAGCGAGCAGACCGCGCTCAACATCAAGGGTGTCTTTGAAAACAACGCTGCCCCGATGTTCATGGGTGCCTCGGTACTCACTTGGGCGCTCGTGCTGATATTCATGGGTGGTATGGGTAAGTCGGCCATGATGCCGCTCCATATATGGCTACCCGATGCTATGGAAGGTCCCACTCCCGTGTCGGCGCTCATCCATGCCGCTACCATGGTCGTGGCCGGTGTCTATCTCGTGGCACGCCTTTTCCCCCTATACCTGATGGAGGAGAGCGCCCTCGTCATCATCACCGTCGTGGGTGCCGTTACCGCATTCTATGCGGCGATGGTTGCATGTACGCAAGTCGACATCAAGCGCGTCCTCGCATTCTCGACCATCTCGCAGATTGCATTCATGATGGTGTCGCTCGGAGTCGCCCGTCCTGACTTCCATGAGGGACTCGGCTACATGGCCTCGATGTTCCACCTCTTTACCCACGCCATGTTCAAGGCCCTGCTCTTCCTTGGTGCCGGTGCGCTGATTCACGCCATCGGGTCTAACGACTATACCGAGATGCACGGTCTGCGCAAGTATATGCCGATAACCCACTGGACATTCCTCATCGGCTGTCTTGCCATCGCGGGTATCATCCCGTTCTCGGGCTTCTTCTCCAAGGACGAGATTCTCAGCTCATGCCTCGGTTACAGCTGGGTTGCCTATGCGTGGATGTCGATGGTCGCAGGTCTCACGGCGTTCTACATGTTCCGTCTCTACTACCTCATCTTCTGGTGGAAGGAACATAAGGTGCGTGAGGGACATCATGCCCCCCACGACCAGCCCTGGACCATGAGTCTGCCGCTGATCATCCTTGCCGCCATCTCATGCGTGGCCGGATTCATCCCCTTTGGCAATTTTGTGTCATGGAATGGTGAGCCTTACGATTTCATGGCCCACTTTGATTGGTCGGTTGCAGGTGTCAGCCTTGCTGTGGCTGTCCTCGCCATACTGCTCGCTACGGTCATGTACCGCAAGGAAAACTCCCTCCCCGCCAAGTTCAAGAACGCCCTCCCGGCTCTCTGGACATGGTGTTTCCACCGCTTCTATTGGGACGAGCTCTACATATTCATCACCCACAAGATTATATTCAACGGAGTCTGCAAGCCCATCGCGTGGTTTGACCGTCACATCATCGACGGCACGATGGATGCCTTTGCGACTGTCACCAACAAGGCTTCGTGGAGCATACGCGGCCTCCAGTCAGGCAGCATACAGATGTATGTATGGGTTTATCTGATTGGCGCCCTCCTGCTCGGTGCGGTCACAGTTATATGCCTCGTTTGATCTTAGATTAAATATATAGTAATTATGTTTTCCAATATATTGATTTACTTTGTGGTGATTCCCGTCTTGATGTTGGCGGGTCTCGCCCTGACAAAAAATATGAGGCAGATACGTGCTGTCGCCGTCGTAGGCTCTACGGCGCTGGTGGCTCTCTCTGTCGTGCTGCTCGTGCAGTTCCTTCAGCTTCGTGCTGCGGGTGAGACAGCCCTCATGCTCTTTACCGACTCGTGGATGTGGTATTCGCCGCTCAATATCCACCTCGCCGTGGGTGTCGATGGCATCTCTGTAGCCATGCTCATCCTGTCGGCCATCATCGTCTTTGCCGGCACGTTTGCCTCGTGGAAGATCAACCCGCTCCCCAAGGAGTTTTTCCTTTGGCTGATACTCCTCTCGATTGGTGTGTTCGGATTTTTCATCTCCATCGACCTGTTCACGATGTTCATGTTCTATGAGGTCGCCCTTATCCCGATGTACCTCCTTATCGGTATATGGGGTACGGGACGCAAGAACTACTCAGCCATGAAGCTCACCCTCATGCTCATGGGAGGCTCGGCATTTCTCTTGCTCGGTATCCTTGGCATCTACTTCAACTCTGTCGGTGCCGACGGACAACATACGATGAATCTCCTGGAAATTGCCAGCAACGGTGTCGACCGAGACTGGCAGATGTTCCTCTTCCCGATGACATTTGTCGGATTTGGTGTGCTCGGCGCGATGTTCCCCTTCCACACTTGGAGTCCCGACGGTCACGCCTCGGCGCCGACAGCCGTCTCGATGCTCCATGCCGGAGTGCTGATGAAGCTCGGTGGATACGGCTGTTTCCGTGTCGCCATCTACCTTATGCCCGAGGCTGCTCATGAGCTTGCATGGATATTCCTCATCCTCACCGGCATTTCAGTGGTCTACGGGGCATTCTCCGCTTGCGTGCAGACCGACCTCAAGTACATCAACGCCTATTCATCCGTAAGCCACTGTGGCCTCGTGCTGTTTGCCATATTGATGCTCAATACCACGGCCATGACCGGTGCCATCCTCCAGATGTTGTCCCACGGTCTGATGACAGCCCTGTTCTTTGCCCTCATCGGTATGATTTATGGGCGTACCCACACTCGTGACATCCGTCTGATGGGTGGTCTGATGAAGATAATGCCGTTCCTCGCCGTGAGCTATGTCATCGCGGGTATGGCCTCTCTCGGTCTCCCCGGTCTCAGCGGATTTGTGGCTGAGATGACAATCTTTGTCGGCTCGTTCAGTCAGGGTATGATCGACTATCTCAGCGGTGCCGGTTCGCTCCGTCTCGTGTTCACCATCATCGCCTGCTGCTCTATCGTGATAACCGCTGTCTACATCCTACGTGTTGTCGGCAAGCTCCTGCTCGGTCCCGTTCAGGACAAGCATCACCTTGAACTCACCGATGCCACATGGTGGGAGCGTTTCTCGGTCGTTACCCTCATTGTCAGCGTGGCCGCGATAGGTTGCTTCCCCAACTTCTTTGCCTCGCTCATCTCCGATACGTTTGTCCGCAGCTTCGGCTCGATAATAGAAGTACTCAACTAATTATAGATTGATAGCGATATGGATTATTCACAGTTTTTGATAATGGGCCAGGAAATAGGATTGCTCATCGTATTTCTATTAGTCTTTTTTCTTGACGTATTCTCCACCAACAAGGGTGGCCGCACCATAATATCGGGTACGACTGCCATATTGTTCGGACTCTTTACTCTCTATTCGTTTGTCCCCTGCGACGGCGAGGCTTTTGCCGGCATGTATGTCACTTCTCCAGTGATTTCGGCCATCAAGTCGATACTCAATATCGGTGTTCTCATCGTCATCATCCAGTCGATGCAGTGGGCCAACTCCGAGAACCAGCGCGTGCGTCGCGGCGAGTTCTACGAGCTGCTGCTCGTGACACTCTTCGGCATGTACATCATGATTTCTGCCCGTCACTTCCTCTTGTTTGTCATCGGTCTTGAGACAGCCTCGCTGCCGCTTGCCGCCATGGTTGCCTTTGACAAGAATCATTATGAGAGCCACGAGGCTGCAATCAAGTACATGCTTACAGCCGTATTCTCGTCTGCCGTGTTCATGATGGGACTTTCGTTTGTCTACGCTCTCGCCGGGTCACTCTATTTTGCCGACATCGCCGCCGCGATTACCGAAAACACGCTCCTCGTCATCGCCTTGGCGTTTGTCATCGCCGGAGTGGGCTTCAAGCTCTCGCTCGTGCCGTTCCACCTCTGGACTGCCGATGTATATCAGGGTGCCCCTACTATTGTCACCTCCTATCTCTCGGTGATATCCAAGGGTGCCGCAGCGTTTGCTTTCATGGTCATCCTCGTGCAGGTGTTTGGCGCTTTCTATGCCGATGTGTGGGAGTGGATGCTCTATGCTCTGATTATCCTCACCATCACTATTGGTAACCTCTTTGCGATACGCCAGCGCAACATGAAGCGCTTCCTCGCGTTCTCATCGGTGTCACAGGCCGGATATATCATGCTCGGTGTCATCGCGTGCAACGCCATCGGTCTTGGCTCGATGATGTACTACATCCTTGTTTACATCTTCTCCAACCTCGCGGCGTTTGGTGTCATCTCGGCCATCGAGAACAAGACAGGCCGTGTCAGCATGGACGATTACAACGGCCTCTACAAGACCAATCCGCGTCTGTCGTTCACGATGATGCTTGCCATGTTCTCGCTTGCGGGTATCCCCCCGTTTGCCGGATTCTTCAGCAAGTTTTTCATCTTTGGTTCGGCCATTGACTCCGCTACAGCCTCGGCTCATCCCGCCGCTCTCTATGTGCTTGTGCTCATCGCGTTGATCAACACCATCGTCTCGCTCTACTACTATCTCCTCGTGGTCAAGGCGATGTTCATCTCCGATGACGAGTGTGTCATCCCGACGTTCCGCTCAGCCCTGAGCGAGCGTGCCGGCATGTGGATTTGTGTCGTAGGTATCATCTTCCTCGGTCTCATAAGCTGTGTCTACACTTATCTCACCGACACTGCGGCATCGAGCGCGTTCTTTGCCTCACTGTAGATCCTGTCATTGATTATCGGATAAAAAAACGCGGTGGCCGTCAGGTCATCGCGTTTTTTGTGTTACTTTTGTGTGAATTAAAAACCACAATTCCAATGTCTGATTTTGTCATTCATCATATCCCGTCATTATCCTCCACATCTTCTTGGCGCGAACTGCTTGCCGATGTCAGCGGACGGTTTCTCCTCGTATATTCCGGCTCGGGCACTCCCGTGATTACCGACGGCGCGGTCTGTCGTCTGCGTCAGGTTGCTGCCGACACCTCTGCAGCCATGGTATACTCCGACTACCGTCTCGACCGCGACGGCGTTACGACTCCCATACCCCTCATCGACATGCAGCCGGGAGGCGTTCTGCGTGACGACTTTGCCACCGGGCCGCTGGTACTCTATGACGTTGATATGTTGCGTCAGGCGGTCAATAGCCTCGGCGACTGGTGCTATGCCGCGTCCTATGCCGTGAGGTTGCGGCTCTCGCGCATGGCTCCGTTGTTTCACCTGCGTGAGTATATCTACACCGAGTCCCTGCTCCCCTCCGGGGATAGGACGGGGGAGAGCCAGTTTGACTATGTCGATCCGCGCAACCGGGCCGTGCAGATAGAGATGGAGAGCGCCGTCACCGATCATCTACGGACCATAGGGGCCTATGTCGATGCCTCAGGGATTATTGAGACCGATGTGGATGCCGGTGAGTTTGCGGTTGAGGCATCGGTGGTGATACCTGTCCGCGACAGGTGGCGCACGATAGGCGATGCCATCGGCAGTGCTCTCTCGCAGCAAGCTGATTTCCCGTTTAATGTCATTGTCGTTGACAATCACAGCGCCGATGGAACAACCGAGGCCATCCGTGCGATTGCCGCGTCTGATGCGCGTGTGGTCCACATTGTCCCCGATAGCAATGGCCTCGGTATCGGAGGATGCTGGAATCTCGCGCTCGACTCCCCGATGTGCGGCCGTTATGCCGTGCAGCTCGACAGCGACGACATCTATTCCGGACCCGACACACTTTGCCGCATCGTTGATGAGTTTCGCCGCAGTCGTTGTGCGATGGTCGTCGGCAGCTACATGTTGACCGACTTCAACCTGTCGCCGGTTCCTCCCGGTGTCATCGACCATCGTGAGTGGACTGATGACAACGGACGCAACAATCTGCTCCGTGTAAACGGACTTGGCGCCCCACGGGCATTTTACACGCCGCTTGCCCGTCAGTATCGCTTTCCCGACACCTCCTACGGCGAGGACTATGCCATGGGGTTGCGCATGAGCCGCCGCCATCGCATCGGTCGCATATACGACACGCTCTACCTGTGCCGCCGTTGGGAGGGAAACTCCGATGCCGCGCTCCCTCTCGACCGTGTCAATCTCAACAACATGTACAAGGATAGCCTTCGCACCATTGAGCTTGCAGCACGCACGGCTATGAATAATCCGCGCCGTGATGATTGACCTCGACAGCTTCTTTGATTCTCAGATAGCCGTGTGGCCCGAGGCGGCTGCACGGTATGCCGCGCTTGCCGATGTCAGGCACAAGACTGTAAGTGTGGATGGATGTGGATATAAGGTTGTGTTCAATCCCGCCCGAGCCGTCAGCACTCAGGCGCGTGTCGATGCCGCCGCGATTGCCGCGAGGCCATGTTTCCTCTGTGCGGTCAACCGCCCCGCCTCCCAGCGGTCGCTCCCGTGGCGGGATTATGAGATTTTGGTCAATCCCTATCCGCTGTTTGACCGCCACTTCACTGTGGCTGCTGTCACCCATCAGCCACAGCTTTTGTCAGGCAGGTTTGCCGATATGCTGGAACTAGCGTTTGAGACCGGCTATACGCTGTTTTACAACGGTGCCACGTGTGGAGCCTCCGCTCCCGACCACATGCACTTCCAGGCTGTCCCCGCCGACTCCCTTACGGCGTGCCGCGATTTCCCGTTCCGCGTCTTGCGTATGTCGGTCAGTCGTGGTGACGGCGACGATATTGCCGCCCGGTTCTCGGCCCTGCTCGGGCAGTTGCCCATAAGCCCGGGCGCTACTGAGCCGGCGGTCAATGTCATTGTCACCCCCGTGACCCATGACAAGGCCGAGGTGGTCGTCATTCCCCGCCGTGCCCATCGCCCGGCCTGTTTCGGGGCAATCATGGTCAGCCCCGCGTCGGTCGATCTCGGAGGTATGGTGGTCACCACGCGGCAGTCTGACTTTGATGCGGTCGATTCCGCTGCTCTCCGGCTCATACTCTCCGATGTCACCTACCTAAAGGCCCATGAGAGCGTCGATGTGGGAGTGATGACAGCCCCTGACATCTCCTACAGCCTCACCGGCCCGTTCGACCGTGAGAGTGATGCGATTACTCCGCTCTCCGATGACTCCTTATTCACGCTCGACGATGTCACCATAGGTGTCGGATTCCACTGGGAAAGGCGCGAGCGACAGTCATTCCGTGGCGCGTTGATGTTGCGGGACAATGATGACGGCACCGTGACAGCCATAAACCGCGTGCCGGTCGAGGAGTATCTGATGAGTGTCATATCCTCCGAGATGAGTGCCCGAGCGTCCATTGAGCTGCTCAAGGCCCATGCTGTCATCTCGCGCAGTTGGCTGCTGGCTCAGATTGACCATAAGGGATGCTGCCGCAGGGATATGATGCCTGTACCGACTGACGCCGAGATTGTGAGGTGGTATGACCACGATGACCATGTGGGATTTGATGTCTGTGCCGATGACCACTGTCAGCGTTATCAGGGCATCACACGCGAGTGCACGCCGCGTGCCGCCCGGGCCGTCTATGCCACGTGGGGCGAGGTGCTCACCTATGGTGGGCAGCTTTGTGATGCGCGGTTCTCCAAGTGCTGCGGAGGGGTGTTTGAGGAGTTTGGCAATTGTTGGGAGCCGGTCGGCCACCCCTATCTTGTTGCCGGGGCCGACACCCCTCATCCCGATGATTTTCCCGACTTGCGCGATGAGGCCGCTGCCCGCCGGTGGATAATGTCATCTCCCGAGTCATTCTGCAACACGACCGACAGTGCCGTGCTCGACCAGGTGCTCAACGATTACGACCGCGAGACCCCCGACTTCTACCGCTGGAGGGTAACGTACACTCCCGATGAGTTGAGCGCCATCGTCCGTGACCGTTCGGGCATTGATTTTGGCGCGATAACCGCTCTTGTGCCACTGTCACGTGGCACGTCGGGACGCATCACACGGCTCCGCGTCGAGGGTACACGCCGTTGTGTCATTGTCGGCAAGGAGCTTGAGATACGGCGTTGGCTCTCGCGCAGCCATCTCTACAGTTCGGCATTCGTTGTCGACCGCGATTCCGATGGCCGTTTTGTCCTTACCGGTGCAGGGTGGGGGCATGGTGTCGGCCTTTGCCAGATCGGGGCAGCCATGATGGCAAGTCGCGGATATGGATACCGGGAGATTTTGTCCCATTATTTCAGAGGTGCGTCAGTTACCCGCCGTTATTGACCCGGCTGTGGCTTTCCTCCCGTATAATCATGATAATCTGTTGATACATTAGCTTATGACCTCCACCCGCTCCCCATGGGGATGGATTCCCGCCCTTTATGTCGCCGAGGGATTGCCCTATTTTGCCGTCAATACCCTTGCGGTGCTCATGTACACGCGCCTTGGCGTGTCAAATGCCGAGATGGCCTTCTACACCGGCTGGCTCTATCTGCCATGGGTCATCAAGCCGTTCTGGAGTCCGTTTGTCGACCTCGTCTCCACCAAGCGTCGTTGGGTCATCGTGATGCAGGCCGCTATCGCCGTGGCCATGGCCGGGGTGGCATTCTCACTGTCGCTTCCCGTCTATTTTGCTGTCTCGCTCGCGGCGTTCTGGCTGATGGCCTTTTGTTCGGCCACTCACGACATTGCTGCCGACGGCTACTACATGCTCGCGCTCACCCATCACCAACAGGCCGCCTATGTCGGCTTGCGCAGCACCTTCTACCGCGTCGCCTCGGTCATAGGGCAGGGTGGACTCGTCATCATCGCCGGATATCTTGAGCGCACCACCGGCGACATTCCCCGCGCTTGGTCGGCGGTGTTCCTCCTCCTGTCGGTCCTGTTTCTGCTCCTCGCGTTATATCATACGCGGGCCATGCCTCGGGTCGAGCATCGCTCCGCGTGCCGTCCGACAGTACGGTCAATCATAGCGGGATTCGGCAATACATTCGCCACATTCTTTGCCAAGCCCCACATCGTCTCGGCTCTCGCGTTCATGCTGCTCTATCGCTTTCCCGAGGCCATGATGTCAAAACTCGTCCAGCCGTTTCTCGTGCAGCCCCGCGATGTCGGCGGTCTCGGCCTGTCGACCGGGCAGGTCGGCATAGCCAATGGCACTGTCGGGGTCATCGGGCTGCTCCTCGGCGGCATCCTCGGCGGCTTGGCCATATCGCGAGGTGGCCTGAAGCGTTGGCTATGGCCGATGGCGCTTGCCCTCACGCTGCCCTGCGGATTTTACTGCTATCTCGCCATGGCACAGCCCACCGACTTTCTGTTGATATCCGCAGGTATATTCATCGAGCAGTTTGGCTATGGCTTTGGATTTGCCGCTTTCATGCTCTACCTGATATACTTCTCCGAGGGTCCCCACAAGACATCCCACTACGCGTTCTGCACTGCCTTCATGGCCCTTGGCATGATGCTTCCCGGCATGGCCGCCGGGTGGATTCACCAGCAGCTCGACTCAATCACCATCTTCCCCCACGCCGCCCCTCAGGGCTACGTCAACTTCTTTTGGTGGGTGATGGTCTGCTGCATCCCAACCTTCATCGTCAGCGCCACCGTCAGCATTGCCCCCTCCTTCGGCCGTAAATCCCCCTCCAGGTCGTAGCGATAAAAAAGGAGACCGCATTCTGCCGTGCGGTCTCCTGAGAGCATGAAGACATGCTCATAAGTGTGTTTTCATCGCGATTATTCTACGAAATGGTGTACGGCATAGACCGGCTTGGCCATATCCTTTGACGTGTCGTAGGTTGATGTACCGTTCCAATAATAAGCCCGTTGGGTGTCATACTCGGTGGATGACCATCCGCTCTCGCCTGTAGCCTCATTGGCGGCGGGGAGATACCATCCCGTGACTCCGTCGACATTCAGTGCGTCGCAGAGTGCGAATGCGGGATAGAAGTTCTGCCATCCGGCTATTGACTTCACCACGGCCATGTTGGCGAGACCATTGTCCATGTCTGAGGTCCCGATGAGTACATCCTCGTTTGAATATGAGGCACTCCCGAGATTCTCACTGCGCACGAGCCTTGTCTCACCGCTCATGTGGCAGACCTTCCCGACAATACCTTTCTCGTCGTATGAGTCACCAATGGCATATTTGCTTTGGTCAACAGTTATCTTCCCTGAAAATCCCTCGATGGTGAGGGTCGTCTTGCGGTTGACATCGGCTGCCGCTACTCTTACCGTCAGGGTTGTACCGTTGACCGATACCGAGCACCAGTCAACCGCGCTCTTTACGCGCAGACCCTTTACCGGGAGCTGTATCTGCTGGTTGGAGGCGTTGCGGTCAAAATACAATGTTGAGGGCATGTTGTCAAACGAGGTGGGACTTTGGGTAAGACGTAACACCGTTTTCAGCGAACCGTCCTTTGCTGCTATGGTGACATTGGCGGTACGAGACTTTTCCGAGATGTTGTCGGTGATTGACAATCTTACTGTCGTTGAGCGTGTCGTCATGTTGTCAACCGATACATTGTATTCGGGATAGGCGGGGGTACACCATGCCGCGTCACTTGTGATTGAGTATTCACCCCCTACATTGGTGGTGAATGTGAACGTGAAGTCCTGCTCGCTTGAGCTACATTCCACTGCCTCGTCATCAAGTGTGAGTATTCCAGCGTTTTGAGTGAAGCTCATGGCGGCAATTGCTGTTCCCGATGTGGTGTTCAGCGAGATTTTGGCTTGACGGATGTCTGACGAGTAGTTTGGATTCACGGTGTATCTCAATGTCAGGCGGTTTGATGCGCGTGTCTCCCTGCTGCGCGACGTGATGCCGTCGTGACCTTCGATTGCCCTCAATGATTTTTGAGTTGATTTGGCTGTCGACCCGTATGGGTACAACTCGGCTGATAGCCAGTTGGCGTTGCTGCTTACCGCGATTTCGTCCATCTCGACGTTGGCGCTGAGCGTCATCGTCTGGGTCTCGCCGTTGGCTGGAATGTCGGTGCGCTCAAATGATGTCTCTCCATTGGGGAACACGACCGACGGTGTCTCGCCACCACGTGTGACGGTTATGACCGTGCGTTTGCCATACAGTGTCTGTATTATGATTTTGGCCTTGTCCTCGTTCTTTGTAGTGTTTTTCTGTACGGTCAGATGTATTCCGTCATACAGGAAGTCCTCATCCTTTGTCGTTGACGTGCATCTCTCCACATAGCACCAATCCTGGTCGCTGCTCACCGTAAATGGTATGACCGATGTGTTGGTGAAGAATATGTCGTCTTCCCCGCCGTCACCGCTGAATGACAGTGCGAGATTGTCTACCCCGATCTCCTCGTCAATTCCTTTGAATGGCGACTGATACTTCAGCTCGGCACCGATTATCGCGTCGGTGAGCGCGTCTTTGAGCCACTGCACGGCATATATGCGGTAATATTGGCTCCCGTCGTAGTAGACATATCCGTTGCCTATCTCGACGGCGACATTGTCGCTCCATCCCGTCAAGGGTATGTCCGTGATGTTGCCAAGCCCTGATACTGGCCCTATTGAGGCTATCATGTTGTTGGTGCCGCTGCATGAGAAGTTGTTGTCGGCGCTGATTATCATGTTGCCGAGCTTGGTCTCATTGTCATTGCGCATCCTCATCACCACTGTCCCGGTCGGGTCGCTCGTCGGGGCGGTGGGGTCTACGGTCTCCGGCTTGTTCGGGTCGTCAGGCGACAACTCGGGTTCCGAGTCCTTGCTGCACGACGACAGCATCACCATTGCCGGAATGAAAAACGGTACGATTTTCTTGAAAATTGAGAATCTCATATCTGTGAATAAAAGTTTTGGTGTCTCTCAATCTCCTAAGAAACGGTTAGCACTAATTGTATGGATATAAAAATGGTGCGGAGATTGTATCTCGTTTTGTCTCTAAATCGGGTCTTGGCATACCCACAGCTTAGACAAAACAACAGCCCCGCACCGGTATAGCTATATGCACAGTTCCCTCACGGGAGTGCGTACTGGCTACCGATACAGGTGCTATTGCAATCTGTCTCCAAGCTGTTACAAACTGCCAAGTTCGATTTAGGAAGACAAAATTCAATAACACCATTTTTACAGAACGAGGCTGTCCTGCGTTATAGACGCTGCTGTCAGTGCAGCGTTCATGAGTCCATCAGAGAGGGATATGGGTCAACCTCGTTTAGTATCAAAATGTAATGTCAGCGACCGTTTTCTCTAAAACCTGATTGTCATCTGACCCTGCAAAGATAGCGATTAGGGGCAACCGAAGCAAATACTTATCCCGATAATTGCTAATTTTGCGATATGAAAGCTGAGAGAAACAGGACATTGGTCATTGAGGACGGCGAGCGTGAGAACTTGGCAACTGAAGTGGCACGCACCGATGCCATCAATTCGCGGTTTGACTTTGTCGATACGACGATATGCGGCGACTTGCATGATGTCATCGACAAGATGCCTGAGCGGTTTGCCGATCTGATCATAGCCGACCCGCCATACAATCTGTCAAAGGACTTCAACGGACTGAAGTTCCGCGCCATGAAGGGCGATGATTACGAGGACTACCTGCGGTCGTGGTTGCCGGCTGTCTGCCGCCGACTAAAGCCGACGGGCACAATATATCTCTGTTGCGACTGGCGCTCCACTGCCGCCGTGCAGCGCGTGCTGGGCGAGGAGTTGACCATCATCAACCGTATCACGTGGCAGCGCGAAAAGGGCAGGGGAGCTGCCCGCAATTGGAAGAACGGAATGGAGGACATTTGGATGGCCGTGAAAAATCCGCGTGACTATTACTTTGATGTCGATGCGGTCAAGGTCAGGCGCAAGGTCATCGCACCTTATCGCGTCAACGGCAAGGCTAAGGATTGGGACGAGACCTCCGAGGGAAACTTCCGCACTACCTGTCCATCCAATTTCTGGGATGACATAAGTGTCCCGTTCTGGTCAATGCCCGAGAATACCGACCACCCGACCCAAAAGGCCGAGAAACTGTATGCCAAGCTGATTCTCGCCTCGTCACGCCCCGGTGACATGGTGTTCGACCCATTTCTTGGCAGTGGCACCGCGAGTGTGGTCGCCCGTAAGCTCGGTCGTCACTATTGTGGCGTGGAACAGGACATGGAGTATTGCCTCTATGCCGCCAAGCGTCTGCGCCGTGCCGCCACCGACCCAGCCATACAAGGCTATCACGACGGCATCTTCTGGGAACGCAACTCCCATCCCTCCCGCACTCTAAGGTCTACCGCTGATAGTGCAAAGGTCTCCGGCAACAGTACGTCGGCCACGTTGTTTCAAAATAATACGATTGACGATGAATGATAAGATAGGCAAATTCCTTTCATTTGTAGCCGACGCAGATTGGCACGATAAGGCCGCACTCACCAAGAGGGCTGTTGAGGAGTTCAGGCTGGTCAGAGACCGCAGTGTATATTATTGTGATTATTTTGCTGTGAGATTCTGTCAGACTAAAAACGGTTCGTTCAGCAATACGGTACTCTCCTTGTCGTCATTACAGAAATATGACAGCATCCCTTTCTTTGTCGTTCTTGTGGGGCCGTCAATCCGGCCAAAGGTCTTTTTGGCAAACTCTACATTCATAAACAAGATAAGCCACAGCTCGCAGCAGCTCTCCGAGACCAACATCAAGGGTAGTTTCAATGGCAGTGACATATTGAAGAAACCGTTTGGAGTTGACAACAATATCTCTAATGTTGACAGGCTTTTCCCTTTCCATCGTGAGGTGTCGTGGGCGGAGAATTTACAGCGTCTTGTGCAAAACACCACAAACATCATCCCTCGCGGTTCGCGCCTTGAGGTCAATGAGAAGATGCGTGAGGCGATTATCTCATCGATCGACCGTGCACAAGGTTTTGTATCGTCAGATGGTTTCGGGATTTTGAAATCTGACTTGGACGACAGGGTAGCTCTGAGTGCGGAGGCTATAATTTGTGCGTCAAGGATTGAGAATGTCAACATCCGTGGGCGTCTCATTGAATCACTCATTACTTCTGATCCACAACAGCGTGAGATACTGGCACGTAATCTGAGGGACGCGGAAAAATCATTGCCGGTTTATGATACGGCGAATAAGTTGGGCGACTATTGCGTCAGTATTGACGGGTTGCAGACCTACACCGATATTAAGACCAAGATTGTCTATCTCGATTCCAACCCTAAAGCCTATAACATCGACAAGTTTCTTGAGGTGATGAGCCATGATGACAGCGTGTTCTTCTTCTATTTTATAGGTATTGATGCCGAGGGTGTGGTCAATAAGATTTTATGCTCGGTATATGATAAAAGGTTGATTGAGAATACGGTAATCCAATTCCACTGGGCAGGGCGCAATTCTCGGGGGGTGACTCAGTTTATTGGAACAGCGATTGATGCGATGCTGTCAGACAAGAATTTCGTGAATGTCATTGATAGGGATTCGGCCATCAGTTTCATTGATAGGCTGATTTCTGCCCGTGCCAATAATTGACAGTGTCTGTTTGAGAAGTTTGAGAAAACATCACCAAGTGATGATGATGTCTGAAAAAATGCGTAACTTTGTGGCGATTTTTGGAGATTCATGAGTAAATCTGCCAATCTTTTTGACAATCTTAGATATTTAGCGACAAAATGATACTTATAGCCGATTGTGGAAGCACCAAGGTTGACTGGTGTGTGGTTGATGATGGACGTGTGGTGTGCCGCGTGTCGACAGGCGGCATCAACGCCCTGTTGATGACCGAGGTCGAGATTGCCGACATCATCGGGCGCGAGCTTATGCCCGCCATCGAGGGATGCGCCATCGACGAGGTCCACTACTATGGGGCCGGATGTATATCCGACGAGGTGTGCGACAACGTGCGCCGGGCAATAGCCCACCATATTCCCGCCTCGGTGGTCGAGGTCAACACCGACCTGCTTGCCGCCGCCCGCGCCCTCTGTGGCCGCGAGAGAGGCATCGCCTGCATCCTCGGCACTGGCTCCAACTCATGCTACTATGACGGCGAGCGCATCGTTGACAACGTCTCCCCCCTCGGTTATATCCTTGGCGACGAGGGCAGTGGCGCGGTGCTTGGCCGTCTGCTTGTAGGCGACGTGCTCAAAAATCAGCTCTCACCCGCGTTGTGCGAGAAATTCCTCACCCAGTACAATCTTGACACCCTGGAGATAATCCACCGCGTCTACCGCGAGCCACAGCCCAACCGCTTCCTCGCCTCGGTATCACCCTTTCTGCTTGAGAACATGGAGGAGCCGGCCATTCACCGACTCGTCCTCAACTCGTTCAAGTCATTCTTTGTCCGCAACATCTCCCACTATGAGGGATACCGCGACATGCCCGTCAACTTCGTCGGCTCCATCGCCTACTACTACCACGACGTCCTCAAGGAAGCCGCCGACGCCATCGACGCCACCCTCGGCACCATCGTCATCAGCCCCATGGACGGACTCATCAGCTACCACACCGCCCACTGACCCCTCCACTTGCCTCGTCTGTCTTGGTCGGGTAATCCGCAAGGGCATTTTTGAAGGAAGAGCCTCATAAAAATTTCAATCGTAATTGGAGCGATTTTCGAGACAGGCAAGAAGAAAACAATAATTCACATAAGTAATTATAGCATCGCTGCTATCCTGCGGATATCTGCAAGTCGTTCCATGAACGACTTGTTGGATTTTGCAACTTGCATGTTGTAATCAGCCTGTAGGTTCAGCCACAATTCTGCACTAATGCCCAGGGCTGCTTCAAGCAGAAGCGCAAGTTCCGTATTGATAGAGCGTTTACCCTTGATTACCTCATTCAGAAGTGATGGAGCCACGCCGATTTGATTGGCAAGAGCTGCCTGTGTCATACCGCGCTCTTCCAGCTCCTCAAAAATCAACTCGCCCGGATGAGTAGGCTCATACGGTGTCAGATTATTTGCAATCATCATTGGGTCAGTGCCGGGAAATGTTATCATATCAATCATAATGATTTGAAAGTTCTACAATATTGCAGATAGTCAGAATTGGTTGCTCAACATTCTCGGTGATAGTGAACTCAATTCTATACTGGTCGTTAACCTTAATTGAGAAAAGGCCACGCTTATCACCCTTCAGGGACTCAAAATGCAGCGACTTGATTGGAAACAAAGTCTCCTTTCGAGGAGCATTCTTAAGAATGTTGATACAATTTTTGTACCTCTTGATTACACTCGGCTGGTAACGATGCTTCTTATCGGAAGTAGCGCCGTTATGATAGAGTTCTTCGAGATATTTTTCTTCAAATGTGACTATCATATATTCTAATAATGTTGCGAAAGTAGCAAAAGTTTTCAAACTTCACAAATTTGTGAATGAAAATCAAACACGATGAAAACTTTTCCATGCTTATGAGCGTAGAAGTCTTTTAGCCCCTGTCACGGAGTGTATTTGTTTCATTACTGTAGGATTGTTTAATGGATACAGAATACTTGTTCAGGAATTTTCAGAAGCCATATCAGACTTATTTCTCGCCACCTATCAGGTTGATGATGCGATAGCCAACACCATAACCCTCGACTCCTATATCTCCACATTCGCGACACTAACGTTCATGATGGGTATCGTTTTCCAGCTCCCGGTCTTTGCCTTCATCTTGGGCAAGATGGGGTTCTTGAGTGCAGCCATGCTCCGGCAATACCGGCCATACGCCTTTGTCCTGATCATGGTCGTTGCCGCGATAATCACCCCGCCCGACTTGTTTACCCTCGTCATGGTGACAATCCCGATTTACGGGTTGTATGAGGCGAGCATCCTCGTTTTGGCCCGGTGGGCGCGATAGGGGAGTCCCGCCATGGCCGGGCTGTGGCTGATGCGTGTCAATCGGCGGTCGTGGCCTCGTTGCCCCCGGCAAGCCCGCGTGGCAGCAGCAAGTCGTTGTCGTCGATATACCTCACCCGGGTACCGTCTGACAGCGATGTCATGAACAGCAGGTAATTTTCCGGGTTGTCAAAATCTGGGGCGAAAGGCAGCAGTTTCTCCCAGTCCGACAATATCTCAAACGTGTCGGCGCTGTTGTCGCTCATCTTGAATGTCATCTCCTGTGCAATGCCGTTGCGCGTGAAGCTGAACGTCAGTCGGTTTTCGCCATCTGTCGTCGATGTGCTGTAGCGCCCTTGCAGCACGAGCCTGTCAGCCGGCATCTCCTTGAAATTCATCGGGTCCTCAAACAGTAAGAACCTGTAGTCCCCGCAGAGGAAAAGCGTCCGCTGGTTTGAGAACAGGTCATTGAGATTGTCGCTCCCCGTGTTCCAAAACCCGTAGAACCCGAGATAGGGCATGGTGACATCAATCGTCAGCACTGTGTTGTTATCTTGCACATTGTCATGAATGGTGAGTTTGGTCGAGCCCTCTTTTACCCCCGTGATGATGAGCTTCTGCTGCTCAAACCTCACCATGTAGGGCGATGTCTCCACCGATATCTCCGCTATCCCCGCCGGCGACTCCGTCAGCGTGTAGTCGGCGCTCCCTTTCTTGAACGGGATGCGGCGCGTGAATCCACGGCGCACCTCGTATGTCGTCTCGTCAAACTGTATCGGCTTTGACGACGGAGAGTGGTCCTCCTCACAAGCCGGCAGCAGTATGCCTATCATCATTGCCGCCATGATGCACCACAGCCCCGATAGTCCCATCCGTTTCATAATATTGTCGTGTCGCATTGTCAATGGTTTTACGCTTAAAGTGTTATACCTCTATAACGTATCGCCATGCCGCATTATTATGCCTATACTTCAGTGACCTCTCGTGTCTCGCAAAAAAATCGGTTCACGATTATGGCCAAGGCACCGTCGCCGGTGACATTACATGCCGTCCCAAAACTGTCCATTGCGATATACAGCGCTATCATCAGCGCGTTGTCGGCCTCCGTGAAGCCCAGCATCGAGCTGAGTATGCCGAGTGATGCCATTATGGCTCCGCCGGGTACTCCCGGGGCCGCTATGATGGTGATGCCGAGCATGGCGATAAATCCCGCAAACATCGTGAAATCGTATGGCATCCCCTGTGTTATCATCAGCGCGAGTGCACACGCCACTATCTTCAGCGTGCTGCCCGACATGTGGATGGTGGCACACAGCGGTATCACAAACCCCGCCACCCTCGGCGACACCCCTGTCGCTATCGACTGCCGCAGGGTCACCGGGATTGTCGCCGCCGACGACTGCGTGCCGAGGGCCGTAAAGTAGGCCGGGAGCATCGTCCGCAGCAGCCTGAACGGGTTGCGGCTTCCGCGTGAGAACATCGCCGCGATGCAATATTGGGCCACGAGCAGCAGCACGTGCAACACGAATATCACCACGATTATCTTGGCGAATGTCCGCAGCACGCTCCCCACCTGGCCCGTCACGGTCATGTCGAGGAATATGCCGAATATATAGACCGGCAGCAGCGGTATGATGACCGCACGTATCGCCATCTCTATTATGTCGCGCAGGTCGTTGAGACACCCGCGCAGCGTGTCAGACGTCAGCCGCGAGCACCCTATGCCGAGCAGGAACGCCGTCACCAAGGCCGTCATCACCGACATCAGCGGCGGCATCTTCACCTCAAAATATGGCCGCAACCCCTCGCCGGCGTCAGCCACGGCATAGAGGTCGGGGTCATAGCCTATGAGCCTCGGGAAGACGAGGTCGCCGACCCCGTAGGAGATGAGTCCCGCACATATCGTGGCCCCGTAGGCAAGGAGCGCCGTAAACACCAGCATCTTGCCCGCGCGGTTGCCTATCTCGGCTATCGCCGGTGCCACGAACCCAAGGATTATGAGCGAGATACAGAATCCCAAGAACTCACTGAATATGCCGTTGAACGTGGCAAAAACCCGTCCCGCCCATGTCGGTAGGCAGTATCCGGCCCCGATGCCGAGCGCCATCGCTATGATGATGCGGGGCAATAGTCCTATGTGCAATCTCCGCTGTGTCATGTCCACAAAGATATTGCAATTTTCCCATGCGGCAATACCATTGTCGGCAAAATCCTGTCGCCACCCTGCTGCATCCCCTCGCGGACCTCATGTACTCGTTGGGTTTACCTATTGTTAGTTAATTTCAATGATATTTGGCTCAATTTTTCATCAATTTTGGGTATTTCCCGCCCGTGGATGGGAAGGTAATTTTGCATTGTGAAAAAAGAGTGAAATATTTATGAGAAAAGTGAAAGGATTTTGTTTGGGTTTGGTAGCGGGGAGTATGCTTTTGTCAGCACCCGCCCTGTCGGCCTCCGAGAGTGCCGACAGTCTGCCCGACGATGGCTTCCGTAAATTCCGCTTCGGGGGATACGGCGAGATTGTAGCCAATTTCAAGGACTATGGTACCAACCGCTTCTACGGGTCGAGCACCGGCAACTCGCGTGAGCATCGCGCCATCATCTCCATACCTCGCTTTGTCCTCGCCATCGACTACAAGTTCAACCCCAAGTGGATACTCGGGGCAGAGATTGAGTTTGAGGCTGGGGGAACGGGTACCGCCGTCGAGCTTGAGAACTCCGAGAACGGCGAGTATGAGACCGAGATTGAGAAGGGGGGCGAGGTCGCCCTTGAGCAATTCCACATCGCCCGGCTGATTATCCCGGCGTTCAACGTCCGCGTAGGCCACATGATAGTCCCGGTCAGCCTCACTAACTCCCACCACGAACCCATCAACTTCTTTGGTGCCGAGCGCCCCGAGGGCGAGACTACCCTGCTCCCGTCGACCTGGCACGAGACGGGTCTCGAATTTTTTGGCCGCTTCGGTCGCGGATATGGCCGGTTTGCCTATCAGGCCATGATTGTTGCCGGACTCAATGCCAACGGCTTTGACCGCAACAACTGGATACAGCCCGGCAAGCAGGGCCTTTTCGAGACCGACAATTTCACTTCTCCCGGCTATGTGGCCCGCATCGACTGGCACGGTGTCCCTGGTCTGCGCACCGGCGTGTCGGCCTACTACTGTCACGATGCCGGAGCAAACTCCGACAAGCGCCACACCTACTCCGAGATTGGCCGCATCCATGTCGCCATCGGCTCATGGGATGCCCAATACCGCAACCGATTCATCACCGCACGCGCCAACGTGCTCTACGGCTACGTGGGCAACTCCAAGGCTCTCAGCGCCGTCAACCGTCAGCTCTCCAACAAGTCCCCCTACAGCAAGATTGGCCCCGTCGCCCGCAATGTCCTGACCTACGGTGCCGAGGTGGGATGCAATCTCGCCTCCATCATCACCGGCTTCAGGTTTCCTGTCATATACCCCTTTGTGCGCTACGAGTACTTCAATCCCCAGTACCGTGGCGAGCAGGGCCAGACGATGGACAAGCGCCTTGAGGTCAGCAAGTGGCAGGTCGGACTCAACTGGTTCGCGCTCCCAAATCTTGTGGTCAAGGCCGACTATTCCAACCGCCAGATAGGCACCTCCCGTCCGTTTGGCAAGGGCATCTATAACAGCGAGAACGAGTTTTCTATCGGTGTCGCCTATGTGGGCTGGTTCATCAACCGCTAAGCCCATCCTCTCACGCGCCTGCAATCAAAACAGCAATTATAAACAACAATCAATAAAAACAATGACAATGAAAAAGACATTACTTCTGTCAGTTCTCTGCGGTGGCCTGATGCTGGCATCATGCAGTGACAACAATGAACCCGACGGTGTCGAGGTCGATGCAAAGGATATCGACTATACCGCCGCCAACGCTGCCTCCTGGGGCAATTACATGGTGCAGGTGGCCGGTCTGCTCAAGAATGACGCAGCCTCGCTCTACGACGCATGGGCCACGAGCTACAACGGTGGTCGCTCCTATGCCGACATCTTCAAGAGCCACAACGGCGAGGGATACGAGAGCGCCGCAGGTTGCATCGAGGAGATAATCGACGGCTGCATCGACATTGCCAGCGAGGTCGGCTCGCAGAAGATTGGCGAGCCCTACCGCCTCTACACCGGCGGCAAGCCCACCGAGGCGCTCTATGCCGTTGAGTCATGGTATAGCTGGCACTCCCGCGAGGACTATGCCAACAACATCTACTCGATACGCAACTCCTACCTCGGCTCTACCGATGGCACGTTGGCCACCAACTCCATCTCCTCCTACGTGGCCTCAGTCGATGCCGCCCTCGATGCTGAGGTCAAGGGTGCCATCAATGCCGCTGCCGCTGCCATCCTCGCCATCCCGCAGCCGTTCCGCAACAACATCAACAGCCCCGAGGCTCGTGCTGCCATGGACGCGTGCAGCGACCTTGAGACCATTCTCGATCAGAAGCTCAAGCCGTTGTTTACCCCCGCTCCCGCCTCGGCTGCAAGCCGTCTCGACGCTATAGTCGCCAACTATGTTGACGTGATTGTCCTCCCCACCTACCGTTCGCTCAAGGAGAAGAACGCCGCTCTCTACGATGCAACCGTGGCTTTCCGCTCCGCACCCTCCGACAACGCCTTTGCCGCCGCTTGCAACGCTTGGCTTGTGGCCCGCGAGCCGTGGGAACGTAGTGAGGCATTCCTCTTTGGACCCGTCGATGCCCTTGGCTTTGACCCCAACATGGACAGCTGGCCTCTCGACCAGGAGCAGATTGTCCAGATACTCAACTCGGGCAACTTCAATGACCTCAACTGGACTGACGGTGATGCCGACGATAAGATTGAGGCAGCCCAGTCACTCCGTGGATTCCACACGCTTGAGTTCCTTATCTTCAAGGATGGACAGGCCCGCCGTGTGCAAAACTAATCTGTTTTCCCATACATTCATTACAATCTTGCGCCGCCTGTCCCCCGGCAGGTGGCGTGAGATTACCAGTATTTTTATGATGTACGATATATGTGCAAGATAGGATTCATCTTATTTGCCGGGTTGGCCGTTGTGGCTTTGCTGTCGTCGTGTGACGATGACGGCATCGACATGGACGATATTGAGGTTCCCGCCGGATATGAGTTGTCGGCGGGGACTTCGACCATATTTGTCAACTCCTCCAAGGCTTACGATACCGAGGCCGATTGGGTGTC
Source organism: Pseudoflavonifractor sp. (assembly GCA_023667145.1). Classification (GTDB taxonomy): domain Bacteria; phylum Bacteroidota; class Bacteroidia; order Bacteroidales; family Muribaculaceae; genus M3. The sequence continues at coordinate 1,342,939 of JAMPAQ010000001.1, forward strand.
GGGTGTCTATGCCTCGCGCTTCTTTTCCGGCGACAAGCTCTATGACGACGTGCGTACGAGTTCCAACGGACTCGGCGGCGGTCTCGGGCCCGTATATGCCGGATACAGCTGTGGCAGCTGTCACCGCAACGCGGGACGCACCAAGCCGGCCTTGTGGAACGACGGCGGCAGCGGCCCTTACGGATTCTCGGCCATGCTCGTCTATGTGTCGCGCAAGAACGGTGCGCTGTTCCGCGACTATGGCCGCGTGCTTCACGACCAGTCTATCTATGGGGTCAAGGCCGAGGGCAAGCTCAAGGTCGACTGGCGCTTTGAGTCATTCCGCTTTGACGACGGTGACAGCTACGAGCTTGCCTGTCCGTCCTACACGATAACCGACTGGTATGCCGACCCGATATCGCCCGACGACCTTTTCTGTACGGTGCGTGTCCCCTTGCGCCACGTGGGCATGGGGCAGATGATGGCTCTCGACCCGGTCGAGATCGAGGCTCTCGCGGCCCGCAGCAATTATCCCGAGTATGGCATCAGCGGACGCTGCAACTACATCACCGAGCGCGGGGTGACCATGCTTGGGGTGTCGGGCAATAAGGCCCAACATGCCGATCTCACCGTCGAACTCGGATTTTCAAGCGACATGGGGGTGACCAACAGCCGTTATCCCGAGGAGATATGCGAGGGGCAGGTGCAGATTAACCAAGGCTCTATGATGGGGCTTGCCTATGACCGTCTTGATGTGTCGACCGAGGATATGGAGGATGTCGACCTCTACATGCAGAGTCTCGGCGTCCCGGCGCGGCGCAATGTCAATGACCCGGTTGTGAGGCGTGGCGAGGAGATGTTCTATCAGGCGCGTTGCCACCTGTGCCACGTGACCACGCTCCACACCCGCGTCAGAGGTTCGACCCTCCTCAACGGTACGCGTCTGCCATGGCTTGGCAACCAGACCATCCACCCTTACAGCGACTATCTGCTCCACGACATGGGTTCGGAGATAATGGGCGTGGGACTCAACGACAACTATGTCTCGGGACTCGCCCGGGGCAACGAGTGGCGCACGACCCCGCTCTGGGGCATCGGGTTGCAGGAGAAGGTCAACGGACACACCTATTTCCTCCACGATGGCCGCGCCCGCAATCTCACCGAGGCCATCATGTGGCATGGGGGTGAGGGTGAGGCGTCAAAGCGTCTCTTTGCCCGCATGAACCGCGATGACCGTGCCGCGCTTATCAAGTTTTTACAATCACTCTAAAACGACTGTTTACCAAATATGAGAAAGAAAATATTCATGCTCCTTGTTGCCTTGGTGGCTGTGGCACAGTGTGCCCATGCCCAGTATGAGGAGGATACCGAGAATGGTGTCGTGTCGCTCGCGGGACGCAAGGGATTTGTATTCGCCACCAAGAAGGGTGACTTCGTCTTCAAGCCTTATCTGTTGGTTCAGACCTCGGCCAACTTCAATTATTATGACGATGAGGGTCTCGACCCTGCCTATAATCAGGACAATGTGGCCAACTCGGGCTTTGCCATCCCTTACGCCGTACTTGGATTCACGGGCAAGGCATTCGGCATCGTCACGTTCAACCTCTCCATCAATGCCGCTGCCACGGGCGGTGGGCTGCTCCAACAGGCTTGGGCCGACGTGCAGCCGCGTGAGGCGATCGGTGTCAGGGTGGGTAAGTTCAAGACCCCCTTTTCCCACGCCTACCTGACCACGCTTGGTGAGACGCTGTTCCCCTCGCTCCCCACGTCGCTCACCGCGCCGGTCATCTTCCCCTATTCGCTCAATGCCGTGGCACCGCATATCGGGACGGGGTTTGACCTCGGTGTCGAGGTGCATGGACTCATACGTCAGCGCTGGGGCTATCAGGTCGGACTCTTCAACGGCACCGGGCCGTCGGTCAACGTCGCGGGCAAGACTTTCAGCGACGACTGGCACATCCCGTCGTTGCTCTATGCGGCCCGCTTCACGTTCATGCCCTTTGGTGTCATGCCGGCCACCCAGGGTGACCCCGACCGTCTTCATGACAACAAGATGCTCATCGGTCTGTCGGTGTCGCTCAATGTCGAGAGCGAGAATGAGAGTACCAACGATTTCCGTGCCGGGGCTGAGTTCGCTTGGATTAAGGATCGTCTCTATCTCGGTGCCGAGATGTACTATATGCACGTCGGCTTTACCAAGCGGCAGAAGATTGACCGCTCGTTCAACTACCTTGCGGGTTACGTGCAGGCCGGATATTTTGTCACCCCGAGGCTTCAGGCGGCTCTCCGCTACGACCTGATGGACCGCAACGGACTCGACAAGGGGGGATTGCTCAACATGCCCGCTGTCGGTGCCGACTATTTTTTCAAGGGCTTCAATCTCAAGGTTCAGGCCATGTATCAGTACACAGGCCGCACTGGCCACGATTCCCAGCTCGACCGCGATGAGGATAATCTTGGACTGGCCACCCACTCGGCGACGTTGCAGCTTCAATACACATTCTGATGACTATGAGACGACTTGGTAAGACAATCATTATGGCCGCCGTCATCTCGGGTTCGTTGGCTGCGTGTGACGAGGGTCGCATATATGACGATACCGCCATCGACAGCCGCGAGGGTGTGACCGTGAGGCTGTCGGGCCGGTTGTCGGGCCTCGATACATGGCCGGGTGGGTACAGTGTGGTCGTGGCCGGGTTTGACGACCGTTCCGACTATGCTCTTATATCCAAGTCGGTCGGATATCCTGATGCCGATGGTCTCGTCGAGGTCGAGATGACGGGTGTCGGCGAGGGTGTCACGACGGTGGAACTGTGTGTGGTCAACCGTCTGCGTCAGCGTGTCGCGACGTTTGCCTCAGTCCCCGCCGGTGGTGGCAGGGTGATTGACATTGATGCCGGGACGGTCGATGTGTCGATGTTTGGCACGGTGCAGTCGGCGGTGTTCAGTACTACGTGTGCCAACTGTCACGGGGCGAGCAACCATGCCGCCGCCGGGCTTTATCTGACCGAGGGCCACAGTTACGGTTCGCTCGTCAGTCAGCCGTCGGTCAAGGATGCGGCGATGATGCGAGTGTCGCTCGGCGATGCCTCGTCGAGTATGCTCTATCAGGCGCTTGCCACCGATGTGTCAACCTCCTGGAACTACGACCACACTAAGGAGATAATTTCTATAGTTACACTTGACTTGATAAAAGATTGGATAGATGGTGGTGCGAGACAATGACAATATGATAGGTGCCGTGACAACTCGTCAGGGCGAGGCGCGACATTCGTTCGACTGCATGACTTTCGACGGTATATCGGCTGTGGTGAGGATTTCGGTATTCACCCCCGCCGCCTCCAATGGGGCGTGTGAGTGTCATCTCATGGTTCAGGCCACTGATGCTGCTGCGACGTTCGGCTCACAGCTTGCCGATGTTGAGCGGGCCTTTGGGTTGGCTTGCCGCGATTGTCTGCCGGGAGATTGCCGTCCTGTGTTCAAGCGGTATTTTCTCAGCGACGCGGCCAATCAGGCCGGGACGATTGACACCTCCGGGCCTGTGGCGGTGTCTGTTATCGGTCAGCCGCCGCTCAACGGCACCAAGGTTGCCCTGTGGTGTTACCTCGTCTCGGGCGTGGAGATGACACAGAGGGGTGAGTCCATTGTGGGATTTACTCACGGAGGGCATGACCACTTGTGGATGGCGGGGGCTTCGGCTCCCGGCATGGGCAGTCTCGTGGCGACCCGGGCTATGCTCGGTGACTATGCCCGTGCGTTGCGCCAGATGGGCGGAAGTCTCTTGGACAATTGTGTGCGCACGTGGTTTTTTGTCCGTGATGTCGATGTAAACTATGCCGGGGTGGTTACCGGGCGAAATGATGTCTTTGCGGTCGAGGGGCTTACGCCATCCACCCATTCTATCTCCAGCACGGGCATCGGGGGATGCGATGCCGATGCGTCTGTGACGGTCAAGCTCGATGTCTATGCCGAGACTGGGCTTCTCCCAGGTCAGATGGGTTATCTTTATGCCACATCCCACCTCAACCCGACCTATGAGTACGGTGTCAGCTTTGAGCGCGGTACCACGGTGGATTATGGTGACCGTCGTCGGTTCTTCATTTCAGGGACAGCGAGTATCGACAACCGGGGTGAGATTCTGTGGCCCGGTGACATCAGGCGGCAGACGGCGCGTATGCTTGAGAATGTCGGGGCGCTCCTTGCCGAGGCCGGGGCATCTTGGGCGGATGTCAGCCAGATGATAGTCTATTTGCGTGATGCCGCCGACTATGCCGTGGTCGAGTCGATATTTGCCGGACGTTTCCCGCTTATGCCGAGGGTTATCGTCCTCGCCCCCGTATGCCGTCCGGGATGGCTCATCGAGATGGAGTGTATGGGTGTGGCCGACAGAAGTGACAGCCGTTATGCGCCGTTCTGAGTCCCGCTTTGGTATGTGGCGCTTGGGTTCCATGCTTCTGCACGCGTCATTGTTGCTCATCGCGTTGGGAGGTGTGCTGACGTGGCTCACCGGCTCACGTGGCTCCGTGACGCTCTTGCCGGGTGAGAGTCGGTCGTCGATGGTGACTATGTCAGGCGGGCATGTCAGTCTGCCTATGTCGGTCACGCTTGACAGTTTTGTCATTGACCGCTATCCGGGAGGGGTGGCTCCCCGCGATTATACAAGCTGGCTGAGGGTAGGGGATAGGTCGGTGAGGGTGTCGATGAACCATATCGCTCGCATTGACGGTTACCGCTTCTATCAGTCGGGCTATACCCCCGTCGGAGCTGCTGTGATTGGTGTCGCCCACGATCCGTGGGGCATATCGCTGGCCTATGCTGGTTTTGCCATGTTCTGTCTTGCGGCATTGATGCTGTTGCTCTCGCCTGATGGCCGCTTCAGGCGGTTGTTGCGGGCGCTGTCGGTTGTTGCGGCCTTGATTGGCGGATGTCACGATGCTTCTTGCCGTGAGGTACCTGTGTTGCCACGCGCCTCGGCTGACTCGCTTGCCCGCCGTCAGGTGATTTACAATGGCCGGGTGGTGCCTTTCGGCACTCTCGCACGCGACTTTGTCGTCAAGTTGACCGGGACACATAGCTATGGCTCGTTTACACCCGAGCAGATTGTCCGTGGATGGTATGTCGAGCCCGACGGCTGGAGTGACGTCCCGTTGATTGAGGTGAAGTCCCGGACTTTGCGCGACAGACTCGGTGTCACAGGCCGCCGGGTGTCGTTCTCGGCTCTCTTTGACAGCCGTGGCTATCGCTTGCAGCGTCTGTTTGAGTCGGGCGATGCCGACATGCGCGAGGCTATAACCGCTGTCGATGACAAGGTCGGCATCATAATGTCGCTTGTTGAGGGGCGGTTGATTGTCCCGGTGCCTGACGGGGTTGAGCGGTTGCCTGAGTGGCGTGTGAGCCTTGAGCTGTGCTACAACGATGTCGCCGGGTCGTCTCTGCCGTTTATCATCTGCCTGTCGTTTGGCATACTCGGAATTGTTGTCTCGCTGTTGAGGGACGGACGGGTGCGCCGTTGGCTCTCCATTGCCGTGAGGGTTGTGGTCAACACCATGATGATATGGGAGATATTGCTTTTTGTGGCAAGGTGGATTGTCGCGGGACATGTTCCCCTTGGCAACGGATACGAGACCCTGCTGTTCATGGCTGTCGGCATACTACTGCTGTCATTGTGGGCGGTGAGGCGTGTTGAGGTTGCCGGATCAATCGGGCTGTTACTCGCGGGGTTTGTACTTCTCGTTGCCCGTTTGTCGGGGCTGGATCCGCAAGTGTCACCGCTCATGCCGGTACTCGCCTCCCCATGGCTGGCTGTGCATGTGTCGGTCATCATGGCCTCGTATGCGCTGCTTGCCTTCACGTTTGCGGCTGCGCTGGCCGGACTGTCGTTACCCGCCCGTCAGCGTCAGATGGCGCTGTTGTCGCGTGTGCTGCTCTATCCCGGTGTGCTGCTTCTCGGTGTGGGCATCATACTCGGCTCGGTGTGGGCCAACATCTCATGGGGTCGATACTGGGACTGGGACCCCAAGGAAACATGGGCGTTGGTGACGTTTATCCTCTACTCAGTCCCTTTCCATTCGCGTTTCATCAGGTCGTTGCGCCGGCCGCGTTCTCTGCTCGTCTATCTTGTCGTAGCGTTTGCCGCCGTGGTGATGACATATTTCGGTGTCAACATGCTGGGCGGTCTCCACGCCTATGCCTGACTGATGGCCTCCATGTCTGTGCTTGACTGCTCTTGCGCCGATTCAGAAACCGGGTGCAGAAACTTTCACGCTGAATAGCCTACGGGTTTTTTGGTGGTGTGGGGCGGTTTGAGTAATTTTGGCACTCTGTTGATATCAGACTGTTCACCTAAAATATATCTGCAATGACCCGGACACCCCAATTGGAACTCATCCTCATCAACATATCGGGCTACGACCGCCCGGGAGTGACATCGGCGCTCACCGAGATACTCGCCAGGTACAACGCCTCGATACTCGACATCGGTCAGGCCGACATACACCACACTCTATCGCTTGGCATCCTGTTCAAGACCATGAGCGATGTCTCCGGCGACATAATGAAGGACTTGCTGTTCAAGGCATACGAGTTAGGCGTGAAGATACGTTTCACGCCGGTTGCCATTGACGAGTACAACGAGTGGGTCGGTTTGCAGGGCAAGAACCGATGGATCATCACCATCCTTGGCCGTCGTCTCAGCGCCCGCCACATCGCCGAGGTCACCCGCGTGATATGCGAGCAAAACCTCAATATCGACGGCATACAGCGCCTCACTGGCCGTATACCCCTTGAGGAGGAGACCGAGGCCCGGTCAAAGGCATGTGTCGAGTTCTCTGTGCGTGGCAATCCGCGTGACCGAGCCGAGATGCAGTCACGGTTCATGGAACTGGCCTCGGAGCAGGAGATTGACATCTCGTTGCAGGAGGACACGATGTACCGCCGGTGCCGTCGTCTCGTTTGCTTTGACATGGACTCGACGCTCATCGAGACGGAGGTCATCGACGAACTTGCCATGCGTGCCGGTGTCGGCGACAAGGTCAAGGAGATAACCGACAGGGCGATGCGTGGCGAGATTGACTTCTGCGAGAGTTTCCGCGAGCGTGTGGCTCTGCTGAAGGGCCTCGACGAGAGCGTCATGCGTGACATTGCCGAGCATCTGCCAATCACCGAGGGCGTTGACCGCATGATGGCGGTGCTCAAGCGGGCCGGGTTCAAGACCGCGATACTGTCGGGAGGATTCACCTATTTTGGCAACTACCTCAAGCAGCGGTTTGGCATCGACTATGTGTATGCCAATGAGCTTGAGATTGTCGACGGAAAGTTGACGGGCCGCTATCTTGGAGACATCGTCGATGGCAAGCGCAAGGCCGAGCTGTTGCGCCTGATTGCCCAGGTTGAGAATGTCGATATCGCGCAGACCATAGCGGTAGGCGACGGTGCCAACGACCTGCCGATGCTTGCCACTGCGGGTCTCGGCATAGCGTTCCATGCCAAGCCTAAGGTTAAGGAGACCGCCCGTCAGAGCATATCGACCATAGGCATCGACGGGGTGCTGTATTTCATCGGGTTCAAGGATTCGTTCATTTCCGATGGCCGAAAGTGACCTGTTGTCATTACGTCTCAATCCATTCCTCGTCTTACACTATTATCTATCCCACAGTTATGAGACATTTGTTATTGCTGTCAGCCATCCTTGCCGCCATCGTTTGTCACGCCGAGTCGGTCGGCCTTGTCCTTAGCGGCGGTGGTGCCAAGGGTATAGCCCACATCGGGGTCATCCAAGCCCTTGAGGACAATGATATCCCCATCGACTACGTGACCGGCACATCCATGGGCGCTATAGTCGGTGGCCTGTATGCAGCCGGATATACCCCCGCCGAGATGATGGAGTTGATAGAGTCAAAGGGATTTGCATCGTGGTCTACAGGTCAGATTGAGTGTGGCCTGACCTATTTCTTCGACAAGTCCGACCCCGTGCCATCGTTCATCACGGTCAATTTTGGCCTCAAGGACTCCACCGTGGTCAACTCCATTCTCCCGTCGAGTCTGATAAATCCCCTGCCGATGAACTTCGCTTTCATGGATCTCTTTGCCCGCTACACGGCTCAGTGCGGTGGCGACTTCGACAATCTCTTTGTCCCCTTCCGTTGTGTGACAAGCGATGTCTACCACAAGCACAAGATTGTATGCGCCAAGGGGAGTCTCGGCGATGCCATCAGGGCTTCCATGAGCTTTCCTGTCGTCTTCCAGCCCATCGAGATGGATGGTGTGCTCGTCTACGACGGCGGTATCTACGACAATTTCCCCGTCGATGTCATGCGCGATGACTTCGCTCCCGATGTCATGATTGGGGTCGATGTCTCCGAGCCTGACGGTAAGCCAAAGGCCAACGACATCATCGACCAGCTTGAAGACATGATCATACAGAACAATGACTACGACCTTCCCGCCGACGAGGGCATCAGGCTGCATCTCTATCTTGAGGAGTTTGGCATCCTCGATTTCCCGCGTGCCGGGGAAATCTACAAGATAGGCTATGACTTTGCCATGGCCAAGATGGACTCCATAAAGGCCCGCGTGAGGGCGCGTGTCCCTGCCGGCTCTCGTGAGCGGCGGCGCGATGCGTTCAAGGCGCTGACTCCCGTCGTCCGCTTTGACTCGGTGACAGTCACCGGGGCCACCAAGGACCAGAATGAGTACATACGCCGCATGTTCACGGCTCGGACCGACACTTTTGGCCTCGCTCACACCAAGGAGGCTTACTACCGTGCCATCACTTCGGGCAAGATTAAAAATCTTGTCCCCGAAGCCCGTTACAATGAGGCCACCGGGCTGTTTGACCTCGCCCTCAAGGCGACTGTTAAGAACAGTTTCAATGTCGGTGTCGGGGGATTCCTCACCTCATCGACCAACTCCATGATATTTCTATCGGCTGGATACAGCACGTTGAGTTTCAACTCCATTGATGCCGACATCAACGGATGGATTGGGCAGAGTTACATGGCGGGGTCGGTCAACGCACGCTACAGGCTGCGCACCCCGGTGTCATCGTGTCTCAAGTTTGAGGGCGTGCTGTCGCGACAGAAGTTTTATGAGAGCGAGAATCTGTTCTATAAGGACGACATGCCCACATTCATCACCTCCGTTGACAATTTCCTACGGTTCTCATACTCTGTCGCCGCCGGACGCAACGGAGCCGCCTCGGCAGGTGTTGGTTACGGCTACCTTAGCGACCGTTTCTATCCCGACGGTGTGCGCGATTATGCCTCCACCGACCGCGACTATGCCAACTACCGCCTCGGACAAGTAAGGCTCGATTACCGCTACAACACACTCGACAATCAGATGTATCCCTCGGCGGGAATGGAACTCAAGGCGGTAGTCTCGGGTATGTACGGACGTTACACCTACTGCCCATATGCCGCCGGTGAGTCGCGTGATAACATGGGTTGGATACAGGCCGAGGTCGATTTCCAAAAATATTTTGACATTTCCAACCGGTTTGCCGCCGGAATAGAGACCAACGCCGTCTACTCATCCAAAAAGCTGCTTGCCGACTACACGGCCACTATCGTCGCTGCTCCGGCCTTCTATCCGACCCCGTCGAGCTACAATGCCTTCAATCCCGCTTTCCGTGCCGACTCCTACATCACCCTCGGACTGTTGCCGATAGTGCGCATTGCCGACAAATTCCAGCTGCGGGGCGAGTTCCACGGATTCATGCCTTTCCGTAAGATTAAGAAATCCTCCCTCACTTCCCGCCCCTATTATGGCCGATGGTTCTCCGACCCAGAGTTTTTCGGCGAACTCTCCCTGGTCTACAACCTCCCGTTCGCCTCCCTCAACCTCTACGGCAACTACGCCACCTATCCCGCCTCCAACTGGAACTTCGGCATCTCCTTCGGCCTCTTCTTCCTCGCCCCCAAGTTCCTCCGCTGACCCTCCTGAATAAATTCGGTGCTGGTTGTGTTTTGGCTCATCTCGGTCCTAAAAATTTGTTGCCGTTTAAGTGAATCATGTGCTCGGGCATATCTGCAATCCAAACTTCGGTTTCCCATGCCAACTGATTAGAGAATTTCCGATATGTGGCAAAGTCGAGAAATGCAGATATGTATATTTTCCCCGAATTGACATCACGAGTCATTGCGTCAATATCAACAACTCGTTTTGAGTCCATAGGTCCTACAGACGTGATGGCTTCTATGAAGTAAATCCAATCCTTGTCCTCACGATATAATATCACATCCGGCATTTTATCGTGGAGGGTTATTTCAAAACCTAAAGCCTCCAACTTTGATAAGTTTTTAACCATATCTTTTTGAATCGTATCACCGACATATAGGCACTCGGAGCCGGGGGCAAATCGAGGGGCAAATTCCTCGATAATCGCTTTTTGCAATTGATTGTGCTTCCCCGGACTAAATTGGTAATTGGAATTGTTGATGCGTACAGGCATTTTCTGCATCTTTTTCTTAGACGCATATATCGCCGACAACGATTCATGAGTGGCAACGAATTGTTTTAGGGCATTGTTGCCATTGTCGTGTATGTGGGCATCCGCATGTAATCCTCGTATCACATCCAGGAACTCCGGGGTTATGCGATAGCGGTAATTTGGACTGTTAGTTGCTTTTCCATTATCTTCAATTACTGCCGCTGTCCTGAAGGGATGAATGGCTTGCTTACGTATTGTCTCGCGAGTGTTTTCGGCATACACAATACCATAATTCTTTGCGGCAAAAGTTATGATGTCATGTATGCGAACCCAATTGTTGGTGGCATCCTCCCATTTGGTATCATTGGTTATATTGGCCATTGCGAGCAATGATAATGCACATGTCATGTTTTGTTGCTTAGGAGGCATCCCAATTTGGTCTAAAAGGTGTCTGATTGCATCTAACTTATCCATCTGTCCACAATTTTATCGCAGTTATATTCTGTAAGTTCCTGATACATGAGTTCCCGTCCCATTTCTTCAATGACTGTGCGCTCGGGAACGGGTATTTGGTTGATTTCAGTCGCATTCACTTGCGTTGACCCGTTCATTATACGGTAGTAGGTGTCATAGAGGGTCGAGTTTAGCAACGCATATAATCCGTATGTGATGCACGGTGAATCACATTTCACAAAATTCACTTTATTTTGAGTGCTGATATATGTGAATTGGCGATACCGTTGTTTGAGGTATATACCACATTGTAAGCGCCGGGATTCCTCTTTTGCAGTAAAACGTTTTACGAGTAAGAAATCGCTGTTTTCCTGTAGGTAAGCTGGATGATCGGTCTTGATTACCTCTCCGTCTTTACCTATGGGCCATGAAACTATTCCGTTCTTCTTTATATGTTGGGAGTAGAGGAGGGGAAAGGCACCGCTCTCCATTTTATCCCGAAGTACCTCCTTTGTCCTGAAATCAACAATGATTCCTGTCTGCATTTTCAGTTTAATATCCAACAGTGTCTTTGGTAGCCGGTTTATCCGCTCTACAACATCAGCATCCTTTTTGTCAGAAATTAGGTATACGATTTGATTTTTTGATACTACATCGCTATATGGAGGCGTAAAACTCACTAAGTCGTTGAAATCAGACGTTGATGATGTCGTTATTCTTATGGTGTCCGGAATGGCACGGCTCTTTCTGACTCTCATGATCATTGTCTCTTGCAATACCGATTCATTATCAAACACTTTGTTGCGGCTCTCAAACAGATGTATGTCCATTATTATGCAGTGGCTCAACAAGTAACTGCGAAATTTCTTGAAATATGCTCCTGATGTCCATGAGCGCGGGATGATGTAGACAAGCTCTTGCTCGGGCTTTAGGTTATATATCCCCATTGTCATAAATAGGAAATACATGTTTGGCGTACCGTGACAAACGTCTGCCATCAGTCGAGCCTCTTGTGCGTCTTTTGATATTTTGAGATATGGAGGATTCCCTATCACATAGTCATATTGGTCTCCGTCATACCCAAGTAGCGAGTTAGTTCCGAAGTATTGACTCGTAATATAGTTTGTGGCTCTGATATCATAGCTTATCCCATAGATTGACTGTGAGAGCTTTAGGTTGTCTTCAAGAATCGGCAAAACTTTCTCGTCATTCTCGTAGCAGGTTAGGTGCAAATTTCCAGTGTATCCATCGCGATATATCTTTTCAAGCAATGCTATCGATAAGATACCCGTTCCGGCCCCGGCATCAAGTATGTTTATCTCTTGTTTTGAATAATCTATCTCAAATAGGTTAGCCATGAATTCAGCCGTTGGCTTTGACGTAAAAAATTGTCCGATTTTTTTACGTTGTAGCCTGGGAGTTGTTGTGATGAACTCACTCGTCCGCTCTACGACTGTATCAAGTATATTATGAGCTGGGTTATTTGGCATTTATGTATTGACTATCCTTGTGTTTATAGGCAAAGATAATCAAAATTATTTGTTTAACAGTTATTCGTATTCCACGTTGGCGCTCAGTCAAGGTATTGTCAGATACAGTGTCCTGTCAAATGCGAGAGGCATCCCGGGTTGATTGTCGGGATGCCTCTCGCTTTGTCGTTGGGTATGTGGTGGCTTACAAGCCGCGTCCGTGGCAGTTCTTGAACTTCTTGCCGCTGCCGCAGGGGCAGGGGTCGTTGCGGCCTACACGCGGGGCGGCCTTGAGCGGCTCAGGACGGGGACGTTCCCCCTGATGGGCCGAGGCTGCCTGTCGTTGCGCGTTCTCTCCGGGATATGACTCCTTTGACGTGCGGTACTGCGAGTAGTCATTGCGGCGCTCGGGAGCTGCCTCGCGCACTTGCGGCTGCTGCTGACGCGGTTCGGGAGTCTGTGCCGGTTGTTCGTCACGTGGCTGCTCCTCGCGGGGCTGGGGTGCTTGCCGTATGAATATCTGGCCGCGCATGAGTGCCGACACTGCCTTTACATTCAGGCTGTTGAGCATCGCCTGGAACTGGTGGAACGACTCGACCTTGTAGATGACCAGCGGATCCTTCTGCTCGTATGACGCGTTCTGCACCGACTGGCGCAGCTGGTCGAGTTCGCGCAGATGCTCCTTCCACAGCTCGTCTATCGTCACGAGCAATATCGCCTTGTGCCACTCCTTGACTATCGACTTGCATCCCGAGTTGTAGGCGTCGAGCACGTTGGCGCGCAGGTTGAACACCCGCTTGCCGTCAGTGATGGGGACAATGATCATCCCCTTGTAGTCGCGGTTCTCGACACAGTCGGCAATCACCGGCTTGGCCACCTCGATGATGCGCTCGCTCTTGCGCTGGAAAGCCTCTATTGCGGCGGCATACACCTTCTCGACCACCTCCTTGCGGTCGAGGTCCTTGAACTCAGCCTCCGTGACCGGAGTCTCGATGGCAAGCACCTTGAACAGCTCAAGCTCAAGGTCTCCGTAGTCAGCCGCGTTGTTGACTATGTTCTCGATGGCGTCATATATCATGTTGGCGATGTCGATGCCTATGCGCTCGCCGAGCAGGGCGTGATGGCGGCGGTTGTAGATATACTGACGCTGCTTGTTCATCACGTCGTCATACTCAAGCAGACGCTTGCGTATGCCGAAGTTATTCTCCTCGACGCGCTTCTGGGCATTCTCTATGGCCTTGGTCACCATCGACGCCTCGATCATCTCGCCCTCCTTGAGTCCGAGACGGTCGAGCATCTTCATCACGCGGTCAGAGGCAAACAGTCTCATCAGCTGGTCCTCAAACGACACGTAGAACACCGACGAACCCGGATCGCCCTGACGGCCCGAACGTCCGCGCAGCTGCCTGTCGACGCGGCGCGACTCATGACGCTCCGTGCCTATGATGGCAAGACCGCCGGCGGCTTTCACCTCCTCGGGCAGCTTAATGTCGGTACCGCGTCCAGCCATGTTGGTGGCTATAGTCACCGTACCCTTCTGTCCCGCCAGTGCCACGATCTCGGCCTCGCGTTGATGGAGCTTGGCGTTGAGCACATTGTGGGGTATATGGCGCATGGTCAGCATCTTGCTTAGCAGCTCCGAGATCTCGACCGATGTCGTGCCCACGAGCACGGGACGTCCCTCTCCGACGAGTCTCACGATTTCCTCGATGACTGCGGCATACTTCTCCTTCTTGGTCTTGTAGACGCGGTCGTTCATGTCGATGCGGGCGATAGGGCGGTTGGTCGGTATGGTCACCACGTCGAGCTTGTAGATGTCCCAAAGCTCACCCGCCTCTGTTTCTGCCGTACCGGTCATACCGGCCAGCTTGTGATACATGCGGAAGTAGTTCTGCAACGTGATGGTGGCAAATGTCTGGGTCGCGGCCTCGACCTTGACACCCTCCTTGGCCTCGATGGCCTGGTGGAGACCATCGCTGTAGCGTCGGCCCTCCATGATGCGGCCCGTCTGCTCGTCGACAATCTTTATCTTGTTGTCGTCAATCACATATTCCACGTCCTTCTCAAACAGCGTGTACGCCTTGAGCAGCTGCGACACCGTGTGCACGCGCTCGGCCTTGACCGAGTAGGACTGCATCAGGTCATCCTTGCGGCGCTGGCGCTCCTCGACCGTCCCGGGCATGTTCTCAAGCTCCGACAGCTGGGCGGCGATGTCGGGCAGCACGAAAAACTCCGGGTCGTCACTCTTGCCGGTCAGCTCGTCGATACCCTTGTCGGTCAGCTCCACGCTGCGGTTCTTCTCATCGATGACAAAGTAGAGCGGTTCGGTCGCCTTGGGCATCTCGCGGCCATTGTCTTGCAGATAGTAAGCCTCGGTCTCAAGCAGCAGGTTCTTCATTCCCTCCTGGCTCAGATACTTGATGAGCGCTCCGTTCTTGGGCAGGCCCTTGTAGGCGCGGAACAGCGCCAGTGCGCCCTCCTTTCTCACATCCTTGTCGTCGCTTGCTATCTTCTCCTTGGCCTCGGTCAGCAACCGTGTCACCAGGCGCTTCTGCACGTCAACGACCTTCTGCACGTTGGGACGGTACTCCATAAACAGTTGGTCGTCACCCTTGGGCACCGGGCCCGAGATGATCAGCGGCGTACGGGCATCGTCTATAAGCACCGAGTCGACCTCATCGACAATCGCGTAGTAGTGCTTGCGCTGCACCATGTCGTCGGGCGACATCGCCATGTTGTCGCGCAGGTAGTCAAAGCCAAACTCGTTGTTGGTTCCGAATGTGATGTCACATGCGTAGGCGGCGCGTCTCTGCGGCGAGTTGGGCTCATGCTTGTCGATGCAGTCGACCGTCACTCCGTGGAACTGGTAGAGCGGGCCCATCCACTCCGAGTCACGCTTTGACAGGTAGTCGTTGACCGTCACGACATGCACGCCGTGGCCCGTCAGCGCGCGCAGGAACACCGGCAGCGTGGCCACGAGGGTCTTACCCTCGCCGGTAGCCATCTCGGCTATCTTGCCCTGATGGAGCACGATACCGCCGATGAGCTGCACGTCATAGTGGACCATGTCCCACTTTATCTCGTTGCCGCCGGCCACCCAGCGGTTCTTGTATATCGCCTTGTCGCCGTCGATGCTCACGAAGTCCTTGCCGGCGGCGGCAAGCTCGCGGTCACTCTGCGACGCGGTCACCTCGATGGTATCGTTGTGGGCAAATCGCGAGGCAGTCTCGCGCATGGCCGCGAACACTGTCGGCAGCACGCGGTTCAGTTCGGTCTCAAGCGTCGCGAGGATGTTTTTCTCGCGCTTGTCGATGTCGTCCCACAGTGGCTGACGCTCGTCAAACGGCAGTTCCTCGATTTTGGCCTTGGTCTCTGCTATGGCGTCGCGGTCGGCTTGCGTGCTTGCCGCGAGCTCGTTGCGCACGTTGGTTATCACCGCACGCAGCTCGTCATTGCTCAGCTTCTCCATGTCGGGGCCGAGCGCCTTGATTTTGTCAACAATCGGCTTTATCTCCTTGAGGTCGCGTTGCGACTTGTTGCCGAACAGTTTGTTGAGTAGTGATGTAAAAGACATATATGGTTTTATTTGATTATTTGATTAGGATTGATGATGGGTGGTTGCCGTCAGGCCATCATGAGGGAGGCGGCTTGTCGGCTATGGGTCAGCGCACGGGCGCCATCTCGGCGGCGTTGGGCGATCGTATGCGCAGCACGCGGGCCACTGTCGGGGCTATGGCGCGTGCATCGACGGGAGTGGTGATTGTCCTGGCCTCCACGTTGGGTGCCATCAGTATGAAGGGTGCCGATGTCGATGCGGCACGGCTCACCGTCTGTTGTGCCGGTGTCAGTGTGTCGTCGACGGTCACCCATCCCGGGTTGACCTTTATCAGCAGGTCGCCGGCGGTGGCGGCCACTGTGTTGCGGCGTGTGGCCTCAGGATTGATTCCGGCACGGCCCGAGGTTATGTCATCAATCGTGTAGACCCCGCTCACGCCGCTCATGCGCGACAGGAAGTCGGCCGCGTCGGCCCTCATCTTGCGTATGTCGTGGTCACGCTCCTTGATGAGCTTGCGGTTGAGGTAGAGATGGCCGTTGTGATACCCCTGCACCCAATCCCCGTTACCGTAGATGGCCATCAGGTAGACGTTGAGCAGCGATATGGCACGGCGTGTCGAGAACTCTCCCGCCGGGAGCGCCCACTTCGGGTCATCGCGTACGGGCACGGGCCTCTCGGGTGTCCCCGCCACAAATATCACCGCGTTGTCCATCCCGACGCTCTTGTCGATCACCTTGAGCAGCCGTCCAAGGTCAGCGTCGAGCTTCAGGTACGAGTCCATCGTCTCAAGCCGGGTGTCGGCATCCTTGGCCCCGCTGTAGGGTTGCAGGGTGTAGGCGATGTTGAGCATGTCGATGGCGTCGCGTGACCCGAGTGTCATCGAGGTTATGTAGCGTGAAGCTATCGAGGTTATCTCGTTGTTGACCTTGGGTGATGTCTTGAACCGTTGGTAACGGTCTCGGTCATTGTGTGGGAATACGTATCTGAACGCGTAGTAGCGCTTGTGTTGCGGCAGGCACGGATATGCGTCGAGGGCCAGTGTCGGCGACCACGACATGGTGTCGAGCCGGGTCGACAGGGGTGTGCGGTAGTTGATGTCCTGAACTGTCGTCGGGACATCCTTGTAGTAGGTCGTCGTGGCCCATTGCCCCGTCAGGTCATTGAGCCAGAACGAGCTGTTGGCCGCGTGTCCGGCCATGACGATGGCCTGGGCGGCCTCGGGCGCTATCGCGTGTACCTGTCCTACCCCGTCGCCGTCTATGCGCACCTCGTCCGACAGGGTCGATACCTTTATCGCCGCCGGCGAGTAGGTCTCGTTGGTGTAGTTGCCTATCTTGCTCGCGTCGTTGAGCGTTGCCACGGCCATGCGTTTGTCCGGGTCGTAGCTTGTCGCCCCCCCGATGCCGTTGACGGCCGGGGCCGCGCCGGTGTATATCATCGCGGTGGCCGCCGCGTCATCGAGCGATGGGCCAAACTCCACGTCGCGCAACACCAGTCCCTTGGACAGCAGACGGTTGAATCCGTCTGTCCCAAACTTGTGGCGCAACAGTTCAAGGTAGTCATCGTTGAGTCCGTCGACCATTATCCCCACCACGAGGCGAGGCCGCGTGGGCGCGGCCTGGGCCATGACCGTGGCCGACACCATTGAGGCGACCAGCACGGCGGCTATACGTATTATCGGGAGTGACGGTTGATGACGCATCGGTTTATATAAATGTAGCTTGCCGACAGCATGGCGTCGGAGGCGATGAGCGGCCAGAATGCCGCGTTTGCCGACTGCCCGACCCACGGTAATATGATGACAAGCGCTAAAAGCGCTACAAAATTAACAAAATGATAATAAAAAAGTTGATTCTTCCATTTTTTTAACCAAATCCCCACGGCCCCTGCCAGGCATAGCGGATTGAGCCACAGCAGCAGCCAGTTGGGCGACGTGGCGTAGTGGGACGACACAAACACCAGGAATGTCAGCAGACACCCGGCGAGCCCGAAGATGGCAAACAGCAGCGAGCCGTACCACCTCGTGACGCGCCCGCGCCTCGTGTCCCTTATGGTGATGACTGTTGTCAGCGCCAGCACGGCGAGTGCCACGGCCATCGGGGTGAGATACCATGGCGTGGGCCCCTGCGTGGTGTTGTCGGCCGGCAGGTCGACAATCGCCATGGCCGGCCCGGTGAGCGCCACCTGATTTCCCGCCGGGTCGGCGACGGTGGCCGTCTCAAGCATCCGTGTGAGCGTCACGGGGGCATATATCGCCTCGCGGTCGGTCAGCTGCCGGTCAATCCCGCTCCCGAGGGCGAGGTCGATGCCAAACTGATACCACGGGTAGTCACGGTGGTAATGTCTCATCCACTCCCTGAACGTGCGGGGACACCTTGTCCCATCCTCCGTCGTCGGCGTGGCAAACGCTATCGTGTCGCCGATGGCCCCCTCTATCATCGCCACCGGGCGTGTAGCGCAATTGTCGAGCACATAGTTGTAGCGGTACACCGCGTTCTGTGGCAGCGAGTTCTCCACCAGCGACATGTAGAGTCGGTCGAGCTGTTCCGCCGACAGGTTGAGCGGCTGCTCCACTACCCTGCGTCCCTGGCGGCGGTATGCCTCGACAAAGCGGCGCGTGTCATGGATGCCCATGCGGTAGTCGGTCTCACCCTTGACAAACCGGTACACGAAATTTGGCGTGTCAAAGTCAAACAGCCCATAGTTGGCTGTGACATCCGTCCCGTCGTCAAGTACGATCCGCAGTCCCGTATGCCCCTCAAGCTCATATATCTCCCCGCCCGGGTAGCACGTCAGCAGCCCCGCCCTGACGACACGCTGCCCCATCGCCGGCACCGCCAACAGCGCCACCGCCATCACCACCCATCTCATCAAACCCATACACTTCATAACCAAATATTTTATTCCACTCCTTGTGCAGCACAATTATTTTATTCTATAAATACCGTTCTGGATAAAGTGAACGGGAGATTGCATCGCGGTACACATTTCCGTCGGGAAGATTCAAGGAGGAGAATGCCTCTTGCACTTTATAAACGGTTGTGCAATGTTCTTCAACAATTCCAAGTGGAGTGACTTCCCCATCAATCGGCTTCTCGGTTGTATCATAGGCTATGAAATTGATTGAGGCAGGTTGGCTTGGAAATTTTGGCAGTTTGTCGATACCGCCTAATCGGTCGATTATCCGCTGATAAACAGGCTTTGGACATACGAGAAATAGTCCGCTGCGACATAGTTCTTCTCGTTGAAGCACCTGCCCCTTGTAGATTATCTGCGGGATAATTCGTTTAGAGACATTTTCCCAATTGAGGCCGGCTGTGTCGCTGACAATCTCCCGGTTTTTGGCAAGTTGTTGCTGTGCGTTGGCGTAACTGCCTGTGGTGTCGATTGTCTGGACTTCGATGGCAGTTATCTCCACCAACTCTCCTTGCGCGTTAAGACGTGCCAGGACCCAATCGACAAAATATGACCCGATTCCTTTTCGTTGTGGTAGTCGCAATTCTCCACCCCAGCCTTTGCCAAATACAGCAACAGAACCTCCTTCTTTTCGTGCTTTCTCAATCGCAGTGCGACCGGCATACAGACAGAGCTTTTGTCTGAACGCTTTCTCGGCGATTAAATGGAGCATCTTATAATCCTCAGCATATAGCCGGACTGGACAGCAGATGACGCTTGGCGATCCCGGCGTTTTTTGTCTGATTGCACATACCCCCGATATGATTTTCTCTCGCGACAGGGTCTTGACGCAGAAACTCCCTGTGAATGGACAGTTCCGTTTGGCAGCCGTTTGAATGGCTACAGTGGATTTGTCAGTGGCGCTATAGCCAAAAAATTCAGAGATATATCCTGCCATAATTTAATACTCTTTGATTATGTTGTAAATACATTCGCCGATTGCTTTTGACAATAAGGGAGGGACGGCATTTCCTACTTGTGCGTATTGCTCTGCGAGCGATCCGTTGAATACATAATGGTCGGGAAACGACTGTATGCGTGCGGCTTCTCTTACCGTAAATGAACGGTCTTGCTCATAATGTATGAAGGCTCCCCAGTGTGGGTCGCATTTGGTAAGTATGGTAGATGCAAGCCCATTTTTTTCTACTCGGCCATATCTCTTCGTATGGTCTGATTTACGTGCCTTTTGCATCCCCTTTGGCAGTAGCTCAAATGGTATGTCTGTCCAATTGCCTCCGGGCTTGATATATGACATCCTTTCGATGTTTTGCTTGGAGAGGGCGGGCGATTCGTGATTATATACGCCGGCGGAACCGACCCTGAGATATCGTTGATAGTCACAAAACGCGTCACACGGGTATTCTTTGACTGTGTCGCCTCTTTCTCCGCATTTTAGTGTCGGTAGGTCTCCGATTGCCTCATAGACGGTTGTGAACCGTGCCTCGGAATTTGTTGTGGGGGAGCAAATTAAGTTTTTACCATCAAAGGTCGAGGTAAAGTTAGGTCGGATGGGAGCATGAAATATCGGGGTGGGAAATGCTCCGTCGGGAAGTTCTGCTCCTCTGAATCCTATGATGATGGTGCGCCATCTCATTTGCGGCACACCGTAGTGCGCTGCTCCCAGTATTCGGACATCTGCTCCGTAACCAAGATTTGCAAGAGATTCCAATATGGCGTGAAGTGTTTCTCCTTTCTCAAATGAGACCAATCCCGGTACATTCTCAATGAGTACCGCCTTTGGCATGAATGCGGATACAAAGCGTAGGTATTCTTTGAATAGATGATTGCGTTGGTCTTCTTTTGATCGTATGGGTGCGTTTATAGAAAAGCCTTGACATGGAGGGCCTCCGGCAAGAAGTGATAATTCACCTTTCTTAAGCCCCAGATCATCTCGGATTGTATCTGGACTCAGCGAGCGGATGTCATCTGTGACAACCCTTGATCCGATGTGGTTCCGTGCATATGTACTTGCATAGACAGGAACGGCCTCATTGGCAAACAGGCTATGGAAGCCGGCTTGCGCAAGTCCCTCCGAAAGCCCTCCGGCTCCGGCAAACAAGTCTATATGAGTGAACGATGATTCCATGTGGTAAAATTTGTTAGCCTTATGATTCAGCCTACGCACGTTGTATCGCAAAGTTACAAAATTATCCGGGATTGACTATAAGGAAAGAAAGGCACTTCTCATTTTTGCACAATTATCGCAAATCCCCCTTCCGTCCCTATCATCCTTAATTTCCTTAAACTCATTCCTTAGTCTATGTCGCAGTCAAAGCGACAAGACGGTCACGCCATCCCACCTCCACGTGCTACCTTAGCGGCGTGAAGCCCGCCATCTACCATAAGCCATCCAATCGGGAGCGCCACATCGTCGCCCCCAACTACACCTACGGCTTCGCCCGCTGGCTAAAGAATACAACAGGCCGCACACTCTGCCCCCCTCACCGTCACATCATCGAGCACCTCGAACGCACGCGCCTCAACTCCGAGCCCGTCCCGGGTACACCCCGTCCGTGGCAACATCGCCCCTACACCCCCGCCCGTGTCATCATCTCCGACCCCGCCCCCACCGCGCCAAAGCGCCGGAGACATCCCGCCCCCACCGCGACCGACCGCCGGAGACATCCCGCAACCAAAGCGTCGAAGACGCGGATTAATTGTAGCTCCATCACGAGCGAAGCGAGGCATGGAGAAAATTCGGCATCACAAACCCGGGCCTCGGAGAGGTCCATTAATTTCCATCGTGCCAGAACCCGACATCCATTCGCCACGTCGCCAACCCGACTCCACGCGGTCGGCTCCGGCTGCCGTCCCGCCATCCATCGTGGCGGCACATTCGACATAATCCTCCTGCTCAACGCCGACACATACCCCATCTCTGGCCCACGTCCCTCCCAATTAGGGATGTACGCTCGTACATCCGCCTTCTGCCACCCCAATACCCTCGATACCGCCCTCGACACCGTAATCCCCATGCTCCACTCCCACTGTGAGAGCATCCTCATCATCCACGGCACCCCATACCCCCGCCCATCCCGCCGTCGCTCCCACCACCGTGGGACGCCCCGTCGTCCATCTACCACCCCATCCTCAACCCCATGCTGCCCCTTATCCTCCCTAAACTCCTTAACGACCTTAACGTCCTCCTCGACCCCACCGCGCTACAATCCAACCCCATTCCTCCACTACCTCACCGCCTCCCTTGACGGCGATCTCGGCCCATTCATCCCCATCGACCCCGAATCCCCTCCCCGCCATAGTCAGCGCAGTCCATCCGCCGCCCATCGCGACAGTCCGTCCGGCAGCGAGCTGTCCCGGAGGGACAGCGATAATGAGAGAACCCCGTGCTTCAGCACGGGGACATCGGGAGTCTCGAACGTAAGTCCCGGAGGGATGTCTTATAGTGACGACATCGCTTCCATTCAGAGACGAAGCATTATCCCCCCCTTCATCCCACTCCATTATGCGGCAGCTGCCCCCGCCGCCTAAAGCCAAACCGGCAGCACGCGCACCTTGACATACTGGATTATGCTACCCGCGCCTAGTCACTCTCATGGTGAGGGCTATCCGCGCCCCGCTGGTATACAAAAAAGCCGGGGATGCTGTGCGGCAACCCCGGCTGATGGTTTGTGTAGGTTATGAGGTGATATTAGAATGTCCAACCGATGCGGAGGGCGGGCTCAGCCTTGCAAGCGAGCGAGAAGCTGGTCGACTTGTCCTGAGGAGCGTCCTTCTTGGTGATGAGGATGTTGTTCTCGACGGTGGGATACTCATCGTACCATCCGGGCTGGCTGCCAGCCTTGAGCTTGATGCCGAACTCCGCGCCGACAAAGAGACCCTTGTAGACGTAGAAGTCAAGGCCGGTGAAGATGGCGGCTGTGAAGTAGTTGCCGGTGCGTGCCGCGCCGTTCTTGTTGACGGTCTTGAACTCATAGTAGCCCTCGGCTCCGCTGAAGTTGCGGAGCTGCTGGCTCTTTGACCCGGCGTTGTTGTACTCATAGCCTATGGCTGCACCTGCATAGAGGTCGAGACGCTTGTAGTTGAAGAAGTGGCGCTCATAGCCGAGGCTGATCGAGAAGTTGGCAGTGTGACCCTTGGTCCATGCGTCGGGGTTGTTGTCGGGGTCTGCTACAGTCTTGCTGTTGTCAACACCAAAGCCGATGCCAAAACGGAGTGCATCCTCATCGGTGAACATGTAGCGGAACTTGAGCTGGTCGAGCTTGAAAGTGCCGAATTCGTTTGAGAACGGGTTGAACTGAAGCTCGGTCGAGAACTCACCGGCCTCGGGTGCATAGGTTTCCTGCGCATTGGCGCTCATACATGCAGCTATCGCTATAGCCGCGATGAATAATTTTTTCATCTCTATACTTGTTTTGATTGGTTAAAAACGCCGCGAAATTAGTAAATAATTGTGAAACAGCAAAATTATTTTCCCCTCACGCGGCAATGACAGTGTATAATATGCACACTGTCACGCGGTTTGTGCATACAGAAAAAATGCCTAAATTTGCAGTTGATATGACTGATGACAACCACAACCGCCCCCAGCCACGCCCTCTTGAGCTGCTCGCGCCGGCCCGCAATGCCGACACGGCCATAGAGGCCGTCAGACATGGGGCCGATGCCGTCTATATCGGCGCACCGGCCTTTGGCGCCCGTGCAGCCGCCGGCAACTCTCTCGACGACATAAGGCGTACGGTCGATATGGCCCACCGCTATGACGCACGTATTTATGCGACAGTCAACACCATATTGTATGACAGTGAGTTGGCCGAGGCCGAGCGGATGATACGCGGCCTCTACCGCGCAGGGGTCGACGCGCTGATAGTGCAGGATATGGGGCTGCTGCGGCTCGACCTCCCTCCGATAGCACTCCACGCTAGCACCCAGTGTGACACACGCGGCGCGGCCAAGGCAAGGTTCCTTGAGCAGCTCGGATTCTCGCAGATAGTGGTGGCGCGAGAGATGACGCTCGACGAGATGAGCCGTGTGTGCCGGGCGGTCACCGTGCCGGTCGAGGCGTTTGTCCACGGGGCGCTTTGTGTTAGCTACAGCGGCGACTGCCATGCGAGTTGCATGACGACCGGCCGCAGCGCCAACCGTGGCGAGTGCGCCCAGCTGTGCCGCCTGCCCTATGACCTCGTCGACGGGCGGGGGAGACCGATAGTCAAGGGACGGCACCTGATGTCGCTGCGAGACCTCGACCGCAGCGCCCATCTTGCCGCGATGGCCGACGCGGGCATCTCGTCATTCAAGATTGAGGGACGGCTCAAGCCGGTCTCCTATGTCAAGAACGTTGTCGCCTGTTACCGCCGCCTCATGGATGAGTTGATAGCCTCGGCTCCTGACCGATATCGCCGCTCGTCGTCAGGTAATGTGGAGCATCATTTCTCGCCGTCCCTCGCCAAGAGCTTCAACCGTGGTTTCACGTCCTACTTCACCGACAGTGAGCGCCCGCAGGGGCGCATGGCCTCGTTTGCCACACCAAAGTCGCTTGGCGAGAGGGTGGGGCGCGTCCACAGCGTTCGTGGCAACATGGTTGAGGCCCGGCTCGTGACATCGCTCGCCAACGGCGACGGACTGTGCTACATCGACATCGACGGCGATTTCCACGGCTTCCGACTCAACCGCGTCGAGGGCAACAGGCTCTATGCCCCCTCGCCCGTGACGGTCTCACCCGGCACGGAGCTGTACCGCAACAAGGACAAGCGCTTTGACGACCTGCTTGCCGGCGACACAGCCACGCGCACCATCGGTGTCGCCATGACCCTGCGTCCGACTGCCCGGGGGCTCGCCCTCGACCTGACCGATGAGCGTGGATGCCGCGCCACCGCCGCCATAGAGGAGTCATTTGACACGGCGCGCACCCCTCAGGAGGAGGCCCGGCGGCGCGTGCTGGCCAAGCTCGGCGACACATGCTACCGGTTGGACAGCGTGGATGACATGGCCGGCAATCTGTTTGTCCCCGCGTCGCGGCTTGCCGATTTGCGCCGTCTCGCAGTGAGCGCCCTCGACTCGGCCCACGCCGCTACATACAGATATGAGTGCCGCCGCCCCGAATGTCCCGAGGCTGTCGCCCCGGCAGCGCTCACCTACCATGCCAATGTGGCCAACGACCGCGCCCGGGAGCTGTACATGGCTCACGGCACGACCACGATAGAGCCGGCGCTTGAGACCGCCCGGCCAGCCGTCGGGGAAGAACGGGTGGTGATGACGACCCGCTATTGCCTAAGGCGTGAGACAGGCCACTGTCTCAAGACCCCGTATGGGCGCGAATGGCCCCGGGAGCTGTATATCGTCAGCGGCGACAAGCGGTTCCGCCTCGACTTTGACTGCAAGGAGTGCCGCATGAGGCTCACGTGCAAGACGTGATGGCTGATATTTGTGGCTGTCTTATTGCATATTGGGAAATAATGCCTACATTTGTGTTATATATTATAACCAAAACTCATAACATAACACATTACTGATATGAAGAAAGACGCCATCCTTGTGACCGGGGGTACCGGTTATATCGGCTCACACACCGTCGTCGAGCTACAGAAAGCCGGGTATCCCGTGGTGATTATCGACAATCTGTCAAACTCCAACCGCGATGTTATCGACGGCATCGAACGCATCACCGGCATACGCCCCGCCTTTGTAGAGGCTGACTGCACCGACATGGACGCGCTGCGCAAGTTGTTTGACGACTATCCCGACATCAAGGGCATCATCAACTTTGCCGCGTCAAAGGCTGTCGGCGAGTCGATGCAGAAGCCGATACTCTATTACCGCAACAACCTCAACACGTTGATGAACCTGCTCGACATGATGAGTGAGCGCGGTGTCAAGGGACTGGTGTTCTCATCGTCATGTACGGTCTACGGCGAACCCGACCACAATCCCGTGACGGAGCAGTCGCCCATCAAGAAGGCCACGTCGCCCTACGGCAACACCAAGCAGATATCAGAGGAGATAATAACCGACGTGATAAACGCCGGCGCTCCGTTCAAGAGTGTCATACTGCGTTACTTCAACCCTGTTGGCGCCCATCCGTCAGCCGAGATAGGCGAGCTGCCCAACGGTGTCCCCCAGAACCTCATCCCCTACCTGACCCAGACGGCCATCGGCATACGCAAGGAGCTGAGCGTCTTTGGTGACGACTACAACACGCCCGACGGATTTTGCATCCGTGACTTCATTGATGTCGTCGACCTCGCCAAGGCTCATGTCATCGCCGTGGAGCGTATGCTTGAGGACAAGAGCGACAAAAAGATTGAGATATTCAACCTCGGCACTGGCATCGGCCTGTCGGTCAAGGAGCTAATAGACTCGTTTGAGCGCGCGACCGGGGTCAAGGTCCCCTACAAGATTGTTGGCCGTCGTGCGGGCGACATCGAGAAGGTCTGGGCCGACCCGACATTTGCCAACGAGGTGTTGGGATGGAAGGCCGAGACACCGATTGACGAGACGATGCGCAACGCCTGGCGCTGGCAGGAACGTCTGCGCGAGCGTGGCATCATGTGATTGCAGTCCCCACTGGTACATATATAATTAAGAAGCGGCCTCTTTACGGGGCCGCTTCTTAATGTATGGTAGCTCGGGGATGGCTTAGACGAGCCTTTCGAGCTTTGAGGTGTTGGCACTGACATCCTCGTCGGTCAGCTCATAGTTAGTGAGGTCGCCCGAGATGAACTGGTCGTAGGCTGCCATGTCGATGAGACCGTGACCCGACAGGTTGAAGAGGATGGTCTTCTGCACGCCCTCCTCCTTGGCCTTGTTGGCTTCGCGGATGGCTGTGGCGATGGCGTGGGAGCTTTCGGGGGCGGGAATGATGCCCTCGGCCTGGGCAAAGAGGGTGGCTGCGGCAAAGGTCTCAAGCTGGGGTATGTCGACCGCCTCGATGAGTCCGTCGGCACGGAGCTGGCTGACCACCGCGCCGGCGCCGTGGTAGCGGAGACCGCCGGCGTGGATGTTGGCGGGAGCGAAGTCGTGGCCGAGGGTATACATGGGGATAAGGGGTGTATATCCGGCCTCGTCGCCGAAGTCATAGCTGAACACGCCACGGGTGAGCTTGGGACACGAGGCCGGCTCGGCGGCGATGAACCGTGTGGAGCGCTCGCCGGTGAAGTTGTGGCGCAGGAAGGGGAATGAGATTCCCGAGAAGTTGCTGCCGCCTCCAAAGCATCCTATGACGATGTCGGGGTATTCGCCGGCCATCTCCATCTGCTTCTCGGCCTCAAGACCTATGACGGTCTGATGGAGGGCTACATGGTTGAGCACCGAGCCGAGGGTGTACTTGCAGTTAGGGGTTGACATGGCGAGCTCGACGGCCTCGGAGATGGCGGTGCCGAGTGACCCCTGATAGGTGGGGTGATCGGTTAGGATCTTGCGTCCGGCCTTGGTCGACATGCTCGGCGAGGCCACCACCTGGGCTCCGTAGGTCTGCATGATGGAGCGGCGGTAGGGCTTCTGATGGTATGACACCTTGACCATGTAGACGGCCAGCTCAAGGCCGAAGTGCTTGGCGGCAAGCGACAGGGCGGCGCCCCATTGCCCGGCCCCGGTCTCGGTGGTGATGTTGGTCACGCCCTGCTTCTTGCAATAGTAGGCCTGGGCGATGGCCGAATTGAGCTTGTGGGAGCCTACGGGGCTGACGCTCTCGTTCTTGAAGTAGATGTGGGCAGGGGTGTCGAGTGCCTTCTCAAGGCCGCGTGCTCGCACCAGGGGTGTCGGTCGCCAGATGCGGTACATCTCGCGCACCTCGTCAGGTATTTCAATCCAGCGGTCAGTGTCGTTGAACTCCTGGCGTGCCACCTCCTCGGCAAACAGCGGGAAGAGGTCCTCGGCCTTGAGCGGCTCATGGGTGGCGGGATTGAGCAGCGGACGCGGCTTCACGGGCATCTCGGCCACCACGTTGTACCACGCTGTGGGGATATCTTTTTCCTGTAGGATGAATTTCTTGGACTCCATTTATATGAATATTTATTTAATTAATATGCAATTTAAGCGATTGAAATAATATCTTTATGCAAAGAAACGGAAAATAATTTATATGTGCAATTTTTTGGCGGGACTATGCAGGGCAACCGCATGAAATCTAACCAAAATAAAGTAAAGTGTACCCCTTCAA
>JAMPAQ010000001.1:1370994-1440755 GCA_023667145.1 Pseudoflavonifractor sp.
GCCCCCTTATGCCGGCCGGCAGGACACAGTCCTCGCCGGCCGGCTTCTTTTTTATACCCTCACGCAACATTTCCCCCTCACGCACTCCGTGCCTCCACATCACTCCTCCCGCGTATCATCTCCCCGCACTATCTCACGTGTACAATCTCCCGTGTACTATGTCCTCCGCACAATCCCCCCACGCTCACGCCCCATATCCCTACATTCCCCCACATCAAATTATCCCCCTCCCCCGAGGTATTCCCCGCCAATTTTACTAATTTTGCAATGACGGCATCGGCGTGGTGCTGTCGTTAACCGATATGAGATGCAACCGATTTTTCTGATAGGCTACATGGGCTGCGGCAAGTCTACGATGGGACGTGCCGTAGGGCGCATGACTGGTCGCGAGTTTATCGACCTTGACCATTATATCGAGGGACGTTACCGCAAGACTGTG
This sequence comes from Pseudoflavonifractor sp., assembly GCA_023667145.1. Lineage (GTDB taxonomy): Bacteria > Bacteroidota > Bacteroidia > Bacteroidales > Muribaculaceae > M3. Next base: position 1,371,434 of record JAMPAQ010000001.1, read on the forward strand.
CGTGAGATTTTTGCTGAGAAAGGCGAGGCGGGTTTCCGTGACATTGAGCGGGCGATGCTCCACGAGGTGGCCGAGTTTGAGAATGTGATTGTCGCCTGTGGAGGCGGCACGCCATGTTTCTTTGACAACATGGACTACATGAACACTCATGGCAAGACGGTGTTTCTCGACACGTCAATCGACAAGCTCCACACGCGCCTCATGCGAGGCCGACACAAGCGTCCGCTCATAGCGGGTAAGGATGACGAGGAGTTGCGCCGCTTTATCATTGATGCCCTTGGCTTGCGCCGTCCCTATTATGAGCGTGCGGCCTATAGGTTCTCATCAGACCTCCTGGAGAGTGAGTGTGAGATTGACGAGACTGCCCGCCGATTTGTCAGCGAGCTTGGACTTACGCTTAATGATGCTTAGAATATGGATGCCGAACTCACACCCTTGGAGAGTCCTGCTGTAGTCTCATCCTCGCGTAAGACAATCACTATAGGTATCCCATCGTGCCGTGTGGCCGGTGCTACCCGTTTCCCTCTCACACCCGAGGGTGTGGAGATGCTTGTGTCGAGGGGATACACCGTAAAGATGGAGCATGACGCATCAGCCCCCATACATTATACCGACAATAATTTCGCGCGTGCCGGGGCGCGGGTGGTCGAGCGTGACGAGGCGTTCCACTGCGATGTGGTGATATACCTGTCGCCGGTGGAGCGGTGTGATGTCAGCCGCATGAGACGCGGCGCTTTGTTGCTATGTTGGTTTGGCAACGGCATGTTGTCGCGTGACAGCATAAACGCATTGACCGAACGTGGCATCACCGCCGCAGGTATTAATCTTATGGAGGAGGGTAACGGACATCGTCCGTTTGCCGATGTTGTCGCAGAGATTGACGGCAGGGCGGCGATAACCCTTGCCGCGTCGATGATGGCCGACCGTGAGCGTCATAAGGGAATCCTCATGGGCGGCGTGGCCGGAGTGGTGCCTTGTGAGGTAACAATCATCGGCTCGGGTATATCCGCACAGGCCGCTGCGCGGTCGGCGCTCGGACTTGGGGCGATAGTCAGGATGTTTGACAACGATGTCTACAATCTGCGTGATGCCTCCAACATTCTCGGCCCGGGGGTGATTGCCTCGGTGTTACATCCACGGGTACTTGACAGCGCGTTGCGTACAGCCGATATAGTCGTGGCCGGTGCCGGGGCGACGCGTCATGCGATTGGCTCAGACGTGGTCGATATACTCAAACGTGGCGTATTGCTGTTTGACCTCGGGCAAGACGGCGCGTCGGCTTTTCCGTCGCTCCCGTCGGTCGATGTCTCGTCAGTCATGTCATGTATGCCCGTGGGAAACACCGGGCGCGTGTGTCTCCATTCTCCCGGCAGCGCGGTGCCACGCACTGTGGCCATGGCGCTCAGCAACCTTTTTGTGGCGCTGTTTGACGACATGGTCGCATGTGACGGCATCATGGATTTTGTCAAGATGTCCGCTCCCATGCAGCGGGCGGTCCTTACCTTCATGGGGAAGGTCGTCAATCGCCACGCGGCACGTATCGCGGGAGTACGCGGTGTCGACATATCGCTCTTCCTGTCATTATCATAAAGCGTAGGTGTATATGTCTAAACGTAAATATTATGTGGTGTGGGCCGGGTTCATCACCGGGATATATGACACTTGGGAGGAGTGCAAGGCGCAGGTGCAGGGCTTTCCCGGGGCCAAATACCGTAGCTTCTCCAATCTTGAGGATGCCACCCGCGCCTATCGTGGCGACCCGTCGGAGCATATCGGAGTGTTGAAGGCCATCGCCTCCCATCGTCCGACGGTGGTCAACTATGAGGCGTTCCCGGAGATTGTGCTCGACAGTATCGCGGTCGATGCCGCTTGCTCGGGCAATCCCGGGCCGGTGGAGTATCGCGGTGTGAATGTCCGCACGGGCGAGGTCATCTTTCACGTGGGGCCGCTTGAGGACGGGACAAACAATGTCGGCGAGTTTCTCGCGCTTGTCCATGCCCTCGCGTTGCTCAAAAGAGATGGGCGCGGTTCCGTACCCATCTATTCTGACAGCCGCACGGCCCAGGCTTGGGTCCGTGACCGTCACAGCAAGACCAAACTTGCCCCTACGCCCCGAAATGGACGCGTAATCGAACTCCTTGGTCGTGCCAACGCGTGGCTCGCGGCCAATACGTGGACCAATCCCATAATAAAGTGGGACACCGAGCGATGGGGCGAGATTCCCGCCGACTTCGGGCGCAAATGATGCCTTAACAATCGTGGCGAATGATGCTTTTTGCCCCGCCCGTTACATCCGTTTTCAGGGTCGGCCTAAGCGTCAGGTCTTGATAAACTCTGATGGCGACATCCCTGTCAGATGCTTGAAATATTTGCCAAATGATGACTGGCTCGTGAAGTTCAGCTCATAGGCCACCTGCTGTATATTCTTACCTGAGAATCGCAGCATATTCTTGGCCTCAAGTATCACATACTCGTCAATCCACTCTGCCGCAGACCGGCCTGTCGCCTCCTTGACGATGAGCGACAGGTATTTTGGCGATATGAACAGTTTGCCGGCATAGAATCCGACCGTGCGTTCCGTGCGGTGGTGGGTGTGGACAAGCTCGATGAACTCCCTTACGTAGTTCATGCGTCGCGAGACATTGGGCGAGTCCTCGGTCTCCCCCTTGTCGATGCGTCGCTCGGCAAACTGCATTATCTGGTAGCTGATGCACGCTACCAGACACCGTGAGATATTCTTGATATACTTGTCGTCGGTGTTACCCATGGTGTTGTGGTGCAGCAGCTCAAAGTATCGTGTCAGCAGGTTCATCTCCTCGTTGGAGACGGAAAGGATGGGGGTGCTGTTGCGTCTTGACAGCATACGCGGTGTCACCGCCGACATGTCGATGCTGATGTCGCGCATGAAGTCGTGGGAGAGGAACAGCGTGTAGACATCGAGGTTGTCGGCATCCATCCCGTTGACCTTTACAACCGTATCGGGCCCGGTGATGACCACGGTGTTGGGCTTTATCTCGTATGTGTGGAGGTTGATATCGACCGATATGCTCCCGTCGATACATAGCACGAACATCAGTCCCCCGAAGCGCATGGGCATCGAGATGTCAAACATTACGTTATCCCCGCTCACGCGCCGGTTGATGCGGGAGAACATGTAATATTCCCCAAATTGACTGAAATCGTTTGAGATGCGCCCCATCTTGGTGAGCTGGGACATGTCCACAAGATTCTCTCCCATATATTGTGAGTCTGTTTGCTTTTTACCTGTTTGCTTGATGCAAAAATAGGACAAAAGTTGAATACCCGCGTCAATATGTAGGAAAATAGCACTTTTTGACCAATAAATTCAAAGAATTGAACAATCGTCACGCGGTCATCTCATGCTGTGGCGTGTCAGCGTGGCGCGTTCATGGGCAGCGTCAGGACAAACCTGGCCCCCTTGTGGTATGTGGTGTCTACCTGTATCACCCCGCCGAGCAGAGTCGCGAGCAGACGGCATATATACAGCCCCAGGCCACAGCCCTGGGTCGACTTGTCGAGTTGCTCAAAGCGGCTGAAGATATTCTCCTCCTGTCCCGCCGGGATGCCGATACCCGTGTCGGTCACGGTAAATGTCACCGTGCTTTTGGCGCGGTCGGCCTTGTAACCGAGCGTGATACTCCCGGCGGCGGTAAACTTGGCCGCGTTGTTGAGCAGGTTAAACAGTATCTGCCCGAGTCGTGACGCGTCGGTGTTGAGAGTCACGTCATCGGAGGATGACGGGTCGAGAGTCATGGTCACCCCCGGTTGGAGCAGCGAGTTGGTGCTCTTTATCGCGATGTCACATATCGACCGTGCCGATACCGGCTCAATATCTATGCGCATCCCCGCGTTTTCGATGGTGGCGATGTCGAGCACATCGTTGACAAGCGTCGTTATCAACTCGGAGTTGAGCGCTATTATCTTGGCATAGCGGTCGAGATAGCGGCGCTTCTCAGGCTCGATGCAGTCCACGATAAATTGCGAGTACTCCGTTATCGCGTTGAGCGGTGTCTTTACCTCGTGGCTCATGTTGTTGATAAACTCGGTCTTTTTCATGTCGGCGCTCTTGGCCCGCTCGCGTGCCTCGATGAGGTCATGCTGGGTGCGTGCCAGGTTGTCGCGTTCGGTTGTCAGCTTCTGGTTGGTGTCGGCAAGGTCAGTGGTCAGCCTGCGGGAGCGCACATAGAGTATCGTCATCACCAGCAGCGATATCACCAGCAAGGCGGTGGCTATCGTGCCCACGATTATCACGTTGCGCTGGGCCGCTATCTCGGTCTGCTGCTTCTCGGACGCAAGACGCAGGTTCTGAGACCTCAGGCCGGTCACGTCATATATTATCTGTAGTTCGCGGTATCGTTCACTCGACTTCTGCTCAAGCAAATCCTCAAGGCGTTTGCAGTACTTTCCAGCCGCGTCCATGTATGCCTCGTTGTCGCCGGTCGCCTCAGCCGCCGTCATAGTGGCCTTGAGCAGGGCGGTGACATGGTGGCGGTTGCTTGGATTGTCAATCTGGCGTTTTAGTATGGGCAGCACCTCGGCATAGCGTTCGTTGGCCATCAGATAGTATATGATGGCCCGCTCATCATCCTTCAGGTATGAGTCGACCTCGGGATCCTTGGCCGCGAGGTTGAGTATCCTGTGGTAATAATCCTCCACCTCCTCGTGCGACAGTGCCGGATAGTTTGACAATATGCGCCTGTAGCTGTTGTAGTAGTTGGCATTATAGCGGCGGTATCTGCGGCGCTCCTTGCGGTAGCGTTTCTCGAGCTGTTCGATTATCTTGAGCAACTCCTTTTCGGCGTTGACCGCCTTGTCGTGCTCTGACGCGGCGGTATATGCGTTGGTCGCCGACGTGTAGAAGAAACTGCGCAGCGCCCCCGACGGTGACGGATATTCCAGGAGCAGCTTCTCAAGGTCGTCGTATGAGTCGGTCAGCAACGCGCCACGGCTCGCGTAGCCGAGCATCGTGCAAAACCTGAACAGCTCGCCAATGCGCCCATCGGTGTCGGTCTCGGGTATCTTGCTGTAGCGGTTGAACGTCGCGGCAAGGCTGTCGCCCAGTTCCCGCTCTCCCATCCTCGACGCGTGGCTGTTGGCAATCATTGCCTTTATGAACAGCACCGTCTCGCGTTGGTCGTCATCGGGCGGCAGGGCCATGGCGTTGTTGAGAAATGTACGCTGCACCGAGTCCTCGCCCACGTGTATGTTGGTGAGCTGTCTCAGCATGTCGAGCTGGATGGTCGAGTTGGCCGTACGTTGGGCCACGGCGAGTATCTCTCGTGCTATCCTGTCACGGTCAGTCCGCTTGGCCAGGTCAAACAGGTCATACAGTATCCTTATGCTGTCGGCTGCCGGCTTTGTCGTGGCGAGTTGCGCCTGTAGCCGGGCCGAGATGGCCTCGCGGTTTTCCTCTGCCATTCCCGGCAGGGCAAGTATGAGTAGCGTGATGACAAGAAGTGCTTTTCGATACATATCCCAATCAGATTAACACGCAAATGTACTAAAAACCTCGCACCGATGTCATCGTTTCGTTTACAAAATTTTTAATTTTACAAAAAAAGCCATATATTTGTCAGATAAGAAATACCATAACGGAGATCACAGAGCCAATCAAACCATAGTATTATGAGAAAATATATCCTTTCCGGCCTGTTGGCCGTAGCGGTGTCTGCTGTGTCGAGCGCCGACGACAAGGTTGTTGTCCCCGACAGCACCGGCTTCAAGTTCACTGATGTAAAAGTCGTTAAGACAACCCCCGTCAAGGACCAGAACCGTACCGGCACATGCTGGTGTTTCTCGGGTAACTCATTCTTTGAGGACGAGATACTGCGCAAGGGTGGTGGCGAGCAGGACCTGTCGGAGATGTTTGTCGTGCGCCAGTGCTATCTTGACAAGGCTGACAAGTATATCCGCATGAACGGTGCCGTCAACTTTGCGCAGGGCGGCTCCTCGCTCGATGTCCCCTACGTTTGGAAGCGTTACGGCGCTGTTCCCGAGGAGGTGTATGCCGGACTTGAGTACGGTGAGGACGGCCACAGCCACTATGAGATGGCAGCTGCCCTCAAGGCATATCTCGATGCCATAAACCGCAATCCCAACAAACGCCTCTCCACGGCATGGAAAAAAGGATTTGAGGGAATACTTGATGCCTACCTTGGCAAGGTTCCCGAGACATTCACCTACAATGGCAAGACCTACACGCCGCAGTCATACGCCAAGGAGATGGGACTTGTTGCCGATGACTATATACCCGTGACATCGTGGACCCACCATCCATTCTATGAGACATTTGCCCTTGAGGTCGCCGACAACTGGATATGGGGTCAGTACCACAACGTGCCTCTTGACGAACTCAAGGCCATCGTCGACAACGCCATCGACAACGGCTATTCGGTAGTATGGGCTGCTGATGTCAGCGAGGGCGGTTTCAAGTGGCGCAACGGCTATGCGCTCCTCCCCGAGAAGACCGATGAGAAAAGCCTTGAGGGTACCGAACTCGCACGCTGGACCCAGCTCTCCGACAAAGATCGCGAGAGCGCACGATTTGACATAAAGGGCCCGGTCAAGGAGGAGACTGTGACCCAGGAGTCGCGTCAGGCCGGGTTTGACCGTCAGGAGACCACCGACGACCACGGCATGGTCATAGTGGGACGTGCTGTCGACCAGGAGGGCAACAAGTATTACAAGGTGAAGAACTCGTGGAACACCAATCAGCTCTACAACGGCTATCTCTACGTATCCGAACCCTACTTCCTTGCCAAGACCATCGACATCCTTGTCAACCGTGAGGCCATCCCCAAGGATATAGCCCGTAAGATGAAACTCTGACCACTCCCCATCCATCACGATACAGATTGGAGCAGACATGCCGCCGCGTGTGTTTGCTCCAACATTGTTTAACGTAAACCCATATCAGATGACCGATAGCGAGATAAAGGAATTGCTCGACCGCGAGGCTCGCCGCATCAATTCCCCTGACTTTATCGACCGCGACCCTGTGCAGTTCCCACGGCGTTATGAGCGGTTGCAAGACATAGAGATAGCCGCCCTGCTCAGCGCGACCATAGCGTGGGGCAACCGCAAGATGATATGTCGCGACTGCGACCGTATGCTGGCCATGATGGAAAACCGCCCCTATGACTTTGTCATGGACGGGGCCTTTGAGGAGTTGCCCGACGGCAACATCCACCGCACCTTCTTTGTCAGCAACCTGCGTCACTACCTGCGGGGTCTCCGGGCCATCTACAGCCGCCACGGCTCGTTACAGCAGTTTGCGCGGAGTGTCGGCATCGCGTCCGACGAGTTTCCCTCGTGGCGGCTTGTCGCGGCCATGAATGGCGAGCTGTCCGCTGCCAACGGCGGTCTCGCTGACAGCCGCTGTCTCCCCGGCAACCTTGCCACGACCGCCCTCAAGAGGGTCAACATGGCGTTGCGTTGGCTTGTGCGCGACGATGGTATTGTTGACCTCGGTGTCTGGGATGTCATACGCCCCTCCCAGCTCTATATCCCACTCGATGTCCATGTCGGCAACACGGCCCGTGACATGGGGCTGCTCACGCGACGGGCCGATGACCGCCGCTCGGTTGTCGAGCTTACCGACCGTCTGCGTGAGATGCGACCCGACGACCCGGTGTGGTACGATTTTGCCCTGTTTGGCATCGGCGTTGACCCCGCTGTAAAGGCGTTAAGCTAAATTAACTCAACCACAGCTCTCCGACATTGGTTACTGTTGTATCTTTACAATCATATTGGCATGACTTTGTCGTGCCATAAATTCCAACACGATATGAAGAAAATCTTAACACTCTGCATTACTCTGCTTGCCGGTTGCGTGGCGGCATTGGCCGCCGGCCCCTACATGGCGATGCTTGAGAAGTCACATGATTTCGGTACCATCAAGGAGAAGGATGGTGTCGTCAGCTACGAGTTTGAGTTTGTCAACAAGGGCGATGAGCCGCTGCTGATAATGTCGGCCAAGGCTTCGTGCGGATGCACCAAGCCCATATTTCCGAAACATCCCGTTGCTCCCGGCAAGAGCGGGCGCATAAAGGTGTCCTACAATCCTGCCGGCCGTCCCGGAGAGTTCAACAAGACTGTCCGCGTGCGCACCAACATGGAGGGCAAGGACAAGAATACCACCCTTGTCATCACCGGGGTAGTCGTCCCGAAGAAATAACCGCCATATCCTCCAGCCAGTGAAAACCGTATATTCAGCCATCATAGCCCTCGCCGTGTCGGCCACTATCTCGGCTCAGCCGCGTGTCGAGTGGTTGGAGACCGAGCATGATTTTGGAGCCTTTGACGAGGACTGCGGCAAGGTGTCGTGTGTGTTCAAAGGGGTGAACCGTGGCGATGAGCCGTTGGTGGTCCTCGCCGTGCGTACCAATTGCGGCTGCACCGCCTCCACCGTATCAGGCACTTCGTTTGCTCCCGGTGACACGCTGTGTGTGACCGCCACGTATGATGCTGTAGGCCGTCCGGGCCGCTTCACCAAGCGTGTCTATGTCGATACCAACACCGACCCGTCCCGCTCGACCCTCACGGTCAAGGGTTCGGTAATCGGGGCGGCCAACACTGTCCGTAGCCGTTACCCGGTCGATGCGGGTGTGCTCAAGCTCCGTACCGCCGTGGTGCCTTTTGGCGAGGTCAAGAAAGGCAAGGCCAAGATGGCCTTTATCGAGGGTTACAACATGTCATCCGACTCCATAACCCCGTCGTGGTCGACCCTCCCGGGTTACATCACCATGACATGCGCCCCCAAGGTGGTGCCGCCGGGTGAGCGTCTGTCCCTGTCGGTCTACTACAACACGGCGTTTTCTGATGCCTGGGGGCTTTCGACCGATACCATCTCGATAATACCTGATCATGATGCCACCCCGTTCCCGGTCACCACGACGATAATAGTATCGGAGGATTTCTCACGCCTCACTCCCGGCCAGATGATCAACGCGCCCCACGCCCGCATCTCTGACGAGTCGCTCGATTTCGGGCGTGTCGAGCGCGGCAAGGTTGTCACCGCCTCGTTCACGATAGAGAATACGGGCAAGGACCCGCTGCTGATACGTCGCGTGACCTCGCTTGATCCCGGTGTAACGCTACATGTCGACAAGACCACCGTCAAGAAGGGTAAGCGGGCGACCGTGCGTGTCTCGGTCGATACATCCAAGACCACCGGCGACCTGCTCAACTCGCGGGCGACGGTAATTACCAATGACCCTGACCATCCGCAGGCCGTCGTACGCCTTGTCGGACAATATGATCGGTAATCACTCCACGACCATAACCTAAATCAACAGCATGAACCATATAGAGAACGATTCAGAATACACCGGGCTTACCGTCAACTCCGGCGTCGAGCAGCCGCCGGTGGTCAATCCCTATCTGCGTCAGCGCCGCCGCAGGTCGCTCCCGTCGGCCTCGGAGCTTGTCGAGGGTATACTCAAGGGCGACATAACCACCCTAAGCCGTGCCGTGACGCTCGTCGAGAGCCTGTCGCCCGACCATCAGGCCATTGCTCAGGAGGTCATCGAGAAGTGTCTGCCTTACTCGGGCGACTCGCGGCGCATAGGTATCACCGGCGTCCCTGGTGCGGGCAAAAGCACCTCGATTGATGTCTTCGGCCTCCACGTTCTGCGTGGCGGCGGCAAACTCGCTGTCCTCGCCATCGACCCGTCGAGCGAGCGTACCAAGGGCAGCATCCTCGGCGACAAGACACGCATGGAGAAACTTGCCGTCCACCCTGACGCGTTCATACGCCCCAGCCCGTCGGCGGGTTCGCTTGGTGGTGTCGCACGCAAGACCCGCGAGACAATCGTCCTCTGTGAGGCTGCCGGATACAACAACATATTTGTCGAGACCGTGGGGGTGGGGCAGAGTGAGACCGCCGTCCACTCGATGGTCGATTTCTTCCTGTTGATACAGCTTGCCGGCACCGGCGATGAGCTTCAGGGCATCAAGCGTGGCATCATGGAGATGGCCGACGGCATAGTCATCAACAAGGCCGATGGCGACAATATCGACCGCGCCACACTGGCTCAGGCACAGTTCCGCAGCGCCCTCCACCTGTTTCCGCCGACGACCTCGGGCTGGATTCCCGAGGTGCTGTGCTATTCGGGCTACTATGAGATTGGCATCCCCGAGGTGTGGGACATGATTGACCGTTACTTTGAGTTCGTCCGGGCCAACGGTTATTTTGAGCAGAAGCGCCGGCAGCAATCACGCTACTGGATGTTCGAGACCATCGACGAGCAGCTGAAGGCCCACTTCTACAACAATCCCGATGTCGAGGCCATGTTGCGCGACCGTGAGCGGCGCGTGCTGTCCCGGACACAGAGTTCGTTTACAGCGGCGAGGGATGTGCTCGACTTCTACTTCGCTCAAAAAAATAACGAGCTTTAACTGTCGCGGGCGAGATATATGCACCCATCATGGATTATCTTTGTATCATAAAATTAAATCTGACATAAAATGGAAAAAACCAAGAAAACTACCATAAAGAAGAAGGATAAGGACGCGGCTCCCGTCGATCCCAAGAAAGCCAAGCTCGACGCTCTGACCGCCGCCCTTGGCCGTATTGAGAAAAACTATGGCCGTGGCGCTATCATGAAGCTCGGCGAGGAGGTTGTCGAGAATGTCGAGGTCATACCGACCGGCTCCATCGGCCTTAACTTCGCGCTTGGCGTGGGTGGATTCCCCCGTGGGCGCATCATCGAGATATTCGGCCCCGAGTCGTCGGGTAAGACCACACTCGCCATCCACGCCATAGCCGAGGCGCAAAAGGCCGGAGGCATCGCCGCCATCATTGATGCCGAGCACGCCTTTGACCGTTTCTATGCCGAAAAACTTGGTGTCGATGTCAACAACCTGCTCATTTCCCAACCTGATAACGGTGAGCAGGCGCTTGAGATCACAGAGCAGCTCATACGCTCGTCGGCAGTCGATATCATTGTGGTTGACTCGGTCGCAGCCCTTACCCCCAAGAGCGAGATTGACGGCACGATGGGTGACCGTAACATGGGTCTTCAGGCTCGTTTGATGTCACAGGCCATGCGCAAGCTCACCGGTGCAATCGCACGCTCCAACACCACCTGTATCTTCATCAACCAGCTGCGTGAGAAGATTGGCGCTATGTTCGGCCCCTCCGAGACAACGACCGGCGGTAACGCCCTCAAGTTCTACGCCTCGGTTCGTGTTGACATCCGCAGTTCGACCGCTGTCAAGGACGGTGACGATGTCCTTGGCCGCACTACCCGTGTCAAGGTCGTCAAAAACAAGGTTGCGCCCCCCTTCCGTCGCGCCCAGTTTGACATCATGTTTGGCGAGGGCATCTCGCGTCCGAGCGAGATTATAGACCTTGGTGTCGATTACAACGTGATACAGAAAAGCGGATCGTGGTTCAGCTACGACGGGACCAAGCTCGCCCAGGGCCGTGAGGCGGCAAAGAAGGTGATAGCCGACAATCCCGAGCTTGCCGAGGAGCTTGAGGCCAAGATTATGGCCGCGCTCAAGGAGGCGGCCGCCAACGGTACGCTCAAGTCGCCCGGAAGCAAGAAGTCCAAGAAAAAGACATCGTCCAAGTCCAAGTCAGAGCCTGAGGTCAGCCGTGACGATGAGGATGAGGAGGATGAGCGCGAGGAGGCCGAGCAGGATGAACTCGATTTTGACGACACGATGCCCGACGACTTCTCCATCGAGGAGGATGCCGAGGAATAGCCCCGCGCCCTCACTTCGTCAACGAGTCTGCAACCATTCCGACGCCCGCCCGGTTTCCGGCGGGCGTCGTCAGTTAATATGGGGGTACGTCGGCACGTATATGCCGACATGTCTGTCACCGTAATGTTGTGCTTGCCACAACCTATGTCACCATGCGGCTCAATCCTTGCCGGTGATTATCTTCTTGATGTCGTGGAGCTTGTTGAGCGCTGCCATCGGTGTGAGGTTGTTGATGTCGGTGTGCAGTATCTCATCGCGTATCTGCGTCAGCACGGGGTCGTCGAGCTGGAAGAATGACAGCTGCATTCCCGAGCGCTCCTCTGCGACTCCGGCGAGGTCTTTCTCTATCGAGTCGCGGCGGTTGGCGGTCTCAAGATGCTTGAGCACCTCGCCTGCTCGCCTCACTATCGCCGGCGGCATCCCCGCTATCTTGGCTACGTGGATGCCGAAGCTGTGCTCCGACCCTCCCCGGGCCAGCTTGCGCAGGAACACGACCTTGCCGTTGATTTCCTTTACCGACACGTTGTAGTTGACCACGCGGCCAAATGTCCGTTCCATCTCGTTGAGCTCGTGGTAGTGGGTCGCAAACATGGTCTTGGGATGCTCCGTGCCATGCTCGTGGAGATGTTCCACGATGGCCCACGCTATCGAGATGCCGTCGTAGGTCGAGGTGCCGCGTCCGAGTTCGTCAAACAGAATCAGTGACCGGCGGCTCATGTTGTGGAGTATTGATGCGGCCTCGTTCATCTCCACCATGAATGTCGACTCGCCAAGCGATATGTTGTCGCTTGCCCCGACGCGGGTGAAGATTTTGTCGACAATGCCTATGCGGGCGCTGTCGGCTGCCACGAAACATCCAATCTGAGCCATCAGCACGTTTAGCGCCGTCTGCCTCAGCAGGGCCGACTTGCCCGACATGTTGGGTCCGGTTATCATCATCACCTGCTGGCCGGTGTTTGACAGCGATACGGAGTTGGAGATGTATGGTTCGCCGGGAGGGAGCTGTTTCTCGATGACGGGATGCCGTCCCTCGGTGATGACGATGTCGAGCGAGTCGTCAACAACAGGGCGGTTGTAGTGGTTCTCAAGCGCGACGCGGGTAAACGCCGACAGGCAGTCGAGCCGCGCCACCAACGACGCGTCGAGCTGTATGGCCGGGATATACTCGGTCAGCCGCGCCACAAGCTCATTGTACAGCCGCGTCTCTATCGACAGTATTTTCTCCTGTGCGCCGAGTATCTTCTCCTCATACTCCTTGAGTTCTTGGGTGATGTAGCGTTCGGCGTTGACGAGCGTCTGCTTGCGTATCCACTCCTTGGGTACCTTGTCCTTGTGGGTATTGGTCACCTCTATGTAGTAGCCGAAGACGTTGTTGTAGCCGATCTTGAGGCTCGGGATGCCGGTCATCTCCGACTCGCGCACCTGTATTCTCATCAGGTAGTCCTTGCCCTTGTAGGCAATCTCGCGCAGCTCGTCGAGTTCCTTGTCAACCCCGTCGGCTATGACGTTGCCACGGTTGACAGCCGACGGCGCGTCGGCCACCAGTTCGCGGCCTATGCGGTCGCGTATGGAGGCGCACTCGTTGAGCTGTTCCCCTATGGCGTGGAGCGCGTCGAGACCTGCGTCGAGGCAGAGCCGCTTTATCGGCTCTATGGCCGTGAGGGCGGTCTTGAGCTGCACGACCTCGCGTGGCGATATGCGGCCCACGGCAGCTTTGGATATGAGGCGTTCCATGTCGCCTACCTGTTCGAGGGCTTCACGAAGAGCCTCGCGATTGTCGCGCTCCCGCATGAAGTATTCCACAACGTCGAGCCGTCCGTTGATGCTTTTCACGTCCTTGAGCGGAAAGAGCATCCATCGGCGCAGCAGACGTGCCCCCATCGGCGAGACGGTGCGGTCAATCACGCTCAACAGGCTTTTACCGTCGTCAGCGAGCGGTTCGACAAGCTCCAGGTTCCTGACGGTAAACTTGTCGAGCCTCACGTAGCTCTCCTCCTCGACCCGCGCCAGCCGGCTGATGTGGCTTATCTGGGTGTGCCGGGTGATGTCGAGATAGTGGAGTATGGCCCCTGCAGCGATGATGGCCGCGTGGAGGCGGTCGATGCCAAACCCCTTGAGATTCCTGGTCTCAAACTGCTTGATCAGCCGGTCGTGGGCGGCATCCTGCGTGAATATCCAGTCGTCAAGCTCAAAGGTGAGGTATCGGGCTGTCAGCGTCTCGTCGAGCAGCTTGCGCTTGCCACGCTCCACAAGCAGTTCCTTGGGGGCGAAGTTGGCCAGCAGCTTGTCGATGTAGTCGTTGCTCCCCTCGGCGGTCAGGAACTCGCCTGTCGAGATGTCGAGGAATGCGACCCCCGTCACCCCACGTCCAAAGTGGATGGCGGCCACGAAGTTGTTTTCGCGGTGGTCGAGTACGGTGTCGTTGATTGACACTCCCGGGGTGACCAATTCGGTGATACCGCGCTTCACGAGCTTCTTGGCCAGCTTGGGGTCCTCAAGCTGCTCACAGATGGCCACGCGCTTGCCGGCGCGTACGAGCTTGGGCAGGTAGGTGTCGAGCGCGTGGTGGGGAAATCCCGCCAGTTCGACGTACTGTGCCGCCCCGTTGGCTCGGCGTGTCAGCGTGATGCCGAGTATCTCCGATGCCGTTATGGCGTCGTCGGAGAATGTCTCGTAGAAGTCGCCGACCCTGAACAGCATCACCGCATCGGGATGTTTCTGCTTCATCTCAAAGTACTGCTTCATCAACGGGGTCTCAACTATCTTTGCCATCTAATCGCTATCTTTCAACCGTAAAATTACAAAAATTCCCCCTCTTCACAACCCTTTCCCCCGATTTTCCTTCCCCACCCCCGGCCATCTTCGGCCTCAGAGTACCAATAACGCGTCCCAACGGAACATCACGGCGACATCCGGGATGCATGGCCGGGGCAGCTCGGTGCATGGGGACATTGGGATAGACGGGAGGGTATGTTGCGGTGACATTATTTCCGGCCTTGGTGTGGTGGGGTCACAGTCCGGGGTGGAGGACTGTCTCGACGAGGTAGAGGGCGCGGATGGCCGAGCGGCTGACCTCGATGTCGTCGTAGGAGGAGTTGGCGCTGCGGAGTATCACCTTGTCGGGGTCGGGATGGCGGCGGAGATACTTGACCATGCGGTAGTCGTCGAGGACGACGACATAAATCTGTCCCCAGTAGATGACGCGGGGGTCAGTGAGGGGGCGCAGGGCAATGGAGTCGCCGTGGCGTATGACCGGCTCCATGGAGTCGCCGCTGACGTTGACGATGACTGAGCGGCTGTCGAGCCGTGGCAACGTGACGGTGCCGATGACGCGGTCGTCGGTGAGCATGGCCGACAGCTCGGCGCATCCGGCGGTGACATCAATGTCGTAGACCGGCGTGCCGGGAACACCGGGAGGGTTGAGGGTTATGTCGGTGTCGGGATGGTCAGAGCGGTGGACGGCGCTGCGGTCGTAGGGTAGGCCGATGCCGTCGCGGAGCCACTGCTTGGAGACACCGAGATCGACGACAATGCGGTTGATGAGCGAGTCGCTTATGGCGAGTCGCCCCGACAGATGTTTGGAGAGGTTGGACGGGTCGATGCCGAGCCGCTTGGCAAACGCCGCCTGCGACATGCCGGAGCGTGACATGAGGTGGCGAATGCGGCCTATTACGGCATCGGTGTCGATTGCGGGAGATTTCACTTGTGGGTGACGTTGACCTTGGCGGTGGGTGGGAGCTGGGCGTTGCGAGTATCGACAGCGTCGATGACTTCGCGGGCAAGGTGCATGAACGCCTGGCCGGTGATGGTGTCCTCTGTGGCTATGGGTTTGCCCGCATCGCTGGCATCGCAGATGGTACCCACGACAGGTATCTGGGCCAATAGCTTGACATGCAGTTCCTCGGCGAGTCGCACGGCACCCTCGCGGCCAAAGATGTAGTAGCGCTCGTCGGGATGGGCGGCCGGGGTGAACCATGCCATGTTCTCGACGATGCCGAGTATGGGGACGTTGACCTTGTCGCCGGTAAACATGGCTATGCCCTTGCGCGCATCGGCGAGGGCCACCTCCTGTGGGGTGCTGACGATGACCACGCCGGTGATGGCGAGGGTCTGGACGAGGGTGAGGTGTATGTCGCTCGTGCCGGGGGGCATGTCGATGAGGAAGTAGTCGAGCTCGCCCCAGTCGGCGTCGGTGATGAGTTGCTTCAAGGCGTTGGAGGCCATGCTGCCACGCCATAGGACGGCGCTGTCGGGGTTGACGAAAAATCCGATTGAAAGCACCTTTACGCCATAGCGCTCAAAGGGGATGATGAGGTCGCGGCCATCGACCGTGTGCATGTACAGCTGCTCCCCCTCGACCCCAAACATCTTGGGGACTGACGGGCCGAAGATGTCGGCATCGAGGAGTCCCACCTTGTAGCCCTCGCGGGCCAGGGCGATGGCGAGGTTGCTCGCTACGGTCGACTTGCCTACACCGCCCTTGCCCGAGGAGATGCCGATGATGTTGCGCACGCCGGGCAGGGGATTCTCCTTGGGTGCCGGGGTGGCCTGGCGGGTCTTGACCGCGATGTTGCCCTTGATATCGACTTCGGGGTCAACGTAGGTGAGTATGGCGGTCTCGGCGGCCTTGACTACCGACTTGATGAACGGGTCGGTGGGCTTGTCAAATATGAGGGAGAATGAGACACGGTTGCCGTCGATGCGCATGTCGTCCTCGACCATGCCGAGATCGACGATGTCGCGGCCATTGCCGGGATAGCGCACGTTGCGCAGGGTGTCGAGTATGAGGTTGGGGTAGAGTGTCTGCATAGAGGGATGTATATACTGTTATTCGGTCATTTGGTTAGTGGTGGCGGTGGCATCATGCCCCTGCCTCGGGGTGACACGCGGGGCGCACTTGTCGGGGCATTGCAACTCGCCGCGTGAGAAGCTGCGGTAGGTATCAAACTCGATGTCGACCTCCGGCTCGGTGAGCGCTCCCTCGTGGGGCAGGTTGAACGACAGGTATTTGATGGTGAGTCCCCGGTCGAGCCACTGCTGCTCGTAGAATGTGCGTATGTTAAGGATGTCAGTGGCCAGCCCCGAGTGATAGAGGTCGTCGGTGTCGATGTTGACCGGCAGACGGTTGTGGATGGACATCAGGCGCGTGTAGGTGTAGAGAAACGGGCTGTCGCTCTTGAGGTGGATGGTGCCGTTGTCGGCGAGTACCTGACGGTAGAGGTCGAGAAAGCGGGTGGAGGTGAGGCGTTTGCGCACCTTTTTCATCTGAGGGTCGGGAAATGTGATCCATATCTCCGACACCTCGCCGGGAGCGAAGAACGAGGGGAGCAGCTCGATGTTTGTGCGCACGAACGCCACGTTGCCGAGACCCTCGCGAGAGGCCTGTGTGGCTCCGGTCCACATGCGTGCGCCCTTGATGTCGATGCCGATGAAGTTTTTGTCGGGAAACCGGCGGGCGAGGCCAACGGCATATTCCCCCTTGCCGCATCCGAGCTCAAGCACGATGGGGTTGTCGTTGTGGAAGTAGTCGGAGTGCCACTTGCCACGCAGGGGGAAGCCATCGCGCTGAAGCACGGCAAAGGGGTATTGGAACACGCAGTCCATCGACTGCATGTCGCTGAATTTCTTTAGTTTGTTCTTTCCCATAGTCGGTAGGTCATCGGGAGAGAGGGGTCAGTGTCAGGGGTTGCGGCGGGCCACCTTGACCGAGGTCTGCGTGCCGTTGTCGAGGTCGAGCTTGACGATGTACAGGCGCGTGGTGAGGTCGGAGGTGTCGATGGTGACGGAGGTGTCGTCGGGCTCTACGTAGGCGTGGCGTGTGCCGGTCGAGTCATAGAGCGAGGCCGAGAGGATGTTGGCGCTCGACGTGATTATCAGGTCGTAGCCTGAGAAACGGGCATCTACATCGACCTTGCTGTCGACGGTGGGGGAGATGGAGGCCGAGGTGAATGTGATGTTAAACTCCTGCCACTGGGGCGTGGCCTTGAATTGCGAGGCCATGTCGCCCTTGACGGTGAGTGTTGCCTTGGACTGGTCGACTCCCTGCCATACGTTGTCGCCGAGTTCGGGAACGTCTGACAGCTCCATGCCGTTGAGGTCTGCGAGGCGTGTCCATCCTTCAAAGGCGTTGTCGCCGATGTAGGTCAATGTCTCAGGG
This sequence comes from Pseudoflavonifractor sp., assembly GCA_023667145.1. GTDB lineage: Bacteria > Bacteroidota > Bacteroidia > Bacteroidales > Muribaculaceae > M3. The sequence goes on from JAMPAQ010000001.1 coordinate 1,389,324, forward strand.
AGGCTGAATGCCGCGATGTGGTCCATGCCGGCGAGCGAGTAGGCCCCGATGCTGGCGATGCCGTCGGGCATCAGTGCTGAGGGGTCTATCGAGTTGTCACCCTTGAGCAGGTAGGGAGGGAGTGCTGTCATAGCGGCGGGAGTGGTGTAGGTCTCAAGGGCGGTGTCCTCAAAAAACGCGCCCTCGCCCATTCGGGTCACCTCGTCAGGTAGCATGACGGCGACGAGTGACTTGCAGCGGGCAAACGCCCAGTCGCCGATGGAGTCGAGCGATACTGACTGACGCAGGTCGAGTTCTGTCAGACCCGATGACTCAAAGGCACTGGGGGCGATGGTCTCAAGGCTGCGGGGAAATGTGAGCGATGAGAGCGACGAGCATCCGGCAAAGGCTTTCTCGCCGATGAGGCTGACACTTTGGGGGAGCGTCACGTCGCTGAGGGCGGTGCAGCGGGCAAATGCCGATGAGCCGAGGCTGTCGATGTCGGCATCGACCGTGGCCTTGGCAAGGGAGCCGCATCCCATGAACGTGTGGTTGCCCATGTCGGTCACCGATGAGGGTACGGTGATGGAGGTGAGTCTCTGGCAACCGCTGAACGCGCCGTCGCCTATCGTTGTCACCGATGACGGTATGGTGATGGAAGTTATGCCCGTGGAGGCGAGTGCGCCCTCGCCGATGGCCGTGAGACCCGCAGGGAATTTCACGGTTGTCAGCGACCCGAGACCCATCAGGGCATATGGGGGCAGCACATCGGCATCGGAGTTGGATACCGAGGTGAGTACGGTCGTGCCGATATATGACTCTACGCGTGCGCCTGAGAGGTCAAGGGTCTTGAGGTCGTCGAGCGATGAGATGAAGTCAAAGTCGGCGGCATCGAGTGTCCCCGTGACGGTGAGGTCGGTTATGGCCTTGTCGGTTACGGTCGATGATAGTTGACCGGCTGTGTTTTCAACAGTTACGGCACTGGCCGTGGCAGTGACGAGTAGTGAGGACAGAAGTATTGATAAGGGTAATTTCATTGCAGTTTACGATATTGTACACTAAATAACGCGCAAAGTTACACAATTATTGCTTATCCACAATCTTACAGTTGGTTAAAAAGTCCCATTGCCCTCGGACCCGCGTCCCTGAAGGATTCCATCGTCTACTCCACCGCTCCACGCGGGCGCACCGGGGTGCGCCCCTACTGGTGGACGCGGGGGGACGACACAACGGGAGCCGGGCTGATGAGGCCCGGCTCCCGGATGGTGGCGGTCGGCGTTTGCCGACTCGGGGTCAGCGGACAGCGACCTTGTGGAGGGTGGCGTTGACGCTGACGAGGTATGCCCCGGCGGGGAGGGGTATGGCGACGCGGGGTGCGGCGGGGCGCACAGCCACCGTGGCCCCGGTGGGGAGGTAGACGGTGATGTCACCTGCGACCGCGCCCTCGACGACGATGCGGCCCGGCAGGCCGGTGACGCTCACGGTGTCTGCGGCGGTGTCGCCGATGCCCGAGAGGTCGGCCTTGACGGTGACCTCACAGGTGGCGGTGATGTCGGGATAGCGGACTGACGTGGCCGTCAGCAGTGCGTCGCCCGTGGCGATTGCCGTCACCGTGCCGTCGGGGCTGACGGAGGCCACAGCCGGGTCGGAGCTCGACCACGTCACGGCGGGATGGAGTGCGTCGGCGGGCACGGGATCGGCGGTGAGCGTCACTGTCTCCCCGGCGGTCATGCTGAGCAGCGAGGGGGTGAGCGACAGTGCCGTCAGCGGCACGTTGGCGCGTGTCCACGAGTAGGCCGGGCCCCATCCGCGCTCGGTGCGTGGGCGTACGGTGAGGACATACTCGTCGCTCTCCTCAGCGGGGAACGGCACTGTCAGCGGGTCGAACGACACCTCCTCGGCGGGGGCGACATCGACCTGCGTGCCGTTGCCCGTGCCGGGGTCGTCGCCCCAGAAATACTCAAGCCCGGTGATGAGCAGCGGCACGCTTCCGCGCACGAGCACCCGGGCAGTGTGGGTCACCGACCATCCGGCGGGTCCGCGCACACGCAGTCCCAGCAGGTGCTCACCCTCGGCGAGTCCCGAGGCGTCGAGCGTGGCCTGCCGTGGGACGCCCGGGGCCGACGGATCGTCAGGCCCTGTGAGCGCCGGGATGGCCGTGGCGTTGCCAACGCCCGGGTCGGAGTCCCAGAAGTACTCGGCGGCGGTTATGGCCGACGGGTCGTGGGAGCCACGGTTCCACACGGCGGTGGAGAGGGTCACCGACCACTGTCCCCGCGACATGACACGCACCCCGAGGGTGTTCAGCCCCTCGGCGAGTCCCGAGGCATCGAGCGAGGCGGCGCGGAGACCCTTGCCCCCGGCGAGCGTCATGGGTGTGGCCGCGCCCACACCGGGATCGTCATTCCAGAAAAACTCGGCAGCCTCCACGTCGGCGGGCGACGAGGGTCGGCTCCACACCATGGCTGTGTGGGTCACCGACCACTGGCCGGCGTTGCGGGCGCGGATGCCGAGGATGTTGAGTCCATCGCGCATCCCGGTGACGGGCACGGAGGCGGCGCGGAAGCCGTCGGCGCCGCCGTCGGGGAGCGTCAGGGCCGTGGCGTGGCCCACACCGGGGTCATCGTTCCAGAAAAACTCGGCCCGCATCTCCGCCCGGCCAATGGGGGCAGCGAGCAGCAGCGCGGCCACCACCGGCGGCACGCGCAGACAACGGATGAGCCGGTCAGTCATTCTGCGTGGCGACTTTAAGTTTGATATCGAGCTTGCCGTCGGTGGGGGCTGATGGAATCAGCGCCTCAACGATGTGGGGCATGTTGAGGGGGATTCCCGACAGGACGTAGGGAGTCGCGCCGCCGAATGCCCCGCAGTCGCCGCCGTCAGTGGCCTTGCCCTTGGCGACACTGTCGTCGCGCAGCAGGTAGCGGTCGCCGGATATGTTGTCGATAAAGGTGTTTTCAAGGGTTGCCCCGACAAAGTGATTGTTGGTGTATACCGCGTCGGCATATTTCTCAGGGCACGACAGCACGTTGTTGACGATGGTGTTGTTGTCATCGGCATTAAACCTTATCGTGCGTGCCTTGTAGGGAATCTTGTCAACCCCGGTATTCTTGGATGTATTTATGACTATGTTGTTCTTTATGACCGAGTTTGTGAATCTATACAGGATTTCATTACTTCCGTCATGCGAACGGATGATAGTGTTATTCTCGACAATAGAGTTGTCGTCGCCCCATAGATGGCCAAGAATAATGTTGTTGTTGACAATTGAATTGGAATGGTGTGCTTCTAAATAGTTGGTGATGAGGTTGCCAATCACTTTACTGCCCTTGCCGTAAATATTCACGCTGTTGATTTGACATCGAGTGATTGTGCAGTTATTCCATTGATCATTATTTGGTGTTGACACTCCACCGACTTTGCAACCTTGGATGGTTGATCCCTTTGAGAGATAGAAGAAATTTCCCGAGATTTCGGCGTGCCGCCCCTCATGCCAGTCGGTGTTGGATGAGAGCAGGTAGCCGGGGCCGGTGATGGTGATGTTATCTTTGGACAGTGTGCAAGCGGAATATTGTCCGGGGTCGAGGAGGAGTTCGTCGCCTTCCTCGACGCGTTCGTCATCCATCGCGTCGACGATGGAGGTAAAGTCGGCCTTGGCCTCGGGATTGGGGTTGAGCCGCCATGTCCGGGCGGTGAGTGAAGCTGATGTGCCGAGTACGAGCGCTGCGGCAAGTAGTAGTTTGCTTGTGTTCATAAATGGGTTTAGGTTAAAAATTTGTGGGTTTGATGAATGATTGCGGGTTCCGGGATCGGCGGGTGGCGGCAAAAAAGAGGCGTGGACCCAAATTTGCTCTATGGTACCTCCGGTCTTCGACTACCTAACTCACCGATATCACAAATGAAAGCCCACGCTTATGAACCAAGCGTGAGCTCTAACTTTCATTTGTCGGTGAGTCGTCAAAAGTGTCGAAGTTTTGAGGTACCTACAATAAAGCTAAAGCTCTTTTTTATAATATGTCCGCTAATGACAGGGATTTATTTCATTGGCAAGAAGTTTTAGTCGGTTAATGGATAATGTCTCGGTCGGCGGCAACAGCGGGTAGTGATAATTGCCTCCATAGCGTGGCCGCCGCGTAAGCATCGAGCTTACGGTGGCAAATATATGGCATTTGCCGATAATAACCATCATCCCCGCAAGGATTTTTCGCCCCTCCCCCGATTTTTAACGTTTCCACCCCGTATCGGGAGGCATAACGGTATAGGGTGGTCGCGGCAAGGGATACTCCAACGGAGTGTTTTACTATAAGGCGTCCCTCCAGGACTTGGGATGGGGGAGTGGCCTACGCCGCCTCCGCGCCCCGCGCTAAAGCACGGGGTTCTCTCATTATCAGCGTCCCGGCGGGACGCGTCTGCCCGGGAGCCACGACTCTCCGCGGGTCGTGATGTCCCGTGCCAGTCTGATCCTGACGTTCTGCGTGCCATGATGTCCCGTGTCGGTCTGTTCCTGACGCTCTGTCGGGCGTAAGTCCCTCCGGGACGGCTCATGGTATAGACGATATCCATGGATTGGCATCACCCATCGCCCGTGGGAATTAGCGGACCTCTCCGAGGCCCATATTCGCCCTGCTATACCGTTACCCCACGCCTCGCTGTCGCTCGTGGTGGGGCTACAACCAATCCGCGTCTCCGACGCTCCGTCGCCACGATGCGGATAATTTTGGATCTTCGGGGTCGTGGTACGATGGGGGCTGATGCTCTATGGTCGCGGTGCTGTTTGCCGTCGATGCTGACGCTCTGTTGGTGGGGGTGTGCAGATTGGATGGAGCGCCGGTGGGTGATGTGTGGATGATGTATGGAGCGCCGGAGGCGCGAATTGGTTGTAGCCCCACCACGGAGGGGCGGCGGGTCGGGCGTAAGCTCGGCGCGACGGCCCGGAGGTGTGGGGTTGGGATTTGTGAGTTATGGGATGGGCCTCGGAGAGGTCCGCTAATTTCCCCATGCCGCAACCGTTCCACCCTGTTGCCGCCACTCCTTGCGACAGCCCGTCCGGCGACGAGCTGTCCCAGCGGGACAGCGATAATGAGAGAACCTTGGGCTTCAGCCCAAGGGCAGATGTCAACACCGGGCGGATGTCCCTGCATGGGGGATGAGGGGACGTGGGGGGAGAAACGAAAAGCGCCCGGCGGGTGGCCGGGCGCTGTGGGGAAATGATGGACGGGGATTAGCCGTTTACTTTCTTCATGTGGGCGATGAGGTCGAGCACCTTATTGGAGTAGCCGATCTCATTGTCATACCAAGAGATGACCTTAACGAAAGTCGGGGTCAGCTGGATACCTGCCTTCTTGTCGAAGATAGATGTGCGGGTATCGCCGAGGAAGTCGCTCGATACGACATCGTCCTCAGTGTAGCCGAGGATGCCCTTGAGCTCGCCCTCAGATGCTTCCTTCATGGCAGCGCAGATTTCCTCGTAGGTAGCGGGCTTGGCGAGGTTGACGGTGAGGTCAACTACAGACACGTCGAGGGTGGGGACACGCATTGACATACCTGTCAGCTTGCCGTTGAGCTCGGGGATAACCTTACCTACAGCCTTGGCGGCGCCGGTAGATGAGGGAATGATGTTGCCGCTGGCAGCACGACCACCACGCCAGTCCTTCATAGAGGGACCGTCGACAGTCTTCTGAGTAGCGGTAGTTGAGTGAACGGTGGTCATGAGGCCGTTTACCACGCCAAACTTGTCGTTGAGCACCTTGGTGATGGGAGCAAGACAGTTGGTGGTGCAAGAGGCGTTGGAAACAAACTGGGTACCCTTAACATAAGTGTCCTGGTTTACACCGCAAACGAACATGGGGGTGTCGTCCTTTGAGGGAGCTGACATAACGACGTACTTTGCGCCGGCCTCGATGTGGGCCTGAGCCTTCTCCTTTGTGAGGAAGAGACCTGTTGACTCAACAACATACTCTGCGCCTACTGCGCCCCAGTTGATGTCGGCCGGGTTGCGCTCTGCGGTGACGCGGATGTGCTTGCCATTGACGATGAGCTCGCTCTTCTCGAGATCGTAGTCTACAGTGCCGTCAAACTTGCCGTGCATTGTGTCATACTTGAGCATGTAAGCCATGTAGTCAACGGGAAGGAGGTCGTTGATGCTAACTACTTCGATGTCGTCACGTTTGGTCGATGCGCGGAACACGAAACGTCCGATGCGGCCAAAACCATTAATACCTACTTTTGTCATAATAGTTAAATTATTTGGGTTATGATTAACTTCGCCATCAGTGGCGGCTGCCGGGGCCTCTCGGGACCCTCGGGGAGGTCACCTGCTTTTTGGTCACGACAAAAGTAGTAATTTTTTTTCAAATAGTCTATTAAGGATTAATACGTATTAGAATTTTTCTTGAATTTTTTGTCATACGCTGTGCTTTATGGGGGAAAATGGGGGGTGTGGCAGACTTTTTGCGCCGGGGGGTGTTATTATTGAGACTATTTATTAAATTTGCGAAAACTATAAAACTATTTATCTGTATGGGAAAATTTCTTTCTGATTTCAAAGAGTTTGCCATGAAGGGCAATGTGGTCGATATGGCTGTCGGTGTGATTGTCGGCGGCGCGTTTGGCAAGATTGTCAGCTCGTTGGTGAACGACGTGCTGATGCCGGTGATCGGCCTGTGCACGGGCGGGATGGACTTCAGCGACATGAAGTATGTGATGCAGGAGGCTGTGATGAACGGCGAGGAGGTGGTGACACCCGAGGTGGCGATAGGCTACGGGCAGTTCATCCAGTATATCATCGACTTCATCATCGTGGCGTTCAGCATCTTTGTGGCCATCCGCTTCATCATGAAGTTTAAGAAAAAGGAGGAGGCCGCCGAGGAGGAGCCGGCACCCGCACCCGAGCCGACCAAGGAGGAAGTGCTCCTCACCGAGATACGCGACCTGCTCCGCAAGCAGTCTGAAGGGAAGTAAGCCCTTACCGAGAGACATCGGCGATAAGAAAATAACGCAGTGTCCCGCACGAGTCAGTCAATGACGCGGGAGACTGCGTTGTGTTTTTGGATGTCCCTGTGGATGATCTTTCACGAATTATTCCTAAATTTGTAATTACAATATAAGATAGACCGGGATTCATCCATGATACAAGAAGCAGATATGTCTGACAAGTTTGACCGTACCAATCCGATGTCGATTTATGACTATAGCCGGCATCTGATAGGACATTCGCTGCACTCATTGTTGGGCGATGATGTGATGGAGCGTAGACGTAAGGGGAAAGGCGGCTTGGGACAGATGGTCGAGGAACTGTTTTTCGGTTATGATGTCAACTCAAACCGTGAGGCAGACTTTGCCGAGGCTCATGTGGAATTGAAATGTACGCCACTGCTAAGGTCAAAGTCAGACAACCAGTATAGAATCAAGGAACGGCTTGTCTGCACGATGATAGATTATTTTCAGATAGTAGGCACAACCTTTGAGGAGTCACATCTCATATCTAAATGCCGTCTGATGCTCTTGTTGTTCTATCTGCATGTCAGCGGTGAGCCGATATATGACTATGAGTTTCTATACAGGGTCTTGTGGCAGTTGCCTGAGAAAGACCTGGTGCTCATCAAGAAAGACTATCAGACAATCTCTGAAAAAGTAAGACGCGGCGAGGCTCATCTGCTGTCAGAAGGTGACACTCTTTATCTTGGAGCATGTCGCAAGGGGCAAAAGGGTGAGGCACCCCAATCGCAGCCTAACTCGCCCATCAGGGCAAATAGACGTGCTTTCAGCCTTAAGCCGGCATACATGCGCTATATATTGAGCCATGTCGTGGCCTCGGGCCGTAACCACTTTACCAATTATATTGAGGTGGATGCCCCGAAGTTTGAACTGGTATCAAGCTCCGAGCTGACCGACAACTCATTTGAAGATATAATCTTGGCACGATTTGCACCGTTTGTGGGTAAAAATTATGTAGAGATATGCGATTTGCTTGAGATTGGGGCTTATCAATCAAAAAGCAAGTATGCTGATGTGAGTGCCTTGATAGCGTCAAATGGGGAGAGTAAACGGTTGGGGGATTCTGACGAGTTTGTCAAGTCTGGTATAATAATGAAGACCTTGAGGCTTGGGAATAACGGAATGCCCAGGGAATCAATGTCATTCAAGAATATTGATTACTGTGAGATTTATGATAATGAGGAGTGGGTGGAATCGGAGGCCTACGAGATATTCACAAGCCGATTTATGTTTGTGGTGTTCAAGCCTGTTGTCGGAAAAGAGATTGCAGTGTACAATAACCGTCGAAAGAGGATGGAAACGGAAGATGAATATGTACTTGACTCGGTCTTTTTTTGGACAATGCCTGCCGGAGACTTGGAGACTGCCAGGGAATACTGGCTGAATATCCGGGACGCGGTATGTGCAGACCATATTTCCCCACAGTATTTTTGGAGTCTTGGCGACCACAAGAAATTTCATGTGAGGCCAAAGGCGCGTGTGGGGAGTGATAAGGCGGTAAATCCCAATGGCGGTATATGTGACAAATATTGCTATTGGTTTAATGCCGAGTATGTTAAAGAAATTATTGAAAGGCAAGGAAATGAGTGAGGATAGGAGTGTCAGTGCCAATGTGCTCTGTGAGCCGTTGGCTGTGTATAGCCGGAGCTGTCGGCAGCAATCGTTGTTTGCGTCTGTGGACGTTGCGGCCTCGGCGGGAGATGTCAGGGTGATTGAGCTGTTTGCGGGCGTGGGAGGCTTCAGGATAGGGCTTGAGCGGGCCTCGGAACGGTTCAAGACCGTATGGAGCAACCAGTGGGAGCCATCGACCAAGAGGCAGGACGCGTCGGTGATATACTGCAACCGGTTTGGCGATGCGGGTCACTGCAACGAGGATATAGCGACAGTTGATGTGAATGATATACCTGATGCCGACATGCTCGTGGGAGGGTTCCCATGTCAGGACTATTCCGTGGCCACCACGTTGAAACGTTCGGGGGGCATAGAGGGCAAGAAGGGTGTGTTGTGGTGGCAGATTCACCGCATACTGCGTGACCATAGGAATCCACCGCGTTTCCTTATGCTTGAAAATGTTGACAGGCTGTTGGGGTCACCCGCGACACAGCGTGGCAGGGATTTCGCGATAATACTCGCATCCCTGTCCGACTTGGGCTACCGTGTCGAGTGGCGTGTCATCAATGCCGCCGAGTATGGGATGCCGCAACGTCGGCGCCGGACTTATATGTTCGCGTTCAAGAAAAATTGTGGTTTTGTCGATAAGATAGAGTCAGTCAGTGATTGGATTTTGAGGAACGGGGTGATGGCTAAGGCATTCCCGGTGAGGCAGGAGGACTGTGTGCTGACAGAGTTTCCCATAAAGGGCAAGTTGGCCGAGGTGTCCGATTCGTTCAATAAAGGAAAGGCTTTGTCTCCGTTCATGAATGCGGGAATCATGATTGACCGTACTGTCTACACGGTCAAGACGCAGCCTGACTATGACGGGCCTGTGGTGACACTGGGCGATGTTATGGTGCCTGACAAGGATGTCCCGGACGGTTTCTACATCGGGCAAGCTGACCTGCCCAAGTGGGAGTATGCCAAGGGTGGGAAAAGTGAGAGACGTGTGAATAAGGCGACAGGATATGAATATAATTACTCGGAAGGAGCGATGGCCTTCCCGGACAGCATCGACAAGCCTTCCCGGACAATCATAACCGGCGAGGGGGGCGTGGCTCCGTCGCGATTTAAGCATGTTGTCAGGACAGCTGATGGCCGATACAGGAGACTCACGCCTGTGGAACTCGAACGACTCAACATGTTTCCCGACAACCATACAGCCGAGGCATCGGACATGCGCCGGGCTTTCCTCATGGGTAATGCCCTTGTCACGGGGATTGTCGAGCGGATAGGATTGCAGTTTATAAAAAGATATAAGAATTAAAAATGATTAGGATAGTAGAAAACGGAGATGGAGTCGTGGATGGGTTGAAATACGCTGTTGGGTAAGCGAGATTTGTGGGGAGGGGTTTCGCGGTTTGGGGAATTAGTTGTAAATTCGCTGCATGAATGAGAATTGGCGGGTTGATGCCGTAAGGTGAGTGCCCGTGAAATTAAAAATGTAAGAAATGAGCAAAGTTGTCATTATCGGGGCTGGCGGTGTCGGAACCGTCGTGGCCCATAAGTGTGCGCAAAATCCCGAGGTGTTCAGTGAGATAGTCCTCGCCTCGCGTACCAAGAGCAAGTGTGATGCCGTGGCCAAGGCCATCGGGTCGCCCAACATCACGACCGACCAGGTCGATGCCGACAGTGTCGAGCAGCTGTGTGAGTTGCTGCGCCGCCACAAGCCCGAGCTTGTGATAAACGTGGCGCTCCCCTATCAGGACCTGACGATAATGGACGCGTGTCTTGAGTGTGGTGTCAACTACCTTGACACGGCCAACTACGAACCCAAGGAGGAGGCACACTTTGAGTACTCATGGCAGTGGGCCTATCGGGAGAAGTTTGAGAAAGCGGGGTTGACGGCCATCCTCGGATGCGGGTTTGACCCGGGCGTGTCGGGAGTATTCACCGCCTACGCGGCCAAGCATTATTTCTCGGAGATGGAGTATCTCGACATCGTGGACTGTAACGCCGGTGACCATGGCAAGGCTTTCGCGACAAACTTCAACCCGGAGATCAACATACGCGAGGTGACCCAGAAAGGCCGCTACTATCAGGACGGCAAGTGGGTGGAGACGGAACCCCACGAGATACACGGGGCGCTGACCTATCCCAATATCGGCCCTAAGGAGAGCTATCTGATATACCACGAGGAGCTTGAGAGCCTGGTGCAGAACTTCCCGACCATCAAGCGTGCGCGGTTCTGGATGACGTTTGGCCAGGAGTACCTGACCCACCTGCGGGTGATACAGAACATCGGCATGGCCCGTATAGACCCGATCATGTACAACGGCATGGAGATTGTGCCTATCCAGTTCCTCAAGGCGGTGTTGCCCAATCCGCAGGATCTCGGCGAGAACTATCACGGCGAGACATCAATCGGATGCCGCATCTCGGGCAAGGATAAGGAGGGCAAGCCGTTGACCTACTACATCTACAACAATTGCAGCCACGAGGCGGCCTACAAGGAGACTGGTATGCAGGCGGTGAGCTACACTACCGGCGTGCCGGCGATGACTGGGGCCATGATGTTCCTTACGGGCAAATGGCGCAAGCCTGGCGTGCACAATGTCGAGGAGTTTGACCCCGATCCGTTCCTCAAGGTGCTTGCCGAGCAGGGCTTGCCTTGGAACGAGGAGTTTAACATCGACCTTGAGGTGCAGAATATCAAATAAGAGGCTTCAGGCTTTCAAATGACAAAATATGCGCGGCCGCCGTTGTTGGTGGTCGCGCATATTTTGTTGCCGTGGTCGCCGGATGGACAGCAGCGAATCAGTCGATTTTCTCAAACTCGGCCTCAATCGTCATGTCGAGTCTGTAGCCGCCATAGGATGATGAGGTGTTGTAGCGCACTTGCATGTAGTCGTCGGTGAATTTTTACAATTATTACGACTATTTCCGCGTGAACGTATTCGGCGAATTAAACATGTTGACGACCAAATACCTGTAGGGCTGCTCCATGGAGCAGCCGCCCGTCCATATTGGGGTCATGCACGGAAATCGGATGCCCCAGGGAGCATCCCTACATTTATATTCAATATTTTATCACTGCATTGAATCGCTGAATAGCTGCTCTCCCGACGGTCGCAGTCAGCCGTAGATGAGGACGGAGAGGGAGACGGGACCCTGGGCGCCGGTGACGCGGACGGCCTCGATGTCGGCGGTTGCGGAGGGGCCGGTGAAGTATGAGCCGTAGCACTGGTCGCGGAGCGTCAGGGCTGCGTAAGCCTGATGTAGCCCCGACATCACCGTGGCGCGGTCGAGCAGCAGGTAGAGGTCGGTTGACATCAGGGCACAGGCTCCCTTGCCGAGAGATTCGTCGGTGACCCATATCGAGCCGGTCTCGCCAACGCCAAGGAGTCCCTGGCCGACACAGATGTCGATACAGTCGGCCTGACGGGGGTCGGCGACGCGTTCCGGGCTGACATTGCCTTGCCAGTCTGGGAGGGAGGAGAACACGGTCTTGTCGCGGCTGATATTGGTGTCGAGCCATGCCACGGCCTTGTCGCGGGAGGGAAATTGAATTGCCTTGCCGTCGAAGCTCTGTAGTTTCTCAATGAAGTTGTTGACCGGGTCACCGGCAATGTCGTACATCGGCACGTCGGGATGGTCGACCGGGTCGGGGAGTCCGGCCTTGATGCGGGCGAGTATCGCGTCGCGAGAGTCGGTGTGGTTGTTATCGGTCATTGTCGGTGTCAGTTTTGGGGTTGTTATTGCCGTTACTGTCGGCAGTGTCGTTGCCGCCATGTACGCGGGCATAGTATTGGCTGAATGTCTCGGCGGGCGGTTCCGGGTTGGCATGGTGGGTTGCCCATGGGTTGAGGCGAGAGTTTAGAAGACCCTGCGGGAGCGTGCGTAGCGCCCACAGGCCGAGACGTTCGGCGGCGTGGAAGGTGGTGGCGTTGCGCAACACCATCTCCATGCCGGTCTCCTCGGCGCGGTGCATCAGCTCGTCCTCGCGTGTATCTACCACCCGTTGCCGCCAGTAGAAGATGAGCTGCGGGATAGGTACCTTGACGGGGCATACGTTGCCGCACGACCCGCAGTGGGTGCAGGAGTATGGGAGCCGGGCATAGCGGTGGAGGTCGTAACTCGGTTGGAGGACGATGCCGATGGGACCCATGTAGGGGGCGTCGTAGCTGAGGCCGGAGGTGCGGCGGAATACGGGACACGTGTTCATGCACGCGCCGCAACGTATGCACTTGAGCACCTGCCAATGGGGTGACGACAGGCGTTGGGAGCGGCCATTGTCGACGATGACGACGTGCATCTCCTGACCGGGGCGCGGGCCGTGGTAGTGGGAGGTATATTGCGTCATGTCGAGCCCAAGGGCGCTCCGTGACAGCAGCCGGATGAACAGCGGGAGGTCGCTCTGGCGTGGTATTATCTTCTCGATGCCCATGCTCGCGACATAGAGCGGGGGTAGGGCGGCGCTGATGTCGGCGTTGCCCTCGTTGGTGCAGACAACGATGCCGCCGGTCTCGGCGATGCCGAAGTTGACACCGCTCATCCCGGCATCTACCTTGGCATAGTTGCGCCGCATATCACGCCGCATTACGCTGTTGAGGTAGGTGGGCTCGGTGATGTCGGGGTCGCTGCCGAGTTTGTCGGCAAAGAGCCGGGCGACATCCTCGCGCAGTTTGTGGATGGCCGGCATGACGATATGGGATGCCCGCTGATTGTCGAGTTGCTGGATGCGTTCGCCGAGGTCGGCCTCGTAGATGTCTATACCGTGACGCTCAAGATATTCCCGCATACCACACTCGTCCATGAGCATGGACTTGCCCTTGGTCACGGTCTTGACACCGTGATTGCGGAATATGTCGAGTATGATGCGGTTGTGCTCGTCGGCATCGGCAGCCCAGTGGACGATTACCCCATTGGCCTTGAGGTTTTCCTCAAACTGCGTGAGGTATCGGTCGAGATGTGACAGGGTGTGCATCTTTATGTCGGAGGCGAGCTGGCGCATCTCCTCCCATTCGGGAATCTGCGCTGCCACGGAGTCGCGCCGCATACGTGCGGCCCACAGGCAGCGGTCGTGGCTTGTACGATGGGGCTGGTCGGCGATGAACCGCGCCCCGAGTTTTACTTGATTAACCTGGCTCATGGTGAAGTGTCATTTTATCGGGCATCCCCGTTAAGAATCTCGGCTATGTAGTAGGTCTTGATGTCGACACCGTACTTGCGGGCGACACATGACTGGTGGAGCAGACACGAGAAGTCGGCCGAGGTGACGTAGTGCAGACCGTTGCGCACGTAGTCGCTCACCTTGTCGAGACCCTGTTGGCCCGAACAACTCTCGTCCCAGATGGCAAACGTGCCGCCAAATCCGCAGCACTCGTCGCGACGGGTGGCATAGGCGACCTCAAGTCCGTCAACGAGCCGGAGCAGGTCTTCGGTCTTGGAGAAGTCGGGAATCATCAGTTCGGAGGGGCGTGCCTGCATGAGATAGCGCAGGGAGTGGCATCCGTTGTGGAGCGCCACGCGATGAGGAAACCGCGCCCATGGCATACTGTCGACCCGGAGTACATCGTGGAGGAAATCGACAAGGTCGTGGGTCGTCCGGCGTATGTGGTCGACCTCGGGGGTCTGCTCGACCTGGTCGAGGTGATGGCGTATCTGGTCGGTGCATATCCCCGAGGGAATTACGATGTAGTCGTAGCCCGAGAGCATGGGGACAAGGTTGCGCTCAAGCGAACATGCCTTGCGCTCGTAGCCCATGTCGGTCATGGGGAGGGCGCAGCATGAGGTGCGCTCGATGTAGTGCAGGTCGATGTCAAACCGCCGCAGCAGGTTGTAGCTTGATATGGCGGCCTGCGGGGCCAGCATATCGACGTAGCATGGGACAAAGAATCCGACTTTCATAGTTGGCGGTGTGTTGTGGTTGTCGAAACGTGGATGCTGTCATGCCGCAATTGGCGGCACGACCACAGTTATAACGTGGCGCAAGGGGCGAGTGTTCACCGCGAGAGCCGGATTATGCGGCTGAGAAATGGGCAAGAAGCGCCCAGGAAATCGACATGTAGATGACCATGCCTATAATGTCGTTGGTGATGGAGATGAACGGGCCGGTGGCGAGCGCCGGGTCTATCTTGAAGCGTTCGAGTGTAAGGGGTACGAAGGTGCCGAACACCGAGGCAAATATCACCACGGCAAAGAGTGACGCTGATACGGCCACGGTGGCGATGTGCTGGGATGGATTGACGATAAAGTTATATAGGAAAACGAGGAGGGAGATGATGGAGGCATTGATGAGGCCGGCTCCGAGTTCCTTGAGTATCTGTCGGCCTGAGTGCTTGATGTCGAGGGTTCCGTTGGCGAGACCCTGGACAACTATGGCGCTTGACTGTATGCCGACATTGCCGCCGGTGCCTCCGATGAGGGGGATGAAGGCGGCAAGGGCGGGTACGGCGGCGAGGCTTCCCTCGTAGTTGCCGAGGATAAGGGAGTTGCCGATGCCTCCGGCGATTCCTATAAGCAGCCACGGTAGGCGTGCCTTGGTCTGGGTGAAGAGGGTGTCGTCGGTCTCGACATCGGTGGAGAGACCTGATGCCAACTGATAGTCGCGCTCAGTCGACTCGCGCACCTGGTCCATCACGTCATCGACAGTGATGCGTCCGACCAGACGGCCAATCGAGTCGACGACGGGCATCGCCACGAGATCATACTTCTCAAAGTCGAGAGCCACCTCGTCGATGGGGGTGTCGGCCTTGACCGACACCGGGTCGCTCTCCATGACATGCTTTATCTTGGAGACGGAGGGGTGGGTTATCATCTTCTTGAGCGGGAACACGCCACGCAGCTTGTAGTCATTGTCGACGACATAGACGTAGTAGATTTCGTCCATATCCTCGGCCTGAATACGCATCTGCTTGATACACTCGGGCATACTCCAGTTCTCGTTGACGACAATCATCTCGGTACCCATGAGACCGCCGGCCGTATCCTCGTCATACTGGAGGAGGTCGACGATGTTACCGGCCTGCTCGGAGTCCTCGATGTGGGCGAGAATCTCGTCGCGGTCCTCCTCGTCGAGTTCCTGGATTATATCGACGGCATCGTCGGTGTCGAGGTGGTCGATCTGCTTGGCAATCTCCTCGGCGGGCATGTTGCTGAGGAGCTTGCGGCGGTCGTCCTCATCGAGTTCCATCAGCACGTCGGCGGCAGTGTCCTCGTCGAGCAGACGGTACAGGAACTCGGCCTCGTCGAGATCGAGATCCTGATAGAGTTCGGCGATGTCGGCGGGATGGAGCTCTGACAGCTCCTTGCGTGCCGCCTCCTCATCGTGGTTCGCGATTATGGTGCGGATGTGTTCCAGGTATTCGGGGGTATATTCCTTCATCGGCTTATGGGCGGAGTGAGGCTATGAGGTTGGTGAGACTGATGAATTGTTGTACGCTCAGCTGCTCGGGACGCAGGGCCATGACCGGGTCGTCGGGGAGGGCAGCACCGGGGGGGACGAGTCCACGCAGGGAGTTGCGCAGGGTCTTGCGGCGCTGGCCGAACGCTGTCTTGACAACGGTTTTGAACAGGCGGCTGTCACATCCGAGTGACGTAACATCGTTGCGCGTCATCCTGATTACCCCCGACTTGACCTTGGGAGGCGGGTTGAACACGTTCTCATCGACCGTGAACAGGTATTCCACGTCATACCATGCCTGTAGCAGCACGCTCAATATGCCGTAAGCCTTTGAGCCGGGTGCTGCGGCAAGCCGTTCGGCAACCTCTTTCTGGAGCATTCCCGAGCAGCATACGACCTGATCCTTGTAGTCGAGGACCTTGAAGAATATCTGTGACGAGATGTTGTAAGGGTAATTGCCTATCACACAGAACGGCCGGTCGCCGTATATGTCGTGAAGGTCCATCTGTAGGAAGTCTCCCTCGATTATGCGGCCGTCGAGGGCGGGGAAGTTTTCCCGTAGGTAATCGACACTCTCGGCGTCAATCTCGGCCACGAGCAGGTCGTGACCCTGCTCAAGCAGGAACTGGGTCAATACCCCCATGCCGGGGCCGACCTCAAGGACGGGAAGCCCGGGATAGCCGTCGAGGGTGGCGGCGATGCGCCGTGCCACCGACAGGTCGGTGAGAAAATGCTGGCCGAGTGCTTTCTTTGGTTTTACCTGACGCATGACCAATCCTCCTTTCGTTTTGTTGCGGGCACTGCGGGCCGTGTCGCGGTCGTTGGTGACCCTTGGTGAGACAATGATGTTATGTCGCGGGTTATTGCAAAGGTACAACCTTTGCTCATAAAATACAACAACCCTCCACCGATAATGGTCGATGGAGGGTTGCCATGTGGGGATTAATGTCTCTTATCAGTGGCCGCATCCACATGAGCTGTCGCCGCAGTGGTTGTGGTCGTCACAGCCGCATGAGTCGCCGCAGCCATCATCGTGGCATCCGCAGCCACATCCGTGCTGGGGCTGAAGCTCCTCGGGAGTGGCGTCGCGCACGGTGATGATTTTTCCGGCAAAACGCACGTCCTTGCCGGCCAGTGGATGATTGAAATCCATCTTGACCTTGTCGTCGGTCACGTCGAGCACCACGCCGTTGATGCGGTAGCCGTCGGCTGTCATCATTGGGACGATGGCGTCTTTCTTGATTACCTCGGCGTCAAACTTGCCGTCGATCTCAAAGATATCCTTGTCGAGCTCGACAATCTGCTCAGGGTCATGGAGTCCAAACGCGTCCTTGGCCTCGACAGTGATGTCGAAAGTGTCGCCGGCGGCGAGGCCGTCGATTGCTTTCTCAAGGGGTACGATCATGCCGGGGGTGACTCCGAAGATTATCTTCTCGGGGTCCTTATCATCGGTCTGGTGTACCAGTTTCTCGCCGTTGGGGCTTACCTCGTAGAGATCATATCCGAGTTCCACGAATTTGCCGGGTTGAATCTTTTCCATAATTATGTAGTTTTTAGATGATTAATTTAATGTCAGTAATGGGTGGACATATCCATCCATCTTATTTATAACAAATCTCATGCCAAAGTGCCAAGTAGTGGATTATAAATAATGTTATCACCGGCAACTGACAGCGGCATGACATGACAGCCGGGGCAGTGGCATGAATGGCCGACTGTCCCGGCTGGGTCTATTGTTGCAGATAAGGTGATTACTTTCCAACGGCTTCTTTAGCCTTGTCGGCTACGCTCTGGAGAGCATCGGCGCCCTTTTGCTTGGCGTTGTCCACGCCATCCTTGACGCTTTGCTTTACCTCACCGGCCTTCTCGGTCACGGCATCCTTGGCCTCGCCGGCCTTGGCCGACACGGCGTCCCCGGCTGCATTGATGGCATCTCCGGTTGCGTCAACGGCGTTTCCGGCTGCTGACTTCAGACTGTCGGTGGCGGCATCGGCGGCACTCTCGGCGCTACCGGGTACCTTGTCGATGACATCCTTTACGGTAGAGAGTGTCCCGGCGAGAGAGGGGGCATATTTCTGAACGGTGGGTTCGATGTCGTCAAGATATTTCTTGGCCTCATCAACCTTACCCTCGCTTACGAGCTTCTGCGCGTATGCCTTGGCCTGGTCTACGTAGATCTTGAGGCTGTCGGGGTTGGAGCAGTTCTCGATTTTAGACTTGAATGAGTCGGCCGACTCGTTGGCGGCCTTGTCGGCGCTGCTGCAAGCGGCAAATGTGACCGATGCGGCAACTACTGCTAAAAGTAAAAGTTTTTTCATCTTTTGGTTATTGAAAAACAGGTTGAAAAATTGTCTGTCATCACTCAATAGCCGTGACGCGAAAAGAGCCACGACAGAGTTATAACATCCGTGTTTGCAAAAAAGATTTCAAAAACTCAAAAAAAAGTATATGGCACGATTGGCGTGCAGTCTGCTGACAGGTGGGGGCGGCGGGCGTGGGGTGTCAGTAGTTCAGTCCGTCAGGGATGAGGGAGATGGGAGTGGCGGGGGTGTGGGTCGAGAGGATGCGCCAGTCGGCGGGATAGAGGTTGTTGGCGCGGTTGCCAAGATTTTTTGCGAAACCGAGAGGGCGGTCGCGGTAGGTGAGCAGGACGATACCGCGTTGATCGTCGGGGAGGGTTATTGATTCGCGACGCAGGTAGGCGATGGCCGTGGGGTAATCGACCTCGACCGTAGGCCATACGCCGGGCCGCAGGGCGGTGGAGAGGGCGATTGACTGTGACGGGATGAGGTCACGCCCCTTGGCCGCGGCTAAGGTGATGCCGGCATGTATGACATCGAGATTGCGTCGGGCATCGGCGAGCAGACCGAGACCATGGGTGGGAAAGGCCGATATGACTCCGTTGTCAGAGAGGAGGGTCCAATCGCGGGAGTCGTCAACCATCCCGGTCACGCTCGAAGGGATGGCCGGGGTCTTGTCGCGTCCACGGCGCGATGCCTTGCCCTGACGTGCGGTCGCCGGGCTGTCTTTATGGCGGTGATTCCCGTCGGTGTCACCGTTGGCGTCATCGGGTTTCTGCAATACGGCGACAAACAGCCCCTCGCCCCGCAGACGGTGGGGCATAAACCGATAGCAGGGATATGGGGTGTCGATGCCCGCTGATATTCCGGGGTAGGAGGTGAGTCCCATATCCACAGGTACGGCTCCGAGTGTACGGGCCATGTAGGCGACCATCTCCTCGTTTTCCTCGCGGTTGAATGTGCAGGTGCTGTAAATCATGTATCCACCGGGACGCAAGGCCGGCCACAGGTTGGTGACTATCTCACGTTGCCGGGCGGCGCACTCGGTTACGAGCGCGGGACACCATTGGCTGACAGCGGTGTGGTCTTTGCGCATCATCCCCTCACCTGAGCAGGGGACATCGGCCCCGATAATGTCAAAACGTCCACGCAACAGGGAGAGGCGGGCGGTGTCGCCGGTGGTGACGATTGCTGAGGGTGTACCCCACTTTATGATGTTCTCGCGGAGGACTGCGGCGCGTGAGCGCACAAACTCGTTGGCGACGATGAGGGAATCATCGGGCAACGAGTCGATGACGGCTGTCGTCTTGCCCCCGGGGGCGGCACAGGCATCAAGGTAGACCGGCGACGGCATGTCGGCGGCAAGACGGCCTGCGATAGTGCCGACAATCATGGATGATGCGTCCTGCACATAGTACAGTCCCTGGTGCATCGCGGGGTCGAACGTGAATGGTATCTTGTCGGCGAGGTATCGCCCGGTGGGACACCATGGCACGGTGGCGGCATCGGGGCCGGGGAACGCTATCTTGCGGGGATTGAGCCGCACGGAGACGACCGGGTCTGACGTGAGAGCGTCCGCCAGTCCGTCAAACTCGGGGTGACGGGCGAGCATGTCGAGAAATTGCTGAGGCATCGGGGTCATGGCGATGGAAATTGAGTATGTTGGTCAACAAGCAAAGGGAGCGCCCGTTACGGTGCTCCCTGTATGAGGTTGCCTTATTATTGGATTACTCAGCTGCGGGTGCCGGAGCCACGGGGGCGGCAGGGGTCTGAGCGGCAGGAGCCGGGGCTGTCTGAGTGTTGAAGTCAGCGGCCTGGGTCTGCTGGGGAGCGGCTGCCTCGACACGGGTCTGCTGTACGAGGTTGCGGGGCATCACAAACACTGATGCAATGGAGAGCACGCAGATGATGGCTGCGAGAGTCCATGTGGCTTTCTCGATGAAGTCGTTGGTGCGGCGCACACCCATGATCTGGTTTGAGCCGGCAAACGATGACGACAGACCGCCGCCCTTGGATTTCTGGATGAGCACTACGCCGATGAGCAACAGCGAGGCAATGATGGTCAATACGATAAATAAAGCGTACATTTCAATTATGAGTTGTTACTTGTTGTGTTGTTGATTAATGATAAGTTTCTGCAAGAAACGCAATTGGTCTGCAAAGTAAATACTTTTTTCCGGATAATTCAAACTTAAATTGTGTATAATTTCAAAAGCCTTGGTGTAGCGCCGCTGTTTTATGTAGATTTTGGCAAGACTCTCGCTGAGCAGGGTATCATCGGAGGTCTTGGGCGACTGCACCGTGGTATTGTCATCTTCCGTGGTCACATCGCCTAAAGAGGTTTCCACGTTGGCGGTGGGTGGCGCTGACTGCTCCTCGCGGCTCTTGAGGATGAACGCGTTGATGAGCGCGTCTTGCGACCCGGCGTCAGCCAGGTCTACCGGCTCGGGGACGCTGCGTTCCTCCTCGCGGGCGAGCAGCTGGGCATAGTCGGGGGTGGGGTTGAATATGAGCCTCTCAAGGAGAGCCTCCTCGCGTGGGTCGGCCTCTCCGTAGTTGGCGATGAATGTCTCGATTGCCTTGTCGGTCGATATGGGGGCGCGGTCGGCCTCGTCGGGGTAGAATGACGCGAAGCGGTCGCCGTCGGCGGTGACGAGTCGGCGCAGCATGTCGCGGTCGGGGACGGCCAGTGCAAGACGTTCCAGCATTGCCCGCCGCGTGTCGGGATCAATCTCCTGACCGCCATGTGACAGCATCATTATGCCGGGGAGGATGAAGTAGGGGTATTCCTCGGCGACGCGTGCGGCGACATCGGGGACTGGTGTCGCGCCCGGAGAGAGCAGCGAGTCGGCAAATTGCTGCAAGTCAGAGGTGTGTGCCATATTACCAGTCTCCTAATGTGGCGTTGAATATCAGTTCGACAAGCTCCTTGGAAATTTGGGAGCACAGTTCGTCTTGCACGTCGGTGAGCATTTGGGAGCTGTCAAAGTCGCGGTAGGCCGAAAATGTCTGGTCGACATCCTTGCCCTCGGCGCGGTTGTCGGTATACTTGACGCGCACCGTGATGGTGAGGCGTGTCTGAGAGGCGTAGGCGTTCTCGGTGACGGCTTGCGGAGACAGGGCGTAACCTGTTATCTCGCCCTCAAGTTGCAGGTCGGATGCCGTGTCGACCGTGCGCAAGCGGGTGTTGCGTGCGATGTAGTCGAGCAGCTCGTTCTCAAAGGTCTGCTGCAACGGCGGGTAGACAAGGGCTGCTCGTATCGGGAAGTTGGACACGTAGATGGTCTTGTAGAGGTTGTAGTCGAGTGCCGCGCCGTTGAACTTGTAGCTGATGCGGCAACCCTGCCAACTGCACATCATCAGCATCAGAAGCAGTATCCTGCATGTAAGGCGTATGGGGCGTGTCGGGGTCTTCATGGGTCGGGTGGTGTTATGCTGACGTGTGGTGTGGTTATTCAAGGCCGTATTCCTTTATCTTGCGGTAGAGCGTGCGCTCCGAGATATTGAGTTCCTTGGCTGTAGCCTTGCGGCGGCCGGCGTTGCGGTCGAGTGCCTGAAGTATGGTCTCGCGCTCGGTCTCCTCAAGGGTCTTGCCCGACAGGTGGTCGGAGAGCTGCGTCTCGACCGCGTCGCTGGTGATGTCGAGCGCGTCGGTGATGCCCGGTGTGGGCGGGGTGTACTTGACGAGTGAGCGAGGCATGTCGGCGTAGGAGGAGTGTGTGTGGTCAAACTCGCTTGCAGGATGGCACTCTGTAATGCGTGGGCGTGAGGTCGAGGCCGCGCCCTCGACCTGCTTGCGGAGGGCATCAATCTCGTGCTGCATACGGAATATCATGTTGAACAGCAGCTCACGCTCGGCGGCATAGGTGTGGGTGTGTTCCGCTGTCACCGCCGGGGTGTAGACGGTGGCGTTGCGCGGTATGTAGTTCTGCAACGTCGAGGCGTCAATCTCGTTACCGGCATCAAACAGGGCGGCTTGCTCGACAACATTCTTGAGCTGGCGCACATTGCCGGGCCATCGGTAGCTCAGGAGCAGGCGGCGTGCCGAGTCGTCAAACGTGATGACCGGGGTGCGGTATTTCTCGGCGAAGTCGGCGGCAAACTTGCGTGCGAGCAGCACGATGTCAGTGTCGCGGTCGCGCAGGGGGGGGATGGATATGAGCACCGTCGACAAGCGGTAATAAAGGTCTTCGCGGAAGCGGCCCTCGGCGACAGCTTTCTGCATGTCGACGTTGGTGGCGGCGACGATGCGTATGTCGGTGCGCTGCACGGTCGATGACCCCACCTTGAGAAACTCGCCGCTCTCAAGCACGCGTAACAGCCGGGCCTGGGTGGTGAGGGGCAGCTCGGCCACCTCGTCAAGGAATATGGTGCCACCGTCGGCCTCCTCAAAGTAGCCCTTGCGTGACGATACGGCCCCGGTAAACGCTCCCTTCTCGTGGCCAAACAGTTCGGAGTCTATCGTACCCTCGGGGATGGCACCGCAGTTGACGGCAATGTACTTGGCATGTTTGCGTGTGCTGAAGTTATGGATAATCTTGGGAAAGAACTCCTTGCCCGTACCGCTCTCGCCGGTGACAAGCACCGACAGGTCGATGGGGGCGACCTGGATGGCGCGTGACACCGCCGCAAGCAGCTGCGGCGAGTTGCCTATGATGCCGAAGCGAGCCTTGGCTTGTTGTATCTCGGGTGAAAGATCCTGCATCTGACTGATTGACTGATTACTTGATTGAGCGCATGGCATAGGTGCGTGACTTCAGGAACTCACCAAGTTCCTCTACACTGCCGCTATGGGCCTGCTGCTCCTCGACCGATATGGGGTCGCCGATTGATATGTGGATGGTCTTGCCTCGCCGGCGGAATACCTCGGCGGGAAGCCGCAGTGTGCGCAACTGCCAGCTGACCATGCCAAGGAACGTGAACCACCACGAGTTATGGCCGTGGAAGTAAATCGGAATCACGGGTACCTTGAGCTGTGCGATTAGGCGTATTATCGAGGGTTGCCACTCGCGATCCTCGATGCGCAGCCGCCGGTTGAGCTTGGAGACGGCCCCGGCGGGGAAGAATCCGATGGGATTGCCACGGCGCACCTGCATGATGGCCTCCTTGATGCCCTTCATCGACACGGCCTTTTTGGCGGGATCGTCGCTTGCGAGCGCATCGACGGCGATGAAGTTGGGGCGCATGGCCGATATGTGGTTGAGTATCATGTTGACCATCACCTTGAAGGTGGGTCGGCGGCTTCCGACAATGTTGATGAGCGTTATGCCGTCGAGAGCGCCAAACGGGTGGTTGCTGACGGTGATGAACGCACCCTCGGGCAGATGGTCGAGCGCCTGCTCGTTGTCGATACGCAGCTTTATGTCGAGTTCCTTGAGCAGTCCGTCGGTAAATGCCACGCCCGGCGTGGCGCAATTGTGGGCGTGGAGGGCGTTGACCTTGTCGACCGAGAGAAATTTCAGCACGCCGTCAACGAGTTTCCTGTGTCCACGCAGACCGGGTGCCATCGCGACGATGTCGTCGTAGTCAAGTACGGAGGGCTTTACCGCAGTATTTTCAGGTTGTTCCATGCTATATCGTGTACATGGATGCCGCCACTGTCAGTGGCGACATCCCGGTGTTGGTAATTGACAGATGCAAAGATAACTATTTTTATTGATTTTGATAACAACAGGACATCGGCCAGCATTGAGATGACCGATGTCCTGATTATATGGATGGGATTGTTGGCCGACGGAGGGCTCAGCGTATGAGCTCCTTGGTGACGGTGTTGCCGCGCACCACAATCACGGTCGAGCCGGGGACGGGGTTGTTGACGCGGATGCCCTGGAGGTTATAGTAGATGGGGGTGGCATCCTCCTCGACCTCTATGGTGTCGATGGCTGTAGTGCCAAGACGGGTACCCGATACCACTATCTCAAGCGGATTGCGGTCAACGGGGATACGCGAGTAGCGGAAGAAGTCGGGTTCAAGTGTGTGGCCGTCGATAGTGTAGGTGATGTCGGAGAAATCGGTGTAATTACCCGAAGGGGTGAGAGTTGAACCGGCCAGGACGCTGAATGAGCTGTGGTCATCAACGGTGAAAGTCCCCTCGTGGGGCGTGTTTGCTTCCACTTTGTTTATGATACCCTCGCAGCCTTCGGCCTCGATAAACCGTACCTCGTGCATCTCGTTGGGAAATTGAGTCACGACGTCAATCACATCTCCATCCTCGACCGTGAAACGGAAGGCGCCCGAATAGCGCGGCAGACGCTCGCCGTTCTTGGTGACTGAATAGACGCATCCGGAGTAAAACTCCTCCTTGAAAAACAGATAAATCTTGTTCTCAAAATCGGGCATGAAAGCAATCACATTTGAGCCTGCGGAGACGGGAAGGCTCTCGACTGAGGCAAAAGACCGTCCGATGTGATAGAACACAGAGGGATTGTCGATGTTTATCGTGAAGTGGTCGGTACGCAAGTCATCAAGATAGGCGTTGTCGATGGAAACCTCGGCATTGAGTTTTTCTTTATCGAGGTGTATGTTGTGGGTGTATGTGGCACTATAGTCTTCAGGCTGAAGAAAATCGGTGTACTCACCGAGATAGCTGTATCCGCGTATCAGTTGGGCAGTACGGTCTACGGTACATTTTAGATAGAGGTATGTGTACTTGTATGACAGGTCAATACCGCTCGGAATGGTGATTTTGCTAAAAATATCCGCTCCGCTGTTTATTAGTGAGGAGGGGACATCGACAATAGTTGACTTACCCCCTCTGGATATATAGAGCTCGACTGTCATGTCAGAATTGTTTGCCGAGATGGTCAAGGCGTCAGTCGTGCAAGGGGTGATAATGGCTGCGGCAAGGAGAGCCGCCAGTGTGTGAAGTTTCTTCATTGTTGGGAAAAATAGATATTTAGTGAAAGATTGGAATAAACGGCTGCAAAGGTATGGCGAAAGCGGCTTCCGGACAATATGAGTAGGGACTGTAGTGGCACGTGTAGACCAATAATATACGCTATATGGCGTAAAAAGTCCGCGTGGTAGACCATACAGACTCATGGTGATACTGTAGGCGAAGGCATGGCGTGCCTGACAATGGGGGATAAAACAACGGAATCCCGGACTGTACTTGGTCCGGGATTCCTGAATGAGTGGGCTGAGAGTGTGCCTGAGTGACCGCGTCAGATAGAGAGGCGGCGCAGGGTGTTGAGCAACTCGCGGTTGATGGGCTTGTCGTTTTTGATGGCCTTTGAGAAAGGAACATAGACAATCTCGTCGTTGGCCACACCGATCATCACGTTGCGTTGGTCCTCAAGGAGCGCGTCAATCGCGGCGGCACCCATGCGCGAGGCAAGTATACGGTCGTGAGCTGTGGGCGACCCACCGCGTTGCAGGTGGCCAAGGATGGAGACGCGCACGTCATATCCGGGATACTCGTTTTTCACGCGCTCTGCAAGTGCCATCGCGCCGCCGGTGACAGGACTCTCGGCAACGAGGACTATAGAGGAGTTCTTGGACTTGCGGAACCCGTTTTGTATAAGTTCGGCCAACTGGTCGACCTCCGTTGATATCTCGGGAATAATGGCGGCTTCGGCTCCTGAGGCTATGGCGCCGTTGAGGGCGAGGAATCCGGCATCGCGGCCCATGACCTCGATGAAGAACAGGCGCTCGTGGCTCGTGGCCGTGTCGCGTATCTTGTCGACGCACTCCATGATGGTGTTGAGCGCCGTGTCATATCCGATGGTGGTGTCGGTGCCGTAGAGGTCGTTGTCGATGGTGCCGGGGAGGCCGATGATGGGGATGTTGAACTCGTTGGCAAAGATGCGGGCGCCGGTCAGCGAACCGTCACCTCCGATGACCACGAGGGCATCAATCTCGTGACGCTTCATCGTGTCGTAGGCGAGCTGACGGCCTTCGGGAGTGCGGAACTCCTTGCAACGGGCGGTCTTGAGGATGGTGCCACCCATCTGTATGATGTTGGAGACATTCTGGGTCTTGAATTCCTGTATCTCATCGGTGATAAGACCGCGATAGCCTCGATAGATTCCCTTTACGCCAAAACCGGCGAATATGGCTGCGCGTGTGACGGCGCGGATGGCTGCGTTCATTCCCGGAGCATCACCTCCCGAGGTGAGTATTCCGATGTTTTTGATTCCTGCCATTGTGTATAAAATAAGTATTAAGTTAGTCCGATATTATCTACACGCAAAGATAAGGAAATAAATTAAAAATCCGTATCATTTGTGTCACAATTGACCGCCCGGAGTGGCATTGAGTGAGTCATTGGCCGTATTGCTGGCCGTATCTCCGGCGGGGAGGGTGTCATCTATTGGGAGGGTGTCGCCGGCGGGTGGAGTTTCGACAGACACAGCGCTGCGGGGAGCGGTGTCATCGGCGGTGACGGCTGTGGCGACGACTGTCGAGGCCCCGCGCCACGGCAGCGAGCCGTAGTAGCGCTCGTAGGTGACGGTGACGGGTATCCCCGTGCCCTGTAGGTCGCGCATGGTCTCAAACAGCGCCGGGTCGGTGATGGAGAATGTCATGTCGCGCTGGTAGACACGCGTGGTGTCGACAAGCGCCGACTCAGTGACCATGACTCCCTCGCAGGTCTTGAAGAATATGCCCCGCCGCTCGACCGACACGATGTAGCCCCGCACCCTTGCATCGACTATATAGGGATTGAGGTAACGGATGTAGAATGTGAGCGCCCCGGCGGCAATCACGATGAGCAGGGCCCATGCCATCCAGCGTCTGAAGCGGTGGCGGCGCGGTTTAGGCGCGGCGGTGCTGTCGCCATTGGTGGCCGGGGAGGCAAACTCGATGTCGGGAGTGCCGTTTCCACCACCTCGGTTGCCGGTCGGGGTGGTGTCGTCTTGCGAGTCGGTGTCTATGAAGTAGTCTTTATGGTCGTCCATGATGAGTGTCGGTTATGAGGGTTGACGATGACGCCGCCGTCAAGCGGTCTTGAGTGGCGCGGGAGAGGGCTTGCGGCGCTTTTCGAGCGCTATGGCGGTGAATGTGTATATGCCGAGGAGTATCAGCAGGAGGGTCTGCGAGCCGAGCACGAGGTTGGCGAACGCTCCGGCGCTTGTGGCATCGAGTCCGTAGATGCCGAGGCCGAATATCACCGCTATCTGCCACGGGCCGATGCCGCCGTTGGAGGGAATGCCCATGGATATGCTCGACAGCACGAAGCCCACGAGAGCGGCTATGGCTCCATATTGCTCAAGGATATGGGTCGTGAACGGGAAGGCGTAGAACGCGACGTAGAACTGTGTGAAGTAGCATCCCCACAGGCAGACAGTCAGCAAAAGCCAACGACCCTTGCCCGGCATGGTGGCTATCACGGCAAAACCCTCCCAAAGCTCCTTTATGGCCTTGCGCACCTTGAGGACGAGGCCACTGGAGGTCTTGCGGGTGAAAAACCACCACAGGAAGACGACACACGCCACGAGTCCAATCCATGTCCACGGGGAGGTAGCGATGGATACGAGGCCGGTGTAGACACCGGGATACTTCTGGACAAACTGCATCAACGCGCTGCCGGCGAGCAGGAATGTCACTACCGTCAGCAGAGCCACTGTGACCGTGTCGGCCAGGCGGTCGGCGACCATAGAGCCAAAGACAGTGGTGAACGGGGCGTTCTGCCGCTGGGCTATGTAGCCCGTGCGCCACACCTCGCCAAGTCGCGGGAACACGAGGTTGACGGCATAGGTGCCAAAAATGCTGTAGACCACATTGATCAACGGCGGGTTGACCCCGAGGGCCTGTAGCTGGATGCGCCACCGCATGGCACGGAATACATGGGAGAAGATGCTGATGAACAGAGCGAGACCTATCCACCAGAAATTGCAGTCGCGCTTGATGATGGCGACCATCTCGTTGAAGTCGATGCCGGTAAACAGGAGGTAGCAGAGTCCCACGGTGATGACCAGCGGGAGGCCGTATTTCATGAGCGGCGAGAGTATCTTCTTGAAGTTGGACTTTTCCAATGTATGTGATTTTAATGTGTCAGATTGCAAATGTACTCATAAAATCGGTTGCCGAGTGCAAAAACTCAAAATATATCGAAAAAAAGAGCCCATCGTCCGGGTGGGGGATGATGGGCTGAGAAGGTTTCGACATCTTGGGTCTTTGACTTTTTAATAACGTCAGCAAAATACCTTCTCTTGTCTATAATAACGCGGCAAGAGGTGAATGGTTCATGGCCGCTATGGATTTGCCGAGGTGTCGGCAGAGTCAGTGCCGTTGTCACCGGCGGGAAGGTCCTTGAGCGTACCGAAGATACCGGCGAGGTGCTTCTGCCGGAAATTCTCAAGCAATTCCCAGAAGTTGGGGACAAACAGGGTGCCGACGACGGCATTGATGAACATACCGAACACTACCGCCGTGCCAAGGGCTATGCGGCTCTCTGCTCCCGCGCCTGTTGCAAAGAGCATGGGCATGACACCGAACACAAAGGCCATCGCTGTCATCATGATGGGACGGAATCGGATGCGGCCTGCGTCGAGGGCGGCTTGGCGCACGGGCTGTCCCGCCTTGCGGAAGTCTATGGCATACTCGACGATAAGGATGGCGTTCTTGGCCGAGAGTCCGAGCAACAGGATGATACCGATCTGGGTGTAGATACTGATGCTCTGACTCATGATGACACAGCCGATCATCGTGCCGAGGATGGCGGTAGGCATACTGATGACCACCGCGATAGGGTCGGTCCAGCTCTCATACTGGGCGGCGAGGACAAGTATGGTGATGAGGATGGCAAAGAGCAGCACCATCGTGACGGTTGTGCCCGCCTGGGTCTCCTGATAAGCCTCGCCGGTCCATGCAAACGAGTAGTTGGCTCCGAGGGTCTTCTCGACAATCTCCTCCATCGCCTTTATGCCGTCGCTTGAACTGGTGCCCCTGGCGGGGGTGGCGGTGACAGCTGCGGTGGAGTACATGTTATATCGGCTCTCGGTCGCCTGTCCGAACGTCTCGACTACCCGGGTGAACGACGAGAACGGCACCATCTCGCCATCGGCATTTCTCACGCTTAGTTTCGACACGTCCTCTATCGTGCTGCGGGCGAGGGCATCGGCTTTGACATTGACCTGATATACACGGCCAAACTCAACAAAATCGTTGACATAGCTGCCGCCCATGTAGGCCGCGAGGGTCGAGAAGACGGATGACAGTGTGAGTCCCTGCAACTCGACCTTGTCACGGTCGATGTCGAGGCGGTATTGAGGCACCTCCCCCTCGTAGAGTGAGGTGACCGAGGCGATGCGTGGGTCTTTGGCGGCCTCCTGTTGTATGGCCGCGACGGCTTTCTGCATCTCGGCCGCGCCGAGATTGTTGATGTCGAGAAGCTGCATCTCAAGCCCCGACGACATGCCGAGTCCCGGGATGGCGGGAGGATTGATGGCAAATATTATGGCATCCTGTATCCCTGCTCCGATCTCCTCGATGCGGGCGATGATGTCGTTGACACCCTCGTCCTTGTGTTTGCGGTCACTCCATGGCTCCAGCACGACAAACATCGAGCCGAGATTGCTGCCGGCACCTCCGGCCATGAATGAGAATCCCGATATGGAGATCACATCCTTGACCCCCGGAAGCTGCATGATGTCTTTTTCGAGTTGGTCGACAGTCTTCTGCGTGCGGTCGAGTGACGCGCCGGTCGGGAGCTGCACCGAGGCCATGCAGTATCCCATATCTTCTGACGGGACGTATGATGTAGGCCACTTGGTAAATGTCCAGAAGGCCGCGCCGGTGAGCAAGAGGTATATCAGTATGGCCAGTTTGGGGCGTTTTAGGAAGCGCTCGACGATGTTCATGTAGCCGCCGAGGGTCTTGTTGTAGCCTTTGTTAAACCAACGGTAGATGAAGAAGTTGGACTGCTTGCGCGGCTTGAGGAACAACGAGCACATGGCGGGGGTGAATGTCAGGGCGTTGAAGCCTGAGAATGCGGTCGAGACGGCGATGGTCAATGCAAATTGCTTATAAAGCTCGCCCGTGATGCCGCTGATGAACGCCGTGGGTATGAATACCGAGAGCAGCACGAGCACCTCGCCGATGACGGGGCCTTGCAGCTCCTGCATGGCCTTCTCTGCGGCCTGCTTGCGGTTGAGCTTGCCCTCGTCGACAAGTCGGGCGCAATCCTCCACCACCACTATGGCGTCATCGACCACAATGGCGATGGCAAGCACAAGTCCAAAGAGGGTCAGCGTGTTGAGCGTGAATCCGAGAAGTTTCATCACGGCAAATGTGGCTATTAGCGAGACCGGGATGGTGAGCATCGGGATGATGACCGTGCGCCAGTTCTGTAGGAACAGCAGTATCACTATCATCACGATGAGCACGGTCTCGACAAATGTCACGACCACCTCGTCGATGGAGGCGCTGACAAACTCGGTCGTGTCGAGGATGACGCGGTACTTGACACCCGGTGGGAAGTACCGTTCAAGTTCGGCGAGCTTCTTCTCCACCTCCTTGGCCACGGTGAGGGCGTTGGCACCCGGTGTCTGGTAGACACCGAGCAATCCGGCCTGTTGGCCTGACACCTGTGATGTGGCCGAGTAGCTCTCGCTGCCGAGGTCGATGCGGGCTATGTCGCGTAGACGCAGTATGCTGCCGTCGGAGTTGGTCTTGATGATGATGTCGCCAAACTGGGTTGAGGTAGTCAGGCGCCCCTTGGAGGTGAGGGTGAACTGGAATGCCTCGCCTGACGACTGCGGGGGTTCGCCGACACTACCGGCCGAGACCTCCATGTTCTGTGACTGGATGGCGGCCACGACATCGGCTGGTGTCACGCCGCGCACCTGCATCACGTCGGGGTCGAGCCACACCCTCATGCTGTACTCGCCGGCACCGAACGCGTCGACACCGCCTACGCCCGGGAGGCGCGACAGCTCGTCAACGATGTTGAGCTTGGCATAGTTGGTCAGGTAGAGGGCATCGTAGCGTGACGGGTCGTCGCTCTCAAGGGCGATGAACAGCACGATGTTGGTCGAGCGCGACGACACGGAGACACCCTGCTGCTTGACGCTCGACGGGAGGGTAGGCTCGGCGAGCGACACGCGGTTCTGTACCTTGACGGTGGCCATGTCGAGGTCGGTGCCGGTCTCGAATGTCACTGTCAGGCTGTAGCTGCCGTCACTGCCCGAGCTGCTGCTCATGTACATCATGCCCTCGATGCCGTTGACCTGCTCCTCGATGGGCACGCCGACGGTCTTGGCGACGGTTTCGGCATCGGCTCCGGGATAGGAGGCTGAGACCTGCACGGTGGGTGGGGTTATGTCGGGATATTGGGCCACGGGTAGCGTGGTCACTGTTATGAGGCCGACAATCACCATGAGGATGGCGATGACGGTCGCGAATATCGGTCGGTCTATAAAAAATCGTGAAAGCATATTTCCGGGACTTTAGGTGGACGATTGCCGGTTACTTGGTGAGCACAGGCTTGATTTCCATGCCGTTCCTTACCTTGAGCATGGCCTTGGTGACATAGCGGGTGTCGGGGGTGATGCCCTCGGTGACGATGCGCATCGAGTCGCGGAACAGTTCCCCTACCTTTATCGGGGTATAGACGACCTTGTTGGAGTCGTTGACCGTGTAGAGGTATTTACCGAGTTGGTCGGTGCCGATGGAGGCATCCTTGACAAGTATTGCCTTGGGATTCTCGCCGTAAGGGAGCATGATTGTCACGTACATGCCGGCGCGGAGCTCACCGTAGGGATTCTTGATCATTGCACGGGTCTTGAGCGCCCCGGTGCTTTTGTCAATCTCGGGCGACATATAGTTGAGGTCGCCGGTATACTTGTGGGGAAGTGTCTCGGAGAATGTGATGGGTATCTTGGTAAAGTCGATGCCCTCCTGGTTCTTGCCACCGTTGGCAATCATCTTGAGATACTGGTTGTCCTCGATGAAGAAAAAGGCATACATCTCGCTGTCATCGTAGATGGTGGCGAGTTTGACAGGTGAGGCGCCCCCGCTGAGATATGCGCCAGGGTCGGGAATACCGCTCGACACGTGGCCGGCAAACGGGGCGCGGACGGTGCAGTAGCTGAGCGTGGTCAGAGCTGTCTCAAGGGCGGCCTGGGCGTTCTTGATGTCGGCCTCGCTTTGGCGCATGTTGCTCTCGGCCTGTACGACTTCCATCTGTGACACGGCATCGGACTGCAAGGCTTTCTTGACCGCCTCGTAGTGGTTGGTGGCATAGACGTTGGCGCTCTTGGCGCTCTCAAGCTGGGCACGTGCCTGAGTGACGGCGTCGCGGTATTGGGTGTCCTCGATGTGGAAGAGTACCTGTCCGGCCTGGACGAAGTCGCCGCCATTGTAGCTCTGTGACTTCAGGTAGCCGTTTACGCGGGCCACGAGGTCGACGGTGGCCTTTGCCGACAGGTAGCCGGGATAGCTCTTGTGGAGCACGACAGAGTCAATCTCGACCTTGGCGACATCTATCGGCTCGGGGCCTGACTGCTGTGAGCTGTCCTTGTGGTGGCATCCTGTCATTACCGCGCCCATGAGCGCGAGCGCTATGATGCTGTGTATTGATGCTTTCATCGTATGTGGGTGTTTACTGGGTGAATGTTTGTGTTATCTTTGTATCGCGTCGTTGTTGATCCACCCGCCGCCGAGTGACTGGTAGAGCGACACGAGGGCCATGGCGGCCTGGGCACGTGCGGTGGTCAGCGAGAGCGCGTTCTCAAGGAGTGACATCTGTGCGTCGACGACATTTGAGAACGCCGTGAGTCCTTGCTTGTAGAGGTCGACCGACAGGTCCAATGATTTCTTGCTCTGCTCTATCACCATGTTTGTGGCATCAATCTTGCGCAGGGCGTAGCGGTATGACGACATGGCATTGTCGACCTCCTGCACGGCTGTTATGACTGTCAGGTTGTAGTTGTCGATGCCGGCCAGCATCTGCTCTTTGGCCGATGCCACTGCATAGCGGCGTGACAGTCCGCTGAACACAGTCCACGACAGTGTGGGAGCAATCGTGTAGCTGAAGGATTGGTCGGTGAACAGGTCGCCGGCTCGGTGGGCCGAGGTGCCGATGGAGCCGTTGAGCGACAGGGTTGGCAGGAAGTCTTTCTTGGCCACGCCAAGTTCGGCGGCATACTCGGCGAGCTGCCATTCGGCGGTCACGATGTCGGGGCGCCGTCTGAGCAATTCCATCGGGATGCCGACCGCAGGTATCTGCCGGTAATCGGGGATGCCGGTGTAGGCCGTCAGACGGGGAATGATGGCCTCGGGATATACGCCGAGCAGGACGGCAAGCGATGTCATCGAGGCGTTTATCGAGTTCTCAAGCGAGGGGATGGCGGCGAGGGTAGTGTAGTAGACAGTCCGGGCCTGTGACACGTCGAGCATAGAGGCGAGTCCGGCCTCATGGCGTGCCTCGGTGATTTTCACCACTTTCTCCTGGGAGGCGAGATGCTCCCGCGAGACAGCAAGCTCGCTCTGGTACATGCGCAGCTCGATGTATGCCTTGGCGATGTTGGCGGCTACCGACACCATGGCAGCGTCACGGTCGGCCCGGGTGGCGTTGAGCTGTGCCTTCTTGGCCTTGGCGGCGGCTGTGATCTTGCCAAACACGTCAATCTCCCAGCTCATTGAGAGTCCGAGCGAGAAGTAATCGACTGTGGTGGCGGGATGTACCGGGGCGGTGGTTGCCCCGGATGTCCGGGCTTTCTGCCATCCGGCATCGAGGCTGATCTGCGGGAAATATTCCGACCGTGTCGAGAGCAAGGTGTTACGAGCTATCTCGATGCGGCGTGCGGCCATCAACAGATTGTAGTTGTTGGCCTCCCCCTCGGCTACGAGCGAGTCGAGGAGGGGGTCATCGAACGTCTTCCACCAAGCGTCGTCAGACGGAGGGAGCGGGTTGAAGTTCTCAACGTAGGTCCACCGTTCGGGGAGGGAGTCGTTGAGGTATCTCGCGGGATTGCCGGCCATTGAGGCCGACACACCCGTGACGACATAAATAAACAGTTGAATGAAACGTGTGTAGTGCATATCATAAAATTGACCCCTGTCGAGGTGTATTCTATGATATAACTATCGCCGCCCCCAGTGCGTTCACATACCTCCACCCATTTTTAGAAAATTTTCATTTTACTTCTTCTTGGCGGGGTCACAAGTGAGGCCAACTCCAAGTTTCTTGAATATTTTGCGGTCAACCTCGCCGAGCATGACGGTCGAGTGCATCTGGCATCCGTTGAGCTCGGGTAACATGCGGAGTGCCTGACGGCAGTTGTCGTCATGAGTGCTGAGGACCGACAGCGCCACGAGCACCTCGTCGGTGTGGAGACGGCGGTTGCGGCTGTGTAGATAGTTTATCTTTGTGTGCTGTATCGGCTCAATCATATGCTGTGGTATCAGCTTGACGCTGTGGTCGATACCGGCAAGATGCTTGATGGCGTTGAGGATGAGGGCGGCGCTCGGGCCAAGCAGCTCGCTTGTCTCGGCGGTGATTATGGTGCCGTCGGGGAGCTCCATGGCCGAACATGGCACGCCACTGCGCTCGGCGCGGTCTTTGGCGGCCTTGATGGGGCGGCGGTAGGAGGTGTCAATCTTGGTTTGCTTGAACAACAGGGCGATCTTGTTGACCTCACTGTCGTTTCCATCCCCCTGTGCCAGCGAGTTGAGGGCGGTGTAGTAGCGGCGTATGATTTCGTTTTTGGAGGCGTCGCAGCATACTGCGTCGTCGCTGATGCAAAATCCTACCATGTTGACCCCCATGTCGGTCGGGGACTTGTAGGGGTTCTCGCCATATATCCCCTCAAAGAGGGCGTTGAGCACCGGGAATATCTCTATGTCGCGGTTATAGTTGATGGCGGTCTTGCCGTATGCCTCAAGGTGGAAGGGGTCAATCATGTTGACATCGTTGAGGTCGGCTGTGGCGGCTTCGTAGGCTATGTTGACGGGATGCTTGAGCGGAAGGCTCCAGACGGGGAACGTCTCAAACTTGGCATATCCGGCCTCCACGCCGCGCTTGTGTTCGTTGTAGAGCTGGCTGAGGCAGACGGCCATCTTGCCGCTGCCGGGGCCGGGGGCGGTGACGATGACGAGGGGGCGGGTAGTCTCGATGTAGTCGTTGTGGCCAAATCCCTCGTCTGAGGCAATGAGGCCGACATTGGTCGGGTAGCCCTCGATCGTGTAGTGGTAATATGTCGTGATGCCCATGCGCTCAAGGCGCTGGCGGTAGGCATCGGCGCTTATCTGGCCGTTGTAATGGGTAATCACCACCGAGCTTACGAGAAATCCTCGTGCCTGAAACTCACTGCGTAACCGCAGCACGTCCATGTCATAGGTGATGCCGAGGTCGTTGCGCACCTTGTTTTTCTCGATGTCGAGGGCGCTGATCACTATCACTATCTCGGCGTGGTCGCGCAGCTGTTGCAGCATCTTGAGCTTGCTGTCAGGCTGGAAGCCGGGCAAGACACGGCTCGCATGATGGTCGTCGAAGAGTTTTCCCCCGAGTTCGAGGTAGAGTTTATTGCCAAACTGAGCTATGCGCTCCTTGATGTGTTCGGACTGTATCCGAAGGTACTTGTCGTTGTCAAATCCGCGTTTCATAACGGATTGCAAAGTTAGTGCTTTTTGCCGACACCGCCAAGCGCTGTCGCGTTATGAGGGTGTCCCAAAACTTAAAATCATCGTATTGCTGTAGGGCTGCACTATGGTGCAGCCGCTGTCTATCAATGTGTTATGAGACTGATGTACCAGGGCACATCCCTACTTTGGAGGTGTTGCAACACCTCCCTACAAATATTTGATTGTCAATATTTCTGATTGGCTGGATAGTTGCCTCTTAGGGGGGTGGCCGATAATATGTGTTAGCAGACATTGTGGCCAACCCTAAAAATGACGGAGGAGACCATTTGGCCTCCTCCGTCGTGTCGTTTCTTATAGTCTTGGGCTATTAGAGCTTGGGACCGGCTGCTACGAGAGCCTTGCCGGCTGCGTTGTTCTCAAACTTCTTGAAGTTGTTGATGAACATCTCGGCGAGCTTGGTTGCCTTCTTGGTCCACTCTGCGGGATCGGCATAGGTGTCGCGGGGGTCGAGGATCTTGGGGTCTACGCCGGGAAGCTCGGTGGGAACAGTGAAGTCAAAGATGGGTATCTGCTTGGTGGGAGCAGAAAGGATGGCGCCGTCGAGGATAGCGTCGATGATGCCACGGGTATCCTTGATAGAGATACGCTTGCCTGTACCGTTCCATCCGGTGTTGACGAGGTATGCCTTGGCACCGCTCTTCTCCATCTTCTTCACGAGTTCCTCGGCATACTTGGTGGGGTGGAGCGAAAGGAACGCTGCACCGAAGCAAGCTGAGAATGTGGGGGTCGGCTCGGTGATACCGCGCTCTGTACCGGCGAGCTTGGAAGTGAAGCCTGAGAGGAAGTAGTACTTGGTCTGCTCAGGGGTGAGGATAGAAACGGGAGGAAGCACACCGAATGCGTCGGCCGAGAGGAAGATCACGTTCTTGGCGGCGGGACCTGCACTGGGCTTGACGATGTTCTTGATGTGGTCGATAGGATAGGACACACGGGTGTTCTCGGTCACGCTCTTGTCGTTGAAGTCGATTTTGCCGTCCTTGTCAACGGTAACGTTCTCAAGGAGTGCGTCGCGTGTGATGGCGTTGTAGATGTCGGGCTCGCTGTCCTTATCGAGGTTGATGACCTTGGCATAGCAGCCGCCCTCAAAGTTGAAGACGCCGTTGTCGTCCCAGCCGTGCTCGTCGTCACCGATGAGGAGACGCTTGGGGTCGGTTGAGAGGGTGGTCTTACCTGTGCCTGAGAGGCCGAAGAAGATAGCGGTGTTCTCGCCGTTCTTGTCGGTGTTGGCCGAGCAGTGCATCGAAGCCATGCCCTTGAGGGGGAGGTAGTAGTTCATGATTGAGAACATACCCTTCTTCATCTCGCCGCCATACCATGTGTTGATGATTATCTGCATACGCTCGGTGAGGTTGAAGGCCACGCAGGTCTCGGAGTTGATGCCGAGTTCCTTCCAGTTCTCAACCTTGGCCTTGGAGGCGTTGAGGACAACGAAGTCGGGCTTGAAGTTCTCGAGCTCTTCCTTGGTGGGACGGATGAACATGTTGGTCACGAAGTGAGCCTGCCATGCTACCTCGACGATGAAACGTACGGCGAGGCGGGTATCAGCGTTTGTGCCGCAGAATGCGTCGACAACATAGAGGGGCTTGTTGGAAAGCTCCTTGTCAGCGATGCCCTTGAGTGCGTCCCAAGTAGCGGGAGTGATGGGCTTGTTGTCGTTCTTATATTCGTCAGAAGTCCACCAGATGGTGTCCTTGGAGGTATCGTCCATTACAAAGAACTTGTCCTTGGGCGAGCGGCCAGTGTAGATACCGGTCATCACGTTTACTGCGCCGAGTTCAGTCTCCTGGCCCTTCTCATAGCCTGTGAGGTTGGGGTTGGTCTCGTCGATAAAAAGCTGGTCCCAGCTGGGATTGTGGATAATCTCCGGTGTGCCGGTGATACCATACTGAGTTAAATCAATCTTGCTCATTTCGTATGATTTTGATTATAAAGTTATTAAACAGAATATACTTGAGTTTGGCTTCGACCTTGGAAACCAAGTGCAAAGTTAGTAAAAATTCGGGGAAAACATCAATCTATTAAGGAATTTTTTCCGTATTAAAAATTTTTATGATTTCACTCGTGGCGATTTGGTGGCAAATTGCCGCATATCATACGCTTATGCCGTCAAATTATCCGCATCGCCACGGTTTGTCCGACTAAGGCACGGTATGTGCCTGTTGATGACGCGAGGCCGCGTCCCGGCTGTCGGGAGCGGCCTCGAGTGTTGGGGTTTCGTGGGGCGTTTAGGGCGAGTGTTGCTGCGGTCGTCGTGTGTTGCTGCTGTCGCCCAATGGGGCGGCGGGGATACCTATTTGCGGCTGCGGGCCTTGGCCTCGTCGTACATGCGGTCAATCAGCGGCCTTTCGTCGAGCAGGGAGTTGAGGTAGTCGTCATCTACCGGGGCGATTATTGGAGTGTGTCCCATTGCCTTGGAGTTGAGGATGTATTCGTTGGATTTCTTAATGTCGTCTACCATAAACTTGAACATTGCGGGCGAGATATTTATCTCATCGGCTGATGTGAGGTCGCAGGTGTACTGGTCGTCCACAATCTTGACATGGCTGTAAAACCGATAGAGGGCGGCGCGAACAAGGACGTGCCTCTCGGGGTTAATCAGTTGCTCATGGCTTATAGAGTCTCCGTAGTCCTTTACATCAATATAGACATTGCTTTCGACCAAGTCGCGTGCTGTCAGTGTCACGTCTGATGTGTCAGCAATCTGTTGGTGTGCTTCGTAGTTGTCTGAATATGTTCCGGCGGTAATCTTTTGTATGGCCGGACTGCTAACTAAAAATAAAAGAAATAGACTTAAACGCAATAATGTTTTCATAATGAAATATTATTTAATTAGTGTTCGGCAAAAGTATAATAAGGTATAATTAAGTCAAAATATATTGAGTTGAAAAATACAATGAAAGCGTATGTCTATTATGCAATGGATAATAGAACGTTGTAGCCTTTCATGGATAAAAATTTGGGACTGTGCCATTGGCACAGTCCCAAATGACTGTCGGTCGTGGTTGACCGTGGGATTACTCGCTGTAGAACTTGAGAAGGTCGGTATCGACCTCGGTGTTGTTGCGGAGGATGTCAACGACCTTGTTTATCACTGACTGTGAGCCGGGCTGACCGCCGAAACGTGCGGCGCTCTCGTCATAGTTGTAAGGACGACCCTCGTTGTCAACGCTTGTCACCTGATAGACTATCACGGCGTTGTTGGTCTTGATGAACTTATATCAGTTCCGCAGTTTATAGGTAGTCTCACCGATATTTATAAGGTAGATGATGTCTGCGGGCATTGGTATTTGACTTTTGGGGCCATATCCATAATATCGGACAATGCCATCGGTGTCATATATGGTAAATGGCTGGTTGTCATCAATATTTTCAATTGTGATGCAATGGTTGATAGTATAGACTTTAGCCGTCTTGTTGATGACAGCACTATTGAATGCCTCCTCGTTTGACAATGTGACATTTAGTGTGGCATTGTCAGTCAGAGGTTCTGAAGTGTAGCTGTCTGTATCAATGAGATTGTCTGTCACATCTTGTCCGTTAAATATGGCACAGCTGATATGCCAGTTCTCGTCGGGTACTATCCTGAACGTGAATTGCCCACCATATTCAAGGGGAATCTCAATGGTCGCGTTTTCTGCCATGCGTACAGTGACTATAACAGGTTCGTGGACGAACAGCGCGGATACGGAGTAGTTGGTCTCTGCATCGGTGATGGTATAGGTATTGTCGGAGGATACGTCAGATGTCACATCCTTGCCATTTACTATCAAGCAGCTCATGTAGTAACCATTCTCGGGACATAGTGAGAATGTAAGGCTTTTGCCACTTTCTATTGATGCGTGGTAGACATTTTTACCATCAATCTTGAAAGAGCCGTGATCTGTGGTAGCGAAATTTATACTGAACGTAGTGCTACCCATCTCTATTTCCTCAATCTTGTGGAATGAGTTCCAATGGTCGTCAGACTCATAAGCCTCCAGTGCTCCTATCGGAACATAAAGGGTGGCGGTGTTGTCGACAGCGATGACAGGGCTTGATGGCCCAGATTGATAACCATTGTTGGCCGGTGGTGTACCACAGGGAAGGTAGACTGATTGTAGCATTCCGCAATTAGAGAAGCATCTCGCTACGCGTTCTGTCCGAGATGAGAAATGGACAGACTGAAGAGAGGTGCATCCGCTAAAAAGGCCGTATGGATAGACTGTGACATCCCTCGGGAAAGAGATTTCTGTCAGTGATTTACAATTCTTAAAAGTATTAGTTCCAATATTGGTCAAACTCTTGGGAAGTACGAGGTTTTTGAGGGCCGTACAACCTGAAAATGCTGAACTGCCGATTATAGTTATTTTATCGGGAATTGAGAGATATTCTAAGGCCGTGCAATTATAGAAAAAACTATGCGGTAATTCGGTAGCATTGGCCATGATTTTTACGGAAGATAGTGATTTACAGTTGTAAAATACGGAATTTGCAAGAGTGTTGATGCTTTCAGGAATGGTAATCTCGGTTAAATTGGAGCACGACTTAAACATGGTTGGAACAAGTGCTGTTACTTTTGGCGGGAAATCAAAAGAAGAGAGGCCGGATTCGTTAAAGGTCAAGGATCCTGAAAATTCCACGATGCTTTCTGGTAGTTGGATTGAGGTTAGTAGCTTGCAGCCGGAAAATGCGGCTGACCCAATCTTTTCAATACCGTCGGGAACCATGACATTGGATAATGATGAGCAACTATGACATGCGTCGTCGGGGATTTCCTTCATCCCTGCTGAAAATCGGATTGATGATAAATTAGGGCAACAACTAAAGGCTCCGTCCCCAACATTGATGATGTTGTCGGGCATTTCGGCTGAGGTCAATGATGAATAGCTAAATGCCTCGCTGCCGATGGATCGTAGGTTTGCGCCAAATCTTATGCTTTTTATTTTTGATTTCAAAAATGCGCGATATCCTATGTTCTGGAGTGCGGATGGCAAGATTATCTCTTCATCGGCTGTGAGATTAAAGGCATAATCCCCTATGACGGTTATATTGTCGGATAACTTGATGTCAGACAATTTCTGACAAGACGCGAAGCAGAGGGATGGAATGACTGTTATGTTTCCCGGTATATCAATAGAGGTGAGTCCGGAGCTGGAAAATGCGGCTGACCCAATTGATTGTAGGGATTCAGGAAGTGTTGCAGTCTTGAGTTTCTCGCAACCGCCAAAGGTATAGTCTCCTATTGACAATAATCCGTTAGGAAGCTCAATGTCCGTCAACATTGTTTTGTAAAAGGCATGATTGCGTATGTGCCGTAAAGACGTTGGCATCGCGCACTGGGCAATTTTAGACCCATAAAAAGCTTCAGCTAAAATTTCGTCAACAGTGTTGGGTATCTTTACGGTGGATACATTCGCATCATAAAATGCCCGAGAGCCTATCTTGGTCACGGTATAGGTCGTGCCATTGTAGGTTACGCTTGATGGTATCACGACTTCTGTACAGGAGTAGGGTGAGGGAGGCTCGGCGACAGAAATGGTTGTCCCATCAGGATTGACTGAGTAATAAATGGTGAGGTTGGACTGATTGCTATTAGTGTCGGCACTAAAATCATAAGCCTGACATGTGGTTGGGAATAAGAGAGCCGCCAACCATAACATTGATGAAAAAATCCTCATAGTTGATGAGATTTTGTGATGATTACTGTTTCCCTCGGCCCTTGGAATACATAATTTGATGATTGTACGGTAATGACATAAAAAGAGAGTGAGGCCGTCATCTCGCCTCGTTCTCCGTGTTGGTCTTGGACTACCATTGATTATCAAACAAGGTGGATAGCCTCACCTGACTCTAATATCACATGGTTATAGTATGGATATACAAGTCAAGGAAGGCGTCTTCTCTCTTATCTTGATAATCTCTGTGAAGTGTCCAAGTTCACACGGAAAAATAAGCGAAAATGCGCTTTCTTAAATATGTTGGCCATCGCCTCTGTGATGGCTATCGCAAAAATAAATCATTTTGGTTGATTTACAAAGAAAAACAGTAAAATAAAAAGGCTCCCACGTAGTTTCGCGGGAGCCTGACTGTCGGTCGTGGTTGACCGTGGGATTACTCGCTGTAGAACTTGAGGAGGTCGGTCTCAACCTCGGTGTTGTTGCGGAGGATGTCAACGACCTTGTTCATCACTGACTGTGAGCCGAGCTGACCGCCGAAACGTGCGGCGCTCTCGTCATAGTTGTAAGGACGGCCCTCGTTGTCAACGCTTGTCACCTGATATACTATCACGGCGTTGTTGGTCTTGACAGGACCGGCAACGGTGTTGACAGGGGTAACGGGAACGCGGCCAAGAAGTGTCGACTCACCAAAGCCGATTCCGGCGACAAAGGGCTGGCCGAATGTGACGGTGGCTGTGGCGATGGCGGCTGTGTCACCGGGGGCGATTAGCTGCGCGTAGCCGTTGAGGTCCTTAGCCTTACCCTTGTACTGGGCGATAAGGTCGGCGGCTTTCTTGTCGTTGCGCACCTTAGAGGTGAGATACTGCTTGATCTGCGGGTCGGTGGCGGGGAGGAAGCCGGGCTCGTTGATGTCGGTGAGGGCAACGACGAGGAGTCGCTGGTTGCCGGAGTTGCCTACCTCAAAGACTGGTGACACCTGTCCTTTCTTGGCATCCATGACCCACTTGACGGCAGCGCGGCTCGACGGGATGTTGGCGAGCTGGGCCGAAGTGGCGGTAACGGAAGCGGGGAGCAGGGTGTAGCCGGCAGCTGCGGCCTTCTCGGCGGTCATGGCTGCGGCGTTGTTGTTTTCGACGATAAACTTGTCGAGGTTGTCGTTGAGGGTGTTGATGGTCTCCTCTGACGGCTCAATCTTGTATGATACCGTTGCGTAGTCATATACGGTCACAGGGGCTTTCTTCTCGTTGACGCGGTAGATGATGGCTTGTTCGCCCACTGAGTCGCCGATGAAATATCCGGCAGGTGCGTTGACGAGACGGCGCTTGATTGAGTCGTTGTTGACCTGGAGGAGCGAGGTCCAGAGGTCGGCCTGACCACCCTGCACGCCGGTCATCTTGAGAGCATCGTCAAATGCCTTGCCCGAGTTGAGGGCGGCGAGAAGCGAGTCGCGCTCGACGGCGGGGCCGGCAAATGCCACCATGTCGATGTTGATTGAGTCGACCTCGTTCTTGGCTCCGAAATATTTGGCGATGATATACTCGTTGTTGATCTGTGAGGTCAGTTTCACCTCACCGGGTGTGGCCTCGGTGACAAACTGACGGAGGGCGGGGACTGTGATGGCCGACGCGGTGGTCGACTGACGGTCGATGCCGAAGTCAACGTTGCCGGCAACGCCCTCAAGGTCGGGCTTGGCGGCAAGGTCGGCAA
This sequence comes from Pseudoflavonifractor sp., assembly GCA_023667145.1. GTDB lineage: Bacteria > Bacteroidota > Bacteroidia > Bacteroidales > Muribaculaceae > M3. Next base: position 1,432,547 of record JAMPAQ010000001.1, read on the forward strand.
GAGCTGTCTCAACAACCTGCTGTCCGGCCACGAGGTCGCTCTGCGACGGTGCCACGGGGACAGATATGTAGCTTACCGAGCGGCTTTCCTCGTCGGTCTTGAAAATATTCTTCTCCTTGTTGTACTGGGCATTTATCTCATCATCGCTGACGGGATACTTGTCATCGGGGAGTGACGAGTAGTCTTTCTTGACATAGGAGATGTGGGACGTGGAGGCGTTGGCATCGTAGAGAGCCTTGGCGTCAAGCTCGTTGGCTACGAGGACGCCCGACATGATGTTGGCAAACTTCATCTGCTTGAGGCCGCGCTCCATGTTGGTCTCCTGGTCGTTCCATATAGCCTGAAGCTCGGCGGCCTGCTGGGCGGGTACCTGATATTTGGAGGGGTTCTTGACAACGTCTAGCATCTGGTCGGGGGTCTCAAACCCATACTGGCGGGCAAACTGTATCATCATGGGGAATGCCTCGGGGCCTACCATGGCACGTGAGAGTTCCTTGTCGGTCACCTTGATGCCGAGAGACTCAATCTCCTCGTCAAGGAGTGCCTCCTGAACCATCGAATTGAGTATATGCTGCTGGATGACAGCGGGGTCTTCCTTTGAACCCTGCTGTTGCAGACGCTGGTTGGCCTGCTCATAGCGGCGCTGAAATTCGGTCACGTCGATCTTGCGGTCGCCGACCTTAGCGATCATAGTAGGATTGCTGAAGAGGGTGCGGCCCGAGGTGAGGCCGTCGCCGATGATAAATGCAAGAAGTGCGACTCCGATGATTACCATGAGCAGCACCGACTTGCTTCTGATTTTTTCTAATGTTGCCATTTATTGATTAAAGATTATGATTTTTATACGTTCCAAAAACGGTATGCGCTGTGTCCCATTGAGAAATAAGGCGTTGCAGCGTGCAAAGATACATCTTTTTTATTAAGTTGCACTATTTTTGGGCGCTTTTTGTGCCGTCACCGATGCCGAACTCCTCGCGCAGACGGTCGACGTAGTCGAGTTTTTCCCATGTGAACAGCTCGACGGTCATCTCCTTGATGCCCTCATACTTTGACGAGAACCGCTTGGTGACCGTCTGCGGCTCGCGTCCCATGTGGCCGTAGCTGGCGGTCTCCTGGTAGATGGGGTTGCGGAGTTTGAGGCGGCGCTCGATGGCGGCCGGGCGCATGTCAAATATGTCGGCTACCCTGGCCGAGATCTCGGCATCGGTCATGGGCACAAGCGCTGTGCCGTTGGTGTTGACATACAGGCTGACGGGTTTGGCCACGCCGATGGCATAGGCCACCTGCACGAGTGCCTCGCGGGCAATCCCGGCGGCTACGAGGTTTTTGGCGATATGGCGTGCGGCGTAGGCTGCGGAGCGGTCTACCTTTGAGGGATCCTTGCCTGAGAATGCGCCACCACCGTGGGCGCCGCGCCCACCGTATGTATCGACAATGATCTTGCGCCCTGTAAGTCCCGTGTCGCCGTGAGGGCCGCCGATGACAAATTTGCCGGTGGGGTTGACGTGGAGTATCAGCCGGTCGTCAAAGAGCGACTGCACCTTGGCGGGGAGCTTGGCCTTGACGCGGGGTATCAGGACATCGCTCACATCGCGGCTGATGATGTCGAGCATCCTGCTGTCGGCCTCGCCTTGGGTGATGCCGTCGGGGCTGATGAAGTCGTCGTGTTGTGTGGAGATGACGATGGTGTGTATCCTTACGGCGTTGCCGTCGCCGTCATACTCGACCGTCACCTGGCTCTTGGAGTCGGGACGCAGGTATGAGACGGTATGCCCGGCAGCGTCGGTGTAGGTCATCGCCGACTTGTCGCGGCGTATGGCCGACAGCTCGCGCAGCAGCTCGTGGCTCAGGGCGAGGGGCAGGGGCATGTAGGTGTCGGTCTCGTCGCAAGCATATCCAAACATCATGCCTTGGTCGCCGGCTCCCTGGTCGTCGGCGTTCTCGCGCTCGACACCACGGTTGATGTCGGCGCTCTGCTCGTGGAGGGCCGAGAACACGCCACACGCCTCGGCGTCAAACTTTAGTTCACTGCGGTTGTAGCCTATGCCGCTTATGACGCGGCGGGTCACGTCCATCAGGTCAATGTAGGCGTTGCTCTTGACCTCGCCGGCCACTACGACCTGTCCCGTGGTGACAAGGGTCTCGCAGGCGACCTTTGACTGCGGGTCGTGGGCGAGAAACTCGTCGAGTATCGCGTCAGAGATCTGGTCGGCTACTTTGTCGGGGTGTCCTTCTGACACCGATTCGCTTGTGAAGAGGTAGTTCATCGCTATGTGATAGTTTTGAGGTTAATGTTATCGACATACCTGTAAGCGATGGGGGTGAAAATGGGGTTGTGCCTGCAACGACTGATGCGGTTTTAGCATTTTTTATGGTGGTTGCAAGCAGCCAAATTTTTCCACCGCCTACCCGTCACGATGTCAGGCCGTGCGGGGGTATGTGTTTTCGATGCAAAGTTACAAAATATATTCATATAATATCGCAAACTGTGGTTAAATGGCATATGTGGTTGATAATAAGCATAGTGTAAGTTGGGATGAGTACCCTTTTGTGTTGAAAATCCCACTAAAAACGCTACCGCTATAATTAATAAAAGTTAAAATCGGGTGGTCGTAAAACCTTTCCGTAGCTTTTGCGTTTTATTGGTACATAGCAAAATTACTTTTTCCATTGCAAGAAATGTGATAATGATTGGTTTATTATCAACCGGGAAGACGCCGTGATGGCATCTTCCCGGTTGGTTTTTGTATGGCCCGTGTTTTTTTGCCGGTATCATCATGCCTGTCATGCGTCATCTTTATTGAGAAAAATCAATCAAACAGTTTTTGACAATGGCTTCTATAAAGGTGAAATTGCGTCGGTCGTCAGTGGATGGCCGCGAGGGCAGGATTTACTATCAGTTGACTCATCGCCGCCGGGTGAGGCAGGTATCGACGGGCTACACGGTATTTCCCGACGAGATGGCGGCTATAACAGTGCCGGGGATCATGCCGGCGTGGATGCGCCGGGAATATCTGTCGGGCGTGAGGGATGCTGTTGGCAGTGACCTGGCGGCGTTTGAGGCGTTGGTGACCAAGCTGGATAAGGATGGGGTGAGATATACCGTCGATGACTTGGTCGTGCGGCTCAGGCGCAGGCCGACACGGCGCGGGTGGCTGTTTGTCTATATGGACGAGATTATCGTGAGCCTGCGTGACGCGGGCAGGGAGCGCACAGCCGAGGCATACGCGAGTACGCTGCGCAGCATCCGGCGCTTCAGGAGCGGGATCGACGTGAGGCTGAGCGCTGTCGATGCCCGGCTCGTCGGGGAGTATGAGCAATGGCTGCTGTCGTCGGGTGTCGTGAAAAACACGGTATCGTTCTATATGCGGATTTTCAGGGCTGTCTATTCCCGTGCTGTTGACGAGGAGCTGGTCGAGTACCGCAGACCGTTCCGACACGTCTATACCGGCGTTGACAAGACGGTCAAGCGTGCGTTGCCCCTCGACGTGGTGAGGCGTATCAGGTCGCTAGACTTGTCGAGTAGCCCGTTGCATGAGTTTGCCCGCGACATCTTCATGTTCAGTTTCTACACACGCGGCATGTCGTTTGTGGACATCGCGTTTCTGCGCAAGGCCGATGTGTCGGGAGGGGTGCTGACCTATAGCCGCCGCAAGACGGGGCAGACCCTGAGGCTGAGATGGGAGAGGCCGATGCGCGAGATCGCGGCACGGTATGCGGGGGAGGGGAGTCCCTACCTGCTGTCGGTGATAAGACCCGGCCACGGGATGGAGCGTCGTCAGTACAGGAGTGCGCTCTCGTTGGTCAACCGCAAGCTCAAGGATGTGGGGCGCATGTTGGGGCTTGCGATGCCGCTGACGATGTATGTTGCCCGTCACTCGTGGGCGAGCATCGCTAAGGGATGTCGGGTGCCGCTCTCGGTGATAAGCGAGGGCATGGGCCATGAGTCAGAGTCGACCACGCGCATATACCTCGCGTCGCTCGACATGTCGGAAGTCGACAATGCCAACGCCATGATACTCGGCATGGTGAGCGCGAAGTGACGTGGCGGATGCCCCGGCGGCGCTATGACTTAGTTGAGCTGAACGATATGCGCTTGAACAGCAGTATCGGTATCATCTGACCCACGACCATGGCGAGGATGACAAAGGTGCATGTCAGGCCATTGAACTCGCACAGGTAGAAGTAGTGGCCAAATTCGTCCTCGCCCGAGGCCGAGAGTGCCATGATGAAAGCCTGGAGGGTGCGGTAGGCATAGATGCCCGGTATCATGGGCAACAGCGACGGGAAGGCGAACGTCTCGGGTGGGCACTTGATGCGCGGGGCGATGATGATGGCGAGCAGTCCGACTATTATCGCCCCGACGAGACTCGCGGGCACGATGTTGATGGAGGCGAGGTTCATCATGCAGTAGCGGGCGGCATGACCCGTGCCGGCAATCAGCGCACAGTATTTGAGTGCCTGGCGGGGTGGGTTGCTGATGGCGGCAAACCCCGTTCCGGCTATGGCGGCGAATATCGCGTCCTGGATTATGTCGGTGATTATGGCGCTCATTGTCGTTGGTCTGTTTATGGGTCAGAATATCTTGATGTTCATTATCAGGAAGCCGCCGGTGAGACCGAGCGCTATGCAGCCGGTCAGCAGCAACGCGCTCATGAACCGGCTGAAGGCACAGAGGTAGTGGCCGTCAATCATGTCACTGACGCTGTTGATGTAGGGGATACCGGGTATCAGGTAGAGTACGCTGGTGCCGAGCGCTATCTCCGGCTCGGCGCAGCAGCCAAACACGTATCCGGCCGACCCGACGACCGCCGACAGGAACGAGCACATCAGAAATACGATCTTGAGGTCAATCCTCCGTGACAGCAGTATGTTCTTGAGCGTGTAGCCCATGAGCGTGGCGAGGGCGACGATGGTCATTGCGTCCCAGCCGCCGCCAAAGAGATGGCAGAACGAGGCATTGGCCGCGACCACGAGCAACATCACCACCCATGGATTGAATGGTGGTGTGGCGATGATCTGCCTGAATGACTCGGCTGACTCGTCGATGGTCTCGCGTCCCTCGGCCACATCCCAGCTGAGGCGGCTCAGGCGTGTGTTGATGCAGTAGCTCACGGGCACTTTGGGGATGCCTCGGGAGTACTGGCACGTGGCCCCGGAGAGGTCGTCGGTCAGCGATACCACGATGTGGGCCGGCAGTATAATCATGTCGGCGCTCATGCCGATGGTCTGCGACATGCGGTTGATATTTTTGCTGATGCGGATGCACGTCGCGCCACAACCGAGCATGTAGGCGGCATAGTCGGCCAGGTAACGGCACAGCCGCCGGGGCCGTTGGTCGTGTATGCGGCTGTCGGGACGCGTGGCGGTGTCGTCGTCAGGTATTCGGGTCGCGTTTTCTCGGGTCATGGCGTTTGGCGTGAAACGTTTATTTTTGATGTCGGTGGTCGCAGATTGTCTGCGGCTCCCGGTTGTCAGTTGTTGCTGATTATTGGTGGTTGGTGGCTGCTTGTGGTTGACGGTTGCCATCGGATCCTGATTGTCGGTAGTCGGTGGCCGGTTGTGGTCAATCTCTACTCGCTATCCTCACAGTCATCATCATCGCAGAACAGCTCTGAGCGGTCAAACGATATCAGCGGAAGCCGATGCAGTCGGCTATGCTGGTGCCTGTGGGGCAGGTTGCGTATGATGTAGGTGATCATGCCTATCGCCGAGGCGCAGACAATAAATATCCATAATATCTTTGTCGGTTCAAGTAAGTCAGTCTCCATATCCTCACTCCTTTCATTGTGTCCTTATGCAGGCCCTTTTGTTACGGCCCTGCGCAAGTCCTCTTGTGTCCTTACGCAAGCCCTTTTGAGGTCTTGCCGATTATAAAATGTGTGTCTTCTACCAATAAAACACCCACCGCGCCCACTTGTTTGCCTCACCCCCCCCCATTCAGCCAATATTCGGGCATCACTATGCACCGTTCATGGCATCCCCAAATATTCCCACGGTCCCATACCTCAACAGGGACTATGACACAGATTTCATCGATATAAAAGTGTTTCAGGTATTTATGATTCGACGAATGGAACATTATCATGATTACGAGAATCTCGGCCTGGGACATGCGGCAATCACGGTGATAGTGCCGTTTCCCATTTTTCTGGGTCTTGTCGAGACCTCAACGGAGAAGCATATTGGAGAATTTGCGCGTAAAATGCGTGCAAAATCATTCACGATTTGCACAATCCAAAAAAGTTTCTTACCTTTGTGGCCACAATAAAGCCATGGAGAGATGGCAGAGTGGTCGATTGCGGCGGTCTTGAAAACCGTTGAGGGTCACACCTCCGGGGGTTCGAATCCCTCTCTCTCCGCTTTACTATCTTAGCGACCCTTGTAAGTGGCTCACTTACAAGGGTCGCTTGTTTTGTAACGTTGTCCTACATATAAGGGAGCAGTTGCAAAACGGGGCAGCTGCAAAAGCCGGTTGAAATGGAGTTTCAACTCTTGAAAACGAATTGAATTATTTGGTTTTTGTAAAGTCGGTTTCGGATGGAATTATACGCAACAAAGTCTTGGCTTGTGGTGTCCGCGAGAAAAACGGATTTGCTACTCCTCTAAATTGTTTGAATATATAAAAACATCAAAATACTAAACTGTTATGGTAAACTTCTCACTTGAAGGCAAGGTGGCTCTCGTGACCGGCGGAGTATACGGTATTGGTTTTGCAATCGCAAAAGCACTTCATGAAGCCGGTGCAAAAATCGTGTATAACTGCAATACGCAGAAGTCAATGGATCTCGGTATCGCCAACTATAAGGAAGCAGGTATCGAAGCCAAGGGCTATCTGTGTGACGTCACCGACGAGGAATCGGTTAGGTCACTGATTGACGATATTGAGGCGGCGGTGGGAGGTGTGGACATCCTCGTAAACAATGCCGGCATCATAAAGCGTATCCCAATGGATGAAATGGATGTCAAGGATTTCCGTCAGGTTGTCGATATCGACCTCGTGGCTCCTTTCATCTGCGCAAAGGCGGTCATTCCCGGTATGTTAAGAAAAGGACACGGCAAAATCATCAATATATGCTCAATGATGTCAGAACTCGGTCGCGAAACGGTCAGCGCCTATGCGGCGGCCAAGGGTGGGTTGAAGATGCTTACCAAGAACATATGCTCGGAATATGGCGGGCATAACATCCAGTGTAACGGTATAGGCCCCGGTTACATTGCCACGCCTCAAACAGCACCGCTGCGTGAGATTCAGCCTGATGGCAGCCGCCATCCATTTGACCAGTTTATAATTGCCAAGACACCGGCTGGAAGGTGGGGAACACCTGAGGATCTTATGGGACCGGCAGTATTCCTTGCTTCTGATGCATCGAATTTTGTCAACGGTCACATTCTTTATGTTGACGGAGGTATTCTCGCCTACATAGGCAAACAACCGAAATAGTGGATCAAGTATTCCCCGGCGATGTGCGTGAGCTTAAATTTGTGAAAGATTTTTTGCTCCGATGCCATGGTTAAAACTGATGGTAACCGGCAGCGCAGAACCTATGGATGAGAACCTCACACAGTGGTTTAAGGCCGAGGTTTACTGCGTTGGCATGGGCAGCAAACTCTTCACAAAGAAGTGATAGTGGCCGCAGGCTGAAACGCAATCTCGTCAAAATGCACTGACTGCCTTACCTTACCTTTGCGCGTAAACTCCGCTGATTATGAAATTATTACTTGCAGAACGAAATTTAATGTTATAGGGCGGTCTATTCTTAATAGAGTGCGCCGGCCTATATCATTATTTAGACTTTCGGATGGATATAGATGCAACTACAGGTGGCTACACGTAAAGAACGCATGTCAGCTGACATGGGCTTGGTATAAGGATTCCCGGTCTATGAATGGGGGAATTGTTAGCGGGATGTGTGAAATTCCCTTTCAGACCAGTCCGCTTTCTATTGACCAAGGGCGTCGCTTAGCGCAGGGCAATCTTGCGGATCACGCCGGAGGATGTCCTCACTACGTAAACTCCCGGAGCCAGGGTGGCGAGGGAGATTTCCTGACACCCGTAGGACGCGAGCACGCAACGGCCCCACAGGTCGTTGACTGTCACGTCGTCCTGTGCGCTGAGCCGCAGGGTGCGCCCGTCGAGGCTGACGGCATGGTTGTCACGCTCCGCCGTCACGGCCCGGCTGTCGGTGGTGACGCCCGGGCCGATGAT
>JAMPAQ010000001.1:1440855-1749196 GCA_023667145.1 Pseudoflavonifractor sp.
TTTTCAGCAGGTTATGCAAGGAGGGCGTGCCATGAATTTTGACACACCCCCTTTCAGTGCTTTTGATGGGTCACAGTTCTATTGCGTCGCTCACTTTCTCGTCGGTGATAGCTATTCTTACCACGTCGCTGACCGATGATACGTAGTGGAAGGTCAGCCCTTTCAGGTATCTCTCGTTGATGTCGTTGATGTCCTTGCGGTTGTCCTGCGACAGGATGATGTCAGTGATGCCGGCGCGTTTGGCGGCGAGTATCTTCTCCTTTATGCCTCCAACCGGCAGTACCTTGCCCCGCAGCGTTATTTCTCCCGTCATGGCTATGTTGGCCCTAACCTTGCGTTGGGTGAACGTCGATACAAGCGATGTCGCCATCGTTATGCCAGCCGACGGACCGTCCTTGGGGATTGCTCCCTCGGGTACGTGAATGTGGACGGCATATTTATCAAAAAGCTCATCGGGGATGCCAAGTTGGGCTGCATGTGACTTGACATACTGCATGGCTATCGTGGCCGACTCCTTCATCACGTTGCCGAGGTTGCCGGTCAGGGTCAGTTTGTCACCCTTGCTCTTTGACAGCGATGACTCTATGTATAGTATCTCACCGCCAACGGCAGTCCACGCGAGGCCGGTTACAACTCCGGCGTATTCGTTACCCTCGTAGCGGTCTTTGTTGTATTTCTCGACGCCAAGGGCTGTGGCGGCGATGTCGGGGGTGATAGTGCGGCTGAACTCATCACCGCTCATCTTGCGCAATATCGTTTTGCGGAATATCGACGCTATCGCCTGTTCGAGTTGCCTTACTCCGCTCTCGGCTGTGTAGCTCTCGACTATTTTGGCTATGGCATCGGGCGTGAATGTCAGCGCGTCATCCCCAATGGCAAACTCCTCGTTCAGCCGTGGAATGATATGGCGGGTGGCTATCTCGACTTTCTCCTCAAGCAGATAGCCTGATATGTCGATGACCTCCATGCGGTCGAGCAGTGGCTGCGACAGTGTCTGCAATGTGTTGGCTGTGGCGATGAACAGGACTTTTGACAGGTCATAATCGACATCAATGTAATTGTCGTGAAACCGGCAGTTCTGTTCCGGATCAAGGACTTCGAGCAACGCGGCTGACGGGTCGCCCTTGAAGTCATTGCCGATTTTGTCGACTTCGTCAAGCAGCAGCACGGGGTTGGATGTGCCGCTGCGTTTGATGGCATCCATTATGCGTCCCGGCATCGCCCCGATATACGTGCGGCGGTGACCGCGTATCTCGGCTTCATCGTGCATTCCGCCGAGCGATACGCGCTGATAGGCACGTCCGAGAGCCTTGGCTACCGAGCGTCCGAGCGATGTCTTGCCCACGCCGGGTGCCCCTACGAGACAGAGTATGGGCGACTTTCCCTCCGGGTTGTTCATCAGCACGGCAATCTGTTCGAGTATGCGGTCTTTTACCTTGTCAAGCCCATAATGGTTTTGGTTTAGCTCCGACTTGGCAAAGTCAAAGTCGGTATTCAGAGGCGAATATTTGCCCCACGGGAGGTCAAGCAGGGTCTCCACATAGCTGTATTGCACCTGATAGTCGGGACTCTGCGGGTTGAGGCGTTCCAGTTTGCCGATCTCCTTATCCACGACATGCCTCATCGTTTCGGAAAAGCCAATCTCGTCAGCTTTCTTCCTTAGTTCTGCGGCATCGTCGGTATCGCCATACAATTCCTGTCTTATGGCATCCATCTGTTGTTGTAGGAATGTATTGCGCTGTTGCTCTGTAAGCTGCACCCGGGCTTTCTCTTGGATTCCCTTGCTGATCTCAAGCAGCTCCTGTTGGCGGGCCAGTTCGGTGTATAGCCTGAATGCACGGTCCTTTATGCGCGATGCTTTCAGCAGCTCCTGTTTTACCTCCGGGGAAAATGGCGCATGGGCGGCTATGAAATTGACGGTCTCGACGTTGTCCTTGATGTTGTTGAGATTGAACACCACGTCACTCGGGACTCCGTTGGATGTCGCCTCGATGAGCGACAGTGTGGTCTTGCGTATCGAGTCTACAAGCGTGTTAAACTCCACGTCTCCTGACCTTGCCCCGGTTTCGCGCACGGGCAGTGCTGTCACCTTTAGCATGAATTTGTCAGTTGCGCCATTGTCGGGAGTGCCTGTTATGCGTATTTTGCCACGCGCTCTTACGAGCGCGGTGTCTGAACCGTCGGGCAGACTGAACACTTTGAGCACATCGGCGACAACGCCGAGAGGGTAGAGCTGGTCAATGCCCGGCCAGTCGGTCGACGGATCGAGTTGGCAGACGATGGCTATAGGCTTGCGGGTCTGCACGGCGGTGTTCACAGTCGCCGACGACGCGGGACGTTCAATGCCTATAGGCACGGTAACTCCCGGGAACAGCACGAGATTGCGGGTGGGCAACACCATTAGGCTATCGTAGTCCGGGTCGGGCCGCTCTACGGTATCGTCTATCTGTATCTGTCCCAGCGGCAATATCTGGGACGCGTCTTCATCAGGATTTTTCATCTATATATCGTGGTGTGGTATATTATATTAATGTATGTGAGACTTAACGTTGCAAAAAGAATGCCAAAGTTACATATTATTCCCGGCACGTCAATATCGCCCGCCCCTTAAATTGGTTTAACATAATGAATTTGTGCTTAGGAAATTCAGATAAATTGTCGTCCCGACAATTTTGTCACAGTTTTTACAGATTAAAATTATTATATTTGTCGTTGGAATATGCCAAGAGTGGTGTTTTCCCAGTTCATATTTTAGTAAAAGACGTTTTTCACGACTGGCTTCTACATCTGAAACTTAGGAACTTTCAAAACTTGTAAGAAGAAAGTACAGCGATGACGTCCACGCTTGATTATATGTCCATGCTGCCATCGGTAGCGTGTAATATGGTCATAAGTGGGTTGTTCGGCTGCCAAATCTCTACAAGTGGGTATCCTAAGACCTCAGATGTGGGACTGGTTAGGTTGAGCTGCCCACGTCTTTTATATTCATAACAAATAGATTAAGGCTGATGAGGGTGGCCGTCAGAAATCGTTTATTATGAAAAAATGTATGGCCTTATTGGCTCTTGCGCTCATGGGCGCAGTCCATTCATTGGCAGCGGTCATAGTCGATGACCTTTATTACAATCTTAATTCATCGGCTAAGACAGCAGAAGTCACCTACCTGAAAAATCCGATGACGGGTTCTACAAACGGTAACGCGGGATATGTCAGCGGCAATATTAGTATTCCTGAAACGATAGAGGTAAGCAATACTGTATATAAAGTGACATCAATTGGAACGGATGCTTTTTATGGTTGCGTAGGTCTTGAATCTGTTGAGTTACCAAACACCATGATTACCATAGGCTCGTATGCTTTTTACGGATGCACGAGCCTACAAGAAATTGTCGTTCCTAATTCCGTTACGGCGATTCAAAATAGCGCATTTGAAAATTGTACGGGACTCAAGAGCATAATTATTGGGAATGGAGTGGAACACATTTATTACGATGTTTTTAAGGGGTGTGCCGGCGTTGAGGATATAGTGCTGCTGGATGGGGATAAGTCGTTGACGATTGATGCTTGTATATGTCCCAATGTTCATGGGGTAAGGACGCGTTATTCAATGTTTCATCACTGTCCAGCAACCACGGTTTATGTCGGTAGGAACCTTTCTGAAGATTCAGAACCGCCATTTAGAGACAATGCTTCAATCAAGCAACTGACAATAGGTAATTGTGTAACCTCAATCAGTGCGCTTGAGTTTTCAGGTTGTACCGGGATTACAAATGTCTCCATCCCCGCGTCTGTAAAATCAATCTCGGAGAAAGCATTCTTTGGTTGTAAGGGGTTGCTTCACGCCGAGATTGGAGAATTTGTTGTCACTATTGGAAGTAACAGTTTTTATAACTGCTCCTCATTACAAGAGATTGTAATTCCTAAGTCCGTTACAGAAATAGGGGATAATGCGTTTAAAGGATGTAAGGCGTTGGAGAGCGTTACGATGTATGACAACCTTTTATCAATTGGGAACGGTGCATTTGAGGGTTGCTCAAAATTGAAAGATGTGGTAATACCTAACACTGTAACTAATTTAGGAGGGTATGCGTTTGAGTATTGTAGTAATCTTGAGAGTGTTATAATCGGCCAGTCGGTGGAAATGATTAACGAATCCACATTTTTCTATTGTTCAAAGTTGAAGAGCATAACTATCCCCAATTCTGTATCAAGTGTACAATCTGATGCTTTCAACCGATGCGAGTCATTGGAAAGAGTGACAATCGGTGATGGCGTAAAGTCTATTGGCGAAAGAGCCTTTTATTATTGTAAGGCTTTGACAGATGTCACTTTTGGTAATCAACTTGAAACCATAGGTAAGGAGGCTTTTTCACCCAGTTCGGTGAAAGAGGTCAGACTTCCTGATTCAATGATTTCACTTGGAGAATCTGCCTTTGGCGCTTGTCCAATAGAGAATTTATATCTCGGAGAAAGTATTGAGGAAATAGGTGAATCCTGCTTTGGTTATTGTAAGGAGCTATCAAGCGTTAATCTGCCTAATTCCCTGACATTATTGGGGACAGGTGCTTTTAGCCGCTGTCAAAAACTGAGTTCCGTGACAATAGGGAATGGGTTGCAAGTTATTCCTGAAGGTGCGTTCTCAGAGTGTGACTCACTCACAGAAGTGGAAATCCCCGGAAATATCAAAACCATCGGGGATCAGGCGTTTTGGGGGACAGGCCTGGAGACTTTGATACTTAAAGACGGTATCGAAACAATAGGAGCTGCTGCATTTAACCAAACGAAGATCAAACGTTTAGTCATACCATCCTCGGTAACTTGTATTGATGATGCTGCTTTTGATGGTTTGAGCGAATATCTTAAGGAAGTTGTGCTGTGTGATGGTACTGATGTCCTGAAAATCAAAGATGCCCCCTTTAATATTCATACAAATCTTGATATACTGATTATAGGACGTCCAATCGAATATGAGCAAACGCATGATGTCCCTGCCGGGAGTCCACAACAGTTAGGATTTCAGCATATTACCGTGAACAAAGTATGGATAACAGACTATGTTGAAGCTGTACCCGACTACATTTGTTGGTATTGTAACGGAATAGAGGGCATATACATCGGGAATGGTATAATGACTGTGGGACAAGAGGCTTTTGGGGATGCCGAAAGTCAAAAGATATGTTACGTAGGGAGATCTGTATCAGAAATTGGTGATTATGCGCTCCTCGGGGGCAACCTGACAGATATATATCTGCAAGGCGAGATTCCTCCGACAGTTGGATACCAAACTCTTTACAATTATAATAATGTGACATTGCACTATCCGATTGGCTCTCCATATTCCTCAGCTCCATATTGGTATAATTTCTCCAAATGTGATAATGATATGGGACCGACCTTAAATTTCTCAGCTCTCAAGGCCGAATGTGGCACTACTGTACAATTAGGAGTCGTCGGTTATGCTCGGAACGGATTAGAGGCAGAGGGCGTAAAATGGTATTCATCAAATCCTGATGCCGTCAGTGTGTCACAATCGGGTCTCGTGACCGTCATTAAAAGTCTTAAGGCGACTGTTGCCGCTATGCTCTCTGATGGGACTTATGCGACATGTGTAATTAATGGCACGGAAGGAGAGCAGCTTAGTGGTATTGAGGAGTTGGATTCTGATGTATCAGGGCTTCATTACCCTGCAACTGTATATAATATGCAAGGTATACCTGTGCAGCATGTTGACTCGGATTCAGATCTTAATAGCTTGACACCGGGATTTTACATCGTTAATGGTCAAAAAGTAATGATAAGATAGTGTTTGATAGTCTGATTGTTTTTATGATAAGTAAAATAGAAGATTAGTTTTACTGTTTGACAATTAGTAGCATATGGCAAGACTGCGGCACATTAAGGCCGGAGTCTTGCTTTGTCATAAACAGCGCTTAACTGCCCCTGTTTATCCCTCAATATTGATTTTTAGATAATCCGTTGTCTGGTTTTGAAGATATGTTTTGGAGTTCGTATTCATGGTTATGTGTTGTGAAACATATAAATTGATGGTGTAAATTTCAAAAAAATATATTAATTTGCGCTCAATAAGTGGTTGAAGGCCGCTTTAGTGAACCTGACTAACATATTTACTTTATAAAATTCTAATAACATGAAGGTTTATCAGACCAACGAGATTAAAAATATCGCCTTGCTTGGTAGCAAAGGCTCGGGTAAGACCACACTCGCTGAAGCGATGCTTTACGAGTGTGGGGTTATAAAACGTCGTGGCACTGTCGATGCCGGAAATACGGTATGTGACTATTTCCCGGTTGAAAAGGAGTACGGTTACTCTGTCTTTTCAACCATTTTTTATGCTGAGTTCCTAAATAAGAAACTTAACGTGATTGACTGTCCGGGCAGTGATGACTTTGTCGGAAGTGCCATAACGGCTCTTAATGTGACCGATACCGGCGTGATAGTGATTGACTCGCAATATGGTGTGGAGGTCGGTACGCAAAACATATTCCGCACGACCGCTGCCTTGCGCAAGCCGGTGATATTCGCTATGAATCAGCTCGATGGTGAGAAGGCCGAGTATGACAACGTGATAGAGCAGATGCGCGAGATATTCGGCCCAAAGGTTACCGTTATACAATATCCCTTGAGCGTTGGTCCCGGTTTCAACGCCATGATTGATGTCCTGTTGATGAAGAAGTACTCGTGGGGTCCTGACGGCGGCGTGCCTGTGATTGAGGATATCCCTGCCGAGGAGATGGACAAGGCCCGCGAGTTGCATCAGGCTCTTGTCGAGGCTGCTGCCGAGAATGACGAGACACTGATGGAAAAATTCTTTGAACAGGGTAGTCTCTCGGAGGACGAGATGCGCGAGGGAATACGCAAGGGGCTTGTTGACCGCTCGATATTCCCTGTGTTCTGTGTCAGCGCTCTCAAGGATATGGGTGTGCGCCGCATGATGGAGTTCCTTGGCAATGTCGTGCCGTTTGTCGAGGATATGCCCGCTCCCGTTGATACTGTCGGTGACGAGGTTAAGCCTGACAGTAATGGCCCCCTCAGTCTCTTTGTATTCAAGACGACAGTTGAGCCGCATATCGGTGAGGTGAGCTATTTCAAGGTCATGTCGGGAACTCTCAATGCCGGTGTTGATCTTAACAATGTCAGTCGTGACAGCAAGGAGCGTCTTGCCCAGATATTCTGTGTCTGCGGTCAGATAAGGACTCAGGTCGACAAGCTATGCGCCGGCGATATAGGCGCGTCGGTCAAGCTCAAGGATGTGCGTACCGGCAATACCCTTGACGAGAAGGGCTGCGACTATATGTTTGACTTCATCAAGTATCCCGCGCCCAAATATCAGCGTGCGGTGCGTCCCGTGACCGAGAGCGATGCCGAGAAGCTAAGCGAGATTCTGACCCGTATGCACGAGGAGGATCCGACGTGGCAGGTCGAGCAGTCAAAGGAACTCAAGCAGACCATATTGTCAGGCCAAGGCGAGTTCCACCTGCGTACTCTCAAATGGCGCGTTGAGAATAATGATAAACTCCCCATCATCTTTGAGGAACCCAAGATTCCCTATCGCGAGACAATTACCAAAGCAGCCCGGGCTGACTACCGTCACAAGAAGCAGTCGGGTGGCGCGGGGCAATTTGGCGAGGTGCATCTCATCATCGAGCCGTATACCGAGGGTATGCCGGCTCCCGACAGCTACCGCTTCGGCAACCAGGAGTATAAGATGAATGTGCGCGACACACAGGAGATACCTCTCGAATGGGGTGGCAAGCTCGTTGTCTGCAACTGTATTGTCGGCGGTGCCATAGATGCCCGCTTCATCCCCGCCATTGTCAAGGGGTTGATGGACCGCATGGAGCAGGGCCCTCTGACCGGCAGCTATGCACGCGATGTCAGGGTCTGCATATATGACGGAAAGATGCACCCGGTCGATTCAAACGAAATCTCGTTCCGCCTTGCCGGCCGTAACGCGTTCAGCGAGGCTTTCCGCTCGGCCAACCCCAAGATACTTGAGCCTGTATATGATGTCGAGGTGTTTGTCCCGGCCGATGTCATGGGCGACGTGATGAGTGACCTGCAAGGTCGTCGCGCCATTATCATGGGCATGTCGAGCGAGAATGGATTTGAGAAAATCTCGGCCCGTGTGCCCCTCAAGGAGATGGCGTCTTACTCGACGGCGTTGAGTTCGATAACGGGTGGCCGTTCGTCGTTCACGATGAAATTCTCGGCCTACGAGCTTGTACCCACCGATGTGCAGGAGAAGCTCCTCAAGGCATACGCCGAGCAGAATGCCGACGAATGACATTAAACTGATAACTTCACTTTTTCAAACCTTTGTAATATGGAATGGAGGAACTCGTGAGAGCTCCTCCATTTTTTTGCTAAGTCTGATCACGGGACGAACCACTGACTTGTATTGGCGCGCCTTGGCCTTATCGACACCGTCATCATTCTAATGCGCGTGATTATATGATGAGCCGATGGCCGCGAGTGGTTGTCTACGCGGCCATCGGCTTGTCTCTACGGGTAGGATGGAGGATTTATGCCTCCTCCTCGGGGGCAATGAGCTTGTAGCCCTTGCCGTGGATATTGATAATCTCGATTGAGGGGTCGGCCTTGAGGTGCTTGCGGAGCTTGGTGATGTACACGTCCATGCTTCGTGCGTTGAAGTAGTTGTCGTCAATCCAGATGGTCTTGAGCGCGAAGTTACGTTCGAGCAGCTCATTGACATGAGAGCAGAGCAGGCTGAGCAATTCGGTCTCCTTGGTTGTCAGGTCGATGGTCTTGTCGTCAATCATCAATATCTGCTTCTGGGTATTGAACATGAACTTGCCGATCTTGTACATCGTGATTTCCTTGCCCTTCTTGCCCTTGACACGGCGCAGGATGGCCTCGATGCGGAACACAAGTTCCTCCATCGAGAACGGTTTGGTGATATAGTCGTCGGCACCGATCTTGAACCCTTCGAGTATATCCTCTTTGAGAGACTTGGCTGTCAAGAAGATTATCGGCACCTCGCTGTTTACCGTCCTTATCTCCTGTGCGAGCGCGAAGCCGTCTTTCTTGGGCATCATCACATCAAGCACGCAAAGGTCATATTTTCCTTTGAGGAACGCCTTGTAGCCGCTCTCTCCGTCTGAAAACAAGTCGGCATTGTAGCCTTTGGCCTGCAAGTATTCTCTCAGCAACATGCCGAGATTCTCGTCGTCCTCACACAACAGAATACGCAAACGTTCTTCCATAATCGTATCAGTTTTTAGTTAATGGTAATATAATTATAAATTTTGTTCCTTGGTTGATCTCGCTCTCCACGCGTATGTCACCACGCAGTTCGTGGACCATCTTGTTGACGTAGGCCAACCCGAGGCCAAAGCCTTTCACGTCATGACGGTTGCCCGTCGACACGCGGTAGAACTTCTCAAAGACTTTTTTGAGGTCTTCCTTCTTGATGCCTATGCCGTTGTCGGCCACGGTGATCTCCAGCTTGTCGCCGGGCAGGTCGTTGGTGGCTACCGTAAGTTCGATGGGTACATCCTCGCGGCGATACTTGACCGCATTGTCGAGCAGGTTGAATATGACATTGGTGAAGTGCATCTCATCGACATTAACCGTCGAACGCTCGGCGTTCAGGTTGTAGTTGATGTGCCCGCCAAACTTCTCGACCTTGAGCTTGAACGTGTTAACGATATTGGCTATGGCCTCGTTGGCGTTGACATCCTGTAGCCGCAAGGTGGCACGCTGACGGTCGAACATAGACATCTGCAACACCTTCTCGACCTGGAATCTCAATCGCTTTGTCTCGTCGTTTATCACGGTCGATATGTGCTGCATCATGGTCTGCGACTTGCGCACTGAGTCGTCATTGAGCATCTGGGCGGCCAGCGATATGGTGGATATCGGGGTCTTGAACTCGTGCGTCATATTGTTTATGAAGTCGTTTTTCATCTCGGTGAGTTTCTTCTGTCTCACCACAAGATATATCGTGTAGATGAATATGCCGAGCAATATCAGGGTGAAGACAAATGATGGGATGATAAACTTTATGGATGAGAAGATATAATCTTTTTTTGTCGGGAAGTATACCTTAATATAATTAATCTTGTTGACCGGGTCGTTGGGAAATAGGGTCTGCACGAACATACTGTTACGGTCAACAGTAGATGGATTGAATCGGGATGTCTTGTAGATGACTCCACCGCTGCGGTTTACCACGGCAAACTCAAATGGCAGGTCGAGGCCGTTGTTGTCGAGTTCGAGCCGCAGGTAGTTGCTCACGACCGTGCTGTCGGCGCGTTCCTCAATGGGACGGTTGCTCGACTGGTTGATGATGCGCAGTATCACCTCGTTGAGCAGCCCCTGCTGATACAGGTATTGTCCCTTGAGTATCTCCTGCATCGAGCGGTAACGGTCGCCGAGGTTGCCCGTGATGGTGAAGTTTGCCTCGATGCCGTCGGGAGTTGTCACGGAATAGTTGAGGCTACCGAGCTTGCCGGAATGTTTGTCGTCGCCGTATTGGGGATACAGCGTGCTTTCCATCTGTGCCGCATCCTCCTCCAGGTAGTGCTTTGTCTCGTCTTGCTCAAGTGCCGTCGAGACAGCATAAAGGCTGCGTTTGACCCCTTCGGTAAACTGGTCGTCGCGCATCCTTATCATATTTTTCATATATGTGACCTGCACGTAAAGCAGCCCGGCAAACGTCAGGGCCATCATTATCGTAAGAATCCATATTGTTGATTTCTTCATAATTCTCGATAGTATATCGTCATATCGCCTTAAACCAATAGTTTAAGTTATATTACGTTAACAATTAAATTAGACAATTGTTTGTTCCTCGCACTTTATTATTCGGCTTTTGATTAACATTTACCGTCAAAATTAACATATAAATGTAAAAACGGCAATCTTTTGCCCTGAAATTTCTCTCCCGACAGAAAAAAATAGCCTTCTGAAAAATTTTATTCAATTTTTTTGCCCAAAAGTTTGCAAGTTCAAAAATAATGCCTACCTTTGCATCGTCATTATGAAACAAGCGAGTTTCAACGACAAGATGGCGAATTAGTGTAGTGGCCTAGCACGCCACCCTCTCACGGTGGAGACTCGGGTTCGATTCCCGGATTCGCTACTCAAACGGACAGACAACTACAGTCTGTCCTTTTCTTTTATCCCCCAATCCCCCTCCGCTACATCATGGCACACCCGGCGATAGAATTGGGGTCAGATCAAAAGTTTTTTCAATATCTTTACGAAAATATCTACGAAGATGGAAGACAACAGAAAATGGAAGATTCTTGAGAGTAAGTACCTTATTCGTCGTCCATGGCTCACGGCGCGGGTAGACCGCGTGCAGTTGCCCAACGGTACGATTAACACTGAATACTACGTGCTCGAATATCCCACGTGGGTCAACGTGATTGACCGTCGCAAGGATGGCATGTTCGTGATGGTGGAGCAATATCGCCACGCGCTGGGGCAGACTATGACCGAGTTGTGTGCCGGAGTGGCAGAGGAGAGAGACCCCCGAACAAGCGGCTCGCCTGAACTTCGGGAGGAGACCGGCTACAGTGGTGGTGACTGGCGGCTACTCACAGTGACGTCCGCCAACCACGACTCATTCAATAATCTCTGATACACATTTGTTGCATAGGGGGGTGAGCATACATCCGGACAGCATCTCGATGAAACAGAAGACGTGAGCATCAAGCTCCTCACTCTCGGCGACGTGGCACGTCTCATAGAGTCGGATTCGCTCAAACAGAGCCTGATGACCAACGCCCTGTTGCGCTATCTTTTTGGCAGAGAACTGGCCGAATTTGCCAAAAATAATTAACCCCTTTGCCGTTATGAAAATTTCTGTTTTATAAAATATCTGTCAAAAAACTATCCTATTTGTGTAAATTCGGACTTCTTACTATATATTATATCCGGCTAAAAGCTGATAAAGTAGTAAATTGGCAGCACTTGTCATGAGATTGATAATTTGAGAATTTACGTTAGTCATGGTCTTGCCATTAAGAATATTCTCAAAATCTCTCATGCCATCATGGATGTCAAAGAAAGCACACGCATATTCGACTGTATGGCCAATTGCGCTGTCAGTCTCATATATTTCAGTGTAATCATTTGGCAACGGGAGATTTTCTTCTTTTAGTTCAAAGGGGAGGGATATATCAGGATTTGCACCTTTTTCAAGCAAATCTTTTACGTTTGAATAATTAAATCGCTCACATTCTATGTAAAGTTGAAGATCTATTTTACGAAATCCGGCACGAAGTAACACATCTTCTTTTGTGAAAAAAGAATCTTCAAAATCACCATTATCATCTTCAAAGGCAACTTGTTTAGCCCAATTCATGAATGGGATAATCATATCGGAATGTTTCGTACTCATAGTTGAGTCCAGTAACTCCAAAATATTCCGGGCTCGATATTTTATTTTATCTGCTGTAGGTTGGTATTTAGGTGAGAATTTACCATTGGCTAAAAGAAAATACCCTAATGATATGAAATATATGTCTTGAATGGCTTTGCATTTAAGACGGTTAAGAGGTATGACATTGATATATTCTTTGATTTTATCAATATCAAGGTTAATCGCGGCTTGAAATAGTTCATTCATATAGTAAAATTAGCGATTTTCAACATCGTATGCAAATCGGGCAACTGCTCGGATGTCACCAAAACTGTTTGTTATCGCCTGTAGGCGTTTTACTTGCAAAGAACTCCACACGGCAGCACGAGGCCATCAATACCCAAGCCACAGCCACCGATGCCACCATACCGCAATACAACCCGGGTGGCCATGCCTACCTCTCACCAAGAGGACACTATCTCCAGGCCCATCATCGAAGCCCATTCCTCCCGAAACAAATCGTCCAACAGCGTATTTTGGATAAGATTTGTAACTTTGCAATAAAATGCCTGATAACCAACTGACAAATAACGACCTCGACAACCTTAAATGCTATTCGAGGAAATTACGGATTATTGTAATTGTAATAAGCTGTGTTATCATCGTGTGCATAGGTCTATTCTTCAAGTTCCAAGCCAAGGTTAGAGAACAATTGCAGATAGAAGAAATAGAACTACTTGAAGCAAATAATCGAAGAATTGCAGCTGAAAAAGCGGAACGAAACCGTTTGATTGAAATTGAGTATCAGCGACAAAGAGCAATCGAAGATTCTATCAAGATAGTCAATATGCCGTCATATTCAATTTCAGACGTACATAAATTGGTTCGGTCAAAGGTGCCGGCATATTTTTGGGTTTGTCTATGGCGCAAAGATAATGATAACTGGATTATGAAGTACACGTTGGAGTATGGCGATAAAGAACACCATTTCATACAGCGCTTCAATCCTACAACGTGAAAGTTTGAAAAGGCAATAGAATTTTCAACGACCTATTATAGAGACTTGACTGATACCAAAGGAATTTATACCCGCCTCAAAAATGTGCGATGCAGTTTTACGGAGGATAATGTTTGGGGTACGCTTGACTGTTACGAAGATGGCAAGCATATCGGTGTATATAATCGCAAAGGTCTTGAGAACGCTTGCCGACTACCGTCAAAAGGTCATGGCCAATTGAGAAAGAAGCGATTAAGTGCATTACGCAATGCCCATCCCGAATGGAAAGAGGATGGATATGAGTCGTGGGAAGATTGGTATTATGACAACGAAGAAGACTTACGCACCTATTATTATAGACGGTAAGATTTCAGTCGTAAATCAACTAAAAGAGGAAAAGCGAGAAAAGGATAGCGACGATACAGACTCCTATGGTCCAAAGGGTTCGCTGTTTCTCTCGCTTCATCAATAAAGATGTAATCTTAGCTTCATCTTTGGCAATGCTTTTCGATAGCGAGCAAGTCGATTTGGGAAATTCTCATCAAGCATCTTTGCAATTGCACTTTCTTTTCGGGCGCAACAGTCGGATTTTCAATCGACTTTTTGGCGTATTCAATTTCAGTTCCTATCTCAGCAATTTTGGCTTTATTAGAGCTAATGCGACTTTTGCACTCGTTAATGAGTTGCGAAATCGTTTTTGAAGGTTGGTAATTGAACCTATAGCGATGTGGGCGATGTCCACCACCGCTACCTACTCCATACCAATCGTTAAATTCTCCAATATTCTCATGATATGTGTAATCTACCCACATATCGTGCATGGTATCGCCATTATATTCTCCGTAGTCGCTCATATCAAAAATACTTTAGGGATTTTATAGCATCGCACCACGTTAGATAATCTTTGTGGAATATCCTTTTCATCTCGCGTATTCCTGAATGATTTATCCGCAATTCGCCACTTGCCATCTTCTGACGTTTATTAAGAATGTCAGAAGCGAAGTAGGCAAATACAATATCAACGCAATCTTCGTATGAAGATGTGTCAACAGAAACAGCGTATGTGCTGCGAGAATTATTAACGTTCTCAAATATAAGAAGTGTCTTTCTTGGAGTTGATTTGAGCGTAAAGATAAAGGAATACTCAGTTGCAGATGTGCCCGATTCAGTAGTCCGTTGTTCAATGCAACAAACAACCTTAAAATCATCAAGTTGAGAAGCACAGAGATAGTTAAGATAGCGAGACTTGAACTCTTTTATAAGAGTTCGAGCTTCACTTTTTGCAAAGTCCTTGCGTTGTACGGTTGG
This sequence comes from Pseudoflavonifractor sp., assembly GCA_023667145.1. Taxonomy (GTDB): domain Bacteria; phylum Bacteroidota; class Bacteroidia; order Bacteroidales; family Muribaculaceae; genus M3. The sequence goes on from JAMPAQ010000001.1 coordinate 1,455,513, forward strand.
CTTTGCCTTTTCCTTTGAAACGTTTGGACTCTCAGATTTATGTTCAATTAACTCAATACATTCAGTTAAGGAGAAAGGAGTAAGGACTTTAACAATGCAACCGTTATGTGCTTCGACTTGGATTGGAGGTAATTTTTTCAGCAGATAATGATTGATGTTGGAAAAGACTTTGCGCGACTCCTTTAACTCATATTTAAGAGGTAGGTGTCCGTCAGCTCCGCCAGGAAACTTCGGATGGTATAACCAAACGAAGCCGTCCATAAATCTTAGATATTTAGGAGACAAAAGGAAACGACCAGACAATGGTGGATTATTGTCTGCCTTAGGTACTAAGCCAAAAGTCATAAGTCCCTCCGACCTCAAAATTCGATTAGCATTTGCTTCTCCTAATTTTATGAAAGACTTTGGGTCGGGAACTAATTTGCTTTTGCTCAACCTTGTATGCAAATTGCGAATTGCATTTTGCATACACAATATATCATCGTTGTCGTTTTCATTTCCCTCGTCATAATAGTTCATTCTATAAACCCAAAAAGCGAGAAGCGATGGCCATTTATCAATATGCGGAGTAGCGAGATAGTCTCTAATGAAATGATGGACATTATTTATCCCGAAAACTGGTATTTCCTTGTGAAATTCAGGCAAGTTAAAATCTACACTGGCAATGTTATCCATAAACTCATAGAAGTTATCAACTTCGGCATTTATAAAGTCCGGGATATTATCCAAACAACATTTTACTAATTCCGTTGTTGTTTGGTCATTGATAAATTCAATTTGTTGATTAAGATAATCTTCCCCATAAGGCTCAATATAACAACTCCAAAATAATTGCATGAGCATTCTGCATACAAATCATATGAACGAGCGCCACCATCCAATCGTGTATAACAACGGAATGGAACTGTCACTTTGGATTTCTTAAATGCAGAACGTAGTGTAGCAAAATTGTCAAACTTTTGAGTGGACATAGCTTTAGAGGGTTATTTAAGTCGTTCTTTGAGCTTGGTGTTACGGTCGGAAACGGTTTGTTTCTTGATCGCTATGTTGAGAGCTTTGGGCGAGCCAACGAATACGCATATCTTCTTCTTGGCTCGTGTGATGCCGGTGTTGATGAGATTGCGTTGTAGCATAACAAGTGTCTCATGTTCATCAGTATGACTACGACAGGAAACTCAGAGCCTTGGCTCTTGTGGATTGTTACCGCATTTCCCTTAACTTTGAAATCTTCAAAGTCTTTATCTAGAATGGATAATGCTTGTTCGATTTTCATAATAAAAAGGATATTGCAGATGTACAAATAATCATAATCCCCCGCTCAGAGAGAGGGAGAGGGGGGTGTAGTAAGGGAATTTTGCGTAGCTCCGGCGACGGCGATGCGGGCGGTGGCGGGGTTGAGGTAGGTTGAGGCGAGGTGCTTGAATGATGATGCCGATATGGCGGTGGCTGCTGACTGTTGTTGGTCGAAGTAGTCGGTGGAGATGTCGGCGAGTACCATGTTCTCATAGTATGAGCCGATGGAGAACGGGGTGTCGAGCAGGGCGGCAAGTTGTGACATCACGTATGACCTGACGCGTCCCAGTTCGTCATCAGAGAAATCACCAGTCGCCAGTCGCTCAATCTCACGGATACACTCGTTGATGAGAGCTTCGGTATACTTGTTGTCACACTCACAACCTATCATGGTCATGGCTCCCTCGCGATAGCCGAGCAGGTTGGCATGTATGCCGTATGTGTAGCCCTTGTCCTCCCTGACATTTGCCATCAAGCGGCTTCCGAAATATCCTCCGAGCGCCATCACGAGTATCCTCAACGGTATATAGTCGGGATGACTGCGGGGAATTGCCGGCATGGCGATGCGAACAGCGCTTTGCAGCGACTGGGGACGGTGGATGTCCACACGCCGCTCGGTGACAGGTGTGAACGGGATGATAAGGCGCTCAAGTTGCCCATCGGGGAAACGGATTGCGCCTATGTGGCTGTCGATACTCTCAACGACCGCCGGAGTAATATGTCCGGCGAGAAATGCTACCGGGCGTTCCGACATAAACAGCCGCTGCCATGCCGACCGTATCTGCTCCGATGTTATCGCACGGATAACCTCCGGGGTATCCTCGACCGCGAGAGGATGACCGGCCCCCATCATCATCAGATTGATTGCATGTCGTGCATGAAATCCGACCTTGCCGCGCTCTATCTCCAACGCGCGGGCCCGGTTGTCGATGATGACACTGCTCTCATGAGTAGGGAAATGTGGAGACGTTATGATGTCGGATATGGCGGGAAGCACCTCGGCGATGCGGTTGTTTGGGGCTATCAGCTCAAGCCGAGAGCAGTGGGTGCTGACCTCTATGCGCAACTGGGCTCCGTTGAATTCGAGCGTCTCGGCAATCTCCGTCGCTGATTGGCCACCGGCACCCTCACGCATCACGAGGCCCGTTATGGCCCCAAGTGGCATCGATCCGACCTCGACACCGCCTTGTCGCCATATAAGACTCAACCGGCAGACTTCATCGGGCCCATGATTGATTATCGAGAGCGGTATGCCGTTTGACAACGTGGTCTCCTCGGGGAGAGGGATGTTCAGGTGTCCGAACTCATGTATTGCCGGAGCTATCTTGCGGTGGTCTATCATCTATTCTGTGATTTATATGTGTCTGAATGAAGAATGGGTCATGCTCAAATGCGGCTTACCAGTTGCCGCGCACGCTCAAGGTCAGCCGGTGTGTCGATGCCGATGGTCGGGGTATCGGTATATCCTACACGTATCTTAAAACCGTTTTGTATCCATCTCAACTGCTCAAGACTCTCGGCCAGTTCGAGTGACGACTGGGGTAGGGAGGTTATGCGTCCGAGTGTCGCGGCACGGTAGGCATACATGCCCACGTGCATATAAAATGTCTGATGGTCGAGCCACTCCTCCCATGGATAATTGCGCACGTACGGTATGATAGACCGACTGAAATATATGGCATTGTCATCATTGTCTATCACGACCTTAGGCTTTGAGTTGTCAAACAATGCCTCAAAACCGAGAGCTTTGTCAAATGGGCGTACAAGTGTGGCAATCTCCGTGCCGGGGATGTCAAAGCACCCCTTGACCGCCGCTATCTGTGTGGGGTCGATGAACGGCTCGTCACCCTGGATATTGATTATTACGTCAGCGTGAGAGCCAATGTTGAGGTATGCCTCGTAGCATCGGTCAGTGCCGCTGCGGTGTGATGGCGAGGTCATGACCGCGTTGCCGCCAAACCCCGTCACGGTGTCGTAGATACGCTTGTTGTCAGTAGCCACATAGACGGTGTCAAGTTCCTTTGACACCTGTCGGTAGACACGCTCTATCATGGTCATGCCGCCTATGTCGGCCAATGGTTTCCCGGGAAATCGCGATGACGCAAATCTCGCCGGTATGATACCTATAAATCTCATGTATTCAGATGTTACGTTCAATAATCCTTGTCAATGGGTGTCACATACAGCTGCGCGTTCTCATAGCGTTCGACTCTCACCTCCGTGTCCCGGTCAATGAATGAGCCGGTCGACACAGCATCGTATGTCGTATTGCCAATCTCGACCTTGCCGGCAGGGCGTAACACAGTCACTGACCGCCCCCGCTGACCCACGAGACGTGAGGGCTGCATGTCCACACCGATATAGCCTTTGTCGGTCTCAAGCGATTTGTGCAGGGCCATTCTACGGGGGATGAGCTTGTATCCGAATTTCCATGTCAACAGGGCCACGGCCCCGATGCCGAGCAACAGGCCGCCAAATACGGTGGCAGCTGCGTGCATCACCTCGTTGTCGGTATAGATGTCAAACGAGAAGCTGAATCCGTCGAGCAGTGCAGCAAATAATCCCGCTATCATCAATGCTATTCCGACTATACCCGCGATGCCGAATCCTGGAATCACGAATATCTCAAGTATCAGCAATACCAGGCCGAGGAGAAACACCGCAACGACCCACGGGGCTGTCACACCTTCGATGTAGAGCGGCAGAAAGTAGAGTATGGCGGCAATAAGTGCCGCTGCCGATGGAAATCCCATCCCCGGCGATTGCAACTCAAAATATATTCCACCGATTATTATCATTATAAGGATGGCCTGTACGGCGGGATTTGTGAAAAAACCGATGAGCAGGTCCCAGAAACTGTTCTCACGTGTGGTTATCGTGTAGTTGTCGATATGGAGTCTGTCTCGCAGTATGTTGTCAATGTCAGTGGCATTGCCGTTGCTGAACCCATGCTGCCGTGCCTCCGACGAGGTGAAGGTCAGCACCCTTGTAGAGTCGATGATGCCCGGGATCTCCACGCGGGAATCTACCATCGCCTCGGCTATCATAGGGTCTCGGCCTGTCGCCTGCGCCGTAGACCTCATCATGGCTCTCATGTAGCTCTGATACTTGTCGGGCATCTGACGGCCATCCCCCCCGACGACTGTGGCGGCTCCTATCGAGCCACCGTCGCGCATGTATATGCTGTCACACGCGATTGAGATCAGTGCTCCCGCTGAGGCGGCGTTATTGTCGATAAAGGCTATGACCGGCTTGGGGTAGTTGAGCAGGGCGGTGCGTATGGAGTCGGCGTATACCACAGCACCACCGTAGGTGTTGAGGTGTATGAGCAGGATATCGGTATCCAGTTCCCGAGCCTCACGGCAACCTTGCTGCACCGTGCGCCATGTCGTAGAGCCAATCTCGTCATCGACAGGTATGACGTATACCTGCTTGGCCTTTGCGGTCGCGATGACCGGGACAAGGATGAGTGTAAGGATAAGCAATATATGTCTTGCAATTTTCATGATTCCGTTTGTTTATTGGGATGTAAATCTTTTGTCTTATGTCTGTTGGCACGCATCGCCATGCTGCGTTTGAGCCATCCGGGGAGTATGCAGACCCCGATGATGAGATAGATATAATAGGAAATTATGCGCCAGAACAAGGCTATTATCAAGGCTACGCTTTTCCCTCCCTCACGTAGCAAGTCACCGTAGTATTCGGTAAACAACCACTCGCTGACACCGCTGCCGCCGGGGGTGGGGCATACCATGAGTACTACCCATACGACAAACTGCCGCCCGAATACCACGAGTTGGTTGGCGTATGGGGCAAAGCCAAGAAACAGCGCGTTGACAACGAGGTATCTTGACATCCATGACAAGGCTGTGGCACAGAAGGCGCGGACCCACCACCGGGCATTACGGTGGCGCAGATCGACAGATGTCGCCACCATGTTTTGTCCGAGTGACGATATGCGTGACTGCCAGCGTCTCATCAACCTTAATCCCGACAACCAATAGAGCGCACGGGACACTCCTTGTGGCTTGACAAATATCCCTACAAACAAGATGAGAGTCCACAAGGCTATGACACCGTATACAATCCAGAATGTCACCGATATGCCAGAGGCAAATATGGTGTGGGGCGAGAAGTCAAACAGCTCGCGATAGGGTATCAGGGCCACTATGAGGGGGCATGTTATCACAAAAAACAATTCGTCGAGAAACAATGTCGTCATCATAAGTGTGGTAGCCCGTCCCATGGCGATGCCCTCGGTGTGCATGAACAGCATCCCGAGCACACTGCCTCCCACCGCCGAAGGGGTTATGGCCGAGGTAAACTCACACAGGAAGTTGACACGTATAGCCTGTCTCCACGACAGCTGCCGGTCAGTTATGATTCTGAATCGCCATGTCAGGCCAAAATCACGTCCGGCCATGAATACCCATGCCAACGCTATACATGATATAAGGTGGGGCGTAAACTCTATCAGACTCCATGTCCTTGGATCGTACTCCTTGGCAAACATCCAGACGACCACGGCAAGTCCGATAAGCACCGGGGCTATGATTTGTATCGTCTTTACCGGGTAACCGTTCTTTTTTGGAGCCATGACACGCGGGTTGTTTATGCAAAGATAACCCTTTTGGCCGTACTTTGCAAAGATGTGTCACGGCATGACCGCCGCGTCAGTTCATTTTGGGATCCTGAGGGTGATACAGCCAGCCACGGTAGGGCGAACCCATCGTGCGTACTTGCCGATGCCAGTAACGGTTTTCCGAGCCGGTCAGCAGAGTGTCCGTATCGCCTACCGTGGTTACCGCCCACACGTGTCGTCTGATCTCCCCCTCAAGCTGTCCGGCTTCCCATCCGCTGTAGCCCATGCAGAAACGCACCTTGCCGTCAATTGGATAGCCGCTGTTAACATAGTCGATTATTGTCGCAAAATCACCTCCCACATAGAGGTCATCGGTCACATGACGTGACTCGGGCACTATGTCTCCGAGCGTATGGATGCAATAAAGATGGTCGCTCGACATCGGGCCGCCACAGAATACCGGGATGTCTCTGTCAACGGTCACATCACCCACAAGGTCGTTTAATGAGTAGTGGGTAAGTTTGTTTAACGCAAGCCCCATGGCTGTCCCTCCCGGTGCATAGTCCACAAGACAGATGACAGCGTGGTTGAAATAGTTTTCCCGCAGGAAAGGCTCGGCCACGAGGAGTGCTCCCTCATATGGCGGGGACGATTGTACCTTGATGTCAAATATAAAAGAATGTCCGCTCATGCCGTGATAATGGTGGTTGTGTCAAGTATGGTTTGTAATGATTGATTCTTATATATTAGGTGGATTATTTTGTATTTGACGAAAATAGTAATAAATATTCAAATATACAAAATTCAAAATGTTAAATATTTGGACGCGGACATGACAATATCACATCATAAACAACTACTATGGTATGATATTGTCAGTTTATGCGCTTGAACATGTCGCGATATGATTTTTGAGTGCCAAAGCATGTCCACACATCATCCTCCAGTATGCGCAGTCCGGCCTCTGAGATGTCTATCAGTTTAGGAACATTGTGCTTTATGCCGACAGCGTTGCGGGCAGGGGACGGACGGCTGACGGCTATCAGCCGTAGTCCGAAATCCTTGGCTATGTCAAGGTCCTCATATTTGATTCCCGCATAGTATGCCGGAGCCTTGAATTTGAGGATATAGTTGTCATCATCGACTTGTAATGAATCGACCCGGTTACCAAGTTCCATCTCATTGACGAGGTCCTTGGCCGCCCGTTGTTCGGGAGTAAGTATCCTGTCTATGTCAAATCCCTGCAAGATTGACTCATGGAGCTTGTCTATCGCCCGGGCATAGATGTGCTTTATCCCTGCCTTCTTGAGTAGTGCCACGGTCTTCACGCTTGCGCCAAAGTTCTCGCCTATTGCCACAATCACCGCGTCGACATTCTTCAGCGGCAATACACCGAGGGCAGTCTCGTCGGTAGCGTCTATTATATAGGCTGTGGAGATGTAATCTTTTATTGATTCGACAAGCGAGGCGTTATGATCGGCTCCGATTACCTCGTGACCGAGGTCGGTAAGGTCGGTGGCAAGATTGGCTCCATATATTCCAAGTCCGATTATAAGGTATCTCATATATGTATATTGTATTAGTTGATGATTATATTCTCACTGGGGAATACCGGCTGCTCCTCACGCGCCTTACCGGCAAGTCCCATGAACAGCGATATTATGCCTACGCGGCCAATAAACATCGCCACACAACATACGGCCTTGGCGGCGGGTCCGAGAGCGGCGGTTATGCCAAGCGACGAGCCTACGGTAAACAAAGCCGATGCTGACTCAAACAGCACGGCTTTGGCCGATAAGTCAGGCTCAAGGAACAGCAGTATCAGCGACAACACCGTGTATGCGAGAATGGAGGTCGCCACTACGGCATTGGCACGCCTTATCGAGCCGGGAGATACGGCCCGGTTAAATATGTTGACGCTGCGGCGACCCTTTATGATTGCCTGAAGATTGAGCCAGATGGCCGCGAAGGTGTTGACCTTGATGCCTCCCGCCGTCGACTGTGATCCTCCCCCAATCCACATGAGAAACAGGATGAACACTAAGGTGACATTAAGGAAATCAGCCGGATTGAGGGACGAGAAGCCCACACTTCTCGGCGCTATGGAGTTAAACAGTGATTGGGCAAGTTTCTTGGGGAGGCTCATGCCCCAGAGTGTGTTGTTGTATTCAAGGCAGAAGAAAAGCACCACACTCACCACAAGTATGATTATGGAGGCGTATAGCACGATTTTTGTGTTCATGTCGTACAGGTGAACCCTCCTTGGCTCGGGCTTGTGGTGTCTCAGGCGGTTCCATGCGCGCCTGACGTGCTGGCACACGGCATCGCGGAAGTTGACCAATATTGGAAATCCGATACCACCTGCTATCACGATGATGCTCACCACAACATATATCCATTGGTTGCCATAGAAAAGCAGAGGATTGGACAGCCCGCCCGGAAAGGTGGAGAACCCGGCGTTGCAGAATGATGATACGGAGTGGAATGCGGCAAATATCATCTCGTCACCGAAGCTCAGTCCGAGGGTGCCATGAATGCTCAGCAGGATGAACAGCGCCCCCACGGCCTCAACAAACAGGGTAAAACCGAATATGTACAGCAATGTGGGCAACAGTGAGTTGATGGTCTTGGAGTATATCATATCCTTGACCATGAGCTGGGAGTATATGGAGGTGTTGCCACTGAAAAACAGTGCGAAAAAGCTCGTGAATGTCATCACACCGAGTCCCCCTGCTTGAATGAGTAATCCGAGTATCAGCCAGCCGAACGGGGTGAATACCGTAGCCACGTCAACCGGAGTCAGGCCGCAAATGCACACGGCGCTTGTCGATACATACAGCGAGTCGATATAGCTTATGCCTCCTATGGTACACTTGGGCAGCATCAACAGCAGGGAGCCGACAAGTATGAGAAACAGGAAACTTGTCGAGAGCATGAGCGAGGGGTTGGTGCGTTTCCCGATCACCTTTATGATGTCATAGCTGATCGACACGGTGGCGTATGCCAGCACGACCGAATAGAGCACATAGTTGTTGTACATCACCGTCTTGAGCCATGGAATCCATGGCCTGACCGGCTCGGGATATATCACAGCCAGTGTCATGACGAGTACCGATATATCGACAATCCATTTTATCGGCCGGGAGTTGCGCACTGTCTCCTTGAGGTTGAGGACAATGTTGAAGGATACGTTAAACGCGAACACACATAGTATGACCCTCATCCACCGATGTATTGAGCAGAGCATTGCCGTCGTGTGCTCAAATCCCACGGCCACCACAGCGAGCATGATGGCGGCGAGTGACAGTATAAGCGTGACGACCGATAACGTAGCGCTGATACCTCTCACAGCCCACATGAAGTGCATGTTAAACCGTCTGAATCCCATCAGGGTCATACGGAATCCGTAGCTGATTTCTTGAAATAACTTTTTTACAGGAGACATCAGGGCTGTAGTTTGAATGTCACCGTTAACGTGCGGTATACTTATATATAACGGACGAGCGATGAATAGTTCTATCAAAAGTAACGAAAAATCTGTATATCGTCTAAAAGTGTTTATCTTTGCGTATGTAATTTCTGAAACTGACAATTGGTAATGGAGACCGTTGACCCGATTAAAGACCGCATCGAGCGGCTGCGTGACGACATCAACCGTCATAACTATAATTATTATGTGCTGTCTGAGCCTGAGATCTCAGACTACGACTTTGATATGATGATGAAGGAACTGGAGGCTCTCGAAAAGGAGTATCCCCGGTTTGACGACCCATATTCTCCGACCCATCGCGTCGGCAGCGACATCAACAAGTCGTTCACACAGGTGCGCCACATACATCCGATGTTGTCGCTTGGCAATACCTACACGGTCGATGAGGTCGATGAGTGGGCGCGTCGTGTGCGGGACGGGCTGATGGGCGAGCCGTTCAAAATAGTTGGAGAGCTTAAATATGACGGGACATCAATCTCGCTCATCTATGAGGATGGACGGTTGGTGAGAGCCGTCACCCGAGGTGACGGGGAGAGGGGAGATGATGTTACGGCCAATGTCATGACCATTAAGAGCATACCTCTGGTGTTGAAAGGGAGCGGTTGGCCGGCGCAGTTTGAAATGCGTGGGGAGATACTGCTGCCATGGATGGCGTTTGACCGCCTTAACGCCGAGCGTGAGTTTAACGAGGAGCCACTGTTTGCCAACCCGCGCAATGCCGCCTCCGGGACGCTAAAGATGCAGAACTCTGCCGAGGTGGCCCGCCGCGGACTCGACGCGTACCTCTACTATATGATAGGGGACAACCTGCCGTTTGACAACCACTATGACAACATGATGGCCGCGAGGGAATGGGGATTCAAGGTCGCTCCACACATCACGTTGCTCGACTCGCTCGATGACATAGATTCTTTCATCGCCAAGTGGGATGTGGAGCGCAGAAACCTGCCAGTGGCTACCGACGGACTTGTGTTCAAGGTCAATAACCTGCGTCAGCAGCTCAATCTCGGATATACGGCCAAGTCGCCGAGATGGGCAATCGCTTACAAGTTTCAAGCCGAGCGTGCCCTCACTCGGTTACGGTTTGTGTCTTACGAGGTGGGGCGTACCGGGGTGATAACCCCTGTGGCCAATCTTGACCCTGTACTGCTGTCGGGAACGATTGTGAAGCGTGCGTCGCTGCATAACGAGGATATAATACGTCAACTTGGCATACATGAGCATGACATGCTCTATGTCGAGAAGGGTGGGGAGATTATTCCCAAGATTACCGGGGTTGATGAGGCGGCACGTGAGCCGTCGGCATCTCCGATATCATTTGTGAAAGAGTGTCCTGCTTGCGGTACACCTCTTGTCAGGGTTGAGGGAGAGGCGGCATGGATATGTCCCAATAAATACGGATGCCCACCTCAGATTGTGGGACGCATAGAGCATTATGTAGGGCGCCGCATGATGAATATCGATGGCATAGGGGAGGAGACCTCGCAAGTAATGTATGATGCCGGACTCGTCAGAAATATTGCCGACCTGTATGACCTTGAACCCGGACAGTTGATGGCTCTCGACAGGTTTGCCCAAAAGAGCGCCGAGCGCATCATGCAGGGTATCGAGGACTCCAAGTCCGTCCCGTTTGAGAGGGTCGTCTATGCACTCTCCATACCATACGTCGGGGAGACCGTCGCAAAAAAACTGGCCCGGAGCCTTGGCGACATGGACTCCCTGATGAATGCCGGAGTCGAGGCATTGACAGCTATTGACGACATCGGCCCGCGTATAGCCGAGAGCATACAGGAATATTTTGCCGACGAGCGCAACCGTGCTGTCATAGCACGGTTGAGGAATGCCGGGGTTCAGATGGCGGTGCCTCATGACGACAGCGTCGTGAGAAGCGATGCGCTCGCAGGGAAGACTATCGTCATAAGCGGCACATTCAGCCGTCACTCACGCGATGAGTATAAGGACCTTATCGAACGTCATGGAGGAAAGAACTCCGGCTCGATCTCCAAGAAGACCGACTTTGTCTTTGCCGGGGAGAATATGGGGCCGGCAAAACTTGAGAAAGCTCAGAAACTCGGTGTGCCCATCATAGGGGAGGAGGAGTTTCTCAATATGATAGGAGAGGATTGATTTATTTTTCTTACCTTTGTTCCACAATGTTTAACTTTTTAACCATAATATTATGTTGAAATCGTTACGTCGAGCCGCCCTTGTGCTGGCTTTGGCTGTTGCTGCGGCGCTCCCTGCATCGGCTCAGTTCCATTTTGGTGTAAAGCTCGGTACTGAGGTCACGAGCCTCAAATTTAACAAGGGGGTGTTTGACCCGAGTAACCGTGCCGGGTTTACCGGCGGTGTGATGGCCGAGATTATGATACCGCTCACCAATGTAGGGTTTGATGCCTCGGTGATGTATGTGCATCGTACATCTACCTTTGAGACGGAAAATATCCCTGCCAATGAGCCCAATAGTTCCACGATGGTCGAGTCAAAGATTGGTGGTGACTATATCGAGATACCCATCAATTTCAAGTGGAAAATCGGTATTCCCGTGGTGGGTAAGTTTGTCGCTCCCTACCTGTTTACCGGTCCGAGTTTCTCATTCCTGACGAGCAAGAAGGCTATCAGCGATGCCTACAGGAACAAGAAATTTGACTCTGCCTGGAATTTCGGTATCGGTCTTGAGTTGCTCAGCAAGGTGCAGATTGGTGCAAGCTACGGACTCGGCATGTCGGACGCGTTTGAGACAATCGGTGTCGTGGACGAGTCTGTAAAGATTAACGGCAAGAATAATTACTGGACTATAACAGCCGCCTTCCTTTTTTGATAAGGATAGCGCGGGACTTATTGACCGGGGTCGCCCATATCGGGTGGCCCCGGCTTTTTATGGCCCGATGTAACGGTGTGTTTCCGCTCGATTAAAAGTAGGGTTAGTGACAAACAAAAAATATTAATATATTGTTATGTAGGTATAAAACGAAAATATAATTAACGACTAAATTATTTATATTATGAAACTGAGTATTGATTATTGGGGACAGTCCAAGTATTGGTGGATAGTCCTCGCAGTAGGTATCTTGATGGTGATTTGCGGGTTTGCCTATTGGTTCTGGCCGATGGCCGGTTATGCAATCGCATCGCAGATATTCGGATGGTTGCTCGTTTTGGCTGGTGTGGTCCAGCTGTTGGTCGCATCGGGCGAGAACCGGCCTCGTGGATGGGGTTGGTGGATTGCCGGAGGTGTGATTGACATGTTCGTGGGATTCATGCTCGTGCGCAGTATTATATTGTCAGAGGTCGTGTTCCCATACTTCCTTGCCATTGTCTTCATATTCTGGGGCATAAGCGCCATTATCGACTCTTGTCAGGTAAGCGGCAAGCAGCGTTACTGGTGGCTCTACCTCATCAATGGTATCCTGCTGATGATCATCGGTTTCTTCTTCCTTGAGGCCGGATGGGTACAGGATATGATGCTTGTAAGTTTCCTTACCTCAATCGCCTTTATTTACTGGGGTATCTCCATCGCGATGGTATCCTACAATCTTAAGCCGATTGAAAAGGAATAAGGTCTTGACAGATAGATAAAGTGACGGCGTCCGGCTTAGTTGATGAGCGGACGCCGTCATCATATCATGGCATAGACATCTGTTTGACTACGTAGAATTGTTAATATTCCGATAATCGGAGAGATATTCATTTTTTTCCGTATTTTTGTAAAATGATGGGGTAGTCCGATTAAACGGATACTACCTGAAGATGTCAAATAGGGCAGATAATGATTAAACGATAAGAATATGGACATGAAGAAAGCGTTTATTGTGGCCACGTTTGCCGTCATCGGTCTGTCATCGGTCAGTGCGCAGAGCTACTATGACGATGACATATACTTTGATGAGTCAAAAGTCAAGGCCAAGAAGAAATCCACGGAGAGTAAGCCGGTTTCGGAGTCTGCCGGGCAAAATGCGGCATACTACAGCAATTACCGTGTCGCCGACTATCCGGCAGCAGATACATATACCGTCACGTCCACCGGGCCGGTGAGGGATGTCGATGAGTACAACAGGCGCGGTGTGACCGCTCAGCCAGCCGACAGCGCGTCGTCGGAACAGTCGGCAGACTTTGCATATACCCGCCGGTTGGAAAAGTTTCATAATCCGTCAATCATTATTGACTCTGACGACCCGGAATTGGTGGAGTATTACTACACATCGGCAGCTCCTGACGTGACCATCAATATCGGCACTCCGTCCTATTATGGTTCATATATCGGCTCATATTGGGACCCATGGTATTCTCCTTCATGGAGCTGGGGATATGGATGGAACTCATGGTGGGGCCCGTCATGGAGCTTTGGATGGAACTCGTGGTGGGGACCCGCATGGGGCTACTACCCCTATCCGTCATGGGGATGGGGCCCGGCCTATTATCCGGGCTGGGGTCCTGCATGGTCATGGGCTCCCGTCGCTCCGCGTCCTCATCGCCCGACATCACCCGGCGGATGGCAGACCGTAGGCCCGCGTCCCTCACATGGGCAAGCAGTCAATAGCGGTGGCGCCTATCGTCCGGGACGCCGCCCGTCCACTTCCAACGGTGGTGGATATTATCGTCCATCGACACCATCATCGACGACGGGAAACAGCTCGGGCAGCTACCGTGTAGGCAATCGCCGCACACCCACGACCAACAGCGGTGCAGGTAGCGCCACTCACTCCACACGTAACAGTGGCTCAAATTATAACAGCAGCGGGACCCGCTCCAACTCCTCATCACAACCGAGCTATTCGCGCCCAAGCCGTGGCGGCGGTGGCAATGGCGGTTTCGGAGCAGGTCGTTCGGGTGGTGGCGGTCGCCGCCGTTGATGTGTCAACTGATTAATAATGTAATTATCTAAAGGATATGAAAAAATATTTACTGATGTCGGCAGTAGGTGTCATTCCCGCGCTCATGTCGGCTCAAAGCGCGATTGACGCCTATCAATTATCCCAGCCCGATTTCAAGGGTACGGCACGTTTCATGTCGATGGGCGGCGCATTCGGTGCCCTTGGAGGTGACCTGTCGACCCTCAACCAGAATCCCGCCGGTATTGGCGTTTACAGAAGCAGTGAGGTCGGGGTGACCATGGATATTGACATGCAGTCGGTCAAGGGGTCGGCACAGGGCCTATCTGACAAGGAGACCCAGACAAAGGTCTATTGCAACAACTTCGGATATGTCGGTACGGCAAGACTTGACAACACATTCATGCCCACATTCTCATGGGGTATAAGTTATTCACGAGCAAAGTCATTTGACCGTGTTTACAGCGGACGCATATCCAACATGAACGGTGCGTCGTTGAGCAATTACGTAGCCCGGACTATGAACGATATGGGTATCACTGATCAGGATCTGGGCACCGTGCCAGACGAGTATGACCCTTACTATGACCCGATGCCGGGGACTTGGGACTCTTACGCGCCATGGCTTGGCGTGCTCGCCTACGACTCGTTCCTTATTACTCCTGACAGCAACGGCAGCTTTGACGGACTTGTCTCTGATATTACGGCTGTCGGGACATCTCCCGCTTACGGCTCCTCGTCGGTGTTTACCCGTGAGCAAGGATATGTCGATGAGTACAGCATAAACTTTGGAGGTAATTTTGTGAACATGGTGTCGTGGGGTATAGGATTTGGCATCCATGACATCAATTTCACATCTGACTCATACTATGATGAGCGCTGGAGCAATGCTACCATACCCGTGCCGATGACTGACAGTAACGGAGATCAGTATTACGGCACCGGCACCGGCGATGCTTACTTTGACATGTACAACCATCTGCACACCTATGGTACAGGCTTCAACATGAAACTCGGAGTCATCGTCAAGCCCATAAATGAGCTGCGGTTGGGACTCGCAGTGCATACCCCGACGTGGTATTCGGTAACGAGCGACTATTACGCCGACATGGACTATAAGTATTCGTCAGGAGTCGTGCCCGATCCGCGAGACCCGCTGCCCGGGACTCCGTATGGCAGCAACTCGTTCCACTTCAAGTCTCCGTGGCGGCTTATCGCGAGTGCAGCCGGTGTGATAGGCGGTCGTGGAATCATAAGCATGGACTATGAGTATCGTGGATATGACAGCATGTCGCTGTCTGACAGCTATGGGCCGTACGATGATACCAACAGTGACATAAAGAGCTATTATAAGGGGACCAACACGTTGCGTGTCGGTGCGGAGTATCGTGTGACTCCGTCATTCAGCCTGCGTGCCGGATACAACTGGACCTCATCGCCCGTGGAGCATCAGGCCAAGAACAATGGCGAGATCATCTATACAGCCGGTACACGTCCGAGCTATACGTTTGACAACACGACCCAGTACATCACTTGCGGTCTCGGATACCGATACAAGGGATTTTACGCCGATGCGGCCTATGTTCACAAACATCGCACGAGTACGTGGCACGCGTTCTCGCCGGTGGTAAACGAGAGTGCCCTTATAGAGGGTTCGCCCGAACTACAGCTGACCGACAATAACAATTCAATTGTATTGTCGATAGGTTTCAAGTTCTGAAAATATTTTGTAATTTTATAGTCGTAAAGGATAGCTTATCAAGCTATCCTTTTTTATTGATATGAATACGGACACTCAACAGATAGACCTTGACAATCCTGAGTTTCAGAACGTGTGGAAGCTCGTGCAATATACGCGCCAGTCGGTGTTCCTGACAGGCAAGGCCGGCACGGGCAAGTCAACGTTCCTGAAATATATATGTGCCAACACACGCAAGCGCTATGTTGTGCTTGCTCCTACCGGCATCGCAGCGGTAAATGTCGGCGGGGTGACGATGCACTCGTTTTTCCGTATCCCTTTCAAGCCGTTGCTGCCCGACGACCCGGAGTTTGCGGTGTCACGATTGCGTTCCCGTCTCAAGTACCCCAAGAACCTCGTGAAACTGATACGTAATCTCGACCTTATCATCATCGATGAGATATCAATGGTCAGAGCCGACATCATCGACTTTATGGATAAGGTGCTTCGGGTCTATTCGGGCAATATGCGCGAGCCTTTTGGCGGCAAGCAGTTGCTGCTTGTTGGTGACATCTTCCAGCTTGAGCCGGTCGTGACAGCTGATATGCGCGACTTCTTGCGTAAGTATTATCCGAACAGTTATTTTTTCAGCGCACGAGCGTTTGGCGAGGTCAATATCGTGGCCGTTGAGCTGAAAAAGGTATATCGGCAGAGTGACGACTCCTTTATCGGCATACTTGACCGTGTGAGGGAAAATCAGGTTACTGACCGTGATCTCGGATGCCTCAATGACCGTGTGGCTATGTCGGACGACAATCAGTCTGACCGCATTGTGATGACGCTTGCCACGACCCGTGACAAGGTCGATTTTATCAACGAAAAGCGTCTCGGCGATTTGGACACGCCCGAGGTCTCATATGTAGGCAGCGTGTCGGGCGAGTTCCCTGCCAACTCGCTTCCTACGGCAATGGAGCTTGTCCTCAAGGTCGGGGCACAGGTAGTGTTCATAAAGAATGACCCTGATCGCCGCTGGGTCAATGGGACGTTGGGAAAGGTGACGTGTGCCCGACGTAATGTGATAGAGGTGGAGCTTGAGAATGGTGACCTGCATGTAGTGGACCCAGTGATATGGGAGAATGTCAAGTATGAGTATGACGAGAAGTCAAAGAAGGTTATTGAGAAGGTCATAGGTGCGTTTAAGCAGTACCCTCTGAGACTCGCGTGGGCATTGACCGTGCATAAGAGCCAGGGACTCACGTTTGGTAACGTTGTCATCGACATGGGACGCGGGGCGTTCAGCGCCGGGCAGGCATACGTAGCGTTAAGCCGTTGCCGTAGCCTGGAGGGCCTGTCGTTGCGGAGTCCGCTGTCACGGCGTGACATTTTTGTGAATCCGGCTGTCACGGAGTTTAGCCGTGGATTCAATAACCAGTCATACGTCAACGAGGCGTTGGCGCGTGCTCACGCCGATGATTGTTACCATTTGGCCTCGGTGGCTTTTGACAGCGGAGATGTGGCCGGGGCGTTTGACAAGTTTATCGAGGGAATGAGGTCACGGTCGGAACTCCACAACGAGGCGGCGATGAGGTTGGTGCGCCGTAAACTCGGCGAGATACCGCGCCTTGTGGCCGAGCGCGATGAGTTGCGCGGGCGTGTCGCCGAGGATAAGGAAAAATTCCGTAGGCTTGCACGCGAGTATCTGATGATGGGTAACGAGTGCGTGCATGACGGGAGTGAGATTACTCCGGCACTCGCCAACTATGACAAGGCGCTCTCGATATCTCCTGACTATACCGATGCCTTATATGCCAAAGGTCTTGCGTTGATGAGCGTTGGTGCCGATGATGATGCGATGGATTGCTTTGTCAAGCTGTTGGAGATTGACAAGGCGCATTTCAACGCTTTGTTCCAGTGCGGTAATATCTGTTACCGTAACGATGACTTGGTCAAGGCTCTTGACTGGTATCTGAGGGCCGCGGATATGAATGGAAAGAGCCCCGAGGTACACAACAGGCTTGCCGATGTATATGAGAAGGCTGGAGAAGAGAATGCGGCCGAGCATCATAGACGCTTGGCCGCTAAATTGAAAAAGACAAGACGGAAATAGGGGGGTGTCGTCAGTCTCCCGCATTGGCCGGTTATCTTGGCAGAACGTTCACGCGGAGACGGTCATAGGCACGTTCAGCCTTCAGTCTGGCCTCTTCCACTGTGTCGGCTGTGGCGAGTATCACGCCCATACGGCGATGACCCTTTATTTCGGGTTTGCCGAATATGCGTATCTGTGTCCCCGGCTCCGAAAGCACCTCATCGAGATTGTCAAACTCAATCTTGTCGGTATCGCCCTCGACCACGATGGCACGTGAGGCCGATGGTCCTAAGAATCTTATGGCCGGGACGGGCAGTCCAAGCAGTGCGCGTGCATGGAGCGCAAACTCACTCAAGTCTTGTGAGATCATTGTCACCATGCCGGTATCGTGAGGACGGGGTGAGACTTCGCTGAATATGACTTTGTCTCCCTTGACAAACAGCTCGACACCAAATATCCCGTAACCGCCAAGAGCATCGGTTATCTTACGGGCAATCTCGCGGGCCTCGACAAGTGCAGCGTCGGTCATGGGCTGAGGTTGCCATGAGTAACGGTAGTCGCCGTTTACCTGTATGTGTCCTACCGGCTCGCAATATGTCGTGCCGGAACAGCTGCGTACAGTCAGGAGCGTTATCTCATAGTCAAAATCTATGAAGCCCTCGACAATGACACGGCCGGCACCGGCACGGCCACCCTCCTGGGCCTCTTTCCACGCCGCGTCTATGTCATCGGCTGACTTTATCGTACTCTGTCCATGACCCGATGAACTCATTATCGGTTTCACCACACATGGTATGCCGATGGCATCTACTGCATCGCGGAACTCATCGTAGGTTGATGCGAACCGATAGGGCGATGTCGGTATGCCAAGCTCCTCGGCGGCGAGGCGACGTATACCCTCGCGGTTCATTGTCAGCCAAGCGGCGGTGGCGGTGGGAGTCACGTGGTAACCCTCGGCCTCAAGCTCACGTAACATGGGGGTAGCGATGGCCTCGACCTCGGGGATGATGTGGTCAGGCTTTTCTTCCTCGACGACCTTACGCAGGGCATCGCCGTCAAGCATATTGAACACATGGCATCTGTGAGCCACTTGCATTGCCGGGGCATTGGCATACTTGTCACAAGCCACGACCTCGACTCCATAGCGTTGGAGTTCGAGAGCCACTTCCTTTCCTAACTCTCCACTGCCGAGAAGCAATGCCTTACGTCCCACGGGGGTCATTACCGAGCCAATCTTTGTCATATCTTAGTCTGCAAAATTAATGGTTTATTATCCTATGGTTGGTTTGATATGTCGCGATACTACTTTGATCGCCGACACGTAAACCGATACAAAGTTACTGATTATCTCTCAAATGACCATAGGTAGGGCGGCGATAGTTGCCAATCAGTCTTTCATTGGCACAAATTGCTGGAATCGGCCATCGCTGTAAAAGACCAGTATGTTGACTATCTCCTTGGGTGATCCGGCGTTAAATGAGATGGTGTTTTGTGTCTGCTCATTGCCGTCGTCAGGCCGGAATGTCGAAAATTCCTGTGGTTTGAGCGGCCCTGGTGACTGTGCGAATGTCCCGGCATTATCTGATACAGATTCCAAGTTGGTCGAATCAAAGTTGATGCCGGATGTAAATGTCTCATTGACATGGCTATGTCCATTCTCGATATCCAATTCGGCCTCTGTTTGAGGCTCTGAGATTTTAATATTCGGAGCCACGACCATCTCCCCCTCACCAAACATCAGCCACAGGACGGATAGTTGGGGATATGCCTCGTGAATCTTGCTGATAAGCTCATCGCTTATCTTCTTGTTTCGCCCGTTAAGTATCTGTGATACAGTGGGGCGTGGTATCTTGCACGTGTCAGCAAACTGAGAGTTGGCAATTCCCAGGTAATTCATGAAAATCTTGATGCGCGAGACGATATCCATACCTATTTGTATTTGTAATTTACAATATGCAAATGTAATTATTAAAATTGAAAAAAGCAAATTCTAATTTGTAAATCACGACACAATACTAAATTATGATTTGTAAATGATGTGGAGCTGCAAATGTAAACATGATTCAATGATTAAATTTATCCTTTAATTAATATATGGTATTGTTTTGGGGTCTAAGGATATGGTGCATTGGAGCGGTGACGGAGAGGCAAACTCGCGTCGTATTGGCTAAAAATATATACAAATACTTTATAAATTTTGTATAATATATATGGTAATTAGGGTGCTATGGGGATAGTGAATGATTGCTAAAGCCAAATAAATAACTAATGTAAACAGATGTAAGGATGAAAATAGCGATTTTGACTTCTAAAATGTTTGATTTGATATTGAAAATTGACTGTTGTGGATTTGAAATATTAAATTGTACTTGTTAATCAATTTCTAATTACAATATCAAACTTGAATCTAAATGTAAACCAAATTGTATTTTTAGTGTTCGTATGTAAATCACATCTCCATCAAGTGAAACTACCTGCGTTGCTTCCTCGTGTTTTATGTATAACATTACGGAATCGGAAAAATATTTTGCGTTTTGTATCTATTAACTTTATAAGGGGTTGATATATAGGAAAATGAACAATATTTAACTATTCTCACTATTCCAATGAAATATCCAAATATTTTTATATGTTGTAAAGCATGTTTAGAATCGAATATTTTGCAGCTATATTATCATCTAATCAGAAAACAAGAAAAACGACCATCCACGATGGATAGCCGTTTTTACAAGTATCTGTCGTGCCCTATCGTGGGCTTGGATGATACGAATGTGATTATTCGTTGGAAAGCGGTGCCGGGGCGGTATACACGCGTGACGCGAGTTCTTGGTCAAGGGTGTACAGACCCATGCCGTTATCACCGATGAGAGTGAATTTGTCGATGAGGTCCTGAGCTGTCTCCTCCTCTTCTACCTGCTCGGCAATAAACCAGTTGAGCTTCTCTCGGGTAGCGTAGTCATGTTCGCTCTCCGCGAGTGCGTAGAGGTTGTTGATGAGTGAGGTTACCTTTTGCTCGTGGGCGAGAGTGTCCTTGAACGCATCTACAGGAGTCTCCCAGTGAGAGGGAACTGCTTCTATGGGTTTGAGTATTACGCGTCCTCCACGGGCATTCATATAGTTCATGAATATCTGGGCATGGGCCTGCTCTTCCTGAAATTGGATTTTGAACCAGTTTGCTATACCTGATTTACCGTCGGCCTCAAAGTTGCAGGCCATGGCAAGGTAGAGATATGCCGACCAAAACTCGGCATTGATCTGCTCGTTGAGAGCATCTTCGATTTTTCTGTTCAACATAGTGTTGTTTGTTTAATGTTAGACAATGCAAATGTATTAAAGATTATCGTAAGGTCAATGATAAAATCGTTGTAAAATCATGGTCAGGTCGGTGTCGCCGATGGACTTTGAGACAGCTCCTCGGCGATAAATCGAGCGGTTGGCGAGTCGCCTGTCGCGATTGCCTCGGGAGTACCCTCAGCCATGATGCGGCCTCCGTTCTTGCCACCCTCAGGCCCCATGTCGATGATGTAGTCGGCACATTTTATCACATCGAGGTTATGTTCGATGACGAGTACCGTGTTGCCTTTATCGACAAGGCGGTTGAGTACGCCAAGCAGTATGTTGATGTCCTCAAAATGGAGTCCCGTGGTGGGTTCGTCGAGTATGAACAGGGTCTTGCCCGTATCTCGTTTAGCAAGCTCCGTGGCCAGTTTGACGCGCTGATTCTCTCCACCCGAGAGGGTACTTGACGGCTGTCCGAGCTTGATGTATCCCAGTCCTATGTCCTGCAACACTTTGATTTTACCGATTATCGACGGGACATTGGCAAAGAATTCTACGGCTTGGTTTATGGTCATATCGAGCACGTCGGCTATTGACTTGCCCTTGAATCTCACCTCAAGTGTCTCACGGTTATAACGTTTCCCTCCACATGTCTCGCATGGCACGAGGACATCGGGCAGGAAGTTCATCTCTATGGTCTTGTATCCGTTGCCATGGCAGGTCTCACAACGTCCTCCGGCTACATTGAATGAGAATCGCCCCGGTTTGTATCCGCGTATCTTGGCCTCCGGCAATCCTGAGTACAGGTTTCTGATGTCGGTGAATACGCCGGTATATGTGGCTGGATTGGAGCGCGGTGAGCGTCCTAAGGGCGACTGGTCCACGGTCACGACCTTGTCGATATTGTCTATGCCCTCGACGCTCTTATATGGGAGCGGTGGCTGGTTTGACCTGTAGAATTTCTGGCTGAGTATCGGCTGTAGTGTCCCGTTCACGATGCTTGACTTACCGCTTCCCGACACTCCCGCGATACATACAAACATGCCGAGGGGGAGCGTGAAGTCGATATCACGCAGATTGTTTCCCGAGGCTCCGTGGATGATGATTTTCTTCCCGTTGCCCTCACGTCGGTGAGTCGGTAAGGCGATGTTCCTGTCGCCATTCAGGTAGTCGGCTGTCAATGTGTGTGACTCAAGCATCTTGCCGGGAGTCCCGGCATATACTACCTCTCCACCCTTGCGCCCGGCCTTTGGTCCGATATCAACCACATAGTCAGATTCGAGCATCATCTCCTTGTCATGCTCGACCACAATCACGGTGTTTGACGCGTCGCGCAGCTGCTTGAGCGAGTTTATCAACTTTTTGTTGTCTCGTTGGTGGAGTCCGATACTCGGCTCGTCGAGTATGTACATCACGTTGACGAGCTCTGACCCGAGCTGCGTGGCGAGGCGTATGCGTTGGCTCTCGCCACCTGATAGGGTAGCGGAATTGCGGTTAAGCGACAGGTATCCGAGTCCGACATCCACGAGAAAGCGCAAGCGGTTGCGTATTTCCTTGAGTATCTCATGCGCGACCAAGGCACGTGACGGATCGAGAAGCGACTCCGCATTGTCGGCCCACTCGCTAAGGTCGGAAATATCAAGGGAGGCGAGGTCGGCTATATTCTTGTCGCCGATAAAGAAGTGCAGGGCCTCGCGGTTCAGCCGCTGTCCGCCACATTCGGGACAGACAGCGCGGGAGAAGAACTGGCCGCTCCATTTTTGCGCAGCCGATGTGGCGTCCTCTGACTGTTGTCGCTCGATATACTTCACGAGACCCTCGTATGTCAGGAAGTAGTTGGATGTGCTCAGGGTCTCAGTCTTTATCGCAAGACGCTCTATCGTGCCGTTGAGTATGTCGCTGATAGCTTCCTCGGGTAGTTCCCTCACAGGGGTCTTTAGTGTGCAGCCATATTTCTCACATATCGCAGCGAGCTGCCAGAATATCATCGAATTCTTGTACTTGCCGAGTGCGGCGATAGCCCCATCGTGAATTGACAGGGAGTCATCGGGGATAATCTTGTTACGGTCTACAATATTGATATATCCAAGACCCTTGCAGCATGGACAGGCGCCTTGTGGCGAATTGAAAGAGAAGTTGTGGGGTGCCGGCTCCGGGTACGATATGCCGCTTACAGGGTCCATCAGTTGCTGGCTGTAGTGACCGATAGTCTCGTCCTCCACGTCATATATCATCAGCTGTTTTCCGCCCTGTTTCAGCGCGTTTGACACTGTGTCACGTAGGCGCTCGACATCCTTGCCCGATACTTTCAGGCGGTCGACCACAAGTTCGATTGAGTGATTTTTGTATCGGTCGAGTTTCATGCCGAAAGCAATCTCGCGCAGCTCCCCATCGACCCTGACGTTGAGGAACCCTTTCTTGCGCAGGTTCTCAAACAGCTCCTTGTAGTGTCCCTTGCGGTTTTTGACGATGGGGGCGAGGATATATATCTTGCGGCCCGAGTACTTCTCAAGTATCAGGCTGACGATTTTCTCCTCGGTATATTTCACCATCGGTTCGCCGGATATGTAGCTGCGGGCTGTCGCTGTGCGGGCGAATAGCAGGCGCAAGAAATCATAGATTTCAGTCGTCGTACCTATCGTACTGCGGGGATTGCGGTTGATTGTCTTCTGCTCGATGGCTATCACCGGGCTTAGGCCGGTGATGTTGTCCACATCGGGTCGTTCGAGCGCTCCGAGCATGTTACGGGCGTATGATGAGAATGTCTCGATATAGCGACGCTGGCCTTCGGCGTATATGGTGTTGAAAGCCAGCGAGGATTTGCCACTGCCGCTTAGGCCGGTTATGACGGTCAGCTTGTTGTGGGGAATCTCGACATCAATGTTTTTCAGATTGTTGACCCGCGCTCCGTAGACCGACAGGCTGTCAATAAAATTGTCCATAGAAGAGATTGCCGATAATTGGATTGGAAGTGCCGGGTGGGATATGCTTGTCAGCTCAGTCCGTCACCCAGTCGTTGTTGTATGTCTTGTATTTATGGCGCGAGCGGTACAGGTCGCCCTGCTTGGGTATCTTGACCGTGTAGCTTTTGCCTGTTTTGTTGGGGAGTTTCTTGGCCCTTATCCAGGGATTGAACTCACGCAGTTGCATGTACGAGATGCCATGCTCCTTGGCCCATGCCGCCCAGTCGTCCACCGGGGTATCGACTGTCACCTCCTCACACTCCACCGGCTGATAGAGCTGATGCTTTGACAATTGGAATCCGAAGTCCTTTGGATGTTCCATTATGGCCTTCATGGCCAGCAGCCTGAACATGTAACGGTTGGTCTCGTTGACGAGATAGAGGTCATAGGCGGTGTCAGCGCCCTGGGAGGCCAGTTCGGAGGATATGCGTCCCATGCCTCCGTTATATGATGCGGCGACCGATTCCCAGTTACCATACTTGGCATACGCCTGTTTCAAGTATCGGCAAGCCGCCTCGGTAGCTTTCTCGGGGTTGTATCTCTCATCGACGTACTCGTTCACCTCAAGCCCAAACTGCCGCCCGGTCTCCGGCATGAACTGCCACAGACCTGCTGCCTTGGATCCCGACACGGCACGGGTGTCGAGTGTGCTCTCTATGCACGCGAGATACAGCATGTCGAGGGGCACGCCGTTTTTCTTAAGTATCGGTGCCATTATCGGGAAGAATCGGTTTGCCCTCTTTATCACCAACAGGGTATTGCCATGGGTGTAGGCCATTGAGGTCAACTCGCGGTCAAGGCGCTCAAACATGTCGATGCGGTCGAGGTCGACCTTTTGTCCGGCAAATGTCATGGAGCGCGGTATCTCCGGGTTCTTGACGGTGGAATAGGCTGTCGTGTGTTGTGCGGCTGTCGAGTATGAGGGGATTGTGAATGTCAGTCCGGCAAGCAGCAGTGTCTTGGCCAGGAGTGTCACGGGGATATATCGTTTTTTCATTCTACATTGTTGTTTGACGGATTGTTTTTTGTTCCGTTATAGTTTATGATGTTTATGTCACCTTTGAGGTTATACTCCTTACCGTCGGCACCGGTTGCCTTGATGACATAGTAATATACACCTGACGGAACGAGCTTCCCGTTATACTTGCCGTCCCATCCGTCAGCCGGATTGGTGAATGATATCATCTTTATGCCCCATCTGTTGAATATGTGACACTCAAACGATACTATGGACTTGTAGCTTACTTTCCATATATCATTGACCCCCTCGGAGGCTCCCGGTGAGAAAGCGTTGGGACACTCAAGTCTCGACTCTCCGATGGTCACCTCATAGGTGGGGCTGACATAGTCGCATGAGCCGGCAGCATTACTTGCAATGAAACGCACATAGGTTGTGCCTTGTTCACGGAAAGTGTACGATGTCACCGGGTCATTGATGCGTATGGTGATATTCTCAAACTCTGGGTCGCGTGACAGCTGCCATTCGTTAAACACGACAGCATCCGTGGTCACTGCCTGAAACTCTATGTCAGATGGGGCTGAGCCGCCGAGAGTCGCGCCCTCCTCCTTCTGCTCGTTGTCATTCTCGCGGGCAGTCTGTGTGGCTGTTGTCTCTGCCGCCACGGCGATAGTCTGGTAGGATGGCGATGTTACCGACATCGGCTCTCCCCAGCGACGCAGAAAGCGGTCGCCATCGAGGGTGAACTCCGTGTCACAGAGTGGTGCGGTCACATGCAGTGTCGGTTGCAGGTAGGGGAAGTCATCGGATGTGTCGGCCTGATTGTAGTTCCCGGCATCGGCATCCCATACCAGGGTGCGGTAGCTCAACGTCAGTTGTCGGTCAAGTTCCATCTGCCGCCCGTTGATGGTGTAATATACTATCCTGTCTCCACTGCCTGACGTATCAATCGCTGTCATCGAACAGTCAGATTCGGGGCTGACCGATATCTCTTGTATCATGAGCGGGTGGGCGGCGTAATCGACCACCCAGAAATATCGCCGAGTAGTGCCGTCCTCGATTATATACCCCATATCACCCTCCACCGACGGAAGTGTAAAGGTGTTGCCGTTGCGCACAATCCCTGTTATCTCCTCGGCATATCCACCACCGAGGGAACTGAAACGATACCACTTGACATCAGACGTGGATGCCCGGTAGGAGGCCGAGACCCCGCTGATATTGTACACCACATATATATCGTCGAGTCCTGTTGATTTTTCAGGCGTAACAGTGATTACTTCCCGGGTACTCCCCGAGAAATCTAACTGGGCACACAGGGCGACACCCGGTAATATAGTTGTAAAAAGAAAGATTGCGGTTCTCATTATGTCAAGTTGGTGATAGGGTAATATGATTATAACGCAAAAAACATCCGATAACGTATATCACCGAATGTGATTAGAGACTCATTTTTTGAAATGTGACCTAATGTGACCTAAGGTCATCAGGTCTCTTGTTTATGACAAAAGTCTGCAAGCGCTTGCAGACTTTTGTCAATTATTGTTGTCTCTTGCAATGCTCTTAGAGCAGCGTCTCTATCTTTTTGCGAAGCTCATCCTCGGGGAGGGCGCCGGAGACACGCTGCTCAAGATTACCGTTTTTGAAAAACAGCAGTGTCGGGATGCTCATGATGCGATGCTCCGTGGCGAGGTCGGTATTGTCGTCCACATTATACTTGCCAATAACTACACTACCTTCATACTCCCCGGCGAGTTTCTCGACGATAGGGGCTATGCGCTTGCATGGGCCGCACCATGTGGCCCAAAAGTCAATCACGACCGGCTTGCCGGACTCTATTGCCTCCTTGGCGGTCTGATCGTTAAATTCTAATGCCATAATGAATGTTGTTTTTTATGTTTTGGTTTATGCAAATTTAAGCAAAAAATCCGTGACTATACAATCTGTGGCAGTGAGAAATTAATAACGCCGTATCACTCATTGATTTTGAACTCCACATCCATGCCCTGAAGCATCTCGACAAGATGGCGGTTGATGGGTATCTTGACTCCCGAAGCCAGCTTGATACTGCGGTTTATCTCCGAGTCATAGACCTTGAAATAGAGGTTGCCTCTTTGTTCGGTCGATGACTTTATGGCCTCGTTTATCAGGTCGTGCATAGTGGAGTTGATATTGTCGCGGTTGAGGTTGATGGTTATGTCGTGTATCAGCTGTCCCTTGACCTCCTCAAGCAGACGGATGTTGGTGATGTTGAAATCAATGATGTCCTTGAACCTCCTCTTTTGGAAGCGGCCTGTAACGAGTATCGGCATACCGGGTACGCCGAATTTCCCGAACTCCACCAGCGATGACCCGAATAGCCGGAACTCCTTGCTGCCGGTATAGTCCTCGACCTTTAGTATGCCAAACTGACTGCCCGAGCTTGTCGGCTTCAGCTCATACCCGGTCACCATGCCACCAAATGTCATCTCCAATCCATCCTCGGGAGTGGTCTCATTGAGACGCTTGATGTTGGCATTGCATCCGAAGTTCAGCTCCATGTAGAATGGGTCGAGCGGATGGGCTGACAGGTACATGCCGACAAGTTCTCGCTCCTTTTCGAGGCGCACGGCGTCGACCCACTGTATTGCCGGCTTCAGCTCGGGGCGTCCGGCGGTATTCATCGTCTCGTCGTCGCCAAAGAGCGACACGCTCTGCATCGCCTTGTCGTTCTGGAACATCTGTCCGTAACGTATCAGTTGTTCCGAGAATGATTCGTCACGGTTATTCTTCTCAAAGAAATCCTCACGTTTTATATCCTTGAAGCAGTCAAATGCCCCGGCGAGAGCAAGGGATTCGAGAGTACGGCGGTTGAGCGCCTGAAGCGGCACCCGCTCCACAAAGTCATAGATTGACTCAAACGGACCGCCCTCGTCACGGGTGTTGATGATGTCTGACACGACGTTCATCCCGACACCCTTTATCGCCGCAAGTCCAAAACGTATGTCACCCTTCTTGTTGACACCGAATTTTGTGAAACTCTCGTTGACATCGGGTCCGAGTACCGAGATGTGCATGGCCTTGCACTCGTCCATGAATCCTGTGAGCTTGGTGATGTCGGTGATGTTGCGGCTCAGTACGGCGGCCATATATTCGGCCGGGTAGTTGGCTTTGAGGTAGGCTGTCTGGAACGCGACCCAACTGTAGCAGGTAGCATGGCTCTTGTTGAAAGCGTATGACGCGAATTTTTCCCAGTCGGCCCATATCTTCTCAAGGGTCTTGGTCTCGTAGCCGTTGCTTTGGCCACCCTCAAGAAACTTAGCTTTGAGCGCATTCATCTTGTCGATGAGTTTCTTTCCCATCGCCTTGCGCAGGGTGTCGCTCTCACCACGGGTGAAGTTGGCGAGCAGTCGAGACAACAACATCACCTGCTCCTGATATACCGTGACCCCATACGTGTCCTTCAGGTACTTCTCCATCACGGGTATGTCATAGCTGATAGGAGAGCGGCCGTGTTTTCGGGCGATGAAGTCGGGGATATAGTCCATAGGCCCGGGACGGTAGAGTGCATTCATGGCAATCAGATCCTCAAACGTACTTGGTTGCAACTCACGCAGATATTTCTGCATACCGGCCGACTCAAACTGGAATGTACCCGTGGTCTTGCCCGCGCAGTAGAGCGCGTAGGTCCTGGGGTCGTCAATAGGCACATTGTCGATATCGACATCTATTCCGCATGTCAGTTTTATGTTGGCCAGCGCTTCCTTTATGATAGACAGGGTTTTCAGTCCTAAGAAGTCCATTTTGATAAGCCCCGTGTCCTCTATGACGCTGCCCTCATACTGGGTTACGAGCATCTTCGTGCCATCCTTGTCGTAGGCGGTTGACACGGGTACCCAGTCGGTTATATCGTCGCGTCCGATTATGACTCCACAGGCGTGGACTCCCGTGTTGCGCACATTGCCTTCAAGCTCCTTGGCGTAGCGCAGGGTATCCACGAGTATAGGGTTGTTGCTCGCGAGCTCGGTCTTGAACTCGGGTACATACTCGTAGCAGTTCTTGAGCGTTGGCTTCAGTTCCTTGCCGTTGACCACCGGCATGTGCTTGGGAACGAGATTGGCGAGGCGGTTACTCTCAGGCAAAGGGAGCTGCTGCACTCGGGCCACGTCCTTGATTGACGACTTGGCCGCCATGGTGCCGTAGGTGATAATATGGGCGACTTTTTCCTCCCCATATTTCTCGGTAACATATTTCAGCACATCGGCGCGACCGTCATCGTCAAAGTCGATGTCGATATCGGGCAGGGAGATGCGGTCAGGATTGAGGAAGCGCTCAAACAGCAGGTCATACTTTATGGGGTCAATCTGTGTGATGTTGAGACAGTAAGCGACGGCAGACCCTGCTGCCGACCCACGTCCGGGGCCTATCGACACTCCGCGTTGCCGTCCGGCGGCTATAAAGTCTTGCACGATAAGGAAATATCCGGGAAATCCCATGTTCTTGATGGTCTCAAGCTCAAAGTCTATACGCTCACGTTGCTCATCATTGGGCTCTCCCCAACGACGCTTGGCTCCCTCATAGGTAAGGTATCGCAGGTAGTCATCGTTGTTGGTAAACCCGTCAGGCAGCGGGAAGTTTGGGAGAATCGGCTTATGGTCGATACTATAGGTCTCGACCTTATCAAGAATCTCAAGCGTGTTGGACAGGGCCTCGGGTATGTCGGCAAATATCGCGTTCATCTCAGCCTGAGTCTTCATCCACTCCTGTTTGGAGTAGAGCATACGCGATTCGTCATTGAGGAATTTGCCTGTTGACACACATATCAGTCTGTCGTGGGCCTCGGCATCCTCCTCGTTGACAAAATGCACGTCATTGGTGCAGATGATTTTTATATCATATTTGCGGGCGATCCTGATGAGTTCGGGATTGACACGCTCCTGTATCTCATATACCTCATGATTGGCTCTCGGCACTGTCGCTTTGTGACGCTGCAACTCGATGTAGTAGTCGTCGCCAAACACTTGCTTGTACCACTGCACCTGCTTCTCCGCTTCCTCAATCTCGCCATGGCTTATGAGCCGTGGTATCTCGCCGCCAAGACAGGCTGAGCAGACGATGAGTCCCTCGCGGTGTTTCTCGAGTTCCTGCTTGTCAGTGCGCGGATGGGAGTAGAATCCCTCGGTCCATGCCCGTGAGACAATCTTTATGAGATTATGGTATCCCTTTTCGTTTTTGGCGAGTACGACGAGATGCCGCCCGGTATCGCGTTTGTCGGTATGCTCTGTCAATACCGTATTGGCCACGTACATCTCGCAGCCGAATATCGGGATAAACAGCTTCTTCTTCAATACGTCGAGTTCAGCCTCCAGCCGGGAGGTCTCTGCAGTGTCGCCGGCCTCACGTGCTTTTTCAAGCAGCGACCGCGTCTCCTTTATCGCATCGTTGGTCTTGCCGTTTTTTTTCTTGCAGTAATTGTAAAATTCCTTTATGCCGAACATGTTGCCATGGTCGGTTATGGCAAGTCCTCTCATGCCGTCGGCAATAGCCTTGTCGACCAAAGCCGGGACTGATGCCTGACCGTCGAGCACTGAGAACTGGGTGTGTACGTGGAGATGTATGAATGGTTGCATAGGATTACTAATTCTGTCCCAAATTTAGTCAATAAATTTGTAATAGAGATGAGACCATGGTTAATTATCCGCTGACATCCTATTTTTTTGACCGGGATTATGTCAGATGCTATTATTGATTATCTTTGTAGCTGATTATACAATACCCCATTCTGATGAGACGACTTAATTATACGACCAGGATGTTTATACTCCTTAACGGGTTTATATGGATTGGAGCAGGCGCGTTTTACGTTATCTTCGGCTTCAACGATGTCAACGATTATATAATTGATGACTTCATGCTCGTGGTGACATGTATCGGTATCGTGTTGTCCGTATTGTCGGTATACGTCAGCCGCCGTCTTGGCCGCAACATTGACCGCCTCCGGGTGTTTGTCGCCAAGATTGAGAGGGGGGAGACCGTTGACCTCGACAAGTATGGATTTGCCAGCGACGAGCTTGGCGAGATTTCGACCCATATCGTCAGCCTATATAATAAGGAGAGGGATGCGATAGCGGAACGCGACAGATATTACAGGAGCATGATTGAGGAGGAAAAGGAGAAGACCCGAGTCAAGCACAGGTTGACCAACAATATCAACCACGAGATCAAGACCCCGGTACATGCAGTGCAGGGTTGTCTTGAGACCATAGTGATGAATGCCGATGTCATGACCAAGGAGCAGATTGTCGGATTTGTCGAGAAGAGCCGTACCCAGATGCAGCGTCTGTGCTCGTTGCTTAACGATGTTTCCACGATAACCCGCATAGCCGATGGAGCCGAGCATTTCAAGCGTGAGGATGTCGATCTCGCTGATGTGGTGACCCAGGCGTGTGACGAGGTCGAGATGCTTCCCGCCGAGACCCGCCTGACTGTGTCGCTCGACATCCCGGCATCCATGCCCATGATTGGTAATCGTGGACTGCTTGACTCTATCTTCCATAACCTCATATCCAACGCTGTGGCCTATTCGGGTGGAGCAACGATACTCGTCAGGCTGCTTGCGGATGACGGTGAGCGTTACCGCATGTCGTTTGCCGATGACGGTAACGGGATTGACGAGGCTCACCTCGATCATATATTTGAGCGCTTCTACCGGGTGGACGAGGGTCGCTCACGCAAGATCGGGGGTACCGGGCTGGGGTTGTCGATAGTTAAGAACGCTGTGATGTTTCATGGCGGGGATATAACCGTCGGTAATCGCGATGGCGGTGGTCTGGAGTTCATATTCTCCTTGTGTAAGGACTCCCGTACTAACGCGACTTCCTCCCGGTTGTGAGACTGTCGGTTGCCCGCAGGGTTTTAGCCTCCAAATAATTTGTGCGTTCATCCAAATAACACTACCTTTGTGTGTCAAAATCACGTGATGGAAAAAAACGTTGAAATAGAAGGCATCACCCTGCATTATACCGTCACCGGCGAGGGAAGTCCTGTCATACTCATGCACGGCTGGGGCTGTGACCTCACTACCTTGGCCTCAGTGGAGCGTGTGGCCTCGGAGACCCACAAGGTCTATAACATCGACTTCCCCGGTTTTGGCAAGTCGACCGAACCGACCGATGTGTGGGGCGTTGAGGACTACGTCAGGATGCTGGAGCGCTTCGTGAAACACGAACATATAGACAATCCCATATTGCTCGGTCACTCTTTCGGTGGCCGTGTCGGCATTTTATACGCGTCGCGCAACCCTGTGAGCAAGTTGATACTTGTTGATGCGGCGGGTATCAAACCTCGACGTACCTTCCGTTATTATGCCAAGGTCTACTCATTCAAGGCCGGTAAACGCTTGATCAATATGATTTACCGGGGTGAGAAGGCCGAGGGGATGCTCAATAAGTGGAGGCATGTGTTTGGCTCCAGTGACTACAACGGCGCTCCTCCGATGATGCGGCGTATCATGAGCCGCGTTGTCAACGAGGATCTCCGGGAATACATGCCGTCCATTAAGGCTCCCACATTATTGATATGGGGGGAGAATGACACGGCGACCCCGATTACTGATGCGAGAATGATGGAACGACTTATCCCCGATGCCGGGCTGGTATCGTT
Organism: Pseudoflavonifractor sp.; assembly: GCA_023667145.1. Taxonomy (GTDB): domain Bacteria; phylum Bacteroidota; class Bacteroidia; order Bacteroidales; family Muribaculaceae; genus M3. The sequence continues at coordinate 1,488,315 of JAMPAQ010000001.1, forward strand.
TCCCGGATGCGGACACTATAGTTTCCTTGACAACCCGATTCAATTTGCTGCGGTACTCCGCAGCTTCCTAAAATAGTTACATGGCTATGCAAACAATAGGTGTAATGAGTATCATAAACATCATCTGCCTGATAATACTGTTGGCGCTGTCGGTCGTCAATATCTCTTTGGAATTCAAGTGGAATCTCCAGATGCTTCAGCAAAACTCATACCGCGACGAGCGGTACACGCGTTGGCTCAACAACAGTGGCGACACGACCTCAATCAACCGTCTGCTGACGGTCGTGGTTATATTTGCTATGCTTTATCTGCGTGACGCTATGTGGCTTGCGGTCTATCCGGCCATTATTGTGATAGGTATTCATGTGTACAAGTTGGCGACGGCGCGTTACAAGAAACCGCTCGTATTCACCAACCGAGCCAAACGTATCTATGGCGTGATGCTGGCAATATCTGCGATTGTCATCGCGGTTACGGCTGTTGTCTGTGACTCATGGTATGCCGTGGCCATCGCGGCAATGGCATTGTATGCGCTGTCACATGTCGTTTTGCTTGTGTCAAACCGGTTGTTGAGGCCCGTGGAGTCTCATATAAACAAACGGTATTACGACGACGCGGCCCGTATACTGCGCTCCATGCCTGGCCTTAAAGTGATTGGCATCACTGGCAGCTATGGCAAGACGAGTACCAAGCATTATCTTAACCGCATATTGCAGGAGAAGTATGATGTGCTGATGACCCCCGGCAGCTATAACACGACCATGGGGGTGATACGCACGGTCAGGGAGTACCTCAAACCCTATAATGATATATTCATCTGCGAGATGGGGGCAAAGCAGCCGGGTGACATCAAGGAGATATGTGATCTTGTGCATCCGTCCATAGGTATCGTGACAGCAGTTGGAGAGCAGCATCTTGAGTCGTTCAAGACGATAGAGAATGTGCAGCGCACAAAGTTTGAGCTGATCGATGCCCTTCCTTCCGATGGCTTGGCCGTGATCAATGACGACTTCCCCTTTGCCGCGTCCCGTGTTGTCAGCAATGTAAAGGCGTTGCGCTATGCGGTAAACAATGTCGGAAACGTATCATATACTGCCACCGGGATTGCGTATGACAAGACGGGCACTACATTCACCATCAATGGCCCGGATAAGAGCCTGACATTGCATACACGTCTGGTTGGCGAGTGCAACATATCCAATCTCATGGGGGCGGTGATTGTCGCCATGTATCTTGGTGTGCCTGATGATAAGATAAGGTATGCCGTTGATAAGATTGAGCAGGTTGAACACCGTCTTAATCTGAAACGCACCCCCGGCGGGATAACGATCATTGATGATGCCTTCAATTCCAACCCTACAGGCTCGCGTATGGCAATGGATGTGCTTGCGGGAATGGACGGCGGCAAGCGTATTGTCATAACGCCTGGCATGATTGAGCTTGGTGACATGCAAGAGACCCTGAACCGTGAGCTTGGTAAGAAGATAGCCGTCAGCGCTGATGTCGCCATTGTGGTGGGAGAGTATAATCGCGAGGCGCTTTTGTCAGGTATAAGGGAGGGAGGCTTGAAGTCATCGGATGTTCACGCTGTCGGTTCTTTTGCCGAGGCTCAGGCGCTGTTGTCAGGCATCGTGGCGGCAGGTGATACCGTGCTTTATGAGAACGATCTTCCTGATACGTTCAAATAACCCCTCCTGACTTGGCCAATTAGTTGAAACGAGAATAAAGACATACTTATATATGAAAACAAATATTGGAGTATTTTTCGGCGGACGCTCCACCGAACATGAGATATCGGTCATATCGGCCTCACAGGCTATGCACGCCATCAACCGTGACAAGTATGATGTGACCCCGGTGTATATATCCAAGCAGGGAAAATGGTATACCGGCGACGCATTGCTTGATATAGCCAATTATCGTGATATTAACGCCCTGTTGGCCAAGTGTGCTGAGGTATACATGGAACCCACGTTTGGTGACTATAACCTGTATAAGAAGAAAAAACCGTTGTTTGGATCTGATGTGGTGACCCGTCTCGATGTGGTTATCCCGGTACTTCATGGTTCCAACGGCGAGGACGGCACGTTTGAGGGAATCCTTGAGTCTATCGGCATCCCGTTTGCCGGATGTGACACGCTGTCGAGCGCAAACGGCATGGACAAGATTACTATGAAGATGATATTGCAGGCTTGCGATATCCCGGTGGTCGATTATGTGTGGTTTACCGATAAGCAGTGGTTTGCGCAGCGTGATGAGCTGATTGAGCGAATCGAGACCAAGATTGGTTACCCTGTCATTGTCAAACCCGCCAACCTTGGCTCAAGTGTGGGCATAGGGCGGGCTGTTGACCGTACCCAGCTGATAGAGAAAGTCGATGAGGCTGAGAAGTACTCTACCCGTATAATTGTCGAGGATATGGTCGAGGACCTTCAGGAAATCAACTGCTCGGTACTCGGTGATTGTGACGACTACCGCACGTCGGTGTGCGAGGAGCCTATCAAGAGTGGCGAGATTCTGTCTTACGAGGACAAGTATATGGGTGGCACCAAGGGAGCCAAGGGTATGCAGGCGTCACAGAAGCGCATCCCCGCCGAGCTGCCCGAGTCGGAGACCCGGCGCATCCAGTTCCTCGCCGGAGAGACTTTCCGTGTGCTTTCATGCCATGGCGTGAGCCGTGTCGATGTCATCATCGACCGCAAGACACGTGATATATATGTCAATGAGATTAATACAATCCCGGGGTCGCTGTCGTTCTATCTTTGGGAAGCGACCGGGTTGCCGTTTGACAAGCTGATGGATACGCTCGTCTCCCTTGCCGTCAAGCGTAAGCGTGAGGCCGGGATGAAGACGGTCTCGTATGACCAGAACATATTCAGCCTCGGTTCAGGCGTAAAGGGGACCAAGGGTGTGAAAAATTAATGGGCGCATACTTTATTCGTCCGTTTTTACTAACTTTGCGCAAAAATTAATACGTTAGAAATATCGTCTTTCCAATGAGTAAAAAGTTTAACGAATACAATAATTTCAATCTTTCAGACATCAACCGCGATGTCCTTGCGCGATGGAATGCCGAAAAACTGTTTGAGCAGAGCATGAAGGTGCGTGAGGGCTGTCCGCCATTCGTTTTTTATGAGGGCCCTCCCTCGGCAAACGGTAAACCAGGTATCCACCATGTCATGGCACGTACCATAAAGGATATATTCTGCCGCTACAAGACGATGAAGGGATTTCACGTGAAGCGTAAGGCCGGATGGGATACCCACGGTCTGCCGGTCGAACTTGGCGTTGAGAAGGCTCTTGGTATCACCAAAGAGGATATTGGAAAGAAGATATCGGTCGATGACTATAACGCGGCTTGCCGTCGCGAGGTGATGAAATATACCTCGCAATGGGAATCCCTGACTGACAAGATGGGATATTGGGTCGATATGGACAATCCCTACATCACCTATGACAATCGTTACATTGAGTCAGTCTGGTGGCTGCTGCGTCAACTCCACGACAGGGGCTATCTCTACAAGGGATATACCATACAGCCATACTCTCCGGCGGCAGGTACGGGACTCAGCACGCATGAGCTCAACCAGCCGGGATGTTACCGTGATGTCAAGGATACGACAGTCACGGCTATTTTCAAGATGCGTAATCCTCGTCCCGAGATGACGTGTTGGGGGACTCCCTGTTTCCTCGCGTGGACTACCACGCCATGGACGCTGCCTTCCAACACCGCTCTGTGCGTTGGCCCCAAGATTGAGTATCTGTGTGTGCAGACTTATAACCCATATACCGGCGATCGCCTCAGTGTCATTATCGCCAAAGAGCGTCTCAATGCCTATTTTAAGCCTGAGGGCGCGGAGGCTGATATGGAGTCATTCAAGCCCGGTGATAAGGTGGTCCCCTACCGTGTTGTCGGGGAATACTTGGGCGCTGACCTGCTCGGCATGGAGTATGAGCAGCTTATGCCATGGGTCAAACCTCTTGAAAAGGTTGACGGCAACGCTCCCGTATTTGTGCGTGAGGCCGCTGCCGCGCATCCCGATGATTGCTTTACCGTTGGCAAGGATCGCTTTGTCATACTCGACAGCGCGGCATTCCGGGTGATCCCGGGTGATTATGTGACCACCGACGATGGTACAGGCATTGTGCATATTGCTCCAACGTTTGGTGCTGACGATGCTAAGGTGGCCAAGGCTGCGGGAATACCGTCGTTGTTTATGATAAATAAGAGAGGGGAGACCCGCCCCATGGTTGACCTCACGGGCAAGTACTATGAACTGTCAGACTGTGCGCCCGAGTTTGTGGAGCGTTGTGTCAATGTTGGTCTCTATGAACGTCATGCAGGTGACTATGTGAAAAACGCCTACGACCCGCGTTTCAATGAGAATGGTAAATATGATGAGGCTGCGGCTCAAAAGGCCGAGGACCTGAATATCATCATCAGTCTGGAGATGAAACAAGCAGGTGAGGCTTTCAAGATTGAGAAGCATACCCACAATTACCCACATTGCTGGCGCACGGATAAGCCCGTGCTCTACTATCCCCTCGACAGTTGGTTTATCAGGACTACGGCAGTGCGCGAGCGACTAATGGAGCTGAACAACGGCATTAAATGGAAACCGCAGTCCACTGGATCAGGCCGTTTTGGCAAGTGGCTTGAGAATCTTCAGGACTGGAATCTTTCACGTAGCCGTTATTGGGGTACACCTCTGCCGATATGGCGTTCGGAGGATGGAACAGAGGAGATATGTATCGACAGTGCGGCAATGCTCTATGACGAGATTGAGAAGTCTGTCGCCAACGGGGTGATGAAGTCCAACCCCTACAAGGATCGTGGATTTGTCCCGGGTGATTACACCGCCGCTAATTATGACAAGATAGACCTGCATCGCCCGTATGTCGATGACATAGTTCTCGTGTCGCCGACCGGCAAGCCGATGTACCGCGAACTCGATCTGATAGACGTGTGGTTTGACTCAGGCTCGATGCCATACGCCCAGTTGCACTATCCCTTTGAGAACAAGGAGGGTCTCGACTCGGGCGAACTGTATCCCGCTGACTTTATAGCCGAGGGCGTCGACCAGACGCGAGGTTGGTTCTTCACACTTCATGCCATAGCGGGAATGGTGTTTGACTCTGTCGCCTATAAGGCTGTCATATCAAATGGTCTTGTCCTCGACAAGGATGGCAACAAGATGTCAAAACGGTTGGGCAATGCCGTCGACCCGTTTGAGATTATTGATAAGTATGGCAGCGACCCGGTACGCTGGTACATGATCGCCAACTCATCACCGTGGGATAACCTGAAATTTGATCCGGCGGGAGTTGCCGAGACATCACGCAAGCTCTTTGCCACGCTTTATAACACATACTCATTCTTTGCGTTGTATGCCAACGTCGATGGCTTTGATGCCTCGATGCCCGAGATTCCCGTGTCGGAGCGTCCCGAGATTGACCGATGGATAATCTCACTGCTCAACTCGCTCATCAAGGATGTCGATGAGGCATTGGCCGATTATGAGCCGACAAAGGCTGCCCGTGCCATCAATGACTTTGTCAACGACAATCTCAGCAACTGGTATGTGCGTCTCAACCGCAAGCGTTTCTGGGGTGGGGAGATGGACAAGGACAAACTTGCCGCCTATCAGACACTGTATACCTGTCTGAAGACAGTTGCCGTGCTGATTGCCCCGATAGCCCCGTTCTTTGCCGACCGCCTGTACCTCGACCTCAACGGTGAGGATGGTGGTTCGGTACACTTGGCTATGTTCCCCGTAGCTAATGACAGTGTCATCGACAAGGGCCTTGAGGAACGCATGAAGATGGCTCAGGACATCACGTCAATGGTACTCGCGTTGCGCCGTAAGGTCAACATAAAGGTGCGCCAGCCGCTACAGACAGTGATGATACCCGTCATGAGCGACACACAGCGTGACGCGATAGCGTCAATGGCCGACCTGATACTCGGGGAGGTCAATGTCAAGGAGATAAAGTTTGTCGGCAATGAGGATGGTGTGCTTGTCAAGCGTGTGAAGCCTGACTTCAAGAAACTTGGCCCCAAGTATGGCAAGATTATGAAGCAGGTCGCAGCGGCCATATCTTCCTTGAGCCAGCATGACATTGCCACCCTTGAGAGGGAGGGGTCAATACGTCTCGATATAAATGGCACGGAGGCTGTCGTTGACAAGGCCGATGTGGAGATAATATCAGAGGATATCCCCAGATGGCTTGTTGCCAATGACGGCAATATAACCGTGGCACTCGACATCACTATCACTGACGAGCTGAGACGTGAGGGTATAGCCCGCGACATTGTCAACCGCATACAGAACATCCGCAAGAGTCGTGGTTATGACATTACCGACAAGATAAATCTTGTGTTCGCCTCCAATGAGATGACCGATGGAGCATTGCATGACTATGCCGATTACATAGCCCGTCAGGTGCTCGCCGACTCCGTGACTGTCGGTGATGCCGACTTGTCGGGCGATGGATTGGAGACCCTCGACCTCGACGGCGTGAACCTAAATGTCATAATTACGTTAAAATAACATTAATGTTTAATACCTAAATCATATTACTATGGCTGATAAGACTCGTTATTCTGACGAGGAATTGCAGGAATTCAAGGAGATAATTCTTGCCAAACTCGAAAAAGCGCAGAAAGATTATGACTTGCTGCGTGGTAACGTAATGAACACAGACGGAAACGATACATCAGATACATCACCGACATTCAAGGTCCTTGAGGAGGGTGCCACAACCCTCAGCAAGGAGGAAGCCGGACATCTCGCGCAGCGCCAGCAGAAGTTCATACAGCATCTGCAAGCTGCCCTCGTGCGCATCGAGAACAAGACCTACGGCATCTGTCGTGAGACCGGCAAGCTCATACCCAAGGAGCGGTTGCGTGCTGTCCCTCATGCGACGTTGAGTATCGACCAGAAGAACAACGGCCCGCGTAAGTAAGCCGGATTAAAGCAACATATAACAGCGGAATGAAATTATCGAAAGGAACACTCGCTCTCCTCATCATATTGTTGGTCATAATGCTTGACCAGGCGTTGAAGATATGGGTTAAGACCCATTTCTATCTTGGTGAGAGCCTCCATATAACCGATTGGTTCCAACTCTATTTTATCGAGAACAACGGAATGGCTTTCGGTATGGAGATGGGGAGCAAGCTGTTTCTCTCATTGTTCCGCATCGTTGCTGTGGCCGCATTGATTTATTATATATGCCGTATAAAGAGCAAGCCATATATCAAGCGTGGATATGTGGCTTGCTTTGCTCTCATCACGGCCGGAGCTGCCGGCAATATCATCGACTGCCTGTTTTACGGATTGATATTCAACAATCCCTATCCACCCGAGGTTGCATCAATATTTCCCGTTGGAGGGGGATATGCCACCCTGTTTCATGGCAAGGTTGTCGATATGCTCTATTTTCCCCTGTTCAGCTTCTATTGGCCCGACTGGATTCCATTTATCGGCGGTGATTATTTCCTCTTTTTCCAACCGGTGTTCAACCTTGCCGATGCGGCCATAACCGTGGGGATACTCGTGCTCATTATCTTCTATTCACGCTATCTCTCATCCCCGCAGGAGAGGGATGGTGAGATTGACGCACCAACGTCCGAGAACTGATGCGAAGACTGCTGACGGGCATATCGGTGCTGGTTGTAGCCGCCTTGGGTGCATGTGACAATACGCCCGACTACGTTATCGGTCGGGATGATATGGTCGATCTCCTTGTTGATATACATACCGGCGAGGGAGTTGTCGAGATTAACCGCCGGGAATTTGGACGCGACTCACTGGTGAAAGTGTTGAAACAGTCAATACTGCTCAAGCACGGGGTGACGCAACAGCAGTTTGACACCTCGATGATATGGTATGGGCATCATCTCGATGAATACCTGGAGATATATGATGATGTCATTGCGCGGCTGGAGGCCGGTATCGAGGAGATGAATGTGGCTGGAGGTTCGGCATCGGTTATGTCGGTATCTGTCGCAGGTGACTCTGTCGATGTGTGGACATCGCTGCGGCAGAGTGCTTACAGCTCGCGCACACCCTCGCAGTTGCTGACATTCGCAATCAGGCGCGATGACAATATGGAGCCGGGCGATGTGTACACTTGGCGCATGAAGCTCGACAATGTCATGTCGGCGGTAGGGTGGACTGTGGCCGCAGACTATACCGACGGCGAGACGGAATTTATCAGCGGTGTGGCCAATGGTAACGGGTGGAACCGCATCGTGTTTGCCTCCGATCCCGAGAGGGAGGTGTCACGTCTGTACGGAATGATGCGCTTTGACCCTAAGCCGCAGGAAGTATACTACGTTGACAGTATCGAGCTTGTCCGCACCCGCCTTGATGAGCGGGCTGTGGCTGTCAGGCCGCGTTACGGCAGTGTCAAGGGGCTAAAAGATTCAGTCAAATGACAAGTCTACTGAGTCATGCGGTCATATATCGGGGGATTGTATATTACAATACGATAGTGATGCTCGATGGCATCGACGTACGCCTTGTCCCTTACAGGGAGGAGTGTGAGGCGACATCGTTTGTCAACGGTGTGCTGCTGTTTGTTGATGACAATGGGAATCCCGATTCGGTCACAGCATTGCTCGACGACATATTATGTGGATGTGACGGGCTTGAGGAGGTGATTGATAGTGTCAGGTCGCTGTCTGACAACGACAGAACGGCCGGTGGTAGTGGCCTTACGTTGTTTGCCCTTTGGCCCGATGTGAGGATTATGGCTCGGGGAATCGGAATGGTAGTGTGTCGCTAAGGGTAGGTGCGATTGCTGGCTGCGGGGAGATAATGCTAACTGCCATTTGTTAATGAAAATAAAAATGCGCCGATAATCGTTTATGGTGTAATTTTTTATACTAAATTTGCGTTTATCTGTAGATATTATTACACAATGCCACACTTTTATGGGTCTGACGGCTCATAATGATGTGGCGCTTCAACTTATAGTTGAGCAAATACTATGTTGTTATCCGCGTGGTTTCACGCAACTAACCATTTTGAGAGAATGAGAGTCCCAAAACTACCTGCTATAACACTTGCCACTGCTGCATTGTTCACTACTGCTGCCGTTGCCGGATCATCGTCATACATGGCCGACGGTCGTGACCATGTCGATAACTCACAGCGGGAACTACTTTTTTTCAAAAGCAAGAAAAAGAAAAAACATAAGAAACATGACGAGGACACATCTGTCTCGACCGACAGCATTGGTGGCACATACCGCTCTCTGACAGGCGAGGGCAGCACCGTGTCCGACGGACTGTTCAAGGTCATACACAAGGGCGACGATTACTATTATGAGATACCGCTGTCATTGCTGGGCCGTGACATGCTGGTGGTCAATAAACTTGTGCGTGTCCCCAAGGAGCTTAATGATGCCGGTGTAAACAAGGGTATCAATTATGACAACCAGATGATACGGTTTGAGATTGACCGAAAGACTAATAAACTTTTTGTCAGACAGTCTCGTCCGTTGCCTATCGTGCCCGAGGATGCCTCTATAGCCCGGTCGGTGCGTGACAATTATATATCGCCGTTGATTGCCGATTTTAAGATTGAGTCGTTCAATACCGACTCCACGGCTGTTGTCATCAAGGTTGATGACATATACGACGGGACGAAGACGAGCATCAACAATGTGTTTGCCAACATCAATCTCGGCACATCGGTTAAGAAAGACCTGTCGCGGATACTTTCGATAAAGTCGTTTGAGAACAACGTGTACGCGCTGTCCGAACTTACCACCAAGGTGAATGAGCCGGGCGGGTCGGTATATGTGACCGTCGAGGTTGGATCGTCGATATTGTTGTTGCCTGAGAAGCCCATGGCCCGTCGCTTTGTGTCACCCAAGGTCGGATATTTCTCGGAGTCGCTGCTCAACTATTCTGACACCCAACAGAGGGTCAAGCACGGTCACTACATCACACGCTGGCGTCTTGAGCCAAAGGATGGGGAGGAGACCGATTATCTTGCCGGTCGTCTTGTGGAGCCTAAGAAACCAATCATATTCTATATAGACAACTCGACCCCTCCGCAGTGGCGTCCCTATATCAAGAAAGGTATTGAGGAATGGCAGCGTGCGTTTGAGATGGCCGGATTCAAGAACGCCATTCAGGCCCGCGAGATAACCGACAGCATCGAGGTGGATATGGACGATATGAACTACTCCGTGCTCACCTATGCGGCCTCGACCAAGTCAAACGCCATGGGGCCGTCGATCACCGACCCACGTTCGGGCGAGATTCTTGAGGCCGACATAATGTGGTGGCACAATGTTCTCGACATCCTCAATGACTGGATTGTGGTGCAGACCGGTGCTGTCAATCCCGATGCCCGTCGTCCCGAGTTGCCCGAGGAGCTTATCGGCGATGCCATGCGGTTTGTCGCCTGTCACGAGGTAGGACATTCGCTCGGCTTGCGGCACAACATGATGGCTTCAAGTGCCATTCCGACTGACTCGCTGCGCTCACGGTCATATACCGATATGCTCAACTCCACATCATCGTCAATCATGGACTATGCGCGATTCAACTATGTGGCGCAGCCGGGTGACGGAGTCAGGGTACTGTCTCCTAATCTCGGCCCATACGACATGATGGCCATTGAGTATGGCTACCGCTGGTATGGCAAGGACACGCCCGAGGAGGAGTATGCGTTGCTTCAGGATTTCCTAAGCAATTATGACCATAGGCTTTACAAGTACTGTGAGGCGCAGGATATGCGCGACGCTGTCGATCCCCGTGGGCAGAATGAGGATCTTGGAGACAATCCCGTCAAGTCCTCAAAATACGGCATCGCCAATCTGAAACGTATAGTTCCCAATATCGTCAATTGGACGACCACCGGCGAGCCCGGTCAGAATTATGATGAGGCATCGCGTCTTTATTACTCGGTCATCGGGCAATGGAACCGCTACCTCTATCACGCGCTGGCAAATGTGGGTGGAATCTATGTTGACAATACCACTGTTGGCGATGGTGCGAGGACATATACTTTTGTCGACAAGGACCGCCAGAAGGAGTCGGTGAAGTTCCTTATCGACGAGGTGTTCACCCATCCGTCATGGCTCTTTGATGCTGACGTTGCCAACTATACATATCTTGTGTCCAACACTCCGTTTGGACAGATTGAGTACGCTCCGTCACTTATACTCAAGAATATCCAGAGCTATCTGCTGTGGGACCTGATGTCTGACAACCGTATCGTGAGGATGCTTGAGAATGAGGCTTCCTCTGATGGTAAGGCATTCACGGCCATAGAGATGTTTGATATGCTGCATAAGGGTATATTCGCCACGACAGAGCGTGGGGTTGTCCCAGATGTACGTACACGCTCGATGCAGAAAAACTTTGTCGATGCGCTCATCATTGCTGCCAGTGAGAACGAGGGGGTCAAGGATGGCTCAAAGAGGTCATTCTCTGACTGCCTTACGGCCACCGATACCTACATGTGCGGCCATGACCATGGCCGCAATGGTGCCGGTGATGTCAGCGCGGGACGGCGCACCCTCCACTTCTACGGCTCGCAGGCCAACCGTATCTCAGATGCCATCTCAATCAAGCGGGGCGAGCTGATGCGCGTGCGCGACCTCCTGTCAAGGAGTGTGACGACCGATGCCGCTACACGATACCACTATAAGGACTTGGTGATGCGTATAAACACAGCGCTCGGGTTGCCTCAAAAGTAAGCCCTACCACATGAAAAGTGGGTATACCCACTTTTCATGTCTTCTTTCGTAAACCTCAAAAAGATATGAAAAAACATAGTTAATAAATAAACATAGTGTAGATGAAAAAGTTGGTAATTTATTGCACCTTAGGTCTCGTTGTCGCTGTCACTCCGGGTGTCGCTGTCGCGAGGACAATCACCGGGGTTGTCACTTCGGTTGAGGACAAGGAACCACTGACCGGTGCCTCGGTGTTCGTCACCCAGCAGCAGCTCAAGACTGCGGGCAGCAAGCAGGGAGCCGTCGGCGTGCTCACAAACCTTGACGGTGAGTTCTCCATCACGATTCCTGACGGAGTCAAGGAGATAGAATGCCGTTATGTGGGATTCTCGCCCAAGATTATAAAGCTCGTCCCCGGGCAGGATCACTACGACATCATCCTCGACTCGTCGGCGACGATGCTCAGCGACGTGGTGGTCACGGGTTACCAGACCATCGAACGCCGCAAACTCACAGCCTCAATCTCAAAACTTGATATTGATGACGCTAAGGTCGGTGCCGTGATGAATATTGACCAGGCTCTCGCCGGACAAGTGGCCGGCCTCTCTGCCGTGCAGACATCAGGTACACCCGGTGCCCCGATGAAGATAAGGATACGCGGTACAGCCTCGCTCAATGGTACCCAGGACCCGCTGTGGGTGATTGACGGTGTCCCCATGAGCGGCACAGAGGTCCCCGACCTTGAGGAACTGAAGGATGTCGATAATATCTATCAGTCATCGGTCGCCGGACTCAATCCGGCTGACATCGAGAGCATAACAGTGCTCAAGGATGCCGCAGCCACGGCAATATACGGTACGCGTGCCGCCAATGGTGTGATAGTGATAACGACAAAGAGCGGAAAGAAGGGTAAGCCCGAAATCAATTTCTCCACACGCCTGACCTATTCGCCCAAGCCGAGCATCGACCGTCTCAACCTGCTCAATGCCTCCGAGAAAGTCGATTTGGAACTCGACCTGCTCTCGACCCCCTATGACTACCGCGAGAATAAGGGTGCGGTGTCACGCATACTTCAGGCTGCCGGGATGTTTGACCTCTATAAGTCTGATGGATGGAACGCACTAACCCCCGAGGTACAGGCTCAGATAAACGCGCTTAGGGCGATAAATACCGACTGGAACGACATACTGTTCCGCGATACGTTCAATCAGGAATACAATCTCAGTCTCTCCGGCGGAAATGAGAAAGTCACCTATTATACCTCGTTGGGTTACTATGATGAGAAAGGTAATGTGCCCGGTGTGGATGCCAACCGATTCAATGTCGTGTTGAAGACAAGCTACCGTCTTAACAACTATCTTAAGGTTGGAGCGTCGTTGTTTGCCAACCGCCGCAAGAGCAGTTCTTATTTGACCGACTCTGACGGATTCACCAACCCTGTCTATTACTCGCGCCGTGCCAACCCATATCAGTTGCCCTATGACGCGCAGGGTAACTATGTGTATGATACCGACATTCAGGGACGCGAGGACAGCGACCTCAAGTTCAATGTGTTTGAGGAGCGCGAGAACACGGATTACACACAAGAGACGACCGGCCTCACTGCTCTTTTTGACATCGACCTGCGCGTCAACAACAATATCAAGGCCACGACACAGGTGGGTTTCCAGCTCGACCATGTCAACATGCAGAATTATGCCGATGGAGAGACCTACGCTATGCGCAAGCTCATTGACCGTACTACCATGCCGTCGCTCAACTACACCTCATTTATTCCCGACGGTGGCCGTCACGTCGAAAGTTCGAGTACCAATAAGCAGGTCAACTGGAAAGCGCAGGTACAATATGATAACACGTTTGGGACTGACCATGATTTTGAGGCCATGGCCGGTACCGAGATACGCAAGACTTGGTATGACTATTTCTCAAGCACGGCTTACGGCTATGATCGCAAGACATTGACCAACAAGCCTGTCATATTCCCCTCCGAGTCAACGGCGCGTGACTATCCGCTCCATACCGAAAACAAGTCGGAGAATGCTTATGCGTCATTCTATGCCACTGCCTCATATTCGTTCTTGCAACGATATACGCTCGGTGCGAGTGTCCGCTTTGACGGCAGCGACCTGTTTGGCGTTGACAAGAAGTACCGTTTCCTTCCGCTATACTCGTTCAGCGGATTGTGGCGTGCATCCGAGGAGCCGTTCTTGCGTGATGTCACGGCCATCAACAACTTGGCATTGCGCCTCTCCTACGGTATTCAGGGTAATATCGACAAGAGCACGTCATCTTACGTCATGGGCGATTACAAGGTGGCAAGCATACTCCCCGGCACGAGCGAGGATGTGATTGTACTCGGAACTCCTCCCAACCGTCGGCTTCGCTGGGAGAAGACCCACACGTTCAATGCCGGTATTGATTTTGCCGTACTCGACAACGCCATCTCGTTCTCGGCTGACTATTATTTCCGCGAGGGACGCGACCTTATAGCATTGCGTATGTTGCCCCTTGAGACGGGATTCCAGTCAACCAATGTCAATTGGGCGAGTATGCGTAACCAGGGTATAGAGTTTGCCATCGCCTCACGTAACATAAATACCAAGGATTTTACCTGGACGACCAATCTCAACATAGCCTATAATGAGAATACGGTGCTGAAAGAGACTGTCCCCTCCAACCAGACTTCCCCCTCGCGTGAGGGCTATCCCGTGAGCGCGATTTTCGCTTACAAGACTGCGGGTCTTGACAATGAGGGTTATCCCTTATTCCTCGACAAGAGCGGAAACAAGGTCACGGCCACCGAGCTCATGAAGCTCAACAGTGCCGGCGCGAGTACACTTACTGCTGAGGAGCAACGGGATTTGTACACCTATATCGGTTCGGGCGATCCGTTGGTGACTGGCGGCTTTATAAACACGTTCACCTACCGGCAGTTTGACCTCACGATTAATTTCGCTTTCAATCTGTTGATGTATACACGTGTGCAGCCGTCATACTCGCCCACATGGTTTGACCGTGGTATGAATACCAATCATGACATACTCGACCGCTGGACCCCGCAAAACCCCACCGCGACCCTTCCTGCACTTATGGTAGAAGGTTACCGCCAGCCTGAATACGTGCAGTATGCCGAGTTTGGCACATACTCCATGCTTGACACGTTTGTGAAACGCTCCGACCACGTGCGTCTGCAAAACGTGCGGTTTGCCTATCATCTGCCCGGCACCTTGCTTTCACGTATCGGTATGAAGAGCGCCACAGTGGCTCTTGAGGCCCGCAACCTGCTCGTGTTTGGCGCAAACTACAAGAATTATCTTGATCCCGAGACAATGGGCAACCAGTTCGCGCAGCCTATTCCCAAGAGTTTTACATTCAGCCTTAATGTGACATTTTAATCCGTATGAATATGAAAAAAATCAGCATATCGGTACTGTTGTCCATATTCCTGCTGCTGACCGGCAGCTGTGACAGTTTCCTCGACATACAGCCGATAGGTAAGGTGATACCCACTACTGCCACCGAGTTCCGGGCTTTGTTGACCGAGGCTTATGTCACGGTACCCAATGACCGTGGCCTTGCATCGTTCCGCTCCGATGAGATGCTCCTTGACGGTTCTATCAATCCCAATGACCTCAACTCCTATCTCGATATATGGTTGTGGAACGATTATGCCGCCTCAGAGAACACCGCGAGTTTCAAGTGGCGTCAGTTCTACCACGTCCTGTTTATCGCCAACTACGTCATCGAGTCAGAGTCGATTATCACCGACGGCACCGCCGACGAGATACGTCAGATGGTAGGGGAGTCCTACATGTTGCGTGCCATGATGCACTTCATCCTTGCCAATCTGCACGGACCGGCCTACACCAAGTGTGATCCTGCTACGGCTAAGGCTGTGCCGTTGAAGCTCGACAGTGACACGGAGAATATGCTCTCGCGCAACACCGTTGCCGAGGTATATGCCTCGATAGTCTCCGACCTTGACAAGGCATCTGAATATATCAATGTGGAGAGCTGGGAGACCGGCTATAACTACCGTTTCAACGTCGCGAGTGTCGATGCCATGCGTTCACGGGTTTATCTGTATATGGGCGAGTGGGATAAGTCACTCAAAGCCTCGCGTGCGGTGCTCGCTGTCAACAATCAGCTTGCCGACATTGCCACGGTGCTCCCCAACGAGTATATATCTCCCGAGAATATTGTGGCTCTTGAGAAGGTCATGAGTCCGTCTTATGCGAGGGGCATGAAGGTAGATCGTGATTTCTATGGCCTATATAACTCCAATGACCTGCGTCGTTCGGCCTATTACAAGCGAGTGACCACTTCCAATATCCAGCTCATAAAGGGGGGTGAGGACAAGTTCTCATGCTCGTTTCGCGTAGGCGAGATATATCTTAACGCAGCCGAGGCGGCGTTGGAACTTAACGATATGGATGCGGCTCGACAGTATCTGCTCGACCTGCAACGTGCGAGATATAATGACCGTGGATATGCCGCCAAGGAGAGCGCTGTCGGTGACATGGACCGGGACGCACTCCGTACGGAGATATACGATGAGCGTGCCCGTGAGCTTGCGTTTGAGGGACACCGTTGGTTTGACCTGCGTCGCACCACCCAACCGCGATTGGAGCGTGACTACAAGGGCGAGACGTATGTGCTTGAGCAGGGAGACGAGAGATATACCATACGCATTCCGGCTGAGGCTATAGAGGCCAATCCGGGACTTGCAAACTGACCATCCATTCCGTTGGCCGGGACTCCGGCCAACGGAATTACTCCATACAACGAAGAATCAATAACCCTATTTATTAATCAAAAAATTAAAGTATGAAAAGCTTTTTACTTTCAATCATGGGCGCGTCTGTCATGATGACAGCCACAGCGGCTGTGCCTCAGCTGACAGAGGTTTGGACCCACTCCTACCAGTCGGTAGTGACAGGTGGCAATCTGATGTCACAGACAAACAGCGCCATTGATGCCAATGGAAATGTCTACGTGGCCGGCAAATTCAACGAGGCGTTCGATTTCGCCGGTGAGACCCTTGAGCCGATAGCATCAAGTTCCTACCTTCTCAAGTTTGCCGCTGATGGCAGCGAGTTGTGGGGTGTGTCTCTCGCCGGAGCAGCTACTGTGACTGCGGTTGCTGTCGATGCCGATGGTTCGCCTGTGCTGGCCGGAGTCTTTGCTGACGAGGTTGAGTTTGGCAGTCAGGACGGCAACGCTGTCATAAAGGAGGGTATGAAGATGGAGGGTGCGTACACCTCTGAACTCAATGCCTCTTTTATTGCCAAATATACTGCTGAGGGAAATGTTACCAAGGTCGAGGTGTTCGTCCCCGAGTCGTTGGCGGCGCTTGTGTCTACCGGGATGTATTTTCCCGAGGACGGCGATGAGTATTTCCATATCAACTCCCTCAAGGTTGATGGTGGTAAGATTTATGCCTCTGCCGTCTATACCGGCTTGACAAAGTGTGGCAACACCTCATTTGAGGGTAGCTATATGGATCCCTGGGGCGGATTTTATTTTCTCAATCAATCAAAGGCATCGGTGTTCTCCCTTGACGCTGATTTGACCAATTGCACTGAAATTGCCTCTTTCGGTCTCAAAGAGCCCACCGTCATGGTAGAGGCATCCCAGACGGCATCCTCTGCCGCAGTCTCGGTCAAGGATGGACAGGTGTTCATCGGCTTTGTAGGCAAGGGCAATATGTCATTGAAGGCTGGAGTGTCTGTACGCGACTTCGCATTCGGCATGGAGCTTGGCGCCGACAACGATGCCAACGAGTACGGTTTTGTATTTGCTGCCGTCAAGGGCAACCAGTTGTCCATTGAGCCTCAGGTGCTCAAGGCTACTACTACCGAGGCATACTTCATTGACAATTCTATCAGCGACATGATGTTCTATGGCAACGATATGGTTGTTGTCGGGGCTGCCAACGGCAACGTCCCCGGATTCGATGCCAACACCACCTCGGGTGTCAATGATGTGTTTGTCGTACGTCTTGATGCTGCTTCTTTGCAGAAGGTCGCCGGAACTCTTGTCGAGAAATCCAATGGCGAGCACGAGCTCGACCACGTGATGGGTTGTGCCATAACCGGCGACAATCTGTGCATAGCTACTGCTGACGAGAATGCCTCTGGTGACATAATGTCGGTTGGAACAACATGGATGAGTCTTGCTAACAACGCCCTGACCCCGTCAGCCACCGGTGCCACCGGCGTATCTGCATCTGACAAGAACGTGTTCCTCACGGAATGTTCCGAGAATGGCGCCGTCACATTCACGATGTATGGCACCGATGCAGCCGGTATTGATGGCATCATCTCTGACAGCGTTGTCAGCATCTATCCCAATCCCGTAGCCGATGTGCTGTTCTTCTCCGCACCTGTTGATGTTAATCTTTACACTATCTCCGGCATCGAGGTCAAGAGCGCTTCAGGCGTTACATCACTCTCTGTCGCCGATCTTCCCGCCGGAAGCTATATCGTGAAAGCCAACGGCAAGTCCCATCATATTGTCAAGGAGTAGACATCAGTGATGAGTGATTAAATACCGGTAGACAAGAGGCTGTCTCAATATTGAGGCAGCCTCTCTTTATGCCATGATGGGACTACTGGATAAATATTACGTCTAAATGCTTGTATCCGATACCGTGAACCGCCCGCATATATTCATTAAAATCTCTCACATATTCCTCATCACATATATAATATGGTGCCTTATGTCTAAGCAAGGCGGGAATCTCATGGCCAATCCACGATGTCTTGATCCAGATAGTTCCGTTTGATGAACTCGCATATAAATTCATTATTCTATTATATTCCTTGCTTATATTGTAGGAATATATGTCAACAATAGATAATTGCACTATGATTGCCACCGCCATAATTATCTTGACTACATTGTATCTGGTTTTTATCCGTGGAAATATCATAGCCGAATACCCGAATGTGGCAGTCAATGCAAACAATTGCGGATACCACATCACCCGTGAGCCTGTGGGTGCAAATATACCTACCATATATCCTGAAATTGAAGCGATAAAAAATATGGAATATTTGGAACGCAAGCATTCATCCAGATTCAGTCGTCTTGTGGATATGCCTACAATCAGCACTGCGGTACACGCTATTATTCCGTTGCCATATAGCAGCAACATGTGCAGGTAGAAATCCACCGGCCTTAGCAGCGTTGCCTGTGCTGTGATTGTAGACCTGTATGCCGTACAAGGGGCAAGTAAGAGTATGGCTATTCCGATACAAAGGCTGATAATCATTACATATTGGCCTTTTGATGCCTTTTTCCGGTTTAGTATTAAATAGAATGCACAGCCACATATCAATGGTAGCGAAGCTCCTTCATGCATCATTCCTACGAGGACTGACAACAGTATGAGCCACCCCTTTATTATCTTGTGGGATTTGAGAAATTGTATTATCCATAAAAATATAAATGTCACAGGCCATATATAATTTAGCCTGAAGATGACTGATGTCGCCATGTGATCTCCCCATGGCAGTAGGAATATTAATGCTCCGATCATGAGATAGCCTAATACACTATTATCGCGGGTTATGCCGCATGTATGAATCGGGATGATAAGCAGCATGAAGGTAAATACTGTAGATATTATGTCAGAGACTATCTTAGGCAACAGATGTAGGCCGATAGTAAATAAGTCATTTCCTAATCTGATGTTATCATATAGAAATGCTGACTCAAACGCTGTCTTGATTTTATTGCATGAGAGTGGAGTTACTTTAGACATGAATACCAGATCATCCTGCAGATATGGAAACATCATATACTGCAGTCCTATTAGAATTGAACATACGGCAACAAGTGTAGTCAGCTGAGACGTTATTGTGACTTTGTAATTTTGTTGTGTCATTGATCGGATATGGAATGAGGCCGTTGAATTTGAAATGTTTTCAATTACAAATGTACAAAAATATGATGACCCGTCTATCTTGTTGACTGAACCTTTTCCGTCAATATCCGTTCTAATAGTAAACACGAAAAAACGACAAGTTATGGAATATATACAGCCCAAATTACCGTATGCGCCCGATGCGCTTGCCCCTGCCATCAGTCAGGAGACCGTTAATTTCCATTATGGCAAGCATGAGAAGGCATACATTGACAACCTCAACGCATTGATTAAAGGAACCCGGTATGATGAGATGGAGCTTGAGGATATCATAAAGACTGCCGACGGCCCGTTGTTCAACAACGCTTCTCAGGCTTGGAATCATATATTCTACTTCTTCTCGTTCTCTCCCGACGGCGGTGGAGAGCCTGACGGTGACCTTGGTAATGCCATCAAGGAGCAGTTTGGCTCGTTTGACGAGTTCAAGAAAGCGTTTGTCGATGCCGGCGTCAAGATTTTTGGCTCGGGTTGGGTCTGGCTCTGCAAGGATGATGATGGCAAACTTGTCATAGACCCCGAGAGCAATGCGGGCAACCCGTTGACCAAGGGTCTCAGTCCTCTGTTGGTATTTGATGTGTGGGAACATGCCTACTATCTCGACTACCAGAACCGTCGTAAGGATGCCCTTGATAAACTGTGGGACATCATCGACTGGGACATAGTGGCAAGCCGCTATTGATGATAAAGATATTCGTACTTTTCTCATATATTTTGAATAAAAGGTAAAAGCACTACTTTTAGCACAAAAATTTAGCATAATGTGATGAATGGAGATGGAGGTCTGCGTGAGCAGCCCTCTTTCTCTGTTTATACGTTTGTGCCCGTGGCACGTGGAATGGCCCGTGTGTCCCAAAACATTTCTGCCTCCCGGATGTTTTCCCATTAAAGGATATGTACTATGACCGATAACGTTTCAACAGTCACCAGGGGTAAGTCGCGTGACCGCATACTATTGTTGTTACGGTTGCTCGTCCTCGCCGCGTCGGTCGCGCTGATTGTCTTCATCTCCTATGATACGTTCCGCAACAAGTCGTTTATCGCCGACCGTCAGTATATGACGGTGCAGTTGTGGATCTGCGTGTTTTTCATGGCCGACTTCTTTGTCGAGTGGATTCTCGCCCATGACAAGTGGCGATATTTTGTATCCCATTTCATTTTGCTTGTAGTCAGTATTCCATATCTCAATCTGATTGACTATTACGACATACAACTGTCGTGCGAGGCCGAGTATTTCATACGTTTTATGCCGTTGGTCAGGGCCGCCTATGCGCTGTTTATAATCACGTTGTCGTTGTCAAACAACAAGATATCGAGCTTGTTTGCCTGCTATATCGTGCTTTTGGTTACGACGATGTATTTCTTCAGTCTCGTGTTTTTCATCGAGGAACATTATGTCAATCCCGGTGTCGGAACATTTTGGTCGGCACTGTGGTGGGCGTTCATGGATGCCACCACCACTGGTTGCAACATCACGCCGATGACTGCGACTGGCAAGGTGCTGGCGGTCATACTCTCGGCTGAGGGTCTGACGTTGTTCCCGGTGTTCACGGTCTATCTCACCAATGCCATAACCCATGGGCAGTCAGACGATGCAAGCGCCGATGCCGACAGTCCCGTCTCGTGAGTGGATGCTGACACAAAGCACACCAAATGCGCGACTCCGATTGCAGCAGTATAGTAGGTCGTGACTTTTGCTGACTTCATGTTGCTCTTTTATGGGTTTATGATTATCTTTGCAACTTAAATATATTATTGAGGTGGAAAAAAGGAATAAAAATACAGCCGTCCTACGGATGCACTGTCCCGACCAACCCGGTATTATCGCCGTAATCACGGAATTCATAACGACCAACCGGGGTAATATTGTATATCTTGACCAATATGTGGACAGGGTGAACGGCATATTTTACATGAGGGTTGAGTGGGACTTGGACGATTTCATAATCCCGACTGAAAAAATCAATGACTATTTCAACACCCTGTATGGTCAGCGCTATAATCTGACCTATAAGCTGAGCTTCACAAATCACCGTCAGCGTATGGCCATCTTCGTCTCCAAGATGTCCCATTGCCTTTATGACATCCTCGCCCGATATATAGCGGGAGAATGGGATGTGGAGATTCCTGTGATTGTAAGCAATCACCCCGATCTCTCCATAGTCGGCAAGCAATTTGACATCCCGTTTGAGGTTATCCCGGTCACCAAGGACAACAAGGCCGAGATGGAGCAGCGGGAATTTGAGTTGCTCGACAAGTACGGTGTGGATTTCATCGTGCTTGCCCGCTACATGCAGGTGTTGTCTGAGGATTTCATCAACCGTTACCCCAACCGGGTTATCAACATCCACCACTCGTTCCTCCCCGCGTTTGTCGGGGCCAAGCCTTACCATAAAGCCTACGAGCGTGGTGTGAAGCTGATTGGTGCGACAAGCCACTATGTCACCACCGAGCTTGATGCCGGCCCGATTATTGAGCAGGATATAGTGCGCATTACCCACAAGGACACGGTCGATGACCTCGTGAAAAAAGGTCGTGACCTTGAGAAAATCGTGCTGTCAAGGGCTGTGGAGAAGCATATACAGCGTAAGATTCTGACTTACGACAATAAGACCATAGTGTTCAGTTAGTCTGTCACCTCACTGATGAGAATAGCTATAATAAAGTATAACGCCGGAAATAATTTCTCGGTATTGTGCGCACTGCGGCGCATAGGAGTTGAGGCGGTGGTTACCGATGATGTCTCGGTGATACGTGGTGCTGACCGCGTCATATTTCCCGGGGTGGGAGAGGCCGCTGCGGCCATGGACTATCTGCGGGCCAATCATCTTGACAGCTTGATAACATCGCTGACACAGCCGGTGCTTGGTATCTGTATCGGGCAGCAACTGCTCTGTCGTCACTCCAACGAGGGCGATGTCGATTGCCTCGGCGTTTTTGACGAGGATGTCAGGCGCTTTTCCTCTGATGACCCTTCTTTCAAGGTACCCCACATGGGTTGGAACACCCTTAGCGATATAAAGGGTGGTTTCCTGCCACAGGAACTTGCCGGGCGCTACGTCTACTATGTACACAGCTATTATGTGCCTGTCGGACGGTACACGGAGGCTGTCACGGAGTATGTTGTGCCATTCAGCGCGGTGTTGAGACGTGATAATTTCTATGCCACGCAATTCCACCCCGAGAAGAGCGGGAGCGTGGGCGAGGCAATCCTTAAACGTTTCATTGAGCTATGATAGATATAATTCCTGCCATAGATGTCATTGATGGCCGTTGTGTCAGGCTGACCAAAGGTGATTATAGTCTCAAGACGATATATGCCGACGATCCTCTTGATGCCGCAAAGCGGTTTGAGGATTCCGGTTGTCACAGGCTCCACCTTGTCGACCTTGATGGCGCTAAGTCAAGCCATATAGTCAATTACCGCACTCTTGAGCGCATAGCCACGTATACGGGCCTGGTCATTGACTTTGGTGGTGGCCTGAAAAGCGATGACGACTTGCGCATAGCGTTTGAGAGCGGCGCGGCCATGGTCACCGGCGGCAGCATTGCCGTCAAGGATCCCGGGACCATGTGGCATTGGATTGACCGCTATGGTGCCGACCTCATAATCCTCGGGGCCGATACCCGAGATGGTAAGATTTCCACATCGGGATGGAGTCACGACAGTGACCTCGACATCGTTCCGTTTATCAGTGACTATGTGTCACGTGGTATAAGGTGGGTCATATCGACTGATATAAATGTCGATGGGACGCTTGGCGGCCCGTCGGTACAGTTGTATCGGCGTATAATGGATGCCGTTCCGTCGGTCAACGTCATAGCGAGCGGCGGAGTGGGAGATATGGATGATATCCTTGCCCTTGATGATGCCGGACTGCCTGCTGTGATTGTAGGAAAGGCAATCTATGAGGGGCGTATCGGTATTGACGAGATACTTAAGTTTAACCTCAACCGACAATAGATATGCTTGCAAAGAGGATAATACCATGTCTCGATGTTAAGGATGGACAGACTGTCAAGGGTGTCAACTTTGTCAACTTCCGTGATGCCGGCAACCCTGTGGCTCTTGGACGCAAATATAGCGATGCTGGGGCTGATGAGCTGGTTTATCTTGATATCACGGCCTCGCACGAGGGTCGTAAGACGTTTGTCGATCTCGTGAGGCGTGTGGCGAGCAATGTCAGCATTCCGTTTACCGTCGGAGGTGGTATAAATCAGGTTGATGATGTCGCGAGGCTTCTCGATGCGGGTGCTGATAAGATTTCGGTCAATTCGGCTGCGTTGCGGGATCCGTCGTTGATAGATGGTATAGCCGCCCGGTTTGGCAATCAGGTCTGCGTGACCGCCATTGATGCCCGCTATGATGACGGTGAGTGGGTATGCTATGTTAACGGAGGCCGCATACCCACCGGCCGCCGTCTGCTTGACTGGGCCATCGAGGCACAGGAGCGCGGCGCAGGTGAGATACTGTTCACCTCGATGGATCATGATGGGGTGAAGAATGGCTTTGCCTGCGAGGCTCTCGCCATGTTGCATGACGCTCTCCACATTCCCATAATAGCATCGGGAGGTGCCGGTGACTACAGTCATTTCTATGACGTGTTTACCGTAGGACATGCCGACGCGGCTCTTGCCGCGAGCATCTTCCATTTTGATGAGATACCCGTTGACAAGCTGAAAGGCTATCTTGACCGGCGTGGTATTAACGTAAGATTAGTATAAAAAATGTCAGACACTATGAATATTGACTTTGATAAGATGAATGGCCTTGTCCCGGCCATAATACAGGACTCCCGCACTAAGAATGTGCTTATGCTCGGCTTCATGAACCGTGAGGCTTACGATGTTACCGTGACCACCGGTAAGGTGACTTTTTTCAGCCGCACTAAAAACCGCTTGTGGACCAAGGGTGAGGAAAGTGGTAATTTCCTTAATGTGGTGTCTATCTCTGCCGACTGTGACAATGACACGTTGCTTGTCAAGGTTGTCCCTGTTGGCCCGGTATGCCATACAGGGAGTGACACATGCTGGAATGAGGAAAACGCTTGGGGGGTGGAGTTCTTCCGCTACCTTCAGGATTTCATAGCCCGGCGCTATGAGGAGATGCCCGAGGGTTCATATACCACATCCCTTTTCAAGAAAGGTGTCAACCGTATGGCGCAGAAAGTGGGCGAGGAGGCTGTCGAGACTGTCATCGAGGCGACTAATGGTACTGACGATCGTCTTATATATGAGGCGTCAGACCTGATGTACCACCTCATCGTCCTGTTGACCTCAAAGGGACACCGTATCGAGGAACTCGCCGAGGAACTCGTAAAGCGTCACAAGGAATAATATCAGCATAACCAAAACCTTAAGCCATGAGTGTCGTTAAATACCGTGATGTTGAGATCTTGCGCAAGGAACATGTGGTCCTCAAGCATGTGACGTTTGAATTGCAGCAGGGCGAGTTTGTCTATTTGATTGGTAAGGTCGGCAGCGGGAAAAGCAGCCTGCTCAAGTCGATGTATGCCGAGATTCCCATATCGCAGGGTGATGCGCAGGTACTCGACTTTGACCTCGTGAAAATCAAGCGCAAGCAGGTGCCTATGTTGCGTCGTTCCATCGGTATCGTGTTTCAGGATTTCCAGCTGTTGACCGACCGCACTGTCTATGACAATCTCAGGTTTGTGCTTGAGGCGACAGGATGGAAGAACAAGGTTGAGATTGACCGGCGTATAGAGGAGGTGCTTAAGGAGGTCGGGATGATAAATAAGAGCTACAAGATGCCCCACGAGCTGTCGGGTGGCGAGCAGCAGCGTATCGTCATCGCACGTGCGTTGCTCAATAAGCCGGCGCTTATTTTGGCCGACGAGCCGACAGGAAATCTCGACCCATCGACCGGCGAACAGATTGTGAGACACCTCCATCGCATCGCCTCGGAGGGTACTGCTGTCATTATGGCCACGCATAATCTCGCTCTTGTTGAGCAGTTCCCGGCAAGGGTGTTGCGATGTGACAATAAGCTGATTGTAGAGTCGCGTAATGAGATGCCGGATGGGGCCACCCCTGTGGCTACCAACCGTGATGAGACCGCCCCGGGCACCAACAGCGCTGATGAGACCATTGTTGTCGAGGAGGTGACATCGGTTGTTGTCCCTGACAATGACGACATGGAGACCGTCGTGCCTGATGCACCTGTCAACTTGGACGGCATCTCTGATTCTGATGCCGAAAATATAGAAAAATGATATTAGAAGTTGAAAATTGTCGGCAAATTTTTAACTTTGCAGAAAAATTGTAGACTAACTTATATAATAAATTGCAAGAATGAAAGTCTTGAAATTTGGTGGTACTTCAGTTGGAAGTGCCTTGCGGATGAAGGAAGTGGCCAATCTCGTGATAGCACGTGGCAAGAATATCATCGTGCTCTCTGCGATGTCAGGCACGACCAATACTTTGGTCGAAATTTCAGATTATCTGTACAAGAAAAATATTGACGGAGCCAAGGAGACTATCAACATGCTTGAGCGCAAGTATGCCACGACCATCGACGAGCTTTATTCTTCGCAGGAATATAAGGATAAAGCCTTGAAGGAGGTTCGGTCTTGCTTCAATTATATAAGGTCGTTCACAAAAGATATATTCACCTCCTTTGAGGAAAAGGAGATATTGGCTCAGGGTGAGCTGATGTCAACGGCCATGATGAACCTGTACTTGCAGGAGCAGGGTGTCAACTCCGTATTACTCCCGGCGCTGGACTTCATGCGCACCGACAAGAATGGCGAGCCTGACACCCAGTATATCAAGCAGCGGCTCAACGCGTTGCTTGACAAACATTCTGACGCGTCACTGTACATCACACAGGGCTTTATATGCCGCAACGCCTATGGCGAGATTGACAACCTCCAGCGTGGTGGAAGTGACTATACTGCCTCACTGATTGGTGCCGCGATAAACGCTGACGAGATAGAGATATGGACTGACATTGACGGTATGCACAACAATGACCCGCGATTTGTCGAGGACACCGATCCCGTCAATGAGCTGCATTTTGAGGAGGCTGCCGAGTTGGCCTACTTCGGTGCCAAGATATTGCATCCGACCTGTATTCTCCCGGCCAAACTCAATAATATACCCGTGCGTCTGCTCAACACCATGCAGCCTGATACCACGGGCACACTTATATACAATGCGGCGGCATCACGGTCGATAAAGGCGGTGGCTGCCAAGGACAACATCACGGCCATCAAGATCAAGTCAGGGCGTATGTTGCTCGCTTATGGTTTCCTACGTAAGGTCTTTGAGATATTCGAGACCTATCAGACCCCGATTGACATGATAGCCACCTCAGAGGTCGGCGTGTCGGTGACCATCGACAATGAGCGTAATCTGTTGCAGATACTCGACGACCTGAAAAAATTTGGCACCGTGACTGTGGATAAGGATATGGTCATAATATGCGTGGTCGGAGACCTTGAATGGCAGAATCGCGGATTTGAGGCAGAGGCCCTCGATGCTCTCAAGGATATACCTGTCCGCATGATATCATACGGTGGCAGTAACTACAACATCTCGTTCCTTGTCCGTAAGGAAGATAAGGTTAAAGCTCTTAACATGTTGAGTGACAGGTTGTTCAAAAAATAAGTAAAGTAATATCTACAATCTTTAATTTCATATATGGTATTCCCGATTGATGATCTGCAAAAGCAGACCACACCGTTCTATTATTATGACCTGAACTTGTTGCGCGAGACATTGCGGCGGGTTAAGGAGGCATCCCCCGAATCAGCATATCACGTGCATTATGCGATAAAGGCCAATGCCAATCCTATGATTCTCAAAGAAATCTGCGCAGCCGGCCTCGGCGCTGACTGTGTGAGTGGTGGCGAGATCAAGGCCGCTGTTGATGCCGGGTTTGACCCCGCCAAGATTGTATTTGCAGGGGTAGGGAAGAGCGATTGGGAGATAAGACTTGCTCTTGAGACCGGGATAGCGTGCTTCAACGTCGAGTCGGAGCCGGAGCTTGAGGTGATAAACTCTATTGCCACCTCTATGGGAAAGATTGCCAAGATTGCTTTTCGTGTAAATCCCAATATCGATGCCCACACACATCATTATATTACTACCGGGCTTGCCGAAAACAAGTTTGGCATCCCGATGGAGAGGCTTGATGCCATTATTGACAGATGTCTCGGACTGCCATCGGTGGAGCTTGTCGGCCTTCACTTCCATATAGGCTCACAGATTACTGACAATACGCCGTTCAGGCTGTTGTCCGAGAAGATAAACCGTCTCCAGGACGAGTATGAATCTCGTGGTATCAAGTTCCAGTCTATCAATGTCGGAGGTGGACTCGGCATTGATTATGACAATCCAGACAAGAACCCGATACCTGATTTCAAGGGCTATTTTGACTCATTCCGCCATCATTTGCAGCTCCATCCCGGCCAGCAGCTCCATTTTGAACTTGGTCGTGCTATCGTTGCGCAGTGTGGTTCGCTGATTACACGTGTCCTTTATGTGAAAGAGGGGCTTGAGAAAAAGTTCGTGATAGTTGATGCTGGCTTTACCGACCTGATACGCCCTGCGCTTTATCAGGCTCATCATAAGATTGAGAATCTTACGGGTGACGGACCCATGGAGACTTACGATGTTGTTGGCCCTATTTGTGAGTCGAGCGACTGTTTTGGCGAGAAAGAATCACTCAATCTTGTGGTTCGTGGCGATTTGCTCGCGCTGCGCTCGGCTGGCGCCTATGGCGAGATAATGGCTTCGCAATACAACTGCCGCAAGTTGCCCGGAAGTTATTCAGTCTGACCGCGAAACATCGCCGAGATTATCCCATATAGCCCCGCAAGAGTAATCATCTCAAGCGGGGCTATAAACTTGGGCGTGTCGCGCACTTAGGTTAGCGCAACGACGAGCGTTTCTCTGGACTGTCGTTATTTGTTTGGGGCGGGGTGTAAATCTCATTATTATGAGTAATATTTGTTTTAATTGTATCAATTATTGTTTATCAATCGAGGGATACCGATTTTCGACAAAGGCAATTTAACATAATAGTGATTATGGGCAAAAGATGTGTCTCTTATCTGTCAAGTTTTTGGGTTGAATTTTTCCTATTGTTGGCTCTAATAGCTATCTTTACAATCTTGATGCTTAAATGGCTTTGCAACTGGGTTGCGTGCTTCACAATGTAATTTTGCATCAGAAAATCAAACCAAGTGCCAGAGATGACCGACAGACACAAGATAATGATACTGTTTATTGCCGTCATGACCGTTATCGTGTCATTGCTGCAATTTCATCATCATAATTGTGACGGTAACATATTTCTTGCGCTTACGCCTGATATTGATGTCGCGATTGGTCAGCCACAGCGGCTTTTGCATGACTGTGACCATAATGAGTGCGGTCATCGGCATGGAAGCGCCACATCTGATGGTGAGTCGTCATGTGCCTTTCACATCGGGTCTTATGATATTGTAAAGTTCAAGCATCTCCTGCCGGTATTGCATACATCGGCTGTAGATATCATTGAGTATCGTCCCGTTATCTGCGATGACGGCTTGTCATGGTTGCTATATGACGGTAATTCTTGCTCACAATTCGATAATTTGTTGTGTTATAGTGTATTATTCAGGGGACCTCCGAACATTCTGTAGTGGATGCTAATGGTTGCTATGATGTTGCAGCCTATGATATAACTAATGATACACTGAAACACAGATGAGATATAATTATACATTACTTTTATCGGCCATATTATGGCTGGTAAGCGGGTGTGCCGGGTCGGTAAAGGACGATGGCCTTGGTCATGACCACCATGCCCATCACGATGACGAACATGCGGATGCCGCCGGACATGGCGATGAGATAATACTGACACCCGAAGCTGCCTCACGCTTTGGCGTAAAAACTGATAGCGTGAGATTACGCCCCTTTTCCGAAGTGATATTTGTCTCGGGACAGATAGTCTCTGCCCCCACCGATCAGGCTGTGGCATCAGCTCCTTCTGCCGGAATCCTGAGATATGCGCCCAATATCACGGAGGGCACCAAGGTCAATGCAGGTACTGCCATAGCCTCAATCTCGGCCAAAGGTATCGAAGGTGGCGATGCAAATGCCGCGGCAAAGGCGGCTGTCGATGCCGCAAAGCGCGAACTCGACCGGGTGACACCGTTACATGCCGATGGCATTGTGTCTACCAAGGATTATAATGCGGCGAGACAGGCATACGAGACAGCGCTTGCGGCATATTCCGGCAGTGCGGTCGGAAGCAGGGTCGTCTCCCCTATCTCCGGTGTCGTCACCGGAATGATGGTGAGACAAGGCGAATACGTCACTGCTGGACAACCTGTCGCCACCATATCAAAGAGTGAGCGGATGACACTCCGCGCCGACCTGCCCGAGAAATATTATAAGTCTCTCCCTCGCATATCGGATGCGAGATTCAAAACATCCTATTCGGACACCGCCATATCGGTTTCAGACCTGAACGGGCGCATGGTATCTGTGCCGTCGGCAGCATCGGGCAATCAGGCCGGTTATCTGCCGATATATTTTTCGTTCGACAATACTGGCGTTGCCGTTCCGGGAACATTTGCCGAGATATATCTGCTCGGGACTCCCCGTCACGATGTTATGGCTATCCCCGTCAGTGCGGTTACAGAGCAGCAAGGTGCTTACTACGTGTACGTGAGGATTGACGAGGAGGGCTATCATAAGCATCGTGTTATCCTTGGCGATACCGACGGCAAGTATGTCGAGGTACTCGACGGTCTTGAGGTTGGCGATGAGCTGGTGACCGATGGTGCCGTGGTTGTCAAGATGGCCGAGTCATCGGGTACTGTGCCTGAGAGACATTCCCATAACCATTAAACATCCACGGTCATGCTTAATAAGATTATACGGTTTTCTATAGCCAATCGCATCAGTGTGCTCATAATCGCTGGGGTATTGATGCTTGCCGGTGTTGTGGTGCTTCTGCGCACGGAGGTGGATATTTTCCCCGACCTTAATGCACCGACGGTCGTTGTGATGACCGAGGCTCCCGGCCTCGCGCCCGAGGAGGTGGAAAAACTTGTGACTTTCCCGATTGAGACATCCGTGAACGGTGCGACTGGTGTGCGCAGGGTGCGGTCATCATCGGCTACCGGCTTTTCGGTCGTGTGGGTGGAGTTTGACTGGGGAACGGATGTCTATAAGGCCAGGCAGATTGTCTCGGAAAAGATTGCGGCGGTTGGTGAGCAGCTCCCCGCCGGGGTAAAGACCCCTACCCTTGGCCCGCAGTCCTCCATACTTGGCGAGATAATGATTATCGGTCTCACAGCCGACTCCACCTCATTGGGGCAGTTGCGCTCTATAGCCGACCGTGAGATACGCCCGAGGCTTCTGTCGATAGGTGGTGTGTCCCAGGTCTCGGTCATCGGGGGCGATGTTATGGAGTATTGCATACAGTTGCAGCCCGAGAGGATGCGATATTTTAACGTGACTCTTGACGAGGTGTATGATTGTGTCGCGGGTATCAACGACAATGCCTCCGGCGGAGTGCTATATGAGTATGGTAACGAGTATCTGATAAAGGGAGATGTCAATACCTCATCGGTTGACGCTCTCGCCAAGTCGGTCGTGCGCAGTGACTCATCAGGTGTGGTTACGCTTGATGATATAGCGGAGGTGGTTCTCGCCCCCAAGATGCCGCGACTCGGTGTGGCGTCGGTAAAGGCAGTCCCGTCTGTACTTATCACGTGCACCAAGCAACCATCGGTCGGGACTATCGGCCTGTCGGAGCGCATTGATGAGGAATTAGCCGAGATTGCCAAAGGATTGCCGTCAGACATAGTCATATACACCGATATATTCCGTCAGAGTGATTTCATCGACAATTCAATCACCAATCTTCAGCAATCGCTGTTTGAGGGCGCCATCTTCGTGATAGTGGTGCTGTTCTTCTTCCTGATGAACCTGCGTACCACGCTTATCTCGCTCGTGGCATTACCGTTGTCGATAATCATTTCAGTACTTGTGCTACACGCTTTGGGATTCAGCATCAACACCATGAGCCTCGGAGGTATAGCCATCGCCATAGGTTCGCTTGTCGATGATGCCATTGTCGATGTCGAGAATGTCTATAAACGTTTGCGTGAAAATCATCAGCTCCCTACCGACAGACGTAGGTCGGTCAAGGAGGTGGTGTATGCAGCATCTGCTGAAGTGAGGATGCCCATATTCAATTCATCGCTGATTATTATCGCGAGTTTTCTGCCATTGTTTTTCCTTACAGGTATCGAGGGGCGTATGCTCATACCTCTCGGAGTGTCGTTTATAGTGGCGCTTGTAGCGTCGACCATAGTGGCGCTGACCATTACCCCGGTGCTTTGCACATTCCTCTTGGGCGCGAGGAAAGCGACGGAGCGCATGGATGCCGAGCCGACTACGATGCGCAAGCTGAAATCGGCCTATTCCACCGCCCTCCGATGGTGTTTCTCGCGTAAGAAGGCTGTCCTCGCCTCCACCGGCGGCTTGTTTGTCATCGCGGTGATTCTCTTTTTCACTCTTGGCCGTAGCTTTCTGCCGTCATTCAACGAGGGCTCGTTCACCATTAATGTCAGCGCGTTGCCCGGCATCTCCCTTGACGAGAGTGACCGCATAGGGAGCGAGGCAGAGAGAATAATAATGTCAGTACCCGAGATTCAGACCGTAGCGAGAAAAACTGGGCGTGCCGAACTCGATGAACACTCCCTCGGGGTAAATGTCTCGGAAATCGAGGCCCCGTATAAGTTGTCGGGGCGTAATCGTGGTGAGGTGGTCAGGGAATTACGGTCTAAGCTCTCCTCCCTGCCAGGGGTCAATGTCGAGATTGGCCAACCCATATCACATCGCATTGACGCTATGCTGTCGGGTACGGAGGCTCAGATTGCCATAAAGCTGTTTGGCGACGACCTCCCTACCCTCTATTCCGTCGGCAACAAGGTCAAGGATGTCATCAAGTCGGTCGATGGGGTCGTCGATGCCAATATCGAGCAGCAGATTGGCCGCCCGCAACTCGACATTCGCCCGCGCCGTGATATGCTTGCCCGCTATGGTATAAAGATTAGCGACTTCACGCGTTTTGTCGATGTTATGCTTGGTGGTGTCGTCGTCTCACAGGTTTATGACAGCGGCTTGCCCTACGACATAACCCTGCGTCTCGATGGCAATAGGCGCGGCTCCATGTCGCGCATCTCCGACCTGATGATTGACAGCAATGTAGGTAAGATACCCTTGAGCTATGTTGCCGACATTGTGTCCACCTCCGGGCCTAACACAATCAATCGTGAGAATGTGAGAAGACGCATCGTTGTCTCGGCCAATGTCGATGGACGCGACCTGCGCAGTGTAGTCAATGAGATAAAGGATAAGATCGACCACTCTGTCGATATGCCCGAGAATTACTATGCCACCTACGGAGGCCAGTTTGAGAGCGAGGCTCAGGCGTCACGCACGCTCGCACTTGCCTCCATAGGCGCGTTGCTGATAATATTCGTACTCCTTTATCAGGAATTCCACAACCTAACACAGTCAGTTATTATCTTGATTAACATGCCATTGGCGATGATTGGCGGTATATTTATACTGCGTCTGACATCTGGTGAACTGAATATCCCAGCAATAATTGGATTTATCTCGTTGTTGGGCATAACCACGCGTAACGGTATGCTCCTGATGTCACGTTACAATCATCTGCGCGATGAGCATGTAGGATTGATGGAACGAATCTACCGGGGCTCATCTGACCGCCTCTCCCCTATCATAATGACTGCCCTCACGTCGGCGTTGGCTCTGATACCGCTCGCGTTACGCGGAGGTGAGCCGGGCAATGAGATACAGTCCCCCTTGGCAATCGTCATACTTGGCGGATTGCTGTCGTCCACGGTACTCAATGTCTTCATTGTCCCGATTGTATATTATCTGTCATGCCGCAGGCATAAGAATATTGATAACGTAACAGAACATAAGAAATGAGAACTATCGGTCTGATGATAACTGTAGCCGGGCTTTCCACGATGTCGATATCGGCCCGCGACTATGGGAAACTGTTGCAAGAGGTAGCCTCAAACAATATTGAGGTATCCTCGGCAGTAAGCATGATGGCGAGTGAGGCCGAGTCGCTGAGGAGTGAGAACAATCTTCCCGACCCCGAGATAGGATTTGACTATCTTTGGGGGCGTGGAGACGCGGGCAACAAGTATGCTGTGTCCGTGTCCCAGTCATTTGACTGGCCCGGTCTCTATCGGGCGCGAGGCAATGCGGTGCGTAGCGACATCTCGGCCATGACCATGCTTGCCCAATCGAGATACCTCGACAAGATGATGGAGGTCGAGCGGCTGTTTATCGACATCATAGGGGCGCGTAAGCGGCTACATCTCTATGACGAGAGCATGGCACTGCTCGACTCCCTTATGGCCAAATACCGCAAGGGGGCTGCTAACGGCGAGTTCACACGGCTTGATGTCAGCAAGATAAGGCTGGCGCAGCTCTCCGTTGCCCGTCAACGTGACGCGATAGGCGTTGAGTTGGATGTGCTTGAGCAGTCGTTGCTTGCCGCAAATGGCGGCAAATCCTGCCAGCATATTCTCCAAGACCTTGATAGTTATGATGAGGTGCAACTACGTCCCGAGTCAGAGTACATGAGCCTCGTTGAGCGGTATGACCCGCAGGTGGCATCAGCCTCCTTGCTCGACCGCTCACACAGCGAGCGACTCAAGGTTGCCAAGATGAGCTATCTCCCGTCGTTTTCTGTCGGTTATTCCCATGAGAACGAGTCGGGCGAGATATACAACGGTGTGACCTTGTCGGTTACATTGCCGTTTTTCTCAAATCGCCACAAGGTCAAGGCTGCACGGTTGGCGCTTCAGTCCACCCAAGCCGATATATCGGGACTTGTGATTGACAAGATGGCGGCAATGCGTGCCGACTATGCCCTGGCTCTGTCGCTTAGCCGTAAGCTCAATGATTATAACGAGGTGTTCGGAAACGATAATTATCCCACGTTGTTGCAAAAATCCCTTGACGGCGGCGAGATGTCTCTTCTTGACTACATACAGGAGATGCGCTACTACCTTGACGAGATGTCGGCCATGCTCGCCATACGCTATGAGTTGCAGGTGGTGATGGCACGTCTCAACCGCTACTCGTTGCTTGAATATATCCCCCAATATGCGTTATGAGCCTATCGCGGGATTTCCGTCTTAAAACAGGACGAGGAGGGACATCAGCCCTCCTCGTCCTTGTTATGGTGATACGATATCAGTTGCCTAACTCTGACAAGAATTTAATTCTGACGAGCCTTATCTCGTCCTCGGTACACTCGTTACCAAGTTCCTTGATGGCCTCCTCAAGGTCGTCGCTCTCGCTCTCCTTGAAATACTCAAATATATCTTCCTGATGATCCTCGTCCATGACCTCATTGAGGAAGTAGTCAATGTTGATCTTGGTGCCGGAATAGACTATGGCTTCGACCTCGTCGAGCAGTTCCGAGAACTCAAGGCCCTTGGAGTCGGCAAGCTCATCGAGTGCTATCTTGCGGTCGATACCCTGTATCAGGGAAATCTTGAGCTTGCTCTTGTTGGCCACACTCCTCACTCGAAGATCCTCGGGGCGCTCAATCTCGTTTTCCACGACATGAGCCTTTATCACTTTCACGAACTCCTCGCCATATCTCTTGGCCTTACCGGCCCCGACACCGGGAATGTTCTGAAGTTCCTCAATGCTTATGGGATAGGTGGTGGCCATCGCTTCGAGTGACGGATCCTGGAATATGACGTATGGCGGCAATTCCAGTTTCTTTGCCAACTTCTTGCGCAAGTCCTTGAGTATCGAGTAGAGCTCGGGGTCTACAGCACAAGATGCCCCGCTTTTCACCACTACTTCCTCCTCGTCCTCGTTAAAATCGTTATCCTCGACAATCTTGAACGATACCGGCTTTTTCAAAAACTTCTTCCCTTTTTCAGTAACCTTTATAATCCCGTAGTTCTCTATGTCACGGTCGAGGTAGCCGCCGATGATGGCCTGACGGATGACGGCGTTGAGGAAACGCTCGTCACTGCCCTGGGAGCAACCGAATACCTCCAGCTCGTCCTGCTTGTACGACTTGACCTCATTGTTGGCTTTGCCGAGCATAACATCAATCACATGGTCGGCCTTAAATTTCTCTTTCAGTGCGGTGACCGTTTCTATCACCGCGCATAAATCATCTTTTGCTTCCACTTGTTTCTTGGGGTTTAGACAATTGTCACAGTTCCCGCAGTTGTCTGAATCGAAGCTCTCGCCAAAATAATGGAGCAAGGTGCGCCGGCGGCACAATGAGGACTCGGCGTATGACGCTGTCTCGATGAGCAGCTGTTTGCCTATCTCCTGTTCGGCTATCGGTTTTCCCTGCATGAATTTCTCCATCTTCTGCAAATCCTTATGGGCATAAAACGTTATGCACTGCCCCTCTCCACCGTCTCGGCCGGCCCGGCCTGTCTCCTGATAGTACCCTTCGAGCGACTTAGGCATGTCATAGTGGATGACAAATCTTACATCGGGCTTGTCAATACCCATCCCAAAGGCAATTGTGGCGACTATCACATCGACCTTCTCAAGAAGGAAGGCATCCTGGTTGGCCGAGCGCGTGGCGCTGTCCATCCCGGCGTGGTATGGGAGAGCCTTTATGTTGTTCACGGCCAGCAGTTCTGCCAGCTCCTCCACTTTCTTGCGGCTAAGGCAGTAGATGATACCCGATTTTCCCTCGTTGGCCTTGATATATCTTATTATATCGCGGTCGATGTTCTGGGTCTTGGCCTTGACCTCATAATAGAGGTTAGTGCGGTTAAACGATGACTTGAACACCGGGGCGTCGAGCATCCCGAGATTCTTCTGTATGTCGTGCTGCACCTTGGGAGTGGCGGTGGCGGTGAGGGCTATGACCGGGCGCTTCCCTATCTCATTGATGATGGGGCGTATGCGACGGTATTCGGGGCGGAAATCATGCCCCCATTCAGATATGCAGTGCGCTTCGTCAACGGCATAAAACGATATGGGAACTGTTTTTAAGAATTCAATATTTTCATCCTTTGTAAGTGATTCGGGGGCGACATATAGCAGTTTTGTCTTCCCCGAGACGACATCGCTTTTCACTTGGTCGATAGCAGCCTTGTTGAGTGAGGAGTTGAGGAAATGGGCCACGTCGTCATCCTCACTGAAATTACGCATCGCGTCGACCTGATTTTTCATCAGGGCTATCAGCGGGGATATTACTATGGCCGTTCCCTCCATCAACAGCGATGGCAACTGGTAGCACAAGGATTTTCCACCGCCTGTCGGCATAAGGACAAAAGAGTCGTTTCCGGCCATGAGGTTGGCTATGATTGCCTCCTGGTTGCCCTTGAATGTGTCAAATCCGAAGTGCTTCTTCAATTCCTCGGAAAGAGTCGTTTTAGTTGCCATGGCAGAGAGATTATAGTTGTATCGTTTGGTTTTATCGGTGTCGGGTTATCTGTTTATTTCAAAATTAGCGTTAGCGAGTTTCTCAAGGGCATATTCCCTTGTCACTGTAAATTCCTTGTCATCGGTCGAGGGCATCTCATACATGGCGTCAATCATAATCGACTCCACGATTGAGCGCAGTCCGCGTGCCCCGAGTTTGTACTCGATGGCCTTGTCGACTATCAGGTCGAGTGCCGCCTCGTCAAATGTCAGCTTGATTCCGTCCATTCCAAACAGTTTCTCATACTGCTTGACAATGGCATTCTTAGGCTCGGTCAGCACACGTCTCAACGCGTCGCGGTCGAGCGGGTCAAGATGTGTGAGTATCGGCAGTCGGCCTATGATTTCGGGAATCAGTCCGAACGACTTCAGGTCCTGGGGAGCGACATACTGCAACATGTTGTCGCGCTTGATGCTTTGCTTGGCGGCGTCAGTGTTATAGCCCACGACATGGGTGTTGAGCCGCTGGGCTATCTTGCGCTCTATGCCGTCAAACGCTCCACCGCAGATAAAGAGTATGTTCTTGGTGTTTACCGGAATCATGCGCTGCTCGGGGTGCTTGCGGCCTCCCTGGGGAGGAACATTAACTATAGAGCCTTCGAGCAATTTCAGGAGTCCCTGCTGTACGCCCTCGCCACTCACGTCGCGGGTGACGGACGGATTGTCACCCTTTCGGGCTATCTTGTCTATCTCGTCGATGAAGACAATACCGCGCTCGGCCTGCTCGACGTTATAGTCGGCGGCTTGCAGCAGTCGCGTCAGCAGACTCTCGATATCCTCACCGACATATCCGGCCTCGGTGAGCACCGTGGCGTCAACTATGGTGAACGGCACGTTGAGCAGTCTCGCTATTGTCTTGGCAAGCAGGGTCTTGCCGGTACCTGTCGGCCCGACGAGTATGATGTTGCTTTTCTCGATGTCCACGTCATCGTCCTTGTGTTGGGCGAGACGCTTGTAGTGGTTGTACACAGCGACCGAAAGGAACTTCTTTGCACTCTCCTGCCCTATCACATACTGGTCGAGGAAATCGTTTATCTCCTTGGGCTTGGGTATGTTGTCAAGGTCAATCTTGCCCTCGGTGTCGTTCTCGGTTTTTTCGGCCGAGCCGAGGTAGTCCTTTATCAGTCCCTCTATCTGTCCGACACAGTCAGAGCAGATAAAGGTGTGCTGGTCGGGAGAGGGAACCAACAACTCCACATTTCCGGCATCACGGCCACAGAAGGCGCATTTGGGCGTATCTTTCTTTGCCATATCAATGGTTGGCCTTGATGAGGACATCGTCAATCATACCATACTCCTTGGCCTCGTTGGCTGTCATCCAGTAGTCGCGGTCAGAGTCGCGCTCCACCTTGTCAAAGGGCTGTCCCGAGTGGTCGGCGATTATGGTATATAGTTCCTTCTTGAGCTTCTGTATCTCGCGGGCGGTTATCTCGATGTCAGAGGCTTGTCCTTGCGCTCCACCCATCGGCTGATGTATCATCACACGCGAGTGTCTCAGCGCGAATCTCTTGCCCTTCTGACCTGCCACGAGCAGTACGGCGGCCATTGATGCCGCCATACCGGTGCATATTGTGGCTACGTCACTTGAGATGTACTGCATCGTGTCATATATGCCGAGACCGGCATACACCGAGCCGCCGGGTGAGTTGATGTATATCGAGACATCCTTGCCGGGGTCGGCCTGATCGAGAAACAGGAGCTGCGCCTGTATCACGTTTGCCGAGTAGTCGTTCACGTCAGTGCCGAGAAATATGATACGGTCCATCATGAGTCGCGAGAACACGTCCATCTGGGCGATGTTGAGTTGGCGCTCCTCGATGATGGTGGGAGAGATATAGCTTGATGATATGGCGGAGGCATATTGGTCAAGAGCGAGTCCGTTCATGCCAAGATGTTTTACCGCGTAATTTCTGAATTCGTTGTTCATAGTCATTGAGTCAATTATTATTCAAAGATACAAATAAAATTGTATCTTCCCAAAAATTAAAGATAAATTTAAGTTGTGCCGGATTGGCCGTGTTCAGACCGTCAGATGGTCTGTGGGCTCCTTATTTCTGAAAGGAAGGGGACGCCGTGTCATGCGGCGTCCCCTTCCTGTGTCGGTGTATTATCGGTTATGCCTTTTCTGCCAATTCCTTGAACTGGTCAAGCGAGACGGTCTTTTCCTCTACGTCAGCGTTGTCCTTGATGGCGCTGAAGAGCTTTATGTCACCAACCTCCTCAACGATGCGGGGACGGTATTGCTTGTCGGCGAGGATGCGCTTGGCATAGTCGGTGAGGGTCTCGTCGTCGATGTTAGTCATGCCATACTGTGCAAACTGGTTGGCTGCGATAAACTTGGCATGATTGATGACATCGGCCTCCTCAATCTTCACATCAAGCTGCTTGGCGATGCGCTCCTTGATGAGCTGCCACTTGAGCGACGGCTCCATGCGGGCAAACTCGGCGTCGATATTCTCGGCTGTGAATCCGTCGTTGCGTGCCACGAGCCACTTCTTGAGGAACTCTGCCGGTAGTTCCACGTTGCCATACTTCTCCACGAGTATCCTCTCGGTGTCGGCACGGAACAGCATGTTGCTGTTACCGAGGAGCTGACGGGCTATCATCTCCTTCAAGGCTGCAAAGTACTCTTCCTCGGTCTTTACCTTGTCTCCGAATACGTTTTTGAAAAACTCCTCGTTGAGGTCTGCGAGCTTGACCACGATGATTTCCGAGATGGCCATCTCGAAGTCACCCTTGACGTTGGCAGCGCGGTCTTTGTCAATCTGCAACATTGAGGATAGCTCGGTGACATTGCCGTCGCAGGTGTTGTAGGGGTTGAACACCACCTTGTCACCTACCTTCTTGCCCTCAAATTTGTCGGCCTCCTCCTTTGACTTGAAGTACATCGGGGCGACAATGCCGTTGATTACCTGAATGGCATCTTCCGACTCCTTGACTGAGCCGTCCTCATTAAGCTCCATTATGGCACCCTTGACAAGGGCCTTGGGCTCGAACACCTCACCCGGCACCTGTGCGCCGAAGCGCTCGCGGAACGCCTGGTTCTGCTGGTCGATCATCTCCTGTGATACCTCGATGAGGTTGAAGGGGAGTTTGGTCTCCTTGTCAATCTTGACATCAATCTCGGGGGCGAGTCCGATCTCATACTCAAATGTGAAGTCTTTCTGGTTGGCGAGGTCAAGCTCCTTGATCTCGACTGGCAGGGGCTCTCCGAGTATCGAGAGGTTGTTCTCCTTTATATAGTTTGTCACGGCCTCATATACCTCACGGTTGATTACGTCGCTGGTCACCTGCTTGCCAAAGCGGCGCTTGAGTTCGCCGAAGGGTACATGACCCTGACGGAATCCGGGTATGGCGTGACGCTTGCCTATCTCCTTGAGGTCTTTGGTGACTTTCTCCTGATAATCCTTCTCTTCGACCGTCACTGTGAGTTTGGCGCTCACATTGCCGGTTTTGTCCAATGTTACGTTCATATATGATTAAATTACATTATAAAATTCGCCTGTTGTCAGCGCGTCAGGCGCTGATGTAAACGACTTGCAAAATTAATTTTTATTCTTTGATTAACCAATTTCACGCGCTTATTTTTGTCGCGCTACAGCTACTGCTGCAAAAACCGCGCCAAAATCCCCGACATTCATATCGGCTAATCCTACGGACAATTCAAAAAAATGTTGTAATTTTGCGCTACATATTTACTTAACTCAAATAACAGGAAAATAGCATGGTCGTTTTCTTCAAAAAAGGCGCCAATCACATTATCGCAGTGGAGACCAATCACAAGTTTGATGACATTGAGTCAGAGAAGCTGTCATGGTTGTTTGGCGGTGCCGTTCCTTTGTCGTCAACATCATTAAAAGGCCGTTTTGTCGGTCCGCGTCGTGAAATGATTACCCCGTGGAGTACCAATGCAGTGGAGATTATCCAGAATATGGGTATCAGCGGAATCACCCGCGTTGAGGAATTTGACCGCACCGCTGATGAGTCGCCTCGCTACGACAAGATGTTGCAGCGTATATATGAGGGACTCAACAGCAAGATATTCACGACCGACAAAAAGGCCGATGCCATAGTCTATATAGATGACATCTCGGAATATAACAAGCGTGAGGGCCTCGCGTTGAGCGCTGACGAGGAGCAGTATCTGCGGGATCTGTCGGCCAAGCTGGGTCGTCCGTTGACCGACAGCGAGGTGTTCGGTTTCTCGCAGGTCAACTCTGAGCATTGCCGTCACAAGATATTTAACGGTACATTCATCATCGACGGCGAGGAGAAGCCGATGTCGCTGTTCAAACTTATCAAGAAGACATCTCAGGAAAATCCCAACGGACTCGTATCGGCCTATAAGGATAATGTGGCGTTTGTCAACGGCCCGGTCATCGACCAGTTCTACCCTGTCAATCCCGACCGCCCGGATTATTTTGAGATAAAGGATGTCGAGACGGTAATCTCGCTTAAGGCCGAGACCCACAATTTCCCTACTACCGTCGAGCCGTTCAATGGAGCCGCCACGGGTACTGGTGGAGAGATTCGCGACCGTCTCGGCGGTGGCAAGGCGAGTCTGCCGATTGCCGGCACGGCTGTGTATATGACCTCATATCCGCGCATGTCGTCCGAACATCGCTGGGAATTGATGATGAATCCGCGTGTGTGGTTGTATCAGACACCGAGCGATATATTGATCAAGGCATCAAACGGTGCCTCTGACTTCGGTAACAAGTTCGGCCAGCCGCTCATTTGCGGTTCGCTCCTCACCTTTGAGCATGACGAAAACGGCAAGCAATATGCCTATGACAAGGTGATAATGCTTGCCGGCGGTGTCGGTTTTGCCGCTAAGAAAGATGCCATCAAGGGCGTACCTGAGCCCGGTGAGAAGGTCATCGTCATGGGCGGTGACAACTACCGCATCGGTATGGGTGGCGGCGCTGTATCATCGGTCGAGACAGGCCAATATGACAATTCCATCGAACTTAATGCCGTGCAGCGTGCCAACCCCGAGATGCAGAAGCGTGTCAGCAACGTGATACGAGCCTTGGCCGAGAGCGACAGTAATCCTATCGTCTCCATACATGACCATGGTGCCGGCGGTCATCTTAACGCGCTCTCGGAGCTCGTTGAGTCGACAGGTGGACGCATCGGGATAGACTCACTCCCGGTCGGCGACAAGACGCTGTCAGACAAGGAGATTATCGGTAACGAAAGTCAAGAGCGTATGGGCATGGTGCTCAAGTCTGAGGATATTGATTATGTAAGACGCATATCCGAACGCGAGCGTGCTCCGTTCTATGTGGTCGGCGAGACCACGGGCGACGACCGCTTTGTGTTTGAGCGCAAGGATGGTGTCAAGCCTATCGATCTCGCCATGGCCGACATGTTTGGCAATTCGCCTAAAACTGTGATGACCGACACAACCGTGGACGTGAGGTATAAGGATGTGGACTACGACGCGTCGTGCATCGACGAGTATGTACGCGATGTGCTTAGTCTTGAGGCCGTGGCTTGTAAGGACTGGTTGACCAACAAGGTCGACCGCTCTGTGACCGGCAAGATTGCCCGTCAGCAGTGTCAGGGCGAGATACAGTTGCCGTTGAGCGACTGTGGTGTCGTGTCGCTCGACTATAAGGGCCGCGACGGCATCGCCACCTCCATAGGTCATGCCCCGCAGGTTGCCCTGATTGATTCGGCCAAGGGTTCGGTGATTGCCATTGCCGAGGCACTGACCAATATTGTCGGTGCACCTTTGGTGGATGGCATCAAGGGGCTGTCGTTGAGCGCCAACTGGATGTGGCCATGTAAGAATCCAGGCGAGGATGCCGCTCTGTATCGTGCGGTTGAGGCTTGTAGCGATTTCGCTTGTAAGTTGGGCGTGAATATTCCGACAGGTAAGGACAGTCTGTCGATGACGCAGAAGTATGGAGATGACAAGGTCTTTGCTCCCGGTACTGTCATTATCTCTGCCGCCGGGCCTGTGACCGATGTCCGCAAGGTGGTTTCACCCGTTATCCAACCCAAGAAGTCCACATTATACTATATAGATTTCTCAAATGACAGTCTCCGTCTCGGTGGCTCGGCATTTGCCCAGTCGCTCAACCGCCTTGGTGCCGAGGCTCCGACCGTGACCGATGCCTCAAAGTTTGTCGATACGTTCAATGCCGTCCAGGAACTTGTCAAGGACAAGGCTCTGATGGCCGCGCACGATGTCTCGGCGGGAGGTCTCGTCACCACGTTGCTTGAGATGACATTCGGAAACACCAACGGCGGTATCAACTTCACTACCGATGGCTTTGTCGCATGGGGTGAGACTGACATAATCAAGATTCTCTTTGCCGAGAATCCCGCGCTTGTGGTTCAGGTGGC
Organism: Pseudoflavonifractor sp.; assembly: GCA_023667145.1. Taxonomy (GTDB): domain Bacteria; phylum Bacteroidota; class Bacteroidia; order Bacteroidales; family Muribaculaceae; genus M3. Next base: position 1,531,798 of record JAMPAQ010000001.1, read on the forward strand.
CTATGATAAGGTTGCCAAGGTTGAGAAGGTGTTGGCCGATGCCGGTGTCAGGTTCTGTGCCATCGGTGAGCCGTCTGATGAGCGTACATTGATGATCAGCCATGACGGAGCTGACCACATGCTCGGCATTGACTACCTGCGTGACGTATGGTTTGAGCCATCTTACCTGCTCGACTGCTTGCAGAGTGGCGACAAGTGTGCCAAGGCCCGATTTGAGAATTATAAGAAGCAGCCGATACGCTATCGGTTCCCCTCGGGATTCAACGGTAGGCTGTCATCGCGTGGCCTCTCATCGCGCCGCGACAGTAAGAGCGGCGTCAAGGCTGCCATAATCCGTGAGAAGGGTGTCAATGGCGACCGCGAGATGGCCTATTCACTCTATCTTGCCGGATTTGATGTCAAGGATGTCCATATGACCGACCTCATGAGCGGTCGTGAGACTCTTGAGGATGTCAATATGATTGTGTTCTGTGGTGGATTCTCCAATTCCGATGTACTTGGCTCGGCAAAGGGTTGGGCCGGAGGCTTCCTGTGGAATGACAATGCCAAGCGTGCGCTCGACAACTTCTATAAGCGTGAGGATACCTTGAGTCTCGGCATCTGTAACGGTTGCCAGCTCATGATAGAGCTTGGGCTGATAAATCCCGAGCATTCCAAGCGGACGACCATGGAGCACAATGTGTCCCACAAGTTTGAGTCACAGTTCCTTGGCGTGACCGTCCCGGCCAACAACTCTGTGATGTTTGGCTCATTGTCCGGCTCTCGGCTCGGTATTTGGGTCGCCCATGGTGAGGGACGCTTCAATCTGCCCGAGTCTCTCGACAAGTACAATGTCGTGGCCAAGTACTGCTACTCGGCATATCCCGGCAATCCCAACGGTTCAAAGGCATCTGTGGCGGGAATCGCTTCGACCGATGGCCGTCATCTCGCCATGATGCCCCACCTTGAGAGGGCAATCTTCCCATGGCAGTGTGGATACTATCCCGCTACCCGTCGCAATGACGAGGTGACGCCGTGGATTGACGCGTTTGTCAACGCCCGTCGCTGGATTGAGGAGAAAGTCAAGGCATAGACCCGTTTACATGGTGGAGGCCCCCTGTGGGAGTCTCCACCATGCTGTTTATATCATATTGATTCATATTGATAGCATAACTTAAAAGACATATATATGGGAGGCTTTTTTGGAGTAGCCAAGAGAAAACATGAGGAGTGTATCAATGAGCTGTTCTACGGTACTGACTACAATTCCCACATGGGAACCAAGCGTGCCGGCATAGCTACATGTCATGACGGCATATTCACACGTTCGATACACAACATCGAGAATTCATATTTCCGCTCTAAATTCGAGGGCGACCTGGCCGATTTTCGCGGCCCGGTGGGTGTGGGTGTCATCAGTGATACTGACGCGCAGCCGATTATTGTCAACTGCCATCTCGGCAAGTTTGCGATAGTGACCGTGGGGCGCATCAACAATATAGTCGAGCTTGAGAAAGAATTGCTGGCCAAGGGTCATCACTTCTGCGAGCACAGCTACGATATCATAAACCCGACCGAGATGATCGCGGCCCTCATAAGCGAGGGTACCGACTATGTCAGCGGCATCGAGAATGTCTACAGACGCGTAAAGGGTTCATGCTCAATGCTGCTGCTGACCGAGAACGGCATTATCGCTGCACGCGACAAACTTGGCCGTACGCCCATATTGATTGGAGTCAAGGAACATGCCCATGCCGTGACATCTGAGTCCTGCGCATTTCCCAATCTCGGATATGAGATTGAGTACACCATGGGACCCGGTGAGATAGTAGAGATTACGGCAGACGAGATACGCCAGTTGCGTAAGCCCGGCGAGGAGATGCAGGTATGTGCGTTCTTGTGGACTTATTACGGCTACCCTGCGTGTGAGTATGAAGGTCGTAACGTCGATTGTATGCGCTATGACTCCGGGCTTGAGATGGGCAAGACCGATGATACCCCGGTCGATATGGTAAGCGCCATTCCCGATTCGGGTATCGGCATGGCTCTCGGATATGCCCAAGGCAAGAAAGTACCCTACCAGCGAGGTATCGTCAAGTACACTCCGACATGGCCCCGCAGTTTCACCCCGAGTACTCAGGAACGTCGTGAGCTTGTAGCCAAGATGAAGCTCATCACCAACAAGGCCCTGCTTAAAGGCAAGAAGGTCATATTCTGTGATGACTCAATCGTGCGCGGTACCCAGTTGCGCGACAATGTCAAGGATATGTTTGAGGCTGGGGCCGAGGAGGTGCACATGCGCATCAGCTGCCCCCCACTCATTTATCCGTGCAAGTTTATCAACTTCACTGCGTCAAAGAGTGAGATGGAGCTTATAACGCGCCGCGTCATTGAGGAACTTGAGGGCGACCCCGACAAAAACCTTGAGGCTTATGCCACCACCGGCTCACCAGAATATGAGCGTATGGTCGAGCGCATACGCGAGCAACTCAATATCACCTCACTCAAGTTTAATCCGATTGAGAACGTTGTGAGTGCCATCGGATTGCCCAAATGCAAGCTGTGTACCCACTGTTTTGATGGCTCAAGCTACGAGTAACAGCCTGTTTCACCCTTTTTAACTTTAGAAGTTAATCATTATTATTAATTTTGTGGAATAGTAATAGTACGAATATATAATTATCTAATATCCTTATTTATTATGAGTTTGAACATCATCGTGCTCGCAAAACAAGTGCCCGACACTCGTAATGTAGGCAAAGATGCTATGAAGGAAGACGGTACCATCAACCGTGCCGCCCTCCCCGCTATTTTCAATCCCGAGGATCTTAATGCGCTTGAGCAGGCGCTCCGCATCAAGGATGCCAATCCGGGATCGACAGTCACATTGCTTACAATGGGACTCCCGCGTTCCGCCGAGGTTATCCGTGAGGGCATGTATCGCGGCGCCGACGGTGGCATAGTGCTGACCGACCGCGCCCTTGGCGGTGCCGACACCCTCGCCACCTCCTACTCTCTCGCTGCTGCGATACGCAAGTTTGGCAATTATGACCTTATCGTCTGTGGCCGTCAGGCAATCGATGGCGACACCGCCCAGGTGGGTCCGCAGGTAGCCGAGAAACTTGGTCTGCCTCAGGTGACTTATGCCGAGGATATTGTTGAGGTAAAGGATGGTCATGCTATCGTCAAGCGTCGTCTTGAGAATGGCGTTGAGATTGTCAAGGCTCCCCTCCCCCTCGTGGTGACGGTTAACGGCTCGGCTGCCGAGTGCCGTCCTCGCAACGCCCGCCTCGTGCAGCGCTACAAGTATGCCGTGTCTACGAGTGAGAAAAACTCTCTTGCCGACGACAAGAAGGCCATCGTAGACAATCGCCCCTATCTCAACATCAACGAGTGGAGCGCGGCGTTTGTCGATGCCGATCCAGAGCAGATAGGACTTCCCGGCTCACCTACAAAGGTAAAGGCTATTGAGAACGTAGTGTTCACAGCCAAGGAAAATCTCGTGTTGGACAATAATGACGAGCAGATTGAGGCTCTTGTCAAGGATCTCATCGCAAACCATACCATTGGCTAACGTTTAACTTTCACACTTTAATTATCATGTCAGATAACAATAATCTCATAGTATATTGCGAGTTTGATGATGGCAAGGTGGCCGATGTGAGCCTTGAATTGCTCACCAAGGGCCGTCAGCTGGCCGACAAGCTCGGTGTCAAGCTCGAAGCGTTGGTCGTGGGCGACAAGCTCGATGGTATCGAAAACCAGATATTCCCCTACGGTGCCGACGTGGTCTATAAGGTGGAGGACAAGCGTCTCTATCCCTATACATCCAACTCCCATGCGGTTGTCCTTATCAATCTTTTCAAGGAGATCAAGCCTCAGGTATGCCTCATGGGCGCTACCTGCATTGGCCGTGACCTCGGCCCCCGTGTTTCCTCGTGTCTCCACAGCGGTCTCACAGCCGACTGTACCGCCCTTGAGATTGGCAATCACACCGATCCCAAGACCAAGAAGGAGTACGAGAACCTCCTGTTGCAGATACGTCCCGCGTTTGGCGGCAACATCGTGGTAACTATCGTCAATCCCGAGTGTCGTCCTCAGATGGCCACTGTCCGTGAGGGTGTGATGAAAAAGGAGGTCTATAATCCCGACCACAAGGGTGAGGTGGTCAACCTCGATGCCTCAAAATATGTTAAGGACGAGGACTTTGTCGTTGAGATAATCGACCGCCATATCGAGAAGTCAAAGATCAATATCAAGAACTCACCTATCATCGTGGCCGGTGGCTATGGTGTCGGCAGCAAGGAAAACTTTGAGTTGCTCCATAAACTTGCCGAGACCCTCGGTGGTGAGGTCGGCGCATCGCGTGCCGCTGTCGATGCCGGATTTGCCGAACATGACCGTCAGATTGGCCAAACCGGTGTCACCGTGCGTCCCAAGCTCTACATCGCTTGTGGCATCTCTGGACAGATTCAGCATATCGCCGGTATGCAGGAGAGCGCCATCGTCATCTCCATCAACAACGACCCCGCCGCTCCTATCAACTCTATCGCCGACTATGTGATCAACGGCGACATCGAGGATGTGGTTCCCAAACTTATTAAGTATTACAAGAAAAACTCCAAGTAAATCATGGCAAACTTTTATACAGATAATCCCGATCTCAAGCATCATCTCTCCCACCCCTTGATGCGCAAGATCGTAGAGCTTAAAGAACGTAATTTTACCGATGCCGAGAAGTTCGACTATGCTCCTTTCAATTTTGAGGATGCCATGGACAGCTACGACAAGGTCCTTGAGATTGTCGGTGAGCTTTGCGGTGGTATCATCGCCGATAACGCCGAGAGCGTAGACCATCAGGGCCCGCGTGTCGAGAATGGCCGCGTCATATATGCCGACGGCACGCAGCAGAACCTTGAGGCTTGTCGCAAGGCTGGTCTTATGGGTATGGCTATGCCGCGTCGCTTCGGTGGTCTCAATTTCCCCATCACGCCCTATATCATGGCTGCCGACATCGTCAGCCGTGCCGATACGGGCTTTGAGAATCTTTGGGGTCTTCAGGACTGTGCCGAGACCATCTATGAGTTTGCCGATGAGGATCAGAAGCAGCGCTATATAACCCGTGTCTGCGAGGGCGAGACCATGTCTATGGACCTCACCGAGCCCGACGCAGGTTCCGACCTCCAGTCAGTCATGCTCAAGGCCACTCAGAAAGAGGATGGCTCATGGGTACTTAACGGCGTGAAGCGTTTCATTACCAACGGTGACAGTGACATACACCTCGTTCTTGCCCGCTCTGAGGAGGGGACAAAGGATGGTCGTGGCCTCTCGATGTTCATCTATGACAAGCGCAACGGCGGCGTGACAGTACGTCGCATCGAGAACAAGCTCGGTATCAAGGGTTCGCCCACTTGCGAGCTTGTGTTCAAGAATGCTCCAGCCGAGCTGTGTGGCTCGCGTCGTCTCGGTCTCATCAAGTATGTGATGTCGCTTATGAACGGCGCACGTCTCGGCATCGCCGCCCAGTCGGTCGGCGTGAGTGAGATCGCGTTCCGTGAGGCATTGGCATACGCCAAGGACCGCAAGCAGTTCGGCAAGGCTATTATCGAGTTCCCCGCCGTCTATGAGATGATTTCCATAATGAAGGCCAAGCTCGATGCCTCGCGCTCACTCCTTTACGAGACCTCACGCTTTGTCGACATGTACAAGATTTATGAGGATATCGCCAAGGAACGCACCCTGACACCCGAGGAACGTGCAGAGATGAAGAAATACAGCAAGCTCGCTGATGCCTGCACTCCCCTTGTCAAGGGTATGGGCAGTGAGTACTGTAACCAGAACGCCTATGACTGCATACAGGTGCATGGCGGCTCGGGATTCATGAAGGACTATGCGTGCGAGCGCGTATATCGTGACGCACGTATCATCTCAATCTACGAGGGTACTACCCAGCTCCAGGTTGTTGCTGCCATCCGCCACGTCACTACCGGCACCTATCTCAACCTCATCAACTCCTACAACGCTCAGGAGATTGCTGAGGCATTGACCCCGCTCAAGCAGCAGCTTGAGGCTATGACCGCCACTTACGAGAAGGCTGTCGAGACTGTCAACGCCGTCAAGGATGCCGCTTATGGCGACTTTATGGCGCGCCGACTGGTCGAGATGGCCGGTAACATCATCATGGGTTATCTCCTGCTCCTCGATGCTACCCGCAACGAGTCGTTCACCCGCTCGGCCAATGTCTATGTCAAGATGGCTCAGGCCGAAGTGACAAAACACGCTGACTTCATTGCCAACTTCAACCCTGCCGACATCGCCAACTATCAGTTCTGATAGTTCACGATACATCATTACGGGCGGTGGCTAATCCAAGCCATCGCCCGTGATTTTTTTCAGACCGTTGATTGGTTAAGCCTTATGGCATCAATTTGCGGAACAGGTCGATATACCGTTCCGTCATCCTTGTCAGGCTATAGTTGTCGGTTACATGGCGGCGGCAAGCCTCCGAGAATCTGTCCTTGCCCAACTGTTTCATCTCCTCAATCGCGCCCATCACTGCGTCAAGGTTGTTGAAGTCGACTATTCTTCCCGTTGCGGTCGTGACGGTCTCCCGCTGTGCCGTATTGTCATTGACTATTACGGGCGTGCCACATGACATGGCCTCCACGGGTGTCATCCCGAATGCCTCCTCAAGTGATGGGTTTATCAATAGGTCGGCTGAGGCATATACCTTTGCGAGTTTGTGAGGATTACGTATGCCGCTTACTACTTCCAATTCCACATCGGCAGGCAATTGCCGTCTTATCTCAGAAATAGTGTCGAGTCCTTTATTGCGCTTCCAGTTTGACGCGACAGCGATTATGTGGTATTTGCCATCATTTATCCCGGTCATTTTCTTGTCGGGCTTGAATATTTTAGTATCGACGCCATTTTTGATGGTCACTATATCGTGTGCGGTGAGAAATGATTGTCGTGCCTGTGAGGCCAGCCAGTCTGACACGCATACTATCGTAAGATTTGACATTTGGTCGAGCAACTGTCGCTTGCGCTCATGATTCCTTGCCGACATGTCACGACCAAAGGAGGAGGGGTATTCCCTTGTCGCCTCACATTCTCCGCAGCCTGTCTGCCACTGTCGGCATCCTCGCGCGTGATAATATGCACAGTGACCCGTAAATGCCCAACAGTCATGTAGCGTCCACACTACCTGGCAACCATAGTCACGCAGAAATCCGAACAGATACGGATAGTTGATGTAGTGTCCGTGGATATTATGCAGGTGGACAATATCGGTGTTCCATTCAGCGATGTCATTGCATAGCCTGATAGTAGCCTGTCGCGACAGCAATCCCTCGCAGTCCGATAGCCGCGACCCGATGGCATGAATCAGTTTGTGGCATCCCGATGTGACGCCATGGTCTCGTGATGCTGTACGTGTCTCGCCGCCGGCTTTTACCACGCCGGTGGCGATGTCGAGCATCAACCGTCCCGGGGCATTGTCTCTCCGTGCCACAGTATTTATTTCATAGACTCTCATCTTTTCGGACTCTCTGTCATATCAGTCGCATATTGTCAGAGGCAGAATGTATGCCGTATAAGCCATCTGCAACCACTCCTTAAATATATCTGCAAAGATATTTATTTTCCATCATGTTTGGCATGTCGCGTGATATTTCGTATCTTTGCACCGCTTTTTAGCATCCCGTGTGATGGGAAATTAAGGAGCAAACTTAATTTTTAGTAACACAACTGATTAAAACAAATGGAAATTTTCAAATTGACCGCCGAGCCCCGCGTTAACCTCGGCAAGAAAGCAACCAAGGCTCTCCGTAAGGAAAACAAAATCCCCGTTGTTCTCAATGGTGGTGAGATTGTAGCTCTCCCCTACTCAGGCTCTCTCAAGGAGGGGCAGAAGATTGTTGAGATTGGCAATGGAAAGGGTCTCGTGACAACCGACCTCGTCGTTACCAACGATGCAGTGCGCAAGCTCGTCTACACTCCCGACATCTTTGCTATCGAGCTCAACGTCAACGGTGAGACCAAGATGGCAGTTCTCAAGGATATCCAGTTTGACCCTGTCAAGGACACTATCCTCCACATTGATCTCCTTGAGGTCAACGACAAGAAGCCTGTCGTTATCGAGGTGCCTGTCAAGCTCGAAGGTCACGCCGAGGGTGTCAAGGCCGGTGGTAAGCTCTCGCTCTCTATGAAGAAAATCAAGGTTAAGGCCATATATACCAACATCCCCGAGCGCGTTGTCATCAACGTTGACAATCTCGGCCTTGGCAAGACTCTCCAGATTGGCGAGCTCCACTTCGATGGCCTTGAGTTGATGAATGCCAAGAACGCTGTGGTTTGTGCCGTTCAGCTCACACGTGCCGCACGTGGTGCTCAGGCTGCTCAGGCCAAGGGCTAAATGATACTCACAGTACATTGAAATGAAATATCTGATTGTGGGATTGGGTAACATAGGTAGCGAATACCATGGCACCCGTCACAACATAGGATTTAGGATATTGGATGCCTTAGCCGAGGCATCCAATATTTCTTTTTCGACCGAGCGTTACGGTGATGTGGCACGCATGAGGTTGAAAAATAAGCAGCTTGTGCTGCTTAAGCCCTCAACTTACATGAATCTGAGTGGCAATGCCGTGCGTTATTGGAAAGAAAAGGAGAATATTGAACTCGACCACATCCTCATCGTGGTTGATGACATAGCCCTCCCTTTCGGCGCTATACGCATCAAAGGCAGCGGCAGCGATGCCGGACACAATGGGTTGAAAAACATTGCCCAGATGCTCGGGACACAGGCATATCCGCGCTTGCGCTTCGGCATTGGCGGTGACTTCCCGCGTGGATGCCAGATTGACTTTGTCCTCGGACAATTCACGCTCGATGAGCGTCAGCGTCTGCCGGTACGTGTCGATGTGGCGGTTGATGCGATAAAGACATTCTGTCTCGCCGGCATCAATATGGCGATGAATACTTATAATAATAAATGATACTGACAGATGGCACTTTCAGAGGAACGTATTGACAAATGGATGTGGGCGACGCGCATATTCAAGACCCGTACTATCGCGACAGATGCGTGCAAGAAGGGTCGTGTCTATGTCGGCGATGTCCTTGCCAAGCCATCCCGCGTGGTCAAGGTCGGAGACATCATCAAGGTACGCAAGCCTCCTGTCACCTACTCTTTCCGAGTGCGGGCATTGACGGCCAATCGTCTTGGAGCGAAGCTCGTCCCCGACTATCTTGAGAATATCACGCCTCAGTCAGAGTATGACCTGCTTGAGGTTGTCAAGATTTCCGGCTTCGTAGACCGTCGCAAGGGTCTTGGTCGCCCGACCAAGCGTGAGGGTCGTGAGTTATCGCGCTTTAAGGAGGAGACCCTCGATGACGGATGGGACTTCGACTTTGACTTTGATGTGGATGATTAGTAACCAGACATTGATAATACCCCTTATTGCACAATGAGCCGCACACAACACTATACTACCCGCGACAGCCTGGTCGACCTGATTAACGACAACTATAATATACTGCCCGTCCTGAGCCGTTTCTCGATTCCATTAGGATTTGAGAACAAGCGTATTGGTGACGTATGTGCCGATGCGGGCATAGATGCCGACGTGTTCCTGTTTGTCGTCAACTTCCTGTTGACCGGGAAGATTGACGAGGCCAAGTTGCTCACTATCTCTCCTGAGGCGATCGTTGATTTCTTGCACAATTCCCACGATTACTACCTGTCCTACAAGATACCTCACATCCGGCAAAACCTGCTGAGCGCCCTCGATGATAACCATTCTGACATCAATCCGGCGATAGTGAGTTTCTTTGATGACTACATCGAGCACGTAAAGGAGCATTTCACCTATGAGGAGAAAAAGGTATTTCCCTACGTCAGGAGTCTGATGCACGATGGCCGTTCACGGTATAATATCGGAGTGTTCAAGAAACATCACGATGACATCGACGAGAAACTGTCTGACCTCAAGAACATCATCTTGCGATATTACACCACGTCAATGCCCAACCGCATGTATGACGTGCTTGTCGACATATATAACTGTGAGGAGGATCTCAAGCAGCATACCGACATAGAGAACCACATCCTCATACCCATGATTTCCATGATTGAGCGTCGTCGGCAGGAGGGACAGTCAAGGTGAGACATCATAATATCGCGTTACTTCTCCCCTCCCCGCTGATTGCGTCGGGCATCAGGAACTATCTCAGACGGCTGTCAGGCGACATCGTGGTCTCCGACTTGCCGTGCGGTGACCTTGTCAATGCTATCAGGGATGTGCATCCGGCGGTCTTGATTGCCGATCCCGTCATGCTTGGTGCCGATGATGTCGAGGCAATAAGGGCCGAGACACGCGACCGCATCAAGATTGTCGCGCTCTATAGCTCGGCTCTGCCTGCTGTTGTAGTACGCCGCTTTGACGAGACCCTGTCTATTTATGATTCCGACGATGTGATCTCATCGGTGCTACAGCGGTGTGTCACGACGAGTGAGGGCGATGATGACGCTACTCCCGTGCTTAGCCAGCGCGAGAAAGAGGTCGTTGTGCGTATCGTCAAGGGCATGTCAAACAAGGAGATTGCTACCGAGATGAACGTGTCGGTCAACACCGTGATGACCCATCGGCGCAACATCGCCTCCAAACTTCAGATTCACTCTCCCGCCGGCCTCACGATATATGCAATAGTGAGCAAACTCGTGCGACTCGATGAGATAAAGACCACCTTACCGCGTTGATATGGTCTCAACGGTGACTTGTCAGCCGTAGGAATTCCTCACGCAGGGAGGGATTGTCGGCAAACTCTCCAAGATAGTCTATCGTGGTGGTTGATGAGTTCTGCTTCTCGACACCGCGCATCTTCATACACAGATGTTGGGCGTTGCAGCTCACGATGACACCTTTGGCCGACAAAGTCTCGTATACTGCCCGGCACACCTCGGCTGACAGACGTTCCTGTACCTGAAGACGGCGGGCAAACACATTGACGACCCTCGCGAGCTTGCTCAGTCCTATCATGTTGCCGTTTGGAATATATCCCACCGATATTGTCCCGAAAAATGGCAGGATATGATGCTCGCAAAACGAGTAGAATTCTATATCCTGTACTATTATCATCTTAGATCCCGCGTACTCAAATATAGCTTCTCTCATCACCTCTGACGCATCCTGACGGTAACCCTGTGTCGCATAATACAGCGCCTTTGCCGCCCGTAACGGGGTCTTGACAAGCCCCTCGCGGGTGGGATCCTCGCCTATGAGTCTGATTATGCTTTCGTAATGGGATGCTATATCAGCAATGGTTTCTTCTGCGCTCATCTTGTTTCAGTTAGTAAGATGCTCCCGCGTTTATGCGGTCGCGTACCACTCTCACCTCACGACGATAGGACGGGAAGGCATTCTTGATCTCCTGTGCTGCCTCCCTCGCGTCCTGCTCTGTCCTGAAGTCTCCTATCCTCACTCGCCAGAATGGGGAGTGGAAGGATACGTAGCTGCGGTATTGGGGAAATCTTGCACCGATATTCCGTGACTTGGCCCGCGCCTCGCTCTTTGCCGTGCGGGGATTATTGTCCGAGAACACCTGTATGCGGTAGCCCGCCATCTTTCCGTTCACGATACGTGACTCCGTCCCATCCTCTCCGTCTTGTGTCATCAGGCGTTCGGCAAGGGTTTCAGGTTGGTCTATGGTGTTTTCGGTGCCGGCTGTTATATGCTCGACGATAGGCGCGGACTGTGACTCGCCGGACATCGTGATGCCCTGGCTGACCAATATTACAGAAGCTATGCAAGAGAGTCTTAACCTCATAATCTTATCCTATCGTTTTAATTATAACAGCCACTTGAAATAAATTAGGCTACAAAGATAGCGAAAAACCTCTTTGTAGCCTATATTGGATAACTAAAATTTCTTACTCAAATGCTGTGACGATACCCATGAACGAGTCGGCCTGAAGTGCAGCTCCACCGATGAGGCCACCGTCTACGTTGGGCTTTGCAAAAAGAGCCTTGGCGTTGGAGGGCTTGCAGCTGCCACCATAGAGTATCGACGTGTTGTCGGCTACCTCTTTGCCATACTTCTCGGCGATGACACCACGGATAAACGCGTGCATCTCCTCGGCCTGGTCGTCAGTAGCGGTCTTGCCGGTACCGATAGCCCATACAGGCTCATAGGCGAGGATGATTTTACCAAACTCATCAGCTGACAGGTGGAACAGTGCGTCTACGATCTGCTTCTTCACTACGTCAAAGTATGTGCCGTTCTCGCGCTCCTCAAGCACCTCACCGATGCAGAAGATGGGCGTAAGGTTGTTCTCAAAGGCGAGAGCCACCTTCTCCTTCAGGGTCTCAGAAGTCTCACCGTAATACTGGCGGCGCTCCGAGTGACCGAGGATTACGTATGTAGCGCCGGTCGATGCTACCATGGGTGCTGACACCTCGCCGGTGTATGCGCCCGACTTATGGTCTGCGCAGTTCTCAGCGCCGAGTCCGAGTTTCTTCTGGTCGATAACAGCATTGACCGATGCAAGGTGAGTGAAAGGTACACAAATCACTACGTCACACTTGGCGTCGATGTTCTCAAGTGCTGCATTCACCTCCTTGGCAAGTGCGATACCCTCGGGGAGGGTTGTGTTCATTTTCCAGTTTCCTGCTACAATTTTCTTTCTCATTGTCTTACTTATATGTTTTGTCAGTTTTCTTTTGGGTTGTGCAAAGTTACGGATTTATTTTTGTTTTTGCGATAGAAAAACCATTTTACTGCATGGCCCCCGCGTCCGACGGCCCATACTATCAGCATCATGATTGCCGCCAGTCCGCTGTAGACCTCAAGTCTGCGCCCGCCGTCAATCTTGTGTCGCGGTAGCCATTTGTCAGCATCGGTTGTCAGCACCTCGTTGCGTCTCATCGAGCTCAGCGTTCGCTTCCACTCGATGATGCCGTCCTTGACATACACCAAGGCCACGTTACCTCTGACGACCTCCTTTATGCTCGTGTCCTCTGCCGTGTAGACTGGATAGTTGGCGAGTGATATGTCCTTCCATATCCCGACACCCTTGCTGTCAGTGGCGAGTACGGCGATGAATTGTCCACCGGCATCCTCTATCTTACGGTCAATCTCGTTGATGAGATAGGTGTTGGCGATATCTACATTGTTAATATCGGGTATAAACAATATCATCTCGTCACCCTCTTCCGATATGACCTCGTCTGTGACCTCCTCGTCGCCATCAAATATCGCGAGGGTTCTTACCTTGTCGGTGTCACCGTCAGTTCCCACGCGGTCCATAAACCTCCACGTGCTGTCAGGCAGGTTGTCGATGTCAAACCGCTGCTCCACTCCATCCTTCTCATAGATGAAGCTGTAGTCTCCCTCATCGTCTGCCCCGTCATCGTCTGCTCCGGCCAACCGCGTCCCCACCTTGTAGGGCCTGAAGTCACCAAGCGGTTGTATGTTGTAGCCGTGCATGTTGACCGCGAGTATGTATATGGCGAGTATCGTCGCTACGATCCACTGCAAGTAGGGATTATACAGGCCTTTGACAGTGCGGTTGAATACGCACAGGTATATGAGGGCGGAGGTGATGACGATATTTTTAACGAAAGTAGCTGTATTGGATATGATGAGAAGGTCGCCGAAGCAACCGCAGTCGGCCACCGGGTCATATATCGCGATATATAGCGACAATGGCAGCATAAACGCCATTGTCGCGGTCAGCAGCCATACCGACGTACGCTTGTAACATCCTGTGAGGAGCAACGTGCCGAGGATAAACTCGGTCGATGACAATGCCATCGAACCTGCCACTACGAGCGACCGGGTAATATCCATTCCCCACACCGACAGATATTGCTCTATCTTATATATCGTTCCCCATGGGTCAATGGCCTTGGCCAATCCCGACAGCATGAATGTCGCGCCGATGATGACTCGCAGCGTCCACACTATGGCACTCCTGTGCCGTTGGTTAAATCGGCTCAATCTCCCCATCATTCGGTCAACCGTATTATGCCGAAGACCGCATAATTTATCATATCCCTATAGTTGGCGTCGATGCCCTCCGATACGAGGGTCTCGCCGTGCAGGTCTTCTATCTGTTTGGTACGGTTTATCTTCATCAATATAAGGTCAACATACGAGTTGATACGCATTGAGCGCCATGCCTCGTTATAGTCATGGTTTTTGGCAATCATCAGATCACGCGTGGCTTGGATGTGCTTGTCATACAGGGCGACGGCCTCATCTACGCTGATATCCGTGCTGTCGGCCTCACCGAGCTCAAGCTGTATCAGGCCGATGACCCCGTAATTCACGATGCCGATAAACTCCGGCAATATGCCCTCATCAACCCGCGACTCTCCGACAGTCTCAAGTGTGCGTATGCGCTTCGCCTTGATAAATATCTGGTCAGTTACCGATTTTGGCCTCATCAGCCGCCATGCCGGGCCATAGTCGTGGAGTTTCTTTATATATAAGTTCCGGCACATCTCAAGTGCCTTGTCAAACTGTGCGATAGTATCTGCCATGATCACGATGTGTTAAACGTTAGACTGCAAAATTACTCAAAAACAATCAATCACCGTCGCAATGTCATGTTATTTCACTACATACTTTATGCGTCCCATGATTTCTGTCAATACCGCTCTTGGTGTCGCCACGTTCAAGCGCATGAATCCGGCACCCTCGTGTCCAAACATCTCACCGTCGTTGAGCGCAAGCCTTGCCTTGTTGACAAATAGGTCAACCAGTCGGTCATGGTCAAGTCCGAGTTCACGGCAGTCGAGCCATACAAGAAATGAGGCATCAGGTCTTATCACCTTTATCCCATTGATTTCTTCAGCGAAAAATTTTTCAACATAGCGTATATTCTCTTCTATGTAGGATAGCATCTCCTTTCGCCAATCATCCCCCTTACGATAGGCCGCTATAGTGGCTATGGGAGAAAGCATCGGCGCATCATTAAGCTCGTTAGCTCCAAGCCAACCGTAAAATCGGGTTCTCAGTGCATCATTGGAGATGACCGAAAAAGAGCTGACGATTCCCGGGATGTTGAACGTCTTTGACGGAGCGCAGAACGTTATGCTGTTACCGGCGGCCTCGTCGCTGACTGTGGCAAAGGGGACATGCCGCTTTCCCCACAAAGCCATATCTGCATGTATCTCATCCGAGACCACAAGCAGATTCTTTTTTACACAGATTTCAGCGAGTCGTGCCAATTCTTCCCGGCTCCACATCGTGCCGCCGGGATTGTGGGGATTAGACAGTAGCAATACCCCGCCCTTGTCAGGCAGACCTTCAAGCACGTCATAGTTCATCTTATAGCGGCCTGTTCCATCCATTATCAGGGGGGCGTTTATGACATTCCGTCCGTTCAGCTCTGACACGATCCGGAATGGGTGGTAGACGGGAGGCATTATGACCACATTGTCACCGTGATTGGTAAACACATTGATGACCATACCGATTCCCTTCACGATTCCCGGTATATAACTTATCCATTCCGGTTTTATCTCCCAGTTATGCAGTTTTTTCTCCCAATCAATGATTGACGGTCGGTAATCACAAGGTTCTTTAGTATATCCGAGTATAGGATGGTCAAGCCTGGACTTCAGAGCCTCAATGATAAAGTCAGGAGTAGCAAAATCCATATCTGCTACCCATGCGGCGAGCAGGTCTCCCCTTCCATACCGTTCTTCGAGCACATCAGTCTTTAATGCCCCGCTCCCATGTCGGTCTATTACCGTATCAAAATTATACTTTCCCATAGTTAAACAAAATCTTTTTATTTGATGTGATATTGGATATGTACATTTGTATTTTCAATCTTTCGATATCCAATCTGCAAATTTAATCAAAAAACATCATGTAAATATACCATATAATTGGTATTGTCTGATTTTAGGAATGCGCGTATCTTTGCAACATATTAATTAACCACAGGGCGTTGATGGAATATCTGTCCAGCAAGCCTCGAAAAAAAATGTAATTATGGCAAGGATTTACAATAGCCTGATTGATCTCATCGGAGATACTCCGCTACTCGAAGTAAAGAATATAGAGAAATCCCAGGATTTAAAAGCCCGAGTGCTGGTTAAGATCGAGGCATTCAATCCCGGCGGAAGCGTAAAGGATAGGGTCGCCCTCGCGATGATTGAGGCTGCTGAAAAATCAGGCACACTCAAGCCCGGAGGATTGATAATCGAGCCTACCAGCGGTAACACAGGCATCGGCCTCGCATGGGTATCCTCATTAAAGGGATACAAACTGATTCTAACGATGCCCGAGACCATGAGCGTGGAGCGTCAGAACTTGTTGAAGGCTCTTGGTGCGACACTTGTCCTCACCCCTGGTAGTGAGGGTATGAAAGGTGCCATCCGTGAGGCAGAAGAGCTGCGTGACCAAAATCCTGGTTCGGTGATACTTCAGCAGTTTGAGAATCCGGCTAATCCTGAGATGCACCGGCGTACGACAGGTGAGGAAATATGGCGGGACACGGATGGTTCTGTTGATATCTTTGTAGCGGGTGTCGGAACGGGAGGCACCTTGAGTGGCACGTCCGAGACATTGAAAGCGCATAATCCGTCGGTCATCTCCATCGCTGTCGAGCCCGAGGGGTCTCCTGTCTTGTCGGGGGGCAGCGCCGGCCCACACAAGATACAGGGTATCGGAGCCGGGTTTCAGCCACGAAACTTCAACCCTGATGTGGTCGATAAGATTGTCCCTATCCCCGACAATGAGGCGATCAGGACCTCCAGGCTTCTTGCTGAGAAAGAGGGACTTCTCGTGGGCATATCCTCCGGCGCTGCCCTGGCGGCTGCCATCCGGGAGGCAAAAAAAGATGAAAACCGTGGAAAGACTATTGTAGCGCTCCTCCCTGATACGGGTGAACGATACCTTTCTACCGTGCTGTACGCTTTTGAGGATTATCCTGTCTGAATAAATCAAAACAGTAAGTTGGTAATTGTACGCGGGAGGCAACTTTATTCCATAGCCTCCCGCGTTTCATGATATGCTCGTATGTTTTTCTTAGCCGATAATCAATATATCACCCGTATGGGGCTGAAATCCGTCATCGTGTCGATGTTTGGTGACACATCCATCAGTGAGCCACATTCCAAACGCCAACTGATGTGCGGACTGGAATCCTCATCCGATGCAGTCGTTGTCATCGACTATACGCTATTTGATTTTAGGAGTATTGACGATTTTCGTATTCTCATCGTCCGATTCCCTCATGTCAGGTGGCTGTTGTTTTCCACCGAGTTGAGCGAGAGTTTTATAAGACAGGCCGTGTCTGAACCAAACGTAAGCATAATCCTCAAGGAAAATTCCGAGGTGGAGATTCGTCAGGCTCTGGACAGCGTCTACCGTGGCGAGAGATTCCTTTGCCGTCAGATTTCAGAGAGCCTGCAGGCTATGCCCGGGGACAAGGGTATGGACAACTCGCTCACCCCTTCAGAGGTGGAGATACTGCGACTCACAACTTTAGGGCTGAGCGTCAAGGAAATCGCCACGAGGAGAGTGTCGAGCGTCCATACCATTATTACTCACAAGAAAAACATCTTCAGAAAATTAGGCGTGAACAATGTTCATGAGGCTACAAAATATGCTCTCAGGGCAGGTCTCGTCGAGATGTCCGAATACTATATCTGACACATTACAGTCTCTCATTTGCCCGAGCAATCGCCTGATTGAGGTCATTTATTATATCCTCAGTATCCTCAAGGCCGATTGAGAGCCTTATGGTTGTCGGTAGTATATCCATTGATTTGCGCTGTTCAGCCGAGAGCGGTCCGAATATGGTACTTGTGGGATGAATGGCAAGCGTTCGGTTGTCAAACAGGTTTGTCGCCCTGTGTATCATGTTCAACGAGTCAATGAAGCGGAAACAGGTCGGCTCGTCGGCCAAGTCAAAAGTCACCATAGCGCCGCCTTTCTCTCCATACAGGCGTGTGAACACCTCATGATAGGGATGGGTTGTCAACGATGGATATTTGACATCCCTTACCCATGGATTATTTTCCAACGCCCTGGCCACAATGAGGGCCGATGACGATTGGCGGTCATAACGTACCTGCAATGTCTCCATACCCAGTGTCTGCATATAGGCTGCATGGGGAGTCATATACCCTCCCAAGTTAAACACGGCGTCTTTCTTGATTCTATTGCTTATCTCCGGGAAATGTCCGTAATCTATTATCAGTCCACCAAGGCTTGTTGCCCCTCCTGATATGTATTTTGTAGAGGAGACTACTTGAAAATCAAGACCTATCGCCTTGCCGTCAAATTGTGTGAATGGTATCATTGTGGTATCTGCTATGACAGGTATGCCGAGCGGTCTTGCTATTTTGGATATTGCCGGTATATCTGCGACCTCTGTCTGCGGATTGGTGACGCTCTCAAGAAATATGCAGCACGTGTCCGAATCAACGGCATCAGCTATTGCATCAGTATCTGTAAGGTCGACAAGACGCGCCTCTACTCCAAATCTCTTTAGTGTATTGGTGAGCAGCATATATGTGTTCCCAAACATGTGACGCGAGGTAACTATATTTTTCCCTGCTGCCGACACACACATGAGCATAGCGCTTATGGCTGACATGCCCGAAGTGAACGCGCTCACCTCAGCCGCCCCGGAGACGGTTCTGACAATGTTCTCAAGATGAGTTACTGTAGGATTTAGCACTCGGGAATAGTCTGGGGCATCAATGCGGCCACAAAAGGCATCAGACATTATGGCTGCGTTGTCAAACTCAAATGCGAGGCAATTGTATACCGGCATCTGTAATGCGTCGTATGCGTCGCGACGCTGATAAGGTGTGTGGATTGTCTTTGTAATATCTTTCATAATTGGTCTATATTTGCTGGATGCGTAAAATAAACATTTGTTTTTCGATGGGTTATTTTGAGACACTATACCCGGCCTCATCAAACATTTTGTAATCCTCCGAGACCTTGTTGCCTATGGTGGTAAGCATATCGCCCACGAGTGCGCCGTTCATTCCTCCGCGCAAAATCCGCGACATTGCTTCGTATGATAGCCGTGCCCGCCCACCGGCAAAGTGTAGAGTGCATTTTGGCGCGACCAATCTCATGAGAGCTACCGACCGCGTGATCTCCTCCTCTGTTATTTGGTCTATTGACTCAAGGGGCGTTCCCTTTATCGGTTGCAATATGTTTATTGGTATTGATGAGGCTCCGGCATCCCGTGCCATCATGGCAAGCTCAAGGCGGTCGCGCATGGACTCGCCCATACCGATTATTCCGCCACAGCACACCTTAAATCCTATCTCCTTTGCGGTACGTATGGTCTTCAGCTTATCTTCGATGGTATGCGTCGAACATAGTTTGGGAAAATAAGATGCCGAGGTCTCAAGATTGCAGTGATATTTGCGCACACCGGCATCCCACAATTGTTGTAGCTGCTCCCTATCGAGAAGACCCATGGACGCACATAGATTCACGCCTCCCTTTGCTGCCGCCTCTTTATAGAGCTTGCAAAAATATGCCATGTGCGATGGCATGACCTTTCTGCCGCTTGTGACGAGGGAGAAGCAACTCACTCCCCGTTTGCGGTTTGCATTGAAAGCCGCCATCATTTCATCATGGGGGATGTATTCATATTCATTGACGCCGGTCTTATGGTGGGCTGATTGAGCACACCATTTACAATCCTCCCCGCAGCGCCCGCTGCGTGCATTGACTATAGAGCATGTATGTATCTCGTTACCACACCATTTCTGCCTTATCTCGTCGGCAGCTTCGCATAATTCATCGGTTGAGCATGTCGCGTTGAGTCCCATCGCGTCGTCTATTGATGCCGGTATGCCATAGTCAATCGCTTGTTGTTTTATTTGGTTGAGCATTTGTAATGTTTTTGAACTATTATTAAACAACCTCTAATAATCGCACTATTTAGATGGTAATGCCAGCGTGTTGAATTGCATGGTGATACCATCGAAGACAAGAAGTCTGTTGACAAGCAAATCCCCTGTCCCCGCAAGATATTTGATTGCTTCTGTCGCCTGGAGAGATCCTATGACCCCGACAACAGTGTTCAGGATTCCTGTTATCGCACACGGTTCGTTATCATCGGGATAATCATTCCCAAAAAATGCACGGATGTCTCCCGACCCCGGGATATGCGTGAACACCTGTCCGCTGAATCGTGACACGGCCCCGAATATAAACGGTTTCCCCAACTCCACGCACGCGTCATTTATGAGCAAACGCGTGTCAAAGTTATCCGTGCAGTCCATTATCAGGTCATAGCCCGAGAAAATTTCCGATACATTTTCGGAGTCCAGATACAACTCATATGGTGTAACGGATATTTCAGGATTCAGGGCCGTCATGGCATTGCGTGCCGATATGACCTTGGGTGTGCCGAGGTCTGCCGTGGAGTGTATGATCTGGCGTTGCAGGTTGCCGAGTGATACTTTGTCGGCATCCACGAGGCCGATATTGCCTACTCCCGCTGCTGCGAGATAGAGGGCCACGGGACTGCCCAGCCCTCCGGCTCCCACGATCAGCACCTTGCCGTGGCATATAGCCGATTGCCCCGGACTGTCAATCTCGCATAGTGATATGTGGCCGCGATAGCGGTCAAGCTGTTCTTTACTGAATTTACAAAGTTCTGACATCTCCATTATATATATTACTGAAAACCCGGAGTTGACGCGGACGACGGTTACACCGTCAGTCTCGGGTCGCTACTCCGGGCTTTAGGATATGTTATGACAATAAATGGCCTTGATGGCCGGGGATATTAGTATCCGCGCTCAAGTTGTTCGAGCTCTGCTCCCATGTTCAGGTCATAGTAGAGTCGACGCAACAGCTGCTTGTAGTCGTTGTTGGTCTCGTCGAGCTGGTATGCCTTCTCAAGGTAAGGAAGTGCTTGCTTCAGCAGGGGAACCACCTGCTCGTTGTGCACCTTGTTATATGCGGCCTGGTCAAGGTTTGACGCACCCTCGCTGATTGTAGCGGCCTGAATGTAGGTCATACGGCCAAGGTCATACTGGTTTTTGGCTACCTCGGGAGCGGTCTCGGCGGCACGCTTGTAGTAGGCGACAGCCTGCTCGGGCTGCTTCTGTGCCTCGTAGAGCACTCCCATCACGTTGAGGAGCTGGGCGTTCGAGGGGTCAGCCTGGATTGCCTGCTCAAGCAGTTGCTGGGCCTCGGGATACTGCTCCTTCATGATGAGGTCATTGATGATGATTGAGATGTACTTCACGTCATCCTTGCCGTAGAGGGCATTGGCTTTCTTGGCTATCTCGACGATACGTGCGTCATTCTTGAGATTGGCGGCCACACTCATGGCATAGTCATACAGTTGCTTGTCGTTGTATCCGAGTTGCATCGCACGCTCAAATGCCTTGTCAGCATCAACAAGGTTCTCGTTCTGCCAGTCGGCGATACCCTTGAAAAACAAGATCTGTCCCGCTACGGTATCGGCAGGTGCCTTGGGAGCTGACTTGCCGAGCATCTGGTTGCCGGGCATGTCTGCATAGATGCCCCAAGCCTTGGCTGCGCCGCCGTAGTCCTTTTCGTCATAGAGGAACTGGCCGGCGTTGAGGAAGTCGTTGTAGTGTCCCGTGATGGCGTTCACTATATCCTTTGAGTACTTGGTCTTGGTCTTTACGCTGCCATCCTTGTTGAGCTTGGGCGTACCGTCTTTCTGCAATTCGGGTACGGTGTCAAGGGGAAGGGCTGTGATGAAATACTCATAACCCTGCACGAGTGAGTTACCCATGTCCTTGCCGCTGACACTCTGGCCGAGGGCTTTCTTGCCGTAGAGGTTGTCAAAGTTCTCAAACTCCTTCTTTCCGGCCACATACCATGTGTATGCGTCATTCATGCTCTCAGGGTTGGTGAGCGCGGGCGCGATTAGGGCGCGGGCGTTGGCGATGTCACCTGCACGCTCGGCTTCCTTTACTGCGCTGATTTGTGCCGTTGCTCCGGCCGCAGTCAAAAGGCAAACGCTTAAAATACTTAGATTTTTCATGCTTTTGGTATTACGTTGTTAGAAAAATACTGTTTGTTGAATTTATTGGTTGATGTCTTCATCCTCTTCATCAGTGATGTCGTCTGACTCATCGTTGGATTCCTCGTCAATCTCGATTACCTCCTCCGAGATTTCAAGCACCTCCTGTTCCGACTCGTCCACGAGTACGTCACTGTCGGTCTCCTCATCGGGGTCGGAATCTACGCAGCATACCGATGCTATCTCGTCGTTGCGCTTCTCAAGATTGATCAGGCGCACACCCTGGGTGGCGCGACCCATGACGCGTATATCGGCAACCTTGATGCGCAGCGTGATGCCTGAGCGGTTGATGATCACGAGATCGTTGTCATCGTTCACGCTCTTTATCGCCACGAGACGACCCGTCTTGTCGGTCACGTTTATAGTCTTGACACCCTTTCCTCCTCGGTTGGTTATGCGGTATCCGTCGAGGGTGGAGCGTTTGCCGTATCCCTTCTCCGAGATAACCATAACGTTATTTTCAGTATCGGGGTTCATACATATCATGCCCACTACCTCATCGTCGCCGCCGTCGAGGGTCATGCCACGCACGCCGGTTGACATTCGTCCCATCTCGCGCACCTTGCTCTCATGGAAGCGTATCGCACGTCCGTTGCGGTTGGCCATCAGCACTTCCGAGTTGCCGTCGGTCAGTTCTACCTGTATCAGCTGGTCGTCCTCGCGTATGATAATAGCGTTCACACCGTTTGCCCTCGGGCGCGAGTATGCCTCAAGGCTCGTTTTCTTGATTACACCTTTCTTGGTACAGAACACGAGATTGTGAGATGTGACAAACTCCTTGTCGTCAAGTTTCTTAACCCTGATGAATGCGTTTACCGCATCGTCAGGCTCTATGCTGAGCAGGTTTTGTATCGCACGCCCCTTGGTGTTCTTGGCACCCTCGGGGATGTCATATACCTTGAGCCAGTAGCACCGTCCCTTCTTGGTGAAAAACAGCATGTAGTTGTGCATCGAGGCCGGATAGATGTACTCGATGAAGTCCTCGTCGCGTGTGTCGCTGCCCTTGGCTCCGACACCTCCACGGTTTTGAGCGCGGAACTCCGTAAGCGGCGTGCGCTTTATATATCCCATGTGGGATATGGTGATGATCATCTCGTCATCGGCATAGAAATCCTCGGCGTTGAAGTCTCCGGCGGTGTAGTCGATGTCGGTCATACGCTTGTCGCCATACTTGTCGCGTATCTCTATCAGCTCCTCTTTTATAAGGTTGCGGCAAACCTCGTCGTTTGACAGGATTTCCTCCAGTCGCGCTATGAGTTGCATGATCTCCTCGTAGCTGAGGCGCAGCTTATCCTGCTCCATGTGTGCGAGTTCACGCAGTCGCATCTCGACTATGGCCTTGGTCTGCGCGTCCGATAGCCCGAACCGCTCCGACAGGCGTGCGCGCGCATCCTCGCCCGAGTCAGCGCCGCGTATAATCTTTATAACCTCGTCTATGTGGTCTGACGCGATGATGAGTCCCTCAAGTATGTGGGCACGGTCACGTGCCTTGCGCAGCTCAAAATTGGTGCGCCTGATCACCACATCATGACGGTGAGCGATGAAAGCCTCGATGATTTCCTTGAGGTTTAGCGTGCGGGGACGCCCGTTGACAAGCGCCACATTGTTGACGCTGAACGACGACTGCATGGCAGTCATCTTGTAGAGCTTGTTGAGCACCACATTGGCGTTTGCATCGCTCTTGAGCGTGATGACTATGCGCATACCCGAGTAGTCGCTCTCGTCGTTGAGGTCGGCTATGCCGTCAATCTTCTTGTCGTTGACAAACTCCGCTATATATTTTATAAGCTCAGCCTTGTTTACGCCGTATGGTATCTCGGTGACGACGATATTCTCATGGTTGGCCTCCTGCTCTATCTCGGCCTTTGCGCGTATCACGATGCGTCCGCGCCCGGTCTCGTAGGCTTCCTTGACACCGTTATAGCCATATATCGTTCCGCCGGTCGGGAAGTCCGGGGCGGTGATGTGCTTCATCAGTTCGGGTATCGTAAGCTCGGGGTTGTCAATCAGCGCCACGCATCCGTTGATGGCCTCGGTGAGGTTGTGGGGCGGCATGTTGGTCGCCATACCCACGGCTATACCTGCCGCACCGTTGACAAGCAGTGTCGGTATACGGGTAGGCAGCACGACCGGCTCCTCGCGTGAGTTATCATACGTGGGCTGGAAATCGACAGTCTCCGACTCTATGTCGCGGAGCATCTCCTCCCCTATCTTCTGCAATCTCACCTCGGTGTAACGCATGGCGGCAGGTCCGTCGCCATCGACCGACCCGAAGTTCCCGTGTCCGTCGACGAGCATGTATCTCATCGACCATGGCTGGGCCATGCGCACGACAGTGAAATACACCGACGAGTCTCCATGCGGATGGTACTTACCAAGCACCTCTCCCACTATACTGGCCGACTTCTTGTGTGGCCTGTCTGAGTTGTTTCCCATGACATTCATTCCGTAGAGCACGCGGCGATGCACCGGCTTCATTCCGTCTCTGACATCAGGGAGGGCTCGCGACACGATTACCGACATCGAATAGTCGATATATGCCGACTTCATCTCATTTTCGATGTTGATTTTTAGAATACGATCTTCTTCCAACATTTGTTATAATGACGTGTTAATATCTCTATTTTGTTAATTAATATACAAAGATACAAATAAGTCGGGAGTAACGCCAAATTTCACATCGTTTTTGGCACGATTTTGGCATAATTATTGCAAACTGTATATTATATCGCTTGCTAATACGTTAATAGAATATGGACACTAATTTTTCAAAAGACCTTAAAACTGTGTTGGACAATAGCCGTACAGAGGCTATCCGCCACAACAACAAGGTGATACGTCCCGAACATCTGTTACTCTCTATTATGAAAAACGCTGACACAAAGGCTTTTTCTCTCCTGGAGAGAGCGATGAAAGACGGATACACCGTATATGACCTGCGCTCCGAGCTCGATGGGGCGCTATATGAGGCTCCCTCATCCTCCGATGACCTCACGGTAAGCGACCTCGCCAACCGTATCATTAAACTGAGCGTGCTTGAGGCACGTATGCTCAAGAGCAATGTCGTTGACTCCGAGCATCTGCTCCTCGCCATCTTCCACAACTCCGAGGCCAATACCTCCGAGATGTTCAAGCAGTTCCGCAAGGCCGGTATATCTTATGAGACTCTTTATCGTCTTCTGGCCAATGTGGCCGATACCCCCACTGCCGGAGCGGGCTTCACTGACGAGGACGACGAGGAGGGCGATGAAGTGTTTGGTGGTGACGACAGTGCCTCCTCATCTGACCGTCAGGAGAAGCGCACGTCCCCTACGTCATCAAAGCGAGGTAACGACACCCCGGTCCTCGACAAGTTTGGCCACGACATGACACGTGCCGCCGAGGAAAACCGCCTCGACCCCGTCGTGGGGCGTGAGGTGGAGATTGAGCGTCTTGCCCAGATATTGAGCCGCCGCAAGAAAAACAATCCCGTGCTCATTGGTGAGCCGGGTGTCGGTAAGTCGGCCATCGTCGAGGGACTCGCGTTGCGCATCGTGCAGCGCAAGGTCTCGCGCATCCTCTTCGACAAGAGGGTTGTGTCTCTTGATATGGCATCCATAGTGGCCGGCACCAAGTATCGCGGCCAGTTTGAGGAGCGCATCAAGGCCATACTCAACGAGCTTTCCAAAAACAAGGATATCATCCTTTTCATCGACGAGATCCACACCATTGTCGGAGCGGGCAATGCTGCCGGGTCAATGGACGCTGCCAACATGCTCAAGCCGGCTCTTGCCCGTGGTGAGATTCAGTGCATCGGTGCCACAACACTCGATGAGTACCGTAAGAATATCGAGAAGGATGGCGCCCTCGAACGCCGTTTCCAGAAAATTATGGTTGAGCCGACATCAGCCGAGGAGACCCGTGCCATCCTTGACAATATCAAGGACAAGTATGAGTCCCACCACAACGTCACCTATACCCCAGAGGCTCTCGACGCTTGTGTGAGGCTGACCGGCCGCTATATCAGCGACCGCAACTTCCCCGACAAGGCGATTGATGCTATGGACGAGGCCGGCTCACGAGTGCATATCACCAACATCACCGTACCAAAGGAGATAGAGGCGATAGAGACCGCGATAGCGGAGGCCAACCGCAACAAGTTGAAGGCCGCCCAGTCCCAGAACTTTGAGAGTGCGGCGTCATTCCGCGACAAGGAGCAAAAGCTCAAGGCTGAGCTCGACGATGCCAAGCGTCGTTGGGAGGAGAGGCTTGAGCAGATGCGCGAGACCGTCGATGAGGATAAGGTCGCCGAGGTTGTGGCCATGATGACAGGAGTCCCCGTCCAGCGCATCGCGCAGGCCGAGGGCAAGCGGTTGCGTGAGATGGCCCCGTTGCTCAAGAGCGAGATTATCGGTCAGGATGCCGCCATATCCAAGATTGTCAAGGCTATACAACGCAACCGTGTCGGACTCAAGGACCCTAATAAGCCAATCGGCACATTCCTGTTCCTCGGCCCCACGGGTGTCGGCAAGACCCACTTGGCCAAGAAGTTGTCCGAATACCTCTTCGACTCCAACGACACTCTCATACGCATTGATATGAGCGAATATATGGAGAAATTTACCGTCTCCCGTCTCGTCGGTGCCCCTCCGGGATACGTCGGATATGAGGAGGGTGGACAGCTCACCGAGAAAGTGCGCCGTCGCCCCTACTCTGTCGTCCTGCTCGATGAGATAGAGAAGGCCCATCCCGATGTGTTCAATCTCCTGTTGCAGGTGATGGACGAGGGTCGGCTCACTGACAGCCTTGGCCGTCGTGTCGATTTCAAGAACACCATTATAATAATGACCTCCAACATCGGTTCGCGTCAGCTAAAGGACTTTGGTACTGGTGTCGGCTTCAATACCAAGGCCGTTGATAAGGAATACTCCCACGGTGTCATCCAAAAGGCGCTCAACAAGGTGTTCTCCCCTGAGTTCCTTAACCGCATCGACGACATCGTGATGTTTGACTCGCTCGACAAGGAGGCTATCTTCCGCATCATCGACATTGAGTTGGCCGGCTTCTACAAGCGCATCAACAGCCTTGGGTACACTCTTGACATCTCCGATGAGGCCAAGACGTTCATCGCCGGCAAGGGTTATGATGCACAGTATGGTGCCCGACCGCTCAAGCGTGCGATACAGAAGTATCTTGAGGACGACCTTGCCGAGCTGATCATCGACGCGGCCATCAATCCCGGCGACACCATCCATGTCGGCTACGACAAGGACAACGACAAGATTGCCATGGAGATACGTCCCGCCGCTGCCAAGGCTGACACTCCTGGCGACCAAAATGTCAGCCCGACTGAATAATTGGCACGTTATTTAATAAATAATAAGAAAAAATGTCACACTATCCGTGTGGCATTTTTTTTGCACCTCTGTTATTACATTAACAATAACTAAATTTAATCAACCTGCGATATGGACCAGCAAAAAGGAAAAATCGGAGTGACTACCGAGAACATATTCCCGGTAATCAAGAAGTTCTTATATAGTGACCATGAGATATTCTTGCGTGAGCTCGTCTCCAACGCCATTGACGCGACTCAGAAACTCAAGACGCTATCCTCGTTTGGAGAGTACAAGGGTGAGCTTGGCGACATGAAGGTACGTGTCACCGTTGACAAGGACAAGGGTACGCTCACGGTCAGCGACCACGGAATAGGCATGACCGCCGAGGATCTCGACAAGTACATCAATCAGATAGCCTTCTCGGGTGCCGAGGAGTTCCTTAACAAGTATAAGGACACGGCCAACTCCATCATCGGCCACTTCGGCCTCGGATTCTATTCTGCGTTCATGGTTGCCCGCAAGGTCGAGATTGTCTCCCTCTCCTACAAGGATGGGGCTACGGCTGTCAAGTGGGAGTGTGACGGGTCTCCCGAATACTCCATGTCGGCTGCCGACAAGACAGAGCGCGGAACCGACATCATCCTCTACATCGACGATGACAGCAAGGAGTTCCTTGAGCAAGCACGCATCGACACGCTGCTCAAGAAATATTGCCGCTTCCTCCCCGTCCCGGTCATCTCCGGCAAGGAGCAGGAATGGAAAGACGGCAAGTATGTCGACACCGACCGTGACCGCGTGATCAACGACACTGAGCCGCTGTGGACTCGCAAGCCCGCCGACCTCACCGACGACGATTACCTCAAGTTCTACCACGACCTTTATCCCGGTCAGGAAGACCCGCTGTTCTGGATCCACCTCAACGTCGACTACCCGTTTACCCTCACCGGCATACTGTTCTTCCCCAAGATCAAAAACAACTTTGACATCAACAAGAACCGCATACAGCTCTATTGCAACCAGGTCTATGTCACTGACTCTGTCGAGGGTGTCGTCCCCGAGTTCATGATGCTGTTGCAGGGTGTCATCGACTCACCCGACATCCCGCTCAACGTGTCGCGCTCATATCTCCAGAGCGATACCGCCGTCAAGAAGATTTCGGGCTACATCACCAAGAAGGTCTCCTCTCGTCTCGACGAGATATTCCGCGCCGACCGTGCCGCCTACGAGAGCAAGTGGGACGATATAAAGATATTCATCGAGTACGGTATGCTCACCGACGAGAAGTTTGCCGATGCGGCCATGAAGTTTGTCCTCCTCAAGGATACCAACGACAAGTATTACACTCTCGATGAGTACAAGGCATTGATTGAGGCCAACCAGACCGACAAGAACGGCAACCTCGTCTATATCTACGCCAATGACCCCGTGGTGCAGTTCAACTACATAAACGCCGCTACCGACAAGGGATACGACGTGCTGCTCATGGACGGTCAGCTCGACAGCCACTTCATCGGATTCCTTGAGGCCAAACTTGAGAAATCGACATTCGTGCGTGTCGACAGCAACGTGGCCGACAATCTTATCCCCAAGGACAACAAGAAGGTGGTCGACCTGACTCCCGTGCAGCGCGACATATTGACCGACATGTTCCGCTCTCAGATACCCTCGCTGCCCAAGAGCGAGTTTCTTGTCAGCTACGAGGCGCTGTCAGCTCAGGATGCCCCGATTGTCATCACCCAGAACGAGTATATGCGCCGTATGAAGGATATGGCCGCGATGCAGCCGGGCATGGCCTTCTATGCCGAGCTGCCCGACAGCTACAACATGATAGTCAACACGGAGCATCCGCTCGTAAAGCGCGTCTCCGATGCTGCCGATGCCGCCCTCTCTTCCGAGGTGTCACCCGTCATCGCCGATATCGATGCCAAGAACAAGGAGATTACCTCCATTAACGAGGCGTCCAAGGACAAGACTCTCTCTGATGATGACCGCAAGAAGATTGAGTCGCTTCAGGCCGATGTCGACAAGCTGCGCAAGACCGAGACCGACATCATATCCAAGTATGCCGACGGTCAACCGCTCGTAAAGCAGCTCATCGACCTTGCCCTCCTTGGCAACGGACTGCTTACCGGCGCGTCGCTCAGTGCCTTTATCAAGCGTTCGGTCGACCTGCTGTAATCACCCTTTCGTCTCCCCGCCATACTTGACGGCAGGGACGATGACATGATATAGGACCCGGGACACTCCCTGATGGTGAATGTCCCGGGTCTCTCGTTTTCCCCCGTTATTTAGATGTCTCAGATTATAGTTCGCATAGTGCCGCACCACCTTGGTGGTGATGGTATCGCGATGAGTCACGTTTCACATAAAACCGTATGACCGAGTAGACCATCTCCTGTATCGGGGCAAGCGCGGTCGCGCATCCGAGTATCATTTCCGATGCGAGTGCCTGGGCTATGGCGCTGCGGTCTTCAGCCGGGAGGGAGTTGATTGTATTGATCACGTGGTCGCTGATGATGATTGATGAGTTCATGGGAGACAGTGTATTAATTGTTTACGATGCAAATATATGACCACCCATGGGCAACATCATGAATACATATTGGCAAATAAAAGTTAACGCCAAATAAAAGCCACGCTACTCTCGTCGAGCTGCGTGGCCTGAATATTATGTCAGTTATGGCTAAAGTAGTGTCAGTTACTTGTCGTTGCGGTATTGTGGCAACAACGGGATGGGAAATTTTGAGA
The DNA here is from genome assembly GCA_023667145.1 of Pseudoflavonifractor sp. GTDB lineage: Bacteria > Bacteroidota > Bacteroidia > Bacteroidales > Muribaculaceae > M3. Next base: position 1,561,909 of record JAMPAQ010000001.1, read on the forward strand.
ACAGTGTCTTGACAGCCTCGTCGATGCCGTTCAGGTTCCTGAACTGTCCCTGCTGTCCGTTGTTCATTATCGTTGCTACCGATGCCGAGTAGAGCGGCACCTTGTCAACAATGTTCACCATATCCATCGTCAGCACTCCCTCCTTGTAGATGCCGGTTATCACCTGGGCGTTGGCATAATATCCGTCCCAATAGTACTGGCGGGGATACATGAAGTAGGGATAGTATCCCGGAGGAGGCACAGGACCGGGACCGTAATATGGCGGGTTCCAGTAGCCCGGCGGGATAGCGGGGGCGGTTGAGATTTCCTTGTGTACGGTCAGTCCGATGTTGACAAGCAGGGCCGACGACGGATCCTCGGTCAGTCCGCGCTCTACAAGCTGCTCGCGTATCGCCGCCGCGATGTTGTAGTAGGTCACCATCTGCATCCCCGGCGGCAGGTGACCCTCGTCGGGAGTGATGATGCGGAAAGTCTTGTATGAACTCAGGTCTGCGTTGTTGTAGGTCTCGCTGTTGACCAGTGCGTATGGACTACATCCGGCAAGCATGAGTGCCACTAATGCGAAGAACGGTATAATCTTTCTCATATTCGTAGTGTGTTAAATCTATTGTAATAACATGTCGTTGTCGTAAAATGTTTAATTATTGTAAATCACTTTCCTGTCGATTTGGTAGTTCTGCACTATAGTACTATATTTGAACATTATTTGCGCTTCCCATGTTTTTAGCGCATGTAAGATTATGCTAATTCTTGACCGAAATGAACGATATTACTGAATTGTTTAATCATATTCTCTCCCAACATCGCAGCGTTGACATAGCCGAGGCCGAGTTCAAGAAGCTCCTCGGCGAGGAGCCGGAGCTGCGAGAACAATACAAGGAGTGGTGCGACTCTGTCGGCAGTTCCGAGAAAAACGGTTTCCGGGACTTTTGCGAGGAGTTCATCGACTCGCAGGAATCAATTTGGGACACATTGAATGACTATGATGAGTGATAACGGTTCTGTAAGGCTGCCCGCCGAGTGGGAGGAGCATGGGGCTGTACTCCTCTCCTGGCCTCATAAGGATACCGACTGGGCATATATGCTCGATGAGGTCACCGCGTGTTTTGTGAAGATTGCCGAGGCTATTGTCGAGGTGGAGACCTTGGTCATTGTCGCGCCCGACATCTCCTTGCCAAAGGGATGCCTGTCACATCTCCCGCAAGAACGCGTCCTCTATCTTCAAGTCCCTACCGATGACACATGGGCGCGTGACTTCGGTGCCATTGTCACCCGCCATGGTGACATCCCGGTCATCTGTGACTTCAAGTTCAACGGATGGGGTCTGAAATTCCGTGCGGCCCATGACAATCTCGTCACGCGTGCCATGGCCGATGCCTCGCTGTTGCGTGGAGTCTATGCCAATCATCTCGGCTTCGTCCTTGAGGGTGGCTCTATCGAGAGTGACGGCCACGGACTGCTGCTCACCACGTCGGAGTGTCTGCTGTCGCCCAACCGCAATGGCGGCATGTCCCGCGATGAGATTGCCGACCATCTTACTGCCGCGTTCGGTCTGAAAAAGATACTTTGGCTTGACCATGGATTCCTTGCCGGTGACGATACCGACAGTCACATTGATACGCTCGCACGTCTCGCGTCCGACGACACCATCATCTATGTCGGGCCACCCGATGATACCACTGACATCCACTATGATCCGTTGGTGACCATGCGTGAGCAGTTGCGGTCGTTCACAACTATTGACGGTCAGCCGTTCAACCTCGTTGAGCTGCCATTCCCCGACCCGATATATGACGAGGACGGGGAGCGGCTTCCGGCCACCTACGCCAACTTCCTCATAATGCCCGGCGTGATACTTCTCCCCTCCTACAATCAGCCGCGCAAGGACTTGCTCGCGGCCCGCATCCTCAAGATTGTATTTCCCGATTACAAGATTCGCACGATAGACTGCCGCCCGCTCATCCGTCAGCATGGGTCGCTCCATTGTGTGACCATGCAATTACCCAAAGACGTTTTACCGCTATGAAGAACAAGATACTAAAGGTTGGACTAATCCAGCAACACAACACCTCCTCGATTGACGACAATATCACCCGCCTGTGTGCCCGCATCAGGGAACTTGCCGCCGGGGGCGCACGGCTCATCGTCAATCAGGAGCTGCACGACTCCCTCTACTTCTGCCAGACCGAGGATACCGCGCTATGCTCTCTCGCCGTACCCATCCCGTCTGAGCGTACGGACTTGTATGCCTCATTGGCTCGGGAGCTTGGTGTTGTCATCGTGACCTCACTCTTTGAGCGCCGTGCCCCGGGACTCTATCACAATACGGCGGTCGTCTTTGAGAGCGATGGAGCTATTGCGGGCCGTTATCGCAAGATGCACATTCCCGATGACCCTGCCTACTATGAGAAGTTCTATTTCACCCCCGGTGACCTTGATTTCGAGCCGATTGACACATCTGTCGGCCGTCTCGGAGTCCTCGTATGTTGGGACCAGTGGTATCCCGAGGCAGCGCGTCTTATGGCTTTGCGCGGAGCCGAGTTGCTCATATATCCTACCGCGATTGGTTGGGAAAGCACAGACACCGACGAGGAGAAAGCTCGTCAGCGCGATGCCTGGATTACCATCCAGCGGGCCCATGCCATAGCCAATGGATTGCCTGTCGTTTCCGTAAACCGTGTCGGATACGAGCCCGACCCCTCCGGTGTGACAGGCGGCATCACATTCTGGGGGTCAAGTTTCGTCACCGGTCCGCAGGGTGAGTTCATCTACCGTGCCTCCGAGACCGACGAGGCCGTGGCGATAGTCGATGTCGACATGACCCGCTCCGAGCACGTCCGCCGTTGGTGGCCCTTCCTCCGCGACCGCCGCATCGACGCATACTCCCCCCTCGCCTCCCGCTTCCTCGACTGACCACATTGTCCACGACTGTCCCCCGCATACCTCGCGACCCTCCACTGCTCCCGCGCCCCTCGACTGCCCTCGTAAATAGTTGGTTATCAATGTAGGGATGCTCCCTAGAGCATCCGCCTCCCGTGCATAACCCAATATATACGAGCGGCTGCTCCAGGGAGCAGCCCTACAAGCGGCGGTTGTCATCATGTATTTGATTGGCACTACAGTTGCCACACATTGTGACTGTTCAGCAAGCGGTAAAATAGTTGGTTATCAATGTAGGGATGCTCCCTGGAGCATCCGCTTTCCGTGCATAATCCAATATATACGAGCGGCTGCTCCAGGGAGCAGCCCTACAAGTGGCGGTTGTCATCATGTATTTGATTGGCACTACAGTTGCCACACATTGTAACTGTTCGGCAAGCGATAAAATAGTTGGTTATCAATGTAGGGATGCTCCCTAGAGCATCCGCCTCCCGTGCATAACCCAATATATACGAGCGGCTGCTCCAGGGAGCAGCCCTACAAGCGGCGGTTGTCATCATGTATTTGATTGGCACTACAGTTGCCACACATTGTGACTGTTCAGCAAGCGGTAAAATAGTTGGTTATCAATGTAGGGATGCTCCCTGGAGCATCCGCCTCCCGTGCATAACCCAATATTCATGAGCGGCTGCTCCAGGGAGCAGCCCTACAAAGCGGTTGTTATCAATCATGTTACTTTTATTCTACGTATCGTTAAAAATACCTAAATATTCGGGGGGGGGGTAAATTACCCTAATAATCAATATCTTTGTGGCATCACTTAGTCGACATAATAAACCAACTTAACATAAACTTTCAATGAAAAAGACAATTACACGATTTTCACTGCTTCTGACCCTCGCAATGCCGGCTGCCATCGCGATGGCCGACGTGATTGTCATGCAAGACGGCACGACCATGCAGGTCCACAACATTGACGTGGCCTCTAAATGGGTATATTATACCGACACTCCTGATGCGGATGCCGAGATGAGACGCGTGCCGATTGACCGCGTGTTCGGCTACAAGATAGGCGATGGCGCGATGACGACCATCGGGGCGGCAACTCCCGCGCCTGAGGCACAGAAACCATCCGCGCCAACTTCCGATGGCCCGCAGTTCGTGGCTCCTGTCCCGGCATCCGACAACGCCGAGCTGATTGCCCGATACAACAACCACCCCCAACTTGAATACCTCGATAAGAAACCGCAACCCGACAAGCTCACCCACTACTTCATATCCCTATGGGGCATCGAGGACAACTCCATCCTCTCCGATGATAATGTCGAGATTGGATTCGAGAAGGTCTATCTTGATGGGGATAAGGACCGCAGTGTAATTGGCCACTACATCAAGGTGCGCAACAAGACCGCCAAACCGCTGTATGTTGATCTTGCGTCATGCTACAAGATCATGAATGGCGGCTACTCAGTCCCCTATTTCACCAACTCGGTCTACAACGAGGGGACCAGTGGCACTGTCGGCGGTTCGCTCAACCTCGGTGCCGTTGCCGGCGCACTCGGGGTCGGCGGTGCGTTGGGTACGTTGGCAAGCGGTGTGAATGTCGGCAAGAGCAACACCCAGTCGACAGGCATCACGACCGCCGAGCAGCAGATTCTGACTGTCCCACCGATGGGTTCTGTCGCCCTCCCCGGCACCAAGGTATCCAACGGCAAGAAGATTCTCGAATGTTACGAACCTATCTATTTCTACAATCCGGATTTATCAGAGCTACGGAAAGTGTCTAACGTGATGAAATTTGAGTTACACATGACGATTAGCGAGGATATATCCCAGCAAAAGATACTCGACAATCAAAACGCCACCCGTGAAACTCTCAACATAGGTCGTTGGGCCCAGACTGACTACGCTCTTGACGATACCCCCAAGAAGATAGGCCGTCTTATCACCTACTCCACCTCACCCGACTTCTCGACCTACACTACCCTTCCTGTCAACCTCTACATGCGTGGGGCCTTCGGCATCAACCTCGATGGCATCAGCCTCAAAGGCCGCTCCTACTTCTACTTTAACGACAAGACCTACGACTGCATAACCGACAAGGAACACTTCATCACCGGCTACGGCGTGGTCAAGAAGAAGTAGCCCTCTCCCATACCATCCTCCTATAGTCATCCCGCCATGCGGCACGACGGTCCCCCCGCCTCTGCCGCATGGCCTCTTCTATACCCCTACCGTCAGGAGCGGAAGTGTCCCGATAAGGTCTGCTAATATCGTCCAATATGTCAATGAGCGCGTGCTGCCGGTTTGGCTTTAGGCGGCGGGGGCAGCTGCCGCAAACGTGAGGGGGATTATCGCGTGTCTCTTGTCGTCACTATGAGACGTCCCTCCGAGACTTGTGACCGCGATTGACGCTGTCCCCGTGTTGAAGCACGAGGTTCTCTCATTATTGCTGTCCCGCTGGGACAGCCTGTTGTCGGATGGACTGTCGCATAGAGGTCGGCGGTACAGCCTGTTGTCGTATGAACTGTCTCCAAAATCGGCGGTGGTGGAGGGATACGACCAGGGGGGAATTAGCGGACCTCTCCGAGGCCCGGTTTGGGAATGCCGAGGTTTCTCCATGCCTCGCTTCGCTCGTGATGGAGCTACAATTAATCCGCGTCTCCGACGCTCTGAGAACGAGGAATTTGATGGACAGGCGGTATGGGGTGAACCGCGTTGACTGTGGCGGGAAGGGGACTCGGGGTCAATTGGGGTGAATGGGCCGAGGTCGCCGTTGAGGGATGCGTTGAGATAGTGGGCGAATGGGGTTGGGTTATAGCGTGGTGGGGTCGAGGAGGTCGTTAAGGAGTTTAGGGAGTTTAAGGACGTTAAGGATGGATGACGGCGGGGGATGCGACGATGGGGAGGATTACGGCGGAATGGGCGGGGATATGGGGTACCGTGAATGATTAGGATGCTCTCGCGGTGGGGCTGGAGCATTGGGAGGAATGTATCGAGGGCGATGTCGAGGGCATCAGGGTGGCAGAAGGCGGATGCACGAGCGTGCATCCCTACATGGGAGGAACGTGGGTCAGAGAGGGGGTATGTGTCGGCGTTGAGTAGGAGGATTATGTCGAATGTGCCGCCGCGATGGGTGGCGGGATGACAACCTGAGCCGATGGCATGGAGTTTGGTCGGAGATGTTGCGAATGGACGGGAAGGCGCGGTGGAGGCGGGATGTCTCCGGCGCTCTGTCGCTGTGGGGGCGGGCGCACCCTGGTGCGCCCCTACATTAGTGGTAGGGAATGGGGAAAGGGTGTTGACGAGGGTGCGGGCAGCGGTGGCTGTGCGGTCGAGGATGAGGGTACGGCGGTGAGGGAGGATGACAGAGCGGAGCCAGTGGATGTAGTGGACGAGGAGGTCGGGGATGTGGGTGCAGTCGGGAGCCGGGTCGGCGATGATGATGCGGACGGGGGTATAGGGGCGATGTCGCCACGGACGTGGAGTGTCAGGTACGGGGTCGGCATTGAGGCGGGCGCGTTCGAGACGGTCGATGATGTGACGGTGAGGGGGGCAGAGTGTGCGTCCTGTGGTCTTCTTTAGCCATCGGGCGAAGCCGTAGGTGTAGTTGGGGGCGACGATGTGGCGCTCCCGAGTTGGTGGCTTATGGTAGATGGCTGGCTTCACAACGCTAAGGTAGCACAATGGGTTGGGGTGACATGACCGTCTTGTCGCTTTGTGGTCTATGGCGACAGAGCATCGCAGATGCGGGTTAGTTGTAGCCCCACCACTGAGGGACGGCGGGTCGGGCGAATGCCCGGAACGATGGCCCGGAGGCGTGGGGTTTGGGGTGGTGTTGTGGGATTGGGCCTCGGAGAGGTCCGCTAATTCCGATTGGGTATTATAAGACGTCCCTCCGGGACTTTTGGCTGGGAGGGGTCATGTCCCCGTGCTGAAGCACGGGGTTCTCTCATTATGGCGCACCGCTGGGGCTATGGTGATGGGCGCGCTGAGGCCATATACATGAGCTGAAGTGACGCTCCGCTGGGACAGCGTTGGGGTTATGGTGGCCGCGCTGAGACTGAGTCTCTGCTCTGAAGCACGGGGTTCTCTCATTATTGCTGTCCCTCTGGGACAGCGTTGGGGCGGCTCGCAGGAGGGGAGGCCGCGCTGAGGCCATATACATGTGCTGTAACACGCGCCCCATGACTTGTTAATCAAAATGAAAAGACGCGGGGGACTTCAGTCGGTGTCCCGCGTCTTTTTGATGCTTTCCTGATAGGCTTTCAGCCGTTTCTTCCAGGCGGCGTTCCGTTGCTTCTCCTTCTTGGCCTTGGCCCGGAGATAGTCGTCATATTGACGTTCAAGAAAATTGTCGGCCATATAATCTCGGAGTAAATGAGTCCTATATCAAAACAGCAGAGCCGGCAAACGTGTCATTTGCCGGCTCCGTAAGTAATGGTTGTTGCCTTATTCAGCGTTTTCGGTTGCCTCGGCGACAGCCTTGTCCTCGTCTTCAGCGACCTTCTCGTCAGCCTCAGCTGCCGCAGCGGCCTCTGCCTCTGCCTTGGCGGCAGCGATCTCAGCCTTCTTCTTTGCAACGAGTTCTGCCTTGGCCTTGTTTTTGGCCTGCTCATCCTCAAGACGAGCCTTGGCTGCAAGTTCCTTCTTGTCGGCCATGGCGGTCTTCTGAGCATCTACGGCTGCCTGCTTCTTGGACTTCCAGGCATCGAAACGCTTCTGAGCCTCTTCCTCTGAGAATGCGCCCTTTTTCACGCCACCCTGAAGGTGCTTCATCAAGAGTACACCCTCCTGTGAGAGGATGTTGCGCACAGTGTCGGTAGGTTGTGCACCTACGTTAACCCAATACAAAGCCCGCTCGAAGTTCAATGTTATTGTAGCAGGATTAGTGTTCGGATTATAGGAACCTATCCTTTCAATAAATTTACCATCTCGTGGTGCCCTGCTATCGGCGATAACAATAGGATAAAACGCATAGTTCTTGCGACCATGACGTTGTAATCTGATTTTGGTTGCCATTTTGTTTAATTAAGTTGGTTTTGTATTGTGCTTAAAAAGCGGTGCAAAGATAAGCATTTATTTCCACACGGCAAACAGTTGTCCCGCCAAGTTTGGCGATTTTATCTGAAAAAATAGCACAAAAATCCCGCAGAGCCGTCTTACGGAGGCAGCATTGCGTGCAAACGCGCCCACACGGCGTTATGACAGAATCTTTCCCTTGCGCTTCAGGTTCACGTACTCCTTGACATCCTGGAACAGCCGGGTGGCAAACACGAAGTCGTTGAGCGCCTCATTGTCGGTGTCAAATATCAGGTCCTTGTTGCCGACCCAACCGACATGTCCCTTGTTGATGAAGATTATGTTCTCACCGATGCCAAGCACCGAGTTCATGTCGTGGGTGTTGATAATCGTGGTGATGTTGTATTCCTTGGTTATATCGCTAAGCAGCTCATCAATCACAATCGACGTGCGGGGATCGAGGCCGGAGTTGGGCTCGTCGCAGAACAGGTATTTGGGATTGAGGGCTATCGCACGGGCAATCGCGACACGCTTCTGCATACCGCCCGAGATCTCAGACGGGTACTTGTCGGCCGCGCCCTTGAGGTTCACGCGTTCTATACAGAACTCGGCACGCTCCCTCATCTCAGCGGGGTTCATTTTGGAGAACATTATCAGCGGGAACATGACGTTGCCCAACACCGTCTCCGAGTCAAACAACGCTGAACCCTGAAAGAGCATACCAATCTCCATGCGCAGCTCTTTCTTCTGCTCATCATCCATCTTCACGATGTCGCGGCCATCATACAAAATCTCTCCACGGTCGGGAGTCAGAAGTCCCACGAGCGACTTCATCAGCACAGTCTTGCCCGAGCCGCTCTGCCCTATTATAAGGTTGGTCTTGCCGTCATAGAACTTGGCATTGATGCCGTGGAGCACGGTCTTGCCGTCAAACGACTTTACTACATCTTTTACCTCGATCATTGCAACAGGAGTTTGGTGAGTATGACGTCAAACAATAGTATGAGGATGCTGCTCGACACGACAGCGTTGGTGCTCGCCTTGCCGACCTCCAGCGCACCGCCCTTGACATAGTAGCCAAAAAACGATGCTACCGAGCTGATGATAACAGAGAAGAACAGCGACTTTATTATGCCGTACCACACATACCACTCCGTAAACATCGTCTGAAGTCCGTAGACATACTTCGAGGCCGAGATCACATCAGTGAACACCCCGACGAGGTATCCGCCAAAAAGGCCGGTGGTCATGCTGAACACCACAAGAATCGGCATGAAAAACAGGAAGGCAGTGATCTTTGGCAACACAAGGAAGTTGGCTGAGTTGACACCCATGATATCAAGGGCGTCTATCTGCTCGGTGACGCGCATGGTGCCAATCTCGGACGCGATGTTCGATCCCACCTTGCCCGCAAGTATCAGACACAATATCGACGACGAGAACTCCAACAAGACAATCTCGCGGGTGCCGAGGCCCACGGCATAGGCAGGGATAAGCGGTGACGACACATTGAGCTGCATCTGTATGGCGCAAACCGCGCCTATGAATATCGAGATGACGATGACAAGCGGGATAGAGTCAAGTCCCAGCTTGGATACCTCCTGGACAAATCTCTTGAAAAAGACCTTCCACTTGTCGGGTATCGTGAATACCCTCTTCATGAAAAGGCAATATTGGCCAAACGTGGCCAACCACGAACTCAAAACCATAATATACCAATATTTTGTGTATTTTGTGGCGCAAATTTAATCATAAAACTTGGATTGGATACCCTTTTGCTCCGAAAACTCCAAAAAGACGAACAAGCGCACAATTATATACCTATATCCACCATTATTTAGAGATAATGTTGTAAATTTGTGCTATCTAAAATCGCTTAGCCATGCTTATCATAGGTATTGCCGGAGGAACCGGGTCGGGAAAGACAACGGTAGTGCAGAAGATCATATCGAGTCTGCCACCGGGCGAGGTCGCAGTGCTGCCTCAGGACTCATATTACAAGGACTTGAGCGACCTCCCGATGGAGGAGCGTGCCAAGGTCAACTTTGACGAGCCGGCCGCCATTGAGTGGTCGTTGCTGACCGAACACCTGCGACAGCTTAAGGCCGGGAAGACAATCGAGATGCCCACCTATTCCTATCTCACCTGCACACGGCAGCCCGAGACTGTCACCGTCTCACCGCGTGACGTGGTGATTGTCGAGGGTATCCTCGTGCTCAATGACCCGGTGTTGCGCGACATGATGGATGTCAAGGTGTTTGTCGACGCGGATGCCGACGACCGCCTTATCCGCGTCATCTCGCGTGACTGCGTAGAGCGTGGACGCACCCCCATGATGGTAATCACCCGCTATGAAAAGGTGTTGAAACCGATGCACAACATGTATATCGAGCCGACAAAGCGGTTTGCCGACCTCATTGTCCCGCAGGGGGGAAACAACACCGTGGCCATAGGGCTGCTCACCGACTACATCGAGGGGCAACTGGCAAAATCACGTAATTGACCCGACAGGCATGGAACAGCAGATGACTGAGGAAAAGATGGTGCTCCGCACCGAGAACCTTGTTAAGAAATATCGGCAGCGCACGGTGGTGAACCACGTGTCAATCAACGTGACGCAAGGCGAGATTGTCGGGTTGCTCGGCCCAAACGGAGCCGGAAAGACCACCACATTCTACATGACGGTGGGACTCATCACACCTAACGAGGGGGAGATATTCCTCAACGACCTCAACATCACAAAATATCCCGTCTACAAGCGTGCCCAGAATGGTATAGGCTATCTCGCCCAGGAGCCGTCGGTGTTCCGCAAGCTAAGCGTCGAGAACAATATCCGCGCCGTTCTTGAGATGACCAACACCTCAAAGGAATATCAGCAAGAGAAACTTGAGAGTCTCATATCGGAATTCAGGTTGCAAAAGGTGCGCAAGAATCTCGGCGACCAGCTGTCGGGAGGAGAGCGTCGACGCACGGAGATAGCCCGATGCCTTGCCATCAACCCCAAGTTCATAATGCTCGACGAACCCTTTGCCGGGGTCGACCCCATCGCGGTCGAGGATATCCAGTATATCGTCTACAAGCTCAAGGAGAAGAATATCGGCATACTGATTACCGACCACAATGCACCAGAGACATTGAGCATCACCGACCGTGCCTACCTGCTGTTTGAGGGGCGCATCTTGTTTCAGGGTACGTCAGAGGAACTGGCTGAGAATCCTGTCGTGCGCGAGAAATATCTTGGTCGTGGATTTATCTTCAACCGCAAGAAGTTTGATTGACATCCCAACAGGTGTCGGGGCATCCAAGTGACGAGACATCACATCAGTCCCGATGACGGTATCTAATGAGTAGCGCTATCCCGATTGCCGTGACAGCCGCGCTTGCCGCCGCTATCAGAGTGTCTGTCGTGGTGCCGCCGGTTCCAAGCAGATTTGGGTCAAACGTGGTGTCGCCACGAGCTATGCACCATCGGGCAACCACTACAAGAGTATTGTTGACGGCATGGGCGGTTATCGGTAGCCACAAGGAGCGGCCCCACCATGCGAGGTAACCGAAGAAGCCTCCGAGCAGCAACCGGGGGACAAATCCGTAGAACTGGAAATGAACGGCACTGAATACAGCCGCCGTAATCCATATCGCCGCGTGTATGTTCACACGGTCAGACAGAATCCGTTGCAATATGCCACGGAAAAACAATTCCTCACTCAATCCTGTCAGTACTCCGACAATCAGCACTGATATTACGAGGTCCTTTACGGTCGTGCCGCTGAGCATGGTGTCTATCATCTCTGCCGATCTCGTCTCGCTCGCCCTCATCCATTGCTCGATGGCCGACATGCCCTCGGGCAGACTTACCGCTGCATTCCACTCCACAATCAAGTTCATGGCGGGGATGCTTGCAAGCAGAGTTACAAGCATCAGTGACATGTAACCCACGGTCACGCCACGGTCAACCCGCAGGAATCCCATCGGGTCCCGTGAAGCAAAGACCGAGGTCAATGCCGCCGGGGTTATAAACATGAGGATATCCTGAATCACGGTCATGACCCGGAGTACCTTGACCGTACCCATATCCATCTTGATGGAAAGCACTCCAATGATGAGAGCCGTGAGTATGAGACCGAAAAGCCAGAAGCACAGGAGTATCCCGAGTCGTCTCAACAAGATTTGAGTTCCGTTGTCTGTAGTCATGGGAATTGAATGTATTGAAGTGTGAAACCTTACATATTTATATAAAAGTCGTTGACCAGCCCGCGATATTGGGGCGTGTAGGCGTTGTCGCGGTCCCTTATGGTCAAAGCCGTGTCTATGACGGGGCCGGCCAATACACTGAACTCCCACAATATCCTTGACGGCGCACGACCCTCGACGGTGGATACGCGGGTGAGGCGGCGAAGGTGCATGTGGGAAATCTCAGCGTCAAACAGGATGTCGTCCTCGCGGTCAGCCGGGGATATCATTGATAGCCGGCCATTGTCAGCGGCAAGTATCGACGGGGCAGCCCTCAACAACGACTCATACCCGAATCCGCAGTCGTGGCGTGCAAGACGGCGCGACCGGTCGGGCGCCTGTAACGTTGTCTTGAAATATGGCGGGTTGCTTATGATATGGTCGGCCTTAGGCAACAGTCCCTCAGACGCGAGCCTGTTGAAGTCGCCACGGACGACCGTTATGCGGCTATGCCAAGGTGATGATGTCACGTTTCCCGATGCCTCGGTTGCTGCCACCGGGTCAATCTCAACCGCAGTGATTGTGGCATCGGAACGCTGCGCGGCCATCAACGCTATCAGTCCTGTGCCAGCACCCGCGTCTATTATCGACATGTCCCGGGAGACATCGCACCAGGCGCCGAGCAGCACTCCGTCAGTGCTGATCTTCATCGCGCTCAGCTCATTGACTATGCTGAACCGCTTGAATCGGAATACTGTCTCCCGGTCGCTGTTTCGTGCCATGCTGTATCAAGATAGAGCCGCAAAGATACTCATTTTACCCATCATAGAGCGTAACCTCCGATACAAAAAGATGAATAGGGGTTGTCACAACGCCGGTCATTCACTACCTTTGTCGAATAAAACATAACCATATCGCATGGCGTTCTAATGTCATGAATCAAACAGTCAAAGATATATGATCATGGACTACATCCTACTTATAGCAGGGTTGGCATTGCTCCTCGCGGGTGCCAATTTCATAGTGGAATCGTCGGTGGCCATAGCCCAACGTGCCAAGATTTCCAATTTCATAATAGGACTGACAATAGTGGGAATCGGCACCTCCTCGCCCGAGTTGCTTATCTCGGCCTCGTCGGCTCTCAAGGGGGCGGGTGACATGGCTCTCGGCAACATCATCGGGTCAAACATCTGCAACACGTTGCTCATCCTCGGAGTCACGGCGCTCATATTGCCATTCTCAATCGAGCGGTCGACCTTGCGCAGGGATATACCGATGTCCATATTCGGGGCGATATTGATTTTCATACTGGTCTATGACTCGCTGTTGCCCCGCATTGATGAGAATATCCTGTCGCGGTTTGACGGATTTGTACTGCTCGTGATATTTGCGATATACATGTGGTTGATTACCCGAAAGAAAGGGTCGGAAAAGAAGGAACTTGAGGAAAACTCCGTGTCCCGCTTCTCGGGACGGTCGCCATGGCTGCTGTGGACAATCGCCATATTATCGCTCGGCGCACTGATATATGGCGGGACACTGTTTATCGACTCGGCGACCGCGCTTGCCCGCCAATGGGGAGTCTCCGACTCGGTAATAGCCATCACCCTGCTGGCAGTCGGGACCTCGCTACCCGAACTGATAACCTGCATAGTCGCGGCATCGAAGGGGAACGCCCAGCTTGCCCTGGGAAATGTCATCGGCTCCAACATATTCAACATATTCATGATACTCGGGGTGTCGTCAATGCTCAGACCCATGACAGTCTCGGGAATCGGTGTGGTGGATTTCGCGGTGCTGATCATCGCATCGGTGCTGACGTTTCTCGTGGCTTTCACGTTTGGCAAGCATAAGTTTGACCGCATAGAGGGGGCGATCTTCCTCCTGATATATGCCGGATACACCACATATCTGATAATTAAGTAATTATTGTCTGTCATGGAAATAAAAAAAGCAAAGTTTGAGATAAGCAACAGCGATGTCCGCAAGTGTCCCGACACACATGCTCACGAGTACGCGTTTATAGGCCGCTCAAATGTGGGAAAATCATCCCTCATCAATATGCTGACCAACCACAAGGGACTGGCGATGACATCATCGACCCCCGGCAAGACGATGCTCATCAACCATTTTCTTGTCAACGACAGCTGGTACATAGTCGATCTGCCCGGATATGGATATGCCCAGCGTGGCAAGGAGAACCGTGAGAAGCTGCGGGAGATGATAGAGGACTATATACTCAACCGTCCGCAGATGACCAACCTGTTTGTCCTGATTGACTCGCGTCTTGACCCGCAGAAGATTGACCTTGAGTTTATGGCGTGGCTCGGCGAGAACGGGATACCGTTCAGCGTCGTGTTCACCAAACTTGACAAACTCGGCAAGGAAGCGGGCAAGAAAAAGGTGGAGGCATATTGCCAGCGGCTGCTTGAGGACTGGGAGGAACTGCCCCCCGTGTTCATGACATCGAGCGAGGACAAACGCGGTCGTGAGGAATTGCTCGATTATATCGGCGAGCTCAACAAGTTGCCGCTCGACTAAGTACCGGCAGCATCGCGGGCTAAAAAGCCCTGCGGATAAACATCCGTCGGTCAAAAAGCGTTATTCAGTAAAGATAATTTGAAAAATAACGATATTATGAGCGACAAATGCAATTCTCCAAAGATCAGTCCTGTTCCCGTTGATGAGGCCGCTGCCTCAATGCCGGGTGTGGCCGTGGATATTGCCGACGATGAGAAGGTGACGCCCTCTGCCGTGAAGCAATATACCAAGGAATTGAACAACAATCCGAGAAACCACGAGAAGAATCAGGATAAATCGTGACCGCCAACTGATAGACGGTAGATATTCTGTTGCATTGGCAAAAAAGAATTTTTATCTTTGTTGCGGACTCCTAATGATACGGGAATCCGCAACAAAGGCATATATATGTCGTGATGGAAAAGAATTTTTACACAAGAGAGGAGAAGTCAGAGCTTATATCGCTCGCACGTTCGATCATGCGTTATTCGCGTGATGTCACGGAGCCGGGTGATATAAAGCGTGTGAGGGATACAATTACCGAGGGGGTCATGCAGCAACGGATAACACGCGACCGCTTCGGTTTCAACCCCATAATCAGGAATCTGCGCACGTCGAGTCTGCTGTGTGAGAAACTGGGACCCGACCGCAACATGATCTTGGCCCTGTTGCTCTATCGCCTGTGTATGAGCGAGTCTGCGGAGGCTGATGAGGTCAGCAAGAGGTGGGGGACTGACATAGCCAAGCTGGTCAACGGATTGATGAAGGTGTCAACGCTCTATAAGCGCCAGGCGGCTGTCGAGAGTGACAATTTCAGGAAGCTGCTGCTGACGTTTGCCGAGGATATACGTGTGATACTGATCATGATTGTTGACCGACTGGCGCTGATGCGGTCGATAAACCATCATCCCTCCGAGAAATTTGTCCACGATGTGGCATATGAGGTCAACTACTTGTATGCTCCCCTCGCCCATCGTCTCGGTCTGTATGCGATAAAATCGGAGCTTGAGGATCTGTCGCTCAAGTATACCAATCGCGACACTTACACGAGAATTGCCCATGAACTTAATCAGACCAAGGTGGCACGCGACGCCTATATCGACAACTTTATCGCCCCGATAAGGGAGAAACTCGCCGGCACGCCGCTGAAGTTTGAGATAAAGGGCCGTACAAAGTCCATATACTCGATATGGAACAAGATAAAGAAGCAGAACAATGACCTTGACCATATATACGATCTGTTTGCCATACGCATAATACTTGACTCGGAACTCGACAAGGAGAAGAGCGACTGTTGGCTCGCCTACTCAATCGTGACCGACATGTATACCCCTAATTCCGCGAGGATGAAGGATTGGTTGAGCATTCCCAAGAGCAATGGGTATGAGTCCCTGCACATAACCGTGAGAGGGCCGGAGAACCGTTGGGTAGAGGTGCAGATAAGGACCAAGCGCATGGACGAGATTGCCGAGAAAGGTCTTGCCGCCCATTGGAAGTACAAGGGCATCAAGAGCGAGAGCAATCTCGACGAATGGATGAAAAATGTCAGGGACATACTTGAGGCTGCCGAGACCGGCCCAATGGAGCTGATGAAGGACTTCAAGATGGATGTCTATGACAAGGAGGTGTTTGTGTTCACCCCCAAGGGCGACTTGTACAAGTTACCGTTCGGGGCAACCGTGCTTGACTTTGCCTTCAACATCCACTCAAAACTTGGCTGCTCATGTATCGGCGGTAAGGTGAACGGACACAACCAGAAACTCAACTATAAGCTGAAGAACGGCGACACCGTCGAGGTGCTGACTTCGTCCACCCAGACCCCGCGTCTCGACTGGCTGGGGTTTGTGGTCACGTCAAAGGCACGTGTGAAGATACGTCAGACAGTCCACGAGATGAACAACCGTTCAGCCGAGCTTGGCAAGGAGTTGTTGCAGCGCCGTTTCAAGAACCGCAAGATTGACCTTGAGGAGGCCACCATCATGAAAGTGATAAAGAAGCTCGGCTTCAAGACTGTCACAGACTTTTATAATGAGGTGGCGACCGAATCGCTTGACATCAACCGGGTTATCGAGGAGTATATCGCTGTTGATGCACCGGTCGAGGCAACCGAGACACGGTCGGCCGAGGAGTTTACCCTACAGCCTCCGGTAGAGGATGAGGTGACGGGAAATGACGTGCTTGTCATAGGCAATGATATCAAGGGCATCAACTATCGGTTGGCGCGTTGCTGCAATCCCATCTATGGCGACGACGTGTTTGGATTCATATCGTCGGAAGGCGTGATAAAGGTCCACAGACGAGACTGTCCCAACGCCGCCAATATCCTCGAGCGGTATCCATACAGGATAATAAACACCCGCTGGTCAGGAAAGCTCGGCGCCCAGTTTGGCGCTACACTGCGCATCGTCGGACAGGATGATATCGGCATAGTGACAAACATTACCTCGATAATCAACAAGGAGAAGGACACATCCCTGCGCAGCATCTCGATAGATTCAAACGACGGGCTGTTCCAGGGCTATCTCGTTGTCGGGGTCAGCGATACACAGTCATTGAATAACATAATCAAAAAAATAAAAACCGTAAAAGGAGTCAAAGATGTGCAACGTAGTAAGTAAAATGGTGGTCACGGCTTGTCTTGCCGGAACAATGTTCATGACAGGATGCGGCTCAAAGGAGGCGCGTGTCAAGGATGAGGCCATGACGGTATATAAGGAAGCCGAGGCGGCATTTCAAAATCGCGACTATGCCTTGGCGGCGGGCCTGCTTGACACGCTGTCATCGCGCTATCCATCGGTGACATCGGTGCAGCGCGACGCGATGCACCTGCGTCCCATGGTGATTGAGGGTCAGACCATAAGGGAACTGGAAAGCTGTGACAGTCTTGTGGCCGCGCTTGAGGCTGAGAAAGCCTCTCTTGACAGCCGTTTCCGTATGGTTGATAATCCACGCCTCGTGGAGGGATATTATGTATCCAAGAAGCAGCCGTCGGGCGACCTGTTCTCACGTGACGGCATCGAGGCCCGTATATCGCCCGACGGGCATTTCTACATGCTGTCATCATTGACAGGTCGCAACATCAAGCACAACAGCATAACGCTTATAGCCGATGACGGAGAGGTGACATCAGAAGTGGTCGATTATGACGGCGAGCGTAACTATCGGTCAGGCGGCAACGAGATGATTACATATAATGGCGCGCTCTGCGACTCATTGGGTGAGTTTGTCATGGCACACAGTTCCCTCACGCTCAGATTTAACGGCTCATCTTCTGTCAGGATTAAGTTACCCGAGGCTGTGCGTGATGCCGTGGCTGAGACGTATGAGATGTCGGTGGTAATGACCGAGCTTGCGGCGGCGCGGCGTAAGCGCGAATTTCTCGACCGTCAGCTTATGCTGGCCCGCGACCAGATAGCCCGGACACTACGGGACTCAACAGACAATTGATAATAACAGACAACTGACCCCTACCAACCGTATCAGGCCCCATTTCTCATGAAGTGGGGCCTAAACCTTATCTGGGTTTAATTCTTATCGGGGCAGTTTCCCTATCGGAAGCCGATGTCGTCCATCCAACGGAACATGCGGTCATATACCGCATTCCTCACCGTAGGTGATGACAGGACCAGGTCATGCAGACCACCACGCACTTTTATTGATGTCACCTGCCGTCCCAATCGCCGCCCATATTTCCCTATATCATCGACATCCAGCACCATATCGGTTCTCGATGCCTCCGGGGTCCATTCACTGCCATGTCCGCTCTTGTCTGAGCGCATGAGCAATATGGGAGTGGCAATCTCCACCCCGTTCTTAATCGTTGATTGTGCCCGGTCGATGGCTCTCACCCATCCCGCATCGACATCGGGAGACTTGGGCATCTTCCAATCGGTGTTGTAGGACCACTCCCCATGGCCGCTTTTCAGCAGACTCTCCGAATAAGCGTTCCCACCACCCTGCGGAATAGCGAGACCGGGAAGCCAAGAACCGATGGCAGACACAAACGGGACCGCGCTTTCAATGCTACCGAGGTTCCAATCAAGAAAAGGACTGTTCAATATTAATCCGGCGATGGAGTCATCGGGTTTCTCGGCCATATATAGCGATGACGTCAGGCCACCCGTAGAGTGTCCCATCAGGATTATGTGGTTGATACCATCATGCTTCATCTGCGCGACAGCAGAGTCGATGTCGGCATAATATTCGCGGAGATCCCTCACCTGAAATGGTTTCTGCCCATCGGTGAGAGACCGCCCATACTTGCGCAGGTCGACCGCATAAAAGTTGACACATGAGTCGGTGATTATATCGCCCATCTCCTTTTGGAAAAAATAGTCGTTAAAACCATGCACGTACAAGACACCCCTGTTGCCGCCGCAGGGGGACTGTCGCCGTACAATCGTAGACCTCACCGGCCCGCTATAGTCATCGGGATGGGTCACGTAACGGTATTCATATCCATCTAATATGTCGGGCTTCCATCCGTCAGCCATAGCCGATGCCGCTGCCGACATCAGCATCATCAATATCAGTATCTGTCTCATATGTATGATTTACGCTATATTCAGTATGAAAGGTTATAATCACCCTATAACCCATTCAAAACAGTTTAGTTGGTGTAAAGTTCGTTTTTAATTTATAATTTTCTCATTTTTTTACTATATTTGCAAGCGAAAACATGGATTTCTGCAAATATAGAGTAAAAATTCATTTACGCTACACTTATTAATGTAATACTCATGGTAAATTCTGCAACCGGACCATTAGATAATCGTGGATTTAACATGGAAAGCAGCAAGGAATTGTCTCCGTTCATGAAAGCATATCTTTTTGAACAGGAGATCAAGAAGGACAAGAAGCGGCGACAGGAGGAGAGCATGTATAATTCCCTCCTGATGGGATTGACGTTGTTGTTTGGCACGGTGCTTTTGGTCATGTGCTTCACGTCGCTGATAGGCAACGCCTGATAGTCCATCCAGCCAAACCTTTCCTATCCAATCACAAAGCGGTCTGAGTCATTATGATTCAGACCGCTTTGTGATTCAATGCTTCTATAATGATGTCTGCTTAGTCCCAATCATAGACGGGAACAAAGCAGACGCTTTGAGTCAGTCAACGTTATTGAGGGTATGGCCCATGCGCTCCTTTTTTGTGTGCATGTAGAAACGGTTATAACCATTAGGCTCAATCTCGATGGGCACGTTTTCAACGACGGTAAGGCCATAGCCCTCAAGTCCCACACGCTTGACGGGATTGTTGGTCATGAGACGCATCTTCTTCACACCGAGGTTACGTAATATCTGTGCGCCTACACCGTAATCGCGTTCATCGGCCTTATGGCCAAGACGCAGGTTGGCATCAACGGTGTCAACCCCGTTTTCCTGTAGCTTGTAAGCCTTTATCTTGTCCATCAGCCCTATGCCGCGTCCCTCCTGATTGAGGTACACAACCACGCCCTTACCCTCTTTCTCAATCATGCGGAGAGCCTGGTGGAGCTGGTCGCCACAGTCACATCTCATCGAGCCGAATATGTCTCCCGTGGCGCACGAGGAATGGACGCGCACGAGTATGTCGTCATCGGGATTTATGCCACCCTTTATGAGCGCGATGTGCTCAAGACCGTTGCTTTTTTGACGGAAAGGTATGAGCCTGAAATGACCATATTTTGTAGGCATATCGACTTCGACCCCCATCTCGACAAGTGATTCCTGTTTGAGTCTGTAGGCAATGAGGTCGCTTATGGAGATAAGTTTCAGCCCCCACTCATCGGCCTTCTTGCGGAGTTCGGGGAGGCGGGCCATTGACCCGTCATCGCTCATTATCTCCATGAGGGCTGCCGCAGGTTGCAGTCCCGCCAGCCGTGCCATATCGACTCCGGCCTCGGTGTGGCCCGAGCGTCTCAGCACCCCTTTGTCCTGGGCATACAGCGGATTGATATGCCCGGGGCGACCAAATGTCGACGGGACGGATGTCGGATCGGCAAGCGCCCGTATGGTAGCACAACGATCGTGAATAGACACCCCCGTCGAGCATCCCTCCAGTTTATCGACTGTTACGGTAAACGGAGTACCGAGTACCGATGTGTTGTCTTGCACCTGATGGTCAAGCTCAAGCTCCCGGCAGCGGGATATTGTCATAGGTACGCATAAGACACCGCGTGCATTCTTCAACATGAAGTTCACCTGCTCCGGCGTTATTTTCTCGGCAGCGACAATGAGGTCTCCCTCATTCTCCCTGTCCTCGTCATCAACGACTATCACCATCTTTCCTTCCTTAAAGTCGGCGATGGCCTCCTCTATAGAGTCAAGTTTTATCGGTTCCATGAGTATATGTTTTTGTTAATCATTCATTATTATTGTCGGCAGTAGAAACGGGGGGCTCCGGCGCGATGTTGGCGGTGTCCTTGGCCAGTATGGCAATCAATTCCGATGAAATCGTCTTTATGCTGCCAATCTCGACCTTGAGTCTACGCTGATTGTATAGTCCGAGGATATATAGCGGTAGCCCGATGGGAAACAGCGCTATGGCCATATAGCTGACAATCCTGTAGCTTGACGGATGGTAGAGCCATAGACTCCTCATGACCGGCAACTCCATCAACTTGATTATGACCATA
Organism: Pseudoflavonifractor sp.; assembly: GCA_023667145.1. GTDB lineage: Bacteria > Bacteroidota > Bacteroidia > Bacteroidales > Muribaculaceae > M3. Next base: position 1,583,117 of record JAMPAQ010000001.1, read on the forward strand.
CGGTCTCTTGAGTTGGATAGATATTCGACAATCCGCTCCAGATCGGCTGACAATCCGCGTATCTCATTACGGTCATAGCCATACAGCCAATATGCAGTGTATCCCTGCCGTCGCTGGTATCGCTGCAAGAATGTGTCACTTCGGGATGCCAAAGATTTGAGTTCGGCTATGCCCTTTGACGGGATGACTTCCGTCATCACCACCTCCTTCATCTCCATATGGCGTTTCTCGTTGCGCCCAAAGAGTTTGCGGAAGAAAGCCACATAGGCATCGCGGTTGAACACGGCAGAGTCGTTCACGGCCTTGTAGGTGAAAAACACGCCCAACGGCAACAGCACGGCAGAGCTGAGCCACATGCCTATCCACACCTCTATTCTACCGTCACGTGCCATCTTGTAGCCTGTATTGTCGATTATGTAGTAGAATATAAACAACAGGACCGAGATGACCAGCGGTGTGCCGAGGCCACCCTTGCGGATTATGGCGCCGAGTGGAGCGCCAATAAAGAAAAATATTATACAGGCAAATGACAATGTGAATTTCTTCATCAACTCAATGCCATGCCGCCTGATGGTCTTACGGTCGTCTTGCATCGAGTAGCTCTTGTACTCGTAGTCCTGTCGGGTGCGCTTGGCTTTCTGGAGCGCCTGTTGCAGATAGCTTTTGGCATATCCGGCGTTACTGCCCGCAAAGACCGAGTCGACATCGAGCGGATGGTCAAGCGCGACCTCTGATTGACGCACGCTCGCAGCCTTGCCGTCGATAGTCTTGCCGACGCGGTATGACAAACCGAAGTATGGGGCCTCCTTAAGCGCGGTGCCGTAGGCTGTTCCGATAGAGTCGAGTCTGATATTCACGGAATCAATTGTGGCCTGCAATTCCGTTATGTTTTTACCGACATACTGGTTGCGCATGGCGTTGTCGTCCATGCGGTTGAAATTTGCATCAAATGGTACAAGTATCTCCTTGGTCGAGAATGACTCCCGGCGATAAGGGACATTACGTGTAGCCGCCGAGCCTCCTTGGTTGCGCAGGTTTTCAAAAGATTCGCCTGTCCAAAGTTGCAGGTAGAGGTGGGTCTTGTCGGCTGTTATGCTCAGCTTACCCGAGTCGGCGAGTATTATCGACGCATTGTCAAACCCCTTTGACACATTGTAAATCATCATGTCATGCAGAATGCCGGTGTCGCGGTTCTTGGTCTTGACAAACAGGTTGTACCCGGGAATCTGGTCATAAAACACCCCCTCGGGTATGTCAAGCTCGGGTGACTTCTGTCTCATGGAGTAGAGCAATGTCCACATCTTGGTCTGGGCCAACGGGAGGACATTGTTTTGGAAGAAGAACGCGCCTATCGCCACAAGGATCATAAGCACTATCAGCGGACGCATCGTCTTGACGAGCGAGACACCCGACGCCTTCATTGCCGTAAGCTCAAACCGCTCACCAAGGTTGCCGAAAGTCATCAGCGAGGCAAGGAGTATGGCAAGCGGGAGCGCCATCGGTACCATGGTTAGGGCGGCATAGAAAAACAGCTCCGCTATCACCGTTACCTCAAGTCCCTTGCCGACAAGCTCGTCGATGTAGCGCCATAGAAACTGCATCAGGATGATAAAGAGACAGATAAAGAATGTCATAAAAAACAGAGGTAGGAAGCTCTGCAACATGAACAGGTATAGTCGCTTTATCTTTAACATTCGGTTGTCTTACTATAGTGTCTCGAACAAATGAGTTGATACCACTTAATGACGTGCAAAGATACGAAAATCATCCCACATATTAAAACCCCGTCAAACAACAAAGCCACATCTCACGATGTGGCTTGATATTGTTGCCTTCGTAGAAGGCGTAACCTAACATAAAACACATTTACTAATCATGCAAATTGAATTGCATCACTTAATTCTAACAATCTATACTAACCCTAAAAATACGAAAGCGAATCATTGGATGCCCATCATTTCTGATTGACTATGCAAAGTTATGAATGATTTGCGCCCGCATAAAGGGTTTACAACAATGATATAAATCATATCGGGCTAAGTATAGATGTAATATGCAGATATTCAGATGTAAGACGAATGAGCCTATTACAACTGATATAAACCATAATCTATGATATTGAGCTGATATTCATAATCTGTTTCTCAAAATTGTCACGGTCGATTGCACGGTTTTTCAATTTGTTGCGGTAGGTATAGATGGTATTGACAGAATAGTTGAGCATCTGGGCTATGCGCGGACTCTCCTCAATGCCGAGACGCATGAAAGCAAGAATACGCAGGTCGGTGTTCAACCGCTCGCCCTCCTGTAGTACAATACGGTCTTCGGGACGTAAAAGTTTATTCACCTCCTCGACAAAGTTGGGATATATGTGGAGGAAAGCATTGTCAAACACCTCGTAGAACTCCTCGCTCTGCTCCTCGATAAACTTGCCGCTCTTGGTCATCTTGTGTAGTTCCTCGACCTTTCCGGCGCTGATCTTGCGGTTGGCAATCTTACAGAATTGGTTGAGCTTGTCCATGTATATCGAGCACAGGCTAAGGAACTGCGATATGTAGACCTCCTTGACATGATTGGCTCCCTCAAGACGGCCTTGTAACACTTTCATGTTGCGCATCTCCTTGCGCAACAGCAGCATACCGGCTCCAAGCAGAATGACAAGGAGTACCATTATGGCGATAAACACTTTCACGACCCGGTCACGTTTCTTGATGTCGAGGGCATGGGCGCTCTCGATGATAGGAAGCGCCTCGGACGACTGTACCATTCGCGCCATGGCGTTGCACTTGACGGCGTTGTCAAGCGCTATGGAGAGGTATTCGTGGGCACGGGCGGTCTCACCGCGCTCATACATCTGCTTGCCGAGCTCTTGCAGCGACATGACCTCAAGAGTGGCTGACTTAGTGTCGGCAATGGCCGACAGCGTGAGGTAGTAGAGAAACGCGTTTTTCTCGTCACGTGCCCAGGCGATGTCAGACAGCATGTGACATGCGCGTGCATATATATTGCTGCTCTCGGGAATATTCTCAAGCAGCTCCTCAAGGATGGCGCGGGCCTTTGACAACTCGCCACGGCTGAAATAATACTCCCCCTTGTTGAGCTTATACTTGGGTGAGTTGGCATTAAGCACTCCAAGCAGCTTCAGCTGCGAGTCCTCGGAGCTTTTCTGCCACTTGTCGCTCACGTCGGGTGAGGAGGAGAAAAATGAGGAGATGTATGAGTACATCTGCCGCCCGGAGTCATACAGCTGCTCCTTCATATTGTCGGCGGCACTGCTTGTCACCACCTCGTCGTAGGTGTCGAGCGCATCGCCGATGCGGCCTACGAGTGGCAGCTGCACAGCGAGTTGCAGCTTGAATCGGTTGATCTGCACGCTGTCGCCATGTCTCATGCTCTCGCTCAATCCCTTGTTATAATACGTGATTGCCGAGTCGGTCTTGAATGATGTATAACCGTCCCCGAGCTCCATCATAAGCCGATACCAATCGGGGGTGCCGACGGCAGAGTGAGCCTCAAGATTTTTGAGGGAGTCGAGGGTAACCTGACGCTTGTCGATATAGGTCTGTCGCCGGCTAAGCTCGTTGTCAAGGCGCTGTAACGCCGAGGAGACATGGGACTCCTTGACGGTCATAGCCGTGAGTGATAATGCGGTAAAGAGCAATAACGCAGTCTGTAGGGTTCTAAAAAGCATGTGTTTTTGTGTTTGGTCAACGGCAAAGTTATAATATTTTTTAATAAAATCGTAGAGGTGGATGATTTTATCGCACTTTTTTCATCTAAACTTGTTATTTATACTACGTCTTGGCCTATAGGCCATCCCCGGGGTATCCGGCCTGATTGAATATCGGGATATTTTGCGTACCTTTGCCGGGCGTTTTCAAGAATACATTACATCTCGACGAATACTGATGAAGACCGACATTTTGTTGAGCCGATTGTCTGCTGTTTTCTCCATGATCTTCATCCCGGTCATGATGTCGGCCATTGCCGTCTGTGACTCGGTTTGCGGCATACCCGGCGGGGAGATTACGTTGTCCGGGTTTGTCGAGACCGATTATGTCGAGGTCGTTGAGCCTGTCGTAGCTGTCGATACCACCTTATTACGGCCGCTCAAGGGCAACTGGGTGAGACAGCTGATTGAGTCGGGATTCCGTATCAATGATCCTCGCATCAATTACCCGAAGTTTGCCCGATTTTGTGTCAAGGTGTACAATTGGGGTGACAGGACGTTCAACTCGTATGATCCGGAGTATGTTGTCGGCACAGGCAAGAACTGGAAGATTATCGGGAAATCATACAACTGGGCAGAGAGCTACATGCTCACATTCTCAAGCAAGTCGAGCATCAGGATGATCTCGGACATCTATGTCGACATCGGCGCTCACCTCTGTTTCATGGCGGTCAGCGTGGGATATGACCTGAATGCCAACAACATGTTTGGCGATCCGGCATCGTCGCGCAGCAACTTTGAGTTCAACTTCACCTGCGCCCTCTTTGCCGCCAACTACCGCCGTGCCTCGACCAAGGGCGGGACACGAATAACGAAGTTCGGCACGTATGACCTCGGACATAAAGGTTACTTTGACTTTGACGGTGCCGACCAGACCGGCTATGGCCTGGACCTGTATTACTTCTTCAACCACCGCAAGTATTCGCAGGCGGCGGCATACTGCTACTCGAAGTATCAGCTAAAGAGCGCCGGGTCGTTTATCGGAGGATTCAACCACTCACATCAGGAGATAAATCTTGATTTCTCAAAATTGCCGGACACGATACTTGAGCACCTACCTGGGGACCATAAGTACTACATGTTCAAGCACAACGACTATGACCTAATGTTCGGATATGCCTACAACTGGGTGCTGAAGCCACGCAAATGGCTCATAAATGTCACAGCGTTGCCATCGGTCGGATACAAGCACTCATACGAGGGATCCACGGACGGCAAAAAGGATATGTTCTCGGCCAACATACGCGGGATGTTCTCGGTAGTCTACAATAACCGTAGCCTTTTTGTGTCGCTGTCGGGGCGTTTTGACGGCCATACCTACTTTGGCAACGGATATGACTTCTTCAATTCCACCGAATCATTGACGTTGAATGTCGGAGCGCGTTTCTGAATTTGCAGATTATTTTGTAAATTTGTCACGCTATGGAAAAAGTCTCACCCGTCCCTGTCATTGACCCCTGTCTCAATGAGGTTGTCGTCCGTCCCCAGGATGACGGCTTGCAGATTGCCACGTTTAACAGCATCGCGGATATCCCGTCGTTTGACATGCCGGCCAAGCTACAGGTCATATTGTCGGCGGTATGTATCGGTGGAGAGATGAGTGCAGTCATTGATTGTCATGAATGGAGGCTCCGGGCCAATGACATGATAGTACTTCGTCCGGGTCATGTGATAACCTCCTACACGACATCGGATGACTTCAAGGGATTGTTCATAGTGGCCGACCCACATGCGGTATATGAGGCATTGCCGTCGCTGTCATCCTTTCTGCACTGCGCGTTGCAGTTCAGGGACAATCCTGTGATACGCATATCCGAGGCTGAGATTGAAAGCCAGCTTACATATCACGGTATCCTGCGGCGAAAGATAGAATCGGCCTCCCATCAATTCCGACGTGAGGTGATCAAATCACTGTGCCAGGCGCTGTTTTATGAGACGCTCGGGCTATATACCCGCCACATGCGTGACGACATCGGGCCCATGAAGCGCAAGGATGACATATTGCTGAAGTTCATGACCCTTGTCGCCCGCGATTTCAGGCGCGAGCGCTCGGTATCATATTACGCCGAACAGCTATGTGTGACCCCAAAGCACCTGTCGGCTGTGGTCAAGGACGCGAGCGGACGCACGGCCGGTGAGTGGATTGACTCACACGTGGCGCTTGAGGCAAAAATATTGCTGAAAAATACCGGGATGACCATTCAGGAGATATCCACCGCCCTTAATTTCGCCAATCAATCGTTTTTTGGCAAATATTTCAAACACCTGACGGGGATGTCCCCGCGTGAATATCGCATCTCAACCGACTCATAGAATAAGATATACGTATGATTACAACCATTATACTTTGCGCAGTCATCGTGGCTCTCATGATACTGCTGCTCACGTCCCGCAAATCGGCATCAGCCGACAGTGACCGTCTCGCGGCGCTGAGGGAGGAGTGTTCAAGGCAAGCTGAACAGATACGTCACCTTACCGATGAGAATGTCGGCCTGCGCGAGTCGTGCGAAAAGATGGAGACCCTGCGTGATGAGCTGTCGAAGGCGCGGGAGGAGAACTCGCGCCTCACTGAGCAGGTGGCCCACATGTCGCGACGCGAGAAGGAGTTGGCCGACTTGGGCGAGGAGATGACCGGGTTAAGGCTTGAGAACACACGGCTCAACGAACGCATCCACTATATCGAGACGGAAAAGGAGCGGTTGGAGCGTGAGAGCGAGGAGCGCTTCAAGAATATCGCCACAAGGATACTCAACGACAATTCGCGGCTATTCAAGGAGACCCACGAGACGCGGCTCACCGAGATACTGACCCCCCTGCGGGAAAATATCGAGTCGTTCAAGAAATCAATCGCCGATGCCTACAGCGCCGAGGCGCGGGAGCGGTTCTCGCTGCAAAAAAGCATCAAGGAGCTGGTCGACCTCAATCAGACAATCGGGCGCGAGGCCCAGGACCTTACAGCGGCGCTGAAAGGCAATTCCAAGGTGCAGGGTGACTGGGGCGAGATGATACTTGAGAGCATACTGGAGAAGTCGGGACTGCGCAAGGGCCATGAGTTTGACGTGCAGCTCACGACCGATGAATATGGCAACACACTGAGGGATGAGTCGGGACACGGTCTGCGGCCCGATGTGGTGGTCTACTATCCTGACAAGCGGTGCATAGTCATCGATTCAAAAGTATCCCTGTCGGCCTATACCCGCATGGTCAACGCCGAGAGCGAGGAGGCGCGGCAGATTGACGGCAAGAACCACCTCCAGTCGGTCAGGGCGCATATCGCTGAACTCGCCGGAAAGAAATATCAGGATTACATTGGTGGTGGCAAGACCGACTTCGTGATGATGTTCATTCCAAACGAGGGAGCGTATATCGCCGCCATGCAGCTCGCCCCGACGTTGTGGCAGGAGGCATACGATGCCCGGGTGCTGCTCGTCTCCCCTACCCACCTGTTCTCGGCGCTCAAACTTGTGGCGCAGCTGTGGAGCCACGACAAGCAGTCGCGCAACGCTGTAGAGATAGCCAAGTCGGCGGGAGCCATGGTCGACAAGTTCGTTGGATTTGCCAATGATATGCTTGAGATAGAGAAGTTTGTGGGCAAGACCCGTGACGCCTACGACAACGCGATGCGCAAACTGTCGACAGGCACCGGCAACCTCGTGTCGAGAGCCCAGAAACTGCGCCAGCTCGGAGCCAAGGCCGAGAAACTGTTGCCACAGGAGCTTGTCGACCGCAGTATAGCCGATGAGGCACAAAAAAATACCGATTGACAGATTGGTGACTGTTGGCCAAAAATGCGTAACTTTGCGCGATTTTAGACATTCATTATATTTTACCGATGAATCAGGACGATAAGCAGTCACTGCTTGACAAGCGATATCTGCGTATGGCCAGGATCTGGGCCGAAAACTCATACTGCCGGCGCCGTCAAGTCGGCGCACTCATTGTCAAGGACAAGATGATAATCTCTGACGGATATAACGGTACTCCCGCCGGATTTGAGAATATCTGTGAGGACGAGCAGGGCGTGACCAAGCCCTACGTGCTCCATGCCGAGGCCAACGCCATTACAAAAGTGGCCCAGAGCAATAATTCGAGCGAGGGATCGACACTGTATGTCACGGCATCGCCGTGTGTGGAGTGTTCCAAGCTCATCATACAGGCCGGGATAAGACGTGTCGTGTTCAATGACCTCTACCGTCTCGCCGACGGTCTGGAGCTGTTGAGGCGTGCCGGAGTGGAGTGTGTGCATATTTCCGATCTTGACTAACAAAGAGGGATAAGAAACGTTATTAAGATATGAAAAAGATTAATCCCGTAGCCTGGATTCCCCTGTCTATAGCCATATCGCTTGTCGCTGGAATATGGCTCGGCTCATATCTCCGTGGCAGAGAGTCGTCTATCGGCGGAATAAACAAGCTCAACACCATCCTCGGCATAATCAACAACGAGTATGTCGATACGGTCGATATTGACAATATAATAGAATTGTCCATTCCCGGTATTCTTGCCAACCTCGACCCACACTCGACCTATATTCCCGCGTCAGACCTGCGGGCGGTGAATGACGAACTTGAGGGGTCGTTCTCGGGAATAGGCATACAGTTCTCGATAATGAATGACACGATATCGGTCATAGAGTCAATCGCGGGTGGCCCGTCAGAAAAGATTGGAATCATGGCCGGCGACCGCATCGTCCAGATCGGCGACTCCGTCGTGGCCGGAATAGGCATAACCAATGAGCAGGTGCTGTCGATGCTTCGCGGGCCAGAGGGCACAAAGGTGAGACTCGGCATCAAGCGAAACTCCTCCCGCAAGATTCTGTCATACGAGGTCACACGCGGAGCGATACCCGTGACATCGGTTGACGCGGCATATATCATATCGCCGGGCATCGGGTATGTGAAGGTGAATAAGTTTGGACGGACGACTTACGACGAATTCCTAACCGCGCTCACATCGCTCAAACGTCAGGGTGCGACAAAATATCTCGTGGATCTCCGTGGCAACGGAGGCGGGTACATGGAAATTGCCATATTGATGGCCAACGAGTTCCTGGCCGAGGGCTCTCCCATCGTGTATACCAAGGGACGTAACGGCGTGCAGGATCCTGCATTCAGCGACGGGAACGGCTCGTTCCGCGACGCTGAGGTTGCCGTGTTGATTGACGAGTTCTCCGCGAGCGCGAGCGAGATTTTCGCGGGAGCAATACAGGATAACGACCGTGGGCTTATCATAGGCCGGCGCTCTTTTGGCAAGGGACTCGTGCAACGTCAGTCGGTCTTACCCGACAGCAGCGCCCTGCGGCTGACAATCGCCCGTTACTATACACCATCTGGACGTTGCATACAGAAGGAATATACCCCCGGGAAGGGCGACTCATACAGCAGCGAGATTATCGACCGATACAGCCACGGGGAGGCATATAACGCCGACAGCATGAAGATAGACCGCTCACAGTTGTTCCATACAGCCGGTGGCCGTGAGGTATATGGCGGCGGTGGCATCATTCCCGACGTGTTCACGCCAAACGACACGACCGGTGTAAGCTCGTACTACATGGATGTTGCCAATGCCGGACTGCTTCAACGATTTGCGTTCTACTACACCGACCTAAACCGTGAGACCTTGAGCGAGAGCCGGGATGTGGCACATCTGCTAAAGCTGCTGCCGTCAGATGATATATTGTTGCAGTCATTTGTGCGCTATGCGGCGCATAATGGTGTTCCGGCACGATGGTATTATATCAACCGGTCCCACGACTTGCTCGTCAATCAGCTGAAGGCTCTTATCGCCCGCGACATACTCGGGTATGACGCGTTCTACACAATCTATAACCAACGCGACAAGAGCGTCGGCACGGCCATCGAGCAACTCAACAAGGGCAATGCCCGTTTCCCTATCGGTAATTAGGGTCTGTCCCCTCTCATTGTCGCTTAAATCTGAAGTGAATGGATAAGCATGATATACGTCAGGAGATGAGGCAGCGGAAATCCCGGTTGACAGATTGGGAGCGTCGGGCGCGTGCTGAGATGATATTCAGACGTGTTGTGGGAATACCCCGGTTTGCCACAGCGCGTAATGTCCTCGCATACCATGCACTGCCCGACGAGGTTCCAACCGCAGATATTTTAAGGCGATGCGCCGCTGTGAAAGAGTTGTTCCTTCCCCGCGTGCATGGCGATACGCTTGAGATACTCCCCTATCGTCCCGACATGATGCAGCGTGGCTCATTCCAGATAATGGAGCCTATGGGGCATGACACTGTTGATGTAAGGATGATGGATGTAATCATAGTCCCCGGTGTCGCGTTTGACCGCGCCGGAAACCGCGTGGGCCGGGGTAAGGGATATTACGACCGGCTGCTTGAGTCACACGGCGACGCGGTCCTCATAGGTATCGGTTATGACTTCCAGCTCGTAGAGGGGATAGAGTCGGAGCCGCATGACGTGAGGATGGACTATATTGTGACCGACAAGGAGATTATACTGACTAATGCCAATCAAGACTATGCCATTGGTTAACAACGATACGATACTTTCAGACATCATAGCCGCAGAGCCGGCGATAATTCCCGTGATAAACCGATTTGGCATATATCTCGGGTGCAGCGACTATACTGTCTCGGCGATATGCCGCAGCATGGGACTCAATGTCGATTTTCTCGTGACTGTGCTCAATACGTTCATCAATGATGAGTATTTCCCGGAGAATAGTCTACGTTCGTTTTGCGCCTCGACCTTGACGGCATATCTCCGGCAGACCAATGAGGCATACCTGCATGTGTCGCTTCCCAATATCCGTCGTCACTTCAAGTCTCTCATGACTGTAAGCGGCGATGACAACAACCTGCCGATCATCTATGACTTTTTCAACGAGTTGAGCGAAGATATAGTCTCAAGGACTGAGCGTGACAAGGCATGGTTCGCGGAAATCGCCGATATGGAGGCAGAGATTGAGACTAAGGACCTGACATTGCCAGAGGAACTCGGCGCTGCACTGTGTGACACATCATTGGCCGACAAGTTGCACGACCTGAAAAGCATGTTCATACGACATCTGTCAGGTCAATATGACGCAAACCTATGCTATGCCGTGCTTGTGTCGGTGATCGCGCTTGAGAAAGATGTGAGGCAGAATGACCGCATACGCAACCGCATCCTTGTACCGCTGTCGGAAAAGATGCGTGAGGTACTTGCTTGTGATAACCATGGTCGTGAGCTATGATTCAGGCATATATCATTACACACAACACGCTTGAGTCGCTTGGCCTGAAATATCTACTGTCGCGGTATTTTGACATAGAGGCCACGGTCTTGCCCGAGGTCCCCGACGTGACCGCCGGTGAGGCCGGTTCTGCGGCGATGTTCTTTACCGACACCGAGACATTTGCCGTCAGACAGGAATTCTTTATACCGCGCCGTCCCCGCACGGTAATCATCACTCCCGGGACCAATGGTCAGTCCCTGTCACAGGTCATAGCCTCGGGCGACAGTGCCAGCCGCATTGTCGAACGGCTGCAAGACCTTTTGGCCGATTGTCCACAGGACTCCCCTGCCCCGTCTCCATTGTCCCAGCGTGAGATAGATGTGTTGAGTCTTGTAGCTAAAGGCCATATAAACAAGGAGATAGCCGATGAGCTATCAATCAGTCTCAACACAGTGTTGTCCCATCGTAAGAACATAACTTCCAAACTCGGCATAAGGTCAGTATCGGGCTTGGCATTCTATGCCATAATGCACGGATATGTGTCCGGCTCTGACCTGCGGCATTAGCCCTGTCGGCCGGCAATTTGAAACAAGCAAACTATAGTCATGATCTCAATAAACAATCTGTCAGTAGAGTTTAGCGCAAAGTCATTGTTTGACAACATAAACTACGTAATCAACAAGAAAGACAAGATAGCGCTTGTCGGTAAAAACGGAGCCGGCAAGTCGACCATGCTCAAGATTATATGCGGACTCCAGAAGCCGACATCGGGCTCGGTAGCCGTGCCGCAAGATGTCACGATAGGCTACCTGCCACAGCAGATGGTGCTGTCTGACGCGCTGACAGTGATGGAGGAGGTGCGCAAGGCGTTCTCCCACATCGACCGCTTACATGCCGAGATGGACGAGATAAACGCCGAGTTGCTCAAAAGGGATGACTATGAGAGCGACGGTTACCATAAGTTGATTGAGCGCTTATCGTCGATAACCGAACGTATCGCCATAGAGGACAGTGAGAACTTTGAGGGGGAGATGGAGCGGACTCTTACGGGACTCGGCTTCACGCGTGACGATTTCAATCGACCCACGTCTGAGTTCTCGGGAGGCTGGCGTATGCGCATCGAGCTGGCAAAGCTGCTGTTGCAGCGGCCCGACGTGCTGTTACTCGACGAGCCGACCAACCACCTCGACATCGAGTCGATACAGTGGCTTGAGAATTTCCTTATCACCAAGGCCAATGCCGTTGTACTCGTGTCACATGACCGTGCATTCATCGACAATGTCACCAACCGTACAATCGAAATCTCATTGGGTCACATATACGACTACAATGTGAACTATTCCAAGTATGTGCAGCTCAGGCAGGAACGTATCGAGCAGCAGATGAGGGCCTATCAGAATCAGCAAAAACAGATACAGGACACGGAGGAATTTATCGAGCGGTTCAGATATAAGGCGACAAAAGCCGTGCAGGTGCAGAGCCGCATGAAGCAGTTGGCCAAAATAGAGCGAATAGAGGTTGACGAGGTAGATACCTCCCACCTCAATCTCAAGTTCCCGCCGGCACCGAGGTCGGGCGACTATCCCGTCATAGCCGACAATGTCGGCAAGGCATACGGCGACCATCAGGTGTTTGACCATGCGACATTCACCATCAAGCGTGGCGAGAAAGTAGCCTTTGTCGGTAAGAACGGCGAGGGTAAGTCTACTCTTGTCAAATGTATCATGGGAGAGATACCGTTCACAGGTACGCTAAAGATAGGCCATAATGTCAAAATCGGATATTTCGCGCAAAACCAGGCTCAGCTGCTCGATGGTGAGATAACCGTGTTTGACACAATTGACCGTGTGGCGGTCGGTGATATCCGCACCAAGATACGTGACATACTTGGCGCGTTCATGTTTGGAGGCGAGGCATCGGACAAGAAGGTCAAGGTGCTCTCGGGAGGAGAAAAGACGCGCCTTGCCATGATAAGGTTGTTGCTTGAGCCTGTCAACCTGCTCATACTCGACGAACCTACCAACCACCTTGACATGAAGACCAAGGACATATTGAAGCAAGCGATAAAGGACTTCAACGGGACGGTGATTGTGGTGTCGCATGACCGTGAGTTTCTTGATGGCCTCGTCGAGAAAGTGTATGAGTTTGGCGGCGGTAAGGTCAAGGAATGTCTCGGAGGCATCTATGAGTTTCTTGAGAAGAAAAAACTCGCATCATTGCAAGAGCTTGAGCTGTCGTCAAGGAAACCAGCCGCTATCCCGACGGCCAAACAGGCAAGCAAGCCCGCGACCCCAACTGCGACGGTCGCCAAGTCGCCCGATAAATCCACAAGGCAGCAATCGTATGCCGAGCAGCGCGAACGTGAGAAAACCGCACGCCGGCTGCGCAAGAAAGTCGAGGAGGCAGAGGCCGGGATTGCTGCTATAGAGGCTAAGATCGCGGAGGTCGAGCAGCGCATATCGTCAGGAGATATTGATGACAATATATTTAATGACCACGCGGCATTGCAGAAACAACAGGAAAATGCCATGAGCATCTGGGAACTTGCCACCATCGAGCTTGAGGAATTCCTCGCCGGATAGCATTGTTGTATCACGTCGATTGATAGCGACTTGGAATATCAACGAGAATAGCCTCTCTCCGAGACATGACATTTTTTTGTTAAAATACGCCTCGATGTGTTACGTTTGCGCATCACAATCGTATCAATAGTAAAGAACACGATGAAAAAGGACGCGCTGACACCGACATTCATTGACATTCGGAGCAAACTGCATCGGATTGCCATGAGGCTTCTTCAAAACGATGAGGATGCCGAGGATGCCGTTCAGGACACCTTTGAGAAATTGTGGTCGCGAGATAAAATCGAGTCCGACGCCGAGGCCAGGAATAAATTGGTGCATGTGCTTCGCAACACTTGCATAGACCGCCTCAGGGCCCCCCATACCGTGCCGTTGGAATCCGTTGGATCGGAAACACAATATGGTTACGAGACACCGACGGAAGATATGGAGAGGTATGAGAGATTGATTGTCTGGGGATTGACTGATATGCAAATGCGCATTTACAATCTCGTCACTCACGATTGTCTCGAATATGAGGAGGTAGCCCGACGGCTGGATATGTCAGTCGAGGCCGTGAGGATGAACATGAGCCGCGCACGCAAACGGATTCGTGAAAACATTAAAATGATTGACCGATGAAGACCGACGAATTAAACTTGACCATTGAGGAGCTGGACGAACTTTGCCGTCTCTATATGGACTGCAAGCTGTCCGTCTTGGAGGAAAAAGAGTTGGAATACATCCTGACCCATACCTCCATGACTTCGGAGCAGATCGCCGAGGTAAGGGTGCTTATGAGTATCCCATCGCTACCGCAGACTCACGAGCCTATTCACAAGACAAAATTCTGGAATTGGAGGTATGTCTCAGGCATCGCCGCAAGTGTCGCGATACTATTGTCGGTGGCCCTGCATTATACGTTCTCTCATAGCGCCAAGCCATCCGATGTCAATTCAGATGTCTACGTTGTCGCTTACAGCCACGGTGCGCGTCTGAGTGACAAAGAGGCGGCCTCAGCCAACAACCTCGCGATGGCAAAAGCAGACTCACTGATGAACCTCGCCTCATTGACCGAACGCGAATATATGCTCAAGGCCAACGATATAATCAACGAAACTCTCAACAACTAACCTCCACACATTATGAAAAAGTACATACTGACATTACTGTTCTCAATACTTTCGATAGCCGCGTTTGCAAAAGCCCCTAACCTGCATGTCGAGAAGATGTTTGACGGTTCCTATAACGCCAATAAAAGTGTCTCGCTCAATGTCTCGCGCACTCCCGCCAAATATTTCAGAGGATGCACGGTCACCAACAACGCCTCTCTTGTCAAGAATGTGACACAACTGTTTGAAAAAGATCTGCCAAGAGCCACCCGCTCCCAAGATTTGACCAACAGCGGCACTCAATTCCGCTCAATGGTAATCATTAACAATGATGAGGAGATATACATTGGCCTTAGCTATGATGCAAACAATGGTTGCTACCTTTTCATAAGCGGTCCGCAGAACGCATTTAAGTAACTTCTAATCACAATTATATGAACATTTCACGTAAGCTGCTCTTAGGAGCGGCCATACTCCCTGCGTCCCTTTTCGCACAGGAAACAACCGACTCCATTGCCGACTATTGGGAAAAAGAACTTGAACTCAACGAGGTGGTAGTCGTTGCCAAACGACCCGTTGTCAAACAACAAGAGGGCAAGATTGTCTATATTGTCAAGAACGACACTTACGCAAAGGGCCTTGACGGCGTAACGGTGCTTGACCGTATGCCCCGCGTATCAGTGACCAACGGCACAGTCAATGTAGCCGGAAAGGGAAACGTCCGCTACATCATAGATGGCGTTTTGATGGAACTCGACGCATCGGCCATGTCCATGCGTCTCCAAAATCTCCGAGCCGAGGATATTGAGAAAATAGAACTTCTCACGACACCGCCCTCACGGTATGCCGTCGAGCCTAACGCAGCTTATATCTCCATCACCACACGTAACGAGACGCTTGGCACTCGTGGCAGCGTCTATGGATCGCTCAATCAAGGCGACAAACTGCGTGAATATTTCAGCGGCAGTGTCAGCCATACCACCCGCAAGGTAGACTTGTCGCTTGACGCGAGCGTGTCAAACTACTATACCACCAACGACAATGACATGGAATATACGTTTATTGACGGCACTTCCTCCCGCCTGTCCTCCACACAGACACACTCACATCTGCTTGATGCCGGATTCAATGCCCTGTTCAGGTATAAATTTACAGCCAACATGAATTTAGGCGTGATTGCCAACTTCAACTATGGGTCAGCTACAAGCGATGGCACAAACACTACGGACTATGGAAGCTACTTGTCATCATCGTTGTCCCGCACTAAATCGCGCCCCAACAACGCGTTAACCCTCACTGGGTTTTACGACTGGACTTTCGGCAAGCAGGGCGAGAGTATGCAGCTGACATACAACTATTTCAAGCGTCATAGCCCTACAAAGTCCGAGATTACCACCGCATATAACAACGGCACTGACGATTACCATATCAACGAAGATGGCACGAGCAACTATCGGTTTCATAGTGGTAAAGCTGATTTCAAGTTGCCGTACAAATGGGTACAATTGGAAGCCGGAGTCGCATATACCGACATTCTTAACTCATCGGACAACTATATGATGTCGCATACAGTCGCTGTAGCGCCCATGTCAACTACCGAATCAAACATTTTTGAATACCGCGAGCGTATAGCCGCCGCATACTTGACGGCCTCGCGTAGTCTTGGTGCGGGATTCTGGGGTAAGGTCGGCCTACGGTATGAGTATACCTGGACTGAGGGCAACCAACTGTCCATTGCTCAGATTGACAAGGATAAGTACGGACACCTGTTCCCTACCGTCAATCTTTCGTGGAATAAAAATGGCATCGGGTCATTCAATGTCAGCTATTCAATGGGCATGGGCCGCCCTAACCTGTGGGAACTGAATCCGTTCAAATATTATTCCACCACCGATGAATACGCAGCCGGTAATCCCGCTTTGAAACCGACAATATACAACAATGCTGAAATCAATTACTATGGACTCGGCGGTCTGTATGCCGTGCTCTATACCTCATTCGCATCTGACGGTATCGGGTATATCCGCAGGTTTGATGAAAGCGGTATTGTAAGCACAATACCATACAACTGTCTGTCAACAAACAAGACCGGCCTGTATGCCAACTACAAGCGTAATCTTTTTGACCGTTGGGAGATGAAAGTCGGTGGCGAGGTGTTCCGCACATATTCGCATAGTGAGGCGGCAGAGTTCAAGCTGAACAAGATGGAAGATTGGTCGGGAAAACTTGAGTTGCAAACCAACGTGATGCTTAACCGACAGAAAACATTGATATTTTGTGCGCAGTTCACCCATTACTTTCCATGGCAGCAGAATCTCATAAATTATGAGTCGTTCCAGCTCTTCAATCTCTCATTGAGGTACTCGTTGCTCAACAATCGGTTGAACCTGCAATTGAAAGCCAACGACATCTTTGGTTGGAACAAGACCCGGTCGAGAGAACATTATGCCGATTACACCATCCGTCAGACATTCAATGCCCACACAGCCTACGTACTCCTTGGCATCAACTACAGGTTTGGCCGCGACAAGGTCAACGGTGTATCCAGAGCCCCAAAGGAAGATCAATCCCAACGTACAAAATAACAAATATATTCATGCAATCAGAAAAGTCCTTGGCAGTGATGTCCGGGACTTTTTTCACATGTCTCGATGGCTGCGCATGAAAATTTGTGGGGCGCAATATCGGGGTTTCTCCAATTATTTTTGTAAATTTGTAAAATGGAATCGGTGACATCATGGCTTTGCCGTCTGATGCCCCGCAATGACCGCAAACGTAAACAAACAAAATACCATAGAATATGAAATTTAATGTTCCAAGCAAGACGCTTTACAGCACGGTGTCAGCCGTGAGTAAGGTCATCAACTCCAAGAACGCACTTACAATCCTGAATAATTTCTTGTTTTCGCTCGATGGAAATGTATTGACCGTCACCGCCTCTGACCTGGAGAATACCCTTGTCGCCCGTGTGGAGGTGATGGAGGCACAAGGCTCGGGATGTTTCTGCATAGACGCCCGCCGCATAGTCGACCTGCTCAAGGAGATGCCCGACCAGGGTATCACGTTTGACATCAATGATGACAATCTTGCTGTCGAGATTACCTATCCGAGTGGTAACTATAGCTTCATCGCACTGAACGGGGCCGAATATCCATCGAACGAGAGCCACGACGATGATGCCGAGGTGCTGACGTTCACCTGCCCCACCGAACAACTTATTAAAGGTATAGACAATACCCTCTTTGCCGTAGGGTCTGATGACCTTCGCCCCCAGATGATGGGTATCCTATGGGATATAAAGAACGATGGCATAACATTTGTGGCCACCGACACGCGCAAGCTCGTCAAGTATCAGAACACGATGTCGGCTCCCGGATGCGAGGGTTCGTGCATCATCCCGGTCAAGCCTGCTACCGTTCTAAAGAATGTCTTTGCCAAGGAGGATGAGGTCAAGGTGACGATTGAGCCTAAGAGCGCCACGTTTGAGTCTCCGTCGTTCACGTTCAACTGCCGGTTTATCAAGGGCAATTTTCCCGACTACAACCGCGTAATCCCGACCAACAACCCATATACACTGACGATTGACCGCCAGTCGTTCCTCAACGCTGTGCGTCGTGTCGGTGTGTTTGTCGATCCCGGGCATGGTCTCGTGAAGTTCAAGCTCACCCCGTCAGAGGTGATAATGAAAGCGACCGACAACAACTTCTGCACGTCGGCCCGTGAGTCGGTGCCGTGTGACTTTACCGGCAATGAGATGGTAATCGGATTCAGTGCCCCTTACCTTATCGAGATTTTCAACACGCTCTCTACCCAAGAGATTATGATAAAGCTCTCTGACCCGTCGCGCCCCGGAGTGTTCCTACCCTCTGAAAACGACAAGGACTCGGAGCTGCTTATGCTGCTCATGCCCATGACGGTAAGTGACTTCTAATCAAAAGGACAACAATATATCTCCCAATGGAGCTGACACTCAAGAAACCTATCATATTTTTTGACCTGGAGACGACCGGGACCAACATTACCCACGACCGTATTGTCGAGATCTCGATAATCAAGATTACGCCAAACGGCGAGGAGACCGAACGTACCATCCGTGTGAATCCCGAGATGCACATTCCCGAGGAGGCGACGGCGGTACATCATATCACAGATGAGGATGTCGCCGCGTGCCGCACGTTCAAGATGATTGCCAAAGACCTGGCCCAGACATTCACGGGGTGTGACATAGCCGGATTCAACTCCAATCGGTTTGACATACCGATGCTATGTGAGGAATTTCGCCGTGCAGGGGTCAATTTTGATTTCACCAAGCCACGGTTCATAGACGTGCAGACAATCTTTCACAAGAAAGAGCAGCGCACGCTTGTCGCAGCCTACAAGTTCTACTGTGGCAAGGACCTCACGGCGGCCCATTCGGCATCGGCTGATACCCGGGCCACATACGAGGTGCTGAAGGCACAGCTTGACCGCTACGATGACCTGCCCAACGACATAGAGTCCCTGTCGGAATACTCATCGCAGAACCGTAATGTCGACCTCATGGGACGCCTCATCTATAACGACAAGCGTCAGGAGGTGATAAACTTCGGCAAATACAAGGGTCAGCTTGCCACCGAGGTGTTGCGACGTGACCCCGGTTATTACAGCTGGATCATGCAGGGCGATTTTCCCCAGAACACCAAGGATGTATTTACAAACATTAAATTGCGCGGTAAGTAGATGTCGTCATTTCAAGGGAAGCATATCGTGCTTGGCATAAGCGGCGGGATAGCGGCCTACAAGTCGGTCTCCCTGCTGCGGTTGTTTGTCAAGGCCGGAGCTGAGGTGCAGGTCGTGATCACCCCCGCCGGAAAGGAGTTTATCACCCCGGTGACGCTGTCGGCTCTCAGCGGCAAACCTGTCATCTGTGATTTCTTCACGGCAAACACCGGGCAATGGAACTCGCATGTCGATATAGGGCTGTGGGCCGATGCGATGGTGATTGCCCCCGCGACAGCGTCGTCGATAGCCAAGATGGCAAACGGTGTCGCTGACAATATGCTTATAACCACCTATCTGTCAGCCAAGGCACCTGTATTCATCGCGCCCGCCATGGACCTTGACATGATGGCGCATCCATCGACCACTCGCAACATAGAGTTGCTGCGGTCTTACGGCAATCACATCATCGAGCCAGCCGCCGGTGAGCTTGCGAGCCATCTTGTCGGCAAGGGACGCATGGAGGAACCCGAGAATATATTCAAGGTACTTGAACGATTTTTTGACTCGAAGCGGGATCTGTCGGGCAAGCGGATACTAATCACCGCCGGCCCGACGTATGAGAAGATAGACCCCGTGAGGTTTATCGGCAACTATTCGTCGGGAAAGATGGGTTATGCCCTCGCCCAGGAGGCGGCAGAGCGTGGGGCCGAGGTGACTCTTGTCAGCGGCCCGGTGTCACTTAGGGCGACACATCCCTCGGTTACGACAATATCTGTCGAGTCGGCCAAGGAGATGTATGAGGCGTGCATGAGCCACTTTCCCAACTCGGATATAGCGATAATGTGTGCCGCAGTGGCCGACTATGCCCCTGCTGCGGTCGCCGACAAGAAGATAAAGCGTGAGAAAGACGAGATACCCGTCATCACCCTTGTGAAAAATCCCGATATAGCCGCTGCCCTCGGGCAGATGAAGCGGGCTGGTCAAACGTTGGTCGGGTTTGCCCTTGAGACCAACGATGAGGAGGCAAACGCCCTGCACAAGATTGAGTCGAAGAATCTTGACATGATTGTCATGAACTCGTTGCGCGACCCCGGGGCCGGATTCCGCACCGACACCAACCGTGTGACGATATTTATGGCCGACGGCTCGTCGCGCAGCTTTGACACAAAGCCGAAGCCGGAGGTCGCGGATGACATACTGGATGGGATTGTCGCTCTCAGGCAATCGCGATAACCGCTGTTTTATGCTATGAAAAAGATACTGTTTACCATAATGATTTCGGTCATCGCCTGGGGTGTCGCCTTGGGTGAGGAACTGAACTGCTCCGTGGAAATCAACTCACAGCAGGTCGAGGGCTCAAACAAGGAGGTGTTCAACACCCTACAGGGAGCGATAGCTGACTACATGAACACGACAAAGTGGAGCAATGCCCAGTTCTCACCCAACGAGAAGATTGAGTGCAAGTTGTTTTTCACCATCAAGAAGTATGAGAATGACGTGATGAGCGGCGACCTACAGATACAGTCGACCCGCCCGGTCTATAACAGTTCCTATACCACGACTTTGATAAACTTCAAGGACACGAAGATTGAGTTCACATACCGTGAGAATGAACCGCTGATACACTCCGAGAACACCATGGAGAGCAATCTTACGGCGATACTCGACTTCTATGCCTACCTTATACTTGCCATTGACTTTGACAGCTTCTCGCCACACGGCGGAGATCAATTCTATGAGAAGGCCGACGCGGTGGTGCAGATGGCACAGTCGACCGGCGAGAGCGGATGGAAAGCCTTTGAGGATACGAAAAACCGCAGCGCGGTATTGTCGGCATATACCCAGCCCTCCACCTCGGGCATACGCGACCTGCTCTATACCTATCACCGCAATGGCCTGGACGAGATGTCGACCAGTCCCGACAAGGGGCGGGCCAAGATTACCGAGTCGCTGGAGCAGCTGAAAAAGATTTATGATGCCTCTCCCATGTCGGTGGCACTGTCGATGTTTCGCGATGCCAAACTCGATGAGCTTGTCAATATATACTCCAAGTCACCGCAGGCCGAGCGTGAGGGTGTGTATGAGCTGCTCTATCCTCTCTATCCGACCGACAACGACAGGCTGACAAAGATTAAGAACGGAACCAACAAATAACCGAAAGATGCTTGAACACCTCCACATATCCAACTATGCCCTTATCGACAATATCGACATAGACTTTCATCCAGGATTCAACATAATCACCGGCGAGACCGGTGCCGGCAAGTCCATCATGCTCGGGGCGCTGTCGCTGCTCATGGGTGGACGCGCCGATACCAAGGTCGTGCGCGATGCCGGCTTGAAGTCCATGATTGAGGCTGAGTTTGTCGTGACAGGATATACCCATCTCAAGGATTATTGCACCCAGAATGACATCGAGTGGGACGACGAGCGATGTATACTAAGGCGAGAAATTACCCCTGCCGGACGCTCCCGGGCATTTGTCAATGACTCCCCTGTCTCGCTGACGCAATTGCAGGGTGTCGCCGTGCAGTTGGTCGATATACACTCCCAGCATCAGAATCAGCTGCTGTCGTCGCCCGAGTACCAGCTGCGCATCATTGACGCGCTGGCCGACAACGGAACCCTGCTGACTGAATATGCCGACCAATACAACCGCTACCGCAAGGCTCTGCGCGAGCTTCACGACACGCGGCAGATGATGGACCGAGGCCGGGCTGATGAGGATTTCCTTCGGTTTCAACTTGAGCAACTTGAGGAGGCCAACCTTGTAACCGATGAGCAGGAGGACCTTGAGCGTGACCGCGAGCTGCTGGCCAACATGACGGACATAAAGGAAAACCTGTATGACTCCCTACAGGCGTTGCAGGATGGCAACCACAACGCGTTGTCGCTGCTGAGCGATGCAGCCGACGGCATAGCCAACCTTAGCGATGTCATAGATGAGGCCGATGAACTTTCAGAAAGGCTTGAGTCTGCCCGCATCGAGATACAGGACATAGCGGAGACGCTTGAGGCATACGACCGCGACATGGCGGCTGATCCCGATGAACTCGACCGCGTAGAGGACCGCCTCAACCTGCTCTACACGTTGCAGCGCAAGCATAAGGTCGACTCGGTGGAGGCACTTATAGCCCTGCGGGACTCGTTGCGCTCGCGGCTCGATGCGCTCGACAACAGCGACATGACCATCGAGGAGCTTGAGACTGCTGTAAAGAAGACAAGAGCCAAGGCCATGAAGACGGCACAGACCATATCGGCCCGCCGCATCAAGGAGGCCGCGCGATTTGCCGCCGACCTGAAGGAACGTGCGCTGCCGTTAGGGATGAAAAACCTGCGATGTGAGATTTCAGTCACCAAGGGAGACTTGTCAGAGACCGGGATTGACCGCGTTGAGTTTCTGTTTGCTTTCAACAAGAATCAGCCGTTGCTGCCGGTTGGCGGGACGGCATCGGGTGGCGAGATTTCCCGCCTCATGCTGTCGATCAAGAGCATCATAGCGTCCAAGATGCAGCTGCCGTCCATCATATTTGACGAGATTGACACCGGGGTCTCGGGCGATGTCGCCAACCGCATGGGAGAGATGATGCACTCCATATCGTCATCGCTTCAGGTAATGGCCATTACCCACCTGCCGCAAGTGGCGGCCAAGGGCGCATCACATTTCAAGGTGTTCAAGGAGGATGACGACGAGTCGACGCGCACGCGTGTCAAGGAGCTTACCCCCAGTGAGCGTGTGGACGAGCTGGCGCTGATGCTGAGCGGTGACCCCACCAATGAGGCGGCAAGGGCCAATGCGCGTGAGTTGTTAAGCAAGAAATAATTGATTTATTCAGATAAATAACCGAGAGATGGAGCGTAACGAGTATATCTTTGGCATACGTGCCGTGATGGAGGCGATAGAGGCCGGAAAGGATATAGACAAGATATTGGTGAAAAAAGACCTGCAAGGCGAGTTGATCAACGAGCTGTATGCGCTGATACGTCAATATGGCATAGTCACCCAGCGCGTGCCGGTAGAGCGTATAAACAAGATTACCCGCAAGAACCATCAGGGGGTTGTCGCCATACTGTCGGCAGTGACCTACCACCGGCTCGACAACCTCGTGCCTCAACTTTATGAGGATGGCATACTGCCGCTGATTGTCGTACTCGACGGCATAACCGACGTGCGCAATTTTGGCGGCATTGCCCGTACATGTGAGTGTGTCGGTGCCAATGCGGTCGTGATACCCGAGCATGGTAGTGTCTCGGTCAATGCCGATGCCGTGAAGACCTCGGCGGGGGCTCTACATCATCTGCCGGTGTGCCGTGAGCGCAATATCGTGTCAGCCATAAGGTTCCTCAAGGACAATGGCTACAAGATTGTCGCCGCGTCAGAGAAAGCCGACATCAACTACACGCAGACCGACTACTCCGTGCCCGTCGCCATCGTCATGGGAGCGGAGGATACCGGGGTGTCACCCGACGTGCTGCGTCTCTGCGACACATTCGTGTCAATACCCATGTTTGGCCACATAGGCTCACTCAATGTCTCTGTCGCCGCAGGTGTCATACTCTATGAGGTCGTGCGCCAGCGCCTAGCCTCCGACATGGAGGTGATATAATTCCCCCTCCCTCCTGATAGGGGCATCTTTATAGTCCGGTCCAAGATTCGGAAATCTGAAAGTTGTTTGGATTGGACACCGTAAGTAAAACAGGATAGTTTTGATAAAAAAAGGTGTTACCAGTATGGCAACACCATATATGCACGTAAAATTCCCAAATGAAAAAATTATTTGTCCTCGTTGGCTGACTTCGGGAAACTATAACCTTTATCCTCCCATTTTTTTCGCAGCTGTTTCATCTTACTCTTAGCGTCAGCTACCGATGCAGGAGACATTCTCTGATTTCCGGCGAAATGATTGGATAGTTGTGAATCGTACATCTCGTAAACACGTCTGTCCTGATCACGCTTACGCTGCTCGGCGGTATTATACTTACCGTTGGACGAAGCCCCGCCACTTTTCGATACTCGTTCTTTTCCCGAAGAATAAGAGCCAGCATCGTATGACCCACTACCACCGGCACTTTGCATTTGCATATATGTCTCGCTTACTGTACCCATAGCCTGACCGGCAGCGCCCAGGCCATCGGCGATAGCGTCCCAATCCCATCCGGATGTAGAACCGAGATGAACGGCTATGACAAGATTGACCGAGGTACTTTTTACAGAATGAAGGCCATTATAGAAGCAGGGCGTATTCAGGGTCGCGCCTACAGAAAAAGCCCTATGCTTATACATTACTGATGGCGACAACCCCACAGATATTGGAGACAGGGACTGTTTTGGCTCGATGCGTGTATCTCCGAAGTACTCTTGCGTGTCCTCGTGTATAGTTCCAAGTGCATATGAAATATAGGGGCCGAGTTTGAACTGAAACGAGTTCTTTTTGTTTAGATTGAGCTGATAACCAAAGCGGACGGGAAGTTCAAGAAAATTCTTCCGTCCTTGATAATTCAGAATCTTATAATTCCCAAATTCTGCATACCTTGGATCCTCTGGAACATAAAAATCTCTCAATGAGACTATGTTTTTCATTCGCCATCCGAGACCTGTATCAATGAACATCCGATTGGTCTTTATCGGAATCTGCATATATAGGCCGGCAGCAACTTCGTAGCCGCTGTTTATTTCTTTATGATACGACTCGTTCCACATATCTTCACGCATAATTGTGGATTCTCCGGCTATATAAGACCCCCCTTTATTCATTTCTCCGCTACCCCAGATTCCACCGGCCTGGAGATACCATGTTACTTGACTATATGCGCTCATGGATACAAATGCTGTGACCGCAGACAAAAATAATTTCTTAAATATTTTCATATGTAATTTTTGTGATTTGATGGTTTGTTACAAAAATAATTACATTTTACCCCCCCCCAATTTTTTAATAATAATTAACATTAATTATTCGGGTTGTGTGCAAATGGAAGCGATGCAATCTCAACCCCTCCTGAGAGTCATCATACCAAGGAGGACATATTTTTGTCCTGAAAGTTCAGGATGTCGTTGAGTCCGACTTGGGTGATGTCAAACTGTCTCGCATAATCGGGGAGTTGATATTGTCGTTTTATGTCGGCATCCAGCTCATTGTCAAATCCGAGTCCAACGTGATAATAGGCATCAAATATGTCACTCATCCCCGGGAAGGTATGCACCGGGGTGTCCATATCGGCCAGTCTCTTGAACTCCATCGGTTGGCATACATAGTACCCGCATAGCTCAAGTTCATCAAAACAAATCAGGTGACTGTGAAGCGATTCACGCAAGGACAGATATCTGATGAATCGGCTTGCGGCTCCTTTGTGGAAGATTTTAGTGAGCAACAGCACGAATGTCTCCAGATCGTCAATGCACACCGACCACGGATAAGGCCGGTTATCGTCAATCTGCAACAGTCCCGAGAGATCGGTCTGTATAGGCCCATACTTGTGTTGCGTCACTACGATGCTGTATATCTCATTCACGCGTCCGGGTTTTATCCTGTATAATATGTCCTTGAATTTCTTTCCATCGGATATCTCTACTTCCCGCCCGCTATCGAGTGCATCCTCCACCCGGACACACTGCTCATAACCCTTCTGTATGGCTGACTTGAAGTCATGGAGTATTTTATTATATGCCCTCAACGGTTCTCTCATTGGCTCACGAAAGTTGCAATCCTTTATCTCAATGATAAGATATACCCCTTTATATTCAATCAACAGGTCTTGCTCGCTTCGGCCATCAACACTGTAGGAGTTGTAGTAATGTGCCTCACGACCGAATAACTTTCTGAAAACATCCAAAGTTTTTCCCTCCAGTCTGCGGTCTTTTGATTGCTTATAGCTTACACCGATGCTTTCATGACGGCTCAAGTAGCCATCAATACCTTGATAAAAAGCCTCTACCAAAAACTTTGTATGTGGTACGGCGACATGTTGGCCGATGAAGATAAGGGGGGTACGAGAGTATTGGCGCTCGCTTCCATAATATATCCCATCCATCTTGAGCGTCTCGGGGCGGTAACGCAAAAATTCTATTAATCTTTCGTTTACATCAACGGATATTGATGAACATTTTATAGCGTCGACATCGTGAATGAAGCACTCGCCCGGACTCGTTTGCATGAATGTGGCCAACTCGCTCAACTCGGGCTGCTCAATCCACCTGTCAGGCTCTATTCCCGCCTCAATCCATCGTTCAGTCTGGCGTTTCCAATCATCGGGATTGTTGTGATAGTGTGAGAACAGCCGCCCGGCACGTTGTACCATATCGTTCAGCTTACCATTATAGAGTTCACGCAGATGATGCAGATATGTGATTACATCAGCAATCCTGAACCCAAACTGCTTCTCTATCTCATCATCGTAGGGTCGGCAGTAGTTTTCCAATCGCCATAGCGTTTGCTCGTCATACGAGAGCTGCGCGTTGGAAAAATGGTTGAGATATGTCATCAGCGAGACTGCCACCTTATCATCGCGGTTATCATGGAAATAGTCACCCCCGTTGCTGAAGCCAATAGAGATGAAATAATTCATTTCTATCTCAGCCAACAACTCTGTGATACGGCTCCATCTGCGCTCGTCAATATGATGCTTTGGCTTGTGATCGTCAATCGAATAATAGAGGTCAATCAGATACAACATCTGCTTCATCGGAGAGTCGAGGTTGTCAAACAGCTTATCCTCGCGGTATTCCAACGAACACAACACGCTCATGACATGCACGATAAACTGCTCCTCGTCAAGTTGTCTCAGAGTGTCGGCAAGCTCGGATATTATCTCCTCTTGCGGACGCAGCCTGTCTTTGGACAGCATCAATCTTTTGTACGATTCACCAAGGTCAGGATTCCTAAAAGCCATTATGCCTCAATTATTAATTTGTCAAATGCCATGCCTACAAATATAAATAAATTATATAGATATTATATGTATAAGTGAGCAAATGACTTAAGTTTTGTTGTCTAATCCGGGATTGTGAATGTTGGTGAATGTTGGGCAAATAAATTTGGGATTGCAGCTGACTTATTTGTATCTTTGCAGCCAAAATTTGTATTATGAAGATACTTGTCACGGGCGCGAACGGTCAGTTGGGTACCGAGATGCGTAACACCCTTGAGCAGAAACGGTCAGGCATAACGATATATACTGACGTGGCTGAACTCGATATTACCGACAGTAAGGCTGTGAGCGATTTTGTCAGGGACAATGACATAACCCATGTTGTCAATTGCGCGGCCTATACCGCTGTCGACAAGGCCGAGGAGGAGAAGGCATTGAGCGCGGCGATAAATGTGGATGCCGTCCGTAATCTCGCGACAGCAGCCGATGCCGTGGGCGCAAAGGTGCTCCACGTGTCGACCGACTATGTGTTTGACGGAACGGCCCATCGCCCCTACAAGGAGTCTGACAAGGTCAACCCCGTCTCCCAATATGGCACGACAAAGCGTCAGGGCGAGACAGCGCTGCTTGCCCTCGCCCCCGAGAGCGTGATAGTGCGCACGGCATGGCTGTACTCGCCATACGGCAAGAATTTCGTCAAGACCATGATGAAGCTCGGGTCAGAGCGCCCGGTCATCAAGGTAGTGAGTGACCAGATAGGCACCCCGACCTATGCCGCCGATCTCGCGGAGGCCATATGTGCGATACTGTTTTCCCCGCAGTGGATTCCCGGGATATATCATTTCACCAATGAGGGGGCATGTTCGTGGTACGACTTCACAAAGTCGATACACCGCATAGCCGGGATAACAGGATGTGACGTGCAGCCGATACCGACCGAGGACTACCCCACCCCTGCAACCCGGCCCTCATACAGCATACTCGACAAGTCAAAAATCAAGGCGACATACGGCATAACGATACCCCACTGGGAGGAGAGCCTTGAGAAATGCATATCACAACTGAAGTCACAAACCCTATAAACGATTGCCGTGGCAACAATATCAGAAGAAATAGACCGCAGACGTACTTTCGCTATCATAAGCCATCCCGATGCCGGTAAGACGACACTGACCGAGAAACTGCTGCTCTTTGGTGGTGCAATTCATATAGCCGGGGCCGTTAAGTCGAACAAGATAAAGAAGACGGCCACATCCGACTGGATGGAGATTGAGAAACAGCGTGGTATCTCGGTGGCGACCTCGGTGATGGGGTTCAACTACGGCGACTACAAGATAAATATCCTTGACACTCCGGGTCATCAGGATTTTGCCGAGGACACCTACCGCACGCTTACCGCCGTCGACAGCGTCATCATAGTGGTTGACGTGGCAAAGGGTGTCGAGCAGCAGACCCGAAAGCTGATGGAGGTGTGCCGTATGCGTAATACTCCCGTCATAATATTTGTCAACAAACTTGACCGAGAGGGGCGTGACCCGTTTGAGATACTTGACGAGCTTGAGCAGGAACTCAAAATCAGTGTGCGTCCGCTTAGCTGGCCTATCAACATCGGCGCTCATTTCAAGGGTGTATACAATATCTATGAACATTCGCTCGACCTGTTCACCCCCAACAAGCAGAAAGTGTCGGAGCGTGTGGAGATTGACGATATTAACGACCACCGCATTGACGAGAGTGTCGGCGAGAACGATGCAGCCAAACTACGTGAGGACCTTGAGCTCATTGAGGGTGTCTATCCCGAATTTGATGAGGAGGAGTACTTGAAAGGACGGCTCGCCCCCGTATTTTTTGGCTCGGCACTCAATACGTTTGGTGTCAAAGAGCTACTCGACTGTTTTGTGAAAATTGCGCCGTCACCCAAGCCGATTATGGCTGAGGAGCGCGAGGTCAAGCCATCGGAAGATGCGTTCTCGGGATTCGTGTTCAAGATTCATGCCAATATGGATCCCAACCATCGCAGTTGCATCGCGTTTGTGAAAGTATGTTCGGGACGCTTTGAGCGCAACGCCAACTACAAGCACATACGTTCGGGTAAGATGATGCGCTTTGCCGCGCCGACAGCGTTCATGGCACAGAAAAAGAGCGTGGTCGATGAGGCTTATCCCGGGGATATAGTCGGTATACCCGACACGGGCAACTTCAAGATCGGTGACACTCTGACCGAGGGAGAGACCCTGCATTACAAGGGGTTGCCGAGCTTCTCGCCCGAGATGTTCAAGTATATAGAGAACACCGACCCCATGAAGTCAAAGCAGCTCGAAAAAGGCATACAGCAGCTTATGGACGAAGGTGTCGCCCAGCTCTTTGTCAATCAGTTTAACGGGCGTAAGATCATCGGCACCGTAGGCCAGCTACAGTTTGAGGTGATACAATATCGACTGCTCCACGAGTATGGCGCCACCGTCAGATGGGAGCCCATCTCGCTCTACAAGGCATGTTGGATTGAGAGCGACGACCCCGAGGCTCTTGAGGCGTTCAAGAAGCGCAAGCACCAGTTCATGGCCGTTGACCGCGAGGGGCGCGATGTCTTCCTCGCCGACTCCAACTACGTGCTACAGATGGCTCAGAACGACTTCCCAAAAATAAAATTCCATTTCAGCAGCGAGTTTTAGGGCGCGAGGCTACATTGGGTCGACGTCGTAGTAGAGGATTATGCCTTTCATGCGCGGGGAGGAGTGCATCTCCTCGTAGAGGCGGCGCAAGATTTCCTTTACTTTTTTCATTGATGCCGTCACCTCGACCTTTAGCATGATTTTGCGTATATAGAGTGACTGTACCCTGCCCACAGCCGGTTCCTCCGGGCCAAACACCCTGTTGCCAAACAGCTGAAAGAGGCGGTTAGTGTATATGGTCGCTATCTCTGTAAGGATGTCATCGTCCCGATGTTTCAGATAGATGTATATCAGCCTCGTGAACGGCGGGTATGAGTACTCCTCACGTTGCGCGATTTCCATGTCGTAATATCCACGGTAGTCATGTGACTTTACAAACGGCAGCAGCGGATGGGCCGGCTGGGAGGTCTGTATGATGACCGTACCCTGCGTGTCACGCCGCCCGGCACGACCCGATACCTGCTCAAGCATGTTGAACGCACGCTCTGAGGCCCGGAAGTCGGGATAGTTTATCACCGTATCGGCATTGAGAACCCCGACGACGCTCACGCCGTCAAAATCGAGTCCCTTGGTCACCATCTGAGTCCCGACAAGTATCTGGGCTCTGCGTTTTGAGAAATCATC
The DNA here is from genome assembly GCA_023667145.1 of Pseudoflavonifractor sp. Lineage (GTDB taxonomy): Bacteria > Bacteroidota > Bacteroidia > Bacteroidales > Muribaculaceae > M3. Next base: position 1,613,589 of record JAMPAQ010000001.1, read on the forward strand.
TATGATGTTCTCATATCCATCCTTGTTGCGCGTCGTGTCGAGATCCATGCGCAGTTTCTTAATGTCGGGGAACATGTGTTCCACCTCATCTTCCACCCGCTCCGTGCCGTAGCCGATTTTCTCGACCCCGGGTTCCTTGCACGCGGGACATACGGGTGGGACATTGTAAGTTGTACCGCAATAATGGCATACGAGTTCGTCGCGGTGTCGATGGTAGGTCAGGGACACATCGCAATTCTCACACTTGGGTACCCACCCGCACATCTTGCATCGGGCCATCGGGGCATATCCGCGCCGGTTATGGAAGAATATCACCTGCTCGCCGCGTGTGAGCGCCTCGTTGGACAACTTGAGCGTGCGGTCGGCAAACGTGCCGTGCACCTCATAGCGTCGTCGGGCGGTGGTCATATCAACAATCTCAATCTCCGGCAACGACACCCCCTCATAACGCTCCGACAGGGTCACCAGGCCATAGCGCCCGGTCAATGCCTTGTAATAGGTCTCGACCGCCGGGGTAGCACTGCCGAGCAGCGTCTTGGCTCCGTGGAGCGACGCGAGCACCGTGGCCGCGTCACGTGCGTTATATCGAGGTGCGGGGTCAAACTGCTTGTAGCTCTGCTCATGCTCCTCATCGACTATGACGACCCCAAGTTTGGAGTATGGCAGAAATATGGACGAACGCGCACCTATCACGACACACGGACTTCCGTCGGCGAGCATACGTTTCCATATATCGACACGATCATTGTCAGAAAACTTGGAGTGGTAGATTATGACCTTGTCACCAAACACGCGTTGCAGCCGGTGGGTCAGCTGGGTCGTGAGCGCTATCTCGGGGACAAGATAGAGCGCCTGCATCCCCTGACGCAACACATAGTCGATAATGTGCATATACACCTCGGTCTTGCCACTCGACGTGATACCGTGGAGCAGCACTATATTCTTGTCCATGAACCCTCGGTGTATGCCATCGAGAGCCACTGACTGCGGCCCGCTAAGTACCGGGAGCGCGGTGGTCGCAGGCCCATCGTACTTAAACCGGTGGATTATTTTCTTATACTGATAGAGAATATCCTTCTTGACAAGTTCGCCGAGTATGGCAGTCGATACCCCCGAGCGCTCAAGCAAAGCGGCCCGTGACACCTCGCGTGACTCGCCCCGGGTGATTCGCGACATCTCTATCATGGCAAGCAGCAGAGTCTCCTGCTTCTTGGCTCCCTTTACCTTTTCAAACGCACCGTGTATCACGTCAGCCCCGGCATAATCAGGTGCTATGCCTATGTACGTCTCTTTCTTGGCACGATAGCGCTCGACAAGTTTCTCGGACACCATCACAGCCCCGCGCTCGATAAGCCGACCGATGAGCGCGGCCACGTTTTTGAAGCCCGTCTTTTTCTCAATCTCGCCGGGTGTCATACGTCCCTCGTGTCCCAATATTGACAGCACGACAATCTCGCGCTCCCCGAGCCGGTCATCACCCTCCTCATAGTCAGGGACGGCCTCGACAAAAGTCTCGCTCTCGACCTTGAGTCCGGCCGGGAGCGCGGCCTTGAACACCTCACCGGGCGCACATAAATAGTACTCCGAAATCCAGTCCCAAAACCGCAATTGCGGATGACGCACGATGGGGTCCGGGTCAAGGACAAGCGAGATATCCTTTACCTCATATCCCTGCGGAGCGACAGTACCCACCGAGGTCACTATGCCCGTGTAGCTTTTCTTGCGCCCGAACGGCACAATCACCCGATGGCCGACCTTGACCGACGGCACAAGGTCATCGGGAATCGAATAGGTGAAGGTCGAATACAGCGGCAGCGGCAAAAGGACTTCAGCGAAATATCTGCTCATAAAAACCACGCATTAGTTATGTAAAGGTATATAAAAAGCACAAGGTTTGCAAATAAACTGTGTGAGCGATTATTTTTATTCGTATCTTTGTCAGGATAATTTGCCGTATAACGGCCTATTTGATTACACTCATGAGCAATAAACCGTCAACACCCGCCTGTAAGCGCCATCGCGGAATCATAGCTACAATGTGGATTGCATTTGGCATCATTGTCGCAGTGACAGTGTTTTTCTTCATATTGGTCTATAACGGAATAATAGGTTACATGCCCCCGGTGGAGCAGCTGAAAAACCCTACCGACAAATTTGCGTCTATAATATACTCTTCTGACGGCGAGGAGTTGGGGCGCTACTATCAGAACACCGGCAACAGGGTGTATGTCGACTATGAGGATATCTCGCAGCACGTGATTGACGCGCTCATTGCCACGGAGGACGCGCGGTTTGAGGACCACTCGGGCATCGACATAAAGGCCGTGATGCGTGCCATCATCAAGACCGTCATCCTGCAACAGAAAAATGCCGGAGGCGGCTCCACAATCACCCAGCAGCTCGCCAAGCAGTTGTACTCCCCATCGTCTGACGGACTCATAGAGCGTGCGCTTCAGAAACCTATCGAGTGGATGATCGCCGTGAAGCTGGAGCGGTTTTACTCCAAGGATGAGATAATCAAGATGTATCTCAACCAGTTTGACTTCCTCTACAACGCCGTGGGCATCAAGTCGGCGGCCTACGTCTACTTTGGCAAGGATCCCAAGGACCTGACCATCGAGGAAGCCGCCACACTCGTTGGCATGGTGAAGAATCCATCGTACTATAACCCCGTGCGTCACAACGAGCGGACGCGTCAACGCCGCAACGTGGTGTTTGAGCAGATGCAAAAAGCCGGTTACCTCACAGCCGAGCAGGTGGTCACCCTCAAGGAGCGTCCGCTTGTACTCAACTTCCACCGCGTTGACCACAAAGACGGACTCGCGCCATACTTCCGCGAGGAGCTGCGCCGCATATTGAGAGCCAAGAAGCCTGTCCGCAGCGAATATCGCGGATGGGAGCAGCAAAAATATGTGGACGACTCGATAGCTTGGGAGACCAATCCGCTGTTTGGCTGGATAGAGAAAAACCCCAAGCCCGACGGGACAAAATACAACATCTATACCGATGGACTCAAGATATACACCACAATAGATGCCCGTATGCAACGTTATGCCGAGGAGGCGGTCAACTACCACCTGAGCCACACGTTGCAACCCCAGTTCTTCCGTGAGAAGCGTGGCGTGAAGGGTGCGCCCTACACCACCAACCGCGAGGAACTGTCATCGACCCAGCTACAGTCGCTCATCGACCATGCAATCAAGCAGAGCGACCGCTACCGGGTGATGAAGAAGGCCGGAATGTCGGAGACGGAGATCAACGATGCGTTCAACCGCAAGATTGAGATGAAAGTGTTCTCCTATCACGGGACACTCGACACCATAATGTCACCCCGCGACTCCATACTCTACCACAAACACTTCCTGCGCACTGGATTCATGTCGATGGATCCTACCAACGGATATGTCAAGGCTTACGTAGGCGGTCCTGATTTCTCATTCTTCCAGTATGACATGGTATCGACAGGACGCCGTCAGATAGGATCGACCATCAAGCCGTTCCTCTACACCTACGGCATGGAGGAGGGCTACACCCCCTGCGACATGTTCCTCAACTCACAACCGACAATCATTGACGAGTCGGGCCGTCCGTGGTCACCACGCAACGCCGGAAGCGCACGCGTCGGCGAGATGGTCGACCTGCGGTGGGCGCTCACCAACTCAAACAACTGGATCTCGGCGCGGTTGATGAGCCAGCTCTCCCCGGCAACCCTCGTGCGCAACATGCACAACTTCGGCATCACAAACCATCTTGACCCCGTGATGTCGCTCTGTCTCGGGCCGTGCGACGTGTCGGTAAAGGAGATGGTGACAGCCTACTCGGCCTTTGCCAACAAGGGTATGCGTGTCGATCCCATATTTGTGACAGCCATCGCCGATGGCAACGGCAACATCATATCGGAGTTCACCCCAAAGCACACTGAGGTAATCAGCGAGACGGCATATTACCGCATACTGTCGATATTGCTCAACGTGGTCGACAGCGGTACCGGTAACCGCTTGCGCCGTCCACCGTTTAACGTGACCGCACAGATGGGTGGCAAGACAGGTACGACCAACTCCAACTCCGACGGTTGGTTTATGGGATTCACCCCCGAGCTTGTGTCGGGAGTATGGGTCGGCGGCGAGGAGCGCTACATCCACTTCAACACGATGGCCTACGGTCAGGGCGCGTCGATGGCACTCCCCATCTATGGACATTATATTAAGAAAGTCTATGCCGACAAGACTCTCCCCTACTCCCAGGACACCAAGTTTGTGTTCCCGGAGGATATAAACCTCTGCGAACACGAATACTACGGCGAGTTTGAGGATACCACCTCCCAGGCCGACGAGTCAATCGACGGCGTGTTTGATTGATCATCCGCAACATCATCAAGGTCTCATTCTTCATGAATGTGGCCTGAATAACAAGAGCGAGGCTTCACTTACCGTGAGACCTCGCTCTTTCTTTGTGATGATATGGGACGTGACCGATATGTCAGATTGCGATCTTGATACGGTGAGTCCCGGCGGCGACAATATATATGCCCGATTGCAGTTCCGGCATTATGGTGAAAGAGTCGTCATTGATGACCGTCTCAAACACCAGGATACCCGACATGGCATATATTGTCAACTGCGACCCAGCGAGACCGACAGCTTTAATCTGTCCATCAGACATGGCGAGAGACGACATCGGCGCGTCTAACGTTACGTCATCCAATGCCGATGACCCCGCGCCCTGCGGAAAGACAGGTATCGAGGGGAACCAGTAGTTGACAATCATGTCGTAGTCCTTTACGTGCTTGCCATCGGCTGTGTAGCGGCGGGTGATGTATGTCGGAGTCCCAAACTCATGGTAGAGCGACATGTATATCTCATCGGTGACGGGGTGCAGACGCATCGAGCAGCCGTAGAGTTTCCAGTTCTCGCCTTCGGCATCAAGGTCGATGATGTGCGTGAGGGTCTTGGTGTCGATGTCATACTTATATATCTGCGAGCCCGAGAACCAACGGTTGGGACCACCCTTCCAGTAGAGACAATTGTGGAGCGACGAGGCGCAGAAAGCATCAGGGGTCCAGGCATACCAGGAGTTGGATGGTGGGTACATGTCTGATGGTATCTCGATGACCTCGGTCTGCAATGTCGCTGGATTGACCTTTATCAGATAGGGCAATGTCGCGCCCGTACCTTGCACATTCTTTGCCACCGACACCCAAAGATTGCCGTCGAGTGATTTCACCACCGATCCGATCCCGGCCTTAGGGTCAACTATATCCATCGTGATGACATCGGTCACCTTGTCCTCCGTCGGGTCTATGACAAGGAGACCCGACTGTTGGTGGGCGACAAACACTCGTCCCGCTGCCATCTCCATGCTGCCCGACTGCCCGTGATAGAGCGAACCGGTGGGGTCGGTGTTGGGTTTGTCATCGCCGACATTGGGATTGGCCGTACCCTCGACCTGTCCCTTGACCTCGTAAGTGTCAAGGTCAAAAATCCACACTCCGTTGCTCGACGAGATATATCCCTTGTGACTGTCGACCCCGATGAATCCACGTCCGTCACACTGCGCACCCGAGGGGTCGATTGTCGTGGACTGAAACAGTATCTTCATCGTCCGTGAATCGGCTACCGTAATACGTCCTCCCGTGACAGCCGCCCCGGGGTCTTTCTCCTGCTTGGCTATCAGGTAGAACCGGCCGTCCCATATAGCGCCAAATTGATTGGTGCATCCAAGCTCCATACCGGGATTTTCGGTCTGTATGACGCGATAGTGCCAATAATCGCCATCGGGATCATCGGGCATCAGATAATTGACAGTGGAGTTTTGATGACCATACCAGTCCTCGTTGACAAAAAACACACCCTTGGTGTAGTCGATGTCGGAGGCTTGCGCGGTCAGTGTCATGACAACACCTGCCAACAAGAATGAAGTTTTTCTCATAGTTGTAATTATAATGGATAAAAAAGGACGTCGCCCCCGAGATTGATGCCGGGAAGCGACGTCCGACAAGTCAGTATCTCAAATCACTTACTTGACAGCGAGTTTCACTGACACCTTGTCGCCACGGAGGATATACACACCGGGGGTGAGGTTGAACTCAGCGACATAGTTGTCACTGTCGGCGGTAAATGCCGCCACGCAGTGACCGGCCGTGTTGTAGAGAGCGAACAAGTCGCCATCGAAACCATCGACATAGATGCGGTTGCCGGCTACGCGTACCGTACCTGCCGCAGCCTCCACGTTGTCAATGCCGGTAGCACTCTTGACCACAACCGAGAGCGAGAGGGTTACGGGGCGACCGTTTGACTCTGCCGTGAAGAGGAAGTTGGTGGCACCCTCACGGGCCGGTGAGATAGTGAGTTTCGAGCCGTCGAGGGCAAACTCAGCCACCTTGCCGTTGTCGGCAGTCTCATCCTCAAGATTCATGGGCATGGCCTCGTCAACAGCGCTGAAACGGATATTGGCGGGGATATTATCCTTGTCATGGACAATATCATACAGGTCTATCTCCACATCACCGTTGTTGTGCTCAATCTCAAGACCGTTGAACGACTCGTGGAAAGCTACATCGTGCTTGTCGGGGAAGATGGGGAGAGACTGGAACCAGTAGTAGGGTTCGAGATGGAATGTCTTGGTCACAGCACCTGTCGAGCCATCGACGTAGTGAATCCAGTGGTCGCGGTAACCGCCGCTTGACGCACCCTTGCGGCCAGTCATGACAACGAGGCGGTTGTTGCGGGCATCAAAGCAGGGTGTACCGTAGGTCATCTGTGCCACAGTCTCGCCAAACTCGGTCTCGCCGGTGAGGCCGTTGAGGGTAAAGAACGGAGTTAGATCAGCAGGGTCATCGCCAATCTTGTAACGGTAGTAGTCGCCTGTGGCTCCACCCATGATGCTGGCTGCACCGGTGACAAACCATATCTCGTTGTCATATACAGAGCCCTTGAAAGCAGTCGAGCGCCAAGCACCCCAGCCACACAGTACGCGGCCTATCTCAGCAGGTATCACCACGGGAGTGCCGACCTCAAGGGTACGGCTGTCAACGGGAACGAAGTTGGAGCAATTGTTGCTATCAATCGTCGCAAGCCATACGGTTCCGTCCATTGTCTGGGTGACACCCTGGATATTTGCATCATCAATTGTCTTGACAACCTCGTCGGTGTTCACGTCAATAATGATGGTACCAAAACTCTGCTTGATGGCAAACACATGACCGGCAGTGGTCACCATGTCACCAATCTGGCCGTTGTAGAGGTCGGCGGCGTTGCCCGACTCTGTAGCGGCAATTTTGCCGGTGACAACCGGGGCGGTTGGGTCGGTGATGTCAACAATGTAGATGCCGTTGGAAGTTCCCACATATATTTTGTCGGGAGTTGCACCGGCGACAGCACGGCCATCGCCACTAACGCCATCCCACTCAAGGACATCGAGCGAGCCGAGACGCTTGAGGGTCTTGGCATCGGCGATGACGAGACGGCCACCACCGGGGAGCGGGTCACCGCCATCAGCGGCCTGCTTCGATGCTACAATCAGCTTGTCGGCCCAGATAGTTCCATACTGAGATGTGGCACCAAACGACATGCCAGGATTCTCGCGCTCGTATGCCTGATAGATGATTTCGTCATCCTCGGTGATATAGTTGAGCGAGCCGTTGGTATGGGTAAACCATTCCTCATTAAGGATGATGGTACCGTCGACATAACCCTGAGGGCGCTCGGTGCGGTCCACCTCGACAACCTTTACGGTAAATTCACGTACAAAGGGTTCAGCAGTCGCGTCGTTGGGATTCTTGACCGTTACGGTCAGCTTGCACTCTCCGGGGCGGTAACCTTGAAGCTCAGGGAACTTGACACGTCCGGGCATAAAATAATTGACGGTATACAGGGATGCGATCAACTCGTCCCTGGATGTCCCTGCATCGGTCAACGAGTAGGTGACATTGCTCCAAGTGGCGGCATCGGCGGGGGTGAACTGCGGGAACAATCCGGCTATACGGCGGGGAGAAACGTAGATGACGCCATCCTCAGCCACGCAGTTGAATGTCACATCCTCAATCCATGAGTTGTTGACGGTGCCATCAGTAATATTCTTGAACTTGCCCCACTGTGCATGGGCGCGATATGTCTCAACCATACCCTCGGGGACAGTCAGTGTGGCATTCTCGTAGACCGCATCGGGGAATGTGGGAGTCTCAAGCACCTTGTCGGTGATGATGGTCACGTCGGTCAGCTCGTCCTGATTGCTGAAGAGGAACGGAGACATCTCGCGGCCAAGGTGGAGCGACGTGAGCTTCTTGGTGTTGTTGAACACGCCACTAAAGCTGAACGTCAAGGGCACGTCGGAAGGCTCGACAACAAACTTGGTCAGCAGGGCGCAGTCGACAAAGGCATCCTCGCTCAGCTTTGTAACGCCGGAGCGCAGGGTGAACTCGGTAAGTTTTGTGTTGCGGAAGCAATAGTTGCCCACGCTCGTTATGCCGTTGGGCATGGAGATGGACTTCAGGCGTGTGCTGGAGTCAAACCCGCACCACCACATCGCCTCATTCCATGTCACAGACTCGGGAATGACAAAGTCGTAGAGGTAGTTGCAGTAGGAGAACGCGTTGGCACCAATCTTCTTGACAGTGGATGGTACTGTGGTGAACTTGACGTTTTTCTCACTGTGTTCAAGCCAAGAGCAAGATTGGAAACATTCACGACCGATTTCCTCAATGCCCTCCTCAAGTTTCACGTAGTCAAGTTTTGAGCAGCCCTGAAATGTTCCAGGTTCAAGTTTCTTGACGGTACCGGGTATGATAAAATACATGTTGCCAAGGCTGGAGCAGTTCATAAACGCGCTCTCGCCGAGCTTCACAAGGCCGGAGGGTATATTGACCTTGGTCATCGTGCGACGGTTGGCAAAGGCATTAGCACCTATCTCAGTGACAGTCTCGGGAATTTCGACCGAGAGCAGGTCCTTGGCCTTACCCTCGACCCATGCGCCATGAAAGGCATCGTCACCGATACGGACAACGGTGTAGGTGATCTTGTTGTCCTCAACCGTCTCGGGTATCACTATGTTGCCCTCATAGGTCGAGCCGAATGAGGTAGGCTTGTTGTAGGCATCGTTGGTGCCGGTGAGAGCGCCGGTGGGGTATGTGACCTCCACGGTCGAGTCACTCAACTTGTTGTAATAGAGCGATCCGTCGAAGAAGTCAGCCGCCCATACAGGTGTCCCCGCTCCAATCGCAAGCAGGGTACACAGCATAAGTTTTTTCCTTAATTGCATGTGATTTACTATTAATTAAAAAGGGTTTATCTGATAATTATCTTCTTCACCTCTGTCCCGGACTTCACCACGTATATTCCGGGAGTAAGGGTTGCGGGAGTCTCTCCGCACGGCGACACGGCGACACGTATGCCCGACAGGGTGTACCACTCGGAGTCAATGGCAGGTGTGGTCACCATGGCGGTGACCGATGTCACGGTGCGGGCTGGACGGTAGCTCACGAGCGAGAGGTCGTCGGTGGGGGGTGTACCCTCGCCAAACCCACCTACACCGGGCTTGTCGAAGACGGTGTAGGACCACGCGTCAACGGCTCCGTCGCTCAACCGCCGGCCCGTGAATCCCGTGCCGCTGTACATCCAGTCATCGTCATCGTCTGATGACAACCAGTAGCTCCAGTAGCCGGCATACCAGCCCGACTGCCAGCAATATTGGTCGGCGACCTTCTCGTTGATTTTCCAACAATCGTAGTCGTAGGCCGGATAGCCGTAGGCGTGATAGTCGATGGGGTGCTGTATGACATGGGTAACGCGGGCATCGTCGATGGCCTGCTGGGCTATGCGCGGAGTGTTGTCGCCCGGAGCCTCGCTTTGGCCAAACCATGCATTTGTGCTGTAGTAGTCAAAGTTGATCCACTCGTAGTCCTTGGCCATGTCAAAGTCAAAGTAGATATAGTCAAGCATGGTGTCGGCATCCCCAAACCCAACGCCGCAAAGCGTTGCCCCGTATTGGCCTGTGTATTGCGTGAGCATCACAAGTTCGGTGGAGTTGGCACAGATGGCCTTGAACATATCCTCGCCCGTGGGGGTCTCGCCATCGGCCCATCTGTAGCCCCAGATATAGGCGTGGGGATCCTTGGATGTCTCAAACTGGATGACGAGCGCGGCACGGTTGGGCCCCGTCCCGGTCCAGTGCTCAATCTTGTCAAAATCGACCGGCGCAACCGCCCCGGCCATGCAGGGCGCGAGCAGTGCTGCGGTGATTGACAGTGGTGTAAAGATTCTCATAAGCATTAAGTTATATATGTTGATTATTAATCGGAAATCGGGTCGTCAGGCACCACGGGGGTGTCGTTGAGATGTAGGTCTTGTGCCCGGCACAGCTCTGTGGATGTCTCGCCAAGCCATCCGCAACACTGGTTGAGGCCGGTGTACACCCTTATGAAGTCTACCCCGGGCAACGAGACAGGTATGCCATTGCCGTCAACCGCCCATCCGAAGTCAAAGGAGTTGAGGTCGGCGTAATCGTTGGGATGGTTGTCGACATAACCCCATGGGTAGCTGTACAGGACATAGTATGTCCCCATGCCGCTCATGTCAAAACCATTGCGCGGCAGCAGCGTGCCGGCGAACGATATGCGGTCATCCTTGACCCAGCGTGGATAATACTCCTGTGCATGGAACATGTTGCGGGGGATGTATCCCTCATTGCCATCACAGTCATCCCAACGGATGTAGTTGAGGTCGGGAAACATCCCCTCGTCATCTTCGACAATCTCTTGGTCGGGGTCGGGACGGCGGTATGTTATCGAGTAACCGTGACGTGTCAGCGGATTGGTGTATTCACTTCCGGCAAGCTCATACCACGGGTCGTCGGGGAGTCCGTTGCAATTGGCATCAAAGGATACCATAACGATGCCCGGTTCGGCTGAGCCGCCTTTTTTGTCGGGCTGTGTCAGCTCATAGAATGCGTTTCCCCATATTCGCAGGTCGTTGCTTCCGGCGATGTTGACCACGGTATGGTCAAAGCCAAAAGTGACGTAGCCACCATAGGCCCCGAGGGAGATCATGATGTCGTTTTTGCCCGAGATGCTCTCCTCTACCTTGCGGAGTATGTCGGCGTAGGTGTCCCCCTCCTCATAGCGGGGCATGTCGTTGACGAACTGGCCGGGAGCCGGGCAGTACTCATAGACGCGTGATATATAGGGGCTGAACTCGACCTCCTCGTGCATGACGGTGACGGTGAAGTCGTGACGGTAGGGTGTCTCGGGGTCGATGACCTCAAATGTCATGCGGTAGGTTCCCTCCTCGGCTTGCAGGAAGATGTAGCGACGGTCGACCGACACCACCTCGGAGGTGCCGTCGGGGCGATGGAGCATCCAACGGTAGGCGTTGCCGGTATAGGCAGACTCGATGGGGAGCTTGGTCATGCGGTAGACATAGTAGGTGTCGTCGATGCCAAGATTGACCATCGGCACGTCATCGTCACATGCCGACAGCATCGGCATCATCGCAAGGGGTAATATGAGGTGTAGATGTTTCATCGTGGGAGAAATGTGATGTGAGCCGGGATGTCGCCAGTGCGGACGCTCCACTTGCGGCGGCCATCGGGCGAGAAGCAATAGAGGGTGCCTGAGGAGACATAATTCTTGGCATCGGTGACAAATATGTCGCCGGTCTCGGGGTGGACGGCGATACCATATGGGATGATGATGTCGCGGTCGGTGCCGTCGGTGATGAAGTTGGTTGAGATGATTTCTTTTGTGCGCACGTCAATGACACCATAGGTGATTGTGTTTGAGGCGGTGAAGTTGTTCCACTCGGTGGCATAGTAGTACATCAGGTCACCGAAAAAGGCCATGTTGGAACATGCCACGGGAATGGTGTCGGTGACTATCATCTGGTTGTATCCGGGCTTCTTGTCCATGACGTAGAGCCGCGACGGGCGTGACATGTAGTCACCGCGTGATGTGACCCACAGCTTGTTGTATCGGTCTTTCTTCAGGCGGTGAAGGTTGATGCCCACGGGTATCTGTTGCACTTGCTTGAAATCGACCATCTGTATGACGGAGACCGTGTTGTCGTAGTTGGGAGCGCGATAACCGCCTGAATTGGCGACATACATGTAGTCATCGACAACTTCCATCTCCTCGGGCTGATAACCTACTGTCACCTTGTCAATCACCTTGAGCGACAGGGTGTCTATCTTATAGACCGCACCCTTTGGCGCGTCGGGGTCGATGAGCACCGGGCCGACATACGCGCTGACGTATGCTTTGCCGCGATGGAAACGCACGTAGCGGCAATTGGGGATGTCAATCTGCCCCAACCTCACTCCCGACCGGGCATCCATCACCTCGACCTTGTGGGAGCAGTTGACCACGACATAGAGTTTTGAGCCGTAGATGCCGATGTCGTTGCCTACATCACCGAGTTCCTTGATGACGTTGGGATTACGCTCGGCATAGAAATTGCGGGCATACAGCCCGGTGAAGTAGTCGAAGTAGTCGAGCGTGCATTTATTTGAACCCATGTTACCCTCGTTGACGAGATAGAATCCGCGGATGGCGGTGTCGGACGCGGGGCTATCGGGAATGATGTCATACTCCGTCGGCACCACGAGTTCGTCCTCGCGACAACCCGTGATGCAGAGCAGGAGTGGCAGAAAAAATAGAATTATTCGGTAATATCGTAATCTCATAGTATTGTCATATTTCTACGGTAACGGTGAAACGGTAGTTGCGCTTGGGCATGGGATAGTTGAGTATCACGTCATAGTCCTGACTCAACAGGTTGTTGACCTCGACGAGGCAACGCAGTGAGACGCGGCCAAGGGTGAGGTCCTTGCTCGCTGACAGGTCGCTGGTATACCATGGCTGGGTATAGTTGTAGCGGATATTCTCCTGCTGGTTGTACCGCTCCCCTACGTATATGAAGCTGTAGTTGAGTCCCCATCCGCGCCATTGGGCGTTGAACACCGCCGAGCCTGAGTGACGGGGGATGTAGGGTATCTGGTCGCGATAGTAGTTGTCGGCGGGATTGGTGATGTCGATGGCTCGTTGGAATGTGTACTGGCCACGCAGGGTCAGGTCAAGATGCCGTATAGGGCTTACGGTAATCAGTCCCGAGACATCGACACCGCGTATGTCGACAAGACCGAGATTGAGCATGGTCCAGCGGAATTGCTGCCCCTTGGGATAGGCCACTATCTTGTCTTTGACACGGTTATAGTAGATGTCGGCGCTGACACGGGCGGCATTGACGAGGCCATGGCCGGCATGGTCATACAGGAGGCCGAGGTTATACTGGGTCACGCGCTCGGGATTGAGCTGGGAGTTGCCCATGTCGGCATAGTAGAGGTCGTTGAACGTGGGCATACGGAACGATTGCTTGACAAATGCCCTGACCGAGAAGTCACGGTTGTGGAGCGGGTTTACCGACACATATACAGCCGGGGTGAAGACATGCTTGTCGTCGGGCGACTGTTGTCCGCGCAGCTTGTCGTGGATGAATGTGCCGAGACCGCTCGCCTGTATCTTGACGCGCGGAAAGTCAGTGGCCATGGCCACACTGAGGAGATTGGTGTAGCGCGTTGGGCGGGCAAAGCCATACATGTCGGCTGACAGGTCGTTCCACTGGAAGTCGTAGCTCAACGAGACATTCCACCATGGGAAGATGGAATACATGTTGGCGGTCGACAGGTATATCTCGCGCTGGCGGTAGAGGTTGTCGACCTTTACCTGCTTGTCGTCATTGTTTACATAGTGGGTGCGGTAGAACGCGTACTTGACATTGGCGAGTGTCGTGAAATCGCCGATATGCTTGGTGAAACGTCCCTGTACAAAGGAGTTTGTGTCCCAGATACGCTCGCCACGCCGCCATACATTGTTGACAATGGCGCCGGGAACACCGCGCTCCGAGTTGTAGTTGTAGGCTTTGGCGTGCCATGAGCCGCCGGGAAGCGTACCGTTGAGGTTGAGTTCGATGCGGGTAGCATTGATGTCTCCGTTCTGACGCACTGCGGTGGTGTCGTAGGCCAACTCACCGGCGGGGTTGACGCGGCGGTATCGGAACTTGTACTTGCCTGACGAGTTGACCCACTCGGTGCTAAGCGAGGCGTTGACACGTGACGAGAGTCGCAGTTCGACAAGCGCGGAGGGGTTGATGAGGTCAAACGATCCGAAACGCACGGTGGCGCGGGCATGGTAATTCTCACCCTCCTCAAAGCGGGGAGTGCGGGTGCGCATATATATGCTCCCGGCGTTGCCGAAGTCGCGTGCAGGTTGGAGTATGTCGCTCTTCTGCCCGTTATAGAGCGAGATGGCCTCCATGTTGTCGAGTGAGAACTGCCCGAGGTCAATCTGTCCGTTCTGAGCATTGCCGAGTTGCACACCATCATATATGACCCCGGTGTGGTTAGTGCCCATCGAGCGGATGTTGACGGTCTTGATGCCCCCGACCCCACCGTAATCTTTAATCTGCACTCCCGAGAAGTAGCGCAGCGCGTCGGCGACGCTGAGGCTGTTGAGACGGCGCAGCTCCTCGCCGTCAAGTCTCTGGGCCGGAATGACATCCTTCTCGGGGCGACGTGCGGTCACTTCCACCTCCTTGAGGTGGACCGAGTCGGGCATCTCGCGGGCCTGCGTCACAATCGCCCCGCACAGTATTAACATCAGTGGAAATCCGCGCCACATAATGATTGGTTTTGACAGTTAGACATCATCCATCTGCCAAAAATCATCGCGGAATGTAAAATCTGACCTGATAGGAGAAATGGAAACCCATTATGTGACGGTTGCCACCTCCTGAAGTCTGAAGCCCGTATCCACGCAAGCCTTGACAGATAGTGAAATGGCAGGTCTTCTGACTCGTTTCTATCCTGTCGGTGCCTTCCCGGGTCAGCGACCCAGTGGCATCATACCGTGGATTGAGCGAAACTCACAGCAGCGGGACTGTCCGGGATTCTCACCCGATTCCCTTTTAATCCGTCACGACCTCGGCCGCTACGGAACCAATTTCACTGCAAAGGTACAAAATAACTTTGACATCTCGCAACTGACAAAAATTTTTACGTGAGTAGCAGTGCGACTAACTGACGGCGGCATGTTGTCGCAACATGCCGCCGTCGAAGAAGAAACACGTAAAATATAGAGTCTTGTTTTTATGTCATGCCGTTAATCACGGCTGTAAAGATTGTAGATGTAGAGGGACGCGTCAGAACTGAGGTACGAGGCTCACACCAAAGACTATGTGGGCGTCTGACGCTCGGGGATTGAAGATGACCTGCGAGAACAGCGGGATGGAGAGCGCGTCACATGCCTTGACGGTATAGGTGGCCTTGAGGGAGACATCGGTCACGGCAAACGAGTCGCACCCGTATATCCCCTGCGACTTATAGGGGGACATCCCGACATTGACATCAAAGTCAAAGCGCTTGATCGAGAACGGATAGGTCAATTGCAGATAGGAGGAGTAGGCCCGGTCTCCGTCAAAATTCTTGTCGTCACCCGCAAACATTGTGTACCATGCCAGCGAGAGCGGGAATTTCTTGAAAGGCAACTGATAGGACACCCCGGCTTCCCATCGGTGGTCGGTACCCGACCCATAGTGGAAGTACCGCCCCGCTCCCTGACCGGCCCACCAGTAATCGGTGACATTGATTGACAGTCCGCAATCAAATGTGTAGGCCAGCGTAAGGTCAAACTCCTTGGCCGCACGTCCTGCCGACGAGCTTGTGCCGTCAAAGTCGGTGCTGCCCCAGGCGGTCAATGACAAGCCCTTGTATCCGACTCCGAGTGTCGGCTGAATGCTGACTCCGGTCTGATACATACCGCGCCACACGTAGCTGCTGACGATATCCCCCTGCATCATGACCTCGATGTCATCAACTGATGCCGATGCACACAGCGGGGATGCCAGTACCCCGAGACACGCAATTCCGATAATTTCATTTCGCTTTTTCATATCCTTTATCATTTTTACAGCATATAGACTTTTCTATATACCCTTTGTTATTAATACGGCACAAAGTAAAGCAAAATGTTTTTAATGTGCAAATTTTTATGGCAAAAAGTTACGCTAATACCACAACTTCGTCTCACAGCTTCCAACGCCTAATATCGACCGAGCACCTTGTCCATTGGCCACATGGGTTTCTTCGACTCTTTCAGTGACTCCATGCCTGAATAGCCGTCCTCGTATCCCTCATCATACCCCTCACGATAGCGGGCATTGTAGTAATCTCCATCATCATAGTAATCGCTGGAGTCGTCATACCCGGCACCATGGGCCCGACCCTCGCGGCTATCATTACGACCCTGCTCAAATCCCCGGTCATATCCCTCATAATAGGCATTGTCAGAGGAGACAGACCTTGACCGCGAGTGTGCCTTACCCCGAGCATGGGACGTAGCAGGGGGATAATCGTTAGCAGGGACAGGTTGTCGGGTCTCCTGTCGTGGGGATGAGTCCAACTTCCCATTGACCAGGTTAACCGCCGTCCTGGAAGCTATCATTACCGCACATACTAATCCGATGGCATAGACACAGCCACATCCACGGTTCAAGACATTCATCACAAGGTCAGTTTAGGGAGTGAGTTGACAATATCGACGGACTGCACGGAGAGATTTATCACCGATAGCAGGAGGTCGAGGATATACGACGGATTACCGTGCTCGCGCCCCCAAGCATTGGGGTCGTTGATGATGAGCGATTTGGAGTCTTGTGTGATGGCATAGCGCTCCATAATCCACTCAATGGCCGACTTGCCATTGACGATATATTCATAGGCTTTGGGGGGAATATTCTCAATGGCGATTTTACCGTTATAGATGATGCGCGACTTGTCGGCAATGAGTTTCCCGGCTTCATTCCTGACTTTCGGAAAAGTCATTTTATCCACAGCATAGTAGTCATATTCAGTGTAGCCCCGTTTCGGGTCAACACAGGCTTGAATAATGTTGACATCAGATGATGGTGGCACTTGCTCATAATTCAAGTGCAAATTGGCAAGGGCTTTTCCGGCCTTGTAGAAAGCCATAAAATCCTCGACTTTTTCAACTATCGGGATGCGCGGCAGCGACTTCTTTAGGTCGGCTGCAAACCGCTCCCGGTATTGCGGGGAGTGGAGCAGCCCATAGACATAATAGAATATATGCTCTTTTGTGATGGCTCTTGAGTTGCCGAAGCGTCTGCGTACTTCCTTTAACATCCAGTCGGTGATGCCGTCACGACGGACAAACGTCCCCTCGTCGGAGTCCTCGTCAAAAAGAGACTTGGCAGACTCCTCGCGTCCCTCGTACCAATAAAGCGGGTAGCACTGACTTTTACCTATAAGCTCGAGGTCGGGCAATTGGTCGGTGATTATGCACGTGAAGTCCTTGCTGACACCTACTCCGCTCACGCAGATTACTTTGTTTACCGCCTCTCGGCAAGGGAAGAGATGCGGTACTCTGTACCGCATCTCGACAAGGGGCCGGTACCAGAGGAGATTTTGCTTGAAAAACGGACGATAGAGGGCTGGCCTAATTTCAGCATCGGAGTAGTCATATGTTACTCCACGGGTCAAGTCGTTGGTGACAGCCCGCGTCCAACTGATCTTGGTTGAGTTATAGTCGGGCTGCTCGATCTCGCCTTTTGACAATGCTTCCCGCGTGCGGTTAAAGAAATCTATGCTTTCTTTACCTGCGTCCTCCACACTCCCGACAGAGGAATTGTAGGCCCACGAATCCCGTTGTGTCTTGGCCCCGTTGGAGCTTAGACTAAAGACAGATTTGGCATTGAGATTAAATTTATCTTCAGGTGTAACGGGAATGAGATTTTCAAACTCGCCGTCACGTTGGTTTATCCAATCGTGCCGGTCAGTCGGCCCGATGATCTGCCAATCAAGAGAGCGGCCATAGATGGATTTGAAATTCTCGACGAGCGACAATTTTTGTTCGCGGGTCAGGTAATCGCCTATGTCGTGGTAATGGATGGTTGCCTTCTGCCCTGCTTTCGCGGGATTCTTAATCAGAAACGTTATTGCAATCGGAGTGCGGGAACCACCGCCAAAGATTTTACCTCCTTCTTTACGGGAAAGCTCACCACTCGTACGTTGGTTGCCACGCAGATTGAGTACGTAGATGTCGCTAAACTCTGATTCGAGACAGGCACGGAAACCATCTTGTGCGTTTCCGTCAATCCACGAGCCGTTGCTGATGAACGCGACAATACCACCGTCGGGATTAGCCGCGATGCGGTCAGAGGCCCAACGGAACGCCTTGATGTAACTGTCGTACAGCGAGTTTTTGTTCTGATGTGAGGTCCCGGAGGCATAGGTCTCTGCAATCCTCCTGTCGAGTATGGGATAAGAGAGGTTCGCGGCATTATCGTTGGCCGATTTCTGACCGACCGAATATGGAGGGTTGCCGATGATGACGCGGATGGGTGCGTGTTTCTGACGCAAGACCTCCTCGGAGTTTTCACGGAAGAACTCTTGCGAGAGGGTCTGCTGTGGTGCCTCGGCAAGCTGGAAAGTATCGGTCAGGCATATACCATCGTAATTGACATAATGGCCGGGCTTGACAAGGTCGTGGTAGACAGCCTCGATATTGACATCGGCGATGTAGTATGCAAGCAACACGATCTCATTACAGTGGATTTCGTGGAGATATTTGCGCTCCATATCCTTGGTCTTGATGAGGCCGGATTGGAGCAAACGGGTGATGAATGTGCCGGTGCCGGTGAACGGGTCGAGGATATGGACGTTCTCATCCGAAAGCGAGGAGTTGAACTCCCTCTTTAATATGTCGTTGACAGAATGTATTATGAAGTCGACGCACTCAACAGGAGTATAGACGATACCAAGTTTCTCTACGGTCAGTGGGAAAGCGCCCTTGAAGAATTTTTCATAGAGATTCTTGATGATGGTCTGCTTACCCTCCAAGTTGTCAATGTTGCCGACATTGACACGCACGGAGTCGTAAAACTGTTCAAGTTCAGCGGTATCTTTATCAAAACCTCCGACTTCAGTCAGCAACTCAATCATGCGGTGCATGGAGCGGCTGACAGCATTGTTGTCGACAAAATTATAGTCTTTGAACAATGCGTCGAAAACCGGTTGGGAGATGAGATGTTGGGCCAGCATCTCAACAGCCTGTCCCTCATTGACTGAAGGGTTGAGATTTTCCTGTAATCCGCTGACAAAGGTGTCAAACTCGGATTTAATAGCGGGCACGTTATTGACAAGCCGGGCAATGCGTTCTATAAATTTGTGGGCAATCAGCCCGACTTTCTTAGACCAATTTTCCCAATAGAGCCGGTCGCCGCATTTCTCAACAAGTTTGGCGTAAATATGGGATTGCATCTCGCCGAAACGTAATTCGAGCTGGCGGGCTATCGCAGCATTTTCAAGCTGTTGAGCATCATGTTGGTCTTGGCTATTGCCACTGAGCACATTGTGTCCGATGCCGGGAGCACCGACCACGACTTTCGAGGTCTTGTTTTTATTGAGGGCTATTTTGTTGACCTCGGCGTTGAAGCAATCGTCATGGGAGCGGAGGGCGTTGAGGATGCTCCACACAGTCGCAAAATATTTGCTGTCACTAAGCGCGTCCTCAGGCTTGACATCCGATGGAACGACAATCGGGATGATGATGTAGCCGTATCTCTTTTCGCCGGGTTGATTTTTACGGAAGTTACGCATCACGCGACCTACCGACTGGACGACATCAACCTGTGAGTTACGGGAAGAAAGGAACAGCACAGCATCAAGAGCAGGGACATCAATCCCCTCAGAAAGGCAACGGACGTTGGTAAGGACCCGACATTCGTTAGGTGAGAGGTTATCTTCAGCGAGCCACGCGAGCTGTTCGTTACGCGCTTGCGAGTTCATCGAGCCGTCGATGTGTCGTGCCGAGACCTCAACGACATGGCCGCGTTCCTCGGGGTCTATGGAGTCGCGGTAGGTTTCGCAAATTTTCGGAAGCACCAACGAGGTGTTGACAGAGGTGCCCGGGCTTTTCGCATCGCCGATAGCGGAACAGAATGCGATAGCGCGTTGCATAACACAAGGGTCATTATCCCATGTAACGCGATTATCGCCACGGATTATTTTAGAAAGGCCGTTGATGACACCTATCAGCTTAGGGGTATCTTCAAAGTCTAACTCTTTCTTGTTGGAATCCCTTATTTCAGCAAGAACATTTTCGGGCAGGTCACTTTCATTGACGGTCAGGACGAGAACTTTATAATCGGTGAGGAGTCCTTGATCGACCGCGTAAGAGAAGTTGACACGAAAAAACTCTTTGCCATACAGAGTCTCGTCGTCCATAGAGCAAAGGATAGCGTCTTTCTCTGATGCCTTTGCCTTAGCGTTGTCTCCGTAAAGGCGAGGAGTGGCAGTCATATAAAGACGCTTCACGCCTTTGATGTAATCAGCATCATGAATTTTTGTGAAGTTACTTTCATCCGCATTTGAGAGTTTGACGCCAGTCGTGCGGTGGGCCTCATCGCATACAATGAGGTCAAATGTCCCGTAAGAGTTGCCTGTCTCCTTGAGAGTCTCAACTTGCGCTGCGTGGACGGCCTCGATGGACTGATATGTGGAGAATACGACGGTCAATCCATCATGATTTCTATAAGATTGAAGTTGTTTGGCGATACTCTTTGGATTGGTGGAAGCCGGAACAGCAAGGTCAACGACAGAATCGGTTGTATCGTCAAAATCCTTCTTGATTTTGCGGGAAGCCTTAGCGTCAGAACATATGCAAATAGCCTTGATTGGCTTGGTTGCGTCAGCACACCAGGCATTAAGGGTCTGGCCAAGCAGCGAGATAGATGGAACGAGGAAAAGAACGAGTCCCTTGTCGGGGAACATCTGCTCGGCAATCTTGAGGGCTGTATAGGTCTTACCTGTGCCACACGCCATAATCAATTTACCCCTGTCGTTTTCTGCGAAGTGCAAGTTTGCGGCAGACATTGCCCTGAGCTGATGCTCATGCGGCTGCTTGCCGGGGAGCATAGCTTCCTTGCCTTTCAGCCCATCGAGAAGGAGTTGCCAATCAACGGGAGAATTTTTCAGGTCAACAAGTCCAACACGGTTAAACGGTGGCTGCTGATTTTGGATGGCATCTTCGGCATTCTTACCCCAATAATTAGTGGTTGAGATCCACAACCTTTGAGAAAAGGAGGTGGTTTGCAGCGTATCAATATCGGTGAACTGTCGACTCGATGTTGCAAGGAAAGAATCTACAGCCGGTTTATCAATAATTGTACCCGCTTTGTAACATTTGCATTGGATTGCCCAATAATCGCCGGTGTCAGTGTGTGCCACCAAATCAATGCCTGTATCAGAACCTCCAAAGTCTTTCCGGCAAGGAAAATCCTCCCACAACCAAACTTCTGTAAGGTTGGAATAGCGAGGGTCAGTAAGCAACCAAGAGCGCATAAGACGCTCAAATTGTGTTCCCTTATCCTTTTGGGTAAATGATTCAGTCCTGAATTTATTTAGGATTTCGTTAAATGTCATATATAATTTTGCTTAATCGTAGAAGCCCGTAACGGCTATGACAGAGGTGTGTGATGGCTATTTGTCGTCAATCTTGTGCAGGGACAAGACCTCGTGGCCGTGGTTGTCATACATGGTCACGCCTCGCGACGTCTTGCGCGCGCTCTCCACCTCCTCAAGGGCGATGAGCAGCTCCCGCTCCACATCCATCTCCACGTCACTTCCCCTCATGCGAGTGGTGGCAATATCCTGAAATTGTATCGAGTTGGTCTTGTCGGGATCTATATATATGCTGCCGTTCAGCACATTGCATCCCGTGTTGCCATGGAGTTTCAGTTCGGGAATGTCTATGACAAACTGCACCTCGTCACTCCTCACCGCCTTGCCATTGATAGCGCCGACACGCCATGCCCCGTTGAGATAGTCCATATTGTGCTTGCGCAGGGTCATGACCTTACGGCGTGACTTGTCATAGAGGTTAAGGTAATATTCGTGTCCGCGCTTCTCGACCGCGTACGAGTCGATGTGGGCAAGGCCATCGTTTATCTCATATTCAAACGGAGCATCGGCGCAAGCCCTCATCCCGGTTATTATGTCACCGAAACGCAGACCTTTCTCCCCCTCCACAGCGAACGAGCCATTGATGATGTTGCAGCCGTTTGAGCCATATACGCGGTTGTCGGCCGTGCTAAAGGTTATGTAAGGTCTCTCCTCCCCCGTCACCTTGCGGTCATTGACCTCGGCTATAGTCCACTCGCCATCGAGCAGGCGTTTTGACAATTTCATGTAGCGGTCGTCCGAGACAGCCGGTGTCAGACGCGACTCGGTGTTTTCAGCCGCCTTGTCCTTGGCGTCAGACTTTTTCAATATCGAACATGACGCAGCAAGCGATAAGAGTGCTGCGAGAGTAAGAATCCTGAATGATGTGCGCATAATTGAGTCGGTAAATTGTGATGATACAATATTATATAACTATAACGGAGATTAATACCGTGAGCGTATGTCGCACAGTCGTTTTTAAGACATAAGTCTTGCATGTCGCTCTCTTGGCAAGAGATACACGTCATATCTAAAAACTTATTAACCAGCATATAACACGATTGCAATTTGCATTTGACAAAACATCATGTTAAGCAATCCAAAATTTTTAACAATTGCAATGCACGCTGTAATAGATTTTTAGTTAAATTTGCGTCATAAAGTGTATCTCTTGCCAAGAGAGCCGTGCATTAAAACCAATTTATCATTAAAATACTATACTGCAATGAGAAAACTTTTATTACCCGTCTTGGCGGCGATGGCGGTATCGTGTCCCGCTTTCGCACAAGTATCAGAGACAGCCGCTACAGAACAGACTTCGTCCACACAGATTGACTCCCTGCGTCAGGAGGTGGCAGCGCTTAAGTCAGAGAATGAGCAACGTCGCACCGACGAGAAAACCAAATCGATATGGAAGCGCACCAAGTTTTTTGACATCGCGTTTGTAAGCTCCCACATCAAGCCTGAGTATGGACTTGAGAAAGACAGTAAGTTTGGTGTCGCCCTTAACCTCGGTAACACTTATTTCCTGCACCGTAAACCGCTCGCGGGAATGGTGAAGATAGGTCTCGACGCTATCTGGGCCGACATCAACTACGTCAACTATGACAAAGGCAGCTTCTCATTCAGCAACCTGCCCAGCGTGAGCGATTATGACGACTACAACGACTTTGACTACGATGAGGAAGACTTTGAGCTTGGTTCGCTCGGTTGGCACAAGCTCGACATCGGTATGGGAGTCGGCCCGTCGGTACATGTCGCACCATTCGCCTCGTTCTCAAACGGACTCGAACACCTGCGTGCTCAGCTTTATTTCCACTTCACACCGTCATTCTCTGCCCTCATTGTGAGCGATGACAACGAGACAAAGGCCCATTATGGATTCTCACCCGTCGTCAACTTCGGTGGTGTAATAAGCTACAAGATGATTGCCCTCGGAGTTGAGGGACGCTGGTGCTCGGCAAAATACAAGAACCTCAGCTTTGACGACGAGGATGAAGACGAATTTGGCGAAATGGTACCCGAGAACAGCGGCAAGACAAAATTCAAGACTTCGTCTGTCAGGGCCTTTATCCGCCTCTGCTATTGATAATAACCATGACAGCCAATATGAAAGGTATAAGATTGACAGCGGCGCTGTTGTCGGCCATACTGTGCTGTGGTCCGTTGGTCTCATGCGGCGACGATGACGACCCCAAGAAGCCTATTGAGGTTCCCGAACTTCCGACACCGGCCTACGAGAGCGCGAGCGCCAAGTATGAGATAAGCACCCCCGGCTCCGAGTGGTCGTCGATTGAGCTTACGGCATCGGGTGAGTATATCATCATAGAGAACTCCAACAGCTACGACTATTGGAGCATGTCAAAAGTACCCGTGCCCAAGGGCGCGGCTCATGCCGGTGGCCTGATTGTGCCACGGTCGGTAAAGTCACGTGCTTGGTACAACAACATCATACATGGACGATATACCAAGGTGAGCGACAACGAGTTCAACCTCATAGGGTTTGGTAAGATCGTCATCGAGGGAGGCCAGTCTGATGCCGTATCGCTGTCGATCACCACTTCGAGCGGTCAACCTGTCACTGTCACAGCCATAAAGGCATCGCAAGACCCCTCAAGCAAGTTGACCGATGCCGTGTGCCGTACATGGAACATTGACGATCTCGGCCTGCGCATCAAGATCAACAAGGACATGGTGTTTGAGGGCCGTCGTCCCCGTGGTGAGTTCAACACCCTGATGTCAGAGGCCAATGCCGCCATGTTTGACTACATGCGTTCCCACTATCCCGAGTATTATGATGACGATGATGAATATGATGATGAGCTTGAGGGCCTCGACTTCAACGCCAAGTCAATAACCTTCACCAAGTCGGGTACCTATCTCGTGACATACTCCAACGACATTCTCGCCATATCAACCTGGCATTGGGAAAATGAGTCGCAGGGACGCCTCTACTACTCATGGGATTACAATGTCGGTATGGATTACAACGGAGGGCGCTCCGGGACAGCACTCGTGTCATTCGAGGGTCAGAACCTGGTCATACGTGAATCAAGCGCCGCTGAAGAGGATGGCGTAAGACTGGCTGTCGAGACCGCTTACTACTGCTCGGAGAGCAAGTAGCGCCGATATTACCTGTACACACTTATAAATGATGGCGTATGTCAGCCCAATCGGCGGCATACGCCATCATTTATCATCAAAACCCACGTATGTGGCGATTCAGATTTCATTATATCGGGGGATTGGATTATCTTTGTACGACAAAACCACGACAATCACGCCGATTGATGATAAAACGAATAATCAAGGAATCAAAGATAAAGGCGCTCAGAGAGCTGCTTGAGCGCAGTGAGAATATAGTCATAACGTGCCATCTCAACCCCGACGGTGATGCCATCGGCTCATCGCTTGGACTCTATCACGTCTTGCAGGCCATAGGCAAGAAAGTGTCGGTGGTGACTCCCGACCTGCCTCCCCGCTCGCTGACGTTTCTCCCCGGGGCCAAGGAGATACTGCCGTTCACGCAGTATGCCGAGTTTGCCACCAAGCTGTTCAACGACGCCGACCTCATCTTCTGTCTCGACTTCAATGCCTACAGCCGCGTCGACCGCATGAGCGGCGTGCTGTCGGCGGCGACAGCCCCCAAGGTGCTCATAGACCACCATCTCGACCCGGAGGAGTTTGCCGACATCACCATCTCCCACCCCAACATGTCATCGACATGCGTGCTGGTGTTCAGGGTGCTGTGTCGTCTTGAGCTGTTTGACATGATAGACCGCAAGGCCGCCGAGTGCATCTACACAGGCATGATGACCGACACCGGCAACTTCACCTACAACTCCAACGACCCCGACCTGTATGTCATCATCGCCGAGCTGCTGCGCAAGGGGGTCAACAAGGACAGGATATATTCGCTCGTCTGCAACACCAACACCTCCAAACGGCTGCGGCTCAACGGCTACTCCATCTACCGCAAGATGGAGTTGTTTCCCGAGCATCAGGCCGCTCTGATAACCCTCACGAGAGACGAGCTCAAGGAATTTGACTATGACAAGGGCGACACGGAGAGCCTTGTCAATGTCCCGCTGAGCATCCCGGGCATAACCTACTCGGTGTTCATGCGCGACGACACAAAATACATCAAGGTATCATCGCGCAGCAAGGGGGACTTCCCGGTCAACCGCATTTGCGAGAAATACTTCAACGGCGGCGGTCATAAGAACGCTGCCGGAGGCGAGTTCCGTGGCTCGTTGACCGAGGCTGTCGGCCTGTTTCTCTCGATCCTTGACGAGAATGACAGCTACCTGCCGTCAAACCAAACCGTACACTCACAAAAACAAAATAAATCACAGAAATGAAACTGTCGTACAGATTATCGCTGGCCGCAATCGCCGTGTTGTCGGTGCTCATGGTATCTTGCAAGGACTCCAAGAGCTACTCCAAGATGCTCAACGAGGAGCAGAAGGCCGTCAATCTATACCTGTCAAACCAGCGTGTGGTCCCCGAGATTCCCGCCGACTCGGCTTTTGAGGTCGGAGCCGACGCACCGTTCTACAAGATGGATACCGACGGAAACGTCTACATGCAGGTCATAAATCCCGGCAACAAGGATGAGCGTGCGGTCTCTGACCAGCTCATATACTTCCGCTACATGCGTGCCAACCTGTATGCCTACGTCCCCGGCACTCCGCTCGAATGGGCCGGTAACGCCGATGACATGGCCCAGCAGTCCACAAGTTTCAGGTTTGGCAACACAAGTCTCAGTTCGTCATACGCCTGGGGCTATGGACTACAGCTGCCGCTCTATTACCTCGGCTTGGGATGTGAGGTAAATCTCGTGATAAAGTCACAGTACGGGTTGCCCAGTGAGCAGGCCAATGTGATTCCGTTCCTATATAATGTACGTTATTTCAAAAGCCAGATATAAATGTCTCTCATCAAATCAATATCGGGAATACGCGGCACTATAGGCGGTGCTCCCGGTGACGGACTCAGTCCGCTTGACATAGTGAAATTTACGGCGGCATACGCCACATTCATCAACCGCACCACGACACGCACAAACCGCACGATAGTGGTTGGCCGCGATGCGCGTCTGTCGGGACGGATGGTCAACGACATAGTGACCGGGACACTCACCGGGATGGGTTTTGATGTCATCAACATAGGACTTGCCTCCACCCCCACGACCGAGATTGCCGTGGTGGCCGAGAAAGCCTGTGGCGGCATCATCCTGACAGCCTCACACAATCCCCGCCAGTGGAATGCCCTCAAGCTGCTCAATGAGGACGGCGAGTTTCTCAATGACGCGCAGGGACGTGAGGTACTCGACATAGCGGCCCGTGATGCCTACGAGTTTGCTACGGTCGACAACCTCGGCCACGAGTACACCAACAATACCTACAACCTCAGGCATATCGAGAGCGTCCTCGCCCTCGACCTTGTCGACCGCGACGCCATCGCCAAGGCCGGATTTACCGTTGCCGTCGATGCTGTCAACTCGGTGGGCGGTGTCGTCATACCGCAGCTGCTCCGTGCCCTTGGCGTAAGCAATATCATCGAGCTTAACTGTGACCCGTCAGGCAACTTCGCCCATACTCCCGAGCCTATCCCTGAGAATCTGACTCAGATAGCCGAACTGATGAAGTCGGGCAAGGCCGACGTTGGCTTTGTGGTCGATCCCGATGTCGACCGTCTTGCCATAGTGATGGAGAATGGCGAGATGTTTGTCGAGGAATACACCCTCGTCGCCGTAGCCGACTATGTGCTGTCCCACACTCCCGGCTCCACAGTGTCGAACCTCAGTTCATCGCGTGCGCTCCGCGACATAACCCGTGCGCATGGATGTGACTACAATGCCGCCGCCGTCGGTGAGGTCAACGTCGTGACCAAGATGAAGGAGACTGGGGCCGTCATAGGCGGTGAGGGCAACGGTGGTGTCATTTATCCGGCATCCCACTATGGGCGTGATGCCCTCGTCGGTGTGGCGCTGTTCCTGTCGCTCCTCGCCAAGAGTGGCAAGAAAGTGTCGGAACTCAAGGCCGGATACCCCCCCTATGCCATCGCCAAGAACAAGATTGAGCTTACCCCGACCATTGATGTCGATGCGATACTCGACGCTGTCAAGCGTAAGTATTCCAACGAGACCATCACCGACATAGACGGTGTGAAGATTGACTTTCCCGATAAGTGGGTGCATCTGCGCAAGTCAAACACCGAGCCTATAATCCGCATCTATTCCGAGGCCGCGACAATGGAGGATGCCAATCTCCTTGCCGAGGATATCAAGGCTGTGATAGCCGGCTTAGTCAACGGATGACATGAGGATACGGACAATATTGATAGCCCTGTTAGCAGCCTCGTCAGTGACCGTCAAAGCGGCCTCTGACGAGGCTGTTGATACTGTCCCTGCCGAGCCATGGGCACTTGTCAATGTGTCGGTGGCCAACGTCAGGACCGAGCCGAGACATGGGGCCGAACTATCGACCCAGGCGTTACTCGGCACCCCCGTAAGGCTCACGGCCAAGGTCGGGGACGATTGGTACAGGACGGTACTGCCCGACGGATATATGGGATATATCATCGGCAACTCCCTTACGCTTAAATCGGAAGCTGAGATGGCGCGGTGGCGCGATGCCGACCGTGTCGTCGTGATAACACCGTCGGAAATCAAAGCCTACCGCGACTCCATGACCACAGACTGCGAGCTGATTGTGTCAGACCTCGTCGCGGGAGACATCCTTGAGCGTTCTCCCCGCTCGACATCCCGCTACGTCAATATCATTTATCCCGACGGACGCGAGGCATGGGTGCCGCGAGGTGAGGTATCCGACATCCGCGCGTGGGCTGACACTCCGTTCAACGACGACATAATATTGTATTATGCCTACAGTTGTCTCGGCACTCCCTATCTGTGGGGCGGCACTTCGTCAAAGGGCATGGATTGCTCCGGGCTTACCAAGCTCGCGTACTATGCCAATGGCCTGATGATATTGCGCGATGCCTCCCAACAAGCCCGTACGGGCATCCCGGTCTATAATGACGACTACGAGAGCGGTGACCTTCTCTTTTTTGGAGACAAGGAGACCGGCAGGGTCAATCACGTAGGCATATACATCGATGGAGGACGCTACATTGAGTCGGCGGGACGTGTCAGGCTCAATGAACTGTCAGCGTCGCCAAAATTCCTTTTCGGCCGACGGCTGCGCTACAACGTCGGGTGTCCAGACGTACTGCCGGTGTCTCAGCACCCATGGTTTTTCAACCAACCGTGACATCCCGGCCAGATACAATTGTATCGCAAATCTGCCAGTTGGATGCTATGATTGATGCTTATGGATGGAAAATCATAGCAAAATAATACCGATAAATCATCGTTTGATGAAATTTTTTAAGATTTTGCAAGGTTTTATTATTATTAATGAGTATCTTTGTGCTGAATAACATCATTTTCAAACACGCAAGATGATTAAAAGCGCTCTCGAAAAGGTAATAAGTGAAGACCTCGCGGAAATCTGGAAGATATTGAACGGTGACGAAAAGCGGCGTATCATCGACAATTTTGCTGTGCATACGTTCAAGAAAAATCAGATTATCTATGCCGAGAATGATGAGCCTGAATACCTGTGGTGCCTGCTCAAGGGTAAGGTAAAGAAATATAAGGACGGAGTCGGTGGACGTGTCCAGATTCTGCGTCTCATTCGCCCTGTACAATACTTCGGCTACCGCGCCTACTTTGCCAACGAGCCATACGTGTCGAGTGCCGCCGCCCTTGAGCCATCAACCCTCGGGGCAATACCGATGACCCTCGTCGAGGAGCTGATCACCAACAATATCAAGCTCGCGTGGTTTTTCATCCACGAGTTGTCGCGCAACCTCGGAGGTTCCGACACAAAGATTGTCAACCTTACCCAAAAGCACATACGCGGACGTCTTGCCGAGGCCCTTATGGTACTCAAGGAGAATTACGGTTACGAGGACGACAACTCCACGCTGCGCATCTACATGGCCCGCGAGGACCTGGCCAACCTGTCAAACATGACCACGTCAAACGCCATACGCACTCTGTCAGGATTTGTCAACGAGAAGATAATCGTCGTGGACGGCCGTCGCATCAAGATAATCAACGAACCGATGCTCAAGAAGATAAGCAAGTTTGGATAACAATAAGCTCCGATTATATCGCAACCTATAGAGCGCTGTCACTTTCAATAGTGACGGCGCTTTATCTTTCCTGAATCCGTGCGCTCAAACCGACTCACTACCACAATCTCCTTTGGGGCGAGAACACGTCCGATATGCCTCGTGATACTGTCGTGGAGCAAGAGTATATCTATGCTTGCAGATTCATCCTCAATATAAAGCACAACCTCCTCCCCCCACTTGGGACTCGGGCGACCTATGATGAAAAATGGCTTATCTATGAAATCGAGCCTCCTCTCCAACTCCTCGGGAAAAATCTTGATGCCCCCCGAATTTATCACGTTGTCATGGCGTCCGCGCCACTCAAACGTGCGGTTGTCGGCCAACGTGACTATGTCGTTGGTCACGACGCGGCCAAACGAGAATGCCGGCATGTCGATTGCAAGACATCCACGGTCGTCGGTGGAGAATGTTATGCCCGGGAGAGCCTTGAACAGCCTCTCGCCCGCCGACACATCGCGTAGGGCAACGTGCGAGCATGTCTCGGTCATCCCATACGTCGCGTAGGCATGCCATGGCAGTGCCGCTGCCTGTTTCTCTTGCTCGGGCGACATTGCCCCTCCACCAATTATCACAGACTTGACGCGGGATGCCATGGAAGGGTTGGATATAAACCACGCCAACTGGCTCGGAACTATGGCCAACAGGTCAATCAATCCGTAATCACGCTGCTTCGGTTGGTTGGACGGTTGCTCGACAATCAGTCGCGCCCCCGACAACAGCGACCGCACTATCATCATCTTGCCCGCGATATATCCCGCCGACAATGGCAGCAGCAGGGTAGACCGCCCGTCTATCCCGAAAAAGCGGCATGTGGCCTCGGCCGATGCCCGCATGTCGCTCTTAAACAGCCGTATCTCCTTGGGTCGTCCTGTCGAGCCGGATGTATGGGCTGTGATATAATCATTGCTGTCAAACCACTGGTCGAGAAACTTCTCCACCTCGGGTGTCATCCCCTGGATATTTACAGTGCCTGATGTCCTCATTGCCAGTCCATGTCGGGTATCATCCACTCGCGCCCGGTGTCGTAGCGTAGTATGTCTCGCTCTTGCACGAGCGGCGAGGCAATGTTGTCGGTATAGAGATTTCCCGTGCCGAGTCCTTGCGGCATGTCGGTGCCGAGGGTCGAGACCCATTGGGCTATCGCGTTGAGACCGACGTTTGACTCAAGCGCCGAGGTGGCCCACCATCCGATTTCCTCTGCCGATGCTTGCTCTATCCATGCCGCCGCACCCGTGAACCCGCCGCACAGTGAGGGTTTGAGTATGATGTAACGTGGCTGTATGAGATGCAGCATGCGTCTCATCCCGTCAGGGTCGGAGATGCCGATAAGCTCCTCGTCAAGGGCGATGGGTATGGGAGACTCCCTGCATATCCACGCCATATCATCCCACTGCCGAGGCTTTATCGGCTGCTCAATGGAATGGATGTCATAGACGGCGAGTCTGTCGAGCCGCGACATGGCGTTATCGGGCGAGAATGCCCCGTTTGCATCAAGGCGCAGTTCGAGCGTACCTGCCGGAAAGGCACGTCGTATATGGTCGAGCAATCCCAGCTCGTGCCCGAAGTCTATGCCTCCTATCTTGAGCTTGACACACTTGAACCCGGCACGCAGTTTCTCGTCAATGCGGGCAAGCATCTCATCCCGGTTTCCCATCCACACCAGCCCGTTTATCACAATCTCTGACTGCCCCTCGCTCCACGGCGACGGGAACACCTGCCGGCATCCACCGTTCGCGAGGTCGAGCAACGCCGTCTCCAGCCCGAACCTGATAGAGCCGTAGCCTGTCAGGTCGTAGCTCTCCCCGTTGCTTATGCGCCGGCATAGGTCGGCAAGGCGTTTCTCATAGTCGGGCCGGTCATCAGCACCGAGTCCGCGAAACACGGCACACTCCCCTATCCCGAAGATGTCGGGAGCATCGTCATGCCACACTTTTATAAAAAATGTCTCCTTGTCGGTCATGACCGCACGCGAGGTCACAGCCGGCTGACGGAAATGCAGCAGGTATCGGCAATAAGCGGCTTTCATGGCGGTTATCCGGGAAATTTGGGGAACTGGCCGAAATCGGGGTCACGCTTTTCAAGGAACGCGTTCTTCCCCTCCTGTGCCTCCTCCATGAGGTAGTACATCAACGTAGCGTCGCCGGCAAACTCCATCAGGCCGCGCTGTCCGTCGAGCTCGGCGTTGAGCGCACGCTTAATCATGCGTATGGCCATGGGGCTGCGCTTGAGTATCGTCTCACACCACTCCACCGTCTCGTCCTCAAGGCGATCAAACGGCACGACCTTGTTCACCATCCCCATCTCCATCGCCTCTATCGCCGAGTACTGACGGCAGAGAAACCATATCTCCCTGACCTTTTTCTGACCCACGCAACGTGCGAGGTACGACGAGCCAAACCCCGCGTCAAAGCTGCCTACCTTGGGCCCGGTCTGCCCGAACCGTGCATTATCTGACGCGATGGTGAGGTCACACACCACGTGAAGCACATGCCCACCCCCGATGGCATATCCGTTGACCATCGCGATCACCGGCTTGGGCAACGAGCGTATGGCCTTGTGCAGGTCGAGTACGTTGAGGCGTGGCACGCCGTTCTCGTCGATGTAGCCACCGATGCCCTTCACCTTCTGGTCACCGCCCGAGCAGAATGCCTTGTCACCAGCGCCGGTCAGTATCACCACGCCGATGTCGCTGCGCTCGCGGCAGATGGCCATGGCGTCGAGCATCTCACGGTTGGTCTGCGGGCGAAACGCATTGTACACCTGCGGACGGTTTATCGTGATACGCGCTATGCCGTTGTAGAAGTCAAACAGGATATCCTCATAATCCTTTATCTTGGTCCATTCTCTTGTTGCCATTATCTTATGTTGTTTTGTTGGTTTCACGTGTGAAATATCCCCTCAACACCTCGGCGCTCTCCATCGGGGGGGTATGGATGGCGAGCATGGCGGGACGCGCTGTCTCGGCGGCAAATCCGCCCCACTCCCTGCGTAATTCCGACTCGTCTGATGCCTCAAAGAACGCCAAGCCGTAGGCATCGGCGAGTTGGCGCGCCGGAAACTCCGCTGATGCAGCAAAGTATCGCTCACACTCAGGAAGTGCCGATGTGCTGTCAATAAACCTGAATATGCCGCCACCTCCGTTGCACATCACTATCATCTTGAAGCGCGGCGGCATCTCCATGCACGCCAGCGCCCCGACATCATACTGGGCGCTCATGTCGCCCGTGACAAGCAGTGTCGTGCCATTGTAACCCATCGAGGCACCGATCGCGGTCGATGTGCAGCCGTCGATGCCGCTCACGCCCCGGTTGCAGTCGCAACGGTGCAGACCGCCCGACGGGAAAAGCTGGGCATAGCGTATGGAGGTGCCGTTTGAGAAGTGCAGGTTCCATCCCCGGGGAATGCGGTCAAACAACATGGAGAAAGCCTTGAGGTCGCTCCACGGCACGGTATCGACATAGGCGGCGTGGCTCTTGCGGGCACGCCGCCTGATAGCATCCCACCTGCACGAATAGTCCGAGGGGGCATCATGGGGCTGCAAGGCCGATGCAAGTTGGGTGAAGAATATCGCCGGCGACATCTCGACCCGGGTCGTGAGCGCCTGAAAGCAGTCTATGGTATTTTCAGTGATGCCCACATGCCAGTGGCGGGCGGGCTTGCAGTCACGCAGATATTGCTTTATCATGCGTGACACAATCGCGCCGCCAAAGGTGATGACCATATCGGGGCGCATAACTTGCCGCTCCTCCTCGCTCATGACGCTGAGCGTGCTGTCTATCGAGTCGATGAAGTCATCGCCGTGGAGGTTTGTCAGGTTCTCGCACATGACGGTGACATTGGACTTGCTCGACAGTTTTGCCAGCGCACGGTTGAGCTTCTCGTCAGGCGGCATGAATCCACCGATGATGAGCACACGGCATGGCGAGGCGATGCTGTCGCCAAGCCGCCGCGACTCGGCTACGGGGAGGTCGGCACGGGGCTGCACGCAATCTATGACACGTTCCGGCCTGACAGTGCAGTCAGCCATGCGTCCAAGCGGTGCGTCAAGCTGCACGTTGATATGCACCGGGGCCGTGCGTCCTGTGACGGCAAGCAGCAGCGCGTCATTGACGATGCGGTTGCAATACCATCGGGCATTGTCGTCATCACATCTCGCGGGTATGTCATAGCTGCGCTTGACATAGTGGGACAACGCCTCATACTGCCGCAAGGTCTGGCTGTCATCCTGGTCTATCCACTCCATAGGCCGGTCAGCCGAGATGACAATCAGCGGCACGCGGCGGTAATATGCCTCGGCCACCGCCGGGGCATAGTTGAGCAAGGCTGTCCCCGAGGTACACACAAGCGCGACCGCCCTACCCGAGACAGTCGCGAGACCAAGGGCGACAAACGCCGCGCTGCGCTCATCGACAACCACCGTGGTACTAATCGTCCCGCTCCGCGACAGCGCCACGAGCAACGGGGCATTGCGTGACCCCGGGGACACGACGGCATGTCTGACCCCATGAGCCTCAAGCAGCGAGACGATTATGCGGCATGATTGCTTGTCTGTGGTAACCATTCTGGAGATGTTTTACCACAAAGGTAATAATTTCACCCCGAAAATCATTAATTTTGTATTCCACCAAACATCCATACCCCGTTATGCCAACAGCCACACAACAGAAACAGGAGCTTTTCAAGGCCATCTGGGCCATCGCCGAGGACCTTCGCAACTCGGTCGATGGCTGGGACTTCAAGTCTTACGTCCTCGGCATATTGTTCTACCGCTTTATTTCGGAGAACATCACAAACTATATCAACCGTATGCAACGTGAGGCAGGTGATGCCTACTTTGATTATACCTCATTCCCCGATGAAGAGGCCATTGCTGCCAAGTATGACCTTGTGCGCGAGAAGGGATTCTTCATTCTACCCTCGCAATTATTCTGCAACGTGCGAAAGCGAGCCAAAAATGACCCCAATCTAAATGTGACACTCTCTGAAATATTCAAGAGCATTGAGGCATCGGCTGTCGGAACAGAGAGCGAGGATGACCTCAAAGGGCTGTTTGCCGACATTGATGTCAACTCCAACAAGCTCGGAGGCACGGTTGAGAAGCGAAACGAACAGCTCACCAAGATACTCAACAACATCGGCAGCATCGATCTGAGAGGCGACTATGAGGATAATCAGATTGACCTTTTTGGCGACGCATACGAATACCTCATGGCGATGTATGCCTCCAATGCCGGAAAGAGCGGGGGCGAATACTATACACCACAGGAAGTCAGCGAACTGCTTGCCCGCATAGTCAGCTACAACCGCCAGTGGGTAAACAAGGTTTACGACCCGGCTTGCGGCTCCGGCTCTTTGCTGCTTAAATTCGCCAAGATACTTGGTGCTGACAATGTGAAGCAAGGATTCTTCGGACAGGAGTTAAACATCACCACCTACAACCTGTGCCGCATAAACATGTTCCTCCACAACATCAACTACAATAAGTTTGACATCCACAATGGCGACACTCTGCTTGAGCCATACCATTGGGACGACGAGCCGTTTGACGCGATTGTCAGCAACCCTCCCTACTCCACCAAGTGGGTCGGTGATGACAACCCCCTGCTCATCAACGACCCCCGCTTTGCGCCTGCCGGAGTGCTCGCGCCCAAGAGCAAGAGCGACCTCGCTTTCACGATGCACATGCTCGCATGGCTGTCGACCGAGGGTACTGCCGCTATCGTAGAATTTCCCGGGGTGCTTTATCGCGGAGGCAAGGAGCAAAAGATTCGTCAATATCTGATTGACAACAACTATGTTGACACCGTCATTCAGTTGCCATCAAACCTATTCTTCGGTGTGACCATCGCCACCTGCATCATCGTGCTGAAGAAATCGAAGAAAGAGAATAAGACACTGTTTATTGACGCATCGCGGCTCTTTGTCCATGAGGGCAACAAAAACAAGCTGTCGCCCGCGAACATTGAGGCGATTGTTTCGGAATATGCCAAAAGCAGGGACGCTACAGGTGATGTCCGCGACAAGCACTTCTCTGCGCTCATTGACAACAATACAATTGCCAAGAACGGCTACAACCTATCCGTCAGCTCCTACGTCGAGGCAGAGGACACCCGCCCGCAGACCGACATCAAGGAACTGAACGCCCGCATTGCCCGCATCGTCGAGCGTGAGAACCAACTCCGTGCCGAGATAGACGCCATAATCAAAGAACTTGAAGCCGAAACAGCATGAAAAATATCATAACATTACCCGAAAACATTGGTCCACGACTTATAATGCTACGTAACCAACCCGTATTACTTGACACAGATGTCGCAGTAATATTTGGAGTTGAGACGAAAAGAATTAATGAGGCTGTGAAGAGAAATATTGAAAAGTTTCCTGATGACTATTTGTTCACTCTTGATAAACAAGAATTTGCAGACTTGAGGTCGCAAAATGCGACCTCAAGTCTCGGACATGGTGGGACACGCTACGCGCCTAAAGCCTTTACCGAGAAAGGTCTCTACATGCTCGCAACAATTCTCAAAAGCAAACAAGCTGTTGAAGCCACATTTGGAATAATCGAAACATATGCACAGGTTCGAGAGCTACAGACCACACTAAAATCATTACATACTAAAAACGGGAATGATAGAACCTTAATGAGCAGGTTCTCCGAATTGTTATCTAATATTGTCTTACCTGAATTACAACCCGACGAGTCTGAAACATCAATAGAGCTTAACTTCTTCATCGGCAAACTCAAGCACACCGTCAAGCGCAAACGCCGCGATAATGGTCCCGACATAGTGGAGGAGCCGGAAGTTGAGTATGGCCAAAAAGAATAATTCATCCGAGACCTTAAAACAACTCTATCAAGACAACGCCAAATGAGCAATCTACAAGAACTGATCACCCGTCTCTGCCCCGATGGCGTGCCATTCAAGCCATTGGGAGAAATTGGAACGTTTATACGTGGCAATGGTCTTCAAAAGAAAGACTTTACCGAAAGTGGTGTCGGCTGTATTCATTACGGTCAAATATACACCCACTATGGTACATTCGCCTCAGAAACAAAATCATTTATTTCTGAGGCTATGGCAAGAAAATTAAGAAAGGCTCAACCAGGAGACCTTATTATTGCAACTACAAGTGAAAATATCGAGGATGTTTGTAAGGCAGTTGCATGGGTGGGCAATGAAGAAATTGCCATTAGTAGTGACGCTTTTGTGTTTCATCACACACTAAATCCAAAATATGTAGCATATTTTTTTCAGACAGAAGATTTTCAATCTCAAAAAAGACCATTTGTAAGCGGAGCAAAAGTAATGCGTCTTTCTGGAGAAAGTCTTGCAAAAATTGTGATTCCTGTGCCGCCGATTGAGGTACAGGAGGAGATTGTCAGAATTTTGGACACGTTCAGCGCTCACGCAGCGGAGCTGCAAGCGGAGCTGCAAGCGGAGCTGCAAGCACGTAAAGAGCAATACGAGTATTATCGCAATCTTTTACTCACCTTCAATCCCTCCGCCTCCGGCTGCGGGACCGATGATGAGCAAAAGATAAGTAATCAGGCGGGAGAAATTACCCCCCCCCATCGGTTAACAGACGTTAAGTGGATGACAATGGGCGAGATTGGGACAGTAAAGATGTGTAAACGGATAATGAAACATCAGACATCAAGTAGCGGCGAGATCCCGTTTTATAAAATTGGGACATTTGGTAAAATCGCTGATGCCTATATCTCAAGGGAGCTATATGAAGAATATAAATCAAATTTATCATTTCCATCAAAAGGTTCAATTCTTATTTCCGCAGCCGGCACCATAGGACGTTGTGTAATATACAATGGAGAGGACGCTTATTTCCAAGACTCCAATATTGTGTGGCTTGAAAACGACGAGAGACACATATTAAACAGATTTCTATACTATGTCTATCAGACATTAAATTGGGAAACAGCAGGAGGAACGATAAAGCGGCTATACAATGACAGGATTGCCGCCACAATCATCCCCATCCCTCCTATGGTGTTGCAAGAAAAGATAGTGGCAATCCTTGACCGCTTCGAGACATTGGTGAAGGACCTGACAACCGGCTTACCTGCCGAAATCGCCGCCGTTAAGGAGCGCTACGAATATTACCGAAACAAACTATTGACATTCCCTGAAAAATCCGCATGACCGACAAAAACAACGGCTGCACCGGGGTGCAGCCCTACAATAAACCCGAAAATCCACAACCCAACGTGGGGTTGCACCCTGCCAACGTAGGGCTGCACCCCGGTGCAGCCGAAACCCGACAAACGCCACCTCCTGCCAACGTAGGGCTGCACCCCGGTGCAGCCGCAACCCAACAAACGCCACTCCCCGCCAACGTAGGGCTGCACACCGGTGCAGCCGCCATTACAGGTGCAACCGCGTTGCCGCAACGGAAAAATATTCGCGCCGAATTCCACGATTATTCTGGTGGGGATTACTTCATCACAATATGTACCCGTGACAAGGAGCATTACTTTGGTAAAATCATTAATGACG
This sequence comes from Pseudoflavonifractor sp., assembly GCA_023667145.1. Lineage (GTDB taxonomy): Bacteria > Bacteroidota > Bacteroidia > Bacteroidales > Muribaculaceae > M3. The sequence goes on from JAMPAQ010000001.1 coordinate 1,651,814, forward strand.
AGATGATTTATACACAAATCGGAAATGAAGCCAAAAGAAGTCTGGAAACCCTTGCCTCACATTACGGTTACGTTGAAGTGCCTGTGTTTGTGATTATGCCTAATCATGTTCATACGATAATTTGCATACGCGAATCTGCGGATGCACCAGAGAGCTTTCCTACAATTCGGACAGCGCTTGGTGTTGTGGTTGGAGGTTACAAGCAGGCGGTGACTCGGTTTGCCCGTCGAAACAATATTGAGTTTGGATGGCAATCGCGCTACAACGACCATATCATACGTGACTCTCGTGATGGCAATCAAATTGCCGAATATATTGAAAATAACGTGGCCCGATGGGCAAATGATTGCTTTTATGATTGACAAAAACAACGGCTGCACCGGGGTGCAGTCCTACAATAAACCCGAAAATCCACAACCCAACGTGGGGATGCACCCCGGTGCTGCCGAAACCCAACACATGCCGCACCCCGCCAACGTAGGGCTGCACTCTGGTGCAGCCGCTGCCCAACACACGCCTCTCCCTGCCAACGTAGGGCTGCACCCCGGTGCAGCCGCAACCCAACAAACACCGCCCCCCGCCAATGTAGGGCTGCACCCCGGTGCAGCCGCTAAATACGAGATGGTGTCGGAAAATCCCGAATCGACGGTCGTTGCCGAGTTTGAGCCGGGTTATTACAGTGCGGCGCAGTATCAGAGCGAGGCCGAGATGGAGCGTGACTTCATCAAACGGCTTACTCGCCAAGCCTACGAATATCTGACTATCAATTCGGAAAAGGATTTGATAGCCAACCTCCGCCACCAAATCGAACGGCTCAACAATATCATTTTTGAAGATAAAGAGTGGGCCGATTTCTTCAACGAATTTATCGGCAACCCCAACATGGGTATCGTTGAGAAGACAAGGACAATACAGGAGGACAACGTCAAGGCGTGGACACGCCCCGACAGCTCCATAGTCAACATCTCGCTTATTGACAAGGCCAACATCCACAACAACTCTCTCCAAGTCATCAACCAGTATGAGGTTGTAGGGCTGCACCATGGTGCAGCCGAGGATAACGCATCAAAATTCACAAACCGTTATGATGTGACCATACTCGTCAACGGTCTGCCGCTCGTCCATGTCGAATTGAAGAAACGCGGAGTCAGCATCAAGGATGCCTTCAACCAGATTGACCGCTATCAACGTGACTCGTTCTGGGCCGGCAGCGGCCTCTATGAGTTCGTACAAATCTTCGTAATCTCCAACGGTACACTGACCAAATATTACAGCAACACCACCCGCGATGCCGTAGCCAAATCCACCCCAAAAGTAGGGATACACCCCAGTGCATCCGCCAAAAGCAAGAAGCAAACCTCCAACTCTTTTGAGTTTACTTCCTACTGGGCAACCAAGGATAACACGCCAATCTACGACCTTACCGACTTCACTCAGACGTTCTTCTCAAAGCATACCCTACTCAACATCCTGACAAAATACTGCGTATTCACGTCAGAGAATCTGCTGCTTGTGATGCGCCCGTATCAAATAGCCGCCACCGAGGAAATTCTGCTACGTATCAAAACCTCCACCAACGCTAAGACATACGGCAAACGTGAGGGCGGTGGCTACGTATGGCATACAACAGGCTCCGGCAAGACCCTCACATCATTCAAAACCGCACGGCTTGCATCGCGGCTCGATGAGATAGCCAAAGTCCTTTTTGTCGTCGACCGCAAAGACCTTGACTATCAGACCATGAAAGAGTATGACCGCTTTGAGAAAGGCGCGGCCAACTCAAACGGTTCTACCGCCGTGCTGAAAAAGCAGCTCGATGACCCGAACGCCCGAATAATCATCACCACTATTCAGAAGCTCTCCAATTTCATAGCCCGCAATCCGCAGCATAAAGTATACAATCAACATACGGTACTTATTTTTGACGAGTGTCACCGCTCGCAGTTTGGCGATATGCACAAGGCCATCACCAAGAAATTCAAGAAATATCACATGTTCGGTTTTACGGGCACACCGATATTTCCCGACAATGCCGGAGCAATCCGTAATGTTGAGTTCACGACCACAGAAGGTGCGTTTGGCGACCAACTCCACAGCTATACGATAGTGGATGCCATCCGCGACCAAAACGTGTTGCCGTTTAAGGTTGACTACATCCGTACCATGCGCGAGGAAGATGAGATACTCGATGAACAAGTGAACAACATCGACCGTGAGCGGGCACTGATGGCCCCTGAGCGCATCACATTGGTGTCTAAATACATCATGGAACACTTCGCACAGAAAACTCGCCGTGATGCACGCAGCTACACCTTCTCCCGAATAATCAATGTCAGCGAAGTAGCCCGCGCCCGCAATGTAGGGGTACACCCTGGTGCAGCCGCTATTAAGGAAGTCAAATCAAAAACACGACTCACAGGCTTCAACTCTATCTTCGCAGTCGCCTCCATCCCGTTTGTCAAACTATATTATACAGAGTTGCAGAGACAAAATGCCCTGCTGCCGCCCGACAAGCGGCTGAAAATCGCGACAATCTTCAGCTATGCGCCCAACGCCGACATCGAGGACGAGTCGCCCGAGGACACCGATGGACTCGACCAGTCGAGCCGCGACTTCCTCGAAAAATGTATTGCCGACTACAACGCCATGTTCGGCACAAGCTACGACACTTCTGCTGACAAATTCCAAAGCTATTACAAAGACCTGTCACTCCGCATGAAAAATCGCGAGGTCGACATGCTCATAGTCGTCAACATGTTTCTGACAGGCTTTGACGCGACAACGCTCAACACGCTATGGGTTGACAAGAACCTGCGATACCACGGGTTGCTGCAAGCCTACTCGCGCACCAATCGCATACTCAATCCCATCAAGGATCATGGCAATATCGTGAGCTTCCGCAACCTCGAAAAAGCCACAAACGACTGTCTCCAACTGTTTGGCAACAAACACGCCTCGGGCCTGATAATGCTGAAGACTTTTGATGACTATTTCTTCGGTTATGACGATGAGCCGGGCAAGCATCATCCCGGATGGAAAGAATTGATTGAGGAACTGCTTGCCAAATTTCCTCTTGGCTCTCCGATACTTGGAGAAACCGCCGAGAAAGAGTTTATCAAACTCTTCGGCACAATTCTTCGTGCGCACAACATCCTCGTGACCTTCGATGAATTTGCCGGTAATCATATCATCTCTGATGATGATTTTGTCGATTACCGTGGCTTCTATAATGAACTGCATGATAAATACCGCCCTAAGAAAGGTGAGTTGACAAACATCAATGACGACCTTGTCTTTGAGATGGAGCTGATGAAGTCGATTGAGATTAACATCGATTACATCTTGTTTCTTGTCAGCCAACTTGACGGCAACGAGAATCATGACCGCGAGATTGTCATCAAGGCCATCAAGTCGGTACAGGCATCCCCCGACCTACGCGACAAGGAAGAACTCATCCGCGAGTTTATCGAGCGGCATACACCCGGCAACGATGTGCACGACCATTGGGCAGAATATGTGCGTGCCTCCCAACGCTCGCAGATTGAGGATATAATAGCGAACGAAAATCTCCGGCGCGACAAGACCCTCACTTTTATGAGCCAATCGTTCCGTGACGGCGCGATCATGGCAAACGGCACAGCCATCGCCGAGATATTGCCGCCGATGGGACTCTTTGGCGGAGCGGGTCGGCGACGTGCCGAAAAGAAGAAGACAGTCATCGCCCGTCTGAGAGAATTTTTTGAGCGATTCTACGACATCTCGGGTGGAGAGTTTTACGGCGCTGACAACATGTGATTTGACGTAAAATGGTTTATTTGCCATTAACAGTAATTCGTAAAGTTACCCAAAATATTTTACAATATACTAATAATCAAAATATTACATTTTATATTTCGATAGAAAGTTATCCAAAACGGAAATTTTATCAGAATTTTAACAAGCCAAAAGTTGCACGGATGATAAAATCTGCATAGATTTGCAACACCATCAAGAGACGAGCCATCAGGCCATCATTTCTGATGGCCTGAACTTGTAAATCAACCAAAACAATTCCAAGAAAATGATACAGACGGTAGTGAAACGTGATGGCCGCGTCGTGGGCTATAATGAGGAAAAAATCAAGGCGGCAATACGCAAGGCCATGCTCCAGACCGAGATGGGCGAGGACGAGGCCCTGATACATAAAATCACTGACCGTATAGGTGTCACCGGCAAGGAACGCATGACTGTCGAGGAGATACAAGACCGCGTCGAGCTTGAGTTGATGAAAAGCCCGCGCAAGGAGGTGGCCAAGCGTTACATCGCCTACCGCGACCAGCGCAATATCGCCCGCCGTGCCAAGACCCGCGACATGTTCCTTGAGATTATCGAGGCCAAGAACAACGACATCACCCGCGAGAACGCCAACATGAACACCGACTCACCGGCGGGAATGATGATGAAATTTGCCAGCGAGACCACCAAGCCGTTTGTAGACGACTACCTGCTGTCCCATGAGGCCCGCGATGCCGTGCGCAACGGCTACCTGCACATCCACGACAAGGACTACTACCCCACCAAGAGCCTCACATGCGTGCAGCATCCGCTCGACCGCATACTCAAGTATGGATTTACCGCCGGACATGGCGAGTCGCGTCCCGCCAAGCGCATCGAGACAGCCAGCATCATAGGATGTATCTCGCTTGAGACGGCACAAAACGAGATGCACGGAGGGCAGGCCATCCCGGCGTTTGACTTCTATCTCGCACCCTACGTGCGCTCTTCGTTTGTCGAGGAGGTTAAGAATGTCGAGAGTCTTACCGGCGAGGACTACTCAGACCTCTACGAGGTCGAGCTTGATGACTTTGTCAAGCGTCCGCTCGACGGCCTCAAAGGACGCGACCGCGCCCTGCAACATGCCATGAACAAGACGGTTGAGCGCGTGCATCAGGCCATGGAGGCATTTATCCACAACATGAACACCATCCACTCCCGTGGGGGCAATCAAGTGGTATTCAGTTCGATAAACTATGGCACTGACACCTCGGCCGAGGGGCGCTGCATAATCCGCGAGCTACTGACCTCGACCTACGAGGGTGTCGGCAACGGGGCGACGGCCATCTTCCCCATACAGATATGGAAGAAAAAACGCGGGGTGAGCTACCTGCCCGAAGACCGCAACTACGACCTCTACAAGTTGGCATGTAAGGTAACCGCCCGCCGGTTCTTCCCCAACTTCCTCAATCTCGATGCCACATACAACCACCACGAGAAGTGGGACATCAACGATCCCGAGCGTTACAAGTATGAGGTGGCGACGATGGGATGCCGCACGAGAGTGTTTGAGAACCGTTTTGGCGAGAAGACCTCAATCGGTCGCGGCAACATCAGTTTCTCGACCATAAACATCGTGAGAATAGCCATCGAGTGCATGGCGATAAAGGATCGGGAGGAGCGTATATCGCGGTTCTTTGACAAGCTCGACAACGTACTCGACATAACCGCCCGTCAGCTCAACGACCGTTTTGATTTCCAGAAGACGGCGATGGTGAAGCAATTCCCGCTGTTGATGTCGCGTCTGTGGAACGGCAGCGAGAACCTCAATCCCGAGGACACGATTGAGTCGGTCATCAACCAAGGGACTCTCGGCATCGGGTTTATCGGTCTCGCCGAGTGTCTTGTGGCGCTCATGGGCAAGCACCATGGCGAGAGCGAGGAGTCACAGGCCCTTGGACTCCGCATCATCTCCCACATGCGTAGCCGAGTGAACGAGTTCAGCGAGAAATATTCCCACAACTTCTCTGTCCTCGCCACCCCGGCAGAGGGACTGTCGGGCAAGTTCACCCAAAAGGACCGTAAGTCATTCGGCATAATCCCTGGTGTCACCGACCGCATCTACTACACCAACTCCAACCATGTGCCGGTGTACTACAAGTGCTCACCGCGCCACAAGGCCAAAATCGAGGCCCCGTACCACGCGCTGACCGGCGGTGGCCACATATTCTACGTGGAGATTGACGGCGACGCCACCCACAACCCTGAGGCAATAAGCGACATCGTCGACCTGATGGACAAATACAACATTGGCTACGGCTCGGTGAACCATAACCGCAACCGCTGCATGAAGTGCGGCCACGAGGATGCCACTGACAATCTTGAGAAGTGTCCCGAGTGTGGCAGCACGGCCATCGACAAGCTGCAACGCATCACCGGCTACCTCGTCGGAACCACCGACCGATGGAACAACGCCAAACTCGCCGAACTCAACGACCGCGTCGTACATAAGTAACAACACAGATGTCACTACGTGTACTTGACATAGTGGAGGGTACGTCGGTCGATGGTGTCGGTCTGCGTACCTCCATCTATTTTGCGGGATGCAGCCACCGCTGTCCCGGTTGCCACAATCCCCAGTCGTGGGATGCAGAAGGGGGCCGGCCGATGGAGATTGACGAGATAATGGAGATTGTCGCCGATAATGACTATAACGTGACCTTCAGCGGTGGCGACCCATTCTATCAGGTCGATGAACTGGTACCCCTTGCACGTGCCATCCGTGAGCATGGCTACGGGATATGGTGTTACACGGGATACACCTACGAATCTATTTGCACCGATGCCGCCCTATCACGTCTGCTGCCCTATCTCGACGTATTGGTCGATGGCCCGTTCATCAACGACCGGCGCGACATCAACCTGCTGTTCCGGGGATCTGACAACCAACGGCTCATTGACGTGAGGATGTCGAATCCGGGCAATGTCGTCTTATGGCACAGGGACTAATCTTAGAACCGCCCTAAGTGCTCACTGTCGGTGGCGAGCCAGCACATTGACAAGCGGCTTCATCTTGGCCTCGGCCTCGGCCCACTCGTCGGCAGGGGATGATTGTGCCGTGATGCCCCCGCCACCATAGACACACACGCTGTCACTGCCAAAATTGGCACAACGGATATTGACAAACGTCCGCAGACGATCGTCCGAGATAATCCCCACATATCCCCCGTACATATGTCGCGGATGACGCTCGACAGCCGCTATATCCTCCAACGCCGCCTCAAGTGGATAGCCCGCCAAGGCCGGGGTCGGACTCAACCGGTTGACAAGCGCGAGAGGCGACACACCGTCGAGATGCCCCGTTATGTGATGGCAAAGATGCTCCACCGTCCCATATCTCAGGCTCGTGGCATCAGAGACTTCATGTCTTATACCGAGGTCATCGAGCGTGTCACTGATATAGCGTGTCACCATGTCATGCTCACGCACATTCTTATCATCCCATGGCAGCTCATGGTCAGTGACCGGGCGCGTCCCCGCAAGCGACATGGTCGAGAAGCAGCCTGTCGGGAGATTGCAGTCGAGAAGCAGTTCAGGAGTAGCCCCAATCCAAAATCCCGACAACGGATGATAGAAGCAATAGCGGAAACAAGACGGGAACATGCCGAAGTATTCATCCACCACCGCTACCCAGTCATACCCGCCGCACGACTCACACATCACGCGGCTTATCACCGTCTTTCCACCGTCGCGCTTCAGCCGGTCGATTACCGCGCCGACACCTGACAGATAGTCCTCACGCGTCGTGGTGACATCATAGGGTCTTTGGATTATGCCGGAAACCGTCTCAGTCTGGGCTGACGCGACCACCGATGTGGCATCCATCATCGGGCGTATTGCCAACGGTGGATAAAATGTCTTATTGAAATCTGCTGCCACAAACACTTTGAGCCCCGTTCCCGTCAACGCATCGTCAGCATAGTAACAATCGGCATCCGGGTCGGCAAAGTAGACCGTATCCTCCTCCATCGGCATACTGTAGCAGACAAATGGTATCCTTCGGTCTATCGACAGGGCGAGCGCCCGGGCTATGTCATCGGTCATCATCGGCTATCTCGCCTATAAGTTCAAACGGCATCGCCTGCAATATCCTCACATCGTAGAACTCACCACGTTTTAACTCTCGGTCTTTCTTGATGAGAACTTCGGGATCTACCTCAGGCGAGTCCCACTGCGTGCGCCCGACATAGTAATCGGTATCCTCGCGGTCTATAATCACCTTGAGCACCTTACCGACCTTGGCCTCGTTATGCTCAAGTGCAATCTGCTCCTGCACTGCCATTAGGCGTGCAAGGCGCTCCTCCTTGACCTCCTGAGGGATGGTGTCGCTGAGATGGCTGGCGGCGTATGTGTCATCTTCCTCACAGTATGCGAATGCCCCCATACGCTCAAACCTCTGCTCCTTCACAAAGTCGAGCAGTTCCTCAAACTCCTCCTCACCCTCGCCGGGAAATCCGACCATGAGGGTCGTGCGGATATGTATGCCGGGGACGCGGCTCCTTATCTCGTCAAGCAAGCGCCGGGTCTCATCCCCGGTGATGTGCCTCCGCATGTTGGAGAGCACGTTGTCACTGATATGCTGCAACGCGATGTCAAGATATGAGCACACATTGTCGTGACGTGCCATGACATCAAGTACATCATGGGGAAATTCAGCCGGATAGGCATAGTGAAGCCTTATCCACCCCACCCCGGGTATCGTGGCCATGCGGTCGATAAGTTCAGGCAGCTTGAGCGAGCCGTATATGTCGCGGCCATAGCTCGACAGGTCTTGGGCTATGATGTTAAACTCCTTGACTCCGCGATCGACAAGCGTCTTGACCTCATCGAGTATATCCTCCATCGGGCGCGAAGTGAACCGCCCCGTTATGAGCGGTATGGCACAGAACGCACAAAAGCGGTTGCATCCCTCGGCAATCTTCACATAGGCATGATGGGATGGCGTGGTTATGACCCTCTCGTAGGCCGTGGTGGCGGGATTCTTGCGCGACAGGTCGGTGACAAGCGCTGGCCAGTCAAACTTGCCATACCATCCATCGACCTCAGGTATCTCTGCGGTAAGCTCGTCGCGGTATCTCTGCGAGAGGCATCCCATCACGTAGACCGACCTCACCCGTCCCTCCGACTTTGCCCCGACATAACGCAATATCATGTCAATCGACTCCTCCTTGGCATCGCCGATGAAACCGCATGTATTTATCACCACAATCTCCCCAGCCTCTCCCTCCGGCTCATGCCTGGCATCAAATCCCGCCTCGCGGAACATGTTGAGTATGCGCTCCGAGTCAACGAGATTTTTGGAGCATCCAAGAGTGATTACATCAAGACGTTTGCGCGACATGCCGCTACTCCTCGCCAAATAATGATTTCACAAATTCATTTTTATGAAATACCTGAAGATCCTCGATTCCCTCGCCGAGACCTATATATTTCACAGGTATCTTGAACTGGTCGCTGATGCCGATGACGACACCGCCCTTGGCCGTGCCGTCGAGCTTGGTTATGGCAAGCTCGTTCACCTTGGTAGCGGCGACAAACTGACGGGCCTGCTCAAACGCGTTCTGCCCCGTCGAGCCGTCAAGCACGAGCAACACCTCATGGGGCGCGTCGGGCACAACCTTCTGCATCACGTTGCGTATCTTGGTCAGCTCGTCCATCAATCCCTTTTTGTTGTGGAGACGTCCGGCTGTATCTATTATCACGACATCGACATCATTGGCGACAGCCGATGACAGCGTGTCGTATGCCACTGACGCCGGGTCAGAGCCGAGTTTCTGCTTAATCACGGGCACCCCGGCACGCTCACCCCATATATCAAGTTGCTCCACGGCGGCTGCACGGAACGTATCGGCGGCCCCGAGCATCACCTTGTTGCCGGCCTTCTTGAAGAGGTAGGCCATCTTGCCGATGGTGGTCGTCTTTCCAACGCCATTGACACCGACTACCATGATTACATGGGGCTTGTGACCCTCGGGGACAGTAAAGTCCTCAAGTGACGATTCATTGTTGTTTTCGGCAAGCAATTCCGATATCTCCTCACACAACAGCTTGTTAAGTTCCGATGAGTTGACATACTTGTCGCGGGCAACGCGCTTTTCCAAACGGTCAATGATGCGCAATGTCGTCTCTACCCCGACATCGGAGGTGATGAAAACCTCCTCAAGATTGTCGAGTATCTCGTCGTCAACCTTTGATTTTCCGGCAACAGCACGCGCTATCTTTGAGAACACGCCTTGCTTGGTACGCTCAAGCCCCTTGTCGAGGGTCTCTTTTTTCCCTTTGGAAAAGAAATTGAAAATTCCCATTAGTCTATCGCTTTATAGCATAGGCAGCAATGCCAATACTTTATGAGGTGCAAAGTTAGTCATTTGTCAACGCTCTTGCAAGATTTCGCGGCAAAACAAGTCCCGCGCACTGCTCTTGGCAATACGCGGGACTCTTTATGATATCATATCGTCAATTTATGTCAATCAACTTGGATGACAAGATAGTTGGTCAGGCTCCAGAACTTGGCGGGGTCGGTGATTTTGAGTACCTTCATGCCGTCCACATCCTCGATTGTATAGCTTCCAACAGGTTGATTGGTGAGAATCTGAGCCTTGTCAGAGTGCAGGGGTATGGTGGTGATGGTACGCTTGTCACCCTTGGTGAAGTAATTTTGCTGATAGTCGCCACGCATAATCTTGGTCTTGCGCAGGAAACCGGTCTCGATAATCTTGTTTTTCTTCAGCTCACCCTTGGTACCAATGGCATAGTAGCAGGTGTTGAGCTCATTGGCGAGCTCGACCGACTCCTGTTCGGCAGCATCCTTGGCCTGGGTCACGTTGGCCACTGTGGTGTTGAGCGAGTCAACACGTGTGCCGAGTTCGGCAATCTGGATATTGGCAGCGGCAAGGTCGTTGCGCAACGATGCTATTGTCGTCTCCTGGGTTGCTATCTCAGCTTTGAGATTATCGACTGTACGCTTGAGGGTGGCATTGTATCCCTCAGTCTTTGACAGCTTGGCCTCAAGCTGCGCGAGTCGCTCGCGGCGATCCTGAAGGGCCTGTTGTATCGCCATCATGTCGTTACGTATCTGATCCTTACGGGTCTGCGACTCAGAGCTGATGTCGGGAGTGCTCGACATGATTTTCTCAAGGTCGCGTATCTGGTTCATACCCTCGGTAATATCATTCAGGAGGCTGAAAAGGCTATCCTGATTGGCAAGTGCAACATGCAATGAATCGTCGAGAGCGATGTTCTCTGCCTCCGCTTCCTTTAACTTACCGGAATTACATGCCGTCAACAACGACATTCCGATTACAGCAATTGAAACTAACTTCTTCATAAATTTATAGTTATTAAAAATTCTATTCATCAAGATTTTCTCCGTCATCGTCACGGGTCTTGTATTTGTTGACATGACGACCCTTGCCGGATGAATCTTTCAGACCGCTTACGATTATAACAATCTCTCCTCTTGGAATGTTTTCCTTGAAATATTCGGCGAGTTGTGACAGTGTCCCTCGATGGGTCGTGTCATGTATCTTGGATATCTCACGCGACACCGACGCCTCCCTGTCACCCCCGCACACCTCGGCGAGTTGCGACAAGGTTTTCTGAAGTCGCAGCGGTGACTCATATAGGATGAACGTGCGGCTGTCAGCAGCCAGTTCTCTCAACCGCGTGGCACGTCCTTTCTTTGGCGGGAGGAATCCCTCAAACACAAACCTGTCGCACGGAAGCCCCGAATTGACAAGCGCGGGAACAAAGGCCGTCGGACCCGGCAGCGTCTCCACCTCGATGTCATTACGGCGGCACTCACGCGACAGCATGAATCCGGGGTCTGAAATTCCCGGTGTGCCGGCATCGCTTATGAGCGATATGGTCTCGCCACCTTTCAGCCGCGAGATTATTGGCTCAAGGGTATCATGCTCGTTAAACTTATGATGACTGATAGTGGGCACGTCTATGCCGAAATGTTTCAGCAGCACGCCGCTTGTGCGCGTGTCCTCGGCAAGTATCAGGTCGCAGCCACGCAACGTCTCGATGGCCCTTGGTGTCATGTCGCCAAGGTTTCCCACCGGGGTCGGTACTATGTACAGTTTTCCGCTCATAGCCCCGCGCCGCCGATTGGTGAATTAAAATAGCGGGATATTACATCCATGAAGTCCTTTACCTCTTCATTGTCAGCATCCCACTCAAGGTCACCGTAAAAGTAGTCCTCGGCCTCCGACAGACTACCCATGGCCGAGACAAGATTGAGCGTGTCGGCAAACTCAGTCTCGCTGTTGCCGAACAGCTCACGACGGAAGCGGAACTTATCATTGATGGTAAACGACCTGCGCAACATCGACGCACGGTGACCGACCTCCTCTCCGACATTCTCCTCAATATCACTATCTTCATCTTCCGATTCAATATCCTCAGTTCCCATCTCAACAATATCCGTGGAGACATCGGCATCTGAATCGGCTTCAAAATCAGAGTCAGTATTGATCTCAGTATAAGCGTCAGCATCGGCATGGTCAACAACAGCGTCAGCGGCAACGGTAACAGTTTCATCCCCTGCTTCCATATCATCGGCTACCCTCTCCTCGACCACGAGGCCGACTCTTTCCAAGTCTTCGGTGTCATCCTCATGGCATTCATTGACCATGGTACCAAGCGCCTTGACTTTATCTGCAATAAGCGCCTGTACCCGCTCGGGCAATTCCTCGCGGCGGTCGGCGGCCAGTAGCAGCAATCCCTCAAGCTCATAGCACGTCCGCAATGCCTCGTCTATTTTGTTCATATTCATTTCCAATCTCATTTTGGTTAGAAATATGCGATTTTGACAAATCGGTTACAAAGCTATTAAAAAATTTCTAATAAATAACGTTCTACCGCCTTTCTAATTTCTACGGGCTTACATAAGAAGTTATTTACCATAATCACCACAACGTGGGTCGGACGCCCATCCGAGTTAGTCTTGTAACCGGCATAACACAATACACCGCCCATGCTGCCGCTCTTCAGCGCCAACCGCCCGTCGAGCTTCGTGCCATTGAGCAACCTCTTCACTGTCCCCTCACGGCCTACCTTGGGGAAAAGGGACACATACTCCTCACGGTCAGACATCCGCGAGAGCAGTCCACCCATAAACAGTGGCGACAGCAAAGTGTTGCGGGCGAGTCCGCTTCCATCAACCACCTTTTGCCCCGACATGTCGATACCCGCCCCGGCAAAAAGTCTCCGTTCCACCTCTATCGCCCGTGATGCCGATTTGATGCCGCTGCTGTCACTGACAAGCGCCCGCAGCATACCCTCGGCATAGAGATTGTCGCTCCTGACCATCATGCTGCGCAATATCTCATCGCGGCTCGGAGAGCGGTGTACGGTCAACAGTGTCCTGTCACTTCCGTTGGTCACCTCCTCGTTGTCAAATTGGCATACAGTCTCAAGCTCCGTGGCAAAAGCGAGGTACGGCGACGGATTGGCAACAGTAGCCGAGACCGTGACTCCCGACTTGGGCCGTGAGCCATAAAGCAATAATGCCCCGAGTTCGGGCACGGGATAACTGTTGACATCATTACGGCAGACCGAAAGCATGTCAATGGCATCAATCCCTGACACCGGGCAACTTACACTCCCATCAGCCGCCACTGTCAGGCGCACTGTGTTGTCCCTGTAATTAAATCCATACAATCCCGCGCCATAGTCACAACCAATATCCTCAACCATCCAGCTGCCGGAGTACCCCATCGCCGGATATCCATCCGTGTCAATGACAAGCGACCCTGACACGCCCGACACCCCATGACGGTTGAGCGCATCGTATATCTCACTGACAAATCCGGGTGACGATTGAAAGTGGGACGATTCGAGCGTAGGGTCTCCACAGCCGTCAATCACGAGATTGCCGCATAACTTACCGTTATCCACCGTCCCGGCCATCCACACCGATGTCTCAAACCTGAAATCCGACGGCAATCCGAGTACACAGGCCGCTGCGGTGACACACTTGGTCGTTGACGCGGGGACCAACAGCCTTGACGCATTGTCGGCCACTATAGGCTCCTTGCCAATCGGGGCGATATATATTCCAATAGCCGCCTGGTCACCACCCTTAAAAGTCAGTGACGGCTTCGAGGCCGACAACATCATCGGCACCAATGCCGCTACAAGTACAAGACACCTATATATCATAATCCGTTTTTTCATATAAATGATTGCAAAAATACCCAAAAGAACAATTACCACACCATCCATAATGCAAATAATTGCATCAAAGGTCGATAATGTCAACTTTAATTTGTAAATTTGCACACATAACTATAATATGTGCATAAAACATGGTGCTAAAGACACGCGAGAAACTCATTGAGGTGGCACGGCAGCTCTTTACCTACAAGGGTATTGAGAATACCACCATGAACGACATCGCGGCCGCATCAGAAAAAGGCCGGCGCACCATCTACACATACTTCAAGAACAAGCGCGAGATTTACAATGCCGTCATCGAGCGCGAGAGCGAGCACCTTGTCGTCAACCTGCGCAAGGTCATGGAGATGCCCGTCTCTCCCACCGAGAAGCTGGAGCGCTTCATAAGCGTCAGGTTTGACATAATCGAATCATCCACCTATCGTCACAACCCTATACGTGCATTTTTCACTAGGGACATGCGGCGTGTCGAGCATGTCAGGCGGCTTGCCGTGTCCAAGGAGCTTGAGATGCTCGATGAGCTTATCGCCCAGGGAGTAGCGGCGGGAGAGTTCGGGCGTGAGTCAGCCGCGCAGCTCAAGCCGCTGATGGTGATGATTTTCCAGGGTGTTGACTTCTCGTTCCTACGCGACAATTTTGAGGAGCTTCACATTGACCGTTCCATCTTGCGCGGACAGATTATAAAATTCATATTACACGGCATAAAACCATAAAAACATGTTTATTAACTCAACCGGATTCTATATCCCCGAGGGCAGAGTATATAACGATTACTTCCTCAATGTAAATGGCCTGACTGACGATTGGATTACCAAGCGCACGGGTATCAAGTCCCGCTCCAAGGCCGGAGAGAATGACAACCACAATTCGATGGGCCTTGCGGCTATCGAGGATGCCATCAAAACATTGCCCTACGATATAAAGGATGTTGACCTTATCGTGTCTGCGTCCTATTCACCCTACGACACAGTGGCTACCCTGGCTCATGTCGCCCAGCAGAAATATGACATCGACGACATCAAGGCGGTGTACGCGTCGTCGGCATGTTCATCGTTTGTCAACGGCCTTGAGATTGTTGAGGGATATTTTGCCTCGGGCAAGGCCCGCAAGGCACTCCTTGTATGCTCGGAACACAATACCTATTATAGCAATGAGAGCGACCCCAAGTGTGGCCACCTGTGGGGTGACGCTGCGGTGGCTTTCTTCCTGTCAGCCGAGCGGCAGAGCGACAGCGATGCCGAGATAAAGACAATATACACCCGTGGACTCGGCAATGTCAGCAAAGGCCCCGAGGGTGTATGCCTCCGTCCCAAGGAGGGTGGCATCGACATGCCGTTTGGCAAGGATGTATTCATGCACGCCTGCAAGTACATGATACAGGCTCTTGACGGAGTCACGGCCCCCAACGGTATGACCATCCAGGACCTCAACTATATAATATGCCATCAGGCCAACAAGCGCATCGTTGCCAACGTGGCCGGACAGCTTGAGATGGGCGACGAGCGTTTCCTCAACAACATTGAGGAACTGGGAAATACCGGTTCGGCAAGCGCGGCGCTCGTCTTTGCCCAAAACCGTGACCGTTTCCGCAAGGGAGACCGTATAGGACTGACCGTATTTGGCGGTGGATATTCATGCGGAGCTTTTTTGGTCGAGGTTTAGGATTTTTTTGTTAATTTTGCACAAGCAAAAACTATATCATAATTATATAAGTATGAAATTACTTGAAGGAAAGACGGCTCTCATCACAGGAGCCGCACGCGGTATCGGCAAGGCCCTGGCCTTGAAGTTTGCACAGGAAGGCGCGAATATCGCTTTCACCGACCTCGTGATTGACGAAAACGGGAAGGCCACCGAGGCTGAGATAGCCGCACTCGGTGTCAAGGTTAAGGGATATGCCTCCAATGCCGCAGATTTTGCGCAGACAAAGGAGGTTGTCGCGGAGGTACACAAGGACTTCGGCTCGATTGACATTCTCATCAACAACGCCGGCATCACTAAGGATGGCCTCATGATGCGTATGACCGAGCAACAGTGGGATGCCGTCATCGCCGTCAACCTCAAGAGCGCGTTCAATTTCATCAACGCCGTGCTTCCCATCATGCTCCGCCAGCGTTCAGGCAGCATCATCAACATGGCATCGGTTGTCGGCGTGCATGGCAATGCCGGACAGGCCAACTACGCAGCATCAAAGGCCGGCCTCATAGCCCTCGCCAAGAGCATCGCCCAGGAGGTTGGCTCACGCGGCATCCGTGCCAACGCCATAGCCCCCGGCTTCATCGAGACAGCGATGACCGCCGCCCTGCCCGACGAGGTACGCAAGGAGTGGGAGAAGAAGATACCCCTCCGTCGTGCCGGACAGGTGGAGGATATCGCCAATGTGGCTACATTCCTCGCTTCCGACATGTCGGCTTACGTCACCGGTCAGGTGATACAGGTCGATGGCGGTATGAACATGTAATCAATCACGACCGTTATAATGGGGCCGGTGTCACTTGCGACATCGGCCCTTTTCCATTCGATTTTGCCAATTGATTTTTTAATATTACCTTTGGATGAAATTAGGCACTGACTATTGTGGGACGTGCCGTATACCCGATACAAATGCTCAGCTATAACACTCAATTAAAGAAACTCGTACTGCCCGAGTATGGGCGAAACATACAGCAGATGGTCGACCACTGCGTCAGCATCCCCGACCGCGAGGAGCGCACGCGGTGTGCCTACTCCATCATAGCCACCATGGGTAACCTGTTCCCCCAACTGCGCGATGTCGAGGACTTCAAGCACAAACTGTGGGATCACCTTGCCATCATGTCTGATTTCAAGCTCGACATCGACTATCCCTGCGAGGTCATCCGCAAGGAAAATCTCGACACCCGCCCCGACCGGGTGGACTATGGCCTCTCGCCCATACGCTACCGTCACTACGGCAAGGGTGTGGAACTGATGATAGCCAAGGCTTCGGTTATGGACGATGGCGAGGAGCGCGACCAACTCATCATGCTCATCGCCAATCACATGAAAAAACTGATGCTCGCCGTAAACAAGGATGGAGTCGATGATGCCAAGATATTCAAGGACTTGGCTGAGTACTCCCATGGAGCTATCAGACTCGACCCGGCGACCCACAGGCTGCACGAGTTTAAGGAGGCACCCGCCCCGCAACCTGTTGGCAAACGCAAGAAGAAAAAGTAGGTCATGAGCACATTTATCGTAGAGGGCGGCAATCGCCTGCATGGTGAGATTGAGCCGCAGGGAGCCAAGAATGAGGCGCTTGAGATAATATGCGCCGTGTTGCTCACCGACGAGAAAGTCGTTGTCGAGAATGTCCCCGACATCCTCGACATAAACAACCTCATAGCGTTGCTGAGCGACATGGGGGTGAAGGTGGAGAAACTCAGCCCCTCCTCATACGCCTTTTGCGCCCACGACCTCAATTTGAGCTATCTCGATACTCCCGAGTTCATCGCCAAGGCGGCCTCGTTACGCGGTTCGGTCATGATTGTCGGCCCGCTCCTCGCCCGCATGGGCTACGCGGTGCTGCCCAAACCGGGTGGCGACAAGATCGGTCGTCGTCGTCTCGACACCCACTTCATCGGCATCCAGAAACTCGGGGCCGAGTTTGAGTATCTGTCAGAAAAACGTGTCTACGAGATAAAGGCCGACCGCCTGACCGGCTCATACATGCTGCTCGACGAGGCGTCAATCACCGGCACAGCCAATATCATAATGGCGGCGGTGCTCGCCAAGGGAACGACGACGATATACAATGCGGCATGTGAGCCATACATACAGCAGCTCTGCCGGATGCTCAACTCCATGGGGGCGCATATAAGCGGTGTCGGTTCCAATCTGCTGACGATAGACGGTGTCGAGTCCCTGCACGGCACAACTCATCGCATATTGCCTGACATGATTGAGATCGGCAGCTTCATAGGCATGGCGGCCATGACCGGCTCGGAGGTGACAATCAAGAATGTCTCCTATGACAACCTCGGCATAATGCCCGAATGTTTCCGCCGGCTTGGCATAACGGTTGACTGCATCGGCGATGACATACTCATCCCCGCCCGCGACGGCTACGAGATTGATACGTTTATTGACGGATCAATCATGACCATAGCCGACGCTCCATGGCCCGGCCTCTCTCCCGACCTGCTCAGCATCATGCTCGTAGTGGCGACACAGGCATCAGGCAGTGTGCTGATACATCAGAAGATGTTTGAGAGCCGGTTGTTTTTTGTCGATAAGCTCATCGACATGGGCGCCCGCATAATACTCTGCGACCCTCACCGTGCAGCCGTGATAGGTTCGGGACGGCTTAACTCGCTCAAAGCTACCAATATGGTCTCTCCCGACATACGTGCCGGAATCGCCATGCTCATCGCCGCCATGGGAGCCAAGGGGACAAGCCTCATCCACAACATCGACCAAATTGACCGTGGCTATCAGGATATAGACAAGCGCCTCAACGCGATTGGGGCCAACATAATGCGTGTATCTCAACAAGTGTGTCCATGATTAAGTCTGACCAGCTCACAGAGATAGGCAAGTTCAACAAGCCTCACGGCATCAACGGCGAGTTGTCGTTGACGCTCCATGACAACGTTGACCCCGACCTGCTGCGGTGTGTCATCGTGGATATTGATGGCATTAATGTACCGTTTTTCATCGAGTCCATACGTCCCAAGACCTCGGAGACCTATCTTGTGACAATTGATGGCATAGACACCGAGGAGGACACACGGTTGCTTGTCAACAAGACAGCCTACGTGTCTGATGACGACACGGCTCTCATCGACGAGGAGCCTGATGGCGATGGACTTTATGCCTCATCGCTCATCGGCTACACCGTGA
Organism: Pseudoflavonifractor sp.; assembly: GCA_023667145.1. Taxonomy (GTDB): domain Bacteria; phylum Bacteroidota; class Bacteroidia; order Bacteroidales; family Muribaculaceae; genus M3. The sequence continues at coordinate 1,670,669 of JAMPAQ010000001.1, forward strand.
TTGACGGCAACACCGGCAACACCATCGGACACATAACCGACATAGAGGACAGCACCGCCAATGCCCTGTTTATCGTGGAAGACGACAACGACGCTACATTCTATATCCCTATCGCCGATGAATTTATAACAGATATCAACCCCGACGCACCAACCATCACCGTCAATCTCCCCGAGGGACTGCTGCAACTTTAGTGCCAGTCCAATGTCGATTCACACGCAGTGAGGTAACCGACACTCTGGAATAGTGTAACTGTTCAGCGATTTAATGAATCGCCGAAATATTGATTCAATGTAGGGATGCTCCATGGAGCATCCGATTCCCGTACATAATCCCAATATAGACGAGCGACGGCCTCATGAAGCAGCCCTACAAATATTTGGTTGTCAATATGTATTTGATTGTTAATATTTCTGATTGACTGTATAGTTACGGAATAGTTGCTAAATATTAATAATACAAAATTTTTGTGGTTTTTTGGCCGATATATCCTTATATTGGCTATATTAGCATGTTATTAGAATAAGAACTACAATATCTTGTTATGGCAGAGATGGAATATGACGAGGATCTCGCGATAAAGCATATACGCGGTCTCCTACCCGACAACATAAGTGAGAAGTACAGCGACGATGACATACTCAACGTCATTGACATGATATGGGACTACTATGATGAGAACGGGTTCCTTGACATGAGCGACGATGACGACGACAGCATAGATATTGATGATGTAGCCGATTACGTGAGGCGTATGCTCCGCAAGGACAAGGAGGCGCATATCTCTTCCGACGATGTGGCGCTGATTGTCAACAGCGAGATTGACTACGAGCGCTCTATTGGACTTGAGGAGTGTTAGGCCGGAATGACCATGTATCATAAATGACATGTCAGCACGTAAGTTCATATTACAGTCCTTGGTGGTCATCGCGTCGATGACCGCCTCTTCGGCATATTCCCAAAATATATTCAGCGAAATCAAGGGAATATTCGGAGGTGGCGACAAGGAGCAGACCGCGCCCAAGAGCGGTAAACAGGCAGACAAGTTAGACGCTGTGTCAACCTCTGCCGTCGATGATGACATTTACGACATAGACCTCGACCGCAATCTCCACACCCCACGCGTAGGCAACAAGCAGAAAGAGGCCGTCCGCGAATACCAGTATCGCGTCGCCCGGCAGCTTGCCAACAAGAAGGAGCAGGTCGAACTGATGCGTGACAAGGAGGTGGTGGTCATCACCATTCCGTCAGACAACCTGTTTGCCCCCAACGATACAGTCCTGTCAGCCACCGCCCCCAACTACCTGCGCCCGCTCGTGAGCTACCTGCGTGTCCCCGAATTCTACAAGATGATACTCGTGATGCACAGTGACGACACCGGGTCGGAGGAATACACCGACCGACTCACCGAGCAACGTGTGTCGGCCGTCTACGACTGGCTCGACGACAACGGGGCCGATGTCACAATGGTGGTACCCTACGGACAAGGTGCCGACGAGCCTCTGTTTCCCAACAACTCACGCACCAACCGCGAGAAAAACAGGCGGCTTGAGGTCTATCTCGTGCCGGGTCCCGAGATGATACGCAAGGCCAAGGATGGGACATTGCTGTAGCGTCACCGCAGATTTTTGGTCAATCTGCAATGCAATCATTCCTGTATATGCGAAATTATGATTAATTTTGCATCATAATAACCATGTAAATCATATACATTACATACAATGGCAAAGGAACTGAAAGACCTGACCAAGCGTCAGGACAACTACTCTCAATGGTATAACGATCTTGTAGTCAAGGCCGATCTTGCCGAGCAGTCGGCTGTGCGCGGATGTATGGTAATCAAGCCCTATGGATATGCCATCTGGGAGAAGATACAGCAGCAGCTCGACAAAATGTTCAAGGAGACAGGTCATGTAAACGCATATTTCCCCCTTCTCATACCCAAGTCATTCCTTAGCCGCGAGGCCGACCACGTCGAGGGCTTTGCCAAGGAGTGTGCCGTCGTGACACACTACCGCCTCAAGAACGACCCCAACGGCAGCGGCGTGGTCGTCGACCCTGGTGCCAAACTTGAGGAGGAACTGATAATCCGTCCCACATCCGAGACCATCATCTGGAACACATACAAGAACTGGATTCACAGTTACCGTGACCTGCCCATCCTCTGCAACCAATGGGCCAACGTGCTCCGTTGGGAGATGCGCACACGAATGTTCCTTCGCACAGCCGAATTCCTATGGCAGGAGGGCCACACGGCCCATGCCACCAAGGAGGAGGCACAGGAAGAGGCCACCAAGATGCTCAATGTCTATGCCGACTTTGCCGAGCGCTACATGGCTGTCCCCGTGATAAAGGGCGTAAAGACGGCCAACGAGAGGTTTGCCGGCGCGTTGGAGACCTACACTATAGAGGCCATGATGCAGGACGGCAAGGCGCTGCAATCAGGCACATCCCACTTCCTCGGCCAGAATTTTGCCAAGGCATTCGATGTCAAGTTTGTCAACAAGCAGAATGAGCTTGAATACGTGTGGGCCACCTCATGGGGCGTGTCAACCCGCTTGATGGGTGCGCTCATCATGACCCACTCCGACGACAACGGCCTTGTGCTGCCGCCACACCTCGCCCCCATTCAGGTGGTCATCGTGCCCATATACAAGAACGACGAGCAGCTTGCCGAGATTGACAAGGCCGTCGAGCCTATCGTCAATGAATTGAGGTCACTCGGCATCAGCGTCAAGTATGACAACGCCGACAACAAGCGTCCGGGCTTCAAGTTTGCCGACTACGAGCTCAAGGGCGTTCCCGTGCGTCTCGCACTCGGTGCCCGCGACCTCGCCAACGGCACCGTTGAGGTGATGCGCCGTGACACCCTTGAGAAGCACGAGGCTTCTCTCGCCGGTATCGCGGGATATGTCAAGGATTTGTTGGAGGATATACAGGACAACATCTATCAGAAAGCCCTCGCCAACCGTGAGGCACGCACTATCACCGTCGACTCGTATGATGAGTTTAAGGAAAAAATCGAGGAGGGATACTTCATCATGGCTCATTGGGACGGCACCACCGAGACCGAGGAGAGGATAAAGGAGGAGACCAAGGCCACAATCCGCTGTATTCCCCTCGACGGCGACACTACCCCAGGAGTGTGCATGGTTACCGGCAAGCCGTCGGCTCGCCGTGTGCTCTTTGCCCGCAACTATTGATAAGCCGCAACAAGTCATCACATTGTCTTACGCAATACCACAACTACCATGTCAAAGCCACGTCTTGCCATCGTAATCCCTTGCTACAACGAGGAGGAGGCACTTCCATTCACAGCGACAAAGCTCATAGAGATTCTCGACCGCATGGCGGGAGAGGGTCTCGTGGCTGCCGACAGTTTCATCCTGTGTTCCAACGACGGGAGCCGTGATGGGACGTGGAATGTCATATGCCGCCTCCATCAGGACGACAACCGCATCAAGGGTATATCCCTCGCCCACAACCGGGGTCATCAGTACGCTCTGTTGGCCGGACTGATGACCGCAAAGGATATGTGCGACGCTGCGGTGTCGATAGATGCCGACTTGCAAGACGACCCCGAGGCCATTGTGGAGATGGTGCGTCAATTCAACGCCGGCAAGGAGATAGTGTATGGCGTGCGGTCAAGCCGCAAGACCGATACATGGTTCAAGCGCACCACCGCCCATGGGTTCTACAAGTTCCAATCCATCATGGGATTGCAGACGGTCTTTGACCATGCCGACTATCGGCTCATGAGCGCACGCGCCCTCGACCTGCTGTCGGGCTATACCGAGAGCAACCTGTTCTTGCGCGGTATTGTCCCCCAGATTGGCCTTGACACCGCCGTTGTCAAGTATGAGCGCCACGAGCGTGTGGCCGGGGAGTCAAAATATCCGTTGGGCAAGATGATCAGTTTCTCGGTCGATGGCATCACCTCATTCTCAGCCAAGCCTATAAGGCTGATATTCTTTGTCGGCTTGTTCTTCATGATTCTCGACATCCTGGTGGCGATATACGTCTTCATATCTTATTTCCGGCATGACACGATATGGGGTTGGTCATCAATCATGTTGTCAGTATGGTTTCTCGGTAGCCTCATGCTCATGGGCATCGGCATTGTCGGGGAGTATATCGGCAAGATATTTGTCGAGGTCAAGCAGCGCCCGCGCTATGCCATCAAGGAGAGTATGCTCTGATTAACGGCTATGAGTGACTCTATTGACATATATGCCGCCGACACCGAGTCGAGCCTGCCCATCCCCTACACCGAGGACGGGATAAAGGCCGGATTCCCCGCCCCGTCCTACAATGGCATCACCGACACCATCGACCTCAACCACGAGTTGATAAAGCACCCCGCGTCCACCTTTTTCGGACGTGTGTCGGGCGACTCCATGATCGACGAAGGAATCGACGAGGGCGACCTGCTCGTCATCGACCGCTCCCTTGAGCCCCACAACGGTGACCTCGCTGTGTGCTGCATCGACGGGGAGTTCACGCTCAAGCGTATCCGCATCGAGCGCAACGCCGTCTGGCTCATCCCGTCCAATCCCCGTTACCGCCCGATACGCGTCACCGAGGAAAACGAGTTTACGGTATGGGGCATCGTCACATACACCATACGCAAGAACCGCCGTCCGAGACGATAGGTGCGTCCCCATGGCATCCAATCACGCGCCACGATGATAGGGCTTGTCGACTGCAACAACTTCTTTGTGTCCTGCGAGCGGGTTTTCAGGCCCGAGCTGCAGGGACGGCCGGTCATCGTGTTGAGCAACAACGACGGGTGTGTGGTGGCAATGTCAGAGGAGGCCAAGCGACTCGGCATCAAGCGTGGAGTACCCGTCTACCGCGTGCGCGAGATTGTCGCCCGCAACAATGTCACAACGTTGTCGGGCAACCATCGCCTCTACTCCGACATGTCTTCCCGCGTCATGGCCACCATCTCGTCGGTAGTGCCTGGGATGGAGATATCATCGGTCGATGAGGCATACCTCGACCTGAGCCATCTCCCCTCCGACCCGGAGAGCATCGCTGAGTTTGGCCGCTCGTTGGCCCACAAGGTCAGGCGCGACACCGGCATCCCCGTGTCGATAGGCATATCATCGACTAAGACTCTCGCCAAGGTCGCGGCACGTTTTGCCAAGAAGTATCCGGGATACCGTGGCGCATGTGTCATCGACTCTGACGACAAAGTCCGCAAGGCGTTGGCACTCCTTCAGGCGGCCGACGTGTGGGGCATCGGGCGCAAGCTCGCCCGGCGTCTTGCCGACATAGGCATAACCACGGCGATTCAGTTTTATGATATGGCCGAACGTGACATCAAGACGCGATTTCATGTGACCACCTTGCGCACATGGATGGAGCTGCACGGTATCCCCTGCGTGACATCCGACAGCGACACCTCTGACATCCAGAAGCAGATGTGTGCCACGCGCTCCTTTGCCGGAGCCGGGCTACAGGACTGCGACAGCATGGTTGAGGCTATGGCGGCATTCGCGTCATCGCTATGTCGCAAGTTGCGCCGTATGCGCTGTCATGCGGCATCAATCTCGGTGTTCATTCACACCAATTCATTCAACAACGACCTGCCCCAATACTACAACTCGGCCCACCGCACCCTCGATGAGCCGACCAATGACACTCTCACGGTCACCACCGCCGCCATTGATGCCGTCCGCAGCATATACCGCAAGGGGTTCAGCTACAAGAAGGGAGGACTCATAATAACCGAGATTGTACGGGACGACCATATGCAACTCGCCTTGTTCACCTCGTCAGACGACCGCGAGAAACGCGCACGTCTCATGTCGGCCGTCGACCGCATCAATTCATCACCATTGACGGGCGACAGCGTCCATGTCGCCACCCACCGACCCATATCGTCATTTCTCCGTCAAGACCACATGTCGGGTCACTACACCACCGACATCAACAGCGTCATCACTATAAACTGCAACGGCAAATAGGTTGCGGGGTTGTGAGATTTTAGCTAAGTTTGCACTACAATTTAGAGACTATCACGTATGGACAACAAGACTGTCGTCGCCACCCTGTCACGCAAGCTCGGACGCGACGCTAAAGACATAAACTCGCTTCTTGAGGGACTTGGGGCGATACTCAAGGAAAAGTGCGGCAACATGGATTCCGTGGCGATACCCGGATTTGGCACTTTTGAGCCGGAGAAAAAAGATGAGTATGTCATGACCGACGGGACAACTGGGCGCAAGACTCTATATCCCCCCAAGATAGAATTACAATTCAAGGCCGGCTCGATGCTGCGCAAACGACTGACTTCCGCACAATGAACAACACTATACCACTTCCGCGTCTCATCGAGTCGCTTGCCGCCATCACCGGCTCGTCCGAGAGCCTGTGTGACTCGTTTCTGCGTGAACTGTTCGCGCTTATCTCTGATGGTCTCGCAGCCGGAAATACTGTGAGAATAAAATACATCGGCTGTTTCTCACCCGCCAACGACGGACTTGTCTCCTATACCCCCGACAAGGAGATTGAGTCAGCGATAAACCGCCCGTTTGAATTTTTCGAGCCGGTCGAGCTATCCGACGACGTGACCGAGGATATGCTCGCCAACGCCGATGCCCCCATACCCACACCCGCCACCTCCGAGACAGAGACAGAGACCAAGGCAGAGCCCGAGACGGAGACTGAGACAGAAGCAAAAATAGAGTCCGAAACAGCTACGGAGACCGGCTCCGAGTCCGAGACAGCCACCGGGACAGCCACCGGGACAGAGTCCAAGTCTGAGACAGTTACAGAGACCGCTCCCGAGGCCGAATCAGCCACCGAGATAGCCGAGCCAGCTGTCATAGAGACCCCGGATTCTCCTTGTCCTCCCTACACTCCTTATAACAACACTCCATCCGAGTCCTCCGAGCCCAACGACACCCCACAACGGCTGATATACCCCGCGCCACCCGAGCGCCATACTCACCATTGCAGCCGTCGGCGATTCCTCGCGGGACTGGCAATCGGGCTTGTCGCAGGTATCATGTCAGGAGCCGGCATCACCTATCTGATGCTAAACAATCGGCAAAAAAACGCTGTTATAATAGAACGGATAACACATGCCGCCGGCACTGCCACCATCGACACCATCGACACCATCGACCGACCGATGCCCGACACAGTCTCACCGCAACCCACGGCAAAGGCCGTGGCTGACGTTATCCCCGAGACACCGGCAACCACACCCGCCAAAGAGCGACTCGACACCATACGCCAGGATCGGTTCCTCACCACGATGGCTCGCAAATATTACGGAGAGATGATATTTTGGGTATACATCTATGAGGAAAACAAGGACAGGTTGTCACATCCCGACAAGATCAGGCCCGGCACAGTCGTGAGAATCCCCGATGCGGCCAAGTATGGCATCGACCGCGACGACCCGCAGTCAACAGCCGCAGCACGCGCCAAGGCGGTTGAGATTTACGGTCGCTACGAGTGAAATGGCGGTTTTTTAACCGCCTAAACTTATAATAGATAAAATTAACAACTGCTTTTCACAATTCAATTGTCAAATTTATAATTTTGCAGTCAACGAAAAACTTTAACAACATATATAATCAGACTTAATTATGAGCGATTCGGTAAACATCAGGGAACTCAATGAACTTGTAGCCGGAAAAAGCAACTTCGTGAATCTCGTCACTCACGGCATGGACCAGACCATCGTGGGACAGAAACATCTTGTCGATTCGTTGCTTATAGCGCTGCTGTCCAACGGCCACGTGCTTCTTGAGGGTGTTCCCGGTCTTGCCAAGACATTGGCCATAAAGACACTCGCGCAAGTAATCGACGCCAAATACAGCCGTATACAGTTTACCCCCGACCTTCTCCCTGCCGACGTGACCGGTACGATGGTATACAGCGTGCAGAAAGAGCAATTCCAGGTAAAGAAGGGTCCTATATTCGCCAACTTCATCCTCGCTGATGAGATAAACCGCGCTCCTGCAAAGGTGCAGAGCGCCCTGCTTGAGGCCATGCAGGAGCGTCAGGTGACCATCGGGGACCACACATTCCGTCTTGAGGAGCCATTCCTTGTCATGGCTACGCAGAACCCCATCGAGCAAGAAGGCACCTATCCCCTCCCCGAGGCTCAGGTCGACCGTTTCCTCCTTAAGGTGGTAATAGGCTACCCGACAAAGGACGAGGAGAAGCTCATAATCCGGCAGAATATCTCAAACGAGAAAAAGGAGGTCAAGCCGCTGCTGCGTCCCGAGGAGATAATCGAGGTACAGAAGGTGGTCGAGCAGATATATCTTGATGAGAAGATTGAGCGCTATATCGTTGACATCGTGTTTGCCACACGTTTCCCCGCCGACTTCGGCCTCAATGACCTCACGAGCATCATCGCCTTTGGCGCGTCACCCCGTGCCTCGATAAGCCTCGCCCGCGCCTCGCGTGCCTACGCTTTCCTCCGTGGTCGCGGCTACGTGATACCCGAGGATGTCCGCGCCGTATGCCACGACGTGCTCCGTCACCGTATCGGAGTCACCTACGAGGCCGAGGCCAACAACATCACCCCCGACGAGATTATTTCTGAGATACTCGACAAGGTGGAGGTACCCTGATGACAGGCCGACATAATAACCGTTAAGATTATGGATGCTAACGAGCTGCTGAAAAAAGTCCGCAAAATCGAGATCAAGACACGTGGATTGTCTCAGAACATATTCGCGGGCGAATACCACTCGGCCTTCAAGGGACGTGGCATGACATTCTCGGAGGTGCGCGAGTATCAGTATGGCGATGACATCCGCGATATTGACTGGAATGTCACCGCACGCCATAACCACCCCTATGTCAAGGTCTACGAGGAGGAGCGTGAGCTCACGGTGATGCTGCTCATCGATGTCTCGGGAAGCCGCAACTTCGGCGCGGTGGGCACTGACAAACGCGAGATGATAGCCGAGATTGCCGCCACACTGGCATTTTCGGCCATACAGAACAACGACAAGATTGGTGTGATATTCTTTTCTGACAAGATTGAGAAATTCATTCCCCCCAAGAAGGGACGCCGCCATATCCTGTTCATCATACGCGAGCTGCTCGACTTCTCCCCCGAGAGCAAAGGCACCGACATCGCCGCCACGCTACGCTACATGACCGATGCACTCAAGAAGCGGTGTACCACGTTTCTCATCTCCGATTACATCGACACCCACGATTACTACAAGGCGCTCTCGATTGCCAACAACAAGCATGATGTCACGGCCATACAGGTCTATGACAAGCGTGACGCCCAACTGCCCGATGTGGGATTCATGAGAGTCTCCGACCTTGAGACGGGAGCCGACAGATGGATTGACACCTCATCGTCTGCCGTGCGCAAGGCTTACAACAAGTGGTGGTATGAGCGCCAGCAATACATGAACGAGACCATGCAACGTTGCCATGTCGATGTGGCCTCCATCGCGACCGACGAGGATTTTGTCAAGTCTCTGATGGGGCTGTTCAAGAAGCGTAGCGTAAGATAACCTATTTGATAATATGAGACGTAACATTGTTAACTTGATATTGCTCCTATCCCTCCTTGTGACGGCGTTCCCGGCTCTCGCAGCGGGAAATGTCACGGTAAAGGCGACCCTCGACTCGGCCTATATACTGATGGGCAAGCAGACCACCCTCCACGTTGAGGTGGTGCGTGATGGCTCGGCTGACGGATACATGGTCATGCCACAGGGCGACACCCTCACCCGTGAGGTGGAGATTGCCGGTACACCCGCGACCGACACTGTCGATCTCGGCAACAACCGCGTGCAGATACTCCACGACATCATCATACAATCCTTTGACTCCGGACTTTACACACTGCCCCCGTTGATGTATGTGTCGGGCAATGACACATTCCGTTCCAATGAGCTTGCTCTCAAGGTCATCCCCGTTCAGGTCGACTCGCTCAAGACCATCCACGACTATGCGGGTGTCGAGGAGCCGGACACGCGCTTCTACGACTACTTGCCTGACTTTGTCACCGATTATTGGTGGATATTTGTCATCCTTGTGGTCATAGCCGCTGGTACGTGGGTATACTGGAAATATCTGCGCAAGGGCGAGTTGCCGCTCGTTCCCAAGAAAAAGGAGATTCCACCCTACGAGGTGGCCATTCAGGAGCTCAACAGACTCAAGGAGTCACACCTCTGCGAGCGTGGTCAGGAAAAGGAATACTACACCCGTCTCACCGATATTCTGCGCACTTATCTCGACAAGCGGTTCGGCATCAACGCCATGGAGATGACCTCGACCCAGATTGTATCCGCGCTGTCGTCCAACACGGAGACCAATGGTCCTGACCGCTACATGAAGCGCATACTTGAGATTGCCGATTTCGTCAAGTTTGCCAAGGTAAGGCCATTGCCCGATGACAATGTCAACGTCTTGCAATGGGCCATGCAGTTTGTCGAGGGCACGCGACCCGTGGTCACCCCGGCAGAGGGAAGTGCCGACGGCGCGGCGGCAGCATCGTCCGTCGCCGACAGCGACACTCCACCTGCCATCGGGAAAAATGACAACGAGAAATAACCGTTTATCCGTATCAGTCTAATCTCAACATTGATTATAACATGGAATTGGCTCATCCTCAATATTTATGGTTGTTCCTGATATTTGTGCCGCTCATCGCGTGGTACATCATCAAGCACCGCAACGCACACCCCGCGCTTGAGGTATCGACCACCTTACCCTATGCGTCACTGCCCCGCTCCTACAAGGAATACCTGCTCCATCTGCTGTTCCTGTTGCGGCTGGCCGCCATAGGATGTATCATCATCGTACTTGCCCGACCACAGACCCGCGACAGCTGGCGCACGTCATCGACCGAGGGTACCGACATAATCCTTGCACTTGATATCTCGACCTCGATGCTCGCCCGCGACTTCAAGCCCGACCGCTTCGAGGCGGCAAAGGATGTGGCCAACAAGTTTGTGTCGGGACGCGAGAGCGACAACATAGGCGTAGTGATATTCGCCGGCGAGAGCTTCACCGCCGTCCCCATGACCACCGACCGCGCACTCATCGCCAATTACATAAACAGCATCAAGATGGGCATGATTGAGGATGGCACCGCCATCGGCGACGGCCTCGCGACGGCCATTAACCGCATCAAGGATGGCAAGGCCAAGTCAAAGAGCGTTATACTGCTCACCGACGGATCCAACAACACTGGTGTCGTCGCCCCGGTGACCGCAGCCGAGATAGCAAAGAAATACGGCATAAAGGTCTACACCATCGGTATCGGCCGCAACGGCACGGCACCGATGCCCCAGCAAAACTACTTCGGCGGCATCGACTATGTCAACATGCCGGTTGTCATTGACGAGGCTACCCTCAAGACGATAGCGTCAACGACGGGCGGTAAATACTTCCGCGCTACCGGCAATACCGTGCTCAAGGAGATATTTGCCGAGATAGACCAGCTTGAAAAGACACAGATGGACGTGAAACATTTCTCCCATACCGAAGACAACTACATGATGTGGGCATGGCTCGCCATCGGACTGTTCATGCTCGAATTGCTTTTGCGCCACACCGTCTTGCGCACGATACCTTAGTTAGTTTAATTGTTTATTTGACTCGCTTATGTTCAGTTTTGCCAATCCGGTTCTATTATACCTGTTGCTGCTTATCCCGGTGACAGGACTCCTCTTTTTTCTCGCGCAGACTGCCCGCGTGAGAAAGCTCAAGAAATATGGCAGGCTCGCGACCCTTGCCCCGCTGATGCCCGACGCGTCGCGCTACAAGCCGTGGGTCAAGATCACGTTACAGCTGCTTGCCATAGCGGCGCTTGTCATCGTGCTGGCGCGTCCGCGTGCCGGTGCCAAGGAGGAGACCAGTACAGTCCACGGCATCGAGGTGATGATATGTGTCGATGTGTCCAACTCAATGCTCGCTTCATCCACCGATGATGTCAACGGTGTCTCAAGGTTACAGCGTGCCAAGTTCATACTTGAGAAACTCATTGACAAGCTCGGCAACGACAAGGTGGGACTCATCGTGTTTGCCGGCGATGCCTACACCCAGTTGCCCATAACAAGCGACTTTGTGTCGGCCAAGATGTTTCTCAACAGCATTGACACCAATATGGTACCCACGCAGGGGACGGCGATAGGATCGGCCATATCAATGGCCATGAACTCCTTTACCCCCGATGAGGAGGCCGGCAAGGCCATCATCATATTGACCGATGGTGAGAACTTTGAGGATGATGCCCTCGGCATGGCGCGTGAGGCCCACAAGCGCGGCATTCAGGTCGATGTCATCGGCCTTGGTTCCCCCAAAGGTGCCCCGATACCTATCGACGCGTCAAAGGGCGTGTTCCTCAAGGACGACAGCGGTAAGCCCGTCACCACCTACCTCAACGAGAAGATGGCACGCGACATAGCCTCGGCGGCCGATGGTGTCTACGTGTCGGGGAACTCCCCGGCAGCTGTAAGCGATATAGACAACCGGCTCAAGACGCTCGCGAGTGCAGAGCTTGAGCGAGTGGTCTATGCACAGAGCGCCGAGCAGTTCCCGGTGTTCGCTTGGCTTGCACTTGCACTGCTCGTTGCCGACATTTTTATCCTCGATCGCAAGATAGGATGGCTTAAAAAAATCAACTTCTTTACGAAAGGAGACAAGAAATGAAAAGGATAGCACTGCTCTTAGCCGTTATCTGCACCGGTGTCCTCTCGATGCCGGCAGCCGATAACTCCACCAAAAAGGAGCGTAATTACATACGTGAGGGAAACGGCTACTACAACGACAAGAATTTCTCCGAGGCCGAGAAAGCCTACCGTAAGGCCCTTGAGCTTAACGAGGCATCGGAGCTTGCCGCCTACAATCTTGCCGTGTCACTGATACGCCAGTCGGGCAATGCCGACCCAAACGCCGACAATAACCCGATGCAAGAGGCCACCAATCTGCTCAACGACCTTGCCAAGGGCGCTAATGACTCCCGTCTTGCTGAGCTGGCATTCTACAATCTCGGCAACGTGGCGTTCAACCAACAGCAATATCAGCAGAGCATCGACATGTATAAGGGTGCCTTGCGCCGCAATCCCGACAATGACAAGGCCCGGCAGAATCTGCGTCTCGCGCAGCTGAGATTGCAGCAACAGCAGCAAGACAAGGATAATCAGGACAAGGACAACAAGGACAACAAGGATAATAAGGATCAAGACAAGAACAAGGATAAGAACCAAGACCAGGACAAAAATCAGGACAAGAATCAGGATAAGGACAAGGATAACAAGGACCAGCAGAACCAACAGGACAAGCAGCAGAACAACAATGACCGTCAGCAACAACAGCAGCAACAACAGCAAGGCGGTATCAGCGACGAGAACGCTGCCAAGATATTGAAGACAATGGAAAATGAGGAAAACGCCACCCGCAAGCGCGTCAACGAACTGAAGAAACAGGAAGAGAAAGCCGCACGGCGACGCACCGGCAACCAGTGGTGATATTTCCGCGAGACACAAAGACTGACGATTTATGAGACGATTTTTATACATATTCATTTTGCTGATAGCCGGAATCGGTACTATCGCGGCTCAGACATCATTTACCGTCATCCCGCCGCGACAAGTGATTGCCGGCAATAAATTCTCGGTGACTTTCCGCGTGGCCAATGGCGACGGCAGTTCGCTGAAAGTCCCCGAGATTGACGGTTGTACGCTGCTCTACGGGCCATCGACCTCCACGATGCAGAGCTATCAGTTTGTCAACGGACAGCAGACATCATCACGCAGTACCGATTACTCCTACATCTACCGTGCCGACAAGGCAGGGACTTTCACCATCGGAGAGGCATCCGTGGTCATTGACGGCAAGAGATACACCACACGTCCCGTCTCATTCAAGGTACTCCCTGCCGACAAGTCACAGCAGGGCGCGGGCAACCAGCCCGGAGTCAGGGTCGATGACTACTCCACACAGACATCCGACCGCTCTGTCAGTGCCAACGATGTCTTTGTCCGCATCATCCTCAGCCGCTCCAAGGTCTACGAACAAGAGGCGGTCGAGTGTACCATAAAGCTGTATACCAAGTATCAGATCAGCTCTTTCATGGCCACGACACAGCCGAGTTTTGACGGATTCCTCATCCAGGAACTCAACCTCCAGCCGTCGCTCAACGAGATAGAGCATTACAACGGTCAGAACTACATGACCGCAATACTCAAGAAATGTATCATATTCCCGCAAAAATCAGGCAAGCTCACCATCAACTCGGGCAAGTATGACATCACGGTCGTGCAGCATGAGCGCATGGGTGGATTTTTCGGCGGCTCCCGCCCCGTCGAGCGTCAGATAAAGGTAAGTTCCAACTCGGCGTCAGTCAATGTGGATGCCTTGCCCCAGCCGCAGCCCGACGGATTCTCCGGGGCAGTGGGACAATTCTCAATCAGCAGCGAGCTGCGGGGCGATTCATTCCGCACCAATGAGGCGTCGTCACTCGTCTACACCATCAAGGGTACCGGCAACATCAAGTATCTCAAGGAGCCGGTGATTGACTTCCCGTCAGAGTTTGAGCAATATACCCCCAAGAGTGACATTCAGGCATCGGTCAGTGGCAACACTGTGACCGGGACTATGACTGTGGAATATACCTTTATACCTCAATCGGTGGGCGACTTCACTATCGGCAGTGACAAGTTCGTTTACTTCAATCCCGCCACACGACAGTATGTTACGCTGACCACCCCTACCTACGACATCAAGGTCGCCAAGGGTGTCGGGACAACCACCGCCACCTCTGTCGATAATCAAAGCGTGACAGCAAAGAACACCGACATACGCCACATCAAGACCGGCGACAAGAAGCATTCCATGCACCATCAGTTGGTTGTCAACACAGCCTGGTACTGGATACTCTATGCCGTCCTCTTGTTACTGCTCATTTTGGCCGTTTACATCTATGGCCGCAAGGTACGCGCCGCTGCCGACCTGCGCGGCACGCGACTCGCCCGCGCCAACAAGGTGGCACGCCGTCGCCTCAAGGTCGCCCGCAAGTTTATGGACTCACACCAGAGCGACAAGTTCTATGAGGAGATGCTGAGAGCCACATGGGGATACCTCAGCGACAAGCTCGACATCCCCGCCTCGCAGTTGTCGAGGGAAAACATATCCTCCGTGCTTGAGTCCTACGGTGCTCCGGCCCAACTTACCGACAAATTCATCTCCGTCCTCGACGACTGCGAGATGTCCCGCTATACCCCGATGGGTTCCGACGAGGATATGTCGGTCATCTACACCCGTGCATCCGAGGCGATGGACTCAATGGCCTCACTCAAACGCGCAAAGACTAACTCAATGAAGACAATCATAGCCATAGTGGCTGTCGCGTCGGCCCTCTCGCTCAACGCCACGCCCCTCACCGAGCAAGCCGACTCGGCCTATATGCACGATGATTTCACTCAGGCCGCACAGCTCTATTCCACCGCCATAGCGACCGAGGGGACATCATCGGTACTCCTCTACAATCTCGGCAACGCTCAGTATCGCCTTGGCCAGCTCGGCGAGGCTATTGTCAGCTACGAGCAGGCGCTCCGTCTCGACCCCACCAACGAGGACGCGAGAGTCAACCTTGAGTTTGTCAACTCGCGCATCACCGACAAACCCATCGACTCGGGGACATTCATCAGCAACACCACCGACCGCGTGCTCGACCTCGCCACGCCGAACACCTGGGCATGGCTCGCGTTCGCGTCATTCGCGCTGCTGCTCGGATGTGGAGCGCTCTATATCTTTGCCTCCAACGTGGCGGCCCGCAAGAGCGGATTTTTTATCGGTCTCGTGTTGATTGCCGTAACAATCATCCTCGTCATCCTCGCCCTCAACGCCGCACACCGTGCCGAGGCCCACGACTCGGCTGTCGTCACCGTACCGTCGACCATCCTCAGCACCTCTCCCCGGGCGCCCAAGGACCGCTCCGAGGAGGCCATCCTCCTCCATGAGGGGACAAAGGTCGAGATTACCGACTCAGTGACCTCGCGGGTTGACTCGGTCAGCGTCAAATGGTATGAGGTGAAGCTCGACAACACCAACCGCGCCTGGGTAAACGCCGGAGCGGTCAAAAAGATATGATTGCAGCCACATGCCAGCCACATGCCGTCAAACCATGTTGTATAACACCTCGACTTTAGGCCGTTGAAATTTGTTTATGTCAGATATTTTGTGTACATTCACTCCATCTTAATAATTCACTGAATTTCTAACACTCAAAACTTATAGTATCATGACAAAAACTATTTCATTCAACGACCTGCGCCGTATCAAAGACAGTCTGCCCGATGGCTCGATTCACCGCATCGCCGACAAGCTCAACATAACAGCCCAGACTGTCCGCAACTATTTTGGCGGCAGCAACTACGCATTTGGCAAAAACTGTGGCGTGCATATCGAACCCGGTCCCGACGGCGGCATAGTAGTCCTCGATGATACTACAATATACGACATGGCCATAGAGATACTGCAAGAGCAGCAGCCCGCCGAGTAACATCAACCACAGACTACCTCTCATATTCTCCTCTCTCCTCCCTCTCCACCCCTCCCTCATGACCGACACGACACACAATCTATAGAAACATAAAGAGATAAAATGGATACTGACAGACTCATTACCATCGCCATACACACCTACGAGAAAGCGGTGATACTAAAGACACTCCTTGAAAACGAGGGGATACCCGTGGCGCTCCATAACGTCAACCTCATCCAACCCGTCGTTTCGTCGGGTGTCCGTGTTCGCATCCATGAGAAAGACCTACCTCTCGCCCTGCGCATAATCGAGAATGCCGAGATAATCAACATTCCCGAGCCGGAAAACGAGTCACAACCTACCCCCGAGATTACCGTCCCGGTCGATTTCTCACCCCACTCCACCGAGGCTTGCAAACTCGCGTTCCGGCTTGCCGACTCACTCTCAGCGTCAGTCAAACTGATACACACATTTATCGACCCATACTTCTCGACCGGCTTCCAGCTCACAGAGACTGTCAATTACGACATTTCAGAAAACGTCATGCGTCAACAACTTGAGGACGATGCTAACCGCCGTATGAAAAACTTTTGCGCCTCGCTCCGCGAGGGCATAAAGTCAGGTATGCTCCCCGCCGTGCGCTTCACGTCCGAGGTCATCGAGGGTGTCCCCGAGGAGGTCATAGTCGAGCAAGCACGCACCACTCCCCGCACGTTCATCGTCATGGGAACCCGTGGAGCCGGCAACAAGGAGCGTGACCTTGTCGGCAGTGTGACAGCCGAAGTCCTCGACTCATGTCGCGTCCCCGTGCTCACCGTCCCCGAACATGCCTCCTACGACAAGATTGTCAACATCGCCGTGTACACATCGCTCGACCAGACTGACCTTATAGTGCTCGACTCGCTCCACCGCTATTTCCCCGGTCGCGCAATGACCATCACATTCATTGCGCTCCCCTCCCGCAAGATTTCCGACCCCACCAACCTGCTCGACAAGCTGACTGAATATGACCGCACACATTACCCCACCGATGACTGCTCCTCGCGCATCATCTCCCAGGAATCACTTGCCGATGGAACATCACTTCCATCAGCCCACGCCGACTTTGACATGGTGGTCGTCCCCAACCGAAAGAAAAACATCTTTGCCCGCCTCTTCAATCCCGGCATAGCCCACCGCCTCCTCTTCCACGCCGACATCCCCATCCTCGCCATCCCCGTCTGACCAACAAAAAAACGGGCAAAATCAAAAAGCACTGATACCAACATTACGTTATCAAGGCAATCATACCATCACAGCAATGAGTCAAATCCATACAGACTTGACTCATTGTAATATCTAATAGACCGCCTAATAGATTCCTTTTTCCTTAATCATCACGACCCACTTGCCATTCTCTTTCCACACAATCACTTGTGTCAGAATATCCCCCTTTCCCACGAGCAGCGCATTATCTGAAAGCCCATACAGAAATGATTTTGAGAAATTTTTTCTATATGCCGTTAAGCCTGTCGCAGTATTTCTGACCTTTACTCTGACGCCCTTATTCTCACCGGCCTTTAATGTCACAATGTAATTTCCTGATAATGAATCGTCACCAATAATCACATCAGACACTTTTCGTTCCAATTCCACATCAAATGTCGGTTTTACCCTCTCATCATCCGACAATTGCATCAATAGAATAGATACTTTTCCTCCCAAAACTGCATTTGAGGATAGTTTAGTTTCTTCAACTTCAGTGGCCTGTACTGACAATCTCGCCCCTAAAAGCAGACTTATCATTATAAAAATTTTCATCGCACCATAACGATTACAAATCTGTTCCAGTCTGACGATTTCAAATATTTTTCTCATAACTCGTATTCCAGGCTCTCCAGTTACCAAAAGAACCATTCAATTAATTCATGAAACGTGGAACTGTAATGCCGCTACATCAATAATCATGAGACGGGCATAACGCTTCCTTCTTAAATGCAGATGGAGACGGCTCTCCACCCATTGATGCAAAATTAATCAATTTTCGCAAATGCCACCGTGGCGTGATGTTAATTTATCGGCGGGATTTTTGTATCTTTGCAGATTATCATAGCGCAACATGAAATTTCAGCTCGACTCACAATATAAGCCCACAGGAGACCAACCGCAGGCCATCGACCAGCTTGTCGAGGGGGTCGAGGCGGGACTGCCGGCCCAGACATTGCTCGGAGTCACAGGCTCGGGAAAGACGTTCACCATGGCCAACGTCATCGAACGCGTCCAAAAGCCCACCCTCATCCTGTCACACAACAAGACCCTGGCCGCACAGCTCTACAGCGAGTTCAAGTCATTCTTTCCCAACAACGCCGTCGAGTACTTTGTCAGCTACTACGACTACTATCAGCCCGAAGCATACATCCCGTCGGTCGATAAATACATCGAGAAAGACCTGATGATCAACGACGAGATCGACAAACTGCGGCTTGCCACCACCTCGGCGCTTTTGTCGGGGCGACAGGATGTTATAGTCGTCTCATCAGTGTCATGCCTGTATGGTATCGGCAATCCAGACGACTTCCATGCCAATGTAATAGATATACGCGTCGGCCAACGCATCGCCCGCAACATGTTCCTCCGTCGGCTTGTCGATGCCCTTTACTCGCGCAACGAGCTTGACCTCCAGCGAGGCAACTTCCGCGTCAAGGGCGACACCGTCGACATACGCCTCGCCTACGAGGAGATAATGTTGCGCGTCATCTTCTGGGGCGATGAGATAGAGTCAATCTCGACCATCCATCCCGACGATGGGACATCGCTCGGCACCCACGACCAGTTCAAGATATTTCCCGCCAACATCTTCGTCACCTCCAAGGAGCGTGTCGGCGCGGCTCTCGGACAGATTGAGGTCGACCTCGGCGAGCAGGTGGCATTCTTCAACAAGGAGATGCGCGAGCTTGAGGCACGCCGCCTTTATGAGCGCGTCACCTACGACATCGAGATGATACGCGAGGTAGGCCACTGCTCCGGCATCGAGAACTATAGCCGCTACTTTGACGGCCGTCAACCGGGTATGCGCCCATTCTGCCTCCTCGACTACTTTCCCAAAGACTATCTCACCATCATAGACGAGAGCCACGTCACCATACCGCAGATACGCGCTATGTATGGCGGCGACGTATCCCGCAAGATGAATCTCGTCGAATATGGATTCCGGCTACCCGCCGCCCTCGACAACCGCCCTCTCAAGTTCAACGAGTTTGAGGAACTAAACCGCCAGACCATCTACGTCAGCGCCACCCCTGCCGACTACGAGCTTGAGAAGAGCGAGGGCGTGGTCGTGGAGCAGATCATACGTCCCACCGGGCTGCTCGACCCGCTGATTGAGGTACGCCCGTCGCTCAATCAGATTGACAACCTGCTTGAGGAGATACAGCTGCGCGTGGAGCGCGACGAGCGCGTGCTTGTCACCACGCTCACCAAGCGCATGGCCGAGGAACTCAACGCCTACCTCACCAAGTTGCGCGTCAAGGCCGCCTACATCCACAGTGACGTTGAGACCCTCGACCGCATTAAGATACTCGACGACCTCCGTACTGGTGTCTACGATGTGCTCATCGGTGTCAACCTGCTCCGCGAGGGCCTTGACCTCCCCGAGGTATCGCTTGTGGCCATCCTCGATGCCGACAAGGAGGGATTCCTGCGCTCCCACCGCTCGCTAACACAGACCGTCGGTCGCGCCGCCCGCAATCTCAACGGCACCGTCATCATGTATGCCGACAAGATCACCGACTCAATGCGCCTCACCATCGAGGAGACCGAGCGTCGCCGCTCCATACAGCTTGCCTACAACGAGGAACACGGCATCACGCCACAGGCCATCATCAAGGCCCGCAACAAGATCATCGGGCTTGACAAGGAGGACGACGCGACAGCCACCCACACCACGCGCCGACGCGACAAGTCACCCGCGCTCCCCTACGAGAGCGAGTACACCCACACAACTTCCATAGCCGCCGACCCGGTCATCGCCTACATGAGTCCCGAGGAAATGGAGCGGGCCATCACGCGGTTGCGTGAGCAGATGGTCGAGGCCGCCAAGGAGATGGAGTTCATCGAGGCCGCACGTCTACGCGACGAGATTGTGAAGATGGAGCAACAGTTAGCCGAAAGAAAGAAATCATGAGACAGGAGACTGCTAACCCAAGCGCCCCGACATGGCAATCCCCCCCCGAGGCGTGGCTCCCGACATCGGTCAAGGAGATGAAATCACGTGGATGGGACGAGGTGGACGTAGTGCTGTTTTCCGGCGATGCCTACGTCGATCATCCCTCGTTCGGGGCCGCCGTCATCGGGCGCGTGCTTGAGGCCGAGGGACTGCGTGTGGCCATCGTGCCCCAGCCCAACTGGCAGGACGACCTGCGCGATTTCCGCAAGTTTGGCCGTCCCCGCCTGTTCTTCGGCATATCTGCCGGGGCGATGGACTCGATGGTCAACCACTACACCGCCAATCGTCGTCTGCGCAGTGACGATGCCTATACTCCCGGCGGGCGGCATGGCGCACGCCCCGACTATCCCACCATCGTCTATTCCCGCATACTGCGCGACCTCTATCCCGACGTGCCGATTGTCGCGGGTGCCATTGAGGCATCCCTGCGACGGTTGTCCCACTACGACTACTGGCAAGACCGTCTGCGCCCGTCCATACTCATGGATGCCCCGGTCGATATGGTCGTCTACGGCATGGGCGAGTTGCCCATGAGAGCCATCGTGTCAGCCTTGCGTGATGGCCGGCCAATCTCGTCGCTCGACTCAATCCCCCAGACAGCCCTGCGGCTTCCCGTCACGGCCATACCCTCTCCCGACGACAACAATATCATCCTCAACGCCTATGACGACTGCCTCCGCGACAAGCGGCTGCAATCGGCCAACTTCAAGCACATTGAGCAGCAGAGCAACCGCGTCCACGGTGCCACACTGTGGCAACGCCACGGAGACTCCGTCATCAAGGTCAACCCCATGTACCCCCCGATGACCACCGAGCAGATCGACGGCTCCTTTGACCTCCCCTACACCCGGTTGCCCCACCCTCGCTACAAAGGCAAGACCATACCCGCGTTTGACATGATAAAATACTCAGTCAACATGCACCGTGGATGTTTCGGCGGATGTGCCTTCTGCACCATCTCGGCCCATCAGGGCAAGTTTATCGCGTCGCGCAGCAAGGAGTCCATACTTGCCGAGGTGCGCAAGGTGACGCGTATGCCCGGATTCAAGGGATACATCAGCGACCTCGGAGGCCCGTCGGCCAACATGTACCGCATGGGAGGACGCGACAAGTCCATCTGCGAGAAGTGTCTGCGGCCATCTTGTCTGCATCCCAAACCCTGCCCCAACCTCAACAACGACCATCGCCCGCTGCTCGACATCTATCATGCCGTCGACTCGCTCCCCGAGGTCAAGAAATCATTTATCGGCAGCGGCGTGCGCTACGACCTGTCCATGCACCCCAACGGAGACCCCGACATCGACCGGGCCAACCGCCGCTACAACGAGGAGCTTATACGCGACCACGTCTCTGGCCGCCTGAAGGTTGCACCCGAGCATACTGCCGACCATGTCCTCGACATCATGCGCAAGCCCTCCTTCTCCCAATTCTACGACTTCAAGCGCATCTTTGACACGGTCAATGACCGTTGCGGTCTGCGGCAGCAACTGATACCCTACTTCATATCGAGCCATCCCGGTTGCCGCGAGGTCGACATGGCCATGCTCGCCGCCGAGACCAAGGACCTCGACATGCACCTTGAGCAAGTCCAGGACTTCACCCCCACCCCCATGACGGTCTCAACCGAGATATACTACTCGGGCTATCACCCCTATACCGGCGAACGCGTCTACACCGCCACGACCCGCGACGAGAAACTCGCCCAACGCCGCTACTTCTTCTGGTATGACCGTACCTACCGCGACGACATCATCAGCTCCCTGCGCCGCCTCC
This sequence comes from Pseudoflavonifractor sp., assembly GCA_023667145.1. Taxonomy (GTDB): domain Bacteria; phylum Bacteroidota; class Bacteroidia; order Bacteroidales; family Muribaculaceae; genus M3. The sequence continues at coordinate 1,693,135 of JAMPAQ010000001.1, forward strand.
ACCGTCCCGACATCATCGCCCGGCTCTTTCCTTCCTATCATGCCCCCGACAGCCATGTCAATCACAAGGGCAAGCCAACATCCCCCAAATCCAACAGAACGCCAAGGCCAAATCCAGCCCCTCCCTCCCGCAAAAAGCGGAAATAACCGTTTCGCGTGGCGGCTTGGTCAGTCGGTCGTCGTGGTGGGACGGATTTTGCGGAGGTAGGCGAGTTCACCGATGGCAAAGTCCTGGTTAGCGGGTTGGTCGAGCATTTCGGTCAGCAGCTTCTCGGCCTCATCATATTGCCCGGTATCGACAAGCACGTAGGCACGCCGCCGTTTGAGGAAATCGACAAACGATGATATATCCTCGTCAGGCGATGGCCCTTTCTCGCCCTCGATGTTCTTGCTGATGGCATCGAGCGCCATTATCGACCTGAAGTCTCCCGAGTTGACAAGGCAGTTTATATACTCGCTCGTGTAGTTGACGCGGTTGAGCGGATATATGATGTCGAGGTAGTAGTAAGCCTCGCGATAGCGGCGCATCTCGCAGTAGCAGAACCCTATGTAGTGACATACGTTAAAGAACGTCTCGCGGTCATCCTCACCGAGTGAGGCATAGTTGCGGTTGAGGTAGTCAAACGCCCGCTCAAGGTAGGTCAGCGCCTGATAGTACCGCCCGTCGAGAAATGCCTGTCGTCCGCGGTAGAGGTCATAGTCGACCACGGGCAATATCGAGCTGCACAGCATACGCTGCTCGGCTGTAAGCTCGTCAGAGCGTCCCGATGCAATCTTGTCGCCCGCGTCATCGACGAGAAACCTCACCTCGTTGCGCCGTTCCTCGGCCGGGAGCGAGTCATAGGCGACGAGCACGGAGCATGATGTCCTCACCGGGTCAACGTGCGTACCCGACAATCCGGGCATATCCTCGGGAGCGCTCATCACGCCGCTTATGCGCACATAGTACAGCCGCTCGGTGTGTCCCTCGGCATGGACGTTAAGCACAATCTGGCGGCGGGTGGCATCCGGATTCCCGCCCGGCAGACGGTAGTCGATGATTACCGTGGCATTCTGCCGCGCAAACCTGACCTTGGCCCTATGACCCGGCATCACCACGTCATCACCATAGTCAATCACCGTGCACAGCAGGTCGAGATGGCTTATCTCGTTGAGTGTCGTCAGTTCGGTGAGTTCATCGGTCACGACCCTTGCGCCGGTTATCGACAGCCCCGGGCCAAACATGCGGTGTACGAAGTCCTCCAGAGTGACGCGCTCCGGGGCGGCGATGTATGATCCGCGTCCCGAGTCCTCGGCGTGCATCATCTCAAGCCCGGTCATCAGCACCCGCTCGCGCCTCAGCATGTAGGTCTCGTCGTCATAGTCACGGTCGGTATTGTCGATACCGTTGTGCAGGTGGGTCACCATGTCACACATGGCAAAGCATCCGGCCATCACCGAGGCCATCTGTGACGCGAGTCCGTCGACCGACAGCCCCTCGGGATTGACCGCCCCGCCCACGTGTATCTGCACCTTGTTATCTTCCTCGTTGAACGAGTAGTAAGCCTTGGCGATATTCTCCACGAGGTTTATGCGGTTGACAATCGACCTGACCGAGCCGAGATGGGCCGGGGTCTCCTCTATCACCGAGGGAAATATTATGCCGATGGAGGCGTCGTCGGCTATGCGGGCGATGAAATGTCCGTTCTGATAGTCATAGCGCAACATCGTGTTGCCATCCTCATTATCCTCAGTGTAGACACAGTTGAATCCCGCCAACACCTCGCGCACTCGTGACGCGGCGGTCTTGGGCGACATGTCGCCGTAACTCACCGCCCCCTTGCGCCCGGCCCCAGGGAAAAGGGCGCGTCTCATCTTGTCAAAAATATATTGCAGCTCCATCGTCATAGTCAATTCTCACTCTTAGTATAGAACAAAGTTAACGTTTTTCCGTCACATAATATCCATTGTGAGGCCAACATTAAATTATTCTGACTAACTTTGCGTGTAAACGGCTGAGTTATGTCAGAACCAAACCAACCAATATATCATAACAAGTATGAATCGTTTTTTCAAGCCAATCGTTATGTCATCGGCACTGTTACTTACGGCTGCGGCATGTAGCGAGGGCGACGGCAATGAGAAGATTGTCGACAAGCCCGACATCAAGATCATCGACGGTATCTTCTCGCCCGAGGCGCTTGAGGCACTGGGACGCGTGTCCGACCCGGTTGTCTCGCCCGACGGGACCAAGGTGCTGTTTGGCATCTCGTATGAGAGCGTCGAGGAGAACAAGAGCAACCGCGACCTCTATGTGATGAACATCGACGGCTCGGAGCAGAAGCGCCTCACACGCACTCCGTCGTCAGAGAACAATGCCGTGTGGATTGACGGCGGCAAGCGTATCGCGTTCACCTATCCTGTCAAGGATGTGCCACAGATGTGGGTCATGGATGCCGACGGCTCCAACCGCAAGGCGGTGAGCGACATCGAGAAGGGCGTCCAGGGATTTGTCATCTCTCCCGACGGGACCAAGGTCATCATCGTGTCGAGCGTCAAGTACTCGCGCACGGCCCAGGACGTGTATCCCGACCTGCCCAAGGCCACGGGGCGCATCATCGACGACCTGATGTACAAGCACTGGGACGAGTGGGTGACCGAGATACCCCACCCCTTCCTCGCCGACTTTGACGGATCACAGCTGTCCAACATCGTTGACATCATGGAGGACGAGCCGTTTGAGAGCCCGATGAAGCCGTTTGGCGGCATCGAGTCGTTCGCGTGGTCGCCCGACAGCAAGAGCCTCATCTACGTGTCGCGCAAGAAGACCGGACTCGAGTATGCCATATCGACCAACTCCGACCTCTATCTCTACGACATCGACAAGAAGTCCACCGTCAACCTCACCGAGGGGATGATGGGCTACGACACCAATCCCGCCTACTCGCCCGACGGCAAGTATGTGGCATGGCTGTCGATGGAGCATGACGGATATGAGAGCGACAAGAACCGCATCTTCATACTCGATGTCACGACCGGGGAGAAGACTGACCTCACCACCGACTGGGACTATACGGCCGATGCGATAAAGTGGGCGCCCGACAGCAAGTCGATTTACTTCCTCGCCGCCCATCAGGGCGTGACCCCGTTGTTTGCCATCGACATCACGACACGCGAGGTCAGCACAGTGGCCGAGGGTCAGTATGACTACGCCTCCATCGAACCCGCCGGAGCCGACACGATCATCACCATGCGCCACTCGATGGTTGCCCCCAACGAGATTTTTGCCGTCAATGGCGGTGAGGTGAGACAGCTCACCGATGTCAACGGCGAGCTGCTATCGCAGGTCAAGATGCCTACGGTCGAGAAGCGTATGGTACCCACGACCGACGGCAAGGAGATGCTCACTTGGGTGATACTGCCTCCCGACTTCGACCCCAACAAGAAATATCCGGCGATACTCTACTGTCAGGGTGGCCCGCAACAGGCGGTCAGCCAGTTCTGGAGCTATCGGTGGAACTTTGCGGCGATGGCCTCGCAGGGCTATATCGTCATCGCTCCCAACCGTCGCGGACTGCCGGGATTCGGCACCGAGTGGAACGCCCAGATTTCGGGTGACTACGGCGGTCAGAACATGAAGGACTACCTGAGTGCCGTTGACTACATGAAGCAGGAACCATATGTCGATGGAGAGCATATCGGTGCCGTCGGCGCAAGCTACGGTGGATTTTCTGTCTACTGGCTTGCCGGCAATCACGACAAGCGCTTCGCCTGTCTGATTGCCCACGCCGGCATCTTCAACATCGAGACCCAGTATCTTGAGACCGAGGAGATGTGGTTTGCCAACTGGGATATGGGCGGTGCTTTCTGGGAGAAAGACAATGCCGTGGCACAGCGCACGTTTGCCACCTCGCCCCACCGCTTTGTCGACAAGTGGGATACCCCTATCCTGATTACCCACGGAGAGTATGACTTCCGCATCCTTGCGTCACAGGGCATGATGGCGTTCAATGCCGCCCGTCTGCGCGGTGTACCCGCCGAGATGCTCATCTTCCCCGATGAAAACCACTGGATTCTCAAGCCTCAGAATGCCATGCTGTGGCAGCGCGTGTTCTTCCGCTGGCTTGACCGCTGGCTCAAGCCCGGCAACCAACCTGCCGAGGCTACTACAGCACAGGCCGACAGCGTTAAGTAACCATACACGAGGCTGATTTGTTATACAGACGGGTCGACGCACCATTGTGTTGGCCCGTCTTTTATAATCATCAATATGTCAAAGACGCGACTAAAGAAAGAACTGGAGGGGATGTCGCCCGAACATCTGCGCACTCTCCTGCTCGACCTCTACGATGCCCGCAAGGAGGCCCGCGAGTATCTTGAGTTTTTCATCAATCCCGATGCCGACAAGATTGTCGAGCGATACTCGCGTGTCATCGAGCGGGAGGGCGAGCGGGCTCAGCGCGGACGGCGGTTCCGCAGCTCCATATGCGCCAAGGCTGTCAAGGAGATGGCATCATATGGCGCGGGGGCAGAATATGAGGCACAGCTGAGAATCCGTGCGCTCGACGCGGCACTCCATGTGACGGCGAGCCGCTATACCGACACGATAGCCCGCTGGAGCGAGAAAACCTTTGCCGAGATGCTGGCTGTGCTTTACAGCGCGGGGCTGCTCGACTCGTCGCTCAACGCCGTCAAGCGCCTAATAGACCGATACCGCACGGCACGCCACCCCCTCGCCGACACCTTCGCCGGGATGCTCTCAGAGTATATGTAATCACAATGTCAGTGTACGAGTGCTGCCGGTTTGGCTTTAGGCGGCGGGGGCAGCTGCCGCGAATGTGAGGGGGATGTAGGGGGGTGTCATCATGCGTTCTGGGTTGTCACTATGAAACGTCCCTCCGGGACTTATGGCTGAGGTGGATGCTGTCCCCGAGCTAAGGCACGGGGTTCTCTCATTATCGCTGTCCCTCCGGGACAGCTTGTGACCGGAGGGTCTGTCGCATGGGGCATCGGAGGGGTGGCGGGGCGACCCGCGTTGGCTATGACGTGGAGGAGACTCGGGGTCGATGAGGATGAACGGGCCGAGGTCGCCGTCAAGGGAGGCGGTGAGATATTGGAGGAATGGGGTTGGACGAAGCGGTGGTGTGGAGGAAGATAAGGAGTTTAAGGAAGGCGTTAAGGATGGATGACGGCTGGGGGTGCGACGACGAGTAGTATTACGTCGTGGTGGGCGGGGGTATGGGGTGCCGTGGATGATGAGGATATTCTCGCGATGAGGCTGGAGCATGGGGATGACGGTATCGAGAGCAGCGTCGAGGGTGTCGGTCGGGTATGTGTCGGCGTTGAGAAGGAGGATGATGTCAAATGTTGCGCCACGGCGGGTAGTGGGACGCAGGCCAGAGCCGACAGTGTGAAACCGGGTTGGTAGTGTGGCCGGGGACGTGAGGAGGGTGTTGACGAGGGCGCGGGCAGCGGTGGCTGTGCGGTCGAGGATGAGAGTGCGCCGGTGAGGGAGGATGACGGTGCGTAGCCAGTGGATGTAGTGGACGAGGAGATTGGCGATGTAGGTTTGGCCAGGGGCCGGGTCAGAGATTATTATACGTGCGGGGGTAGAGGGACGATGTCGCCACGGTTGGGGAGTGCCGGAAGCAGGGGCGGCGGTGTGGCGGGCGCGTTCGAGTCGGTCGATGATGTGGCGGTGTGGCGGGCAAAGAGTGCGACCAGTGGTGCGCTTGAGCCATCGGGTGAAGCCGTAGGTGTAGTTGGGAGCGACGATGTGTCGCTCCCGGGGGGATGGTTTATGGTAGATGGGCATCTTCATGAGCGCTAAGATAGCATGGCGGGGAGGTGATGGCGGTCTATCTTGTCGCTATGTGATGGAGAGATAATGGAATTTAAGGAGATTAATTCTGAGAAGGTGGAGAGCAAGAGATGGCGAAATAGGGTATTTTAACGTATGAGTTGATAAAAAATACTCAAAAATTTGGACGGATTGTAAATATATATTTAATTTGCATCGTTAGCGTTTGGTTGATAAAAAAATCCTAAACATTATATTCACTCACTTATGGAAAAAAGATTAATCACAGGGGCCATCTCTCTCCTACTGTTCGGGGCAGGGGCATTCGGTCAAGAGGCCGAGACAATCACCTATTACGACAGCTTTACTGACTACGGTATAGCTCAAAACAGTGTCATGCCTATTCTTGATAAAGAAGATAGGCTTAACAGTAATGCAGGCAAGATACATGCTAATTTGGTCAGTGTACCCGATTCTGTCAAGACTTGTGTTGCCGCAGCCATAGATATATGGGAATCTAAGATCGATTATGCGGCGAATATTGAAATTTGTGTTAAATTCAAGGAGCTTGAGGCTGATATGGATATTCAAATCGATGTCTCGTATACAAATGAATCTCCGATACGCCGGCCTTGGAGCCTATATAAATATCAGACTGGACAAAGTTCAAGCAAGGCCACATCATCCGATGCTGAAATAGTCATAAACAAATCAAAATCCTGGGATTGCAGCAATGGCATCAATACCGTACCCGGTAGCCGGAATCTACATACGCGATGCTGCGCTCAATAGCAGTGGCATTGGGATTTGGTGGAAGTGTCATAGAGAAAACGGTCACCGTCAATAGCAAGCCTACCAAGTTGATTTCTTTTGCCACCATGCGTGGAACACATACGCCATTTGACACCATAATATTCAATCACGACAATGTCCGGCTAAGTGACATACCAAACACAGGCCCGCGCAATAATTCCGCCCTGAACAATTATGTACAGCCTACCGGTGACCGCTACATATATGCGCTGAAGGAGGACGAGACACACCGAATGTTTGCTCCCGAAGTATTTGAACCATTCAAGTCACTTGTCTACCTTGACAATCCAACGAGCCTTATGCACTATGACGTGGCCGTTGGTGATAAATACATGCAGATAGACGGGACGACAATCGAGTTACTCAATGCCATCGGATGGCAGATACCAGTCAAGGAGATTGAGATAATAGGTGAAAACATAGCATCCAACGGTATAGCGTCGGCCTACGAGCCACATAGGTTTCACATAAACAATTGCTTTGGGAAAGAATTGTCAGAGATAAGCTGGACACTCGCCCTGCCTCTTAAAGACGGCGGGATGGAAATCGTTGCCGCCGGACGTGACTGTAACGAATTTAATATCCCTGCAATCACCGATGAGGACAGATATGAGATAAATATAAACGGTGACATTTACGGACAAGTCGTGTGCACAGCAATCGCTGATGGACAAGAGGTCAAAGATGTTTACCGTATCTCACTGGAGCTTAAGCCGCGCATAAAGAAGGTCACGATACTGCGTAAAGAGCAGAGAAAGCCATACGCTTCATACGACCTTTACTACACTGTGGAATACTGTGGAGCCAGCCAGATATTGACCGAGCTTGATGAGGAATACAGCTCGTCTCTAATACAGCAGTATGTGAGAGAGCCGTTCCTTGCCCATGTCATTACCCCATACATCTCAGCACCCGCTTACGCATGGATTGATATAACGGCAGAGAACAAGTATGGCAAGGACACGTATACCATAGAACTGGAACCGGCAGAGGAATTCATGTCAGGAAACAGGATTATGAATACAACTGAAATAAGTAACGACTCCCTCAATGAAAACATCTCATATCTTGAAATATACTCAATAGCAGGGGCGAGAATCTCTGTCATCAAGGATATGGAAGACCTGAAAAATCTGCGTAACGGAATTTATATTCTTAATATATATGGAAATGATGGTACCTCAAAACAAATAAAATACGTGAGACAATGAACAGGCTTATATTTTTAACGTCCCTGATAATTGCGGCGCTTGCTGCGAGTGCGCAGAGAATATCTGACAACATCCTGCTCCCTGATGGCCGGGTAGTCGGGAAAGACCACATATTCCTTGCCGGAGAGAATGGTAAGTTTCATGTGGAGACAGCTCGTTACCCTGAAGCCGTGTGGAAGTTTTATCTAATAATGAGATGGTCGCTGCCTTCAGAGGTGGAACTTGTTAGTACAAGTCAGTCTCCGACAGAATCATTTATTATTGACATAGATAGTATCAATTGGTGGTATGCGCGCTCATATACCACTCATCAACCAGGTACACCGGTATACTGCAAAGGTATTCTGACAACATCGTACAATGGATTTGTTACTGACATGGTGGAACTCACATTCAATCTTTTCCCGGCCAAGCCGATAGTAAAGGACATAACCCTCGACTACACATTCTATTGGGATTACCATGATCTTGGTGAGAGTGGCATACTGTCGGCATCTGTCGCGTCAGAGAGAGCTACTGGATATAGCTATGGAGCGACAGGTATACCATTCCAATATGAATGGCCTGAAAATGGCGGTTTCCATTGGAGCTTTGATTGGGAGGACGCAGACACGACCAATGATTATACGCGGATATCCAACGAGTATGCGGAATGGGGTACCCATTATGTGATTTATGCAAAAAACAAATATGGTGCTGTGAGTTCGGATACCATATTCACAACCGACTATATCCATGACCCAGATGTACTGGCCGCAATCGGTTATCCACGCGTAACTGAGAGCGAGGATATAACCAAGGAAAACGACATCATCAGCGTCAAATATGAAAACGGAAAATTACTGATAGCCGGAGACGTAGATTCAGTAACAGAGGTCAGGATTTACAATGTCAGCGGTGTCAACGTCAATCAATCAAACAAACCATCGGATATTGACTTGTCATCGTTGATACGAGGATGTTATGTGGCTGTATTAAGGTTGGAGAATGGCCGTAACGTAATATATAAATTCCACAAATTATGAGAAAGATATTGTTTTCAGTGTTCACCTGTCTTGCCATTGCATCAAACGCACAGGAGATTTACGAGTCATACACCTATGCCCAAGACGAATATATTGAGCAATGTGTCAATCTGCCAGTCGTAAGGGAAATAAATGGTGGTACAGTATTTAACATCACGTATGATGGCAACTGGAATTATGAAATGCGTGGCGCTTTTGAATACGCCTGCAAGATATGGGAAGAGAGTATGCCAACATCACTGCCCATAAACATAGTGGCAAAAATTGGGAAGATAAGGGATAAAAGCGGAAATAAACCCATCTCAAAGGTTGACGTCAGGAGTATGTCACTCAGCAATTTTGGCAGCAATGAGACTGTACAGTCCCCATGAATGAAAGGTGTAATCCTTATAGAGTTTATCGCCGGTGATAATTTTCAGTTCACAAATTTTCTTGAGGACCCCACACTGTATAACGGTACGGACATAACGCTCACCTATAATCAGGACATGATTGATGAATTTTCATATTGTCTTGATGAGATGCCGACAAGCAAGTATGACTTTGTGACAATTGTACTGAGGGATATAGCCCGGGCAATGGGAATTGAATGTCGTCTCATAGGTAAACCAGATACGGAAAAAGTGTATTTTAATGACAATCCGACAATTCCATTTGAAAGTCATATTTTGGGTTCAATAAAGACGCGGGACGAGTCCGAGGGATATACGCTTGTAACCAATGGCTCTTTTCCTATAAGCATAAACGAATATGGCTCACTGAATCTTTATGCCCCGTATCCGTGGGAACAAGGAGTATCCCTGAATACATTCATATCCGATTATAAAAAGCCCCTGTCCGTATTGCTAACCCATGAATTTGGACGCGGGACTGTCATACGTGATGTATACGACCCCAATATGACGGCATTTTTCACTAACGCTCTCAAATGGAAGAAGCAGATTGTCACAGGCGGTTCATCAAATACTCAGAATATAAGCGGCACCACCAATGATATAATACCCTATGGCGGTCGCATATCCTCACAGGAGTCAAAGCGTTCTTTTGCGACAGCCAACAGACGCATATATTCTGATGATGACATAGAGGATGATACTACTCAATTCCTATTCTACGACTTCATAAAGCCATTCCACTGTTTCTATGTCGATACGGAGAAAAGTCTCACAGATGAGGGATGGAGCGTCTCAATCCTTAAAAAGGATGGGAGTTGGGATGTAGTATATGATGCCCCATATTGGATTAGTAAAGATATTAAAATGTCTGATTTTACGTTTCATTATAATGATGAGGAGTACGCTCGGACTTGCGATGGATATCTCAGATGCCGCATAACAGACAGTGACATAAGATACATGTCAAATAGACCTCCATATAATGAATATGATGTGAAATACCTTGTCATAGATTATCTGCCGCAGAAAGCTGAATTGCAATTTGATAAAGTCATCGGGCCGACGGAAATTAGCATGACGAGGGCTATCCAGCAGGACTATGACGAGTATCTACGCGATATCAAAATCGGCATAAAGAATCTTGAGGGAGTGGAGAGCGTGTTGGTGGAGCAACTGATAGAGGGAGACCGCATACCGACTAAGTTTGAGGTCGAGGATTTCAAGAACGGATATTTCACGGCTACCGTAGACAAAGAGTTCTACTCATGGTTTACAGTGGTGACGACCAACAAAAACGGTAGCGTGAGGAGCGAGACCTTAGAAATCGCGCCGCTCGAACCGGCCACAGATGCCTCATACGGATTTGATGTCAAGGTGACAGATGACGTGGTGAGCATCAGCGGTGACAGCAAGCGTCTTTATGAGCGGAACAGATTGCAGTCATACAGGATTGAGTCGCTCAGCCGTGTTGGCGGCACTACAGGGCTCGCCGGTGAGATTTACGAAAATCATGTGGAAATTGATGTGTCGGGACTTGAGAACGGCATATATGTGCTGCTATATAGCGACTCGTACGGCAGGGAGTATTCCCATAAGTTTGTGAAGCGGTAACAAGGAAGTTTTCACACAGATGGACGGGGCATGGCATTCTATGGTCATGTCCCGTCTTTAGTATAATAAAGGAATAGGGTCAGAGATGGAAAAAAGACGCACCCGGGGTGGCCAGACGCGTCGCTCAACGCCGTCAAGCGCCTAATAGACCGATACCGCACGGCACGCCACCCCCTCGCCGACACCTTCGCCGGGATGCTCTCCGAATATACGTAATCACAATGTCAGTGTACGAGTGCTGCCAGTTTGGCTTTAGGCGGCGGGTGAAGCCGTAGGTGTAGTTGGGGGCGACGATGTGTCGCTCCCGGGGGGATGGTTTATGGTAGATGGGCATCCTCATGAGCGCTAAGATAGCATGGCGGGGAGGTGATGGCGGTCTATCTTGTCGCTTTGTGTTGAGCGAAACTGAGGGAAGTTATGGAAGTTAGGGATAAAGATGGACAGACGAGGATAGAAATCCTTGGCGTAAGATCCTATACTACATCATGGTGAATCGGTACTAAAGTATGCGGAGATGTGATGTCAGTCGCTGTATGGGATTCTGAATTTTTTGAGTATCAGTTTGAAATGGTCTTGTGCCGTCAGGCAGGTGTCCATGAGATACCCTTTTATTGACGGCCAGTTGCGCAGGCCGTTGTAATAAAACATTTTCAGGTCGCCGGTGATGATAAACGGCACGTAGTTATGCCGCAGACATTCGCGGAACATAATAAGCCGGCCGACACGTCCATTACCGTCCTGAAACGGGTGAATTGACTCAAAGCGATGGTGAAAATCAATAATGTCCTCAAATGTAGGATGTTTCTTGCCGTTATACTCCTTTAACAGCGACCGAACGGCATCGTGCACATCCTCCGGGGCAACCGTATCGTTCCCACCAACCTCATTAGGCAATTTCTTGTAATCACAGACCTTAAACCAACTCTTCCTCTCATCAGAGGTCCCGGACTTTAACAAGAGATGCAAATGCTTTATATAGGATTTAGTCAGATTTGAGGATGTTTCGGTAATTATATAGTCAATCGCACGGAAATGATTGGCGGTTTCTATGATGTCATCCACATTTACGGACTGATCCGTGATGCCAATAGTGTTGGTCTCAAAAATATAGCGTGTCTGGTCACGAGTCAGCCGACTCCCCTCCATATGGTTGGAGTTGTAGGTCAGGTCTATCTGTATGCGGTGATATATCCCCCCCTTGACCTTTCCTGTCATCTGTTCCCTTAGGATTTGCAATAAGGGTGATATGCTATAACGCCTACGCCGCTTAGGATTCCGGCATCAACAGGGATATTCCACGTCTTACCGACAAGACAGGCTCCTTCAATCTTACCCAACGCACAATAATTCCTGACTGTTCTTTCTGAGACACCATTTTTCTCAGCCCACTCCTTGACTGAAATATATTCCATCTATCGGCAAGTTATAATTGTAATTCTCGCACAAAGATAGCGAAACTTGCCGTTATCGGCAAGTTTCATTGCCATGAAAAATCATAAGCGCACACTGACATGACGGAAAAAGACGCGCCCGGGGTGGCCGGACGCGTCGGATATAGGGAAACGCAGTCTATATGTTACTTGATAAGATACTGCGAGGAGATGGACTTGTTCTCGTGGACACGACGGATGGTGTCGGCAAAGAGATGGGCCACGGAGATGATGGTGGCCTTCTTGCAATCCTTGTTGAAGGGGATGCTGTTGGTGAATATCATCTCACTGAGGGCGCAGTTGTTGACACGCTCTGACGCGGGGTCGCTCATGATTGCGTGGGAGCAAAGGGCGCGTACACTCTTGGCACCATGGGCCATCATGAGGTCGGCGGCCTTGGTGATGGTACCGGCAGTGTCGACCATGTCGTCAACAAGGATGACATTCTTGTCCTTGACGTCGCCGATGACGGTCATATTCTCAACGACATTGGCCTTGGCACGCTGCTTGTGGCAGAGGACGAGGGGCAGGTCGAGGTATTTGGCATAGCTGTTGGCACGCTTGGCACCACCGACATCGGGAGTGGCGATGACCATGTTGTCGAGCTTGAGCGACTGGATATAGGGGATGAATACCGATGAGGCGTAGAGATGGTCGACAGGGACATTGAAGAATCCCTGAATCTGGTCGGCATGGAGGTCCATGGTGATGACACGGTCGACACCGGCGGCACTGAGCAGGTCGGCTACAAGTTTGGCGGCGATAGAGACGCGTGGCTTATCCTTGCGGTCCTGACGGGCCCATCCGAAGTAAGGCATCACGGCAATGATTGACTTGGCCGAGGCACGCTTGGCGGCATCAATCATGAGCAGCAGCTCCATGAGGTTGTCGGTATTGGGGAATGTGGACTGGACGAGGTAGACCTCGCAGCCACGGATAGACTCCTCAAACGACACTTCAAACTCTCCATCGGCAAAACGCTGGATATTCATCTTACCGAGCTCTACACCAAGATCTTTACAGATTTCCTCGGCCATGTAACGGGACTTTGTGCCGGCGAAAATCTTGAAAGGTGCTAATGTTGTATTCATAAACCGTTTTTATGTGATAAAAATATGTTGCAAAATTACAATTTTTCCAAGTGTCAGTCCCTATATGCGTTCCTTTTTTTGTCGGCGGGAAGCACATTTTTATGTTTGATTTTCCACACCACGGCATCATAGGGGCCGATGTAGGTGGTAAAGGGACGGTCGGGAGAGAACGACTTGCGCATGGTGTCGGACGTGAGCAGGTCGGTGGCCACACAGTCGCCCGCAGGGAGGTCGAGGGTGTCGAACGCGTGCTGCGGTATGTTGATCTGCAAGTCACATGAGCTTGCGGCAAAGTTGACGGCTATGAGCAGCGTCTCCTTGCCGTAGGAACGGAGGAAGACATACTGCTTGTGGGGGTTGAGCGTATGGTTGTTGTAGTTGACATACATCAGGTCAAAGAAACGCCCCTTTGCGATGGCCTTCTCGGAGTTGCACAGACGGAGTATGGTGCTGTACTTGTTGCGCAGCCATATCTCGCGGCCGGTGAGATGCTCGTCGTTGCACGCCCCGTGGTTGAGCCAGCGGCGCACGGTCGGGATGCTCCAGTAGTCAAATATGGTGGTGCGACCGTCATAGCCGCTGTAGCCCTCGGCATCGAGAGCCTGCTCGCCGAGTTCCTGACCGGCATAAATCATCATGGGGCCGGTGCTGATGAAGGCGCTGACGACGAGCGAGGGGATGACGAGTCCCGGATCTCCGGCATAGAAGTGGGAGCCGAAACGCTGCTCGTCGTGATTCTCAAGGAAGTTGAGCATATTGCCCGAGATACCCTCGACCGTCTGCCAGCAGTTGGTGATCTGAGCTGCGGAGAAGTTGGAACACTGTATGCCACGCAGGGTGTCGTAGAGGTTGACCTTGTCGTAAAGGTAGTCAAAGCCACCGATGTTGATGAAGTCGCGGTAGAGACCCACATCATATATCTCGGCAATGAACTTGACATGAGGATAATTTTCCTTGACATTGGGGATGGCCCACTGCCAGAACTCAAGCGGCACCATGTGCACCATGTCGCAGCGGAATCCATCGACCCCCTTTGACGCCCAATAGCGCAGGATGTGGAGCATCTTGAGCCACGTGGAGGGTATCGGGGAGAAATGGTGGGAGCCGTCCCCGTAATCGACACCATAGTTGAGCTTGACCGTGTCGTACCAGTCATACTGGCCGGGGAACGCCGAGAAGCAGTCGTTGCCCGAAGCCTTGGCCGGGAACTCGACATAAGCGTCGTCGCCCGACCCGAGATCGATCTGCGGGGCAAAAAGCTGGCGGGGGATGTAATAGAAATTGTTGTTGCGCTCAAAAAACTTCTGACGGTCGTCATCGATGCCGAGGTCGCGGATGCCGGCGGGCTTGGCATCGGACGAGTACTGGCGGGCGACATGGTTGGGCACAAAGTCGATAATGACACTGAGTCCCGCATCGTGGGTGCGGTCGACAAGCTGCTCAAACTCCTCGATGCGCTTGTTGACATCGACGGCGAGGTCGGGATCGACATCATAGTAGTCCTTTATGGCGTATGGCGATCCGGCGTTGCCCTTGACGACATGGGGATTGTCGCGCAAGATGCCGTAGCGCGTGTAGTCGGTATTGTGGGCGTGCTCGATGATGCCGGTGTACCACACATGGGTGGCCCCGAGGTCCTTTATGGCCGAGAGCACACGGGGTGTTATGTCATTGAGCTTGCCCGAACCGTTCTGCACGATGGTGCCGTTGGGGATGCAGTGGTCACACTCGTTGGCAAACAAGCGGGGCAGCAGCTGGTAGATTACAGGTTTTGTACTGTTCATAATGGTTGGTTTATGACGTTGGATATGGATATTTGACTAAGCATCCGGGGAGAGTCCCGGGGGGTCAGGATGAGGTGACTGGCGAGAATCCGGCGGCGCTCAATGTCTCGATGGCACTGCCGTAGCCGCTCATGTAGACCAGCTTTATCTCCTTGAGATTAAACACCTTGTAATCGGCGATATCCTTGGTCTGTATCACGAGGTCACACATATTCATGTCGGGCTCGGCATTGTTCTTGGACATGAGCATATAACTGCGTGTGGCGACATCTATGATGGTGCTCTTGGTTTTGCGAGGCTCTGGCTTGAGCGGACTGCAATTCACACCGATAAGAAAGTCGCACTTGTCGCGGATGGCGCGGGCGGGAAGATTGTGCAACACTCCGCCGTCAACATAATTGATGCCATCGACCCTGACGGGACGGAAGATGATGGGGATGCAGCACGAGGCGGCGACACGGTCGACAATGCGCCCCTCGGTGAACACCTTGTAAGTGCCCGCGTCGAGGTCGGTGGCGCAGACAACGGTGGGGATGGGAAGCTCCTCAAGATTCTCAACCGTGAGATGCTTGGCAAGGAACGACTTGAATCCGTCGAGCTTGAAAAATCCGTCCTTGGGGATGCTAAGCTCACAGAGGTCAGAGAAGCTCACCTGGGAGAACTTGTCGAGGACGGCATCGGACTTCAGGCCGGAAGCATACATGACAGCCGCCACGGAGCCGGCGCTTACACCGGCGATGATGTCGGGACGGATGCCAAACTCCTCAAGGGCCTTGAGCACTCCAATGTGGGCAAACCCACGCGCACCTCCCCCGCTGAGAGCCACGCCTATGCGGCTACGCTTGCTTTTTGAACCGAATAACTTCATTCAATCAATTTACCATCTATAACAATCTTCCCGGCCATGTGATTGACGGGACAGTCACTTGACCGATGCAAAATTACGACAAATTGATGAGTTATTAATCGAAACCGACCATAAATTCCCATGCCGGATGACATAATTTTTCATCGTGCGACTTTTATACTACGAGGGTTTGAACTACCTTTGCAGTAAAATGAAACGTAAACTTCCGATAACGATACTCGTGGCGGCAAGCGCCGTGGCACTGTGGGGCGCCAAGCCGGTGATAGCCCCGTCGTATGCCTGGAAAATGCTGCCACCCCTCGGACTCCATGAACCCGCAACAATCGACACCACCCTCTACAACTACTACCTGAAGTCGGTGCCGTCAGCAATCTCGGAGGCGTATGCCACAACCGGCAATCTCGGCACCGAGGGGATGAACATGATATACTTTGACCGCAAGCCGATGAGCGACTTTTTCTTCATGGACGCTCTCAGGCCGTGGATACCGACAGTCGAGACGATGAAGTTTTACAATACCCGCATACCGATGACGCTGCTGAGCTACAACACCGGCGGCGGGCGGGAGAACGGGCAAGACCGACTGAAAGGGACATTCTCGGGAAATGCCGGCCCGCGCATACAGGTGGGCGCGATGGTCGACTACATATACTCAAAGGGCAGCTATGACTATCAGGCGGCCAAAGACCTGATATGGGGCGCGTCCGGCTCATACATGGGTGAACGATATGAGCTACAGGCGTTTTACAACCACTACAACCTGCTCAACAAGGAGAACGGCGGCATCACTGACGACCTGTATATCACCGACCCCGCGCAGCTCCAGGGTGGCCAGACCTCCATCAACGCCAAGGCGATACCGACACGGCTCACCGGGGCGTTCTCAAAGATCGTCGGGCAGCAGTTTTTCATGAACCACCGCTACAAGGTGGGCTACTACAAGGAGGAGTGGAAGGATGACACGACCTCGGTCAGGACATACATCCCGGTGTCGAGCTTCATCTGGACGTTCGACTACAAGGGCGCGAAACATATATTCCTCAACCAAAACGCCAGGGAGGGCGAGGAGTTTTGGAAACACACCTACCTCAATGCCACCGGGACTGACGACCGTAATTCATATTGGTCAATAAAGAATACCCTCGGGGTATCGCTCTTGGAGGGATTTCACAAATATGCAAAGGCCGGACTGGCGGCGTATGCCTCATACGAGGTGAGACGCTACAACCAGACGACCGACACTGTGCCCATGATACCCGGCGAGGAAAGCGTGCTGACCCCCTACCCCCTCAAGGAGAGGGTGGCGGCATCGGCGACCCAAAACCTGCTGTGGATCGGGGCGCAGCTGACCAAGCAGCACGGACAGCTGCTCACCTATGACGTGACCGCCGAGCTCGGCGTGGTCGGCGATGTCGCCGGAGACATCAAGGTGGAAGGCGAGGCGGCGACGCGGTTCAGGCTGCTTGGCGACTCGGTGACGGTGAAGGCATACGGGATGTTCCGCAACGAGGCGGCGCCTTACCTGATGCAGCACTACGTGTCAAACCACTTCATCTGGGACAACGACTTCGGTAAGACCCGGCGGCTGCGTGTGGGTGGCATCCTCGACATACCGCACACGCGGTCGCGTATCAATGTCGGGGTCGAGAACGTGCAAAACCTGATATACTTCAACAGCAGCTGCCTGCCCGCCCAGCACGGCGGGAGCGTACAGGTGTTCAGCGCCCGGCTTGAGCAAGACCTGAAGGCAGGGATACTGCACTGGAACAACAGGCTAACTTACCAGACATCATCGGACGACGCGGTGATACCGCTGCCCAAGTTTGCGGCCTACACAAACCTGTTCCTGTTGTTCAAGGTGGCGAGGGTGCTGGATGTGCAATTTGGCATCGACTGCACCTACTACACGCGATATAAGAGCGTGGCCTACCAGCCGGCGACAATGTCGTTTTACAACCAGCGCGAGGTCGAGTGTGGCAACTATCCGTTCATGAACGCCTACCTCAACATGAAGCTGAGCAAGGTGAGGTTCTACCTGCTGTTCTCCCACGTCAACCAGGGGCTGACGGGCAACAATTATTTCTCGATGCCCCACTATCCGCTCAATCCGCGAAAATTTCAGATGGGACTGTCGGTAGACTTTGCCAACTAAGCCACACAGACCCGGGACACGAGGCGAGACTTTTTCAAAATACAGTTACTAATAACTCGATATGAGCCATGGAGAAGATGAAAACCTATAGCGGACGTATAGTCATGTATGCCGTGCTGCTGATGATAGCCGCCGGAGTGATGGCGGCCATGAAGCGATGCAGCATCACGTCGCACCCCTCACAGGGGGGTGAAAGAGCGTCATCGGGCGACACGATAGACGTGGCAATAGAGTATGCCCCCCTGTCGATATACACCTATAACGACACTCTCGGAGGATTCAACTACGACCTGCTGCGGCTCATCGCGGCACGCCATGGGGTGGCGATGAAGTTTCACCCGATAGTGACGCTCACAAAGGCACTCGACGGGATGGACAAGGGGCTATATGACATAGTGGTGGCCTCGGTGCCGATGACAGCCGATGGCAGCACGCAGTACAGGCTGTCAGAGCCTGTCTATCTTGACCGTCAGGTACTCGTCCAACTGCGTGACAGCACCGGGGAATGTCGCGTGAAGTCGCAGCTCGACCTCGCGGGCGACACGGTGTGGGTGGTGGAGAAGTCGCCCATAGCCCACCGGGTGGAAAATCTCGCACGCGAGATAGGCGACACGATATACACGCGGTTTGAGCCACTGTATGGAGCAGAGCAGCTGTTCATGATGACGGCAACCGGGGAGATACGCCAAGCCGTGATTAACGAGCGGATTGCCCGCGAGCTGGCCGCTGACTATCCCAACGTGGACATATCGACTGACATTTCGTTCACACAGTTCCAATCATGGATACTCGACCGGAACAATGCCGCCATGGGTGACAGCATCGACTCATGGATACGTCAGGCCAAGGAGACCGATGCCTACAAGGACCTGGAGAGACGCTATCTGAAATAGGACAGATAAGTGTCTCATATACCCACTTATTCGAGCCACGCATCAGGCATATATAAACAGACAGACCCGGCTAATCACCGGGTCTGTCGACATATAAGGGGGAAACGTGTTGTCGCGGGTGTCAGGGATGCGCCATCAGGCGTTCTGGAGTGCCGCGATGCTCTCGCGCAAGGTCTTTATCTTGGTCTCGGCATCGGACTTCTTGTTGCGCTCGTTCTGCACGACGGCCTCAGGTGCGCCGGACACGAAGCGCTCGTTTGAGAGCTTCTTCTCGACGCTGATGAGGAACTTCTCATAGTAGTCGAGGTCTTTGCGCAGCTTGGCAAGCTCGGCATCGACATCAATGTTGTTGACCAAGGGTACATTGAACTCGGTCGTCCCGACAAGGAACGACGCGGCGGCGGGATCTTTTGGCGCGTCAACGTTTATGGCATCAAGATTGGCAATCTTGACAATCACATCCTGCTGACCGATGTTGTCAGCGCCAATGACGTTGAGGGTAAGGCGCTCCTTGTTGGGGATGTTCTTGGCGGCACGGACTCCACGCACTCCCACGATAATCTCCTTGGCACGCTCCATCGAGTCGAGAACGTCCTCGTTGACAGCGCCGGCACGGGGTATCGGGGCATACATGATTGACTCACCCTCCTTGCGAGGCTCAAGGGACTGCCACAATTCCTCAGTGATGAACGGCATGAACGGATGGAGCAGACGCAACAGCGAGTCAAAGAAGCCGAGGGTCGCCACATAGGTCTTGCGGTCGATGGGCTGACCGTAGGCGGGCTTGACCATCTCAAGATACCATGACGAGAACTCGTCCCAGAACAGGCGGTAGACAGCCATCAGCGCCTCAGAGAGACGGAACTTGGAGAAAAGGTCCTCCAGTTCGCCGAGCGTGCGGTCGAGCTGTGCGCTGAACCATTGGACGGCATCACGGGCGTAGGCGGGCTGAGGTATGTCGGCCTGTTCCCATCCCTTGACGAGACGAAACGCGTTCCAAATCTTGTTGCAGAAGTTACGGCCCTGCTCACAGAGCTTATCATCATAGAGTATGTCATTTCCGGCAGGGGCGGCGAGCATCATGCCCATGCGCACACCGTCAGCGCCATAGGTGGCGATCAGGTCGAGCGGGTCGGGCGAGTTGCCGAGTGACTTTGACATCTTACGACCGAGTTTGTCACGCACGATGCCAGTGAAATATACATTGCGGAACGGCATGTCGCCCATATACTCATACCCGGCCATAATCATGCGCGACACCCAGAAGAATATGATGTCGGGTCCGGTGACAAGGTCAGAGGTGGGATAGTAATACTTGATTTCCTCGTTGCCGGGGTTGTTGATGCCGTCAAAGAGGGTGATGGGCCAAAGCCATGAAGAGAACCACGTGTCGAGGGCATCCTCGTCCTGACGCAGGTCGGCCACGGTCAGGCTGTCGTTGCCGGTCTTGGCCTTGGCAAGCTCAAGCGCCTCCTCGGGTGTCTCGGCCACGACATACACCTCCTCGCCCTCTGCTCCCTCGGGAGTGAGGTAATAGGCGGGAATGCGGTGTCCCCACCACAATTGACGGCTTATGCACCAGTCCTGGATGTTCTCAAGCCAGTTGCGGTAGGTCGACTTGTATTTAGGGGGATAGAATTTCAGTTCATCGTTCATGACCGGGGGAAGGGCCATGTCGGCAAAGTGTTGCATCTTCATGAACCACTGTAGACACAGGCGCGGCTCGATGGGCACATGGGTGCGCTCGGAGTATCCGACCTTGTTGTCGTAGTCCTCAACCTTCTCCAACAGCCCGGCCTCGGCCAGGTCATTGGCAATCTGCTCGCGCACGGCAAAGCGGTCCATGCCCACATACATGCCGGCGGCCTCCGAGATGGTGGCATCGGGGTTGAATATGTCAATCGTGTCGAGATTGTGCTGCTTGCCAAGCATGTAGTCGTTGGTGTCATGGGCCGGGGTCACCTTGAGGCATCCCGTACCAAACTCGACATCGACATAGCGATCCTCGATGACGGGGATGACGCGGTTGACAAGGGGTACAATCACCCTCTTGCCGCTGAGCCAACGGTTCTTGGGATCCTTTGGATTGATGCACATGGCGGTATCGCCCATGATGGTCTCGGGGCGCGTGGTGGCCACGACTGCGTATCGGCGGCCATTGGCATCGCGGTGTACGACCTCGCACTCGTCGCCGGTCTCGCCTGAGCCGTCATCCTCGGCTACATAATATTTGAGGTAGTAGAGCTTGCTGTGCTCGTCCTGATAGATGACCTCCTCGTTGGAGAGCGCGGTCTTTGCCTCGGGGTCCCAGTTGACCATGCGGAGGCCGCGATAAATCAGGCCCTTGTTATAGAGGTCGACAAACACCTTGATGACACTGCGGTAGCGCTTGTCGTCCATGGTGAATGCTGTGCGGCTCCAGTCGCATGACGCGCCGAGCTTCTTGAGCTGCTCAAGGATAATGCCGCCATGTGTGTGGGTCCAGTCCCACACGTGCTCAAGGAACTGCTCGCGGGTGAGGTCGAGCTTGCGTATGCCCTGGGCGGCAAGTTTCTTGACCACCTTTGCCTCGGTGGCGATGGCTGCATGGTCGGTGCCGGGAGCCCAGAGTGCGTTCTTGCCCTCCATGCGGGCGCGGCGTATAAGGATGTCCTGAATGGTGTTGTTGAGCATGTGGCCCATGTGGAGCACGCCGGTCACGTTGGGCGGCGGGATAACGATTGTGTATGGTTCGCGGCTGTCAGGTACTGACTTGAACAGGTCATGATCCATCCAGTAGGCATACCATTTGTCCTCAACCTCGGCGGGGTTGTATTTGGTTGCAAGCTCGTTCATGAGTATATAATGTTTGGTAATTTCGCGCAAAATTACAAAATAATCCGTTACGACGCGCATCACGCGATAAATATCTGATTAAGCGGACACGCCATCTATGAAAGTTTATGGTCCAAGTTAAATGGCGTTTGGTTCAATAGCTATTGGTTCGTCATGATAGGGCTATTCGGCGAAAAGCCATGAGAGGTGTTCGGGAGTGAAACTCCATTCGCAAGTCTGACGATGATCCCAACCGTCCTCGACATCCAGCCTGGCTTGACCACCTTGTTTTGTCAATTTTTCAACGAAAGATTTGCTTCTGCCGATGTCGCGGCGACGGTCGTTGCCCCCTACCACCGAGAGTATGCGTGTGCCGACATACATATCGACCTTGCCCTTGGGCGTGTCAAATGCGACCGGTATAGCGCCTTTGAAATAGCCCGGATAGGCTGACAGCATGTTCCAGACACCCATGCCGCCTATTGAGCCGCCGAGGATATAGACATCGCACGTGCAATTGCCGGAATAGCGGTCGAGCATCTCCTTCAAGGCCGGGATGGCGAGTCCCATCCATTGCTGGCCATAGGGAGCCTATGGAACGAGAAACGTGAAGTTCTTGCCGCTATTAACGAGATAGCCGTATATGTCCTTGATTGCGGGAGTCCTCATCTGTGACTTGTTGTCATCGCCCTGACCGCTGCCGCCATGGAGGTACAGTAAGACAATCCTCGTGAAACCGCCGACCTGCGCTTTCCGATAATTGAGACTTAATCCGGCGAATGTGTCGCGTTCACACGAGAACAGGGCATCTACATTATTATCAGCACAGGCCGGATAATGACACAGCAGGGTGAGCAGGGAGACAAGAAATTGCCTGAGCCGATTCCTAACAACCGAATATCGCATAGAGGTAAGAAATAAGATGTGGTTAATATGCCGCAAAATTAGCATTTTTCAATAACATAACCGCCGTCCCGGCATCTTTGGACGGCAACTATATTATCTAATCAAGGAATCCTATCCTATTGGCAAGAGAGACGGGCTTACTTGATATAGTCGGTATAGAATGCAGCTATCTCATCAAATTTAGGAACGAGACCTTACTTGTCACTTTGGGGAAATACCAACCAAAATCAGCTACAAGCAGTATTTTTCACAAAAAGCATCGGGGGATGCGGGCGACCATCAGTCAGCACCGAGTAAACTATTTACAAAAGTGGACAAAGACAAAAGCCAAGGGATAAATTGATTTGGCTTCAGAATCGAGGTGCAGAATGTCGATGATTCAATATTTTTTTGTAACTTCGCTGTTGGCGAAACTACCTTGCAGACAAAGGCCAATCAACGTAAACAAAAAACGTATCAACATATCTGACCGTCCGTGTAGTCGCTGATAAAGGTATGGCCACCAGTCTGCCTATGCGGACTTTATTTAATAGCAATGTCGAGAACCGTTCGATTTGTTGACCTTTTCGCCGGCATCGGAGGAATACGTACGGGCCTTTCACAGGCTCTTACGGAAGCTGGATATACCCCTGAATGTGTGTTGACTTCGGAAATTAAGCCGTATGCCATTGAGGTCTTGAAAGATAATTATGGAGAGGATAATTTTGTCGGCGACATAACGCAAGTTAATGCAGATGATATACCAGATTTTGACATATTATGTGCAGGGTTCCCTTGTCAGGCATTTTCTTCCGCCGGTAAACGACAGGGATTTGCTGACACACGTGGCACCTTGTTCTTTGAAGTCGAGAGAATCCTTCGTGCAAAGAAGCCCAAGGGATTTATCCTCGAAAATGTAGAAGGGCTGGTCAACCATGACAGAGGCCGTACACTGAAAGTCATAATCGACAAATTGCTTGAGCTCGGCTATAAGGTCAATTACAGAGTGCTTAACGCATCGGAGTTTGGTGTACCGCAAGACCGCAGACGTATATATATCGTAGGCTCATTCACCGAACAACCAGATCTTGAAAACTTTGAAAGATCATCGAGACATGTTCGTGATATCATTGAAACTGGTCATCCTACAGTTGACACTCCATTTATCCGAAGCCTCTTGAAACATTTTAAGATTGATGAACTTTATGGGAAGTCAATCAAAGATAAAAGAGGTGGAGAAACAAACATACACAGCTGGGACTTAGAAATAAAAGGGCCAGTCTCGGAAAGGCAGAAAAAATTGTTGAACCTGATATTACGCGAACGCAGGAAAAAGAAATGGGCAGACCTTATAGGTATAGATTGGATGGACGGTATGCCACTATCCATCGAGCATATAAGGACATTTTATGACAGTTTCGACCTACAACAAATGTTAGATGACCTTTCAAAAAAAGGATATCTCAAATTTGAACATCCAAAACGCAAAATCAAAACCACAGATATCTTTGGGACGACTACTACGACTCGACAACCCGACACTTCACTGCCCAAAGGATATAATATAGTTGCTGGGAAATTGAGTTTTGAGATTAGTAAGGTGTTAGGGCCAAACGAAATAGCGCCCACATTAGTGGCGATGGATATGCAGAAACTTTATGTTGCGGACAATGGTGGACTACGCCGCCTCACCCTGCGAGAGGGTTTGCGATTGTTTGGCTATCCTGAGGATATGAGACTCAACGTATCGGAGAAAGATGGCTTTGACTTGCTCGGCAACACAGTTGTTGTCCCGGTCATCAAGGCCATCAGTGCAAGACTACTCAAATCAATCAAACTTAATTAATACCATGGACGAACAGATAAGACTGACAGCAGAACTGGTATATGACCGCTTACTCAACGTAGATAAAATCAAATCGGTTGAAGGACAAATCCGCTTTCATCTCGGCGATGTCAGTATCGTTGTACGACAAAAGGATGTTGTAGGAAATATCATACAGGAATGGCTTGAAGGTTGGCTAAGTAAAAATAATATTGCATTTGATGTAAATGCAAATACTCAAATGCCGCCGGACATATTCCTAAATCCCGATAACCATACGAAAGATTTACTGGAGGTCAAGGCTTTCAACTATTCCGCATCCCCGGGGTTTGATATTGCTGATTTCAAGGCTTATGCCAAGGAGATACTTGAAAATCCGCACATGCTACAAATATCTGATTTTCGGATACAGTATGAGCGACGAGGGAGTGGTGACCATACGTGACATGTGGCTGAAAAATGTATGGGAAATCTGTCGCTCAATGGACGATTGGCCTATTAACGTACAATATAAAAGCAAAGTCATACACAAGATAAGGCCGGCAAAGTGGTATGGAAGCCGTTCACGATTCCCAATATTCGCCACATTGGAACATTACCTCTCTGCCATTGAGGAAACCCTATTCTCATACCCTGACACCCATGAAATGTCAAAAGGTTGGAGAAAGAAGGTAATGGATTCATACAAGGATTTTTATGGCAAGGAGATAACGATTCCACGTTGGGAAGAATTGACCGACACATATCAGCCCCCTGTCGTACCAAGGAAAAAATAACAGCTACCATATCCGACCTGGACGTAACCAAACGGGGGGCACGGTTGTTTTGGTATTATTGACGACTATATGAATATCCAACATACAACATCATGAAAGTATTGACTATCAACGGAAGCCCTCATCCGCACGGATGTACCGACCGGGCTTTACAGGAGGTGGAGAAGACCCTCTGGGAGCAAGGAATAGAGGTGGAACGCGTCAATGTGGGCAACAAGGACGTGCGCGGGTGTATAGCGTGCAATTATTGCCGCGAGCATGGCCGATGTGTATTCAACGATCTGGTGAACGAGACCGCGCCAAAGCTGGCCGAGGCCGACGGTATGGTGGTTGGAACACCGACATACTACGCTCACAGCAACGGTCAGGTGCTGGCATTTCTCGACCGATTGTTCTACAGCACATCGGGAGTGATTGACAAGACAATGAAAGTCGGAGCAGCGGTGGTGTCATCGCGCCGCGCCGGGTCGACATCGGCTTTTGACGAGATTAACAAGTACTTTACCATCTGCTCGATGCCGATAGCCTCAAGTACTTACTGGAACGAGGTACACGGGTTTACAGCCGATGACGTGGAAAAAGACCTTGAGGGATTGCAGACCATGCGTAACCTTGGCCGCAACATGGCGTTCATGATAAGAGCATTTGCGGCACAGAAAGTCAAGGAGGGCACACCGACTCAGGAGCGTGGCTCGTTCACAAGTTTCATGACCGAGGCTTGACAAGCACGTTGACGCGTCAGAAATCGACTGTGAGGCGCACGTTGATCTGGCGGCGCGTGAGATAGTTGGGGACGGCGTACTGAATGTTGTTGACATCGGTCACCCAGTAATAGCTGCTGACGTTGGATATATCGAGCAGGTTGAAGCAGTCAACCCCTACCCAAATGCTCTTGAAGTGACGCCAGAAGTTGGTGCGCTGCTCGCCATCCTTGGGGGGCGTGAGCAATCCGTAAGACAGGCCGATGTCGACACGCTTGTAGGCCGGGGCGCGGAAGTAGCCCTGGTCGCGGGTCATGCGTGGCGCTGTGACGGGAAGTCCGTCAGAGAAGATGCCACGCAACGAGAATTTCAGTTTCGGGACCTTGGGAAAGTAGTCGGTGAAGTAGAGGGCAAAGCTGTAGCGTTGGTCGGTGGGACGCGGGACCTTGACACCGTTGAGGTCTTCCTGAGTCTTCATCAGCGAGAAGCTGATCCACGAGTCGGTACCGGGGACAAACTGCCCATAGAGCTTGAGGTCGAGCCCGGTGGTGAATCCCTTTGAGCTGTTGACACCCGAATAGACAATCTTGAGGTTGTCAATCTCGTAGGGAATAAGGTTGCCCAAAGCCTTGTAGTAAGCCTCAGCCGACAGTTTAAACGGACGGTTCATGGCGCGGAACGTGTAGTCGGCCCCAAGGATGAGATGGAAGCTGCGCTGCGACTTTATCTCATTGTTGAGCATTATCACCTGGTTGCCGAGGCCGTCATCGACAGGCATACGATACTCCTTGTAGAACGGAGACTGATAGTACAGGCCGGTGGCAAAGCGGAACGCCCAATGGGTGTTGACCGAGGGGATAAACCCGACATTGACACGCGGGCTTACAAGAAACTCACGGTTGAAGTCCCAATAGGAGAAGCGGATGCCGGCATTGAAAGTGAACAGACCTGACGCGGCATTGAGCCGGTAGGTATCCTGCACGAAGAATGACAGGCGGTTGGTCGACAGGTCGTGATGGGAGGTGAGGGTGTATATCATCTTGACCATGTCGGGGTCGGTAGGCAAGGTATATCCCGCCGAGTCGCGGCGCTCCCACTCGCGGGTGCGGTCAAGGATTGACTCATGATTGTAGGTGAGTCCATAGGCGAGCGAATGTTTGCCAATAGCAGTGTTGCCCTTGAGACCGAGCGAGAAGACCGAAGCCTTGAGACGGTTGCGGGCGTGCTCGTGATAGGAGCCGACACCCAGCTCACCGCCGATGCCTTCGCTGTCGCCATCGCCAGTGGTGCCGGCCTGGTCAAGCCAATACTCACCCGTGATGTCGTAGGTCACAAGCTCGTTGGTAAGGTATCCCGAGGCAAGCAGGGCGATGTCGGTATTGCGGTTGGGCCGGAATCCGAGGGTCAATGCACCAAAGTATGTCTCAAACTTGTCGCGCTCCTGACCGTCGAAGTAGACCTTAAACTGCTTGGCATCGGTCGAGGTGCCGAAATTGGTAGTGCGGGTGGCCGGGACAAACTTATAGTTGTTGATTGCTATGTTGCCGAGGAATGATGCCCGCCACTTGGAGGAGAAACGGTAGGTGAGGTTGGTCTGATAGTCAAAATACTTAGGGTCGTACTCACCCTTAGTCTCCATGGAACTAAGCAGGGAGGCATTGCTCTTGTAGCGGACGCCGTGGAGCTGGGAGAACTTCTTAGTCCCCTGCCCTATCGCCACGCTGCCCCCCATGAGACTGGCCGAGACAGAACCCTCGAACGCCTCGGGCTCACGGTAGGTGATGTCGAGGACACTCGACATCTTGTCGCCATATTCGGCGGTGAATCCACCTGTAGAGAATCCAATCGCCCCCACCATATCGGGGTTGATTATACTAAGCCCCTCCTGCTGCCCTGAGCTGACAAGCTGCGGGCGATAAACCTCGATACCGTTGATATACACCGAGTTCTCGTCAAACGTGCCGCCACGGACAGAGTATTGGGACGACATCTCATTGGATGAGTTTACCCCGGCCATGGTGGTCAACATGGCCTCGACACTGCCCCCCGACACGTCGGGCGCATACTTGTAGGACCCGGCATCGATCTTCTGTATCGAGCCGGTCTGCTTGCGCACCTCCTGTACCTCGACCTCCTGAAGCTGACGGGTGTTCTTCTGCATACGCATGTTGAGGGTCACATCGCCCTTTGCGTCAAAGAGATTGCGCTTTTCCTCACGGTAGCCAATGCAGGTGAATATGACGGTGATGGTGTCGATGGCGGCGGTGGAGAGGGAGTAGCCTCCGTCGAGACCCGACGTGGTGCCCACGGCAGTGCCGGCGATGCGCACGGTGACAAACTCAATCGCCTCATTGTCGGAGTCGGTAATCTTGCCGTGTATCTTGACATCGGCAGCGAGGCCGTGAAAGGTGGCCGCCACCGAGAGTATCATTATAAGGATATATCTAAGGTATATGCTCATCTCAGTCAATTGTGGATAATCGGTCGTGACCTGACCAACATGGTCGCCCGGAGGCAAACGATCACATGAATATGTAACGCGATTTTCCCACAATAATTATACTGCGAGGGAAATTGATGGCAAAATATCGGGGATTTCTTATTTTTTCTTGATTTTATCGGGAATAATTGCGGTTAATCAATTTTATTGCCTAAATTTGCATAACAAACAGGCCAACAAGCATCAGGGCCACAGTGCGTGAAAATGGAAATATTCCGGATGGAAAGCCAAAACACAAACTCTTGCAAACCAGTGATTTAATCATTTTGGTGTCCCTTTGTATTGTCGAGGGATTCACCCTGATGCCACCCCTACCCCACTAACAGATGAGCGACTCGGTCCAAAGGCAATGGTATGCGCTTAGGGTGACCTACAACCGCGAGATGAAAGTCAGGCTAGAGCTGGACAACAGACACCTAAAGAACTTTCTGCCACTCACTTACCGCATACAGATGCGCGGTGAGAGGCGCATCAAGGTGCTGACTCCGGCGATACACAACCTGATATTCCTCTATGCCACCCGTCAAGAGATGGAGAGTCTGAAAGAGTCGACCGACCTGCCGATACGCTACATCATGGACCGCGAGACCAATACCCCCGTAGTGGTGCCCGAGCGACAGATGCACGACTTCATCGCCGTGGCCGGTACTCCTGACGAGCAGGTGATATACCTTGAGCCTGACGTTTCGGCCTTTAACAAGGGCGACCGTGTGAGGGTCACGGGCGGGCTGTTTGAGGGAACAGAGGGATATTTTGTGAGGATACGCGGTGACCGCCGTGTGGTGGTGTGCATTCCCGGCATAGCCGCAGTGGCGACCACATTCATCCATCCCTCACTTGTGGAGAAGATATGAGCCGTACACGCGTTTCAGTCATCATCACGGCATACAACAAGCTACGCACCATCGGACGATGTCTGCGGTCGGTCTCATGGCAGACCGGCGCGGAGATAGAGGCGATTGTCGTCGATGATTGCAGCACCGACGGCACGGCGGCGCTGATTGACGAGTGGGCCGGGAAAGTCAAGGTTGTAAGAAACGACATCAATCTCGGTCATGTCAAGTCGAGGCTTGCCGGCATAGCGGTGGCGACGGGAGAATATATCACGTTTGTCGATGCGGACGACTGGCTGTCGCGCAACGCCATAGCCAACTGTCTGAGGCATGACGCCGACGTGGTGCAGATGGCCGTAAGGATGAGGGTGACCGCCCTTGGACTGCCCATAGCGATGGGCAACAGATATGACAGCATGATGGCTCTCGATGCCCAATTGTATGACGAGCGGCTGTTTCCGGTGCAATGCTGGGGCAAGCTGTACCGACGCAGACTGATAGATGACGCGCGGTTTATCGCGTATGATGGATTCTGGGGCGAGGACCGGCTGTTTAACATGGCAATTTTCGGCCAACGACCGACAGTAGCCGTGGCAAAGGATGCCGTCTACAATTACCGTTGGGGAGGCTGCACATGCCACTACCGCAGCGAGGACTTGAGCGAATATCTGAGAGTATATGGCTTGAAGTGCCGTTGGCTTGAGGATAATGGAAAGCGGGAAAACCTTGTCGGGGCGGTCTCTGACGAGATGAGGCGGCTTGCCCGATACGACATTAGGCGAATGATTGACTCGGGACGATATACCCGCGAGGAGGCGATTGACAAAATCGAACGGACGGTATGTGACGGCCAAATATTTGAGGCCGGAAGCGCAGGGAGGCTATATGACGAGAACAAGCCGACGATGGCACGACGCGTAAGGAACATAGTGAAACGAGTATTGTAATGGCAGAGGAAGGGCTGAAACGCAAGGCGGTAAAGGGTGCCGCATGGAATATCGGTCAGACGCTGGCCAACCAGAGCGTGGCGTTTGTCATATCCATCATCATCGCCCGACTCGTCATGCCGTCACAATTTGGACTCATCGCCATGCTCGGAGTGTTTACGGCGGTAGCCGGATGCTTCATAGATAGCGGGCTTGCGACTGCACTTATCCGCAAGACCGACCGCACGGACGTGGACTGCTCGACGATGTTCTACTTCAATATTGTGGTGGCGGTGGTGATGTATATTGTCCTTTTTATATGTGCCCCAACCATATCCCGGTTTTATGATATGCCAGAGTTGACCGCCATACTGCGTGTATCAGCCTTAGGGTTGATCATCGGGGGAACGGCTTCCGTACAGCGGATGCTCTATCGTGCCAATATCGACTTCAAGACCCCGGCTATATGCAGCTTTGTATCATCAATCATCTCCGGGTTTATAGCCATTGTCATGGCCTACAACGATTGGCAGGTGTGGGCACTGGTGGCACAGTCGATCATCGGGACCGGGCTTTGTACCATATTCATGTGGGTAGCATCAAAATGGCGTCCGGTATGGAGATTCTCATTCGCGAGCCTGAAAGAGTCACTCGGCTTTGGCTCCAAGCTGCTTGCTTCGGGACTGCTCGATACAATATACAATCAGATTTACCCCATCACGATTGGAAAATTCTTTTCAGCGAGCCAATTGGCATTCTTCAACCGTGCCCACAACTTCTCAAGCCTTATGTCACAGACACCGACATCTATGCTCAACTCGGTGGCCTACCCCACCCTGTGCAAGCTACAGGAGAGTGACGAGACCTTGGCCATGGGTTATCGGCGGATGATACGTCTGGCCTCTTTTGTTGTCTTCCCCATGACACTGGGACTTGGTGCCGTGGCCTATCCGCTCGTAAACGTCATGCTGACGGCAAAGTGGATTTATGCCGCATCGCTGCTTGAGATTGTGGTGTTCAGCGCGATGTGGTATCCTATCCATGCGCTAAACCTCAACCTGTTGCAGGTAAAAGGCCGCAGCGACCTGTTTCTGAAACTTGAGGTGATAAAAAAAATCATGGGCGTGGCCGCCATGTGCGTGACCATTCCGCTTGGAGTAAAGGCCATGTGTTACGGAGGTGTGGTGACGAGCGTGCTATGCCTATTTATCAACACGCATTATACGAAAAAGCTGATCGGACTCGGACTGATGAAGCAGGCTCGCGATTTCTCGAAGTCATTGGTGGCGGCACTCGCGATGTTTGCAGTATGCCGTGTCATTATATATTTCTTGGGAAATGGTATGGTGTCACTCGCAACCGCAGTTGTTGCCGGGGCTGCCATATATTTGAGTATCGCCGTCATTTTTAAGTTTGACGAAGTCACTGAAGTTAGAAACCTGCTCAAGCGATAGATTCTGCGATGAGCATGACAAAATAGCCACAAGCACAAGATGAATGAACAGATAACCGTGACATCCCCCCTGCTCCCCGACCTTGATGAGCTTCACGGAATACTCAAGGAGATTTGGGACGCGAAGTGGATAACAAACAATGGACGATTTAACCAACAGCTCGAAAAAGAGTTGGCCGCGTATCTGAAAGTGCCGTATATCAGCCTTTTCACCAATGGGACATTGCCGCTGATAACGGCATTGCAAGCCTTGCGCATAACCGGCGAGGTCATCACGACTCCATACAGTTTTGTAGCCACGACCCACTCACTGTGGTGGAACGGGATAAAGCCGGTGTTTGTCGATATCGACCCGGAGACATGCAACCTCGACCCGACAAAGATTGAGGCGGCAATCACTCCGAGGACAACGGCAATAATGCCGGTACACTGCTACGGCCGTCCTTGTGATACCAAGGCCATCAAGGAGATTGCCGACAAGTATGGATTGCGGGTCATCTATGACGCGGCACACGCGTTTGGCGTTGAGGTCAACGGCGAGAGCTTGCTGACGGCTGGTGATATGTCGACACTGTCGTTTCATGCTACCAAGGTATACAACACGGTCGAAGGTGGCGCTCTTGTCATGCACGACGAGGAGACCAAGCGGCGCATCGACTACCTGAAGAACTTCGGATTTGCCGGAGAGACCGAGGTTGTCGCGCCCGGCATAAACGGCAAGATGGACGAGGTGAGGTCGGCTGTCGGTCTGCTTAATCTGCGTCAGGTCGATGCCGCGATCGAGGCCCGGGGCAAGGTAGCCCAGCGATACCGCGAGGCATTGGGTGGAGTGAAAGGCATACGGATGTTTGACGAGATTCCCGGCGTAAGGGCCAACTACGGCTATTTCCCCATATTTATTGATGCGGAAGAGTTTGGCATGACACGCGATGAGCTATACTTCAAGCTAAAAGCCAACGGGATTCTCGGTCGCCGCTACTTCTACCCGCTCATATCGAGCTTCTCAACCTACCGTGGTCTCCCCAGCGCCACCCCGGATAACCTCCCCACCGCCACCCGCATCGCCGAGCAGGTCATCTGTCTGCCGATGCACCACGCGCTGAGCGAGGAAGATGTTGAAAGAATAATATATATTATCACCCAATGAGGAATTTGTTAATCATCGGCGCACGCGGATATGGGCGTGAGGTCTATAACCTGTTTTTGGAGTGTAAATCGCATCTCAATGATGTGGAATGCAAGGGATTCCTCGATGACAATACTTGTGCCTTAGATGGATTTTCAGGGTATCCGCCAATTATAGATTCCGTAGAAAGATATTTGCCGCAAGAAAATGATGTGTTTATCTGCGCTCTCGGAGATCCCAAATGGATCAGGCATTACACG
Source organism: Pseudoflavonifractor sp. (assembly GCA_023667145.1). GTDB lineage: Bacteria > Bacteroidota > Bacteroidia > Bacteroidales > Muribaculaceae > M3. Next base: position 1,726,285 of record JAMPAQ010000001.1, read on the forward strand.
GACATCATTGAACAGAAAGGTGGGAAATTCATGTCATTAATCAGTCCCGATGCCAACATCAGCAAGAACGTAAAAATAGGCGATGGTACAATCATCAGCCGTTGGGCATCAATATCATGCGACATAACAATTGGTAGACATTCTTCGATTGGAGTATTCTGTGATTTAGGTCACGGTACCGTTATCGGTGACTGCTGTCATATCGGATCTTTTGCATTCACGGGAGGAGGAACAATCGTGGGAGATGGTGTGACGTTTCATCCCAGAGTCAGTGTGTTGCCACATAAAAAAATAGGCGACCAAGCAATTATAGGTGCCGGCAGTGTTGTCATACGCTCGGTTAAGGCAGATACAACTGTATTTGGAGTTCCAGCTAAGAAATTATAATATGGTTTTTGGCGATATAGTGTCACACATTAACACACTATTCAATTCCATCACTTACAGAATCGGGAATATATTAATAGATCCAGGTGATACATGGGATGGTTTTGATGGTGCAGATACTATATTATTGACCCATGGGCACTTTGATCACATATATGGATTAAACGATGCTGTTAAATATAATCCAAAGATGAAGATATATACAAATACTCATGGAGCAAAGATGCTAAGCAATGCACGATTAAACATGTCGTTATATCATGGGACTCCATTTATACTCGAACGCACGGAAAATATAATTATACTTGAATCTGATTGTAAACTGAATTTATCAGATGACCTCACTGTTGAAATATTCTTCACTCCCGGACATAACCCCAGTTGCATAACATACGGAATCGGATATTCGATATTTACCGGGGATGCGTATATACCGGGAATAAAGACGGTAACAAATCTTCCTGGTGGAGATAAAATATCAGCAAAAAACAGTGTGGATAAAATATTGGACATATCTATTGGGAAAAATATTTATCCAGGACATCAGATCTAACATAAGCATAGTGAAGATGAATCATAATACATTTCAATCTAATAAGCCATTAGTTGCAATTTGGTCATTGGCCTACAATCATGAGCCATATATACGCGATTGTCTCAACGGTTTTGTGATGCAACAAACTAATTTTCCTTTTATTGCGATTGTCCATGACGATTGCTCTACAGATGGTACAACACAAATAATTAGTGAATATGCTGAAAAATATCCGAACATCATAAAGCCAATCTACGAAAAGGAAAATCAATGGGAGAAGTCGGATGGTTCACTTGATAGAATCGCCCATAAAGCATTATTTGAATCAGGAGCCAAGTATATAGCGCTGTGCGAGGGGGACGATTATTGGACTGATCCACACAAGCTGCAAAAACAAGTTGCGTATATGTTGGAGCATCCTGATTGCTCTATATGCTTTCATAATGTCTATGTGAAGTATGACAACGGTGATATTACCGGACAATTAGTTGCAGAAGAAGGGATTACAAATAGAAAATATCGCAATATCGAGATTTTTGAGAAATATATCTGTCACACATCTTCAATGCTGATTACAGAAAACATATTACATGATGAAAAATATATACGAATTAGGGAAAAAAATATTGTATGTGGTGATGTCGCGATATCAACAGCAGCCGCAACAATTGGGGAAGCATACGGTATGAGTGATACTATGAGTGTATACAGAAGAAACGGGACTGGCATCTCAAACTTATTTGAATCAGACCCTTCAATTACCTTACGCTCTCGGTTAGTAATCGGGAAAGAATTGGGGGGAGAGATTAAGGAAATGACCGATACTCACGCAAAAATCTATTCTAAATATTTTTACCGGGATCTATTGACAGGCAAACTTTCAAAATCATATAGAATTGGGAAGGCGCTTTGGGAATATAATCCACTCATATTTATATATGGTTTACTAAAAACAGTACAATATCCAACCGTACTTTTACACAGAATAATGCATAAGCGCCAATTAGTGTGAAGATAAAATATGTACATTACTCTAATTCAATGAAGCCATCTGTATTAGCTATATCGTCAATAATTGTTCTGTCCGTAGTGGTTTTCGGATTGTCGGCGACATCCTCTTGGTATGGTGATGATATGGGATTTATGTATTCTTGCATTAATGGGGGTAAGATAGAATATATAAGTGATATTATTCCATCACAAATCTCGCATTATCAGACCGGAAATGGGCGGTTTGTGGCACATGTGCTTGTTCAACTGTTTTGTTCGTTTCTTGGGCCAGTCACATTTGGAGTGGCCAACGCATTGATGTATGTGGCATTGATATTGCTGGTATTGTCGTTTGCCAGCACTTCATTGAAGAACACAAAGGCGCTGCTGTCGGTAATCCTTTTAATCTTGATATGTTTCTCAACCAAGATGATGCCATCATGCCAGATCTGCTACATCTGGGGATTTGTAGTGGCTCTTGCTTTTGTAAAAGTATATTTTACAAGGAGGACTTTATCCGCATGTTATTGGGTACCATTGCTGCTATTCTCATTGTTTGCAGGGAATTTTCATGAAGGGGTAAATTTTGGAATCGGAGGCGCGTTAACGATATATGTATTATGCAATTTCAAGAAAGTCACGACACAGCAATGGATAATGTTTGTCGGATTTGCCATTGGTGGAATTATAATATGTCTATCTCCCGCTTCTCGTAATCGAGTGAGTGATTCTCATACGCCTTTGCTGATAAGCATATTAAATTTATTACACTATGCACTTGGGTTGTATGTCCTATTCGGTGCGGTAATCATAAATATATGGAGAAAGAGACTGACGATTGGCGAGATATATAAAGAAAACAGTTTCTTTATTAATGCGGCAATATGTGCCATGATTGTAAATTTTATAATATCGATTGGTACGAGCCGACAGGTATATGCTATAAGTCTGTTTTGCATAATAGTGGGACTTAGGTTGTTGACGAATCAATCTCTGTCAAAAGGATGGCTTATTGCATGTGGTATTGTAGCGTGTGGCCATCTATATATACAGACATATAATACGGTTGCAATGCGACAGTTTACATCAGATGTAAACTGTCAGCTGCGTGCAGCTGACAGTTTAGCCCGGCGAAATGATGACGCAAAAATATTCATCAATCTTTACCCACGCTCAAATTGTTTGATGTCATTTCTTGATGACTATACAGAAAATAACAGCTTTACAAAGGGGTCGGGCAATCATCGGAATCTTGTAAACGATATTTATAACCGCTATCCAAGTATAAAGAATATTACTATAATGCCACGGGAACTACGGTGTCTTGAGAACACAACGGCTGACAATGGAATAATGGAATGTGGAGATGGCACATATCTGATGTTTGCGACCGACAGTATGACTGATATAACCAAGGCCGTGGCACATCGTACGATAGGTATACCGAACACATTCATCAAAACAAATCATGGAGATGTCGAATACTGTATAGACCCAGAAAGTCCCGACTACTATAAGTTTGGGGAATATAATACCATGCTAATCAGTCAATATAATTATATACCAATCATACAAATCAAATCATTGGAACAATTATAATGAATTATTCTGTTATTATCCCCCACTACAATATTCCATCGCTATTGAAACGATGTATTGACTCCATACCAATTAGGAATGATGTTGAGATAATAATAGTTGATGATAAAAGCGATGATTGTCACAAACCACAACTTCATGATATTGCGGAATCAAGGCCAAACATCAAACTTATCGAGTTGACAGAAAATCGAGGTGGAGGACATGCACGGAATAAGGGGTTGGAAGCTACGACAGGAAAGTGGGTACTCTTTGCGGACTCAGACGACTACTTCAACTACTGCATCAGGGATATAATGGACGAATATATAAATTGTGATGCGGACATCATATTTTTTAAGCTGACGACATCAAATTGCTACACATATGAGTTTTCGCCAAGAAGCACCTTAGAAACGAACAAATACGTAGACGCGCTTATAGAAAATAAGTCTGACGCGGTTGATAATATAAGATATCTTCATGGCGTCCCCTACGCAAAACTTATACGCAGAAGACTCGTCAACAATCATAACATCAAGTTCGACAATACAAGGATGGCTGATGATACAACATTCGCTTACCTTACAGGATATCATGCCACAAATATAAAGGGCGATAAAAGAACCGTGTATAATGTTACGGTCAGAGATGGCTCTGTCAGTCGACAAAAAAGTTTAAGACATCGTTTTGATATAATAGATGTATTAGGCCGGGGAACAATTTTTTCGAGGAGCAATGGTAAATGCTATTTTGAGAACTATCTTGCGGCAAACTTATATCTATTTATTAGAGAAAGAGACTATGCCGATTACAATACCGCGATAGGGAATCTTGAAAAAATGGGATTAGAACAGAGGTGTACTGAAAATATCATTATCAATGAGATGGGTAAATACTCACTAAAATCTATATTGTCTTGTGCGCTGTTTATGCCATCACTAAGATTAAGATTAAAGAGTCTATGCAGTTTGTTCACAAACGCATTGCCATATCATGTCAAAAAGAAACTACACAAAATATGAATACGGAGAAGTTCAAGATAGCGGTTATCGGGCTGGGCTATGTGGGGCTGCCGCTGGCCCGGTTGTTTTCGACGAAGTTCAGGACTGTCGGATATGACCTGAACGAGAGGCGTGTCAAGGAGCTGATGGAGGGTCATGACTCGACCCTTGAGGTGGATGACGCGCTGTTGCAGCAGGCGATTGACAATGGGTTCAAGTGCACGACTGACCTTGAGGAGATACGCGACTGCAATGTGTATGTGGTCGCGGTGCCGACTCCGGTTGACGAGAACAACCGGCCCGATTTGAAGCCCCTGTGGGGCGCGAGCGAGACTGTAGGTAAGGTCATCTCCAAGGGTGACATCGTGATATATGAGTCAACCGTTTATCCGGGCGTTACCGAGGAGGAGTGTCTGCCGGTAGTCGAGAGGGTGTCGAGATTGAAGTTTAACGAGGATTTCTTTGCCGGATACTCGCCTGAGCGCATCAATCCCGGAGACAAGCTCCACACGGTTGAGAAAATCAGGAAGGTGACCTCAGGCAGCACGCCCGAGGTTGCCGACACGGTCGATGCCATATACAATGCTGTGCTCACAAACGGCACTCACAAGGCTCCGAGCATCAAGGTGGCCGAGGCATCAAAGATAATCGAGAATTCGCAACGCGATGTCAACATCGCCTTCATGAACGAGTTGGCCAAGATATTCAACGCGATGGGCATCGACACCCATGATGCAATCGATGCCGCCGCAAGCAAGTGGAACTTCATAAAGCTCAGCCCGGGTCTCGTGGGAGGTCATTGCATCAGCGTCGATCCCTATTACCTGATACAAAAGGCGCAGGTATACGGAGTGCTGCCGCGCGTGATGTTTTCGGCACGCCGCCTTAATGACGGCATGGGAGAGTATGTGGCATCACAGACAATCAAGGCCATGAACCTCAAGGGGGTGATGGTCAAGGACGCGAGGATACTGTTGTTGGGATTCACGTTCAAGGAGAATTGTCCTGACGTGCGCAACACCAAGATCATCGACATCTATAACTCGCTCAAGGAGTACACCGACAATATCACCATATATGACCCATGGGCATCGGCTGACAGAGTGAGACACGAGTATGGCGTGGAGATAACGGGCAGCAACCCGGAGAATCTCGCCGGGAAATATGACGCGGTGATAATGTGCGTGGCCCACTCAGCTTTCGCGGACATGGATATGCGGTCGTTCCTCGCTGACAGGGAGAAGGGTGTGGTCTACGATGTCAAGGGTACCGTGCCACGCGACCAAGTGGACGCAAGATTGTAATCACCGGCATCCAAGCATGAGACTCAGCATAATAATTCCGGTCTACAACGTCGAGAAGTGGCTCGAACGGTGCGTGAGGTCAATCGTCAGCCAGTCGTTGGCACCATCTGACTATGAGATCATCCTCGTCGACGATGGCTCGCCCGACAAGAGCGGGGAGATAGCCGACCGTCTCGCCGGGGAATACGCCAATATCAGGACGTTCCATCAGGCGAACCAGGGGCAGAGTGTAGCCCGCAACCTCGGCATTGAACAAGCCCAAGGGGAGTACATCTGGTTTGTCGATTCGGACGACTACCTGATTGACAACACGATGGCTGAATTTGTAGACAAGGTTTTTAACCTTGATGTTGACATCTTATGCGCCCAAATGGAGATTGGAGACCGTGAGGGGAACTATCTCGGCAGGGGCAGTGTCCAACCATTTGAGTTTGAGTCGGTGATGACCGGGGCCCATGCCTTGTGCCATGGGATGGAACTATCGTCGGTATGCAACAATCTATATCGGCGAAAATTTTTGATAGACAACAATCTACGCTTTTATCCCGGCATAACACAGCAGGACGTGGAGTTTAATACCCGGGCTTTCGCGTTGGCACAAAAAGTCGCTTTTTTTGACAAGGCCGTCTATTACTACTTCAAGACCGGAGCATCCTCTACCACAGGTATGACCCCGGCAAAACGCAAGCGGCTTCTTCTCGACAGCGCCATTGTGACACGGGAATGTAAGAAAACAGCCGGAGCAGTAACGGACAAACAAGTGCGCAAGCAACTGAACCGACGAGCCAACTCAATCATAGTCGGTAACATGTACAGCATCATGCGCAACACGGCATACGACATGGAAACCATCGAGGAGTTTGTCAACCGAGCAAAAGAATACGGCCTTTACCCAATAATGGGACCCGGGCAGTCAATCAAGACAACCATGCTGGGCTATGTCTTTAATTTACGTCCGCTATACATGCTTTTGTGTCGGATGAACCGCAGATGAAGATCGCCTATATCATACAGGATATCGCGGGCAACGGTGGCATGGAACGTATTGTCACCCGAAAGGCCAATTATCTTGCCGGTAAATTGGGATATGAGGTTTCGATAATAACAGCAAGCCAGGATGGGAGACCATGCCGATTTCCCCTACATGACACCATCAACCTGATAGACCTGCACTGCCGATACAATCCAAATACCCCAAAGATATTCTACAAGGAATGGGAGACCGCGCTATCCGATTATCTGAAATCTGACAGACATGACATCGTGATTTCGACTGGAGGTGCCGATCTCGGGTTTGTACACCGCATAAAAGATGGGAGCATAAAGATTGCAGAGTATCATTTTGCCTACGACACCAACAACTACTGGGCCAACAATCTCTATAGTCGAAGATATGGTAAGACCGTAGCGCGCGTCATAGGGTGGTTGAAAACGAGACGTACCATACGGAATGTGGCAAAGTACACAAGGTTTGTCGTACTGTCATCGACAGACCGAGAGAAATGGGACAGGCATATCGACAATTGCATTCATATATACAACTCCATAGACATCGGAACAACAGACCAGCCTTACAACGTGACGAGTAAACGCGTGATAACCGTCGGTCGACACGATACCCAAAAGGGATATGACTACATGATTGAGGCATGGGCAAAGGTACATGCCCGACACCCGGAGTGGAGATTGTCCATATATGGAGGAGGAGACCCTACCGAGACGAGGGGGTATATCAGCGAACACGGCCTTGAAAGCAATGTCGACATAGCCGGATTCAGTACAGACATAGAATCGGAATATCTGAAATCCTCGTTTTTCATACTGACATCACGTGCCGAGGGATTTGGTCTTGTCATTGCCGAAGCCCAGGCTTGTGGACTTCCCGTAGTGACATTTGACACTCCGACAGGCCCGAGTGAGATAGTAAACGACAATGTCGATGGCCTTGTAGTAGACAGGGTCGGCAATATTGAGGGAATTGCCGACAAAATCATCCATCTTATCGCCAATCCTGAAAAACGTAGAAAGATGAGTACTGCGGCCCGTGTTAATGCCACAAGATTCAATCAGGACGCGATAATGAGTCGATGGGATACACTGTTCAAGGGACTCGTCTCAAATCGGAAGTGACATGAAGATTTCTTTTATAATCCCAGTATACAACTGTGAAAGATATTTGACGGAATGTCTTGAATCAATTATAGGGCAACGCACTGATAGTGTTGAAATTATTCTTGTAAATGATGGAAGCACAGACGATAGTCTGTATATATGCAATGCGTACGCCAAAAGATATGACATGATTACCGTTATAAATCAGCCAAACAGAGGGACCTCATCAGCACGTAATGCCGGACTTGAAGTTGCCAGAGGGGAATTTATATGGTTTGTAGACTCTGACGACATGATTGCAGATGATGTAATACCAACAATCATTGATACGATTACCGATGATATCGACATGCTGACATTCAATTATACCAGCAGAGAAGATTGTGGTGACTTCGTACACTATGTGTACGATAACCGACAAAAATTGACGCCAATTGAGTTCCTGTCGCAATCAAAGCGAGGATATTTGTGGAATAAGATATTGAAACGAGAGACGATAGGGACCACCCGATTTCTCGATGGGACAAAAAATATTGAAGATTTCTTGTTTTGTCTTCAAGTTATCACTAAATGTACATCAATACTTACTCTTCCAATTGTAGGATATATATATAATTGTACAAATCAGTTTTCCACTCTGCGAAACCGAGATTGGAGTAATCTGCTGAAACTGTCAGAGGATTCATTGACCGTGCACTTTGAATTGCAAAAATTCATTGGTCAGTCTGATGCGAAATATGCTCCGATTTTAACTGACTTACTCAACATAAGTATAGCAGGTCATCTGCACTCGCTCTTAATTGACTATAATTGGGATATTTTGTCTGATTCTATCAAACGATATAAGTCGGCTAATCTTTACCCGATTAAAAAAACATCAAATAAGAAAGCCAATATCTTCATTATGACTGTGAACAACAAACCATTAATTCAACTTATCAGCATATTTTATGCACATAAAAATAAGAGAAAAGTTCATTGAAATATTGCATAAGATATGGGAATGCATGTATTTCATGCCAATTGTATATCATAACATATCTTGCCGCCAGAAATTGTTATTACCACTTTATCGTAAACTTTCGGATAGTAGTATTTCAAATAAATCTGGCTCTCGTATAGGCGACAAAATTGTTGCTTATTCAGTATTGCCTGAGACAACCTTTTCGGGAGGGTTGTCTGATAGATTCCGAGGAATTGTATCAGTTTATAAAGAGTGTAAAAGCCAAAACATTCCTTTTAAGATATACTTCGGGAACCTTAACTTAACAGACTATCTTATCCCTAACAAATATAATTGGGAGATAGATTGTCTTGATTTTGACATAAAAGACGCATATCCTTGCACAATACTGACTCATCATAGCAACATCAACAACAAGTTACAGAAATTTGCACAAAAAGTCATGCTGAAGCATCACATCAAACATGACTCGCGGCAAATTCATATATATACCAATATGGCAACAGGGGATGATGAGTATGCCAGCCTATTCCATGAATTATTCAAACCTTCTCCAGAGTTACAATCTATAATCGACCACCATTTAATCGAGTTGGGCGGACCCAGGAAATATGATGCCATAGTATTCAGGTTCAGACAATTGTTAGGTGATTTCAAAGAGGGCGGTGAAATACTTGATCCTGAGGCTCAAATAAAATACATGAATAGATGTCTTGATTATGTTCGACAAGAACACATGCGTAATCCTCAAAAAACGCTACTGATAACCTCGGATAGCAGGAGATTCCTTGATGCAGTGGGCAAACTACCATACGTATACACTATTCCCGGCAATGTTGTGCATATCGGATTTACATTTGATGCAGATAAAATGACATACATGAAATCTTTTGTAGACTATTACGTCCTTTCCTTTGCAAACAAGATAACGCTCATCAGGGATAACAAGATGTATCACAGTGGGTTTGCGCTAAGAGCGGCATTACTCAACAATGCAAAATATGAGGAATCATATCTGAAATAGCGACATGATGCAAAAACGCTCTGAGACATTTGACTTAATAAAATTCATCGCAATATTCCTTGTAGTATATGGTCATGCAATTGTAGTATGCGATCATCTTTATCAAGGCTATGTTACACGCATTATTTATGCATTTCACATGCCCTTGTTCATGATGATTTCTGGATATTTTTCCGTCAGTTCATTTAATCGTACGACGAAAGATTTTTTAACCCAAAAAACAATCCAATTGTTTATACCGGCAATCTCATGGTCAATTATAGAAGTCGTATGGCATTATCTGTTCAATACAGGATATTCATTGAGAGCTGCATTTATTGGTAATTCTTGGTTTCTAAAAACTCTGTTCTTAATATATGTAACTATATTCTTAGCAAAAAAAATTCCATGTAGAGACATTACTATATGTATATTTTCATGTATTTTATTCTTTCTCTTACCGAAAGCTTCGACACTTAAATTCAATGAAATGTACGTATATTTTTGGATTGGATATTTCTTAAACAAGTATTCTTTAATTAAAAGCTCAACAAAAATATTTCTGACGAGCATTATAATCTTTACAACCGTATTTATACTTAAAGAAGTTTTTGAGTCCAATCAAATAACAGCTATTACTCCACATAACGTGTTTTACAATCTTCCTCAGATTATCGTAAACTTCACACTCGGAGTCTCGGGGAGCTGTTCTACAATTTTCGGAATATTTACTATAGAGAGGTATATAACAAAGAGCGGAGGATATAAACTCTTTTCAACAATGGGGAGGTATACTTTAGAAATATATGTATTACAAACGTTTATACTTTTATATTGGTTTGCACGTTATGTAAATCAACCACCGACACCGCTTTCCGCTTATATTGAAACTTTTGCTCTATCTATTTTGACAGTATTCTCATGTTTCATAATCATATACGTGATATATAATACATGCTTTTCAAAATTTTTATTTGGTAAGAAACAGCTATAAATTTATCCAATAATTTTATGTGGCTATATTTATTAATATTCATAATATTCCTAATTATATATTTAGTCAATAAAGATACCATATCCAAACCTATGTTCTTCATACTGTTCATGAGTTTGGGATTGTTTGTAGGGATTAGCGATATGCTTGGTGGATATGACAGATATATCTATGGTGAGTTATTTGATTCTGCCGCAGATAATATCCAGAACCAAGGTATGAACTACATGGAAACCCAAGTATCTAAATTCTACAGCAACGAGACCGGATTTGGTTTATACAACGCGTTATTATCATATATAACGTTAAATAGATATATTTTTATCTTTATCACAACGATAATTGCGTACCTGTTGATTTATAAGTCCATGACGATATATTGTGTAAACTATCAGTTGGCGACAATTCTATTTTTGGCACTATTTTTTTTCTTTTCTTTTACATATCTCAGACAACTACTGAGCGTAGTGATAGGATGGTATGCAATCCAATTCGTATATAAGAGGAATATATGGAAATTTTTGTTATTTGCTTTTGTAGCTTTTTCTTTTCACAACTCGGCCATATTACTGGTCCCATTATATTTCATTCCAATCCGCAAATACAGTACCAGGACCATAGTTATCATTTCGATATGCGCACTTATTATTGGGATTACAGGCATTGTCGGTGGAATGTATGAGAATTATACAGAATTAATGAATGACCGTCGTTCATTGTACGCAAATGTTGAGAGTGGACTTAGAATTGAATACCTAATCGAAGCTGTAGTATTTCTTGTTTTACTTGTTCCATTCAAAAAATACATACCTGATACACCAAAAAATATTACATTATTCAACGTTGCAATAATGTTCTGCATAGTGTTGTTGATATTTATAAAGTCAGTTAATGGTGGTAGATTAGGATGGTTTTTTGCAATTGGCTTAATTTCCTCAATAAGTTGTCTATGTCAAAGAATGAGAAGAGTCCCCAATTATTCACTTACAACAATATTATTATGCTTCTACCTCTATTTCCGCATATTAACAGGCTGGGGTATAATGTTATATCCGTATAAGACATTTTTTACGAATGGACATAGAGAAAATGACCTCATATATACGCTTTTTGAATATGATTACAATTATGATGAAAATAAATTTTATAAATGATGGTAACCGTATTTACGCCTACATATAACCGAGGAAAGCTGCTACCTAAATTGTTCCATTCATTATGCGATCAAACTTGTGACAATTTTGAATGGATAATCGTGGATGATGGTTCCAGTGATAACACTGCAGAATACATTAATAGAATCTCACGCTCGGCTAAATTCCCTATACGATATATCCATCAGGAGAATCGCGGCAAGCACACTGCCATCAACCGTGGTGTTGCACAAGCCAATGGTGAGTTGTTTATAATTGTAGATTCTGATGATTTATTATTACCTGATGCCATTGAGAATATAGTGGACATATATAATAACGTACCTGACAAGCCCAATATAGGAGGAATATGCGGTGTGATGCAGACACCTTTGAGCGAGATTGTCGGTGGTCAGAAGCCATATACCTCATTGGTATCAAATTCAATTGAAATACGATACAAGCACAATATCACAGGAGACTTAGCGGAAGTTTTCAGGACTTCTGTGTTAAGAGAATTTCCATTCCCCGAATATGAGGGTGAAAAGTTTTGCCCGGAAGCATTGATTTGGAACAGAATAGCGCGTAAACACAAACTATATTTCATAAATACTCCCTTATGTATTCGGGAATATCTGCCCGGCGGATTAACATCTAAGATTACACGAATAAGGAGAAAATCTCCGATGGCAGCGATGACTTATTATTCGGAGTTGTATCATTATGATATTACGGTGGGACAAAGGGTCAAGGCGGCGATTAATTTCTGGAGGTTTGCTCCTGCCAAGTATTATTCAAAGGCCAAGGAGTTTGGAATGCTTAACTGGATATCATTTGCGGCTTGGTTGCCGGGTGTGCTTATGAGATTGAACGATAGCAGGAAATGAAGATATTGCACATCATAACATCACTCGGTACGGGTGGCGCTGAAAAACTCATGGTCGACCTGCTACCCCGATTCAAACAGGTGGGGCACGATGTGTCGCTGCTGTTATTTGACGGTACGCGGACACCATTTTATGATGAACTTGAAAATGCAGGGGTCGACATAATGACATTCGGGACAGGTGGAAGTGTGTATAATCCTACATTTATTCTTAAATTGGCAAATATACTTCCGCAATATGACATAGCGCATACGCATAACACTGCTTGCCAATATTTTGCATCTCTTGTCAAGCGAATGCGCCGATGCCAGACAAAGATTGTGACCACAGAACACAACACGTTTAACCGCCGAAGGAATATCCCCCTACTGAAACATATTGACCGATTAATTTACAGGAAATACGACCGTATCATTGCCATCACAGAGAAAGTACGCGACAATCTGACTGATTTTATCGGTGATGGTTTTCCAATATCACTTATATATAATGGCATAGACCTCTCCCAGTTTAAGGATTTGAGGGCAAACTATCCGTTAGACGGCAAGGATATTATCGTTACAATGGTGGCGGCATTCAGGCCACAGAAGGATCAGGACACGCTCATCAGAGCCATGTCATTCCTACCGTCGGAATATAAGCTAAGGCTCATAGGCGAGGGAGAGCGGGAGGCAGAACTACGGGAACTTGCAAAGTCAGTGGATAACGGAAACCGCATATCGTTCTTGGGTCGGCAAAGCGACATACCAAGATTTCTTGAGGAATCACACATACTTGTCTTGTCATCACATTGGGAGGGTCTGAGCCTATCCCTGCTTGAGAGCATGGCATCAGGACGTCCGCTGATCATATCAGACGCAGAGGGACTGACCGACATTGCCGGAGATGCGGCCCTCACTGTGAGACACCAGTCCCCCGAGGAGTTGGCCGATGCAATCAAGCAACTGGCGACTGACCGACAGCTCTATCTCGACATCACAAGACGTTGCCAGGCCAAGGCATCGGGCTACAGTATCGACAAGATGGCCGAAGCATACAACAACTTATACAACAGACTATGACATCTCCAACCATATCAATAATCGCCAATTTCTATAATTCGGCAAAATTCATTCCGAAGCTGATAAAGTCGGTAATGAAACAAACTTACGCTGACTGGGAGCTGATTTGTGTCAATGATTGCTCGCCGGCCAATGATCAGGAGATTCTTGAGAAATATGCCGCGAGGGATAAGCGGATACGCGTTATACGTAACGAAGTGAACCTCGGTATATCAAGAGCTAAAAAGGTTGGTATAGACGCGGCACTTGGGAAGTACCTGACCTTTATAGACGGGGACGATTGGCTTGCACCTGAGGCCCTTGAACGTATGATTAAACCGGCTGAGGAGCATGATATCGACATTGTGATAATGAATGACTACAAAATCTTACCTATAGTAGGATACAAGAGATTGCACAAATCCCGTCCGAAAGACGGATTTGACAAAGTCATTGAGCTATCGAATGGACGAATGGAGGATTATATCATAACTTATTATGGTGAGCATGTCTATAATAGCGGATACTGGGGGAAACTATTCAAGAAGTCACTAATATCAGTGACAAATTTTGTCCCTGATGATAATCCTGTCGGTGAAGATTTTCTATTTAATTTTGCAACGCTTCGTAATGCTAAGAATATATATTTTGTTGACTATCCTGGCTATTTTTGGCGATGGGGAGGATTAACATCTGGGAAAAAAAGTAATGTGTACACATCTGGACGTTACATTGATGCCGTTAATTACACATACATATACCTAAACTCTTTTTTAGATGAATTTAAGCAAAGGGATAAATTTGTTAAACTCCATTTAATAAATCATCTTGATTCTTTCTATTCCAACATTGTCTCTCAGGCCATACAATCACCAAATTCTCCATATGCAATGAGTTTTATCGAGTATCTTGATAAGATACTTCACACGCATACGTCTTATAATGACATGGAGCTATTGCCTCGACTTGACAAGACGTATGAGAATGACCCGGTAGTCAAAGCGATAATCGACAAGGATGCCTCAACACTGTACTCATTGGCATATTCCGACTACAGAAAAGGATGGAAAAAACGGCTGATGAGGAGAATCTTGCACAAGATACTATATCTATAATCTGACATTTTAACGATGAAATGTGATATTATAATAACATACTGCTGGAATAGGGTTGGTTACAATATCCTAAAAAGTTTATCTAAAAAAGGATTATCCGTAATATGCGCCGATACCTCGAAAAATAATATCTGTTCCCTATCGAGATATTCATCCGGTTCGTTCACCTATCCAAATCCTTTTACCGATGAAGAGAATTTTATCAATTGTCTCATCAATAAGATAAATGAATTTCAGCCATCCATGCTGATTCCCACTCATGATGAATCCCTAATTATCGCAAAATATCGAAACAGATTTCCACCAGAGCTAAAAATACCAATAAGTAATTTTAGTATACTCTGTAATTTATCCGATAAAAAGACAGCGACGAAGATAGCCCAAAGACTAAGCATTCCCGTTCCAAAAGTATATGACAGTATTACGGATATTGACGAGAATCAGTATCCATTGATCATAAAACCTACAATTGGAAATTCAGCAAAAGGTGTGCATAAGGTAAATAACCGTGACGAGGCTGAAGCAATATTATCGCAAAGCAGTGATACACCATTAATTATTGAAGAATTTATTCCTGGGAATGACATTTGTGTAGATTGTATCCGTACAAACAAATTTTTTTATGGATCAGTTTATCGGGCTATCGTAACAAAAACCCAAGGAGGGGGGACAACAACCCAGCGAGAGATAGTGCAAAATAACAAATTGGTTGAGTATGCCAAAATACTGCTCGATCATGTAGGATATACCGGAGTTTGCGGATTTGATTTTAGGTTTGATGACAAAACCGGCAGAATAGCTTTTATAGAAACCAACCCACGGTTTACAGGAGGTCTTGCCACTCCAATAGCAGCTGGATTCGATATTCCTAATATGCTACACGAACTATATACAAATCCTGATTATAGGCCAAAAGTTGAATTGAAAACAGGGACAAAGACTAAATGGATTCTTGGAGATGGGATTGCTTTAATCGATTCAATCGTACATGGGAAAGTTTCCAAGCATACATTAAAAAATGCCTTTAATTTCAAGGGATTTGATGCTTTTGATGACTATGACAAGAAGGATAGGAGAGCTATTTTAGGCGAGTTAAGCTACTATCTTTCAAAATTGATAAAAAATAAGAAATTAAATCCATAGTATGATAAAATATTGTTTTGATAGAATTGGAGCTTTCTTTGGATGTGTTGTCATAATTCCAATTGTTGCTATAGTCAGCATATTGATTAAAATACGTATGCCCGGCCCAATATTCTTCAAACAAAAGAGAGTCGGTAAAAATGGGAAATTATTCACCATGATAAAATTCAGGACGATGAATGTGTCCCATAACGGCAGCAGCATATCAGTAAAAGGAGAAAACCGTATCACTAAACTTGGTGCCGTACTTAGAAAGTATAAATTGGATGAATTGCCTGAATTAGTCAATGTTCTTATTGGGGATATGAGTTTTGTCGGTCCCCGACCTGATGTGCCTGGTTATGCGGATTTATTAAAGGGCGAAGACAGACTAATCCTGAAATTACGCCCCGGTATAACAGGGCCGGCATCACTCAAATACGCTAATGAAGAAGAGCTCTTATCGCAGGTTGATAATCCACAAAAATATAACGATGAGGTCATCTACCCTGATAAGGTAAAGATAAATTTGGATTATTATTACAATCATACATTCTTGTCTGATTTAAGGATCATATTCAAGACCGTAATCAGATAAAGCATTTGGGTTAATTTAATAGGCATGAAACTTTATACACTTCGGTCCATAAGGAAAGTAAAAGATGCTTGGCTATCCCTTTATAGAATATGTCCTACAGCAACACCATTTCAAGATTATGAAGTGATGAAAATAGCTGTAAGATACTTTTTCCCGTATAATATAAAGAATTTAGCTCATGTGGAATATGCAGTAATTTCGGATAATAACAATATTGTCTTTATTGCACCAATACTTGTCTATAATAATAAGCCAGCAGAAATATTCGGGAATGTAAATGGATATAATTATTGTTCTGTTCTCTACTCTCCTGATACAGATTTGAATCTCTGTTTCGAAATTCTAAAGAAACATTATAAATCAGTTCTTTTCTCAAAGGGAGGATATAACATTGACAAACGATTAATTACCCCGCCAAATTCAAAACAGGTTCAAGTTGCAATCAGTATTCCAAATGCACATGACGAATACATCAATTCACTATCATCATCAACGAGACAGAATATTCGCACAGCATATAATAGGCTCATAAAAGAAGGACACGTAATCAAAATGACGGTACTAAGACCTCATAATGGTAACATCTCGTCCCAAATCAATCAATGCATCAATCTTTATTGTGACAGACACTTATCAAGATATGGGGTAAAAACATCATCAATCAAACGATGGTTTTTGAAAAACTTGAACTTTGCTACAATTTTTTATAAAAAATGTTCGTCAGCAATGACAATTACATTAGATATTGATGGGTCTTTAGCGGCCTTTATGAGTGGTCTTGTTAAAGATAACGTTTTTGTTGTACCTCGGCTATCTATTAATAATGAATATCGCAGATATTCTCCAGGAATTATACTTATAAATGAGGCAATCAAATATTTTATATCCGATACAAAAATAACTATATTGGATTTAAGTCAAGGTCAAGAATCCTATAAATATAATATGGGAGGAAAAGAACACTACACATACGAATTCAGATTCTAAATCAAAACTTATATAAAAATGCAGGAGCGTATTTTACTGTCGCTGGCCCATATGGGGGGCAGCGAGAAGGAATGGGTCGAGGAGGCGTTCAGGACAAACTGGATTGTGCCGCTCGGGCCCAATGTAAATGAGTTTGAACGTCGTCTTGAGAGATACCTCGGGGTACACGATGGTCATGTCGTCGCGCTCAGCGCCGGAACCGCCGCCATACATCTCGGGCTGGTTATGCTCGGGGTCGGCAACGGTGACGAGGTCATCTGCCAGTCATTCACATTCTCGGCGAGCGCCAACCCTATTGTTTACCAAGGTGCCAAGCCGGTGTTTGTCGACAGCGAGCCTGACACATGGAACATGTCACCCGCCGCTCTTGAGGAAGCCATAATCGACCGTAAGAAGGTGACAGGACGCTATCCCAAGGCCATCATCCCGGTACATCTGTACGGTATGCCGGCAAAGATGGATGAAATACTCGCCGTAGCGGCAAAATATGACATCCCGGTACTTGAGGATGCCGCCGAGGCACTCGGGTCGGAATACAAGGGATACAAGTGCGGCACGTTTGGCGAATACGGAGCCTTGAGTTTCAACGGCAACAAAATCATCACAACCTCGGGTGGCGGCGCACTGATATGCCCTACTGCCGATGCCGCCAAGCGGGTGCTGTTTTACGCGACACAGGCACGTGAGAACCGTCCATATTACTATCACGAGGTTATCGGATATAACTACCGGCTCAGTAATGTGAGCGCCGGCATAGGATGCGGACAAATGGATGTGCTCGCCGACCACGTTGCACGCCGACGCGAGATACACGACCTCTACAAGGCAGGACTCGACGACATCGAGGGGATAACAGTGATGGACAACCCGTCGGCCGACTTCAGCTCCAACTTCTGGCTGTCGACCATAATCGTCAATCCATCGTCGGGACACACACCAGACCAGCTGCGTCTCGCGCTCGACGCGGCCAATATCGAGAGCCGCCTGTTGTGGCGACCTATGCACATGCAGCCAGTCTACAGCGAGGCGCCCTACTATGGCGGCGACGTATGCGAGAGACTGTTTGACACAGGACTCTGTCTGCCGAGTGGGTCGAGCCTCACCGACGACGACATCTCACGTGTCATCGACACAATCAAGCGCTTCATGACCGAATGACGGTTGTCGCGTTTGACCTTGACGACACCCTCTTTCGTGAGCGTGACTTCCTCCTCTCGGCCTACCGCACCATCGCCCGCACTGTCGCCGGAGAATACCCTATCGACATCCAGTCGGCCTATGACGCGATGGCAAGCGGCGGGTTTGACCTGCTGATAGAGGAGATTGCCAAGCTATCGTACTATTGTGACCTGACAATAGTCCGGTGTATCGACATCTACCGCACGCATATCCCCGACATTGTCCTTGACTCCGAAACAGCGGCAGTCCTTGACGAGATAGCGAGACGTGATGACACCGTGCCGGCGCTGATAACCGACGGACGCATCGTCACCCAGACAAACAAAATCATGGCACTCGGCCTTGACCGATACTTCAGCAGCGAGGATATATTCATCTCCGAGGCCGTCGGTCACGACAAGCTGTCGCCCTTCTCATTCATGCGGCTTATGGAGCGACACCCCGGCGCATGGCGGTACGTCTACGTAGGAGACAATCCGGCCAAGGACTTCATGAGACCCCGGGAACTTGGATGGGTGACAATTGGACTGCGGGACAACGGCCAAAACATACATCCACAGCCGACAGCACCCGGGCAACCCGGGCAACCTGACTGCTGGGTTGACACACTGAAACAGATATTTCCTGTGATTTACCCCGATACGCCACAGACGTATCGCGAGACATAACGACATAAAAACCATACAAATGCAATCATCAGCAAAAAACATAGCCCTTATCACCGGCATCACGGGTCAGGACGGCTCATTCCTGGCCGAGTTCCTACTTGAGAAAGGATATGAGGTGCATGGCATCATACGCCGCAGCTCATCCTTCAACACCGGCCGCATCGAGCACCTGTATCTCGATGAGTGGGTGCGCGACATGAAGCGAAAGCGCCTCATCAACCTCCATTACGGCGACATGACCGACTCCAGCTCATTGATACGCATCATACAGGAGGTCAAGCCGACAGAGATATACAACCTCGCGGCCCAAAGCCATGTCAAGGTATCGTTTGATGTACCCGAATACACTGCCGAGACCGACGCCATCGGCACCCTGCGTCTGCTTGAGGCCGTGCGCATCCTCAAGATGGAACATCAGACACGGATATATCAGGCCAGTACCTCCGAGCTGTTTGGCAAGGTACAGGAAACACCCCAGCGCGAGACCACCCCGTTCTATCCACGCAGCCCGTATGCGTGTGCCAAGATATATGGTTACTGGATAACCCGCAACTACCGCGAGAGCTACGGCATGTATGCCGTGAACGGCATACTGTTCAACCACGAAAGCGAGCGCCGTGGCGAGACATTTGTCACCCGCAAGATCACCCTCGCCGCCGCCCGCATAGCCCATGGGTTGCAGGAAAAGCTCTATCTCGGCAACCTCAACGCCCTTCGTGACTGGGGATATGCACGTGACTACGTCGAGTGCATGTGGCTCATAATGCAGCAGCCACAGCCCGACGACTATGTCATAGCCACCGGCGAGCAACACACGGTCAAGGAGTTTACGACGCTCGCGTTCGCACGCGCCGGCATCACCTTGAGATGGGAGGGGGACGGCATAGACGAGAAAGGCATCGACACGGCCACAGGCAAGACACTCGTGGAGGTTGACCCGAAATATTTCCGGCCTGCCGAAGTCGAGACACTGCTCGGCGACCCGACAAAGGCCCGCGAGCGACTTGGATGGAATCCGCGCAAGACATCGTTTGAGCGTCTTGTCGAGATTATGACCGACGCCGACCTAAGCCTTATAGCAGAGCAGAAACATTCAAAATAGACATCACAAATACCTATTACATCATAACTACCTATGAACAAGGATTCACTCATCTATGTGGCCGGACACCGGGGTCTTGTAGGCTCGGCCATCTGGCGCAATCTTGAGGAGCGGGGATATACCAATCTCATCGGACGCACGCACAGCGAACTCGACCTGCTCGACAGCGTGGCAGTAAGGAAATTTTTTGACGAGCATAATCCCGAATATGTCATACTTGCCGCCGCCCATGTCGGCGGCATAATGGCCAACAGCCTCTACAGGGCCGATTTCATATACCGCAACCTCCAGATACAGCAGAACGTCATCGGCGAGAGCTTCGAGCATGGGGTCAAGAAACTGCTGTTTCTCGGCAGTACCTGCATCTATCCCCGCGAGGCCCCGCAGCCTATAAGAGAGGATGCCCTGTTGACGTCGCCCCTTGAGTATACCAACGAGCCGTATGCCATCGCCAAAATCGCCGGATTGAAGATGTGTGAGAGCTTCAACCTGCAATACGGGACAGACTATATAGCAGTGATGCCGACCAACCTCTACGGGCCCAATGACAACTTTGACCTGCAACGCAGCCACGTGCTCCCGGCCATGATGCGCAAGATGCACCTCGCGAGGCTGCTCCATCGCGGCGACTACAAGACACTGCGCGACGACCTCGCGATACTGCCTGTCGATGGCATCAATGCCGACAGCACCGACAGCGAGATAGCGTCGGCACTCGCCCGATATGGCATATATCCCGACCGTCTTGAGCTGTGGGGAAGCGGCACACCGCTGCGCGAGTTCCTTTGGAGCGAGGATATGGCCGATGCCTCGGTACACATACTTGAAAATGTATCATTTGGAGACCTCAAGGGCGAGAATCCCGAGGTACGCAACTGCCACATAAACATCGGCACCGGCAAGGAGCTCACCATCGCACAGCTCGCCGGACTCATAAAGGAGACCGTGGAATATGACGGGGAGATAGTGTGGAATCCCGAGAAACCCGACGGCACGATGCGCAAGCTGTGTGACGTGAGCAAGCTGCATAGCCTCGGATGGCGACACAAGGTAGAGATAGAGGATGGCGTCAGACGGCTGTATGCTTGGTATCTAAACCGTTGACCCGTCACAATCGGACAATGTCATAACATCACGCCATGACCTGCCTGTATTACCTGATACTGACACTGGTGCTCATACTGACGGAGTTGTGCTACATCCGCATCGCACGTCGCTATGGCATAGGCGCACACGTCAGTCCACGCTCATCCCACAAACGTTACAACCTGTCGGGTGGAGGAATCATATTCATCATCGCGGCGGTGATAGTGTGGGTATGTCCCGAGTTCAGCCTGTCGCACCATCTCCTGCCACCACAGTTCAGCCTGATGATGGTGTGTGCGCTGCTTCTCGCCGCCGTTAGTTTTGCCGACGACCTGCACAACCTCTCACCTAGGATAAGACTTGTCATCCAGATTGTGGCGGTCGCCCTTACGTTTCACGACTACCTCATCTATGACCGTTCAGACATATTCCTGTTGATATTGATATGCGGCATAGGCTTTGTCAACGCCTACAACTTCATGGATGGCATAAACGGCATGATGGCGGGATATTCCATCGTGACGCTCGTCACCCTGCGCGTCTGCTTTGACGACATGACCGAGTTCAGGCCATTCATCAACACGCTTATAATCGCCGCAGCAGTATTCGCGTTTTTCAATTTCCGCAAAAATGCCAAGTGCTTTGCCGGAGACGTAGGCTCTATAGTAATGGGATTTTTCATACTCTATCTCATGGTCTCGCTCATCGGCCAGACGGGAGACGCCTCTGTCATCGTGTTTCTCATAGTATATGCCATCGACACGGTGTTCACCATATTCCAACGATTGTTCACGGGCGAGAACATCCTGTTACCCCACCGTCATCACCTCTACCAGGTGCTTGCTAACCAGCGGCAGATACCCCATCACGTGGTGTCACTCTCGTTGTGCGCCGTTCAAGGGGGCATAAACCTAATATATTTCTACATTCCCGACTCGCAGCGTTGGACCTACTTCATACTTGTGACCGGAATACTCACGGCGCTCTATTTCATCGTCAAGATACCGGCTGAACGCCACAACACATAGCAATCGTCAACGCCTGAGGCATATTAGCGGGAGCATACTACAAAAAGAGGCTGTGTCAAAATAGGCGCAGCCTCTTTTTTATGGTCTTTGAGGTTT
>JAMPAQ010000001.1:1749296-1777766 GCA_023667145.1 Pseudoflavonifractor sp.
TGTTTTCAGCAGGTTATGCAAGGAGGGCGTGCCATGAATTTTGACACACCCCCTTGGAGGGTGGAGTATAGCGGACTCGAACCGCTCACCTCGACACTGCCAGTGTCGCGCTCTAGCCAGATGAGCTAATACCCCGATTGGTGTTTGCATTGCAAAGATAGGGCAAGAATCGGGATAGTGCAAATTTTCAGGCGTTTTTTTCGGGCATTTCCGTAAAAACGGTGCGTCAAAGGACAAAGCTCCCTTAGATGCAGGGCTGAGGGCTGTCGCTGTCGGCAGCGGTTTGGTGGCGTGGGCGGTCGCGGGGAAGGTCATTACTCACGGGGTGTCACTCGCTGACCTGCATCATGCGGGCGAGGTATTTACCGATGATGTCAAACTCGATGTTGACGCGTGTGCCGGGGCGGATGGACTGGAAGTTGGTGTGCTCAAAGGTGTAGGGGATGATGGCTACGCGGAATGAATCGGTCTCCGAGTCACAGACTGTCAGGCTCACGCCGTTGACGGTCACCGAGCCTTTCTCAACGGTCACGTATCCCTTGCGGGCCATGGCGGGGTCGGGGCGGTATTCAAACTTGTAGTAGCGGCTGCCGTCGGCCTCCTCGATGGCGGTGCATACGGCGGTGCAGTCGACATGACCCTGCACGATGTGGCCGTCGAGTCGGCCGTTCATCATCATCGAGCGCTCAAGGTTGACGAGGTCGCCGGGCTTGAGGTCGCCGAGGTTGCTGCGGTCGAGGGTCTCCTGTATGGCCGTGACTGAGTAAGTCCCGTCGCCCGGCAGGGATACCACCGTGAGGCACACGCCATTGTGGGCTACGGACTGGTCAATCTTGAGCTCGTCGGTGAATGAGCATGAGAGGGTGAGGTGCATGTTGCCGCCGTCGCGCTCTACGGCGACGACACGGGCGGCTTCTTCAACTATTCCTGAAAACATATCGTGGTCTTGTTATCGTTTGTAGGGCAAATATAGCCATTTTTCTGAAACATCCCGCAGCCTTCCCGCGCAAGTGTGGGATTGTGAGGATTGTGGGGAATCGCGAGGGGGTGGGGATACAGTCGATTACAAACTGGTACGGTGTTCTCTGAAACTGATACATAAAAATGCGTAACGGCGCGTACAGCGGTCTATAAGTACGAAAGTAGGAGATACACACCTATGACTAGTGTTTACCTCCTACTCAAATTTTAATTTCTATATAAATCATGCAAATCCTTACCAAAATAATTATGTAGTCAACCCTATGATTGTTTTGAAGGTTTAGTTGAGGATTGAATGCCTAAATTTTTACCACAGAACTTGTAGATTGAGTTTTAATGATATATATACCGCTCATAAGAGATATAAATTCATTTTCAGAACCGATTATCAGTGAATTGATAAGAATGCCGTCAATAGAAAATACCTCGATTTGCGTGCCTACCATGTCCTTGACGAGTATTCCGTTAGTCAACATCCTGATCCCTGGATGGGCTTTTTCCACATCCGTAACCAATGTCTTCATGTCAACGCCGACTATGTCAAAGAAGTCCTCCCATTGAGGAGCGTTTCTATACCTATCAACGGATTGGACGGGAACTTCAAGCGTGCAGTTGAATGTGTCAATTCCGGTAAGGGCATAGGGTTCACAGACTGGTGGTTCCTCATTCTTGGACGTGAGTCTGGATAAATTTGTGTCCATAAAAGCATCCTTGCCGATACTTTTTAACGAAATTCCTATCGATGCTTCTGATAGGCTACGGCAACCTTTGAAGACGCTTTGACCGAGACTTTCTACGCCAATGCCAATTTCGACAGATTCGAGAGCAATGCAAGACTCAAACGCGCATTGCTCCACGGCGGTAATACAGTCTGCAATTGAAACCTCTGAAAGGCTGGAACAGTTCTTAAAAAGGCTCTCGGGAATCTTGGAGACAACTCCACCAATCTTAGCGGTAGCCAATGACTGATTTCCGAGGAATGGGCTTTTCCCCACAGCATAAGCGATATCACCATATATTTCAACCTTATCAAGTGGACATGCTCCGAACGTAACTGAAGATGAGTTTGAGATTGTTTTAAATTCCAACTGTTTATCCCGCTCTAAAATGACCACATTTTTCAGTTCAGTGCATCCTGAGAACGTTGAGGGTGATACAGAGCCAAGATTGGCCGGGAATGTCACGGAGGTTATTGGGCAATTCTGAAACACAGCTTCGCTCAAGTCTGTCAAATTCTGTGGAATGTTAATTTCTGTGAGCGCTGAACACATGCTGAAGGCGTACGGCCCGATATATTCCACGGTTGCCGGAAGATTCTGAGATTCAAGGGACGAGCAATATTGAAACGCATTGTTATCGATTCTTTTCAATCCATTGGAAAGCAAAACGTGAGTTAGCGATGAGCAATTCATGAATGCGGAACTACCTATTTTCGTAGCGCCTTCGAGATTGACGGATTTGAGGTACGTGCAGTTCTGGAATGCGGAACTGCCGACTTGTTCGCATCCACCAGCAAAATCAACTCTTTCAAGTGATTTGCACCCGGAAAAAGCAGATGCGCCGACATTACCGATATTTCCATTGGAAGTCAGAGATGTCAAATTTTCGCAGTTGAGGAACGAGAATTGGTTTATGTCTCCGTCGAAATCGATAACGAGGTTTTTCATTACCTTATTACCGGCGAATACATAAGGCATAACACTCTCGACGGACACTTCACCACGAGGTCCCTGCACGGTTTTGGGCAGTGACATATCACTAATGTCTGAATCGTATGAAGAATCAATTGCTGTCGCTGTCGATGTGGAAGTAAGCACGTAATAGATTCCTTCGGATTCAAACATCGAAGAAAGCCAGCGCAAGGCGGTAGCTCCGGCAAGCATGTTGTCAGAACGAGTATAGTTCATGTATGTACCTGTATACCCGATATAATTTGCGGGTAGTTTAGCCGTGTCCCATACTGTTTTCATCGGCAAAATTCCATTGACAGGGTATAGTTTCGTCACATTAGGCCCTACATATAGGCTTGAGGGTGCCTTGTTATATATTTTTAGAACGTTTCCGTTTTCAGAGACATAATTTCTTCCAATACTAACACGAAGTGGTGATGTCTTTGAGTCGAACATATCCGTAACACCCATCAAATCAGCGGTCGTAGCCTCAATATTTATCAATTTGACCCGCGAGCAACCGGCAAAAGCGTTTTTACCGATTTTGACAACATTTGATGGAATGGTTACTGACTCCAGATAAGTATTAGAAAATGCGTCCTCGCCAATTTCCACAAGCGTTGAGGGGAATTCGACACGGCTTATTTCGGAATGTTTGGCAAATCCTGCGGGCAAAGATTCCACACCTTCAGATATTATTATCGAGCGTGGATGAAAAATCTCATCGGTATTATTGCCATTGTAGGTCAGATTAACAGCATTCACCGCTTTGTACACTAAATTGTTCGCGTTATAAAATGCCCTGGAGCCAGCCGATTCCAGTCCTTCATTTACCACGAGTGTTTCAATGCCAACCCCCTCAAAGGCTGATTCGCCCACCGTTTTAAGCGTCAAGGGGAGCTCGACATGCCCCAATTTTGTAGAGTAACAGAGTCCGAATCCGTTTTTACCAACAGATTCAAGGTTGGAAGGAAGTCCTGTCAGTTCAATACCAGTGCACAGGTATGCTGCGTTATCGACCACATGTCTTAGATTAGAAGGCAAAGTCAATTCTCCCTCCATACGGTCGTCTATCCAATAGAGGGTAGACAGGTCCGGGCTATAGATGACCGGGCCATCCATAATCAGCGCATCGCGGGGATAAGTGACTATCTGTGTCGAAGAGTTCAACGTGACACCTTCGGGGAGTGCTATACGTTGTACGCATGAGCCGCTCGTGTAGACATCATCGACAAACATGTCAGGATCCATCCAGGTGACGGATGGGGACACGAACACTTTCAGCAGATGGTTCATATTGCGGAACGGTGAATATAGTTGCTGGCTCTGTACAGCGTCTGGGGTCGATGGAGAGACGTACCTGTCATATTTAATATCTCTGCCAATATATACCCTGGTGAGATTCTTGCATACAGAGAACATCCCACTCACCGGACGCGGGTATGGGATGCACCCAATCCGAATCGGTTGGGCACCATCTTCAAATATTAGCTCTCTTAGAGACCTTATTGACATGGCGTTGTCAGCGACTTCTACAACAGATGAAGGAATCCTGAGTACTTCTATCAAATCAGAAAGGGAGCCGCTTTTTATTTCTCGCGTGTTTGGCGAGAGTGTGACGTCTGTGACCTTGGATCCCAGTAATAAATTTGATTGCATGACAGTTACTTTGTCTCCAAACACAACAGTTTCAAGATTGGGAAACATCTTTACGTATGAATTGCTGAGATTTGAAAAGTCCCTGTTTATATAGGCCGTCCGAATCCCTGTATTGCCAAACATATCGCACATCGGGAGGTTGTTGTCAAGATAGTCATTGAGTTCATACTCCATGGACTCCAACACCAAACGATTTACATTTGCGCAGTCAGAGAAAGCGGATTCCCCAATGGTTTGTACATACCCCGGAATTGTAAGTGTCTCTGTCAGGGGACAGCCCTCAAAGGCCCCCGCTCCTATGTGTTCGACCATGCCGAAATCTACATCTTTCAGACTAGAACAACCATAGAAGCAGTAATCCGATACTGTCCTTATATGTTTTGGAATCGTGAACTTCTCAAGGTCATTGCGCATGTTGTATAGTCCTGCGGGAATGGTCTCGATCCTTTCAGAAATCACTATATTTTTAGCATCGGGAAAAAGCCGACGTGTCTTGTCAAATCCATCAACAGCTATGTCCCTGTTGATTATGACATTCTTGATTGGGCAATCCTTGAAATTCTCATACGGAATCCACATCGTATTGTTCGGACTGTCGGAGGAAGTATAACCTTCATCAGAATCAAATGTGATATCTGTCAGACTTTCGCAGCCGGCAAAATTGGGCATTACTGTCAGCTGTGGGGGGATGTTGATTGATTTCATCGATGAACATCCCTCGAATGCGTTGGGGCTGACATAATTTACTTCCGGGCCAATAGAGACTGAAGTAATCTTCGTCTGATTCATGAATGCCTGGTCTTTGATGGTTAGAACAGTTCGCATTTCGCCCTCAAATTCGACTTCGCGTGGGATGTCAATGTCTCCTTCGAGAATCGCACCGTCTGCGACATCAAGACCAACATACATATCATAGACCTTGATGTCGGTTCCGGCCATATATTTATAATAAATGGTGTACTTGTAATCTCCCGTTGTGAAGTACACTACGAGTGGAGTCGTAACCTTTGCGAGGCATGGCAGAAATGCGATTACGGCGCTGAGCGCAAATAAAAATCGTTTCATTGATAAAGTTGTCAAAGAATATTATAAAATATCACAAATATAATATATTAGTCTCAAAGTCTTTCAATTGATTCGTTTGATTTTTAGTGGTCTTTTGTGGGTTCCTCTGATATTCGGAATTTTGGGCGTATTATAAAGAATTGGGACATTATTCTGCACCCGACAGTCGTCGGGGTGGGGGATGTGGGGAACTGCGAGCGGGACGGCGATGGGGAATAAAAAGACGATGCCACCGGGAGGGGTGGCATCGGTTAGGGGAATCGTCTTGTCGGACTGCGGCCTTGTGGGGGCTGCGGCCGATGTGGGATGTAAGGGTTGTCAGCGGTTGACGTAGATGGCGTACTGGCCGGGGGTGAGTTCGGTGGGGAACGGCTCGGTGGCTGCGGTAAAGAAGTTTACGGTCGTCGAGTCGGCCTTGGGGGCCTCGCCTGTGTACTGGACCTTGATGGTCTCGCTGCCGAGGTTGGTGAACACGAACACAGTCGAGCCCTCGACTGAGCGGGAGAAGATGTAGAGGTCGTCGGAGGTGGTGGGGTAGCGCTTCACGTCGCCTCCGGCACAGCCGGCTGCGAGGGCGGCCTGTGTGTGCTTGAGGTGGTTGAGCTTCTGGTAGAATGTGAAGTAGTTGTTGCGCGGCTCCCACTGGGGCGGGGTGTCCTTCACGAAGAACTCAAGGGCGCGGTTGAGGCCGGTCTCCTGGCCTGTGTAGATGAGCGGCATACCGGGCAGGGTGTATGACAGGACGGCAAACGCGTCGGTCAGGTCGCCAAGGCGCTCAAACTCGGTACCCTCCCACGAGTTGAGGTCGTGGTTGGTGACCATGTTCATCAGGTAGGTGTCCTTGGGGTATTCGGCTGCCTGGTCGGCAAGGAGTGAGTCGATGGCGGTGGCGTGTTTGACGGGGAATGTGCGCATCTCCTCGCCCTCTTTCTTGAACTTGTATTGGCCTGAGGTGGCGGCAATGGCGCTGAAGAGGTCTTTCATCGGCCAGTTGTAGCCCATGTCAAAGCCGTTTTTCTGGAGCGAGGGCTGCGAAGCCTCAGCGAGCATGAACAGGCCGGGCTTGACGGCCTCAAGCTGGGGGCGTGTCTCGTCCCAGAAATCGACCGGCACTTCCATGGCCACGTCGCAGCGGAATCCGTCGACACCTATCTCGGTGAGCCAGTACTTGAACGCATCGACCATGGCGGCACGCATCTCCTTGTTGGCATAGTCGAGCTTGTAGACATCAGTCCAGTCGTAGGGGCCAAACATCTTGCCGAGGGAGTCCTTGGCATACCACTCGGGATGCTCGGTCACCCAGGCGTTGTCACATCCCGTATGGTTGGGCACCCAGTCGAGTATGACATTCATGCCGAGTGAGTGGGCTTTTTCAACCACCTTCTTGAATTGCTCGATGGTGCCAAACTCGGGATTGAATGCCTTGTAGTCGCGGACGGCATAGTAGCTGCCGAGTTCACCCTTGCGGTTGGCCTCGGAGATGGGGAAGATGGGCATGAACCACAGGATGTCAACGCCGAGTTCCTTCAGGCGGGGCAGCTCGCGCTCAAAGGCGGTCACGGTGCCCGAGTCGGTGTACTGACGGAGGTTTACCTCATAGATCACCGCATTGCGGCTCCAGTCGGGGTGATTGACGTTGGTGTAGGTCGAGTCGCGCTGCTCGGTGGCCGGGGCAACCTTCTTGGAGTTGCAAGCGGCGAGTATTGAGCCGCATACTCCCACGGCCAATAGCACGATAAGTAAAGTTCTCATAAGCTGATAGGTTGAAAAGTTAGTTCAAGCGCAAATATACGAATAAGTCGAGGGCAAATGCAAATGCGATTTGCCGAGCGGAAGTATATCGGACGCAGTCACATATACGAATAAGTCGAGGGCAAATGCAAATTTATTTGTAATTTGCCGAGCGAGAGTATATTGGACGCAGTCACATATACGAATAAGTCGGGAGACTGATGGTGTCAATACTGCTCTTTCTCGTTGGGGAAGTCGCGGGTCTTCACGTCATCGACATAGTGGCTCACGGCCGAGGTGATTACCGTGTCGAGGTCGGCATAGCGTCGCAGGAAGCGGGGCGAGAAGCCCTTGTTGATGCCGAGCATGTCGTGCATCACGAGCACTTGGCCGTCGGTGCCGCCGCCGGCACCGATGCCGATGGTGGGGATTGACAGCTCGCGTGACACGCGTGAGGCCAGTTCGGCGGGTATCTTCTCAAGGACGAGGGTAAAGCAGCC
Source organism: Pseudoflavonifractor sp. (assembly GCA_023667145.1). Lineage (GTDB taxonomy): Bacteria > Bacteroidota > Bacteroidia > Bacteroidales > Muribaculaceae > M3. The sequence continues at coordinate 1,756,903 of JAMPAQ010000001.1, forward strand.
GATCTCTTGCAGCAGCATGGCGTCTTCCATCAGCTTGCGGGCCTCGGCCTCCTCCTTGGCACGCACGGCGTATGTGCCAAACTTGTTGATGGATTGGGGCGTAAGCCCGAGATGTCCCATCACGGGGATGCCGGCACACAGGATGCGCTCGATTGACTCGCGTATCTCGGCCCCGCCCTCCAGCTTGATGCAGTCGGCGTGGGTCTCCTTCATGATGCGTATGGCCGACGCAAGAGCCTCCTTGGAATTGCCCTGATAGGTGCCAAACGGCATGTCGACGACCACGAGGGCGCGGTGGACGGCTTTCATCACCGACTTGCCGTGATAGATCATCTGGTCGAGGGTTATGGGCAGGGTGGTGACGTTGCCGGCCATGACGTTTGAGGCCGAGTCGCCGACAAGGATGGCGTCGACGCCGGCCTCGTCGATGAGCCGGGCCATGGAGTAGTCGTAGGCCGTGAGCATGGCGATTTTCTCGCCGCGCTGCTTCATCTCGATAAGGCGGTGGGTCGTGACCTTGCGCCTGTCTTCGGCTGAGTATGTTGACATAGTCGCGGGCAGTTAGTTTATCATGTCAAAACCGGTGTACTTCACCAGACACTCGGGCACGCGGATGCCCTCGGGGGTCTGATTGTTCTCAAGCAGGGCGGCCACGATGCGGGGCAACGCGAGGGCCGAGCCGTTGAGGGTGTGGCAGAGGTGGGCCTTCTTGTCCTCGCCACGGTAACGGCACTTGAGGCGGTTGGCCTGATAGGTCTCGAAGTTGGACACGGAGCTTACCTCAAGCCAGCGCTTCTGGGCGGCTGAGAACACCTCGAAGTCAAATGTTATGGCCGACGTGAAGCTCATGTCGCCGCCGCAGAGACGGAGTATATGCCATGGCAGACCGAGTTTGTCGAGCAACGACTGCACGTGGTCCTTCATCTCCTCAAGGGCAGCGTAGGAATCCTCGGGCTTCTCTATGCGCACGATCTCCACCTTGTCAAACTGATGGAGGCGGTTGAGTCCGCGCACATCCTTGCCGTAGCTGCCGGCCTCGCGGCGGAAGCAGGCCGAGTAGGCGCAATTCTTGACCGGGAGCTGCGAGTCATTGAGGATGACGTCGCGGTAGATGTTGGTCACAGGCACCTCGGCTGTCGGAATGAGGTAGAGGTTGTCGAGTTCGCAGTGGTACATCTGTCCCTCCTTGTCGGGGAGCTGGCCGGTGCCGTAGCCCGAAGCCTCGTTGACCACGTAGGGGGGCTGTATCTCCAGGTAACCCGCCTTGCCGGCCTCGTCGAGGAAAAACTGGATGAGGGCGCGTTGCAACCGTGCGCCCTTGCCCTTGTAGACGGGGAATCCCGCCCCGGTGATCTTGACACCGAGGTCAAAGTCGATAAGGTCATACTTCTTGGCGAGGTCCCAGTGGGGTAGGGCATCGTCGGGGAGCTCGGGCATGGGGCCGCCGGTCTTCTCGACCACGTTGTCCTCGGCTGTGCGTCCCTCGGGCACCATGTCGCAGGGCACGTTGGGTATCGTCAGCAGTATGTCTCGTATCTCGCTTTCCGCTGCCGCGAGCTTGTCGGCCACGGTCTTCTGCTCCTCCTTGAGGGCGGCGACAGCGGCCTTGGCCTCGTCGGCGGCCTCCCTCTTGCCCTCCTTCATGAGGGCGCCGATGGAAGCGGCATATTTTTTCAGTTCGGCGGCCTTGTTGTCGTTGTCGAGCTGCAACTTGCGGCGCATGGCGTCAAGCTCGATGATGCGGCCTATCTTTTCCTGGGCATCAAAACCCTTTACCGCGAGGCGGCGTATGATGTCCTTGGGGTCTTCGTTGATTTGTTGAAGCGTGAGCATTAGCTTATATTATAATATATGTGTGATATTGCGGTGATTGTTGTCGCTGGTGTGGGACGGTAGTCAGCAGCCGAGGAGTTCCTTGACCTTGGCCGATATGGCGCGTCCCTCGGCACGTCCGGCGAGGGACTTTGACGCTACGCCCATCACCTTGCCCATCTCCTTGGGGCCGGTGGCGCCGGTCTGCGCGATGATGGCGCGGAGCTCGGCGGTGAGTTCCTCGTCAGAGAGCTGTTTGGGCAGGTATTCCTCGATGACAGCGGCCTCGGCCAGCTCATTGTCGGCGAGGTCGGGGCGCGACTGCGACGAGTAGATGGCCGCGCTCTCCTTGCGCTGCTTTACCATCTTGACGAGTATCTTCATCGCCGCGTCGTCGCTGAGCGTGCCGTCGCCGCCCTTGGCGGTCTTGGCTTCGAGAAACTCTTTCTTGATGCCGCGCAGGGTTTCGAGGCGCACTTTGTCTTTGGCAAGCATGGCCGACTTGATGTCGGCGCTGATTTTATCAAATAAGTCCATAGCTAAGAGCGTGTTTAATGTACAGGCTGCAAAATTACTCTTTTTTTGGAAGTTGGTCAATAAAATTGGCGTATATGAATCGCCGTCGTACCAAAAACGGAGCCATAATTGTATTGTATGGATAAAAATAACTACCTTTGCAAAATTAAAGGGATACAATAAAAGTCTTTTAATGTCGTTAATAGATTGAAAAAAGAGGCTTGTCGCGTGTCTCTCAAACATCAAACCGACTGATTATGAAACTTAAGAACATAATACTATGTACCGCCCTCGCGCTCACACTTGCGTCGTGCAGTTCGTCGAAAACGTCGCTCTCATATTTTGAGAACCTAAAGGAGTATGAGTCAGGGACACTCGCCTCAGGCGATTTCAATGTCAAGATCATACCTGACGATGAGCTGTTCATCACGGTCACGTCGATGATACCCGAGGCTACGGCCCCCTATAACATCCCCCTCTCCAATCCCGCCACGCGTGGCAACTTGCAGACTTACACACAGGCCACCCAGCAGACCTACATTGTCGACAAGAAGGGTGACATAAAGTTCCCGATGATCGGCACAATCCATGTGGCCGGAATGACGACAATGGAGCTGGCCGACTTGCTGACCAAGAAGATCAGCGCCGATGTCGAGGATCCCTACGTGCGCGTTGAGCTGCTTAACTTCCGTGTCAACGTTCTTGGCGAGGTTGCCAAGCCGGGAGCCAAGAACGTGGAGCGTGAGCGCTACTCGGTGCTCGACGCGCTCGCCGACGCCGGCGACCTCACCCCCTACGGAGAGCGCAGCAACGTGCTGCTCATCCGCGAGGTTGACGGTAAGAAGGAGTTCCACCATCTCAACCTCAATGACGCCTCCCTGCTGTCATCGCCCTACTTCTTCCTGCAACAGAACGATGTCATCTACGTAGAGCCCAACAGGATACGCAAGGATAACGCCGAGTACAACCAGAACAACGCCTACAAGGTGTCGGTGGTGTCGGCCATCGTGAGCGCCTGCTCGGTGGTTGCGTCGCTCGTGATAGCTCTCGTGATTAACAAATAACGAAACGATAACCCTGATTAAGTATATCTCTTAAGCATGAGTTCAAATCCCTCTCAGGCCGGCAAGCCCGCCGGCGGTATCAATCTCCTCGAATTATATAACGAATACAAGTCAAAGTGGTGGTGGTTTGTCGTCTCCGTGGTCGTCTGCTGCGGACTGGCGTTCCTCTACTCGTTGCGCAAGAACCCGGTGTTTCAGGTAAACGCCAATGTCCTGATATCTCAGGAGGATCAGAGCGGCAGCTCATCCATGATGAAGATGTTCTCCATGGGTGACATGTTTGGCGGCTACAGCTCGGTCGATGACGAGATGATGGTGATGTCGTCCCACTCGGTTCTCAAGCAGACGGTCAAGGATCTTCAGCTCAACCGCAGCTACTACGTGCGTGAGAACCTGCTTCAGGGTGCGATGAAGTATCTTGATGCCCCGGTAGAGATATTCTACGAGCCGTCAATCAACGACACGCTGTCGGTGGTACTCGCGTTTCGCGTCTGTGTTGACGAGGACGAGAATGTCGATGTGCGCGTCCAGGCCAAGAAGAAGACAATCGTCAACGTTGAGGATAAGAAATTTCCCGTCTCGGTCGAGACCCCATACGGCCTCTTTGTATTCAATAAGACCAAGTATCTTGAAAAGGGGGAGTCGTTCAGGGAGTATATCTCGCTGATGAACTATGACCTCGCCGCCGAGAATATCGGACACGCGGTCGATATCACCATACCCAACAAGAAAGCCAACATGATCTCGCTCGGCATCAAGGGTACGCTGATCGGCCAGTCAAAGGCCATACTCAACACCATTGTCGAGAATTACAACAAGGTCGGCATCGCCGAGAAACAGAAGAAGGGGCAGAAGACAGCCGAGTTTATCAGTGGCCGTCTTGAGTCGCTCTCCAAGGAACTCAACGCCACCGAGCAGGAGGTCGAGGACTACAAGAAGTCCAACAACCTGACCGACGTGAGAGCCGAGGCTTCTTACCTCATGGGCAAGCGTGGCGAGTTTGAACGCCAGTTGGTCACCGCCGAGACCGAGTTTGAGATACTCAACATGACACGCGAGTTTATCTCCAACCCGGCCAACCGTTATGCCCTCGTCCCCGCCTCGGGCGCGATAGGGTCGGCCGCCGATGCCATCAATACCTATAACGGACTCGTGCTTGAGCGCATGAAACTTGAGAACAACGCAAAGGCCAACAATGCCGCGCTCAAGGCTCTCTCGGATCAGCTCGATGCCATGCGCGGCAACATCGTCACCACCATCGAGAGGGCTGTCGAGAACTCCCTCGTGAAGTTGCGCGAGTTGCGTCAGAAGTCTAACGAGTCACTCTCGCGTCTCGGCGACATACCCCGTCAGGAGCGCGAGTATGTCAACATCAAGCGTCAGCAGGAGGTCAAGGCTCAGCTGTTCGTCTACCTGTTGCAGCAGCGTGAGGAGACCGCCATCTCGATTGCCAACTCCATGCCTCGCGGTATGATTGTCGATGAGGCGTTTGCGATATTCGAGCCGGTCAGCATGTCGCGCAAGCGTATGCTCATGATGGCGTTTGTGCTTGGTCTGCTCATCCCCGTCGGACTGCTTTACCTCAAGAATAAGTTCAAGGACAAGTTTGAGTCGCGTGCCGAGTTTGAGCGCTACACCTCTGTCCCCGTGCTCGGGGAGGTCTGCCTCACCCAGCGCAAGGGTACGCTCGTGGTCAACGGCTCGTCGTCCGTCGCCGAGTTGTTCAGGTTGATACGCTCCAATCTCCAGTTTATCCTTAACGGACGCGACGACAAGGTGATACTCGTCACGTCGACCGTGGCGGGCGAGGGCAAGTCGTTTGTGTCGGTCAACCTTGCCGGCACGCTCGCCCTGTTGGGCAAGAAAGTGCTGCTGGTCGGCATGGACATACGCAAGCCGCAGCTTGCCAACTATCTCAACCTGCCGACCGAGCCGGGTCTCACGCAGTATCTATCGTCTGACTCCTACTCGCTCTCCGACATCGTCCGCGTCAACCCGGTGATGAAGAATATGGATGTCATCGTGGCCGGCCCCGTCCCGCCCAACCCCGCCGAGCTTCTTGCCTCGCACAAGGTCGATGACATGTTTGAGCAACTCAAGGAGAAGTATGACTACATAATCGTCGACAGCGCCCCGGTGGGCATGGTCAGCGACACGTTCGTGCTCGACCGCGTCAGCAACGCCACCGTCTACGTATGCCGCGCCAACTATACGTCCATCAAGGATATACAGTATCTCAACGCGATATATGCCGACAAGCGTCTGCGCAAGATGGCCGTCATCGTCAACGGCACCCCGACCCGCAAGGGCTACGGATATGGCTACGGTAAGGCTCATGACTCGGATGAGGATGGGAAATGACGATTTTAAGATATGATTTTTCTTAGCTCGGGGCGACAATGCCCCGGGCTTTTACCTTTTTAATCTCTAACGCACACTTTACAAGTCACTATGTCGGATAACAATGCGGCCAACAGCAAGCGGATAGCCAAGAACACGATGCTCCTCTATGTGAGGATGCTCTTTCTTGTGGCCGTAAACCTCTACACGTCGCGCATAGTGCTTGAGGCCCTCGGGGTCTCCGACTTCGGTATCTACAACGTGGTCGGCGGCGTTGTCGCCATGTTCGCGCTCGTCAGCGGCTCGATCTCGGCGGCCATAAGCCGCTACATCACCTACGAGTTGGGGACCGGCAACAAGGAGCGCCTCGCCCTGATATTCTCGACCTCGGTCAACATCCTGCTCATCATATCGGCGGTCATCGTGTTGCTCGCCGAGACTGTCGGGCTGTGGTTTATCAACGTCAAGATGGTGTTTCCCCCGGGTCGTCTCGCCGCTGCCAACTGGGTGTTCCAGTTGTCGATTGTCACATTTATAATCAATCTCATCTCGCTGCCCTACAACGCTACCATCATCTCCCACGAGAAGATGTCGGCCTTTGCCTACATCAGCATCCTTGAGGCGGTGGGCAAGCTCGGCATAGCGTTCCTCATCATGCTCTCGGTTCCCGACCGCCTCGTGTTTTACGCCATTCTGATGTGTCTGCTGGCCATCATCGTGAGGATTGTCTACATGCGGTACTGCCGTGGCCACTTCTCCGAGTGCAAGTACCGGTTCATGATTGACCGTCCGCTGCTCGGCGAGATGTTCGGGTTTGCCGGATGGAACTTCATCGGGGCCGGCAGCGCGATGCTCCGCGACCAGGGTGGCAACATAGTCATAAACCTGTTCTATGGCACGGTGGTCAACGCCGCCTGTGGCATAGCCGTGCAGGTCAACAATGCCATCACGGGCTTTGTGACCAACTTCATGACGGCGCTCAATCCCCAGATTACCAAGTCGTATGCCTCGGGCGACCACGCCTACATGATGACCCTGATACTCCATGGGGCGCGGCTGTCGTTTTACATGCTGCTGCTCATCTCGCTCCCGGTGCTGCTCAACACCCACTACCTGCTGTCGCTGTGGCTCACGGTCGTGCCCGGATATGCCACCGTCTTCGTGCAGCTGATACTGGTGTTTGCCATGAGCGAGTCAATCTCGACCCCGCTCATCACGGCGACACTCGCCACGGGCAACATACGCAACTACCAGCTCATCGTGGGCGGCTTGCAGATGCTCAATCTCCCGGTGGTCTACGTGTTGCTCCGCAACGGTTTCCAGCCCCAGTGGGTCTACATCGTAGCCATCATCATATCGCAACTGTGTCTCGCGGCCCGGTTGTTTCTGTTGCGTGGCATGATTAATCTCAACGTGCGCCGCTACATGACCAAGGTCTACCTCAATGTGCTGGTGGTGACGCTCTGCGCCATAGTGGTCCCGGGTGTAGTGCGCTCGCTCGTCGCCGAGGATTTTGTCAACTTTGTCATGGTCACGCTCGTCTGCGTGGTGTTTACCGCCATCTCCATATACTATGTCGGATGCTCGCGTGACGAGAGGCAATTTGTCGTGGCCAAGTGCCGTAAATTGTTACACAGATGACCCCATGGGTCTTTAAGAAGAATGGATTTTTGAGATGATAAATATAACCGACCCTAAGGATTGTTGCGGATGTACGGCTTGCGAGGCTGTATGTCCCAAGGATGCCATAACGATGAAGCCCGACCGTCTCGGTTTCAAGTATCCCGAGGTCAACCTTGACTTGTGTATCGAGTGTGGGGCCTGTGAGAGGGTGTGCGCGTTCAACGACCACTACGACACGTCGGCCAATCTCCCCGCTCCCGAGGCGTATGCCATACGCCACAAGGATATGGCCCATCTTGAGACGAGCCGCAGCGGAGGGGCGTTTGTGGCTGTGTCTGACTATATACTCTCAATAGGCGGCGTGGTCTACGGGGCCGGATATACCGACCATTTCAGGGTGGCCCACAAGCGTGCCGCCACCCCCGGTGAGCGCGATGAGTTCAAGGGGAGTAAGTATGTCCAAAGCGACCTGTCGGGCATATTCCGAATGGTCAAGGCCGACCTCAAGGCCGGACTGCCCGTCATGTTCTCTGGCACACCGTGTCAGACTGCCGGGCTGCTCTCATTTATCGGACCGCGTCTGCGCGACAATCTCTATGTGGTCGATATTGTCTGCCACGGAACGCCGGGACCATACATTTGGCGCGACTACATCGAGTATATTGAGAAAAAGATGGGTGGGTCGTTGGTCAGTGTCGATTTCCGCGACAAGAAGCATTTTGGTTGGACCGCCCACCGGGAGTCGTTTGAGACCGCCGGAAAGTTCCGTGCCGACAACACGTACACCTATCTGTTTTACGAGCATATCATGTTCCGACACTCATGTGGCGTATGCCCGTTCACCAATCTCAAGCGTCCCTCCGACCTGACTTTGGCCGACTTTTGGGGCTGGCAGAAGGCCGTCCCCGGGTTCAACGCCGACGACAAGGGGGTGTCCCTCGTGCTCTGCAACACCGAGAAGGGCCGGGCACTGCTTGACCGCGTGAAAGATGATATAAATGTTATCAATGTAGATATTAAGTTGTGCTTGCAGCCCAATCTAAGACACCCATCTGAAATCGATTCCCGACGGATGGATTTTGAAAATGACTATGCACAAAGAGGACTGAATTATGTCATAAGACATTATGGGGAGCCGCACTTTACAAAAGTGAAAAGACAGATAAAGAACTATATTAAGAAATTGATAAAAGTAGTGTCTTGATGGAGAATATCAATAAATATACATATCCTACATATATCAGGGATAGCGGCTACGGTTATATCAGGATAGTTGCCTGGGTATTGCTTCTGACCGGGTGTTTCAAACTTGTGCTATTTAGTCATCAGGCATTTATATATCTGTTCTTCGCAATCTTGGCTCTTTTTGTGTTCAAGGATTGGGAGAAACCGGTTCTCGACAAAAAATGGTATCTGTTTTATGCTTTAGGCGTACTGGGCTCTTGTATATATTCAATGATTTACAATGGCCAAAATCCTATAAGAACGGCGGTCAACTCATACCAGTACTTGGGCTTATTCTCCATATTTCTGTTCTATCATTATTCTCCTACTTATAAACAGGCTGACAAGGCTATATTGGTAGTTTCGCTGATATGGTGCGCATGTTATCTAGTGCAATGGATTGTATACCCAATAACAATCTTTGTCGGCGCTACTGATGAAGTCAACATATCATCCGATATGTTTCGTATGCGAATGCCAGGGAGTATATGTGCATATTGTATATTCCTGTATGGGATCAATCGTTGGATGACGAGTAAGTCGTTGATAAATCTTGGTTATAGTTTGCTTGGTCTCATTCCCATATTTATTATGGGATTCAGAAGCCTTACAGCAGCAGTTGTGCTGTGTGCGTTCATAATGATTGGTGTTATCTCCAAAAAGTTTTGGCGTACATTGTTGTGGATGGCAATAGCGGTTGTACTTGGATACGGCGCTCTAAGTGTACCGATTATAGGCGATAAGCTGGAAGAGATGATTGAACGTAATGATGATGACCAGACGTTTGAGAACGAGGACTACATCCGTTATTTTGAGTACGATTATTATTCGGGTGAGTTTTTTACTAAGCCTGGAGAAAAATTTTTTGGGGCAGGTGCCCCGGTGTATGGAAAATCTCCCTATGCTGATAAAATGAAGATGGCAGAGGAGCGATTTGGTTATTATTGGGTAGATTTGGGGCTTGTCGGTTTGTCATGGATTATAGGTATTCCGGCTGTATTATGTCTGTTGATTATATTATGGAAAGGCATCAGGCGTTGCCGTGCGCCGGAAAACCAATACTTGAGATTTACCATAATTGCGACAACACTTGCCTCGGTCATTACTTCAATGGAGATATTTCGTGAGGGAAACTTAATTATTGTAGGTTTGTTCTTGTATACAATTGCAGCCTATAATCGGGATTATGAAGATGTTGAATCAGAACCGGGAGATAATCAATGAGAATCGGACTGTTGACTTTCCACCGGGCGCTTAACTATGGCGCTGTGTTGCAATGCTACGCGTTGCAACAGGAGCTGCGTCGGCACGGTCACGATGTCGATGTGATAGACTACCGCCAGCCGGTGGTCGAGGAGGCTTACCGTCCCATAAAGTGGAAGTGGCTCATCAAAAAGATATTGCTTCCATGGCGCTTGCCGCCCTACCTGCGGCAGGTCGCGGCGCTGAGACGCGGCCACCGCACGTTTGGCCGATTCCGCGACCAGTTCCTGTCCCTCTCACCGGCATGTGGGCGCGATGACGTGCCGTCGGGATATGACGGATATGTCATAGGCAGCGACCAGCTGTGGGCGCGTCATATAACCGGCGACTTTGACCCGGTTTACTTCGGCGACTTCACCAGGAGGCCCGACAGCCGACTGGTTGGGTATGCCGTGAGCGCCAATATCGGCTCAATGCGTCAGCTTGGCAACGATGCACAACGGCGCGTCAACGCGTTTGACGCGTTCTCATTCCGCGAGCGGGCATTGGCCGAGGGCATCACTCGCCCTGACGGCTCGCCGTTGGAGATAACTCTTGACCCGACCCTTCTGGCCGACCCCTCGATATGGGAGCCGATGATTGACCGCCAGCTCGAGGAGGGGCGTTACGTGGTGTTGTATGAGGTGCGCCGGCGCTCTGACGACCCGGGGCTGCTGAGGCGTCATGCCGACCGCCTCGCCGCGAGTCTCGGGTGGCGTGTCGTCGACCTGTCGGCCAATGATGCCGATGTGGGCCGGTTTGTCTCGGCTCTGCGCTATGCGGGATGTGTCATCACCTCCTCGTTTCACGCCACGGCGTTCTCGCTCATATTCAACCGTCCGTTCTACACCTACATGCTCCATGACGGTCACGACTCGCGATATGTCGACCTGCTCTCGGCCATCGGCCTTGACGGGGCGCTCGTGGAGCCGGATTTTGAACCGAGTGATATCCCCGTCCATGACTTTGAGTCGGCCCACCGGGGTCTCGACGCGATGCGCGACAAGTCGTTGCGGTTTCTTCTTGACGGTCTGTCGGGCGGTAACAAAAAACCATAGCGTCATGAGCGGTGTAAGACTCTCAGTGATTGTCCCGGTCTACAACTCGGAGCGCTATCTGCGCGAGTGTCTCGACAGCCTCGCCGCCCAGCCATCGCCGGGCATGGAGGTGATTGTCGTCGATGACGGCAGTCGTGACGGCTCGGGAGCGATAGGCGACGAGTTTGCCCGTCGTGACAGCCGTTTCCGTGTGTTCCACCGGGAGAATGGCGGTGTCAGCGCGGCGCGTAACTTCGGTCTCGACAAGGCCGAGGGTGCGATTGTGGCGTTTGTAGACTCTGACGACCGTGTGGCCGCCGGTTACTATGATGGCATCATCAAGGGAATGGGTGGATGTGACCTCTATTGCTTTGCCTCCAGTTGGGAGTATGCCTCGGGCAATAAGCGGCTCGCCACCCTTGCCGAGAGGATGTCGGGGAAGACAGATGATGTCAATGAGATGGTGATGATACTCAAGGAGGATAATCCCGAGGGAATCAATCTGCTTGGATTTCCATGGAACAAGGCTTTCCGTCGCGACATCATCAACGGCAATCAGATACGTTTCAATCCGTCCCTCAGTTATAAGGAGGACGAGATCTTTGTGCTGGAATACCTGAGTCACGTCAGGACGATGCGGCTGTCCGACGATGTCCTCTATCACTACAGGATACTGCCTGACGGCTTGACATCGGCCATGAGCCGTCTTTCGAGCCGGGACTGGCACGAGCTGCGGGTGGCCGGCGAGAAGGCGTGCCGCCCGTTGTCGGGTAGGGGAAGGCTGACCGATTGCCTGACCTACGATATGCTCAACCGCATGTTTATGGAGGCATATTGCCTGTATAAGGAGGGTGGCGACTGGAACGGAGTGATGGTCGAGATGTGCCGCCGTCACGACGAGGCCCGACCCGGGCCGGTCAACGGTCAGGGCAAGGTTAAGCTGGCGCTACGGTTGCGTCACCGATGGTTCAGACGGCTCTTTTTCGCGATGCTTAAGAAGAGGAGATATCAGGAATGACTCCAAGGACACACGTTTTAATTAATCAGCTATATAATAATAGGTTTATTTATGAAGTATGATTATCTTATAGTCGGATCGGGATTGTTTGGCGCGACATTCGCACGTCTTGCCACCGACCGTGGCAAGAAATGTCTTGTGATCGACAAGCGCCCGCATCTCGGCGGCAACATATATTGCGAGGATATCGAGGGCATCAACGTGCATAAGTATGGCGCCCACATATTCCATACGTCCAACAAGGAGGTATGGGACTTTGTCAACTCGATAGTGCCGTTCAACCGCTATACCAATTGCCCGGTGGCCCGCTACGGCGGCCGGCTGTATAACCTGCCGTTCAACATGAACACGTTCTACCAGATGTGGGGCGTGACCACGCCTGCCGAGGCATCGGAAAAGCTCGACGAGCAGCGTGCCGAGGCTGTCGCCGCCATGGCGGCCGAGGGGGTGACCGAGCCGCGCAACCTTGAGGAGCAGGCCCTCTCGCTGATTGGCCGTGACATATACGAGGCGCTGATAAAGGGGTATACCGAGAAGCAGTGGGGCCGTCAGTGCACCGAGTTGCCCGCATTCATCATCAAGCGGTTACCCGTCAGGATGACCTTTGACAACAACTATTTCAACGACAGTTTCCAGGGCATCCCCATCGGTGGCTACAACAAGCTGACCGCCGGCTTGCTCGCCGGCGTGGAGACGCTGACGGGGGTTGACTTCTTTGCCGACCGTCAACGTTGGGAGTCGTTGGCCGACAAGATTGTGTTCACGGGCAAGATTGACGAGTTTTACGACTATCGCTACGGCAAGCTCGAATACCGTACTGTCAGATTTGAGACCGAGACCATCGACACCCCAAACTATCAGGGCAATGCCGTGGTCAACTACACGGAGCGCGAGGTGCCCTATACGCGTGTCATCGAGCACAAGCACTTCGAGACATTCGGCAACGCCGTCTACGACAATCCCAAGACGGTCATCTCGCGGGAGTACTCGACTGAATGGACCGACGGCATGGAGCCGTACTATCCCGTCAACGACGTGCGCAACACGTCGCTCTACAACCGCTACAAGACCCTGGCCGATGCCGAGGAGAACGTTATCTTCGGAGGACGGCTCGCCGAATACAAGTATTATGACATGGCACCCGTGATCGAGCAGGTGTTCAAGCATTTCTGACCACAAACAATCATTTGCCAACAAGATATATATGGAAAAGATACTGTCGCTTATAATCCCGACATACAATATGGAGAAGTATCTCGGGCGCTGCCTCGACTCGCTGCTGTCGGGGACTCCGTCGGACAACAGGCTTGAGGTGCTCGTCATCAATGACGGCAGCAAGGATGGCTCGCTGGAAATCGCCCGGGGATACGAGAAAAAACATCCCGAGACAATCAGGGTCATCGACAAGCCCAACGGCAATTACGGTTCCTGCATAAACCGGGGACTGAAGGAGGCCACCGGCAAATATATCAAGATTCTCGACGCTGACGACTGGTTTGATACGGCGGCTCTCGACGGGCTGATGTCGGTGATGGACAGCATAGATGTTGACCTGGTGATAAGCGACTACATGTATGTGTCGTCGGACGGCAGTGAGCGTCGCCGCAGCTACAAGCTGACACCTGGGATGGTGTTACCCCTGTCGGCGTGCAGCGACGTGGCGACGGTCGGCATGTTTGAGATGCACGCCATAGCCTACCGCCGGGAAAATCTTGTCAAGATGGGCTACGTGCAGTCAGAGGGCATCTCCTACACCGACCTTGAGTGGGCCACGATACCGATGGCGACTGTCGGGACGCTCTACTATTATAACAAGCCGGTCTACTACTACTTCATAGGCCGTGACGGCAACACGATGAGTATGCTCTACACGCCCCGATGGCTCAGTCAGGCGCTCATAGTGAGAAAGGCCATTGTCGATGCCTTTGTCAGCGCTGACCTCCACGACGATGTCAAGCGGCAGTATATGTTTGACATCGTGCTGCGCCGTCTCTACGACATGTATGCGGCGGCGCTTGTCAAGGGTGGCCTTGACGGCGAGGAGATGCGGGCATTTGACGAGATGCTCAAGGATGCCGACCGGCAGCTGTATGACGCGCTGGCGACCTTTAACGTGCATCGCTACCTGCCTTATAAGTTTGTCAGCGACTGGCGACGCAGGGGACATGTGTCCCCGTTGGTGCTGATGGTCTACAGGCATGTGTTGAAAATCAAGAATTGATATAAACGTCTGTGAGATGGTCAGTTTCAGCAACGGTAAGATAGCATTTGACTACGACTTCTGTCAGCAGTGCGGGGCGTGCCTCGCGGTGTGTCCCGTGGGCGCGTTGTCGGCGCGGTTGCGCGGCAACGGTCTGTCAGACATAGTCGTGGACCATGAGACCTGTATCAAGTGTCAGCGCTGTGTCAGGTGCTGCCCGGCACATCGCGAGGGTGACCCGGCGACATATTTTGCCGACATAAGGGACAAGCGGTATTTTCTCGGCTACAACAGCTCCGACGAGATACGCCGTGAGGCATCGTCGGGGGGCGTGTGCCGCACCCTCATTGTCGAGGCGCTCCGCTCGGGGCTTGTCGACGGGGTCTATACCCTCGGTCGCGACGATGAGTATCCCCATGCCAAGGGGTGCTTCTACACCGCCGGCAACATCCCCGCCTACAAGGATATACCCAACTCGGTCTATCACTCGGTGATGCAGTGCCGCGAGCTTGGAGCGATAACCAAGTGTGACCGCCTGATGATTGTCGGCACGTCGTGTCAGCTTCACGCACTCGAAAGGGCCGTCAAGGGAAAATACAACACTCTGATAAAGGTCTGCATATTCTGCAAGCAACAGAAGACCCTCGACTCGACGCGGTTTCTCGCCAAGATGATGGGGCGCAAGATACCCCGTGACCTGAAATTTTCGACCCGCTATCGCGGGGATGGGTGGCCGGGAATCGTGAGGGTGATGGGAGCTGAGCTGCCCTGGAATAGGGCAGCTCAGCTCCCATTCGGGCGACGATTGTGGACGGTACCGGGGTGTAACATCTGTGGCGACCCGTTCGGATTTGAGTCCGGGGCCGACATCTCGCTCATGGACCCGTGGACTATACGCACCCCCAACCGTCTCGGGGAGACATTGGTCACCGTCAGCTCCGCAGCCGGCATGGAGTTGCTTGGCAAGGTGGGGCAACTGACACTGGAGCCACGCACCTACGAGGAGGTGGCCCCCGCGCTCGACGAGCCGGACATACGCCGCAAGCAAGCGCTCGTCCCCTACTTCAAGGGGGCGGATTGCACGCGCCGCGTGGCCCTGGCCGGGGCGATGGAGCGGTTGCAGCGATGGTATCTGCGTGGCATAGCGACATTGCTGCCGAGGATGCCGATAATCTTTTACCGCTGCCTTTGCAAGCTCCCCGACTGGAGAAAGATAATTTTGGGAAACAAGATTTAACCATACCCTATGGATGTAAAAGTCATAACACGCCACGCCCCGTCAAACTATGGCTCGCTGTTACAGTCAATTGCCACAGTGGAAGCCGTAGAGTCGCTTGGCCACAGTTGCCGGATTATCGACTACCGCCGCGACGACGAGCGCGGGCTGCGGTCGATACTCACGCTGCTCGCTAAGAAACCCGAGTGGAACAACAATATTGTCAAGAAGATAGCCTATGTCGTGATGAGATGGCCGGCCGAGAAGATTGCCGAGGTCAAGTTTGACTCCATGCGCCGTCGCTATCTCAAGATGACCCCGCATGTCAGCACGCTTGATGGGTTGCGCTCCCTGACCGCCGACATCTTCATGACCGGGAGTGACCAGGTTTGGGGTCCGGTGGCGGGTGACCGCTTTGATGAGGCATATTTCCTGACGTTTGCCGACAAGGGTCGCAGGGTAGCCTATGCGGGAAGTTTCGGACGCACGGTCTTTGACGACGATGTGCTCGGACGCTACCGCGACATGCTGTCGCGCTATGACGCGATTGCCGTCAGGGAGAACTCGGCTGTCGATACGCTGGCATCAATGGGTGTGACGACTGTGGGGCAGGTGCTCGACCCTACATTGCTCCTCGATGCCGAGAGGTGGAGTGGGTATATGCCTGACACCCCGCCGGTCAAGGGGGAATATGTGTTGGTTTATCAGCTCCACAACAATCCCGCGCTCGACCTTTATGCCACACGCGTGGCCGGGAAGCTGAGGTTGCCGTTGATACGCATGTCGGCCTCGATGCACCAGTTTGCCCGCTCAGGCCGGTTCAAGTTTCTGCCCGGGATGGGGAAATTCCTGTCGTTGATTAAGAATGCGCGGTGCATGGTCACCGACTCATTCCATGGTACGGCGTTTGCCATAAACTTCAACACTCCGTTTGTCGAGATACTGCCCGGCAACGGCACGGGTAGCCGCAATCAGAGCATCTTGCAGTTGACAGGACTTCAGGACCGCATTGTCACTGACTTTGACGACCTCTCGATTGTCGACAAGGCGATAGACTTTGACGCGGTCAACCGCATTATCGCCCGCGAGCGCGAGAAATCCATGGAGATACTTCGTACCCTGTGCAGCCCGGGAGACCCGGATGCCTCCAACTCCTCCGACATCCCCAACATCAAAACTGCATAGATATGTCCCTTGTCTATCTTGTAAGAAGCCTGCTGTTGGTAGTCGTCATGTTGCTGTCGCCAATGGCCATGCGCGGCTATGAGCGCGACATATACATATCATCGACCACCGGCGATGACAGCAATCCGGGCACGCGCAAACAGCCCCTGCGCACAATCAATTCGCTCACCAAGGAGCAGCGAACAGGCTCACGTATCATGCTCAAGCGGGGCGATGTGTTTTTCGACTATCTGCGTGACCTTACAGGCTGTGAGGTCACGACCTACGGCAAGGGTGACAAACCCGTGGTCTGCGGGTTCAGGGTGTTGAGCCGTCCCTCGGCGTGGCATGATGAGGGTGACGGAGTGTGGAGCCTGAAGCTCGACACCGACAGTGATTTTGTGGGTATCGACAGCCGCGTGGCGAGCATCCCATGGCGGTTTTATGACATAGGTTGCATATACAACCCGCAGACCGACAGCATCATGGGTCACATGGTCAAGAGCCGTGCCGACTTGAAGGCTCCCGGTGATATATTCACGTCATCGTATTTCAAGAAGGAGGATTATGCCGACCGCCGGTTTGACACGGTGTATCTACGATTTGATGTCAATCCCGCGACATTCGGCAATCTTTGCTTCCCCGTATTTGAGATGGGGGTCTCCAATATCAAGGATACCAAGGTTAGAAACATCTCTTTTGTCGGTTTCTCCTGGCATGGGGCAGCAATCATGACCGGCTCAGAGTTGCGTGACTGTGACTTTGACATCATCGGTGGTGCCGTCCAGGTCGGGTATAGCTATTGGGTGAGATATGGCAACGGTGTCGAGCTGTGGTCGACAGGCTGTAACAACAACCTTGTGACAGGATGTCTTATAAGCCGCACCTACGACTGCGCCACTACCATACAGGGTACAGGCTCCATCCCCACCAATCCCCATGATATATGGTTTCGTGACAACAAGATTCTCCATTGCCGTCAGGCATTTGAGTATTTCCTCAATGACCCGGCCCGTGACCCGCAGTTTGTCAACTGTGGTTTTACGGGCAATACGTGCTACATGATGGGCGACAACGGCTTCGACTCTCCCGAGCCGCGTGATGCCGACATACTTTGCTATAACCGCAAGCCGGTATCCATCCCCATCACCGGCAATCTGTTTTACGGAGCGCCGTATTTTTGCTCGTCGGTAGCCAATCCGATGATGCGCGACAATGAGGTCTACATCTATCCCGGACAGTATCTCAACTATTATTATGTCACAGGCTACAAGGCTCTCAACGCGGGGACTGATGGCGCTCTTGCGCGGTTCAGGCAGGAGTTTGGCGATGACAGCCGCATAACAGTCGTCACCCCCGGCTCGACGGAAGACACGCGCATGAAGCGGCGCATACTGTCACGGCTGGGTTGGAAACCGCCACGGCTTCACCTCGACAGGATACTCAAGTCGGCGCGGTGATATAATGGTTACGCAGAGATAATTCGAGGCACTTACAGCACTCGGATGATGGTCAGGCCGTCGCGTATGGGCAGTATCACGCGCTCTACGCGGGGGTCGGCGGCCACGTGGTCGTTAAAGGCCGTGATGCCGAGCGTCTGCAAGTCATGGTTGGCCTTGGTGTCGGTCACCTTGCCGTCCCACAGTGTGTTGTCGGCCAGTATGAAGCCACCCTTGACCATGCGCGGCAACACCATCTCGTAGTACTCTATATAGTGGCGCTTGTTGGCATCGATGAATGCCATGTCAAACTCCCCCTCTATCGTCGGCAGCACATCCTCGGCAGCGCCGATGTGCAGCCTGATGCGCTCACTTCCCGCTATGCGGTCCAGATGCTCGCGAATGAAGTCCTCAAGCTCATCGTCTATCTCCACGGTGTCTATCATGGCATCCCCCTCCAGCGCCTCGGCCATGCACAAGGCCGAATAGCCCGTGAATGTTCCCAGTTCGAGCACATGCCGTGGCCTTATCATGGCGGTCAGCATCTTGAGCAGTCGGCCCTGATAATGTCCCGAGCACATGCGGCTGTAGAGGTGATACAGGTGCGTGTCACGGTTGAGCCGTCTCAGCGCCTCCGGCTCCGGGTCGATGTGGGCGAGGATATACTCCTCTATTCCTTGGTCGAGCATTGGTTGACATCTTCGAGATTGGGCAGGGAGTAGGTGCTGTAGTTGTCCATCACCTCGCCGACATTGTTGATCTCAAGGAATGTCGTGCCACGTCCCTCTCCAAAACCGCCTCCGAGATAGGCGATATGGTCGCGGTGGGTGAGACGGCCTATCTCTATCAGGTGGTTGAGGGCGTTGCGCAGGTAGCGTCGCGATGAAGTGGCGCGTTCCTGATAGTAAGCCACCACGCCGTATGAGAGCGACAGCAGTCGGGTGACATTCTCGTGATAGCATATCGCGAGGGTGGGATACTTGCCCCTGAACGACGCGATGTAGCGTGCAGTCCTGCCGGTATAGCTGTCGGTGATGATGGCGCGGGTGTCGAGCACGGTGCTCGATGCTACGGCCTGGCGGGCGAGAAACGATGTCACGTCATGCTCGACCACCGGGGTGATCACCGACTCGGGTGTGATTGAGTGCTCGACCTCGGCGGCCACGCGGGTCATCGTCGATATGGCCTCGACGGGATACTTGCCGTAGGCTGTCTCGCCGCTGAGCATCAGCGCGTCGGTGTGCTGGTAGACGGCGTTGGCGATGTCGGAGACCTCGGCGCGGGTTGGGCGCGGGTTTGATATCATCGAGTGGAGCATCTGTGTCGCCACGATTACCGGCTTGTGGGACAGTATGCACTTGTTGATGAGGTTTTTCTGGATGCCGGGGATGCGCTCGGCGGGTATCTCGATGCCCAGGTCGCCACGGGCAATCATGATGCCGTATGACACTTCAAGTATCTCGTCGAAGTTGTCGATGCCCTCCTGGTTCTCAATCTTGGCGATGATTTTTATCGGCGAGTTGTGGGCGTCGAGTATCGCCTGGATGTCGAGTACATCCTGCTTGGAGCGCACAAACGAGTGGGCTATGAAGTCCACGCCGAGGTCAATGGCGTGGTGGATGTTCTCGCGGTCGCGCTCGGTGAGCGACGGCAGCTTTATCGACACGCCGGGGATGTTGACGCTCTTGCGCGAGCCGAGTTTGCCCCCGTTGCGGGCCTTTGCGAGGATTACGTTGTCCTCTATCTTCTCGACCTCAAAGTCTATCTCGCCATCGTCGATGAGCAGATGGTCGCCCGGGTGGATGTCGCAGGCAATGTCGCGGTATGACAGACAGATATGCTCCCCGGTGGTAGTTCCCTCGGGATTGCCGGTGAATATCACGCGGTCGCCCTCGTTAAAGGTTATGTCGATGTCGCCGAGATTGGTGGTCGTACGTATCTCGGGGCCCTTGGTGTCCATCAGTATACCTATCGACGGCGACACGGCCCTAACGTTGTTGACTATGCGGCGGAATCCTTCGAGCTGTAAGTGGGCCGAATTCATGCGCACGACGTTCATTCCGTTGACAAACAAGTCCTGTATGAACGGTATGTCACACCGCTTGTCTGAAATTGTAGCGACTATCTTTGTGTATTTAAGCATATCCTTGTCCTGTTATGAGTTCTGTAATATATATGTTTTTGATTGTATCATCTTGTCAGCCCGTCACAGGTCGCTGTGCGGGAGTGGAACGGTGTCTACCGTCCGAGGAGCGCCTCGATACCGAGACGGTAGCTGTCGAGACCGAAGCCGGCTATCACACCCGCGCATACGGATGAGATTAGAGACCGATGGCGTATCTCCTCGCGTGCGTGTACATTAGATATGTGCACCTCCACCACCGGCACCGTTATGGCCGAGATTGCGTCGGCTATTGCCAGCGATGTGTGTGTATAGGCTCCGGCATTGAGCACAATGCCCCGCCCCTCCTCAAAGCCCTGCTCGTGGAGCTTGTCGATTATCGCGCCCTCGTGGTTGCTTTGAAAATACTCTATCTCCGTGTCGCCGTAGCGGCCACGGAGTTCATCGAGATACCCCGCGAAGTCGCGGTTGCCGTATATGCCCGGCTCGCGTACGCCGAGCAGGTTGAGATTCGGGCCGTTTATAATCGTTATCTTCATAGGCTATGAGATTTTGCGGTCACAAATTTAGCAATAATTCCGCTAATCTCCCCTATAATTAAGTCAAGAGTATGGGTTGCCATGGCTAATCGCGTGTGTGGTTTTCAGCACATCGGTGTCCGCATGTCGCAGATTTATGTTTTGCAACATGAAATTTTTGGGTGTGTATGTCGCTGTGAGGCAGGTGTTTGTCGCGTTTTGGGCGAGGTTTGCTTAAAATTTCCGTGAAAAAAGTGGCCTGAAAATTTGGTGAGAACGGGGAAAGGGTGTACCTTTGCACTCGCTTTCGGGAAGCAACGCCGTGACAG
>JAMPAQ010000020.1 GCA_023667145.1 Pseudoflavonifractor sp.
GCTCCAAAAGACGAGACCCTGACGTTCACATTAGTTATTAAACAACCTCTTAATCTCTCGTCAGAACGGGATGCCGTAACGGTTCTTGACCGTATCCATGACAAAGGTTGACTCCAACGAGCCGAGGGATTCTATCGTGCCAAGTACGTTGAGGATAAACTGCTGGTAATAACGCATGTCGGGTGCGTGAATCTTGAGCATGTAGTCAAACCGTCCCGATATATTGTAGCACTCGGTTACCTCGGGGATTGTGGCTATCCGCTCGGCAAAGGCGGTGGCGATGTCGCGGCTCATGTGGCTCATCTTTATATTGCAGAACACGATAAATCCGCGATTGAGCTTGTCGGCGTCGAGTACAGCGACATACTTCTTTATATACCCCTCCCTCTCCAGTCGACGCAGACGCTCAAACACCGGCGTGGTCGACAGATGGACGCGGGCGGCAAGCTCCTTGGTCGTCAGGCGTGAGTTTTCCTGCATCGCGGCGAGTATCAGCAGGTCGGTACGGTCGAGTGAGTCCATAAAAGAATTATTTTCTGTCAGGATGATGATTTCGGGATGCAAATATAGTGTTTATTCCGTGATTGATTATGTAAACAGCGTTATTTTCTGTATTTTTCATTTCTGTTGTAATAAAGTCCTACCATGTGTAATTTTGCAATGTCATCAACAGATGATGCGGATAAAACGATATAAACATCAAAAACTATAATATTATGTCACAGAAAAAACTTCACTTCGAGACACTCCAACTCCATGTGGGCCAGGAACAGCCCGATCCGACGACCGATGCCCGTGCGGTACCCATCTACCAGACGACATCATACGTATTCCGTGACTCTGCCCATGCGGCAGCGCGTTTTGGTCTGACTGATGCCGGTAATATCTACGGTCGTCTCACCAACCCTACTCAGGATGTCTTTGAGCAGCGCGTGGCCGCCCTTGAGGGTGGCGTGGCCGCCCTCGCCGTCGCCTCGGGTGCGGCTGCGATAACCTACGCGTTCCTCAACATAACCGCAGCCGGGGATCATATCGTGGCGGCAAAGACGATATACGGCGGGTCGTACAATCTTCTTGACCATACACTGCCCTCCTACGGAGTCACTACAACCTTTGTCGATCCCTCAGACCTCGCCAACTTTGAGGTGGCAATACGCCCGGAGACCAAGGCCATATTTATCGAGACTCTCGGTAATCCCAATTCCAATATAATTGACATCGAGGCGGTGGCCGATATCGCTCACCGCCATGGGATACCGTTGATTGTGGACAATACGTTTGGCACGCCATTCCTTATACGTCCCATCGAGCATGGAGCGGACATCGTGGTACACTCGGCCACAAAGTTTATCGGCGGTCATGGCTCGTCGCTTGGAGGGGTCATCGTGGACTCGGGACGGTTTGACTGGGTAGCATCCGGCAAGTTCCCGCAGCTGTCGGCTCCCGACCCATCCTATCACGGTGTGATATTCGCTGAGGCGGTCGGTGCGGCTGCATACGTCACCCGCATACGCGCCGTGTTGCTGCGTGACACCGGGGCCACATTGTCGCCGTTTAACGCTTTCATCCTGTTGCAAGGACTTGAGACTCTGTCACTACGTGTGGAGCGACATGTCGAGAACGCCTTGCGTGTGGTCGAGTTCCTTAACAGTCATCCAAAGGTGGCGCGGGTAAACCATCCATCGTTGCCCGATCATCCTGACCATGAGCTTTACTCGCGGTATTTTCCCGATGGCGCTGGCTCGATATTCACTTTTGAGGTCAAGGGTGGTGTTGAGGAAGCTCACCGCTTCATCGACTCCCTTGAGATATTCTCGCTGTTGGCCAATGTGGCCGATGTGAAGTCCCTTGTGATACATCCCGCCTCCACTACCCACTCGCAACTCAGTGACGAGCAGAAGGCCGAGCAGGGCATTACTCCCGGCACAGTGCGCCTCTCGATAGGCACGGAGCATGTCGATGACATCATTGCCGATTTGTCCCAGGCTCTCGACAAAATCTGACAAGTACAGGAATCTTGCTTGCGACATGGGCGATATCGCTATATGGCGACGTCGCCCATCTCTTTTGTCGCCCGGTGCTGTCAGATGACGAGCTCGGCGAGGAGACGGTCAAAGGTCTGGTCAAGGTCAGCGGTCTTGCCGGGGTGGGGGCGTGATGTCTGTATGGAGGCGCTGCGCACGGCGGTAAGCCAGCGGAAGCGCTCGTGTGGGTCGAGGTCTCCGATGGGGCCTGATGTCCCGGCGGCGATTAGCTCAAATGATGACAGCTGCCCGCGCAGTGTCTCCATATCGGCATCGGGGCAGATGGCGGTGACGCGTGGCTCGTTGACATTTATCGCCACACGCAACCATCGGCGGCGCTTGCACATCATCAGCAGCCCCACGTTAACAAACTCCTCGCGCTCGACTCGCGGCACGTAGCGTATCACGGCATACTCATACAAGTGTTTTTCTGACGGCGATTGCATGGTCGACAAATATTCGGGAGTTATCTAATCGTGTCTTGAGGAATGTGGCATAAACGCGCCGCTGCTCATCGGGGGCTATGTCGGGAGCGGCCTGTGCCAGCCACTCGTCGGGTATCGCGGCGACAATGGAGTCGACCACATCGTGAGTGATGCGTGAGTGCATGTAGTCATCGGCCTCAAGCATACGTGATGCCGACGGTATCAGCGCGTGGTCTTTGACGTATGGGAAAGGCGACAAGGCTGCTTTCTCCCATCCGTTCCACGAGTGATGGAAGTAGAGTGATGCGCCGTGGTCTATTAGCCACAGTTCACGTTGCCATAGCAGCATATTGGTGTTGCGGGCGGTGCGGTCGATGTTGGTGAGCAGTGCGTCGAGCCACACGATGCGTGAGGCCGTCACGGCATCGGTCTTGTTGACGGCTACGTCCCATGTCATCGCCCCCAACAGGTAGTGGAGTCCGAGGTTGAGGCCACGGCTTGCCTGCAACAGGTCTTGTATCTCCTCGTCGCCCTCGGTGCGGCCAAAGTCCTCATCGATGTCGAGAAACACCTGTTCGGGTACACGGAGACCGGCGGCGCGTGCGAGTTCCCCGCCGATAAACTCGGCAATCAGGGCCTTGGCACCATGACCGGCCCCACGGAACTTGACCACGTACTTGAACCCATCATCGGCCTCGGCCAACGCCGGGAGCGAGCCGCCCTCGCGCAGCGGCAGGATGTAACGGCTGACGGAGGCCGAGCGTAATATTGTTTCTTTCATATTGCTGCAAAAATAAAGTTTTTTGTACTTTCGCACAAAATTATGTGAGATATGATACGCCCCGTGTCCCCCGATGATGCCGCAGCGATAGCCCGGATTTACAACCACTATGTGATGGAAACCACCGTGTCCTTTGAGACGAAACCGCTTACCGAGGCCGCTATGAGGCAGCGCATCGAGACGCTGTCGGCCTCGTTCCCCTACTTTGTCCATCTATCTGACGGCGAGATTGACGGTTATTGCTATGTGCATGATTGGAAAGAGCGTGCGGCCTACAAAGGGACAATGGAGACCACCGTCTATCTTGCCCCCGATGCCAAGCGGCAAGGGACGGGGACAGTGATGATGAGGCGGCTCATTGACGAGTGCTGCAAGAGGGGTTACCGGGCATTGATAGCATGTATCACCGCCGAGAACGAGGAGAGCGTCAGCTTCCACCGTCATCTCGGGTTCCGTCAGGTCTCGCTGTTTGAGAAAGTCGGAATCAAATTTGGCCGCCGGCTCGATGTCTGCGACATGGAGCTGTTGCTGTAATCTGTGGTCGTCCCTGATAGGGGAGTCAATGGCTGATGGGCAAATCAGCCCATTTCTGAAAGATACAATGTTATTTGGCTTTTCAGTACCGGGATGTCGGTCTGGATGACTTCTCTTATCAGGTCATAACCAACAGTGTAATATCCGTGTACCTGGACATGGCGCATACGTTCAATCTGGCGCCATGGTGTTTTTGTATGAGAACTCTTAAATTCATCAGTCAGTTTATAGACTGCCTCACCTATAATCTCAATCAATTTTACTATTCCAAAGTATTCAAGAGAATCCTCCTTGATATCCTCAAGGTTGAAAGAAGTCTCAGTGATAAGGCGTTCAATAGCCTCATCAATATGATGCAGCCGCTCTCTATCCCTAATTGCCTCTCTCATAGATTAGAATTTTGTCTTTATCGGCAGATGGTACGGCAAAATCCTTTAATCTGCCGTTCTCTACTAAATCTACCCTCTTCCCTAAAATATCTTCCAGGTCTGTAATCATGCCGCAGACAGTGAGAAGGGATAATCGTGAGTTTTTATCATAGTCCACAAGAATATCAATGTCACTGTCAGCCGTCTCCTCTCCACGAGAGTAAGACCCAAACAACCAAGCGCGGACAATGGGTTGAGTCTTGAAATACGTCGCAATCTTGCGTATGTAATTAGACGTTGCTGTAGTCATGGCATTGTATGTTCTTTATGATATAACAGAAAAGGCGAGATGATTGCTCTCTCGCCTTCGTCGGTCTGTGTGATCCGGCCGCGATTCGAACGCGGGACCGTCTGCTTAGAAGGCAGATGCTCTATCCAGCTGAGCTACCGGACCATCTTTCCCGCCGTTGGCTGCGATGGCATGTCGCAACGGCATCGTTTCATCGTGCAAATGTAGTGATAATCTTTTATTCTGCCAACAAGCGTGATTCCAAAATTTTCAAACACAGCCCTATCCTACGCGTACCAGATGTCTGATTCCCTTGCGTATTGTCCTCCACTTGGGGAAGATGGCCGATGGACGTATAGGCCCATAACTTACGGCAATCACGATTATCGAGATAATGGCAATCATCAGTAGCCAACCGTAGATTTCTTTCATTGAGACCACGAGTGCCTGTTGATGTACCATACCATACAGATTGCCCAACGGTATATGCACGGTGTCGGGATTGAAGTCTGTCAATGAGGACCCGATCAAGGCCGAGTTTTTGGCCATGGTGCGTCTAAGTGCCTCGCCGATGATGGCGGGACTCAGCGTAGCACCCATTACCGCTCCTGTGAAGCCGTTGATGGTCAGGGCCTGTGGAAACACGAAGAAATGCAATCCGCTCTGCACTATGGAGGTCAGGAACACGATTGATATTATCACCGATGCCATCCCACGGATGAACAGGGGCGCGAACAGCGTCTCTTTCTCAACCCCATAGTCAATCGAGAAGTAAAACCATGCGAGATATATGGCCGCGAGTGCGAAGCCTATGGCAGTCATGGTCTTGTATCTCCACTTGCGCAGGGCAAAGGTAAGGTATGTGAACGCGCAGCCGGCGACAATGCCGATGAACACATACCAGTTGAGGTCGATGAGGTTGGTCTCGTCAAAGCCCAGTATCGTGGCGGCGTAGCTGTGCTCAAATACATGCTCCGTTGCCATCAATGTGAAGAATACCAGATAGACGAGGGTGGCGCGGATGACATTGCGGTTGGTCATCGCCTGGAACGTGATGTAGGGATGGTGCAGGAACGATGCCCGCCACAGGTTTATGGCGAGGCATACGAGTCCAAGTATGGTCGCGCCGGTGATTTCCCGCGATTCCCACCAGTCGTAGAAGTTTCCGTAGACACAGACAAACGTAAAGCAGAGCATGAACACACTCCACAGTCCTGAGCCAATCCAGTCGATGCCGAGCAGCGGTATCTGCATGGGTCCCTTGACCGGCTTCACCAGTATCAGCACCAGCACCATCATCAGGGTCAGTAGACCGGCCATAATCCAGTGCATGTATTCCCATTGGGAGTAAAACGCGGTGTAGATTGTGGCGATGCCGCTCAGTTGAATCACACCGTCAACCACGATGTAAACATAGCAGAAAAATATCGACATGTCGCGCACGGGAGTGAGCCACAGCTGGATGGTGGAATTACAGATAAATGTCGCCCACATGCGGAACCATCCGGCCATAAAGCAGGTGGCGACCAGTACCGGCACACTCGTGGTGTTGGCGCAGATAAAGGTGGCGGCGATGAGCGCGGCTCCGCACATCAGCAGACCTATGCGGTTGCTGAACCTGAATTTGAGACGGAACATCACGCAGAAATTTATCGACATGCCCACGAGCGAGGCATATCCCGCCATGAGTATATCTTCCTGCATGAGGGCCGTGGTGCCGACCATGTCAGTGGCGGCCGCGAGGTAGATGCCGCCCGAGAACTGGACAATCAGCACAAACAGTATGAAAAGCCACGGTTTGAGACGGCGCGGTATGTAGTCGGGTACATCCGGGATGTCAAACGGGCCTTGTGGGAGATGATGGTCGGCCATGTCAGTATCTCACCTCACATTCCACATTCATACCGGCGCGAAGCAGCGACATGTCCGCTGTGTCGGTCAGCTCGATTCTAACCGGGATACGTTGGCGCACCTTTACGAAGTTGCCCGCCGAGTTGTCTTGGGGCAGCATCGAGAGAGCCGCCCCTGTCGCCGTGGATAGCGACACAACCTTGCCGGTAAATGTGCGGCCCGGTATGGCGTCGACCTTTATATCAACATCGCTGCCGACATGGATATGCTTCATCTGCGTCTCCTTATAGTTTGCCGTGATCCACACGTCTGAGGCATCCACAACGTCAAGCAGCGTCTGTCCGGGCTGGACAAGCTGTCCCACCTGTATCTCTTTCCTTGACGTATATCCATCGCAGGGGGCGACTATGACGGTGTACGACAGGTTCAGCTCGGCGGTCTCAAGCAGAGCCTTGGCAAGCTCTATGCCGGCATCGCTCTGCGCGATGCGCTGGCGTGTCTCGGCCACAACCGACGATGTTGCCGAACGCTGGCGTGCAAGCATGTCGTAGCGGGCTTTCTTGGCCTTGTAGTCGGTCTCGACACCGTCATACTGCTGACGTGTCACGGCATCCTTCTCAAGGAGCTTACGATATCTCTCAAGGTCTACGGCGGCATTGTCCATCAGCACCTTGGCCTCGGCGATGGACGCGTCGCTGACAGCCACATTGGCCGAGGCGACTCCCACGCTGTGGTCGGCCACCGTGCGCCCGGCGAGGGCATTCTGATAGTCAGCCCGGGCGCGGGCGACGTTGAGCCTCATGTCGGCATCGTCGATGATGACAAGTGTGTCACCCTTCTTGACCGGCTCATACTCCTTGAAGCGTATCTCCTTGATATAGCCCTGTACGCGGCTGTTGACGGGCACAATCTGACGTTGCACCTGAGCGTTGTCGGTAAACTCGACATTGCCCAGGTGGATGAATTTTGATGCCACCCAAGCGGCTGCTGCGACAATGACGATGGCTGTTATTACGTATGATATAATTTTTTTGCTGCGGTGTGTCATATCTTTCCGGTTGTAAATAGAAGTTTGTAATAGTAATATATGATGTTTATGCGTGCGTTGACGAGTTGTTGCTCGGCATCGAGACGCGAGTTGGCCGCATCAAGCATGTCGGTGATGAGCGCCATATCGGCCGAGTAGCGGGTAAAGACGGTGTTATAGTTCCTGTCGGCAAGCTCTACGCTCTTTTCCTGAGTCTTCAGCTCCTCGTATGCCTCAAGATAGCGTATATAGTCGGCCCTCACCGCCATACGGGTATCCTCACGTGCCGCTTCAAGCTCGTCGGTGGCATGGGCTGTGGCGACACGGCTCCGGGCAAGGGATTTGTTGCTCTTGAAAAGCGATGACAGATTATATGAGACCCCGAGTCCCACGAACCAATAGCTGAGATTGCGGTTGATGGGCGGAACCTCGACCAGTATCGGGCCGTTGAAGTCCCAACCGGCCTGTAGGCCGACTTTGGGCAAGAACTCCGATTTCACAAGACTCTCCGACTTACGGCTCAGGTCGACCTTTGATTGTGCCAACGCGAGCGCGGGCGAGTGTTGCTGTGCCTCGTCTTGCCAGACAGACTCAGTCACTGCCGGCAGCGAGCGGTTGAGGATTGTGGTGTCAGGCACCACCTCGGTCCCTGCCGGGAGTCCCGCGATGGTCACGAGGGTGTTGTTGAGGATGTCAAGGGTGTTGTTGATTTTGATAAGCTGCAATCCGAGGTTGGAGACAAGCAGCTCATAGCGGGTTATGTCGTTCTGTAACACCACGCCTTGCTCGTGTCTCTCGCGCATCTCGTCGAGCACCTTGCGGGCGCGTGAGAGATTGTTCTCGACGACCGACCGCAGGTTGGCATATTTGTAGATGTCGAGATAGAACCCGGTGAGCCTGAAGCGGATATTGTCGCGCTGAAGCTCGGTGGCATATCTTGAGGCCGTGAGTTTAAGCTCGCTCAGCTCTATGCCGGCCGTGATTGCTCCTCCGGCATAGACGGGTTGGGTGACAC
Organism: Pseudoflavonifractor sp.; assembly: GCA_023667145.1. Lineage (GTDB taxonomy): Bacteria > Bacteroidota > Bacteroidia > Bacteroidales > Muribaculaceae > M3. Next base: position 8,315 of record JAMPAQ010000020.1, read on the forward strand.
CTACCGACAGCGCGTTGCCGAAGTGTGGTATCGGCGCTTTCTGGTAGTCTGAGAAATCACGTTTTGTGGTAAATCCATCACCGTTATAACCCACAGAGAGTGAGGCGTTGATGTCAGGAAGGCGCTTGGCGCGAGCCTCGTTGAGCTCACGGGCGGCCACCTCCTCGGCTGAGAATGCGGGACGTAGTTGAGCGCTGTTATGCTCTGCGATGTCAAACAGCTGGTCGAGGGTCAACACTGTGGTCGACTCGGCTCCGGCGCTCATCCCGCTGCCCAACAAGATGCCGGCAAGCAAACTTGTGAGCAATCGAAGATTGTTCATAAAATAAATTTGAAATGTGATTTTTGTGAATCCGCCTAATCCGGCCGTCAGTCAAGACGGGTCAGCGGAGGCTATTGAAAGTCAGCGTAATATCGGTCACAAAGCGCGTGCCGTGGTCTTCCAATTCTCCTTGAATGCGTAATTTTGGACATGTGCGCTCATCGCGCCTGTTGTACTATCTATCCCTATCATTTGACAACCGCTCTTTATGAACGGCGTTGCAAAATTACAAAAAAAATCAATATAGGCGTATCCGAAAAATTTTGCCGTATGTTATCTGTTATATACCCATGTGTGCGTGCATACATGTATTAAGTGACGCATATTCTGACCGATTATGGCTGACAAACAGGTAATGGACGGCTGCACGGCAGCCACATACGTGGCGTTTGCGATGAGCGATGTCGCCACCATCTATCCCATCACGCCGATTGCCTCTATGGGGGAATCGGCTCAAAAATGGGGTATCGAGGGACGTAAGAACTATATGGGACGCGCCATGGAGGTGCGTGAGATGGAGTCGGAACTCGGTGCCGCCGGGGCGACTCACGGGGCGGCGGCTGTCGGTGCGCTCGCCACGACATTCACCTCTTCCCAGGGGCTGATGCTCATGATTCCCAACATGTATAAAATCTCGGGTGAGCTTTTGCCTGTAGTATTCCATGTGGGAAGCCGGTCACTTGCCACTCAGGCGTTGTCGATATTCGGCGACCATCAGGATGTGATGGCATGCCGTGCGACGGGCTTCGCGATGCTCGCCTCGTCGTCGGTTCAGGAGACTATGGATCTCGCGGTCGTGTCCCATCTCGCGGCTGTCGATGGCTCGTTGCCGGTGTTGCACTTCTTTGACGGATGGCGCACGTCCAACGAGATGTCGACCATAGATGTCATTGGCTATGACACGATATTCTCCCTCATGGATTATGGGAAGATTGACGCGTTCAGGCGGCGGGGACTCAATCCGGCCCACCCCGAGTTGCGCGGCTCGGCCCAGAATCCCGATGTCTATTTCCAGAACCGCGAGGCGTCCAACGTCTATTATGACCGTTTCCCCGCTATAGTCCAGTCGGCGATGGATAAGGTCGCAGCCGTTACGGGTCGTCACTACAAACTGTTTGACTACTTTGGCGCGGCTGATGCTGATTGTGTGATTGTCGTGCTTGGCAGTGCCGGTGAGGTGGCCGAGCAGACGGTTGCGAGGCTCAATCTCCAAGGTTATAAGGCGGGTGTCGTGAAGGTAAGGCTTTACCGTCCCTTTGATGCCATGGCATTGATGTCGGAAATCCCCGATACGGTCAAGACAATAGCCGTGCTCGACCGCACCAAGGAGCCCGGTAGCCAGGGTGAGCCGCTTTATCAGGATGTGGTGACAGCTGTGCATACATCAGGCCGTCCCATCAAGGTCATCGGTGGCCGGTACGGATTGTCGAGCAAGGATTTCACTCCGGCCATGGTCAAGGCTGTGCTTGATAACGCCTTGTCTCCACAGCCGCGCTCACCGTTTACTGTCGGCATAGATGACGACGTTACCCATCTGTCGCTCCCGGTCGGCCCAATGTTGGATATTGTGCCTGATACCGTGTGCCAGTGCGTGTTCTATGGCATTGGTTCTGACGGCACTGTCGGGGCGACGAGACAGATTACATCTATCATCGGCTCCCAGCCGGGCAGGTATGCTCAGGCATATTTCCATTACTCTGCCAAGAAATCCGGCGGCTACACCGTGTCACAGTTACGGGTCGGCGATGCGCCTGTCAAGGCGGCCTACTCGATAGAGAGCACTGATTGTGTGTTCTGCAACAAGGACAAGTATGTGAGACGCTTCAAGATGCTCGATACTATAAAGGAGGGCGGTATATTCGTCCTCAACTCTGCATGGGACCTTGCCCGGCTTGAGACGGAATTACCCGCCGACATGAAGCGGATAATAGCGCAGCGCAAGGTGCGGTTCTATAACATTGATGCCACGGCCATAGCCGAGTCGCAGGGCCTTGATGTGCGTATAAACACAATAATGGAGACCGTGTTTTTCAAGTTGGCCGGCGTGATGGACTTTGACGCTGCCCTCGCGGCCATAAAGAAAATTGTCACCGACACATACCGTCACGAGGGCAACAAGATGGTCGAGAGCAATCTTGCGGCCATCGACAAGGCTGTGGGGGCATTGACCGAGGTCAACTATCCCTCATCATGGGCCGATGCCACTGATGTGCCGGAACCCGCGCCGGGTGAGAAGTTGCCCGATTTTATCACGCGCATTGCCCGGCCATGTATGTCGTTGCAGGGAGACACTCTCCCGGTGTCGGTGTTCACCCCCGATGGCAGTATGCCGATGGGGACGACCGCGTATGAGAAGCGCCGTATAGCGCTGAAGATACCGCAGTGGGATGTGACGAAGTGTATCGAGTGTACGGAGTGCTCGTTTGTCTGTCCTCACGCCACGATAAGACCCGTGCTCATGACAGCGGAGGAGAAGGCGGTCGCCCCGGAAGCATTTGTGTCAAAAGCCGCTCATGCCCCGGCATTGCACGGGTATGATTTCCGCATTCAGGTCTATCCCGAGGATTGTGTCGGATGTGGCTCATGCGCCACCGTGTGTCCCGGACATGCCCTGACCATGGTGCCGCTTGCCGGGGAGATGGAGACCCAAATTCCATTGTTGGCTTATGCGCAAGAGCATGTGACCGAGAAACCCGACATCGTTAACCGCTTCACTGTGAACGGCTCGCAGTTCTGCCGCCCGTTGCTTGAGTTCTCGGGAGCATGTGCGGGTTGTGGTGAGACTCCTTATATCAAGCTGCTCACCCAGCTGTTTGGTCATCGCATGATTATAGCCAACGCGACGGGCTGTAGTTCGATATGGGGTGCCAACTATCCGTCAAACGCTTACTGCACCGACCGCGACGGCCGTGGTCCGGCATGGGCCAACTCTCTCTTTGAGGATAATGCCGAGTATGGTTATGGCATGGCTGTCGCGACCTCCTATCGCCGTGACCATGCGCGTGACCTCGCGACCAAGGTTGCCACCGGGCCGTCATCTGCTGTCAAGGATGCTGCTGCGGCCTGGCTTGCGGCATTTGATGATGGTGACGGGTCCGATAAGGCAGGTCGTGCACTGGCCAAGGCGCTCGCCGCTGAGACGGCCCCGACCGCCGAGATGACCGACTTGCTGCGGTATGCCGATGATTTCACCAAAAAGTCAATATGGATTATCGGCGGTGACGGATGGGCCTATGACATAGGGTTTGCCGGCCTCGACCATGTCCTCGCCACCCGTCAGAATGTCAACATCTTTGTGATGGATACCGAGTGTTACTCCAACACCGGTGGACAGACATCAAAGGCAACCCCCCTCGGCGCTGTCACCAAATACTCGCCCGACGGCAAGCGCACGTTCAAGAAAGATCTCGGACGCATGATGATGACCTATGGCACGGTCTACGTGGCGTCAGTGGCCTTTGGCGCCAATTTCCAGCAGACGATAAACGCCCTGCGTGAGGCCGAGGCATACGACGGGCCGTCAATCGTGATAGGCTACAGCCCGTGTATAAACCATGGCATACGTACAGGCATGTCACATGCGGCGGTCGAGCAGCGTGAGGCTGTCAAGTCGGGATATTGGCAGCTCTACCGCTACAATCCCTCGTTGCCCGATCCGCTCAAGGTCGATTACGCCAAACCCGACGGACAGCTTGATACTTTCCTCGACAATGAGGACCGCTATGCCGACCTCAAGATGGTCGACCCTGCCGCCGCGTCACTGTTGCGCCCCGAGCTTGCCACCCGTCTCGACAACATCTATACCGTGCTTTCGCTCCCTCACCCGGCGATGGATGGCGTGTCAGCTCCCGCTCAGGATACGGCAACCTCCAAAGCTGATGCCACATCTAAGGTCGACACCCATGCCGCCACGCCCACGTCATCGGGTCAGGACGGCAAATAGATGCTGATGATGGCGGTAGTCGTGACCGCTGTTTGCCTGATTGCTGAAAAATGTGTATCTTTATCGTATGAATGACACGATGAGGATTGCAGATCAGAAGATAGATTATGCGCCGGTGCTTGAGAGGCATGGCGTGAAACCTACTGCCGTGCGTCTGTTGGTCTACCGCACTATCGCGGGGATGCACGACACGTTCAGCATGGCCGATGTGGAAGATGCCCTTGACAGTGTTGACAAGTCGACGGTATTCAGGACTCTCAGCCTGTTCACCGACCACCATCTGCTCCATGAGATAGAGGACGGCAGCGGCTCAAAGAAGTATTGCCTGTGCCACAACGACCATGAGTGCTCAATCGGTGAGATGCACTGCCACTTCTACTGTGAGCGTTGCCATAAGACATTCTGCATTGACAATGAACTGATTCCCGTGGTGGCTGCCCCGGCGGGATTTGCCGTAAACCGCATCGACTACCTGATGAAGGGACTCTGTCCCGACTGCTCCAGATTGAAATCATAGCGATAGAAGACCGAACAAACTGTCAGGAGGCTGTGTCAAAATAGGCGCAGCCTCTTTTTTATGGTCTTTGAGGTTTCA
>JAMPAQ010000021.1 GCA_023667145.1 Pseudoflavonifractor sp.
TGAAACCTCAAAGACCATAAAAAAGAGGCTGCGCCTATTTTGACACAGCCTCTTTGTTTTATTTGTATAAATCATTTATATTTGCCGTATGAAGCTGATAGAGATGAACATGGATAAGATTATCGCCTTGTGCAGAAAATACAAGGTGGCCAAACTGTGGGTGTTTGGCTCAATCCTCACCGACCGTTTCAACGACGACAGCGACGTGGATTTCTCGGTGGACTTTGATTCCGAAACGATTCATCGCGAAAAATTAGACTATGCCGATTTGTTTTTTGACTTTTTAGATGGATTGAAGCAAATTATTGGCAGAGAAATTGACATCGTTTTTGATGACTGCGTAAAAAATCCTTATTTTAAGAGAGAACTCGATGCCACCAAAAAATTAATCTATGGATGACCGTACACTAAAATATCTTTCTGATATCTCCATCTGCATTTCCCAAATTGAATCCGCACTCGAGCGATTCGGACACAACTACGAAACGTTTGAGTCTGACATTGTTTTCCGTCTATTCGTTGAGCGCAACATCGAGATAATGGGAGAGGCTATGGGCCGCGTTCTTAAAATTCATCCCAATATCAATATCACTAAAGCACGAAAAATCGTTGATACCCGTAATTATGTAATACACGCCTACGACTCTCTTAAGCCTGATATACTTTGGGCAATAGTGATTAACCACATTCCAGTCTTAAAAAAAGAGATCCAAGGATTGTTGTCTGAATGAGACATCTTTGCGATATGAAGCGTTGAACTCCCCCTATTATACAGCGGTCACGTCATGTCGGCGATAGCTGTGGCATGACGCGACCGTTTCAAACTGTCTTTCGTTACGATGCGGGGACACCCCCGGCAGCCCTGATAGTGTCAGTCGGGAAGCAGTCCCTCTATCTTGTCGGCAGCCGGCTTCTGGCCGCAGTTGGGGCTTATGATGGTGAGGGAAATCTTCGTGCGCTCGGGAGCGTAGACCGAGTGGGCTGTTCCGACCGACATGGTGAGGTAGCCGCCAGTCTGCAAGTGGCGCTTCACACCCTCGACAACAAAGTCAATCGAGCCCTCGATCACCTGCACGAGCACATCGCCGGGCGCCTTGTGGGTGGAAATCTCCGTCCCCTCGTCAAAGGCGAGCAGGGACACACGTCCATTATCATTCTTAATCACCTCATAGGACACTACGCGTCCCGATTGATAGTCTATCTGCGATTTCAGTTCCATAATCATGATGTTTTGGTGTTACTCTACTGATAACACCTCCCCCGCCTAATTGTTAGCCCCACAACAGCCCATGTCCCTCCACCCTAACAACCTTTAGCAAATTAAAGTATTTGTCAACAGCCATCAGGCGTGACGACAACAAATGATCCCGGGTAAAACGAAACTCGCCGACATCCGGCTGACGGACTCGGCGAGTTTCATTAAAAAAGACATTCAGCGTGTCAGCCGCAGCGGCTCACGCGTCATCGTATATATTCCTTGGTAACCTTGTCACCACGCTTGACGATGTACAGGCCACCGGTCGGATTGTCAACGCGGACACCCTGAGGAGTATAGTAGACCGGCACGACATCCGCGTCAGCCTCAACACCCGTGATTGAGGTCACCGTCTTCAATGTAAGGTTCATATTCTTGAGGTCAGCGACTACGGTATACTCCCCGGGGGTCGTACTCCACGAGTAGGCCGAGCTTGCGCTGACGTTCACCGGGAATTTGGTAATCGATACCGGGGTGTTGAGCGCCACTTTCTCATCCTTGGAGGCCGCTCCATAGCGGTCAGCACCGTTGACAACATTCCAGTCAGCACCCGACTTCGATATGATGGAGAAAAATCCGAGACCCGTGCCATCCTTGGCATCATCAACCTTGACACCCGCCCAGGTATATACGCCATCCTTGGCCGAGGTAGTCGCTATAGGCGCGGTCACATCCCATACTTTGGAATCTACCGTACCTACCAGATAGAGGTTGGCGGGATAATCGGTCACGGGGTCATCGCCACCGCCGCCACCGCTGACATACTCACCCTTGTCACCATTGGCATCGTAGATATGGTTGGCCGAAGCCTTCATATCGCCGGTCTTGGTGGCATCGCCGTCACCGGCATTAAACAGGCATCCCGTTGTTCCGGCAGGAACAGTGTAGGACCACACGTTACCATCGACCTTGGTCATCGCCACGCCGGGCCATGATGACTCCGTGCCACCCCAATAGTGGATGTGGGGAGTAGCCCAACGCTTGGCCGAGTTGTCAAAGTAGACTGTAAACTCATCGCCGACAGGAATCTCGACCGAGCCACCGCCGCCGCTGCCACCGTTGGAGGTGGTCCACACACAATAGTTGTTGCCCGATGCCACGATGTCGCTGTTGGAGTATCCCGACGGAGAGTCCATCGCCGACCCTACCTTTACCACGAGCTTGCCCTTGGTGCCGGTCACCTCGGCCATGTAGCAATTTGTGTTGGTCTTCAGCACCTTGACGGGGCTAAGGTTGTGGACACCGACACTGTTGCGCGCGTCAATGAGAGCCTTTATCTCGGCCTTATATGCTTGCCAGTGGGGCAGGAACACGCAGGGTGTACCCGGGCTACAGATGATAAACGCGTTGGCGGCCGGCACATTGCCGGTGAATTTGCTGCCGTCGCGGTAGGTGTCGTGGTTGTCAACAAAGGTCACGGCATACTGCGCGTAGCCAAAATGTATCATTCCCGCTGGCTGAGGGTTGGTGCCGTTGGCATACCAAACGAGCTTGGTCATGTCGTTTGACGCGAATGCCTCGTTGATGGCATACTTGCAGGGGAAGTCAAACGCCGCCGACTGCTTGCCCGTGGCATCAATCCAACCCTTGACAGCATCATACTGGCCGTCCCAGTACTCTCCGACCGAATATGTCGGCTTGGAGTACTCGTTGTATATCTTATTGTAGTAGCCGCTGTAGCCCTTGACCATGTCATAGCGGAATCCCACATACCCGAGATCCTCAAGCAGGAACTTGCAGTAGTTCTTTACATTGTTCTGCACGTTGGCGTTGGTGTGGTCGAGGTCGCGGGCCCCGTTAAAGTCTTCGCCCGTGTCAGCCGCCCCGGTAGGCTTGGCCTGTCCGGCGGCATTTCTCACCTCATCGGTCGAGCAGATGCCCTCGGGACCTATCTTCCATGTCGTGCCGTTCCATGTCTCAGCGGGGAAGTCGGTCCAGTTGGTCGCGCCGTTGCGGTGGTTGACAACCACGTCGGCGATAAATCCCGTACCCTTGGCCTTGAAGGTGGCTATCATCGAGCGCAGCTCCTTCTCGGTGCCAAACGATGAGTTGTGGTTGGTAAACCAGTATATCGGCATGTAGCCCATGTTGTTGTGGCCACCGCAGTATCCGCTGTTGGGAATCCAAATCAGCTTGAAATACTTGCTCAGCTCATCGGCCTGGGACTCCAGCTTGGTCCACTTGGTGTCGGTGTACGAGTCCCAGTAGAACCCTTGCAGCATGACACCCTCGTAGTTGGTCGGCCATGCGTAGTTGGCCGCGTGCGCACCAAAGGCCAATATAGCCGCGCAGACAGCCGTCACTGTTCGTTTGAATAATTTCATGTCGCTATTAGTATTATAGGTTAAAAATATTATTGTCGTGCAGATAATCAGGCGGAGTCTGACGCTATCCCCGTTGCTGGGGATTCCTCGCCTTTATCACGGCTGGATCCTCCCACTTGTAGAGGCGGTCACTCGGGCGTATCTTCTTGTCTACCTTTATGGAGAAACTGTCACCTTTCACCGCCTTGTCTACCGGCTTCAGGTCAACGCGTATCTCGTCGACAGTCATTATCACCGCCCCGGTCGTCGGTCCGGTGATCACAATCTCGTCGCCGACATGCAGCTCGCCGCTCTCCATCACAAACTCGGCCACGCCGATATTGGAGAAGTAGCGCACACCCTTGGCGGCATAGACCTTGGTGCGTGTGGCCGACGACCCATACTTCATCGACCACTCGCCGAGACGTTGTCCGAGGTAGTAGCCGTCCCAGAATCCACGGTTGAATATCTGGGTCAGCCGATTGTCCCACCGGGCTATCGCCTCCTCGCTGTAAGTACCGTCAATGACGGCATTGATAGCCTCATTGTAGCACTCGACCGCAATCCTGACATATTCGGGACCGCGGGCGCGGCCCTCAATCTTGAACACCCTCACTCCCGCGTCAATCATCTTGTTGAGGAAGTGAATGGTCTTCAAGTCCTTGGGCGACATGATGTACTTGTTCTCGATGTCGAGTTCATCGCCCGTCTCGCGGTCACGCACGGTGTATCCCCGGCGGCATATCTGGGTACACGCGCCACGGTTGGCGCTTGAGTCCATCTCGTGGAGGCTCAGATAGCACTTCCCCGACACCGCCATGCAAAGCGCACCGTGGCAGAACATCTCGATACGCACCGGCTCACCGTGGGGCCCGCGTATATCCTCGTCGATGATGGCGCGGTGTATCCGCTCCACCTTGTCGAGCGAAAGCTCGCGGGCAAGCACCATCACGTCGGCCCACTGCGAGTAAAACCTGACGGCCTCGATGTTGGTCACATTGACCTGGGTCGATATATGCACCTCCACCCCCACACTGCGGGCATAAAGTATGGCCGCGATGTCGCTCGCTATTATGGCGGTCACCCCGGCACGCTTGGCCGCGTCGATAATCGAGTGGAGCTTGTCGGTGTCATCGTCATATATTATCGTGTTGACTGTGAGATAGGTCTTCACCCCCGCCGCGTCACACTCGGCCACGACCTCGCCGAGATTGTCGACCGTGAAATTGTTGGCCGAGCGGGAACGCATGTTGAGTCCCTGTATGCCGAAATACACGGCATCAGCCCCGGCATCGATTGCCGCCCGGAGTGATTCCCAACTCCCCACGGGAGCCATTATCTCAAAATCCTTACGATTCAGCGCCATATTCAGTGATTGGTTTGCAACATGCAAAGTTAATCCATATACCCCTCATTTCCAAATCCTGCGAAAATACTCCGTCAAAAAGTTGGAGGTCATGAAAAAGTGTATTATCTTTGCAAGGTGTATCACACTTATGTGTGCATCAACATACACTCATATTGTTCCATATTTGTAAATAATCACATCCCTGTATACACTTTACAACATGACAATAAGCCGCTGTCGAGAGACAGCGGCTTATTTTTTGACTCGCACCCACTGGATACCTGATTGATAGGGTCAGCGGGCATCGACACCGACAAGCTCAACCTCAAACGTGAGGGTGGCGTTGGGAGTGATACCTGCCTGGGGCGCACCCTGTGCGCCGTATGCAAGATTACCGGGGATGTAGAAGATGTATGTGCTGCCGGGAGTCATCAGCTGAAGGCCCTCGCTAAATCCGGGAACGACACGCGACACGGGAAAGTCAACCACGTTGCCCTCCGACGAATCAAACACTGTGCCGTCAATCAGCTTGCCGGTATATTTCACCTTGGCTACATCAGTGGCTGCGGGCTTCTCACCGCTACCCTCCTTGACTACCTTATATGACAGACCAGATGCCGTGGTCTTTATCTCAGGATCCTCTGCCTTGAGCTTGGCTATGTAAGCCTCCCCATCCTTTGTACCCTGGATAGCTTCGGGAGAATTCTCAAGAGCGGCCTTACGCTTCTCCTCGGCACGCGCACGCACCTCGCCCATCAGTCTCTGGAACTCAAGGTTGTCAGCGTTGAGACCCGGCACAGAGTCGGCCTTGAATGCTTTCTCAAATGCGGCGATGGTCTTGGCGTAGCTGAATCCGTCGACATCCTCCGAGATACCCTTGAGCTGCTGGGCCATCTGCACGCCTATGCTGAGACCTACCATGTAGCCCATGTCTGATGTGTCGGCCTTGAGGGCGGTCTCGATACCACGGAGCACCGACTCCTTGCTCCACGACGCGGCCTCAGGTGACTCCTTGATGCGCGAGGCGAGCATACCGCCGTTCACTTTTCCGAAATAGGTCGACACAGAGTCGCCAAACGTGTTGTCAGCGGAGGTTGACCCGCCGTTTCCATTGCAACCTGTGGCACCAAGCACGAGCAGTGCCGAGGCACAGGCCATAATCGTCTTTTTCATAATCTGTTTTTGAGTTGTTTGTATATGTTACTTTTTTATCTTGATAGTCTTATTGTTGCTGCGGCGTGACATCCATCAGCTCTATGTCAAAGTCGAGAGCCGAGTTGCCGGGTATGACCCCGGCGACACCGTCAGCGCCATACCCGAGTGAGGCGGGGATGAACACGCGGTAGCGCCCTCCGGGCTTCATCATCGTCAGCGCCTCGGTAAATCCGGGGACAAGGCGGTTGACATCAAGAGCAAGCGGCTCGTCGGTCTTGTCAAACACCGTGCCGTCAGACAATCGTCCGATATACATCAGCGTGACCCGGTCGGTCGTGGCAGGTGAGACACCCTCGCCCTCCTTTATCACCTCAAACACCAGTCCCGAGGGGGTGGTGACCACCCCCTCACGCGACGACTGCGCGTCGAGAAACCGCTGTTGCGACTCCATCGACACCGTGTCGACCGGTGCGTGACGGCTTATGTAGCTGTTGAGATAGTCATCGGCGCTCTCACGCGTGAATCCCGTCGGTTGACCGAGCAGCGACTTGCGCAGGGCCACCATGAACAGGGTGTCATCCACAGGCATACCCATTTGCTGCATCTGACGTATGCGCTGTGCCACCATATATCCGTCGAGGATGCCGCGATAGAGCGGCATGTCGTCAGCGGGCAGCGTCAGCGCCCGCTCCATCCCGTCGACATAGAGCGACACCGCCTGACGGTCGCCGCCATACTCGCCGACGACCTTTCCGAGATACTCACCCCACACGGTAGCAAATGCCGCCGACACCGAGTCGGCGTTCTCCGCCGGCTTGTCGGCTGCCGAGACCGATGTGAGGGTAATCAGGGCGACAATCATTGTCGCTATATGCCGTAACGCAATCATGACGCGGGAGGTTACTGGCTGATGACCTTGATAAGCTCAACGTCAAATATCAGTGTGGCGTTCGGGCCAATTACATTTCCGGCCCCATTGGGTCCGTAGGCAAGCTGCGAGGGGATGAATAGACGCCACTTGGCACCCTCCTTCATCATCTGGAGTGCCTCAACCCATCCGGGTATCACTTGGGTGACACCAAACGTTGCCGGCTCACCGCGCTCCACCGAGCTGTCAAATACCGTGCCGTCTATCAGCTTGCCGGTATAGTGTACCGTAACCTGGTCGCCGGCCTTGGGTGACGCACCCTCACCCTCCTCTATTATCTCATATTGCAGTCCCGATGCCGTGGTCTTTACCTCTGAGCGCTTGCCATTCTCGGCAAGGAACGCGCTTCCGGCCTCCTCGTTGACCTTGGCCATCTCGGCGGCGGCCTCGCGCTGCTTCTCCTCCATGGCGGTGAAGAAGCGGCGTATCTCCTCCTTGGCCTCGTCGTAGGTCATCTTGGGGGTCTCACCCGAGAAGACGGCGGCAACGCCGTCGGCAAAGTCGTGAACATCCAGTTTCTGTATACCCGAGCTGCGGAAGTTATTACCCATGCTCAGTCCGAGAGCATAGCTGATGCGGTCTAATTCTTTATTGTCCATATTTATATAATAATTTTTTATGTTGATAATTAACAAGCCTTCCGGCCATGCCGCCAACCTGTATAGTTGTCACAAAGGTAACGATTAATCATTTAAGACAGCTATCTTTTATTAAATTTAATAAAAACGGCATGACTCCGTTCATCCTATACAACACCCCTGCGGGCCAAAAGATGTCACCCGCCCCTCCGTATACCTCTTTTTAACACCATTATTACAAAAACTAAGGCCGGGTTAACTATCTTTGCATCAGACTTAGCAATCAACCCAAAACCCTTACGCAATCATGAAAGTAGGAGACAAAGCCCCCGAAGTCCTCGGCATCGACCAGGATGGCCGCGAGGTCAGGCTCAGCGACTATGCGGGCCGCAAGCTGATATTGTATTTCTATCCCAAGGACAGCACTCCGGGATGCACCGCCGAGGCGTGCAACCTGCGTGATAACTATGCCACATTGACCGACGATGGTTATGATGTTGTCGGCGTAAGTGTCGACAGCGAGAAGTCCCACCAACGCTTCATCGACAAGAACTCCCTGCCGTTCAGGCTCGTGGCCGACACCGACCACAAGTTGGTCGAGGAGTTTGGCGTGTGGGGCGAGAAAAGCATGTGTGGCCGCAAGTATATGGGAACATTCCGCACGACCTTTATCATAGGTCCCGATGGGACAGTCGAGCGCATCATAGACCCCAAGGAGATAAAGACCAAGGATCACGCAGCCCAGATATTGTCGTGACAATCCTCCATGCAACAAGTCTGTTGCGAGACTGAAAGAGCCGTCTCCCGATGCCGCATGTAGCGGCATCGGGAGACGTAGTATATATAGATAAGAAAAGGTTTGCCTCAACGGTCAACCGGCTACTGCTGTCAGTCAAGTTTGACCGACACGCCGGGATTGTGCAGACAGTGGCACTTGGTGCCGGGGGTCAGCACGTATGAGTCAAAGTCACAAGCCTCCGAGTAGGTGTCACCGATATTCATCGGGAAGTAGTTGTCGGTCTTTATCGTCTGGAGATATTCCTTGGCATACTTTGTGAAGTCGGATGCCTGGCCTGTGTAGAGGGGGAACATACCGATGTAGACCTCGGGCACCTCCGACGCTATATGGTTGATGATGACCTTAAACTCCTCCTCGGCCTTGGCGATGTCACGCTCGCTCGGGGCCTCGCCGCCATGCCACTTATACTCGCCGATATTGCCGCCGTGGAATATCTTGTGGCCGTCGTCGAGTGTCACCACAAATGTGACGCTCCCCTTGTCGGTCGACTTGTACGCCTTGACCTCCTTGATGCCGGGAAGGTCCTCAAGGATATCCCCGGCGCTCATGCCGGCCACGGCGAGATCCGACGGTATGCCCTGCGGCAATATGCCGTTTGACATCACGTAGGTGCGCTTATGATTCTGCGCGATCTCGTAGATGTCAGGGTGATATGGACGGTCCTTGGGATAGTGGCTCATAAAAAATACAACGGGAAAATATGGATGGTCCTCAAGTGCCTTGTGGAGTGCGTGTGACGGGTCGCGGAAGTAGTCAAACACGATAATCGCCTTGTCGGTGGTCACCATGTAGCCGCAATGGTCAAGATAAGTAACTTTCATAGTATATATGTTTAATATTTTCAGTCGTATATTTATAACGCCCTTTTCACCCCGGGGGTTCACTCAATAACGCCATACCACACGCACACCGACAGAGTCTCCGACATCGCTGCCGGAGACTCCATTTCTTGCATGAGATATTTGTTTCTTACTAATTTATTGGCACACCTTAAATCTTGCTTTCTTTCCATTAATCCTTAACGTCACTTTCGGATTGGAGAATTGGGTGTGATGCGGAAAGGTCAATGTGACAGTAGCCACCCCATCCTTCATCTCCGTTTTGATGGAAGTAGCCGGGAGTTCTTTACCATAACAGGGAATGAGTCTCGCATCGGTTACTTCGTAATGGCCGGAGGGGGCATCGTCAGTAAATACTATTGTCACTTTGTTGTCGTAGTTGTTGAAGCCTTGACATTGCGGTTTTGCATACGTTATGACTGAACACAAGACGCATACGATTATGATTACTAAATATTTCATTTTGGGTTGGAGTTAGAAGCGTGATTTTTCAGAGTTGCCGGCGCCGGTTCCGCGATAGCGGTCGCGGGTCATGTTGAAGCGGTATTGCAGAGTGAGCATCACGGAGCGACCGGGTGAATAGTTTTTCTGCTGAATCTGCACTGCGTCGCTGCAAAGGTTGAAGTTGCTTTTGTTAGAGTCGAAGATGTCCTTAGCCTCGACTGTCACGCTGAAAGTGCCGCTTAAGAATCCCTTGTAGAGTTTTGCGTTGACGTACCAAGGGGTATTTGTCAATCGGGTGTTCGTGTCCCAACCGCGAGTCATTAACTGTGCATCAACATTGAGCCAGACGTCATAGGGAAGATGAACAGCGTTCTGCCACTGGAACATGAAGATTGGGGTATTCATTTTCATAGGCTCTCCATTTACCGGCAGTGTGAGCCATTGCTTCATCATGCCGACATTAACTTTGGGTTGCCATACGCCCACTTGGAAATTTCCGCCCACGAAGGCTTGGAAATAGTGACGGTGGTCGAGATTGGCAGTGCGTATGATTGTAGCCTCACCGTCAGTGCCGTAAGGCTCGGTGATATGATATACGCCATCCTTGAAGTAAGTGTAGGAGAGTTGGGCGAAGAAACGTCGCCATTGAGCCATATATTCCACTGTCTGCATCTTTGTGGGTTTCAGATAAGGATTGCCCGTTTCGTATGTCAAACGGTTGATGTAGCTTACCGCGCCGTCGAGTTGACCATAGCCGGGGCGCACGGTCTTGCCTGTATAGTTCAGACCCATTCTCACCTTGCCTACCTGTGTGGCGACGTTGAGCGACGGAAAGAGATTGTTGTAGTTTTTGCTCTGACCATCCTGAAGTATCCCCATCTCATAGTAGTTGAACTTGACATGCTCATAACGTAGACCGACACCTACCATAAAGCGCCCCAGCCGTTGACCAATCTCCGCAAACACAGCAATGTTGCTCTCATCCACGCGGTTGTCGGCATCGGGAGTCTCAGGGATATTGGCAGTGAACAGATTGGTGGTGCGGGTATCGGTGTATTCCTGACCAACTTCAATCTGACCCTTCCACAATGGATAAGTCAACACCAACTTCTCGGCAAACATGCGGTTATGACTGGTGGACGAGGTGCTGACATCACGGTCATCGCCCATCTCACTGCTTTCATCGTTTAATGTCTCCTCACGGCTCTTATACCACAGATAATCGGCATTGAGATCAATCTGCAATTTGCCGACCGTACCGTTATAATATAGGTTGGCATTGTGGCGCGGAACAGCGGTAGACCGATTGTGAACGTCTGAATTATAGCGGTCGAGCAACGAGCCGTCTTGCCATATCTCACTCGGGATAGCGCCGTCGGTATGGTGGCGATTCCAACTGTTCTGATAGTATGCCCCGATGCTGTGGCGGTCGTTGATCATATATGAGAATCCAAGTTTCCCGGTCATGTCATTGTATGATTCCTTGCCGATGGTGCTGACCAACTGACGGTATGTGCCATTGGACGTTGTCGTGTTCATGTCATTCTGTCGGTCAAAACGGGTGTTGCCCCACCACCATCCATAGTTGGCGAAGATTTCAAGTCCGCCGGTGCGATATTTGAGGTCGAGGGAGTTGCCGGTACGGAAGTAATGCTGGAACCCGTTGTCGGTGCGCAGTGTGCCGCTGAAGCCGTCCCCTTTGGGAGGCTTCGTACGGATACGTATCACCGACTTCACATCGGCGGCGTATGCGGCTCCTGGATTGGTGATGACCTCCACATTCTTGATGTCGCCGGAGTTGAGCTGCGAGAGTT
>JAMPAQ010000022.1 GCA_023667145.1 Pseudoflavonifractor sp.
TTTTGAAGGGGTACACTTTACTTTATTTTGGTTAGATTTCATGCGGTTGCCCTGATTCTTTATTGGATAGCGTATTCATTAGTAAAATTATTTATATAAATGTACAATTATAAATGCAGATACTGCAACCCTAAAATTAGAGATTACTACTATACGGAAGCCTTTTTATATATTCTTCCATAAACTCCCAATTGGGAATAATTTTTGTATTAGATTCATAAGACGGAAGCCATATATATGAATTCTCCATTAAATCCAAATACCATTTCCTACCATAGGTAAACCGATATTTCTCATTAAAAATAATAGTGCACAAGAAAATAGCTAAGTAGGGATTTAGATTAAATTTGGGATAAAACACATTGACATCATCAGAAGCGACAAACTCTTTGGGTTGATAGAATGCCTCTGCGATAGAACCATTATAACTAACGGTTATAATCCCCCCCGGATGATGGTTACCCAAATTCCCTATTTTGTTTGTATATCCATTGTTTTTAGCAGAAGCACCAATGAATGGGGTATCTCCTTCAATCATGTTGGCTTGAGTAAGTCGCTTGCCTTTTACTATCCTAAACAGGTCACCAAGTCTGAATTTAGACCATTTTACAGAAAAAAGGTCAATATGGGAATCGGAAGTGACGGAACCGCTAAATTTACCCGACACATCTAAAGTGTCAAGAAATGAAGGTAAGTCTGAAACCTCAGGGACTAAGAGAGAATCAAATGTAGCATTAGCTTCTCTGCCAAAAGTAGAAAACCTAAAACGATTTTGTTCTATACAAGCACAATAATACAATTTTTGAGCAAGAGTTAAATCAGTTTTCGGGATTAAAACTTTTACATTTTGCCCAGTGAAAAAATCTTCTTGTTGAACGAATGTAGAAAGAACGCTGCCGCCCATAGCGGAAGTTAGGGAACCTGTGGGAAAAGGGAATTTCCCTTTTGGTGCAAGAATACGAGCGCTAACACCTGAGTTAACGCTACTTCTATTCACGAAATTGTAGCCCTCTGGCTTCTCACACTTACGACATTTGTTAAGGTCTAACTGAGACCCATACGTGATGTCAAATATGGAGTCAAGTCTTACATTCATCCTATATCATTCATAAAAGTAAATGCGATATATTCTTTTATCTTGCGCTCAAAATCAGAATCGGAAAGTTTTGTGTAGTCGGTTTCCATATATGCTTCAGCGCACCATTCATCAGTATTAGTAACTGGGTGGAGTACAGACATCCCTGGCTTTTCTTCTTTATTCCTGAACAGGGAAAGCCACTCTTTCTTTATCTCTTCCCATCTACCAAAAACGTCTATTCTTCCCAGTTTCTTACGTTTCACAAAACCATCTTCGCGGTAATAACCGAAAAATGTTTTTTTATCTGTAGGATGAGGTATTTTAGCCGTCCACACCATTACACAAGGAGGAACGGAGGCTGAAGGATTGAATAATTCAGTCGGGAGAGAGAACACAGCTTCCAGAGTGTGGTTGCGCATAAGTCTCTCTCTTTCCTCTTTACAGGTATTACCCAATGCACAGTTAATTGGAACCACGGCCACGGCTATACCCCTAACAGAAAGAACAGACAAAAGTTGCTCTACAAACTCAAGCTCGTTGTGATCTTCTTGCGAATATGGTGGATTGAGCAGCCCAATATCTATATTTTGACGCTTAAGCCAATCAATATGTGCAGAGTCAAAGCAACTGCCATAGATAATGTTGCTTTTACCGTCTCTCCTTACTATCATATTGGCAATACATAGAGTATAGATATGAGGGTCGGCCTCGATGCCAAAAAGGCCATTCATTCTGATGTTTTGAATCTCATCCGGATTGGCATTTTGGAACATCTTGCTCATGGCCGTCACAAGGAAACTGCCGGAACCAGCACATATATCTACTACCTTGCTATTTTTATTAACCCCTGCAACTTCACACATAAAGTCGGTTAAATGTTGTGGGGTTAACACAATACCTAAGGCTTTGCCATCGTCTCCATTAGAGAATTTTATAAATTCGCTATAGAATTCCCCGAGCGCATCTATGGATGAATCAGAATGATTCATCATGGGCTTGATTTTCATATCAAGTTCATTGATATACCAACGCAGTGAATAATCTTCATTCATTGGTGTAGTAATGAAATGATTTAGGCTTGCGACATTCTTAAAGGTATTCTCGATATTATCAATTCGGCTTTGGTCAACGTTGGTATTACAAAGGACATTAGAAATTGCATCGCAAAGTCTATTGACGAGAGAACGCAACGAGTTTGAAGAAGAATATTCTCTTTCAAAGTCCGTGTCTTGTAGTGCAATCAGAATGCCGGCAATGAAAATAGGCTTATCATTAGCAGTAACTTTAGCTACACGAAGTTTATCTGACATGATAGAGGCCGTAGCACGAATATCTTCTATTGAATAGGCAATGGATATACGCTCCCCCCTTATGAACTTCAAGTAGTTAACAGGCTCTAAAATAATGTTGAGCCTCTTTAACTCAGAGTAGGTGTCAAATCCCTTTTGCCAATAAAATGTAGATACTTTTGCCGTTTCTTTTTTTGTGCCGCTTATAGCAATAGCAATAACATTATAGTTTGCCTTCAAAAATTTAGCATAATACAAGACCCCATCAACAGCATAATCCTTAGGATGATTAAGTCCTCCTGATGAGTGCTGTTTAACTGACTTCTTACATTCGACTACAATAATAAGATTGTGGTCTTCATTGAATGTAATTATAAATTCCGGCTTGGCTTTGCCAGTTCCACCGGAATTAAAATCATCTAAAGCACAATCTTTGGGTTTTCCCCCGGCTTTTTGCAGGCAAGACTTGATAGAGGCAATATTTGGAACATCGCCCTGCTCATATACAAAGCCAAATGGGTTTTGCCCAATTTGTACTTTTGATTCCTTGAGAAAGAATTCCTCTGTTAGTCTTTCGCTCATAATAAACAAAAAAGCTCCTTTGTGGCATCTGAAGGCCGACCAAAGCCTGTAACGACTACTTGGGAGTTTCAAGGGGTTTTCGTTTGTTGACGTGTATCTTTGTTCTGATGTCGGTTCATTTACAGATGGACGTTACTGATAGCAAAGATAATGATAATTTTTGTAGATTTTGGGTATATATCACTAAGATTTCAGAAATTAGGGCGACAGTCGATGCAATCTTGGTGACATCCTCGGCAAGAACCCAACAATATGTCTTGCCCATCAAATCCTTTTCATAAGCGAGCGCATCGTTATAAAAGAAATCATCAAGGTCATTTTCTCCACAAGAAAATGGTTGACAATTTGTCAGAAGTCCTTGATTGACTTTAGCAAAATGACATTTTAAGTCTATGGGGAACATAACTCCATTACTTTTTATCCCAAGGGAACTTAAACTCTTGGAGCTGTTTAGCAATACGATTGACCCACGCCTCATCTTCTGAGGAAATTTGATGGCGCGGTAATTTCTCATTTTCTTCGGCTTCGCGGACAAAAGCGGCGGCTAATTCGCCGGTGAGTATGGGAACTTGTTTTATCGGGGTTGCCATGATGTTGTGTTTTAGGGTACAAAGGTACAATATTATAACAGATAAAGCAAGGGCTAGGATGTTAATGAAGCGCATTAATGTGCTGAAAGCAATTTGTTTGCAAAAGCGCATGTTTTGATGGTTGTGGAGGCGCGTTGTGATGGGGTGTAGGTCAAATCGGATGTGATATGGGGGCGATATGGCTTGTGGGCGGGATAAAAATGGGTATGAGGGTGCGGTAATCAAATATTTTTAGCTATGTTTGCAGTTGGAAATTTGATTGTTTGTGGAAAAACCGATAGAAAAAAACGGACAGACTACCGATAAGCGGGGATTTGTCAAGAAGCACCCGGTGCTTTTCAACCTCGCGCTGATGGCATTGGCCGCGTTTGCAATCGTGTGTGTGGCCCTGTTGTGCCTTGATGTGTGGACGGAGCATGGCAAGTATGTGGATGTGCCGCAGGTCAAGGGCATGAGCTATAACGATGCGGTCGACCGGCTCGGGGCGCTCGGCTTTCATGTGGAGCTGTCAGACTCGGTCTACGACGGCAAGACCAAGCCGGGCACCGTGTTGGAGCAATCGCCGCGTGTCAACTCGCGTGTGAAGCCCAACCGCACAATCTACCTGACAATAAATGCGTTCTCGCCCAAGATGGTCACTGTGCCCAATCTGTCTGACCTGTCGTTGCGTCAGGCTCAATCGGTGCTTCAGGGACTTGGCATAAGGAATGTGAAGATAAACAATGTGTTGTCGGAGTATAAGGACCTTGTGCTCGGGGCTACGTGCGACGGCGTGACCCTCCATGCCGGGGCGCGTATACCGACATCCGCGACCGTGACCCTCGATGTCGGGGACGGCTATGTGGCGGTCGATGACACTCTCGCCGTCGATTCCATCATGGAGACCGAGGCCGGATATGAATCCCTTGATCTGTTCTGATGGACGACGTTAAGGACTATGAGATTGACTTGGCGGCGGGGCTTGGCGATATCCCTGACGATGTCGATGGCGTAGATGCCGAGAACGGTCTCTATGAGCACTTCAGGTTTGTAGCCGACAAGGGCCAGGAATTGCTCCGCGTTGACAAGTTCCTGGTAGCGAGGATGCAGAAGTCATCGCGTAACCGCATACAGCAGGCCGCAGAGGCCGGGTGCATACTCGTGAACGGCAAGCCGGTCAAGTCAAATTATCGCGTCAAGCCGCTTGACGTGGTGAGCATCGTGATGGACCGCCCCCGTTATGAGCTGGAGATAATAGCCGAGGATATACCGCTCGACATAGTATATGAGGATGATACCGTACTCGTGGTCAACAAGCCGGCGGGACTGGTGGTGCATCCGGGGCACGGCAATTACAGCGGCACGTTGGTCAACGCGCTTGCCTACCATTTCAGAAACAATCCTGACTATGATGTCAATGACCCACGGCTCGGGCTGGTGCATCGCATCGACAAGGACACGTCGGGGCTGCTTGTTGTGGCCAAGACACCCGATGCCAAGACCCATCTCGGCAAGCAATTCTTTGACAAGACCACCAAGCGGGAGTATGTCGCCGTTGTATGGGGTGTTCCCGAACCCGCGACAGGCCGTATCGAAGGGAATATCGGGCGTAGCCTGAAGGACAGGTTGCAGATGGCGGTGTTTGTCGACGGCGACTATGGCAAGCACGCCGTGACCCATTATGAGGTGCTTGAGAGGTTGGGCTATGTGTCGGTGGTCAAGTGCCGTCTTGAGACCGGCCGTACCCATCAGATACGCGTGCATATGAAGCATATAGGTCATCCGTTGTTCAACGATGCACGCTATGGCGGCGACATAATATTGCGCGGAACGACGTTTGCCAAGTACCGCCAGTTTGTCGACAATTGCTTTGCCGTGTGTCCCCGTCAGGCGTTGCACGCGAGGACGCTCGGGTTTGTGCATCCCGTGACCGGCGAGGAGATGTTTTTCAGCTGCGATATCCCCGCTGACATGTCGGCGCTTATTGATAAGTGGCGGTCATACAGCTGTGACAACTCTTGAGGTGGTTGGGGTGGTAGCCATGCTGTGAGATGGTCTGTGGGATGAGAGGTTTCTTAATTTTTTTTAAGAAATGGTCATGATGGGGAATATCAATGCTTTTTTTATTAATTTTGAGGAATCAAAAATTCTAAATTTGGTCACACGTACCCGATAACTATTTAGATTTTATGAGCTGCAAGGAAGAATTTGAGGATATATGCCCATATGATGACAGTGAGTTCAAGGATAAGATGGCTCATCTCGTCAATGAACCCGGATTTGAGCACGCCGTGAGATACGTGCTGCCCGATGTCGATTACCGTGAGTTTTCCGATCAGTTACGCTCGATATCGACCAAGTCAGAGTTCCAGCATAAGATTATGTGGAAATTCCTCGAAATGCTTGCCGAGAAGACCACTGCCGGTATCACATATTCCGGGATTGAGAATGTCAAGGACCGGGGCGCGTTCACCTATATCTCCAATCACCGCGACATCGTGCTTGACGCGTCGTTCCTGAACCTCGGATTGCTTCGCACCGGAATGCCGACAACCGAGGTGGCCATAGGCAACAACCTGCTGATATTTGACTGGATACGTGACCTTGTGTTGCTCAACAACAGTTTTATTGTAAAGCGCAACCTGCGGGTCGTTCAGGCTCTTGAGGCTGCCAAGCAACTGTCGGGGTATATACATTATGCGATCAATACCAAGCATCAGTCGGTGTGGATAGCCCAGCGCGAGGGTCGTGCCAAGGACTCCAACGACAAGACTCAGGAGAGTCTCATCAAGATGATGGCTCTCGCCGGGGACGGTGACACTCGTGAGCGGCTGCGGGAGATAAACCTTGTGCCGGTGTCCATATCATACGAATATGACCCTAACGACTATCTCAAGGCCCGCGAGTTTCTGTTGAGGAGAAATGACCCTGATTTCAAGAAGACGCAGCGTGACGACCTGTTCAGCATGGAGACCGGGCTGCTTCAATTCAAGGGCCGCGTGCACTTTGCCATAGGGGAGTGCATTAATCCCATACTTGACCGTCTGCCCTCCGATGCTGACCGCAGCGAGGTGCTCAAGTCGACATGTAATGTTATTGACATGTCGATACACCGTGGCTACAAGATTTACCCCGTCAACTATATAGCCCACGACTTGTTATTGAATAGTACCGATTTCTCGGCCTACTACACCGAGGATGAGGTCATAGACTTTAACAACTATATCGGGCGGCAGCTGGAGAAGGTCGACGTTCCCGAGCTTAGTGACGATGACATGGGATACATGAGGCACATGATGCTGACGATGTATGCCAATCCGTTAAGAAACAAGCTCCACGCCGAGGCATCCGGCTATTGATTCCGGGAAAAAACAGAGAACCGATGCGTTTACCAATATTACCGATGATAGTCCTCGTGTTGATTAATGCGGGGATTGACTTGTTGATATACCGATATCTCAAGAAGCAGTCATATAGGGTTGGAGCCAGGATACACCTGTGGCTCGCGTGCATATTACAGGCAATGATTATTATCGCCGTGTGTCTGCCCCGCCGTTCGGGCAGTGACGGGACACTGTTAGTGGTGATGTGGGTGCTGTACGGCTATCTGTCGGTCTATGTGCCCAAACTGATATACCTTGTTTTTATTGGCATCGGTGGTATCCCGCGATTATGGCACGGGCGACGCTGGAAATTAGCCGCGCCCATAGGATTGCTGGCCGGCGCGGGTGTTTTCGTAGCCATGTGGTGGGGCGCATTGTTCAACCGATTCAAGACACAGTTGGTTGAGGTTGATGTCGTGTCAGAGAACCTGCCGGAGGGATTTGACGGATACCGCATCGTGCAGATATCCGACCTCCACGTGGGAACTTTCGGCAACGACACGACCTACCTGTCGAGGGTTGTCGATGAGGTCAACGCGCTCGATGCCGACGTGATATTCTTCACCGGGGATATTGTCAACCGACGTACATCGGAACTCGTCCCCATGGTTCAGACACTGAGCCGGCTGAAGGCCCGTGACGGTGTCTACTCGATACTCGGCAACCATGACTACGGGGACTACTCCGAATGGGAGACCCCCATGGCCAAGGAGGAGAATATGGCACAGTTGTATGACCTCCAGGACAGGATGGGTTGGCGGCTGCTGCTAAACGAGACGGAATTTATCGGTCGCGATGGCGACTCAATCGCCATCGTGGGTGTAGAGAATGTCGGCGACCCGCCATTTAAGGTATATGGCGACTTGAACTCGGCATATCCATCACTCGGCGACAGCGTCTACAAGATATTGCTCACGCACAATCCGGCTCACTGGGTCGCTGATATCGCCGATAACGACTCGGTGAACATCGGACTGTCGCTGTCGGGCCACACCCACGCCATGCAGATGGAGGTCGATATCCTCGGCCACCGACTGTCGCCCGCCGCTTGGCGCTATCCGACTTGGGGTGGCATGTATACTGACAAGACAGGGACTCATAAGCTGTATGTCAATATAGGCATGGGTACTGTAGGTATCCCGGCGCGTATCGGCGCGACACCCGAGATTACAGTCCTTACACTCAAGAGACCCGAAAGCGATGTCGACTGACATATCAAAGAGAATAGCCCGTGAGATGGGCATCGCGCCGGCTCAGGTCGATGCCACGGTCCGTTTGCTTGACGGTGGGGCGACAATACCGTTTATAAGCCGATACCGAAAGGAGATGACAGGCGGACTCGATGAGGTGGCCGTGCTCAATATCAAGGACCGTTACCGGCAGTTGCGGGAGTTTGAGTCCCGCAAGGAGTACGTGATAAGCAAGATTGAGGAGCAGGGTGTCCTCACCCCCGAACTGCGGGAACGCATAGTGTCGGCTCCTGATGCTACGGCGCTTGAGGATATATACCAACCGTATAAGCCCAAGCGGCGCACCAGGGCGGCTGTCGCCCGCGAGCGTGGCCTTGAGCCGCTTGCCCGGATGATAATGTCGCAGAAGCGTG
The DNA here is from genome assembly GCA_023667145.1 of Pseudoflavonifractor sp. GTDB lineage: Bacteria > Bacteroidota > Bacteroidia > Bacteroidales > Muribaculaceae > M3. Next base: position 8,505 of record JAMPAQ010000022.1, read on the forward strand.
AGGACGTGGCGGCATGTGCGCGGCGCTTTGTCGGTGGCGAGGTAGAGAGCGCGGAAGCGGCCTTGGCCGGTGCATCTGACATAATCGCCGAGTGGGTGGCCGATGATGTAAGGTCGAGGGCCATGGTGCGCTCGCGTATGTCGAGAAACGGGACGCTCAGGTCGGTGGTCGTGAAAGGTAAGGAGACAAGTGGCAGTAATTATGCCAACTATTTTGACTACTCCGTAGCGTTGCGGACATGTGGGTCTCACCGCTTCCTCGCCATGCAGCGTGGCAGCAACGATGGGGTGCTACGGGTGTCGGTTGAGATTGATGACGATGATATGGCCGGGCGTCTTGGCCGGTTGTTTGTCAAGCCCGGTTGCCCCCATAATGTAGCAGACCTGATATCACGAGCCGTCGCTGACGGATATAAGAGATTGTTGCGCCCGTCTATCGAAAACGAGGTGATGGCCGCCGCCAAGGAGAAAGCCGATGACCACGCCATATCATTGTTTGCCGACAATGTGCGTCAACTGTTGTTTGCCTCCCCCTTGGGGCATAAGCGCGTCCTTGCGATTGACCCCGGATTCCGTACCGGCTGCAAGGTGGTATGCCTTGACGAGCAGGGAAACCTCTTGCACAACGATGTCATATATCCCCATGAGCCACGGAATGACTTCCATGGGGCCGCCCGCAAGATAAGCTACCTTATTGAGGCTTACCGTATAGACGCGATTGCTGTTGGCAACGGTACTGCCGGACGTGAGACAGAGCGGTTTCTTGGCCGCATAAGCTATCCGCGTGATGTCAAGGTGTACTCGGTCAATGAGGATGGGGCATCCATATATTCCGCTTCCAAGATCGCGCGTGAGGAGTTTCCCGACAAGGATGTCACCGTGCGTGGAGCCGTGTCGATCGGTCGACGCCTGATTGACCCGCTTGCTGAACTCGTCAAGATTGAGCCACGCTCGATAGGCGTCGGACAGTATCAGCATGATATCGACCAGACGAGGTTAAGGGCGATGCTCGGATATGTCGTGGAGAGCTGTGTCAATGCCGTGGGGGTCAATGTCAACACGGCATCACGTGAGCTGTTGTCGTATGTGTCGGGGATAGGCCCGGCGTTGGCTGAGAATATAGTCAAGTACCGTGCGGAGCATGGCGACTTCAGGTCGCGTCAGGAGCTGCTTGATGTCCCGCGCCTTGGGGCAAGGGCGTTTCAGCAAAGCGCCGGATTCCTTCGCATACCCGGTGCCGGCAACCTGCTCGACAATACGGCGGTGCATCCTGAGAGCTATCCGATTGTAGAACGTATGGCACGTGACTGTGGTTGCAAACTCGATGATTTTGTCAAGGACAAGACGTTGCGTGACAGAATAGAGCCGGAGAAATATGTCGATGACACGGTCGGCCTACCGACCATAAACGACATTATGGCAGAGCTTGAGAAGCCCGGACGCGATCCGAGGACGCAGGTCAAGGTGATGGAGTTTGACGAGAATGTGCGTGCGATAGGAGATGTCAAGCCCGGGATGGAGCTGAATGGGATTGTCAATAATGTGACAGCGTTTGGCGCATTTGTCGATATCGGTATCAAGGAGAGCGGGCTCGTGCATATATCCGAGCTGTCTGACCGTTTTGTCTCATCACCCTCGGAGGTGGTGAGTCTGAATCAGCATGTGAGGGTGCGTGTCCTGGATGTTGACCATGATCGTAAGCGTATATCGTTGTCTATGAAAGGGCTGGGACGATGACGGGGATGGTGTTCGGTGTAGGCGGCAATGTCGGTGACAGGCAGCGGATGGTGACGGATGCCATCAGTTGGGTGAGGGAGATGTTTGGTTGCGTGACAGCCTCGTCGGTGTATGAGACCCCTGCACTCAATGGCCGGGATGCCGACTATCTTAATGTGGTCGTCTATGCGATGACCGATAAGGATATGGAGACTGTCAACATGATGCTGAAGGAGTATGAGCGGAGATGTGGCCGCACGCCCCAATCCAAGTCTCGCGGCGAGATACCGATAGATATTGATATTGTGGTATGGGATGGTAAGGTCATAAGAGACCGTGATTTCAAGTGCGACTATTTTTGTAGGGGCTATCATGAGTTGCTTTCCCTTGGGTTAGTGATGGTTGATGGGGATTGATGGCGGTTGATGAGGATTAAGAGGTTGTTTAATAACTAATGTGAACGTCAGGGTCTCGTCTTTTGGAGC
>JAMPAQ010000023.1 GCA_023667145.1 Pseudoflavonifractor sp.
TGCCCGCAAGCGTCTCCAGGAGCAGTTCAAGGACTACCGCCTCGACTGACAGCAGCCCGCTGATACACCATATCAGACATGCACCTCCCTCGACGGGCTTTTGACAAGTCCGCTACCAAAGCCAAAAAATATCAAGTATATATCAAATCGATCCGCAAGCACGGACAACAGACATAACCGACACAATACACATGGCTTGGAAAGAAAGATATAAAATACGAGTATGAGTAATATATGAAAAAATGGTCAATCGGGACGGCCCGCCAAGGTCGTCCCGATTGACGTTACACGGCCCAAGCGTCATTGACAGCGTCCATTCTCCCATTTAGAGTCAGACCGAACTCCACTTAAAACAATTCGGTAGGTGGAATCCACGATGAAAGAAATATGAAAGAAACGCAAATCGCTCATATATTTTTACCATCTTATAATCTTGCATTATGTGAACCTTTTTATTAGCTTTGCATCGCATCTCGCTTGCAGAGGCCCGAGAGTGGGTAGAGTGGCGGGTGCAGACATATCGAAAAAGGCGTTTACTTACGCTTTGTTCTCGACATTCCGTAATCTGGTAAATTACAATATTTCGTCAGAGGGCATTGCAACAGTAGATGTCTGCGGTAGGTGTATTTATGATTGTCGTATACTCGAGTATTCGGGTGTGCGACATCCATATATACCGACACGTGGGCTTCTGCGTTGCTTGTTCTGACGAAAGGGCATTACCAGAGCCTCGGAATGTGGGACAAGCAACAGTCTGAATCCCACGTATTCTTTTTGGAGTGTCTGTCAGTTGTCACAATAAGTCCGATCAGGGATTCAGTCGGAGTTAGAATTCCGACTATGGCTGGAAACAAAAGTCTCAATGCCGCTGCAAAAGCCAAACAAGATGAGTTTTACACACAAATGCCTGACATCGCCAACGAACTCAGGCATTACAAGCACCATTTTTCGGGCAAAGTTGTCTTGTGTAATTGTGATGACCCCTTTGAAAGTAATTTCTTCAAATTCTTTGCGCTGAATTTTAACGCATGGGGATTAAAGAAATTGATATGCACATGTTATAACGGCTCACCGATAGCGGGGACGGAGCTGTCACTGTTTGGGTCTGACAGAGAGACAGGTATAGGAAGACAAGCCTATAAGGTTGAGCTAACAGAATTAACAGACATCAACGGTGACGGCGCTACTGACTTATTAGACGTGAGAGAACTTCTCAGAGCCAATCCCCCTACCTTACTAAAGGGCAATGGCGACTTTGGCAGCGATGAATGTGTGGAGCTATTGGACGAGGCCGACATAGTTGTCACAAATCCACCTTTTTCTCAATTTAGAAGATTTGTCGCTTTACTGATGGAACACAAGAAAAAATTTCTAATCATTGGAAACCAAAACGCCATTACCTACAAAGAAATATTTCCGCTCATCCGTAATAACCAACTATGGCTTGGATATAAATCGGGAGACATGGCATTTACCGTTCCTGACAGTTACGAGCCACGGCAGACACGATTTTGGATAGACGGAACGGGTCAGAAGTGGCGAAGCATGGGGAATATCTGTTGGTATACTAATCTTGACCATAAAAAACGGCATGAGTTATTGGACTTGTATAAGATGTATTCGCCTGAGGAATATCCTAAATATGACAATTACAATGCCATAGAGGTAGGTCGGGTCTCAGATATTCCAATGGACTATGACGGATACATGGGTGTGCCTATCACGTTCTTGGATAAATATAATCCCGAACAGTTTGAGATATTTGGTGCGACCGAAAGTGAGGGCAAGGGATTCTCAAACGGGTTAATCAGCGCGCAAAGCACAGTAAAACAGCCAGTTAGGGGGGGGGGATACCGCCTCTACAAACGCCTCTTTATCAAGCACAAGAGTACTCGGTCTGCTCAATGACCCTCGGGACACAAAAGTCAACGGAAAGAGCAAATACGCACGCATCATTATACACCACATCAATAACAGGCATGATTAAAAACTCGGAAGGCAGAATAGGTGGCAGAATCACCTATGCAAGAATCATCATACGCAGAAAAAATAATATCAAACCCGATAAAACATGGAAATAGAGATCAACAGAATGAAAATATACCCGCTTAGGATCACCGTCCGGGAACTCATAAATGGCTATGACAACAACGAAGAGGAAGGAGTGGTAGGCTATAATGGACTCCTAAACATAAGGCCGCAGTATCAGCGGGAATTTGTCTACTCCCCGAAACAACAGGAGGAAGTCATCAACTCCATCTTCAAGGGTTTTCCATTAAATGTAATGTACTGGGTAAAGAATGACGATGGGCGATATGAGCTGCTTGATGGACAGCAGAGGACGCTCTCAATTTGTTCTTATGCTGACGGTGAGTTCTACGTGACTCTGAACGGAACACCAAGGGCATTTCACAATCTGTCCGATTATCAACGTGAATTATTCATGAATTACCCGCTACAGGTATATGTCTGTGAGAATGGGACTGATGATGAAAAACTTGATTGGTTTGAGATAATCAATATATCTGGCGAAAAACTGACAAAACAAGAGTTGAGGAACGCCGCATTCCCGGGCGCATGGCTATCCTCGGCCAAGCGTAGGTTCAGCAAGACCGGCTGTGTCGCGTATAAACTTGGGCAAGACTACATGCAAGGGAATCCTATCCGTCAGGAATACCTCGAAAAAGTATTGTCCTGGCTGACGGGAGGCGGGTCAGACAAAGAAATAAAGGAATATATGTCGGCCCACCAAAATGATACGAATGCAGATGCAGAATGGCAATACTTCCAGATGGTAATTGCCTGGGTGAAGATGCTCTTTGTCAAGAAACGTAAGGAGATGAAAGGTCTTGACTGGGGAATCCTGTATAATCGTTTCAAAGATAACAAGTACTCCGCATCTGCGTTGGAAGAACAGATAAAAGCCTTGATGATGGACGATGATGTCACCAACAAAAGGGGCATTTATGAATACGTATTATCAGGAAATGAACGGAAATTGAACATTAGGGCATTTTCAGACAACATGAAGCGGGAAGCGTATGAGCGGCAGAAAGGTATTTGCTCAAGATGTGGCAAGCACTTTGAGATTGAGCAAATGGAGGCAGACCATATAACCCCATGGAGTCAAGGCGGCAAGACCAATCATGAAAATTGTCAAATGCTTTGCCGGGAGTGCAATCGTCGCAAAAGTGACAATTGACCATACACAGAGTGGTCAAACATAACGTCCTAATGGGTCGTCCGGGGACTATTTGTCTGGCGTATCGTTGTTGCCGGGATGGTTGCGGAGGTCTTCCTCGCGCTCGCGACGCAGACGCTCGCGCTTCTTCATGGCGAAGTGCAGCAGGATGATGACGCAGAGCGTAGCAGCGATGATGCCGAAATAATAGAGGTAGTTGCCCTTTTGAAACTCGGGGAAGCCGATATAGCTCATCACAGCGAGGTAGAGCAACAGGCAAATGGGAATAACGGTGGATCGTTTCATGGTCAATGGAATAAGGTGGTTATGTATGATGAAGTTTTTATTTGCAACGGTGAGGTCACGAATTGGCGGCAACCTCACGAGACGCGGGCGGGAGATTGTCAGACCCGGCTGGTGGCGGGACGACGTATTCAGAATCGGCAGGTGAGAAAAGGCCGGATTTCAGATAGTGGTAGATGCGCAGACATGCCCAGGCATCTATAGCAGCATAGACCTGCTGGGCGGGGGTGAGTTCACTCGCTTCCCAGTTGCTCAGCCGCTGTCCCTTGGAGATGCGCGAGCCGAATATTATCGCGTAAATCTTTTGCAGACTGGAGTCTGTGATACAATAATCCCGTACCATCGTCTGCAACTCGACATATCCACGAGGCTCAAAATCGGCTATCTTATGGAGCATGAGAAAGTCGTCCTTGAGCGAGAGGCCGACCTTGACGATGGAGTCGTCTTCAAGGAACTCACGCAGCGCCTCGACAAACCCGATGCGGTTTATACGGAAAAGATAGCAGGTGTCACCGGCGGCAATCTGCACGAGGGCGACCTGATGGTTGCTCCCCTTGCGGAACGACGGGCGCGTCTCCGTGTCGATGCCGACGACATCGTGGCCACGCAACACCGCCAGGGCATCGGCCACGGCACTCTCGTCATCGATGACACAGATGTGTCCCGGATACTCCGCGACGGGCATCTGAGAGAGTTGTTCCTTGGTAATAGCTATTGACAGTGTTTTTGTGTTCATAAACAATTGAGGTGTCTGATTGCCCCGATTTGTCTGCAAAGTTAACTATTATATACCTACGTTGCAAACATTGAGGAAAGGCATGGGTGGATTTGCCATGGTTTTAAGATTTTTTGAACTTGACCGATGGGACATCAAGTATCTCCACGCCGGGAAACTCTCGCGCCATGTAGCGCCCGATATACCCGCGTGTATCGGCTGCAATCTCAGCGTCGGTGTCGAAGTGGGTGTTGTAAAGCAACGCCCGCAATTCAATATTACGATTCTTTATGGCCTCAAGCGACAGGAGGGTATGATTGATGGAGCCGAGCGAACCGTTGGTGACAAGCGCCAGCGGCATACGGCGGGACGTGACATAGTCGATGGTCAGCGTGTCATCGGTCAAGGGCACCATGAGACCGCCGGCCCCCTCAAGCAAGACGACATCAAACCGCCCCGACAAGAGCTTGAGCGAGCGGTCTACGACTGAAAGATCAATCTCACGCCCGTCAATACGCGCCGCGAGCTGGGGCGAGGCAGGGTATGAGAATATGACGGGCGCTGTAGTATGGTCAATATCCTCGGGAAACATCGGGACATCCATGATGCGGCGATGGACGACAATATCCTCCGAGTAGTCCGTATTGCCTGTCTGGATAAACTTCTGTGTTATGACACCGAGACCCGCGTCCATCATGCGACGCGCCCACCATCCTGTGGCGTAACTCTTACCGGCATCGGTATGGATGCCTGATACAAATATGATTTCTGACATTTAAGCTGCTATTTTCGTTTCAATATGAGATATATGGGGTGATATGTGAGGTGACACACACCATCGCGGGAAGGGTATCGACGGAGCAACTTGCGGGCCATGGTGGCGGATGAGGGGCCGGCGACTGTACCTGTCGTGCCGGTGAGCTTCAGATGACGCATCACAGACATGGCATCGGGAAAGTCCAGCACATCCCGCTCCTCACACGCCGACACCACGTCAAAGTCGCAGGCAGCGGCGACAAGGTTGTCGAGACTATGATAGCGAAGCGACGGTCCTGTCACCGAGACAATCTCTGACATATTGTCGGGGCCAAACGTGGAGACCACGAGCAACCCCCCACTACGCAGACGCTGCGCGGCATTGGCGATAAACGCCGGAGCATCGGCAAACCATTGCAATGTCGACGAGGTGACAATACAATCCACCTTATCGTCAGAGGCCGTGATGGACGACTCGGCATCACATATGACCACGCGACAGCCGGGGACATCACACGGCGCCAGGTCCCACAACTCGACATCACAAGCCTCCAATGAGGGGAGGTAGAGCCGCGTGAACAATCCGGTGCCAACCCCAATCTCGATGATGCGCGAGCCTCGCCGTGGCAGTCCAGCATCACGCCAAAGGTCAAAGAGACGAGCCGCTATGCGTCGCTGTACCACAGCATTACTGTCGTAGGTCTCACGGCTACCCGAGAATCGTTTGGCAACGAGCCGCTTGTCTATTGACATAAACAGACGTCCAAAGTCAGGCAAGTGCGGGCCGGAGATTTCCCTTATGGGAGTTCCCCGCCAAGCACGCCTCATATTTTCGGGAGGAAATATGGCATCAGAATCAGAGATTATGGCCTCGTCCCATCTCATCGCGGGGCCTGCTTTTTCGGACAGGTCACGTACATTGCGTAATGCGGCTCTCAATCGCTCGATATCAGAGGGGGGTAACAACTCCTTAATATGGGCATAGACGGAGGCAGACCCGCAGATGCGGCGGTAGAACTTTGTCAACGAGCGCTCATCGAGCGTGTCAAGTGTTGCGTTGAATACCGCGACAGGGATACCAAGCGTATCGCTAACGGGGGTCATAGTGCCGTTGACAGCTACACGCCTCACGACTGGCAGAGTGTCCCCGGCCAACAGCCACGACGCTACAAATACCCCAAACGACCACGCGTAAACCTCTATCGAGAGATAGCGGGATAATGGGCTGACATCGACGGTATCAGAACTGTAGTCCCATATCACAGCCACATCGGCCCCGGGAATTGAGAGACGCTCAAAGAGCCGCCAATCTGTTGCCCAGCCGGTAAATATAAGAACCAAATGTGGTGAGCCGGTCAGAGATGTGAATTTAAGCTGCATTACGGCAATCAGTTATATCAGTTTACCAATCTCATGCAACAATCCGTCAACATCGCCGTCGGTCAACGCGGCGCTCAGGCTAATACGCAAGCGTTCCGTCCCCTTGGGTACAGTCGGGGTGCGAATAGGCAATACCCGGTAGCCTCGCCGTTCAAGGACCTGCGAGAGTTCCACGGCACGACGTGCGTCGCCGACTATAAAGGGCTGTATATGTGATGATATACCACTCTTGCCTGACAGACGTGACAGACCGTCACTCAGACGTTGGCCTATCGCACTAAGCCGCTGCCGCTCAGCATCCATCGCGATGGCATGGGTCAACATGTGGCGCGTCCACGCCACTGACATGGGGCTTATAGCCGTGGAGAATATAAGGCTGCGGGCCTTGTTGACAAGATATTCCTTAACCTCGGGTGATACCGTGGCAAAAGCTCCCACCGAGGCAAGGGCCTTGCCAAATGTCCCTACCACGACATCAACATCACCGAGCGCATCGGACTGTACAACACATCCGAGTCCCTGGGGCCCGACTACCCCGACGGCATGTGCCTCGTCGACATACAACATCAGATTGCCGTATCGTCTCTTGATTGACACGAGCCCGGGGATGTCGGCTCCGTCACCATCCATGCTGAATACCGACTCCGTTACGACGATGACGCGGTCATACTTTGCGGCCTCCTTTTCGAGGATACGATTGAGATGGAGATAGTCATTGTGACGAAAACGGTAAAACGGTCTCCTCGACAGCACAATACCGTCAATGATACTCGCGTGTACCAGCTTGTCGGCCACAATGAGCGTATCGTCAGAGGCGAGCGCCTGTATTATTCCGAGATTTGCGTGATAGCCGCTGTTGAACAAGAGTGCCGGACGATGGTACAAGTCCTCAAGCAAGTCCTCAAGCCTATGGTATTCGTGCTGCACCCCGGCAAGCAAACGCGAAGCCGAGGATGTCATCGGGAGAGCACGGTTGGCCGCATCAGCGAAAAATGCCTCCTGTAAGTCGGTCCGTGTCGCGAGGCCGAGATAGTCATTTGACGACATATCAACCGCGACACTGCGGTCACCCGACGGTAACGTGCGATAATTTCCCGCCGCCTTGATATTCAATAGTGTCTCTTTGATGTCTGTCATAGCCTACTTACCATATCAAGCATCGCGGTGACGAGTGTTGACAGGTCTTCATCTGATATTATATAGGGCGGCATGATGTATACGAGCCTACCGAAAGGCCGTATCCACACACCGCGTTTGACACACTCTTTCTGGAAAGCACCGACATCGACCGGCTCTTTCATCTCAATGACACCGATGGATCCAAGCACACGCACGTCAGCAACGTTGTCATAATCGCGAGCCGGTGCAAGCATCCCGCGCAGCATTGTCTCCATATGGGACACACGCGCCGCCATATCCTGCCCGGCAAGCATCTTGAATGACTCAACTGCCACGGCACATGCCAACGGATTGGCCATAAACGTCGGCCCGTGCATCAGCACCCCCGCCTCACCACGTGATATGGTATCGGCCACCTCACTGGTGGTCATCACGGCACTCATTGTCATATAACCGGCTGTCAAGCCCTTTCCGACACACATTATGTCAGGGGAGACCCCGGCGTGCTCACAAGCGAAGAATTTGCCGGTACGCCAAAATCCCGTGGCAATCTCATCAAATATCAAGTAGATACCATACTTGTCACACAGCCTGCGTGCCTCCACCAGGTATTGCGGATGGTAGAACCACATACCACCGGCACCCTGGACTACAGGTTCAAGTATCAGTCCCGCGATGTCGGCATGATGCTCATGCAAGAGATTCGCAAGTTCATCAATGTCCGACGGATTCCACTCATCATGGAAACGGGAACAAGGCGAGGACACAAAATATCTGACTGGGAGCGAGGGTCCAAACGCACCGTGCATTCCTGTCACCGGGTCACATACGCTCATCGCATTCCACGTGTCGCCATGGTAACCACGACGTATGGTCACAAAATTGGTGCGCCCATGGTCACCATACTTGCTGACGGCAGCTTGTACAGCCATCTTCATGGCAACCTCCACAGCTACCGACCCTGAGTCGGCATAAAACAGGTTGTTCATTCCCTTAGGAGCTACCGAGAGCAGCAGTTTGCCAAGCTCAACCGCCGGACGGTGGGTCAGGCCGCCAAACATCACGTGCGACATTTCAGAGAGTTGCTTTCGTGCGACGGCATTAAGTCTCGGATGATTGTATCCGTGAATCACACACCACCACGATGACATGCCATCGATTAGCGATCTACCGTCGGCAAGCCGGATGCGGCATCCGTCTGCCGACTCGACCATATAGGTCGGCAATGGGTCTATAGTCGATGTGTAGGGATGCCAAAGGTGATCTCGGTCCCAGCTGTCATGAAGCACTGACAAATCGGGTTGTCCAACTGAATCCATACTTAACCGGTTATGCTTATACCGTTGCAAAATTAGTAAAATTGGCGGGGAATACCTCGGGGGAGTGGGATAAT
>JAMPAQ010000024.1 GCA_023667145.1 Pseudoflavonifractor sp.
ATCGCGACGGCACGGGCCGTGCGTCCTCGTCCGGGCGCCCCTACGGTCTCCCCCCCGGGCCATTCGGGCGGGCATCGTCCGCCCCCGGCCTGCACAACGGGGCGGGGCGGATTGTTCACCGGGAAATGCTTAAATGATGTTAAATATCGGTAACGTGAATAACACACATTCCAAAATATACCTATCTTTACGGCCTAAATCGGCTTATTGTCCCCTCCCCATCGCGGGCCGGGACCGCTGACCGATACCATGACCCGCTGCATCACCCCTGTGACACAGCGCCTTGTGGACGTGAGACTTGACCTTGAAACCAACCATCTTGAGACCCCTGCCTCCCTGACACAGTCAAAAACCACCGGTTTTTAACCGAAACAAAACCAACAATATCAAAGTAAACAAAAACAAAACAATAATAATTCACTCATTTTTAATTTAACTCATACTCGTATTATGAAAAAACTTTATTTGCTTTTTGCATTCCTCTTTGCCCTCATCGGCTACCAGGATGCCGGGGCAAAGATTACGTTCCTTAGAACGAATCAAAAGGATAGCTCGGGCGGTCCGTGTATTCATGCCTATTCGTCTTCCAACAGCTCTGGAACTGGTTGGTGGGGGCCTCGAATGACTGAGCTTGGTTCTGATGGGTATAGCAACACGATTTATGTTGCTTCCTTTGATGATTCCTATACTGATGTGGTCTTCAATCTCGGAGACAGCAATAAGTCGAACTCCTACGCAATCACTAATGGCGGAATGTATTGGTGGTGGGGTGGTAGTAACGGTGAGTCAAGAGGTGCGTTGGGCGTTAAACTGGTATTTAATAACCAAACGACATCATTGACTCGCAGTGGAAATAACTATACCGCGACTAATGTTAGTCTGTCGGGTACATCCGCACCTAAAATACAAGTTTATTTTGACACTGGTGATAATAAAATGGAATTGGGCGCTACATCCCCGTCCACAAATCCAAGCTCTATTAATGTCGCCTACAATAACTCTCAAAATGTGACTTTCAGCGGCACATATGATGTGACATATAATCCAGTAGCTAAGACCGTGAGCTTCACAGCAAAATCGACATCGGTCGATGACATCACCTCGGCCAGCGTCATTGGATATGTTAGCTCCACTGCCCTCAATAACAGTAGTCAGAGTTGGAGCAGCACCGGCTTGTCGCTTACAGGCGCGAGCGGCACTTGGAGCCGTAACTTTTATGTCAACAGTGCGGACAATAAAAACTTTTTCCGTCTGAAGATTAACGGTAAGGAGTATGGTCACACGGGTACATCAACCAATGCTGTCACGCTTACCGACAACTCTTGGACATCAGTGGCAGAGCAGAGCAATGACTACTGCTTTGCTGTGTCTGATACATCCAAGGAGTATACCATCAGCATCCGTAAGAAGTCTGATGGCTCGTGTTATGAGGTGATGGCGTCTCCCGTAGAGGACGCCGAGACCATCTCGACGGTCCACTTCAAGGGCAGCAACGGCACGAGCTATCAGCTCGACGCGACCGGCGGCAACTATTCCCACACCATCAATCCGGCACTCACGGCCGACTATTGGTTTGAGGTTGTCACCAGCAAGGGCATCCGCAGCTACTACTACGTGACCAACGGCCCGGTCGACACCAACAACAAGCAGTACACCGTCGCCAAGGACACGTCGTCGAGCAACAACTTCAAGTTTGACTCCGACAAGGTCGAGGCCGTGACCCAGGTCATAGCCAACGTCTCCGGCCTGGCCATCACCACGGCCCAGTTTGCCATCACCCCCAAGACCGTCTCGGCTACCAAGTATTATCTCCACACCAACATGACCTCAGAAGGTTCCGGCGACACGTGGACTAATGATAATCTGGAGATGACACTCAAGTCAGTCACTCTCTACGAAATTACCGGGGTCAACTATGTGCACACCGGGACTGCCGGTTACATGGTAAAGGCCGTCAACGGCAGCGAGACCGATTATTGGAAAGGCTCGGCTGATTTCAAGATGTCAGACTCCGATGAGACTAAGGATATAACCTTGTCTACATCTGGCGGCAATCAAAACTGCGAACTGCCTGTCGGCACATACACGTTTACCTTTGACTCGTCAAACGGTAAGTTCACCGCCACCCGCGAGGACTATGTGGCTCCCGCTGAGACAGTGACCGCCATCTCGCTCAACTATGGCGGCAACAACAACAGCAACCCGTTGTATAACAATCCGGCCTCGTTCACCAAGAGTGCTGACGGTAACTGGACTCTCGCCTCGACAGCGGTGACAGCCGGTGACGGCAACCCCTACTATCTCTCGGTGACCACCAACAAGTCCTCCTACCGCTATATGGTCGATGGCGCAAGCGATGCCAAGTATTACATCAAGTCGGCACAAAGCTACAATGTGAAGTCGGACAGCAATACAGGCCACGCGTTTGTGTTTACGGGTGGAACCGGATTTGACTTCACCAGCGGCTCTGTGACGGGTACCGTGACCATCGGTAGCGACGGTCTCCCCTCGACCATGACGTTCAGAAACTACACCGGCTCTAACCCTGTCGTCGGCAGCAACTGGGTTGTGGCCGGAACGTGGAACAACTTCTCGAAGACAGCCAGCCCCATGACCGATGAGGGCAACGGCATCTACACCCTGACGCTCACCCTCAACGGCAGCGGCGTGATGTTCCTCTACAACACCACGACCAACAAGCAGTGGAGCGACAAGGATACTGACTTCGACGGCACTGCCGTGAAGAACCGCACGCTCTACCAGTACACCAATGAGACAAGCGCCTCAAAGGACAACATCACCTACTCGAGCCTCAAGAGCGGCGAGTACAAGATCACTTGGAACTCGTCGACAAGCAAGTTCTCCATCGCATCGACCGCTGCTGAGCGTCAGATTGTGGTCAACATGCCCTTGAAGAAGTCAGACTTTGCCAACGGCAAGAAGCACTACTTTGTCGTGGGTACCCGCATGGGCGCATGGCGTCTCCAGCCCGAGTGGGAGCTCAAGGCCAACAGCGACGGCTCCTACTCACTGCCCAACCGACTGATGTATTCGGGCTACTTCATGATCGCCGAGGTTGACAGCTATGACAACTACACCAAGCATATCTACAAGGCTTACTCATGTCATGATGATGGTTACAGCACAAACTATATACAGAAAGGTAATCGATCGGAAGTGACGTTGTCGCAAGTGAATCCCAACACTGCTGCCACCACTTTAGGCAGCGGGTATTGGACTTCTTTCCGTTACGGTTCAAATGACGGCACTACGCGTGAGCAGTTTGGCAGCGGCAATGGTGATATCAAGAAAAAGGCCATCCGTTTTGTCGGTAATGGTGTGGAGCCTGAAAAGTCCGATCAGATATGGACTTGTCTCCCTGAGCTTGTCGATATCAAGGTGTCGATGAACAACGGACACCCCTCAAAAGTTGGGTTCACCTATAATAATAATAATAATAATAATGCAGTCAACGAGGCGCTGACGTTTACCATCTCGGGTAGCGCGTTCCGCAACTTTGAGCTCGACCCCGAGAACACCGACTACACCACCCCGCGTCTTGCCAATGGTTCGGGCGTGACTGAGCTTGGATGGCAGGAGGGCTGGATACAGTATGACGCCAACTCTGAGCCTTACGTCGACGCCTACGGCGAGTTCCTCTACCAGACCGTATGGCAGAAGTCGTGGCTGAACGCCCATCCCACCCGCTTTGTCAACAAGCGCGGATTTGAGTTCACCGGCGATAACCTGACGTTCACCTACGATGCTGACCGCACGGCCAAGCGGTCGAGCAACACGTTCAGCAACGCCATCGACTACACAACCTCCGGCCAGAGCACGACCACAGTCAACATCAACAACAAGATGTGCTACGTGACTGAGGACGTGTGGATACGCGGAGCGTTCAAGATCTGGACCGGATGGGGCGGCTCCTCCCAGTTCAACCAGGGTTGCGGCGATGGTACTGCCGCCTTGTGGTATGGCCGCAACGGTGGTCACGCTGTCGCCGACCACGACCGCGTAGTCTATGGTACGCCTGATAATAATATGCAGTACTTCAAGACCCACAACAATGTCGGAGCTGCCGACTTTGCCATCGGTGTCGATTATAACAGCTCTACAGGTGTGGCTACCGGCGTGGCCAACGATGGTGGTACGACCGGTAACCTCGGTGACGACGACGGAACGCTCGTCTTCCTCAAGCGCATCGAGCTGTGGTGGGATCCTGTCAATGGCTTTGATAACTCCGTGCTCTACTTTGAGAAGGAGCTTGGCGCGCCGGTTATCCTTATCGACCGCATGTCAAAGACCACCCTGGGCTACAACTACAAGATTCAGGACGCCAACGCTGACGACATCGTAGCCGAGGCCAAGATAGAGCTGCTCAAGGTCACCACCGATGACGAGGGTAACGAGACCCGCACCGTTGCCGGTACCGTCTGGACCTCTAACGAGCAGAAAGCCGCCACAGAGTTTTACAACTACCTCGATGATGTGACATTCGACGAGTGGAACAACGAGCTTGAGCCCGGTGACTACCGTATGAAAATCTCGGTGCGCTATCTCAATAACACAGAGTTCAAGACCAACGTCTCCAACAAGGTCACCATCCGCCAGTATGTCAACCCGGTTGCCCTCAAGCTCTCGCAGCCCAAGGATGCCCAGGGTCGCCTGACCTTCAACCTCAAGATCGACTCCGAGGCCCTCAACATAGCCCTTGACAACGACGAGGAGGCTCCCGCCACCCTCAGCTACTACAGCGTGACCGTGCCCGAGTACCTCGATGAGGATGAGGAGGTTGAGTTCTTCACCGCCATTGAGACCGAGAACGGCGTGACAATCAACGATGAGAACGAGTTCAACGTTGAGATTACCGAGAATGGCGAGAAGAAGAACGTTACTGTCACCGCCATGCAGTATAACAATGACGGCACCGTGTCGTTGAACATCAAGCCTCTTGGTCGCGACAAGAAATACCGCATGCCCTCCATCACGCTCAAAAACGTGGTGCCCGGCAAGGAGCATCTGGTCAGTGTCAAGATGTATGGCAACGATGGAGACGCCCAGCCATGGGACGATATCTTTGTCAGCGAGGGTTCTGCCAAGATTATCCTCACGGCTCCCGCCGCGACAATCGACCGTCCTGACGTGACCCTCAAGAATGAGGAGATTGACTGGAATGATCATTTTGAAGAGGTCCCCGTGATACATGCCCGCCAGAACGTGCGCCACGGCCACGTCTACGAGCATGAGACTGCTGATGCCGGCGAGACCTATATGGCCGTTGAGACCTTTGGTGGTGAGGGCTATGGCAAGAACCTGACCATGGCCAACTACTTCAACGTCAACATGAACATCCCGGCGCTCAACGTCGCTGACGAGGTGCTCGATAATTGGGATGTCAAGCTCAACTTCAACATCGAGCGCTTCCACTACGACGGTACCACCACCCGCGCGGCCGAGACCTACGTTTACAATGTGCCTGCTTCAGGCTCGACTATCAACAATAGCGAGACTAATCATGAGGTAGACATCAAGTATCTCCCGCTCAACATCGAGAAGTCCAAGCTCTCTGACCTCTATGATGGCGATGATGTCAAGGCACTTATCAACGGCAGCAATGGCGCCGACGATGATCCCGTCTATGACTCGCCGTTGGCCACCAAGTACAAGGTCACTGTATTGACCTCCTACAAGCGTAAGTGGGTGTCCTCGTCAGAGACCGATGTCGATGTCGAGGGAGGCAGTCAGACTGCCGAGCTCTACGACCCCGCCAAGGTTGGTGACCTCGTAGCTTATGATGCCAACTTCAAGCACCCTCACGGTATCCAGCTCCACGAGCGCAGCGGCGCCAAGTGGTATGACGCGTTCAACGTGATAAGCGTCGGTGGTGAGGGTGATGCCAAGAAGCATAAGGCAAGCGGCGTTGACGGTACCCCGGTACACTCGTTTGGTATCTTCATCACCAACGGTACCGTGACGCAGTGGTATGACCGCAACGACTCGCAGCACAAGATGTATCCCGGCGGCCACGTGCTCAACACCGCCAACGGTTCTCCCAACGGCTATGCCTCCAAGTATCAGGTGCTCAGCACGCTCCCCTCGACAGCTCACTTCGGCGAGACCGTGGCCGCGATGGGCGACAATGCCGCCATCCCCGTGCTTATCGGTAACATCGCCAATGTCACCAAGCCCCGCTATGACTCCGCTGATCCGTTCTACAGCGTTGCCGCCGATGCCGGCCTTACCGGAAATGCCACCACAGATGTTAAGGGTGATGTCCTGAAGCAGAAGGCTGCCGATATCAAGGGATACCTGTTCACCTCCTATCCTCTGCTCCAGACACCGCGCAATAAGAGCCATGTCTATGCCGAGGTAACGATTACCGATGATAGCAAGTCTGCTGAGGCCACTTTGGTTGCCAACCATCCGATGGCTGTCAACGCCCGCCGCATGGCCGCCGCCACCCGCGCCCTTGACCACGTGGATCCCACCGACCCCGCGCTGCTCACCCTTGAGCTTCCCGCCGAGATAGGAGGTAACGCAGGTGAGATAACCACCGAGATTGAGGGTATCGTGGCCGACGCACAGGCCGGAGACCTCCGTGTGTTCCCCAACCCGGCTGTCGACGTGGTGACTGTCAGCTCATCGTCGATGATAGGCAAGGTTGAGATAGTGTCGGTTGACGGCTCGCTCGTCAAGACCGCCGCCATCGACGACACCACCGGCAAGCTCGACGTCAGCGACGTGGCCAAGGGTCTCTACCTCGTGCGCACCGCCGCCGGCACCGCCCGCCTCATCGTCAAGTAAGCAAGTTCCCCCAACCCCCATATCCCAATGGCCGCCCCGGACCCCCGGAGCGGCCATTGCCATTTCATGGCGGCACGCCCCGGGGCGGCACGCGCCGTGGCCCGCGTGCCGCGGCCGTGTCCCGCGCCCGTCCCCACGCCGAATCCCCTCCGTGACGGGGCCGTTTCCCATGCCCATGCCGAATCCCCTCCGTGACAAGGTCGTTTCCCATGCCCATGTCGAATCCCCTTCGCGACAAGGCGGATGCACGAGCGTGCATCCCTACGTGGTGACCTTGGCCCACAGCGAATTGTAGGGACGCACGCTCGTGCGTCCGCGTCCCCGCGTCCATCGTGTCCGTGCGTCCGTGTCCCCGCGTGATGACCATGTGGCGGCGATGCTTTGGAAATATAATCGGCTTTCAATCGTGCTCGTTCACTTGAAGTTTTGTAAATTTGCAGCTTGAGGCCATGGCAGCGAAAGAAAGGTATAATCTATATATTGACGAGTGTGGCGACCATTCGCTTGCCACATACGATCGCGGTTTTCCAATATTCACACTTTGCGGAATATTGGTTCCTGTCAGTAATGCCAATAGATTCAGTAAGGCAGTAGATGAGCTTAAACGCGAATTTTGGAATACTACAGAGGTTATCCTACATTCACGTGATATAAGAAAATGTGAGAAGCATTTTAAGATATTGTTTGATGATGAAATCAAACAGATGTTTTATAAACGTGTAAATGAGGTGCTTTCCCAACGGGGCGTTTATGTCATAGTGTGTTGCTCGGTCTTGAAAGAAGACTGCATTGCAAGGCATGGGATAGGGGCGGATGTGTATGGCACAGCGCTGAAATATGTCATTCAGCGGAGCATATTCTGCGTGGATGACATCAATCCCGAAGGTGGCACGATTGATGTCACGGTAGAGCGCAGGGGTAAGCGCGAGGACGCGGCGTTGCTCAGCTATTACAATAGTCTGCGCTATACCGGTATGCACTACATCACTCCTGAACGTCTTACGGAACATATGGGACATTTCGGCTTCAGCAAGAAATCGGATAATCTGTTTGGGCTGCAAGTGGCCGACCTGATTGCCTACCCGATATCCCGGCATGTCTTGAGTCCTGATAAGTCCAATCCGGCGTTTGATGTGATTGCTGCTAACATCTATCAGAGCAATGGAAAATTGCTTGGCTTGAAGATTTACCCTGATAAGTTAAATTGAAAAAAGGATCCCCGATTGAGAACCCTTTCCGACCGGGTGACACCCCAGCCCCTGAAATCGGTGCTTGCGCACTCGAAGTATTTCTTTATGGGGAAACTACCCTTACTAATGCAAAGATATGAAATTTTTTCGTACCTTGCAAAATGTAAACGCTGTTTTTCCCGACAATGTTCAAATGACAATGTTCAAATGACAATGTTCAAATGTTTGCAAAGTTACGACCTGAATATTATATTTGCAATGGAATCCCTCGGGGTGTCCCTGTCGACAGACACCCCCCGGGGGATAGTTTTTTATACGTGCGTGTTGCCATGACCGCCGGTTACGGCGGGGATGAAAAAAATTGGTGAAAAAAATTGGGGGAAAATTTGGTGGGATGGAAAAATGTGCTTAACTTTGCACTCGCAAAACGGAAATAACGCCGTTGAGCGAAACGGACACACGCAATGATAACAACTCTGGTGTGGTAGTTCAGCTGGTTAGAATACCTGCCTGTCACGCAGGGGGTCGCGGGTTCGAGTCCCGTCCATACCGCAGAGGAGAGAGGAGAATGAG
>JAMPAQ010000025.1 GCA_023667145.1 Pseudoflavonifractor sp.
GGATTGGTGATGACCTCCACATTCTTGATGTCGCCGGAGTTGAGCTGCGAGAGTTCCTGGAGGTCATTGACCTTGCGGCCATTGATGTAGATTGCCGGAGCGCCTTTGCCGAACACCTCTATCGTGCCACCATTGTCAACCACCATCGGGACGCGCATTAGTACATCGTTGGCCGTCCCTGCAATCGCGAGCGAGCTGCCTGCCACGTCGGTCACCAACGCGTTTCCTTTCATCGTCGTGGCCGGACGCGTGGCCTTGACCACAACCTCGCCAAGCGCCACAGTGGAGGGACGCAACGTAATCACCCCCATCTCGCCCGATTGAGGGACATTGGTCATAACGGTCTCATAGCCTACAAACGACACCTTGGCTGTCAAGTCGCAGTCGGTAGCAGCAGGGATAGTGAAATTGCCCTCTGCATCGGATATGCCACCGGCAACGTATGTCGAATCACAGTAAAGGACTACATTTACAAAGTCAAGCGGAGCTTTATTTTCATCAAGAATACGCCCCTTTATGTCGCGGCCAAAGGCCGGGATGATTGCAAGGAGTACAATCAGAAATGATATAGCTTGTTTCATCGCGTCTGTTTTTTGAGTTCGATAAGTGCGTCGATAAGGCTTCCGTCAAGGTTGACACCCTTCTCCTCCATCTTGTCGCTGATTTTCTGCTTGGCGTCGCTGAGTACCCGGCTGTCGAGGTCTTCCCATGCGAGAATTTCCGAGCCGTCACCATTGGTTGTCAAGCGGGCATTGCGCTCCGTTTTGTTGCCTATGGAGTCTGCGACATAATATATGACCACGGCCTGAAATCTGCCGTCATCGAGTACGTGGGTGTCTGCCAGTCCGACATATTCCACATTGGCGATTGAATCAAGATAGGCAAGTGTCGCGTTACCGATATTCCTGTCGCGGGCATCACCCTCTCCTACACCACGGCCACACGATGTGAGTGTGGCGAATGCCATCGATAATGAGATGGCGATAATTGAGATTTTCTGTTTCATTTGCATCATGTTTTTTTGTTTCTGACTGATGCAAAATTATCTCTCAACGCGTCTTAACTCCAAATATCTTAGTCTTAATACAAGAGATGCAACATCCTGATTATCAGACACAGCACCTCTCAAAAGTCTTAACGGGACGTTCTCTAGCCTTAATGCATCCTTAACGCGGCAGAGCCTCACGCAGGAATGCCACGATATCCTCCTTCTCAGGGACACCGAGCTTTTTCCTTATCGACGATTTGCGCACATAGATTGTCGATGTGGTCTGCCCCGTGATGACCCCAATCTCCTTGGTCGAGAATCCGGCCACCATTAACACTATTATCTGCTCCTCTTTGCCGCTGAGAACTTTCCCATACTTGCTGTGGAGCTTGTCGTAGAATCCCGAGTAGAGGTTGTTGATCACCTCAAACAGATTGTCCCAGTTTACCAGGCCACCATCGGTGTCCCCCTCTATCGACGAGATCTTGCGGAGCATCTCGCGGTTCTGCTCGGTCGGTGTCTCGGCCACCATCTTGATGATGCCGAGTTGCTGGAGCATGGCACGCCGCAGTGCCGTGGGGGTGTGGGTCTCCGTCTGTACAGGGGCCGGGGTCGCCTTAAGCTCATCCACCATCTTCTGTAACGCCTCGACGCGTTCCTCATTCTCACGCTCACGCTGCCGGCGGTGTCTGATAATCCATAACGCACCGGCCAATATCATGACAGCCACAAGGGCGATGATGAGTATGACGACAGTTTTGTGTTCGCTCTCAGCCTTGAGAGCCAGCGCCCGGCTCTGTTGCTGCAATGCACCGCGCTCACTCTCCCATTGCGAAGCCTTGGCGCGGTTGTACCGCTCTTGTTGACGGTTGTTGAGTCCGTTAACGTGAGCGAGTCTCATTTTGCCATTCTGCTTGAAGTCAATCATCGTGCGCAAGAGATTGCTGTAACTGCGGTAGTACGTGTCATCCGCTTTCCTCAACTCCACGGCAAAGCTGTCGGCGATGGCAAGCTTCCGGGCGGCACGGCTGAGATTGCCGGAGTTAAGCGCGTTCATCGCGAGCTGCATGTGCAGGTAGTCGGCTGCCCCATTGTCGGGCGACGACTTGCTGAATATCCCCTCCACGACCGCGTCGCTCTCGGCTGTGCGCCCCATCTCGCCCAAAATCTGAGCACGCTCCAGCTCAAACACAAACTGCTTGTCGCCCCACCTATTGGCGCGGGCATAGTCGATTAGCTCATCGGTAAGCATCAGCGCCGAGTCAAGCTCCCCGGCATACTCGTATGCGCTCAACAGCATGTATTTGGCCTCAATCCGCCGCAGGGAGTCACTTTCAATCGACATGAGCCGTCGGGCGAATGGTATCAGGACATCCCCTTGATACTCCGAGGCTCCCAACAGCACGCGGATACGCAGCGCTGACGCGACAAGGCTATCGGGCAGATGGCGCAGCCCCGTGAGCGAGTCAAGCATATTGATGGCCCCGGGGGCATCGCCGACCCAAAACTTGTACCAGGCCATGGCCATGCCGCTGCGCACGTCCCTGACGACATCCTTGCCGCGATAGTAGTTGTGGGCAAAGGCTATCATCGAGTCAGCTATCATCGAGCGGTTCTGACGCATGTGCCCCCAAGCCTTGAGGTAATGATAGTTGGCCCTTAGGGAGTCGGCGGTCAACTCTGACGGCTCGACCCTCTCAAGCAGCGACAAGGCGCTGTCAACGTCCGACTCCATCAACCTCCCGGCGACAGCCACCATCTCCCCGCGCGACTGTGAGCGCGTGCACGACCCGACGGCCACGCACGCCCACGCCACCAATATTATGACTAAAATCCTCCGCATCTCATCATGTCAGGTATCATAAATGCTGATATACTGCGGAACACTTCACATTTACGTAAAATATCCGCAGTATATTTTCGATTTGTCACCGCCCCTGCTACAGCAGCAGCCGGGGCGCGACCCGGTCAATGTCAGACGGTCAGTATCTCCTTTTCCTTGGCGGCAAAGAGGTCGTCGATTTTCTTCAGGTACTTGTCGTGAAGCTTCTGGGCTGTAGCCTCGGCATCCTTTGACACATCCTCGGGCATACCGTTCTTGACGGCCTTTTTCAGTCCATCGATGGCATCGCGGCGTGCGTTCCGCACCGACACCTTGGCCTGCTCGGCCTCGGCCTTCGACTGCTTCACCAGGGCCTTGCGGCGCTCCTCGGTGAGCGGCGGGATGGAGATGCGTATGATCTCGCCGTTGTTCTCGGGCATGATGCCAAGCTCTGAGTTGATTATGGCTTTCTCTATCTCCTTGAACATCGGTTTCTCCCATGGGGTGATGGTGATGGTGCGGGCATCGGGCACCGACACGTTCGCCACGTTTGAGATGGGCACGGCGCTGCCGTAATATTCAACTCTGATGCCGTCGAGAATCTTGGGGTTGGCCTTTCCGGCGCGTATGTGGGCCAGCGACTCCTCAAGATAAGCTACCGCGAGTTCCATTTTCTCCTCTGCGGGGTCAAGATAGGTCTTAACGTCGTTCATATGTCTGTGATATTTTATGTTGTCTGATGTCTATGTCTTGTCGGTTGATGGTGTGGCGGTCAATATACGAGAGTCCCTATTGGCTCCCCCTCTATCACCTTGCGCAGGTTGCCGGGGGTGTCCATGTCAAAGACCACGATGGGCATCTTGTTTTCCTTGCACAGCGCCGTGGCCGTGAGGTCCATCACGCGCAGGTTGCGGTCGTAGACCTCGTCATACGTGATTTCGGTAAACTTGGTGGCCGTGGGGTCTTTCTCGGGGTCGGCGGTGTACACCCCGTCGACGCGTGTGCCCTTGAGCATCACGTCGGCCTCCACCTCGACGGCACGCAGCGCCGAGCCGGTGTCGGTGGTGAAGAACGGGTTGCCGGTTCCCCCGGCTATGATGGCCACCTCGTCACGCTCCATCGCCTCGATGGCCTTCCACTTGCTGTAATGCTCCCCGATTGGAAACATGTTGATGGCGGTGAACACCTTGGCCGGCTGTCCTGTCGCCTCAAGTGCTGAACTAAGTGCCAGCGAGTTGATGACCGTCGCGAGCATACCCATCTGGTCGCCCTTGACGCGGTCAAAGCCCTTTGACGCCCCTTGAAGCCCGCGGAATATGTTGCCGCCACCGATGACGATGGCGACCTCCACGCCGTCGGCTGCTATCTCCTTTATCTGCTCGGCATACTCTCCGAGACGCTTGGTGTCTATGCCGTAGCCCTGCTCGCCCTGCAACGACTCGCCGCTGAGTTTGAGCAATATTCTGTGATATTTTGTTCTCATGACAAGATACTGTTTTAATGGTATGATTTTTCAAAGATAGCGGTTATCCGCGACTGCACCAAATTTTCCCGCCCCAAATGACCTTTATTCCACCGCCAGCCGTTATCTTTGCAGTGTGACTTGCCAAGCCCCGCGGTCCACGAGTCAAATGTTTTTCCAACCCAACATTACCATCAGCCATGAACGTTATAAACTTTGCCCAACACCCCTCGCTCATCAACCAGTATATGATGGAACTGCGCAGCGTCAGCGTGCAGACCGACATGCTCCGCTTCCGCCGCAACCTTGAGCGCATAGGCGAGATTATGGCCTATGAGATAAGCCGAACGATGCACTACCGTGCCAAGGAGGTGACCACCCCGCTCGGCCAGTGCGAGTGTCAGGTGCTTGACGAAAAGGTCGTCCTCGGTACCATATTCCGCGCCGGAGTCCCGTTCCATCAGGGTTTCCTCAACTTCTTCGACCGCGCCGAGAACGCCTTTGTGTCGGCCTACCGCAAGTATAAGGAAAAGGAGAGTTTTGATGTCTTTATCGAGTATCTCGCCTCACCCCTGCTCGATGGCAAGACCCTCATCCTCGCCGACCCCATGCTCGCCACCGGCGCGTCGATGGAGCTAAGCTATCGTGCTCTCCTCACCAAGGGTGAGCCGGCCCACATCCATGTCGCCTCAGTGATCGGTTCGCAGGTGGCAGTCGACTACATCCGCGACACGTTCCCCGCCGACAAGACCACCGTATGGATCGGAGCAATCGACCCCGAGATCAACTCCCACTCCTACATCGTCCCCGGCCTCGGTGACGCCGGCGACCTCGCCTACGGCCCCAAAGACTGACCCCCACGCCCCCGGATCCCTCATGTAGGGACCGGCCACCAAAGTAGGGATGCACCCTGGTGCATCCGCCCCATAACGTCCTGATAGCCAACGGATGCACCATGATACATCCCTACAGAGTAGTACGGTGATTTTTAAGTTCCGTAACACCCGCCGCTCCCGGTGGATACACTCTCTCCGCCCGGGGTGGAAACGTTAAAAATCGGGGGAGGGACGAAAAATCCTTGCGGGGATGATGGTTATTATCGGCAAATGCCATATATTTGCCACCGTAAGCTCGATGCTTACGCGGCGGCCACGCTATGGAGGCAATTATCACTACCCGCTGTTGCCGCCGACCGAGACATTATCCATTAACCGACTAAAAACATCTTGCCAATGAAATAAATCCCTGTCATTAGCGGACATATTATAAAAAGAGCTTTAGCTTTATTGTAGGTACCTCAAAACTTCGACACTTTTGACACCGTCTCTACAAATGAAAGTTAGAGCTCACGTTTGGTTCATAAGCGTGGGCTTTCATTTGTGATATATGACGGTGCAGGTAGTCGAAGACCTTGAGTACTATATAACAAGTTGGGTCCACGCCTCTTTTTTGCCGCCACCCGCCGACCCGGGGACCCGCAATCATTCATCAAACCCACTTTTTTAACCTCAACCCATTTATGAACACAAGCAAACTACTACTTGCCGCAGCGCTCATGCTCGGCACATCCGCTTCACTCGCCGCCCGGACATGGCGGCTCAACCCAAACCCCGAGGCCAAGGCCGACTTCACCTCCATTGCCGACGCGATGGCCGATGACCGCGTCGAGGAGGGCGACGAACTCCTCCTCGACCCCGGAACCTACGACGATGATGCCGTCCTCACCAAGAAAAACATCACCATCACCGGCCCGGGCATATTTCTCTCATAAAACGCAGGTTGGAAAACATCAGGCAAGGCGATGTTCAAGAACATCACCCTGTCAGAGATGAGCACAATTCAGGGTTGCTGCGTATGGAATAGGATTCAGCCAGCCAACTATGCCAAAATAAAGCGTTGCCAAGCATCCTACATTGGTCATATCACTTCCAGTAACCAGAATTTTACGGGCGTCTTAATTGAGAATAATTTCATGAGTAATGGAGGTCTGAATACAGGTTACTTCCATGACTGTATCTTGCGAAACAATATTTTTCATAATGCCTCCATAACACTCAGCCCCTATACCAATGGAGGACGCAACAACACTATTGAACATAACACTTTCTACTATACCAACAGTGCGCATTATGTAATTCACGGTACCACCTACTCCATCATACGTGATAATATTGTGATAGCCACCCAGGAGAGATCCACCACTCCTATAGATATGAGCGACTATGGCAACACCATTGTCAACAATGTGCTGTCGTGGGATGAGAGTCATTTCAATTCAAATTTTCCAGACAACTATTATGTCGGGGCAACCCTTGAGAACACCTTTATCGACAACATATCCGGCGACCGCTACCTGCTGCGCGACGACAGCGTTGCCAAGGGAAAGGCCACTGACGGCGGCGACTGTGGCGCATTTGGCGGCGCCACTCCCTACGTCCTGTCGGGAATACCCGTCAACATGCCCCACATCGTCGAGGCGCTGATCCCCTCCGCGCCAACCGACGGCAAGCTCGATATCAAACTTAAAGTCGCCACGCAGAATGACTGACCGGCTCATCCGTTGGCTGCGCGTGCCGCCGGTGGTGGCCGCGCTGATGCTCGCCGCCCCGCAGGGCCGGGCCGAGTTGCGGGCCGAGTATTTCTGGAACGATGACCCGGGCGTGGGACGTGCCACGGCCCTGACTCTCCCCGACGGAGGGGCCGACGGTTTCCGTGCCGCCTCCGTGCCCGTCACCGGGATGCGCGACGGACTAAACATGCTCGGCATCCGCGCCCGCAACGCCGGGCAGTGGTCGGTGACCCACACCGCCATGGTGTGGAGCCGTCCCTCGTCACCCGCCGACGTGGAGGCCGCCGAGTACTTCTGGAATGACGACCCCGGTGTGGGCGCCGCCACCCCGCTGTCCCTCCCAGGGGGCGACGGTCTCCGCGCCGCCACTCTCGACGCCTCGGGACTCGCCGAGGGTGAGCACCTGCTGGGACTTCGCGTGCGCGGACCCGCCGGATGGTCGGTGACCCACACAGCCCGGGTACTCGTGCGCGGAAGCGTGCCGCTGCTCATCACCGGGCTTGAGTATTTCTGGGGCG
>JAMPAQ010000026.1 GCA_023667145.1 Pseudoflavonifractor sp.
GTTTTCAGCAGGTTATGCAAGGAGGGCGTGCCATGAATTTTGACACACCCCCTTCGGATGAATTAATAAATCGGGTTACTTGTCATGCACGGACATAGGTCAGGAATCCGGTCTGGCAAAGTTACTCCTCAGGAGTAAAATCCACTAATAAAATTTCTTTATGCCCATAATCTCGCGGACATCGGCCAGTGTCTTTGCCGCACGCTCGCGTGCGCGTTCGGCACCCTGCTTCACCACGCGTCCGAGATACTCGTCGTCATTGTGTATCTCCATGATTCGCTCGCGTATCGGGAGCGTCACTTTCAATATATCCTCGGCAAGTTGTTTCTTCAAGTCACCGTAGCGTATCGAGCAGTCGGCATAAGCGTCGCGGAATTGCTGTACGGTCTCGGGAGCTGATGTCAGTTCCATGAGAGTGAACAGGTTTTGCACGGGCTGGCTCACGGGCGAGTTGGGAGTCTTGGGCCCTTCGTCGGTCACGGCTCGCATCACTTTCTTACGCAACGTTTTCTCATCGTCAATCAGGTAGATGCAGTTGCCCTCGCTCTTGCCCATCTTGCCCGATCCATCAAGTCCGGGAACCTTGACAGGCGCACCGCCAAAGTCAAAGTTGACCGGCTCGGGGAAGTAGTCAACGCCGTAGACCGAGTTGAAGCGGCGGGCAAACCGGCGCGTAAGCTCAAGATGCTGTTCCTGGTCCTTGCCCACGGGAACCTTGTCGGCGCGTTGTATCAGGATGTCCACGGCCATGAGGGTGGGGTAGGTGAGCAGTCCGGCGTTGACACGCTTGTTGGTCTCGTTGCCGATTATCTCACGCTCTATGTCGCTGTCATCGTCTGTCGCGGCGGTCTTGATGCCGAGAGCCTTGCGGGCCTTGTCCTTGAATGACGCGGTACGCATGAGTTCCCCGATGCCCACGTGCATGTTGAGCAGCAGGTACAACTCTGATATCTCTGGGATGTCACTCTGTACGAATATGGTGGCTTTCTCCGGGTCTACTCCTGCGGCGAGATATTCGGCCAGGATGCTTTTTACGTTGGTGTGTAGGGTCTTGGGGTCAGGATGCGTGGTCAGCGCGTGCAGGTCGGCGATGAAAAACAGGCAATCATAGTCGTCCTGCATCCTGACAAATTTATTTAAGGCACCGTAGTAGTTGCCAAGGTGCAGGTTGCCCGTGGCGCGGATGCCGCTGAGTACAGTTTCTTTCATTATCGGAACGGTTAAACTACTTTCGTGCAAAGATACTACTAAAGTGGCAAATACGGAACAGCCGCCCCAAATTTATCGCTGTCACTCGCGGGGTGAGGATGACAGCAGACCGAGTATTTCATCGTGCAAAGCGGGGCATGAGGCCATTACCGACAGATTGCGGTCGGTTCGGAAGTGGGTGAGCCTCGCGCCGGCCTCGGCGATGATGACGGCACCTGCGGCGACATCCCAGTGATGGAGGTTGAGTTCCCAATAGGCATCGAGGTATCCGGCTGCCACATAGCATAGGTCTATGGCCGCAGAACCGAGCCGGCGGAGACCCCTCACGCGTGGCAATATGCGCTCAACGTTGTCGAGATTGTTGTCACGGGTTCTGTCTTTGTCAACAGGAAACCCGGTGGCCACGACCGCATGGCTGAGCATTGTGTTGACCGAGGGATGTATCGGTGTGTCGTTGAGATAGGCTCCGCGTCCCTTGACGGCATGGAACATCTCACCAATATATGGGGCATACACGACCCCGAGTACGGGTTCTCCACGATACTCAAGCCCGATTGATACGGAAAACAATGGTAGTCCGGCCGAGAAATTGGTCGTCCCGTCCAGCGGGTCGATGACCCAGCGGAACGGCGACTCACGGTCATCGGCTCCCGACTCCTCCGACAGTATGGCATGGGAGGGATAGGCCGAGTGTATGGCATCGAGTATATATCTCTCGGCGGCTTTGTCGGCGGCGGTCACCACATCGCTGTCGTTAAATTTTGCCGTCGTGTTGAGTCGGTCGGAACGGAAATAGCTCAAGTGTATCTCTCCGGCTCCCACGGCCCAACGGCGTGCATTGGAGAGGATTGTTTCGTCAAGCATGGCTGATATGGCGGGATGGTTTTGCGGCGGTCAGTCGCGGTTGTTCTCGATGGGAATCTGGCGTTTGAACACCTCCTTGAATGATATCAATGACTCGGTGCGTGCAAGTCCGAGCTTTTGCAGCTGCTCGTGGATGATGTGGAGCAGATGGTCGTTGTTGCGTGCATACAGCTTTATGAACATGTCATATTGCCCCGTGGTATAGTAGCACTCGACAACTTCAGGTATCTTGCGCAGCTCCTCGACTACATGCTCAAAGTCTGACGGGTCGCGGAGGAAAAAGCCGATGTAGGCGCACGTGTCATACCCGACAGCTGCCGGATTGATGCGTGCCTCCGACCCCTGGATGACTCCTGTCTGGGTCAGTTTCTGTATGCGTTGGTGGATTGCAGCCCCCGACACATTACATTCCCGGGCTATTTCGAGAAACGGTTTGCGGGCGTTGAGCGACAGGGTTCGCAGTATCTTATAGTCTAATGTGTCCAATTGAGGTTGTGCCATCTTGATTAGTATGTTTGAGAAACAAAATTAAGAAAAAAGCAATAAAAGCAGAAAAAAATCGGATAATTTCATTCTTTTTTATCGTGTTTCATGTTTAATAAGTAAGTTTGCAACATATAATCACCGTCTATGTCTGATATCGAGTTGTCCCCTCTGTCGTCAGCCGACGAGTCTGCGGTCAGGTGTCTGTATGAGTGTTCTTTCCCCGTCGAGGAGCGCCGTCCTTGGCATGGAGTGATGTCGCTTCATGATGGTGACAGCCGGTTTACCGTCTATCGGATACTGCGCGATGGTGTGGGCATAGGCATGATTACGGTATGGCGGATTGACGGCTTCAGGTATGTGGAGCATTTTGCCATTGACCCCTTGCTTCGAGGGTGTGGTGTCGGCGGCATGGCCATCAAGCTGTTGGCGGGGATGGATGCTGCCCCGCTCGTCCTTGAGGTGGAACCTCCTGTCGGAGAACACGGCGACGATACGCGCCGTCGTGTCCGATTTTACGAGAACAATGGCTTTTTCGCGTTTCCTGAATACAAGTATGTCCAGCCGCCCTATGCCCCGGGATTGCCATCGGTTGAGCTGATGCTGATGGCGACATCTCCAAGTGTAGACCTGCCGCGAGTGGCGGGTGCACTCCATCGCCATGTGTATGGTGTCGGTGACTGCATTGATGCGAATTTTGTTTGTTATGGAAACGATGAATGATTAAAAGTTGTAAATAAAAGAAAAAAGAGCTATATTTGTACGTGAAAACGGTTAATGATATCTGATGAGACGAAATAAGATAAACGTAATGCTTACGGTCATGCTGGCTGTCATGGTCGCTCTCCTTGGGTCTTGTGTCCACAAGACAGGCGACAAGCCGGTGATAACCGTCAGCATACAGCCCCAGAAATATTTTCTTGAACAGATAACTGGTGACAAGATTGACGTGAGATGTCTCCTGTCAAGTGGAGCCAATCCTGAGAATTATGAGCCGAGCATGTCCCATCTTGTCAATCTCGGCAAGAGCGAGGCATATTTCCGTATCGGCAACATAGGGTTTGAGTCGGCCATAGTAGACAAAGTGCGTGCCAACAACCCCGCGATAAAGATATATGATAATTCTGAGGGAATAGAACTTATAAAGGGTACACACGGACATGCTCATGGTGACGATGACATCGCAGAGGTCGATCCCCATACATGGAGCTCGGTGAAAAACGCCAAGGTTATAGCCGGAAACATGTACCGGGCAGTCCTTGACCTTGACCCGGACAACCGCGATTACTATACACGCAACTACGAGTCATTTGTCGCGGGTCTTGACAGTCTCGACAACCGTCTCTCAAAGATGCTCGCCCCATGCCGTGGCCGGGCGTTTGTCGTGTGGCATCCATCCTTGAGCTATTTTGCCCGGGATTACGGGTTGGAGCAGATTTCCATCGGTTATGAGAGCAAGGAGTCGTCAGTCAGGAGTTTGCAGTCGCGTATCGACGAGGCGGTTGCCGACAGCGCCAAGGTGTTTTTCTTTCAGAAAGAGTTTGACACACGTCAGGCCCGGGTGGTCAATGAGCAGATTGGAGCCGAGATGGTCACGATAAATCCGCTCGACTACAAGTGGCGTGACGAGATGCTTATAATTGCAGATGCAATAGCTTCAAAATGATACCGCTCCACCTCCCACAGAAAAAAGTGATTGAGCTTGACCACGTGTCGGTGGCCTATGACAACCGCGTCATACTGCGTGACGTATGCTTTGATGTGTCCGAGGGCGACTTTGTGGCTATCACCGGGCCTAACGGCGGTGGCAAGACTACGATGTTGCGTACCATACTGCGGCTGCTTAAGCCGACATCGGGACGGGTCATATACCGTTGGGAGGGAAAGGAGGTCAAGAGACTGCCCATAGGTTATCTCCCCCAAAAAAATATGATTGACAGCCATTTTCCCATATCTGTCGGTGAGGTGGTGGCATCGGGGCTATTGTCTATCCGGGGCCTTGACCGCCATGAACGTGACGACAGGGTGGGGGAGATGGTGAGCCTTGTCGGATTGTCAGACTACCGCCATGCTCCGATTGGTAGTCTCTCGGGTGGACAGTTGCAGCGGGCATTGCTGGCGCGGGCGATTGTATCGCGTCCGTCGGTGCTCGTGCTTGATGAGCCTCTGAGCTATGTTGACAAGAAGTTTGAGCATCACATCTACGACATCGTGGCGAGGCTTGCGGGACATACCACAATACTGCTTGTCTCCCATGAGATGACGGCGATCGCCGCCATGGCCAATCGTCATCTCATTGTCGACCGCGAGCTGCACGAGTGTCATTCGAGCCATCATTTCATGACCTCTTGTGAGGAATGACGTAGTTGTAGACTATTAGTAGACCATTGGTGTTGTGCTAATTGCAAGGGGGAGGTGTATTTTTGTGGTAGTTTGTTGTCATGACTTGATGTAATGATGCGACCACACAAAACAATCCATTATTAAAAACTATATTTATGTATCTAAATCGACAGATTTTGTCCGTGCTGGCTGTCGCCAGTGCCATGTCGGCACAGGCATACGACTTTGCCGGAAACGGAATCTATTACAACATTGTATCGCAGGATGCCCGGACTGTTGAGGTGACCTCTAACGGTAACAATACCTATTCAGGCAAGGTCAATATTGGCTCGGTGGTCAACCATGGTGGCGAGTCATATACCGTAGTCGGGGTAGGGGTGTCTGCATTCTCGGGCAGTGAGCGTGTATCGTCAGTCACTCTTCCCTCGACGGTTACCTATATCGGCGACAAGGCATTCTTCCGTTGTACGGTACTTGCCGACATCAACATGCCCGTGGGCCTTGAATCGGTAGGTGCCCAGTCGTTTCAGGAGTGCAACTCGCTTGCCGGGGTAGAGCTGCCTGAAAGTGTCACGGCTATTGGCGCGTCTGCGTTCTCCCGCTGTGCCGGATTGAAGTCGGCAAAGCTATCCCCCAATATCAAGTCATTGCCCGGCGGAGTGTTCTACAATGCGACTTCTCTTGAGTCGGTCGAGATTCCAGAGGGCGTGGTGTCGGTTGGCAGTCAGGTGTTTCAGGGCTGTACATCGTTGACCACGGTCACTTTGCCCAACTCTGTGACATCATTGGGAGACCACCTGTTCTCATCATGTGATAAGTTGGCATCTGTCAAGTTGCCCGCTTCGATAACATCGTTGCCACAGTACCTGTTTGGCTATTGCACCTCCTTGACTGACATTGTTATCCCGACCGGGGTCAAGGAGTTAGGCCAGCGTGCTTTTACAGGCTGCACGTCTCTCCCCTCAATCAATATTCCTGAGGGAGTGACCGCCATACCTTACGGAGCCTTTGCCGAGTGTAGCTCACTCGCGACTGTGAGCTTGCCTGCGGGTCTGACCTCGATAGATGAGATGGCATTTGACGGATGTAGCTCACTGGCGATGGTCGGGCTTCCTGCAACCCTGACTCAGATAGGAGTACGTTCGTTTTACGGCTGCTCGTCACTTACGTCTATCACGCTCCCATCATCGTTGACCAAGGTAGGCTACAATGCGTTTGACAACTGTACGTCGCTCTCCGCTCTTGTTGTCGAGCCATCATCCGAGCCGTTGCAGTTTGGTTGGGACAAGAGCAATTCAAGCAACTATGTGAAGTTTACCGGCCTACCGTTGCAGAGCATCGTGCTTGGCCGCGATATCACCTATCGTCAAGGCTCTACCCCGACATCCTATTCTCCGTTCAAAGGTGCGTCAGAGACGTTGGTTAATGTCATTGTCGGTGATGATGTCACCGATGCCGAGCTGCTTTGTCTCAACGATAAGTCGAAGTTGTCTGCCGTAGAATTTGGCACCGGGCTTGAGGAGATTCCATCGATGAACCGTTGCTCGCTCCTCAAGGAGATTACGCTTGGCAGCGCAGTACCGCAAAAGGCGTCAGAGTTTACCGACGAGCAGTACAAGACCGTGATACTCAATGTGCCTTATGGCAGTGCCGAGGCATATCGCAAGGCTGAGGTGTGGAGCAACTTTAAGAATATCGTTGAGCTTGATATGAGCTCGATCGACGCTGTCAACACCGGGTCGGTCTCAATATCTGTCCATGCGGGTATGTTGGAGATTAGCGGCGCCGACGGATGCGTGGTCGATGTCTTCAACGCCACATCGGGTGTCAGGATTTATGGATCACCCTGCTATGACGGCAAGGCCATCGCCCTACCGGCTGGTGTCTACGTGGTTCGTGCGGGTGATGCCGTGACCAAAGTCGCTCTGTGAGTGCGATAGCCGGCGGTCATTGGCCGACTGATTGCATGATTTGCTAAATTGCTTGAGTATATAAGGAAGCCGGGCAGCAGATTGATTCTGTTGCCCGGCTCTCGTTGATTTGTGCCTGATTAAGAGGTTGTTTAATAACTAATGTGAACGTTAGGGTCTCGTCTTTTGGAGCAGATTTGTCGCTGCGTTGAAGGAGTGTACTTGCCG
>JAMPAQ010000027.1 GCA_023667145.1 Pseudoflavonifractor sp.
TATCTCAAATTTTATTAGTCAGAAGCTACATCTTTTGCACTTTCGTCGCAAACACTGGGTCAGATCAACTGCCCCAACGAACTATCCAGTCTTTAGATGTAAAAGCATGGGGACTGAACGTTAGTCTCGGATTTTCCCAGCCACTAATCTGCCTTTTTCCATGCTTGTGAACCCTGATCTCTAATGATAAAATTATTCAAAATCATTTAACCGTACAAATGTACGACCTCTAAGATTGTTTCGATTATGAAAACCGCTATTTTTGCAACGAAATAAAATATCGCCATGCCAATACTCAAATATGTCAGCCGGTTATTGCCGATTGCTACGGCAACAGCATGTATGCTCTCCATCCAGTCGTGTCAGAAAGGCAACAATGTGGAAAAGATGGAAATAAGACGGCTTGACCTGGCCGTCGCCGCGTATGCCGATGCCGACTCGACGCAACGCCGGCAGATACGTGACAGCCTATCCGATGGCATATCGGCCTTGTCGGTGATATATCCCGATGTGACCGACCGCGACCGTTTCCTTGACAGCCTGTCAAGGAGCAGCAGCACACGCATGTTCATGCCCGACGTGATGCGCCGCCTACCGTCATTAGACTCCCTTGAGACCGTCATCGGAGGGTTGCGTGAACGTGTCTCCAAAAAATTACCGGCAGTCCGTTTCCCCGACATATATTCAGTGGTCTCGCCCTATAATCAATCGGTCATAAATGTTGACAGCACAATGCTCATAGCGCTCAATCACTATCTTGGAGCTGACTATGAGGGATACCTGTATTTTGAACCGTATCAACGCATTACCAAGACACCGGCACATCTCCCCTACGACATCGCCGAGTCCCTGATAGCGGCAAGCTATCCCGACAAGGCCGAGGATGGCCGCGAGTCTGTGCTGGGACGGATGCTGTATGACGGAGCCGTGATCAATGCCGTAATGGAGACAGTACCCGACGCCTCATTGTCCGAGGCTCTCGGATATTCGGAGACCCAACTCGACTGGGCCCGCGACAACGAGGCCAAGGCATGGAATCAACTCGTCACCCGACAGCTCCTCTACTCCACCGACCCGCTGATGGTCGAGCGCATGGTCAAGCCGTCACCGGCCACGACCCTCATACATCCCGACTCGCCGGGCCGACTCGGTCGATACATCGGATACCGCATCATCCGCTCATGGCTCGACAACGGTTCTGACAGGTCGGCGGGACAGTTGCTGACCGATGGCATAAAAAATCCACAGTCAATACTGTTAGAGGCAAAATACTCACCCAAGTAATTGTGTAGTTTGGTCTTATTTCACTAATTTTGCAGCCAAATTCACTGCAATCTCATGGAAAAGAAAGCCGAACGCCTCTACGGGTTGATTGGATACCCGCTCATCCACTCATTTTCACAGAACTATTTCAACCAGAAATTTGAGTCCGAGAATATAAATGCCCGGTATGTCAATTTTGAGATACCAGACATCGGCGATTTCATGGAGGTAATCAGCGAGAATCCCAACCTGTACGGTCTCAACGTGACCATTCCGTATAAGGAACAGGTCATACCATACCTTGACGAGATTGATGCCGACGCGGCCAAGATTGGTGCTGTAAATGTCATCAAATTCACACGAAACAAGAACCAACTCAAATTCAAGGGATATAACTCCGACATTATCGGCTTTTGCGACTCGATAAAGCCGCTGCTTACCCCCGGGCGCTCGGCGGCGCTCGTCCTTGGCACCGGTGGCGCGGCCAAGGCTGTGATGTGCGGCCTTGAGAATCTTGGCATCCACGCCTCATACGTGTCTCGGACCAAGCGCGACGGTGTCCTCACCTATGCAGAACTCACGCCGGAGATAATGGCGACACACAAGGTCATTGTCAACTGCACCCCACTCGGCATGTATCCCCACACCGATGAATGTCCCGACATCCCATACGACTGCCTCACCCCGGAGCACCTATGCTATGACTTGCTCTACAACCCCGATGTCACCCTGTTTATGAAGCGGGCGGCGGCTATGGGGGCAACGACCAAAAACGGACTTGAGATGTTGCTCTTGCAGGCGTTTGCGGCGTGGAATATCTGGAATAAATAACGACATTCAAAATCATCATTACCATGCTCAACGAGAAACGGAGCAGTATGCTCCACGGCATACTGCTGATTGCCCTGTTTGCCTGTGCGGCTTTTTACATCGGAGATGCCCGGTTTTTCAAGGAAATATCGTTCAGCCCGATGATTATCGGCATAATCCTCGGTATGCTCTATGCCAACAGCCTCAGAAACCATCTGCCCGAGACATGGGTGCCGGGCATACAGTTCTGCTCCAAAAAGATACTGCGGCTTGGCATCATACTCTACGGATTCCGTCTCACGTTTCAGGACGTGGTGGCAGTGGGCACTGCCGGCATAGTCATTGATGCCATTGTTGTCACGGTCACCATACTTGGCGGCATATACATAGGCCGTCTGCTGAAGATGGACAGCGATATCGCGTTGCTGACATCGGTTGGCAGTGGCATATGCGGGGCGGCAGCCGTACTTGGCGCGGAATCGACCATACAGACCAAGCCTTACAAGACTGCCGTCGCTGTAGCTACCGTAGTGATTTTCGGGACAATATCAATGGTCATCTATCCAATCGCCTACCGCACAGGGTTGCTACAACTGTCGCCTCAGGAGATGGGCATATATGCCGGTTCGACACTCCATGAGGTAGCCCATGCCGTCGGCGCGGGCAACGCCATGGGAGAGGATATAGCCAAGATTGCCATCATCGTGAAGATGATACGCGTCATGATGCTTGTCCCGGTACTTCTCATCCTCGGATGGTGGGTAGCCTCACGCATGAGACGCAGCGGGTCATCCGCAGCCGCCAAGGGCAAGGTCGCCATTCCATGGTTTGCGCTTGGATTCCTTGTGGTCATCGGATTCAACTCATTCAATCTCCTACCGACCCAACTCGTCGATGCAATCAACTATATTGACACATTCCTATTGACAATGGCAATGGCCGCACTGGGTGCCGAGACAAGCATCGACAAGTTCAAGAAAGCCGGTGCCAAGCCGTTTGTGCTTGCATTCATCCTGTACATCTGGCTGCTCGGAGGTGGCTATCTGCTTGCCTCCCGGCTCGCCCCCCTATGGCTATGACACGTAAGTTAGTCCACCCGTTATAGTCCGTCGGTCTTGCAAGCTCCTCTCTCCCGCTATCCCCTACTCCCTGTCGTGGCAGGGATTGTGTCAGGCATCCTCATCTCACGATGGGACATATCATTGTCATGGACGATAATCCCAATAGTCGCGGGTGTCTTTCTCTTCATCTACAGGCCGTTGGCCTACCTCGGTATAATTCTCTTGTCCATGACCGCAGGGTGGATTGACGGCACACTGTCACGGCCTCAGTTTCCCGTCGGGGTGATAGCGGGACACAGTCTATATTACCACGGCGTTGTCAACGACTTGCGCGACAACGAGACCTCATCACAGCTTACCGTAAGCGTAGACAGCGTGGGATATTCCCGTACCGGGATGACCCGATGCCGTGAGTTCAGCGCCTTGCTATACATGCCGGGGATGCCTGATTCCATAGACTATGGAACGGAGATACTGTTTAACGCCACATTGGAGCTGCCGGTAAATGACACCCACCCGGACGCATTTGATCTAACCACATTCTTGCATGACAAGGGCATCGTCACGACATCGTTCATCACGCCCGACCGGCTCCTCGTGACGGGACGGGACACGTCCCCACTCTATCGCATCCGCACTCTTCCACACCGATTGGAGTCCATACTGTTCCGCACCGGCTTATCCCAGCCGTGCGCCCGATTCCTGTGTGCCATACTGTTTGGCGATACCGGGATGATTGATGACGATACACGTCTGCAATACACCACTGCGGGTGTCTCGCATATCCTCGCGCTAAGCGGACTGCATGTCGCGATAATCACAACCATCATCTCGGCGTTGCTCTTTCCCCTCCACCTGATGCGCCGGCGGGGAATAGCCCGGTTTATAACAATCATCATGCTGTGGCTGTATGCCGTTATGACAGGTCTCTCCCCCTCGGTGACACGTGCCGTCATAATGGCCACGCTCTATTTCACCTCGTTGACGCTGCAAAGGAAACCGTCGCCCGGCAACGCCCTTGCATTTGCGGCGATCTGCATACTCATCGTCCAACCTCTCCGATTGTTTGACATTTCGTTTCAGATGACATTTGTCGCTGTCGGCACAATACTGTTGTTTGCCAACAAACTCACAATATCGGCCAAGAGCCATCCGATAGCGCAGTACCTGTCATCCATCCCGGCCGTATCGGTAGCGGCAATGGCCGGGACTGCCATTGTGGCGGCATATCGGTTTCATCATTTCCCGGTATACTTCCTACTCGGGAACGTCCTGACATCACTCCTGTTGCCGCCGATAATCGGAGGTGGCATCATATTGTTGATTGTCGAGTCGGTCGGATTACCGTCAGGATTATTGTGCGACATCATCAACCGGCTTTTCCTGTGGCTCGACAGCCTTACAAAAGCCATCAACAGCCTACCCGGAGCAGCAATCGACAACATCTACTTTGACGGATGGTTGCTTCTCCCCTACTTCATCTCGCTATTGCTGATTGCACTGTCATTCAGATTACGCCGCAAGATTCTGCCTGTCGTCTCAGGATGCTTGTTGCTCGCATTTACACTCAGCGCTGCCGCCATCTCATATGCCAATACTGATGGACATGAAATCCTAATCTTGAAAGATACTTATTTCACAAATATAGTATGCCGAGCAGGGAACGAGGCTGTCTTGTTGACGACAGCACCCCCACATGACAGAGCGGCACAACTCGCCGTAAGCCGACGACGGCTACGCGACTATCTCGGTCGACGTGGATGCGACAGCCTTGTGTTATACGGCAATCATCAGCTACCCGAGGGATTTGGCATCGCGGGTGACATCATTTCATTTGGAAACAAATCCATCTGTGTGGCGGCATTCGATACCATAAGGATACCTGAACAACTAACACCTGACTACCTGCTTGTCACGCGTGGATACAAAGGTAACATAACCTCCCTGCACTCATCATTGAGACCCGACAGCCTATTGCTCGGTAACGACCTCCATCCTTGGCGACACGACCGTTATGCCGACTCGTGCGCGGCACATGCGATTCCGTTCCGTTCGCTCAAGGGCGACGGTTGTTTCTACGTCAGGTTTTGATGATAGCGATCTTAGAGGTTGTTTAATAACTAATGTTAACGTCAGGGCGGTCAGTTTTTGAGGGA
>JAMPAQ010000028.1 GCA_023667145.1 Pseudoflavonifractor sp.
GCTCACGCTTCCAAAATGGGCATTGAGCTTGGAAGCCGCTCAATCTACATGAGCCCGAAGTCTCTCCACCACGCCACAAGAGACTCTAAAGTACAAAAAGGGTTGGCTCTGCGGGTTGACGATATTGCATCGTTCCCCAAGTTGAGAAGACGCATGGACTTATACTTTGATGGGGCATCATACGTCTACACTGACTATCGTAAAAAATTCATTATTCATCCCAATTATTCAATAAAAACTAATCAAGGCAAAAAGC
This sequence comes from Pseudoflavonifractor sp., assembly GCA_023667145.1. Taxonomy (GTDB): domain Bacteria; phylum Bacteroidota; class Bacteroidia; order Bacteroidales; family Muribaculaceae; genus M3. The sequence goes on from JAMPAQ010000028.1 coordinate 257, forward strand.
GCAAAGTTGCATTTATTACTGCGGGCATTGTCACGAACCCTAAGGAATTCAATCTTTCCAAATATGAAAAGGTGTGAGTCTGTAATAAGAACCCACACCTGTCATCGGGGCGGCAGGACTCGAACCTGCAATCGCACGCCGGAACAAGTCCGGCGGTCTAGCTACCACATTGCTACCATCAACCCCGATGGACTGCAAATGTATAAAAAATCCAATTAATTATCAAACACGATAGAGAAGTTAACAGCGAAGGAATAGCATATTACGGACTGGGGCGCGGTGTCAATGTCAAAGCGTTCGCGCGTGACGTGATACGTGACGGGTATGCCCGTGGCCGGCGCATCAAGGTGGGCGACATGGCGCAGTTCATGGGCAAAGGTCTCGCCCGGCGTAACGGCTTCGGACGCAAGGAGCCGATATACCTCTACGACAAGACCATCATAAAGTATCTGCATCACCCCAAGAGGCTCAAAGGAGCCACCGTGCCTGACAATCTGATGAACCTGATGATTAAGGCCGTGCAACGCCCAAAAAACATATATCGTGATGTCCATCCCAAAAATGCGGACAAGCTCATTTTAGTTGGCACCATACCCAAGGAGAAGAACAAACTCATAAAGGCTGTGATACACACGCGCTACAATATCCGGGGGTACCGATACCATGTGCTTAAATCGTATGGGATTATTGAGAAAAGGAACATAGAAACAAGGGATTATTTGAAAATTAGATAGCCGTGAGAACAATCCCACGGCTAACAAGAGGTCAAGGAGGGACTCGAACCCTCGATATAGGGGGCAAAATGCCATCTAAGCTACCATACCTGCGGTCATCAGTAACCTCTGTTGCAAATATACTAATAATCCAATATTTCAACAAAACAATGTCAATGAAACCAATCAATCAAACAAATATCAACCGCCCTGAATAATATACCCGATATGGCCCCACGCAAGAAATTTGATTACGACAGCCCCGACTTCTACAACCGCGTGTATGCCCTCGCCCTCCAGGGGCTGACGGACGCGGAAATCGCCGTCAACCTCTCAGATAAAGAGGGCGGCTCCCTCAGGCGCGAAGTGTTCTCATCCATGAAAAACGGCACCTACGACAAATGGACGCCCGAAGAGAACGCACGCCGCTCACGCCTATTGGCTAACTGCTTAGCGGGCGCACGCGACCGCATTAACGGCATAGTGCGCGGCGCATACCTCAAGGCGGCACTCGGAGGCAAAAAGGTGAAGAGCCGCTCCGTGGTGACACGCCGCCTCCGCATAGAGGGCGCGCTCACTGATGACGAGGAGATACAGACCACCGAGACCGAGAGCGAACTCCCGCCCAATATGCAGGCACTGGCCACCTGGCTATACCAGCATGACCCTCAGTGGCGCAAGGTGCAACGCGGCCTTGACACCGATGACGCCGACATTCCCGCCGACATCGCCCATGGCATTGACATAGACGCGTGGATACGCCGCGAGACAGACTCCGAACCTCAGCAACCATGATACGCAATCACCCTATATATTATCCGCTCTACACCGACCGCGAGCACTTCGTCATCCTCGTGACAGGAGGCCGTGGCAGCGGCAAGTCGTTCGGCGTGGCCGCGTTCATCGAGCGGCTCACATTTGAGCTTCGCCGCCGTGGAGTAGGGGAGGAGGCCGCAGACAGGATAGTCCACAACATCCTCTACACCCGCTACACAATGGTGTCAGCGGCCATCTCCGTTATCCCGGAGTTCATGGAGAAGATAGAGGCCGACGGCACTGCCAAGTATTTCCACGCCACACGCTCGGACGTGACCAACGTGATGACCGGGGCAAGGATCATGTTCCGTGGGCTGCGCACGTCATCGGGCAATCAGACGGCCAAACTCAAGTCCATCCACGGTATCACCACTTTCGTGTGTGACGAGGCCGAGGAGTGGACATCGGAGCGCGAGTTCGAGACGATAGCCTACTCCATCCGTCAACCCGGCATACAGAACCGCATCATCGTGTTGATGAACCCCACGGACTCCAACCACTTTATATACCGCAAGTATATCCGTGACACCCACGAGCTGCGGTACTTTGACGGAGTGCCGGTGCAGATTTCCACACATCCCGATGTGCTTCACATACACACCACATACCTGGATAACATCGGCTACCTGTCGGATGAGTTCATCCGCTCCGCCGAGCAGATGAAGCACGACAACCCCGAGCGTTACGCCCACGTGTTCATGGGCCGGTGGGATGATGTGGCCGAGGGGGCGGTGTTCCGTGACTGGGGCATTGTGGATGACTTCCCGGCCAATGCCCGCAAGGTGGCGTGTGGCCTGGATTTCGGCTACACGCATGACCCGTCGGCCTGTGTGCGGGCCGGAGTCGTGGGGCGCGACCTCTATCTCGACCAGGTCTTCTGTCGCACTCACATTGGCATCTCCGAGTTATGCCGTGAGCTGCGTGACACCGGGCTGCACATCTACGCCGACTCCGCCGACCCGCGCCTCATTGATGAAATCTCAAACTCCGGGGTAATCATCTATCCCGTGGCTAAGCCCGCAGGGAGCATATTGGCGGGTATCGAGAAGATGAAGGACTTCGACAATGTCTTCGTCACCCGCCGCAGCGTTGAGCTTCAGGAGGAGCTGCGCAACTACGTGTGGGCGCGTGACAAGGACGGCAACTACATCAATGAGCCCGAAGACCATGACAACCACTGCATAGACGCAGCCCGCTACTACGTCAACGGACATATCCTCGGACAGGTGATCGCCCCCAGACGAGTGAGCAAGTCCGACCTCGGCATATTCTGATATTTTAACCCTAATCTCTTAGACCACACATGAACGAGACACTTAGCCGCATAATGAGTTGCTTCCGAAACATAGCCCTCAATTCCGTGGGCGTGACCCGCTCTCTCCACACCCTGCTCCTGGATGGCGATGTGAGCAAGGCCCTCGAACTGATGCAGGACCGCGACACAGAGATAGACGAGGCCATCCGCGAGTATCATCCGCAGACCCACACGGTGATGCGGCGACGCAACAAATTCCGTAAGAATGACTCGCCCTATATCACAGAGAAGCTGCCGCGCACCCGCCAACGTTACATCAACGAGGTGGAGCTGTTCTTCCTGCTCGGAAGGCCGATAGTGTGGACGAAAAAAGCGGGCGATGACGGGGCATACACACTGCTGACAGAATTCATGGAGAAGCATCGCTTTGACAGCCGCATGCGCGAGGCCAAGCGTCTTGCCGGGGCTGAGACGGA
>JAMPAQ010000029.1 GCA_023667145.1 Pseudoflavonifractor sp.
CACTGACGATTCCGACCACACGTTCACGGCGCACTATGAGTATTCACCCAACAACCCCTCCGAGCCATCCTCACCGCAGCTTGAACATACACTGACACTCAAGTCCAATCCAGCCGAAGGAGGATACTTCAACCAATCCACTCCGATGAAGGTGAAGGCCGGGGAGAGGTTATACCTCAACGCATATTCCAATAGATATTATACCTTTAAAGGGTGGGCCAGCGAAGACACAGAGTTGGAGGATCCCTCCTTGCGGAGCTTCTATTTCGTAATGCCGGACCACAGTGTGACACTCACGGCCAACTATTCGTTCAACTATGATCCATCCAATCCGGTCGAACCTGCCGTGCCCGACGGTGGCTCCAACACACTTTATGGCCGGCGCGTGTCAATATCGCCGGGACAGACCGTGGCCTGGCCCATCTACCTTGAGAACTATCAGGAGGTGGTGAGCGTATCGGTGGATGTGACCGTGCCCGAGGGCTTCACCGCCGACATTGCGGGAGCGCAGCTTTCCGAAAGGGCCGCTGCCCACACCCTAAGCGTCGATGAAATAGAGACCGGACGCACATATCGCTTCAGCATCCGCGGCACCGAACCGCTCAAGGGTGTGAATGGATCGCTCTTCACCCTTCCCATCACCACCGCAGCCGACGCCGAGGTGGGAAGCGTGCATTCAGTGGGCGTAAGCAAGGGTGTAGTATACAAAGCAGACGGTACAAATGAAATAATCAGCCTTCGCGACGGTGCCATTGTCATCGCCCCCGAACCCGACGTACCGGTTGAGGCAGTTGATTTGGCAGTGACCGCAGTGAGCGTAGAGCAAACCGATATCAATCCCGGTGACAGCTTCGACGCGAGCTGGACTGTGAGCAACATCGGCCAGTTGGCTGCCAATGGCGGATGGACCGAGCGCATAGCGCTGGTTGATGGCAATGGGCATAGCCTGACCATAGCCACAACTGCATACGACACCGACAACATGGCCCCAGGCGACATAGCCCAGCGCATGGCCACAGTGACCGTGCCCAAACTGCCCGGCCTTGACGGCAAGCTCAATGTGCGGGTAACTTTGGTAGCCTCGTCTATGGCCGAGGAGCCCGACGACAGGCTGACCAACAACGTGGCCATGACCACAGGCTCGCCACTCACCCTCTCCAAGAAGCTGATTTTGGCGCTGCCGGAGAATCTGCTTGTTGAGGGCACCACCGCTACAGCGCGGTGCCAGTTGGCCAGAAGCGGCGACTGGAGCGAATCGCAGGAATTCGCCATAGCCGTCGATGGCGACGGGCGCCTATCGGCGCCAACAAGCGTGCTGATACCCAAGAACCAGAGTGCGGCTTACTTCTACCTCACGCTTGCCAATAACGACATCAATGATGACAATTCGGAATTTACCGTAGAGGTGTCGGGCAGCGGCTATGACGCAGTGAGAGGCACTGTGACGGTAGAGGATGACGAGCTGCCGGAGCTTGAGGTGACAGCCACTCCCGATGAGGTTACCGAAGGGGAATCGCTAAGGCTTACGATCTCTGCCAGCCGCGCACCGGCTTCCGACCTTACGGTGAATATCACCAACGACCATCCCGGGCGCTTCTCGATGCCCTCGTCAGTGGTGCTCCCGGCAGGCCATAAAACAGTGGAAATAACCGCGCAGACCATAGACAATGCGGAGATAGAGACCGTGGCCGGCGTAACATTCAAAGTCTCGGCTGCAGGGTATTCGCCAGCTGAGACATACGCGCTCCTTTACGACAACGACGTACCCTCAATCTCCTTGGAAATATCCCCGGCCATCGTGAGCGAAGGCGCGGGACCAAACGCTGTGGTGGGCCGAGTGCGCCGTCTGGATAAGATCGACAATTCAGCCACAATCCTTATAAACCTTGAGCCTTCGGATGGCGTCTACGTCTCAAAGCCCAAGTTCACTATGAATCCCGGAGTGGAATTGGCCGAATTCACAATCGGCGTGGTGGACAATGCCATAGTTGAAGGTGACCGCGACGTGACCGTAACGGCCTCCGTGTACGCCACCAGTTGCAACTGCGCAGTAAGCCAGGGAAGCGAGGGATCGGTGTCCCAGACCTTCACCATCACCGACAATGACGGCGCGGCCCTGACGCTGACCAGCCATAGCCCGTCGCTTGTGGAGGGAAGCAAGGGGAATGTGTTCACCGTTAGCCGCAACACATCTGCAGACAAGGCTTTGACAGTGGCAATCTCATCCAACGCCTCCGGACGCTTCACGTTCCCGTCAGAGGTGGTGATCCCCGAAGGAGAAACTGCGGCCACATTCACCGTAGACGTTCCCGAGAACCATTCAGCCGACGACTCAGGCGTATACTCCTTCACGGCCTCCGCAGAAGGCTACTCCACGGGATCATGCTGGGTGCAGATTACCGACACCACGCTTCCCGATGCCGTGATTACGTCATTAACGGTGGACAATGCCACCCCCGAGGCCGGCTCAGTGGTAAGGGCTACTATAACCTTGGTCAACCGAGGTGCCGCCACCCTGCCTGCCCAAACGGCGGTGAGTGTAAAACTCTCATCCATGTCCGAGGCAGTGCGCCTCTATACAAGAAATCCGTTGGAGCCCGGACAGGAAGTGACCCTCACCCAAGATTTTGAATCGCCTATGGTGACCGGAATCCTCACCCTGAGCGCATCGGTCAACGATGACCGCCGCGTAGCCGAACAGGTTTACAACAACAATACGGCCACCCCCGTAGAGCTTTCTCTACTCTCCGGATACAACCTGAGCGTGAATGTAGATAAAGACATATACAAGCCGGGTGAGACGGTCGTGATCAAGGGCCATGCCTCCGGCAACATAGCCAAAGGGGGCACAGTGGAGGTGTACGTAATCAACAACGGACTGCGGCAGACGGAACAAGTGCAAGTGGACGAAAATCTTGATTTCCGGATAGAATTCACGCCCTACTCCAAGCAGAACGGACGATTCTACGTGGGCGCATGCTTCCCCGGCGAAAGATTGACGGACGCCATGGTTTCATTCGACGTCTATGGCATCAACCTCTCCAACGCCTATCAGACTGCCAAGCTCGACGCAGGCCAGACCCACACAGTAACCCTGGGCCTCACCAACCCCGGCGAGCTTGACATCAATGGCATCAAGGCAGAATTTGCGGCACCGGAAAATTTCAACATCACCCTTGACATGCCATCATCCCTTGCAGCAGGACAGAGCCGGGATGCCACATTCACGGTAAAAGCCCTGGAGGCCACCGACGGGGCAGACTGGCAGCAAATCCCTGTGAAAATCACGTCAGCGCAAGGCACAGTGTCGAACTTCCTGCTTTACGCCTACGCCACGAGCCCCAACGGCAAGCTGGCGGCATCGCAGACGTCATTCAAGAACACTGTTACCAAGGGATCTACC
>JAMPAQ010000002.1:0-40473 GCA_023667145.1 Pseudoflavonifractor sp.
TTACCGGCACGCCGATTACCGGCGTGCTGAGCACCTCGCCGATGGCACCTGTGCCGTTGGCTTCCGGCACAAATACTTTGTAGTAATCAAGATTATCAACAGGTTGCAGATAACTGCGTTTTATCCAGCGTTCGGTCCTTTTCCCCTTTATCAAACCAAAAATCTTCACATAATCCGATACGCTGCCATCTACTGTATCTGTGAATATTTCCGAAAGGTTTTCAAAAGAGTTTGAAGTAATTTTTGCAGCAGTTCCTTTCCCTTGCACTACTTCTATACGTGGACATTCTGCAAAAGCTAATTCGGAGAATTTATAGATGCCTTGAGAAGAAACCCCTTCGGCAAATTTTCCTGAAACGAAAGAATGGTGGGCATGAACCTTGTGCATGATATTCTTAAGCTCAGGATATTCTGAAAAGAATCCTATAGAACCATACTCTTTTTTGGCATCGCGATACATTATCGCTACACCGCCTTTAATGTCAACTGTCGGAAAAACATCAGCCGACTTCTGGAAATAATCGACAACTTTAATGTGCGAGTCTGAAAGAATACGCTCCATCCACTCCATAGGTGTTTGACCTGCCTTAAATAGAAATCGCCCGGGGGTGATAAGGGTTACCTTATCTGAAAGTTTGAAAGCCATATCATAGAAATGGTGATATATTGGAGCTTTTCTTGTACTTTCACCTTCTTCTTGATACGGTGGGTTGCCGACTATTGCGTTTATTTTCACGTTCTTTCCTACTAAGTCTCCGACTTTCTTGATGAAAAGTTCGGGTTGGTTCTTGATTTTGTTGATAAGGTCATCGGGTGCCCACATGTTGGTCTTGCCTTTGCAGAAGCCGAGGAGGGTACGCCGGGTAATGGCTTTCGCCATCGGGGTCTTGCAGATGACGAAGATGTTTTCTGCGACGGCAGCATCCCAAAGGGCTTGATGTTCTTCCAACGTCTCAGGCGAGAACATCGCGTTGCGCAAGCGTGAGCGGTAGATGTTGTAAGCGAGGTAGAGGGGATATAGACCCGACTTCGAGTTGATTTCGAGCAGATGGCTTTCAGGCGTGAAAACATCTGCCGTCACCGCACCACGGTCAACGAAGCGCGGGTCTTCGATGGGTTCGGAGAAGTCTTCGTTGAAGAAAGTGTAGCCACCGAGCGTGTCGCTCATGTGCATATTCACCACACGCCACGGAGTCAACACGGTTTCCTTGTCGGGGTTGCGGAAAGTGGCGAAGATGGCTGCGATGCGCTCGATGCGTTCCTCAATGGAGAGTCGGTCGGCAGCGCGGGCCATTTGGCGTATGCGCTTGGCGGCAGCGGTGAAAATGTCGGTGTCGTAATATTTCTTGAACGCGTTGAAACGTTGCTTGCTTACGCCTTTGGGCATAAATTCCTCCCACGACTGGGCATCAACCAACTGAGTGAAGTTGTCAATCGTCAGCTCCTTGTCCTCGTCCGTGATGTCCGCGCCATATATGAGCAAGGGCATACGTATTGAGATGCCACGAAGAATTGAGATAGCGTCCTCCTTAACTTTCTTCTTTCTCTTCAATTCTTCAAGGCGAGCCTTTTCTTCCTCGGTCAGCTCGCGTTTCTTTTTCTTTTCGAGCTTTTCCTTTTCTTCGTATTCCTCATTGGTAAGACCTTGATCATTGACAGTAATGTCGTTGGTCTTGCCCATTGCCTTAGTCTGACCGATAATGCCTTTCAACTCATCGAACTCTTTAATGTCAAGGTCGGTGAGTTTCATAAGCCGGTCATTGTAGAGGTAGCCATCTTCAAAACCGTTTTGAACCACACGCTCAACGTAGACACGTTTGAGTTGCTGAAGCATGTGCTCGGTGTCGAGCTGCTTCATTTGGCTGCCCTCAATGGAGATTATCGGGCAGAAGTTAAGGAACTCACCAAGTTGGCGACGCTCCGACTCACCCTGCTTACCGGCTTTGGTTGAGATTTTGGCGGTTTCGGCAAGCACTTTGAGAGTGCGGTCGGGAGCGAAGTCGAACACATAGCAATCTTCCTTGACGCGGCCATTGATGGTTGCCGGGGTCTGCACACGGAAGATTGTCTGCATATATGCCGAGGCGGCAGTGTTGAAGCTGCCCGACAGCATAAACACGCCCGTCCACGGCTTGACGCTAACACCGGTGGTCAATCGGCCACAAGAGAGCGTGATAGTGCGTGTCTTGTCGGGGTCGGGACCGATGGCCTTGTTGACTTTTTCGAGAGCTTCTTCATTGGCTTTGGCATCATCATCGTTGGTGGACACTCCGGGGAGCGTCCCCACACTGTCGCCGTCACCGGCCACGTTGACAATCTCAAACATGCTGAAAACCGGGTGGCTTTTGAGCATGGCCGAAAGAGCCTTTGCCGACTTGACGCCCGGCACCATCCAAAGAGTGTGACGGAATATGTCGCGGTAACGTTTGTTGGCAAAGGGATACATGCTCTGCTCGTCAGTCTTGGTGAGCAGATTGAGGAAATTTTCAACATGCTTTTCATGCACAAACGTAGGGATGCTCCCCGGAGCGTCCGCTTCGCGTGTGCGGAAAAATTCGCGGAAGTTGAAAGCGATATCCTCGTCGGCATAGTCGCCCATCAGTCGGCCGAGGTCATACGTGTATATGTTTAGGCGAGGCAGACTCGCGTAAGGGTTATGGTCGCCGGGATGGTCAATATCCCATTGCACTTTGGCGCGTTGCTCCATGACATAATCCCACGTGTATATCTCGCATTCGTTATAGTTGTCAAGCAGATTGAACGGAGTGCCGCTCAACTGGAGTACTTTGGTCGCGACGGCTGCACCATGGTGCAGCCCTACAAGGGCCTCTGTCACGGCACGACCGAGTTCGGTCTGCGTCCCCTCATGGGCCTCATCTACAATGATGAGATCCCAGGGGGTTGAGAAAATATCGTTGTTTTTGTCGAAGTTGCCGCCTACAAGCTCTGAGCCGCGCAAGTCTTGCATTGATGCAAAATAGACGTAGCTGTGCGTACCCTTTTTGGCGAGCCGTTCCATATTGGCGAGCGCCTCGCCATTGGTTTTCGAGCCATATAGAGCAGTGGGAACATCGTGGAAAATCTTTTGGAAGTCCTCATACCATCCCGAATCGACCACAGGGCGGTGTGTGAGGATAAGGACGCGACGGAAAGGTGGAAGCGAGGCAAATTCAGAGTCGGTGTTTCTGCGCTTCACCACTTGGAGTGCAGAAAGCGTCTTGCCAAAGCGCATCTTGGCGTTCCAAAGCATTTTATTGCCTTTCTTGAATTGCTTCAGTGTTTTCTCAATGGCATCCGTCTGTTCAGGACGGAAGATAATTGGAGAAAACTCATCTGCGTCCTTATCAGAGGCATTAAGGCTCTTGCGCCCCTTTTTGACAGCGGCAATGGCATGAATGGCGGTGGCAAGGGAGCAAACAAACCACTCACTCGAACCGCTTACGCCTGGAAATTCTTTGCGTTTGATGCCACTGCGCAGCAGCACATCATGCACCTCTTTGTCATTAAAGCCGGAAAAGCGAAACTCGCCGTTATCGTCTTTGCGAGCGGTGATGGCTATTTCGGTATGCTTTAATTCGTATGCGATACCGGCAGTCTTTGTGTATTGGTCAATTCGAGCGCGGGCGGCCTTGTTAAGGACGGAGCAATTGGGCGAAAGTCCGAAGATGTTATCTGAATCAAAAGTCGCTTCGCCAATTTTTACGCAGTCGCGATGTGCTTCATCGTTGATGCGGAAAATATAAATCAGCTTAGGTTTCAGGGATGAGAAGTATTCCATGGCCGATTATTTTAGGAGGTCAATAAATCTGATTGGTTTCTTATGCTTGACCTGCGAGGATGTGACATCGTGGGGCCAATCCACAATTAAGGCGTATGTGCCGTTATGTTCGCGGATGTTGCCGCTCTTACAGCCGTTGCAATGGGAGATTGTCTCGGTTTTGCCGAAAAGGTCGGTAACGACTGAGCGACGTTCGCCACAAGTATTGGGGACAACCCCTTTGAGTCCATCCATCTGCCAAATGTTCCATGAGATTATGTAGGCAAGCCCGGCAAGGGATTGCTTCGGCAACTCACGGTTGAATTTTGCCCGGTAGTAATCAAGCATGGTAAAGAGAATATTCTCGCGGGCGAGAACGAGGTTGTCGCCCTGCCATTCGTAACCGTAGGTTGAACGGAGGGCGGCTTTGGCGGCAGCAAGCCACTGGCCGGAGGTCTCGGTGTTTTCACCGACAACGCGAAGTTTGCGGTCGAGCAAACCGATTCGCATCTCGACAGGGAGCGGATAACCGGTTACGGTGTCGTAGCGGCTGACGAGATAGGGGGCTTCGCCGCAAGTGATTTCAAGACGGTTTTCAGTGACGTAGTCTTTCCATGTCCTGCCGTCGGGAAATTCAATTTTACCCTCGGTCGGTTTCCATGTGTGGGAGCCGTCGGAGTTGTCTATTTCAGTACTGAATACATTCTCGCGACCGAACCAGGCGTTGTCAATGAGGTTGTTCTGTTTGTTGCAAATCCATGAAGGGGTGAATACCTCGGCCATCTCACGGCTGCGCTGCTGTTGTTGCTGACGCGACTTCAAGGAGCGGGGCACAATGACGTTACCGTTTTCGCCTGTGATGGATTCGACTGTTATTTGGTCGGAGAACTGATAGCCACTACCCCTGTCGGCATAGTTATCCGTTGCCCAAAAGATGCTACCTTGCGTGGTGTGGTCTTTGAGCAACGCAGAGAGAAGTTCGGGCGAAAGTGCCAGAATGTCATCCTCCAATATGTCTATGGCGGCATAGTTGGGTTGCTCTTGTTTTTCAAGCCGGGGGGCTGTAATGGTAATTGATATTTTTGAAATATTCTCAGGCATGTACAATCACAAAATTGCAAAATTTTCGGGACATGGCAAAGGTTTGTGTTGTACAACATGCCCCATGCTATGGAATTTGAGGTGGCCGCGATGGAGTAGGATGCTCTGAGGGGATAAGACAGCATCGGCTGCTCCTGGGATGGGGCAGCCGATGATGGTTGGGAATGAGTTGTTTGATGGCGAACTGTTACTCTGCGTTGAGGAGTTCGAGCATCTTGATGGCGGAATAGGGGATGCGTGTGCCGGGGCCGAAGATGGCAGCTACGCCGGCCTTGTAGAGGAAGTCGTAGTCCTGGGCCGGGATCACACCACCGGCAGTCACCATGATATCCTCGCGACCGAGCTTCTTGAGCTCTGCAATCACCTGAGGTATGAGGGTCTTGTGACCTGCGGCGAGTGACGACACGCCAAGTATGTGCACATCGTTCTCGACGGCCTGACGGGCGGCTTCGGCCGGGGTCTGGAACAGGGGGCCCATATCCACGTCAAATCCACAGTCGGCATATCCGGTTGCCACTACCTTTGCTCCTCGGTCGTGACCGTCCTGACCCATCTTGGCTATCATGATGCGCGGCTGACGGCCCTCGCGCTTTGCAAACTCCTCACACATCTGCTGTGCCTTGAGGAAGTCGGGGTCTTGTTTTGTCTCGTTGCTATACACGCCTGAAATTGTTCTGATTACTGCTTTGTAACGGCCTACGACCTCCTCGCAGGCATCTGAAATCTCACCAAGGGTGGCACGTACGCCGGCGGCCTTGACAGCGAGGTCGAGCAGGTTGCCATTCTTGGTGCGCACACACTCGGTGATGGCCTCAAGGGCTTTCTTGACGGCCTCCTCATCGCGGTGGGCCTTGAGGTCGACGAGACGCGCCACCTGTGAGTTGCGCACCTCGGTGTTGTCAATCTCAAGGATGTCGATGGGATCCTCTTTCTCAAGACGGTACTTGTTGACACCGACGATTGTCTGACGGCCTGAGTCGATGCGGGCCTGGGTACGTGCCGAGGCTTCCTCGATGCGGAGCTTGGGGATGCCGGTCTCGATGGCCTTGGCCATACCGCCGAGCTTCTCGATCTCTTGGATATGCTCCCATGCGCGGTGGGCAATCTCGTTGGTGAGCGATTCCACGTAGTAGCTGCCGGCCCAGGGATCGATCTCCTTGGTGATGTAGGTCTCCTCCTGGATGTATATCTGGGTGTTGCGGGCGATACGTGCCGAGAAGTCGGTGGGGAGGGCGATAGCCTCATCGAGAGCGTTGGTGTGGAGTGACTGGGTATGTCCCAAGGCGGCACCCATTGCCTCGATACATGTGCGGCCTACGTTGTTGAACGGGTCTTGCTCGGTGAGCGACCATCCCGAGGTCTGGGAGTGGGTGCGCAGTGCGAGCGACTTGGGGTTCTTGGGGTTGAACTGCTTGACAATCTTGGCCCAAAGCATACGGGCGGCACGCATCTTGGCTATCTCCATGAAGAAGTTCATGCCGATTGCCCAGAAGAATGACAGACGCGGGGCAAATGCGTCGATGTCCATGCCGGCGTTTACTCCCGCACGCAGGTACTCAAGACCGTCAGCGAGGGTGTAGGCAAGCTCGATGTCGCATGTCGCGCCGGCCTCCTGCATGTGGTATCCCGAGATGGAGATGGAGTTGAACTTGGGCATGTTCTGTGACGTGTACTCAAAGATGTCGGCGATGATGCGCATCGAGAATTCCGGGGGATAGATATAGGTGTTACGCACCATAAACTCCTTGAGGATGTCGTTCTGGATGGTTCCGGCCATCTCCTCAAGTTTAGCACCCTGCTCAAGTCCGGCGTTGATGTAGAAAGCGAGTACGGGAAGCACCGCGCCGTTCATTGTCATCGAGACAGACATCTTGTTCAAGGGTATGCCGTCAAAGAGCACTTTCATATCCTCAAGCGAGCAGATGGAGACACCGGCCTTGCCGACATCACCGACAACGCGCTCGTGGTCGGCATCGTAGCCACGATGGGTGGCGAGGTCAAAGGCTACCGACAGACCCTTCTGTCCCGACGCGAGGTTGCGACGGTAGAAGGCGTTTGACTCGGCGGCAGTTGAGAATCCGGCATACTGGCGGATTGTCCAGGGACGCATGGCGTACATGCCGCTGTACGGGCCACGGAGGAACGGGGGGATGCCGGCAACGTAGTTGAGGTGTTCCATCCCCTCAAGGTCATCCTTGGTGTATATCGGTTTTACGGGGATAAGCTCGGGCGTGAGCCAATCTTCGCCGTGAGCCACCGGGGCGTGCTTGGCTCCGAAGGCATCGGCGGTTATATCTATTGATTTGAAATCAGGTCTCATTGTGTTACGGATTATTTAAGAAGTTTGGCGTTGAATGCCTGAAGTGTCTCAAGCACGTTGCTGCGCACGTGGATAAAATTTTGGATACCGGCGGCTTTCAGGTCGTCAGTGCAAGCGGGGGCACCGGCCACTACAAACTCGGCGCGTCCGTCAAGGAGCTTGAATGCCTCGGGTGCGAGTGTGGCATACTCGTCGTCGCTTGAGCAGAGCACAACGATGTCGGCCTGTTTCTCCATGGCGGCATTGATGCCATCCTCAACCGTGTTGAATCCTAAATTGTCGATAATCTCATAACCGGCACATCCGAAGAAGTTGGCCGAGAACTGTGAGCGGGCGAGACGCATGGCGAGGTTGCCGATGGTGAGCATGAACACCTTGGGGCGGTTGGCCGCGTGCTCGGTGGCAAGACGCAATGCCTCAAAGTCGCTTGCGGCACGCTTGCGTGAGAGACCCTTGCTGCTGTCGCCCTCGTCGCCGTGATTGCATCCGCATGAGCAATCGCCATCCTTCTCTATCTTGTCGGCGGCCATCTCGTTGAAGTTGGGGAACTGGTTGGTGCCCAACAGGCTCTCCTTGCGGCGGGCGACATCGGCGTGACGTTTCTCAGCCGAGGCGTTGACAGCGGCCTGTACGGCTCCGTTGTTGACCTGCGCGAGAAAACCACCCTTATCCTCAACTTCGAGGAAGAGTTTCCATGCTTCCTTGGCTATTGATGCGGTGAGCGTCTCGACATAGTAGCTGCCACCGGCGGGGTCGACGACCTTGTCGAGGTGGCTCTCCTCCTTGAGGAGGAACTGCTGGTTGCGGGCGATACGCTCCGAGAAAGCGTCAGGTGTCTTGTAGGGGGTGTCAAACGGGGTGACTGTGATTGAGTCAACACCGGCAAGCGCTGCCGACATCGCCTCGGTCTGTGAGCGCAGCAGGTTGACGTGGGCATCGTAGATGGTCTGGTTGAACTCCGATGTCACGGCGTGGGTGGCCATCTTGCAAGCGTCGGTCGATGCGGGCTTGTATTGCTCGACAATCTGAGCCCACAACATGCGGGCGGCGCGGAACTTGGCAAGCTCCATGAAATAGTTTGACGACACGCCCATGTTAAACTTCACGCGGTTGGCTACGTCATCGACCTTGAGGCCCTTGTCGGTGAGCAGTGTCAGCCACTCGGCGCCCCACGCGAGGGCATATCCGAGTTCCTGGGTGATGTAGGCCCCGGCATTGCTCAGCATCACTGAGTCAACGGCAAGCACTCGCAGTCCGGGGACATCCTTTACTGTCTCGACCATCTCGACGGCCAGGGCGGCGATGTCGCCGGGAAATTCGGTACCGTGCTTGAGCGCACGTTTGAACGGATTGAAGTCGATAGAGCCACGGAACGTGCTTGTGGCCCCGGCTTTCTTGATATATTCGACAAGCACATGAGCCAGCTCGACCGAGTGACGCGGACATGTCTTGAAGTTGAGTTCTACTGCGGTGATGTCTATGCCGGCAAGCAATGTGGCGATGGCCTCGGGGGTCACGTCATCCTTTGCCAGCGAGAATCCGAGTGAGTTTACGCCCTTGCCGAGTACCTCGATGGCCTTGGCATTGGCCTCAGCCGGGGTTGCGGCGATGATTTCCTGACGGGTAAGCCACTCGTTGTCAGTGCGTGTGCCGCGTACAAAGGGATATTCACCCGGGAGCGAGTCGGTTGTCTTGAGGTCGGCGATATCCTCGGCGCGATACATCGGCTGGACATTGAAACCCTCGTTTGTCCTCCAGACCAACTTCTTCTCAAAGGGGACACCTTTCAGGTCGGTGTCGACCTTTGCCCTCCACTCCTCGGTGGTTACGGCTGGAAATTGGTCGAACAATTTTTCTTTTTTTTCTGCCATGATTGGTACTAAAAATTATAGTTTTAATAAATTTCTCCGTATGGTCGTCCCGAGCCGGGACTGTGCCATGGTACCTGTGGCGGCTGTGCGCTGACACACACCGCCACCATAATCAGTTAACTACGCAAAATTACAAATAATCGCGTAATAAACAATATCCTACCCGCTAATTTTAGTGGATGAGCGCAGGAAGTCGAAGCCCGTTGAGCGTGAGGCATCGACGAGCGCCGGATAGTGGGTGTCGGAGTTGACAATGATGGTCACCCCGGCGCCAAGCAGCCGTGTCAGGTAACGTGGCGAGGGGAACACACGGCGATGGTCGGCCCATGCCTTGGTGTTTAGCTCGACTGTCAGCCCCGAGTCGATGATCATGTCGATGACCTCCTCGACAAGCCCGCGATACCAGCCTGTCTCCTCTATACCCTCGCAATAGTGGGAGGCGTTATGTCCTATCTTGTCAAAATGACCGATTACGTCAAAACGACCGGCCTGTATCATCTCGCGGGTCTGACGGTAGAATGTCTCGACGACGTACCTTATGTCGCCATGGAAGTGTTCTGCCATCTTGCGTCTGAACGATTCAAACCGCCCGTCGACATCCACCATCGCCCCGTCTTGTGACGGGATGAAGTGCACCGAGCCGATGCGATAGTCGAGCGGCAGGGTGTCAAAGTAGGGGTGGGCCGGTCCCCATGTGGGGCCGAGGTAGTCAATCTCCATCGAGGTGTATATCCTCATCTTCCCTGCGTAGAGCGACCGCAGCCGTCGCGCCTCATCGATGAACTCGCCTACACGGTCGAGACTCATGTTGCATGGCGAGGGGATGGGTATGGGGCTGTGGGGCGAGAATCCATAGTGGGTCATCCCCACTGAGGCCGCTGCGGCGGCCATGTCCTCCATCGGGGCATGGCCGTCGCAAAACTGCGTGTGGGAGTGAAAGTTATATCGGTCGGTGTCTTCGGTAACAGATAGAAAGTCAAACATGGCGGTAGGTTTGTGTAAATGTTTCTCTTGTCAGGGCGCGGTGGTCAGATGTCGGTGGCCACGCGGCTGCGCAGCTGCATGGCAAACCTCACGAACAATCCACACAGGCACATGGCAATCAACAGTCCGCATCCGATGGCGAATGTGTAGCCGAGGCCGAGTCCCTCGGGTCTCGGGGCATACAGTATGTAGCTCGTGCATACCACGGTCATGAACAGGGCCGGAAGCAGTGTCACTATATAAGGCCGTCCATTACGGGCGAGATAGACGGTGATGGCCCACAGTGTGAACACCGACAGCATCTGATTGCACCATGCGAAGTAGCGCCACAGCGTGTTGAAGTCAATCATCATGACGAGGAATGTCGCGATAAATATCGGTATCGAGACGAGCAACCGGCGGGCAATCGCTGTCTGCTTGATATGGAGGAAGTCGGCTGCTATGAGTCGGGCGCTGCGCAGTGCGGTGTCGCCGGTGGTGATAGGCGCGGCGATGACTCCGAGCATTGTCAGCACGCCGCCGAATATGCCGAGCCATCCAAGCGATATTGAGTGCACGAGTCCGGCGGCACCTCCGTTGGCGGGATCGGACATGAAAGTGGCCAGCCCCTCGTATCCCCTGGTAAAGGTGATGGCGGCAGCGGCCCAAATCAGGGCGACAAGCCCCTCACACACCATCGCGCCGTAGAATATGGGCCGTGCATACCTCTCATTGGTCATGCACCGTGCCATCATCGGGCTTTGGGTGGCGTGAAAGCCTGATATGGCACCGCAGGCTATTGACACGAACATCATCGGGAATATCGGGGCGCTGTCGGATGACGGGTGGCGGTTGTATAGCCCCGCCGAGAAGTCGGCCGGAATGGTCACGTCGCCAAAAAACAGCACGCACATTATGCCTGCGGCCATGAAAAGGAGCGCGAAGCCGAAGATGGGATAGAGGTTGCCTATCAGTTTGTCGATGGGGAGCACCGTGGCGAGCATGTAGTACAGGAATATGATGCCAATCCAGAATGTCGTGTTTAGCGACTCGGGTGTCATTGAGGCTATGAGTCCGGCGGGGGTCATCACGAAGACTGCCCCGACGAGTACCATGAGCAGCAGCGAGAAACCGCGCATCACTTGCTTGACTGACGTGCCAAGCTGCTCGCCGACGATCTCAGGCAGCGACGCCCCATCGCGGCGTATGGAGATGACACCACTCAGGAAGTCATGGACGGCTCCTCCAAATATGGTGCCGAGAACAATCCACAGGAATGCCGCCGGGCCAAACATTATGCCCATGATGGCTCCGAATATAGGGCCGAGTCCGGCGATATTGAGAAACTGTATCAGGAATATCTTCCACGGCGGGAGGGGCATGTAGTCCACATTGTCGCGGAGTGTGTAAGCGGGCATCTTGCGGTTGGGGTCAATGCCTATGACCCTCTCCATCAGCAGTCCGTATATGAAGTATCCGCCGATGAGTACGGCGAGGGATATTATAAATGCGGTCATGGTTGGTTGTCGTGGTCTTTTGCGTGTGCGATAGTCATTTCTGCGGGCGGGCGATTGTCTCGCGCATGGTGGTGTCGGCCTCCATATTTTTCATACGGTAGTAGTCCATCACGCCGAGGTTGCCATTGAGAAACGCCTGGGCCATGGCCTGAGGCAGCTCGCGCTCGGCCTCGATGACCTTGGCTTTCATCTCCTGGGCAAGCGCTTTCATCTCCTGCTCGCGGGCGATGGCCATGGCGCGTCTCTCCTCGGCCTTGGCCTGTGCGATGTTTTTGTCGGCTTGTGCTTGGTCAATCTGTAGGGCGGCGCCGATATTCTTGCCTATGTCGATGTCGGCGATGTCGATTGACAGTATCTCAAAGGCAGTTCCCGAGTCGAGACCTTTCTTGAGCACGAGCTTGGATATGGAGTCGGGGTTCTCAAGTACCTGCTTGTGGCTCTCTGACGAGCCGATTGACGACACGATGCCCTCACCGACACGGGCGAGCACGGTGTCCTCCCCGGCACCGCCGACGAGCTGGCGTATGTTGGCACGCACGGTGACGCGGGCCTTGGCTATGAGCTGTATGCCATCCTTAGCTACAGCAGTGACGGGGGGCGTGTCGATCACCTTGGGATTTACCGACATCTGCACGGCCTGGAACACGTCGCGGCCCGCGAGGTCGATGGCGGTAGCCATCTTGAAGCCAAGCTCGATGTTGGCTTTCGAGGCCGAGACGAGGGCGTGGACGACTTTCTCAACATTACCACCCGCGAGATAGTGGGCCTCAAGGTCATCGCGGTTGACATCCTGTAATCCGGCCTTGTGGGCCTCTATAAGCGCCCTGACTATAACGGCGGCAGGGACTTTGCGGATGCGCATGAGCACGAGCTGCATCATGGAGATATGTACGCCCGACACGAGTGCGGAGACCCATAGGAAAAACGGTACGTAATAGAAGAAAATCGCAAGGAGTATCACTATGACGATACCCATTAGGACGATAGTTAGATCCATTGTATAGTATGTTTGCGGTTGATTTATTGTGTGGTGAAGTCGTGTCAGCGGCGACAGGCGCGTACTACGTTGTTGGACTGTGAGCGGAGCTTGTCGCGCAACTCGTTCAGGCGTTTCTCAAGCGACAGTATGCCACCCCGGTCAAGATTTCTTTCCATGCGCATGTCGGCAAGTCTGGACTCGGTCGCAGCGATTTCATCAGCCGTGCCGAGATAGGCACGCATGGCGTCGCGGGCGTTGTCACCGGGCAGCTGTGAATAGATGGTGAGTATCCGCCCGTCGGGCAACGCAAAGCGGAAGTCTTCCTTTTTCTTGCCCTTGGAGACATCTATGCGGTCAATCTTGGCGAGCAGGTCAGAATAGTCCTTGCCCGGTTCCCACGTGTCACGGTAGTTGTCGAGCCGGGCGTATGAGAGCAGGCCGGGTTCGTCGGTCGGATAGTTGATACGCAGGTCAGAGGGGATGAACTTGTATATCGTTATCTTGTCATCGAGTCGGTTACGGTCTGTCGCCCACCAGCCTACGCCGGTCAGCTCGTCAATGGCGAGCATATAGTCATCGTAGGGCGAATTGTATGGCATACCGATGTTCTGCGGTTGCAAGAATCCGTTGTTGTCGCGGCGCGAGATAAATATGTCAAGTCCACCGAGGGAGTTCTCGCCGTCATTGGCATAGTATAGCGTGATGCCGTCGCTCATTATGAATGGGTAGTTGGCATCGCCACCCTCCCCAAGCTCGTCGCCCATTGGCACGGGGGTATCCCATGTGCCGTCGGCGAGCAGTTGCGACGACATGAGGCGCGGGGTGTCTGTGTCATCGGGCATCGCCCAAGCCATGTAGCGTCCGTTTTCTGATGTATAGACAACCGTAGGGTCTGCCGCTTTCATCTCCTTGGGGAGTATATCGGCACTGTTGAGCCGTCCGCTCTCCGGCGACAGGCGGTATGCCTTGAAAAAGGTGTCGCGGTCGACTGCCATGCTGTCGATGACCACTATCTTCTCAACGCGTTCGAGAGCGGTCGACATGCGCTGTATGCGGTTGTCGAGATCCTCCCCCTCGGGTGTCATCTCCTTGCGGGCTTTTTTAAGCGCACGTCGGTACGATTCCATGTGGTTGCTTGCGGCATCCACATCATAACTGTCAAGGGCAAGTTCGGCGAGGTATCGCGGGGCTTCCGCTATACCACGGGACTCGGCGGCTTTTAGATAGGGTAGTGCCTCGGAGGATTGGCCGGTGCGCATAAGGCATACTCCGACCCATTGGTTCAAGGCTCCGTCGCGGGGTTTGGCCTCAAGCTCAGTCATGAATACAGGCAGGGCTTTCTCATATTCGCCGGCAAGGTATGCCTCCTTGGCTTCGTCGAGTGAGAGTGCCATTGCCACGTCAACCGAGGCGGTCATGATGGCTGCGGCAACAATGAGTCGCGTTGTGTATCTGTTGGTATGGGGGTTCATAGTCGGTTCGTTTGCACAGTGTGGCAGACACGTATGAATTTAATCTCCAAAGATACGCATTTTTCCTCAAAGCCCACCAATTGAGACCCATTTCATCCCGCTTTTAACGTTTTGATACAATATCACCGACATTCATAGCGGAATGAATATCTTTTCAGTTGTCAGAGGGTGTTATTTTCTTCCGTAAAGCCGAAAAATATTTCCGTTTTGGTATTTGTAGTAGGTCATCAAGGGATGATAGCCGATTTCCTCCAGTTTATTGCCCATGACAGTGTCTTTGACAGAAACCTCGACAAAGTCTGATTTTCCGCTGAGCACATCCAGTTCTTGCTGCCGCCTCATGTCATCGGAAGCCCCTACTTGTATCGCCCAATATCTTGAGCCGGGCAGAGCCTCCGGGAAGACACTTTCACCATACTCTATGGAGTTGTAATAAATGATGGTCGGCCGAGTCACCTGGCTCATGTAAAAGTTCAGGCTGTCCATCATGGCGGCTCTATCGCTGTCGATGTTGAAAATGAGTTTATTGGTCTCGCCTTTCTTGGCAAATGTCAGACATGATACCACTATTATAGTGATTGCGGCTGTGATTGACGGTATGCGCCACGTAAGTATGCTCTTTCCAAACTTATTCAACAGATAGATTATGCCAAAAATCCAAAATGTCGCGAGGCAGCTGAAATAGTAATCTTTCACGAGACGTGCTAAGATAAGCAGGGATACGGCAAACCAGAATATGACCGTCCATTGTTGAGTGCGGTTCCTGAAACGATAGAGGATTATTCCTGCGAGGGGAATGATGACAAGTATGGCGATACGCGGAGATAGGATTTCAGTCAGGTTTGCGATGAAGCCATTGGGGGAGTCTATCTTTTCCAATGTGTTGTATGTGCTGATAAAGTATTCGTTTACAAATGCTGTCAGACTTCCTGATGTGGTAAGCGCAATCACGAACGGTATAATTACTATCGCAGCTCCGATGATATAGCAGGTTATGAATCTGAGGATACTTCTGATGTCGCGACGCAGGGAAAAGAGAAGGGGGACAGATACCGAAGCGAGCATCGCGGCAACATTATATTTTATCATCAGTGTCGCACCGAAGCAGATTCCGAGACAGATTGCACTTCGTTTCAGATTATGGCGGCCTCTGTCATCGGTGAGAGATAATGTGCTGTATAGCGTTATGGCAAAGAACAGTTGACAAAAATCTTCTGCCCTCATCTCTGTATGAGCGGATGGGAAGAAATAGGCGACAGCCATAATTACGGTGGCGGTGAGTGATTGTGGTACTGATGAGGTGAGTCTCAGGCTGCATAGGTATAAGGTGTAAAAGGTCATTATGTAAAAAATGACCTCAATCCAGAATACTCCTATAAAGTCACGTGGACTTATCAGGTATCCGATTCCATATATCAGCCATAGTAGAGGGCCTTTGCTGTCTGCGAAGTCAATGTAAGGTATCATTCCATTCATCCAAGCCTTGCCACATGTGTGAAACCATGCGCTGTCACAGCGTGGATGAACATAATGGGTATAGGAGTCGGAGCTTATTATAAATAGAAGCAAAAAAGTGAACGCCGTCAGAAACAACAAGACACCTGTAGTCTTGAATTGACGATTTAATCTACTGCTACACAGTGTGTTGTCTAAATGGGGGGGGGTAGCTGGGTTCATTTTAATCATTAACAGTAAGACGATGTGATTGTGATAGCTTGGTTGATTGTATCGCAAAGATAGCGAATAATGAGGGAATATTTGAATGCGGGCGAGGTTATTTGTATAATGTGATGCGTTTAGTTAATTTTAACGGTTGGGGAGATGGGGGTTTGGGCAAGAATGTGCATCTTAGCATTGGATTATCAATGGTAAGATTGGCTCTATGAGGATTCATGAGTTTGAGACCCTGTACCGTCGGTTGTATATGCCGCTTGGCATGTACGCCCTGCGTGTGCTCGGTGACGTTGACGAGGCGGAGGATGCTGTTCAGGAGAGTTTTGCCTCGGTCTGGGAGCTGATAGGAGAGGGCGCTGTGATTGAGAATCTAAAGGCATACATGTATCGGGCGGTGCGCAATGAGTGTCTGTTGCGTCTGCGGTCACGCAGATATGACGTGGAGCGTGAGATGCCTGAGGAGATTACCGATGAGGTAGTTGATACGTCGGAACGCGATGCGAGACTGTGGGATGCGATAGGTCATTTGCCCGATCGTTGCCGTGAGATATTCCTCATGAGCAAACGTGACGGGCTGACAAACGCCGATATAGCGTCTGAACTCGGCCTGTCGGTAAAGACTGTGGAAAATCAAATGACCAAGGCTTTCAAGACCCTGCGTGACTCGTTGCGCCCTGAGGTTGGGAAAGTGTTTTTTCTGCCATTCCTGTAGTGGGTGTAAGTCTCCTCGGAATTGTGTCCACGAGGTAATCTGCGATTTGTTGAAAAATTTTTGTCAGAGGCATGGGGGTTTTTGACGATGCGTGTATCATAGGGGTAAACAATCAGATTGAGATATGACTGAAGATAAGAAATTTGAGGATAGTGTGGATTTTGTCGTCCGCAATTATCGGCATGACGCTTTCTCGGTAGATAAGGGTTGGCGACGGCTTGGTCTCACCCATAGGGTGTGGTGGCGCTCACGGTGGGCGGCGGCGTGTGCTGTGACGGTTGCCTTGGCTGCATCTGCGGGAATCTATGCGTGGTTGTCGGTGTCCGCACCGACCGTGACAACTCTCCCGGCAACGGAGACCGTTATGCCCGAGGCCGCTCCGACAGCACCCAAACGCAGCCGCATAGAGTTTAATGATACGCCGCTCGACCGTGTTGTAAAAGAGATAGAGGCCGTATATGGCGTGACAGTAACAAATGTCCCTGAAGGCGGCGATTATCGCCTCACTCTCAGCTATGAGGGAACGGCTCGTGAGCTTGTGGCTACAATAAACGATTTGTTGGATATAAGGATGGAGGTTGAGGAATGAGGATATTATTGTCATTAATAGTACTCCTACTGACATCCGTGTCGTCGATGGCCGTGAATGTGTCGGTGCGCGCCGTGGGGCAACCAGCTGAGTCGGTGTTCAAGGAACTTATGAGGCAGACCGGCAAGAATTTTGTCTACAGTTCCGGGCTGCTCAGCGGAGTCAAGGTCACGGTCGAGGCCAATGACCGTCCGCTTGAGCGCGTGCTCGACGAGATGTTCCGAGGAACGGATATTACCTATAATATAAAAGGAAATAATGTGGTATTGAGACGGCGTACACGCCAGGCTATGATTGTCGTGAGCGGATATGTGCGCGAGGAGGGCACTGGTGAGTCCCTGATTGGAGCGCTTGTGGTCGACAGCTCAAGCAAGAAGACCGTGGCCACCAACAGCGCCGGGTTCTACTCCATATATGTGACCCCGGGACAGGTGACGCTTGCCGTGTCCTATCCGGGATTTGACGCGGAGTCGCGCACTATGACGATAAGGAGTGACAGCAGGGTCGATTTTACCCTAAAGGAGCGCGGGTCCGGCAGTGCGCGGCAGCTCTCGGAAGTGGTGGTGGTCGCCGACCCCAACAAGTCCATCGCGATGGAATCGACAGATGTTGGTCGTCTCAACCTGACCCGTGCCGACATCACGTCGACCCCCACACTCTTTGGCGAGGCCGATGTGATTAAGACCTTGCAGCTCCAGCCCGGCGTGTCGGCGGGAGTGGAGGCCATGGCCGGCATGTATGTACATGGCGGGGCCAATGATGAGAACCTTTATATGCTCGACAATATACCGCTTTATCAGGTCAACCACTTTGGCGGACTTTTCTCCGCGTTCAACACCGAGGCAATAAAGAATGTCGATTTCTATAAGTCGACATTCCCGGCCAAGTATGACGGGCGTTTGTCAAGCATCATGGCCGTGAACACCAAGGACGGCAGCATGGAGGGACATCACGGGTCATTCAAGCTCGGTCTGACATCGGGCGCACTCAATATCGACGGCCCTATAATAAAGGGAAAGACCACCTACGCGTTGGCCGTGCGCCGCTCATGGTTTGAGGTGCTTACCGTTCCAGGTCTCGCAATCTACAATGCCGTGAGACAGGAGAAGGAATCGACCACCGTCGCCCGCTACTCGTTTACCGATGTCAACGCCAAGGTCACCCACCATTTCAGCGACAACAGTCAACTACATGCCATGTTTTATTTTGGCGAGGATTTCCTGAAAGGTGGCGACAAGCGGAATGTAGAGGATGCGGAAAATGATGAGACGATGCGTGAGAGCGGCATATCCAAACTGCGGTGGGGCAATCTCGTGGCATCGCTTGGATGGAACTATGCGTTCTCCTCAAAGCTCTTCGGCGAGTTTACCGGGGCATATACCCATTACCGCTCATCGCTCAACCGTGAGGACGAGGATTACCTTGAGTCTGCGGGCAGTGTCATCGAGGACTCTCGCCGCGACTACACGACCCGCAACAGCATACGTGACTGGACATTCCGTGCCGACATGATATGGCGACCGGCATCGAGCCATCACGTCACGTTCGGGGCCAACTATACGTTCCACACATATAAGCCCCAGGATAACTCGGGCATACTCTATAATGCCGGTGTTATAGTCTCACAGGCGGTCGAGAGCCAGCAGGTTCATGCCTCAGAGATAGGGGCGTATATCGGCGATGACTGGGAGTTGTCACAATCGGTGCGTGTCAATGCCGGAGTACACGTGGGGCTTTTCTCCCTGTCGGGCAAGAGCCACTGGAACATAGACCCGCGTCTCGCCTTGAGATGGAGGGTAAATGACCATTGGTCGGTCAAGGGTGCGTATGCCCGTATGTCACAGTATGTGCATCAGTTGACCGAGAGCGCCATCAGTCTCCCCACCGACCAGTGGGTGCCTGTCGCCGGGGAGATGCGTCCGCAAAAGAGCGACAAGATCTCTGTGGCCGGATATTACTCGTTTGGTCACGGCAACGAGTTTACCGCGTCGGTCGAGGCTTATTACAAGTGGATGGATCACGTGATCGATTACCGCGACGATTATTTCCTCATGCCTAACGACACTCCATGGCAAGACAAGCTGTGTGCCGGGTCAGGCAGGGCCAAGGGGCTTGATTTCATGGTGAGGCGCAACGCCGGAAAGATAACCGGGCATGTCGCATACTCGTTGTTATGGGCCGACCGTCAGTTTGATGCCAAAAATGATGGGCGGCGTTTCCCGGCACGGTTTGACAACCGTCACAAAATCAATGTCCTGCTCAACTGGCGCATAAACGAAAAGTGGGAGGTCAATGCGGCATGGACCGGGATGAGCGGCAACCGATTCTCGCTTTTTGCTCAGGATTACGAGATACTCGACACTCCCGACCTCCCTGTGGTGGGCGATCCGTCGTTTGACGGTCTGATTGACATGAACGGCGGCATCAACAATTACCGGTTGCCATTCTACCACCGTCTCGACATCGGCGCCAACCGTTACACCAAGCATGGCATGTGGAACTTCTCGCTCTACAACGCCTATTGCAATATGAATGTCATATCGGTGAAGAAAAATCGCGGATACTATTATGACTCGTTCCAGAAGTTCCGTCTCATCCCGATATTGCCATCGGTATCCTATACATGGTTTTTCTAAAAAAAATTGTAGTGAATATGATATATAGCAGATATATAAGAAAGTACATGGCCGCCACGGCGATGTCGGCGGGTCTCGCTGTCGCGGGGTGCTCAAGCGATTTTGACCCTGATATTGAAGCGGAACCTGTCGCGGTGCTCAACGTGATGGTGCAGCCCGACAGCCTTGTGACCGCCTCGGTGAGCCATAGCTGGCTGTTTGGTACCGACCCCGGCGATGTGACTGTCGGCAATGCCAGTGTGCGGCTCACTGTCAACGGAGAGCCGCAAGGACTGATGACATTTGACCCTGCGGCGGGTATATACAGGTCGTCCTACCGTGCGGCTGTCGGTGATGATGTCGAGATTGCGGTACGCACCATTGATTACGGTGAGGCGGCCGGTAGCACGGTCGTCCCCCGCAAGGTGAGGATTGACCGTTGGGAATGTACGCCGACCTATACGGTCGATTATGACGGCATAATAGCCGGGGTCAATGGCGGTGATTGGTCATACGCCCAGAATCTTGAGTTGCACTACTCCATCACGTTTACCGATCCGGCTGATGAGGAGAACTATTACCTGCTTGCCGGTAAGCGCTACTATGAGTTTGGCGGTGGGGTGTGCGATGACCCGATACTCGGCGAGAACGAGACTCCGCTTGAGGCCGTATTTGCCAAAGACCGCGATTTCATGGTGTTTTCCGACAGGAGTATATCAGGCAAGAGCTATACATTGTCTTATACGACGATATATTCGCTCGACTTCATGGCTCCCGGAATCGTGGAGGAGGATGGCCGCATGTATGACCGCATAAGATTGTACAGCATAACAAAGGATTATTACCTTTACCTGCTGTCGCTCTATAAGAAATATGGCTATCTCAACAACAACCTTGAGAATCTTGGATTGGCCGAGCCAAAAGGGGTGTTCACCAACGTGTCGCCCGGAGTCGGCATCGTGGCATCGCAGACCCCCGATATGGTTGTCAATGATATATATGACATATATATGGATTTCTGGAACAGGACCTATAACTGACAGATAAGTTTTTGCGTTGGCCTTCCCTTCGGAAGGTTTGGCTCCCACCAGGTGACAGTCAGGGGAATGTTTGAGACTGTCACCCTCAGGCGGGAGTCTCTTTATGCGGTTGTGGGCTATATCGCTCCCTCAAGGTTGAGGAGGAGTCTCTTGGTATCGAGCCCGCCGGCATATCCCGTCAGGGAGTTGTCACGACCGATTACCCTATGGCAGGGGACAAGGATTGACATAGAATTGGCACCGACAGCACCGGCAACGGCTCTGACTCCTCGCGGATTGCCAAGGCGAGTCGCGAGCGACAGGTATGATACCGTGTGGCCATATGGAATATCAAGCATCGCCTGCCACACCGATTCCTGAAACCTCGTGCCGGCAAAGAGCAGCGGAATGTCAAATTGCTGTCGTAGGCCGCTGAAATACTCATCCAGTTGCTCCACGGCTTTTTCGATGACCGGGGATGTCCCCTCGGCAAAGCCAGCACCGAGCCGTCGCCTCAATCTTCGGTCAATGGCTGTATGACGCGGCTCTGCAATCCAGTCGCACATACATATCCGTCCATCAATCGAGCCAAGCAGCAGAGGCCCGCATGGGGTGGGGTAGCGTCTTATAGTGATTGTCTCCATCACGTGGATATTGGGTGGCGACAACGGTGATTAGGGAATGTCTATCAACTTGTGGGTTTGCAGTGACAATGCCCAGCGGGGATGGCGCTTCACGTAATCGACTGTCTCGGCTACATTGAGGCTGCTGCATGGTTGCAGCCGGTAGTCTGTCGCCTCAAACATGTCGGCGAGACTCTCGACATCCTGTCCCGTGTATACGACTTTCAGTTCATCGACCTTGTGGAGGGCGTAAGGTCCCTGCTTTGGCGAGCATGTGATCCAGTCCACATCTGCGGGCAGGATGCCCGTGCCGTTGGTCTCCACCTGTATGTAGCGCCCCTCGCTGTGCAGCATGTCAATGAGCGATGCGGTCAGTTGAAGCGACGGCTCGCCGCCGGTGACCACCACGTGGCGGCAGGGATAGGCGAGAACCGCGTCTGCTATCTCGCGCTCGGTCATCACGGTGAAAGGCGTGTGGTCGGTGTCACAGAATCCGCAGGCAAGGTTGCACCCCGCAAAGCGGACAAAGACAGCCGGGACTCCCGTATAATGTCCCTCGCCCTGTAGGCTGTAGAATATCTCGTTGACCCTCATGTCACTCGTCTTTCTCGTATGCGGCCATATTTCCCTCCGATTCCTGGACTTCCACCCGGTAGCATGACGGAATCATGTCGGCAATCCATCTCGCAATGTTCTCGGCGGTGGGGTTGAACGGAAGTATGTCGTTGAGGTTGGCATGGTCGAGTTTCCCGGCTATAAGTTCCTTGATTTTTGAGAAATCAGCCACCATGCCGTTGTTGTCGAGCTGACGGGCGCGGCAGTGTATGGTGATGATCCAGTTGTGGCCGTGCATACGCGTGCATTTGCTCTCATAGTCGAGATGCAGACTGTGGCTTCCTGATATCTCAAGTCGTTTGGTGACGTAATACATGGATTTGAAGGTTGGTTGGTGATTGATGTGAATCGGACGGATGATGGTTTATTTCCCGTCATTGACTGGCGTGAGTCCTATCTCTGCGGCCTTGGCTATCATCAAGGCCCGTGCTGCCTCATGCTCGTTTGGTATCTCTCCGTCAAGGATGGCGTTCTTTATCGTTTCCTTGATTATGCCTATCTCGCGTGAGGGGCCGATGGCAAATGTTTCCATTATCTCCTCGCCGGTAACCGGGGGCTGGAAATTACGTATGCGGTCTTTCTCCTCAAGTTCGACCAGCTTGCGGCGCACGAGGGCAAAGTTGTCGAGGAAGCGTTGCACTTTTTCCCGGTTCTTGGAGGTGATGTCGGCCTCGCATAGCGTCATCAGGTCGTCGATGTCATCTCCGGCATCAAACAGCAACCGGCGTACAGCCGAGTCGGTCACCTCGTCCTCAACCAGGGCGATGGGGCGCATGTGGAGCTCGACGAGCTTCTGCACATACTTCATCTTGTCGTTGAGCGGAAACTTCATCTCGCGGAATATCCGTGGCAGCATCTTGGCCCCGATGAAGTTGTGGTTGTGGAATGTCCAGCCGGTCTTGTCGTCCCATCGCTTGGTGACGGGTTTGGCTATGTCGTGGAGCAGGGCCGCCCAGCGCAGCCAGACGTTGTCGCTCTTTGTCGCCACGGTGTCAAGCACCTGCATCGTGTGGAGGAAGTTGTCCTTGTGGCCGCGTCCGTTGACCGTCTCGACTCCGCGCATACGGTCGAGCTCCGGGAATATGAGATTCAGCAAACCTGTCTTCTCAAGCAGCATCCAGCCTGTCGATGGCCGTGATGACGACATGATTTTCATCAGTTCGTCCATGACGCGCTCACGCGATATTATCTTGATGCGCTCAGCGTTGCGGCTGATGGCGTCGAGGGTGGGGGCATAGATGGTGAAGTCAAGCTGCGTGGCAAATCTTACGGCACGCATCATGCGCAGGGGGTCGTCGCTGAACGTGATGTCGGGGTCGAGCGGTGTGCGTATCAGCCGGCGCTCTATGTCCCCCTGTCCGTCATACGGGTCTATGAGCTGGCCGAAGGTATCGGCGTTGACCGACATGGCCATGGCGTTGATAGTGAAGTCACGGCGTGCGAGATCGTCGTCGAGAGTACCGTCCTCGACGATGGGTTTGCGTGAGTCGCGGCTGTAGCTTTCGCGGCGTGCGCCTACAAACTCAAGCTCGTTTCCCTTATATTTTACCTGTGCTGTACCGAAGTTCTTGAATACGGCGATGTGCGCTCCGCGTCCGAGGGAGTATGCGACGGCCTGTGCGACCTCTATGCCGCTCCCCACAGTTACGAAGTCAATATCCTTGGAGTGTCGGTCGAGAAATAGGTCACGGACATATCCACCTACGGTGTAGCACGGACGTTGCAGGCTGTCGGCAATGTGGCCAACGGTATGGAATATCGGCAAGTCGATTTTGTGGGATATGCTGTCGGTGTGTGGCATTGTAATGTATTGTCGGTTATACAAGCGATGTCATCTCCTCAGGAGCGTTGGTAAGGCATTTCATGCCGTCAGCTGTGACCACGTATGTGTTCTCGATGCCCACCGCCCCTACATGTGGAATGACAAATTTGGGCTCAAGGGCAACCACATTGTTCTCCTTGAGTATGTCGTGACTGCGGGGAGAGATGACGGGCAGCTCGTTTATCTCTATGCCGACACCGTGGCCTATGAAGCCGGCATGTTGGCGATGGCCCATGAAGTATTCCTCAAGCCCCTCCTCCTTGACGATGGCACGCGCCCGCTCGTCGAGGACCTTTGCCTCCGTTCCGGGCTGTCCGAGGGCGGCAAGCTCGTGGCAGATGCGTATCGAACATTCATGTGCCCTCATGGCGAGGTCGGAGATGTGACCGATGTAGTACACACGTGTCATGTCGGTCATATACCCGGTGTAGTTACCGTTGGCATCGACCATGACCGTCGTGCCGGGCATGATGGTCGTGCCGTTACATCCGACAGGCAGCGACGGGTCTATGCCTTCGCCACCCATGGCAAAGTCATAGGGGGTGGGCACGTCGGCATTGTCGCCACAAAGCACATTGGCCATGAACAGCTCCATCGAGTCACCCGATATACGGAACTGTCCCAGGCATCCCTCAAGGCGCGATGCACGCTCAATCTCTATCTGTAGTTCAAGATCGGTCATCCCCTCGATGTAGAGGCGGGGTATGCGATGATATACCTCAACCTGCCGTATCCCTGACTGCCGTATCTTGTCAATCTCAGCCGGTGTCTTGACCGACCTCGCCTCGCGCAACAGCGGCGAGCCGTTGACGCAGTCAGCGTCGGGAAATATCCTCATGAGCCGCATAGCGTTCTCGTATGACAGCAGGTCAAGTTCGAGTCCGAGCTTGCCGGGCATCGGGATTGATGTCTCTGACAGTATGGCCGGGAGATTCTCGGGCTTGTGGATGTAGTGGACTCCGTCACCTTCGAGTCCGACGGGCCGTCTTACGGCAAACAGGACATTCCCCTTGGCGGGTATGTATATGTAGCCGCTGAACACGCGGCCTGTAATATAGTATATGTTGGCATTGTCAGAGACAAGCAATGCGTCAATGCCGTTGCCGTGCATCGCCTTACGTATTTTGCCGATACGCAGGGCGTGTTCCTCGGGTGTGAGCAGCAATAGTGTATTCATATCCTTGAATTTTAATGGTTGATGTCAGAGACGCGGGTCTCTCATGATATTATGGCTCGGGTGTGACAAACATGATGCCGACTTGGTCGACGCCACGCAGGGTATCGTCGCGCATGATGTGACGTATCCTTACCGGCTGCCCGGTGGTCAGGGTCACGTGGCGGCTGACGGTGTCGGTGAGCTGATAGCGTGCTCCAAATCCGCTGCCGAACCAACGGCCATAGATGTCTGCCAACCCAATGTTTAACGTATCACGCCGCTGATTGGTTGCATCGCGGTACTCAATCTCGACCCACAGGTTGCGGTAGGCGTAGTCGTTGGAGTGACGTAGCGCCACCAACAGGGCACCCGTGGCCACCGAGTCGCCTATCACCGGGGTAAATGACAGGGTGTCGCCGTAGCTCCATCCATCGGGATTGATGTTGCGGAAGTCGCTATAGTCATTGTGCCCGGGGGCACATGCTCCCAAGCACAATGATATGACGGATATGAGCAGCAGTCTACGCATCGGGTTGCTGGTTCTGACGGTCGGTTGAGCGTCGGTTGTCAGCCGGCTGACGGTTGTCGGGCTTGTGGTTGCGCTCGCGTGACGGTTGCTCGCGGTTCCCGTCATTGTTGCGTTGGCCGCCGCGTCTCGGTCGGTCCCCGTTCTGCCAGTTACTGTTTTGGCGTTCACCGTTCTGTCGTTCGCCGTTCGGCTTGTTGTCACTCTTGCGCTCTCCGTTTTGGCGCTCGCCGTTGCGTGGAGTGCCGTTGTTACCGTTGTTGCCGGAGCCTTTGCGCTTTTTCTTCTTTTTGGCCTTGTCAAAGCGTGTCAGGTCATCCTGTCCAACAATGTCGCCAAACTCCTTGCGTGCCGCCGGGCGTTCCTGCCCGTCGGGTTCAAGGCGCTCTGGCTTCTCGCCGCGCTTGTTCATCTCGATTATCTCAAATGCACGTGCCGCGCTGATTGTGACGAGGTTGGCGGGGACGGATTTGTCGGTCGAGTATGTGATGCGGCGGTTGAAGATGTCGGCCTTGAACCTGAAGTAGGTGGCATCGAGCGTCTCAAGGCGTGCATCCTTGGGCGGCATACGCTTGACGCTCTCGACATAGGTGTCTACTTCAAAATTGAGACAGCACTTCAGCTTGGCACACTGTCCGGCAAGTTTCTGGGGGTTGAGCGATATATCCTGATAGCGGGCGGCGCTCGTGGCCACGGAGACAAATGATGTCATCCAGCTTGAACAGCACAATGGACGGCCACAAGGACCGATGCCGCCGATGCGGCCGGCCTCCTGACGTGCCCCGATCTGCTTCATCTCGATGCGCACGCGGAATGTCTCGGCCAGTACCTTGATGAGCTGCCTGAAGTCGACACGCTCATCGGCTATGTAGTAGAATATGGCCTTGTTGCCGTCGCCCTGATACTCGACATCGCCAATCTTCATGTTGAGGTGCAGGCTCTCGGCAATCTTGCGTGACCGTATCATCGTATCGGTCTCGCGGGCCTTGGCCTCCTCAAACTTCTCAATATCGGCGGGCTTTGCCTTGCGGAACACCCGTTTGAGTTCGGCCTCGTTGCGGCATCCTGCCTTTTTCATCTGGAGCCTCACAAGCTGTCCTGTCATGGCCACGGTGCCTATGTCATGGCCGGGAGCCGCCTCCACGGCCACGAGGTCTCCTATCTCAAGGGGGATGGCTGTAGGATTCTTGTAAAATCCCTTGCGGGTATTCTTGAACTGCACCTCAACGATGTCGCAGTCGGCCTTGCCTCCGGGAATGTCGCCCAGCCAGTTGAAGCAGTGCAGCTTACCACGCGGAGGTTCCTTGGCGTGGGGACAGCTGCAACCCTCACAGCCGCCGCAGTTGCCCGTGTTGCCGGATGCCGGATGTGGGTTCTCAGCCGCCATCCTGTCATTATCCTTATCTGTTGACATCGCCGATGATTATTTTGCGAAGCTCACAGAAC
This sequence comes from Pseudoflavonifractor sp., assembly GCA_023667145.1. Classification (GTDB taxonomy): domain Bacteria; phylum Bacteroidota; class Bacteroidia; order Bacteroidales; family Muribaculaceae; genus M3. Next base: position 26,778 of record JAMPAQ010000002.1, read on the forward strand.
GGGTCTCGCGGATTACGGTAATCTTTACCTGTCCCGGATATGTCATCTCGTCTTGGATGCGCTTGGCTATCTCGGCCGACAGCTTCTCGGTCTCTGCATCGTCAATCTTGTCGGCACCGACAATCACGCGCAGCTCACGGCCGGCCTGTATGGCGTAGGTCTTGATGACACCGGGGTAGGAGAGGGCGAGTTGCTCAAGGTCGTTGAGACGCTTGATATATGCCTCGACAATCTCGCGGCGTGCACCGGGGCGCGCGCCTGAGATGGCGTCGCACACCTGCACGATGGGTGCCAGCAGCGATGTCTGCTCTATCTCATCGTGATGGGCGCCGATGGCGTTGCATATCTCAGGCTTCTCCTTATACTTTTCGGCGAGTTTCATTCCAAGTAGTGCGTGGGGCAGCTCGGGCTCCTCATCGGGCACCTTGCCTATGTCATGGAGCAGTCCGGCACGGCGGGCTTTCTTGGGATTTAGACCGAGTTCCGATGCCATGACGGCACAGAGGTTGGCTGTCTCGCGTGAATGCTGGAGCAGGTTCTGACCGTAGCTCGAACGATATTTCATCTTGCCCACGAGGCGTATGAGGTCGGGGTGAAGTCCGTGTATTCCAAGGTCGATGGCTGTACGCTTGCCGGTCTCGATGATCTCCTCCTCAATCTGCTTGCGTACCTTGGCCACGACCTCCTCGATGCGGGCCGGGTGGATGCGTCCGTCGGCGACGAGCTGATGGAGGGCGAGGCGGGCTATCTCGCGGCGCACGGGGTCAAACCCCGAGAGGACTATCGCCTCGGGGGTGTCATCGACGATAATCTCGATGCCCGTTGCGGCCTCAAGCGCACGGATGTTGCGCCCCTCGCGGCCTATTATGCGGCCTTTTATCTCGTCGCTGTCTATGTGGAAGACTGTCACCGAGTTTTCAATGGCGGTCTCGGTCGCGACACGCTGTATCGACTGGACGACAATGCGTTTGGCCTCCTTGTTGGCGGTCATCTTGGCCTCGTCCATGATGTCGTTGATGTATGATGCTGCGGCTGTCTTGGCCTCGTCCTTGAGCGACTCGATGAGTTTTTCCTTGGCCTCCTCGCTCGACAGTCCCGATATGTGTTCGAGGGTGTTCTGGGCGGTGCGCTGTAGTTTGTCGAGCTCGGCTTGCTTGGCCTCGGCCACGGCTGTCTGTGCCTCAAGGTTGGCACGCATGGCGTCGACCTCGTTGCGGCGGCGCTGTATGTCGCCCTGCTGTTGATTGAGTTGCTGCTCGCGCTGCTTGAGCTTCTGCTCGGTCTGTTGTGCGTGGGCCAGTCGGGCGTTGGCGTGTTTCTCGGCCTCAGATTTTATCTTTATCTCCTCCTCGCGGGCCTCAAGTATCTTGTTTTTCTTGATTACCTCGGCCTCACGGTTGGCCTCGTCGATGATGACTCTTGCGCGGCTTCCCGCCATCCTGCGCTGTACTGCCACGGTCGCTGCGATGCCTATTGCCAATGCGATGACTGCGACTCCTAAAATTAGTAATATTGTCATGGTTATTTGACTGTGTATAAATTGGTTATATAAAAATAGTCGCACTTGCCCCCAATAGCTTGCGCCGATGGGTAGAAGTGCGGGTAACTGTCACGCTTTGACGGCGTGGAATCAGACAACCGTTGTGCCGGGGTCTTGACCGATGTGATAAATGTCAGCCTCAATCAACCTTGAGCAGGAGTTTGTCGAGTTCTTCCTCAAAGTCTCCAAGCCGGTCGTTGATTGTGGCGGCCTGGGCGTTGAGTGTGAAATAAAGCTGGGCAAACCTGAATGCTACCATAGCCATTATCTCATGCGAAGTCCTATTCTTAAACCGCCCGCTCCACGCCCGCCAAAGCTCGTTGACCTTAAACTCGGCGTTGCGTATTGTTTCCTCCTCCTCCCGCTCTATCGACAGATGGAGCGGAGCGGTGTCGGCTATTCGTATAGTGATATTCAACTTGTCTTTCATTACATCACTCGGTAAGATCGGCGATACACTTGTCGATTTCCCGCACCAATTCAGACAATATGACCCGGCTGCGCTCAACCGCCTTACGGTCTGTGGCGATGGTGGTCGACAGCCGCAGATACTCAATCTGCGCGTTGAGGCGCTCTATCTGCTTGCGCTGTTCGTCCACTTCCCGCTGTAGACTCTCTATGCGGAGGTCGGCTTCCTGCTTGGCCTTAAGCAACACGGCATATTTCTCAACGAGAACTCTCGCCTTGGTGCTGACGCGCTCAATGGTCTCCTGCAAGGTGCCGCCCATATATATCCAAATTTTTACAAATGTAGTAATTTTATCGCGAACGCGTGCAACTCCCGGCGGAAAATTATCTCAAAATTCCCATTATTACGCTCAAAAGGCTCTGTGACGACGCGTGACGGGGAACTGTAGCGGTCTGTAGCCTTAGTCTTTGGTGACTGGCGGTGGGACGTTCGTACCGCTATGTTCACCCATGAGGATATACCGCTTGTAGTAGGAGATGAGCAGAGCAGTAACCGGCAGTGCGATGATCATGCCGATGATGCCGAGCAATGTGCCCCACACCGATAAAGACAGCAGGATAATGGCCGGATTCAGTCCGAGTGACTTGCCCATGATTTTGGGAGTGAGCAGATAGTCGCATACACACTGGCTGACGACATAGACGGCGATACATTTTCCCAACTCGGGCCAAAAGGCGCTTGCTCCCGTGAGTGAGTCGAGGTAACACAGTATCACGACCGGGATAAGGGTCACGTACTGCACGTAGGGTATCATGTACAGGATGCCGACCAACAGGCCCATGACGATGGCGAGCGGCAGTCCGGCTATAGAGAAGCCGATGCAGTAGAATACTGCCGCACACCCAGCGATGACAGCCTGTGAGCGGAAATACCGGTCCATGTTGTCCTTGATGTCATCAAATATCGGATAGACGGTAGCCCTATAGCGTGGTGGCACCACCTTGCGGAATCCCGACATCAGCTGGCGGTAATCTATCATGATGAATATCACATAGATGAATGTCAACAGCCATTCAATCGTGCGCATCACGACCGCGATTGTCGATGATAGCACCGACGACCCTTTCGAGAATATGTCGACGAGCTGCTGCGGGTCAAAATACCGTCGCAGGTTAGCGACATTGAGATCCTTGTCAATGTATTCCTGTATCTCCGGGGGCAAGAATGGAGAGGTGTGACCCGACGATGCCTTTATCATCGTCTCAAGCTGCCCGATCTCGTCGGAGGCGAGCGGTACCAGGATACATGCCAGGCCGCCGACCACAATTATTGTCTCAAGCAGTGTCAGGAACACGGGGATGACACGGTTCTTGAGCTTGAGATGCTTCTGCTGGTAGACGACCGCCGGTTCGAGGACATATGCTATGAGACATGCCACGCAGAATGGCAGCAGCACATTTTTCAGGTAGTTGATGAGCCAAACCGACACGGCAATCGCGGCGATTGTCACGATTGCGCGTATCACCTGGTCAAATGTTATGGTTTTCCGCTGTGCCATTCTCAATCTCAATTTGTATTATAACAAATTAAGAGGTGCGCGGGATTATTCTAATGGCCAAATATAGACATATTATGGCCTCGTGCAATCAGTCACGGTAAGGTTTGCTTGACTACCGAAATGACCATACGACCATATGACCAAAATTGTTGTCTATTATGCCTCTTTTGGGGTGTGTATGGAACAATATAATAAAAATGCGGGTTGTTATAATAATAGGAAAATTTTTCAGAAAAAATATATCATCATGTTTCAACTATCTAATTATGTAAAAGTCGTTCTCGGCAGTGCTGTGCTTGCGGGACTCTCGTCTTGCGGACACAGCAATCCCGAGATTCACGGAGGGAATACCGACCCCGTAAGGGTCAAGGTGATGTCGATGGCCTCCTCACCCTCTGCCGTGGCTGACTCATATTCAGGCACGGTGGAGGCCGGGACCTCGACCACTTTGAGTTTTTCGGTAGCCGGAACCATCAACCGTATCAACGTGACCGAGGGGCAGCGGGTTGCCAAGGGGCAGCTGATAGCCAGTGTTGACGGCGCGTCATTGAAAAACGCCTATGACATCGCGCAAGCCACGCTCCGCGAGGCGCAGGATGCCTACTCACGTATGAAGAAACTCCACGATGCCAACGCGCTCCCCGAGATGCAGTGGGTGTCCGTGCAGGAAAAGCTGAAACAGGCCGAGGCCGCCGCCGCGATAGCTAAGACTGGCATGAACGATGCCAATATCTATGCCCCCATCTCGGGTGTCGTGGCCCATAAGTTGGCCGATGCCGGCCAGACGGTGGCTCCCGGTATCCCCATTGTCGAGATTATGGACCTTGGGACATTGAAAGTAAAGATTTCTGTTCCCGAGGCCGACCTTGCCGGGATGAAGACAGGAACAAAGGCCTCGGTATCGGCCGGTGACAGCGGTTCGCACAAGTATAACGCCACGTTGGTGGAAAAAGGCGTGGCTGCCAACGCGTTGTCACGCAACTATGATGTGAGGTTCCGCGTCACCGATCCTGACGATTATCTGTTGCCCGGCATGATATGCAGCGTGGCGGTCGATGGTGTCAAGCCGACATCCGATGCCGCTCCCGTGTCAGAGATGGTATTGCCGCCTCAGGCCGTGGTGCTTGACTGGGACAACAACAGTTATGTGTGGATAAAGAAAGATGGTGTCGCACAGCGCAAGAGGATTGAGACCGGCGGGCTTGACTCCCGAGGCATCATAGTCACCGGAGGCATCAACCCGAGTGACAGTGTCATAGTCGAGGGTCAGCAGAAACTCAGCAGCGGCCTTAAAGTCGTATCAGTAAACTGACCGTGTTATGGAGAAGTTCAAGAATCCCAATATTGTCTCATTCGGCTTGCAGTATAGGCGCATAGTGCTGCTTATCACTGTGGTGCTGATAGCGTGGGGCGTTTATGCACTCATCGAGATGGACAAGAACGAGTTCCCGTCGTTTACCATCCGCGAGGGCGTGGTGGCCGCCGTCTATCCCGGGGCCGATGCGACACAGGTGGAGCAGGAGGTGCTGAAACCGCTTCAGGACTATGTGTTCAGTTACAAGGAAGTAAACAAGAAGAAGACCACCGCGCAGGTGTCTGATGGTATGGTAATGATTTTTGTCACCCTTGACGACAATGTGGATGATGTGGAGTCAGACCAGTTCTGGGATGAATTCAAGCTCGGTGTCGACAAGGTCAAGGCTACATTGCCGGCAGGGGTACTCGCTGTGGAGACAATCTCCGACTTTGGCAATACCTCGGCGCTGTTGCTGACCATGCAGGGCAAGGATAAGACCTACCGAGAGCTGCACGATTACATGAACCGTCTGCGCGACCGTCTGCGTACCGTCCCGAGTGTCGGCACCATGACCGTATATGGTGAGCAGACCGAGCAGATCAGTGTTAATATCAATACGGAGCGGCTCGCCCACTATGGCATAGACGAGAAGACCCTCGCCCTGACGATGCTTGCCCAGGGATTTGAGACTACGGGTGGGCGGTTGAAGTCTGATGAGTACACGATGCCACTCTATGTGGCCGAATCGTTCAACTCGGTCAATGATATAAGGGAGACTGTCGTATTTTCCACCCCGTCGGGCGATGTCGTGCGTCTCGGTGACATCGCCGATGTCGTGCGCGAATATCCCGAGCCGACAAGCTATATCACCAATAATGGCGACAAATGCCTGTTGCTCAGCATCGAGATGAAGGATGGCGAGAATATCGTGGCCATGGGTGATGCCGCCGGAAAGGTTATCGACGAGTTTGCCGATGAGATGCCTGTCGATATGGAGCTTTTCAAGATTACCGACCAGCCTACCGTGGTCAATCTCAGTGTCATCGAGTTTCTCAGGGAGTTGTTGATTGCCGTTATCGCGGTGCTTGTCGTGATCATGCTCTTGTTGCCGCTCAAGGTGGCCTTTATCGCGGCGTTGACAATTCCTGTGACCATATTCATATCCCTTGGATTGTTCTATGCCCTCGGTATAGAGCTTAATACCGTGACACTCGCCTGTCTTATAGTGTCGCTCGGCATGATTGTCGATAACTCCGTGGTGATTATTGACGAATATGTCGGACTTATTTCCGACGGCATTCCCCACAAGCAGGCCACGATAAATGCCGGCACGATGTTCTTCCGTGCCATCGTGTCGGCGACACTCGCCATCTCGATCACGTTTTTCCCGTTCCTCATAACGATGACGGGAATGTTCCGCGATTTTCTCACCGATTTTCCGTGGGCTATATTGATGATACTTACCATCTCGCTGATTGTCGCCGAGTTGCTGGTGCCATATCTGCAATTCAGACTCATCAAGCAACCCATCTATGCGATAGAGAAGCAGCAGGTCGAGAGTGGCAAGAAGAAGTTTTCTTTCTTTGTCAGCTTGCAGCGGTGGTATGACAAGCTCGTGACCCTGTGTTTCGCTTGGCCCAAGACAACCGTTATAATAGGCGTGATTTCCATTATCGTTGGCGCATGGGCGTTTATCACGCGCCCGATCCAGCTGATGCCGATTGCCGAACGCGACCAGTTTGCCGTTGAGATATATCTTCCGGCAGGGTCGTCCTTGCAGGCTACCGATATCATTGCCGACAGTCTCGCCAAGATACTGCGCAAGGACGATAGGGTAGTGTCGGTGGCTTCGTTCCATGGAATGTCATCACCACGTTTCCAGACCACGTATGCCCCGCAGGTAGGCGGCCCCAACTATGCGCAGTTCATCGTCAATACCAAGAGCAATGAGGCCACCATCGAGCTGTTGAATGAGTATACTCCACGTTATCAGGATTATTTTCCCGGAGCGTATGTCAAGTTCAAGCAGTTAAGCTATTCCAACGCCAAGTATCCTGTCGAGGTGCGTCTGTCGGGACTTGACTATGAGCAGAACATGAAAGCTGCCGATACCGTGTTGTCGGTCATGAGGCGTATACCCGGACTCACTCTGGTAAGGCCCTCGGCGGGCAGTCAGCTCGTGGCGGCGACGGTGATGCCCGATCCGGTGCAGATGTCGCGGCTCGGTCTCAACAGCACATTGCTTGAGATGACCCTCGCCATGCGTTATGGTGCGGGTGTGCCTATGGGGACATTGTGGGAGGGCGACTATGGCATAGGTATCGTGGCAAAGACACAGAATGCCGACAGCTCCACATATTCAGCCCTCATGCGCGAACCGATACCTGTCATGGGAATCGGCAACACGCAATTGAAGTCATTTGCCAATGTCAATCCTACATGGCAGCCCGGTCAGATAGACTATCGCGGAGGTATGCCTACGGCGATTATATCGGCTGACAATGTGAGAGGCGAGAATTCCCTCCGGCAGACATCCATATTGCAAAAGGAGCTTGACAAAATTGACTTTCCCGCCGGTGTCACGCTGAGTTATGGCGGGGACTACGAGCAGTCTCAGGAAATATTGCCGCAGATGGGTATGGCTCTGCTGATTGCTGTGGTGATTATATTTTTCATCCTGTTGTTCCACTACAAGGGTGTTGCGGTGCCGTTCCTGATGCTCGTGTCGCTTGTGTTCATCATCCCGGGTGCCGGCATCGGTCTCGCGATAATGAACGAGGTGATTAGTCTTACGTGTACTCTCGGTCTGATAAGCCTCATGGGCATACTTGTCAGAAATGTGATTATCATGTTTGACTATGCCGAGGAGCTACAGGAGCAGGGGATGTCGGTCAAGGACTCGATATTCCAGGCCAGTGAGCGCCGTATGCGTCCCATCTTCCTGACCTCTGCCGCTGCGACAATGGGTGTGTTGCCCATGGTGATATCGGGGAGCGCTCTTTGGAAGCCTATGGGTATCGTGATATTCTTCGGGACACCGGTGACGATGGTGTTTATCCTAACCGTGATTCCGCTGCTTTACTGGAAGTTCTGCAAGAAGGAGGCCCCGACCATCGAACTACCCGTATATCCCGTTGAGGAAACGTCCGTACCAACAACCCAAACCCAACAAGACAATGAGAAATAAGTATATAATCGGGTCGGTCATTGCCGGCATATTGTCTGCATCTGCTGCCTATGCGCAGGATACGGCTACGGTCGACACGCTCGCGCTGTCGCTCGATGAGTGCCGGCAGTTGGCATTGACCCGTAATGCCTCGGCAAAGACGGCTGTCAATGATATGAAGATGGCAAAGGCGACCTCAGACGAGGCGTTTACCAAGTATTTTCCTGACATATCGGCTTCGGGTGGATATTTTTGGGCAAATCACGATGTCATCCAGTACAATGTGTTGAACCTGTTTGAACTCGGTATGATTGACAAGGGGTATACCGCCGGCATAACGGCGGTGCAGCCCATATTTGCCGGTGGACAGATAGTCAACGGCAATGCGCTTGCCCATGTTGGTGAGCGGGTGGCCGAACTGCGCAAGCGTCAGACCGACGAGGAGATTTGTGTGTCGGTCGACAAGTATTATTGGAAACTCGTGTCGCTGCACTCCCAGCGGGAGACGTTGGCCTCGTTGCTGACAATGCTCGACACTCTCGCTTATCAGACCCAGGCGGCTGTCGATGCCGGTGTGATACTCAAGAACGACCTGCTCAAGGTCGAGTTGCAGCGCAATGACTTCAAGGCGACCATGATTGATCTCGACAATGGCATCGCGTTATGCTCCAATCTGTTGGGACAATATATCGGTGCGGGTCTGACACCTGTAAAGGTTACGGAGCGTGTCATCCCCGGGCAAATGCCTGTGATGGCCTATGACATGTGGCGTGACCCGAGGGATGCGGTCTCCAACGTCCCCGCTTATGGAATGCTTAATTCGGCTATCCGTGCCGCCGAGTTGGAAAAGAAGATGACAGTCGGCAGCAATTTGCCGACTGTCGGACTCGGAGCTGGATGGTTTTTCCACAATCTGCTTGAGGAAAATCAGAATTTCGGGGCTGTCTTTCTCTCTGTCAATGTGCCGTTGACGGCATGGTGGGGCGGCTCGCACGCCATCAAGAAAAAAAATCTCCAGATACAGAATGCCCGTATCCAGATGGAGGATGGCACGGAGATGCTTCAGATTGCCATGCGTGATGCGTGGGACAACCTGACGGCGGCTTACCGCAAGATGGAGAATGCCAACGAGTCGATCGGTCAGGCCGATGAGAATCTGCGGCTTAACGAAAATTATTATAAGGTCGGGGTCTCGTCAATCACCGACCTGCTTGAGGCGCAGACGTTATACAAGAAGGCTTGTGACCAGTATATCGCTGCCTATGCAGACTATCGCGTCCGCACCACCGAATATCTCAAGGCCACCGGGCAGCTGCCCGGTGGCACTTCTGCCGATTAGACTGTCCCTTCTGTCCGCTCTTTCCTTTTGGCTGTCATTGACGACAGGATGGTAGGCGGACCAAAAGAAAAGACGTAACTTTGCATCAACAGACGGAGGATAAGATAAGGAGATTGTTATGAATCGTGGATTGTTGGCGCTTGCAGTCGGGACGTTTGCCTTGGGCATCGCGGAGTTTGGGATGATGGGTATCCTTGGTGATGTGGCTTCGGGACTCGGGGTCAGCATCGTTGAGGCCGGACATTTTATCTCGGCTTATTCCCTCGGGGTGGCTATCGGCGCTCCATTGCTCATCGTGATGAGGCGTATGCCTCTCAAACGATTGATGATGTTGTTGGCGGCTACGATTTTTGTGGGAAATCTCGCGGCGGTGTTATCTCCCGGATACTATTCGCTGCTTTGTGCGCGGCTTGTCTCAGGGTTGCCTCATGGGGCTTTCTTTGGCGCGGGAGCCATAGTCTGCTCACGGCTTGCGGCTCAGGGTAGGGGAGCACAGGCGGTGGCCGTTATGGTCGGAGGAATGACCGTCGCTAATGTTGTCGGTGTACCGTTGGCGACACTGCTCAGCAATCTGTCGGGGTGGAGGTTGGCATTTGGGGTCGTGGCCATCTCGGGATTGCTCGCATGGGTCTTTATCCGTATGTGGGTGCCGCGTCTGCAACCGTTGCCCGATACCGGGATAAAGGGTCAGTTCCGCTTCCTCCGCTCCAAGGCTCCGTGGCTCATATATGCCGGCGTGTTCTTCGGACAGGCGAGTGTATATTGTTGGTTCAGTTATATAGAGCCTATAATGACTGAGGTAACGGGCTTTACTGGTGCGTTCATGACATGGATCATGATGCTTACCGGCGCGGGGATGGTGGTCGGTAACGCCGTGTCGGGTCGTGTCGCCGACCGTTATGGAGCGTCGTTGGTGTCGGGATATATCGCGGCGGCTCTTGTCATTGTCATGCCCGCGATATACTTTTGCTCGTCCATGAAGTTGCCGTCGTTGGTGCTTGCCTTTTTGGCCACTGCTTGCCTTTTTGGCCTTGGGGGCCCGTTGCAATTCCTTATCGTGAGATATGCACGGGGAGGAGAGATGCTCGGTGGAGCGGGCATCCAGATTGCCTTTAACGTCTCCAATGCGATGTCGGCCTCCATAGGCGGCTTGGCCATTCACCACGGCCTCGGCCTCGCGTCCCCGGCACTCGTCGGAGTTCCATTTGCCGTCATCGGCGCCATGGCCCTCTTTGCCCTCAACCGCACCGAAACCCACCCCCGCCCATAGCCCCGTCGGCTCCGCTCTATCCGTCCGACTCATAGAAATGGGATTCACGGCTTGGCTATCACTGCAATGCGGTTCTGATAGCGGGGAAAGCGTATGGTATGGTTGGTGACAGGGGCTTCCTGTTGGCTGTAAAGCTCAATTAATCGGTCGCCGTCGGCAAAATACCCGGCTATGTTGATGGGGCTATTGTCTACCGGCGCGACTCTGATCAGCACGGTGTCGTTCTCCAGGATGCGGACACATGTGTGCTCATTGATGGTTGTCTGCCGCCCCATGCCGATGGCAGGGTGGGACTTGCGGATGCCACCCAATTTTTGATAATGAGTCAGCAGGTCGTGGTCGATGTCGTCCCAGTTCATGTCGGAGCGGAACGCCTGGTTGCTGTCAACGTTGAGCCGGGCATCATCGGGTTTGCGGCCGGTTTCGTCTCCGTAGAAAATCTGTGCCACACCGGGTGCCAACATGAGTGTCGTCGCGCAGTCAATCATATTGTCCATCTCGGCATCACGGTGGTAGGAGTTGTTGAGATAGTTGAACGGATGCCATCGGGGATGGCGCTGAATACTGTCGGCGTATGCCTGCCATGTGTAGACTATGCCGTCGAGATCACCATGTTTGGGAAAATAGAAATTTACCATACTCGAAAACCCGGCATCGGCATACTCAGGCTTGACGTCGATACCTGCCATATCAAAATCGCCGGTCATGTAAAATCGGTCAGTCCACTTGGATGCCGGACTCTCGGGATGGTTTTTCCGCCATGTGACAAGGGCCGCGTCAGATGCCTCGTTGAGTTGTTTCCAACGGTTGAGGTGGACATTCTCCACGATGTCGCAACGGAAGCCGTCGATGCCAAACTCCTCTACCCAGGATGCGATCCATGCTATGAGATATTGCATCGGACTCCACTCTCGGTCTTGGCGAAGTTGGCGTGCCGATGGATTAACCCATCGGTCGTTGCTGTTGCCCTCTGTCTGCCACTTGCGGTGTAGGAAAGCCGGGATTCTGACTGTCTCGTCGGATTCATCCTTGAAATCGGGCATACCGAAGAGGGTTGTCTCAAGAGGATTTGACTCATCCCAATCCTCGTCGGGCATACGTATCCACCCCCGGTCATACCAGCCCTTCCAATTCAACCGGTTTTCAAAAAACTTGTCATAACTCCATTCGCGGATGTGGCGGGCTGCCTGTTCCTCGGTGAGACCAGTGTCGGCAAATCCATATTGTGCGGCATCAAGTAGCGTGGGATAGCCGGGGTCATTGAGATTGGCTCCGAGCATGACCCTGATGCCTTGGCTGTGGAGCGTGTCGATGAGCTCACGTAACTCATCGACCGTTCCGTAGTTCTTGTCAATCTGGGTGTAATCAAGCGGATAATATCCATGATAGCCATAGTGGGGAAAGTCGTTGACCGGCCCGCTGCCCGACATCCATCCGTGGATTTGTTCGTAGACATCAGTCATCCATACGACATCGACCCCGAGCTTCGTGAAGTATCCGTCCTTGGCTTTCTGGAGCATCCCCCTGAAGTCACCTCCGTGAAAGGTGGCTGCGTTGAGTCTGCCGCTGCCATAATCGACTATACGCCCGTAGTTTACATCGTTGGTTGTGTCGCCGTTGCAGTATCGGTCAGTGATGACGAAATATACGGTTGAGCCACCCCAGTTAAAGTTATCCCTGTCGGCGGCGATTGTTACATAGGGTAGGAGTATGCCCATCAAAAGTGATAAAATGACTGTTCTCATTGTAATTTGTCTTTGTGGCAAAATTACTGTCTGTCATTCTCCTGTGAAATACTGATTTGTAGCCATTCCCGATGTCACAGCAACCTCATCAGGGTGGCGGCCGAGACTGCCTCGACAGAGTTGCCGACACTCAGCTTTCCGAGTATGTTCTGTCGATGGCGGTTGACCGTATGTATGCTTATGTGCAGTATGTCAGCAATCTGTTTGCTGAGTTTTCCCTCTCGTATCAGATTTAGTATCTCCTTCTCTCTGTCGGTCAATATGCGTGTCCGTCTCTCGGCCAGTTCGGGTCTGTGAATCGCTCCCGTGCGGATGTCGATTATGCGTGGGCATATACCATCAAAAGTCTCTTGGATGGGAGACACGCTATAGCAGCAGAGTATCAGCCACACTTTACCTTTGGGCGACAGCTGTAAGATGCGCGTGCAGTTGTCGACATGGATGTATCTGCCGGTCCTGTCCATTATGCGCAGATGGCTCGTGGCTCTAAGACTCAGCTTTGACTCATCGTGTCGGGCATCCACATGTTTGAAAAACTCGTATTCGAGCATCCTTTTCTCGGCAAGGTCCTCGGGATGGATGCGGTTGTAGATCTCGTCCTCATCGCCTGAATCCATCACGGCGTGATAGTCGTTTGAGTCTGACAACCCAATCAGCACGGCAAAGTCGCCTCCCCGGATGTAGCAGCAATCCCGCGCTGCGTCAGTGATGACACGGCAATCGCGCTCGACACTGACCACGGCATCAATGCGACTCCTGCAATCATCCAATAATGAATAATCGAGAGCCTCATCAGGCAGATGTTGCCCCTGGTAAAACGCGTTTATTTCCTTCCTAAGTATATCCATTACTTGGTGACAAAATCAGTCGCTAATTTATCACCGTTACACGGATTTTGCAATAGCCCCGATGTGGTTATTTATAACCATATCGCCATCTATTCACGCCGCCACGTCAAGGATCTTATCAAATCCATACCGATACAACAACGTCCCTCGGCGGTGTCGAATGTCGCGTAAATATCTGGCGATGAATCTTACCTAAGTGCCTTAAATTGAAACGGCAATGATACGTTCTGTAATTTGTTAAATATCTCCTTTATATCTTGCCAAGTAATAAATAGCACTCTTGGGAGACTTCCGAATTTTTCTGTGAAGCCCCTTATTTCCGCATTTGTTGCCGGATTATTGTTGTCAGAGATAAACACTACAATTTGCTGTTGGACTCTACAAAAACACAAAAACATTCAACATAATTTGCATAGTTGAAATAAACCACGTACCTTTGCAACGCCTTTCAGAAAAATCTGAATAGCATTGATTCGCTAGCTCAGCTGGTAGAGCACAACACTTTTAATGTTGGGGTCCTGGGT
>JAMPAQ010000002.1:40573-173909 GCA_023667145.1 Pseudoflavonifractor sp.
GCCGGTAATCGGCGTGCCGGTAATCGGTCACACGGACACCTTCCTCAGCATCGGCAAGTTTGCCTCTGCTGAGGAGGCGTCCGCGTGTTTGAAATACGTCAAGTCAAAATTTGCCAGGTGTATGTTAGGTACATTAAAGGCCACCCAGCATAACCCCAAAAGCACTTGGGCCAACGTTCCGATGCAAGACTTCAAGGAGGGCAGCGACATTGATTGGAGCAAAAGCGTAGCTGAGATTGATGCACAGCTTTATGCCAAGTATGGCTTGACCGATGAAGAAATCATCTTCATCGAATCAATGATTAAACCTATGTAATCCCCAGCAACCTTATTGTAATATGGCCAAAACACAATATATCATACCCACGCTTCCGCTATCCTGTGATGTGGAAACCAAAGCCGTACTCAAACAGACTACACTTGCAAGCCGTAAACTCGGAGAGTTGAATGGTATTGTTGAAAAGATACCAAATCCCGAAATACTTATCCGTACCCTTTCGTTGCAAGAGGCCATGGATTCTTCTTCAATCGAAAGCATCATCACCACACATGATGAACTTTACAAGGCCGAAATAGGCGCGAATAAATATTCCACACTTGCAGCTAAGGAGGTAAGTACATACGCAGATGCACTGATGGAAGTTTTTTCGCTTGTCAAAAAGCGTGGAATTATTACCGAAAGTATGATAAAAGAGATTTATCGGCACATCAAACATAACGATGCGGGATATACCACTACTCCAGGCAAGAAGCTGATAAACGAAAGAACGCAAGAAAGTGTTTACATACCACCTCAAACTATAGATGAGATAAACACCTATATGCGCAATTTGGAGCAGTTTATCAACGATGATTCCCTCTCTGACCTTGACCCTCTCATTAAGATGGCTATTATTCATCATCAATTCGAGAGTATACATCCTTTCGGTGACGGAAACGGACGAGCCGGACGTGTAATCAATATCCTCTATCTTGTGGCACAAGGCTTGCTTAATATGCCAATCCTATACCTCAGCCGTTATATTAATCAAAACAAGGGTGAGTATTACAGGCTTTTACAGTCAGTCCGCGACACATTGGAATGGGAATCGTGGATTTTGTTTATGCTCAAAGGCGTTGAGCAGACTGCTGATGAAACTATAAAATTTGTGCGTGGGATGTCGGATATGATGATGGAATATAAACATCGTATACGTAATAATCTTCCTAACGTCTACTCACAAGATCTTATTAACAACCTGTTCCGTCACCCATATACAAAGATTGAGTTTGTAGTAAAGGAAGTGGGAGTTAGCCGCCCAACAGCGATGTCTTATCTCAATCAACTGATTGACGAGGGCATATTGGATAAACTAAAACTCGGCAGAGAAAATTATTATATAAATAAAGGTCTTTTCAGCTTCATTCTAAATGCATTCCATTCTGAATCCGATACCTCGGCAGACCCTATCAACTCCAATATGGACACGGATATGGGTATGTAAAGCTGTTTTACATTTACTTTCAACGTGTAAAAGAAATCGTTTTTTCTTTACACGTCATAATCCATGTGTAAAATAATTTTGAAATCTTTTACTAATTGATTTATGGACGACCCCAACGATTTGGAATTAATTATGGCACTCAAGATAAAGATATCATCACAATGCACGGGTTTTCCAGGCAGCGGGGAAAAATAAACATTGTATAACGGTGTCGGCTTGGGTATGTCGCGGATAATGGATAACTTTGGGCATCCGCTCGTCGCGCAAGCGCCGTCATCCCGCCACACGGGTCACATGATGGCACTTCAGTAGCCGCGCCCGGAGCCGGATGAGAGACCACTTATGATAACCTCTAATTGACTGAACGATGAAAGATTTCTCAGGCACGATTGACGGCCTAATGAATTTTATGGATGCGAGCGTGTGCAACTTTCTCGCGGTAAACACACTGAAAGAGATGCTCGACGACGCCGGTTACACGATGCTCGACCGCAGGGACGCGTGGCATCTGACCCCCGGTGGCAAATATTATGTCACGACCAATGACTCAGCCCTGTTTGCCTTCATTGTCGGACAAGGGAGTGCCGCTGACGGATTCAAGATCATCTCGGCCCACAGCGATTCGCCGGGATTCCGCATAAAGCCACATGCCGAGATGATATGTGACGGCAACATCGTCAAGCTCAACACCGAGGTCTACGGTGGCCCGATACTCTACACGTGGTTTGACCGCCCGCTGTCGATAGCCGGCCGCGTAATACTGCGCTCAAGCGACCCGCTGCGTCCCGAGACAAGACTCCTGCATGTCAAGCGTCCGCTCATGACCATCCCACATCTCGCCATCCACTTCAACCGTGGTGTCAACGAGGGCAATCCCCTCTCCCGACAGAAGGACATGCTCCCCGTCCTCGGCCACATCAATGACAGCGCCGAGCGCGACGGACTGCTGCTAAGGCTCATAGCCGCCGAGCTACAAGTAAGCGAGCGCGACATCCTCGATTTTGACATCACCCTCTACGACACGACCCCGGCTTGCCTGATCGGCCTAAACCGGGAGTTTATATCATCTGGCCGGCTCGATGACCTCTCGATGGTCCATGCCGCCGCGTCGGCATTGCTGTCGTCGGGACGTGACCAGCACATGACCCGCATGTTGGCAGTGTTTGACAATGAGGAGACCGGCAGCGGCACCAAGCAAGGTGCGGCATCGCCGGTGCTTGAGCATCTGTGCCGCCGCATCACGGCAGCACTCGGAGGAGGCGAGGAGGAGTATCTCCGCGCCATTGCCTCGTCATTCATGGTGTCGGCCGACAACGCCCACGGCGTTCACCCCAACTACCCGGAGAAACATGACCCCACCAACCATCCCGTTCTCGGCGGCGGTCCCGTGATCAAGATAAATGCCAACTGCAAGTATATGACCGATGCCGACTCGGCGGCAGTGTTCCACACGATATGCGACGAGGCCGGTGTCCCCGTGCAGTATTTTGTCAACCACTCCGATGTTGCCGGTGGGTCTACCCTTGGCAATATCCTGACATCACAGATTGACTTGCGTGGTGTCGATATGGGGGCTCCGTTATGGGCCATGCACTCGGTGAGGGAGACCGCATCGACAGCCGACCATCTCGCCACAATCGCCGCCTTTACCCGCTTCTACGACTGCTGACCCACCGCCACGTATCATCATGGAATGGATTGAGAGCGTATTTTGCCAACATTCGCCGCTTCAGGCCGTAATCGTGCTGTCGGTCATAATTGCCGTCGGACTGGGATTGGGCAAAATCCACATATTCGGAATATCACTCGGAGTCACATGGGTGTTTTTTGCCGGGATATTGGCCGGCCACTTCGGATTGACGATTGACTCCGGGATGCTCAACTATGCCGAGAGTTTCGGTCTCGTGCTCTTTGTCTACGAACTCGGACTCAAGGTCGGGCCCGGATTTTTCAGCTCATTCCGCACGGGGGGCGTGAAACTCAACCTGCTTGGACTCGGCACAGTGTTATTAGGTACGCTCACAGCCATCGGGCTGAGTGTCCTCCTCGGCATATCCATGGCCGACATGGTGGGCATCATAAGCGGCGCAACTACCAACACCCCCGCACTCGGAGCCGCCCAACAGGCCCTCCAGCAGCTCGGCTTGTCGGCCAACGGAGCCGCACTGAGCTGTGCCGTGACCTATCCGCTCGGAGTCGTCGGCGTGATATTGGCCATCGTTGTTGTCAGGCGCTTGTTTGTGCGGCAATCTGACATAATCACAGGCTCGCACGAGGAAGACAACCAGACATTCATAGCGACATTTCAAGTCCACAATCCGGCGGTGTTTGGCAAAAGTGTACGCGAGGCCGCACAGTTTGTCGCGCCCAAGTTTGTCATATCAAGGCTTTGGCGCGAAGGCGTGGTGACAATCCCTACGTCCGAAACCATACTCCGCGAGAACGACCGACTGCTTGTCATCACCACCGAGAAAGACCTGCCCGCACTCACCGTCCTGTTTGGCGAACAGGAACAAAAGGACTGGAACACCGACGACATCGACTGGAACGCGATTGACAGCAAGTTGATTTCCAAGCACATCATCGTGAGCCGTCCCGAGATAAACGGACGGCGTCTCGGCTCATTGAGGTTGCGCAACAGCTATGGCATAAACATAAGCCGCGTGTTGCGCAGCGGTGTCAAGCTGCTTGCCACGCCGGAGCTGATACTGCAACTCGGCGACAGGCTTACGGTCGTGGGCGAGGCAAAGTCAATAGAGAATGTCGAGAAAGTACTCGGCAACACGGTCTCCGCGCTCAAGGATCCCAACCTCGCCGCCATCTTCATTGGCATTGTACTCGGACTGTTAGTGGGTTCGATACCGATAGCCATCCCCGGCATCTCGACCCCGGTCAAACTCGGTCTTGCCGGCGGACCCATCGTGGTGGGCATACTCATCGGACGATTTGGCCCGCAGTTTCACCTTGTCACCTACACGACCCGGAGCGCAAACTTGATGTTGCGCGGCATCGGCCTGTCTCTCTATCTCGCCTGTCTCGGACTCGATGCCGGTGCCCACTTCCTCGACACCATAATGCGTGCCGACGGCCTGATATGGGTTGCCGTAGGGTTTGTCATCACCGTAGTCCCGGTCATTATCATGGCTTTGGTGTCGATGCGCGCCGCCCACCTCGACTTCGGGTCGGCATGTGGTATGCTGTGTGGGGCGATGGCCAATCCCATGGCACTCAACTATGCCAACGACACGTTGCCGGGCGACAATCCCGCCGTCAGCTATGCCACGGTCTACCCGTTGGCGATGTTCTCGCGGGTGGTCATCGCCCAGCTTCTTGTCCTGCTGTTCCTGTGACGGCCAGCGACCCGAGAGCCTGCCAAAGGTTGTCATCGGGCAATGGGGCCGTGACGTCTATTTCCTTGTGTGACACGGGGTGAACAAACCGTATGCTGCGTGCCATCAGCGAGATGCTGCCGTCAGGATTACTGCGTCGTGCGCCATACTTCAGGTCACCCTTTATAGGGCAACCAATCGACGACAGCTGCACGCGTATCTGATGCTTGCGTCCCGTAAGCAGGTTGACCTCAAGCAGATGATACCGCTCTCCCGATGCCAGGTGCCGATAGGACAGAACAGCTTTCTGCGCCCCCGGCTTAGGCGATGATGAGGCGTATGACTTGTTGTTGCGCTCGGTCGTGGTGATATAATGGGTCAGCGTGTCTGACTCCATCGGGGGCTTGTTGGCGGTGATGGCCCAATAGGTCTTGTGGACATCGCCGTTGCGAAACATCTCATTCATGCGCGACAGCGCCTTTGAGGTCTTGGCAAAGACCACGACACCCGCCACAGGGCGGTCGAGTCGATGGACAACGCCACAGAACACATTTCCCGGCTTGGCGTATTTCTCCTTAATCCAGTCTCTCACGATATCGACAAGCGGACGGTCGCCCGTCTTGTCGCCCTGCACTATCTCACCCGGGGCTTTGTTGACAATTATGATATGATTGTCCTCGTAGAGTACCTCCATCGTCTCAAAATTCGGCTGTAGATGAGTAGCGCAGATGATTGAGCGCACGCAGCACGTTGCACAATATCCGGCTCCAATATCCCTCAAAATCCTCCTTCAGCGCGACAAGCCCGACGACAACCACCGGCTCGGGGGCATCCTTGACCATCTCGATAAAGTTGTACAACGGCTGAAATATGTCGGCCAATCCCTCCGATATGCTCGCCGAGATGGGAGTGTCAGAATATTTCATATCCTCTTCAAACACCTCAAGATACACATCATCGGCTCCAAACAGGTTCTCAAGATTGCGCCTCACCGAGTCATAGTAGTCCTCCTCGATGGCGTTCTCAAGATAAGGCTCCTCATCATCGGCAATCTCAATCCTGAGGTCGGTCACGGCTATATACAACCGTGGCAGCAGGCGCAGCATGGAGGCGACAAACTCGTTGCGGTCGGCCTCACGCACATTCTCCAACGCCTCGCAGTATTCGTTACACAGCGCCATGAGCGCCAATGCGTTGGTATTGAGTTTTGACTGATTGTTCATAATATCAATGTATGGTATCGGTACGGTAAAGCCCGTGTTCCATTATGTACTCATAGACTCCCGGGGGCAGGAAATAGCGCATATCCTTGCCGGCAGCTATCCCCTCGCGGATGAATGTACTCGACAGGTCGATGACGGGGGCATCGACAAGCGTCACGCCATCGGGAAGCGTCGCCGGATCGACGATATGACCGGGGCGCGGATAGACGATAACGCCATATTCGTCAATTATGCGCTGATAGTCTTTCCATTGGTCAAACCGCAGCCAATTGTCGGCCCCGATGACGAGCTTGAAGCGATAGGACGAGTGGAGGCCGCTCAACGCGTCAAGGGTATTGATGGTATAGGATGGCCGTGGCATCGTCAGCTCTATGTCGCAGACCGCCACATCGGGGGCCTCGGCGGTGGCTCGGTTGAGCATCTCAAGCCTCACTGCATCGTCAAGAAGCCCCTCGGGATTTTTCAACGGATTCTGAGGTGAGAGATTAAACCACACGTGCTCGATGTCAGTCCACTGGCTCAGATATGACGCAAGCATCATGTGTCCGATATGCACCGGATTGAACGAGCCGCCAAATATACCTATCGTCTCCATATCATCAATTTTATCATGGGCCGCACGACCCGGTCAGGGTCACGCTCCCACAAAGTCCTTTATAATAGTATCTGTCTCCATAACAGCCGTGTCGAGGTCTTCGTTCACGACAGTATGGTCAAACTGCGGTGCAAACGTTATCTCGTAGGCGGCCTTTGCCACACGCTCCTCTATCACCTCGGGAGCATCGGTGGCCCGCCCTACCAGACGGCGGCGCAACTCATCGACCGACGGTGGCATGATAAATATGCTGACGGCCCGGTCGCCATAGATGCGCTTCACGTTGACGCCACCCTTGACATCTATGTCGAGTATCACATTGTGCCCGTCGCCGCATACGCGCTCAATCTCGCTCTTGAGAGTGCCATAAAACCGACCGGGATACACCTCCTCATACTCCACAAACTCGCCGCGCTCTATGCACTGCCTGAAACACTCCTCGGTCAGGAACCGGTAATGGACACCGTCAACCTCACCGGCGCGTGGCGCACGGCTTGTGGCCGACACCGAGAACCGCATGTCAATCTCCCCGAGCTCAAGCAGCCGGCCTATGATGGTGCTCTTGCCACAGCCCGACGGGGCTGAAATGATGATTATCTTGCCTTCCGTTGCCATCAGCGGGTCACATGACGTTAAGTACCTGTTCCTTTATCTGCTCAAGCTCGTCCTTCATGCGCACCACGAGCCGCTGCATGTCGGCATGGTTGCTCTTTGAGCCGAGGGTATTGATCTCGCGTCCCATCTCCTGACTGATAAACCCGAGTTTCTTGCCCTGACCGGGATTGCCCGCCATTGTCTCCATGAAGTAGTCGAGATGTTGGGCGAGACGCTGCTTCTCCTCGTTGATATCGAGTTTCTCGATGTAGTATATCATCTCTTGCTCAAGACGCGACTTATCATAGTCAACATTGTCGATGCGGGCAAGCGCCTCCTCTATGCGCGTGCGTATCTTGGCCACACGCTCGGTCTCAAAGGCCGGTACCTCGGCGAGCCGTGCGCGTATGTTGTCAATGCGCACGGTAAAGAAGTCGTTCAACTTCTCACCCTCGACTGCACGATAGTCCATCAGTCCGTCCACAGCGGCATCGACAGCCTCCATCAGCGCGGCACTCTCCTCCTCAGTGACGGTGGCGGGCTGCTCGGCGTGCAGGGTGTCGGGAAAACGCAGCAGCACGCTGTACCAGTCGGCCGGTTCAGGGATACCGAGAGCCGCCGAGGCTTCCTCTATCTGCTTCTTGTAGCTTTGTAACGCGGGCATGTTAAGCGACGCGGCCACATCGCTCTGCATGGTCTCGACATAGACTGTCACATCGACCTTACCGCGCTCAAGGCGCGAGCCGATGCGGTTGCGTATCTCAAGTTCCTTTTCCCGGAAGATGGCGGGGACACGTGCGGAAATGTCGAGTTGCTTGCTGTTGAGCGACTTTATCTCCACTGTGATTTTTTTATCGGACATCTCGACAATCGACTTGCCGAATCCTGTCATTGACAATATCATGGTTTACTGTTTTTGGTCAAAATCCCGGCATGTCGTGACCGACACGCGTTTTACTACCGCAAAGATAATTAATCCAAACGAGTATTAAAAATCAAAAGCGCATGGGCGGTGACAGATGACCGTTCTGAATGACCAATCAGACTGACACCATATACCTCATCAAAGACTGACAATATAAAATCCTGTCGGGAAAAAGTTTCTTATTAGGCCACCGGTGGCCTAATAAGAAACTTTTTCCGTAATTTTGCATGACAAAACTGAACATCCCGACTATGGCGGTTATATTAAACATAGAGACATCAACCGATGTGTGCTCGGTGGCGGTTACCGCCGAGGGTATGGTACTGCGACACTACGAGCGCGGCGGCGGACAGAACCACGCGGCGCTGCTGAGTGGATTTATCAAGGAATGTCTTGATTTCATAGCCGAGCGCGAGATGAGCCTCGACGCTATAGCTGTCAGCATAGGGCCCGGCAGCTATACGGGGCTACGCATCGGGCTGTCGGAGGCCAAGGGCCTCGCCTATGCGCTCGACCTGCCACTGATAGGCATCCCCACGCTACAGATAATGACCGTAGGAGTCATGTTCAACCGCTGGATCGACGAGGACGTGCTGTTTGCCCCGATGATTGACGCACGGCGCATGGAGGTCTACACCTCAGTGCTTGACATGGGACTGACACCCCTGCTTGCCGACACCCCGATGATACTTGACGAGAACAGCTACCGGGAGTATCTCGATGAGAAGCCCGTCCTGTTCTTTGGCAACGGCAGCGACAAGTTCAATGGAATAGTCAGCCACCCCAACGCCCGGTTTATCCCCGGCATCAAGCCGCTGGCCGCCGACATGCTCGCGCTGTCGGAACGGGCCTACAGCCGCCGCGACTTCATGGACCTGGCCTACTCGACTCCCGAATATCTCAAGGAGTTTCAGGCGACCAAACCGAAGCGTCCTTTCTGACGACCGACAGCCATGCCACAGTCAGCATAGCATCAGGGAAACAGATACCGGCCAATGACAGGTATCCTCTTGGTGAGGTACACGATGGCAAAGCAGAGCAGATAATTGAGCGGGATGAAGCCGACACGATAGAGCAGACTGTCGACCGACACGGGGAGCATCCGCTGCTCAAGCGTGAGGACGACGATGTGAAGCAGGTAAATGCCGAGGCTGCATGACGACAGCACCGTGAGCGACTTGGCCACCCGAGGCGAAAGCGTGCGCGGGAAGTAATCCTTGACAAGGACAAACACGGCAATCGCCGGGATTATTGAGGTGAAATAATAGTAGCCGAACATGCCTTTGAACAATCCGGCGCCGGATTGTGACACGATCAGTGTCACAAAATACCGCAGGCACCAGCACGCCACGGCCAAGGCAAATATAACGCCCGAATACCTTACCCGTCCCCGCGTCTCCTTATAAAGGAATCCAAGTATGGCAAACAGCACCGGGCCCGCCATGGCATTCTGCATCGACTTGACGGGTGCCACCCCGGCCCACGACAGCAAGGGGTCGATGACCCCGGTCACTACAAATATCAGGACAGCCAAATAGATGAGTGTCTTGCGGCAATCACGCAACATCGACAGCACCGGCATCAACAGATATATGCCAAACAACGGTATGAAAAACCAATAGACCGGCTGATAGGTCGTGTGGACTATACCATCGGCTATGTGAAACGGCGACAGGTCGGTATCCTTGCCCGAGACATACAGCAGCGCGACCCATACCAATGACCAAATGAGGAACGGCACGACCGCACGATTGAAACGATGGATAAAAAACTCCCTCGTGCCGTAGCGCTCACGATATCTCATCAGCGTCGCCCCCGACAGCATGAAAAACACCGGGACAGCCCAATAACACACTACTTCTACTATCAAGGCCTGCCACCAGCTGCTGTCGGCTGCGTAGCGGTGCACAATAAGATTGTGATGGAGGGCGAGCATAGCCATACACGCTATGACATTCAGGAAATCAAAATAGTAGACTCTTTCTTTCATCGTTGGTCGATACATTATATCATCGTCGGACTGCGGTGTCCGATTGATGTCTGCAAAGATACAAAAACAGCCCGAGAATATACCGCCAAAATATTTTTGCTAAATTTTATCGAAAAACGCTTGCATTTTGACGTATTATATTTAACTTTGCAAGCATAATGACAAACAAAACTACTAAGAGCTTACTATTATGTGTGGAATTGTAGCAGTATTCGAGACAGAGGGTGACGTGGCGCGTCTGCGTCCCGACATATTGAAGATGTCAAAGAAAATTCGTCACCGCGGACCTGACTGGTCGGGCATCTATTGCGGTAAGAACGCCATCCTGTCACACGAGCGCCTGTCAATCGTAGACCCCGAGTCGGGCGGCCAGCCGCTCAAGACAGCCGACGGCAAGGTGATACTCGCCGTCAACGGGGAGATATACAACCATCGAGAGATACGCGAGCGCTATGCGGGAAAATATGAGTTCCTGACCGGGAGCGATTGTGAGGTGATACTTGCCCTCTATCGCGACAAAGGACCTGACTTCCTCGAAGACCTCAACGGGATATTCGCGTTTGCCCTCTATGACGAGGAAAACGATTTTTACATGGTGGCCCGCGACCCCATAGGAGTGATACCTCTCTATATGGGCACCGACACTGAGGGTCACAAATATTTCGCTTCCGAGCTCAAGGCGCTTGAGGGTAAATGTGATGTCATAGAGCCATTCCTGCCGGGACACGTCTACGACAGCCGCACGGGCGAGATGCGCCGGTGGTACACCCGCGACTGGGAGAGCTATGACTCTGTGAAAGATAACACCACCTCCATTCCACAGTTGAGGGAGGCGCTGGAAGATGCCGTCAAGCGGCAACTGATGAGCGATGTCCCATACGGCGTGCTGCTGTCGGGCGGTCTCGACTCCTCGATAATATCAGCGATTGCCGCCAAGTATGCTCCCAACCGCATTGAGACCGATGGTAAACAGGAGGCATGGTGGCCGAGACTCCACTCATTTGCCGTCGGACTCAAGGGCGCGCCCGACCTTGCCGCCGCCCGCAAGGTGGCCGAGCATATCGGCACAGTGCACCATGAGATAAACTATACCGTCCAGGAAGGTCTCGACGCGATACGCGACGTGATATACTACATCGAGACCTACGACGTGACTACCGTCCGCGCCTCTACACCGATGTACCTGCTTGCCCGCGTCATCAAGTCTATGGGCATAAAGATGGTGCTCTCGGGCGAGGGTGCCGACGAGATATTCGGTGGATACCTCTATTTCCACAAGGCTCCCGACGCGAGGGCGTTCCACGAGGAGACCGTACGCAAACTCTCCAAGCTCCACCTCTACGACTGTCTGCGTGCCAACAAGTCACTGTCGGCATGGGGTGTCGAGGGACGCGTGCCGTTCCTTGACAAGGAGTTTCTCGACGTGGCCATGCGGCTCAACCCAGCCGACAAGATGGCCGGCAACGGCAAGATGGAGAAGTGGGTACTCCGTAAGGCTTTCGAGGACATGATTCCCGAGGAAATCGCCTGGCGGCAGAAGGAGCAGTTCTCCGATGGCGTGGGATACTCGTGGATTGACTCGCTCAAGGCCATCACATCGTCACAGGTGACCGACGAGATGATGAAGAACGCCCATCGCCGTTTCCCGGTCAACACCCCGATGAACAAGGAGGAATACTTCTACCGCAGCATCTACGAGGAGCACTTCCCGTCGGCCACCGCAGCCGCTTGTGTCCCCTCTGTCCCCTCTGTGGCTTGCAGCACTGCCGAGGCCCTCGCCTGGGACATCTCGTTCCAGAACATGAACGACCCCTCAGGCCGCGCCGTCAAAAGCGTCCACCAGCAAGCCTACTGACACGCCACACAATCCTATGACCAGCATCCCCGGCCTCGGCTTCCACAGCCCCCGCCGGGGATACGTTTTTCCATAAGCTACATACTTACACTTTGGAGCTATGAGAACCGCAAAAACGACATTGAGGAATTACCCAATGACATAGTCTCTGCTGAGCAAGTGAAACACACATAACACAATTTGTAGATGCTATAGGCAAGCAACGGAGCAAAACAACACGTTGATTGAATAGCGAACATATCCTTAACAATCGTTACGCTCGGGATATTATCAGCATTTTTGTCAATCGGTAGTCACTGTTGGATAATTTTATACAATTGAAAAACAGGCTACACCATTCGACAGATGTAGCCTGTTTAATTCTCAATGATTATTGCTTACATCATTAACTTTAGAACTTTACCATCGCTCAACTTAATAATGTATATTGAGTTTTTACAAAGGAGGAATTCTTCGTATTCAGACATGTTACTTTTTTCTGCAACTAATAGTCCACTTAGATCATAAATATAGCAAGAAAGATTTTTTCCATTTTCAATCTTAAGAGCAGAACCCTCTGCAAAGACTCTTACAATATCCGAGTCAGTTGTATCAATACCAGAATATCCATTCTCAGAAACACTAAATCTTAATGTCGCGCCATAGAGTACATCACCAGTCTCAGTTCTAACAAATGCGCGGACTGCATAATTGCCGCTTGCTAATTCTCCACTTGAGAATGTATGCAGCATTGATTCGTCTGTGGTAATTGTTACAGCGTTGTGCGGTGCGTATGCCCTGAATGATTGTTGACCTACCTGCCAATACTCATATCCTTGGCTTACTATTGTTTCAGAGCCAGCTATATAATACCCACATAGAATCAAGGCATTGTTTTCCCTATCTGTCCTGAATACCGTATAAACCGTCGCCGGATAATATATGAACTCCGATTCTGTTCTGAATGTTTTCCAATCATTCGATGCGTAAATTTCATCACGATAGCGCACAGCGGTACGATATTGGTAATCTGTGTTGGGTTCAAGCATACCATTGACAAGCGTAACTGAAATCTCTCCATCCTCATGTTTTACACCCTTTGTAAATGCGGGGGCCGATTGCCAACCTTCCATCTGCTTCCATTGGAATCCAAACTCTGCTGAACTGTATGCATCACATTCTATCTCTCCGCCCATTGTTGCTGAACGATTAGATATGTTAGAAACACTATGGGTAGAAGTAGATATTACTTTAGTTGTAAACGATTTCGGAGATGAATAAACCCGTCCACCCTCAACTGTCTCAACATAACTTCTGCAAGAATATGTTCTGTTTGGAATCAATTCAGTAAGGACACGTTCTCCTGATTTAAGATCCGAATTTATATTTTCGTTGGAAAATTCAAACCCAGAACAAACAAAAGTAGCATCTCCGACATAGGAAGACCAGGAAACTTTCGCAGCCGTCTGATAAGATTCAGGAATAGATATGCTTGAAGATACAAATTTAGTAGTGAACTTAAAGGGATTATTAGCCGAATTTGCAATCCATGAAGATTCAACTCCATTAACCTTTGCATATATTGTTACTGAATATGAATTTCCTGGTGTTAAACTTGCAAGATTCCGTTCCCCAGAATACGGTAGGATTTCATCGTAGTTCAGGCGGTATCTTATGTCCGTTATCTTGGCATTCCCAGAGTCAAAAGACACTTTCATTTTTGCTTTTGTCTGAGTAATTTCAGAGAATGACACGTTGACATTAACTGGTCGAGTTCTATATTCAAACCATGAATAGTCTGATGTGATTTCTTTTAGAAGTGGACAGTATCGCTCATTCACAAGACCTCTAAATCTTATGTTATATTGATGGTTAGGAGTAAGATTATTTAGCGTTAATGTATTTCCGCAAATTGAATAGGCTTGTGTGTCTTGAACTGAATTTGCAAGAGCATACTCGATTTGAGAAACGATAGCATCTCCTTCTTGTGTAGCATCAAGTTCTAAAGAAATAGATGTCTGCGTGATATTTTTTACTGTAGCCTCTATCATAGCTCTGTCCGTTCCAGCAAAGTCCCATTCCAAATTTTTAGAACTTGTAAAATAAGTCTTTTGTCCATCAATTCTTGCGTATGCTCTCCATCTAATTCCCATATATGGAGCAAGGCTGGTTATTACTGTCTTAAGTTCTTTGCCATTTGGAGTAATGGGAACATCAATTACATCTGATTTAACAAATGAATCAGCATTCTCTGAGAATCCATCTGAATCAATGAAATATTCAAATCCATAATTGTCAACCGTAATGTCGTCATCGACATCAGACAAGGTTGCCTCTAATGTTATAGTCGTTTGAGTTCTATTAGATTCGCATTTGGTAAAATAGGAGTCCAATGTCGTAAATTCCAAAATATCAGAATATATCACATCGCATCCAGCCGGTTGAACATAAGTACGTGCTTGATAGGTAGTACCCATTTCCAAATTATTTTTAACAAGAATATATATTGAATCGATGCCTACATCTTCAACCTCCTCCCAAGTATATATGTCCTTTTTCCTGAACTGCATTCCACGAGTGTAGATGTCGGCATCTCCATAAGTTATATCACCCGTCAATATAACTTTATGTTGACTAAGCTTAGTAATTACTGGTTTATTAGGAATCACTTTTAGTGTTGTATATTGACATATATCACTATACATGGTATCACATCCTATAGGGGTTGCATAGGCTCTAAAGTCATATTTTGTATTTGGTCTTAAACGATTAATAATTTCAGACAAAGAAGTGTTCTCAATAGATTTCGGGAAATCAATCCATGAAGTGCCTTCGGAAATTTTGTATTGTAAGCCCAAATTAAGTAACTCAGAATCGCCCTTATCAATTTCCGCTTGAATAGCAATAGACCCTTGTGTAATTAATGTCGAGGTGGGCATGCCCACTATAATATTGAGCGTGCTAAAGTATGTCCATTCACTTGAAATACCGTTCCAGGCCTTATCTAACGAACTAGTAAAATTAGGGAATATATTTGCTCTAATTTGATATTTATGGTTAGGTAAAAGATTTGACAAAAAAATATCACTTAAAACTTCAGATTCATTAAAAGTCTTATTCCATGAAGATTCCCTTTCAAGCACACAATCGCCAAACCTGACAAATTGCCCCTTTTGACCGTCACTACTCCAAGAAATATAATGTTCCCCTGGATCTATTATGTACTCAAAATAATCTAAGCTCAATTCATTACTTGTAGCCTCGTATGAGCCAACAATTTCGCCGTCAACATAGAATTTAATCTTAGCATTTTTAGAGGATACACCTCTAGCTCCCCATAAAAATTTTATGCGAAATGGTTCGTTAATCTTTATGGATGACCCAAACAGATATCCAGTAATATTACCATCAAAGTTGGAATACGCAAACGTTCCTTCTTCATTATCATTACCACCGAGAACACCGACAAATGAACCATCCAATAATGATGTTTCTAAATAACTAAATATATACTTTCCCATAACTCCACCATCGGAATAACTGCCATCCCGAAATGTACTCACTTCAATAGTTGGAGATACATTGTTGTCTCCATAACTAAATGTAGGTATAATATGAGCGGTAGTTTGGGTAACTGTGTTAATTGAAATATCAGCAAATTCAGTACTAAAGGATGGAGTTACAAAAGTTTTCAGTAAACTATAACGAGTGTCATCGATATCATTTGAATATGCCCTATAGACATAAGATTGCCCTGGGTAAAGGGTCCTAATTTCTACAGATGAATCATACGAATCTATTTTAATCCATTCATTAGAAGTAGTATTAGGAATATAAATATTTTTTAGTCTCGCTAAATCAAGTCCGATGTTAGTTTCACTTTTTTTTACATACTTCCATATTAAGGAATGTTCACCTTTGGGTATTGTGTAGCTTACTTTTGTAAAATCAATAAGCCCTGATATTGAACCGAGTTCATTTCCATCCACACAGAAAGATAATACACCAATGTTGTCTTCCGAATCAACGGCCCATTCAAAGCTTACTTCGGAATCCTCGTAAAGTGTTACATTCGCGGAAATGGCGGAAGGTTGACCAACAGGAATTGACGTTTTGCTTTCGACCCAACCTTTCTCAGAACGAGCAGTCCACCCTGTTGCTGAATTTGTTTCTAATTGAACATGATCCGATAGTTCAGCAAGAGCAATTTTAGAAAATTCATCAATTTCTGGTAATGTACCATACTTGTACTGAAAGCCATGTTCGGTACTGCCTTCAGGGAAATCGGCTGAAAGGGTTGCCTTAGTCTGTGTGATGTCTGATGCCTCATGGAGGACTATTTGTGCTGTTGATTGGGTGATGCAAACAATCAACAACACTAAAGACATCAACCATTTTTGATAAAGTTGTTTCATGAGTGAAGTCGTTCGCCCATACAGCTCCCCAGTAGGGCTTTGTTTTTGATTGGTTTATAAAGAAAGAGCGTGAGAGCCGTACCGTTTGCTCGTTCCACCCATCGAGGCTCTGGTATTGCCCATCGTAGCTGAACGAGCAAACTTGCAGAGCCTCACGCAGAATATGTTATACCCCTATATCCAACGCTTCCACGTTAAATACAGGCAGAATATACATATCCATTAAGGCATCTACCGTTTGCTACATTCTTGGCTACGATTGAATTTACCAGATTCCGATGAGTCAAGAAAGAGCGCCAAGTAAACGCGTTTCGTATGTCTTTACCAAGGCTAAGCGCCAAGGCGATAACTTGCATTCCCACCCACATTGCCCATGACCGGGGCTCTGCGATGCGGTCTGCGATGGCAAAGTTAATTAAAAAATTTACATGTACAATATTTGTCTCTGCATCAATATCAAAATTTAAGAGTCGCGGAGTCATGAGACTGCTCTGCGGCTCTTATGACTCAAGAATCACAGTACTGAGCACTGACGGTATTGGCTACCGTCTTGGAGAGTTGCTACTGTTCTTAGTTATAGCCTACGTTTTGATGGCCTATTTGTTAGCGGGAGCGGGTGTTGAGGTCAGCGGGAGGTGTCGAGGTCGGCGGGCAAGCGGCGGGAGAGGAGGGCAAAGAGGATTACAAAGAGGGTGACGATGACAAAGGTGATGGCTGTTGAATGGAGTACGTCACCGAGGCCGACCAACGGGGAGACTATGGCACCTACAATGTAACCCGCGATTCCAAGGATGGCCGAGGCCTCGCCGGCACGCTGCCGTCCCTCGTTCATGGCCAAGGTGTTTGATGCCGTGAATATCATGCCAAGGGCAAAAAGCGACGGTATCATGAACAGTTCAAACACGGCAAAACTGTGGACAGTGTACAGCGCCACTGCCTCGCCGACAATCATCGCCCCGAGACCGAGAGACCCGACAAACGCGGCACGCTTGAGCGGCTTGAAGCGCAGGGCAACCATCGCGCCCGCCGCCACAAACAGTGCGTTAACGCCAATCACAAGGCCAAAACCAGTCTGCGAGAAGCCATAGTGTTCCTGTAGGATAAACGGAGCTGCCGATATGTAGGCAAACAACAACCCGAGCGCCGTACCTTTAAGCATCACATGAGTCATGAACGGTTTGTTGGACAACAGTTGGCGATAGCCCGACAGTGATGTCACCCACGAGCCTGTCGTGCGGTTGGCCGGGGCAAGCGACTCCTTCAGCTTGCCGGAGAATGCGAGGACGACGAGAGCAAACGCCGCGAGCACCCAAAACACCCCCTGCCATCCGAAACTGTCGGCCGTCACGCCACCCAACACGGGAGCCGACGCAGGAGCTATTCCGTTGATGGCCCCGATTATCGCCATAAACTTGGCGAGGTCGCGCCCGCCATATATGTCAGCGGGAATGGTGCGGGCAAGGAAGTATCCACCCGAGGCTCCCAGCCCCTGAAACAACCGGCATATAAGGAAAACATGGATGGTCGGCGAGAATACACTGACAACCGCCGCCACGATAAACAGCACGATGGAGACGGCAAGCACGGGCTTGCGTCCGCAACGGTCGCTCACGGGGCCGAGTATCAGCTGACCGAGTCCGAGTCCAATCATGCCCATCGTCAATCCGAGCTGCACGGTAGACACCGAGCAATGGAAAAACCGGCGCATCTCGGGCAGCGACGGAGTGTACATGTCGTTGACAAACGAGCCAAGCGCGCTCAACGCCACCAGATAGATGACAAGAAACCAATAGTAACGGCGATTACCGCTGACAGCAATCTGCGCTTCAGACTGTACGGCAGGACCGGCTGATGACTGTATGGGTTCGGACATAAGCAGTGAATTTATAAAAGAAACATCCGATACGGCTTTTTGGTTGCCCACGCCTCCGTATCCCCCACCCCGGCTGTCAGAAAGTGAAGTGCAACGCCACCCTCACCCCGCCATGGTCGATGCCTGGATTGTCGCGGTAGGACAAGCGCCACACGTAGTCGACACGGAGTATCTTGAAGATGTTGTCGAGGCCGGCGCTTATCTCCATATAGGGACGGCCCGACATCCGCTGCGTATGCGCGTCGGCGGGAAAGGCAAACAGCCCCGGATCAAGCGCGGGATTATTACGGTCGGACAGTCCTCCACACAGTCCGCGAAACGCGATGACCTCCCTGAGTTTCAATCTATTGACCAACGGAATGCGGTTGAGCAACGCCCCATTGGCCCAGTAGGTGACAAACCATGACAGATAACGGTCGTTGATAAACTCCATGGCATTCATCAGCGCGAAACTCTCGGGCTGTATCGTGTATGACAGGTTGGCGTTGGGTATCAACAGGTCGGGATAGGGGGAACGGCTCCAAACGATGCCACCCTTGACAATCACATCGGCATACCCGAATGCCGAGAACCAAAAGCGTTTCTGCACGCTAAGCTCGGTCTTGTTGACCATGAAGTCGCTGCCGAGAAATCCGCGTGGCGCGATTGTGTGTGACAGCACAAACACCGGCGCGTCGAGATTGACCGGCAGACGCTGGGTCTTGGTCTGAAAAAACTTCTCGCCGGGCGCAAACCTCAACTGAACGCCAAATGATGCCTCATCGTAATGGCTGTAACGGGTTCCGTAGCCATCGACAAAGGGCATGTAACCTGTCGCCTCCTGACGCTCGTGAGTGAATCCGGCCACGATTGAGAAATTGTTCTGCAATTCGAGCGTATACTCCAGCCGCGACACGCGGTGATAGGTCATCTGTGTGTCACTCTGACGCTTGAGCGAGAGAAATACATTGTCACTGTTGGTAAACATATAGTGCTGGCCAAGCATGTCCACGTCATACAGATGTGACACCCTCAACGAGTGGACCGGGAACTCACGCGGATGATACTCCTTCTCGTTGAACGAATACTCGACCTCGCCCTTGTATTTCACTTTCCGGTCCTTGAATCCGTATGCGACATATCCGTTGGCAAACAGATGCTTGTTGAGATTGGCCGTCGTCATGCCGCCCGCTCTCAGACGCACCCCCTCTATGTCATTGAAGCTGATGGTCGTGTTCATCGGCCCGAAGTCCCACTTGCTATCCTTGCCCGTATTGATGTATCCGCTGACAAGAATCTTGAGTATCCTCTCGCTCCAATAATAGAACTTATTGGAACGCAACCGGGCTATCATCTCGGCCATGCGGTTCTCATTGCGCGTGATGCCCACATTGCGGTGTTGCGCCCAGTAGGTGTCATCGCGCTGGAGAGCGCCCGGCGCGACGATCTCACGCTGGGCATAGTCAAAGATGCCGTCAATCTCGGGAGGAGTGAAGCGGTGGTTGCGGTAGGTGGTGTTGCGCCGGGCATACAGACCTTGCATACCTGGGATAACGGAAAACTCTATCGTCATGTCATCGCGGGTCTTGAGCCGCGAGCCGTCAGGCGCACGGTCATACTCCTGTATTATGAGCAGGTTGTCCACAAAGTTGAGATTGATTGATGACGGGACTCTCATTATCACCCGCTTGACAAACATCGTCGTATCGTTTTGCGGCACATATAACCGTCCCGTGAACCCGAAAGACTGCGGACTGTGGGGGACGAACGTCAACTCCACGCAGCTGTCTCCCGCCACCACTACCGTGTCGGTCAGGTAGTACTTATAGAAGTCGGTGCCTATGCGCGACAGCGGGCTGACGAAGCGGTTCTGCAATATGTTTATGTCGTCATCGTAGATATCGACCTCACGAAACACATCCTCCATAAACGTCTGGACGGCCTGCTGGTCGGCGATATCGTCGAGTCCGTGACGGCGTATCCCCATGACATACTCCTTCTGAGTCTTGGGGTCATTGCGGTTGAAGACGGCGCTCGACTTCTCCTTGACCGAGACATTGAGTATCGGTTTGCCTGAGACCTCTGAGGTGTCGATAAACTCATTGAGGAAACCAAACTGGCGCGACTGCCATCCGTCACCCGACATGCCGTTGAAGCCGTTGAGCGCGATGGTCATCTTCTCATACTTGTCATAGTTGTAGTTGGGCAGACGGCACGGGTCGCCGGCATGTCGTGCGTGCATGATGCGCTCGACAAACGTCACCGCCGGATTATTCTTCTTGGAATACTTCTCCTTGCCCGGCTTGACGGTAATCTCATCAAGAGCGACACCGACGGGGACAAGCTCGACCGTCAGCCGGTTTCCACCCCCCACAGCAATAGGGATTGACTTCCGGCGGTAGCCCATCGAGGTGACCGCTATGGACGAGGAGCGTCGAGCCGTGGAGAAATCAAACCGGCCCTTATCATCGGCCAGCACACCGCCATCAGTGCCGACGATGTACACGGCGGCATAGGGCACCGGCTCACGCGAGATGGAGTCGATGACCACACCACGCACCACGGTGGGCGGTGTAGTAGCATCGGCCTCGCCAATCCCGCCGGCATAAGACCGCAGTGCCGCACACAGCGTGACCGACACAAATATGGATAATAGCGTGATAAGTCTGCGCATCAATCAATTTTTTCTTAGAAATATCGCCATTACCGACTAACTTTGCAACATCAATCGTGAAATGGAGCTGCAAAGTTACAACATTATGTGTGACCCGACAGCATGTATCAGCTATTAAACAATCATCATGGCAAAAGAGATTGAACGTAAATTTCTCGTCACCGACAACAGCTACCGCGACATGGCCACCGAGGTGCGCCACATAATTCAGGGCTATCTGTCGATGCGTAAGGAGGCGACCGTCAGGGTGAGGATAGCCGACAATCGCGGCTATCTGACGGTCAAAGGGATAACCATCGGACTGACACGTGACGAGTGGGAGTATGAGATAAGCATCGAGGATGCACGTGAGATGATGATCCTATGTGAGGGACGTGTCATCGACAAGGAGAGGTATATCGTGTATCACGATGGCGTGAGATGGGAGGTCGACTGCTTCCACGGAGAGTATGAGGGACTTACAGTGGCCGAGGTCGAGCTCGACGACGACAAGCGGGAGGTCTCCATCCCACCCTTTGCGGGCGAGGAGGTCACGGGCGACTCACGATATTACAACTCGGTGATGGCCGGGGTCAGGCATCCTTGAGGGTAAGCCTGACGACATTCTCGACATGCTGGGTGTGGGGGAACATATCGACCGGCTGCACGGCATCTACCCGGTAGCGGGCGTCGAGCAACGCGAGGTCACGGGCCTGTGTGGCCGGGTTGCAGCTCACGTAGACTATGCGACGGGGGGCTGTCTCAAGTATCACGTTGACCACATCCTCGTGCATCCCGGCACGGGGCGGATCGACAATCATCACGTCGGGATGCCCATGCTCGGCGACAAACTCGCGTGTCAGCACGTTTTTCATATCACCGGCATAAAACAGCGTGTTGTCTATGCCGTTGATCGCAGAGTTGACCTTGGCATCCTCAATGGCCTCGGGTACATACTCGATGCCGATGACACGGCGCGAGTTACGGGCCACGAAGTTGGCTATCGTGCCGGTCCCCGTGTAGAGGTCATAGACAAGCTCGTCGCCGGTCAGGCCGGCAAAGTCACGCGCCACCTTGTATAAGGTGCGGGCCTGACGGGAGTTTGTCTGATAGAACGACTTGGGACCGACCCTGAAACGCAACCCTTCCATCTCCTCCTCTATGTAGGGACGGCCGGCATAGGTGATGATGTCGAGGTCGCCGATGGTATCGTTGACCTTGGTGTTGACCACGTAGAGCAGCGACGTAATCTCGGGAAAAGCAGCGGCAACCGCATCGAGCAGCGACTTGATCTTGTCGCTGTCATCCTCACCAAACGACATCACGGCCATTATCTCGCCCGTCGAGGATATGCGCACCATCAGCGTCCTCAGAAATCCCTGCTGGGCACACAGGTCATAGAAACTGTAACCGTGGGACTTGCCATACTCCTTTATAAACCGGCGCAGACGGTTTGACAGGTCGTCTTGCAGGTGGCAGGTGGTGATGTCGAGGACCTTGTCGAAAGCTCCCGGGATATGGAAACCCGCCGCGTCACGGTCGGGAAACTCCTCGCCACTGCGCATCTGCTCAAAAGTGAGCCACGACTTGTTGGAGAAGGTGTATTCCATCTTGTTACGGTATTCCCATATATCCTCTGACCCGAGTATCGGAGAGATCTCGGGAATGGGAATCTTGGCTATGCGCTCAAGCGCATCCTTGACCTGACGCTGCTTGCACTGCAATTGCAACTCATAAGGGAGATGCTGCCAACGGCACCCGCCACAGACTCCGAAATGGGCGCATCGCGGCTCGACTCTGACAGCCGACGGCTCGACAAGACGCACGATATGGCCCTCGGCATAGTTCTTTTTCTTGCGGTCGATCTTGACATCGGCCACATCGCCCGGAGCGCCAAACGGAATAAACACCACCATGTCGTCAACGCGGGCGATACTGTTACCCTCGGCCGCTATATCCACGATATGCACGTTGTCAAGCAACGGCAGTTCCTTTTTCTTTCGTCCCACTTATCTAAGGTATTCAATATTTGCTGCAAAGCTACACATTAAAGATTGAGAGAGCAAAATTAGTTGCCAAATAATGCAGCGGGGCTATTTCTTTTGCAAAAAATTTTGTGTTTCGGTATAATGTTCTAATTTTGCAGCAATATCTCTCCATGACTACACGAACACAATTAATCATTAACATTAACTTTAATATCAACCAATGAAAAGAGTCTATACGTTCGGTGACGGTAAGGCTGAAGGAAATGCCTCGATGAGAAACCTGCTCGGAGGCAAAGGAGCCAACCTCGCTGAAATGAACCTGCTTGGAATGCCCGTTCCTCCCGGATTTACAATCACGACAGATGTCTGCAACGAATACACCCAGGATGGCCGCGACGCTGTGGTAAACCTCATACAGAAGGATGTGGAAGCCGCCATAGCCCATGTCGAGTCATTGACCGGCAAGAAGTTTGACGACCCCTCCAATCCCCTGTTGGTATCGGTACGCTCCGGCGCCCGTGCATCAATGCCCGGTATGATGGACACCGTGCTCAACCTCGGTATGAACGACGCCACGGTTGCCTCTCTCGCCGAAAAGAGCGGCAACCCCCGCTTCGCCTGGGACAGCTACCGCCGTTTCGTCCAGATGTACGGTGACGTGGTGCTCGGCATGAAGCCCAAGAGCAAGGCCGACATCGACCCGTTTGAGGAGATAATGGAGAAAGTCAAGGAGGAGAAAGGCGTGAAGCTCGACACAGAGCTTGATGTCGATGACCTCAAGAAACTTGTGAAGCTCTTCAAGGGCGCGGTAAAGGACTTCACCGGCAAGGATTTCCCCGACAGCGCCTGGGAGCAGCTTTGGGGCGGCATTTGCGCCGTGTTTGACAGCTGGATGAACGAGCGTGCCATCGTCTACCGCCGCATGAACCAGATACCCGAGGAATGGGGAACCGCCGTCAATGTACAGGCTATGGTCTATGGCAACATGGGCGAGAACTCTGCCACAGGCGTGGCGTTCAGCCGCGACGCCGCAACCGGCGAGAACATATTCAACGGCGAGTACCTCATCAACGCACAGGGTGAGGACGTGGTGGCCGGTATACGCACCCCGCAGCAGATCACCGTCGAGGGATCGCGCCGCTGGGCCGCATTGCAGGGCATCAGCGAGGAGGAGCGTGCAGCCAAGTATCCCTCACTTGAGGAGTCGATGCCTATATGTGCCGCCGAGCTTATCGCCATCGCCAACCGCCTTGAGGACTACTACAAGGATATGCAGGATATGGAGTTCACCATCCAGGACGGCAAGTTGTGGATGCTCCAGACCCGTAACGGAAAGCGCACCGGCGCTGCCATGGTGAAGATAGCCATGGACTTGCTGCGTGCCGGCGAGATAGACGAGAAGACAGCGCTGTTGCGCATGGAGCCTCAGAAACTTGACGAGCTGCTCCACCCCGTGTTTGACAAGTCGGCCCTCAAGCGTGCCACAGTCGTGGCCAAGGGTCTTCCCGCGTCACCGGGTGCAGCCGCCGGACAAATCGTTTTCTCAGCCGAGGATGCCGAGGCATGGGCCGAAAAGAAGAAGAAAGTCGTGCTCGTGCGTATCGAGACCTCACCCGAGGACCTCAGAGGTATGGCAGTCGCACAGGGTATCCTGACCATGCGCGGTGGAATGACCTCACACGCCGCTGTCGTGGCACGTGGCATGGGCAAGTGCTGTGTGTCGGGTGCCGGCGAGATAAAGGTTGACTACAAGGCCAAGACCGTCGAGATGGGCGGCAAGAAATATAACGAGGGTGACTGGATCTCGCTCAACGGTTCGACCGGCGAGGTTTACGACGGTCAGGTACCCACCACCGAGCCTGAGCTCGGCGGCGACTTCGGCGCGATAATGAATCTCGCGTCCAAGTTTACCAAGACCCTCGTCCGCACCAACGCCGACACCCCCCGCGATGCCAAGCAGGCCCGCCACTTCGGTGCCCAGGGCATCGGACTGTGCCGCACAGAGCACATGTTCTTCGAAGGTGACCGCATCAAGGCCGTGCGCGAGATGATACTCTCAAGCGATGTCGAGGGACGCCGCAACGCCCTTGAGAAGCTGCTGCCGATGCAGCGTGGCGACTTTGAGGGCATCTTTGAGGCAATGGATGGATTTGGAGTGACAATCCGTCTGCTCGATCCCCCGTTGCATGAGTTTGTACCCCACCAGACCGCCACACAGAAAGAGCTGGCCACCGAGATGGGACTCACCCTTGAGGAGGTGAAAGCCAAGGTCGACAGCCTTGAGGAATTCAACCCGATGCTCGGCCACCGTGGTTGCCGTCTCGGCATCACGTATCCCGAGATTACCGAGATGCAGACCCGCGCCATCATCGAGGCCGCTCTCAATGTCAAGGCCCGCGGCATCGACGTGCATCCTGAGATAATGATACCTCTCGTGGGTTCACTCAAGGAGATACAGAATCAGGCCGATGTGATCAATATCACTGCTGCCAAGGTGTTTGAGGAGCGTGGCGAGAGCGTCCCCTACAAGGTAGGTACGATGATTGAGGTACCCCGTGCGGCTCTGACCGCCAACGAGATTGCCACTGTGGCCGACTTCTTCTCGTTTGGAACCAACGACCTGACTCAGATGACATTTGGATTCTCGCGTGACGACGCGCCCAAGTTCCTCAAGTTCTACAAGGAGCATGGCATCATCAAGACCGACCCGTTTGAGGTGCTCGACCAGGAGGGTGTCGGCCAGCTCGTGAGAATGGGTGTCGAGAAAGGCCGTGCCACTAAGCCCGAGCTCAAGGTCGGCATCTGCGGCGAGCATGGCGGCGAACCCTCGTCAGTCAAGTTCTGCGCAAAACTCGGCATGAACTATGTCAGCTGCTCACCGTTCCGCGTGCCCATCGCCCGCGTCGCAGCGGCCCAGGCCGCCATCGAAGACTAAGCGGTATACACGCCTAATGTAATAGATAAATCGGGGTCAATCGGCCAATCACGGCGGATTGATCCCGATTGCTTATATGAACCATACAATGATGTAGGTTGTATGAAATCATAAGGTTGGTTTTATTTGTGGCATCAGAATAATTGCTTAATTTTGCGATGGTACGGATACAATCTGACCACGACATCTTGCAGAAACATGAAAGAAGATATTGACTCGCACACCGGTGAAAAATGGATTGAACTGAGTAAGGAGGAAATCAAAATGGGTTTCCTTGCACAGTGTGTCGAGTCTCTTGCTGAAGCTGAGGGTTGCGACTATGCTTACATGTTTAATAGAATGGAGGACGCAGACATAACCGAGGGGTACATACTAAGGCATTACGAGACCTTACACACCCAAAGTTGGGAGAATGTCATGGAACAGCTTAAAGGACTTCTCGTGAAACGAGAATCAAGATAATCAGTGACATGTATGAAGTATTGACAGTGTATCATGGTGGGACTGATGAGATAAAATCTCCGTTGGTCTATGTAGGAAGGCCGAATCTCGACTTCGGTCCCGGCTTCTACATTACCGACATCTACCTGCAAGCCAAGGAATGGGCAGAACAAATGGCAGACCTAAGAGACGCGTCACCGATTGTGTCAGTCTACCATCTGCACCGACAAGACATTCTTGGCTGCTGCAAGTCCAAGGTCTTTACCTCATACGATAACGTATGGCTCGATTTTGTGACATCAAACCGATTGGGCAAGGAGGCCTGGAAAGGATTGGACTATGTAGAGGGCGGTGTTGCCAATGACCGTGTCATAAATACTGTCAGACTTTATATGACCGGCTTTATTTCGGCAGATGAAGCACTCCGGCGCTTAAAATACTACAAGCCCACCAATCAGATGTGCATCCTCAATCAGCTGTTGCTCGACAAACACTTGACGTTTGTAGAATCCATTAAATTGGGAAACTATGAGTGAGAAAGAGAAAGTCCTTCATCGCATATTGACCGCCACACAAACGGGGACAATAGTATGCCGCATTGCAAAGACGCTGGAAATCTCCACCTACGAAGCGTTCAGACGCTTCATAAGGAGCAAGACATACGCCAACTTCCGCGTGGCAGGGTCGGCGCTGTCAATGTGGGGTGATCCGGCAATTGTTGATGAATTTCTCAATGAGGAGTAATATCTGACACGTATATATTGACCTAAAAGGAGGGGACAGCCGGCCGGTGGTGCCGGTTGTCCCCTCGTGATATGGTGATAGCGGTGGGGGTCAGCGCTTGAGGGCGGCGCCGTCGTGGAAGGCGGTCCCTACTACCGGGCCGAGCTCACGGTAGGTGTTGGTCTCGGAGTCGAACGAGATGGGACGCAACTTGTCATAATCGACCTTGCCACGCTCGTTGAGGATAGCCGGGTCGGCAAGCACGTTGACCACACGACCGATGACACGGGTATCGCCGTGAAGTTCGTCTATCGAGATGACCTCGCACTCGAGTGTAAGCGGGAATTCGTCAATGACGGGGGCATTGACATTGGCACTCTTGACGGCGGTCGCGCCGGCGGCAGCAATCTTATCGACCACCTTGTTGCCCGACACGATGCCGAAGTAGTCACACAGCACCCGGGTATCGACCGTGCCTATGGCCACGGTGAACGCCTTGTTGAGACGGATGTTGGCCGTTGTCTTGTGTCCTTTGGCGAGATGGAGCACAATCTCCTCATAACCACACTGGCCTCCCCACGCGACATTCATGGCATCGGGGATGCCCTCGGCCCCATAGGTGCCGACAATCAGCACCGGCAGCGGAGCCACCACAATCTTACTGTTGATACTCTCTTTCATATCGAATCCACATCTACAGGTGTCAAAGCTGAGTTAAGAGCCAATTGGCATCACCCAATTTCTTGATGAGGTCTACCTGAGTCTCATCATCGTAGAGGTCGCCCTCCTCGTCCTTGTAATAGTCTTTAAGCAGGTCATAGGTGGTCACATCACCGCTGACACCGGCCATACACTTGGAAAGAAGCTCAACTCCGTTGCGCTGAGTCTCCAACTCAGCTGACATATACTCGACCGGATCACAGACAATATCGACAGCCTTGCGCTGCTCGACCTTGACGCAACCACCGAGGTCGAGTATCCTGTCGATGAACTTGTCAACCCAAGCATACTCCTCCTTGGAATGATCGGCAAACTTGTCGGCGAGTTTATTATAGCCCTGTGACTTGAACACATGGCTCTGAACAAGGTGCGTGAACGCACCATTTGAAAGCTCCGTCACGAAAAACTGGAGCGTCTCTATGCTCTTCTGCTTATCCATAATCTTTTATTTTATAACGTGATATTAAAACGCTTGTCGTGGGGCCATGGTTCACCTCGCGGCGCGTGTCTCCAACCCACCCGCGTCCTACCCCATCATAGGGCATCACGTCCCCATCACCACAAGCCCCCATAAGGCAATCAGTAGACCAAGGCTCATGAGAAAAGTGGTTGACGAAACAATTTGACATTTTTTCGGGGAAAATGTTTTTGTTTTGAAAACAATTTTGTAATTTTGCCGCACAAACGAAAGAGAATTGATGACTCGATTTTACGCATATTACTTTTCCTATTATTTTTATTCGCAGAATAGAAATGGGATTTTATGTGCGTGAGACGATATGAGCCACAGAATATAACGATATAAAATCCCGCTGCAAGCAACGGGATTTTTTTATTATTAAACACTTTTTTGCGACACTCATAAAATTGACTGATAAAGTGAACGACAAGACCAGGACCAAGCGAGTGACCATCCAGGGGGTGGCCGGATGCTACCACGATGCCGCCGCACGGGGATACTTTGACGGCGAGGATATCGCCACACTGCCGTGTGACACATTTCCCGAGATGTTTGAGACGCTTGAGAATGACGCGTCGCTCATAGGCATAATGGCGATAGAGAACACCATCGCCGGAAGCCTGTTGCAGAACCATGAGCTGCTGCGCAAGAGCAGCCTTGAGATTGTCGGGGAGTACAAGATGAGGATATCGCACGTATTGGCGGCCCTGCCGGGACAGACCATGGATGAGCTGACGGAGGTCAACTCCCACCCTATAGCGCTGATGCAATGCGAGCAGTTCCTGCGCCGGCATCCCAACATGAAGATGATAGAGAAGTTTGACACCGCCGGGAGCGCCCGCGAGATAGCCGAGAACAACCTTACCGGCCACGGGGCGGTTTGTGGCGAGTTTGCAGCCAACCTCTACGGACTTGACATCCTTGAGCGCGGCATCGAGACCAACAAGCGCAACTTCACGCGCTTCCTGATACTGGCCGACCCGCTGATGGCACGCGAGCTGCGTCCCAAGGCCGAAGCCCTCGACAAGGCTTCGATAGTGTTTACCGTGCCCCACACCCACGGGGCATTGTCCAAGGCCCTGACCATCTTCTCCTTCTATGACATCAACCTCTCCAAGATACAATCGACCCCGATCATCGGGCGCGAGTGGGAATACAGGTTTTACGTCGACCTGACATTTGACAGCTATTCACGCTACCGTCAGGCAGTCGATGCCGTGCGCCCGCTGATAAATGACCTCAAGATACTTGGAGAATATAAAGAATGTGAATATGAACTCTAAACCCACAATCACACCTGCCGACCGCGTGTCGGAGATACAGGAATACTACTTCTCAAAGAAGCTGCGCGAAGTCGCCCGGCTCAACGCCGAGGGACTCGACATCATATCGCTTGGCATCGGGGGGCCTGACCGCCCGCCACGGGCCGAGGTGATAGAGACACTGGCCACCGAGGCGGCCAAGGCCGACACCCACAGCTACCAGCCATACGTCGGGATACCCGAGCTGCGCAAGGCATTTGCGGGATGGTATGACCGATGGTATGGCGTGAGCCTCGATCCCGACAAGGAGATACAGCCGCTCATCGGCTCGAAGGAGGGGATACTCCACGTATCGCTGACCTTCCTCAATCCCGGCGACGGCGTGCTCGTGCCCAATCCCGGCTATCCAACCTACACGTCGGCAAGCCGCCTGGTGCAGGCCGAGATATTCCCCTACGACCTGACCGAGGAGAACGGCTGGATGCCCGACTTTGACGCGCTTGAGCGCCTGCCGCTCGACCGCATAAAGCTGATGTGGGTCAACTATCCCCACATGCCGACCGGGACAGCCGCCACGCCGGAGCTGTTTGAGCGTCTCGTAGAGTTTGGCCGCCGACACAATATCGTGATAGCCCACGACAACCCCTACAGCTTCATACTGAGCGACAAACCGACGAGCCTGTTGCAGGTCGAGGGGGCCAAGGATGTGGTAGTGGAGATGAACTCGATGAGCAAGAGCCACAACATGGCCGGATGGCGCGTGGCGATGCTCGCGTCCAACCCGCAGTTTATCTCGTGGATCCTCAAGGTGAAGTCAAACGTCGACTCCGGGCAGTTCAAGCCCATGATGCTGGCTGCCGTCAAGGGTCTTGAGGCCGGAAAGGAATGGTATGACGAGCTAAACGCCGTCTACCGCCGCCGCCGAGCCATCGCCGAGCAAGTTATGGAGGCTATCGGCTGCCGCTTTGACCCGGCGCAGACCGGCCTGTTCCTGTGGGGCCGCATACCCGACGAGGCAACATCGAGCGAGGAGTTTGCCGACCGCATACTCCACGAGGCGAGGGTGTTCATAACGCCGGGATTCATATTTGGCAGCAACGGGGAGCGGTATGTGCGCATATCCTTGTGTGCCACCGAGGAGCGGCTTGCCGAGGCGCTTGAGCGTGTCAAGGAGATGAACCGCCTGAAATAACAT
This sequence comes from Pseudoflavonifractor sp., assembly GCA_023667145.1. Classification (GTDB taxonomy): domain Bacteria; phylum Bacteroidota; class Bacteroidia; order Bacteroidales; family Muribaculaceae; genus M3. The sequence continues at coordinate 71,192 of JAMPAQ010000002.1, forward strand.
AAATCTTACATAGCAACAACCAATAAAACCGATAAGACAATGAAAGATCTTCAGCCCATACTTCTTGAGGGTGTAGACCCCAACGCACCCCTCATCATCGCCGGCCCGTGCAGCGCCGAGACCGAGGAGCAAGTGATGACAACAGCCCGCGAACTCGCTGCCAACGGCATCAAGATATTCCGCGCCGGCATTTGGAAACCCCGTACCAAGCCCGGAGGCTTCGAGGGTGTCGGCGCAGAGGGGCTTCAGTGGCTCAAGCGCGTCAAGGAGGAGACCGGCATGTACACCTCGACCGAGGTAGCGACACGCCAGCATGTCGAGGAGGCCCTCGCCGCCGGAGTGGACATACTGTGGATCGGGGCACGCACCTCGGCCAACCCCTTTGCGATGCAGGAAATCGCCGACACGCTCAAGGAGGCCAACGCCGATGTTCCAGTACTCGTGAAAAATCCCGTGAACCCTGACCTTGAGCTGTGGATAGGCGCGATGCAGCGCATCTACAACGCCGGGATACGCCGCATCGGTGCAATACACCGTGGATTCAGCGCCTACGGCAAGCACCTCTACCGCAACATGCCCCAGTGGCACATACCCATCGAGCTGCGTCTGCGCTACCCCAACCTCCCCATCATCTGCGACCCCTCGCACATAGGCGGCAAGCGCGAGCTTATAGCCCCGCTGTCACAACAGGCGCTCGACATGGGATTTGACGGACTGATCATCGAGAGCCACTGCGACCCCGACTGCGCGTGGAGCGACGCGTCACAGCAGGTGACCCCCGAGATACTCAACTACATACTCAACACCCTGGTGATACGCGCCGAGAAATGCTCGACCGAGAATCTCACCCTGCTTCGCCAGCAGATTGACCAGATTGACAATGACCTGCTTGAGACGCTGAGCAAGCGAATGAGAGTGTCACGCGAGATTGGCCAGTACAAGAAGGAGCACCGTATGCCCGTGTTGCAGGCCAACCGCTACAATGACATAATGTCGACACGCGTCAAGGCAGCGCAGGAGATGGGCATCGGGGCCGACGCGATGCGCACGATATTGCTCGCCATCCACGAGGAGTCGGTGAGACAGCAGATAGAGGTGCTAAACGACCGTACAAAATAACCGACCAACGCATAGCCAGAGAGAGATGAAGATACTGATTATCGGAGCCGGGAAGATGGGGTCGTTCTTCTGTGATGTCCTGTCAACCAAACATGACGTGGCGATGTATGACACCGACCCGAAGCGTCTGCTGTTCACGTTCAACTGCCGGCGGTTCAGCTCGTTGGACGAAGTCGATGAGTTTGCTCCCGACATGGTGATCAACGCCGCGACTGTGAAATACACGCTCGACGCGTTCAAGCACGTGTTGCCCCACCTGCCAAAAAACACAATCCTGAGCGACATCGCGTCGGTGAAGACGGGTCTGCCGGAGTTTTACACCGAGGCAGGGCATCCATTCGTATCGACGCACCCGATGTTTGGCCCGACATTCGCGTCGCTGAGCAACCTCGCGAGCGAGAATGCCATCATCATCGCCGAGAGCGACCATCTCGGCAAGGTGTTTTTCAAGGACCTGTACAACGAGCTGCACCTCCACATCGAGGAATACACGTTCAAGGAGCATGACGAGACGATAGCCTACTCGCTGTCGATACCGTTTGCCTCGACGCTGGTGTTTGCCGGGGTGATGAAGCATCAGGACGCGCCCGGCACGACATTCAAGCGCCACATGGCGATAGCCCACGGGTTGATGAGCGAGGACGACTACCTGTTGAGCGAGATACTGTTCAACCCCAATACCCCGGGGCAGCTTGAGAAAATCAGGGAACAACTCGCCAAGCTACAGGACATCGTGGAGCGACGCGACTCTGAGGCGATGAAGACGTACCTTGAGCGGGTGCGCGACAACTTGAAATAACATGACGCGGGGGTGAGCGCGGGAGGGTCGCGTGTCACTCCGGCAAAATGCGCCGCATAGGCCGGGTGTTGAGTATTAGCGGGACATTCTCGACTGTCACATTGCTGGTGTCGAGTCCCAAGGCTTGCTCATCGGAGATGCCTATGCGGCGTATTTTCTCATACATCGACATGACCGCACGGTCGCGGCCCCGGCATGAGCTTGAGGCCGAGAATACCCTATGGATTATGATGAACCGGAAATCGCCGGCCACGCCGTGGCGGCGCAACGACGGGTAACCGCTGGTCAGGTCGAGCCGTCCCGCAGCGACCATATCCTCTACGATCTGACGGAGACAGACACTCAGTCGTGGCTGCACACGGAATCCGACCTTGATGCCGACGCTGAAGAGCGTGCCGGGTATGAGTTCGGTGAGGTCGTAACGGAGGGTATCGGGTTCGTCGAGATACTCCATGCGCAACAGCCAGTAGTGGTCGGCCCTCTTGGGCTGCTTGTTGATGATGGAGTAGAGCAGCTTGCTCTCTATCATGTAAGGGTTGTCGGAATGGCTGATGTAGATGAGGTTGGAGGCGTATTTGGGTATCTCATCGTCAGCTTTCATGTCGGATATGATGCCGAAATAATCGGGGGCGGGACGATACTCAAAATAACGGCTGCGCAGACGTACCGCATTGTACCACACCAGCATGACGGCACACACGATGCCGGCTATCAACATGGTGAACCAACCGCCATGGGTAAACTTGACGGCATTGGCGGCGAAAAACAGTGTCTCAATCGAGGCAAAGATGGCAAGGAACAACCACGCGAGCCAACGCGCCGCCCCACCCTTGGCGTGGAGATAGCAGGTGAGCAATATGGTGGTCATCAGCATGGTCACGGTGATGGCGAGACCGTAGGCGGCCTCCATGTGGGCCGAGGTCTTGAATATCAGCACGGCCACGATGCACCCGAGATAGAGAAACGTGTTGACCGACGGGATGTAGAGCTGACCGCGCAACGTGGTGGGGTACTTGATGGCCAGACGTGGCCACAAGTCGAGGTTGATGGCCTCACTGAAGATGGTGAACGAGCCGCTGATGAGCGCCTGACTCGCTATGATGGCAGCGCCGGTGGCCATGACAATACCGGCAATCAGAAACCACTGCGGCATGACGGCATAGAACGGATTGACCGAGTCGCCTATCATGCCTCGATGAGCGACAATCCAAGCCCCCTGCCCGAGATAGTTGAGAATGAGCATCACCTTGACAAACAGCCAGCTCACGGTGATATTGAGCCGACCGCAGTGGCCAAGGTCGGAGTACAGGGCCTCGGCGCCGGTGGTGCAGAGGAACACGGCACCGAGCACAAGGAACCATCCGGGATAGTTGACGAGCATCTCGACGGCATAGCAGGGATTGAACGCCTTGAGGATGGGAAGATAGTCACCGAGATTGACGGCACCGAGGACTCCGAGCATCAGGAACCACACGAACATGAACGGGCCGAAGCAGCGGCCAATGGCATTGGTGCCGAAACGCTGCACAAAGAATATGACCGAAATTATCAGTATCGTTATCAGCACCACGGGAGCGTCAGGGTTGACGGCCTGAAGCCCCTCAATCGCCGAGGTGACGGTGACTGCCGGGGTGATGACACCATCGGCGATCAACGTGCTCGCACCGACGGCGGCCACGACGTAGAGCCACTTGTAGCGCAGACGCCTGATGAGGGCATAGAGCGCGAGGATGCCCCCCTCGCCCTTGTTGTCGGCCCGCAGGGCGATGAGCACGTATTTGACGGTGGTCTGTAGGGTCAGCGTCCATATTATACATGACACTGCACCGATGATATAGTCGGCATCGTATCGCGGATTGACATGGAGTATGGCTTTCATGACATAGAGCGGCGACGTGCCGATGTCGCCGAACACTATGCCGATGGTCACAAGCAGCCCCAGGGCCGAGATGCCGCGCAGCGCCGGCGAGGCGGTTGTGGTTTCCCTCTGTCGAGTCATAAATATAACAGTGTTGTCGATATTCTTATTGAACGGCAACGACGTGCTATAGGTTCATCCATGGTGACAGCGCAGACCGCAGTGTCATGGCGAGTATTCGGGCTATTCATGCACGATGACCGCTGCCGCGTGGTCTCTTTACAGCTGTTTTAGCGCTTTTTTTAGCAATTTTCGGCAACCGATTGAACGCGCCATGGGTTTTTATAGTAACTTTGTAGGTTGAGTGACCATGTAGGATGGAAAATCTGCTGTACATAACGCTGCGTGGCCTGTCGATAGGCGCACTGATATCGGCCCCTATGGGACCGATAGGGATGCTCTGCATACAGCGTACGCTCAACAAGGGGCGCTGGCCGGCGTTTTTCACCGGCGTGGGAGCCGCCTTGTCAGACCTCATCTACTGTCTGCTGACGGGACTCGGACTGTCGTTTGTGACCGACTTCATAGAGAACAACCAGGAGATATTGCAGGTGGTGGGGAGCCTGGTGCTGATAGGATTTGGCATCTACCTCTTCCGCAAGAACCCGGCCCGCGACCTCAAGACCCCCGATGATGCCCCGGCCAACTACTGGTCGGACTTTGTGACGGGCTTCCTGTTCACATTCTCCAATCCGCTGATACTGTTTTTTATCATCGGCTTGTTCGCACGGTTTAGTTTCCTGCAACCGGAGTATATGTATTATCACTATATCCTCGGCTACACGAGCATCTTCGCGGGGGCGCTGTTGTGGTGGTTTCTCATCACATTTGGAGTCAACAAGGTGCGCCACCACTTCAACGTGCGCTCGATGTGGCTCATCAACCGCGTGATAGCCGTCATACTGCTGGTTATGGCGGCGATAGGACTCGTGATGGGGACACACAGCTTCATAAACAGATAGGACTATGGAACAACGCAAACGGATAGAGATACCATATATCCCCGAACTCGACACGCTCGACATGGACACCGTGGCCGACACGCTTGAGGAGCGCGGTGAGCGGCAGACAATCGACTCGCTCAACTGGGGAGAGGGGTATCCATACCATCCGCTGACGGTCTTCTCGACGGCCCACTCGGACAGCTATCTGTATGTGGATTTTTTTGTGCGGGCCAATTTCCTCAGGGCGGTCAACTACCGCAACAATTCGCCGGTACATGAGGACTCGTGTGTCGAGCTGTTCCTACAACCCGAGGGGAGCGTGGAGTACCTCACGTTTGAGTTTAACTGCATCGGCACGGTCAAGGCTTCGCGGCGCACGTGCCGGGAGGATGCGACCCACTTTGACGACGCGTCTATAGCGGGAATAAAGCGGTATGCGTCGTGTGGCACGCGCCCGTTCAGGGAGGTCGAGGGACTGTTTGCATGGAATGTGGTGGTCGCCATACCCCTTGAGCTGCTCGGCGTCAACTATGACGGGAAGCCGGTGGCGTTGCGCGGCAATTTCTACAAGTGCGCGTCGGCCACTCAGCAACCCCACTTCCTGAGCTGGTCGCCCATCGACACCCCTACCCCCGACTTCCACCGCCCCGAAGCTTTCGGAGAGATTGTGCTGAAGTGAAGTCTCAACTGAGTTCCATCATATCGAAAAACATGAGACGAGTGTCACTGTCTATTGTCTGTGGAGAAAGTATCTTGAAGTTGTTCTTTTCGTAGAACCCTATCGCTGAAAGATAGGCATCTACCGTGAGATAACGGAATGCAGAGTAATTGGGATTGCTGTTGAGCATATCTTTAAGCATAGCCATCAAATCGGTGCCGTAATTTTGCCCTTTGTATTTCAATGATACTGCAAATCTACCAATTTTTATAGCAGGATAACTACTAAATTTCTTGCCCTCGGGGAAATCCTTTTTAATCTTCTTCCATTTGTTATTGGAAGATTCTTCTTGACTGACCTTGTCATTCAACAAACAGAAATAGGCAACAATCTGCCCCTCATCCACAAGCACAAATGTGTTGGCAATGCGCTGTACGGTGAATTTTAACGCATTGTCTCTAAGGAATTCATTAAGGTCGCTGTCTCCGCAATCAAAATCTGATAGGTTGTGCCGACGGGTAAGTCTTACAAGTTCCACTCAAATACAGATTGTAATTCTTTGTTTCGCCTTAGTCACAGCTTCTTTCAGCTTGCGGGTATTCTCAGCACGTTGCTCCTTCGTAAGGCTGTCAACCTCTTTTCGCAGACGCTCAAAGCGGACGGCATCCTCGCCCGTCAGTATGGGGGTTTCAGCTATCGGTCTTGCCATGATTTATATCTCTTATGCTTGTTAGTTTACAAATATACAACAAATTTTTTCCGATATAATCAGATTTTAGGGACACAATTTTTCAGTAAGATGCGAGGGATGGGGGTTAGAAGGGGTAGCCGACGGAGAAGTGGAAGGTGGCGTCGCGGCCCCACTTGGGGTGGATGAGGGGCCAGCGCTCTTGGTCGCGGGCGGGGTTGTAGGCTTTCATGCCGAGGTCGAAGCGGAGGAGGAAGTAGGTGAAGTCGAGACGGATACCGGCTCCGTAGGCGGCGGCAATCTCCTTGTAGAATGAGTTGAACTTGAACATGCCTCCCGGTTGGTTCTCGTAGTCGTGTATCGTCCAGATGTTGCCCCCGTCGACAAAGAGGGCACCCTCTATCACCCAGAACAGCTTGGCGCGGTACTCGACAGAGAGGTCGAGACGGATGTCGCCGCACTGATTGATGAAGTCGGTCACGGAGTTTTTGGAATCGTAGCTGCCGGGGCCAAGGGTACGTACCCCCCACCCTCTGACACCGTTGGCACCGCCGGCATAGAAACGCTTCTCAAACGGTATCATCGACGAGTTGCCATATGGCACCCCGATGCCGGCACCGACATGAAGGGCGATTGTGTTGCGGGTGTTGAGGTTGCGGGTGAAGGTGTAGTCGGCCTCGGCCTTGGCATACTGGGCATACTGTATGCCGAATATCTTGTAGGCACCGTCGCTGCGGTGCTGGCCGACGAGTGACGAGATGGTGTAGAGCAGGTTGCCGGCGGTCTCCACGGCGGCGCGGATGGTGTAGACGTTGCGCTGAAGCGGGGCATGAAACGATGTCATGGCCTGGACGGGGCGCTTGTTGGTGTTGTAGAACGAGTAGCCCATGCGCATGATGAAGTGGTCTTCGTAGCTGTAGCGCAGCAGCGGGTTTGCGGGCGAGATCTGGTTGATGAAGTCGATGGTGCTCTTGGGGAGATAGACGTAGTTTATGTCGATGAAGTCGTAGGTGTGGCGGCGGTTGTTGCGGCGGTTGGACCATCGGTACTTCCACGCCGCGCCGGCTATGACACGCGTGTACTCGGGGCGCTCCTGATAGTTGAACGAGACGGCAAACTCCGTGGTGGCTCTCATGCGCTGCTTGAAACGCCGCGACAGGAACGGTGCCTCAAAGTTGGGGAACGTGATGCCCACCTCGGCGGCATATTCGGTGTATCGGTTGTTGATCAGGCCGTCGAGGTTGCCCGACAGGCTCTCGTAGCTCGTGCGCAGCTTGGCTGTGAGCAGCTCCGACCCCTTGGCGAGGTCGCGGTGCTGATAGGTGAGTCCCACGCCAAACCCGAGGTCGCCCTCGGAGTTGGTACCCTCAAGCTCAAGTGTCACCCCCTGCTTCTTGGTGCGCGTGAGCAGCACGTAGGCATCGAGCCATTCGCTGCCGTCGATCGAGGCCACCGAACGCAGGGTGATGTTGACATACTTGAGTATACCGAGACGGCCAAGCGCCTCGTAGGTGCGGTCGACATCGTTGGCACGGTAACGCGAGCCGGGCAGCAGGCAACAGTTGTCGTAGAGAACTGACGGCTTGAGGTAGCGGTCGTGACCGTAAAGGATTGTTACGCCCTTATAGTATACCGTGTCTTGCGCGTCAAAGCGGAAGTCGCCGTAGTCCTTCGAGGCGTTATAGTCCGTGACAAAAATAACGTCGCGTATGTGGTAGATGCGGTGGGCTTCAAGTTTCCTCACTGACCCTGGGGAGACAAAGGGCATGTGGAGGTTCATCACGAGGTCCACGTCACGCGAGCCGGCAGCTGTGTCGGCGGTAAAGGTTATGTACTCCTTGTTGAAGGCATAATAGCCACGGTTGCGAAGGCGCTCGGTGATGCGCTGCCGCTCAGCATCGAGGGCAGCGCGGTCAAAGGGGTCACCGGGCCGGAGCGTAAGCCTCAACGAGTCGCGCATAATGATCGACGCGACAGCCGAGTCGGGGAGATTGTAGGAAATCGAGCGGATAACGTGGGGCTGGCCGGTGGTGATGTTGTAATGGAGATCTATCTTTTTCTTGGGGTCACGCCTCACCGTGTCAAACTCCACCTTGGCATCCATGTAGCCTTTGTTGACGAGAGACTGACGCAACTGCCTGACGGAGTAGTCGGTAAGCTCCTGATTGTAGATGACGGGGGGCTGGCCGAGCTTGCGTATCCATCGGTTGAACCACTTTGTCGTGTCACGACCCGACAGGTTGTAGGTGGCGAGCTGCAACTTGGCAAATCCGAGAATCTTGTGGTTTGGGGTCTGTCGCAGGTAGTTGTAGAGGTCGGCGCTCGACACGCTCTTGTTGTCCTCGACGGTGATGTCCACGTTGTCAAGCAGATATTCACCCGCAGGAATATGCTTTGTCGAGCTACAGCTCCAGCACGACACGGCCATGACGACCGCCGCAAGCATCCGGCATATAAATCGGGGTGAGATAATCAAACAGTCTGTCATTACCGACACATGGGGAATTAGTCTGCAAAGTTAAGCCAACGCGACGGTATATGCAAGATTTTTTGATATTCGGGGAAATGTCATTACATTTGCTCCACAAAACCATACCACCATGCCAACCGACACACAACGCAAGAAAATCATACGTTCATCGACCGTATCGACATCACTCGACACATTCTGCATCGGCATACTCAAGGAGTTGTCGGAGCGTTATGATGTCGTCGCGGTGTCATCGCCCGACGAGACTCTCTCAAGAGTCGGGGAACGGGAGGGGGTGAGGACGGTAGGCGTGGCGATGGAGCGACACATCTCCCCCATCGCCGACCTCAAGTCGCTATGGAGGATGATAAAAGTGATGAGGCGCGAAAGGCCGTGGATGGTACACAGCATAACTCCCAAGGCCGGACTGCTCAGCATGATCGCGGCCCGCATCACCGGCGTCCCGGTCAGGGTACACACCTACACAGGACTCGTATTTCCCACGGCCACGGGTCTGACCCAGCGCATACTGATACTGACCGACAAGATACTCTGCCGGTGTGCGACCCACATCATACCCGAGGGACACGGGGTGAAACGCGACCTTGAGAGTTACGGCATCACCCGCAAGCCCATGAGAGTGCTGGCCAACGGCAATATACGCGGCATCGACCTCGACCATTACGACCGCACCGCCAAGGTGATGGCCGAGGCGGCAAGGATAAGACGCGAGGGTGTGCTGACATTTGTCTTTGTGGGCCGCATAGTGCGCGACAAGGGCATCAACGAGCTTGTGGAGGCGTTCCAACGGCTGCACCGAGAGTGTCCCGACATGCGCCTGATACTCGTGGGACGGCAGGAACCCAAGCTCGACCCGCTCGCGCCCGAGACCGAGAGCGCCATCGCGGGGTGTGACGCAATAGAGGCTGTCGGCGAGCAAGAGGATGTGCGCCCATGGCTCGCGGCTGCTGACATCTTCGTGCTGCCGAGCTACCGCGAGGGATTTCCCAACTCGGTCATCGAGGCCGGGGCGATGGGGGTGCCGTCAATCGTGACGGACATAAACGGGGCCAATGAGATTGTGATACCCGGCGAGAACGGGCTGATTGTTCCCCCGCGTGATGCCGACGCGTTCTACGAGGCCATGCGCCGGCTGCATGACGACCGGGAGCTGCGCGACCGTCTCGCGGCAAATTCCCGCCCCCTCTCGCGCCGCTACGACTGCCACCTCGTGCGCCAAGCCCTCTATGACTTTTACGACGCGCTGGCCGAGAGCGGGAATTAATAAACCTAATTTACCGATGTATCGCTAAGGAGAGTCTTGAACTAACAGTCAGTTGGTATTTAACTCATTCCACGCGAGTCGATGAGGATATTTCACATTTTCGTCAGATTTCAGGAGTTCCACATACCTTTCCACAAACTCAGCAGGATCCTTGAGCAATCTCAGATAGTAGCGGAGTGTTGAATATACTCCGTTTACAATCACTTGACAACCATGCCGATGCTCAATCTTATCTATCTCCATGTTTATGGCATCCCAATCAGCTGAGTCCATGTTGGCCGTGGTGAGGATGTAATATCGGTCAGTCCGATGGAGCATCAACTTTGAGAACGCGTGTCTCACAAGCTCGGATGTAATAACTATCTTGTGCTTTATCTCGACACCCTCAAATGGGGTTTCATCCTCATTATTTATCTGAATATCACCAATCTGCCCGGAACGAGCATCAGAAGAAGTATGAGACTCCAACCTGCAGAGCATTTTATCCTCATACCTGGCCACCTGCCCCATCATACACTGATAGGCTGCATATATGGCAAGTGTCGGAAGACGTGAGGCTCCATGTCCCGCATATTTATAGTTAAAGTGTTTTTGAAGCAGAGTGATTATCTGCGCAATTGTAAGGCCATGAGGTTTAGCAAGATCAATATTCCTCTCGTCCCGCTACCTGATTAACAACTTGAGCATGTATACTATCACTTCGTCAGGAGAAGTTCCGCCGACCTCAACATTATGAACAAAGCGGAGGAATTTATGACCTAAGGATTTTTTCTTAAGAGAAATTTTATAATCAAGAGTGTACGGCTCGGGGTGTTCAAACGCCCGCGTCAGCCAACCAGACTCGGCCATAGCTGGAAAATCCTTAGACTTGAGGAATGGAGTTATGTATTTAGCATCAATAGTGCGTGCGGCGAATCCGTCAGCAATGTTGGCCTGATGATTCCTGATATCCTGAGCGGGGTCATAGACCTTTTGACAAAACAGTGTCAAAAGGACAGCGAGCAGACCTTTATTCTGCTCTGCCTCATTAACGACCTCGATAGCCAAAGCCTTATCTTCATCGGACAAATCCGTACCATAATCACCCTCTGCGGCAGCAGACTCAGCGATGCGATACAAGCAATCAATGACCTCGCCTTGATTGGCATAACAAATAGAGGATTTCATTACAACAATTGATGTTTGATTTCATTTGCAATTTCTTCTATCATCCTAACACACACAGAATTGCCGAGCTGTCTATATTGCTGGCCAACGGCACTCACCTTGACAAAATCATCGGGAAAACCCATGATACGCCAACACTCATTGATGGTAAGTTTTCGTACACGCCGGTTGTTGAGCAGGACAAAAAAACGTCCTGAACTCTCTTGCGATGGCAATGTCGGATGTATACCGTTAATTGAATATATGCGGTTGGGCTGTTTATGTACCCTTGACAAGTGTTCCGTTCCCGGTCGAACCCCGGCCTTACGGATGGACTTATTACGATAACCGACAAAAATAAGTCCTGACTCCGGCTGCGTCTTCGGATTGTCAATAAGCGTATACTCATCAGGAGCGAGATATTCAAAATCGCCCTCGACATCGAGGAATTCAGACAGAGGTCGTTTTGGCTGTTTTAACAACTTCCCAAAATCAAACAATTTGTCACGACTACCAATAATGATGATGCGCTCCCGATTTTGCGGCACGCCAAAATCTGCCGCATTAAGGACTTTCCACGAAACCTTATATCCTAAATCCTCCAATTTGGAAATGATAGTCTTAAGAGTACGTCCCCCATCATGATGAATCAAATGTTTGACATTCTCAAGAAAAACGACTTTTGGCCTATTGTTTGAGATTATCTCACATATGTCAAAAAACAGCGTGCCACGCGTATCCTCAAATCCTTTTTGCTTGCCTGAGATACTAAATGGCTGACATGGAAATCCGGCACACAAGACATCGAAGTTATCAGGAATGAAGTTCTTGGTGGATTGTTTCGTGATATCGCCAAAAGGGACCTCACCATAATTGGCAAAGTAGGTCTTTTGGGCCTGCGTATCCCATTCAGAGGAAAAGACACATTTTCCTCCGACATTTTGCAAGGCGATACGGAATCCTCCAACCCCAGCGAATAGGTCAATAAACTTAAATTCAGAATTTTCCGCACAATGAAAAGGAGCTTTGAATATGTCCTTAAACAAATGGAGCTGGAATGCCGATGACTCTGCAACCACACCGGACATTGATGCCTCAACCTTAAAATCAGAAGTCCACAAGTCTATGAGCTTTTGAGCGTAGGGAGCATACTTATTTGCGGCATCCGTATCATCTTTCAGCAGAGCATAATGCGTAACAAGAGCCAATTGAGTATCGAAATTCAAAAACGACCCGTCGGCACATAAAGAAGTTTTCGGCTCAAAGTATTGGGCCAATGCAAAGGAAGTAGTTGTCTTGCTCCTTACCCCTACATCCATAAGTGATAACAATGCCTCTTGACTCTTCGTCATTCCATCAAAACTACAAAAATGTCACTATGGCAGACATCTATTCTAAATTATTAAGATTTCAAAGATTTTTATATAAGTAGACATCTCCTACTACAGATTACGGCAACAAATGTCCAACCAATTACAAATAGAGATTACTGTATGCAAAGCTAACAAATATCTGCAAGGTATGAAAGAGTTTGATTAAATTTCAGTGGCGTGTCCTATCATCTCGCAGTGATACAAGAAAGTCCTTTCATCATATATCAACGGAGCATTGCATTAAGGTGTCGGGTCTGTAGAGACTTGAGGTAGGAATCGGGATTCTTAGCCTTGAAATAGTACCAAGCAAAAAAGCGGTTTAGCGTGTACAAGTACTCACCCTCGGGGACGAGCAAACTTTGCCACGCGCTTTTGATTTTCTTGAATGGGAAAATCCTGAAAAGCTGCTTTATCTCACCGAGATCAAGGTAGCGCATGGTCATGGCTATCAGCTGCTCATCGTGCAAGTTTTCGAGAGTGACTGATTCAGGGTTGTAACTCCAAAAGGCATTCTCCTCCTTGAGCAGCTCAAGAAGTTGACCCTTTATGGCTCTGATTTTATCCTTATCTTTGATTGTCATACCATGATAGTTTGTCGAGGAAACCCTACATCTCATACAGAAAGCGGTATCGGATAAAAGGTCCAGCCTCTCGTTACAAAGTTAATCATTTATTATTGTATAACAATCCCCTACGTCAATTTGGACTGTAATTCGTCCATATTATCCACAGATATTCACACCGATATTTGCTAATGTTCTTGCATGGCGTGAAAAGTTTTGATGAAAATGATGTGGTTGCAAATATTTGATTAACTTTGCAGCAGGTCAGCACAGCGGTGTGACCATTATAACTACCGAAAGCGTTTTTGCTATATCCCTCAATCAAAAATCGGCAAAATTTTTCATAGAGGATTGGCAGTCTACAACGCTCATGCTTGTCGTATATCCGCTCCCCGGCAAGGGGAATATCGATATCCGATAAGGCGTGGGAGCGGGCTGTATATTCTGTGAATGGCGTTTGCCGATGCCTTGATTGAGATATCCAGCGAAACACCGTCCTGCGCTTTTTTTGTGCAAAATAGTAATTGTCGCCAATCAGGGGACGTGAGCGGCGACTCAAATAAAAAATGAACCGTATGTATAAACACACGCGACTCTACCAGGCTCTCGTGCCGCTGTTACTCATCCTATGTCTTCCGGCTCGACTGTTGGCACAATCTGATCACGACTGTCATATCCATGTGAGAATCGGAGATTTGTATTATCATGCCTGCCAGATTGACGATGATGATATAACAGGTGGACGAATCTGCGCCACCACCTCACCTTATTCAGACAACCCATACAAATACTCCCCATCAAGCACCTCTGCCATTAAAGTCCCGGACTATGTAGAGTATAAAGGGAAACCGTTCATTGTAACGGATGCATGTCTCATGGGGTCAAACTTCACTAAAATCACGCTTCCATCGACACTCGATTGTTTCCACAATCCCGACTACATCGGTATCAGTTTAGTACATCAAAACAGCGACCTGAAGGAGCTGACAATATCTGAGGGGGCAACTGACTTGCCGATGATATTTCTCTATGATCCTACCAACACGAGCCTCAAGCGTGCCTATATTCCAAAAACAATCAAAAACTTGTGGTTCGGTGGTATGGATTCCTATATAAATGGTGAGGGATTTTCGGACATAGAGGAAATCCATGTCGAGGATATTGCATCATGGTGTAATGCTGTCATGAACGAATATAGCGGGCAGATACCATTCAATGTATTTATGGAGCGGGCTGCCCTATATACCAACGGTAATATCGTCAAAAACCTTGTGATTCCCAAAAGTGTCGAGAAAATCAATCATGGGGTATTTTCAGGATGCACAAGTATTGAGCATATAGAATTTGGAAACAACATTACAGAAATAGGGCATTCGTCATTTCAACTATGCCCCAATCTTAAAAGCATAGATTTAGGAAACTCCGTAAAGAAGATTGGTAGCCACGCTTTTTTCAAATATGGAGGCTCTCCTATACATGACACCACAATACCAAACTCAGTCGAGTTTATTGGCAATGATGCTTTTGTAGATGTCTCGCAGGTGTACATAGCGGACGGTAGCAATCCTCTGACATTAACAGAGTGTGGGATTGGGTATATGAGACTTGATGCGGCTGAACGTCTGTACTGTGGCCGCAACTTAAAGTCAATACGCGATAACGACACGTGGATAGCGACTAACAGCATTTTTTTTCTAATTCCATTTGAGGTTTTTGAGATTGGCAGTATGGTGACTGATTTGTCGGCATTCAATCTAAGATATGATGATGGTTATGGATCATACGACTATGAGTCGCCGCTAAAGACGATTATATCACATGCGACATACCCTCCCGTGATAAATGAATTTAAGGAGGAACAGTACAAGACAGTCGAGCTAATAATACCGCCGCTGAGCAAGCACCGATATCGGTCGGCACCTGTGTGGGAGAATTTTTTCAAGGGTGAACATCTTAGCACATTCCGTTTTCTCGACATGACATATGGCGTGTTGAGTGACGGAGCATCGGCATCGCTGACTTTTGACGACACCGACTACTGCGGCAGTATAGTGATACCCGAGGAGACAGAGCATGAGGGACAACGATACTCAGTAACGTCCATCGGGAAGTACGCGTTTGCCGATTGCAGTGAGGTGACTTCGGTCACTGTACCATCATCAGTTACAACAATTGAGACAGGCGCGTTTACCAATTGCATAGCCATGGACTCGCTCGTGGTGTTGGGGACAGTCCCGCCGTCCTGTGATATCACTGCTTTCAAACACAACGACACTGATGCAGAAGCAGTAACTGATGCGGCAGAGAGCAGGGAAAACGCGGGCGATATATTCAACAACACTGTGCTCTACGTACCCGCAGAAGCCATAAGCACATATCGTAACGCCACAGGATGGCAGAACTTTGCCCAAATAAAGGCTTACGATTCTCTCACACAAACAGAATCAATCGAGACTTCTGCGATAGCCATCAGGACAGATGGCGACGGTATTACAGTCGAGAACGCCGCAGGTAAGCCTCTGACAGTATATACTCCCGATGGTGTCATTGTATTGTCGACAAACAGCTATGACAGAGAGACGCTGAAACTCGGCAAGGGATTCTACATTGTCACAGTCGGAGACCAGGCGCTTAAAGTCTCCATTTGACATGCAAGAGGACAATTCGCAGAAATCAATCGGGAGCGATGCCTGGAGTTACCCGGCATCGCTCCCGGCTGTATTTGGTGGTTTGATTCATTGAAACCAAACAGAGTCAACTATTTTCAGGAACGGACAGACTATAGGCTTGTGAAATTTGTTATAATGTTATATCTTTGCACTATAAACAAGACAGTTATGGCAACACCAATAAAACAAGTACCCATACTTACGGGTGAGATTGCCGAGGCTTTTGTCAGAGAAGCTGATGCTAACGAGAGGAAGCCCCATGGAAAATTATCCCCCGAGAGAGAAGCGGCGATCAGACGTGTAATGCGTGAGATGGAGGAATTTGTACCTTCATGGAAGTGTAAGGGGTAATGACATCATGGCATTCATACTAACTGATAATTGCAAGTTGATTCGGATTGACGCTGAACTCTTGACTCAATGTCAACCATTCTCGTGTGGCGCTGAAGACCTCGATGAGTTTTTGCTCAAAGATGCCTTATTGTATGAGAAAGGTCTCCTGGGCAAGACTTATTGTTGGCTCCACAACAAGGATAACAGTAAGATTGTCGGATTTGTCACTTTGGCAAATGCCAGCATCCAAACGACACACATGCACAACAATCCTAAACGACATCTAAATAAAAACATACCTTACGATAAGCAAGGACGCACCTATCCGGCAGTATTGGTTGGCAGGGTGGCAGTAGCCTTGGATTTTCAAGGTCCCGAATTCCGCATAGGAACACAAATAATGGATTTTGTAAAAGATTGGTTTGTTGCTGAAGATAACAAAACAGGATGCAGGTATGTGCTTGTAGATGCTGTAAACAATCCACATACCTTAGCCTACTACAATCGCAATGGCTTTAAGCCATTATTTCCAAAAGAAGAGGACGAAAAAGATTTTTATCAGATTAAAGATGACGAGAGTCTGAGAACCCGTATGCTCTATTTTGATTTACTTGATGTTTTGTAGACAACGTAAACTTATCTTTGCGGGAGAATGGGACGATTGATGTCGATTGACTATGGACGGAAGCGTTGCGGGATAGCCGTGACCGACCCGATGCGCATCGTGGCCAACGGGCTGACGACGGTGGCGACACACCAGCTCGTCGACTTCATCACCAAGTACACGGCGACCGAGAGCGTCGACGCGATAGTGGTGGGTAGACCTACGACGATGCGCGGCGAGCCGTCGGAGTCGATGCAGTATATCCGTGCCGGCATCACCCACCTGCAACGAAAGCTGCCGGAGATACCGATAGTGTACTGGGACGAGCGGTTTACCTCTGTGCTCGCCCACCGCTCGATGATTGACTCAGGCATGAAGAAGAGCGCACGGCGCGACAAGGGTACCGTCGATGAGATCTCGGCCACAATCATCCTTAACGATTATCTACAGAGCCGTCAGTTTGGCACATCGAGTGACGGCATCTGACCCAATACCACAAAAGAAACAAACACTACAGATATGAAATTACCGGTATACCTTTACGGCCACCCAGTGCTCAGGCGCGAGTCAACCGACATAGACCGCGACTACCCCGAGCTGAAGAAGCTCGTGGCCGACATGTTTGAGACCATGTATGCGTCAGAGGGGGTCGGCCTGGCCGCCCCGCAGATAGGGCGCAACGACCGTATTGTAGTCATCGACGCTGACGTACTCGCTGAGCACTATCCCGAGTGCGCCGGGCGCAAGTTCACGCTCATCAATCCCCGGATCGAGGTCCTCGACGGCGAGACCGTGAGCCGCGACGAGGGATGCCTTAGC
This sequence comes from Pseudoflavonifractor sp., assembly GCA_023667145.1. Classification (GTDB taxonomy): domain Bacteria; phylum Bacteroidota; class Bacteroidia; order Bacteroidales; family Muribaculaceae; genus M3. The sequence continues at coordinate 88,580 of JAMPAQ010000002.1, forward strand.
CTCCCCGGGCTGTCAGAGAGCGTCCCCCGGGTCGAGCATATACGTCTGACGTGGCTCGACGAGAACTTCGAGCCCCACGAGGAGGAAATCTCCGGGTTTCTGGCAAGGGTGGTGCAGCACGAGTGTGACCACCTTGAGGGAAAGGTCTATATCGACCATATCTCACCGATACGCAAGCAGCTGATACGCCGCAAACTCCGCAATATCATGGAGGGGAAGGTGCGCTGTGACTATCCCGTCAAACATACATCCAAACGCTAAAATCCCAACATCGACTTATGGCCGACGACAAGAAAGTAATATTCTCAATGGTGGGGGTAAACAAGATATATCCCCCGCAGAAACAAGTACTCAAGAACATATACCTGTCATTTTTCTACGGTGCCAAGATAGGCATCATAGGTCTTAACGGCTCGGGTAAGTCATCTCTGCTCAAGATCATTGCCGGCATCGACAAGGAATATCAGGGCGAGGTGGTGTTCTCGCCCGGTTACACAGTGGGCTACCTTGAGCAGGAACCCAAGCTCGACCCCGACAAGACAGTCATAGAGGTTGTCCGCGAGGGCGTGCAGCCCATCATGGACCTGCTGGCAGAGTTTGACCGCGTCAACGAGTCGTTCGGAGATCCCGACGTACTCGACGATCCCGACAAGATGGACGCGCTCATAGCCCGACAGGCCGAGTTGCAGGACAAGCTCGACGCCGCCGACGCGTGGAACATCGACTCAAAACTTGAGCGGGCTATGGACGCGCTGCAATGCCCGCCCGACGACCAGCCCATAGCGACACTGTCGGGAGGCGAGCGCCGCCGCGTGGCGTTGATAAGGCTGTTGCTGCAACAGCCCGACGTGCTGTTGCTCGACGAGCCCACCAACCACCTCGACGCCGAGTCGATCGACTGGCTCGAACAACACCTGCGCCAGTACCCCGGCACAGTGATTGCAATCACCCACGACCGTTACTTCCTCGACCACGTGGCCGGATGGATACTCGAGCTCGACCGTGGCGAGGGGATACCCTGGAAAGGCAACTACTCATCGTGGCTCGACCAGAAGACCAAGCGCATGGCCCAGGAGGAGAAGCAGGCAAGCAAGCGCCGCAAGACCCTCGAACGCGAGCTTGAGTGGGTGAGGATGGCTCCCAAGGCCCGACAGGCCAAGGGGAAGGCCCGACTCAACTCATACGACAAGCTGCTCAACGAGGACCAGAAAGCACGCGAGGAGCGCCTTGAGATATTCATTCCCAACGGCCCGCGCCTCGGCAACAAGGTGATCGAGGCCACAGGTCTCGCCAAGGCATACGGCAAGAAGCAGCTGTTCAAAGACCTGCAATTCTCACTGCCGCCCAACGGCATCGTCGGGGTAATCGGCCCCAACGGAGCGGGCAAGACCACTCTGTTCCGTCTCATCATGGGCCAGGAGCAACCCGATGCGGGGACGTTTGATGTAGGCGATACCGTAAAGATAGCCTACGTCGACCAACGCCACCACGACCTGCTGCCCGACAAGTCGGTCTATGAGGTCATCTCGCAGGGAGTCGAGTCGTTCCGCATGGGAGGCCGCGATGTAAATGCCCGCGCATACCTGTCAAAATTCAACTTCACGGGCGCTGACCAGGAGAAGAAGATAGGAGTGCTGTCGGGCGGAGAGCGCAACCGGTTGCATCTCGCGATGGCGCTCAAGGAGGAAGGCAACGTACTGCTGCTCGACGAGCCCACCAACGACATTGACGTGAACACCCTGCGTGCGCTTGAGGAGGGTCTTGACGAATTTGCCGGATGCGCTGTTGTAGTCAGCCATGACCGATGGTTCCTCGACCGCATCTGCACCCACATCCTGTCGTTTGAGCCGGACGGGCAGGTAGTGTTCTACGAAGGCTCCTACAGCGACTACGAGGAGTACAAGCGGGCACACAACGACGGCAAGGAGCCGCCTCGCCGCCGCTACCGCAAGCTGATGGAATAAGCTATCCGACTCACACACAACGGGGGTGTGCAAAACTTAAAAATCATCGTACTACTTGTAGGGCTGCGCCATGGCGCAGCCCTTGTCCATCAAGGCATTATGAAGCGGCTGCACCATGGTGCAGCCCTACGTTGGCGGATATGCAACGTCCCCGTTACTTTTGGCCGTCGGGAAAGAGCCGGGCGGCGTGGGCAGCGGCACGGGCCTCGACCTCGGGGGTGATGTGACGACGGATGCTGTTGTAGGCCCACATCAGCGCCGCCGCGTCGTCAGTGAGGCCAAGCGCGGGAAGCACATCGGGTATCAGGTCGGACGGGCATATCAGATAGCCCAACACTCCGGCAATCTTGACCTTCTCAAGCAGTGGGAAACCCGGCGACTGCATCACGTAGTAGAGCACAAGCGCCACGTAGACGGCCTTTGACCCTGCCTTGCGGGCAATGCGTCTCAACTTGCCTTGCAGCTTGCGCGGCGTATAATAACGGTCAAACTTCCTGTACAATTCCGGCTTTGTCTCCATACATGTAAAACAACCGGGAGGCAAAATGGTGCATCGACACTAAACCTTAAACAGTTTACAACTGTTTTTAACACAAATCGCCGGACAAGGCTGTTTTGTCGAGCAATCGCGGCTATTATACCGACAAGCCGCCGAGGGTGTCTATAATATTTCAACAGTCTGCCTGACCGACATAACTTTGTAGGCGAATCAAACTATAGTTTTATGAGGAAAGCCCTTTACATAGCGTCTGCGGCACTCGTGTCATGCGCCGCCACGCTCCGGGCCGAGAAGAGCTGGAGCTACAGCGACTGCGTGGCCTACGCGAGGGAACACAACATCTCGCTCCAGCAGTCACGGCTCGCCGAGCAGACGAGCCTCTACACGCTTGAGGCATCGGAGGCTGCATGGATACCCTCGCTGAGCTTTGCCACAACCCAAGGTTTCAGCAACACCCCATGGGCCGAGGCCGGAAACAAGAACATCTATGACAGCAGCTACGGGCTCAACGCCGCGTGGACTCTGTGGAACGGCGGCGAACGCGAGAACACCATCAAGCGCGACCGCCTGGCCACGCGCATCAACGCGTTGACGACCGACGACCTGATGCGCTCGCTTGAGACCGAGATACTACAGCTCTACATCGACATACTGTATGCCCGCGAGAATATCGGGATATGCGAGGAGGCGGCCAAGGTTAGCGAGGCCCAGGCCGACCGTGCCCGTCAACTGATGGAGGCCGGACGGCTGTCGCGTGTCGACTACACGCAGCTTGAGTCCCAGGCCCGTCAAGACCGTTATTCGGTGGTCAGCGCACAGGGAACCTACGACCAATGTCGCATGAAACTCAAGAAACTGCTTGAGCTCGGGCTGTCACAACAGCTCACGGTCGCCAACGTTGAGTTTTCGGACGATGACGTGCTAACGCCGCTGCCACCGATGGACGAGAGCTATATCCTGGCACTCGACACCGACGCGCTGCTCAAGGGCGACCGCATGAGGATAGAGAGCGCCGACCTCGACATCAAGATAGCACGTGCGGGCTACATGCCCTCGATTGCCGTAAATGCAGGGATAGGCACCGGGTATGCCTCGGGAGGAGACACGTGGGGCCAACAGATGAAGCGACGCGTCAGCGAGTCAGTCGGTCTCACCCTGTCAGTCCCCATCCTCGACAACAAACGCGCCAAGACCGCCGTGGCAAAGGCAAGGATAGAACGCACGGAGGCCGAGCTGAATGTCGAGTCACGCGAGAACGAGATTGCCCAACTCATCGAGGGGCTGTATATAAGCCACAGCGCAGCTGTCGACCGATATATATCGGGTAAGGAACAGGTGAAGGCCACGTCGTTGAGCGCCGAACTTGTCAATGAGCAGTTCAGACTCGGACTCGTGAACACCGTCGAGCTGCTGACGGCCCACAACGCGTCACTCCAGGCCCGCCGGGAACTGCTTCAGGCCAAGTATATGGCGATGCTCGACAGCAAGCTGCTCGACTTCTACCGCACGGCGCATGTAACACTCTGACAATCATCTACTGAAACTTATCATACACACCACATATATGGACATCAAACTCAACATACTGCTCGCAGGCGCGACCGCTACGGCCATCGTCATGACAGGATGCGGCAACAAGTCACAGGTCACGCTGGAGACGGCCACCGTCACACGCGGCGAGATATCACGATCGGTAACCGCCACCGGCACGGTGGAATCGAAGACACAGGTGGATGTCGGTACCCAGGTGACCGGCATCATCGACAAGCTCTATGTCGACTTTAACGACCGGGTCACCAAGGGACAGCTGATAGCCGAGATTGAGAAGACCCTGCTTGAGAGCGAGCTGAAGTCGGCCAACGCCGCGATGGAATCGGCGCGAGTGACATACGAGTACAACCGCACCAACTATGAGCGTGACCGCGCCCTCCACGACAAGCAGCTGATAAGCGACTACGAGTTTGAGACGACACGCAAGGAGTATGAGGTGGCACGGACAGCCTACGAGAAGTCCCAGGCCGACCGCGTCAGGGCGGCCAAGAACCTCAACTACGCCGAAATCTACTCACCCATCGACGGTGTGGTGATCTCACGCGAGGTCGAGGTGGGACAGACGGTCGTGTCCAACATGAATGTCGCCAACCTGTACACCATAGCCGACCTTCAGAACATGCAGATTGTCGGCAACGTCGATGAGGCCGACATAGGTCAGGTCAAGGTCGGGCAGTCGGTGACTTTTACCGTCGACGCATATCCCGACGACGAGTTCAGCGGCACGGTGACCCAAGTACGCCTCAACCCCACTACCGAGAGCAACGTGGTGACCTATGAGGTGATAGTCGATGCCCCCAATCCCGAGCTGAAGCTGATTCCCGGTCTGACCGCCAATCTCACCATCTACACCATGCGGGAGCGCGATGCGCTGCTCGTGCCGGTAGCCGCATTGAGATTCTCACCACGCCAATTTGCCGACTCCAAAAATCTTCCCCACGCCGCCGAGGGGGTCAATATCCCCCACCCGACCGACAGCACCCGGGTGCTGTGGACAGTGAGCGGCGATGTGCTCACCCCCGTCACCGTGACCACCGGGGCCAGCAACGGCAGCATGATGCAGATAACATCGGGCATTGCCGAGGGTACGGTGATCGCCGTCGATTACCAGACCTCGGGCAAGGGTCAGGCCGACGAGGCATCAGAGCAAGAGGAGGATACGGAGCGTAGCCCGTTTGCCCCCGGACCTCCCGGACGCAACAAGAAGAAGTAACCCACGACCCAACCGCTATGGCAAAGGATATAATCAAGGTAGAGAACATCCGCCGCGATTTCAAGGTCGGTGACGAGATTGTACACGCGCTGCGCGGAGTGACGTTTGACATCCGCGAGGGAGAGTTTGTTACCATAATGGGAACATCGGGCTCAGGTAAATCGACACTGCTCAACATACTCGGCTGTCTCGACACCCCGACCTCGGGCGAATACATACTCGACGGCAACTCTGTGCGCACCATGAGCAAGAACCAGCGTGCCATGCTGCGCAACCGCAAGATAGGATTCGTGTTCCAGAACTACAACCTGCTCCCCAAGACCACCGCCCTGGAGAATGTCGAGCTGCCGCTGCTCTACAACTCCTCGGTGTCGGCGCGTGAGCGCACCGAGAGGGCAAAGGCCGCGCTTGAGGCCGTCGGGCTGGCTGACCGCATGGGACACCGCAGCAACCAGATGTCGGGAGGTCAGCAACAACGCGTCGCCATAGCACGCGCCCTTGTCAACAATCCAGCCGTGATACTGGCCGACGAGGCAACCGGCAACCTCGACACGCGCACGTCATTCTCGATACTCACCCTTTTTCAGAAACTCCACGCCGAGGGGCGCACCATAATATTCGTAACCCACAATCCCGAGTTGTCCTCCTACTCGTCGCGCAACATCGTGCTGAGAGACGGTCGGATAGTGTCAGACACCGTCAATCCGCACATCGCGTCGGCACGCGAGGCTTACGAGGCGCTTCCCGCGTCAGACGACTGACATCACCACAGCCGGCCCACAGACCACATATCGACAAAACCATACAGCAATGAATATCGGCAACCTGCTCAAGATAGCGTTCAAAGCCCTCAACAATAACAAGATGAGAGGATTTCTCACGATGCTCGGCATCATAATAGGCGTAGCGTCGGTGATAACCATGCTCGCCATCGGCCAAGGCTCAAAGCAGAGCATCAAGGCACAGATATCAGAGATGGGCTCAAACATGATAATGATACATCCCGGCAACATGGAGCGTGGTGGCGTGCGTCAGAGCGCCGACGCGATGCAGACCCTCAAGGTCGCCGACTACGAGGCACTACGCGACGACACCAAATATCTCGCAGCCGTGTCACCGCAGGTCAGCTCATCGGGACAGTTTATCAACGGGGCCAACAATTATCCGTCACAGATATACGGTGTCACCCCCGACTACCTGGAGATACGCCGCCTCAAGGTAAAGGAAGGCTCGATATTCAGCGAACAGGACATCAAGTTGGCGGCAAAGGTATGTGTGCTGGGACAGACGGTCGTAGACAACCTCTTTCCCAACGGCGAGAATCCCGTGGGCCGCGTGGTGAGGTTCAACAAGATACCGTTTACCGTCGTCGGCGTACTTGAGGAAAAGGGTTCTAACTCCATGGGCCAGGATCAGGATGACGTAGTGCTCGCACCCTATACCACCATCATGAAACGCATACTCGCCATCGACTACATACAGGGCATATTTGCCTCGGCTGAGAGCGAGGAATTGAGCGAGGAGGCCACCGAGGAGGTCACCGCCATACTCCGCTCCAACCACCGCCTCAAGGAGGATGCCGATGACGACTTCTCGATACGCTCACAACAGGAGCTTAGCGAGATGATGAACTCCACCTCCGACATGATGACCGTTCTGCTCGCATGCATAGCCGGCATATCGCTGCTCGTGGGTGGCATCGGCATCATGAACATCATGTATGTATCGGTGACCGAACGTACCCGCGAGATAGGACTGCGCATGAGCATCGGGGCGCGTGGCCGCGACATACTCGCCCAGTTCCTTATCGAGGCCGTCATCATCTCGGTGACCGGCGGGGTAATCGGTGTGATATTGGGAGTCGTGGCTTCGGAACTCGTCAACATTATAGCCCACTGGCCTGTGTCAATCCAATTTTATTCGGTAATTTTGTCATTCCTCGTGTGCACGGTGACCGGCGTATTCTTTGGATGGTATCCCGCAAAGAAAGCCGCCGGACTCGACCCCATCGAGGCCATACGATATGAATAGCACCACAATAGCGTCAGGACTGCGTGACAAGAGACGCGTAACACGGTTCATCATCCATCTCACGGGACTCGGCATACTGCTGTTCTTGCCAGAGGTGATGATGTCGATAAGCGCTCCCAAGCATGACGATTTCCCGACATGGATGATGTATATCAAGCCATTGCTCTACTGTGTCGCCTTCTACCTGAACTATTATGTCATAATAGACCGCACTCTCGGACGGCGCTACGGCCTGTTGCGGTTTGTCGGATGGAACACCGTGCTCATTGTCGTGATGCTCGTCATCCTGACAGTGATGGCACACCATTTCCAACAGTACCGGCCACACCATCACGACTCCAACCTCGCCCGCCTGCTCAGCTTCATGCTGCGCGACATCGTCGTGGTCATACTCGTCATAGGACTTGCCGTGGCTCTGAGGATGAGCGACAAGTGGCGCAACCTCGAACGCAAGCAACAGGCATTGCAGTCGTCACGCCAGGAGGAGGAGCTAAAGAGCCTCAAGAGCCAGCTCCACCCCCACTTCCTGTTCAACACGCTCAACAACATCTATGCCCTCATCGCCATATCGCCCAACCGTGCCCGCATGGCCGTGCATGACCTGAGCGCCATGTTGCGATATGTACTCTACGAGGACCGCCCGATGGTCAAGCTCTCCGACGAGCTGGCGTTTATCGAGCGGTACATAAAGCTGATGATGCTGCGTTTCGGCGACAATACCAAGGTCGATGTGACCATAGACGCTGACGATGCCGACGACCGCACCATCGCTCCGCTGCTGTTTATCTCGATTGTCGAGAACGCCTTCAAGCATGGCAACACGGGATGCCCCGATGCCCGCATATCCATCTCGGTGACCTCCCGCGACGGGACAATCGTATGCCATACCTCCAACAGCTATTCCCCTGCCGCTGCCGGTCACGACACCGGGCCGTCAGGCATCGGGCTGTCAAACCTGCGGCGACGGCTCTCCCTCATCTACGGCGACCGGGCCACGCTCGACACCTCCACGGAGACCGATACCTACGATGTGATCCTCACCATCAACCTCAACGACTGATTACCTCAATACCATTCATGACATGACAACAATACGCTGCTGCATCATCGACGACGAGCCGCTTGCCCGTCAACTGATTGCCGGATACATCGACAAGACTCCGTTCATGGAGCTGTGCGGGGAGTTCGGGTCGGCCCAGGAAGCCGTCAAGACCCTGCTTGAAGACGAGATAGACATCGCGTTTCTCGACATACAGATGCCACAGCTCAACGGCATGGAACTCGCCAAGATCATACCGCCGACATGTCGTGTGATATTCACTACCGCATACGACCGCTATGCCCTCGACGGCTACAAGGTCAACGCCCTCGACTACCTGCTCAAGCCCGTGAGCTACGAGGACTTCATCACCGCCGCCAACAAGGCCCTGCAATGGGTTACACTGCGCCGCGCCGGCGAGGATAGCAATCCGCGAGAGTATATCATCGTCAAGAGCGAGTATAAGCTGATACAGATCCCCGTCGACAAGATACTCTACGTCGAGGGACTGAAAGACTATGTCAAGATATATCTCGACAACGAGAGCCGCTGCGTGATGACCCTGATGAGCATGAGGACGCTTGAGCGCAACCTGCCGCCAAGGCAGTTTCTGAGAGTACACCGCTCGTTTATAGTCAACACGGCCCGCATCAAGGTGATCGAGCGCAACCGCATCGTGTTCGGCCAGACCTATATCCCCGTCAGCGACAGCTACCGGCAGTCATTCAACGAGTTTGTCGAGTCACGCTCCATCTCCACCTCACGCGAAGAGTGACGCGGCCTCGCGATACCCCCATCCCTTACTCCAACAGCGAGCCGACAAGCGGCAGGGCATCTGCGGCAGTCTGGTCGGGGCGGACAGGGACGACCGAGATGTATTGGCGGTCGAGCCAATAGAGGTCGGTCGAAGGGTCGTCGGGATTGTCGGGCAGATATTTGCCCGTGAGGAAATAGAACGGCTGCCCGGTCGGATCGACATAGTCCTTGTATTCCTCGGTCCAGCGCCCCAGAGCCGCCATGCACACCTTGACACCAACCGGCTCACACCGCGCCGGAATGTTGACATTGAGACACACCCCCGCCTGAAGTCCCGATGAGAGCACCTTGCGGGAAATCTGTGTCACCCAAGGGAGGCCGGGAGTAAAGTCGGCCTGCCATGAGTGATGGGTCAACGAGAAGCCCACAGAGGGGATGCCGAGCATACAGCCCTCCATCACCGCCCCCATCGTGCCCGAATAGATCACCGAGTTACCCGAATTGGAGCCGTGGTTTATTCCAGACAGCAGCATAGACGGCTTGCGGTCGGCCAACGCGTGCATACCGAGCTTCACGCAGTCGACCGGGGTTCCCGAGACTGAATAGACCCCGGCCCCGCCGTAGTCGGCATGGTGCCTGATTCGGAGCGGCTCACCTACCGTTATGGCCGATGACTGGCCGCTCCTTGGCCCGGCCGGAGCCACCGCTATCACATCACCCATGCCGCTGACGGCATCAATCAGAGCCTTGAGACCCGGCGCGTCCACGCCGTCGTCATTGGTTATAAATATAAGAGGACGTTCTTCTGACATATCATTTAGATTAAATTCACAATATCCGTAAAATCGGGTAACCATTCAGCAATATAGTTGACTGATAACCACCGCCTTGTAGGGCTGCTTCATAAAGCAGCCGCCCGTCTATGTCGGGATTTTATACGGAAACCGGATGCTCCATGGAGCATCCCTACATTGATATTCAATATTTAATCACCACATCGAATCGCTGAACAGTTACCAAGTCGGACACCGGGGATAGCCGCCATTGCGGCAAACCGATATTCCGTAGTCAAAGATAACAAATTTTGCAGAGAATATGAGAGGGATAGATGTTTTTTGGCTATCTTCGCAAATGAAAACGAAAATCAACATAACTTAACTATATATGGGAAAAGTAAATGACAAGATGACGGCGCACGGAATCGACCCCGCCGAAATCAATGCTGCGGAGTTGCCCGAAAACGCGTTCCGCGAACTGGCGGCTGACGAGGAGTACCATCCTCTGATGCACCCGGCCCACGACCAGGCCGAGGTGACCCCCTACTCTGTCACGACGGGACTGGTGCTCGCCGTGATATTCAGCGCGGCGGCGGCCTATCTCGGGTTACGCGTCGGCCAGGTGTTTGAGGCCGCGATACCTATCGCCATCATAGCCGTCGGGCTGTCAAACGCGCTCAAGAAAAACAATCCGCTCGGACAAAACGTAATGATACAGTCGATAGGCGCTTGTTCGGGCGTAGTAGTGGCCGGCGCGATATTCACCCTCCCGGCCCTCTACATCCTGCAAGCGAAGTATCCCGAGATAACGGTCAATTTCCTTGAGATATTCCTCAGCTCGCTGCTCGGAGGCGTGTTGGGCATACTGTTCTTCATACCGTTCCGCAAGTACTTTGTCAAGGATATGCACGGCAAGTACCCCTTCCCCGAGGCTACCGCCACCACCCAGGTGCTCGTCAGCGGAGAGGGCGCGTCGTCTGACAAGGGTTCACAGGCCAAGACACTCGTCATCGCCTCGCTCATAGGCGGTATCTATGATTACATAGTGGCCACATTCGGATGGTGGGCCGAGACCATAACGACCACGGCGTCATCGTGGGGCGCATCACTCGCCGAAAAGAGCAAGGTGGTGTTGAGCTGCAACACGGGTGCCGCGCTGCTCGGACTCGGATATATCATCGGCCTCAAATATGCCTTCGTGATATTTGCCGGCTCGATATTCGTGTGGTGGGTGATAATACCGTTGCTCGGGACTTACGGCTCAGCCGAGATCGCCTCGCTCGACCCGCAGCTGATATTCAGCGAATACGCCCGCCTCATAGGCATCGGCGGCATAGCCATGGCCGGGGTAATCGGCATCATCAAGTCGTGGGGCATCATCAGACAGGCCGTCGGACTCGCGGGAAGCGAGTTGCGCGGCAAGCAAAGCGGTGGCGTGACCCTAAGATGGCAGACCGACATATCAATGAAACATATAGTATTTTTCACGGCGATAGCCCTCGTGGCGGTGTTCCTGTTCTTCTGGCTTGGGGTCATCAGCACCTTGTGGCAAGCATTGGTGGCATGGATTGTCGTCACGGTGATAGCGTTCCTGTTTACCACCGTAGCAGCCAACGCCATAGCCATCGTCGGCACCAATCCCGTGTCGGGCATGACCCTGATGACACTCATCATCGCGTCGGCAATATTTGTCGGCATAGGCTTGAGCGGTCCCTCGGGCATAGTGGCCTCGATGGTGATAGGCGGTGTAGTATGTACCGCCCTGTCGATGGCCGGAGGATTTGTAACCGACCTGAAGATCGGCTACTGGCTCGGATCGACCCCGCGCAAGCAGGAGAGCTGGAAATTTCTCGGCACTCTCGTGTCGGCAGCTACCGTAGGCGGTGTGATGCTCGTGCTCAACAAGGTGTATGGCTTCTCGGGACCCGACGCACTCGTCGCCCCGCAGGCCAACGCCATGGCAAAGGTGATAGAACCCCTTATGATGGGCGGCGACACACCGTGGATACTCTACATGGTCGGTGCCGTGCTGGCGCTCATACTCAACTGGCTCGGAGTCCCCGCGTTGGCATTCTGTCTCGGCATGTTCATCCCGCTGTCGCTCAACACTCCATTGCTCGTCGGTGGTGCGATAGCATGGTATGTGGCCCGCAGCTCCAAAGAGAAGGCCGTCTGTGACGCACGCCGCGACCGTGGCACGCTCATCTCGTCGGGACTCATCGCCGGAGGCGCATTGTTTGGCGTGTTCGCGGCGCTCACCCGCTTTGTCGGATTTGAGTACACCAACCCGCTGCCCGAATCGCTGACCCAGACACTCGGCATAGTGGCCTACGCCCTGATCATCATCTACCTGATATGGGACAGCAAGCGGGCCGACAAGGCTTAACGGCATAAAGCGACGCAGATTGGGACTCTCAAGAATCAATAAGGAGATACTGTCGCTGTCCATTCCGTCAATCGTCACCAACATAACAACCCCGTTGCTCGGGCTTGTCGATGTTGCGATTGTGGGACACATGGGCGACCCAATATTTATCGCGGCAATAGCAGTCGGTGGAAGCATGTTCAACATGCTCTACTGGCTGTTTGCCTTTCTGCGCATGGGATCAAGCGGCATGACAGCCCAAGCCTGCGGGGCCGGTGACATGCACACGTCATCCCTCATACTTTACCGAGCGCTCGTTGTGGCCGGAGCGGCCTCTGTGGTCATGATAGCGTTGCAATCACCCATCGCCGATGGAGTCCTGACATTCATGGACGCCGACAACGCCACACGCGACCTCGCGAGACGCTACTTTGGCATCTGCATCTACGGAGCACCGGCCGTGCTCGGCACCTATTCCCTATCAGGATGGTTCTTAGGTATGCAAAATTCCAAAGCCCCGATGTGGATATCAATCATCATCAACATGTCAAACATCGCCATAAGCCTCGTGCTCGTCATCGGACTGGGCTTACAGATCGAGGGGGTCGCCACGGGTACACTCACCGCCCAATGGCTTGGATTTTTTGCCGGACTGTGGCTTTGCCGCCGCTACCGGCTCAGACATCCCGCGCTTGCGGAGGTATTGAGATGGAGTGGCTTGCGGAGATTTTTCTCGGTCAATGTGGATATTTTCCTACGCACGTTGTGTCTTGTCGGAGTGACACTTTGGTTTACCCGCGTCGGAGCCATACAAGGGACGGTCATGTTGGCGGTAAATACGCTGTTGATGCAGTTTTTCATGCTTTTCTCGTTCTTCATGGACGGATTTGCCTTTGCCGGAGAGGCCCTATGCGGACGCTTTGTCGGAGCCGGGGACCGTGAGGCGCTGAGACAATGTGTCGTGGCGCTGTTCAAGTGGAGCATATCGTTGGCCACGCTCTTTACACTGCTGTATTTTGCAGGGGGAGAATGGTTTCTCGGGCTGCTAAGCTCCGACGAGGTGGTGACCGACCGGGCGACAGAATATTTCTGGTGGGTCATGGCAGTCCCGTTTGCCGGATTTGCCGCGTTCACGTGGGACGCAGTGTTTATCGGCGACACGCGTACACGCGGTATGCTGCTCTCAATGATACTGGCCACGGCGGTATACTTCGGCCTGTACATCATTTTTTTCCCTCGGCTTGGCAATCACGGCCTGTGGCTGGCGTTTGTCGCCTACCTGCTGACACGCGGAGTGGTACAGAGCATCCTTGGCCGCAGATACCTGCGCCGGCAGTAAGACCGGCTAAAAATAGTCCTATCCTATGCTACACTCTAACTACTCAGCTAATCAATGCAGCGATAAAATATTGAATATCAACGTAGGGATGCTCCATGGAGCATCCGATTTACGTTCAAAATCCCAACATAGACGAGCGGCTGCTTAATGAAGCAGCCCTACAAATATCCGGTTATCAACAAGTATATTGGCTGTATAGTTACGCTGCGTCCTATTTTTAGTTAAAATACATTAAACAAGAAAATATTTTATTGACAACTATTGCAGATTCGGAAATAAGCCGTAACTTTGCATCAGTTTTTCATGGTATTAGATTTAAGGTAAAAGGATTATTTGTCGTGAGACAAGTAATTTTTTTTTGCCCCGAGCCAAAGGTGTCCCCTCATGGTGGCAACTTTGGTAACGGGGTCTTTTTTTATTAATTTTGCCGATGATTATGGAAACGGTCATAAGTTACCACATACTGCCAAACGGACTGCGCATCGTCCATCGCCCCTGTGCCGGCGCGGTGGAATACTGCGGCCTGACGGTCGATGCCGGGTCACGCGACGAGGCCGCCGACCGGCATGGTCTCGCCCACTTTGTGGAACACACGATATTCAAGGGTACAGACAAGCGCAAGTCATGGCACATCATCAACAGGATGGAGGCCGTGGGCGGGGAGTTGAACGCATTCACCACCAAGGAGGAGACCACGCTTTACTCGGTCTTTCCCGCCGGAAACCTCGACCGTGCCGTCGAGCTACAGGCCGACCTCGTCAGCCGCTCGCGATTCCCCCAGGCCGAGATAGACCGTGAGCGCGAGGTGGTCGCCGATGAGATCAACTCTTACCTCGACACCCCGTCAGAGGCCGTCTTTGACGACTTTGACGACCTGATATATGCCGGCTCGGCGTTAGGTCATAATATCCTCGGCACGGTTGAGGCCATCGACCGGCTCACCCCCGAAGTATGCCGCGAGTACCTGTCGGCTCTCTATGTGCCGTATAACATGGTGTTCTTTTATATGGGGCCCGCGTCGCCCGACACGGTGACACGCATCGCCGAGCGGCGACTGGGACAGCTCGACCATCCCATGCCGCCACGGACACGCACGACACCGCCCGTGCTGCCCCCCTTTCACCAACGCCGGGCCATTGACTCACATCAGGCCCATACCGTCGTGGGGACACGCATCCCCGGCATCCACGACGACAAACGGCATGTCACCGCGCTGTTGACCAACATAGTGGGAGGCCCGGGCATGAACTCGCTGCTCAACGTAGCCCTGCGTGAGCGTCGTGGACTGGTGTACACCGTCGATGCCTCGACCACACTATATTCCGACTGCGGTACATTCACCATCTACTTTGGCTGTGACCCCGCCGACACCGACCGATGCCTACGCATCATAAAGGGAGAGATTGACCGTCTTGCCGACAAAGGACTCTCCCCACGGGCGCTTGCGGCGGCAAAGAAACAATATCTCGGCCAACTGACCGTGGGAGCCGACAACCGCGAGCAACTCGCCCTGTCGACGGCCCGCGCCACCCTCTACAACGGCCGCGCCATGACACCCGGCGAGATAGCCGGACGCATAGCGGCGGTGACGACAGACGACATACGCGAGGCTGCGGCAATGGTAGCCATGGACCGTTGCTCGACTCTCACATTCTCAAATTAGTGTGTGTTTGTGTCCGATTTTACCAATCGGGTAGCAAATATGATAAAAAATAGGTAAATTCGCGCAATATTCGCTTATCAGCTATGCAAATAGGAAAGATAGACCTCGGGGCACGCCCGGTCATGCTGGCTCCGATGGAGGATGTCACCGACCACTCGTTCCGGCTCATCTGCAAGGAGCAGGGGGCCGACATGGTCTACACGGAGTTTGTCTCAGCCGACGCCCTAATACGCAACATAGCCGCAACCACCCGCAAACTGCACATCAACCCTGCTGAACGACCGACAGCCATACAGATATACGGGCGCGAAACCGGGCCGATGGTCGAGGCGGCGCGTATGGTCGAGGCAGCCAACCCCGACATACTCGACATAAACTTCGGCTGTCCCGTGAAGAAGGTCGCCGGCAAGGGCGCCGGAGCCGGGATGCTGCGCGACATACCCAAGATGCTTGAGATTACCGCCGCAGTGGTCAAGGCTGTCAACATCCCCGTGACGGTAAAGACACGTCTCGGATGGGACGCTGACTCCAAGATAATAGTGGAGCTGGCCGAGAAGCTACAGGACTGCGGCATACAGGCACTGACCGTGCATGGACGCACGCGGGCACAGATGTACAACGGCGAGGCCGACTGGGAGATGATAGCCCGCGTCAAGGAAAACCCACGGTTGACCATACCGCTCATCGGCAACGGCGACATCACAACCCCGGAGAAAGCCGCCGAGGCATTCTCACGCTACGGAGTCGACGGGGTCATGGTGGGCCGCGCATCCATCGGCGCTCCATGGATATTCCATGACATCAAGGGATACATGGCCGGGGGGGAGGACTACCGCCCTCTGACGACAGCCGAGAAATTCACGATACTCCGGCGGCAGATCACCGAGAGCATATCAAACATCGACGAGCGGCGCGGCATACTCCACATAAGGCGGCATCTCGCCGCGTCGCCACTGTTCAAGGGCATCCCCCACTTCCGCGACACACGCATAGCCATGCTGCGGGCCGACTCATACGCCGAGCTCGACTCCATACTGTCGCGCATACAGCACGAGACTCTTGCCGACGACACCAACGAACCGGTAATTACGCGGGAATGACCATCCCGTCACAGCGATATACACCAAACACCAGACAACGACAATAATAATCAGCTCTATGAGACAACCATTCATCACTTCAATTCTTGCACTCGCGGCCTTGACCGCGACAGCCGCCGAACCGACGCGCTATGAACTGAACATAGGCGACTTCAGCGAGCTAAAAGTCATCGAGGGACTTAACGTCGACTACTATTGCAGCGCCGACTCAGCCGGCAAAGCCGTCTTCACGACCTCGCCCGACCTAGCGTCGATACTGATGTTCACCAACGACAAGGGCAAACTTGAGATGCAGATTTCGACCGACGGCATAGAATATGACGATCTCCCGACGATAAAGGTATACTCCAACTTCCTGACCAATGTCGAGAACAGCGGAGACTCGACAGTGCGCGTGATCACCGTGGCCGGCGGCCCGCAGTTCAAGGCCAAGCTGATAGGCAACGGACGCCTCGTGGTGCGCGACATACACGCCACCACGGTCAACGCGTCGCTCTCGACCGGCAACGGTACCCTTGTCATCTCGGGCAACTGTGACCGCGCCAAAATCGGGATGACCGGGTCGGGAACAGTACAGGCCGACGAGCTCAAGGCCCCCAAGGTGAAGTGTACACTGCTCGGCACCGGCTCGGTAGGATGCTGGCCCACCGACCACCTCACCGTCATAGGCGCTACGTCAGGCAAGGTCTACTACCGTGGCGAGCCATCAGTGATAAAAAACACTTCAATCGGCATAAAGACCGTAAAGATAGACGGATAGCCAACCCATCGGCATGACGGCAACCTCTGACATGAAGCTGCGCACGGCGCGTACCATCAAATGGAACCTCATCGACCGCGTGTCGTCACAGGTGCTCTATGCCGTCACAGGCATTGTACTCGCCAACGTCCTGTCCCAGGAGGACTTTGGTCTTGTCGGGGCGGTGTTGGTGTTCCAGGCGTTCGCGTCACTCTTTGTCGACAGCGGATTCTCCTACGCGCTGATACAGCGCAAGCGTCCGTCACGGCTCGACTACAGCTCGGTGCTGTGGTTTAACATAGCTGTTGCCGTGATCATCTACGTCATCCTGTTTGCCGCAGCCCCGCTGATTGCCGAATGGTTCCAGGGCGACCGCAGGCTCATCCCCTTGTCACGTGTGATGTTTCTTTCGTTTATCATCAACGCCACGGCCATAGTGCAGACCAACCGGCTAATGAAGCGCATGAACGTCAAGATGATAGCCCTGTCTAACACAGTCGGGTTGGTGGCAAGCGCGGCCACCGGCATCATCCTTGCCCTCCGTGGCAACGGGGCGTGGGCCATCGTGTGGCAGACACTGACCCTCAACACGGTCAAGAGCGTCATCCTGTGGTGCACGTCCCGGTGGTATCCGCTCATGAAATTCTCATGGATGTCACTGCGCTCGTTTTTCAACGTCGGCGCGGGGGTCGCGGTGTCGTCATTTCTCAACACCGTATTCCTCAACATCTACTCGTTCATCATCGGAAACCAGGTCGGACTGCGGGCACTCGGATACTACACCCAGGCCGACAAGTGGAGCAAGATGGGCATAATGTCACTGTCGCAGATACTGACCTCGTCGTTCCTCCCTGTGCTCTCGCAATTTCAGGACGACGGCGAGCGCTTCAGGCGTGCGATAATGAAGATGAACCGCTTCACTGCCTACGTGATGTTTCCCGCCGTAGGGATGCTGATGGCGATGGCCACTCCTCTGTTCCACCTGCTGTTTGGCGTGAAGTGGGACCCCTCGATAGTACTTTTCCAGATATTGCTGCTGCGGGGCATATTCACGGTCCTCTCCTCCCTATACAACAACTATATCCTGGCCTTGGGACACTCCAAGACCCTCGTATGGCTTGAGGTTGTCAGGGATGGCGCCGCACTGGTGGCAATCGTGGCGACGATACCGTTTATCACCATCGCCCCGCCCTACAACCTCACATACGGCATAAAGATACTGCTGTGGGGCCAGCTCGCGGCATCGGCGCTCACTTGCGCCATCGCCCTGGCGGTGACCGCAAGGCTGACGGGACACAGCCTCATACTGTTTATACGCGACTGCGTGCCCTATGCCGCCTCGACCGTGCTCACCGTCATACCGATGCTGTTACTTCCGCGCTACATCACGTCTCCACTGCCGTTGCTCGTGGCACAGGGCGTTGCCGGACTCGCCGTCTACCTGCTGACAAACCGTGCGCTCGACTCGCGCATACAGCGTGACGCGCTGGAATATCTGCTCCACCGTTTCAAGCACAAAGCCGCATAAGCCGCCTGACCGCATCACTCTCGCGGACACGCACGTCCCGACTGCATCTCTCACACAGCGGCCACACGTTCCCAAAACGGTGACAGCCGACTATATAAACCAAAAAACATCAGGCAGCGCGAAAATTTTTGCGTCTTGTGTTTTGTATTATAGATTTATTATATACTTTTGCATAGATTATGTCGGAAGATTCGTCGCGAGACGGGTATCCGGCAGGCCTGCAACCTTCCCCCGGTTGCAGGTTTTTTATTTTTATGGACAAAACTTTGACGCTACACTTGCGTATGTGGCATGAAATGAGTAATTTTGTGGGCTAAATTTCCGCACCGGGCTGACAAAGCGGGTCAGACAAGGCCCCGCCCGACGGGTTAACTGTAAAATCAACATTAACAGATGTACGTAATCGTAGAAATTCAAGGACAGCAGTTCAAGGCAGAAAAGGACAAGTTCTTGTATGTTCACTTCCTGGGCGAGAATGTCAAGGAAGGCGACTCGGTCGAGTTTGACCGTGTACTCCTCGTAGACGAGGACGGTGCCGTCAAGGTCGGCGCTCCTACCGTAGAAGGGGCAAAAGTAGTTTGCGAGGTAAAACGTCCCCTCGTGAAAGGTGACAAGGTGATTGTCTTCAAGAAGAAGCGCCGCAAGGGCTATCGTCGCAAGAACGGCCATCGCCAGTATTTCACCCAGATAGTGATCAAAGACGTAGTCGCATAACCCATTAAAACCGTAAAGAAATGGCACATAAAAAAGGTGTAGGTAGTTCTAAGAACGGACGTGAATCCGAAAGCAAACGCCTCGGTGTGAAGATTTTCGGTGGCCAGGCAGCCAAGGCCGGTAACATCATCAAGCGCCAGCGCGGCACAGCGCACCATCCCGGTCAGAACGTGGGTATGGGCAAGGATCACACTCTCTATGCGCTCATTGACGGCGTCGTTGTCTTCACTGTAGGCAAGGGTGGACGCAAGTTCATCAACGTCAATCCCGTAGAGAAGGCTTGACAGCCGTAATCCGACAGAACAAAAAGGCTTCGGCTCCATCATCGGAGTAGAAGCCTTTTTTATTTGAAAACGCCACCTATGGGTCACATACGGTGACAGATAACTTACACTTGACAAGGAGATGAGTGAGTACAACCTGATGCAGAGCGTCAAACGCGACATGTTTGCGATGCGCAACGGTGCCGTCGCCGACCACATAAGGAGGTTGGGCAATCCATACCGCATAATATTCGGACTCAACCTGCCGCAGATAAGTGAGATAGCGGCAAGATATGCCGGCGACACGGATTTGGCCGAGCGGCTGTGGGCCAACGTCTCAACCCGCGAGAGTATGCTCATGGCACCAATGATATATCCTCCTGAAAAGATGACTGAGGAGACGGCCATGAGATGGATTGAGGGAATACCGTCGGCTGAGACCGCCGATGTATTGTGCCTGAAGTTGCTGAAAAAACTGTCATTTGCCCCTGGACTCGTTGACCGCCTCGCAGGGTCAGACCGTGACATGGACAGATATGTGGCACTGAGACTGGCCTTTAACCTGTTGCCTGACGGCATGGAGCGTGCGCTCCGGCTCGCTCAGGCCGAACAAGCCAAAGGGATAGCCCTGACGGTCTCCATATCGGGAGCGCTTATTGATAAAATTGAATTTCTCACCGAAGTGTGACAGAAAAAACGCCGTAATTGTCGATTTACGGCGTTTTTTACTAAATTTGCCATGACAAACCTTTCATGAATATGATAGTAAGAGCCATCTCGGGCGCGGTATATGTAGCGCTCATCGTCATATCGATATTACTGGGCCAATGGTCATTCACCGCCATCAGTGTGTTGCTTGCCATCGGCGGCATGATTGAATTTTACAGTCTCGGCAACAGCGAGGGCGGTGAACAGAAGCTGACACTGTGTGCCGACATCGCCGGCGGGACGTTGCTCGTGCTCGGACTGTCGGCATCGGCCATGCACCATGGCGACGCGGTGACAAGTCCGCTGCCGGCAGTGACATTCCTTATCCCCTACATGATATACCTGCTCGCGCGACCCGTGATGCAACTGTACACCAAGGAGAAATCGCCCCTCGCCAATCTCGCCTGCTCATACATGGGGCAGGTGTACGTGGCACTGCCATTGGGGCTTATGAGCTACATCTACGCAGTGTATGGCTCTCCCCACCTGATACTCGCGCTATTCATAATGATATGGGCCAATGACACGGGGGCCTATCTCGTGGGCCGTGCGATCGGGTGGCACAGACTGTTTGAGCGCATCTCGCCCAAGAAGTCATGGGAAGGATTCTGGGGAGGCTTGGCGTTTACCATCGGCGCGGCCATGGTGATGAAATATCTTTTCCCGGCATTTTTCCCCGCCTTGACTGGGTTGCAGATGGCAGGACTCGCCGTGACGGTGACCGTATTTGCCACATGGGGTGACCTTGTCGAGTCGCTGATAAAGCGCACCCTCCACGTCAAGGACTCAGGCACGATAATGCCGGGACACGGAGGCGTTCTCGACCGCATAGACTCCCTGCTGCTCGTCACCCCCGCCGCCCTGCTCTACCTGCTGCTCGTCTGATGTCGCTGCCTATAATCTGCACCGACATTTTTGTTGCAACTTTTAACACTTGATTTTCGTCGATTTGGGAAGTTTTCAGTCTTTATTATAGAGACTAAAGAGAACGTGGCGAAAAAACAACTCGACAGACAGACCCGTCAGATGCTTGGCGAAGTGATTGAGGCCAATCTCAATTACCTTGTGCGCTTCGCAACTATCCGCATCGGCAGCAAAGCTGATGCAGAGGACGTGGTACATGAGGCCGTCAAGAGGATTTTGGAAGCCGATATTTCCAAAATCAAGCGAGACAGCATCAGGATGTATCTGTTCCGAATTGTATATAATCTCTGCAAGGATTTTTATATCAGTGACCGAAATAATCGTCCGCTCTTTGAAGTTGACAATGAAATCCCCGATACGTCCAAGGAAGATGAGTTGGACATGGAAGAGATAGAGCGCCTGAACAATCTGCTTGACAATCTTCCCGAAAGAGAGGTCGAGGTGGTCAGGATGAATGTGATAGACGAACTCTCATTCGTGGAAATAAGCCAGATACTCTCCACTCCGGCATCCACCGTCAAATCCCGCTTCAAATCGGGGATGGACAAGTTAAGAAAACAATATCTCAAAATCAGCAGTCATGGATGAATACAAGGACATTAGGGATATGCTGAACCCTCGCCGTGACTTTGCGGCATCTGACGAGTTGCGCAATCGTATAAATTCGACTCTTGATTCATATACCCGGAGAAAGAAACCTTTTCGATGGTTATGGGGAGTCGGCGCATCCTGCGTAGCAGCCGCAGTGCTGATATTGATTCTTATTCCATCCGGGATGTCAGCAAAAGAGATTCTTACCGAGACACTCAATACCCTCATTAAAAGTGATGGCATTGAAATGACAGTTGAGGTAAGGACACGGCCGATGGAAAATTTCAGATACATCAATCTGTCAGATGATTTTGTCGTACACAAAGTCTTAATTGCCAAATCAGACTCATCTTTATCTTGGCGCATTGACAAGGGAGGTCGTGCCGCAGCCGGGAACAATAAAGTCATATACAACTGGGTTGACCAACTCAATATCGGTTGGCGCACTGATAATGCCGACCCCAAGGAACTGCTCGGCGAGATGGCAATTCTACTCACTCCCGAACAGATTCTTGTATCCGAGTTACAGAATTGTATCAATAACAGTGATGCTCATTATGATATGGATAAAAAGAATGGCGAGATAATACTCACCGTACACTCCACGCCTCAGGGCGATTTCAGCAATCCATATATGCTGAATACCTCAATCGCTGAATCTGAGAATATTCGCTGTTATCTGATTGATGCCGACACAAAGCATCTCAAATCCGCATCCATAAGTGTCATAAACGGTAAAAAGGAGACCGAGGTTTTGAGAATCACAAATATAATCTACGGCCAACCCCACACTGACCTATTGGCAATTCCATCTGAAATCCGATTTGTTGACTTCCCACACAATTCTCTTCAGGGACTACAGAGACTAAATGCCACTGAAGCAGCATCTGCATTTCTCATTGCTTTGGAGACATGGAATATCGACGTACTCGAAAAGGCCGTTGAGACAAATACTCTTGAAGCCTTTTACCACAAGGAATTTCGAGGTGCTGTATTAAAATCAATAGGCAGCGCGTTTTCATCGGGGAAAGAAGGCAACACATACGTCCCTTACTGTTTAGCAATGCCCAACGGCGAAACAAGACATCATCACCTTGTACTCCAAAAAACGCTTGACAATGGCTGGATTGTTGTCGGAGGTCTTTAGCAAAGAATAAAATTTCATAACAATATGTCATTTAAGCATTTAATGGCAGGGCTGATGCTCTGCCTCACCGCTCACGCCCTTTTTGCGGCATCTGAGCCTATCACAGGAACTGTGGTTGACGAGTTCGGTTCCCCATTGGAGTTTGCAAACGTCGCTTTACTGACAATTAACGATTCTACTCTTGTAGATGGTACTGTCACCGATGTTGATGGAAACTTCACGTTTGCCGACTCGTCCAAATCATGTTTCCTCCGTATCTCCGCAATGGGATATGAGGAAACAAAAATTGCCAATCCCCACGGCAACCTTGGTTTGATACAGCTGACTCCGGCTTCCTATGAACTCGGCGAGATAGTGGTGAAAGGCTCACGCCCTGTCGCAAAGTTAAAGACGGACGGATTGCAGGTAGCAATTTCGGGTACTTATCTTGCAAATACAGGGACTGCCCTTGACGTACTCGGCAAAATGCCTTTCGTTTCCAAAACCGGTTCGCAACTTGAAGTTCTTGGCAAAGGCACTCCGATTGTCTACATAAATGGCCGACAGGTACGCGATCAGTCGGAACTTGACCAACTTTCATCTGCCGACATCAAAAGTGTTGATGTAGTGACTTCGCCCGGCGCCCGTTATGACTCATCAGTCAATGCCGTCATAAGAATTACCACCGTTGCACCCGTGGGTGAGGGCTTCTCTTTCAACGACCGTACTACTATAGGTTACAAGCATTACGCCTATCTATTCGAGCAAGCCAATTTCAACATCCGAAAGAATGGGTTCGATATCTTCGGTATGCTGAATTACGAAAACTATCGTGAACGTCCACGTTACGAGAATAACACTATCCAATATCTCCACTCCGGCACCGTATCACAAACCAGCAACGGAAAGGACTTCACAAAATATCCTGCGTATGAGGGTAAAATCGGTCTCAATTATAATTGGAGCAATCAATATGCCGGATTCTATTATGATTTCGCCTATCGTCCGGCCATTGGCAACAGCTCATCGTTCACGTCAAGACTTCTCAACTCCATTCTTGAAGATGAACTCTATTACAACGGCACTAATCATAGACACAATCGTCAACACTTGCTTAGCGCATATTATACAGGGACCTTGGGTAAATGGCTGCTGAGCGCCAACTTTGATGCCATGTTGCAGATAAACAACCGCACGACAAATGAAACAGAGATGTCGACATTCAACCCTAATCGTATATTTTCAACTGATAACGATGTTGACAACAGACTCTTGGCAGGGAATATAACCGCTTCACTCCCGGTGAGAAAAGTTGAATTGCGTTTCGGCACAGAGATAAGCGATGTCTACCGCAAAGACCTGTATCTGTCCGATGTCGATTTCATCACCGACAACGATACTAAAATCAAGGAAACCACATCGGCATTATTCGCTGAAATACAGCAGACTTTCGGGAAACTATCCATTTCGGCTGGCCTTCGTTGGGAATACACCGATTCCCGATATTTCCTTTGGGGTGAGAAGAAAAATGACCAAAGCCGTCAATATCATAATCTCGCGCCAAGCTCCACCATATCCCTTCCAATTGGCAATGTAACGGCCAGTCTCTCTTATATGCGCAAAACATCGCGGCCCGCTTTTGAACAGCTCAGCAGTGCCGTAAGATACATTGACAGATACAGCTATGAGTCCGGCAATCCTAATTTGAGACCAATTTATCGAGACTATGTCTCGTTGTCAGGTTCATGGCGTGATATTGTTGTTGAACTGACTTACTATTCCACGAAAAATTACTTTATGTGGCAGACAACGCCTTACCCCGACGACCCTGACATGACATTGTTGAAAATGGAAAATATGCCCCGATACAATACCCTTGAGGCTTTCGCCAATTACTCGCCATGCCCCTTCACCATCTGGAGACCGACATTTATGGCCGGTATAATGGCACAGGATTTTAAGTTGATGCACAATGGCACGGAGATGAAGTTGAACAAGCCTCTCGGAATTTTCCGATTCAATAACGCAATTCATCTGCCATGGGATATGTGGCTCAATGTCGATTTCTCTGCCAGGACTTCAGGTAACATTGAAAACATGTATGTGAAAAGCCGTTGGAATTGTGATATCGGAATATATAAATCATTTGCCGATGACACATGGAGTGTAAAACTTCAGCTCAACGACGTATTCAACACCTATCGTCAGCAAATGATATTTTTTGACGCACTAACGGTGTCATCCGTCAACAAGATTTATGATACGCGCGACCTGTCACTGACCATACGCTACAATTTCAACGCCGCCCGTTCGCGTTACAAAGGCCAAGGAGCAGCCAACGCAGAGAAGGGCCGCTTCTGAGCGACGCCCAATAATCGTAAGCCTGGTCTATAATCCGGCTTATAATAATGTGCCATCAGCACGGTATTTTAAGGCGAATAAGTCACATCGGTCTTGACCTTTTTATCCTGTGGGTGTAAAAATCCAGTGATTTTTATGTACTTTTGCGGAAATATTAAATGTCTCACCATTGCCGACTCTCAGGGCGGCATATCAAGACCACATAACGATGAGCGACCAGCGATATAATATGAGAGGTGTATCGGCCTCCAAGGAGGATGTACACAACGCGATAAAGAACGTTGACAAGGGACTCTACCCCAAGGCATTCTGCAAGATAATACCCGACATACTCGGTGGCGATCCCGAATACTGCAACATCATGCACGCCGACGGCGCCGGCACTAAGTCATCGCTGGCATACGCCTATTGGCGCGAGACCGGCGACCTCAGTGTGTGGAAAGGGATAGCCCAGGACTCGCTCATCATGAACATCGACGACCTGCTGTGTGTCGGCGCGACCGACAACATACTGCTCTCATCGACCATCGGACGCAACAAGCTGCTCATACCCGGCGAGGTGATCGCCGCCATAATAAACGGCACGGAGGAGCTGCTTGCCGAACTACGCGTGATGGGTGTGTCGATATACTCGACCGGCGGCGAGACAGCCGATGTCGGCGACCTCGTGCGCACCATCATCGTCGACAGCACCGTGACCGCCCGCATGAGACGCAGGGACGTGATAGACAACGCCAACATAAAGGGCGGCGATGTCATCGTGGGACTCGCATCCTACGGTCAGGCCACGTATGAGCGGGAGTATAACGGCGGCATGGGCAGCAACGGACTCACGTCGGCACGTCACGACGTGTTTAACAAGGACGTAGCACGCAAGTATCCCGAGACCTACGATGCCGGAGTCCCCGAGGAGTTGGTATACTCCGGTTCCATGAGCCTCACCGACACTGTCGAGGGCGCTCCGCTCAATGCCGGCAGGCTCGTGCTGTCGCCAACCCGCACGTATGCCCCGGTAATTAAGCGTGTGCTCGACGAGATGCGCCCCCGCATACACGGCATGGTACACTGCTCGGGGGGCGCACAGACCAAGATCATGCACTTTGTCACCGACAAGCATGTCATCAAAGACAACCTCTTCCCGATACCCCCGCTGTTTGAGATGATACAGCGCGAGAGCGGTACCGACTGGGCCGAGATGTACAAGGTGTTCAACATGGGACACCGCATGGAGATATATGTCGCCCCCGAGGACGCGGCACGCGTCATGACGATATCGGAGGAATACGGCATCCCGGCCCGCATCGTGGGACGCGTGGAGGATGCCCCGGCCAACCGTCTCACCATCATCTCAGACAAGGGAACATTTGAATACTAAGCGACCGTGAACCGACGACTGACAAGACTGCTGCCGGGTCTGCTTGTCGCCATCATGGCGGCAGCGACAGTCGTGGGCGGCTGTCACGGCAACGGCGGGAACAGTGACACGGCAAGCGACTCAGTCGACCACAGGCTGCCCGACACCCTGCGTGTCGGGACACTGTATAGCCCGCAATCCTACTTCATCTACCGCGAGCAGCAGATGGGCTATGACTATGACCTCGTGAGCAAGCTCGGAGCCGACAAGGGAATGGTGATTGACCTTAACGTGGCTGCAAGCATGGCCGAACTCATCGGGATGCTCGACTCGGGAGCCATCGACCTGATAGCCTACGAGGTACCCATCACCGCCGAATACAAAGATCGCGTGCTGCCCTGCGGCAACGAGAACATCACCCACCAGGTACTCGTCCAGCCTAAACGCGACGATGACTCACGCATATCCGACGTCACCCAGCTTGTGGGCAAGGATGTGTATGTTGAGAAAGACTCCAAGTACCAGCACCGCCTCAACAACCTCAACAACGAGCTTGGCGGCGGCATCAAGATACACCCCATCGACCGCGATACGCTCATCACCGAGGACCTCATAGCGATGGTGTCGGAGGGCACTATTCCCCTCACTGTAGTAGACAGCGACATCGCCCGCATCAACAAGACCTACTACGACGACCTCGACATCACGCTTGAGGTCAGCTTTCCCCAACGGTCATCATGGGGTGTCAGCCCTACTATGCCTTGGCTTGGCGACTCAATCAGCGAGTGGATGAGGGAGGACGCGCCACGACGCACCCAGGCTCAGCTGATGAAGCGTTACTTTGAGATGAGCAAGAACGAGGGGCGCAGCCTGATGCCCGACCTTACCAAGGGGCGCATATCCCCCTACGACAACCTGTTCAAGCGTTATGCCAAGTCTCTTGGCTGGGACTGGAGGCTGCTCGCCTCCCAGGGATTTGCCGAGAGCCGCTTCGACTCTACCGTGGTGTCGTGGGCCGGAGCCCAGGGCATAATGCAGATAATGCCGGGTACTGCCCGGGCATACGGATTGCCGGCATCGCGCATCACCAATCCCGAGGCAAGCATAAAGACGGCCACCGACATCATACGCGACCTCGACAAGTCGCTGTCGACACGCGTCAAGAATCCCGAGGAACGTAAGAAATTTATCGTCGCGGCCTACAACTCGGGGATAGCCCATGTCTACGACGCTATCGCCCTCGCAGCAAAATACGGAAAAAATCCGCAACTGTGGTACGGCAACGTAGAGGAGGCGATAATGATGAAGTCAAAGCCAGAGTACTACAACGACCCGGTGTGCAAGTACGGATACTTCCGTGGGCGGCAGACAACCGCATACGTCAAGAAAGTTTTTGACTTCTACAACCGAACAAAACAGCACGTTAAATTGTAAATATGTCGTGCGAAACATTAAAATTTTACAAATAATCGTTTTTCATCCAACTATAGATTTATGAAGAGAAGATATTTTACCGTGGCCCTCGTCCTCGCTGTCGCCGGCTCGCTGCTCTCCACCTCATGTATCGGCAGTTTTGCCATGACCTCCAAGCTCCTGTCATGGAACTCACATGTTGGCAACAAGTTTGTCAACGAACTTGTGTTTTTCGCGTTCTGGATACTCCCCGTCTATGAGGTGTGCGCGATAGCCGACGTGCTTGTACTCAACAGCATTGAGTTCTGGAGCGGCAACAATCCCGTGGCCAGCGGCAAGAAAGTGATTGACGGACAGGACGGACGCTATCTCGTGGAGTGCGACGGCAAGGGATACACCATCACAAGCGAGAATGACAAGAGCGTCGTGCGTCTCGACTTTGACGACGAGGACAACTCATGGAGCGTCAACTTTGACGGCACACAGCATAAGTTCATGACATTTATCGACGACACCCACGTGCGCATGATTGCCCCCGGCGGCGAGTCACAGGTCGTCGAGCTGTCACAGGCCGGCGTATACGCCTACCAGCAGCTTGCCACCGGCGCATCGTTTGCCCAAAATTAATCTCGACAGACCAAATAAACGACAGTATATCAGCCGACAGCCGTCATGACGGCTGTCGGCTTGTCAATTAGACACACACCAAACCTACACTACAGATGAAACAGCCAATCTTGCTCGCAACCATCCTCGCCATGCTCTCACCAGCCTATGCCGACGAGTTGCCCGACCTCGCTCGACCGCTCGACATTCCGCTCTATCTGAGCGGCAACTTTGGGGAGTTGCGTCCCAACCATTTCCACTCGGGACTCGACTTCAAGACACAGGGACGCACAGGTCTCGCCGTCCACAGCGCCGATGACGGCTACGTGTCACGTGTCGTGGTGTCACCGTGGGGATTTGGCCGTGCCGTCTATGTGACCCATCCGGCCACGGGACTGACCACGGTCTACGGTCATCTCGACTCGTTTGCCAAGAAGATTGACGACCCCGTCAGACGCGAGCAGTACCGGCAGGAGTCATTTCGCGTCGACCTCAACTTCAAACCCGGTGAGATACCCGTGTCAAAGGGCGAGGTGATAGCACGCAGCGGCAACTCCGGCTCATCGGGAGGACCACACCTGCACATGGACGTGCGCGACACCGAGACCGAGCACGCTCTCGACCCGATGCCGTATTTCAAGAAATATATAGCCGACAAGGTCGCCCCGCAGATGCGCACCCTCGCACTCTACGCCGTGCCTGGCGAGGGCATAATAGACACCGGCCGCACCTCGGCCTACAACACTGCACCCGGCAGCGTGTTCAAGGCATGGGGGCATGTCGTACCGGGCATCAAGGCTTACGACCGCATGACCGGGACACAGAATATCTATGGCATAAAATACCTGACACTCACCGTTGACGGACACGAGCTATATCGCCGAGTGATTGACGAGTTTGACTTTGCCGACACACGTGCTGTCAATACCCTTGTCAATTACCGCGACATGACAAGGTCGAAATCATGGGTTATGACATCGGCGGTGCCTCAGTCACAGCCACTCGGGCAGATGGTGACAGCCGGGGAGAACAACGGCATCCTTCACATCGACCATGAGCGCGACTACAAATGCGTCTGGACACTGGAGGACGAGCATGGCAACCGAGCCACGGTGCCGTTCACGATACGTGGTGTAAAAGCCCCGGTGCCAAAGATAACCCCAAAGGGTGACCGACTAAGCTATGAGGACAAAAACACCTATAATGGCGATGGGTTCACCGTCGAGATACCCAAGGGGGTGCTGTATGATGACATATATTTCACCGCCTCGGCGACACCGTCTGACTCATTCCGCTCACCCGTTGTGTCTGTCGGCGACAGCGACATCCCGCTTGCCGGCAACTACACCCTGACTATCGATGTCAAGCCCGACAATGTCACCGACAAGCGCCGCTACTGCACCGTCAGGACTGACGGCAAGCATAACGTATCGGTCGGCGGCAAGTATTCCGACGGCAAGATGACCACAGAGGTCAACCGATTTGGCCGCTACGCCGTGACCACCGACAGCAAGGCACCAGTGATAACGCCTGAGAACAAGGCCATGTGGGGCAAGAACGGACGCATATCCTACCGTGTCTCCGACAACCTCAGCGGCATCGACAGCTACCGCTGCGAGATTGACGGCAAGTGGGTGATGCTTGAGCACGACGGCAAGACCGGGCGTCTCAGCTACCGTCTTGAGCCGGAACGCGTGACACGCGGCAAGTCCCACAACGTCGTCCTCATCGTGACCGACACCTGCGGAAACACCTCGACCTCAACCGAGACCATGACATGGTGACCCATCCAGTCCACGATGTCCTCATGCGCCCATGCCATACCCACAACAACATTATGTTCTAAATTTCAACGGTTTTCATTAACTTTGTATCCACCGACGACAAAAGCATGACAGATTTTGACATAAAGACATTGAGCGACTATCGCGAGTACAACCAACTGGAGGCAAAATCGGCAAAGGGCGGTTTCCCGGGTTCCTTTTGGGAAACTTACTCTGCATTTGCCAACACTGATGGCGGTGTTATCCTCCTCGGAGTAAAAGAATCCTCCGATGGTTCACTACATTCAGAGCCTGGAATTGACATCGCGAAGCTCCGCAAGGACTTTTGGAACATGGTCAACAATCGTCAGAAGATAAGCGCCAACATTGTCACAGAGAGCATGGTCACGGAAGAATTGTTTGAATTTAATCCAATTCTTGCGATACGTGTTCCAAGAGCTGAGCGTAGTGCCAAGCCGGTATTTGTCGGAAGCGACCCGAAGTCCGGCACATACCGCCGTAACCATGAGGGCGACTATCATTGCTCGTTGGATGAGATGTCGCTTATGTTCCGCGATGCCTCTGCCGTAACCCAAGATGCAAAAGTGCTGGAGAATATGGATAGCTCGGTATTCTGCCGTGACACCGTCAAAGGCTACCGAAACTTCTTCCGCACAAGACATTCCAACCATCTGTGGAACAATGAGGAAGATGAGATATTCCTACGCAAGATTGGTGCTATCAGCATTGGTACGGACGGTAAGTTCCACCCCACAGCTGCCGGGCTGCTGATGTTTGGCTATGAGTATGAGATAATTCGGGAATTTCCTAACTATTTCCTCGACTACCAGGAAAATCGATCATCAGGACGTACCCGTTGGACCGACAGGGTCGTATCCACTTCCGGCGATTGGAGTGGAAATGTCTTTGATTTTGTGATTGATGTCCTGAGCCGAATACAGCGCGGCCTGAAAACGCCCTTTGTCCTCAAAGGAAACCAGCGAATAGACGACACGCCGATTCACAAATTACTTCGAGAGGCCATTACTAATGCCTGTGTCCATGCTGATTTTTATGGCCGTCAAGGATTGGTGGTTCAAAAATCAATGGACGGTTACAGACTGTCAAATCCCGGTAGCGTGCGCATCTCAATATCAGAGGCAATTGATGGAGGCATTTCCGATCCCCGCAACGGCGTAATGCTGAAGATGTTCTCTCTCATTGACTTTGGAGAGCGTGCAGGTAGTGGACTGAATGAAATCTGCACCGTATGGGAGAAAGTATACCATACCCCTGTGACAATGGAGGAAACCCACAGTAATGGCGTTGACCGCACAATCCTGACACTTTCGACCGGAGGTAATGAGCAAGACGTGGAAGCCATGCTCGAATTATACGATGCCGACAGTATCGACTGTGTTGAGGAACCTGGTTCATACAAGTACGAAATCGACCAGAAATCCGACCGGAAAGTGACAGGTAGCGACCAGAAAACAGAATGTACCGACCAGAAAATAGGATGTTCCGACCAGAAAACCGACCAGAAAGCGACAAGTAGCGACCAGAAAACTGACCAGAAAAATCGGATTATTAATCTAATCAGACACAAGCCTGAAATTTCACGATCAGAGTTGGCTGCAAGACTCAGCATTCATGAAAGCAGTGTCAAACGTCGTCTTGAAGCCTTGATGAGAGAAAATCGCATCCTACGAGTCGGTCCCGACAAAGGTGGCTCTTGGAAAATAATCGAGTAATGCGTCGCACTTTCTGCATTTGCCGATAGAGGTAAAGATTGGGTTAATTAACATAAAGCCCTTGCATTTGTCGCCGCAAAGGCGTAACTTTGTTACTCTGCATAACCGCACAGATCATAACTAAACATAAAATCATAACAAGATGGATAACCAAGATTTGATGAAAGACGTTGTCGCCAAGGCTCAGGTATGGCTGGGCGAGGGCTATGATGACGAGACACGCGCCGAGGTGAGGCGTATGCTCGATGCCGATGACAAGACCGAGCTAATCGAGAGTTTCTACAAGGACCTCGAATTTGGCACGGGAGGTCTCCGTGGCATCATGGGCGCCGGCTCAAACCGCATGAACAAATATACTGTCGGAGCCGCCACCCAGGGACTTGCCAACTATCTGAAGGTAGCGTTTGCCGACCTGCCCGAGATTTCAGTGGTCGTCGGTCATGACGTGCGCAACAACAGCCGCCGCTTTGCCGAGATAGTCGCTGACGTGTTCTCGTCCAACGGTATCAAGGTGTACCTGTTTGACAGCTTCCGCCCCACCCCCGAACTGTCATTTGCCATCCGCGAGCTCGGTTGCCAGAGCGGTGTGAACATCACAGCCTCCCACAACCCCAAGGAGTATAACGGTTACAAGGCTTACTGGGCCGATGGAGCGCAGATCATCGCGCCCCACGACAGCAACATCATCGATTACGTCAACAAGATTGTCGGTGTCGAGACCATCAAGTTTGAGGGCAATCCGGCCAAGATAGAGATCATCGGCGACGAGATAGACCGCAAGTTCCTCGCTGCCATCAAGGGACTATCGCTCAGCCCCGATGCCATCGCACGCCACCACGATCTCAAGATTGTATACACCCCGATACACGGCACCGGCGTGAAACTCGTCCCCGAGTCGCTCAAGAACTACGGATTCACCAACATAATCCACGTACCCGAGCAAGACATCCCGAGTGGCGACTTCCCCACCGTCGTGTCGCCCAACCCCGAGGAACCATCGGCCATGGCTATGGCCATCGCCAAGGCCAAGGAGGTCAATGCCGACATCGTACTCGCGTCAGACCCCGATGCCGACCGCATCGGATGCGTCATACGCAACGCCCAGGGTGACTACCAGCTCATCAACGGCAATCAGATATGCCTCATCCTGCTCAACTACCTGATGACCCGCAACGCCGAGCTCGGTATGCTCAAGGGCAACGAGTATATCGTGAAGACCATCGTCACCACCGAGGCCATCAAGTCGGTAGCCGACAAGAACAACATCAAGATGTATGACTGCTACACTGGCTTCAAGTGGATTGCAGCAGTCATCCGTGATAACGAGGGTACAGGCCGCTATCTCGGTGGCGGTGAGGAGAGCTACGGATTCCTCGCCGAGGACTTCGTGCGTGACAAGGACTCCGTGTCGGCCATCTCACTCATGGCCGAGGTTGCCGCATGGGCCAAGGACAAGGGTATGGACTTCCTCCACATGCTCCAGGACATCTACATCAAGTATGGTTTCTCACGCGAGGCAGGTGTCAGCGTAGTGCGCAAGGGCAAGACCGGCGCAGAGGAAATCGTGGCCATGATGAAGAACTTCCGCGAGAATCCCCCCAAGCAGCTCGGGGGCAGCGACGTGGTGCTTGTCAAGGACTATGCCGACCTCAACGCCCGTGACATAAAGACCGGCGAGGTCGTGAAGCTCGACATGCCGACGACATCCAACGTGCTGCAATTCTTTACCGAGGATGGCACCAAGGTGTCGGTACGTCCCTCGGGAACCGAGCCCAAGATCAAGTTCTACATCGAGGTCAAGGGCACTCTCGCCTCCGAGGCCGACTATGACAACACGGTAGCGGTGGCCGACAACAAGATAGCCGCCGTCAAGGCCGACCTCGGCATCTGATATACCAAACCACAATCGCTGGCAACACCCCGGCACAGTGATAAGCAAGAAGGGCGTGTCTAAACTGACGCGCCCTTCTTGCTTATTATTCCCATTTTTAACAAAAAAAACAATTTTGTTTTAAGTTAAGAAACAGCCGACTTATCTTTGCAACCGACAATCAAACATAACAAATCAATCATCATGAAAAAATTTTTAGCATCATTGTTTCTTGCACTGCTCGCGACCTCACTCGGTTTTGAGGCTATGGCCCAAAAACCAGGTTACACCCGCTACGCTATCACTAAAAACATCAACAACGGTCAGATAAGCAACTCGTCAGGCGGCGCCGGATACTGGATAAAATTTGAAGGAAACATTATGTGGCTCGACATGGGATTTGGCAGCCAATCACGCTACGTGTACAACAGCACCCAGGGCAACGGCAACAAACTGTACTACCTGACGGCCTACAACCACGGGGGCACAATGGGATCGGGATGGATGACATTTTATGACTCGTGGGCGCTCGTGTCGCCAGACGGTCAAACAATCAACGTCATGAGAAACAATGGCCGCGACGGTCAGGTATTGCACCTACAGACAGCCGGAGCCGCCGGAGATATGATTGAATAAACATCCATAGCCATGAGGACAATCGTTACTCTCATCATCGGCATGATGGCCATAGCGGCACATGCTCAAACCTATTACTATGCCCACACCAAGACCGTCTATGCCGACGGACGCGTGGTGGAGCAAAACGGACAAAGCGGACAATTCGTATGCCGCACGTCGTCTGACGGCCCGAAAAGATGCTTTGACAGCACAAGCACAGGCCGAAACCACTTGAACGGCACGCTGTATTACGTCGGCAAATACAACGGCGCTGACGAGTATCATGGGAAATCATACTATGGAGAGAACTCAATCTACCAATTCAATGACAGCCGTGGACTCCTCAACATCAAGGATGCACGTGGAAATGTCTACGTCTACAAGCGACGTGAAGCCCCCGCAGGACGCAAAAACAGCTCGTTGCTCGCAGCGGGTGCCTCGCGGGATGGATGGGACGCACGCGACGGGTATGTCGACCCAATCCAACCTGTCACACCTACACCTAATCCAAAACCCAAGCCAAACAATCCCGGCACCACAAGATCGCGGGAATGTGGTTACTGCCACGGTGGAGGACGTGTAAAGGCCCATGTTGGGACAAGCAGCTATGGCACAAGCAACCGACGCAAGAAGTGCGGCACCTGTGGCCAATGGTATGACACCGCCACCGACCATTGGCACGACTGCCCCCAATGCAAGGGCACTGGACGGCTGTGAT
This sequence comes from Pseudoflavonifractor sp., assembly GCA_023667145.1. Lineage (GTDB taxonomy): Bacteria > Bacteroidota > Bacteroidia > Bacteroidales > Muribaculaceae > M3. The sequence continues at coordinate 123,926 of JAMPAQ010000002.1, forward strand.
AAGCTTTTTCCAGCACACTCAGGAGGGACAGGGCTGAGTCTCTATCCCTCCTGATTTATGTATATGCACTGTAATAGTGACGCGAATTTGGCAGTCGGAAAATAAGGTTGTAACTTTGTATTGATGGAAAACGATACTTCAGGACAGCAATACGACTACATAAAGGAACTCAATCAAAGCCAACGCGACGCGGTGCTCTACACCGATGGACCGGCACTGGTGATAGCCGGAGCCGGGTCGGGAAAGACGCGCGTGTTGACCTACAAGATAGTGCATCTGCTGAGCCATGGCTACGAGCCGTGGCGCATACTGGCGCTGACATTCACCAACAAGGCGGCACGCGAGATGCGAGAGCGCATCGAGGCACTCGTAGGCCAGGCGACAGCCTCAAAGCTGTGGATGGGGACGTTCCACTCCATCTTCTCGCGCATACTGCGTCAGAACGCCGACCGCATAGGCTACAAGCGCGATTTCACCATATACGATGCCGCCGACTCCAAGTCGCTTGTCAAGACAATAATACGCGACATGGACCTCGACGACAAAATCTACAAGCCCTCATTGGTGGCCAACGCCATATCGACTGCCAAGAACGCGCTCATCTCCCCCCGCGCCTACGCCGAGGCCGGCGACATTATGGAGGCCGACCGCCGCGCCAAGCGCCCGCGCCTCCACGAGGTATACACGGCCTATTGCCACCGCTGTTTCGTGGCCGGGGCAATGGACTTTGACGACCTGCTCTACTACACCAACGTGCTGCTGCGTGACAATGACGACATCCGGCATCACTATCAGGAGTATTTCAGATATGTGCTTGTCGATGAGTACCAGGACACCAACTTCGCCCAGCACCGCATCGTCTCCTATCTGACCGAGGGGGCCGGCAACCTCTGTGTCGTCGGCGATGATGCCCAGAGCATCTATTCGTTTCGCGGTGCCAACATACGCAACATCTTGACGCTCAAGCAATCTTACCCCACTCTCAAGACATTCAAACTTGAGCAGAACTACCGCTCGACCCAGAATATAATCAACGCGGCCAACTCACTGATAGACAAGAATATCGAGCAGATACCAAAGCATATATTCTCGGAAAACGCCCCCGGACAGCCGATAGAGGTCGTGCAGAGCTACAGCGACTATGAGGAGAGCTTTCTCGTGGCCAACCGTGTGTCACAGATAAAGATGCTGTCGCACGACAGCTATGAGGAATTTGCCATACTCTACCGCACCAACGCCCAGTCGCGCATACTGGAGGAGTCGCTGCGCAAGCGCAATATCCCCTACCGCATATATGGTGGCCTGTCGTTCTACCAGCGCAAGGAAGTCAAGGATGCCATCGCCTACTTCCGTCTGTCGGTCAATCCCGATGACGACGAGGCGATGAGGCGCGTCATCAATTATCCCAAACGCGGCATCGGCGACACCACCATCAACAACCTGATCCGGGCGGCGATTGACAACCGCGTCAGCATGTGGCGCGTCATCAACGACCTGGCCCAGTATGCCCCCGACACAAAGACGGCTGCGGCCAAGAAGCTGTATGGATTCCGCGATATGATCGACTCGTTCATCGAAGCCAACCGCCGTGGCGACAACGCCGAGGAGGTTGCCAAGAAGATAATCACCGACACGGCCCTGCTGAGCTCGCTCATGAGCGACACCACCCCCGAGAGCATCTCGAAACAGGAGAACCTCACGGAGTTGCTCAACGGTGTGAGGGAATTTGTGGCCTCCAAGATGGAGCAGGGCGATGACTCCACGTCTCTCACCGACTTTCTCGGCGAGGTGTCACTGGCCACCGACCAGGACAATGACGACACTGCCGAGGAGCGCATCACGCTGATGACCGTCCATGCGGCCAAGGGACTTGAGTTTGCCAACGTCTTTATCGTCGGGGCCGAGGAGGAGCTGTTTCCCTCGGCCATGAGCAACTCGTCGCTCAGCGAGATAGAGGAGGAGCGGCGACTGATGTACGTGGCGATCACACGAGCCAAGAAATTCTGCATGATAAGCTACGCGGCATCACGGTTCCGCAACGGCCAGACGGTCACCTGCTCACCTTCGCGCTTCCTGCGTGACATCGACCCGCAGTACCTGAAACTGAACGCGGGCAACGACTTCCCTATGCCGTCTCAACGCCCCATAAACCCCATCGCCAACTACCGCAAGTCAACAGGCCGCAGCTATGACAGCGAAGCGCCCGCGTCATCGTTCCGACCGCTCGGCGCAGGGCCGCGCAAGGCCATCAACACCACCCCCGGCCCCACGCCCGGAAAATCCACGGCGGCACCGGGACGCGGACAAGGGGTACACTCCCCTGCGGAGCTGCGCGCCGGCATGGAGATAGAGCACGAGCGGTTTGGTCGCGGCACCATCTCCGAGATAGACACCGCATCGGCTGATCCGCGCATCAAGGTCGAGTTCAAGAACACCGGCAGCAAGACCCTGCTGCTGAAGTTCGCCCACTTCAACATCATCACATAGCCGTCCTACAGCCACAGATGTCCGAGTCACCGATTCTTCATAAACAAGGTCATCGGCGCGGCTCTGACAACGGCAACGTCAAGATAGTTGCACAATTGCGTGAAAATGATTATCTTTGCGGTCGAAAAACCATGTGACACGCACTATCACCATCACGGTGCCTATAGTAATGTATCATATCCACTGGCAATCATAGCTTATAATTTTTCAAACCATATTCACTAACTACTCAGATGAGAAAATTTAATCTTTTTGTCTTTACCCTGATGACCCTGCTGTCGGGGCTGACAGCCAAGGCTGCCGCCGTATTTGACGGTGAGGGTTATCCGATAGTCTTCCTACGCGGAGGAGTCACAGGCTGGGAGGCCAAAAATGACTACAAGTTCACCCGCAACGGAGATGTCTACACACTCCACCTCGACGCGCTCGACGGTGAGTTTAAGTTTGGTGACAGCCAATGGAGCAACTTTGACTACGGGGCAGCCTCCACTGTCGATGGTGAGAATGTGATATCCAAATCCACGACAGTTTCAGCCCGACATGCCGGGAAAAACTTTTCAGCCTCCAACCTCACCGATGTAACCATAAGTTTTCAGGTCAATGATGGCGGCGACACCACCATCAAGCCCATCACCTTTATCATCGGAGGTGTCGAGCCGACTGTCAACGGACTGTCGGGAACACTCCCCGTCCTCTACATCAACGTCTACAACGAGGAAGATAAACTCACCCTCAACAACGAGATAATCGACAAGGACCTCGACCACAAAAACTACTTCAGCTTTGCCGAATATTGGCTCGACCTCAACGGATGTGAGTGGTTGGAGGCCGAGGGTGCCAAGTCGATAGGATCCAAGGAGGAGCCGCTGCCCCTTGAGATAAAGGCCCGTGGCAACTACACCCGCACAGGCTTTTCCAAAAAGCCGTTCAAGCTCAAGCTCGGCAAGAAGCAGAACCTGCTCAACCTCACACCCGAGAAAAGCAAGCACTACGCGATACTGGCCCACGCCGACGACAACAAGGGCTACCTGCGCAACTTCGTTGGCTTTAACCTCGGCCACCGCATCGGTCTGCCCTGGACACCGTCACAGCAGCCCATCGAGGTTGTCATCAACGGTGACTACCGTGGCCTTTACTTCCTGACCGAGTCGATACGCGTAGGCGATGGACGCGTGCCTGTCGAGGAGCTCGACGACAATGTCAGCGACCCCGCGCTCATCTCGGGCGGATACATCGTGGAACTCGACAACTACAATGGCGACAATCAGATACGCTTTCAGGAGAAACCTTACAGCAACGGCGACCCGACTGTGCGTGTGACATTTGACACCCCTGAGGAATATTCCGACTTCCAGTACCGCTTCATCAGCGAGCAGTTCAACAAGATCAACGACCTCATCGGTGCCAACAGCGACGAGCTGTGGAGCTATCTCGACCTCGACGATGCCGTGCGCTACTACCTTGTCGAGGAGATTATCAGCCACACCGAGTCATACCATGGCTCGACCTACCTGTTCCGCGACCGTGGCGAGGGACAGAAGTGGCACTTCTCTCCGCTCTGGGACTGCGGCAACGCGTTCAACGGACCCACAAACGACCATTTCTACAACCACGCCATGTTTGGCACCACTTGGATACACACAATGGTGCGCAACGGAAAGTTCTACGACAAGGCCCGCGAGACTTGGCAATGGTTCATGAGCAACGAGTATGACGGCCTGATAGATGACATTGACACATACGTGTCCCACATCACCGCAGCCGCCAAGTCCGACCGCAAGCGTTGGAAAGGACAGGCGACCCCGTCACCCACCGGCAACAACAGCCCCACTCAGGTGGTCGACAATACCGACATGCAGTCACGCCGCAACGATGTGGTCAACCACCTCAACGCCAAGATCGACTGGCTCAAGAGCGTGTTTGGCGACTACTCCGGCGCTCTCGTGGCCGAACCTCTGCGCGACAACACAGTGGCAGCACCCCTGCCCTCCTACGTTGTCACCGGCATTGAGGACATCGAGGCCGACGACTACACCGGCGCTGAGTTCTACAACCTGCAAGGCATCAAGGTCGAGAATCCCTCAGCAGGAAACGTCTACATCATGCACAACGGCGACAAGGCACGCAAGGTGCTCGTGAAATAACCGCCGCGTCATTTAACGATATGTGGCACGCATCCCCCTCCGGACGGTGCGTGCCACTTCTTTATACGCACGGGCCTCGTCACCATAGACCACGTCGCAGCTTTTATATCCTCAAAATCATTGACTGATGTCCGTAATAAGCAGAAAATAGCTAAATTTGCAATCAAGAGGTCACGACATCAACGTGACATGAGATTATGAAGAAAGAGGATATACCCACACCGTTCTACATAGTGTATGAGGACCGACTCAGACACAACCTTGAACTTATAGACGACGTGAAGCGACGCGCCGGAGTCAACATCATAATGGCGTTCAAGGCCAACGCCCTGTGGCGCACGTTTCCCATCATCCGCGAGTATTGCACCGACTCGACGGCAAGCTCCCTCAACGAGATGCGTCTCGGCAACGAGATGCTTGGCGGCGAAGTCCACAGCTATTGCCCGGCCTACACCCCCGACACCATAGGGGAATATCTGTCGGGAAGCACCCACCTGACATTCAACTCGCTCGGACAGTGGGAACGGTTTGCCGACGACGTGCGCCGGCACAACGCTACCGAGGGCAACTGTCACGTCTCACCCGGCCTGCGGGTCAACCCGCAATGCTCCGTCATCGAGACCGACATATACAATCCGGCGATACCCGGGTCGCGGTTTGGCGTGACAGCCGACATGATAGGCGACCGTCTGCCCGAAGGCATCGAGGGACTGCATTTCCACTCCCTATGCGAGTCATCATCCTACGACCTTGAGAAAGTGTTGGCCGCGTTTGAGCGTCAGTTCGGTCACCTGCTGCCCCAGGTAAGATGGGTCAACATGGGCGGCGGTCACCTGATGACCCGCGAAGGATACGACATCGACCACCTCGTCGGCCTGTTGCGCGGATTCAAGGAACGCTATCCGTGGCTTGAGGTGATACTTGAACCGGGGAGCGCCTTCACGTGGCGCACCGGCGACCTCATGACATCAGTGGTCGATATGGTCGAAAACCAGGGCATCAAGACAGCGATAATCGACGCGTCGTTCGCGTGCCACATGCCCGACTGCCTTGAAATGCCCTACAAGCCCGCAATCACCGAGAGCTGCGGGGTCGATGAGTCCAAGCCGACCTACCGGCTCGGCGGCAACTCGTGTCTCAGTGGCGACTACATGGGCGACTGGAGCTTTAACCGACCGCTCGCCATCGGTGACCGTCTGACGCTTGAGGACATGAACCACTACACCACGGTAAAGACCACGATGTTCAACGGCATCCAGCATCCGGCTATAGTGTTGTGTGACCGCGACGGCGACTGCACCTATCTGCGGCGGTATGACTACGAGGACTACAAGTCGCGCATGAGCTGACACGACATACCAACGACCAATCCACATGCCAATGAGATATTCAGTAATCGTACCGGTCTACAACCGCATCGACGAAGTGGACGACCTGCTGCGCAGCCTCGCCGCCCAAAAGGGGGGCGACTTTGAGGTGATAATCGTGGAGGACGGCTCGACACAACCGTGTGACGGCACGGTAAAGGGCTATGAGGACAAACTCGATGTCAGGTATTATTATAAGTCAAACGAGGGACGCTCCATCGCCCGCAACTACGGGCTTGAACGTGCCACCGGGGACTATATGCTGTTTTTTGACTCTGACTGTGTCATACCCGACGACTATTTCATCAAGCTCGACGCGGCGCTGTCAGCGCGACCGCTCGACTGCTTCGGTGGCCCTGACGCAGCCGATGAGTCATTCAGCGACACCCAAAAGGCCATCAACTACTCGATGACATCATTCCTGACCACCGGCGGCATCCGAGGCGGCAAGGTGCAGCTTGAGAAGTTCACTCCACGGTCGTTCAACATGGGCTACTCGCGCCTCGTCTACGAGACCGTGGGGGGCTTCCGCGAGATGTTCTCGGAGGATATAGACATGAGTATGCGCGTGAGAAACGCCGGATTTACCATCGGGCTGATACGCGAGGCATACGTCTACCACAAGCGGCGCGTCGATTTTGCCAAGTTCCTGCGACAGGTCTACGTGTTTGGCATGTCGCGCATCACCCTCAAGCTCCTCTACCCCGACTCGCTCAAGCTCGTGCACACGTTGCCGGCATTGGCCGTCATAGCGGGCGTGGCGTGTGTGGTGATGGCACTCACCGTCTCATGGTGGTGGATACTGCCCCCTGTCATATACCTTATCGCGATATTCCTGACGGCCCTGTGGGCGACGCGCAGCCTGAAAATAGCGCTTAAAGCCGTGCCGGCAAGCATAATACAGCTCGGCGGATATGGATGTGGCTTCATCAAGGCATTTTTCACAAAGATAATCCTCGGTCGCGGACGCGACATCGACGAGGAGATTGCCATACGTAAGGGACGATAATCATGTATACTCCTGAATACCGCCGACGAATATGCGACCTCGACGCAGCCGACAAGCCTCGCGAGAAGGCGATGGAACATGGGGTCAACTCACTGACCAACGCCGAGCTGATAGCCATAGTGCTCGGCAGCGGACTGCCGGGCAAGTCGGTAATCGACCTCGCCCGCGAGATACTCGCCGACAACGGCAACCGCGTGGGCGCTCTCGCGTCGCTCTCAGTCAACGACCTTGTCAAGCGGTACAAGGGCATCGGGCCGGCCAAGGCCGTCACACTGCTGTCGGCCATTCATCTCAGCCGCCGCATAGCCCTTGACAGCAAGCGTACCGACCCGGTTATCACCGGCTCTGACAGCATCTACGAGCTGATGTGTGTCGACATGGAGAACTTGCCCCACGAGGAGTTCTGGATTGTACTGCTGTCGCGTGCCAACCGCGTCATAAAGCGCCGCCGCATCAGTGTCGGAGGTACGGCAAGCACCGTGGTCGATGTCAAGATAATAATGAAGGAGGCACTCGACTCGCTCGCGGCGGCGATCGCCGTCGTTCACAACCACCCGTCGGGCAATTTGCGACCGAGTACCGACGATGACCGTCTGACCATGAAGATACGCGACGCCGCCGCACTGCTCGACATTAAGCTGCTCGACCACCTAATCATCGGGCAAGGTGGCTACTACTCATACCACGACGAGGGACGCATCTAAGAGAGGAAAAGGCTGTAAAGATACAAGCGGTGGGCGATTTCTCAAAAAGAGAGTCGCCCACCGCATTATCCGTATCGCCGTCCCATCAACGGCACATGCCTGTTGTCGGGTCAGTAGTCATATTCCAGGACGAGGTCGTCAATCCAGAGTATCGAGCCGTTACCGCCCGTGAAGTAGTCGCCATACTTGCTTGCCGAGGCGACCACGAGGATGTAGCTCGGCACGCGGTTGGTGTCGCGGTAGTCGAGCGTTATCTCAAACTTGCGGTACTCGCCGATAGTCTCGCCATACAGCACGGTGCCGTATGCTATCACCGACGGGTCATCGGGATTGAAAAGCTGACGGTTCTTGGGATTGGTGCGTATCTCCAACGGCTCCCTCCAGTCGGCGAGCGCTATGTAGATTTGTGCCGTGTCGGGACGGCCTTTCAGATAGGACATCTCGGACGACGCATTGCTTATGGGCACACATGTGTACTTGGCATAGCCCGTGAGACGGGTCGGACGCTGGGTGAACGGACGACCGAAGCTGAGGATACCGTTGGTGCCGTCGGTCTTGACATAGACACCCGAGAAGATATTTCCGGCGGCAATCTTGCCGAGCATACCTATGCCGACAAAACGGGTCTCAAGTTTGGCCGCGAGTCCCTTGCCACTGCTCGTGTCGTCGGTGGGCACGGAGTTGCTGTCTCCGAGTGTCGTCGCACCCTTGTTGCCGGTTCCCCAGAATGGAGTGCCACCCTCTGACCACGGACACCATATTTTGCCGTCGAGCCACCACTGGTCGAGCGCTCCGTCGGGAAGTTCGGTCTCGCTGCCGGTGGTAAACTCCTCCTCGACACCAAAGTCGCTGTCGGAGTATGCCCTCACGACATAACGCGTGTCGGGTCGCAGGTGGATTATACGTGCCATAAAGCTGCCTCCCGAGGTGGTGATCCACTCATCGGGGACATCAATCCATGTCTCCGACGACTCCTCGCGGTACTCAAATCCATTGTTCTTTCCCTCCTCAGCCGTACCATATATCCACGCCACGTTGGTCCACGCATCGACACGGTCGGTGGTCACCGAACTCTCGGTCTGGGCCATGTAGATGGTCCATGTCTCCTTGCGGTCATAGGTAGATACCTCCACCTCCACTGGGCTGGAGAAATCGACCGTCTTCCCCTCAAGGTCGGGGGTCATTGTCGAGCCTGTGGGTCCGAGCTTGATTGAGGTCACCTTGACCGCCGACAACGATGCCTCCATGGGCACGTAGGCCACCACGCGGCGTGCCGGGACATCAATCTCGGCAGCACCCACCTGAGCCGCCACGGTAAAGTAACGATCGACGGGCTGCTCGGCGGTGACGGTCCAATGATAGTCGGTGGTATACATCGTCAGCGTGACATCAAGCGGCTCCTCAAGGTCGATTCCGTCGGTAAGGTCCGTTCCGTTGACATACGCCCCGTCGGTCAGCGTGAACTCGGTTATGTCCACATTTTTGATATCTACCTCCTCGCCGAGGTAGAGAGTCACTGTCGATGTCGAGGCATCGATGAGCGCACTCTTGGTCTGCCCCTCGGCTGCTATGGTGAGAAACTCGGCCTGCGTGCGCGGATAGGGTATATCATTCTTGATACACCCCGACAGCAGCATGACGGAGACAGGAGCGAGGAGACTGGCTACAGAGGTAATCTTCATAACGACAGGGTTTATATATGAACACCTATACCGAAGTTGATGTTGAACAGATTTATTTTGAAATTAGCGCCCGACGAAAACCGCGTACCTTCCTCGACATCGTTGGTACGCTGCTTCTCATTCTTGAAATAGAGGCCAAACACGCCAAACGACACGTTGAAGCTGACATAGTCCATGATAAACACCGTCAAGCCCGGGCTGAAACTGAGACGGCCCTCGACCGAGTTGGTGCGAGTGTCGCGCAGCTCCTCGTTGTAGTAGCGCTTGAAGCGCTGCGATCCACTGCCAAACTCGAGGTCAACCTCGTTGAATATGCCGAAACGCTTCGCTGTGCCGAGTCCGATATAGTTGCGGTAGAATATCGAGGCGGCGTATGTCTGCGAATAGTAGCTGATATCGCCGATGGTGAAGCTCATATCCTCGTCGATGTCAAGCGACAGCTTGCCAAGGTCGGCAATGCCACGCGTGTAGTTGAGCTTCATGCCTATCGACTGGTTGTTGCGCACAAAATAGGCTACCGAGGGCTTGATGGAGTACATCTTGCCCTTGAAGTTGAAGTCCTTGAGCAACGACAGTATCTGAACGTCATCGGCATTGAACTCCCCGTATGAGGCGGTCAGGGCAAACGCCCACTGCCCCTTGGGGATGAATAGGTAGTTGAACAGTCCACGGTCATAGCGGCCAAAGTTGCGCTCAGGCAATATGATGCTCACCGTGTCGCTACCCACAATCACCTTCTCGTCGTTGGGGTCGTAGGGCGCTGTCTCGGTGACGATAATCTCTTGTCCCGCCACATGCGCGGGCATCATCGCCACGGCAATTATGAGATATAAGATATACTTCATGACTCCTACAGATAAAATGCCACGCCAAAGGTGATTGAGAACAAATTGATCTTGAAGTTGGCCGAGCGCGAGTTGCGGTCGGCGATGAACACCTGGTCGGTGATCGACTTGGTGTGGGTATAGCTGAATCCGAGCACCCCGACATTAACCTCCAGGGCCGAGTAATTGTTGAGAAAGACTATCATGCCCGGGGCAAGCCCGATGTCGAGCTTGTAGTTCTTCTCGTAAGTACCTGTCAGGTCATCGCCGCTGCCGTTGATCAGCTTTGACTGGCCACCGCCCATCTCCACCTGCACCTCGTTGAACAGGCCGAAGCGCTTGCTGCTGCCGAGGCTGATGTAGTTGCGGAATATCGCCATGCCGTAGTAGTTGTGGGCGATATTGTACAAGTGGTCGAGCTTGTAGTCGGTCTCCGAGTCGATGACCACGCGGCCCTTCTCAATCTTGTTGAGCGAGCGCGAATAACCGAACTTTCCTCCCACGCCGAGATTGTCCTTGAAGATGTAGCACACCATCGGGCTCACCTTAAACGTGTAGTTGTCGCCCGACAGCCCCTCGACTATCAGGAACTGATAGTTGTCCATGCTCGACTGGGAATAGCTGACACTCAGTCCCGCCACCCATTGGCCCTTCGGGACAAACGATGTCATTTCAAGGCCGCGCTTAAAAGGCTCTTGCCCATAGGCACCCGAGGCACCCATGAGCAAGAACAATAGCGGGATAAAAAGTCTTGGTATCCTATTCATAAACCAACTGGAGGTCGTCTACAAACAACTCGCTTGAGTCACATCCGACGAAGTAGTCGCCGAAGTAGCTTGCCGAACATACTATCAATATGTTGGAAGCCTTGACATCCTCGCGGACATACTCGATGGGAATCGTAAACTCAATCATATCGTCACCCGGAGTATTCTCATCCCAGGTAATCTCACCAAATCCGATGACACGCGAGTCGTTGCGGTCAAAGAGACGCTGTTCCTTGGGGTTGGTCTTGATGATAAACGGCCACTTTTGTCCGTTCCATTCCTCCATCTGGTCATCGAGGATGGCAATATAGATGACACCTATATCATTTGACTCCTTGAGCGTCACCCCGGCATTGGCTGGCAGGTCGGCCTGCTTGCCTCGGTTGATGACACCGGTCTTGTACTTGACATAGCCCTTGAGCGCCGTGGGTCGTGATGAGAACGGACGACCGAACCCAAGGATACCATTGGTACCGTCGGTCTTGAGGTATTTGCCTGTAAAGGCGTTTCCGGCGGCAAACTTCATCACCACATACTTTGACATGAGGTCAGCGCCATAGTTGCCTGAGTGCTTGACAGTCTCGGACGGAACAGTGATGTTCCAGCTGGCACCGAGGGTCGTCGAGCCGTGGTTACCGCTGTCCCAGAACATGTCGCCGCCGGGAGCATAGAGCAGATAAGCAGTTGTCGATGTATTCCAGTCCTCAAATCCGCCGTTGGGCACCTGGGCCTCGGCCTCAGTGGTGAAGGTCTTTACCTCGGCTGAGGTGAAGTCATCGCCCGTGGCGACATACTCGTAGACAGTCCCACCGTCAAGATTGGTGAGCGTGGCCGAGAATGAGTCGCCCGAGAGGGTCGCGGCGGCGTGTGACCATGTGGAGGCACCCTGCTTGCGGTAGTCAAACCCTACGTTGGCCACACCCTCCTTGAGCACCTTGCCGGTGAGGGTGGCGTGCTTTGCCCAGACAGCTGCCGGAGCGACAGCATTGGCCGACACGGCGGGAGTGATGGTCGACAGGATGAAGGTCGCCGTGCGCTGCTTGGCGAAGTTATCGACAGCCTTTACCTCAAACTGGTATGTATCGCCGCCGAGCGAGTTGGTAAACGTCTCCTCAAAGTTAATCTTGAGGTTGGAGACATCGCGGGTGCCGTCGTATGTGTAGATGGCATTGATACCCTTGGCATCAAGAGCGTCGCGGGTGGCATCGTCCATAGCCATCAGGTCAACACCTCCGGCGGGGAGTCCGGCCTTGTCGCAGGTGAGTGTGACACTCTGGAGAGCCGTGGCGGCGGTCACATAGAGCGACTGACGACCCACGAGACCGGCCTCGCAGTAGAGCGGCTCGGCGATGTCAAACCCTACACCGGCAATCTCGGGCGCGGCTGTGATCACTATCTCGTCCTCGACATCGACAGCCGATTCGTCAACGGTTACTGTCAGCAGACCGCCACCGGCCTCGCCGATGGGGGTGCTGTTGTATATCACATCGAGTTTGTACTCAGTTGCACGCTTGACGTTCTCAATGACACCGGTCTTGGTGTACTCGCTGCCGTCAATCTTGTGACCCGACACAGTCCATGTCAGCGAGGTCACGCCGTTGGGCATCATGAAATAGCCCTTGCGCTCATCGCGACCCTCAAACACGAGTTCACCCTTGGTGTGGGCCACGGTCATGGTGTAGTCCTTGAGTACCTCATCGACACTCGACCCATAGTTGACCGAGGTCACGACATTGGCGATCTTGCACTTGAGGTTGACGGTCGTCGCGCTGCCGCCGTTGACGGTGAAAGGCTGATAGCCCTTGAAATAGCGCTTGTCAAACGACGCGGGCACCGAGTCGCCCGTCCATGCCTCGGCCACATAGTTTCCGGCGACGAGCCATATCTCGGAGGGGACGTTGGAGATGCCCTCATACTTTCTAACAAGACCCTTCTCGCTTGAGATCCAGATGGTACAGCCATCGGCAAGCTCCTGTGCGGTAGCCGCACGCGAGAAGACCTTGACATTGGAGTTGACGACGGTGTGGAGCGAAACCCGGCCCTCGCCGCCCATCGCCTCGTCCCGCTCGCTGCACGCCGTAACTCCGGCGGCGAGCAGGGAGGCCATGAAATATATTGATATCTTTTTCATCTTACTTATTGAGCTACAAGGATAAGAGTTTCTTTCTTGACTGTTCCATCGTTATCGACAATCTCAAGGGTGAAGCTGTGAGAGCCGGGGAACACGAGCATACCGAAGAACCGCGTGATGTCAAACGTCAGGTCGACCGCATCAATCACCTCCTCGTTGACCGGGAAGTCGAGGTCGTCACGCAGATTCTCAAGATTCTCGGCAGGGGCGTATGCGAGGTCAAACGTCGTCGGGAGCAGGTCAGACACAGCGGCCATGAAGTCCTCGCTCGTCGAGGCTATCGTCACGTTGAAGTGGGCGATACCCTTGTCAGCGTGTATGAAGACCTTACCGTCGCTGAGAGCTGCGACATCATTGGTAGCCGGAGAGAATACCATCTCAGCTGCGGTAATGGTAATCGTATTGGTGGGTGTCGGAGGAGTGGGATCATCGGGGCCGGGACCCGGGGTCGGGTCGTCACCCTCTATGGGGCGCTCGCCATCTATGACATCCTCATCGACAATCACGTTGCCATCCTTGTCAACAACGGTCACCTCGGTGTCGAGCACGAGACCCTCTCCGATGACAATGCCGCCGGTAGCATCGGGCACGGTGCCGTTGCCGTTCTTGAGCTTGAACGTGATGATGCGGTGCTGACCGGCCTGAATGTCGGTGTAAGCCTTGCGTAGTGTCACGCGGTTGCCGTCAATTGAGCCGGCAAAAGAGGCCACGAGCGTGTGGCTGTCCTCGATAAACTTAAAATATCCCGAGCGGTTCTCGCCATAGTTGTAGACGAGCTGACCGCCATCATTCATCAACACAGTCACCTGAGCGTCGGTTCCGAGATGCTCCATCAGCTGGTCGCTGTAGCGTATCGACACCTTCACGTTGGCGAGCTTGCACACCACGGTGCCTATCTCAGTGATGCCACCGTTGGTGATGGAGAACTTCTCAGAACTGCCCTCGTAGTAGGGGGTCTCCCATGCCTGAAGTTCCTGATTGTGTGATATGACCTTTACAAGATAGTCGCCCACAGGGAGGGTGATGATCTCGGGCATCTCGCCATAAAGCCACTCCTTGACGAGAGTGTTGTCGGTGGCATCAAGCACCTTGACGGTAAAGGCATCCACATCGACGCCCGAGCGTGACTTGATGTCCTTGTCGCCGACAGTGGTCTCTGCGGTAGAGAGCTCCACTCCGGCGAGTGAGAGCTGACCCTCACCCTCGCTGTCGGTCAAGGAGTCCCAATAGTTGTCCTTGGAACATGAGCTTACGAGCACCACTGCCGCAAGCACCATCATTATATTATATATCTTTTTCATCATCTTTGGTGTTACCGGGATTAATAGACAAATGAGAGGTTATCGACAGTGAGCATGGCACCGCGTGAGCTGCTCTCATATCGGCTGATGTAATCGGTGGTCACTATCGCCGAGGCCTCCGCACTCATGTCGTAGGAAGCCTTGTCAGACGATGTGATCATTATGCGCAGGGCTGTAGCCTTAACAAATGTCTTGCTGTAGGTGATGGGTACTGTAAACTGTGTATAACCCGAGGCCGCGCCCAGCTTGACACTGCCCTGCCCTATCACGGTCGAGCCGTTGAGGAGCGTCACGGTCACCATACCTTTTTCTGAAGTGTTCTGCGGGTCGTTGACATACTGGTAGTATCCTGTTAGCGACGCGGGGCGCGAAGCAAAGCTGATGCCCTCGTTATAAGTTTCCTTGCCATTGGAATAGGTGTATGAGCCAAGGAACAGCTTACCGGCAGAGCGGTTGGCCATATAGGGATTGGGCTTGTTCTCGCTGTAATAGTATTCACTGGTACGCGACTTGGCATGTTTTGCAGGGGTTGTGCCGTTCTCATCCCATGCCACGTTTCTCACTACCATAGCGTTGCCACCATGCTGAGCCTTCAGGTTCTTATAGACATCCGGAGTCTCTGTACCTCCACCGGTGTTCACTATACGCAGGCCGGGTACAGTACCCTGCCATGTCAGTGTGGTGTTATAGGTCGAGGGAATGACAAACCATGACATCTGGTTGGCCGCCGACAGGTTGCAAGTCTTGGCATTTACGCTTGCCCAGCCGGTAGGTTCGTTGACTTGGAATGACAATGTGCTTTGGTAATACGGATTACCGATAGTCGGTGACCACTGACCGCCCTGATTCATCTTGGAGGCCGCAAACTGGGCACCGCCAAGGTCCTCGAAGTCGCCGTTGGGGACAGCCAAGGTGGCCTCGGTCGTAAACTGCATCGGAGCGGTCTGCTGTCCGTCGGGGAGTGTGACAGTCATGTTGTAGGAGGTGGCGGGAGTGAGACCCGTGAGGGTAATAAGGCCGTTGACAGCGTCGCGGTGATCGGCCTCCTTGGTCACGCCGTCAAACTTGACAACACCATAGTTGACTACATACGCGATATTTTCAGCCGACGTGCCCGACACCTTGACGAGCGCCTTGTTGGCGTAAGCGTCTACTTCTATATCGTAGGCAAGCTGCTCGTGGGCAACGACTGCCTCTGCGCCATCTTTGGGCTTACCGCAGTAGAGGGCGCGGACGTTGACATCGCCCTGGGCGGGTACGGCTATCACGACATTATATCCGGGCGTGCGGGCTGCATCGTTGACCGAGATTATGCGGGCGGTCGACCATGTTGCCCCGTTGTCGGTCGAGGTCTCGAACGACACCTTGTCGTTGAAGTCGTCACCATCATAGACAACCGTGAGGTCCATCTCGGTAGCGCCATACTCAAGCGACTCAGGGGCTGTCACCGTGAGGGTGACGGGGGTAACTGTCACGCCGAGTGACACCGGCTCATTGACCTTGGTCATCTGGTCCTTGACCACGAGGGTGAATGTCGCGTCGCCGGCACCGAGTGACGCTATAGCGCCGGTGAGGTCGACAACGGCGAAGCGCTCGGGCTGACGCCACAGACCCGATGCTTTGAGGCCGAGCGACGTCATCGTTGACTTCTGCATCTCGGTAGCACGCATGAGGTCAATCTCAGCGGGCCATCCCTTGGCTATCAGCGACTCTGACTGGGTCGTGAGTGTCACCGAGCCGAGTCCGCCGGGAGAGTTGATCATGTAGCGCACGGCCTGGGAGGGGGTCTCACCCTCGACAACCGTCATCGGCTGACCGACGGTAAATCCCTCGGCGGTGACCGTTGGGGCGGGAGCATTCATCAGCTCGTCGCTGAGGTTGATGGTGACGGTCTCCTGTTCGAGAGCGTCGTCAAACTCCACGTTGAGCACCGCGTCTCCCACACCGCCCTGATCCTTGTTGACATCGAGGGTGATGCGGTAGTGATGACGGGCAAGCGCCTCGTCGATATTAGCGGGCTGGATGGTAGCATGAGTACCGTTGGGCTTGGTGATGTCGAGCGACAGGGTCACCTTGCCGGGGCGCAGGTAGGCCGGGCGGGTCTCGTCGGAGGCGTAGGTGATATACGTGCCGCCCTCGGAGTGCAACTCGGCGCTGTAGGCGCTGAAATAACTCTTGAATGCCTCGGTATAGGCTATTGACACCATGGTGTTGGCAAGCGAGGCCGTGAGCGACACCTCGGTGGTGCGTCCTTCGTTGACCGAGAATGTCGAGCTGCCATAGTAGTACGGCTTCTCAAAACCCTCGTCATTGAGGCTACCCATTGATGCCTCAAGGGTGTACTTGCCAATCTTGAACGCTTCGTCGGTCGGGAACTGCGCTACCGACGGCCATGTCTTGTAGTAGGATCCGTTTTCGGACTTCAGCGACAGTCTGAGATCATCGACCGTGGGCGAAGTGGCCGAGCGGCCTGTCGACACTGTCGTGATGACATCGGAGTTGAGCTCGATCAACGGGGTGATGCGGCCTGCTCCTGCGGTCATCGGCGACTCCTCAGACGCGCAGGCCCCCATCATCAGGGCCGACGCAACGACCAAGGAATAGCCAAACGTCGTTTTTTTCATACTTTTCTCTGTTTATTTTTAGTATAGTCTATAGCTGTGTTGTGTGCAAGTATCCGGGAGCGAATCAACTCCCCATAAAGCAAAATCGCGGTAAAGATAGCTATTTTTACAGAATCTTCGGCCTTTTTCACCTAATAAATCATGACGCGCCCTCCACTTTTTAACATCTCGCATGACTCTCGCCAACCCTTACCGCCCAACAATCAGGGAGATTAACATGTTATAATCAAAATCACACACGCTTATGAAACGTATAGTCATTATGGGAGCATCATCGGGCATCGGACTCACCCTTGCCGAGATACTCGCCTCGCGGGGTGTCCCGGTGGGCATAGCCGCACGCAACCTGCAACCGCTGCTCGAACTCCGGGGACGCTATCCCGGCAACGTGGTGGTGAAGTCAATCGACATCACGAGTCCCGATGCGCCGGTGAGGATGCTGCAACTCATCGATGCCCTCGGCGGCATGGACATCTACATACATGTGGCGGGAATCGGATATGAGAACCTGACGCTCGACCCCGACCGCGAGGCGGCGATAGTCGATACCAACGCCACGGGGTTTGCACGGATGATTGACACGGCCTACCGCTACATGCGCGGCAACGGCATACGCGGGCAGATAGCCGCCGTCACCTCGGTAGCCGGAACCAACGGCATCGGGCGACTCGCGGCCTACTCGGCCTCAAAGCGGTTTGGTCAGGCATACCTCACGGCCTTGCAGCAACTCGCCCACGCTGAACGCTCCGGGATACGGTTCACCGACATTCGCCCGGGATGGACCGACACGCCGCTACTGTTGCCGGGGGTAAGCTATCCCATGGAGATGGAGGTACGCCCGGTGGCCGTGGAGATAATCCGCGCCATCGCCCGCAAGCGACGCGTAGCCGTCATCGACCGGCGGTGGAATGTTGTGGTCGGCCTGTGGCGGCTCATTCCCAACGCGCTGTGGGTGAGGTTGAACATCCCCATCTCCCGGCCCGACCTCCCCATGCCAACCCCGGGCGACTGACCGCCGGCATGACGCATGGACGCAAAAGCAGAGGCCCGCTACGCTGTCGCGCTGCGGGCCTCCACTTATATATGCTTGAATGTAACGGTTATGAAAGGGAATGATTATTTGCGGTCGCCTCTCTTATCTTTCTTGTCCTTGTGGTCCTTATCACCCTTCTTGTCGCCGAAAGGTTTCTTGTCCTTGCCGGGCTTCATGCTACGGTCAAAGCGGGGTCCCATGGGATTCTGACCGCTCACCACGATATTCTCAAGGAATGTCACATACTGGTCCGGGGTAAGTATCGACTGTATCTGCTTGAGGTTGGCAAGACGCTGTGCGCGGAACGATGAGTCACGCTCGGCACGACGCTCGCGGGCCTCGGTGCGGCGTTCCTCGGCCTTTGCCTTGCGGTCGGCGGCACACTGCTGGCGCAGCTGGTCGAGCTTGCCCTGCTGCTCGGTGGTGAGGTTAAGTCCCTCAAACGGGTTGTTGCAGGGTTTCTTGTCACAGGTCTTCTTGTCGCAGTCCTTGCCGGGCTTGCCGGGACACTCGGTCTTGGTGCATTTGGCATCCTTGTCACAGGTCTTGGCTGCGGGATTTTGCGCCATAGCGCCAAACGAGAAGATTGAAGCGGCGACAACGGCCATGCTGATGATTGATTTTTTCATAATTTTGTTTTTATATTTAAGTTAGTTATTCTTCTGTTGACTGTATATTCAAGTCAGTTTATGTTGACTGTCTCGGTTTTTCCTGACAGTCTGTATTATTGACAACAAGGAGGGTGAAAGGTTTAGCGGCATGTCGTTTGTTTAACTGTTATTTAACTAAACCGAGGTCGTTATTGAAGATTTGTTTACAAAACACTGCCCTCACTCTTCACGAGCGGGGGCAGCATATAGTAACTTGAAAAGTTAGCGTTATTACATCAATAATATGTCTTATCTTATTCCTGCATACATGCTGTCTACATGTCCTTGTCTTATAGACGCGCCATCATGGGTCTTGGTTTAACACACAGGCGAGGTTTTAATTAATTTTCACATGAACCCGGGATCATCGTAACAATTCAGCCAGTCAGACATGTTGACAATCAAATCTATGTGATTCTTTTCCCGTTATGATATTTCCACATTCTTTCGTGATTGCGGGAATTTTCTTAATTTTGCCCCTACAACATCTGCCGCCGCAAACGTCGCGGCAGACACTCACCGATATGTCAACAAATATTGAGGAAGATATTAAACAGGCTTGCGCCACCCTGTCGCGGGGAGGCGTCATACTCTACCCCACCGACACCGTGTGGGGCATCGGATGTGACGCGACACGGCCCGATGCCGTCAGGCGCGTGTTTGAGATAAAGCGCCGGGCCGACAGCAAGGCGCTGATCACCCTCGTTGACAGCGTGGAGCGACTTGAGCGGTATGTCGACAACATCCCCGACGCGGCCCGCGACATCATTGAGCTGAGTGACAGGCCGGTGACCATAGTGTATGACCGCGGACGCAACCTCGCGCCCGAGTTGCTTGCCGACGATGGCAGTGTCGGGATACGTGTCACCGCAGAGGAGTTCTCCCGACGGCTATGCCGCGCCTACCGCAAGCCGATAGTCTCGACATCGGCCAACATAAGCGGCTCCCCCACCCCGGCGACATTCAAGGACATCACGCCCGCCATAAAATCGGCTGTCGACTACGTCGCCACGACCCGACGCGGCGACAGCGCCCCCCACAAGCCGTCGGCGGTGATAAAGTTGTCGGACGACGGCACGGTAAAAATAATCCGCAAGTGATAGGCACCAACCGACAACGGCTACTCTATATCGTGGGCGACTTCCTGTCGACCAATGTCGGCTATTTCCTGTTTAACATCTGCCGCTACCTGCTCATCGACAGTGTCAACGCCTCCTACGCTGACTTCTGGGCCTTTGAGTGCTCGCGCATGGTGATGTGGGGACAGATACTTTTCCCCATGCTGATGATGGGTGTCTACTATCTGTCGGGCTACTACAACTCCCCCTTTTTCAAGTCGCGCCTACAGGATTTCATCACCACGGGCGGGTCGGCCATCATAGGGTCGCTCATCGTCTTTTTTGTCGCGCTCACCAACGACATGGGCGGCAGCCGGTTGTTCAACTTCGAGATACTGCTGTCGCTGCTGCTATGTCTGTTTGTCCCGGTATATGCCGTCAGATGGGCCATAACCCAACGCACCACCCTGCGCATCCACTCGCGCCGGTGGAGCTTCCCCACGCTGATAGTCGGCACATCGGCCGCCGCCATCGCCCTGCACCGCAAACTCGACACGATGACAAAGTCAATGGGCTATGACATCGTGGCCCATGTGGCAACCGACGGGATGCCAAAGGGCCATTTCCCCTACCCCGTCATCGACATCGACAATATAGCCGCCGAGTGCAAGCGGCTCGGCATAAAGCATCTCATCCTCGTCAAGGGGGGACACTCCCTTGACGAGCAGAAGTCCCTGAGGCTCATCAACAAGCTGCTGCCGCTCGACCTGCCGATATACGTCAGCCCCGACACGCTCCACCTCGTGACATCGCGGGTGCGCACGGTCAATGTGGCGGGCGAACCACTTGTCGAGATCTCACACGCCGAGGCCACGGCGAGTACCCGCAACATCAAGCGCCTCTGCGACATAATGGTCTCGGCGGTGATGCTGGTCCTCCTCAGCCCGGTCATCGCAGCTCTCGCACTGGCTGTAAAGCTCGACTCGCCGGGGCCTGTGTTCTACCGGCAACAGCGCGTGGGATACCACCGCAAGAAGTTCAACATCATCAAGTTGCGCTCAATGCACGTTGACTCGGAGGATACAGGGCCGCGACTGTCGACCGCCGATGACCCGCGCATCACGCGCATAGGCCACACGCTGCGCAAGTACCGCCTCGACGAGCTGCCGCAGTTCTGGAACGTGCTGCGCGGCGACATGTCGCTCGTTGGGCCGCGCCCCGAGCGCGAGCACTACATCGAGCAGATAATGAGGGAAGCCCCCTACTACACTCTCGTCCACAGTGTCAGGCCGGGCATCACGTCATGGGGCATGGTCAAGTATGGGTATGCCTCGTCGGTGGCCGAGATGATAGAGCGACTGCGATATGACCTTATATATATAGAGAACGTGTCGTTCCCGGTCGATATGAAAATCATAATTTACACCATACGGACTGTCCTGACCGGGCGCGGGATATGACCGCGAGCCGTCCACAGCCCTGAAAACCATCCTTATGCTTGTATGAATGTAATTCCCGCAAATATGTCACGACGGATACAGGATATGTTCCTCTCGCTGCTGATATGGCGTGAGAAGCACATCTCCGAGAAGAATTTCGTGCTCGTGCTGGCATTCATCGTCGGTATCGTCTGCTCGTTTGCCGCGTTGCTGCTCAAGACTCTCATCTCGCTGATATCGGGTGCGCTGACTTCCCACTTCACCGTCAGCGGCGGCAACTGGCTCTACTTCATATACCCCGCCCTCGGTATCCTCATCACATCGCTCTTTGTCAAGTATGTCGTCAAGGACAACATATCCCACGGAGTGACGAGGGTGCTATATGCCCTTTCGCAAAACAAGAGCCGACTCAAGCGTCATAACATGTACACCTCACTGCTGGCCAGCTCGATAACCATCGGATTTGGCGGATCGGTCGGAGCCGAGGGCCCGATTGTCTACACCGGGGCGGCCATTGGGTCAAACATCGGCCAATTGTTCCGCATGTCACCGCGTGTGCTCATGGTGATGGTCGGATGCGGGGCGGCGGCGGGTATCGCCGGCATCTTCAAGGCCCCTATTGCCGGGATGCTGTTCACGCTTGAGATTCTGATGATCGACTTCACGGCGATGTCGGTGATGCCGCTGCTCATCGCGTCAATCACGAGCGCCACTCTGGCCTACGTGTTCCACGGATACAATGCCGAGTTCTTCTTCGTCCAAAGCGAGCCTTTCTTCATCAACAAGATACCCTACGTGATATTGCTCGGAGTGTTCTGCGGGTTTGTCTCGCTCTACTTCATCCGCACGATGAACTGGGTCGAGAGCCGTTTCCAACGTCTTGGGTGCGCGTGGAAGCGGTTTGCCGTCGGGTCGGTCGTGCTGGTCACCCTGGTGTTCTTCTTCCCCGCGCTCTACGGCGAGGGCTATCCCCAGATTGTCAGTCTGCTCGGGGGCGACCCGGGCAACATCATGGACGGGTCGATATTCTACCCCGACAGGGATCTGACATGGTTCATACTGCTCTACATCGGCGCGATAATCCTGTTCAAGGTATTTGCCACGTCGGCCACCAACAGCGCCGGCGGTGTCGGCGGCACATTCGCCCCGACGATGTTCATGGGGTGCATGACGGGATTCTTCTTCGCATTCCTGCTCAACCACAACGGATTTTTTGACGCGGGGCTGTCACACAAGAATTTTGCGCTGCTCGGCATGGCGGGACTGCTCGCCGGAGTGATGCACGCTCCCCTAATGGGCATATTCCTCATAGCCGAGTTGACCGGCGGCTATGCCCTGTTCCTCCCCCTGCTGATAGTCTCGACAATATCCTACGGCACGATAAAGTTTTTCGAGCCATACAGCATCTACGCCATGCGTCTCGCACGGCGCGGCGAGCTGCTGACCCACCATAAGGACAAGGCCGTCCTCACCCTGCTCAAGATGGACAGCGTCATCGAGACCGACTTCATGTCAGTGCGCCCCGAGATGAACCTCAAGGAGATGGTCGATGTGATATCAAAGTCGAGCCGCAACCTGTTTCCCGTGGTCAACGACGACAACATCCTGCTCGGAGTCGTACTTCTCGACGACATACGCAACATCATGTTCCGCCCCGACCTCTACAAGCGCATGTACGTCAACAAGTTCATGAGCGCCCCGCCCGCCAAGATCGAGATTGACGAGAACATGGAGCAGGTGATGAAGACCTTTGACCGCACCGGGGCCTGGAACCTCCCCGTAGTCAGGGACGGCAAATACGTCGGCTTCGTCTCCAAGTCCAAAATCTTCAACTCCTACCGCCGCGTCCTCCGCCACTACTCCGATGACTGACCCCCGCCCCCCACACCGCCGCCACATCGACTGGATCGACATCCTCAAAGGCTCCCTTTTTAGGCCGACAAACGTTAAAATAGCTCTGCTTTAGAGACCGCTTGTAAGCCTGCTAAACGGACAAAATGCAAGGGGTGGGAATCTTTTTGTGGCGCGGGGGACGATATGTGGGGGAAAAGTTGTAACTTTGCACGGTTTTCACGATAGAAATCCTGTGAACCGATATTGTTAACTACATCTATATTCTATCGTATGCGAGAAACAAAACGTGCAGTCCTCGTGCTTGAAGACGGCACCACTTACGAGGGTAAATCTTTCGGCTACGAGGCCGCGACAGCCGGTGAGGTCGTCTTCAACACCGCAATGACAGGCTATCCCGAGAGCCTTACCGACCCATCCTATGAGGGACAGATTTTAGTCACCACCTATCCGATACTCGGCAACTACGGTGTGCCACCGAGACGCGAGAAAGACGATGTCAGCGAATATTACGAGTCGACCCACATCCACTGCAAGGCGATTGTATGCCAGGACTACAGCTGGGACCACAGTCACTGGCAGGCCGACCGCGGACTGGCCGACTGGCTCAAGGAAGAGAAGATACCAGGCATATACGGTGTAGACACCCGCGCACTGACAAAGCACCTGCGCGAACATGGCTCCATGCTCGGCAAGATCATCGTCGAGAGAGCGGAAGACGTGGATTTCTACGACCCCAACAAGGAAAACCTCGTGGGCAAGGTGAGCTGCAAGGAGGTCGAGGTACACGGCGATGGCGACAAGACGGTCGTGCTCGTCGACTGCGGCACAAAGCACAACATCATCCGCTGCCTGACACGGCGCGGCGTCAAGGTGGTGCGCGTGCCATGGGACTATGACTTCACCACCATCCCATACGACGGACTGTTCATCTCCAACGGCCCCGGCAACCCCGATATGGCCGGTAAGACCGTCGAGAATATCCGCAAGGCCATAGCCATAGGACGCCCGATATGCGGCATCTGCATGGGCAACCAGCTGCTCTCAAAGGCCGCCGGAGCCAAGACCTACAAGCTCAAGTACGGCCACCGCAGTCACAACCAGCCCGTCCGCCGCGTAGGCACCGACACCTGCTACATTACATCACAGAATCATGGGTTTGCCGTCGATTCCTCCACCCTGCCCGACGACTGGGAACCACTGTTTGTCAACATGAACGACGGCACCAACGAGGGCATACGTCACAAGACCCTGCCGTTCTTCTCGGCACAGTTCCACCCCGAGGCAAGCTCGGGACCAAAGGACACGGAGTTTCTCTTTGACGAGTTTATCAACATGCTGTAAAACCGCAACCGACTGAACACTAACATTATGGACAACAACGATAAGAAACCAGCCAAAGTGCTCCTGCTCGGAAGCGGGGCGTTGAAAATCGGCGAGGCCGGTGAGTTTGACTATTCCGGCTCACAGGCGCTTAAAGCGATGAAGGAGGAGGGCATCTCGACCGTGCTGATCAATCCGAATATCGCTACGGTGCAGACATCCGACGGATTTGCCGACAAAATATATTTTCTCCCCGTCACTCCTTACTTTGTCGAGAAGGTCATCGAGAAAGAGCGCCCCGACGGCATACTGCTCGCATTTGGTGGCCAGACCGCCCTCAACTGCGGTGTAGCTCTCCACGAGAGCGGCGTGCTCGAACGCTATAACGTGCGCGTACTCGGTACCCCCGTACAGGCCATCATGGACACCGAGGACCGCGAGCTGTTTGTCAGGAAACTTGACGAGATTGATGTAAAGACAATAAAGAGCGAGGCCGTGAGCTCGGTCAACGATGCCATCGCCGCAGCTGACGCTCTCGGCTATCCCGTCATCGTGCGTGCCGCCTACGCCCTCGGCGGTCTCGGCAGCGGATTCTGCGACAACCGCGAGGAACTCGTCACCCTTGTGGAAAAGGCCCTGTCGTTCTCCCCGCAAGTACTCGTCGAGAAATCGCTCAAGGGATGGAAAGAGGTCGAGTATGAGGTAGTGCGCGACCGCTTTGACAACTGTATCACGGTCTGCAACATGGAAAACTTCGACCCGCTGGGCATACACACCGGCGAGAGCATCGTGGTGGCGCCGTCACAGACCCTGTCAAACGAGGACTATCACTACCTGCGCAAGCTGGCTATCAAGATCATACGCCACATCGGCATCGTGGGCGAGTGTAATGTGCAGTATGCCTTTGACCCGCAGTCGATGGACTATCGCGTCATCGAGGTAAACGCCCGTCTGAGCCGTTCGTCGGCCCTCGCCTCCAAGGCGACAGGCTATCCCCTGGCATTCGTGGCTGCCAAACTCGGTCTCGGCTACGGACTGTTTGACCTAAAGAACTCCGTCACCAAGGAGACCTCGGCATTCTTTGAACCGGCACTCGACTACATCGTCTGCAAGATACCCCGCTGGGACCTCGGCAAGTTCCATGGCGTGCGCCGCGAAATCGGCTCGTCGATGAAGTCCGTGGGCGAGGTCATGGCCATTGGCCGCACATTTGAGGAGGCCATACAAAAGGGTCTCCGCATGATAGGTCAGGGAATGCATGGATTTGTCGAGAACAAGGAAATCAAGATTGCCGACATCGACAAGGCCCTGCGCGAGCCGACCGACAAGCGTATATTCGTCATATCAAAGGCCATGCGTCAGGGCTACACTGTAGACCGCATCCATGAGCTTACAAAGATTGACAAGTGGTTCCTCTTCAAGCTACAGAATATAGTCAGCACCGCCAACGAGCTTGAGTCGTTCGACTCAATCGACAGTCTGCCGACGGCACTCCTGCGCCAGGCCAAGGAGCAGGGATTCAGCGACTTCCAGATAGCACGTGCCGTCCTCAAGGATTCACTCGGCAATGACAGCCTGATGGCCGTGCGCGACCTGCGCAAGCGCCTCGGCATCCTCCCGGTAGTCAAGCAGATTGACACTCTCGGTGCCGAATATCCCGCTCAGACCAACTATCTGTACCTCACCTACAACGGCACTCAGAATGACGTGGAATATCTCCACGACCACCGCTCCATCGTAGTGCTCGGGTCGGGAGCCTATCGCATCGGTTCGTCCGTCGAGTTTGACTGGTGCTCGGTCAACGCGCTCATGACCGTCAAGAAAGAGGGATGGCGTTCGGTGATGATAAACTACAATCCCGAGACCGTGTCGACCGACTATGACATGTGCGACCGTCTCTACTTTGACGAGCTGACGTTTGAGCGCGTGATGGACATCCTCGACCTTGAGCAGCCCCACGGAGCCATCCTGTCGGTGGGAGGCCAGATACCCAACAACCTCGCCACCAGGCTTGACGAGCAGCATGTCAACATCCTTGGCACGACCGCCACGAGCATCGACAACGCCGAGGACCGCCACAAGTTCTCCTCAATGCTCGACGACCTTGGCATCGACCAGCCACGATGGCGCGAGCTGACCTCGTTTGACGACATCAACAAGTTCATCGACGAGGTAGGTTTTCCCGTTCTCGTGCGCCCGAGCTATGTGCTGTCTGGTGCAGCCATGAACGTATGCTCAAATCCCGAGGAACTCGAACGCTTCCTCAAGCTCGCGGCCAACGTCTCCAAGCAACATCCTGTCGTCGTCAGCGAGTTCATCCAGAATGCCAAGGAAATCGAGATGGATGCAGTGGCCCAGAATGGCGAGATAAAGATGTATGCCATCTCCGAACACATAGAGTTTGCCGGAGTCCACTCAGGCGATGCCACAATACAGTTCCCGCCACAGAAACTCTATGTCGAGACCATGCGGCGCATCAAGAAAGTGTCACAGCAGATAGCCAAGGCACTCAATATCTCCGGTCCGTTCAACATCCAGTTCCTTGCCAAAAACAACGACATAAAGGTGATCGAGTGCAACCTGCGTGCATCGCGCTCGTTCCCGTTCGTCTCCAAGGTGCTCAAGCTCAACTTCATCGACCTCGCCACCAAGGTGATGCTTGGCATCCCCGTCGAGAAGCCCCACAAAAACGCCTTTGACCTCGACTACGTCGGCATCAAGGCATCTCAGTTCTCATTCTCGCGTCTGCAAGGTGCCGACCCCGTGCTCGGTGTCGACATGGCCTCCACGGGCGAGGTGGGATGTATCGGAGCTGACACCAACGAGGCAATCCTCAAGTCGATGCTCTCAGTCGGTATGCGCGTCCCCTCCAAGGGCAAGGGCATACTCCTGTCCACCGGCACCGCCAAGCAAAAGGCCGACCTGCTCGACGCCGCCCACCGTCTGCACAACAGCGGATACCGGCTCTACGCCACCGGGGGTACCCACGCGTTCCTCAACGACAACGGCATCCCCGCCGTGCGCGTGTTCTGGCCGAGTCAGGCAGAGCGTGAGCCTCAGGCGCTCGAACTCCTCCACGGCAAGGAAATCGACCTCGTCGTCAATATTCCCAAAAACCTGTCGGAGACCGAGCTTACCAACGGCTACCGCATACGCCGCGCCGCCATCGACCTCAACATCCCCCTGCTGACCAACGCACGTCTCGCCTCGGCCTTCATCCAGGCATTCTGCGAGCTGCCCGTCGCCGACATCGAGATAAAGTCGTGGGATGAGTATTGACAGAAAAACATTAAAATACTTGCTCCTCTCAAAAATAGCCCGTACCTTTGCACTCGCAAACCTCCCCGTCGGGGAGACTCGGGGCGTAGCGCAGTCCGGTTAGCGCACCTGCTTTGGGAGCAGGGGGTCGAAGGTTCGAATCCTTTCACCCCGACAAACCGACAGGCGGTTGAAATCCAATGATTTCAACCGCCTGTCGGTTACAATCCACCCAAACTATGACTGACACAATTCTTACCCATCCTCATCCTGACTCCCACAACACCATTAACCAAATCATCTGTTAAAATCCTTGGAAATCCAAACTCAAATATTTAATTTTGCGTTTAACAAATAAAATCAAGAAAACATGAAACCTATTCAGAAACCCAATCTAAAACTTGCCAAGCCAACTTCCAAAGCAAAGCAAGTACACTTGTCTGTCGTTTCTGATCAGGAGCGTCAGAGTGCACGGATTTCAAGCTATGCCTACATCCTGCCATAAACATGGCATTGAGATATTACAACGCATCATTCGTCATGCGGAGCAAAGATCCCTCTACGCTCCGCATTATTGATATCTGGACATTCAAGTCAAGAAAAAGCAACAAGCGCTATATCGTTGAAGTAGAACATTTCTCCAGGCGTTTCCTTGGATTGAAGTTCTATTGGAAAGGTGTTGCTGACAGCAAGGATCGGTATTCATTGCTCACTAACGACTATGAGCCACGCACGATTGTTATGTCGTGCATACAGATTATGCTCGCTTACTACAACAAGGATGATTTTTCATCATTCGGATTTGTGGCGGCTCCCGACTTGGATAGTGGCAGAGTGAAAGTTCCGAACAAACGGTTTAGATTTTATCGGAACTTGATGCTCAACGTATTTGGCAATCAGACATTTATTCATGCCTACGATGCAGACACATCAGTCTATGTCCTTATCAACCGCAAATCTTACGACAATGGGTACATCTCCTTGCCACAATTAGAAGCCGAGATATCCAGATTATATGTAGGCGAGTATTCCCTGACATCGCAAAATTAAACACATCAATAATTACGAATAAATTATACAGAAATTCGCCACCTGCGATTTGCTACGGGATTTTACTTCACCAGTTTGAGGGTGAAGCCGGCGCAGAGGCCGTCGTAGCTGTTGAGCAGCTTTGAGATGCCCGAGAGCGTCGAGTTGCCCGACACAGCGGCTATCTTGTCGACCAAGGTTATCAACTTGGACACATCAAAGGTTATATCCACCGTATCACCAGCCTTGGATATGTAGGCCGTCATGTTGCCGATGGGAATTTTCTTACCGATTTTGAAGTTGAACTGGAAATTACCGTCAGCGTTCTTCTCGATTGTGCCGCTTACGGTGACACGCTTCATCTTCATCGTGAACGTGCTGTCGGCCTCGACAGTGAGCGTCATGCCGTCCAATCCGGCTTTCTTGTAATATTCCTTGAGCTTCTCCTCAACCACCGCCGACGCGGCAGCGCCACCGGCCTTCTTGAGCAGATTGTCGCTCTTGAAAGTCACCGCCGGCGATGTGTATTGCCAACTGCCGACAAGGTCAGCGACACCAATCTTGCCCGAGCCGAGAAGATTGCCGAGGAAAGAGCCGAGAGCTGAAGTCCCGCCACCATTATCCGACGTGGAGATCTGACCGTTACTTACAGCCGTGGTGTCGGACGCGCCGCTCACCTTGTTGAGCAAATCCTTGATGTCAAGCGGGGCAGCGACACAAGCTGATGCGACCGCCACTGCTAAAAACAGAGCTACTATCTTTTTCATTTCAATATTGATTATTTCTATATTTTATAACGTTCAAAGACCCGCACACTCCCGCCGACATGCTGTCAGGCATTACGCCTCTCCGGCACGCTCTCGGTCGATTATCTCGTCAAGTTCGGCCCACCGGGAGTTCTGACTCCTGTATTCGGGAATGATGCGTTTCATCTCAAGTATCAACGAGCGCGGGTCGTCATTGTTTATCAACTCACGCAATATCTCAAGTTTTGCCGCCACATCCTCATACCTGTATGTATCGACCTTGGCTATCATTATCTTGCGGTGATGGGTCGCAAGGGTGCGCTCCTTGTCGTTGAGCAGCTCCTCAAACAGCTTCTCGCCGGGACGCAGACCCGTCTCGACAATCTCGATGTCCTGACCGAGCTTCAGTCCGGCAAGCGAGATCATGCGGCACGCGAGGTCATAGATCTTGATTGGCTTACCCATGTCAAAGATATATATCTCGCCGCCATGCCCCATACATCCGGCCTCAAGCACGAGCGAGCAAGCCTCGGGAATAGTCATGAAGTAGCGTATGATGTCGCGATGGGTGACCGTCACAGGCCCCCCCTCCTCTATCTGCTGACGGAAACGTGGTATCACCGAACCGTTGCTACCCAGCACGTTGCCAAAACGCGTCGTGATAAACTGTGTCGACCGGCGGTCAGAGCTATGTCGTCGATTAAGAAACAGCGACTGCACGTATATCTCGGCCAGGCGCTTCGTAGCACCCATGACGTTGGTGGGATTTACCGCCTTGTCAGTCGATATCATCACAAACTTCTCAACATTATATTTCAGTGCGAGGTCGGCCAGGTTCTTTGTCCCGAACACGTTGTTATACACCGCCTCGGTCGGGTTGCGCTCCATCATGGGCACATGCTTGTAGGCGGCGGCGTGGAACACGTAGCGGGGACGGTACAGGGCAAATGCCTGTTCCATGCGCTCACGGTTGACTATGTCTCCGATATACAGATGGATGCGGGTATCAGGATACTTCTCCTCCATCTCAAGCTGTATGTAGTGCATCGGGGTCTCCGCTTGGTCGAGAAGCACAATCTCGCTCGCGCCAAACTGGGCTACCTGACGCGTAATCTCACTGCCAATCGAACCCGCCGCGCCGGTTATCATCACCACCTGACCCTTGATGAGCCCCGAGATTTCGGGATTGTTGTTTCTTATCGGCTCGCGTCCGAGCAAGTCCTCAATCTTTATCGCCTGCACGTGGCTCGACAGATTGGGCATCGCCTCCTTGTTGGTGTCAAACTCCTCAACCTGATTAAGCACAAGCAATTTGATATGATTCTCAAGGAAACTGTCGCTGAACCCGCTGCGCATGAACTCCATCTGGGTCGACAGAAACAACAGCGTGTCACAATGGTATTTCTCAAATATCTCCTTGACGCTGGCCGCATCATAGCGCTCGATGGGTATCCCGTTAATCGAGCGGCCGGCCTTGCTGTCGTCAAGGCTCAGCAACGCCACCGGCGAGAACGCGCCGTCAACCTCGGTGCGCAGCGCGTTGGCAAGCACAAACGAGTTGATGGCCGACCCGAGCACAATCACAGGCCGCCGCCGTCCGTTGACACGCGAGAACTGGGCATAAAGGTACTTTATCATCAGCCGCAAGCACATCATGAACGTGAACGACAGCATCCCGATGACAAATATGTTCCAGAAACTTATGTAATATCCACCGTAAAACAACCCAACCACAACATTGCCGAGCATGAGAAACACCGACGACGAGGCCACGAGCACAACAAGGCGGTATATGTCATCGAGCACCGACAACCTTATGATGTACTGGTAACTGCGTATAAGCACGCTCATCATCAGGTACACCCCGATGATGACAAGGCTCTTGACCGTAGGCTGGAACCATATCCCAGGACCCTCGATAGTCGTGGAAAATGTGAACACCACAAGACAGCACAGGGCCACGATGGCAATGTCGGCAAGCAACACCGACCAGCGCGGCGCCGGGGAGTTGTACATCATCTTCACAATCGGCAGGGTGTGCAGTCTTTCTATAATGGTTTGGTTCATTATCGTTTGTATTTTTGATCTTATCGGAAAAAAATTCATGTATGTGGCCGGAAAAGGCTACCTGCTTAATGCTACAAATTTAAGCATTTTTTTATCAATACCAAACCATCCCGCCTGAGTATGCTTGAATATATCAAGAAAAAACAGCGCTTATCGACATTTCAGCCCCATATACCGACAAAAAGTATGCCCCGCACGACGGCGGGGCATACTCTATACGTGTAAGATGAATGTCTTATTTCTTCTTGCGGTTGCCGTAGCGGCTCATGAACTTGTCCACGCGACCGGCGGTGTCGACCAACTTCTGCTTACCGGTAAAGAACGGGTGAGAGGAGCTGGTGATTTCAAGTTTCACCAAGGGATACTCCTTGCCGTCAACGGTGATTGTCTCCTTGGCGGCTACGGTTGAGCGTGTGATGAAAATCTCATCGTTTGACATGTCTTTGAATACCACTTCGCGATAGCTGGAGGGATGCAGGTCTTTTTTCATCTTATTGTTTCTTATTTGATTATTCTTGCGGTTAAACGTAGCGTTGGTAAGACGCGTTGTAGTAATGGCGTGCAAATGTAGTGTTTTTTTTGCACATGGCAAAAATTTACAAGACCTTTTACCTCAGCAAGACGATTTTTCGTTCAAATTACACTCAAATCGCTCATTCAAACTCGACAAGCACGGCGTCTGTGCCGACCACGTCGCCCACCTTGACAAACAGGCGCTTGACCACACCGGCCACGTCAGACGCTATCTCGTTTTCCATCTTCATGGCCTCATAGATGAGCAGCGGGTCGCCCTTCCTCACCGTGTCGCCGGGTCTCACCATTATCTCTATCACCTTGCCCCCCATGGGAGCGTTGACCGTAGGCCCGGTCGGGGTCACGGTCTCGGCCATAGGCTCCTCCTTGGCGGCTGTCTCCTCCTTGGCCGGAGCAGTGGCCACATATTCGGCCTGACGGCGCTTGCGCAGGAATCCGTTTGCAACCGTGGGCAGCAGTTCAAGCAACAGCTCCTCCTCGCGGTTTGACGCGAGCCGCGCCCCGCCAAGATCCTCAAGCACGGGATTCTCCGGCTTTCGGTATGAGTCAACATTATAGGGATGCTCCTCGGGGCTGCCGGTTATCAGCTCACGGAACGCCGGGTCAACCGGCACCGGGGTCTTGCCATACTCACCCTTTATCAAGGCTATGAACTGGTTGGACGGGTTGGAATAGTCAGGCTTGCCCTTCTTGCGGTCGAGCGCGAGCGACACGGCCTGACTGCCCACTATCTGGCTCGTGGGGGTGACCAGCGGCACCAGTCCGGCATCGCGGCGCACCTTAGGTATCAGCTTCATGGCATCGTTGAGCAAGTCCACGGCTCCGAGCGCCTTGAGCTGTGCCACCATGTTCGAGTACATTCCACCGGGCACCTCCGCCTCCTTGACAAGCAGGTTGGGAGCCGGAAATCCGAAGTACTCCTCGATGGCATGGCAAGCGTCGAGCAGAGCCGCCTCGTCATTGACACGGGCTGCTGCTATCGCCTTGTCAATCTGAGCCTCGACCTCCGCCGGGACAGTGTCGGTCAGCGGGTCAAAGTCTCGTGGGAAACTCTTGACGAGGTCAAACGCGCTCAGCGATTCCCTCACGGCCATGAGTTCCTTGCGTATGTGCGACAACGCCTTGAGGTTGACCTCAACCTCTATGTCCATCTTGCTGGCAAAGAGATATATCAGCTCGACAGCTGGAGCAGCCGACCCGCCGCCAAAATACCAGATGTTGGTGTCGAGTATGTCGACTCCATGCAGCATGGCCATCACCGACGAGGCGAGACCGTAGCCCGGAGTACAGTGGGTGTGGAAATCGACCGGCACCGACACGGCACGCTTGAGTGCCGGAATGAGCGTGGCCACGCGTGCGGGATTCACCAGTCCGGCCATATCCTTCAGCGTGATTATCTTGGCACCCAGTGCCTCCATGCCCTTGGCCTTGGCAACAAAATACTCATCCGTGAAGATGCGCTTATCCTCCTGGCGTGAACCCCCGCCAAACAGGCGGCTGAAGAATGACTTCCGGGCCGGCTTGGCCTCATCCTTGGGATCGACCGTGTAGCACACCGCCCCGTCGGCGATGCCGCCGAGACGATTGATTATCTCTATCGACTCCTTGACATTGTCAAGGTCATTGAGCGCGTCAAATATGCGCATGACGTTGAGGCCGTTGGCGATTGCCTCCTTGTAAAATCCCTCAAGCACGCTCGTGGGATATGGAACATACCCAAACAGGTTACGGCCCCGCGACAGTGCCGTCAGCAACGATATGCCCTGCATCACCTTGCTCACACTGCGCAGGCGGTCCCACGGCGACTCGTCGAGATAGCGCATCACCGAGTCGGGGACGGCACCGCCCCACACCTCGATGGCATAAAATCCCGCGTCCTTGTAGTAAGGCAGCAGACGGTCTATGCAACTCTGGTCCATACGCGTGGCAAACAATGATTGCTGGCCGTCTCTCATGGTGAGATCTCTGATCTTCAGGTTACGTTTCATGTCAAGACTGATTAGTATTGTTGTAAATAATGTTAGTGTGGCAAATGTAGAAAAATTTCCGTAATTAAAAACATGCAGGGCGATATTTTTGTTTTTTAAGACATCCAAGTTGGCAAAGCGAACTAAAACCATTAACTTTGTTCATCCTTTCTCGGATTTTGCAGCTGTAAAAAATACACGAAAGATGTTTGGACTATTCAAAAAGAAAGAGCAACCGGCCTCACTGTTCTTCTCGACCGATATCCACTGCCACATCCTGCCGGGCATCGACGACGGGTCTCCCGACGTGACGACATCGGCTGAGCTTGTCGAACGCATGAAAAGTTGGGGGATAAGCCGCATAATCGCCAGCCCCCACGTGACGATGGAGACGTTTGAGAACACCCCCGCGACCATCAGACCCGCCCTTGAGTCGCTCAAGGCCGAACTCGCCTCCCGTGGTGTCGACCTCGACCTTAGCCACTCAGCCGAGTACCGCATCGACGAGTTTTTCACCCGTCAGCTCGACGAGGGCAACGTCATACCCCTCCCCAACAACTACCTGCTCGTCGAAAACTCGTTCATCCAGGAACCATGGGGACTCGACCAGTTTCTATTTGACCTCAAGGTAAAGGGCTACCGCCCCATCCTCGCCCATCCCGAGCGCTATCATTACTATCACAGCCACCGCGACCGCTACGACAACCTCCACTCCACGGGCACGCTTTTCCAGATCAATCTCCTGAGCCTCGCCGGATATTACGGCAGCGCCGAGCGCAACGTGGCCAACAAGCTCGTCGAGAACGGTCTTGTCGATTTCATCGGCACCGACCTCCACAACCATCGCCACGCCGACTACATCGAGAGCTACCTGAAGTCAAAGGACTATCGCCGACTCCTCTCATCGGGACTGACCTTACTCAACGACACCCTTTAACGCGCCGGGTAGCGTATGTCATTGGCGCGGCTGTATATGGCCACGCTGTTCTCAATCTCGCGGCGATGTGGCTCCACCTTGGCCGTGCGGCATCGCGACGCGAGCGACGTGTCCTCCCGCCAGTCTTCGGCCTCGACTGTCCTCATCAGCCTCACCGCCATGTAGCAGCAGAGCGACACAGGCACCACCGCGCCGAGCAGCCAAAGGCCCGTAAAGGCAGTGACATACTCAGGTGCCCCGGTGAAAACGTCCCCGCATATAAGCTCTATCTCACCCCACATTAACGCGGCGCTCACCCCGAGCTGCACGACCGACAGCGCCCCGGCTCCATACGTCTTGCCATACATATAATAGGACACCACCCCGGCCAATACACAGGGCATCACGTAGAGCAACATCGGCGAGGTCACCTCACCGACCGACAGCCTGCCGCTCATCGACCTCATCAATCCGCAGTACACCACGCCCGACAACACGAGCGACAGCACCATCATTCCCTCCCACATCCAGAGCTTCTTGTCTTTTAACCTGATAGTTTTCATAGTTGTGTGTTTTTAATTGTGTCATCAAATAGTATTAATCCGTTTTGATATATAACAATCGGTCCACGGCCATAATCATCCCCGAAATCAGATATTAACGAAATTGTAATAAAAATGCCGGCGCATGCGCCGGCATTTAGAGGTTGTTCCAGTTATATCATTCGTGCCATTTCAGCCACAGTACAGATATTTCGCCACCAGATGCTGCATCTCGGTGGGATTGTTCTTGGCCTCGGCTATGAGCCTCGGGTCGTTGTAGGATCGCAGACGTGATATGGTGCCGTCAATGATGGCCTTGCTGAACACGCCGTCGCGCTCATACACTCCCCGCTGACGTTCGAGACAGTCAGCCGACTGGGCGCAATTGGCCGGCAGATGGGCCAGGTGCTCGGCTCTCTCGGCATTTGCCGCCTGATGTATGTTTACGTCGACATACGTGTCGCGGGCCACCTCAAGGGCATTATCCATCTCAAATCCGTGACGGCAGGCCACCGCGAGCGCCGCTATCAGCAGGTAGATGTCAGCCGACCCGTCGGCCGAGCGTATCTCGACCGTCTGCTTGTCGGCATAGTCCACCGCGCTGCACGACGACAGCGGATTGACCTCATGGCACATATCCTTGTCGGCAGTCCACCCGAGCGGCACGCGCACGAGCACCGAGCGGTTGCGGTCGCCCCAGCAAACGTTGGTCGGGGCCTCCTGGTGGGGCACCAGCCTGAAGTAGGAGGTCGGTATCGTGTTGCCAAAGGCGGTTATCGACTCGGC
Organism: Pseudoflavonifractor sp.; assembly: GCA_023667145.1. GTDB lineage: Bacteria > Bacteroidota > Bacteroidia > Bacteroidales > Muribaculaceae > M3. The sequence goes on from JAMPAQ010000002.1 coordinate 160,165, forward strand.
CATATCCATCATTCCCGCGATGGCGCGGCGGGCCGTGTCGCTCAACCGCCGGTCACGGTCGAGCATCTCGTTATGCCCGTCCTTCATTATGCGCATGTGGATATGCAGCCCCGAACCGGCCTTGCCGGTGGTTATCTTGGGCGCGAACGTCACGTTATATCCCATCTTAAATCCAAGATTGCGTATTATCCACTTGGCTATCACGAGCTGGTCAGCGGCATCACGTGCATCCACCGGCAGGAACTCTATCTCGTTTTGCTCGTAGACGGTGCCGTGGAGCGTGAAGTTGCCTACCTCCGAATGTCCGTATTTTATCCGGCCTCCGGCCTGGGCTATATACTGCATACAGCGCACGCGGAAGTCGTTGAACTTGGCAAACGGGGCCGACTCATGATAGCCCCTTTGGTCGGTCGCGGGAAACGCGCCCGTGTCAGGCGCTATGACATAAAACTCAAGCTCGCCCATGGCTTGGAACTCCATCCCGGTGACACGCGTGAACTCCTCACACGCCTTGTCAAGTATATGCACCGGCGACGATGTCATGGGAGCCCCCTCCTTGTCCATAAACGAGCATAGCATCGTCAGCGTTGGTATCTCGGCAAACGGGTCTCGGAACGCTGTCCTGAACCGTGGCACCACATACAGGTCACTGTTGCCCGCCTCGATATAGTGGGGAAACAGGCTTGACCCGTCCACACGCTCGCCACAACAGAGTATCGTCTCAAGATACGCCAGGTCGTTTATCACAAAGTTGAGCGTCTTCAGCCGTCCGTCGGCTGCGGGGTACATGAAGTTGACCATCTCTATCTGCTCCCGCTCGATGTACGAGATGATGTCATCCTTGGTAAACAGTGCCGCCGGCTTGCCAAGCGTGGCCACCACATGATTCTTGTTAAGTCTGATATCGTTGTTCATCTTAGGTATTTATATAAGGATTAACGACCTAAATTTACAACAATATTCCATATAGGCGGTTAACTCTAAGTCTTAATTTTTACAAATTAAGACTCCGCGACACTCCGCGACACAGTCATCCATGCTGACAGTCTACATCCCCGCCATCGCCCTCTCGGCGGCGGCAAGAGACTCGGGCTTGCCTATGTCGTGCCAGCTATAGGGCACGTCGGGGCGGTAAGTACCAATCACCCTGCTGTCGCAGACCGACAGATAGAACGGAATGATCGGAAACCGAGGCCCGGGCGCGAATGTCGCCATCGCGTCAAACAATGACGGCGACACCACATGCACGCCGCCAAATGCCACACGACCAGTCCCCTCTGCTGGCACAAACCCCTCGGGTCTCACCTCGCCTGTCGAGACATTGGTCCACCCTCGCAGCCGACCGCCACGGTCGGTCAGCAGGTAGCGCGATGTGACACGCTCGCCGACGAGCAGCGTCGCCTCCGCGCCCGACCGCAGGTGAGCGTCAAACATCGCCCGCAGGTCGATGTCGGTCAATATGTCGGCGTTATGCACTATGAACGGCTCGTCGCCGTCAAGCCATCGGCGGGCATTCAGTATGCCGCCGCCGGTATCGAGCAACAGTCCGCTCTCGTCGCTGATGTTGACTTTTATGCCAAAGCTATCTCGCGACCTGATATAGTCGGCAATCATAGGTGCAAAATGATGTACGTTGACCGTCACATCATCGGCCCCGGCCTCTATGAGCCGTCTCATCACGCGCTCAAGCATCGGCACTCCACCTACAGGCACGAGCGCTTTGGGCATACGGTCGGTCAGCGGCCTGAGTCGTGTGCCAAGCCCAGCGGCAAATATCATCGCTTTCATAGTCAATCGTCTCTTTGTCAACAAATATTATCATTCCCGTGGCCATCGGCTGCTCACCGTTGCCAATGGTCCCGCTCACGGTGGGTTAGCACCACGTTTATCCCATACCGCTCTCTCAGATGCCGTGCCGTGGCCTCGGCGCTGTAGACCGAGCGATGCTGCCCGCCCGTGCAGCCGAAACCCACCGACAGATGCGAGAACCCGCGCCTGATATACCTCTCGACCGAGGCATCGACAAGGGCGTAGACATGGTCGAGGAAAGTCAGTATCTCGCCATCCTCCTCAAGGAATCTCACTACCTCGGTGTCCCGCCCCGTCAATCGCTTGTACTTCTCATACCGCCCGGGATTATGGATGGCGCGGCAGTCAAACACAAACCCGCCGCCATTACCCGAATCATCCACCGGCAACCCGCGCTTGTACGAGAAACTCATCACGTCCACGGTCAGCGTCTGACGCGGCTTGAGCCGGTCGAGTCCCGAGAGTTCGGTGGCCAACCGCGATATGTACGGATAGTCATCGCCCAATTCGTCTGTTATCTGCTTGAGATTGGCTATCGCAAACGGCACGCTCTCGACAAAGTGGGGCTTGCGCTCGAAGTATCCGCGATATCCGTATGCCCCGAGCACCTGCAACGTCCTGAACAGCACGAAGTGACGCAACATGCTGCCAAACTCCTGCCGGTCCACGTCAGCGTACCCCCGCAGGCTATCGACATACACCCCGGCCAGCTCATCACGCACCGACGGTGTAAGCGCCGCCTTTGCCTGCCACAGGAACGAGGCTACGTCATAGTGACACGGCCCCCGGCGACCACCCTGGAAGTCGATAAACCACGGCTTGCCATCCACCATCATCACGTTGCGCGACTGGAAGTCCCGATACATGAAGTGGTCAGCCGGACACGACATAAGCATGCCGGCCAGCCTGTCGAAGTCATCCTCAAGATCATCCTCCGAGAAGTCGATGCCAACACCTTTCAGGAAACAGTATTTGAAGTAGTTGAGGTCCCACATCACGGCCCGGCGGTCAAACTGTTTCAGCCGGCACTTGCCGCCAAAGTCGGTTGATGCCGCCCGCGAGAACTGAAATCTCGGCAGCGTGGCTATAGTCTCGGCGAGCATACGCCGCTCGTCGCCGGTGAAGTCACCCGACATCCTTCCAGCAGCTATGGCCGCAAACAGCGACTCGTCACCGAGGTCATCCTGCAAGTATCCCATGCGGTCATCGCTCACCGCGATTACCCGTGGTACGGGCAACCCCTCGGCTCCAAACGCCTCGCTCATGGCGATAAAGCGCTCATTCTCATCGGTCGATGTCCCAATCACCCCTACCACGGTCCGCGGCCCCGCGAGCCGGTAGTAACGGCGTGCCGACCCCGACGCGGCGAGACCCACCACCTCCGACGGGGCGTGGCCAAACTCACGCTCATACAATCTCACCAATAGCTCTGCTTCCATCTTGATACCACATTTAAGAATTTGTCACCGACAGTCTGTGACAGTAACGCAAAATTAACCTTTTTCATAATAATGTGCAACCTCCCCATTTTTTAACATCACCGATAATTGCCGATACAATATTTTATGTATCTTTGCGTCTATGAATTAATGTAACCTTGCCCCAACGCCTTCGTGGCGCTAATGCCAATCACAACCAACCAAATCACAGCCGCGACGGCGACAGAGGACCACAACACAGTGCAAGGCTCCGTTTTTTCAGCAATTTTCATTCGGACATCGTGATGCCCGGCTTTAGACTTTATACCAACTGCTTAACTTAACTATACGTATGGACCGACTAACAAGACTGCTACCGATCGGTATATTGCTGCTGTCAGTGACCGCTGCTACGGTTCCCGCATCAGCAAAGAAAAAAGCAAAGACTCTCCCTAAGATTGAGCTCAAGGGAGAGGCCAAGGACAGTGCCGACTTCAGAAAGAAGCTCACTGACGCCAAGGCTTTCAACGGCATGTTCAACGCCTACCTCGACAAGAAAGGCAAGCTGACATTCGAGCTGCCCGACAGCGCGTTCGACCACACTTACCTGCTCGTCAACCGCGTCAACAGCCTGTCTCAGACCAAGGACTATGTCGCCGGACAGATGGCCTGCAACCCGATGCTCATCAACTTCACCAAAGACGACCTCAACGTCTACATGCACCTGTTGCAGGATGCCACCACCATACCCGACGGAGACCCCATCAAGGCTTCGTTTGACCGCAACTTCATCAACCCTGTCCTCAAGGCTTTCAAGATTGCCCACAAGGAGAATGGCCGCGTATTCATCGACGTGACCTCATTTTTCTCCGGCAACGAGAAGTCCATCTCCCCCATCAAGGAGCCCAATCCGCTGACCAAGATGCTTGGCGGCAAGGAGGGTATCAAGGGCACCTACTACGGCGACGGGTCGGCAGTGACCTCGGTGAAGTCATTCCCCGAGAATGTCGAGATCGAGAGCCGTCTCGCCTACACCACCCCTCAATCGCGTGCCCCCTACACCGTCGTGATGTCACGCTCGATAGTGAGACTGCCCGATGATCCGATGCGTCCCCGACTTCAGGACAACCGTGTCGGTTACTTCTCCGAGCTCAAGAATCTCTATTCCTCCTCAATCGACGGGGCCGAGCAATACACCATCATCAACCGTCACCGTCTCGAACCCCGCGACGAGGACCGCGAGGCTTATTTTGCCGGACAGCTCGTCGAGCCTAAGAAAAAGATTGTCTTCTATGTCGACTCTGCGTTCCCCGAGAAGTGGAGAGGCGCGGTCAAGGAGGGTATCGAGTACTGGAACACCGCCTTTGAGGCTGCCGGTTTCAAGAATGCCATCGAGGCCCGCGACTATCCCAAGGATGACCCGACGTTTGACCCCGACGACATCCGCTACTTCTGCGTGCGCTACTGCGTCACCCCCACTGCCAACGCCATGGGACCCTCTTACACCGACCCCCGCACGGGCGAGATACTCGGTGCCGATGTGATATGGTATCACAACATCCTCTCGCTCGTCCACAACTGGCGTTTCTCCCAGACAGCCGCCGTCGACCCGCGTGTACGCACCAAGGTTTTCGCCGACTCCGTCATGTATGAGTCCCTGACCTACGTCGCCGCCCACGAGATTGGCCACTGCCTCGGCCTGATGCACAACATGGGCGCGTCCTACGCTTTCACTCTCGACAATCTCCGTGACCCAGCCTTCACTCAAAAGCACGGCACCACACCCAGCATCATGGACTATGCCCGCAACAACTTCGTCGCCCAGCCCGGCGACCTTGAGCGCGGCGTGCGCCTTACGCCTCCCCCCGTCGGAGTCTATGACATCCATGCCATCAACTGGGGCTACCGTCTGATTCCCGGAGCCGAGACGATGGAGGATGAGAAGGAGACCCTCGACCGATGGATACGTGAGAAGGACGGTGACCCGATGTACGAGTTCGGCGCTCAGCAGTTCCTCGGCCTCATCGACCCCACTGACCAGACTGAGGACCTCGGCAACGACCACATGAAGGCCGGCGACATGTCAATCTCCAACCTCAAGATCATCATGGACAACTTTGAGGACTGGGCAGGTGTCCCGGGTGAGGATTATGCCAAACTCGACGATACCTACAGGGCCGTTGTCCAGCAATATATGCGCCATATCACCCACGTCTACCCCTATATCGGCGGTATCGAGTTCAAGGAGATACGCCAGGGCCGCGACAAAGGCGCGATGCGTAACTTCGTCTCAAAGGCCGACCAAAAGCGTGCCATGGACTGGCTGCTCAATCAGGCGCGTACCAACGGATGGCTCGCGCCCAAGGAGCTGCTTGCCAAGTGGGAGCTGCCCTACGTGTGGCGTCCGTCGATGCAACGCAGTGTCGTGGGCTGCCTCCTCTCACCCGGCAACCTGCAACGCATAAAGGATGGCTATGAGATGGATCCCGACAATCACTACAGTCTTCAGGCTTACATGAACGATGCCGTCCGTGGCATTTTCGCCCCCACCTATGCCGGCAAGGCTCTCGACGAGACCGAGCGCAACATGCAGTCAGCCGCCGTCACCGCCATGCTCAAGAGTTCGGGACTGCTCCCGGCCACAAGCAAGGACAAGAAAAGCACCTTTGCGCTGACCGACGATGCCGACATGACGGCGACCGAGGAGTTTGAGGCAATGATGGCTCATGGTGTCACCCCCTCGCTCCCCTGCTCGATGTCCCACGTATGCGATGATGAGGCTATGCTCGACGGAAGCCGGTCATTCCTCCGCATCCTCATGGGACAGCCCGCCCTCCCCGCTGTCGAGCTGCGGCCACTCATGACAGGCCAGCTCCGCAAGTTGCTCACGCTCTACCGCTCAAAGCTCGCATCTGCTACCGACGCTACCACTCGCGACTTCTACGACTATCAGATACGCACCATCGACTCGGTGCTCAACCCCAAGTAACTCCATAATTACCGATTATGAAACATTTCCTGCTATCACTACTGCTCGCCATATCAGCGCTGGCGCTCAATGCCCAGACGACTCGACTCGTCAAGGGTACGGTCGTCGATGAGACCGGCGAGCCGCTCATCGGAGCCACTGTCAAGGTCGAGGGCACCAAGCTCGCCACCGCCACCAACATCGACGGTGAGTACTCTATTGGTGTCCCCGCCGGCAAGAAGGCTACGGTCATTATATCATACATAGGATATAAGCCCGTCACAGTCACCGTCGAGCCAACCCAAAACGACATCAAGACCGCCCTTGAGGTGAACACCAACACCATGGACGAGGTCGTCGTCATCGGATATGGCACGGCCAAGAAGACGGCCCTCACCTCCTCTGTCGAGGTAATTACGGGCGATGACCTTGTACGCATCCCGGCCATGAATGTCGACCAGACCCTTGCCGGTCAGGTCGCCGGTCTCGGCGTGATGATCACAAGCGGTGACCCGGCATCCAACAAGAACGCTACCCTCAGCATCCGTGGCAACACGGGCGACCCGCTCCTCGTCATCGACGGTGTGCCCCGTCTCGGCACCGACACCAACGATGGTGAGATGATGCTCAGCGACCTCAACCCCGATGATATCGAGAGCATCTCGGTGCTCAAGGATGCCGCCGCCTCGGCTGTCTACGGTGCCCGCGCTGCCAACGGTGTCATACTCGTGCAGACCAAGCGCGGCAAGGACGAGGGACGCGCCCGCGTAAATTTCCGTGGCCAGTTCAATTTCCAACAGGCCACCTATCTGCCTAAGTTTCTTGAGAGCCGCCGCTTTGCCGAGCTATACAACCGCGCCGTCGAGAATACCGGCAGCGATGTCTACACCCCCTACGACCTCGATGCCATCAGCTCCGACCCCAACAAGTATGGAGACTCCAACATGCTCGACTATCTCAACAGCTGGGGACACTCACAGCGCTACTCCCTCTCGGTGTCGGGCGGTGTGAAGTCGATTCGCTACTTCATATCGGGCGGCTACACCAACAACACCGGTCTCTGGACGGGTGTCAGCCGCGACCGATATAACTACTCGGCCAAGCTCGATGCCGAGCTGTTCAAGGGTCTCACGATGCAGGTCGACCTAACCGGGTCTATCTCCAACAACAAGACCACGGGATATGCCACCCTCGACAATGCCTACGGCTTCTCGCCGCTTGAGGTATTGCAGTTTACCGACGGCAACCTCGCCAGCATCAGCGGCTCAAATCCCCTTGTCGCCGTGCAGGGTCTCGGCGGATGGCGCAAGATCAACTCTGACTACCACACCATCAACGCCACCTTGCGCTACAACATTCCCAAGGTTGACGGTCTTCAGGTCTACCTCAAGGGGACGGTCGATCTCAACCACCAGAATGACTCGCAGTTCTCCAAGCCCGTGGCTCTCTACCTCTGGGACGACGAGACCCAGTCAAGCTCCGTTGACCCCAACACTATTTATCCTAAGAAAAAGATTTCGATGTCTGACCGCCATCAGCGAGTGACTAACAAGCTGATCGAGGCTGGCATCAACTACGACCACACCTTTGCCGGGAAGCACGCGGTGACAGCGCTCGCCGTCTTCAACTATCAGGACTACAACAACAAGTACCTGACCGGTCAGAACAAGAACATGCCGGGCGAGTATCCCGAGATCATCGGCACCACCTCGACCGGTGAGCTTAACGGCAGCGAGTACTACAGCCAGCGCACCTCAGTGGTAGGTCGTGCCACCTACGGATACGACAACCGCTACTTTGCCGAGTTCAGCTTCCGCGTCGACGGTTCGACCCGATTTGCGCCCGAGAACCGTTGGGGCTTCTTTCCCACCGTCTCCGCTTCGTGGGTCATCTCAAACGAGAGCTTCTTCAAGGCCGTGCCCTCTTATATAATGTCACTGGCCAAACTGCGTGCGTCGTTCGGTATCCTCGGCGAGGACAGCTCCATTGACGACTACAGCTACCTGTGGCAATACATCTTCAGCCCGAGCTACGGCTATCCCATCGGCGACAACTTCGCCCCGGGCATCGTCACCGCCTCGGGTGTCTACCCCAACCGCGACCTCCAGTGGGGCAAGTCCAAGGACTTCAACGTGGCCGCCGACCTCGGCTTCTGGGACAACCGCTTCTCGGCATCGGTCGAGTGGTATCAGCGCACGCGCACCAACATGGTGATGGACGCGCCCTCCTACCTCTTCCCCCCGTCGGTCGGCACTGACGGCACCGTACCCAAGGTCAACTTTGGCAAGATACGTTATCGCGGTATCGACTTCACCCTGCGTCATGTCAACACGATAGGTGATGTCAAGTACAACGTGTCGTTCAACATCTCCAAGGTCGATGACGTCGTACTCGCCTACGGTGACGAGTCGGCCCAGCTCCCCAACCAGCGCCGCACGGGCAAGCCCTACAGCTCCTCACTGCGCTACGTGGCCGCCGGTCTGTTCCAAAGCTACGAGGAGATATACGCCTGGCCTGTTGACCAGGACGGATATGGCAACGCCAGCCTCGCGCCCGGTGACATCAAGTACCTTGACCTCGATGGCGACAACGTCCTCTCATCCAACGACCAGACCTACGTCAAGACCGCCCGCCGTCCCGACATATCCTACGGATTCAGCCTCGGCGCGTCATGGAAGGGTATATACTTCAACGCCCAGTTCCAAGGTGTGGCCGGTTACAACCAGACCGTCAACGAGACCTACACCCTTGAGAACAACACCCTCCAGCGTTTCCAGGAATACCACTACACCGACACGTGGACACCCGAGAACCCCAACGCACGCTATCCGCGCCTCAAGTTTGCCACCTCAAGCGACAACAACCGCAAGGCGAGTACATTCTGGATTCAGGAGTGCGACTTCCTGCGTCTCAAGGCGCTCACCGTCGGATACCATTTCCCCTCAAAGTTGCTCCGCAAGGCCCACATCTCCACTCTCGACATCGCCTTCCAGGGTGGTAACCTATTCACCGTGTCGTCGCTCCCCGGCGGCATGGATCCCGAGTCGCTGCGCGGCTACCCCCTGTCACGCTCCTACGGTGTGTCGCTCAACTTTGGCTTTTAACCAACACTAAACTGACACTTATGAAAATACTTAAATATATCATCGCCCTCGCGGGATGCTCGGTAGCCCTCAGCTCGTGCAACGACATGTTCCGCGACGAGCCCAACGACAAGCTCCCCGACACCGCCATCTGGGGCAACGAGCTGCTTGTCGATGAGTACGTGCTTCCCTGGTACCGTCAGATGGACAACGGATTCAAGACCATGGTCAACACCCTCTCCATCGTCAAGGGTCTTGGTGCGGAATACGAGCCATGGTTTGGCGACCAGATCACTGTCGGTAGCCGCACGTGGTATCAGACCGACTACGGCAACATCCTCAAGAGTTCCCAGCAGGACATCACAACCCGTGGCCGTGTCAACTGGATTGCCTGGTACACCCAGATCTCGTCAATCAACCGTCTCCTTGAGAATCAGGACCAGCTCCCGGCACGCATCAAGGACCGCGTCCTCGGTGAGGCCCACTTCTTCCGCGCATGGTACTATTACACACTGCTCCGTAACTTTGGCGGCGTACTGCTGATCGACCATACCCTCGACCCGCTCACCAACCCTGAGAAGTTTGAGCGTGCCAGCTTCGAGCAGATGATAGAGTTCATCACCGATGAGGCCGAGACCGCCTCGACCTACCTCGCCGTCACCAACACCGACGACAACATCGGCCGTCCCACAGTGGGCGCCTGCTACATGCTCCGCGCCAAGACCTATTTCTGGGTGTCGGGCGAGCATTTCCAGAACGCCGAGAAACCCTGGCTCGGATTTACCGGCGACCGCTCCCTTGAGATGCTCGGCCTCGCCGCCAAGGAGTATGACCGCGTCATGGACCTCCACGTCTATGACCTCGTGCCCATAAACGGCACATCGCGTGACGAAGTCGTCTCTGAATACCGCAACATATTCCTCACCAAAAACTCCATCGAGTCTATATGGGAGGTGCAGCACGCCTCCGACGGCAACTTCGACTCGGCCAACGGCCACAAGCTCGACCGCGAGGCATCGGCCCCGTCATTCGGCGCGACAATCGCCGCCTACAATCCCACTCAGAACCACGTCGACGAGTATCGCATGGCCAATGGCAAGCGCATCGACGAGACCGACTCCGGATACAACAAGAACGACCCCTACGAGGGTCGCGACTACCGCTTCTACGCCAACATCCTCTATGACGGAGCGATATGGCGTGGACACGAGATGGAGATACACTACAACACCGTTGACGGCGAGGAAGTGGCCGCTGCCGACCTCACCCCCTACGGCACCTCGACCAATGCGGCGGTGACGCGCACGGGCTACTACATGGCCAAGTTCCTCAACGAGCGCCAGGTCATCGACAACGACGACACGTATGCGAGCTCGCAGAACTGCATCATCTGGCGCTATGCCGAGTTGCTCCTCGACTATGCCGAGATTGACTTCAAGCTCGGTCGCCACGGCGACGCGCTCAAGAAGGTCAACCTCATCCGTGAGCGCGTCCACATGCCGGCACTGACCTCGGTGACATGGGACGACATCATGAATGAGCGGCGCGTCGAACTCGCCTTCGAGAAGACCACCTACTGGGACCTCCTGCGCTACAACATCGCCGAGGAGAAGATGACCGGCACGACCAACCCGCTCTTTGGCGTGAAGATTGTCTACCGCGCCAACGGTGCCAAGCGCATCACCAATCCCGTGGTCAATGGCCGCAACACCGTCGTGCGCTACTTCCGCACACGCCAGTACTTCTGGCCCATCGCTTGGGACGACATCCGCTACCACGGCATCGAGCAAAACCCCGAGTGGGTAGAGATGTAACACCGCTTTCCCCGACAGTATGCGTGTGCCCTCACGCATACTGCCCCATGGGGACACGCCCCCCTCTCCGACAAGTTCTTTCAAAATCAAGTTATACTCAACAAAACAACCGCTTTTGAAAAAGTTTTTACTTTCAGTTGCTGCCTTGGCAGCGTTCACTGCCGCCAACGCGCAGACGACGTTCAACTTCTTCGACCCCGCCGATTGCGATGCCAACGGCTGGCTGTGGTTCGACACCCAGGAGAAGATTGACAAGTACTGCGGCTTCGGCAGCAATTACAAGATTCAGCTCCAGTCTGTGACCTTCGAGGATGCCGATGGCCAATTTGCTGAGCCTGAGTGCTATCCCGACGAGGAAGGTTACAATGCCGCCGGCGAGCTCGGCGGTGAGGGTTCCAAGACCGGCGCAATCATCCTCCCCGGTGGTACAAGCTCCTACGGCACCGAGACCGGCGACGGTGGCGGCTTTATGCTTTGGTTGCCTGACTGCGCCGAGTTTGACCTCTTCCTCTCGACCGAGGACGAGAAGATTCTCGTAGCCCTTCGCGGTGCCGCCGACTCATGGGTCGAGGCCATCGACTGCGCAACAGTACGTGCCTACATGAAGATGGGCTTCTTCATTGACATGCCCCTCGCCAAGACCTCTCAATTCCAGTGGAACAATATCCAGGACGTGAAAAACGAAGTCACCGGCCTCCAGCTCGCCTCTCCCAAGGGACAGAAGGTCACCGCTCTCCTCCGCAACAACATGAAGGCCGCTCTCCTCGTCCAGGGCATGAAGGTGCTCACCTACACCAACACCCAGGCCGGTGTCGACGGCATTGAGAGCGATGCCACCGCCCTCACTCTCGCCCTCGATGGCAAGACCCTCTCGGCCAACGCCGACGCAGCCATCAGCGTCTACACTGCTGACGGCGCTCTCGTAGCCACCGCCAATGGCTCGGCTCTCTCGCTCGACAACCTCGCCGAGGGTGTCTATGTCGCCAAGGCTGTCAACGCCAAGGGCAGCGCCACGCTGAAACTCGCACTTTAATCTTCACCGATTTATCAACCCAAACCTCACCGTCCGTGACCCGGTTTCCGGTGTCACGGACGGTTAAACTTTCAAGACATGAGACTGCTATCACTTCTTTCCTCACTCGCCATCGCAGCTTTGCCCGCCACGGCGGCCACCGAGCTTGCCAATATCGTCTGCTTCGCCAGCTTTGCCGACAACGCCGCCGACAACTGGGAAAACGACCGTGACTATTACGACCGGCTCATCAACGACGACACTCCCGGCGCCAACTCCGTCTACTCCTACTTCCGCGATGCCTCCTATGGCGCTCTCGACTGGCACGGCACACTTGCCGCCGGCGAGTACACCGACACCAACGACCGCGACTACTACTGCAAGAAAAGCTCAATCAACCCCGATGGATACACCGAGGACCTCATGATGATTGACGCACAGACCCGCCTCCACAAGTTTGTGGCCGCAGCAGCCGCCTATGCCGAGACCGTCCTTCCCGCCGACGCGCTGCTCGACGGCAACAACGACGGCATGGTCGACAATTTCACAATCGTCATCAAGGGCAACTCCGACATCTCGGCATCCCGCCTGCTATGGCCCCAGAACAACCGCCTCATTTGGGCACAGGCAAGCATCCACGGCAAGAAAGTCTCCAACTTCTTCATCGTCTTTGACAGCGCCAACGGCTACCAGTCACTCCGTCCTACCCCGCTCAACACCGGCGTTATGTGCCACGAGATGATGCACACATTCGATGCCTACGACCTCTACACCAACGGCTCCGCAGCCAAGGACCTCCATCCCGTCGGCATCTGGGACCTCATGAGCGACAACCAGGTCATCCCCCAGGGCATGACCGCCTACACCCGCATGACCTACGGACACGACTACGGCAACTGGATTCCCGAGGTCGAGGAGCTGACCGCCGACGGCACCTACACCGTCGCCCCCCTCGACTCCCCCACCCCCGATAACGTCACCTACAAGATACAGCCCGACAAGAGCCGCGAGGAGTATTTCATGGTCGAATACCGCCGCAAGTCCAACCCCTGGGACGCATCACTCCCCGGCGAGGGACTGCTCGTCTACCGCGTCAATCCCGGCAAACACAGCAACCTCTCCAACTCCAACGAGAAGTTTGAGCTCTACATCTTCCGACCCGGAGGCTCACCCACCACGGCCGGACGCATCGCCGACGCCGCCATGCACCCCTCGGCCATGCGCACCTCGTTCGGAGCCGACACAGACGCCGACTACCCCTTCTACAGCGACGCCTCCCGCGCCCCGTTCTCCATCACCGACGTGACCCCCGTAGCCGACGGAATGCAGTTCACCCTCACCCTCGGCTCCAGCCACCTCACCCCAATCACCCCCGACACCTACCCCCTCCCCCGATACGACCCCGCCACCCGTACCCTCTCCGCCCCCGCCGCCTCATCGCTTGAGCTCTACGATGCGTCTGGAATCAAGCACACAAATCAAGGCCTCCGGCCAGGGCTATACGTTGTGTGCGTCACGTACCCCGACTCGACAACTCAGGTTATCAAAATCATAGTTCAATAACCACGCTGCATAGTCCCCACTATGGGGGTGTGTCAAAATTCATGGCACGCCCTCCTTGCATAACCTGCTGAAAACATA
>JAMPAQ010000002.1:174009-190874 GCA_023667145.1 Pseudoflavonifractor sp.
TATCTCAAATTTTATTAGTCAGAAGCTACATCTTTTGCACTTTCGTCGCAAACACGGGGTCAGATCAACTGCCTCTAAATGTAGGGATGCTCCATGGAGCATCCGATTTTCGTACAAAATCCCAACATTGACGAGCGGCTGCTTCATGAAGCAGCCCTACAAAGCGGCGGTTATCAACAAGTATATTGGCCGAATAGTTACTTGAGAGTATAGGAGTGATTAAATATTCATAACGCAGGGGATAAATGGGGGTACAGGTGTTATAATCATAGCATGTGTCACAACCATTTATCAAGCCTATATAAAACCATATATCTATGAATACGAAAATATTTAGTCTAATCTTAGCACTACTATCTATGACAGCATTAAACGCAGCGGCCCAGGCCGAGGGCAAAGGTCAGGGCTATACCTACAAGCAGTATGACAACACCTACGTGATCAGCGTGAACAACCATCAGGAAGTCGCCGCCACGTTACAGCAGGCGTGCAACGACCTCAACATCACCGGCGGCGACATCATCGGTATCGGCGCGGTCAACGAGGCTACGCTGCGCTGCTTTGACCCCGCGACCAAAAACTATGTCGACAAGACCTTCAAGGAGCAGATGGAGATAGCCAACCTTACCGGCAACGTCGGCGTACTCAACGGCGAGATTTACCTGCATCTCCACATAACGCTGGGACGCACCGACTACACCGCCCTTGCCGGGCACCTGCTGCGAGCTACGCTCAACGGAGCCGGGGAGTTTGTAATCAACAAATATCCCGGAGAGTTGCCGCGATACCACAATGACAATATCGGACTGAACATGTACCGATTCTGCATGTAACGACAATGCCGGTTGACAAAAACAGCCGTGCGATAGACACTAATGCCCATCGCACGGCTATATTTTCACACAAGCATCCTGTTGGATGCCATAATGTGATATCAGTTTTTACTTGTCGGCCACCTTGTTGTAGCGGGCGTTGAGACCGGCGACAACCTCCTCGGTGATGTCGAGGGCGGGATTGAAGTAGAGGCCCGCGCTGCGGAGCAATATGGCGTCATAACCCTTCTTGGCATTGTAAGCCTTGATGAACGACTCAATCGAGTCGTTGAGCTGAATCTGCTGCTGCATCAGCTCCTGCTGCGCGTTGCGCTGGAGGCTGGCCATGTATGCCTCGGCATCCTGCTGCATCTTCTGGAGCTTCTGCATGTCGCCGTTGTAGCTTGCCTCTGACAGGTAGCCGTTTGAGCGGGCCTTCTGCTCGATGGAGGCGGCAAATTTCTGTATCTCGGCTGCCTTTGAGCGCTGGGCGCTCTCAATCTTGTTCATGGCCCTTATCTGCAACTCACTCAAGTCCTTGGCGAGATTGTAGTTGGCGGCGATTGAGTCACCATCGACATAGCGGATATTGAGAGTGGTCTCTTTTGAGGCATCCCCCTTGGCAACCGCCTTTTCCACCGAAGCGGCGGCGGGAGTATTGTCGGAAGAACATGATACACCGGCTACGGCAAGCAGCAGCATAGCAGTTTTGGCAACAAGTGCAGGTTTATTCATTACGTTGTCTTGTTAATGTATAGATAGGTTAATGTTTCATCTTGTTATCGTGACCGGCACATGAAATACCCCGGCGACGCAAGGCCGCGTTATCGTGGACATGGGACGACGGGAAACGACCGCCCTTCACAAAAAACACTTTCACGCCAAGCAGCACTACCGCTATCGCTATCAGGATTATTGCAATAATGACGATTTTCAATGCACCGTTACGTTTTTGCAGTGCAAATATATGAAAGGTATCCAAAATATTTGCCATATATGAATTTTATTTTGTAACTTAGGATGCCAATTGGTGATATTTTAACATTATTTGCCATTTGGTCAACTACAGGAATCTTATTATACATAACACTAATACATTTATCTATCATGACAATCAAAGATTTGAAACCCGCACTCATCTGGTCGATATTTGACGAGATAACCAAGGTGCCACGTCCGTCCAAGAAAGAGGAGAAGATACGTCAGTACCTGCTCGACTTTGCCGCCAAGCACGACATCCCCGTCAAGACCGACGCGGTGGGCAACGTAGTGATGTCACGCGCCGCCACCCCGGGTCATGAGGATGCCCCGACCGTCATACTCCAGGGACACATGGACATGGTGTGCGAGTCAAACGACAAGAACTTTGACTTTGACAACAATCCCATCACCACCATCATTGACGGCGAGTGGGTCCATGCCGACGGCACCACCCTCGGGGCTGACAACGGCATCGGCATGGCGGCATCGCTCGCCGTGATGGCCGACAAGAGCCTCGTGACTGGCCCGGTCGAGGCCCTCTTTACTGTTGATGAAGAGACAGGCATGACCGGGGCCAATAACCTCGGCGAGGGGATGATGAGCGGCACCATACTGCTCAATCTCGACTCAGAGGATGACGGAGAGGTATTCATCGGCTGCGCCGGCGGCGTTGACACCACGGTGACCTTCAACTACAAGCGTGAGCTTGCTCCCTGTGACTACCACTATTTCCGCATCACGCTGACCGACGGCACCGGCGGTCACTCCGGCGGAGACATCCACGAGGGACGTGCCAACTCCAACAAGGTCATGGCCCGGTTGCTGTTCAACCTGTCGCTCGACGGCGACATTGCACTCAGCGAGATTGGCGGCGGCAACCTGCGCAATGCCATCCCGCGTGACGCTCACGCTATCGTGGGCGTACACAAGACCCGCAAGGAGGATGTAATCGTCGCTTTCAACCAATTTGTCGCCGACATCAAGAATGAATATGCCTCGACTGACCCCAACATGAAGCTGGCTATCGAGAGCGTCGATGCCCCACAGTATGCCATCGACAGCGACACCACCTCACGGCTTGTCCGCTCACTCTACGCTTGCCCCCACGGAGTAATCTCCATGAGCCACGAACTTGAGGGTCTTGTGGAGACCTCGACCAACCTCGCGTCGGTAAAGATGCTCCCCGACAACAAGATTCTCATCACCACCAGCCAGCGCAGCTCGGTCGAGTCGCGCAAGTGGGACATCGCACGCCAGATTGAAGCGCTGTTCCTCCTCGCCGGAGCCGAGGTGACCCACGGAGACGGATATCCCGGATGGCAACCCAACATGAACTCCCCCATCATGCACATAGCCTCGGAGGCATACGAGGAGCTTTACGGCGTCAAGCCCGCCATCAAGGCAATTCATGCCGGTCTTGAGTGTGGTCTGTTCCTCACCAAGTATCCCCATCTCGATATGGTATCGTTTGGCCCGACACTCCGTGGCGTACACTCCCCGTCAGAGAAGATGCACATCCCGGCTGTCGAGAAATTCTGGAATCAGCTCGTACTCATCCTCAAAAAGGTTGCTGATATAAAGAAGTAGGCAGGTCACTGATACCTTGCCAACATGTCAAATCGGGAGGACAGGCCGACGCCGTGTCCTCCCGATTTTGTCTATCGCTCTATTTTTTTGTATCTTTGACTCGTGATGAGGTCTGTACAATAAAACATGACCCATAATCCTGACCAAAATTCAGCTGACCATGAGAAGATTGTTAGTCTCAATGATGCTTGCATCAGCCACCGTCTGCATGTCACAGACCCTTCCACTTGTTATCCCCGCCGACACCATCAGCCATGACCCTGAGGAGTATGACCTTGGCATCGTCATCGACCTCACGCCCGAGATACTCGACGACATGGTGGCCGACCTTACAGGCACAAGCCTGTTGGGTGACAAGATAAAGCGGCTCACCGACGATGACTACAAGAAAGTCGCCGATGAACTCGGCATCGAGGTGGCGGCGATGAAAGCCGTAGTCGACATCGAGGCCGGGTCTGGTCACCGTGGATTTGCCGCGCCTGGGCAACCTCTCATCAACTTTGACCTCACAATGTTCCGGCAGTTTGCGTCAAAACGCGGCATAAACCTGACAAAATACCGCAAGAGTCACCCGGTCGTCTTCAGCCGTCCCGATGCACGCCGCTACGGCTCCCAACAGGCAGCACAGCACGCCCGCCTCAAGTCGGCCCGCACGATTGATAACCGCACTGCCATCGAGGGCACATTTTGGGGTATGTTTCAGATTGGCGGATTCAACTGGGCAAAGTGCGGTGCCTCATCAATCGACGACTTTGTAAAGCGCATGAGCGACTCCGAGCATGAGCAACTTGAGATGTTTGCCCGGTTTCTCGTCTCATGTGACCTCGTGAAGCATCTAAAGAGCCACAATTGGGCGGCGTTTGCCCGAGGCTACAACGGCCCGTCATACGCCTCACGCGGCTATCACACCAAGCTCGCACGCGCATACGCCAAATACAAGAAATCGGAGAAATAGCCCCACCCTCTGTCAACGACGGGAGATAAGACGGCGCAACTGACCAAACGAGACAGCGACCGCCCCAACCGTCACGACCCCGGCAACCCACTCCAAGCCGACCGACACAGCCGCCACACTGACGGCCGCCACGGCAAACACCGCGAGTGACAGCCACCACATGCCTTGGCTCAGGCCCAAGCCGTAGCGGTAGCGGTAAACCCACCACACTATGGCCGTGTAGAGCAGATACCAAACGATATACCCTACCCCAAGTCCAAGAAATCCCCACCAGTCGTAGAACAGTATGTTGATAACCACCGACAACACCGCACTCGACAACTCGGTAAGCAAATATATGCGGCCATCCCCCTTGGCAAGCATGACAAACGCGAGACACCACGACACCGCACGCGGCACCGTGCCCACCATCGCCCACGTGACATACGGCAACATCACATAGAAATCAGAGGTGTACAGCAGCCACACGACAAGACGGCTGAACGTCACGAGTCCCGTTATCATGGGCAGAAGCACCCACAGGGACATCGTCATCTCATGGGAGACAAACAGCCCGCAACGGCGCGGATAGTCATTGACCTTGGAGAGGCGCGGGAAATACTCCATTGAGATGGCCGTGAACACCAACCCTACATAGCGCGTGGTGATTGTCCATCCCGCCTGAAAATATCCTACCGTCGAAGTATCGGCATGATGGTTGAGATAGGCTATAAAAATATACTGGGCAAGCATCGTGGCAAAGAATGAAACTGTCATATACAGCCCCAGCACCATGAAGCGCCGGCCCTCGCGCATGGTCTCGGTCACCGTCATTGGCCGTGGGAGCGGCGATGCCGGTTGTCGGTAGACCATCACCGCGACAAACACGCAGACCGAGTAGGCTATCACCGACCACAGCACACCCCCCTCACGGAGGAAATAGAACAGCGGCACAGAGACGACAAACGCTGACGCGAGACCCCACATCGACGACCGCGCTATGCGCCGGAGCCTCTCATGTCCCTGGAGTATCGCTTGCTCGCAACAAGTCACCGTTCCCGCAAGTATCGCCACCGAGAGCAGCACAAAATTCCACACATGCGCCCTGTCGCCAAACGACCACTCGCTGAGCAGCGGCGACAGTGCCATGGTGAACACCGCGCCAAGCAGTCCGAGAGCCCAGCCCCACCGGCGCACGACCACCGTCACGCGGTTGCGGGCCGCCTCATCGCCGGCAGCGGCGACATCGCGCACCGCCGAGTTGCGCAACCCCATCTGCGCTATGGCCGAGATCATATCGACAACCGAATTGTAGATGCCAAACAACCCTACCCCGGCAGCCCCGATCCATATCGCCACAAGTTTAGTACGCATTATCGAACAGATAATGCCCACGGACTGTACACCGCCGAATATTCCGACAGCCTTCATTACCGATGTCGACAGGGTCGACTGACGCTTATGTGACGGTTGGCTCACCGGGCAACAACTAATAATGTTACTACCTAACCCACTGCTCGGGATTGAGCTTGGCCTTTTCCTTGCGCAGCTCAAAGTGCATTATTGACCGCCCGTCGTCGTCAGGGTCGCTGAATATGCGCCCGATTGTCTGGTTGGCCTTGACAGTATCGCCCGTCTTGACCGATATGTCCGACAAGTTGGCATAGATGGTCAGATAGTTGCCATGACGCACCATGACAATGGTGTTGAATCCCGGCTGACGGAATATCGCCGAGACCTTTCCCGCAAATATCGCACGAGCCATGCCCCCCGCCGGCACCTCGATGTCGATGCCGCCGTTGTCGGTCTGCACGTATGGCAGGTCGGCGTGGCGCTGCCGTCCAAAATGACGCACTATCTTATATTTGCCACTCACCGGGAACAGCAGCCGGCCCTTGTTGCTCTCGAAACTTCCCGACAGCGCACGGTCGGCATCGGCTGTATCAAAATCACGTGCAACTGACTTGGACGGAGTCTCAACCGACGCCATGTCACCCTTTGCCGGGGTCGGTGTCACTGCCGGTTGCTCCTTGCGCGACTTATCCTTGTTATTCTTGCGCTTGTCGGGGCGCACGGGCTTGTTCTTATCCTTTTTATTCTTGGATTTCTGTGATTTGTCAGTGTCCTGGCCTTTTTTGTCAGTCTTGTTATCGGCATTGCTTTGCTCAGCAAGCAACCGCTCGTTTTCCTCACGTTCCTTACGTTCACGCTCGGCACGCTCGGCCGCCTCCTTGGCCTCACGCTCCTTGCGGGCACGCTCCTCGGCAAGCCGTCTCTTGCGCTCCTCCTCAGCCTTACGCTGCTGTTCGGCTATGAGCCGGTCAAGCTCCTGATCGAGCGCCCGGGCCTCCTGTTCCTTTTTCTTCAAGACGGCCTGTAGCGTCGAACCCTGCTTCTTCAGGTCGGCGACAAGCACCTCGGTCTGTTTCTGCTTGCCTTGCAACTCACGACGCGCCACATTGAGCTGTATCAACGAGTGGTTTTTGGTGTCGTGCATCCGCGCCAACTCGGCACGGCGGGCGGCGAGACTATCATGGGCGGCGGTTATCTCGCCACTGCGTCGCGCACGCCACTGGGAGAACTGGCGCAGATAGCGCATACGGCGGTATGCCTGAGTGAATGATTCGGACGAGAAGATGAATGCCAACGTGTTCATCGAGCTGCGGTGAGACTGCATGGCCCTCACCGCCGAGGCGTAGTCGGAACGTAACAATTCCAAATGCCTCTCCATTGCCTCGATAGAGTCATTGAGGCGGCTGATGCCACGGTTTATCGAGTCGACCTGCACCTGCATGTCAGCGATTGTCGCATTTTTCTCCTGCACCTCGGCTTGCAACATGTTGAGTTGATTGAGCTGCTTGCGCGTCTGACGCTGGTTTTCCTCTATCTCCTTTGCAGTCTTCTTGATTTCCTGGGTGGTCTTCTGGCGGTCACGTTTCACGCGGTTGACATTACGCGCAGCCTCGGCTGCCGGGAGCGCGAGCATCACGGCTGCAATCACCGCAACTATTATTTGCCTCGTCTTTCTCATCGCATAACGGATAATTCTTTACTACATCGGGGCTTCCATTAAAATCCCGACAACATCTTCATCAGGTCACTCCCGGCAAGTCTCTTGTAACCTCGCGGGGCGTTCCATCGTGGGACTGTCCCGGTGTTCCAGCTTGCGTCGTTCCATTTCCACTCAATCGTAGCGGCGACGGTGCGCCGGCCCTTTACAATCTCGATGGCGACATCACGCGCAACCGTGCCGCCGGACACCGATAGGTAATCTGAATATCCGACCGTCGTCACGAGACTGTTGTCGAGGGCGTATGCCACAAAACGTTCCAACAGTCCTGTCTCCGACAGACGGAAACCATAGCTCATGCCCGAGGGGGCACCCTGTGGGATGATGTTCCACCCGGTGCCCTCGCTGGTTATGTCGAGACTTTTCATCGGGACATCCAAGACCGACCGATGGCCAAGAACAAACACACGTCCGAGCAGCAAGTCCTGGATATTGTCGATATTGACGGGAAACTTGCCCACTGCACGCCCTATACCCTCGGCGATATACTGTTTCTTCAGCCTATAGGCGGCATATACAGAGTCGGGGGTAATATGCAGTTGCGCCACCTCCATGCCGAGCATACGCAGCGACAAGTCGATGACACGGCTTCTGACCATACGCACCCGCCCCGATACTGACAATGATGTCGGTGAGGTGAGCTGTAGCTTGACAGGCACGGAGATATCTGTCCACTCCACGTTGGCTTGCCCGATACGCCGGTAGAGCTGTGATGCGCCCGTGACATCCGGCTCAGCGGGAGTCACGGGAAGTTGGCGCGTGGAGCGGCAGCTGACCGTGACCAGCGCCATCACGACAGACAGGAGCAACAGCAGTCTACTTTTCATCAGTCTCGTGTTCTATATCGTTCATTTGTAAAAATAGGTTTTGTGCCTCACCTTACGTTGCAGCATCTCTGAATCGGGGTCAAGGGCAAGAGCCTTTTTCCAGAACTCAAGGGCCTTGTCCGGGTCGCCGCACATGAAGTATATGTCGCCCGCGTGTTCCCACAGCTCGGCAGTGGGACTCTCCTCCACCCTGATTGCCTCATCGATATACTCGCGGGCACGCTCGTAGTCCTTTTTCTTAAACAATATCCACGCGTAGGTGTCAAGCGCGGTACCGTTCTCGGGGTTTTGCTTGATGGTGATGGCGCTCATTGTCTCGGCACGGTCGAGGTCGCGGCCCTGCTCGGCCAGGTAGTAAGCATAGTTGTTGAGCGTAAGCAGGTTTGCCTCGTTGAGTTCGAGGGCCTTGTCATAGTAACGGTAGGCGCTGTCGGGCTGCTCGGTGGCATAATACACGTCGCCGATGGTGCCGTATATCGACGACAGCGTCTCGACATCGGTGGTGTCGGCCACGGCAAGCGCCGCGTTGAGCTTCTCCATCGCCGGGCCATAATCTTTCCGGGTCATATAGCAACTGGCCGACAGCAGGTTTATCATGGGACTGCGCGGATGATAGCGCAACGCATCCTCACCGGCCTTGAGAGCCTTTGGATAGTCCTCGGCCTGAATGTAGAGGCTCATCATTGCCCGCCAGCGGTCCTCGGCCGACGGATCGGCATCGAGCACAAAACGTGCCTGCTCTGCCGCACGGCCATAGTCCTCGATCGCTATCAGATAGGAGCAATAGAGGTCGCGTATGTCAGGCTCATGGGGATGCTGGTCGAGCAATACCTTGAACAGGTCCTCGATGCGCTGATGCTGGGTCGAATCGGAATAAAGCTCACGGATATAGCCGGTGAGCAGCTGAAGTTTTGAGTCAAGGTCAAGTGACTCTACCTTCAGTGCCTTGAACACCTCGCGGTCGTAGGCCGCGCTGTCGCCAAGCTCCTTGTAGTAATTGGCACGGGCATAGAACGCCGGGCCGTTGGCCGAGTCGAGCTCACACGCCTTGTCGTAATAGTATATCGCCGAGTCGCCGCGCTGCAATATGGAGTAGATGTCGCCGGCAAATATGTTGTAGTCGGAACTGCCAGGCGACGACGCCATCAGTCCATGCACCTCACCGACGATGGCAGCAGTGTCGCCAAGCGCGTAATAGTTGCGTATCTTGCGCGTTGACAGCGGTATCATCTTGCCCTCCGACCGCTCCACGCGGTTGAGCACGGCGATGGCGTGACGCAGGTCGGTGGTATCGGTCGACTGGCTCAGCGCTTCGGCGAGCTTCACGGATACCTCGCTCTTGTCGGGATACAGGCTGTCGACACGGGTCCACACCCTCAGCGCCTCATCGTGATTGCCCATGCGGGTGTTGAGGTTGCCATACATGAACGAGGAGTATATGTCGCCCGGCTTCTCGTCAAAGTGGCGACGCAACAGGTTGTACCCACGGTTGAAGGTCACGGTGTCCTCTCCCGCCATCATCAGCTTGTAGTAGCCGAGCAGGAAACCCACGTCGCTGCTTGTCGAGTCGAGTTCATAGGAACGTTCCATAAGCTCATAGTAGGCATCGCTGCGACCAAGTGCGTTCTGCCGCTGCGCCTCCATGAACAGATAGTCGGCCTTGCGCTCGTCGGCATGGTCGCTCCACCTCACCTTGGCCGGCAGCTCCGTGGCCATGGCAAGCATCATCACCGGCAAGAGTGCCGCGAGTATTCGGTTTATGATTGATTTCACCTCGTTATGATATTACCTCATTGTTCCCTATGTGTTAGTCAACGCCGGTGTGGCCGAATGCTCCGGCACCACGGTCGGTCTCGATAAGGCTGTCGACCTGTTCCCACTCGACCTGTGTGTACTGCTTAATGACCATCTGGCAGATGCGTTCACCGTTATTGACAACAAACGGCTCCGACGACAAGTTTATGACGATGATGCCAATCTCGCCACGATAGTCGGCGTCAACCGTCCCGGGAGTGTTGACAATGCTGATGCCCTTTTTCAGCGCCAGGCCGCTGCGGGGACGTATCTGGCACTCATATCCGGCGGGCAGCTCGATGTAGAGTCCCGTCGGTATCAGCGCCCTCTCCATCGGCCCGAGCGTCACCGGCTTGTCAAGAAAGGCCCTCACGTCCATGCCGGCGGCCTGTGATGTCTCATAGGCGGGCAACGGATTGCCCGATTTATTGATTATGCGCACTCTGATTCTTTCCATAATTGATTGATATAGGCGGTACGATTAATAGTTAACGCGAAAATACTCAATTTCGGCCATTGACACACCATGTTCAAGGCAAAAAAAGCAAAGGGGGCTGTCTCACGACAGGCCCCTTGTTGTAAACCTTAAAAATCTAATCCTATGAAAAAACTATTCAAAGATAGCGCATAAGGCCGTAACTTGCAATATTTATCAGTATTTGTTACGCGGATTTAACGAAAAATATCTTAATCTCGCATTTTTATACGCTTTCTCACGCGTTATGACAGTGGTATCGCTCTTTTTCATTACTTTTACGCCCTAATTCCAACCGATGGCTAAGTTCAGAATCAACATACTCGGATGTGGCAGCGCCACCCCATCGTTACGCCACAAGCCGTCATGCCAGGTGATTGACTTCCGCGACAACCTGATGATGGTCGACTGCGGGGAGGGGGCGCAGCTTGAGATGCGCCGCCAGAGGCTCAAGTACTCGCGGCTCTCCCACATATTCATCTCCCACCTCCACGGCGATCACTGCCTCGGGCTGACGGGACTGCTGTCGACCCTCGCCCTGCATGGCCGCACCGGCGACGTGACCGTCCACATCATGAGGGACGGCGCCGACCTGTTCAAGCGTATGCTCGACTACTTCAACCGCGACTCCCCCTACGAGGTGAGGTTCAACATCATCTCGCCGCGCAAGGAAGTGATACTGGAGACCGACGCGCTCACCGTCGAGACATTCCCGCTCTACCACCGCGTGCCGTGTGCCGGCTTCATATTCCGCGAGAAAGAGAAGCCACGCCATATCAATGGCGACATGATAGCGTTTCATGACATTCCGCGCTATGCCATCAACGCCATCAAGACGGGCGAGGATTTTGTGGGACCCGACGGCACGGTGATACCAAACCACCTGCTGACCACTCCCCCCGACCCCTCCGTGAGCTATGCCTACTGCTCCGACACGATGTTTGACCCGCGTGTGGCCGAGGCCGTCGCCGGGGTCGACACCATATATCATGAGGCGACCTACGACAGCTCGTTTGCCGACAAAGCCCGCCAGCGGGGACATTCCACAGCAGCCGAGGCGGCACGCATCGCCCTGATGGCCGGCGCTCGCCGCCTTGTCATCGGCCACTACTCCAAACGCTACCTCACCGAGGAGGGGCTGTTAGCCGAGGCGCGGGCCATATTTCCCGACACAATCGCGGCCAACGAGGGTCTTGCCATCGACCTGCTCTGACCCCGCCCTACCCCACATCCGTCACCAACACCATCCATATCATGACCATAGTGAACAGCAACACTCCCCCCGCCGACCGGCGCGACAACGGCGCGACCGATGACGACGTGCGCTTCATGCGGGCCGCCCTCGACGAGGCGCGTCTCGCTTACGATGCCGACGAGGTGCCCATCGGGGCCGTGATTGTCTGCAAGGGACACATCGTCGGACGCGGACACAACCTGACCGAGACCCTTGCCGACGTGACAGCCCACGCCGAGATGCAGGCCATAACGGCGGCAGTCAACACTCTTGGGGGCAAATACCTCCCCGAGTGCACGCTCTACGTCACCGTCGAGCCGTGCCTGATGTGTGCCGGGGCCATCGGCTGGAGCCAGATACGCCGCGTGGTCTACGGAGCGCCTGATGCCAAGCGCGGATACACCACCCTCACATCCCGACAGCCGTTCCACCCCCGCGCCACCGTGACCGGCGGTGTCCTCGCCGACGAGGCCGCCGACCTGATGAGACGCTTCTTCGCCTCAAAGCGCTGAATGCACAAAGCGCCGACCTCCAAAGCGCTGAAAACACAAAGCGTCCCGCTCATATCCTTACATGGGCGGGACGCTTTTATCTTGCGGCAACCGTGTGCCGTCTCGTTATCTTGTCGGCGGCAACCGTGTGCCGTCTCACGCTGTCGGCGGTCAGTCGATGCGGGCCTTGATGGCCTCGGTCTCCTTCTCGTAGCCGGGCTTGGCGAGGAGCGCGAACATGTTGCGCTTGTAGTCCTCGACACCGGGCTGGTTGAACGGGTTGACACCGAGTATGTAGCCGCTGATGCCGCAAGCCTTCTCAAAGAAGTAGATGAGCTGGCCGAGATACTGCTCCTCAAGAGCCGGGATGGTGATGCGCATGTTGGGCACGCCGCCATCAACGTGGGCTATGCGAGTACCGAGTTCGGCCATCTTGTTGACCTCGTCTACACGCTTGCCGGCTATGTAGTTGAGTCCGTCGAGATTGGCGTCGTCAGAGGGTATCACCTTGGTGTGGCGCTGCTCCTCGACCGACAGCACTGTCTCAAAGATGGTGCGCTCGCCGTCCTGAATCCACTGTCCCATCGAGTGGAGGTCGGTCGAGTTGTCGACCGCTGCGGGGAAGATGCCCTTGTGGTCCTTGCCCTCGCTCTCGCCGTAGAGCTGCTTCCACCACTCGCCAAAGTAGTGGAGCTTGGGATTGTAGTTGACGAGTATCTCTATCTTCTTGCCGGCGCGGTAGAGCGCGTTGCGGGTCTTGGCATATACCTCGGCGAGATTGTCGGCCGAGTCATCCTTGGTGGCGTTCTCCATCTCGACGGCACCCGCCATGAGGGCCTTGATGTCAAATCCGGCCACAGCGATCGGGAGCAGACCCACGGGGGTCAGCACCGAGAAACGACCGCCGACGCTGTCCTCGATGACAAACGTCTTGTAGGCCTCCTCGGTGGCGAGCTGACGCAACGCGCCACGCTTGGCGTCGGTGATAGCCACGATGCGGCGCGACGCCTCCTCCTTGCCGACCTGCTGCTCCAGCTGCTCCTTGAGCAGACGGAAAGCGATGGCCGGTTCGGTGGTCGTACCCGACTTGGAGATGACGATTATACCGAATTTCTTATCCTTGAGAAATTCCTGAAGCTCATAGAGGTAGTCCTCGCCGATATTCTGTCCGGCAAACAGCACCTTGGTGCCGTTGACAGGCTTGTAAGCCTCAAACGAGTCACTGAGAGCCTCGATCACGGCCTTTGCGCCGAGGTAGCTGCCGCCGATACCGATGGCGACAACGTAGTCACACGAGCTGCGCAGCGCGTCAGCCGTCGCCTGTAGGTCGGCGAGGTCGGCGGCGGTGGTGCGCGACGGGAGGTTCACCCAGCCGATGAAGTCGTTGCCGAGGCCGCTGCCGTCATGCAGTTTCTTCAGCCCGTCGGCGGCCTCAGCGTCGAGAGCCTTGATGTCGGCCTCCGATACGGTGCCGAGCACGTTCTTGATGTTTACTTGAATGGTTTTCATCCTTGATATATATGTTTTATAATCCTTGTTTCCAATATGTTTCATCCGCGCAGCCGGGGGTCAGATGAATGTCTCGGCCATGCGGGCAATCTCGCGGGCGGCCTGGGCGCGGTTGTAGAGTATGCGGTAGACGCCGTCGAGTATCGGCATCGGCACCTTGTAGCGTTCGTTGATTTCGTGGATGCACTTTGTGCCGTAGTACCCCTCGGCGGTCTGCTCCATCTCAAGGGTAGCGGCCTTGACCGAGTAGCCCTTGCCGATGATCGAGCCGAAGTTGTGGTTGCGGCTGAACCGCGAGTACGACGTGACAAGCAGGTCGCCGAGATAGACCGAGTCGCATATCTGCCGGTCACACGGCGCGACGGCATAGAGGAACCGCTCCATCTCGCGGATGGCGTTGGACACGAGCATCGCCAGGAAGTTGTCGCCGTTCTTCAGGCCATGGACGATGCCGGCGGCGATGGCATAGACATTCTTCAACACCGCGCCATACTCGATGCCGTTGATGTCGGTCGAGACGATCGTCTTCATCGCCTTGCCCGACAGCCGGCGGGCAAACGTCTCGGCGGCCACGAGGTCGCGGCAGCCGATGGTGAGGTATGACAACCGGCCCAGCGCCACCTCCTCGGCATGGCACGGCCCCCCTATGACGAGTACCCGCCGGGAATCTACGCCATAGTGGCCCACCATGTAGTCGGATATCAGCTCGTTCTCGTCAGGCACTATCCCCTTGACCGCCGACACGATATACTTGTCGCCCAGCGGCTCGGTGACCTTGGAGAGATGACTCTTGAAGTAGGGCGACGGCATGACAAGCAGCAGCGTATCGGCCTCACGGCAAACGTGGTTGATGTCGCTCGAAAACTCGATGCGCTCGATGTCAAACTCCACGTCGCTCAGGTAGGTCGGGTTGTGCCGCAGGGCCTTGAAGTCGGCTATGCGGTCGTCGCGGCGCATGTACCACATGATCGACTCGCAATTCTGCAACAGCAGTTTGGCGAGCGCCGTGGCCCAACTGCCACCGCCCATGACGGCTATTTTTCCGGGAAATTCCATTTCTGCGTCGTTGGTGAGGGAGTGAGTAGATGGATAGGGGTGTCAGCTCTTTGCGGGTGACGATGACGACTTCTCGGGACGCATCTGGGGGAACAGCAGCACCTCCTGTATCGTCGTCTGCCCGGTCATGAGCATCACGAGGCGGTCCATGCCGATGCCCATGCCCGATGTCGGCGGCATCCCGTACTCAAGGGCGCGGATGAAGTCCTTGTCGATGATCATCGCCTCGTCATCACCCTTCTCCCCGAGGCGCATCTGCTCGACAAACCGCTCATACTGGTCTATCGGGTCGTTGAGCTCGGAGTAGGCGTTGGCCAGCTCCTTGCCGTTGACCATCAGCTCAAAGCGCTCCGTCAGCTCCGGGTTGTCGCGGTGACGCTTGGTCAGCGGCGACATCTCGATGGGATAGTCGATGATAAATGTCGGCTGTATGTAGTTGCCCTCACACTTCTCCCCGAATATCTCGTCGATCAGCTTGCCCTTGCCCATGCTCTCGTCCACCTCGATGCCGAGGGCGCGGCAGGTGTCGCGCAGCTGTGTCTCGTCCATGCCGGTGATGTCGATCCCGGTAAACTCCTTGATGGCGTCAATCATCGTCACGCGCTTGTAGGGGGCCTTGAACGATATCACGTTGTCACCCACCTTCACCTCGGTGGTGCCGTTGACATCGAGACATATCTTCTCAAGCATACGCTCCGTGAAGTCCATCATCCAGTTGTAGTCCTTGTAAGAGACATATATCTCCATGCACGTGAACTCAGGGTTGTGCGTGCGGTCCATCCCCTCATTGCGGAAGTTCTTCGAGAACTCATAAACCCCCTCAAACCCTCCGACAATCAGCCGCTTGAGATACAGCTCGTCGGCGATGCGCAGGTACAGGGGGATGTCGAGCGCGTTGTGGTGGGTGATAAACGGCCTTGCCGACGCGCCCCCCGGGATTGACTGGAGTATCGGGGTCTCAACCTCCATATACCCGTGGTCGTTGAAATACTGGCGCATCGAGTTGTAAACCTTGGTCCGCTTGATAAATATATCCTTCACCCCGTCGTTGACCACGAGGTCAACGTAGCGGCGGCGGTAGCGCAGCTCCGGGTCGTCAAACGCGTCATACCTCACCCCATCCTTCATCTTGACTATCGGCAGCGGTCGCAGCGACTTTGACAGCACCGTCAGCTCCATGGCGTGTATCGAGATCTCGCCCGTCTTGGTGCGGAACACGTAGCCCCTCACCCCAACGAAGTCGCCGATGTCGAGCAGCTTCTTGAACACCGTGTTGTACATCGTCTTGTCCTCGCCCGGACAGAGGTCGTCGCGGTTGATGTAGACCTGGATGCGTCCATGCGAGTCCTGAAGCTCCATAAACGACGCCTTGCCCATGATGCGGCGGCCCATCACACGGCCCGCCACCGACACCTCACGGCGCGGGGCCTCGTCGTCAAACGACGCCTTTATCTCGTCGGTGTACGCGTCTACGCTATACTCAGCCGCAGGATAGGGGTCGATGCCGATACGGCGCATCTCCTCCAGGCTGTTGCGGCGCACTATTTCTTGTTCGCTAAGTTCCTGAACGTTCATAAGCAGATGGTTAAGAGGTGGTTTGATAACCTGTGACATACCTTCCCGCCGTCACCGCCGGGCAAGTTTCCCGCAAAAATACTCATTTTCCCCCAATTACGCCAACTTTCCCCCCGATTTTCCACCATCCCCGCCCGTCCGCGTCACCGTCCGCGTCACGGATGCACGAGCGTGCATCCCTACTAATCGCCGAGGGGCCGGGGTCACCACGTAGGGATGCACGCTCGTGCATCCGCCCGTCCGCATTATACGGACATCACGTGCGCCTACCCAAACAATTCGGAATGGGAGCCGAGGCGCAACACCTTCATAAGCCCATCGACCTATACAAATCGCCGAGGGGTCGGGGTCACCACGTAGGGATGCACCAGGGTGCATCCGCCCCATGCCGCCAAGCACCATCACGCCGGAACACACAACCCGCAAAAAAAGAATGAGAAAAAGCAAACCGAAGTCTGACAATTTCTCATTCTCCTCTCTCCTCTGCGGTATGGACGGGACTCGAACCCGCGACCCCCTG
>JAMPAQ010000002.1:190974-242759 GCA_023667145.1 Pseudoflavonifractor sp.
AGCATCTGACTACGGATCAGAAGGTTACAGGTTTGAATCCTGTAGGAGTCACAAGTCACCCCATCATCGGGGTGACTTTTTTTGTCGGGAAAGGTGTCACTGATTGCCGGATTGTCGCTATCTTTGCAGGGAATCCGCGGGCCCAGGATGCCTGTGGAGCGCCCTTAGGCGGTGACACCGGGCCTTAGGATCAATAATAGACCGCATTACACAGTCATGAAGAAATATATCAAGGATTTTATGGTAGTGGAAAACAGGCATATCCATGCCAACTACTCGCTGCTGATGCTTGCACCTGAGGACGGGCAGCTCCCGGAGATGGAGCCGGGCCAGTTTGTGCAGGTGGCTGTCGATAACTCAAAGACGACCTACCTGAGGCGTCCGATCTCGATAAACAATGTCGACACCGACAAGGGGCAGCTGTGGCTGCTGGTGAGGAACGCCGGAGCCGGGACCGCCGCGCTTATGGCGCTAAAGAGCGGAGCGAGGCTCAATCTCGTGTTGCCGCTCGGCAACACGTTCACCGTCCCCGCCGACCAAGGTGCATCGGCATTGCTCGTCGGCGGCGGTGTCGGCGTGGCCCCGATGCTCTACTGTGGCCGGCGGCTCAAGTCGCTCGGCATCGAACCGTGCTTCCTGCTTGGAGCACGGTCGGCGGCAGACGTGCTTGAGCTTGACGAGTTCCGCAACATCGGCGAGGTGTACATCTCGACCGAGGACGGGTCGTTGGGCGAGAAAGGACTCGTGACCCACAACCGCGCATTGCAGCGTCCATGGGACTACATCTATTGCTGCGGCCCGGCACCGATGATGAAGGCTGTGGCGGCGATGGCTAAGAAGCTGGGCGCATGTTGTGAGGTGTCGCTTGAGAACATGATGGCATGTGGACTCGGCGCGTGTCTGTGTTGCGTCGAAAATACGGTGAAAGGCAATGTTTGCGTCTGCACGGAGGGTCCGGTATTCAACATAAATCAATTGACATGGCAAGACTGAAAGTAAAGATAGGCTCGTTGGAGTTGAAGAATCCGGTGCTCACGGCATCCGGCACATTCGGTTATGGAGAGGAGTTCGGTGATTTCATCGACCTCAACCGTCTTGGCGGATATATCATAAAAGGCACGACACTCAACCACCGTGAGGGTAACCCCTACCCACGCATGGTCGAGACCCCCTCGGGGATGCTCAACGCCGTGGGGTTGCAAAACAAGGGGGTCGACTACTTCATAAACCACATATACCCGCGCATCAAGGACTATGACAGCAAACTGATAGTCAACGTGTCGGGAGCCACGGTCGATGACTATGTGGCCGTGTGCGAGAAACTGTCGTCCCTCGACAAGGTGAGCGCCATAGAGGTAAACATATCGTGTCCCAACGTGAAGCAGGGGGGCATGGCGTTTGGCACTACATGTGCCGGGGCGGCCCAGGTGACACGCGCCGTGCGCCGTGCCTACGGCGGTACTGTCATCGTGAAACTGTCACCCAACGTGACCGACATCACCGAGATAGCGCGTGCTGTCGAGGCCGAAGGAGCCGACTCGGTGTCGCTGATCAACACGATGCTCGGCATGGCCATCGACGTGGAGCGGAGGCGACCCTGCCTGTCGACCGTCACCGGGGGGCTGTCGGGGGCTGCCGTGCGCCCCGTGGCCGTGAGGATGGTGTGGCAGGTGGCCCATTCGGTCAAGATTCCCGTCATCGGACTGGGGGGCATCATGAATGGACGCGATGCCGTGGAGTTCATGCTTGCCGGAGCTACAGCGGTAGAGATTGGCACGGCCAATTTCATCGACCCGTCCGTGACCATGAAAATCATCGACTATATCGAGGAATACTGCACACGCCATCACATCGCCGACATCCACGAAATAATCGGGTTGATATAACCCCTACCCTATTGTCAGAGCGGATTCAAGCAATTTGCGAGATAGTATTTTTGGGAAAACCGTGATGCCGCATGTCAGGGCTTACGGCTGAAGTTACGGATAATCTTCTTGCGGTTGCGCATAGTCACGATGAATGTCGCGATGAATATTCCGGCAAACAACGCCAATGCCGTCAGGCCAAAGATGAGCAACAGTGAGGCTGGAATGTTCATATCGACTTGGTTTCATCTACAACAGCCAACGGCCGGCGCGTGGCGAGAAGGCGGGGGGGATGCGACCGTCCATATACTTCTGCCAGCCGGCGGTGAGTATTATCAGTAGCAGGTAAGGCCAACAAGGATTGGA
The DNA here is from genome assembly GCA_023667145.1 of Pseudoflavonifractor sp. Classification (GTDB taxonomy): domain Bacteria; phylum Bacteroidota; class Bacteroidia; order Bacteroidales; family Muribaculaceae; genus M3. Next base: position 193,206 of record JAMPAQ010000002.1, read on the forward strand.
GAGGAATAGCAGTGACAGGGCGACATTTACCGCGACATTAAGCCCTATCCAATGCCACATCGCGGCACGCCTGAAGTCAAGCGAATACTCCGATGACGAGGCCGCTACCCTAAGCGTGTTAAGGCCGCTCTCGCAGAGATATGCCCCATAGGCCACCAGCGTGGAGAACAGCAGGGCCTTATGCGCCGTATAGGAACGGGACAGATGGAAATAGGCGGCAAGACTCAGCGCCGCTATCCACAGCAGCGCATGGTCAGCCGCCATGACGTATCGGTGGATGAAGGTATTCTGGCGGAGAGCCTTGTCGATTTCCCTATCCTCAGGCATTTATCTTTGTCACAGTGATTTTAACCGGGGTCACGCCACGGAGCGAATGTTCGGTGTCGGGAGCCATGCGGATGAAGTCGCCGACCTTCATGTCAAAATGCTTGTCAGGCGAGCCGTAGATAGTAAACGACATCTCACCCTCAAGCACCTGCACAAGCACATCGCAGTGGACGTGATGACGCGGTATCTCAACGCCTTTATCGAATGACACGAGGAGCACCTCGCCATTATCATTGCCGACCACGCGTCTGAACTTCGGCCTGTCACCGATGATTTGAGCCTTGTCTGTGAGACGGATTACCTCATTTATGTTGTCTATTGTTTCCATAATCGTATCCATTTACTCTTATGGCAGAACAACTGATCGAGAGCGCAGGTTCACCTCAACGATGACCCACCACGTAATCCACGGCAATCACCGCCAATGTCAACAGTTCGGAGGCCGGAATGGCAAGCCACATACCCGGCACTCCAAGGCAACGGGGGAGCAACAGGAACATTGGCACCACGAAAATCATTCCACGCAGAAGGGTGAAAACAGTAGCCCGATAAGCCTTCTCAAGGCTCTGATAATATCCGATGAACGCGATGTTAAGGGCAAAGAAGATGCCACACAGGGCAAACTTCGGCAATCCCGCACATGCAATCGCAAACGCCGATGAGTCAGCCGGGAGAAACATGGTCACTATCCCCCTCGCACCGACGGCCACGCCGACCGTCACCAACAATCCGCACAAAATGGCCGCAATGAGGGCGATATTGAGCGACTTGCGCACCCTCGCGCAGTTGCCTGCGCCATAGTTGTAGCTGATGATTGGTTGGGCCGACTGTGCAACCGCGTTGCTGATGGAGAAGATAACCGGGAAAAGGTAACAGGCGATGCTGAACGCGGCGACACCGTTCTCCCCAAGAGCGGTAATGAAAACATAGTTGCCGGTGAGCATCATCACCGACATAGCAAGTTCGGTGAGACAGGCGGCAAACCCAATCTTGGCCATGTAAAACGAGTTGCGGAGTGTCAGCAGCAGACTCGTGAGCGTAGTTTTCAGGCGGTAGAATCTCAACGTCACGGACAAACGGACGAAGTAGAACAGCACCATGCAGCCGCCAAGCGCACAGCTCACCGAGGTGGCTATGGCCGCACCCTTCACCCCCATCCCCATCGGAAACACGAGATACCAGTCAAGGACAATATTAAACGTGGCCGCGACCACATTACACCACATGGCGTAACGCGGAGAGCCATCGAGGCGTATCAGCATCATGCCCACGCACTCAATCAGCAAGAACACCATGCCCGGCACGAGCCACACGAGGTAGCCAATGGCATGGGGCAACAGCGTATCGCTGCTGCCAAGCATCATCGAGACCCTCCCGGGGAATATCGCGCACGGCACCGAGATCAACAATGTCAGGATGCCACCGACGAGAAATGCCTGTGTGGTAATGATGTTGGCGGCCTTGAACTCCTTGTTGGCAAGCCGTATGCTCGCGATGACAGATGACCCGATGCCAAACATCAGCCCAAGGCCGGTGACCACCATGAACAGCGGGGCAACTATGTTGACGGCGGCGATGCCGTTTGCCCCCACGCCCTGCCCCACAAAGACGCCGTCTATGATTGTCAACACGGCGTTAAACACCATGCCGACAAGCGTCGGAAAAAACAATGCCCGAAACAGCTTGGGGATATTCCCGTTGCCAAAGTCGAGGTTGTCACGGTCGAGACCTCTCGGCGACTTCCCTTTCGCGGCATCGCGGGAGTCGGTGAGCATACTATCGTCCTCCATCCTATCCATTTCATTCATATCATCTGCCCGCCCCTCCGGTCCGTCTCTTTAGCTGCCACTCGCGGCGCTCGTCGGGGTGCATCTGCTCACATGCGTAACTCAGCATTATGGAGGGCATCGCAGAGACATGTTCTTCCAAGAAACACCGCAATTCATCCTTGTACCCCCTCTTCCAAGCCTCGCGGAGCATCCATCCGGCAGCCTTGTGTAGCAGGTCATGGGAGCTGTCCAATAACCGCGCCGCCCGACTGAAACATACATCCGCCCGGTCGGCACGTATGAGCATACATGTACTGACCATCGCTATGCGCTGCTGCCAGAGAGTGTGGCCCGCAGGGTCTATCCACTGATCCATCACGGTCAGTCCGGGATTGAGGGTCTCATGGTTGCCGACAATCTTTATCGCCGACAGATCGACAAGATCCCAGTTGTTGATGTGAGAGTGGAGCGAGATGTATGTGTCAAAAATCATTGCCATCCTGGTGTCGTCCTTACCCTTCATGGCTTTAAGGTATTGTTCCACCATTATCAGCAAGCCACACAGGCGTACCTCGTGGAGCGGGGACCTCACCAGACTGACGGCCTCGGAGAGCGGAGTCTGCCGCCACGCCTCCTTGACGACCATGCGTACCTGCGGATTCTTGAGCCCGATGAATATGTCGCCCTCGCCATACTGACCCGGACCGGTCTTGAAAAACCGCAGCGACTGCCGCGCCTGACGCTCATCGGCCATCTCCATCAGCGCTGCCGTTATCTCCTCAGCACGAGTCATTGTGATGTAGTATCGTTACGTTAAACTATTTCTTGCGCATCAATATGATGCGACATCTGTGGTTTTAGACCGCAAAGATAGCAATAATACCCACAATTATCGCTAACTTTGCTGCCGTCTCCGACCGTTGGAGGAGAACGCCTCACCAATATACCGATATAGAGTGTTCAAGCAAATCAAGGACCGGCTCGCATCACTATCCTATCGCACGGGCATCATTGTCGTCATTGCCTGTGGAGTGTTCTATGTCATATCCTTTGCGCAGATGCTCCTCCCTATCCCGGTCGCCGCAAAGGGGGCGCTGTGGGTCATATTCTTCGGTCTCGCCAAAACCGCTCAATATTCAGCCTTGCTGATACTCGGCAAGGCGGGAATCGAGAGCCTCAGCAGACGATGGCGACGGAAACGGATTGAGAAATATCCTGACGATGGGATGAAATCTGATGACTGATTAGCGCACATTCTCACCAGTCATGGGGGCGAGACAGCTATATCACATTGCAGTTGAGTATTATTGCACTTGGAGCCAGAGCCAGTCGGTGCCGATACTGCCGTCGGCTGAAGCATCCGAATTGTTAAAGCCCAACGCCTGACCGTCATCTATAATCTCAAAATTCCAGACGATTGGTGTATCAAATCCAGGTGGCTGGCATCGCACCTCAACGATATCGTACCTAATTGAATACGTGCCGTTGACCGTGACAGGCTTGCTAAACGCCTGATAGAAGTCGGAGATACACTGACATGTCCCATCCTTGTCAAAGCGGATTGTTACATTCGTGGCCAGTCCACCACCTTTGCCGGCCCCGGCGTATGTTCTTCCACCAATCGGATTGGCTGGCTCATAGTCAACCTTTGCCCCACGGACGAATGAATAGGTCGTGCCTTTGGGCAGATACTCCCACTCTGACCTGGTGAAAGCCAAGCGGGCGGTGTCACCATCAAAGGTAATCTTTCCTCCGATTGGTTGGCCGGCGGCATCGGTGGCAGTGAATGTCAACACGCCGTCAGTCACGCGACCAACGCCGTCGTCAATATCAGTCAGCCGGAACAAGCTGATTCTGACACTTAGTCCGAGGCTGGCACTGTCCCCTATCTCAAGCGTCGAGCCATCATTGAGGTCAGTGTAGACTCCAGTCAGATTTTGAGCCGTATTGCCGGTCTCACCCTTACCGAATATTGCAGTATCAGCAACCGCCACCGCATTAGTAGCCTCAAGTGCCTTGTTGCCCGAACATGAGGCAACCAAAAACAATGCCGCTCCCGCTAAGAGCAAAGAAAGCTCACTCATAACCTTACTGATTCTTGCGGTTTCGCCCGATAATGTCGGCAAAAGATTTGGGGAGACGGACGTTGTAGAGGTCGTATGCCTCGTCAAAGAGCGGGGCTATCTCCTCGTCGGTGAAACCGGCAATGCCACAGCCAATACGGGTGACATAGAATGTGTTCTGATCCCATTCGCGTGCCAGATTTATAAACTCGTCAACATAAGGCTTGATGGTCTCAACGCCACCTTGCATCGTGGGTATGGCGTAAGACCGGCCCTGCGGGCCGACACCTTGACCCCACACAGCGCCAAACCTCTCGTAGGCCACACGCGCCGCGCCGCCCATGTGCAACCCTTGCAGATTTGAGCCGAACACAAAAATGTCATCGGGTCCCAGATGGGTTATATTCTCGGGGGTGTATCGTCTGCTCATTATTATTCTCCAGTTATGGTTACTACTATTTTTCTTGCGCCGCCATAGTCGCGGAACTCGCAGAGATAGATACCTTGCCAAGTGCCGAGATTCAAGCGACCGTTGGAGATAGGGATAGTAATTGAAGATCCTATGATTGATGTCTTGGCATGAGCCGGCATATCATCGTCACCCTCCATAGTGTGGGTATAATATGGCTCACGCTCCCTTACCAATCTGTCGAAGATGCCTTTCATGTCAACGCGGACATCGGGGTCGGCATTCTCGTTGATGGTCAACGCCGCCGAGGTGTGCTTGATGAAAAGATTTATCAAGCCGACCTTAGGAAGCGTCGGCAAATGACTCATTATCTCATCGGTGACGAGATGAAAGCCATTCTTTCGAGGTCTGAGACTAAATTCAACTTGCTGCCACATGGTCATACGGGATTGTCAAGTATACCTCTGATTTCCTTATCAAAGTCTGAATCAATCTGTTGAGTTTTATTGAATATATCGTACTCCGCCTCTGCCTTTGCTCTCGCCTCGCCCGCTGAGATGCTACCCTTATCAGGAAGAATCTTGTAATCATTGAACGTCAAGAACTTGTTGACACTGGCTGCAAACTGTTCCATTGTGAAAGTATTATGGCGTTCAATCTGATCTTCAATATAGTCAAAATAAGCCGTAATTGTTCTTTCAAGGCTACGAATATCCTTTTCGGTGAGATAATTCTTTGCGATTGACACATCTGATTTCAACACCCTACCATTCGAAGCATATTTCCAAGATGTCAGTCCCATGTGTGGGAGTGAATGGTCGGCCTTCGTATAAATGATTTCAGCAGCAGTCTGTCCCGTTATGGCATAGTGGAAAATCTGGATCATTGCATAAAAGTCGCGTGTTGTAGCGGCATACCGATCATAATCCGTACTACATTCTGCATAAATGTCTGTGATTTGTTGCCATATACGGCGTTCACTTGCACGAATGGAGCGGACTCTTTCAAGTAATTCCCTGAAATAGTCGTGTCCAAACACGGCTGCCCCTTGTTTGAGACGGTTGTCGTCAAGCACAAAACCCTTGCGTATATACTCATTAAGTACTTTAGTCGCCCACTGTCTGAAAAAGGTAGCCTTTCTGCTGGACACCCGGTAGCCCACACTGATAATCGCATCGAGATTATAGAAATCTACTTGACGGGATACCTCACGATTACCCTCTTTCTGAACTATTAAGTTTTTCTTAATAGTTGCTTTCGGAGTAAGTTCCCCAGTCTCATATATATTTTTAAGATGCTGATTGATAGCCGACACAGACACATCAAATAACTGGGCAAGCCCTTTCTGAGTCAGCCATATAGTATCATCTTGAATTATAGTCTGAACAGATCCTTCTCCCTCAGGTAGATTGTATAATATGAATTGAATCTCTTTAGCCATAGTTTTTATTTCCCTTTGATAATGGATTGATGACTCCGGCCATGCCGTGTCGCATCGGAGCCAAATTAGTCACTTTTTGTCTCATACGCAAAAGATCGGGGGAATTTTTCGCACAAGAATCTTGTGGAAAGTCCGTGATGTGCCTACCAAGGGGCATACACCTTCCAACTTTTACAGAGCCGAGACCTCGATGCCATTCGGAAATTTTATTGTTTTGCTCATGACTGATCCAATTTGAACACGATACGTTGTACACCGTCGGCATATCGGCTGCTGGTGATACGGAATGTGCCAATCTCGCCTGTGCGTCTCACATGAGTCCCGGCACATAGGCATTGGTCGTAGTCACCCACACGGACAACCCTCACGGTATCGGAGGCATCCTCGGGAAGACGGCTCATGTCAAATCGTTTCATTGCCTCTGCCTGACTGACATACTCCTCTGTAACCTCAACGTCAGCCTTAACTATATTGTTGATGTAATCCTCAAGAGATTTCAATTCCTCGTAAGTCAGTGCTGCGGGCAGATAGTAGTCGAGCTTTGATTTCTTGCGCTCTATATGTGCGCTGAAAGCCCTGCCATGTCCGTAGCGGCGAGCCATTTCTCCATTAAGCAGGTGCTCTGCCGTGTGCATCGGTGGATATTCCTGCTTGTTATGCTCGTTAAGTATCGGTGTCTCCATTGCATCACGTTTATGAATTCAACGTCTGTGCGATTGATTATTTTTTTAGTGCACCGCGACTAAGTCGATGATAAAGATGAGAGTCGAACCGCCGGGAATAGCGGGCTGATTTAGTTTGCCGTATGCCTTATCAGCGGGGATGTAGATTTCCCATTTGTCACCGACGTGCATCCGTTGAAGCGCGATAATCCAGCCGGGGATAAGGTCGCGCAGACGGAAAGCCGGGGCTACGCCACCAAGACTGCTGTCAAAGGTCTTGCCGTTGATTGTCTTGCCCGTATAATGCACCGTCACCACACTTCCACGGTTGGGGGTAGGCCCTTCCTTACTACCCGACTTCAGCACCTTGTAATAGATGCCTCCATTGAGAACCATCACGCCCGGCTCTTGCGCCTTTGCCGCGAGCCATGCCTTGTTCCGTTCTACATATTCTCTCCTCATTTCACTACCAAAGCGCTTACGCGATTACATGTTCAACCATACTCCTTATCATGTGATTATCATGGATGATATCCCCTCGTAACGTTTATGGCTTATTACATTGTAATGTCTTGCGCACAGGACAAAATTAGCCACTTTTTGTCTTATGCGCAAGACATGATGGGAGTTATCCCGAACTCGCGTTTATAGAGACATACTTACAACGAATCTTACAAAGAAAGAGAGCCAATCTCACGGAGACATCCGTAATGATTGGCTCTCTTTTTGTCAGGCCATATGATAGCTATAACAACCGGAATTTCATTTGCCGAAGTTTTTATTGAAGAAATCAGCGATGCGGTTGAAGGGGATTATGTCGAGCCGGTCGTAGAGGTCAGTATGGCTTGTGCCGGGAATCACCACGAACTCTTTGTTGTCGCCTTTGAGGAGGGCGAATGTGTCCTTGCCGAAATAGAACGAGTGGGCTTTGTCGCCATGCACTATCATCACGGCATTCTCCAGTTCATCGGCATATTCAAAAAACTTGAAGTTCATGAACGGCAGATTGGAGGTGACGTTCCACCCGTCGTTGGAGTTGCCGGAGCGGACATGGTAGCCACGTGGAGTCTTATAATAGTCATAGTAATCCTTTACAAACTGCGGGGCATCCTGTGGCAGAGGATCAACCACGCCACCGCCTCTTTTATATGAGCCGTTCTTATAGTCGGCGGTGCGCTGGGCCGCCATTGCAGCACGTTTGGAGTTGCGCAGTCCGGCTGTGTTCTCGCTGTCGAAATATCCATTGGCGTTGACGCGGGTCATGTCATACATCGTGGAGGCCACGGTAGCCTTGACACGCGGGTCGTTGATGGCTGCTTGAATAGCAATGCCGCCCCATCCACATATTCCGAGAATACCCACTTTCTCCGAGTCGACATCCTCGCGATTCATCAGATAGTCAACCGCTGCGGAGAAATCCTCCACATTTATGTCGGGGGAGGCCACACGGCGCGGCATACCGCCGCTCTCACCCGTGAAAGATGGATCAAAGGCTATTGTCAGAAAACCGCGCTCGGCAAGTTGCTGGGCATAAAGTCCCGATGACTGTTCCTTGACAGCGCCGAAAGGCCCGCTGATAGCAATGGCGGCCATTTTGCCCCCCGTATCCTTGGGCTTATACATATCGGCCACGAGTGTTATGCCATAGCGGTTGACGAAAGTCACCTTTGAGTGGTCAACTTTGTCGCTCTTCGGAAAAACCTTGTCCCATTCCTGTGTCAGTCCCACTTGCTCAATGGGAGCGAAAGATGTGTTGTCGTTTGGATTATTCATAGTTTGTGAGTTTGCTGTCAGTACGCTGAAAGTCAACGCCGCAGACAATAATATTGTTGATTTCATTGTTATTTCAATAGTGGGTTTTCTTATCCGATGTAACCACGAAATGCTCGTGGCTCCAAAAACTAACGATTGTCGCAAAATTACCGCGAATAACGCGCCCGGACATACCATAATTTCTGATATGTCAACCAAAATCCTTAAATTTGCAATTGAAATGGCCAATATTCTCAAAGTCAACAAACCTGAAGACTATCTCTCATACGTAGGTGCCGAAAGCCGGCATCCGCTTGTCGGTGTCGTTGATTTTGACGCAGTGTCGCCTATACATTCGAGCCTGAACAACTATGGGGTTTATGGCCTGTTCATGCACAGCAAGGTACGCGACGACCTCGCATACGGCAGAGGGGCTTTTGGACATTCATCGGGCACTCTGATTTGTGTTGCCCCAGGTCAGATTGGAGGCCGGGAGAATCGTGGCGACCTGATAGACATTGACGGATGGGCATTGCTTTTTCATCCCTCATTGATTGCCGGAACGCCATTGGAAAGGGAGATGCGCCGGTTCTCGTTTTTTGATTACAGTGTCAATGAGGCGCTGTTCCTGCAAGACAGAGAACGGGAGACCATAACATGCTTGGTGAAGTCTATCCACGAAGAGACTCTGAATCCACGGGACTCTCAGCAAGATGCCATCATAATCAGTCTGATCTCAGCCATTCTTAATCTGTGCAGCCGCGCCTACAACCGCCAGTTCCAGCAAATCCGTCAGTCAAGCGACGACATTCTCGTGCGGCTCAGCAGGATTCTGAATGAATATTATGAAACAGGGATGCGATTGAATGATGGAATACCGACAGTGAAATATGTTGCAGACAAACTCTGTATGTCGCCCAATTATTTCAGCGACATGCTGAAGAAATCGACCGGGGAGACGGCAAGCAATTTCATACGTGAGCATATTATAAGGAGAGCGAAGAATCAGCTGATGTCATCATGCAATGTCGCGCAGGTGGCCTACGACCTCGGTTTTGAATACCCCCAACACTTCAGCCGGATGTTTAAGAAACACACCGGCATCTCTCCCACACAGTATCTTAAGTCGCTCGATAATCAGTGAAATTGGTCATATCTACAAAGATATCGGCACAACGGTTTTACTTTATATGACTAATTTTGCAGAGTAAAATAATACACTTATGACCATAGGGAAATTCCAACAGATGATAGCCGTCGGCAAACCACTCGAAGGCAACGAGATGATTCAATTCATGCGTGAGCAGAGCGATTTGTCGCGCCGTATCCAGTTTGACCTGAACTGCAACTTTCATACCACTGAAGAAATCCGGGAACTTTTCGGAAAGATTATCGGCAGGGAGGTTGATCCGAAATTCCGGCTGTTCCCCCCGTTCTATTCCGACTTCGGACGCAACATCCATATAGGTAAAAATGTATTTATCAACTCCTGCTGTCACTTTCAAGACCAAGGCGGAATATACATCGGGGATGACTGTCTGATAGGCCATTGCGTTGTAATGGCAACTCTGAACCACGACCATAACCCGGCGAAACGACAGAATCTGCATCATGCTCCAATCAGAATCGGCAAGGGCGTATGGATTGGTGCCAATGTCACCATCACTGCCGGAGTTACAATCGGTGATAACGCCATAGTCGCCGCCGGAGCTGTCGTGACTAAAGATGTCCCTGCGAATATGACTGTCGGAGGAGTCCCGGCTAAAATCATCAAAAGCATCTATGACTGAAATGAAAACACGAAGACTGATAACTATTACATTCGCCTCATTATTAACCATTATGGCACAAGCACAAGATAAGCCCACACGATTGACCGCAACAGAGGTCAATCCCAATCAGACCGCCGGACGCGCTCAGCTCGGTGAGTTTGCACCCAAGTTCGCGGAACTCAACGATGATGTACTTTTCGGCGAGGTTTGGAGTCGCACCAACAAACTGTCCAAACGCGACCGCTGTATCGTCACCGTCACCGCACTCGTCAGCAGCGGTATCATCGACCCATCGCTCACCTACCATCTTCAGGAGGCCAAGAAGAATGGGGTGACACGTACTGAGATAGCTGAAATTCTCACACAGGTTGCTTTCTATGCCGGGTGGCCCAAGGCTTGGGGAGCATTCCGCCAAGCCTTGGAAGTTTGGAAAGAACCTTCTGACGCGGCAGATGCCAAGGAAAAGTTCATGCAGGAACTGATATTCCCATTTGGGGAGCCTAACACCGCATACGCTAAGTATTTCATTGGCAACAGTTATCTTGCGCCAATTTCTACCGAACAGGTAAAATTCTCGAATGTCACCTTTGAGCCGGGTTGCCGCAATAACTGGCACATACACCATGCCACCAAAGGCGGTGGACAAATGCTCGTCGGCGTGGCCGGACGCGGGTGGTATCAGGAAGAGGGAAAACCGGCTGTTGAAATTCTGCCCGGCACCGTAATCCACATTCCGGCAAACGTGAAACATTGGCATGGGGCGCAGAAAGACAGTTGGTTCTCACATCTCGCCTTTGAGATTGACGGCGAGAATACCTCCAACGAATGGCTCGAACCCGTCACCGACGAGGCATATCTCAACTTGAGATAAAAAGCGTCATCAGGAAAGACCCGGCATTGCATGAATGTCGGGTCTTCTTATTCCCAACCATTATATCTATTGATGTGTTATGCAAGAAGACAAAACACGTTAATAAATGAAGACAATAAGACTCATATATCCTCAATGGCAGGGTGGAAACATCGCCCGATGGATTCCCAACATCCCGGAGAATGATTCATCGAGAGGTTATTATCTTGGCGCAATGCTGCTTGAATTTCTCGCACCCAAGACTGACATAGAAACATATACGGTTCCTGTTTCAACCGACATGTCTGAGAGAGTTGAGTCCGACGGTGTACTTGACCGCGATATTATCGCCGAACAGACAAAAGCAGCTCTTGACTCACTTACAATCGCCAATCCTGACAAGGTTGTGACCCTGGGTGGTGAATGTTCGGTGAGTGTCCCGGTATTCACTTACCTCACCAACAAATACAACGGTGATGTAGCTATAGTTTGGGTTGATGCACATCCTGACATTACACTCCCGGAAGATGATTACAACGGCTATCACGCTATGGCCCTGACGGCCTGTATGGGTATGGGCGACAAGAAAATTGTCGGTCAGCTGCCCGGCAAAGTGGGTCCGCAGAATGTGTGCATCGCCGGTGTGCGCGACGTTGAGTACCCTTATATAAAAGAGCGTGTTGAAAAGCTGGGGATTACACACTTTTCACCAGAAGAACTTGCCAACAACAGTCAATCGGTAATTGACTGGCTTTGCAAATCCGGAAAATCGAAAGTGATGGTTCACTTCGACATGGACGTGATGGATCCCGCAGACATACTCGCAGCTGTGGCCGACGGTCCGGAGGGAGGCATGAAGCTGAAAGAGGTAGTCCGCCTGATTAACGACATCGCCACTGAAAAAGAACTTGTAGCTCTGACCGTAGCCGAGCCAATGCCTCGTCTTGCAATCCGCCTCAAAGCGATGCTCGCCAACTTGCCTTTACTCTCTTGAAAAATGTTTATAAACTAAAGTCTTAGCAGAGCGACTCCGGCAATCATCACGGCAACACCTACGTATTCAATCGGGAGGATCTTGCGTCGTGTTGCGCCAAGCCATCCAAAACCGTCGATGCAGAGACTGAGGATAATTTGCCCCAAAAGCAAAGCCATGAAGAAAGCACCGGCACCTATCTGTGGAATAAGCCATGCGTTGCCGAATACCGCAGCTGTACCACAGAGCCCACCGAGCCACATCCACCATGGACGAGGCTCACGGATAGCCCGTCCGGCTTTGCCAATCGAGCCGTTCAGCAGACAAACCAGCATTATAACCACTGTCGCTATGAAAAACGAATCGGTGGAGGCTTGTATCGGAGAGCCAAGTATTACTCCCAGTCGTCCGTAGATCGCTCCGATAGATGCCATTAGACATCCGGCAATGACACCGGCTATCTGCCAAAGTAGCGTATGACTTCCGGTTGCGGCTATGGTCTGTCTGTTCCGCATCTTGGGTAACACGATTACCATCAGGACTCCTGCTACCACCAACAATAAAGCCAGTAACCGGGTGGCTGATATTGGTATGCGTATGGAGCCGAACAGTCCGAAATTGTCAATCACAAGGCTGAAAGCGAGTTGGCCGAGCAGCGGCAATATCGTGGTCTGCAACTGACCGAGAGACTTAAACATATACATCACTATGGTGATGGTGCTCAGGGCGATGATGCCTCCTGTCCATCCCCACCATGGTGTGGCATGTATTTGGGCTGATGTCGGCAGTATCGGTAGCCCGAAGGCCACCGATACCGTCAGCAACACTGCGAATGATATTACGAAAGAGATCATCGTGACGGCAAAGGCCGGCCCTACGACGCTCCTCATCTTTGAGTTTGCCGCTGTCTGTATCGGCGTGACTGTTCCTGTCAGCAGGGCAAATAGCAGCAAAAGAATCATTATTTCACTGAATCTTTGAGTGCATATACCTTACCCCAGTACTCCCCTGCGGAGAGGTTGCTGTCTTTGAGTTGGGGGTATTCATGAAGAATCTCAACCTCGTCGCGGTCGGAATAGAGTTTCCAGAAGTTGTCGGCGATACGTGCCGGCGCGAAGAAATTGTCTATACCGATTGTGCCGCATACCGTCACCGTGCCTACGAAGATTCCTTTGGGCTTCAATTCGTCGTGGAGCAGATACGTCATCGTGCGCAAAGCGGCCTTGTCAAGCGACAGAGGCATGAATCCGGTCACCGGATAGTGAGCGAGGCCACCCCCTGTGAGAAGTATCGCTCCGTTCTTCTTGGCGAACTCATCATCAACCACGTCCTTGACGCACTGGTATGCGCTTGCCACATCAACCTGATAGTGGCTCATAAGCACCTCACTGTCGAGTTTTGCCGCATCATCAGGTGCGGTGATACCGACATTGTAGGCGAGAACATCAGGTGTGCCAAGTGTTGACCTAACCCAATTGATTGCTTCGGTAAGGGTTCCCGGCTTGGCTGCGTCTGCTGTATGGATATATGTCTCGATGCCTTCACCTTCAAGTTCACTTTTATATTCTTTCAGCGATTCCTCGTTGCGGGCCATCAGCACTACGCGGAAGCCCTCCTTGCCAAATTTCTTGGCGATATGGTTGCCGAGTCCTTTGCCGGCACCCACCACTATGATTATCTTCTTTTCCATAAGTATATGTTACTTGATTTCAATTACAACTTCTCACTCCTAATTCTCAGTGTGTTGTCATTCCCCTGTAATTCAAGCCGAACAACTGGCAGAAGATGCTCATGGTATTGTCGCCGGCTTCGAGCATTGTATGTGTCGGTCCCGCTCCCTGAAAGATGAAATAGAGGTCTTTCCCGGCAAGGAGATGCTTCTGCTCCGACTCATATATGCGGTCGAGAAGCGAATGAAACTGTCCGGTCATTGTGTGCCAATAAACCGGCGAACCCATCACAAGGATGTCAGCAGCGGTTATCTGGTCCATTACCTCGTCAAACTGGTCATCATCGAAGTGCTGACCAAGCGGATACACCTTGTAATCTATAAGATTCAGGGTGTCATATTCCTTACCGGCAAGCATACGGCGAGCTATCGCAGCCGTGTTGCCGTTGTCCCTGTTGGGACTTGCATTTACAAACAATATTCTTTTCATTATCGTCCTTTCATTAAAGTCACTGCAAAGATAACGCTACAGAAAGCAAAAGGGTGTCGCTCTGCGGCTCAAAATTAGTGAGGGCATAAAAATTGAGCCGTAGAGCAACGCTACGACTTCGTATTCTTTGTTATATTTGCAGTTGAAAAAAGGTAATATGCCTATTTCGGCACGAATATGAAAAAATTCTATTTAATCGCAGCAGCATTGCTGACAATGACTATGGCAAAAGCAGAAAACCCCACAAGATTGACCGCTAAAGAGGTTAATCCCAACCAGACCGCCGGACATGCTCAACTCGGTGAGTTCGCTCCTAAGTTTGCGGAGCTGAACGATGATGTCCTTTTCGGACAGGTATGGAGCCGCACCGACAAACTCTCAAAACGAGACCGCAGCATCATTACCGTCACGGCACTTGTATCAAGTGGAATCATCGATTCATCACTCACATTCCACCTTCAAGAGGCAAAGAAGAATGGAGTGACCAAAACGGAGATTGCCGAAATTCTTACACAGGTTGCATTCTATGCCGGATGGCCCAAGGCATGGGGTGCTTTCCGTCAAGCTGTTGAAGTGTGGAAGGGTGAAACCGAGGCAACTTCAGCCAAGGAAAAATTCGGGCAGGAGATTATTTTCCCCATCGGCGAACCCAACTCAGCCTACGCAAAATATTTCGTTGGCAACAGCTATCTTGCTCCCATCTCAACAGAGCAGGTAAAATTCAACAATGTAACCTTTGAGCCGGGTTGCCGCAATAATTGGCACATCCACCATGCTACCAAGGGCGGAGGGCAAATGTTAGTTTGCGTAGCAGGTCGCGGATGGTATCAGGAGGAAGGGAAACCGGCAGTTGAACTGCTGCCGGGCACAGTTATCCACATCCCTGCTAACGTAAAGCACTGGCATGGCGCTGCCAAAGACAGCTGGATGTCTCACCTCGCTTTTGAACTCGATGGCGAGAATACCTCCAACGAATGGCTCGAACCAGTAAACGAAGAAGTGTATAACAATCTATAAATTACAGCCACTCTGTTTATTCGGAGTGGCTGTAATTTTATTTGTTTCAAAGTTTCTTATTCCTCTGCGAGTTGTCGTTTGGTGAAGAACTGCGCAGTAACCGTCACAAAAAGTAATGTGCCGAGTATTTGAATGGCTGCTGTCACGGCAAAGGCTTCGGTAAAACCAATGTATTCGGCAACTACGCCGCCCACCAATATGCCGAGCCCCATGCCCAAATCCCATGAGATGAGGATCGATGAGTTGGCGGTCCCTCGCTGGTCGTGGCGTGCCATGCGCACAAACATATTCAAGAATGCCGGGTACATTTGTCCGTTGCCAAGCCCAATAAACATTGCCGAGGCATAGTAACACCATACTCCCCATACACTCGACATGGCGAACAAAACATAGCCGATTGACGACAGAACAACACCGAGGGCGCAGTTCTGTGTCAGATGATTAGCCCTAAGTTGTTTTCGTCCGACAACGCGCGCTATGACAAGCGCTATGGCAAGTATCATGAAGAAGATGCCTGTGCCATCGGTGATATTCAGTTTTTCCTTGCCATAGATAGCGACGTAGTTGCTAAGAAGTCCCCAACAAAGGCCAAACAACATAATATTCACTGCCAAAAGCCATGCGCGACCAAGAAAGAAATGGTCGAGACTGAATTTCGCCCTATTGGCAATGATTTCTCGCTGAGGGATTTTTATCTGTGTTGACACGAGGTATCCGGCCAGAGCGACGAAAAATGAAATCCAAAATAATAAAGCGAAATCATTTGTCAGTGAGTAGATATAGATACCTGCAGTAGGGGCAATCGCCATTGCAATATTATTGCTCAAACCATAGAAGCCAAGTCCCTCATTGCGGCGCGATGAAGGAAGCACATCTATTGCTACCGTACTGTTGGCAACTGTTGTGGCACCGAAGGGAATGCCATGCATCGTGCGAACAATTGCAAACATCAGTAAAGTTACGGCGCCGACATATCCGGCAAAAACGATAAAGAAGGCGAAGAAACAGAAGGTAAGCACCTTTTTACGGTTGAAACTGTCAACCACAAACCCACTGAACGGTCTTATAAGAAGAGTGGCAACAACATAGCCTGACAATACAAGCCCTATCATGTCCTTGTCGGCATGAAACTGCTCGTCAAGATAAATCGGCAGGAGGGGTGTGAGAAGATAGAAGGCAAAGAATGTAAGGAAGTTACATATCATCACCTTGACATACTCCTTATTCCATAACCTCTCAATCTCTAATTCATCTGTATTCATAATCATAATAAATTACTCCCATCCGGATGGGAGTAACAATTGTCTTGTATTTATTTGAGTCACATTCTTAATTGACAGGACTGCATCCTGCTACCACCAGTTGAACAGACTTCTGCCTTGGTCGAGCGTAGCTATCTCAGCCATCTCGGCATCGGTCAGTGTGAAATTAAGAATGTCAAAATTCTCGCGCATACGCTCCTTGTGTGTTGACTTTGGTATAACCGGGATGCCTCGCTGAACAAGCCAACGGAGAGCTATCTGCGCCACTGTCTTCCCATGAGCGTCTGCTATTTTCATCAATACCGGATTGTGGAAGATGTTGTTCTGACCGCAAGCCAATGGCGACCAAGAAGTCAACAGTGTGCCATGTTCTTTTAGCAGTTTCTGCATCTTTCCCTGCTGGCGGAACACGTGTGTTTCCAGTTGGTCAACTGCCGGGATCATCTCGCAGTTGCCTATCAGCCGGAGATAATTGTCCTCAAGGAAATTGGCCAGTCCGATTGCGCGGAGTTTTCCGGAGCGACAGGCATCCTCCATCGCACGGTAGATTTCCACATAGTCGCCCGACGGCTCGTGTATGAGGGACAGGTCGATGTAGTCAGTCTGAAGCAGCCGCAACGACTCATTTATGGATAGCTCGGTGTCGTTGTAACCCCGGCTGCCCCATATTTTCGTCGTGAGAAACACCTCGTTACGGTTGAGTCCGGATTTTTTGACAGCGGTACCCACCGCCCTCTCATTTCCGTAGCATTGGGCGGTGTCTATATGGCGATAGCCGATATCAAGCGCATCCGACACACAACGCTCTGTCAAAGCGGCCGGGATTTGATATACACCAAATCCGACCATAGGCATCTTAACGCCGTTGTTTAATGTCACGTATGTTTCCATTTCATTCAAATTTAGAGTGTACGCCCGAACTTCCGAACATCTCGGTGCGTAGTTTGCCAAGTTTTGCTATCTGTTCGTCAGTACGGTTGCCATAGACAGTGAGGCTGTCAAGAGCCTCAGTCAATGTTCTGTATTCTTCATCAGTCAGTACCACGTCGGCAGCCCCAAGATTCTCGACTATACGTGCGTCGCTACGCATTCCGGGGATGGGGACTATGTAATCACGGTGCATGTCCCAAGCGAGTGAAATCTGTGCCGGGGTACAGCCCTTCTCGGCGGCGTATTTCTTTACGAGGTCGATCACGGGCTGATTGGCCTCTACATTTTCCGGCTTGTATCGGGAAATGACACGCCTGATGTCGTCTCCTTCATATTTCTCGTTAGCGTTGTACTTGCCGCTTAGAAGACCACCAGCCATCGGAGAGTATGCCACGAAACCTATGCCAAGTTCTCCGCAAAGGGGAATCACATCCTTTTCCCATTGGCGTGCCATCATTGAGTATTCGCTCTGCACCGCCGCAATCGGTGTCACGGCATGTGCCTTGCGGATTTGGTCGGCTGTCGCTTCAGAAACGCCCCATGCCAGT
This sequence comes from Pseudoflavonifractor sp., assembly GCA_023667145.1. Classification (GTDB taxonomy): domain Bacteria; phylum Bacteroidota; class Bacteroidia; order Bacteroidales; family Muribaculaceae; genus M3. The sequence continues at coordinate 211,140 of JAMPAQ010000002.1, forward strand.
ATTTTTCCCTCCTTGATTAGTTCGCCAAACCATTCGGCCAATTCTTCGGGGTCCACCTCTGCCGGTACGCGATGGGCATAATATATGTCGATATGGTCGGCTTGCAGGCGTTTCAGGCTATGCTCAACGGCATAGCGCACACCGTTCCGGCTCAACTTTCCTTCCTCAATGTTTTCCTCTCCGGGAAGCGCGGCGGGCGAGAATTTTGTACACAAGACTATTTCGTTGCGGATGGGACGCAGAGCCTTGCCTACAAGTTCCTCATTGCGGTATGTGGCATATATTTCGGCTGTGTCATAGAGTGTGCAGCCTAATTCGTGAGCCTCGCGCATAAGGCGTATCGACTCCTTTTCCTCCGGGATTTTTCCATATGCGGTGCTGAATCCCATGCAGCCCATGCCTATGGCAGAGACATCGATGTTTCCTAATTTTCTTGTTTTCATATTTTGCAGCCTTATTTGTTTTCGACTGCAAATATAACAACGGAGGAACGCGATTGGTGTCGCTGTAAGGCTCAAATATTGGATAGAGTCAAATTTTGAGCCGCATAGCGACACTCAGAATCTTTTATATAAAGTATCCTCCTTTGCTTCGGAGGGAGCAACGCCAAACATCTCCTTGAAAACCCTTATGAAATGGGTGCGGTTCTTAAACCCTGATTTAAGACAAGCCTCGCCGACCGGCATTTTCTCATTGACTATCATCTTCAACGCTGCTTCAAGACGGTGGTGGATAAGCCATTTCTGCGGTGTCAGGGGACTTATTCTTGCAAAGTCGCGCTTGAATCCGGCAAGACTGCGCCCGGTGTATGATGCAAGTTCTTCAAGTGATAGATCCGACTTGAAGTTCCTCTCCATAAATTCAAGGATGTCAATCTTCCAAGGCTCATTGAAGTCAAACAAAACCGGATACAAATCGGGATTTTCTTCAAGCAGACTTTGGAGAACTCCGGCTTTCAGATTATTTGATTCATCCGCATCTGGAAGAACGTCAGCTTTGATATATCGTTGCAAGTCAATCAGTGTGCTTTTTGCCTTTGATTCCTCAGGAAGTATAATGGCTGAAGTTTCGATCTTGGGATACGGTTCAGTGAATTTCTTATGTCGCAGATTGGCTCCGAAATAATCTTTAAGAAAATTGCGGTCAAATACAATGCTGACGGCGCTATAAGGTAATCCGTCACATCCGGTCTTATGCACCCGCACCTGATGGTCGCGTCTTACAAAAACCGTTTGCCCTGCGTTTACCTCGATATGGCGTTCATGGTCATCAATCAACATTCGTCCGGATTTGATGTGCATGATCACATGACGCGGCACACGTCGCTCAACTACCTCATCCTCCGGGAAAAGGCAACTGAAATATATGTCGTTACTACTAATAATCTTGTTCTGTGTCATTTCTTGTTGGTATATTTGGATTTGACTATATCGTAGGATTGCTTCACGAGGGCAAGAATTTCTGAGTCTGATACATCTCCACTGAAGTTGAGTTGAATCCAGTATCTGGCACTCATGTTGCGTTGACGCTCAACGGAGTTTCGCGTCTCATGCAGTTCGGCAATCTTCTCAGGAGTATTCTTGATCACAACGTATGTGAAGTTATTCATATCCACCATACAGAACATGTGGTCACAGACATAGAACACCAGCACCGAGTCAAATCTCGCTACAAATTTCCCAAAGGGTGTTTTCTCTGTAACGTTCCCAAGCGAAAGGCAATATTCTCTGAACTCCTCGATATTCATTAAAGAACTTTTCTTATGAGATGCTGATGATTGCGCCATTTTCGCATACGCGGACGCATTTCTTGCAACCGATGCAGTTGCTTGCATTCTGCACGCGAATATGACGATGTCCAAGAAAATCAATCTTCCCGAACACTTGTTTCGGACAGGACTCATAGCATTTCCAACAAGCCACGCAGTTGTGTGCATTGACGGATACAAAAGCCGTCTGACAGCGATGTCGTAGTTTATTGATGATATTCATATCTTTCTGTATTTTGTTTGCTGGCATTGGGGACATGAGCAGCTGATGAGATGAGGGTTGGTAAGAGTGTCATACAGATAGTCGAATTTCTCGCGAAGAAGATGCTCGTTCTTTATCATTTCCCGGAGGGAGTTGAGGCGAGCTACGTTGGGACTATTGTCAAACCAGAGCCGGAGATAGCCGCCTTCGGCATATTTCTCGTGGAGATGGTCGAGAGTGCGATGCCACTGGCCTTCCTTGTCAAGCTCAGAGTAGTTGGCGAGTCCATATTGCACTGTTCGGAGTATGATTGTGTCTGGGTCTATGAATCGGTCAGCTTCAGCGACAATCTTGCCGTAGATGCTTCTTGGCTCATGGTCAGATGAAGCCCGATGGTCTTCGCACGCCTGTGCCATTGTCTCAATCTGCTCATCGCTGAACCAATCTCGCAACCACATATCTTCGCGGACAATCCTGCCCGACACAAGATGATGCGTCTTGCGGTCAGCAGTCAATCCGGTGTCATGATAAGCTGCTATCGCATAGACCATATTCATATCTACTTGGAGATCAGTCGCAATAGCCATGCTCTGCTCAATCACCATCTCAACGTGACCGCGCTGATGCGCCGCGTCAAAATCATCATATAGCGGCAATATGGTGGACTCAATATAGTGGAGCTGGAGGGACTTGAACCCTCGTCCAAACGTGGAACTAATGTGCTTTCTACATGCTTAGTCTCTGCTTGGTTGTCGGATTAAGGCAGGCGTGAGACTACCAACCTTAACCTTAGCCTCTTGAAGTTCGGATGTCTCGCGAGGCTCTCGACATCCTATCTCCGATTTTCCTGCACCGCCTGATCGACGAGTCTCGGAAAAATGACTGTCGGGCGATGTCTTGTCTCCACAACTGTTGCGGAGATTAAGCTAATCTACTGTACTTCGATTAAGCAGCAAGAGCGTAGTTGTTTTCGCCATTTGAATTGTCGATGTCCCTGATTATAGAGTGTAGCCATCATTACTCTGCATGCTTACACACCACCTCTACACGCTGTCAAAACCGGTCAGCCCCGGATGGATGTATAATACCGTGCAAAGATAATGCTTTAAGGGGGCGTTGTCAATACCAAAATCTTAAAATCTTATAAATACCCGCGTTTTTAACACTCATCAAGACTAAAACGGGGCATCGTCCGTTTTCCTAATTGATGAAAAGACCAAACTCACCCTCACTTTTGTTGTCGCTCGTCCCCGTGGCGGGCCTGATACTCTCGCTGGCGGGAGTCATCGTCACCCGGGGAGCTGACTCGGTGCAGACCGCGAGCTACGTCATACTGCCGTCGGCCGCATTGCTCGCGACAGTGCTTACGCTCACAATGACGTCACGCCGCCCACGCGCCATCGGCATCGGCCTGATAAAGAGCGCCCGCCAGATATTGCCGGCGCTCCCGGTGCTGCTCCTCATCGGAGGAGTATCAACGACATGGATGCTCAGCGGCGTGGTCCCGACCATGATTGACTATGGGCTTGCGATGATAAGCCCCCCGGTCTTCCTGTTTGTCACCTGCGCGGTGTGTGCCGTCATCTCCGTGCTCACAGGCAGTTCCTGGACCACGATAGCGACCATAGGTGTGGCTTTTATGGGTATAGGATCGGTCATGGGCTACAGCGAGGCATGGATAGCCGGGGCTGTAATCTCGGGAGCCTACTTCGGCGACAAGTGCTCGCCCTTGAGCGACACCACGGTACTCGCCTCGACGACATGCGGTGTCGACTTGTTTGCCCACATAAAGTACCTGATGTATACCACTGTCCCGGCCATGACAATCGCGCTGACCGTCTTTGCGGCGGTCGGGCTGTCGCTCACGCCGGCTGACACCTACGCCTCAACGGGCCTGGTCGAGCGTCTACACGCAACGTTCAACATCACCCCACTGGTGCTTGTGATACCTGCACTCACGCTGACCCTCATAGCCCTGCGCGTCAACACACTGGTCACCCTGTCAGTCTCCACCCTGTCGGGTGTCGCGGGCATGTTCGTGTTCCAACCCGGGCTGTTTGAGGCAATCGATCCGTCGGCCTCGACCGTGTCATCGCGCATCGCGATCGCAGCCCATGCCCTTCTGACCGACACCGCCGTCTCCACCGGCCATCCACGGCTCGACGAACTCGTCTCGACGGGAGGCATCGGTGGCATGTTGCCCACAGTCTACCTTGTCCTTGGGGCCATGACATTTGGCGGAGCCATGATGGGGACCGGGATGCTGGCAACTACAACGGGAGCCATCACCTCGCGTCTGCGTTCGGCCAAGTCAACCGTCGCCGCAACAGTAGGGAGCGGACTGATGCTTAACAGCTGCACCGCCGACCAGTACCTCTCGATAATCATCGGGGGCAACATCTACAAGAACGTCTACCGCCGCAACGGCCTTGAGGGCCGGCTGCTCAGCCGGTCACTCGAAGACTCCGTGTCGGTGACATCGGTGCTGATCCCATGGAACTCATGCGGCATCACACAATCCACCGTACTCGGAGTCCCAACCCTCTCCTATCTGCCATGCTGCATATTCAACCTGTTGAGCCCGATTATGTCAGTCACGGTGGCATGGCTGGGGCTGCGCATACGCCACCTGAGCCGCCCGACACCGGCAGTAGCCGGCGCGGTCAGGTAACAAAAAAGAGGCATACCGGCGCTGACGCACCGATATGCCATGTGGGTAAGCCATAGTTGACAACCTCTTACATCGTAAGGGCTATATTGTTCTCCTGCGCGATGCGCCTCATGTTTAGGATGGCGTATCTCATACGCCCGAGAGCCGTGTTGATACTCACCTTGGTGGCCTCGGCTATCTCCTTGAAGCTCATGTTGCGGTAGTAGCGCATGACGAGCACCTCACGCTGATTTTTGGGCAAAGCCTTGATTATGCGCTTGATGTCGGTGTGTATCTGCTCAGTCACAAGGAAGTCCTCGATATTCTCATCGCAGAGGTCGCGGCGGTTGAGCATGTCAACCGAGTCATCGTCACACGACACGTGGTTCTCGGCCTTCTCCTGGCGGTAATAATCGATAATCAGGTTATGGGCAATGCGCGATATCCATGCGCCAAACTTGCCGTTCTCGGTATACCGACCCTGCTTAATCGTCGTTATCGCCTTGACGAAAGTCTCCTGAAATATGTCGTTGGCCAAGTCCTTGTCCTTGACAACATGGAGGATATAGTTGAATACTCGTTGCTGATGGCGCCGGAGGAGTGTGTCAAATGCCTCATTGTTACCTCCAGCATAGGCCGCTACCAACTGGTCGTCGGTGAGCTTGGTCATTATTTGCATTACTATAAAAGATTTTAAGTTTAGAGTAATGGTCTTTCTATAGGCAAAATTGGTTTAATTGGTTACGTTTTGATTGCACTTTGATTGATGCTGTGCTTTTCTGAATACAAAGTTACTACAAATAAATGTTGCATCCAACCGATTTATAATCTTTTTGCATTTTTTTGTTTCACAAAATACAATAATCGGTGTTTCTGACGTTACACGCGTCACGACGCGCCGACAAATATAAGCCAAACTATCATGATACACAAATTTCCCCTGAGACACATACTAAACACGGCGCGACAGCCGTTAAACAGGAGTAACCACAACAACGGATTGCCTATGGATAAAAAATCTACCCGACACCTGTCCTCCCGCCGTGTGGCGGACTCCATGCGGGATGCCACCCCGCGCCGCTCGACAATCGAGTTCATCCGTCAGTTTGCCCGCGCCTACTGCTGCGAGCCGCGTCTGGCCCCCGCCGTCCGGGGACTCATTGCCAACTGATGCCGGTGTCCCGACCGGGATGCCACAGAGCCATGAATCCAAAATCGTCTGCCACCACTTGCATAGTACGCAAACAATCATTACCTTTGCAGACGTTTTTAACAACTCAATTTTTCAACAATTAAAGATTTACAAATGAATCGTTACGAAACCGTTTTCATTTTAACTCCCGTTTTGTCTGAAGCCCAGATAAAGGAAGCGGTAGAAAAATTCACCAAGGTCCTCACCGATAACGGTGCGACCATCGTGAACGAAGAGATTTGGGGTCTGCGCAAGCTCGCCTATCCCATCGACAAGAAGTCAACCGGCTTTTACTCCTTGTTAGAGTTTGAGGCCAAGCCCGACACCATCAAGAAACTTGAGACCGCCTATCGTCGCGATGAGCGCGTGCTCCGTTTCCTCACATTCCGTCTCGACAAGTACGCAGCCGAGTATGCTGAGAAGCGTCGCAACCTGAGAGCATCAAAAGTTAACGCAACCAAAGAAGAAGTAAAGGAGAACTAAGTCATGGCACAAGCACAATCTGAAATACGCTACCTCACTCCCCTGTCGGTAGACATCAAGAAGAAGAAATACTGCCGTTTCAAGAGAAGCGGTATCAAGTATATCGATTACAAGGATCCCGAATTTCTCAAGAAATTCCTCAACGAGCAGGGCAAGATACTCCCCCGCCGCATCACGGGAACCTCGCTCAAGTTCCAGCGCCGTGTGGCCCAGGCCGTGAAGCGTGCCCGCCACCTCGCCCTTCTCCCCTATGTAACCGACTTGATGAAATAACCTAAAGCTACAGGAGATATACAATTATGAAAATTATACTTAAAGAAGATATCCCCGGCTTGGGATATAAGGACGATGTAGTGGAAGTGAAGAACGGCTATGGCCGCAACTATCTCATCCCCACCCAGAAGGCAGTGATCGCCACCCCCTCGGCGCTCAAGGTTCTCGCCGAAAACCAGAAACAGCGTGCCCACAAACTCGCCAAGATCAAGGCTGACGCCGAGGCACTCGCCGCTGCCCTTGAGGGTGTATCGCTCACTATCGGTGCAAAGACAAGCTCCACCGGCACAATCTTTGGCTCTGTAGGCAACATACAGGTAGCCGAGGCTCTTGAGAAGCTCGGTCACAACGTAGACCGCAAGCTGATTGTCATCAAGGACACCGTAAAGGAAGTGGGCAAATACTCAGCCACTGTCAACCTCCACAAGGAAGTCTCTGTCGAGATACCCTTTGAGGTCATATCAGAGTAATACACGGTCATCACCAGATGCCCGGCATCAAAGCGCGTCACAAAAAAGTGACGCGCTTTTAGTCTATATATATCTTTTTTCGTATCTTAGCCAGCTAAACAACGTCACACAGCCGTGGAAACCATCGGTCAATACCTAAGCCTGACATGGATATACTGGGTACTCGCCATCGGGTATCTCGTGACCGTGCTGTGTATCATCGGCATCATCGTCTCCGAAAACCGCAACCCGGTCAAGTCGCTCGCATGGGTCACCGTGCTGCTGTTGCTGCCGGTGGCCGGCCCGGTCTTCTACATATTTTTTGGCCGTAACCTCAAGAACAAGCGCATGGTGTCGCGCAAGAACAAGCGCCGCCTACGCAAGCGCGAGCCGTTGCTCAAGGTCGACTTTGCCTCGCTGCCGCTGTCGCGTGAGAGCCTACAGCAGATAAGACTCGCCCACAAGCTCACGGGAGCCATCTACTATCCCGGCAACAAGGTGGGCATCTTCACCTCCGGGCGAGAGAAGTTTGACTCGCTGTTGCGCGACATAGCCGCCGCACGCGACTACATCCACATGCAATACTACATCTTTGACGACGACGAGATTGGCCACGCCGTGCGCGATGCGCTCATAGCCCGCGCCCGCGCCGGGGTCACGGTACGCGTCATCTATGACCACATAGGGTCAATCCACGTCAAGCGGCGTTTCTTCGACGAGATGCGCCGTGCCGGCATCTCGGTATATCCATTTTTCAGGGTGACATTCCCCCAGTTTGCCACCCGCATCAACTGGCGCAACCACCGCAAGATATGCGTCATCGACGGCGAGATCGGGTATATAGGAGGCATGAACATTGCCGACCGCTACATCAAGGGACTGCCGCAGGGTATCTGGCGAGACACCCACATACGCATCACGGGGCCGGCGGTGGCGTCGCTTCAATACTCGTTTGCCTACGACTGGAACTTCATGGGGCAACCCGTCCTTGAGGAGCACGTCCCCACCCCGACCGACATCAGCGACGACGCTGCCGGAATGCAGATGATGACCTCAGGTCCCATGAACCAATGGAGCAACATCGCCTTCCTGCTGTTCAAGGCCATTGCCAACGCCAAGCGTCTCGTCTACATACAGACTCCCTACTTCCTCCCGACCGACAGCCTGCTCAAGGCACTCCAGGCCGCAGCCCTCTCCAATGTCGATGTGCGCATCATGATACCCTCGCGCAGCGACTCGGCGATACTGCGTTACGCCTCGTTCTCCTACATCTCCGAGTGTCTGCGTGCCGGGATACGCATCTATCTCTACGAGGCCGGGATGCTCCACAGCAAGACCATCGTGGTCGATGACGAGTTTTGCTCGGTTGGGTCCACCAACTTTGACTTCCGCAGCTTTGAGCACAACTTCGAGTGCAACATGTTCATCTACTCATCGGAGGTCAACGCCCACATGCGCGAGATATTCCTCGACGACCTCCGCGAGTGCACCCGGGTCAACGCCACCACATGGCGACGCCGCTCGCTCGGTCAGAAAATCAAGGAATCAATCGTGCGGCTCATGAGTCCCGTGCTCTGACGCGGTCAGAAATTAAACTGCTCAAGGGTAAGAGTCCCGAGTTGCTCAAGGCGCGGGACTATGCGACGGAAATGTTCCGACTCCATGTGGGCCTTGAGGTCGGCCTCCGATTCCCACGTCTCGCATATCAGCAAGTGGTCATCATTGGTCAGTGAACCATACAGGTCATAACCGATGCAACCCTTGTCACGCAGTGACAACTCAACAAGCTCCGTAGCAAGATTGACAAGTTCTTTCTTGTTCTCACTCAACTCTATCAGTATCGTACAATTAATCCTTACCATAAATCAAATGTTACATATCACGTTACAAATCTGGAGGACGCGCCATATCCTAAAAACGATGGGAGACATCACCGACATTTCTACAGCCTGACAATGTCGTTGCCCAATATCGCAGGATAAAGAGCCACCCATATAACCAAACGCCGACACGGCCCCGATTGTTGACGCCAACCTCAGGAATTACCACACAACATCAAGTGTCACATCGACACCACCCACCGCACCTGCTTGGTCGAGCCGGTACGTGAGAGGATTCCCTTGTCTTTGAGAGATCTGATGACACGGTCGACTGTACTTGTTGACAAGCCCGCTTTCCCCGCAAGTTGAGCTATGGAAATGCCGGTGTCGTTGATAATCAGTTTTAATACAGCGGCTTCTCTCATGGATAACCCCTCGGGCAGTACATCTGAAACATCATTTTGAGGTTTCACAGGGTCTGAAACATCATTTTGAGGTTTCACGGATTGCCAACGGACGTGGAGATAGCGGTTTCTTAGTTCGTTGGTCTCACCAAGCAGAAGATTACGGAGGAAGAGTACGAGGTATTCCGTGTTTGGCTCTACATCTTTAGCAACGTTGCGATAATTGGCACGAACAAGTGCGTTTCGGAAATACCAGGAATGAGCCTTGAACATGTCGTTTTCGACCTTGTACCCTAATGAGCGGAGGTATTTGATGGCAAACATCGCCGTGGTCCGGGTGTTGCCTTCAGGAAATGGATGTATCTGCCACAGTCCGGAGATGAACCGGGCGAGATGTTCAATTATCTGTTCTTGGGACAAGCCCCTATAGCGAAATTGCCGCTCTTGCTCCAAGTCGTATTCAACAGTGCGGACAAGGTCTTCATTCGGGCCATAAAGCACCGAAGCGCCGTCAAGTACCCATTCTTTCTTGGATATGTCATACTGACGAAACTCTCCGGCATGTTTCATTACCCCACGGAAGATGCGGCGATGTATGCCGGCAAGCCCGGCCACACTGAACACGAAGGCGTCGGTCGAAAGCTCGCGCACGATGTTTTTAGACACCTCGTCGGCTTCCCTCATATCGTTGGGAATCTCTCGTGCGGCCTCACTTTGGTAGTAGGTCTTGATGAGCCGGTCAACCCCATCAATATTCACCTCCCCCTCGATATGACGCTTGGCCGTCTCGACAAGGAAATCGGACACCTCCAGTCCATCGACCTTTTGCAATCCGATAGCTGTCTGCCACAGCTCCGCCCTCCCTTTCGGGCCAGGCTCTGTTGCACGTATATATTGCTCAAACTCGTCGTATCGTTCCATTATATTGTGGGTAATCAAAGAGGTATATGATGGGTAGTGCAATAGGAAATAAGCTCTTCATCATTAGAGAAGCCCTTGTCACAGAACGATTCAAGCCCACGTTTTACATCCTCGATCATATCTTGCTGAGCATTTAGCACTCGTGCAGTCTTCACCATGAAGTTGCGGAAATCAGGATTGATTTTACACAGCTTGTCAACAGTGTAATAGTCAACATCCTTCTTCGTTGCCGGGAAAAGCATTTGTGTGGTATCTATGAATGGCGACAGCTGAATTATCCCAATGCCAAAGGCGCGGTTAAGGCGTTCCATTTCTTCTCGCAGTTCACTATTGATTTCAAAGGCAACAAGATACCCATAATTTGCCCAACTGCTGTTTGATAAAGCCTGAAAGAAAAATTCTTTCAGTTGATGGTCATTATCAATTGAACGTTTCAGCTCATATGAATATATATCAAGATATTGTTTTATGTCGGCAGCTTTTAACAACGTCCGTGTCGCTGAGTCTTGGAATTCATTAAAACGCACTCCGACCATATCTGGATGTATCCATTTACGAGCCTGATCCGCTTTATTCGATTTCTCATGGAATATTGTTTTTGAGAAGATATTCTCAGAAAGCAGATTATTAGCGAGCAAACGGTGCAATGATTTCTCTAAGTAATTTTCGTCTATTGGGAACGATGCAACAGTGGTAGGGATTATTGTGGAATCTTTACCAATAAGGTTTTCTATCTCAGACGCATATTTGGTTATATTGCAACATGTCCCTATGGAACCACTGGAATTCTGCAATGCTTTTGACATTGCTTTCCGATTTATAACGATATTAAGCCATTCAACCTTTCTTCGATGAGAAAGCATGTTGCCAAAAGCATAATAATAGTCTCCACAAATTTTTCCAACATTATAAGCACCTTCACCATTTGAGGCAAGAACGATATCACCATTTTTCAATCCATAACATACTGTCCACAAGAATCCTATACAATTTCGCGCCGTACCAACGGATTTTTCGGGATACTTGGAGAGAAATAATTCGATCATATGCTTTCTCCATGTTATTTCATCATCACTTGAAATATTGGTCAAATCAACATCCGACAAAAAGTTAATCCCGATGAAGTTACCTTCTAAACATTTGGAAAGAAATTTCCCATGCTCACCCAACATAATACGATTATATTGTTTCATTTTCTTATATTTTCCAAAATTAATTCCTTACTTTGACAGTTTACAGACATTTCTATTGAAGCACAGTAAATCTCCCATATCATCGCTCTATGACCTTGCTATTTTACTTAGGGTTGACAAATCAGTCTGCGTGGCGTGGGTACTCGTTTTGATTCTGAGACAAGACCGCGCCGGCTTGCTCGGCAAGCGACTACCCGATTTTACCTTCATCGGTGTGAACTGTCCTATGCGATTTATCTTCTCCAAGACCGATATTAATATCATAACATTTCATGCGAATTTAATAACAAATCTCGAAAAAGCGAAAATTATGCTCCAAAACAAAACAATGTTTCAAATACAGCAATTTCATTTATAAGAGTCGGCTTGTACAACAAGAACACATATGTCACCCCAAATAACTACCTTTGATAACCAATATAAGAAATTAACAACCAAATCGACCCTTATCTGACAACCTTTTTTTAGGAAATGACAATACGTAATCACGCCGTAATTATTCGGCGAATAGCCATATCGTAAATGACTGATTATCAATGCAAGGATACTCCATGGAACATTCGATTTCCATACAAAATCCCAAAATAGACGAGCGGCTGCTTCATGAAGCAGCCCTACAAATAATCGGTTATTAACAAGTATATTGGCCGAATAGTTACATCACACCAATTTGGCGTTAATATTATTTAACTAATGGGGGGGGGTAATTGTGGAGGTTTTGTATAATTTTGCAGATATTCAGTTTTATCTATTGTTAATCTAATCATTTCTAAAAGCCACTATGAAATTCTTGCAGAGAACAAGTTCATTACTATGTCTTGCGTGCATCGCGTTCAATTGCATTGCAGGAAATGTGAGAGTCAAATTCACCGGCATCGAGCAAGGCGACCAGGCTGTCCTCACAATAGGCTCGGATGCCTATCTCGCCAATCTCACGGTCACAGCCAACGGCGACTATGAGTTTGCCAATGTCCCGGCGGGTCGTCACAGTGTCAAGGCCGAGGCTTCGGGCTATATAGCCATCGAGGCGTTGCCGGTCATTGTCAACGATGACGGCAGCGTCATACCATCAGAACCACTGCGCGTCAATGTCACCAAGCAATCCGAGAACCCCGACGAATGGCATTTCTCATGGAAGGAGGACGGCAGTATATCAGGTTACACAACTACGGCACACGTCAACAAGCCCGTTGAAATAGAGTTTTTGGGTAAAAGAATCGTACCAGCCGATGTGCCGTCAGGGGCAATATTGCAGAACACATATCACATAATCCTGTCAGACGAGGAGGAAAAATGGAGTCAGGAATATGCCTACCGATTGGTCGAGACCCTGAAGACGCTTCCCGTCGCCAACTACCTGGAGCTGAAAAATGCAAAATTTGTGCTTACCGCCGACCATATCGCCGATGACATCACTGTCAATGACCATGGAGAAGCCAGCGAGGTTAGGATATCCAAAGATGCGTTTTACTACGCCAATCCGTTCCTTGTGAATCTCGACGGGGTCAGGGGCCGGTTGTTCTCCAAACGCCTACATCATGCGATGACAGAGTACATCACTGATTTTGGCCGCGATGAGGGCCGGGTGAACTTCATCTTGCGTGAACGATTTGGCTGCGAGATTTCCAATGTCAACTATGAGGAGCTTACACGCGGGATAACCAATGAGGATGCCGGACACTTCCAGCCGTTCGTGCCGTCGGAGCTTGTCAGCATAATCAACATGTTTGAGGAGATGCCCGAGGGATTTCACAAGATTGCCAACCTGAAGTATCTCGTGCGGCGCATCAACGGTATGCCCCACCCTCTTTATGGCGAGGCGGCGGCAGTCTCGTGGCCTGTCGAAAATGGATATATCGAGTTTATGGAGACCGCGTTTGGCGGCAATAACCAGGCATTTGACACCTTACGACTGATACTGCATGAAAAAACCCACTTCCTTTGGGCGTTTGTGTTCTCAGAGGAAATCAAGCGGGACTGGATTGAACTCGGAGGATGGTACGAAGTCCCGGCTTCTGACCCATCGATGCCAAACGGATGGGAGACGACAAAAGATGTGGAATTTGTCTCGGCATACGCACATGGCATAAATCCCGATGAGGATATGGCCGAATCGGTAGCATTCTACCTCAAGGATCCTGAAAAACTGATGTCGAGAGCTCCAGAGAAATTCGAGTTCATCCGCGACCGCATAATGCACGGCACACGCTACATCTCCAAGATTCCTGACCATCTGACCTTTGAAGTCCTTAACCTCCACCCCGACTATGACTATCCCGGGAAAATAAAGTCAGTTGATGTAAAGATCTCAGGAGCGCCCGATGAAGACAAGGTTATAACGATGGAGATTGAGCTTAACAATCTCGATGGGTTTGACGATGGTGCGTCACATGCCTACACACGCATCTCAAGTCCATGGTTCCATGACACTGATGGAGAGCTGAAGTATCAGTTTGTTGACCTGTACATGTATCCTGTTGACGGAGACGACCACCGTCTGCGCGGGTCGGCCACAGTCAACAAATACAGTAAGGCGGGACATTGGTCAGTCAATGACATCATACTCACCGATTTGCAGCAAAATCAACGGTTTAGCGGGCAAAATGACTGTGTGACCGACTTTTACATCAACAATCCGCTCGAGGATATCGAGGCACCAAAATATACGGGAAACCTTAGATATAAAGTCTACGACACGGTGATTGAGGGTCATCCGGCCCAGAAACTTGAGGTGCGCTGGGGCGCGACAGACAATGTCGGGATACGTTCGGTCTACTGCTGCCTCGCACGAGCCAATACCGAGTATGGATATCAGACTTACGGACGTTACGACATTGAGACCCAGGAGGCCGTATGCGAACTCGACATCCCCGATTTTTATCCATCAGGCGAATATTGGGTGACTACTGTGATATTTACCGACTATGGCACAACACAACGTCAGGTTTTATTCACAGATTCTCCCGGCGACGAGCCGATACAGAAAGTCATGATTACGACTCCCAACCCCGACCTTGAGCCTGTCGAGATAGACCTTAACCGCATCACTGTCTATGCTGAGCCGACTCATCCCGACGCCCCCGACGGAGAGACCCTTGTTACAGTCAATTTCTATGCCCGCGACAATATTGCCGGATTTGGCAGTTGCACTTATACCCTGCGCGACCCTCAAGGTATCGATCATTTCAATTGGTTCTATCACAGGAACTCCAGCGGAACATATTTTGACGGAGACCCTACCCTTTGGGAGCGCTATACAATAAAATGCATACTGCCACAAGGAAGTGCGCCGGGTATCTGGGGGCTGTCGGACATCACCCCACATGACAAGGCCGGCAATGTAAGGAGTTATAATTTTGTTGAGACACTGATTTTCGAGCCTGACGACTCCGAGTCTGACTACGTGCTCTTTACAGAACTCGGCACTGACAACATACTCGATATCGACTTGCAAGGAGTATCGGGCAACAGCTTCAATTTCAGCTGGCGAATAATAAATGAGGAGACGGGTGAGGAAATCAACGGTGCCTCCACGGAGGAGGCGGCCATGATGCACGCCCGGAGACTAAAATCACCGGCCACACGCCGCGGGACCTCGGTCGATGTTTCGGCGTTGGGCGACGGTCAACTCGTCGTAATCGTCAACGTTTTTGACGCAGAGGGCAAGATTGTCGCCGTGAAAACCGGGCGTTGCACCAAAACGGCGACATCATTGTCGACAGTAGATTGTGACGCGTATCCATTTGACGTATATAATCTCCAGGGCATAATAGTGCGCAAGAGCGCAGATCCCGCTTCATGGGCCGATGGATTGACTCCCGGCGTATATATCGTAAAGGGTCAAAAAGTCCTCATAAAATAAAGCCACAAGTTCCTTGCATAAGCAAGGACTTCTAAGCGTATTACCAAAGAGGTGTTGCCGCACGGCTACACCTCTTTTTGCGCTCAGCCATAACAACAAATATATTGACCACGTCACACAAAATCGCTATCTTTGCATCAAAGAGAGCATGAGGCAAATGTCTGTCTTGGTTTCATCTCCCCGAATATAAAGCAAGTATCCCTATGTTGACAACAAATCCGCAAGACATACGTGATTCGGAAAAATTTGAGACTGACATCTTTTTCAGGATGGCACGTGAGCTTTACAGCACCTGCGCGATTCAAAGCGAGAACCTTTTTCAATCCGCATTGAGACTCACAGACGAATTTACAACAATAACTCCAAACGCAATTCTGGAGGATAGCCGTATTATAAAATTCTCAGGTACAGTATGCTGCCGGTAATAAGCCAAATGAAATTGGGACAGCTTATTGGTCTGAATACGACGGGCGATTTTGAGGATAAACGTGCGGAGAAGAACACAAGTCTCTATATGAAACTTGAGAAAGTCGCGCCATTACTATGTAATTTGTTTAACGAGTATCTCGATATTCAACGTTTTATATGGCTTTCCACACAATTAGACAATGACAAGAAAGCATTGGCAATCGAATATTCAAAGAACTGGACTTGCTCGCTGATATCAAACCAGAATTCAAGTACTGTGTCCAGGAACTGGAGAAAGGAATTGCAGGAAACGACAGCCACGGAACAACTAATCAGAGCAGGATACACATCTATTCCAAAGAGAAAGTTGATAACAAGTATAGAGGATCTTTTGCCTGGACAGTTCACTCGCGAATGTCGCGTCCAGGGTATAAATGTACAAAAGGCAGATATCGTGGTACGCCTAAAGAAAAGTAAAAAGCTTCTATTGGTAGAAGCAAAAGCAATCGGAGTAAGAATCGACGCTTTCAAGCGCATTAAAGAATGTCGAGAGAAATTCAACGACTGGAGACAGGCGTTTGGAAGGAATGGTGCCGTCTATGGTGCGTTTCTCTCGGGATTTATTCCTGAATCAGAATGTCGTTCAATAAATGATGATGGTGGAATGATTTTTTGGGAACACAAAGATGACCTCTTTCAATATGTCAATGATAATTAAAAGACATACATTTAAGGCCATAAGCCTATTCACGGGTGCCGGAGGTCTTGACATTGGCCTTGAGCAGGCCGGTTTTGAGACCATCTCTGCGGTCGAGATATGTGTCCCGTTCTTCAACACCATATTGCAAAACCAAGCAAGACGTATACCGATTCTAAACTCAGAGAGATATTACTTTCAAGAGGCAAGAATACTCAATCAGGATATTGCCACAGTAAGTGCATCTGACTTAAATCCCGCTGGGGCAGAGATCGATTGCCTCATCGGTGGCCCTCCGTGTCAGGCATTTTCGAGTGCCGGCAAACAGGATTCAATCTTTGACCACAGAGGAACACTCATTTATGAATATCTCAGATTGCTTGACGAAATAAGGCCAAAGGTCTTCTTGTTTGAGAACGTAAGAGGTTTGGTGACCGCACGAGGGCAGAATCACGAACCCGGTGAAGTCTTGATAAATCTTCTAAACATGATGAAAGCAGTTGGTTACCACTGCCGCGTCGCCCTTCTAAATTCCGCAGATTATGGTTTGCCACAGCGCAGGGTGCGCTGTTTCATAATTGGTTCGAGAATCGGGATTGCCCCGGAATTTCCACAAGCGACCCATGGGAAACTGCCGCGAGAATCAAGTTTATTCTGTAAGGGAGTGAGGCGCTGGATTACGTTAGAAGACTTTCTTAAGGATAACGTAGACAATGATGAGACTAACTGGATCCGACCTACAGATTCCCTCAACAAAGAATTGAGCCAACTCCCCGAAGGAAAAGGTTTAAGGAGCATGGGGAGGAAAGAAGCGACGCGCCAATCAGGACACTGGGGATACCGTCAAGGCACATTCATCGCAGACACCACTAAACCGGCCCGTACTGTCACCGGGTCATCAAGCCAAGACTGGGTACGTCTTAATGACGGCAGTCTCCGACGCATTACGATGAAAGAAGCGGCCGCCCTCCAAGGGTTCCCAAAGATTGGGAATTCTGCGGGAGCAAAGCCAACAAATTTCAGCAGATAGGCAATGCCGTACCCACCATTTTTGGGAAGGTTATCGGAGAGGTCTTGTATGATTATCTTTCATGTGGCAAATTTGAGGATGTGTCAGAACTAAATTATGTAGTCTCTCCTCAGATACTTGAGTCGATCCGCTATACAAAATATGATTATAAAAAGAATAGCGCATACAGAGTAAACCGGATTGAGCGAATCAGCAAAAACGTCGAGAGAAGTTAAGGTCGGTGATAACAAACATACTGTTACAATATCACACCGAGTTTTCCTCAAAATTAAAAAAGAGCGCAGCCCAAAAGACTGCGCTCCTTTTATAATACAGTGTAAATTTAATTTTACTTGACTTCCTCGAAGTCTACGTCGGTGACATGGTCGTCGCCGTCGGCTCCGGGAGCGGCACCGGGCTGAGGACCGGCCTGGGCACCCTGCTGTGCCTGCTGCTGTGCGTTGAGGATATCCTGCTGTGCAGCGCCAAATGCGGTCTCGACCTCCTTGATGGCAGAATCGACAGCGGCTACATCCTGAGCCTTGTGGGCATCCTTCAACTTGGTGAGGGCGCTCTCGATGGCAGCTTTCTTGTCGGCAGGAATCTTGTCGCCAAGCTCTGAGAGCTGCTTCTCGGTCTGGAAGATGATTGTGTCGGCCTGATTGAGTTTATCGACACGCTCCTTTTCCTTCTGGTCGGCAGCGGCATTGGCGGCAGCCTCGTCTTTCATACGCTTGATCTCGGCATCGGTAAGACCGCTTGAAGCCTCGATGCGGATGCTCTGCTCCTTGCCTGTGGCCTTATCCTTGGCCGACACGTTAAGGATACCGTTGGCATCGACCTCAAATGTAACCTCAATCTGCGGTATGCCACGGGGTGCGGGGGCGATGCCGTCGAGGTGGAACTTACCGAGCGTCTTGTCATCCTTGGCCATAGGACGCTCACCCTGAAGAACGTGAATCTCTACAGCCGGCTGGTTGTCGGCAGCGGTGGAGAATGTCTCGCTCTTGCGGGTAGGTATTGTAGTGTTAGCCTCGATAAGTTTGGTCATCACGCCACCGAGAGTCTCGATACCGATTGACAGAGGCACAACATCAAGAAGAAGCACGTCCTTGACGTCACCTGAGAGGACACCACCCTGGATAGCGGCACCGATAGCCACAACCTCATCGGGGTTAACGCCCTTGGAAGGAGCCTTGCCGAAGAACTTCTCGACAATTTGCTGGATGGCGGGGATACGGGTCGAGCCGCCCACGAGAATAACCTCGTCGATATCCTTGGCTGTCATGCCGGCATCCTTGAGCGCCTGCTCGCAGGGCTTGATGGTAGCCTGGATAAGTTTGTCGGCAAGCTGCTCAAACTTGGCACGGGTAAGGGTCTTGACCAAGTGTTTGGGTATACCGTTGACCGGCATGATGTAGGGGAGGTTGATCTCCGTGCTCGTGCTTGACGAAAGCTCAATCTTGGCTTTCTCGGCAGCCTCTTTAAGACGCTGAAGCGCCATAGGGTCCTGACGGAGGTCGATGCCCTCGTCCTTCTGGAACTCATCGGCGAGCCAGTCGATGATCACGTGGTCGAAGTCATCACCACCAAGGTGAGTGTCACCGTTGGTCGACTTAACCTCAAACACACCGTCACCAAGCTCAAGGATCGAGATATCAAATGTACCGCCACCGAGGTCAAACACGGCAATCTTCATCTCCTTGGTGCTCTTGTCGAGACCATAGGCGAGGGCGGCCGCTGTAGGCTCGTTGATGATACGCTTTACGGTAAGACCGGCAATCTCACCGGCCTCCTTTGTGGCCTGACGCTGTGAGTCGTTAAAGTATGCGGGGACGGTGATGACCGCCTCGGTCACCGGCTGCCCGAGATAATCCTCGGCAGTCTTCTTCATCTTCTGAAGTATCATGGCCGATATCTCCTGCGGGGTATACTCGCGACCGTCGATATCGACACGGGGGGTATTGTTGTCGCCACGCACCACCTTGTAAGGCACGCGCTCGATTTCTTTCTGTACCTGATCGTAGGTCTCACCCATGAAACGCTTGATTGAATAAATCGTGCGCTTAGGGTTAGTTATGGCCTGACGTTTGGCGGGGTCGCCCACCTTACGCTCGCCACCATCGACAAATGCCACTACCGAGGGGGTAGTGTTACGACCCTCGCTGTTGGGTATAACGACAGGGTCATTGCCCTCAAGTACTGCGACACAGGAGTTGGTCGTTCCTAAGTCAATACCAATAATCTTTCCCATAATAAAAAGTTTTTATGTTGTTTCTAAAATATTTGTCAATCTCAAAGCCTGTCTTCCAGACTTCAATCACTGTAGAAACAAATCTTGTGCCAAAAAGGTTGCCACGGAGTTAAATTAATAATTGTCAACTTTTTATAACCTCAACAAAAACTGACACAACCGACAGCCCATCTGCCACTTTTGCACATTTTCGCGCCAAAGAGTCACCTGCCGCAACCGCCACTGCACGCCGCCGTGGTGTCACCCAGGCATGACCGTGGCACACTCCAAAATAAAAAGGTGAAAAAATCATATACATTGAATTATTTATTAAATTTGCACACGTAAAAGTGGCGGTATGTCCAATCGTCCCGTCACTACGCACAAAAGGAAACTGTAAAATAATTTTTCAACCAATTTCATACCGTTATGAACATTTCGCATATCGAACATGTGGGTATAGCCGTCCCCTCTCTCGACGAGGCTATCCCTTTCTACGAGAACATCCTTGGCCTTAAATGCTTTGCCATCGAGGAAGTGGCCGACCAGAAAGTACGCACCGCCTTCTTTCAGGTAGGACAGACAAAAATCGAGCTTCTTGAGGGAACATCGGAAGACAGCGCCATATCCAAGTTTATCGCCAACAACGGCGGTCGCGGAGGCATCCAGCACATAGCCTTTGCAATGGCCGACGGCGTGGCAAACGCCCTCGCCGAGGCAGAGGAAAAGGGATGCCGCCTAATCGACAAGGCTCCCCGCAAGGGCGCCGAGGGACTCAACATCGCGTTCCTCCACCCCAAATCGACCTGCGGAGCGCTCATCGAGCTTTGTGAGGATCCCCGCAAACAGTAAACCGCTACACATTAATAAACATTACACGACAAGACATGAGCAATCAGCTTGAGAAAGTGCAGGAACTAATAGCCCTGCGCAACGAGGCCCGTATAGGTGGCGGCGAGAAAGCCATACAGAAGCAGCACGACAAGGGCAAGTACACAGCCCGTGAGCGCATAGCCCAACTCCTTGACGAGGGTTCGTTTGAGGAACTCGACATGTTTGTGCGCCACCGTTGCACAAACTTCGGACAGGAGAAGAAATCATATCTCGGTGACGGTGTCGTGACCGGATACGGCACGATAGATGGCCGTCTCGTATATGTGTTCGCCCAGGATTTCACCGTGTTTGGCGGCTCACTCTCCGAGACAATGGCATTGAAGATATGCAAGGTGATGGA
This sequence comes from Pseudoflavonifractor sp., assembly GCA_023667145.1. Classification (GTDB taxonomy): domain Bacteria; phylum Bacteroidota; class Bacteroidia; order Bacteroidales; family Muribaculaceae; genus M3. Next base: position 231,938 of record JAMPAQ010000002.1, read on the forward strand.
TATGGCCATGAAGATGGGCGCACCCGTCATCGGACTTAACGACTCGGGAGGCGCACGCATCCAGGAGGGTATCAATGCCCTCGCCGGATATGCCGAGATATTCCAGCGCAACATCATGGCATCGGGTGTGATACCCCAGATTTCGGGTATCCTCGGCCCATGTGCCGGCGGTGCCGTCTATTCCCCTGCCCTCACCGACTTCACCATCATGACCAAAGGCATCTCCTACATGTTCCTCACCGGCCCCAAGGTGGTAAAGACCGTCACAGGCGAGGACGTGAGCCAGGAAGCGCTCGGTGGAGCCGAGGTACACTCGACAAAGAGCGGTGTCGCCCACTTTGCCGCCGAAGATGGCGAGGAGGCCCTGCGCATCATACGCCGCCTGTTCAGCTACATACCGCAGAACAACCTTGAGGAGGCACCCTTGGTAGAGTGCACCGACCCCATAGACCGTCTTGAGGACTCGCTCAACGAGATAATCCCCGACTCGGCAACCAAGCCCTACGACATGTATGAGGTAATCGGGGCGATAATCGACAACGGGGAGTTCCTTGAGATACAGCGTGACTACGCCAAGAACATCATCATCGGCTTTGCACGTTTCAACGGACAGAGTGTCGGTGTCGTGGCCAACCAGCCCAAGTATCTCGCCGGAGTACTCGACAGCAACGCCTCACGCAAGGCCGCACGCTTCGTGCGCTTCTGCGACGCGTTCAACATACCCCTTGTCACACTCGTTGACGTCCCCGGATTCCTCCCCGGCACAGGCCAGGAATACAACGGTGTCATACTCCATGGCGCCAAGCTGCTCTATGCCTACGGCGAGGCTACCGTGCCCAAGGTGACCGTGACACTCCGCAAGAGCTATGGCGGCAGCCACATCGTGATGAGCTGCAAGCAGCTGCGCGGCGACATGAACTACGCATGGCCGACAGCCGAGATCGCCGTGATGGGTGGAGCTGGCGCCGTCGAGGTACTCTATGCCCGCGAGGCCAAGGAGGCCGAGGATCCCGCAAAGGTTCTCGCCGAGAAGGAAGCCGAGTACAACAAGCTGTTCTGCAACCCCTACAACGCAGCCAAGTATGGCTACATCGACGATGTCATTGAGCCGCGCAACACCCGATTCCGCATCATCCGCGCCCTGCAACAGCTCCAGACCAAGAAAGTCATCAATCCGGCCAAGAAGCACGGTAACATACCCCTCTAAACGGATAAAACGATATGAACAAGAAAGCACTCATTGTTCTGACCGCCATCCTCGCCATCGCCGGCACCGCCGTGGCTCAAGGCCGCAAGGCGCTGCGCATCAACGAGGTGATGGTTCAGAACGACAGCAACTATGTCGATGACTACGGGTTGCACAACGCGTGGATCGAGTTGTACAACTCGGCGTTTGCCCCCATGGAGATATCGAGCGTATACATCACCGATGACCCCGCGCAGCCCAAGAAATACCCAGTGCCGTTAGGCGATGTGAACACTGAGATACCAGCCCGGCAGCATGTGATATTCTGGGCTGACGGCGAGCCCAACAAAGGTACATTCCACCTCAGTTTCAAGCTCAAGGCCGGACAGGACAACTGGATCGGCGTGTATGATGCCAACGGCATCTCGCTGCTCGACTCGGTGACCGTACCCGCCTCGCTCGCCGCCAACCACACCTATGCCCGCCGCTATGACGGCGAGGGCTCCGGCCCCGAGGCATGGGAGGTGCGTGACGGGTCAGACGAACTTTACATCACCCCCAGCAGCAACAACCGCATCGTCGATACCAACGGCAAGGTCGAGATGTTCTCAGAGCTTGACGCCAACGGATTCGGTCTCACGCTCATGGCCATGTGCATTGTGTTCAGCGCCCTACTCATCCTCTGCCTCTGCTTCTACGCGATCAGCAAGATAGGCGAGAAGGTCACTAAGAACAACAAGCTCAAGGCCCAGGGACTCAAGCCCCGCGAGGTGGCACGCGAGGAACATCCCGAGGGAGACTCGGGAGAGGCTATCGCAGCTATAGCCATGGCTCTCCACGACCACCTCAACGCCCACGATGCCGAGAACACGGTACTCACCATCAACAAGGTCAAGCGTGCCTACTCGCCGTGGAGTTCCAAGATTTACACACTGCGCGAGACCCCGCGCCATTAATTAACCCATAACGCACAATCCGTAATGAAAGAATACAAATATAAAATCAATGGCAACACCTACAAGGTAGCCATCGGTGACATAGACAACAACATCGCCCAGGTGGAGGTCAACGGCACCCCCTACAAGGTGGAGCTTGAGAAAAAGAAAGCTCCCGTGACCATCGTCAACGCCCCTCGCCCCTCGGCAGCTCCCCGCACCCAGACAGGGGCCAAGGTTATCGCCAAACCGGCCACCGAGGCCAAGGGGTATGCCGTCAAGGCTCCCCTGCCCGGCACCATCCTGTCGGTCAATGTCAAGGTCGGCGACACTGTCAAGGCAGCTGATACCGTCCTCATCCTTGAGGCCATGAAGATGGAGAACGCCATCCACGCCGGACGTGACGGCAAGGTGGCCGCCATCAATGTCAACGCCGGCGATGCCGTGCTTGAGGGCAATGACCTCATCATTATCGAATAACCATCTCACAACAGATAGTACACGACAATGGATTTCAGCGAATTTATCTCAACCAATCTCAGCACATTCTGGAATCTCACCGGATTTGCCAACTGCTCGTGGGAAAATCTGGTGATGCTGCTGGTGGGATTGTTTTTCATATACCTTGCCATCAAGAAGGACTTCGAGCCCATGCTCCTTGTCCCCATCGGCTTCGGTATACTTATAGGTAACATCCCGTTCAACACCGAGGCCGGACTTGAGATCGGCATCTACGAGGAAGGCTCGGTGCTCAACATCCTCTACAATGGAGTAAGCGCCGGATGGTATCCGCCGCTCATCTTCCTCGGCATCGGGGCCATGACCGACTTCTCGGCCCTGATAGCCAACCCCAAGTTGATGCTTATCGGCGCTGCTGCCCAGTTTGGCATCTTCGGTGCCTACATGGTAGCCCTCGCCCTCGGCTTCGCCCCCGACCAGGCCGGTGCCATCGCCATCATCGGCGGTGCCGACGGCCCCACAGCCATCTTCCTCTCGTCCAAGCTCGCGCCCAACCTCATGGGAGCCATAGCGGTGTCGGCCTACTCCTACATGGCCCTCGTGCCGGTTATACAGCCGCCCATCATGCGGTTGCTCACCACCAAGCATGAGCGCCTAATCAAGATGAAGCCAGCCCGCGCCGTGTCGCAGAACGAGAAAATCATCTTCCCCATCGTGGGTATGCTTCTCACCTGCTTTGTTGTCCCCTCGGGCCTGCCCCTGCTCGGTATGCTCTTCTTCGGCAACCTGCTGCGCGAGTGTGGCGTGACAACCCGTCTCGCCAAGACCGCGAGCAACGCGTTGACCGACATAGTCACCATACTGCTTGGCATGACCGTCGGAGCCTCGACACAGGCGTCGGAGTTCCTCACGGTCGAGACCATCGGCATCTTTGCCCTCGGTTTCATGGCGTTCATCATCGCCTCGGCATCGGGTGTGATATTCGTGAAGATTTTCAACCTCGTACTTCCCGCACAAAAGAAAATCAATCCCCTCATCGGCAACGCCGGAGTATCGGCAGTCCCGATGTCGGCACGCATCTCCAACAATCTCGGACTCGAATACGACCCGTCAAACTACCTGCTCATGCACGCCATGGGTCCCAACGTTGCCGGCGTTATCGGCTCGGCGGTCGCAGCCGGTGTGCTGCTCGGCTTCCTTGCTTGACAATCCACTATCTAAAAAGAGATGGCTTTCCCACAACGGGAGGCCATTTCTTTTTATATCATACTCGACAATTCCATTAAATTTTTATATAAATCATAATTATTTACATTTTTTGAACCATACTCTCACCCACTTCGTTATAAGTAAGGACTCCGGGAACGGAGCGTGATAACCAACCAAGGAAACGGCAACGGGACATGATAACAAAAAAAGTCACCAAAGAAATCTACAAGAAATACAAGAAGCCGCCAAAACAGCTTGACCAGCTCGACATACCGGCTCTGTTTGACGAAGCCCTCGCCGAGCACGAAGTCTACATTGATGACGAGAACATCATCATCGGCTCCCTCCCCGCCTCGTCGCCGTTCCATGCCATACCGCTCCGTCGGGTACATGCTATATTGACATTTGAGACAGCGACAGCCATAGTGCTCCACTCGTCAATAATCTTTCTGAGCCGCAAGGGCAAGGGAATAAGCGTACATCTCAAGGAGACCCCGACATCCATGTGGCAGAAACTCAAATGGTGGTTCACCAACCGATAGACCACAGATTCACTTCCCAACACACTCTCACCCCATACCCCTCCGAACCGACATCATACCGACCTGAACACGCCGAAGATAAAGAATCGGCGTGAATGGACGTTTTTACATGCTTTTTTGCTATCTTTACGCGAATTTTTCGTTGACTTAAATTTCATTACATCATACACACTATGTACAGAACTACTACATGTGGCGCACTCCGCCTGAGCGATGCCGGAAGCGAGGTGACACTCGCCGGATGGGTGCAGCGCGTGCGCAAGATGGGCGGCATGACATTTGTCGACCTACGCGACCGCTACGGCATAACCCAGATAGTGTTTAACAACGATGTCGATGCCGCCCTCTGTGAGGAGGCCAACCATCTCGGACGCGAATATGTGATACAGGTGACCGGCAAGGTTGCCGAGCGGTCGAGCAAGAACCACAACATCCCCACGGGCGATATAGAGATAATAGCGAGCAAGCTCAACATACTCAACCGCAGTGATGTCCCCCCGTTCACCATCGAGGATGACACGGATGGCGGCGACGACCTGCGTATGCGCTACCGCTACCTCGACCTGCGCCGTGGGGCAGTGCGCCGCAATCTCGAACTGCGCCACAAGATGGCGTTTGAGATACGCCGTTACCTCGACGACAAGGGTTTTCTTGAGGTCGAGACCCCGGTGCTGATAAAGTCGACCCCCGAGGGGGCTCGCGATTTTGTCGTACCCTCACGCATGAATCCCGGGGAGTTCTATGCCCTGCCCCAGTCACCGCAGACATTCAAGCAGTTGCTGATGGTCAGCGGATTTGACAGATACTTCCAGATTGTCAAGTGCTTCCGCGATGAGGATCTCAGAGCCGACCGCCAACCCGAGTTCACGCAGATTGACTGCGAGATGTCATTTGTCGAGCAGGAGGATGTACTCAACATGTTTGAGGGTCTTGTAAAGCATATTTTCAAGTATGTCAAGGATATAGACTTCACAGAGCCATTCCCGCGCATGACATGGGCCGATGCCATGAAATATTATGGCAGCGACAAACCCGACACACGCTTTGGCATGAGGTTTGTCGAGCTAAAGGACCTCACCGGTGGCAAGGGCTTTGCCGTCATGGACGACGCGGAGTATGTGGGTGCCATCTGCGCTCCGGGATGCGCCGGCTATACCCGCAAACAGCTTGACAAACTCACCGACTTTGTCAAGCGTCCGCAAATCGGAGCCAAGGGTCTCATTTGGGTCAAGGTCGAGGAGGACGGCTCGATAAAGAGCTCAGTAAGCAAATTCTACACGGAGGACGACCTGCGCAAATGGGCCGACCGTTGCGAGGCCAAGCCTGGAGACCTGATACTCATCCTCACAGGCGAGACCATGAAGACACGCAAGCAGCTCTGCGAGCTGCGCCTTGAGATGGGCAACCAGCTCGGGTTGCGCGACCCGCAGAAATTCTCATGCCTCTGGGTGATTGACTTCCCATTGTTTGAGTGGGACGACGAGACCCAGCGTTACTATGCGATGCACCATCCGTTCACGTCGCCCAATCCCGACGACATCGACAAGCTCGACAGCGACACCGGCGCGGTACGCGCCACTGCATACGATATGGTGGTCAACGGCAACGAACTCGGTGGCGGCTCGATACGTATCCATGACTCCGCTTTACAGGACAAGATGTTCCGTCTGCTCGGCCTGTCTGAGGCAGATGCACAATACAAGTTCGGGTTCCTGATGAACGCCTTCAAGTATGGCGCACCGCCTCACGGCGGACTCGCATTCGGGTTTGACCGTTTTGTAGCCATCCTCGCCGGACTCGACTCCATACGCGACACCATCGCATTCCCCAAGAACAACTCGGGACGCGACATGATGATCGACGCGCCCTCGTCAATCGACCAGTCGCAGCTCGATGAACTGTGTATCTCGCTTGTCGAGAAGCAATGACCCGACGCGCAGATGACAATATCACCGACAATATATGTAGGCGACATCGTCCGCGAGCTTGAGACCATAGCCCCTCCGGCGTTGCAGGAGGACTATGACAACAGCGGCTTGCAGGTCGGCACACGCTCAGCGGCGTGTACCGGCGTGCTGCTGTGTGTCGATGTCACCCCGGCCATAGTCGATGAGGCCATAGAGCGCGGATGCAACCTGATTGTCTCTCACCATCCGCTCATATTCAAGGGTTTGAAACGTTTGAACGGCACCACGCCCCAACAAGCAACAATAATGAACGCCATCGCCGGCGGCATCTCGGTCTACTCGTGCCACACCAATCTCGACAATACCCATGGAGGCGTGTCACACGAGATGGCACGGCGACTCGGGCTGGAGGATGTCGCGGTGCTTGAGCGGATGCACGCCCGGATGATGAAACTCGTCACCATGGTACCCGACGCCGATGCCGACCGTGTCGCCGTAGCATTGTTTGAGGCCGGAGCCGGGACACTCGGCGACTACGACTCATGCAGCTTCAGGTCACGCGGAGAGGGCACATTCAGGGCGCTTGACGGCGCAAGGCCATACGTCGGCGACATACTTGAGATGCACGTCGAGCACGAGACCCGGCTTGAGGTCATGCTGCCCTCGTGGTGTCGCCGTGAGGTCGAGGAGGCACTCCTCGCGTCCCATCCCTACGAGGTTCCGGCCTATGATTTCATCGCGCTTGACAACGACTCCCCCTATTGGGGTTCGGGCGTGACAGGACGGTTGCCGCAGCCGCTGTCGCCCGACAGCCTGATTGACAGAGTCAAGGAAGCGTTCGGGAGTCCTATAACGCGATGTTCATCATACGACCCCGGCATCAGCCTGTCGAGGGTAGCATTATGCGGCGGCTCAGGGGCTTTCCTCATCCCGACGGCCATAGCGCGAGGCGCTCAGGCCATAGTCACGTCCGATGTCAAGTATCATGACTTTGTCGACCACGCGTCTGACATCCTCATCATCGACATAGGCCATTACGAGAGCGAGCAATGCACAAAAGATATTTTTTATCACGTAATTAGCAAAAAATTTCCTAACTTTGCAGTCTATTACGCCGAAAAAGAAAAAAATCCGATAAACTACAGGTAAATTATGGCTAACGATAAGACCAAAAACGAGCAAGGCTCGGTTGAAGAACGCCTAAGGGCCCTCTACGAGCTTCAGACACTCCTGTCGGAGATTGACCGCATACGCACCGTGCGCGGCGAGCTTCCCCTTGAGGTCAAGGACCTTGAGGATGACATCGAGGGCTTGCGCACACGTATTGATAATTACAACAAGGACATAGACGAGTTGCGCCGCAAGACCGTGGCCGAGAGAGAGAAAATCAAATCGGCAGAGGCCAACATCGAGAAATACAAGCAACAGCTCGACAACGTGCGCAACAACCGCGAGTTTGACCTGCTGTCAAAGGAGATTGAGTATCAGGGTCTTGAAATTGAGGCAAGTGAGAAGTACATTAACGACTTCGGCCGCGCCATCGAGGCCAAGACCAACGAGATTGCCTCGACCGAGGAGAGCCTCAACGACCACCTCCACATACTCGGGGAGAAGAAAAAGGAGCTTGAGGAAATCGTGTCGGAGACCCGTCAGGACGAAGAACGTATCCTCGAACAGGCCAAGGCTATCGAGCCGCGCATAGACACCCGCACCCTCACCGCATTCAAGCGCATACGCAAGAACGCCCGCAACGGCCTTGGTGTAGTCTACATCCAGCGCAACGCGTGTGGCGGCTGCTTCAACCGCATCCCGCCGCAGAAGCAGATGGAAATCAAGATGCACAAGAAGATTATCGTCTGCGAGTACTGTGGCCGCATCATGATAGACCCTGAGCTTGCCGGTGTAGCCGAATAACAGCTCCAAGTCCCAATATAGATAAACCCGACAGCCTGTGCCGACATCGGTCACAGGCTGTCGGGTTAATATTTGCACAATCATAATTGCACAATCGAGGACTGTTTGCGCATTATTTTCGCAAAAAAGAGGACATACACACCATAAATACAAAAAAAATCGTTAACTTTGCAGCCTGCTTTACCGCGAATGGCGTAAAAAGCAGATAGTTTATTTCAAAAAAACATTCTCCACATAAACTATGAAGCTATTACAAGCTAAACTCAACAAGTATCAAGAGCCGCAGAAAGCCAAGGCGGCTGGCATTTATCCTTATTTTCGCGCTATATCGTCCGAGCAGGATCCCGAAGTCATCATAAACGGACGCAAGGTCCTCATGTTTGGTTCAAACTGCTATTCAGGTCTCGTCAATGACCCACGCATCAAGGAAGCGGCAATAGAGGCCACAAGAAAATATGGCACCGGCTGTGCCGGCTCCCCTTTCCTCAACGGAACACTCGACCTGCACAAGCAGCTTGAGGCCCGTCTTGCCGAATATATGGGCAAGGAGGATGTTATGATATACTCAACCGGTTTCGGTGTCAATCTCGGCGTGGTCTCCACTCTGACCGGCCGCGAGGACTACATACTGTGGGATGAGCAAGACCACGCTTCAATCATCGAGGGCCGTCGTCTCTCATTCTCCCAGCAGCTCAAATACAAGCACAACGACATGGAGTCGCTTGAAAAGCAGCTCCAGAAATGCGAGCCCGACAAGGTCAAGCTGATTGTGACCGACAGCGTGTTCTCAATGGAAGGAGATGTCGCCGATGTAAAGTCGATTGTTGAGCTGGCCAAAAAGTATGACGCGAGCGTGATGGTCGACGAGGCCCACGGTATCGGCGTGTTTGGCGAGGGTGGACGCGGTGTCTGCCACCATTATGGAGTCGCAAAGGATGTTGACCTCATCATGGGCACGTTCTCCAAGTCGTTCGCATCGCTCGGCGGCTTCATCGCCACCGACAAGGAAATCACAAACTTCCTCCGTCACCATTCCCGCTCCTACATATTCACGGCAAGCATCACCCCGGCATCGACAGCCGCCGCGCTAAAGGCCATCGACATCATGATTGCCGAGCCGGAGCGTCAGGAACACCTTTGGGAAATCACCCACTATGCCCTTGACGGTTTCCGCAACATGGGCTGTGAGATCGGCAATACATCGACCCCCATCATCCCGCTGTTCATCCGTGACAACAACAAGACGTTCGCCATCACCCGCGACCTGCTTGAGGAGGGTATCTTCGTGAATCCCGTTGTGTCACCCGCCGTTGCCCCGCAAGACACGCTCATTCGCTTCTCGCTCATGGCAACCCACAGCAAGGAGCAGGTGACCACCGCCCTTGAGAAGATACAGAAAGTATTCCGCGCCTACGACCTCATCCCCTAAGCGCCACATAACGATACAACCCCTATACCGGCATCAGGATGCAATAAGCCTGATGCCAATTTTTTATCCATGATTTTTCTATAAGATTTGGCTATATCATATAATCATTATAATTTTGTAATAATTACAAACAGCATATCATGACAGACACCGCAAGACTGACTGAATACCTGCGCGACCACGGCATCAAGCCGTCGGCCCAGCGCATAGCCATAATGCGGTATCTCGCCAGTCACCGCACCCACCCTACCGTCGATGAGATATACAACGCACTCATCGACGAGATGCCGACATTATCACGCACGACTGTCTACAACACGCTGTGGCTGTTGGCCGACAACAATGCCGTGACCGCACTCGACATCGACAAGACCAATGTGAGGTTTGACTATGCCGACTATCCCCACGCTCACTTCCTGTGCCGCAAGTGCGGACGGCTGCTCGACATCCACTTGAGCGAGAGCCTACTTCCCGCCGAGGGATATACGGGCTTGAAGATTGAGCAAGTCAATGTCAACTACCTGGGGCTGTGTGACAGATGCGCTGACAAATAAATCACCGTGACATCAACTGTTTATTTAACCATTCGTATAACTATCTAAATTCAAAACATTATGATCAAGAAATTCATCTGCACCGTATGCGGTTACGTTCACGAAGGAGAGGAAGCACCCGAGAAATGCCCCATCTGCGGCGCTCCGGCCATCAAGTTCAAGGAACTCGACGAGACCGCCGAACTTACCTTTGTCACAGAACACGAAATCGGTGTAGCCAAGGGTTGTGACGAGGAAATGATTAAAGACCTGCTTGCTCACTTCAACGGTGAGTGCGGCGAGGTGGGCATGTATCTCGCCATGTCGCGTCAGGCCGACCGCGAGGGTTATCCCGAAGTGGCTGAGGCGTTCAAGCGCTATGCCTTTGAGGAGGCAGAACACGCCGCCAAATTTGCCGAGCTGCTTGGCGACTGCGTTTGGGACACCAAGACCAATCTCGAAAAGCGCATGGCCGCCGAGGCCGGTGCCAACGCCGACAAGATGCGTATCGCCAAACGCGCCAAGGAGCTCAATCTCGATGCCATTCACGACACCGTCCATGAGATGGCCAAGGACGAGGCCCGTCACGGTCAAGGCTTCCAGGGTCTGTATAACCGTTTCTTCAAGAAATAAGGCCATACTGACAATCAAGCCTTAGAGGTTGTTTAATAACTAATGTTAACGTCAGGGCGGTCAGTTTTTGAGGGA
>JAMPAQ010000030.1 GCA_023667145.1 Pseudoflavonifractor sp.
ACTGGTCAGACACCACACTAATCTGGGGAGTGCCAGGATATGATGACACCACGGAGATGACGGGGTCGAGGGCTGTGTTCTCGGGATTCTTACCGTCGGCTGTGACCTCCATTTCGTCGCTCACGCCGAGCATATAGTCGCGGGTGGCGATTACGTCAGTGACGGCAGGGGTGGTGTCGGTGATGAGCACTGTGAGGCGATTATCAGGCGCGGCGTTCATTGCCTCCTCAAACGTGCTCCAGCCATCCTCGCGCACCTCAATAACGTTAACCGTGTAGTGGTGGTTACGCAGGATATGCAGCGATTTATAGTCGTATGCCCCCGGAGTCTCCGAGGGAGTGTCAGTGCCTTCGAGAGCATTGCGCTGACGGAATGCCACGCAATAATATGAGCCGTCAATGTTGATGATGATGCGGCCACCGCTCTTGAGAGTGCCATCAGCATTAGTCTCGTCCTTAGGTGTCTCATAGATGTAGACAGCCTCTAAAGCATTCACCGCAGCAGACTTGAAGCCATACGTCTCACCAACCTTAGTGCTCGGGGCCAAAGGACTGACAGATTTATTCTTTGGTGCAAGCGAGCCATACATAGCCGTGTTTGTCACGCCAAATGAGTTGATGGTAAATGTGCCCACGGCATTTTTGGCCTTCTGCACGGTCACCTTGGCGTAGTTGCGCAGCAGATCCACCGACGCGTTGCCCATCGTGGCACCGGCGATAGCGTTGATGTCGGCCTTGCCCCACATCACCGGCTTAGCCGGATTGAGGGCCTCAATGCCGACAAAGATGGTTGAGGGGTCTTTGGCGTTGCTGTCAGCCTTGTAGTTGGTGACCACTTCCACCTTGGCAGTTTTCTTGTTGATGCCAACAGTGATCACGGCTTTGCCGCCTGTCAGTGTCCATGTGCGCTCGTCAGTAACGACGGTTTGCAGCCAATTGCCATCTGCACCGTAGCAGAATACCGAGATGGCGTCAATAGTCTCCGTGGGGTTGGCGGCGGCACGTGAGCCTATCTCCGTCACCTCATATGAGGGGAGGTTGAGGGTTAGCGTCAGCTCCTCCACACCCGCGCCGTCGGCGGGAGTGAGGACAGAGGCATCAACCGGCTCATTGTCATCGGAGCAAGCGGCGAGCATCAGCGCCGGGAGCACCCACAGGAGCTTGGAGAAATATCGTGAGAGTTTCATGAGATTGTCTTTGTCCGAAGTGTGTTATGGCGTTGATGGGTTAAAAGGGTGCGCCTCCGCGCCACTTGCCGTTCTCGAATGTGGCCGTGTGGTTATACTGCGGATATGCCTGCCCACCGAACAGAATCACCTTATTCGCATCATTGTTGTTGATATTGCCCCAATCGGGCTGACTGCCATACTCCATCCAGGCACTGGTGTCGGTGTAGAAAATCATATTTTTTGCGTCAAGGGAGAGTTCACCGGTTTGCGTACCGCTGTTATTGTTAAAGATAACCTTGGCGGTGCGGAAGTGGAAGGGCACTTTCAGACGGTAGATTTTGTTGCTGCCGTCGTTCTTGAAGAACTCCATCTTCTGACCTGGCCATGATGCGTTATTGTCATTATCACCATAATAAATGTAGGCGTAGGGATTGTCGAACCAGTGGCCCGGCACGTAATAGAAGTATACATACTGGTCGGGATACTCGGAAGCTGTGGTGCCGTTCAAGCCCAGAAGCGCGATGGCCTTCTCGTAGTCTCCGCGGATTGCCTTGAGCTTAATCACTGTCTTGTACCAGCCGTTGACCTGTGTCTGCTGAGCGGCGTTGTTGGTCGGAATGGTGTAGTGAATTCTCCACTGGATGGGATTGTTTATATCGGCAGGTTCACCTTCGGCCACACCGTATTTGTGTTCCCAGCCGGTGATGCGCTCCTTGGAGTAGACTGTGTAGTTGATGTCCTCGATATAGGGCCGGTCGTCATATATACGGTAGTACGGCTCCATTGTCGGATCATATACATAGTAGCCTTCACGGTCCTCATAGTCAAAAAGCTGGATGCCGGGGTCAAGGTGATGGGCGGCTCGGTGAGGGGCGTAGCCCTGTGTGCAGTATGTGTTGTTGTAGAATATTATAAGCGTACGTCCCGGTTCGGGTATCTTACTGCCGGTAGCGCCATTAAAAGCTTCTGACTGCGCGTTTTGGTTGAGGTCAAAATAATACCAGCCGGGATTATTGCTGTCGCCTGCCATCTGGGATTGCCCAAGTTGGTTTGTGACGTTGCCATTGTTGGCTCCGTCGTATTGCCCCCAAGAGTCTTTGCCGTCACCGTATTTTCCGGTGAATCGCCATGTGGGCCCGGAATCGTTCACACTTGTGGTCTCGCCCATCTGTGTGTAGATATACACACGGTGATAGTTGCCGTTGGATGCGTCACCGCCTGTGGCATTGGGATTCCACCAGTCAATCCAGTTATTGCCCGTAGTGTAGGTTGTGAGATACGTCTCTGTCGGGAAGATGCTGTAGTCGCCGTTAAGGAACTCGCCGGTCTCGGAGCCGCCGCTGTATGACTGATAGTCATTGATGGAGCGGAAATAGATGCGGTAGCCGCCGAGGGGGGGGAGGACGGTGACAATGAGGTCAGTGCGGAAATCGCGATACTTGCTCATGGTGACTGCGGCCTGCGGCCCCGCAGAGAGATAGTGCTCGGTGGTGGTGCCCGGATTGGATGTGGCCTTGACGGTGATTTTGCCCGCGCCGGCTGACAGGGGATTGTCGCCGGTGAACTGGATAGTGGAGCTTGCGGTAGTCATCTTGCCGGACGAGATGCTGGGGCTGACGATGGCAGAGTTGATGTTGCCCTGTTGCGTCAGGGTAATGCCACCGAGGTTGGTGCGGTACTCAAAAGTCTTGGAGAGCAAAGGAGAATTAGAATTGCTGTCCCACTGGATCTTCACCGAAATGGGTCGGATGGTAAAGAACGGAGTGATGTCATAGTCCACCAGCACCTGCTTGCGGATGTTGCCGGCGGTGATATAGCACTCGGCAGTGCCCTTTAGCTGCGCTTCCTGCTCGGTGGTGAACTTGGTGATATCCACGTTGGGATTGACAGCAAATTTGACGGTATGGGCATTGTCATCAACGGTCAGCTCCAAGGGGGGGAGCTTGTCGGGGCCAATTAGCGGAGACTCGCAAACCGCAGAGGGCACGCTGTGGGCGTCTGTTTCGTATGTGATGGTTTCGGAGTCGAGGGAGGTTACGGAGGCGGTGGTTTTGGCGAGGCGGAGGTAGGTTGCCACCATGTCGACGTCAATCTGGTTGGGTTCCC
>JAMPAQ010000003.1 GCA_023667145.1 Pseudoflavonifractor sp.
GAGCGTCTGCCTTACAAGCAGAGGGTCGGGGGTTCGAATCCCTCAGCGCCCACCCGATACAAGCCTTCCCACTCCCCCAGTGGGGAGGCTTTGTTATTTCAACGGATGCAATCGTTGACAGTCACGATCTTGGGGCGGTCAGCCGCTCATAGACGGTCAGTGAGTCGGCGCATGGCAAAAAATGAGTCCGCATTGCAAAGTCTACAACGATAAAACTACAATATATGGAACTGACGACCCTTACGGCTATATCGCCTGTCGATGGACGCTACCGCTCTAAGTGCTCGCGTCTCGATGAGTATTTCTCGGAATTTGCCCTGATACGCTATCGCGTGCGTGTCGAGGTGGAGTATTTTATCGCGCTGTGTGAGATACCCCTGCCTCAGCTTGAGGGGGTGGACAGCGGCAAGTTTGAGTCGCTGCGTGCCATCTACCGCGACTTCTCGCTCGGCGACGCGGAGCGCATCAAGGAGATAGAGAGCGTGACCAACCACGATGTAAAGGCGGTGGAATATTTCCTCAAGGAACGGTTTGACGCTCTCGGGCTTGAGAAGTGGAAGGAGTTCATACACTTTGGCCTGACGTCACAGGACATCAACAACACGTCGGTGCCGATGTCGGTCAAGGAGGCTATCGCCGACGTGTACCGTCCGCTGTTGGTGGAGCTTATAGAGCATCTGGAGGCGCGTGCCGATGAGTGGAAGGACCTGCCGATGCTCGCCAAGACTCACGGACAACCCGCCTCGCCCACACGCCTGGGCAAGGAGATAAGGGTGTTTGCCTACCGTCTGCGCCAGCAGCTTAGGATGCTCGACGCAGTGCCCGTCAGCGGCAAGTTTGGTGGTGCGACGGGTAACTTCAATGCCCACCTGACGGCCTATCCGTCGATTGACTGGCGTGGATTTGCAGCCCGCTTTCTAAGCGACAGGCTCGGCATAGAGCGTGAGGAATATACGACCCAGATCTCTAACTATGACAACATGGCGGCGCTGTTTGACGCGATGCGCCGCATCAATACGGTGATACTCGACCTCGACCGCGATATGTGGCAGTATATTTCGATGGAGTACTTCAAGCAGAAGATCAAGGCCGGCGAGGTAGGATCATCGGCTATGCCCCACAAGGTCAATCCGATTGACTATGAGAACTCGGAGGGTAATCTCGGCATTGCCAACGCGATATTGTCGCACCTGTCGACCAAGCTGCCGGTGTCGCGTCTGCAACGTGACCTGACCGACTCGACCGTGTTGCGCAACGTGGGAGTGCCGATGGCCCACACGGTGATTGCCATCCACTCGACACTCAAGGGGTTGAACAAGCTGCTGCTCAACGAGGCGGCAATTTCGGCAGACCTCGACTCGATGTGGAACGTGGTGGCCGAGGGCATACAGACGATACTGCGCCGCGAGGGTTACCCCAAGCCCTACGAGACGCTGAAGCAGCTCACGCGTACCAATGCTGCGGTGACGGCTGAGTCAATCTCGGCTTTCATTGACACGCTCGATGTGAGCGATGGCGTGAAAGAGGAGCTGCACCGTCTGTCGCCACATACCTATACAGGCTATTGACACACGACATGGCGGGAGCGTGAGGAGCTGCCGCCGTGGATAAAATGACATCCGGCGCTATCGGTCTTGGCTGGTAGCGCCGGATGAGTGTTTTATGTAGGTAGGTCACGCTTACTTGCTTTGGTTGAACAGCCACTGGCGCACGGAGGGTATGCGGTAGGCGTAGTCAAACGAGTACATGTGCTCGCTGCCCTTACCGTCGGCGGGGAGCACTGACTTGGGTTCAAACTCAAAGATGTTGACGGGCGCTCCCTTGTCGAGCATCGTCGCCGCCAACTCGCTCTGACGTTTTTCGGGCAGCTGTGCGTTCCACTCAGCAAAGGTGTACTGGACACCCACCTTGCGGGCTGCATTCTCAAGCGGCTCCAGGCACTTGTATGCCTTTCCCTCGTTGCCTGCTATGAAGTAGATGAACTTGTGCTTGACGAGGGAGTCGAATGTAGAGGTGTCCCAATGGCAGTCGACAAAGAGTGAGGCGGCAAACACGTCGGGGTATGCCACATTGTAATACATCGATATCATGCCGCCCATGGACTGGCCAGTGGTGTAGAGCCGCTTGCTGTCGATGTTTTTATCGGCCACAAGGCTATTGAGCATACGCATGGCGATGTCGACCTCGTCGGTGTGGTCATATTTGTCATTGACGGCTACGCCGGTGAATTGGGGGACAAGCACGTAGCAGGGATTTTTGGCCTGGGATTCGGATGTCGCCCACACCAGTGCGCCGTAGCCCTGTGTCAGCGGGCGTGTGGCATCGGAGCCGGGAGTGCTCGCGTCGGCGATGAACAGCACGAGGGGGTAGTCCTTTGAACTGTCCATCCCCTTGGGGGTGAACAGGCTGTAGGTCATTGTCTTGCCGGTCTCGGTATCCTTGTACTCAAATTGCTTGAACTCAGGGGCCACGGTCTTTATCATGGCTTGGAGGGTGGAGTCGGAGGACTTGTCAATGACGGGGTCTCCTCCGGGCATCCCAAGTTGCGGCCCTCCGTTATTTCCGCTATCGGCGGCTGTCGCGGCGCTGTCGGGCTGCTGCCGGTCGGTGTTGGCTGATTTGCCTCCACATGACGAGATGGTGAGAGACAATAGTGCTGCTAAGGCCGATGACATGACGGTCCTTGATGTCGCTGTTTTAAGTTTCATAGATAAACGTTTTGGGTGATGTTTATAAAAATTGGTATTCTTATAAAGTAATAAGGGTTTTGCGGGGCAAAAGGTTTAGGCCCCGTCTCATAAAATTTTGTGGCTCCAGGGGTCGTAGGCTATGCACGGGAAACATGTGCGATGATGTCAGCATGGCGGATGTGGAATGGGTGTCAGCGGTCGCCTGGGTCGAGGTCGCGGGGTGTGAGGTAGTAGAGTGTGCGAGAGTTGCGGGCAAAGGGGACGACGACGTAGATGGTGGAGTTGAGGCGGCACAACATGCGGCTGTCGGTGCCAGCAGGGATGGTGGGGGAGATGTAGGCCGGTGGGATGGTGTCGGCGAGGAGTGTGTGCCGGGCTGCGTAGGCCGGGGTCACCTCGACGGGGGAGGTGATGCTGTCGGCCGACAGGCTCATGACCGCCGTGGGGAGGACTGTGAGGGGGTGGATGCTGTCGCCATGGAGGTTGGTGATGGTCTCGATGATGTAGGTGTCATCGGCATCGGGTACTCCGCGTGTCTTGTGGAGCAGCCACCATGGTTGCTGCGGGTCGCCGAGGAAGTCCATGTAGACGGGGCTTGCGGGATCGGCGGCATAGCGGTCGATGCAGTCCTGAAGCTGCGTGCCCGTGACACGCTGGTAGCTGACGGCCTCGATGAGGTGGACGACTATGGCGACCGATAGCAGGGTGGAGGTCACCGCGCCGAGCCACGCGGGGATGCGGAAGCCGGACTTTACCGCAAGCCGGAACAGGGCTATGAGTGCGAAAACCTGGGCGAACCATCCGCTGCGACCCACTATGCCGCTGACGGCGCTGATGGCCATAGAGACGATGGCCGCGACGGCATATACAGCCCACGATGAGCGCATCATCGCGGCGAGCCGGCGAGGGGTGGCCACGGCCATGAAAATGATGACAAGGACGAGCGTGAGGGCATAGAAATCGCTCTTGATGACAAGCAGCCACATGGGGTCGTTGGGGTCGGTGCCGGCGCTCCCGACGCGAGACCAAAATGAAGGAGACATTAATGGCATCAGCGCTCCGAGGAAAAACATGATTACAGACCATCGCCCCGCCCGAGTTGAAGGTCGTGCAGATGGATTGAGCCAAAAGTAAACTACTAATCCGGCAGAGGCGGCAAGGCCACATGCCTCGTGCATCGCCGCCACGAGAAATGCTGCCGGCAGCATTAGCCACATAGACCGATGGTTGAAATCACCGTTGAGTATAATCCCGATAACAGCAAGGACGAACGTAGCCGTCCATACGTAGTTGAACTGGCACACGAACAGAGACAGGCTGTCCCACCAGGGGAGGGTAAATACAAGCAGGGCGGTGAGACTGACCCGTGCGGTCACCCATTGACGGGGCAGTCGGGATGCTTTGATGGCGATTGCCATGAGAACTGCAATCATCGCCCCGGTAATAGCTGACAGCATGGGGCGAGGCAGGTAACATAGCCAGAGAATGTTGAGCTTGTCACTCATACGACCGTTGACATACAACATGTTGCGAGCGGTGTGGAGGGGAAAATCGACTATGCCGTCATAGTATTTCATGAAGCTGCCGTAGTAATTAAGGTCATCACCTACGAAGGGTATGTATTGGAAGTAGGCGGCGTAGAGCACACCGATAATCAGGAGAAGTGACGGTGTGAGATATGTGAAGTGTCTCGATGTCGTATGTTTTGGTCTCATTGAATCGGGGTGCTGGTAATGTCGTGCAAATGCTGTACCGTAATTAGTGCTGTTATGTGGCTTTTAAGTTACAAACTTACACAAAAAAGTGGAAAAAGCGCGAAAAATGACAGGCTAATGCCGATGATATGACGGAAAATTAGTAATTTCGCGACATTAACACAACAGTGCGCCGGACCGCCCCATGTCTGCGGGCGTGGGCTGACAGTCACAAAGACTATTAAGGTTAGAATCATGAGCAAAGAATTAGACTGGGGTAATCTATCGTTTGGATATATCCCTACCGACTACAACGTGCGTTGCTATTACCGCAACGGAAAGTGGGGCGAGATCGAGGTATCGTCGTCCGAGACAATCAATCTGCACATCGCCGCCACCTCTCTCCACTACGGGCAGGAGATATTCGAGGGGCTAAAGGCGTTTCGCGGTAAGGATGGCAAGGTACGCGTGTTCCGTCTCGAGGAGAACTCCAAGCGTATCATAAGCTCGGCCAACGGCATAAAGATGGCCCCTGTCCCGGTGGAACTCTTTACCGAGATGGTCAAGAAGGTTGTCAAGCTAAACGAGCGGTTTGTCCCCCCATACGGCAGCGGAGCATCGTTGTACATCCGTCCGCTTGAGATTGGCATCTCGGCTCAGGTTGGCGTGAAACCTGCATCGGAATATTTGTTCCTCATACTCGTGACACCTGTCGGCCCATATTTCAAGGAGGGATTCAAGCCCACGAACATCTGCATAATGCGTGAGTTTGACCGTGTGGCGCCCAAGGGAACGGGCCGGTGGAAAGTCGGTGGCAACTATGCCGCGTCACTTGAGGCGGGTGAGCGTGCCCACGAGTTGGGATACTCGGCTGTGCTCTATCTTGATCCCCGGGAGAAGAAATATCTCGATGAGTGTGGCCCGGCCAACTTCTTTGCCATCAAGGACGGCAAATATATCACTCCGGCATCGGAGTCGATACTTCCGTCGATAACCAACATGAGCCTGCAACAGCTTGCCCGCGATCTCGGCATCGAGGTTGAGTGCCGCCACATACCCCTTGAGGAACTCGATGAGATACAGGAGGCTGCTGCTTGCGGCACTGCTGCCGTCGCGTCGCCGGTGGCCGAGATTGACGACCTCGATACAGGCAAGAAATATATCGTTGCCAAGGATGGGCAGCCCGGACCCGTGACCACGGCTCTCTATAACAAGCTGCGGGCCATACAGCTCGGCGAGGAGGAGGACATCCACGGCTGGAACACAATCATTGAGTAACCCCTGCAGCCCTTCCCTCTATCGGGCTGGTTGATATAGCGGCTCCGGGTAGCATCGCCTGACGGCATGGCTCCCGGAGCCGTGATTATATATTATCCCAATCACTATCATAAGCGGTTGGATTGACTTTTTTGAGTATATTTGTGATTGATAAAACAAACTGTTATGGATTATCGGGTGGTGATTGAGAGGTATTATCCGGCGGGGAGCCGGGGGCGGGAGGTGCTTGTGAGGCACTCGCGTCAGGTGGCTGACAAGGCCCTGGGAATTGCCAGGAGGCTTGGACTGCCTCTCGCGGAGGCTGATGTCGAGGCGGCGGCGATGTTGCATGACATAGGCATATTTCTCACTGACGCGCCGTCGATAGGCTGCACGGGCAGCGAGCCTTATATCGCCCATGGCATCCTTGGCGCTGACTTGTTGCGGCGTGATGGCGTAGATGAGCGCTTCGCACGTGTGGCCGAGCGGCATACGGGGGCGGGCCTGACGGCCTCGGAAATAGAGAGTCAGGGTCTGCCGTTGCCTCATAGGGATATGTTGCCTGAGTCGCTGCTTGAGAAGCTGATATGCTATGCCGACAAGTTCTACTCCAAGGGTGGGGATATGCGCGAGAAACCGCTTGAGGCGGTCATCGCTGACATGGCGCGGCATGGCGACGCGACTTTGGCGCGGTTTATGGAGCTGCACAGTCTTTTTGGCGGTAAAGGAGGTCAGAAGGGGTAGCCGATGGCGAGATGGAAGGCGAGGCTCTTGCCAAATGACTCCATGTTGTAGTAGCCGTGATGGGAGGTGGCGTAGGGGGCGTGGATGCCGATGCCGAGGTCGCCTCTGACCACAAGCATACCGATGTCAAAGCGGAGTCCCACGCCGGTGCCGGTGGCAAGGTCGCGCAGGAACGTGCGGGCCTGGAGGAGTCCGCCGGGGCGCATCGGGTCGTTCTTGAGCAGCCAGATGTTGCCGGAATCGAAGAATACAGCGCCATGCAGCGGGCCGAAGATGGGGAAACGGTACTCGACATTGAACTCAAACTTGAATGTACCCGTCTGGTCAAAGTAGCCGTTTGACGAGTCGATGGGAGGTCGATAGCTGCCCGGCCCGAGGGAGCGGACAGTGAAGGCTCTCACTGAGTTGGCCCCGCCGACATAGAACTGCTCGCTGTAGGGTACCTGACTGGCGTTGCCGTAGGCGTGGGCCGCACCGACGGCGGCGCGAGTGACGAGCCAGTGGTCGCCGTGGCCGAGTCGGCGCGAATAAACGAGCTGGGTGGTACCTTTGACAAACTGTGAGAAAGGCATCCCGAACAGCTTTTTCTCTCCTTTTACACCACAGGCACGCCATATCGCCCAAAATATGTTGCCGGCCTCGGCGACGGTAAACTGCCAGTTGAGCTGGTTGTCGGCATCAAAGGTGCGTTGCCACACGTAGCTGTAGGCCATCTGGGGGATGAACTGGTCACGGAAGCTAAGGGCCACGGCGGGGTTGGCATCCATGATTGAGTCGAATACCGGGGTGCGGTGCAAGAGTTTGGTGTAGGTCAGCTTGAGCAGCGTCAGGGTGCTTGCCGTGTTTCGCGTCGGTTTCCAGTCGTAGTTGAACGATGTGGAGAACTGTGCCATCTTGAAGTAGTGGGGACGGTTGAGCAGGTCGGCGTTGAGCGTGATGCGCGTCCAGTTGACGTAGCGGCGCGTGCGCGGGATGAATCCCGGTGCGAGCAGCCTTGGGAATGACAGGGATGCTTGGATGCCGATCTCGTAGGAGTTGAACACTGACGAGCGCTCCTCCTTTGAGCCGCCCGTGGCCCACTCGTATGAGCCTGTTAGGCTGAGGTTGAGTTGCTCGCCGCCTCCAAAGAGGTTGCGGTTGGTGAGACCAAGCGTTATGCCAGGGCCGATGTAGCTGTTGGACTTTGACGAGACATTGGCCTCGACACTCGCCTCAAGGGGCGTGTCGAACGTACACTCGATGGCGACATTGAGCAGGTCGCTGCCGGCCACGGTGTCGGGCATGACCACCATGTTGATGGCGTTGAATATGCCGAGGCGGGAGAGGTAGCTCTGTGTGCGGTTCATGTTGCGTACGGAGAAATAGCGACCCTTGCGGAATGTCACACACTCGCCGATGATGCCACGTCGCAGGCGCGAGGGCATCATCTGGACGACCTTGGCGCGAGGGGTCTCGAATGTCTCGGGCGTGCCGCCACCCTCGTTGCGGTTGATGTAGACGGTCACGTCGCCGGTGCGGTATCGCCGGAGTGCCTCGGGCGGGGTGTTGGAGGCGACGGTCAGCTTCATGGCAATGCGGTGGGGGCCGACGGTTGAGTCAGCGAGATATTCGATATACTCGGGCCGGAAGTAGTAATAGCCCTTGTTGCGCAACACGTTGGTGATGCGCGTGCGCTCGGCGCTCAGGGAGTCGGTGTCGTACTGCATACCTTTCTTCAGATAGGCGCTGGCGAGGGCGACCGAGTCAATCTGATGGTACAGGTTGCAGGTGTCGGGCAGCAGATATATGGAGTCGAGTGTGTAGGCCGGACCCGATATGACGTTGTAAAGTATGCGTGCCTTTTTTGGATTTTTGCCCTGCACAAGCTCGTAGGAAGATGTGCCGCTGAAGTAGCCGTGATTGTCGAGTATCTCGTCAATCATCTTGGTGCGCAGCTCGGGCCGCACGTCAGAGATCAGCACGGGTTGCTCGACGAGCTTCTCATAGAGCCAATGCTTGAATCCCTTGGGGGGATTGTTCCAGTTGTTGTAGACCCATAGGCCGATGGGGAACGGATAGCGGATATACGGCGAGATGAGCGAATTGTTGGGGGCGACATTGACGGCATCGGAAATGGCGCTCTTGGCTCCGGGCACGATGGCGCGGTGACCGTCGTCGGGGCCGGTGATGGCCACTTTCTTGACACCGGTATAAAGAATCTCGTCGGGACCGAGACGCTTGGTCGTCGAGCATGATACGGCGAGCAGTGCCGACAGTATCACGAGCAGGAGTCGTATGAGGCTATTTGGTTTCATTGTCGGGGCGTTTATTGTCAGACGGTATCACGGCATCGTCACGGCGGGCGGCGCTGCTGTCATCGCCGGATGTCGGGTCGATTGGCTCCGGGATGGGCGGGGGAGCGACCTCGGGCTGCCTGTTGCGGCGGAACATGTCGCGGAGGGAGCGGAGCTTGCGTCGGTAGACAAATCCGACACCGGTCTGTGTCACCTCGCCTTCGAGGATGCTCTCATATCCCACATGACGGAACAGCCTGATGTACATCGAGCCGGAGCGGTTGAGCAGGTACTCGAACGAGATGTCGTTGATGAGATTTTGCGAGAAGTTCTCGTCGGTGTCGGCATCGGTCGAGTAGTTGCCGCCGACGGTGATCTTGAAGCGGTCGTTGAACAGCGACTTTGACACGCGGTAGCTGTAGCTCGTGGTAGTGGATGTCGAGCCGTTGACCGTGCTGTCGTACTGGTCGATGCCAAATGATATGTCGACACCCTTGATGTTGTTGGCCGCCCATGAGTTGATCTGTGACTCAAGGAACGAGAACAGCGGGTTGCCCGACAGATTGCCGCTTGCCTTGGTACCCGGGCCGGTGTAGGTGTTGTAGAGCAGCAGGTTCATCGCCTGGTTGGCACGCTGCTCGGGACTCATGGTCTGCAACTCGTTGGCGATTGAGATGTCGTCGCGGGTGGAGAGGTCAAACTTCACGTTCATGTCAGCCAGCGTGCCGGTTACGGCCACGGATATGTCAAAGTTGACGAGGCGCGAGTTCTGTCCCTCCTGCGTGACATTGGTCTTGAGGGTCTCGACAGCCGAGACGTTGAGGATGGGGTTCATCATGTCGCCGTTGAATCCTACATAGCTGCCCTCGGTGAAGTTGAACAGCTTCTCGGACATGAGCGGCGGGGTGTAGCGCACGAATCCCTGGTTGATGGTGTAGCGTCCCGTGAGGCGGCTGTCGCCAAGAGCCGACATCGTGTAGTTGAGCGTGCCGCTGCCCTTGACCTGGGCCTTGTTCTTGCCGTCGGTCGATATGTCGACATTTATGGTGGAGCCCTCCGAGACCTTGAGTACCGCGTCGATGATCATCGACATGCTGCTCTCGGGCACGCTGTCGACCTGGGCCATGGCGAGTGAGTCGGTAAACTGGACGAACTGCACCATGTCGCCGGTGTTGCGTGAGGTGATTGCACTGTTTTGCGTGCCGGTCATCACGTAAGTGACGTTTGTCCCGGGGAGCAGGTCGAGCGAGGCGTTGATGCCGAGGGGCGCCATGTTGCCCCAGATGTAGGCATCGAGGTCGATGAATGCCTTGCCGTAGACATCGGCCCCCTTGGCCTTCTCGGAGCCTATGACCTGCATGTCGCGGGCGCTCATCGTGAGGTTGAACAGCGGGGCGGCAAAGTCGGCGATATTGACTGTGCCGTTGAGCGTCAGCGGATTGTCGTTGACACCGTGGATGGCGTAGTTGTCAAACGTTATGAGGTTGTCCTTGACAGGGATAGGACGGTCGTCAAACCTAAATGACGTTCCTATCATGTTGACCTTGACCGAAGCGGTGTCAAACGTGAGCGAGCCGTTGAGGATGGGGCGTGTCAGTTCGCCGGTGATGTCTATGTCACCGTTGAGCATACCCATGAGCGAGGCGGTGCCCGGGGGGAGGAACGGATTGGCCACACGCAGGGGGAAGTGTATCATCTTGAGGTCGAGGTTGAATGGATTGGGACTCGTTGAGTCGTTGAGCGCACCCTCGATTGATATGGTTCTGACAGAATCGACCATGAGGTATGCCTGGGCCATGACCGCTCCGGCGGCTGTAGTGGCCACATCGACATCAAAGCGGAAGTCGCCCACCCGCTGATGGCCATAGGTGAAGTCATCGAGCGATATGTCGCCCGCGCCCTCGATTGACTTGTCGTGCCACCCAAAGCGCAGGTTGGACGACAACATGCCGGCCATCGGTGGGGCGAATGGCGAGAATGACAGCCAGTCGGCTATCTGCACGTCTGAGATTTGGAGAATCAGGTCTTCTTGTGAGTGATTGTCGGGGTTGTGTTCTGTGTAGAGATTGAGACGGCTGTCAGCTGACGACATGCGCAGGTTGGCATCGACATGCCGGGTGTAGAGGTTATAGCTGATGAGGTTGTCCTCATTGACAGTCCATTTCTTGTAGCCGATGATGGGGCGGTAGGGGGTGAACTTGAGCGTGGCGGTCGAGTCGGCCATTGTGGCGATGAGTCCGATGTTGAAGCCCACGGAGTCGGCTATGTTGCGTTGCTTGACAAAGAGTCCGAGCTTGTCGTCGGCCACGTAACCGCGAGCGTTGACGTGGGCAAAGTCGTCGAGGGTGCCGCGACGGTTGTTGAGCGAGGCATCGTAGACGAGAAACTTGCCGTGCTGTATGGCGCGGAATGTGATGGTGTCGAGGCGGGTAGTGCCGGTGCGGAACTGGAGTACCGACCCTCCGAGGGCTATCAGCGAGTCATTACGGGCGTTGAGAGAGAAAGACTGTAGCCCCATGTCGCTTCCGGCGAGATAGTCGGAGACGATGTTCTGACCGCCGCCGTTGAGGGCGAGGGTAAAACGTGGCAGGGCATGTTGCAGCTCGTCGATGTCGGCTTTGCGTGCCACTATCTGGCTGTCGAGGACTGCTGACACCTTGGTGAAGCGTCCGAGCAGGGTGTCGAGGGGGCAGAGGGCGGCAAATCTCATGCTTAGGTCGCGCTCGGCGATGTCGGCGCGGGTAACCGAGTCGGTGGCCGTGAAGTTGCCCTTTATCGCCTGGGAGGCGATGCGTGTGTCGGGCATGTGCCACTCAAGGTCGGTCACGTCAAAGTCAACATTATAGAGACAATGGAGCGGATTGGCTGTGCCGGCTGCATGGAGCGACATTGAGCCTCGCGACTCTGTTGGCGACAGGTTGAGGCCGACGAGGTTGAGCTCGCGTATGTCGCCGTCGATGTCAAACGTGTAGTTGTCACCGTTGATGGTGCCGTTAAGCTCGATGTCGAGGTCGGCATAGGTGTTGAGTGATACGAGTCCACCGTGCATGTTGCCCTTGTCGAGCGTCGCCCAGGCATGGATGTCATGGTAGGGGCGGGAGTCGTAGGTGACATGATGGATGACGGCATCGGCGGCAAGTGTCATCTTGGGCGATGCTAGGTTGAATCCCTGTCCGCGTGCCTTGATGTCGGCGGTCACGGCTCCTACGCCGAGGGTGGGCATGAAGGAGTTGACGGGAAATGAGTCGGTCGACAGGCTGATGTCGTATCCCTCGACCGAACCTTGCCACATGCCGTCGAGGGCGAGCCGGCCCGCGCCGGTGCGTGCCCGGAGGTTGCCCTTGTAGGTCGTTCCGGCCAGGGACACCCGGCCATCGAGCGTCATGGTCGGGATGTTGACCTCCTTGGCGAGTTTGGCATCAAGCACGGTCGGCTTTATGAAATCGACATTGTTGATGCGGCCATCAATATCGAGATTGCCTGCAAGGCGTTTGGGATCCATGACATTGAGCACGCGTCCGCTCATGGCGATGTTGACATATCCCGGCAGGGCAGCCGAGAGGTCGGCTATGTTGAGCCGTCCGGCGGTGCCGCCGGCACGGGCCTTGACGCGGAGGTCGTTGTAGCGGGGGACGTTGCGCAGCATGGGGCGCATGGTCGGCATGATCATCTCGACATCGGGTATGCCGATGTTGGCGTCGGCATTGAGGACTATGGGCAGCGAGGGGTCGGTGGTGAGGTCACCGGTGCCCATGGAGGCATCGAGGGCGATGCGGGAAAACAGGGTGGAGATGTCAAACCCACGTGCATACATGCCGGTGGAGTCCATCGAAAACGTGCCGGAGGCCGTGAGCTTGACCCCGCAGCGTTCGGTGGCTGTGAGGCGTTTGAGAGGGATGGTTATCTCAGGCCCACGGTTGAAAAATGAGTCGACCTCTATGTTTATACCACCGGCCTGGATGTAGTTCATGTCGAGTCCCGGTAGAGGACGTGCACCCGCCATGGCGTAAAGGCCGGCGGCGTTGGTGAGCCGGACATGGTCGGCCTCGACTGTCCACAGCTGTCCTGAGGAGACTGTGTCGGTCGCCGTAGTGGCCGGTTCGGGATGGGCGGCGAGATATGAGGCCGATGGGGTGAGGTAGGTGGCGGTCACCGAATCGACGGCGAGTGACGCGGCATGGATGTGGTGAGCCGGCATGTCGACAAGTCCGTCGGTGAGCCGTGTCAGCTTGACCTCGGCCCCGAGGGAGTCGATGAGCGGCATCATCCTCATGCGGTAGGTGATGTCGCGCAGTATCACGACCCCGGCCTTGATGCGCCACGGGATGGTGGCGGTTGTGTCGTTGGGGGCGGGAACAGTGTCGGGCTGCATGACGAGGTCCATCACGCCGCCGTCGAGGGTGGCGCTCCCAAGGTCGATTGACGATGAGCGCAGGTTGATGTTGGAGTTGTCGAGGCTGAAACGGTGTATGCGAGCCTTTAGGTAGAGGATGGAATCTGGAGTGCCGAGACGGTATCCAGCCTCCTCAAGGTCGATGCCCGCGATGGCGACCTCACCCCGCAACAATGGGAGCAAGCGCAGGTCGATGGCGGCCTGACGGGCGGTGACCATGGTGTCGCCGGTGGCCTCGACCACCATCACCCCGCCAAGGTCGACGCTGAGCGGGAATTTGAGCCTGAAGTGGTCGATGGATATTGACATGCCGGTGGTCTTTGAGACCTCACGCAGCGCTATATCCTTGACAAAGTCCTGCACAAAAGGTATATACAGCAATGCCGGAAGCATCAAGACCACGACCGCCACCCAAAGCAGAGCCTTGAGTGTGCGTCGTAGTGCTGTGTTCCTTATCCAATGTCCCACGATGTTATATCCCTAAATAGTTGAGCGGTTAAAAAAAAATAGTCGGACGTGTGGCGTGTGGACGGCTGCACGTCTCTTACTAATTAGAACATAAAGTTACCGCTTTTGTTTGTCTCCCCCAAAATATTTCATGATATGACGCGCCGATGTCAATACCATGTCACCCCGTTGCGGTAGGATGAGCGCTTGTCATACTTGAGGTCGCTCAGGAGCGACGACTTGACCGAGATGTGGAAGTTGTAGCTCTTGTAGGGGCCTACGGGGACAAAACTTGCCCTCATGGTGAAGCAATGGAGGTCGCGGGAGATGTTGCAGTTCATGTAGGCGAGCTTGTGGGTGTCGAAGTTGTAGCTGGCGGTAAAACCGAAGTTCCAGTTCTTGGTCGGCTGTATGTTGCCGCTGAAGCTGAGATTCTGGGTTATCTTGCCGTCATATTCCATCTTCTCCTTGTTGAACGCCCCATAGCCGTAGCTGATGGAGTAGTTGACGGAGAGATTCCACGGGACTTCCCACTTCATGTAGCCGTCGTCGTCGAGCTGTAGGTCGTCTTTTTTCTTGTCCTTGTCGTCACGGGTGCTCTCGGCATTGCTGTTGTCGGGCGGCGAGCCGGCAGGTGTTGTCTTTTTGGCAGACTTGTCGCTCTTGTCCTTGTTGCGCCGGAAAGTGTTGTTGTTGAACGTGTAGCTGAACGATGTGCCTGTCTGCCGCAGACGGCCTATGCCCTTGCCGGCCTTCCAGCGGGGGATATTGACGCGCACGGGATTCCCGGCCTCGTTGAGCTGATAGGTGTAGACATCCCAGCGTGCCGAGAGGTTGAGGTTGAAGTTGCGTGTCAGTCGCAGCAGTATGGAGGTGTTGAGGTCGCTCCAGTTTAGTGAGTCGGCAGCAAAGTTGTAGCTCTCTGACAGCGACAGGTTTTCGATGAGCGATATTTTCTTCTCGCCGGTGGAGTCGGCGTCGCTGCGGACTTTCATCTCAAGGTTGTTGGCAAGCGATACTGTCACCATGCCTGACTTTCCCTCGACGGGAACACCGTAGAGGCTGTTGGGGTAGTAGGAGTACTTGCGGCTCTGCGGGATGCCGTCGGGGGTGGTGTACTCGTATGTGCCGTAGTAGCCGAAAAACGGTGAGGAGAAGTCGGGATTGGCCGAGAATGAGACGGTAGGGGTGAGGACATGGCGTATCATCTTGACCTTGTTGCCGAGGAACGGCAGGGGCTGATAGAAGCCGTAGATCTTGGTGTCGAGGGAGACGGAGGCCGTGAAGTCCCAGACGTTGTAGAAGCTGTAGTTGGTGTCGCACTCCTCGATGCCGAGTTCGGGATTCCAGTGGCGGCGCACCTTGTTGGTGTACATGCGGTCGGTGAGGCGCAGCGAGGGGGTGAGGTTGACGTACTTGAACAGGTTGAATGTGGCCGATATGGGTACATCATGCTTCATGCCGTTGCGCCAGTCTTTGATGAGGCTTTTCTTGAAGAACTGGTCTTGCCGGGCGGTGAGCGAGTTTTGGAATTGGCCGGAGTAGGAGAGGCGTATCTTCTCATACCATCGCTCGTCGCCCAAAGCACGCTTGCGCTTGAACGGGTAGACCTGCGAGAGGGTGACGGTGACGTTGGGAAAGGAGACCGAGAGGGTGGAGTCTTGAGTGCGTTGGGAGATGTTGGCTGTCGTCGACAGTGACCACTTGGAGTTGGGGAAGCGGTAGGTCATGTTGACCGTCGAGCTCTTGGTGTTTTCGGTAAAGGCGTTTGAGTAGTAGGAGTTGAGGTCGTTGCGCGTGTAGCCCGACGTGGTGAAGTTGACACTCGCCGCAAAGCTCATGTTGGGGTTGAATTTGGCATCTTGCGAGTGGTTCCACAGGACTTGGAAGTTGGTCTGCGTGGCGTAGTCGGGCGAACCCTTGTCGCCGGTGATGGTCTTGATGTAGCTGATGTTGAACGCTCCGTTGAACTTGTAGCGCTTGACATAGTTGGACTGGGCCCTCAGACCCCATGAGCCCTTGGTGTAGATCTCGCCGGTCAGCGCGAGGTCTATGTTGTCGTTGATGGCAAAGTAGTAGCCGCCGTCGCTCAGGTAGAAGCCACGCTGGTAGTCATCTCCGAACGTGGGGAATATAATGCCCGAGGAGTACTTGTCGGAGAACGGGAAGTAGCCGAACGGCACCGCGAGGGGCAGGGGGAGTCCGGCGAGCACCATGTAGGCGGGTCCGGTGACGATGTTTTTCTTGGGGCGCACCTTGGCCTTGGTCAGCTGGAGGTAGAAGTG
Source organism: Pseudoflavonifractor sp. (assembly GCA_023667145.1). GTDB lineage: Bacteria > Bacteroidota > Bacteroidia > Bacteroidales > Muribaculaceae > M3. Next base: position 15,784 of record JAMPAQ010000003.1, read on the forward strand.
GGGATGCTCGTGGTCGTCGCAGGTGGTGTAGCGTCCGTCCTGGAGGTAAAACTCGCCATTTTCCATCTTCTTGGTGACACCGCCTGTGAGGTAGCCCTCGCCCTGCTGGGTGACTACATTGGTGATGTAGCCGCGCTCTGACTTGAAGTTGTAGCGCATGGTCTCGGGATTGTACTCGCCGCTCTTGTCGGTGAACACGGGGGAGCCGATGACATCGCCCACCGAGTCGGTGGTGCCGACGGCAAATACTGTCGATGTCGCCATGTCCATGTCGATATTGTCGGCCTTGAGGTTGATGTCGCCGTAGGTGATGTCGCCGTCGCCATACATATAGGCGCGGTTTTGGCCGATGACGACCATGGAGTCCTTGGCCGAGAATGTGACGACGTTGTCGAGGTCGACCTTCTCGCGGCGTATCCTTGACGGAGCGCCGGCAGTGTCGGTCGTGGCTGTGCGCGATACCGGGACAGATGCCGTGGAGTCGGCGACCGGGATAGTGTCGCGGTAGATGATTGTGCTGTCATTGGCCGCGTGGCGGTCGTTGATGCCGAGCCTCTCCGCGAGGGGGAGGAGGGTGTCACAGTGTGCCGGGATGGATTTTCCGACCGATGTCAAGGTGTCGTAGCGGTCAGGGATGGAGTCGTGCTGATGACCCGGCATAGGGGAGTCGCCCGCTGTCATGTGACGCGTGGCGCTTGCCGAGATTGCACAAAGTATTACCGTGAGGATTATATAAAGTTGAGACCGTCTCAAAATACGTATCAGCACAATTACCCTGCAAAGATAGTGCAACGCAGTGTCAATCCAAAATAAAAACAGGCTTTTAAGGATTCATTAAGTATAGCCGGAGTGTGTACGATAACGATGCGGCATCGGTATCGGACGAGATAGGCAAATAAAGAGCCGCGACCAAGATGGCGCGGCTCTCGTGTATTAAACTACGTTGTGTAGTATTAGTTGTTTTCGGGGCGGAGCTTGCGGACGGTGACGGCTGTCTGCCACATCTCGCTCTCGCGGAGGTCCTTGAGCTCTTTCTCAAGTTTCTCGCGGTAGTCGGGCTTGGAGTTGGAGTCGATTGATATCTGAGCCTCGTTGCCGCACTTGACGTTGGCGTAGAGTTTCTCTACAACGGGCTTGATGGCATCGTGGAACGGGCCCATCCAGTCGAGGGCGCCGCGCTGTGCGGTTGTCGAGCAGTTGGCATACATCCAGTCCATACCGTTCTTGGCAAAGAGGGGCATGAGTGACTGCGTGAGTTCCTCTACGGTCTCGTTGAATGCCTCGGAGGGTGTGTGGCCATTCTCGCGGAGTACCTCGTACTGGGCAAGAAGGAGTCCCTGGATGGCTCCCATGAGTGAGCCGCGCTCGCCGGTGAGGTCGCTGGTGGCCTCGCGGGTGAATGTGGTCTCGAAGAGGTAGCCCGAGCCGATGCCGATTCCGATGGCGAGAGTGCGCTCAAGGGCACGGCCGGTATAGTCCTGGTAGATGGCGTAGGAGGAGTTGAGGCCGCGTCCCTCAAGGAACATGGTGCGGAGCGATGTGCCCGAACCCTTGGGGGCAACCATGATGACGTCGATATCCTTGGGGGGTACCACGCCTGTACGGTCGTTCCAGGTGATGGCAAATCCGTGAGAGAAGTAGAGGGCCTTGCCGGCGGTGAGGTATTTCTTGATTGTGGGCCATACTGACATTACAGCGGCATCGGAGAGGAGACACATGATGATGGTGGCTTTCTCACAGGCTTCCTCGATGGAGAAGAGGGTCTGTCCGGGAACCCATCCGTCAGCGACAGCCTTGTCAAAGGTCTTGCCCTGACGCTGGCCTACGATGACGTTGAAACCGTTGTCGCGGAGGTTGAGGCTCTGGCCGGGACCCTGCACGCCATAACCGATGACGGCGATGGTCTCGTCTTTCAACACTTCCCTTGCCTTTTCCAAGGGGAACTCGTCGCGGATGACTACGGTCTCTTCGACACCGCCAAAATTCATTTTTGCCATAATAGTGTATAGTTAAAGTTATTGTTTCCTGAAAATTGGTGCAAATTTACAGCTTTTTCTTGTATATAGTTCAATAAATCGGGGATAATTCGTTCAGTTTGTCATAAAAACGCAGGTTTGACATCATATTTTGCTACGACCCAGCCACCCTTGGGCAGAAAGTGATACGGGCACGGCACGAGGTCGCGTCGGGGGTGGAAATCTCGGCGAGATAGGTCAGTCCCTCCTCACAGGCTATTGCCACAGTGACCTCGGCGTCGTAGTGGGTCTCGTGGAGAAATGCTATCTCAAACCGCCGGATGGCGTATTGGTCGTGCCAGTCCATAGTCCATTGGTCGAGCAGCAGCTCGATGTAACGCACGGTGTTGACGTGGCGGTTGAAGTCGATGTCGCAGTAGCTGAAGCGGTGGAGTGAGGTGCGCAGGGGTGCGGATACCGCCGGCAGACGCGTGGCCTTGGCTATCGGACACGGTCGGTCGGAGATGTTGTCGGCGAGGGCTTCAAGGCCATCGAGTGAGGCCGCCTCACGGGTCTTGGTGTTGATGGCCATCCATACCGACCTGACATAGCCGAGAGGCTGACCGGTGGCATCGGCAAACTCAAAGTTGCGTTCAGAAAAGCGGCGGTTGAAGCCCTCAATCCAGGTGGTCAGCGAGCAGTGGCTGTTGATGCCGGGATAGCGCGACATTTCGATGACAAGGCGGGTCAGCACCCATGCCTCGTTGTCGCGCACGAGACGGTCATAGCCGACTCCGAGCGCGTTGGCATGGAGGGTGGCTACCTCGATGACGCGGCGCGTGGCGACCGTGAGCGGCATCTGCTGCTGGGCGTCACACTGCCCGGCGGTGATGAAATAGTCGCGGCTGTATTCTTTCAACGGCGTACTCATGCTTCCATCTTCTGACGGCGTATCTCCTGTCCATCGAGAAACAGGTTGACAAACTCAATCGGTGACTTGGTCACGGCAACGCGTCCCGAGCGGACAAACTGCTTGATGTCGTAGCGCTTGAGCTGCTCAAACAGCGACTCGGTCTCGTCGGAGTGGCCCGACTTCTCGATGACGGTGTATTCGTGGGTTATCTCAAGGATGCGTGCGTTGTTGCTGCGTATGATGGCCTCAAGATTCTCCTCCTCAAGCAGACGGTTGGTGGGTACTTTGTAGAGCGCTATCTCCTGATAGACAATGTCGTCGTCGGTGTAGAGGAATGCCTTGAGCACCTCGATGCGCTTCTCTATCTGCTTGATGACCTTTTCCATCGTCTCGCGGTCGCTCCATGTCGTGATGGTGAACTTGTGGACACCCTTGATGGAGGAGGGGCTGACCGACAGGCTCTCGATGTTGAGGCTGCGCCGGGTGTAGATGATTGATATCTGGTTGAGCAGTCCTACCTGATTTTCAGAGAAGACGGCCACGGTAAAAAGTTGCTTGTCCATAGTGGGTCAATGATTTTGTTGGGACATAGGGTATCAGTCAGACCTATGGGGTCAATCGAGCGGGTATTTCTCATCGGGGGTGAGCAATATGGTGTCGACCGATGCCCCGGGAGGGGTCATGGGGAACACTTTGTCGGTCTCCTCGATGTTGACGTTGAGCAGGTAGGGGCCGTCGTGCTCGACCATGCGTTTGATGGCCGCGTCGAGCTGCTCGCGTGAGTCGACATTCTCGGCGGCAATGCCATAAGCCTTGGCAATAGCAACGAAGTCGGGGTTGACGAGCGGTGTCTGGGAGAAGCGGCGGTTGAAGAACATCTCCTGCCACTGGCGCACGTTGCCGAGGAAGTTGTTGTTGAGCAGGATTATCTTCACGTCGGTACCATACTCAAGTATTGTGCCGAGTTCCTGGATGGTCATCTGCAAGCCGCCGTCGCCGGTAAAGAAGCATACGGTGCGGTCGGGAGCGGCCATCTTGGCGCCGATGGCGGCAGGGAGTCCGAATCCCATCGTGCCGAGACCTCCCGAGGTGATGATGGACCGGGGCTCGGTGTATCGGAAATAGCGGGAGGAGAACATCTGGTTCTGACCCACGTCGGTGACGCAGATGGCACGGTCGCCGGTAGCCTTTGATACCTTATAGGCCACCTCGCCCATGCGCATCGGGCCAGTCGGCTCGTCGGGAAATACCTCGCGCTTTACGACTTTCTCCTGCTCGACAGCGTTGGCTTCGTCGAAGCTCTTGAGCCACCCGGGGCGCTTTGCCTCGTTGACGAGGGGCAACAGTCGCGACAGGACCTCGCGGGCATCACCGTGGATGGTCGCGTCGGTCTTGATATTCTTGTCAAACTCTGACGCGTCGATGTCGATATGCACGATCTTGGCCTGAGGCGCGTATTTGGTGGTGTCGCCGGTAACGCGGTCGTCAAATCTCATGCCGACAGCCACGATGAGGTCGGCGCGGTTGGTGTTGACATTGGGGCCGATGTTGCCGTGCATACCGAGCATACCTTTGTAGAGGGGATGATCGGATGGGATGGTCGATAGGCCGAGCAGCGTGGCGGCGACGGGGATGTCGGCCTTTTCGGCGAGGGCCGCAAGCTCATTCTCGGCTCCCGAAATCATGATGCCGTGGCCCGACAGTATCATCGGGCGCTCCGACTCGTTGATCATGGCCGCGACACGCTCTATGTCGGCCTGGTCAATCTCGGGATTGGGGATGTAGCTGCGTATGAAACGGCACTTTTCGTAGCTCCAGTCCATCAAGCCGACCTGGGCATTCTTGGTGAAGTCGAGCACTACGGGACCCGGACGGCCACTGGCGGCGATGTAGAATGCGCGGGCAACGGCCCAGGGCACATCCTCGGCACGGCGTATCTGGTAGCTCCACTTGGCGATGGGTTGGGTGATGCCCATCACGTCGGTCTCCTGAAAGGCATCGGACCCCAACGAGGCGGCAGCGACCTGACCGGTGATGACCACCATGGGGGTGCTGTCCATCATGGCGTCGCTGAGGCCGGTGATGGCATTGGTTGCGGCGGGCCCGGAGGTGACTATCACCACTCCCGGACGGCCGGTGACGCGGGCATATCCCTGCGCGGCGTGGGTGGCGCCTTGCTCGTGGCGCACGAGTATGTGCTTTATTCGGTCTTGATAGTCATAGAGTTTGTCGTAGACCGGCATGATGGAGCCACCGGGATATCCGAACACGAGGTCGACGCCCTCCTCAAGCAAAGACCTGAACAATGCCTCGGCTCCTGTTATCTTTTCGCTCATAAGTGTCTTGGTGTAGATGTTTGTAATGTTATTCCCTGACTCCGCCCTTGTCGGCTGATGTCACCATGGAGGCATAGGCCCGGAGTGCCTTGGAGATGGTGCGCTGGCGCTTGCGCGGGGTGAACGCGTCCTTGCCACGGGCAAGTTCCTCGGCACGGCGTGTGGCGAGTTCGTCGTCAGACAGCTCGACGCTGATGGTGCGCTCGGGGATGTTTATGTCAATTATGTCGCCATCGCGTACAAGACCTATGTTGCCACCGGCGGCGGCCTCGGGGGATATGTGGCCTATTGACAGTCCGGAGGTGCCTCCTGAGAAGCGTCCGTCGGTGATGAGGGCGCACTCCTTACCGAGGTGCTTTGACTTGATGTAGCTCGTGGGGTAGAGCATTTCCTGCATACCGGGACCGCCCTTGGGTCCCTCGTGGGTGATGACGACGACATCGCCTGACACCACCTCGTCGCGGAGTATGCCGTTGACAGCGTCTTCTTGGGACTCGTAGACCTTGGCCGGACCGCGGAAATGGAATATGCTCTCATCGACACCGGCGGTCTTGACGACGCAGCCGTCAACGGCGATGTTGCCGCGCAAGACGGCGAGACCGCCGTCCTTGACATAAGCATGGTCAAAGTCGCGTATGCAGCCGTTGGCGCGGTCGGTGTCGAGTTTTTCGTAATATGTGGTCTGGGAGCCGAGTTTGAGATTCTTACGCTCGCCGGGGGCGCTGAGCCACAGCACCTCGGCCTCGTTGCAGAAGTCCTTGCCGCCAATCGCGTAGCGGTCGATGGCCTGACGCAAGGTGAGTCCGTCGGCACGGTTGACCGAGGTGTCTATCAAGCCGTTGTCGGCGAGTATCTTCATGATGGAGAGGATGCCGCCGGCGCGGTTGACATCCTGGATGTGATACTTGGAGTTGGGGGCTACCTTGCAGAGCACGGGGGTCTTGCGCGAGAGCGAGTCGATGTCGGCCATGGTGAAGTCGGCCTCGGCCTCGTGGGCCACGGCGAGCAGGTGGAGCACGGTGTTGGTTGAGCCTCCCATGGCGATGTCGAGGGTCATGGCGTTGAGCATGGCCTGACGTGTGGCGATGTTGCGCGGCAGGACGCTCTCGTCGTCATCGTTGTAGTATTTGTAGGTGTTCTCGACAATCTGGCGTGCAGCCTTGCGGAACAGCTCGGTGCGGTTGGTGTGGGTGGCGACTATGGTGCCGTTGCCGGGCAGGGCGAGGCCGATGGCCTCGTTGAGAGAGTTCATCGAGTTGGCTGTGAACATGCCCGAGCATGAGCCACATGTGGGGCATCCGGCGCGTTCGAGCTTTGTGACGGTCTCGTCTGACACCGAATCGTCGGCAGCGTCAATCATGACATCAATCAGGTCAAGCGGGCGGTCACCGAGACGACCGGCCTCCATGGGACCTCCCGAAACAAATATGGCGGGGATGTTGAGTCGCATGGCTGCCATGAGCATACCGGGTGTCACCTTGTCGCAGTTGGATATGCACACCATGGCGTCGGCCTTGTGGGCGTTGACCATATACTCGACCGAGTCGGCGATGAGGTCGCGCGAGGGGAGGGAGTAGAGCATACCGTCATGTCCCATGGCTATGCCGTCGTCGATGGCGATGGTGTTGAACTCGGCGGCAAAGCATCCGAGACGTTCGATCTCCTCCTTGACCAGTTGGCCTATCTCGTGGAGATGGGTGTGTCCCGGTACAAACTGGGTGAATGAGTTGACGATGGCGATAATCGGTTTGCCGATTTGATCCTCTTTCATGCCATTGGCACGCCATAGGGCGCGTGCCCCGGCCATCCGTCGGCCTTGTGTGCTTGCCGCACTTCTCAGCGGTTTACTCATGATTGCTGTCTTTTTATTGATATGTTATTCTATTGTCTTATATCTTTTGTCATCCTGTGGCCTCGCGTGAAGGCGGGGATAATAGTAGGATGCCTCCCAGTGACGCTTTGCGTGACGGGAGGCATCGGAGTATCTTATCTACATATTGTAATGACAGGTACAACTCATCGACCCTCCCTCACGCAATGACGGAGACGACCACGACCGATGTCGTTAGCATGGCAGTCTGTAGGGCGGGATGATGCAGATGTCTGATGTCCATAATGCAGTAAAAGTCGTTTACGTTGCAAAATTATAGCATTTCCCGCTAAAAAACAAATAAATGTTTTGTTTCGACCCTGATTTTTTATCAAATGGGGCCTTGACATGCCTATGAGTCCGATTTTTTGACATGAAAAAGCCGTCTCCACACGTGGTGGGACGGCTTTTCTTTAGGTCGGTATATCGTGCGTCAGTGGTGACGCGGTCGATTACTCTGCCTCCTCGATGGTGACTGCGCGGTCGAGGGCTACGTACTTCTCGCCGAGGTCACAGAGGTTGCCATTGTTGATGGTAGTGATGAGCTGCTCGGCTGGAACACCGTTCTTGATGAGCTGCTTCTCAACACCGGCTGCACGGTTCTTGCGGAGACGGGTGTTGATCTGGTCGTTACCGGTGTAGTTGTCGGCCCAACCTGTGAGCACGTACTTCTGGTCGGGGGTGGTCTTCATGACCTCAGCGACAGCGCCGAGTACGTTGATGTCCTCGCGGGTGAGCTTGGAGACGTTGATGGGATAGTAGATTGTGGCAAGGGGAGCCTTCTCAACCACCTTTTCGACGGGACGCTCAAGGCAAGCCTTAAGCTGCTGCTCGAGCTCGGCAATCTTGGCGTCGGCTGCCTGAAGACGGGCGCGAAGTGCGTCGCAGTTCTCGGGCTCGGGGCAAACGGGAACGAGTGCGGGACTCCAGTCGGTCTTGTTGAACTTGTAGGTGAGGGCAAGGAATGCCTGGAGGTCAGTGGTTGTGCGGTTCCAGCTGTAGCCGTACTGGTCGGGGTGGCTGGTGCAACCGTTGTAGCGGATGTCGAGCGCGAGTGAGATGTGCTTGTTGAGGTTGAACTCGTTGATGATACCGGCACGTACACCGACAACGTTGTCGTGGATGTTGTGCCATCCGTCTACCTCAAGACCATTTGCACCCTGCTTGTAGCTCTTGGCGTATGCCACGTAGCCACCTGCACCTGCATAGAGTATGGCGTTGTAAACGCGGCCGGGACGATAGCCACACCACCAGTTGGTGAGGTTTAACATCACGTCAAATACCGGGCCGAGGTGATTGATTTTCTGCTTGTGCTTACCGGCTACCATGGGCTGGTCGAGCTCGATACCGTTGGCGTTGGAGATGTCAGAGAGACCCTTCATCTGATACCATGTAACACCGGCGCGGAGACCGATGATGGGCGAGAACCACTTTCCGACATAAAGCGATGCGGCGGGAGCGAAACGGTCGCCTGCCTTGCGGTAGATATCATCAGGAGAGAAGTGTATGCCTACACCACCTTCACCGATGATAAACCAGTTGTCCTTGAAGCGGTTGAGGAGTATGCCTTGCGACGGATCCTCAACATAGGTCACTTCCTGAGCTTCCTGCGCCACGGCGCTCTGGATGCAAAGGAGAGCGAACAGCAAAGTGAAAAAAGAGATTTTTTTCATAGACTTATATAAATAACTGTTGAAATTAAATTATTCAGCATATCATAATCGGCGCTAAGTTAATGCAAATTTTTTAATATTGAGTTAAATATTGAGAAAATTTGAAATAAAACGCCAATTTCTCAGCCAAAGAGAATGATTTCAGCCATTTATGAGCTGCTTGACACAGGCAAGGATGTTGTCGGTGGTGAAGCCGAACTTCTCGTCGAGCACTTTGTAGGGTGCCGATGCGCCGAAATGGTCAAGGCCGTATATCACGCCGTCACATCCCACGACACTGCGCAGCGTTGAGGGGAGTCCGGCGGTGAGGCCGAACACCTTTACCCCGCGAGTGATGATGGCATCGCGATAGGCAGCGGGCTGCATGTTGAACAATCCGATTGAGGGTACGGAGACCACGCGGGCGGCGACACCCTCTTCCTTGAGCCGTGAGGCTACGTCGCAAAGCAGTGATACCTCGGAGCCGTTGCCCACGAGGATTACGTCGGGATTGGCGGCGTCGATGACGGTATAGCCTCCCTGACGGGTGCCGAGTGCGTCGGTGTAGCGGTCGCCGCTCTCCGAGGGCAGGTCGCTGACATCCTGACGCGACAGGATAAGCCCGGTCGGTGTCTTGTCGTTGTTCATCGCCATCTCCCATGCCACGGTCGTCTCGGCGCTGTCGGCGGGACGCAGCACGAGCATCGAGGGGCGGCCGCTGTGGTTGCGCAGCTCCTCAAGCAGTCGTATCTGGGCCTCCTGCTCGACCGGCTCGTGGGTGGGACCGTCCTCGCCGACGCGGAACGCGTCGTGGGTCCACACGTACTTGACGGGCAGCTCCATTAGCGCGGCCATGCGTATGGCGGGTTTCATATAGTCGGAGAAGACGAAGAACGTGCCACAGGCGGCGAGCATACCGCCGTGAAGCACGATGCCGTTCATTATCGAAGCCATCGTCAGCTCGGCCACGCCGGCGTGGAGAAATGCCCCGGTGAAGTCGCCGTGGGTGAGGGCTCCGGTCTTCTTGAGGAAAGCCTCGGTCTTGTCGGAGTTGGCGAGGTCGGCGCTCGACACGATCATATTCTTTATATATACGGCGAGCTCTGACAGCACGTTGGCTGACGCCGTGCGGGTGGCCACGTTGGCCTTATGGACTATCGACGCGTAGTTGATGAGGGGGAGACGGCCGGCGATGAAGTCGTCGAGCTGTGCGGCGAGTTCTGGATTGGCCTCGCGCCAGGCGGCCTCTTCGGCGCGGCGCTTCCTGACTATCTCAAGCAGCTCAGCGCGGCGGTCGGCATAGAGGCGGGCAACGTCGTCGCGTATCACCCAGGGATCGTTGGGGTCGCCGCCGAGGTTCTCGACGGTCTTCTCGTAGCTCGCGCCGCTCTTGGAGAGTGGCTGACCATGGGTTGAGCATTGTCCCTCAAAGCACGAGCCGTCGGCCTTTACTACGCCGCGTCCCATGACGGTATTGCCTATGATAAGGGTAGGGCGTTCCTTCTCGTCGATGGCGAGTTGGAGAGCGTCGGATATTTCCTTGGGGTCGTTGCCGTTGATCTCGATGACGTTCCAGTGCCATGCGCGGTACTTGGCGGCTGTATCCTCGTCGGTGACAGCATCGACATCGGTCGACAGCTGCACCTTGTTGCTGTCAAAAAACATGATGAGGTTGCTCAACCCGAGGTAACCGGCGATGCGCCCGGCACCCTGTGAGATTTCCTCCTGTATGCCTCCGTCAGAGATGAAAGCGTAGGTCTTATGCTCAATCCACTTTCCGAATCTCGCTGCAAAGAAACGCTCGGCGATGGCGGCACCGACAGCCATGGCGTGTCCCTGGCCGAGGGGGCCTGAGGTGTTCTCGATGCCACGGTCGACATCGAGCTCCGGGTGGCCGGGGGTCACGCTACCCCACTGGCGGAAGTCGCGCAGCTCGGCGAGCGAGTATTTGCCGGTGAGGGCGAGGACGCTGTAGAGCATCGGCGACATGTGGCCCGGATCGAGGAAGAAGCGGTCGCGGGCAATCCACCTCGGGTCGTCGGGGTCGGTGATGAGATATTTGGAGTAGAGTACGTTGACAAAGTCGGCTCCGCCCATGGCGCCGCCGGGATGTCCTGACTTGGCCTTCTCGACCATTGCGGCAGCGAGAACGCGAATGTTGTCGGCTGCTCTATCAAGTACTTTTGTGTCCATCGTAAAGTGTTAATATATGAGTAGTGTGGTTTAACTATTAGCCGCAAAATTACAAATAACGTTTCATTTCAACAAATTTGACCTTTGAAAACTTGGCAAAGTGTAAAAATATACAATTTTTGCCTGTCACGGCGCATGGCATGAAGAAAGGCGGCGATTCCGTTGCCAGAACGCCGCCTTTGTTATCGGTCGCGGTCACCCGCCGGGCGGGTGATGTCGAGGGGTCAGATGGAGTCGGGGATGCGTGTCTCGTCGTCCTCGGTGACGGGTATGTCGGTGTTGACGTTGCGGCATCCGGCCACGCCGTAGAACAGCAGGTAGACCAGCATGGCGACAACGAGCCAATAGGAGGTCATGTATCCGGCGGCACCGGCGATGGCGTTCTGTATCAGCGGCATCACACCACCGCCGACAACCATCATCATGAAGATGCCCGATGCCTGGGCGGTGTACTTGCCAAGACCCTCGACGGCGAGGTTGAAGATGCCACCCCACATCACCGAGGTGCAGAGGCCGCAGAGCACGAAGAACAGGGCTTTCATAGGCACGAGCGCCATGGTGAAGCCATCCTCGACGCTGTAGGCTGGCATCGACATGCGTATGTCACCGGGCATGAATATGCCGGCGATGACGAGCAGTATGGCTATGGTCGACATAAAGATGAGCTGGGCGCGGCTCGATATTGAGCCGGAGATGAAGCTGGAGCAGATGCGGCCTACGAGCATGAGCAGCCAGTAGACGGCGGCAACGGCCCCTGCCACGGCGGTAGCGTTCTCGGTGATGCCCGACACGGCGCTGTCAGAGAGGTAGAAGATGAGCATACCGGGTATGCCGACCTCGGTGCCGACGTAGAAGAAGATGCCTATGACACCAAGCACCGTGTGGCGGAAGCTCCACGGGCTGTGGGGCTGCTTGGCCTTGACGGCGCTGCTGTTGGTGTGGGGTTCGGGGATGGTGACAAACGAGATGATGACAAATGCCAGCACAAACACCGCCATGGCGATGAAGAGCAGCGGGGTGACATCACTCATGGCTGTGCGGTCGGTGACGGTGCCTATGAGCATACCGACAAAGAGCGGGGTCAGCGTCCCGGCAAGCGAGTTGAGCGAGCCGCCTGCCTGAAGCAGCTGGTTGCCCTTGTTGCCGCCGCCGCCAAGCATGTTGAGCATCGGGTTGACAACGGTGTTGAGCATACATACGCAAAAACCGCCGACAAACGCGCCAAGCAGGTAGATGATGAAGTTGAGCATCACGGGCTGTCCACCAACATAGAATATCTCGGTGTCGGCGCCGAAGAGGCTTGAGAGGTATTGCAGGAGCAGTCCGGCAAAGCCCACGGCCATGGCCAGCAGGGCTGTCTTCTTGTAGCCGATCTTCACGAGCAGGTTGCCGGCCGGGATGCCCATGAACAGGTAGGCAAGAAAGTTCATCATGTTGCCCATCATGCCCGACCAGTCATACTGGTTTTTCCAGATGGTGCCGATGGGGGCGGCGAGGTTGGTCACAAAGGAAATCATGGCAAATAGGAAGAACATCGCGATAATCGCGACGAGATTGCCACCGGTCTTGTTGTCAGTTTTCATTGTCAGGTTAATGTTAAGATGTTAAGTTACTTGGGTTATGCTGTATACATTTTACAATTAAGAGGTGGTGTCGCCCCTCCGGGGGACGCTTCTGTGTCAATACTCGCGTTCGCCGAATATCGAGGTGCCGACCCTCACCATGGTAGAGCCGTTGGCGACGGCGAGGAGGTAGTCGTGGCTCATGCCGGTCGAGATCGTGTCAAACCGGCTGTTGCCGCTCATGGGACCCTCGCGCAGACGGTCAAACAGGGTCTTTACCTCGGCAAAGTCGGCGGCTACACGCTCCATGTCGTCGGTGTTGGAGGCCATGCCCATCACGCCTCTGATCTCGGCTCCCTGCAACCCGTCGAGCGCTCCTGACGATGCCAGCGAGAGCAGTTCGTCGGGGGTGAAGCCGTACTTGGTCTCCTCCCGCGCCACGTGGACTTGGAACAGCACGCCGACGCGCCGGCCCTCGCGCACGGCCTCGGAGTCGATGGCGCGGAGCAGCCTGTCGGAGTCAACGCTGTGTATCAGCGAGACGTGGGGGACGACCTGACGCACCTTGTTGGTCTGGAGGTGGCCTATGAAGTGCCACTCGATGTCGGCGGGGAGGGCGGCGGCCTTGGCCGTCAGCTCCTGGGCTCGGCTCTCGCCAAATATGCGCTGGCCACCGCCGTATGCGTCCATAAGACTCTCGACGGGGTGGAACTTTGACACGGCCACCAGTTTCACGCCCTCGGGGAGCGTGGCCTTGATGGCTGCTATGCGGTTGGCTATGATACCCATTGCGGTGTCGGCGGGAGGGTGGGGGTTATTGCTCGTTGGGCTTGGGGGCCTCAAGTTTCACCTTATATACGTCCATGATGGGGGTTTCGGTGATGGAGACTATCTCAAAGTCGGCCATCGTGCCTTTCATCCCCTCCATAAACGCGTCGAGCGCGCCCTTGAAGTCGGGGGCGGCGACGAGGATTAGCGTGGAGGTCTTTTTCTCGACTGCGGTCTTCTCGTCGATGGTTATGAACGCCACCTTGACGAGGTACCACTTGTCGGCCGAGTCGTCCCAGAATATCTCGGAAATCTTGGTGCGCTTGACAGCCGAGACAGAGAAGTCGCCCGAGATAAACGGGGTCACCTCCTCTATGATGCGTGCCTCGGCCTCGGTAAACGACAGCGCGTCGACGAGGTAGGGCTCGTTTACTTTTTTCTGAAGGCCATTTTCCATCATCTTGGTATAGGCCACCTTACATTCAAACCAATTAGCCATCGGTATATCGTGTTTTATGTTTACAATCAGTGTCAGGGCGGGGCGTATGCCCGCTTGCAACCACAAAGATAATGCAAAAATGGTAACGTGCTAACAAAAATAGGAGATAAAAAACGGAGTGTCCCGACCGGGACGCTCCGTTTTAGTTAGATTAGAGGTCATTCACAATAGTTGATAAACAACCTCTAACATGTGGACTGCTGACTACTCCGTGCCGTTGTTGAAGCCCGTGCGGCGGTAGCCCGACACGCGGTAGCTGTCAAAGCCGTAGTTGGCGGGATTGTCATCGTCGCTGAAGGAGACGTAATACTCAATCTTGTCAGCGGGGTAGCCGTGGGGCGAGGTTGCACCGTTGATGGTGACCTTGCCATCGCGTATGGTGACGGTGCACTCGCCGGGGTTGTAGTCGGCGCTCTGGTTGTCACCGCTGCCGCTGAATGTCAGTGCGCTGCAATTGGCGTTGACCTTGACCTTGTAGGACCAGAACAGTCCGAGGTCATCGACATAGATGGCGTCGGAGGTGTTGGCTGCCGTATTGTAGGTGATCTGCTGCACTGTACCGAGACCAAACGGATCCTCGATGACCACATTGCCGTCGGCATCCACCGCGTCGATGTTGACAAGCCATTCACCGGCGAGCGCCACGGTAGCGGTGTCGCCAATCTCCTCCTTCTCACACGATGTGGCGGTGAGGCAGAGTGCTGCTAAGGTTGCATATATAAACTTTTTCATTGTCTTGTAATTGGGTGTTAAATGATTATCGGGACGCTTGGGTTATTCTCCGATCTCGGGGTCACCGTCCTGGACCATATTGAGCACTATCGACATTGAGATCTGTCCGGCATAGCTCAAGTCGTAGCTTATGGTCGATGTGGCGGGGTCAAACGAGCCTTCGAGCCAGTCGAGACCGTCGCCCCATCCGGCCACGTAGCTCGACAGGAGGGTGAGCGAGTTGTCATCGTTGACCGTGATGTAGCCGGTCATGTCGTAGCGGGTGCCGTTGGAGGCTGCATAGCCGCGTACCTGACTGTACCAACCGGCAAAGAGGTCGTTGCAATAGTAGAAACCCGGGGCAAGCTCGGTGAACGTGATGCCGGTGCACTGGTCGGTGAAGCCGTAGCTGGCGGCATAGTCGGCAAAGGTCTTGCCGGCGGTGCCGTAGAGCGTGGCGGTCATGTCGGTGTCGTATGACCCGGCCATCATCACGTGGACGGCGGGATTGTAGACAATCACGTCGCGTGAGGTGGTCTTGGAGAACCCGTCGACATTGACAGCCTTGTAGGTGATGCGGTACATGCCGACAGCGTCGGTCGGTACGGCACTGAGCGCCTGGCCGGTGGCCACGTTGATGACCGAGGTGGTTACCTTGGCGGTGATGTCGGTGTCGCCCTCGGTGGCCGTGTAGCCCGGCTCGGTGAAGTCGGAGCCGAGGGCCACACGCATTATCGTCTCGCCGTCAAGCTCGATGACGGGATAGTAGGTGGTGCTCGTCGTGTTCTCGGAGTTCTTGTCACACGAGGTGAGGGCCGTGGCGGCGAGCAGACATGCTGATATGAATGAAAGATATTTTCTCATGATCTGTCGTTACATTTGATATAAGTGGGTGTTATTTGGCCCAGAATACCGGCTCGGCGGGCGACTTGACAGCCGGGGCCTTGGGGTTGCGGTTGATTGAGCTCTCGGGATAGTCGTAGCGCTGGAGCACCTTGTTGGCACCGAGGCGGCTGTTATACTGTATCGGGGTGTAGAGGTCGCCGGGGGTGAGCTTTGACGCGTCGAGTACCTTGGTGTTGACGTTGTAGATCTGGTCGCCCTGTACGCTACCGAATGTCGGGTAGCCGAGACGGCGCATCTCACACCATGCCTCGAAGTTGTTGCAGCCGCTCATGGCCACCCACTTCTGGATGCCGACCACGCGCTTCCAGTTGGAGGCATCCCAGGGATAGGCGGCGAGGACGCTCTCGGCGCCGCTGACGCCGGCGTGGGCAAACGATGCACGCACGGCGGCCTCGTAGCGAGCCTCAGCGTTTGCGGCGGAGCCGTAGCGGGCCTCATACTCGCAGAGGAAGAAGTCTATCTCGGCGCGTGAGATGAATGTCACGGGGGTGTTGTACTTGATGTTGGGCATACACCAGTAGCTTGCGGGATAGTCTGATGAGCCGGGGTAGTTAGTGCCCGACACGCCGCCGGTGAATGTGCCGTCGCCGTTTGTCTGCCAATAGGCACCCATACGGGCATCCTGCGAGGCGTTCATCACGGCATAGAGGGCGAGGTTGAGCACCACGTTCTTCTGAGCGCCAAACGAGGCGAGTTCCTGGGCGTAGAACGGGTTGGCGGCTCCGTCAGAGTCGGAGATGTAGCAGTCCCACTCGGTGTCGCCGGCGGGGAAGTTGTTCTCGGCCACGAGGGCGGCGAGCTGCTGCTTGACATCGACCACATTGCTCTCGCGCATGAGCAGACGCAGCTTGAGGGCATTGGCCACCTTGATCCACGCTGCGGCTGTCTCGCCGGGGAGCAGGAAGTTGGTGCAGACGATGTCGCCGGGCTGCACGCGGGCGAGTGCCCCGTCGAGTTCGGCGATGAGGGCGGCGTATACGTCCTTGCCGTCGTCATACTTGGGCGTGGGGTTGTCGATGTCGAGTCCCTCGGAATAGGGTATCTCGCCGTAGGCGTCGACAAAGAGCTGATAGGTGGCGACTCGTATCACGGTGGCGGCGAGGTAAGTGCCGTTGTCACCCTCCTTATCGGCCTTCTCGCGGGCGGTGTTGAGGTTGAACAGCGTGCGGGTGCAGAGGTTTGAGTAGGCGGCGCTCGACTGGGCCGAAGCTACGGCAAACTGGCTGTAGGGTATATAGTTGGACGTGCCGAACATTTGGGCATAGTGCTCAGCTTGGTATCCGGCTGTCAGGCGGTAGTAGTTGCCGTAGTAGTTGGCAAAGGCGGTTTCCGCGCCGGGGAAGAGCATCGACGAGGTGACATCGTCGGTGCCCGGCGAGTTGGGGTCGTTGTTTATATCGAGGTAGCTGTCGCAGGATGTCAGTGCGAGTCCGGCGACCAAGGCTCCCGTTATCAGAAACTTTTTCATAGATGATTGCTTTTTAGAAAGTGACTTTCAGATTCATGCCGTAGCTGCGGCACGAGGGGTTGGAGTAGGTCTCGCCGAAGTAGTTGGCGAGGGGATAGGTGGCAGACGATGTGGTCGTTGTCTCGGGGTCTACGTAGCGGTTGTCCTTGGCTGTCCAGATGAACGCGTTGTTGACGTAGGCTGTGATTGACACGGCGCTGAGACAAGCCTTGTTGACCCAACGGCGCGGGAGATCCCACGTCAGCGAGATGTTGCGCAGCTTGGTGTAGGAGCGGTCCATCAGGTAGGCGAGTCCACCGCCGCCGTAACCGTAGTCGTTGAAGTAGCTCTGGTAGCTGCCGTCGCTCAGGTAGAGCGGGGTGGTGTTGGGCGAGTAGGTGCCGTCGCCGTTGTCAACGACCGACCCGGGGATGATGAACGGGCGGCGGTCGTTGTAGCGGGTCACGATGCCGTTACCTGTAAACTGCATGAGGTTTTTGGTGCGCGAGAACATGTGGCCGCCGGCGCGGATGTCGAGTACGGCGCTGAGTGTCACGCCAAATGCCGAGAGCGACGTGGTGACACCGCCGGTCCACTTGTGGTTCATCGTGTAGCCGGTGTCCTCAAGCTGTGTTCCCAGCACGGGCTGGCCGTGGGAGTCGACGATGGGCGCGCCGTAGTAGGGGCTGTCCTTGTCGGTGACATACTGGGGCAGGTAGGTGTAGAATGTACCCATCTCGCGGCCCTCCTCGGCATACATGTAGACTGCGTCGGAGCCGGCCTGGAACTCATAGAGGGTCACCTTGCCGCCTTCGAGCGACTCGGGCATGGAGAGCACCTTGTTCTTGTTGATGGCAAAGTTGAATCCGAGTTCCCACGTGAAGTTGGGGAGCTGGAGGGGGATGGTGTTGAGCACGAGCTCAAATCCACGGTTGCGCACCTTACCGAAGTTGGTCACCTGTGAGGCAAATCCTGTCGAGGGGTCGACGGGGAGGGTAAAGATCTGGTCAGAGGTGACGCGGTTGTAGTAGGACGCGTCGATGCCTATGCGGCCATTGAAGAACTTCAGGTCGAGACCTGCCTCAAACTCTGATGTCATCTCGGGACGCAGCTCGTTGCTGCCGATAGAGTTGGAGGCCATGAAGGCGTTGGTGCCGTTCATCGGGAACTTGGAGCCGTACATGCCATAATAGGTGTAGGTGTAGGCCTGCATGTAGCGGAGCGAGGTGTAGTAGGGGCGGGCATCGTTACCGGTCTTACCGTAGGCGACGCGCACCTTACCAAATGTCAGGATGTCCTTGTTGGGGATGAACTTGGTGAAGATGCCGCTCAATGTCACGCCGGGGTAGAAGAAACTGTTGTTGTCGATGGGAAGTGTCGACGACCAGTCGTTGCGGGCGGTGAGGTCGACAAATACAAAGTCGTCCCATCCGAGGGTAACGTCGCCAAAGAGTCCCACCATGCGGCGCTTGGTCTGACTCTCGGCAAGGTCGGTGATGGTCGAGCCGTTGGAGAGCTGCCAGAATCCCGAGGTGAATGTCAGTCCGTCGGTCTGCCCGTACATGTAGGTGCTGTAGCGCTCGTTGATGTTGACGCCGACAGTGGCGTTGAGGTCAAAGCGGTTGTCAAAGAACTTGTTGGCATACATGGCGAGGAAGTCGTGGTTGAGCTCATAGGCGCGGTTGTAGCGCGAGTAGACGTTACCGGTCTGGTTCATGTTGCTCGGTGCATAGCCGTAGTCCTCGTCGATGAGGGCATCGTCGAGGGCAATCTCGGGAGTGCCTGACTTCATGTCGTAGTCGGAGTAGTCAAATCCGAAGCGGTAGCTGAGCGTAACCTCGGGAATGGGGTTGACGTCGGCCTGTATCTTGCCGTAGATCTGCTTGCCCTTTATATTATAGTAGTTGTTCTCTATGGCCCAGTAGGGGTTGGTGATACCGTAGGGGGTAAAGTAAGCCTCGGGGGTGTTGAATGGGTTGGAGAGGTCTTTCATGTCGACAAACGAGATGTCGCGGGGACCTTCCATCACTCCGTCGATGACCGATGTACCCTGGAACGAGCCGACTGTCTTGGTGTCGGTGGTGGCAAAGTTCATGGTCGATGACAGCTTGAGCCACTTCTCGGGCTTGTAGGTGCCGCGCATGGCGATGGTGTTGCGCTTGTAGGAGTCGTTGTCGGTGGGGATGATACCGTTGTCGCCGGTGTAGCTGTAGGAGAGGTAGTAGGTCATTGCCTCGTCCTTGGAGATACCGCTGATGGCGACGGAGTGGTTCTGACTCCAGCCGGTGTCAAAGAAGTCGCGCACGTTGTTCTTCTTGGCGCTGTACTCGTGGAGTCGCTGCTGGTTGTTCCATATCGGGCCGTAGACCTGCATCGAGCCGTCGAGGCGGGGACCCCAAGAGCCGTTCTCGATATAGGTCTGGTTGCCGTTCCATCCCTGGCCCCACTCATTCTGCATCTCGGGGAGCAGCGACACGCGGCGTGCCGAGAAGCCGCCACTGTAGGTGATGGTGTAGTTCTTGCCGGTTCCCTTCGAGCCGCTCTTGGTGGTCACCATGATGACACCGTTGGCGGCGCGTGAGCCATAGAGGGCTGTTGCGGCGGCTCCCTTGAGGACGGTCAGTGACTCGATGTCGTCGGCCGAGAGGTTGGAGATACCGCCGGTGGTCACCTGATGGCCGTAGCCTATCATCGACCCTCCCTCGACGGGCACACCGTCAACGATATAGAGCGGATTGTTGTTGCCGTTGATTGAGCCGAGACCGCGTATCTGCACGTTGTTGGCCGATCCGGGGTCGCTCGACGTGGTCTGCACCTGGAGACCGGCGACCTTGCCCGACAGCGCTGTCAGCACGTTGGCGTCGCGGGCTGCGGTGATCTCCTGGCCGCTCACCGCCGTGGCCGAGTAGCCGAGGGTCTTCTCCGAACGCGAGATGCCCATCGCGGTCACCACTACCTCGTCGAGGCTGTTGGATGTCGGTGACAGCCATATGATCATGTCGTCAGACGTGATGGCGACCTCCTTGGTGCCCATACCGACGTATGAGACCTTGAGTTTTGATACAGACTGTGGCACGTAGACCGTAAACTTTCCCTCAAGGTCGGTCGAGGTGCCGTTGCCGCCGCCCACGGGAAGCACTGTGGCGCCGATCAGTGGCTCGTCGTCGCCCTCTGACAGCACGACGCCCTTAACTGTGCGCGTCTGCGCTACTGCGCAGACGGCCAGCGACGTCACTGCCAGCAAAATTAGAAACAGCTTTTTCATACTTTAGTTAAAAAATTAGACATATAATAGCTTGTTAAAACACGCCTTGTTAAATATCAAAAGGTTGTCAATCAACCTGTTGTCCTGTCTTTGGCCAGTCCCTCTCTCGGCAAGAGATACATCCCCCGGCCAACCCCCTGTCCCCCAGCGTGTTGCCGCCGTGTAAAAACTAAAGTATGTATGACATGGGATTACAAGATGTTACTTTTATATAACATACTGTATATTAATGATATAAGTATAAGGCGTGGCTGTTTGAACAGCCACGCCTTATACGGGTCTCTATTTTAGGATAATCTCCTTAGCGATTACCGCCAAAAATCCATATATTCTCAGTGAATACGTATTTTCCGTCGCCGTACGCCTTAGCCACATTGGGATTGGCCGAGACATCGCTGTTGCCGTAAGGAAGTCGTAGCGGCCAATAGTTTACACCCTGCTGGGTGTCGCGGGGATTTTCAAAAGCCACAAAGGTCTCGCCCATAGCCTTGCATCGGCGTATGTCATTGTAAGCCTCGACATTCTCATCGCGTACCTGCGAGATGTATTTCTGAATCATCACCTCCTTGACAGCGTTATCAGCAAGCCGTGATGACAATGACGCTACATAATCTGCGGCAGTCCCTGTTACAGTACCGAATGAGCGGGTATCATCAAACGAAGCCTCAATCGCGTTGGTCAAATCAGATGTATAGTCTGTTCCTTTGCGTGCCTTGACCTCGGCAAGTATGAAATAGACCTCGCTAAGCGACAATATATGTATTGATGCCGCGATTCCAGCCGGTGCGCCATTGGCCTGATACTCAAGCCAACCGGGAGCGCCAATCTCGTACGTCTTCTGCGCGTCGGCGAGGTTGCCGTTTATACCGTAGGTTACCGGGCCAGTTTCAGACGCATCATAATGACGGAAATATACATCGCAACGCGGGTCGTTGCGGTCGGCCATCTTGTTGTGCAGGGATGCGGAGTTGCCGATATAGTCACGTGAGTATTGGAATGCCGCCCATGGATTCATCGAATTGGACTTGCCGTCGAAACGGTCGAAATCACATCCCGAGAACCCCAGGTCAATAGCTTTTTGGGCTGCGGTGGCGGCATCGTCAAGCGCGGCGGCATCACGGAACGAAAGGTGCAATTTATAGCGGGCTTTTACTGCATACGCTGCGGCAAGCCATTTTGAAGCGTCACCGTTATAAAGCAGATCCTGCGCCCCGACATGTGATTCGCCGTTATCGATGGCTGTTTGCAGATTGTTTATGGCGTTGTCTATGAGGTTCATGATCTTGGTGTAGACATCCTTTTGAGGATCTATGACAGGTTGCTTTGTCTCAGACCCTTGTATGGCTTGTGAGCATGGAATATCTCCGTGCATGTCGGTGAGAATACCCCAGTTGATTGCCGACAATAGCTGCGCCATTCCGAGCAAATCATGCTGGCCTGCATTTAGTCCACCATCGGCACATTTAGTCATGATATTGTTGAGATTGAGGAGATTGGCGTATGTGCCATTCCATACGTTGTTGAATGTCGAGCTTCCCGCCGTCTCTGACGTGTTACGCATCTCAAGTTCCTTGAACTGGTTGTTGCCACACCCGAACAACTGCTCGTTAAGCACCGAGGTGTAGAACGAATAGTCGCCTGATGTCGTGGTGTAGGCGGTCGATGTGATGGCATCGGTTATCATCAGTTTGCCATCAATCACCTCAATTGGTGGATTTCCGTTATCCTTGTTGATGTCATCCATCACATCCTCCGTGCATGATACGAGCGCAAACGCCGCAAGGGGGATAATAAGATATTTCTTCATTGTTTTGTAAGTCATGATTGAGTGAAAAAGTTATTTAGAATACGACCTTGAGACCACCACCATAGCTTGATGTGTTGGGGATTGAGAATCGCTCAAAATATCCACCAACATTGCTGTTGCCGATTGATGACTCCGGGTCGAGATTGGGCATCTTTGCCCATACGAGTATGTTGCGGGCGAAAGCAAACACCGATATGTCAAAAATCCCTATCTTGGGCAATTGATAGGTGAGGGTTATGTCACGTATCTTCAGGAAGTCAGTGTCATAGACAGCGGCCTCTGATATGTTGCCAATGCGGTTGTAGTAGTCCTCCTTGCTGACATCTGACTCCATGGCTTCACCTGTGTTGATGTTAATTCCTGACAGGTGTATGGGTATCTCGCGGTCTTTGGCAGTCTCCTCTGTCGCACCGAAATTGTTCATTACAAGATTGGTACCCGAATACATCTGACCGCCGCATTGCCATGACCATGTCGTGGCGAGTGATACTCGCTTATAACGGAGATTAAGGTTGAATCCCATAGTGAAGTCGGGGGTACAATCGCCAATCACCTGACTGTCACCTGTGCCTACCGGAAGTCCGTCAGCATCGAGGTAAAGTTTGCCGGTAGCCTCGTCGCGGGCAAATGCCGTACCGAATATAACCGGGTAGCTGTATCCTGCGTATGCACGCACCTGCGGCTCAACAAATCCTCCAAGCATGATATTATCGACTCCGGGGGCGAGCTCCTTTACCTTACTGTCATAGGATGTGAAGTTCACGCCAAGGTCAAGAGTGAGGTCGCGCATCTGGAGTATTGCGCCTGTGATGTTAAACTCATGTGTGTTGGTGGTTATGCGGCCACCGTTGGTTATATTCTCCTGATATCCCGTTGAACCGGCCATCGGCACGGGGAATATCTGGTTGTGAACGTCCTGATAACTGTATGTGTAATCAACACGTAGGCGGTCGTTGAAAAGACGCAGGTCGATACCGGCCTCGACGTTCTTGGTGGTCTGCGGTTTCAGTTCGGGGTCATATTCTTTCCAATACGGGATAAATGAGTTCACTCCCGATATGGGGTAGCTCAAAGGTGTGCCGGAGTAGAACCCTCCACCGTAGGCCGGGGTATACGCAAAGTTCTGGTAGTAGCTACCTGCCTGGCCGACCTCGGCAAATGAGGTACGGATCTTACCGAATGACAATACACGATTGCCCTTCAACGCTTCCAGCTCAGTGAATACCCATGCCAATGATACGGAGGGATAGAAGAATGACCTGTTGCCGCGTGGCATCGTGGACACCCAGTCGTTACGGCCTGTCACGTTGAGGAACAACATGCTCTTCCATGACAGCGATGCGTTGGCAAAGATACCGACAGTGCGATCTTGACCGGGATATTCTTGCTTATAAGATACCGAGTTGCAGTTACCTATGGTAGGCTGTCCGTAAAACGCGAGCCCCGATGCCTCATAGTCATAGTTGGTGTAATTGTCCTGATTGATCTCGTTACCGAGCATGAAACCGAAGTCCCATTCCCTCTCCTCGCCCCACAGAGCTGTGAAGTTGGCCGTCGCGAGGTGGTTGAATATGTTTCTTGTCACGCCATAGTTACGTATGTATCCATCCTCATATTGTGCCGACCCTACCTCCATGGTGGTATTGTAACGTGAGGTATACATGTCTATACCAAGCTGCTCACGGATGACGAGGTCATAGTTGTCACCCCAGTCAATGCGCGGACGGAACTCCACATATGCGTTGCCAAACATGCGCTGTGTCCGTTGTCCATACTCATTGTTATCAGCCCACCAATAGGGGTTGTTGAACGTGAGACTACGATAAGATGTCTGCTGAGATGGGTCTCCCGGAACGCTTGACGGTATACCCTTCAGGTCATATTCTGCGGGGGCGCTGAACACGACGTTGGTTATGCCCGAGTTGGCCGTAGGAGCTGATTTGATGGTAGTCTTGCTGTAGTTTACAGAAAAACCTGTCTTCCACTGGTCGTCGATAGTCCAGTCAACGAGTCCGCGTGCTCCCCAACGGGTCATGCCGGTTGACGGTACTATACCTTTCTGATAGGAGTTGGTCAGTCCGAACGAATAGTTTACGCGGTCAGTCTTCTGTGTTATGCTGAAGTTGGCATTCTCCGTGAAACCTGTCTGGAAAAAGTCTCCCGTATTGTCATATATCGTAGGTGTTGTCCACCCGCTAAGCCCTGCTTTCTCAAGCACGGGGTTGTAGTACATGCCCGGATGTCCATATGAGTTACCACCGTATGTTGGGTCGTCAGGTAGCTCTGATATTTTGCATCCCCACGTTGAACCACCGGCCGCAGGATTATATTGGCCTCCGACTCCTTGTGAATAGATGTCCTGATGCTTGAATTTGCGTGATATGCGTTCGGCACTCAGATTGGTTGATAGGGTTATGACAGGTTTGCTCGAATTCAGGGCTCCGCGTTTTGTCGTGATGACGATAACACCATTTGTGGCGCGTATACCGTAAAGGGCAGCCGCAGCCTGACCCTTGAGCACGTTTATCGACTCTATGTCATCGGGATTGATGTCTATCGAACGGTCTGCGACATTCGCTCCCGTGACGACATCATTTGCCGTGTTGACAAAGTCGGGAGTCGAGGCTATCGGCATACCGTCAACCACATAGAGCGGAGCGTTGTTGCCGTCAAACGAGCGCACGCCTCGTATGGTAATGTTGCTCGATGCGCCCGGTGCGCCCGACGACGGCCTGATGTCCACACCGGACAGCTTGCCCTGCATGGCACTTGCAAGCGACGTAGTTCCGTCGGTGTTGAGGTCATCGGCCTTGAGATCCTGCACGGCATATCCAAGTCCCTTTCGCTCTTTTTTCATGCCAAACGCGGTTACGACAACTTCATCTAGACTGTTGTCGCTGTTGCTCATCCAGACAATCATGTCATCTGTGATGTCTACCTGTTTGGGTTTCATTCCCACATACGACACAGTCAGCTTCTTTACCGATTCAGGCACGGTAATTGTAAAACGGCCCTCAATGTCCGTGGCCGTTGGGGTTCCCCCTCCGAGGGGCACAATCGTTGCGCCGACGAGCGGGTCATCATCGCCTTGGTAGAGTACGACACCCTTGATGGTGCGCGTCTGCGCCGTGGCGCAGACGGCCAGTGACGTCACTGCCAGCAAAATTAAAAACAGCTTTTTCATACTTTAGTTAAAAAATTAGACATATAGTTGATTTAGTTGCAATCCGTGTGGTCGTGAATCCCTCTAACGCCCTATCTGTCAGCCACGGTAGACACCATGTCACCGTAACATCACTCGGCAAGAGATACATCTGCGGTTTTTTGTATTGGTAATCAGGCGGTTGTTGTTTTTGCAACAGGAGATTTGGCAAACGTCATCATGGTATAATTTTACCCCATGTCCGCGCCATATTATACGTCATATAATTAATGTACCTCTCCGAGGCACACAATGCGGGGGAATCCAATCATCCCCCACGCCTACGCGACCGCCGTGCCGCGCCGATGGCGCGACCCGCCGCCCGCTCCGTGGTGGGGCTACAACTAATCCGCGTCTCCGACGCTTCATCGCCGCCTTGCATGTTTGTCGCCATAGTCATCACGATTATACGTCCCGCTGGGACTTGTGTTGTCGGAGGGGTGTCCTCCTCGGGCTGAAGCCCGAGGTTCTCTCATTATAGGCGTGCCTCTGGCACACCATTCCTCGCCACCTAATCCATCCCGCCACCCGTGTCCTCGCGCAACCGCTTGTGCTATCCAAAGCCTGTGCCATCGCGCCGCCTAATCCATCCCGCCAACTGTGTCCTCGCCAATCGCTTGTGCTGTCCAAAGCCTGTGCCATCGCACCACCTGTGTCAACTCGCTGCCTGTGCCATCGTGCCGCGCCGTGTGTCGTCACGTAGTCGCGAGGCGTAGGTGGCTGTTGTCGTGAACTGTGGCGACCATAGCATCGGAGACGCGGATTAGTTGTAGCCCCACCACGAGCGTAGGCCGTCAGGCCGGCGCGAGGCGTGGGGCGGAGGGGCGTTCGCGGTATCGCGGCCTCGGAGAGGTCGGCTAATTCCGGGAGCGCCCCTCGGAATGGGGAGAGTGTAGTATACGCGGGTTGGTTGTAGGCTCATCGCGGGCGATGGCCGATAGGCCGGTGCGAGGTGTGGGGTGTGGGGTGGGTGCGGCGATGGATGTGCGTCCCGGCGGGACGCTGATGATGAGAGAACCCCGTGCTTTAGCGCGGGGTAAGACGCTGCCATAGCCTAAGCCCCGGAGGGGCGTATGATTGTGACGGTGATTGCCGCTCTGCGATGGACGGTATCGGTGGTGGGTAGCCCCAGTCGGAGACGCGGGGATGTGAATGTTATTGATGTTGTTTTGCAGCTCGATTGACCGATTGATTAAAATTAACCCCATGATTCCATGTGCCGCCAATGACCAATATTCCGCTTGGCAAAAGGGCTTGGCGCGTTATCGGAAAAAGGCGTGACATTATGATAACTGTTTTGCATGTTTGACAAGAAAGTGTTAAAAATCGGAGAAAAAAGTTCGCATTTGTTTATAATTCAAAATTTTATATTACTTTTGCAATTGACAGTGCGTCTCTTGCCGAGAGAGGGACTGGATTTTTGAGGGTAACACACTGTGAGAGAGTCGGTTGCTTGTTGTGTTGAATGAGAAATGAATCAATTATATGTCTAATTTTTTAACTAAAGTATGAAGAAGCTGTTTCTAATTTTATTGGCAGTGACATCCTTCACGCTGTGCGCTATGGCACAGAATCAGATCGTGAAGGGAGTAGTGCTCACCGAAGGGGACGACGAGCCCCTGATCGGCGCAACAGTGCTGCCCGTTGGAGCGGGCAATGGAACGTCGACCGACCTGTCGGGCCGGTTCACGCTCAACATCCCGAAGTCTGTAAAGAAAATCAAGGTGTCATACGTCGGTATGGAGACCAAGACGGTCGACATCACCAACGATGACATGATCATCTGGCTCAAGAGCACCGACAACAGCCTCGACGAGGTGATGGTGGTGGCCTACGGTACGGCCAAGAAGTCGTCGTTCACGGGCGCGGCCACGACGGTGTCGGGCGCTGACATCGAGAAACTGTCGGTGTCAAACGTCAGCAAGGCGCTGGCCGGTGGTATCCCGGGTGTGCAGACCGCCATCCAGTCGGGACAGCCCGGTGAGGCCGCGACGATACGTATTCGTGGTATCGGCTCAATCAACTCAAGCTCAAACCCGCTCATCGTGGTTGACGGTATGCCCTACGACGGCAACCTGTCGTCGATCAACCCGGTGGACATTGAGTCGATGACGGTGTTGAAGGATGCTGCCTCGACAGCCCTCTACGGTAGCCGCGCCGCCAACGGTGTGGTTGTGATAACCACCAAGAAGGGTAACGCCCAGAAGACCAAGGTGACCCTTGAGGCCCGCCTCGGATGGAACAGCCGTGGTATCTCAAACTACGACATCATGACCGACCCGGGCGAATATATGAAGACCTATTGGCTCGTGCAGCGCAATCAGCTCGGCGATGGCCAGGCTGCGTCAGACGCCCTGTTCGGCAAGCTCGGTTACAACCCGTTTGACTGTGCCAACAACGAGATTGTCAACGCCAACGGTCAGCTGACATCGGGTCGTCTGTTGTGGACCGACAACTGGACCGACGAGGCCCTCACGACCGGTCTGCGTCAGGAGTACAACCTCACCGTATCGGGCGGCAGCGAGAAGTCGACCCACTTCCTGTCGGTCGGCTACCTCGACGACGAGGGTATCGTGGCCAACTCTGACTTCTCACGCTTCTCGGCTCGCGCAAGCGGTGACTACAACGTCAACAAGTATATCAAGATCAACGGTATGTTGGCTTACTCGCGTGGCGAGCAGAACGCGATGAACATCTCGTTGCTGAGCAACCTCTCAAACACGTTTGCCTTTATCCAGAACATCGCCCCTATCTATCCCGTATATGGGTACAAGGATGGCAAGCCTGTCTACAACGAGGACGGCACACGCGCCTATGACTTCGGCGACGGTACCTACGGTGCGCGTGCCTACGGCGGCAACCAGAATGTCGTGGCCACCGACGAGGTCAACATGAACCGCCGCGTGCGCGACAACTTTGACAGCCGCTTTGGCGCGTCGGTGTCGTTCCTCAACGACTTCAAGGTCGAGGTCAATGCCGGCTACGAGGTGACCAACCTGTCGCGCGACCAGTTCATGACCCCTGACTTCGGCGATGCCCAGTCGGTGCGTGGCCGTGGCTACAAGACCCGCCAGCGCTACCAGACGCTGACCGTCAACGAGCTGTTGACCTACAACCGCACGTTTGCCGAGAAGCACAGCGTCGATGTGCTCGTCGGACACGAGAACTACAAGTACACCAACAATTACCTGTACAACGCCAAGTCACACTTCTTTGACCCAACCGTTCCCGAGTTTGACAACGCCATCTCGATGGATCGGATGGACTCGTTTACCGAGAAATATGCCATCGAGTCAGTGTTTGGCCGCCTCAACTATGGATTTGACGACCGTTACTACCTGTCGGCATCGGTGCGCGGCGATGGCTCGTCACGCTTCGCTCCCGGTCACCGTTGGGGTGCATTCTGGTCGGTCGGTGCGTCATGGCGCCTGTCCAAGGAGCTGTTCATGCAGGATGTGACCTGGATCGACAACCTGTCGCTCCGCGCCAGCTACGGTAGCGTTGGTAACGACGACATCTACTATCCCGGCAATGTAAACTCTGTCGGCTACAGCAACTACTATCCCTACAAGTCGCAGTATTCTGTGACTCCCTCTGACGGCGAGTTTGCCGTGACCAAGGTTTACCAAGGTAACGAGGACCTGACATGGGAGACCTCCTACAACGCCAATGTCGGCGTGAGCGCCCTGTTGCTCGACAACCTGTTGAACATCGACTTCGAGTACTTCCACAAGCGCACCAAAAACATGCTCTACAACGTGCCTCAGGCGATGTCGTCGGGCGTAAGCTACATCTCCGAGAACGCCCTCACGATGGTCAACCAGGGTGTTGAGTTTACCCTCGGTGTCAACATCCCCCTGCCCAAGGACTTCATCTGGAACATCACGCTGACCGGCACCCACTATAAGAATGAGGTGACCGATATCCCCGAGGAGAAGCGCGTGTCGGGTATAACCCACGACAGCTACTATAACTTCCGCGAGGGCAACAGCGTGTGGGACTTCTACACCAAGAGCTTCGCCGGACTGGACGAGAACGGTAAGTCGTTGTGGTATGTGGACGTGCTCGACGAAAAGGGCAACGTGGTGGGCCGCGAGACAACCGGCAACTACACCAACGCCACCGACTACTATGTGGGTACTGCGCTCCCCGACTTCCAGGGCGGTATCAACACCACATTCTCGTGGAAGGGCATCGACCTTTCAATCGCTATGAACTACTCGCTCGGCGGCAAGATACTCGACCGCATGTACATGGGGTTGATGCACGCCGGCAGCAACGAGGGTAACAACTGGCACCGCGACATACTCGGCGCATGGACAGAGCAGAACAAGGGAAGCATGATACCTGTGCTCGACGGCGACCAGAACGGCAATGCCGTGTCAGACCGCTTCCTCATCGGGGCTGACTACTTCAACCTCCACAACATCACCGTGGGCTACACTTTCCCCGCCAAGTGGACCCGCAAGGCGTTCATCGAGAAGGCCCGCCTCTACTTCACGGCCGACAACGTGGCACTCGCATCCAAGCGCAAGGGTCTTGATCCCCGCCAGTACATCTACGGTCAGTCGCAGGCCAACTACTCGACTATCCGCACAATGTCATTCGGTCTTTCATTAACTTTCTAAAACAAGCATAGTCATGAAAATTAAAAATATCATATTCAAAGGATTTGCAATCGGCGCGGCTGTGCTGACCGTGTCGTGCGGCAACGACTACCTTGATGCCGATCCCTCTGAGTTCCTGAGCGAGGAGGGGGTAAAGGAGACCATGGAGGCCGACCCGACACTCGTGCAGGCCTACGTGACCGGCGCTTACTACAACATCTACTGCGGCGGCGACTACTGGACTACCCACGATGACTTCGGTATGCCCTCGATATTCCTTGCCACCGACCTGATGTGTGAGGATATGGCCTATCCCCGTGACGCCAACTGGTTCTGCTACGACTACCAGATGGACAACCGTGCGAGCAACTACCGCCGCACAGGCTCGATGTGGAATCAGCTCTACAACGTGATCGACAACGCCAACACAATCATCACGATGCTCAAGCCCGAGGGTGGCGGCGTGCCTGACAACAAGCAGAACAAGGTGATGCTCGGCGAGGCTTACGCGATGCGTGCCTACTGCTACTTCTGGCTCGTCAACCTGTACCAGCAGCCGCTGAGCACGGGAGCCGACCTGCCCGGTGTGCCCCTGAAGACCGAGACGGAGTACCGTCCCGAGCGCGTGCCTATCGGCGAGATATATACCCAGATCAAGTCGGACATCGACAACGGCTATACCCTGCTCAAGGGTGAGGGCCTGTCGAGCAAGGGTGCCATCTCGGAGTATTCGGCAGCAGGTATCTATGCCGATGTGCTGATGTTTACCGGCGACTATGCCAAGGCGGCAGAGTATGCCGAGATTGCATCGACCGGCACTCCGCTCAACAGCGAGGCCGAGATGCTGTCGGGCTTCAACTCGGTCAACATGTCGGAGGTGCTTTGGGGCTACTCGGTCAATGTCGAGACAACGGGCTTCTATGCGTCGTTCTTCTCCAACCTTGGATCCTATCAGGTGGGTTACGGCGGCAAGAGCGGCTACCGCAAGATGATTGCCTCCAACCTTTATGACAAGATCGCAGCCAACGACGTGCGCAAGAAGTGGTTTGGCCTCAACGAGGAGTATGCCGAGATTGGCGGCGTTGACTTCTCGTATGAGGAGCAGCTTGGCTACACGGACTATATACAGACCAAGTTTGTCGATGTATCGACGATGGGTACCGGCGGTACGCTTGAGTCAGACATTATCTTCATGCGCTCGGGTACCATGTGCTTCGTAGCCGCCGAGGCCTACTACCTCGCCAACAAGCCCACCGAGGCCAAGCGTATGCTTGAGAAGGTGATGTCGACCCGCATCCCGGGCTACACCTGCTCAAAGAGCGGTGATGCCCTCTTGGAGGAGATATGCCTCCAGAAGCGTATCGACACATGGGGTGAGGGCGTGCGCTACCTCGATGCCAAGCGCCGCAACGACTTCATAGACCGCAGTCTCAGCACCAACCAGGCTGCCGACCTCGCGGCCATGAACGCTGTGTCCTACTCAGCCCGTGACTACCGTATGATCTATCAGATACCTCTCAAGGAGATACAAAACAACGACGCTATCTCAGAGAGCGACCAGAACCCGTAATCTTCCCAACGGACAACGATAACCGAGAGCGGCGGACCCTCCAAGGCCCGCCGCTCCCGCGTTATAGCACTTACCATGTTATGGCGTATCCCACGTTATAGCGCTTCCCAACCGCCTCCGCCACCATGACTTTAAGGATTGACGCGATTTTACTTTAATAAATGACGGAGTTTTACTTTAAGGATTGACAGAAAATAATAAGTTTTTACTTTAAGGATTGACGGAAAATAATGGGTTTCTACTTTAAGGAATGACGGAAATCAATCTTTAAGACACCCGATGGGGACAACCCATACGCCATCCTTGCGACGGTAGGCATACTCGCCCCCAGTCAGTACCATGAGAAAAGATGGTGAACCCATTTTGTCGGTATCAATCTTGGATGCGAGATTTGTCAATGTCTCTGCCGCAATGTCGGCCTGTTTGTTACCAAGTTTTACCTCTATCGCACCCCAGCGACCATCTTTCAGAGCCACAATGATGTCGGCTTCAAGACCGTTTCTATCCCTGTAGTGGTAGATGTCACCATCATTGGCTTGGGCGTAGATTTTGAGGTCGCGGTGACACATAGACTCAAACAGGAATCCAAAGGTGTTGAAATCGCTCAACAGACGGTCGGGATTGGTCCTTAGCACCGCTGCCGCAATGGAAGGGTCGGTGAAGTTTCGTTTGGCCGATGTCCGTAACGCGCTGCGCGAGCGCATGGCCGGGGCCCAGGCGAGGGTATCGTCTATCACATATATGCGCCTCAGGGCATTGAGATAGGAATCAAATGTAGGGACTGACATTGATACCTCTGAAGATGCCACATCCTGTAATATAGTGGTATTGGTGGCCATCGTCGCTACATTTCTCGCCAAGGACTTGAGCAGATTGAATATGCGTTGCGGATTACGTTCGACGCCGTCAACGCGTGATACATCTTCCTCAACAATCGCATCGACATAGTTTCTCGCTATCTCGAGGGCATCCTCCTTGTTAAAAGCGAGTGATGCCGGCCATCCTCCCCGGCAAATCGCATAGGATATGTCGTTTATGGATAAGCGTGAGAAACCGATGCTGTCTTGTGTGTTGTCAAACAGACTGCGCAGGGAAATCTCGCCAGTGGATTCTCCCGACTCAAATAAGCTCATCGTACGCATCTGCATACGTGCTATTCTCCCGGTGCCGGAATGCGCTGTCACGTAGTCTCTTGGGACTGCGGATCCCGTGAGTATAAATTGTCCCGGGATTCTGCGGCGGTCTACTTCATTTCTTACGGCGTCCCACAGGATGGGGGCCATCTGCCATTCGTCTATTAGTCTTGGCGAGTCGCCTTTCAGAAGAAGTGACGGCTGAGTGTCGGCTATAGCTTGATAGGTCTTGGCACGGTCGGCATCCTGCATGTATAGCGTGCTCTTGGCAAACTGTTTTGCACTCATGGTTTTGCCACACCATTTGCATCCTGTAATAAGCACGGCACCCGATGACCGCATTTTTTTTTCGAGCAATCGGTCGCTTAATCTTGGCAAGTATTGTCTTTGTTCAATCATCGTCATTTCAGTGTTTTATGGCACAAAGATAATCAAATTTTAAGAAATGACGCGATTTTGTTTTAAGGATTGACGGGATTTTGCTTTAAGAAATGACGGAATTCTGCTTTAAGAAATGACGGTGGCTATTGAGAGAATGCAATTTATGGGGCAAATATCAGGGTTTTAATAATTAATGACGTGATGAGGACGGGGATATTGATAGGGGAGTAGGGGATTTTTTGTGGGGAGATGATGGGGGATTGGAAATATTTGTTACTTTTGTAGGTGACGTTGATTGCGTGACTTTGACCGCCGGAGCGGATGATGCCGTGAGAAACGCCATGAAAAACCGATTGGCGACCAACATTAGGGCAAATGATGCTGTTATAAGAGGTAGGGTGTCAATCAAACCACGATAACTGATGGAAGCGATTAATGAGGAGAATGGTGGTCGGCGCGTGCCGCTGCCGGTGAGGATATATCGGTTTTACCGCGACGGGTTCCGCTCGATGACGGTCGGGCGGGAACTGTGGTTGCTCATATTGGTCAAGCTGTTTCTGCTGTTTTTCGTGCTCAAGTTGTTTTTCTTCCCCAACCTGCTTGAGCGAGACTACGATACCGACACCGAGCGGGCCGGGGCTGTGAGGAGCGCGTTGATAGGCCGATGACAGCCGTCACGGGAGCCGGTGGACAAGACGTGAAAACTATTTATTAATAAAAATATCGGATTATGGATGATTTGATGAGTGTGGTCGACTGGTCGCGATGGCAGTTTGCGCTGACGGCTATCTACCATTGGCTTTTTGTGCCGCTGACACTGGGATTGTCGGTTATTGTCGGAGTCATGGAGACGGTCTATTACCGCCGCCGGACAGAGAAATGGCTCAAGATGACAAAATTCTGGATGCTGCTGTTTGGCATCAACTTTGCCATCGGCGTTGCCACGGGCATCACGCTTGAGTTTGAGTTTGGCACAAACTGGTCAAACTACAGTTGGTTTGTGGGCGACATCTTCGGAGCGCCTCTCGCCATCGAGGGATTGCTGGCATTTTTCATGGAAGCCACCTTTGTGGCGGTGATGTTCTTTGGGTGGAACAAGGTGTCACCGAGATTTCACCTCGCCTCGACGTGGCTCACGGCCATCGGCGCGACCATCTCGGCGGCGTGGATACTGATAGCCAACGCGTGGATGCAATATCCCGTGGGCATGGAGTTTGACCCGGAGCAGATGCGCAACGTCATGGACGACTTCTGGGCGCTCGTGCTGTCGCCGGTGGCTGTCAACAAGTCTTTCCATGCCGTGATGAGCGGTTGGACGCTGGCCGGAGTGTTTGTCATCGGTGTAAGCTGCTGGATGCTTCTGAAGCGGCGCAACCGCGACTTTGCCATCAGTTCCATCAAGGTGGCCGGATGGGTAGGACTCGTCGGCATCGTGCTGACAGCCTATACCGGCGATGGGTCGGCCATCGAGGTGACCAAGCATCAGCCGATGAAGCTCGCCGCGATGGAGGGTCTGTATAACGGCAGCCGGGGGCAGTCAATCGTAGCCTTCGGCATACTCAATCCCGACAAGCGTTGGGACAACGACGAGGAGGAGTTTCTGTTTCACATCTCCATCCCCAAGGGGTTGTCGCTGCTCGCCACCCATGACCCCGACGCGTTTGTGTCGGGAATTGACGACCTCATTGCCGGGCGCACTATCAACGAGTCGGGCGACACGGTCTATGCCGACTCATACGCCGACCGCATAGCCATCGGGCGCAAGGCCCACGAGGGGCTGCGCGGATTTGACGCGGCGATGGCGCGTGGCGACAAGGCCGCGATGGACAGTTGCCGCGAGGTGATAAAGGATAATTACCGTTACTTTGGCTACGGCTATCTCGACACGCCCGGTGAGGCCGTGCCGCCGGTGGCCGTGACATTCTACGCGTTTCATATCATGGTCACTCTCGGCGGGTATTTCGTGCTGTTCTTCCTCCTCGCGCTGTGGCTCGCCTACCGCCGTCCGACGGTCATGGAGGCCAAATGGGTGTGCTGGATAGGGATGTTGTCGATACCGTTGATGTGGATATGCTCAGAAGCCGGATGGGTTGTCGCCGAGGTTGGCCGTCAGCCATGGGTGATTGAGAGCATCATGCCTACACGTGCGGCCATATCGGACATCTCGGTGGGCACGGTGCAGACGACGTTCTGGCTCTTTGCCGCTATAGCCACCGTGCTGCTCGTGGCTGAGATGAGCATCATGATACGTGAGATTGGCCGATTCAGGATCGACAATGACAACGACAGTAATAACGCTAAATAATGTAAGGCTATGATACAGATGGAATATCTACAGGAATATTGGTGGTTGCTCATCTCGGTACTTGGCGCCGTGTTGGTGTTCATGCTGTTTGTGCAGGGTGGGCAGACGATGTTGTGCAGCGCCCGTGGCGACGTGGAGCGGTCGATGATGGTCAACTCGCTCGGGCGCAAGTGGGAACTGACGTTCACGACACTGGTCGTTTTTGGAGGCGCGTTCTTTGCCTCGTTTCCGCTGTTCTACTCCACGAGTTTCGGCGGGGCCTACTGGTTGTGGATGATAATACTGTTCAGCTTCATACTCCAGGCCGTCAGCTACGAGTTCAGGCGCAAGCCCGGCAACCTGTATGGCACGAAAGTGTATGACAAGTTTCTGCTGGTCAACGGCCTCATTGGGTGCGTGCTGCTCGGCGTGGCGGTCGGGACATTTTTTTTCGGGGCCGATTTCACGGTCACCAAGGGCAATCTGCTCGACACGTCGTCGCCGGTCATCTCGCGCTGGACGGTGCCTACACGCGGACTTGAGGCCGTGGCCGATTGGCGCTGCCTGTTGCTTGGCCTGACGGTGCTTTTCCTCGCCCGCACGCAAGCGTCGCTCTATTTCATCAACAATACGGCTGATGACGAGGAGTTTACGGCGCGTTGCCGCAAGCGGGTGGCTACAAACGGACTGATATTCGTGATACTGTTTCTCGCGTTCTATTACTGGCTGCTGACGTTTGACGGCTACGAGACCCGGGTGGATGGCGGGTTTGAGCGCGTGCCGTACAAGTATTTCCACAACTATACGGACATGTGGTGGTGTGCCGTGATGTGGGTTGTCGGCGTGGTGCTTGTGCTCTATGCCATAATCCGCACGGTCTACGACCGTCATTTCACCAAGGGGATATGGTTCTCGGGCATAGGCACGGTGCTTGTGGTGCTCACCCTGTTCTGGGTTGCCGGGTACAACAATACCCCCTACTATCCCTCGATGGCCGACCCGGCAAGCTCGCTGACCATCTACAACAGCTCGTCGAGCCATTTCACCCTTGAGACCATGAGCTGGGTATCGCTGCTGATACCGTTTGTTTTAGCCTACATCGCCTACGTGTGGCACTCGATGGACCGCAAGTCCATCACTCCCGCCGAGATGCGTGGCGACGGACACAAGTATTGACACGCTGCCCGGCGGCCAATGGCTGCGGGCTGCTAAGAGTTGGAGGCCGGACTTTGCGTTCCGGCCTTTTTTCATTATTTTTGCGTGTATGAGTGACACGTATTACACTTTGGAAGGACCCGCCGAGGGCATCTATAAGGAGAAGATGAGTAAGTTCATGGCTTTTGCCTATCCTATCGGGAGCGTGGAGGAGGCCAAGGAGCATATCGCCGCGTTGAGGAAAAAGTACTTTGACGCACGTCACGTGTGCTGGGCCTACATGCTCGGCGCTGACCGACAGACCTTTCATAGCAACGATGACGGCGAGCCGTCGGGTACGGCAGGGAAGCCTATTCTCGGCCAGATAAACTCGGCGGGCATAACCAATGTCGTGATAGGAGTAGTGAGATATTTCGGCGGGATAAAACTCGGGACGAGCGGACTCATCGTAGCATATCGCGAGGCGACGCGTGAGGCGATAGCCTCGGGCAAGGTAATCGAGTGTCACGAGATGTCGCGGATAGAGTTCAGATTTCCCTACCTGTCGATGAACGACGTGATGCGTGCCGTCAAGGATCCCGAGGTAAGGATTGTCAGCCAGAGGTTTGACAACTCATGCGAGATGGAAGTGGAAATCCGTGCCGACCGCGCCGAAGCGCTGAGAACACGGATTGGTGACATAGACGGGGTGACAATGGCCGATTAGCAGTGGCCGTCACTCCATAATGGTTGACTTGGACATCAGATGATGAGCATGGCGTCGCCGTAGGCGCCGAAACGGTATTTCTCCTTGACAGCCTCGTCGTAGGCGTGCATGATGAGGTCGTAGCCGCCAAATGCCGCCACCATCATGAGCATGGTTGAGTAGGGGAGGTGGAAGTTTGACACAAATGAGGTCGCCACAGTAAAGTCGTAGGGGGGGAAAATGAACTTGTTGGTCCAGCCGGTATAGGTCTTCATGTGACCGCCCATCGAGACGGCGCTTGCCATGCCGCGAAGCACGGAGGTGCCGACGGCGCACACCTGCTTGTCCGTGTCCTTGGCGTGGTTGACAGTCTCGACGAGCTGCTCTGACGCGTCCATCTGTTCGGAGTCCATGCGGTGTTTGGTAAGGTCCTCGACATCAATCTCGCGGAAATTGCCAAGGCCGGAGTGGACGGTGAGATATGCCGACTTAATGCCCTTGATTTCCATGCGCTTGAGTAGCTCACGGGAGAAGTGGAGTCCGGCGGCGGGTGCCACCACGGCACCCTCCTTGGCGGCAAATATGCACTGATAGCGGGCTGCGTCGTCCTCGTCGGGCTCGCGCTTGATGTAGTCGGGCAGGGGTGTCTGGCCGAGCTTGAAGAGAGCGTCCTTGAACTCCTCGTGGCTACCGTCGTAGAGGAAACGCAGCGTGCGGCCACGTGAGGTGGTGTTGTCGATAACCTCGGCAACCATCGACTCGTCGTCACCAAAGTAGAGCTTGTTGCCGATGCGTATCTTGCGGGCCGGCTCGACAAGCACGTCCCACAACTTATGCTCCTCGTTGAGCTCACGGAGGAGGAATACCTCTATCTTGGCCCCGGTCTTCTCCTTGTTGCCGTAGAGGCGGGCGGGAAATACCATCGTGTCGTTGAACACGAAGACATCACCGTCATTGAAATAGTTGATTATCTCCTTGAAAATGTGGTTTTCGATTTCGCCTGTCTTGCGGTTTACCACCATCAGGCGCGACTCGTCACGCGAGGGAGCCGGATATTGGGCAATCAGCTCCTCGGGGAGTTTGAACTTGAATTGAGATAATTTCATAATCGTATAATCGTGTATAATCTTGTATTCCTGTATGTTTGCGCGGTCTCAGACCGGGCGGGTTGTCAATCTCCGTCAGTAGTCGCCTGTTGCCTTGTCGTCGGGCATTGTGATTTCGACCTCCGACAGCATGGCAATAGCGCTGTCGACATCCATGCAGCGGTCAATCGCGATGTCGCCGACCCTCGTGCGCCGCAGGGCTGTCAGATGACCGCCTGACCCGAGCGCCGCACCGATGTCGCGGGCGAGGGCGCGGATGTAGGTGCCCTTGCTGCACACGACGCGTATCGTGATGCTCTCGGGCGAGAAGTCGAGCAGCTCAATCTCGTCGATGACGAGCGTCTTGGGCTTGAGTTCCACCTCGTGGCCCTTGCGGGCCATCTTGTAGGCCCGCTTTCCATCGACCTTGCAGGCCGAGAATGCGGGGGGAATCTGCTCTATGGACCCGGTGAACCGCCGCAGTGTCTCCTCGACAAGCTGACGGGTGATGTGGCCGGTAGGATAGGTGGCATCAATTCCTGTCTCAAGGTCGTAGGATGGGGTGGTGGCCCCGAGGGCTATGGTGGCCACATATTCCTTGACATGGGCCTGAAGCTCGTCGATGAGCTTGGTGGCCTTTCCCGTACAGACCACCATCACCCCGGTGGCGAGGGGGTCGAGGGTGCCGGCATGGCCTACCTTGATCTTGCGCAGGCCCATGCGACGCAGCAAGGTGCCGCGCACACGCTTGACCACGTCAAACGAAGTCCACTTGAGCGGTTTGTCAATATACAGTATCTCTCCGGTCAGGAAGTCCATTACAATCGTTTACCAGCAGATGCAGATTATACCCATGATGACGCAGTAGACGGCAAACCACACGAGCTTGCCTTTCTTGACGATGTCGAGCATCCACTTGCAGGCGATGCAACCCACGATGAACGCCGATAGGAAGCCGATGATGAGCGGGAACGTTCCCACGGCCTCGGCTGACGACGGCATGGCCTCGTCGGGGAGCAGCATCTCCTTGAGGTCGAGGAGACCCTTGCCGAGGATGGGGATGATGACCATCAAGAACGAGAACTTGGCGACTTTCTCGCGGTTGTCACCGAGGAGGATGCCGGTGGCGATTGTCGTACCCGAGCGTGAGAGTCCCGGGAGTACGGCTATGGCCTGTGAGCATCCGATTATAAAGGCATCGAGCCACGTGATGTCGCGTCCCTGGGGACGGTCGGCATGACGGAGCGCCTCGCGGGTGCGGGTGAAGTAGGCGAACGCGAGCAGCAGGGCGGTGACTATGAGGCAGACACCGACGATGGTGAGGTTGCCCTCAAAAAATGTCTCCACGTCTTTCTGGAAGAACGCGCCCACGATGCCCACGGGGATGCAGGAGAGCAGTATCTTGCAGACATAATAGAACTTGTCGTCGCGCTTGAACGTGAAAAACGAGACTACCAGCGGATAGAACTCGCGCCACAGGATGACGATGGTGCTCAACACGGTGGCGACGTGGAGCATGATGCTGAACTCAAGCGAGGCATCGGGGTCGAGGCTCACGCCGAGTATGTGCTTGAATATCTCAAGGTGGCCGCTGCTGCTGATGGGCAGGTATTCCGATAATCCTTGTATGATGCCCAGGATGAGGGCGTCAATCCATTCCATAACTTATGCTTATATATGTTTTTATTGTGCAGATTGCTATGCCTCGGGGCTGTTGGCCTCACGGGGGGCGTTTTTCTCCTTGGGGCGGTAGATGATGGCCACGCCCATGAGGATGAAGCCGATAAAGGCGATGGTGGGGCCGACGACCACGCGGCGCGTGCTGAATATGTCGGGGTTGAAAGCCTCCTCGGTGGAGCTGCCGCCGAGCATGAGCAGGAATCCGGCCACTATCACGATGCCGGCAATGGCCATGAATATGAAGTTGCTCCTGAGCAGGGGGAAGTCGGCGCGGCTCTCGCGCTCAAGTCCTGTATTGGTATTGTTGTCCTGTTTCATTGGGGATGATATGTCGGTGGTTATAGACTACTTGAACATGCTGTCGTAGTCGAGTCGAATGTACTTGTTGGCGGCAAAGAGGGCGGCGAGTGCGCAGATGAGTATCCCGGCGACCATCATGCCCCCGAATACCCAGGCCGCGTCGACCCATGAGACGGCACGCATCACCGAGGTATCGAGCGTGCTGCAATAGTAGAGGGTGAGGGCGAGCAGCCCGATGGCTATGAGCGCGGCGATGATGCCGTTGATGACGTTGCGGGTGACAAACGGACGTCGTATGAATCCCGGTGTCGCCCCGACGAGTTTCATTGTGTGGATGGTAAACCTCCGGGCGTAGACGGTCAGGCGCACAGTGTTGTTGATGAGCACAAATGATATAAGCAGCAGCGCCGCTGCCACGATGGTGAGCACAAGGGCGATGGAGCGAATGTTGTCGTTGATCGATTCGACCATCTCGGTGTGCACGTTTATCTCGCTGACGTCGGGCATGTCGCGCAGCGGGGCTACAATCTTGTCGATTGAGTCGACGTCGGCGTAGGCGGCCTTTACCTTTATCTCAAACTCGGGACGGAACGGGTTGACACCGAGCAGGGCCATGAGGTCTTCGCCAGTCTCGTCCTGCCACTTGGCGAGGGCATCGTCGGCTGAGTAATACTTGACGCTCGACACGTATGGGGCCGAGGTCCATGATTGCTTGAGACGGTTGATTGACTCCACGGGGGTATCCTCGGCGAGGACGACATCAAATCCCATGTTTTCCTTGATGGAGTTGGTGACCGAGTGAGCCGCGATGCCGAGCAGCGCGATGATGCCGAGCAACAGCAGCACGAGTGCCACCGAGACGGTGGCCGTGAGCTGGGCGCTTAGGGTGGATATTCCCGACCGATGTTTTGTAGCCATAATTAAAAGATTGTGCAAAGATAATACATCAACACCCCCGTTGTCAATAGTTTTGCCTTAAAATTGCATCAATGGGGGTGTAATACAGCAGTATTGGATGTCACGGGGTCAGGCGAGACGGCCAATGAGGGTGGCCGACGAGGCTTCGTCGATGATGACGGGGACTATGTCGCCGACGCGGTAGTCGCCACGGGGGAATACGACGGTCTTGTTCTGCTGGGTGCGTCCGACAAACTGCTCGCGGGAGCGCTTGGATATCCCCTCGACAAGCACGTCAAACCGCTTGCCGACATCGCGGAGGTTGGAGACGAGTGACAGCTCGTTCTGTAGCGCGATCATGCGGTTGAGCCGGTCGATTTTGACATCCTCGGGGACGTTGTCGGGCAGTTGCCGAGAGGCCAGTGTGCCGGGACGCTCGGAGTATTTGAACATGAAGGCCGAGTCAAAGCCTACCTTCCTCATCAGGTCGAGCGTCTGCTCGAAGTCCTCCTCGGTCTCGTCGTGGAAGCCGGTAAAGAGGTCGGTGGATATGCCGCAGTCGGGGATGGCGCGGCGTATGGCGGCTATGCGGTCGAGGTAGCGGGCGCGGTCATAGTGGCGGTTCATGGCCTTGAGCACGCTGTCGGAGCCTGACTGCACGGGCAGGTGGATGTGGTTGCAGACGTTGGGATGGCGGGCGATGGTGTCGATGATGGCGTCGCTCATGTCCCTTGGGTGGGATGTGGTGAAGCGTATGCGCATGTCGGGCGCGGCCTCGGCCACCATGCCGAGCAGTGTGGCGAAGTCGACGGTGGCTCCGCTGTCGTCCTTGTATCGGTAGGAGTTGACGTTTTGT
This sequence comes from Pseudoflavonifractor sp., assembly GCA_023667145.1. GTDB lineage: Bacteria > Bacteroidota > Bacteroidia > Bacteroidales > Muribaculaceae > M3. The sequence goes on from JAMPAQ010000003.1 coordinate 57,503, forward strand.
CCGAGCAGTGTCGCCTCCTTGAATCCCTTGGCACGCAGGTCGGCCAGTTCGGCCAGGATGCTGCGTGGCTCGCGTGAGCGCTCGCGGCCACGGGTATAGGGCACGATGCAGTAGGAGCAGAAGTTGTTGCACCCGCGCATGATGCTGATGAACCCCGACACGCGGTTGCCGGTGATGCGGGTGGGGATGATGTCGCGGTAGGTCTCGGTGGTACTCAGCTCGATGTTGATGGCCTTTTGGCCGGCCTCAACGGCGCTGACGAGGTTGGGCAAATCCATGTAGGAGTCAGGCCCGGCCACGAGGTCGACACCGTGATTGGCGATGAGGTCGTCCTTGACGCGCTCGGCCATGCAGCCTATCACGCCGATTATCAGGCGGCTGTCGCGGCGCTTGCGGCGCAGCGATGAGAGATATTGCAGCCGTGAGATGATCTTCTGCTCGGCGTTGTCGCGTATGGAGCATGTGTTGAGCAGTATCGCGTTGGCCTCCTCGGGGGAGTCCACGGGGCTGTAGCCCACGGTCTTCATGACCGAGGCGACTACCTCGCTGTCGGCCACATTCATCTGGCAGCCGTAGGTCTCGATGCACAGGCGCTTGTCGGCCTGCGCTGCGGTAATATCGTGAGTTGACATAGCTTGCTGTATTGATATGGAGAGCGCAAAGTTACAAAAAAATCCACGGAATAGGTGAAAATTGCACAGGGTGTCTAAAAGTGTGCATAATTTTCTTGGCAAAGACAGAATTAATCCGTAATTTTGCAGCAGATTGCAGAGATAACATTCGTTGGTTATGGAAATTATCGGAGTGATAGCGGTCATCGTGGCCTTTGTCGTCATCGACGGGATGAGACAGCGGTTGAGCCGCCGTCATGCCGCCGCACGGCAGGATGCCGCCGGTGGCTCGCTGCGACAATCTTCAGACCGGCCTATCTTTCCGCCGCCGTTCCCATCATCGGTTGCCGTAGAGTCCCGCCATCAGCCGTCACAGCCACTGGAGCTTAGAGCCGAGGCCGGATATGCCTCCCCGACATCGCTTGCCGAGGAGGGCATCAGGGTCACGACTGACGACGAGCCGGTAGCCACCGATACCGAGGTGGCCTCGGTGGTCGCCGCCATGTCGGATGACGATTGGCGCAAGGCTGTGATTTATAACGAGATATTAAAGACTAAATTTTAACACAAACTATAAATTATCACATCAATGGCATTTCCTTTCATTACTGCCCAGGAAGCCGCCGAGCTTATTCCCGACGGCGCAGCGGTAGGCTTGTCGGGCTTTACCGCCTCAGGTTCGCCCAAAGTCATCACCGAAGCTATCGCCGAGAAGGCGGTCAAGGAGCATGAGGCCGGCCGTCCCTACAAGATTGACATCTTTACCGGCGCGTCGACCAACCAGCACGCCGACGGCGCTCTCTCGCGTGCCAACGCCATCAACCGCCGCACGCCTTATCAGAATACCCCCGACCTGCGCAAGCGCATCAACTCCCACGATGCCCACTACTTTGACCTGCATCTGTCAGAGCTGGCCCAGAAGTTCCGCTACGGATTCTATGGCGACCTCGACTTTGCCATCATCGAGGTAGCGGCTATCGACGATGACGGTACCGCCGTCCTCACGTCGGGCGTGGGCAACGTGCCTACCTACGTGAGACATGCCAAGAAGATATTTATCGAGCTCAACGACAAGGTACCCGCCGAGATACTCGGTATGCACGACATCTACATGCCGCTCGACCCGCCCAACCGTCGCGAGATACCCATCTACAAGCCCAGCGACCGCATAGGTTCGCCGGTCGTTAAGATTGACCCTGCAAAGATTGTCGGCATCGTACACAGCAGCGAGTATGACGGAATCCACAGTTTCACGGCCCTTGATGACACCACCCTCCAGATCGGTGCCAACGTGTGTGACTTCCTCGTGGCCGAGCTGCGTGCCGGACGCATCCCCAAGACATTCCTTCCGCTCCAGTCGGGTGTGGGCAACGTGGCCAACGCCGTGCTCTACGGACTCGGCGAGAACGCCGAGATACCCGCCATCGAGATGTACACCGAGGTTATCCAGGATGCCGTGATAGAGCTGATGAAGAGGGGTAAGTGCAAGTTTGGCAGCACATGCTCGCTCACGCTCTCCAACGAGATGGAGGCCGAGGTCTACTCCAACCTCGACTTCTTCCGCGACAAGCTGCTGCTGCGTCCCGCCGAGATCTCCAACAATCCCGAGGTGATACGCCGACTCGGTGTCATCGCCATGAACACGGCACTTGAGGCCGACATCTTCGGCAACATCAACTCGACCCACGTTGTCGGCACCAAGATGATGAACGGTATCGGCGGTTCGGGCGATTTCACCCGCAACGGTGCGATCTCGATATTCAGCTGCCCGTCCATCACCAAGGAGGGCCTGATAAGCAACATCGTGCCGATGGTGTCGCACGTGGACCACACGGAGCACTCCGTCGACATCCTCATCACCGAGCAGGGTATCGCCGACCTCCGTGGCAAGGATCCCGTGCAGCGTGCCGAGACCATCATCGAAAACTGCGCCAACCCGATGTACCGCGAGCTGCTTTGGGACTACCTGCACCTCGGCAAGGGTGGTCAGACTCCCCATTCGCTCTACGCCGCCATGGCGTTCCACACAGCGTTCAACGACACCGGCGACATGCGCAACGTCGACTGGGCCGCTTACGCCAAGTAACACAATCCCCCTGTAAGAGCTATCAAAGGCATCCTCCCGGCAATCGGGGCGGTGCCTTTGTCATATCCGGCTGCACAGTTATATTTGCCATGGTCAGGTAGATACCTCATTTTTATGAGAAAGGTATGGGGATGTCTTGTATTAGTCGGGCATGACTTGTGGCATCCGTGAGGTATAGTATCCGTGAAACCAGTCGTATGACAGTAGGAGGCGGTGGTAGGTATCGTTATCGGCAAATTTCTGTATCTCGGGGTCAAGGGTCTCGAAGTTGTCGGTGTCAAACAGACGCTTCATCAGCTCCATGCGCTCCTTGAGACCGTTGGCCGCCATCATTTCCTCGACCGTGACTTGTGTGAGCACGGCGTGATACCATACCATTCTCACGTACTTGAGTGTCGGTTTGTTGATGTTAAGGGCCTTGATCGTCTGCTCTGCAAGCCCATCGGTGTCCTCGCGGACAATGTATGCCTCGCCGGTGGGGCTGTAGGCGGCTTGGGTATTCTCCATCAGCATCAAAGGGAGGATGCGCGTGTTCCCACGGCAATTGTTGCAGCTGCAACCTTTGTCGGTGAAGTCACCTGTGCCGTTACAGGCGGCAAACAGGTTGCCGAGGGCTGTCAGGTGGGGAAAACGGGTCATAGAGGATGTCTCCTCGGCTGTGATTTTGGCTCCGGCAAACCGGCTTGACAATTCCACTCGGTCACGGAGACCGGGAGCCAAGGCGGTGTAGAAGTCGTACTCATCTGTCTCTATGAGGCCGCTAAAGCTCTCGGGTATAAGATGCTCGATTGAGGTCTGCCCCTCGGATATGCGTCTCATGCAATAGCAGCACAGACCCGACTGCTCGTCAATGAGCAACTGTTCCCATCCGTCGGCCCCGCGTTTGTATTCGGGCTTCTTGAAAGCGTCAAACGACATCTTGCTGTCGAGAGGTGGAAGCAGTGAGTCATCGTCGGCGCGGCAGTCGTTTATGAAACGACGGTCAATGTCGTCCTCGCGTGCGACAAACGGCGACTTGTCGATAAATCTCATCGCTCGCTGTCTTTGTCGGTCAGAACCTTGAGTGCCGCCGAGTCGGGGCCGGTGATTGTCTCGATTTTCCGCAACACGGTGTCAGCCTCAGTCGTCATGTCGAGCTGACGGTAGATGTTGTATTTGTCAATCCAGTATTGCAGGTTCTCATTTCGCGACGATGCACCCATGTAGTCGTCGATGGTGGCGTTGTAGTCGATGCCATACAGGTTGGGCATCAGCACGGGGGCATCCTTTCCGGCAACAAGCGCGTATATCGCGTTGACCTTCCGGCCATCAGCGTCGGGTTGGCAATTGAGGTTGGATATTGCCGCCGGGGAGTGAGTGGTGACTATGAACTGGACATCGGGGAATGTCTCGGTAAACGCGTTGATGACATTCTCCTCCAGTCCCGGATGGAGATGCAGGTCGACCTCGTCGATTATGACTATGCCCGCCGGGGCGGTCTCGTGGCCGTTGAGTATGAAGGAGCGGTAGGCAATCTCAATCACCATCGACAGCAGCCGACGGTAACCCGACGGAAGTTGCTCGATGGTCGACTCGCGGCCATCGCTAAAGACGAGCCGCAGTTGATAGCCTTCGCCCGATGGGATGGGCAAAATCGTCCTCACGGTGTAGCTCTCGGACTGTGACGGGATGAGCCGCTTGACAAACTCATTGATATAGCCTATTATATGGTCGCTTTCTGATGCCTGTCGGTCGGCGTCGGCTTGTAGTGCCTTGTAACTATAGGGGTCGGCGACGCGCTCGCGTTCGGCCAGCATCGACAGACGGCGGGTGATGACGCTGCCGAGGCGCGTCTCCCATATTGAGGTACATGATGCCTCGTGGTCCCACTGGTAGTAGCCGAAGTTGCGGGGCAGCTCAGGCTGGAATATCGTCTCCTTGACCCATTTGGCCATCCTCACGGGGCGATGGGGGAAGGAGTCGGAGAAGTAGATCAACAGAGGCAAGCGCCCGGTGCGTTCCACTTCGTCGATAAATCTCTTGTAGGTGTTGATGTACAGGCTGGTGTAGAGCGCGTTGTTTGACGAGGATGCCCTCATGCACCATTGGAGCGGGATGTCGTCAATCGTGGCTGTCGCCTCGATACGGGCTGTCGATGCCACCTCGCGTCGCGACCAGTCGATCCAGTAGTCGGTGGGGGCGTAGCCGTTGACCTTGAGTGACTTGTTGCCGGCCGAGAGAACCTTGATATTCTCGTCCTTGGGTACGCAGAATATGAAGCTGAGCGCCTTGATGGTTGCATGAATGAGCGATGATTTGCCGACACCGTTTTTGCCGATAAACGCTGTGACCCTCTTGGCAAAGTCGGCGTGGTAATGCCTGAAGCACCTGAAATTGTCAATGTCAACCGAGATTAGATCCATGATTTACGTCAATAGTTATTGTATGTCATGCAAATATAAGCATAAGTCGGGGGTGAATGCAAATTTAATTGTGTAATCCAAAAATAAGTGCAATCTTTGTCGAGTATAATTGTGGAAAGCGTTTACTCGACGCTCTTTCTTGACATCCCGGAATCTGGTAAATTCTCATTAGAGTCAAGATTGTGGCAACGGTAGATGCCTTGCAGATATGTCATATCGGCATATCCTCACCCGGCGTGGGAGCGTCGGATGTGGACGTGTGTACACATATCGGCGTGAGGCTCTGCATGTTTGCCCGTTCGACTCTAATGGGCAGTACCAGGGCCTCGGGATGTAGGACGGGCAACAGGTACAGTTCCTCACGTTTTCTTTTTTAAGTAAATACCGGTGGTCAAGGGGAACAGCCGCCAACCAAATCACACTCACATGGAACGCAAATTGCTATCCTTTATCACTCTTTTCATGGCGCTGTGGGTTAACGCACAGACATCCCAGGTCGCCACACTGCTCCACGACGGGCAGCTCTCAATCTTTTATACGGGTACGGCTCTCCAGCAGGCCTACGAGGCCGCTGTCGACGGAGATGTCATCACCCTGTCGGCGGGAATGTTTAACGCCGTCGATATTAATAAAAACGTTGTAATACGCGGCGCGGGCATGGGGCTGACGGCCTCAGGCGAGGAAACTGCCTCAACCATTATTAGCGGCGGGTTTGATATCAATAATCCCGCGACAGAGGGACAGGCGCTTACATTGGAGGGCTTGAATTTTACAGACAATATATATTATGGCACTCTAAATAATGTGACAATATCAAAATGCCGGTTCTCTAATAGAGTTGAGTGGCTTAGTTCCGGCTCCCGCTTATGCAACGGATTAGTCGTGTCTCAGTCAATATTTGAGATGGCTCCGAAATTTGATACGGCTACCGCTACGTTTACGAATTGCTTGTTTAAGGATGCATTATATACAGGTGGTGGCAGCAAGAGTAGTTATGAATTTAATAATTGCATTCTTATAGATGATCAGAGTGTCCGTTTCTTAAAGAGTTCCATGAATAATTCAATTATTTCCTGTCCTAATATACACGATACAGCTAACAATCATTCTGTGAAAAACTGCATATTGGTGGTTGAGACCGGTGTCGCAGACCTGACAGGCCGCAATCATTTTATTGAGTCGCTGGATAAGATATTCAAGGAGGACGGTTTCTATGAACTGACCGACGAGGCGTTGCAGTACAAGGGTTCGGATGGCCGTCAGGTAGGCATACATGGTGGGGCGCTTGGGTTTGACCCCGTCCCGGCAGTCCCGCAGATTGTCAAGTTTGACGTGTCGTCCAAGACCACGGCTGACGGCAAGCTGAGTGTCGATATCGAGTTAGGGAGTGCAGAGTAATCACAGTGTGTCATTATGAAGCGTCTGTTTATATCCCTGCTCGCGGCATTGGCCGTGACGGTGTCGCAGGCACAGCAGGGTGTCACACAATATGTATGGTTTGACCGCACTGGGACGTTGATGCCGCTTGACGGCACGTCGCTAAAGGCCGACATGGATGTCTCGGCGCTGTCAGACGGATTTCATACGCTCAACTATGTCGCTGTCACCGGCGACGGGAGGGTGTCGTCGTCGCGGAGCGCGATGTTTTTCAAGGTAGGCAGCGTCTCAAGTGGTGTTGACTGTTACGTGACGGTCGATGGCAAGGAGGCCGGGCGTCACGAGTGCGCGGTCGCGGGTGGCTTAATACACCTCGACCTCGACATGGCCAATCTCGCTGACGGACTCCACAAGCTGACGGTGGTGGCCGTATCGCCCGATAAAGGTACTGTCCTGCATCCCATGTCGGCCTACTTTGACAAAGAGGGCGACATGACCGAGATTGTGGACTGTCGCGTGGCTGCGGATGTCGATGATGCCATCCGGCGCGGGGACAAGATCTATGACTTGGTGGGGCGGCGTGTCAAGGGGCGTCTGACTCCGGGTGTCTACGTCGTTGATGGGCGTAAGATTCTTGTGAGGTAATCTCCACGGTCTGCCCGGTGTAGTCCGGGCAGATTATACAGCCCCGCATTATGAGGCTGCGCCTATTTTGACACAGCTTCGATTTCCGTACATAATCCAATATGGACGGGCGGCTGCTCCATGGAGCAGCCCTACAAGTATTTGGTCGTCAACATGTACAAGTATTTGGCCGCCAACGTGTTTGATTGGCGGAATGGTTGCGTTGTTTGCTAAATTAGTGAAAAATGTTGGACCCGCCAAATGAGGTATTATATATGTAAGTTACTTGCGGGGCTTGGGGAGGAAGGCGATGGATGAGGGTATCTCGCCGGTACGTTGGGTCCAGCGGAGGATGCCGTCGGGGGTGTAGCAGTGCAGTCGGCCTGAGGTGACGTAGTTGCGTGCGTCGGCGATGTATATCTCGCCGGTGGCGGGATGTACGGCGATGCACGAGGGGAGGCGTATGTCACCGTCGGTGCCATCCTTGATTATCGACGGGTCGGCGACGCGGTGGGTCGTCAGGTCGATGATGGAGTAGCTGACGGTGGTTGAGCCGGTGTACTCGTTGACAGCCGATGAGTAGACATAGGCCGAATCGCCGTGTATCCACAGGTCGGTCACCGGGGTGTCGATGACGGTCACCACGCGTCCCAGTTGCGGGTCGACGACATGGAGGCTCGACGGGATGTCGCTGTTGTTGCCGCGTGAGGTGACGTAGAGCAGTCCGCGCGGCCCCCGCTTGACATGGTGGAGGTTTATGGCGACATCAATCTCACTCTCGACATAGAAGCCGTCGAGATTGACCACCGACAGCGTGCGGTCGTAGTCGGGCTTGCGGTATCCGCCCGAGTTGGCCACATAGAGACGACCGTCGACAATGGCCATCTCCTCGGGCTGGTAGCCCACATCGACGCAGTCGACCACGGCGAGTGACAGCGTGTCGATCTTGTAGACGGCTCCGCGTGGCGCGTGGGGGTCGAGCTGCACGGACGACACGTAGCTCGACACGTAGAGGTAGCCGCCATCGCCTATGGCATAGCGGCAGTTGGGAATATCGACCTTGCCTATCCTCACCGCGTCGGAGGCCCGCATCACCTCGACCTTGTGGGAGCAGTTGATGACGGCATAGAGGCGCGAGCCATATATCTCAAGGTCGTTGCCTACGTCGCCAAGCTCCTTGACCACACTGGGATTGCGGCCGGCATAGATGTCGCGCATGTAGTTGCCGGTGGTCTCGTCGAAGTAGTCGAGCGAACACTTGTTTGAGCCCATGTTGCCCTCGTTGAGCAGGTAGAATCCGCTGATGTCGGTGTCACGCGGGCTGTCGGTCTCCTCGGTCTCGGCGGGCTGCACGTATATGTCGCCGCGACATCCCGGCAGCAGGATGCACGCCATGGTCATCATGAGCCACAGCGTCAGGACGGACAGCCGTGATAATATGGTACGGGAGGATATGTTGGTCACGGTCAATGATTACAGTCGCTTAACAGCCTTTTACAGTCGTTCGATGCCGCGTATCTCGGTCGAACATTCGCCGAGCCATCCGTTTACCTGAAGCACCCCGGTGACCACCTTGACATACTCGATTGACGGTAGCGAGACCCGGTTGCCCGAGGCATCTATGGCGTTGTCGATGTCAAGCGCCGAGGCATCGCTGTCGTTGGGGTGGCAGTCGGCATATCCGTCATAGCAGGTCAGGCGGTAATTGTCGCCGACAAGCACGCCGTTGTCGGGCAACCGCCGCCCCTCAAATATCAGTGTCGTGCCACCGAGCCACTGCGGGTAGTATGAGTGATTGTGGTGGGCGGTGAGCTTGGGGATGACTCCGTTGGAGCCGTCGGCTGAGGTCCAGGTGATGTGGTTGGCGGCATCGGCCTGACGAACTGTGTAGGTGACACGGTAGCTGCCGGCTGAATGGGCGCGCTCACTGCCGTCAAGCTCATACCACGTGTCGTTGTCGGGCCCGTCGCCGTCAGCATCGTGGAGCACATATACGATGCCCGGCTCGGCGTTGCCATAGCGGGGCAACGAGGTGCTGCCGTCGGCATAGTAGGCGTTGCCGAGCACGCGGAAGTCGGCCTTGCCGGCGACATTGGCTATCGGCTCGTGGAGCCGCAGCGTCACGGAGCCACCCCACGCGCCGAGTGTTATCATCTCGTCGTTGTCGAGTGACTCGGTGGCCTTTGCCGCCATTGTCGCGGGAGTGTCGCCCGGCTCATACTCGGGTATCTCGTTGACAAACTGTCCCGGCGCGGGGCTGTAGTCGATGACCGTCACCTTGACGCGCCCGGGGGCGGCATCGGGTGTCGGGGTGCCGCCATCGGGTGCCGGCTCGTCGCCTGAGCACGATGAGGCAAGCAGCGCGACCGTGGCCGCGAGCATTGACGGGAGGTATCTTGTTATCAGTTGTGTCATATTCATATATTTATTGTATTATTGCATTAGTGTAGTCGGTCAGAGTGTCACCGTTAGCGCCACTTTGAAATTGCGCCCCGGCATCGGGTAGTTGGCAATCACCTCGTAGGCTTGGTCAAATATGTTGTTGAGCTCGACACCGGCACGCAGTCCGACACGTCTCAGGGTGAACTCCTTGTAGAGCGACGCGTCGTGGGTGTACCACGGTTGCTCATAGTTGCGCGGGATGTTCTCCTGGGCATTGTAGCGGGCGCCCGTGTAGATGAAACTGTAGTTGAGGTCCCATCCGCGCCACGAGAGATGCGCTCCGACCGTCCCGGCATGGAGCGGCGAGTAGGGGATGCGGTCACCGTAGTAGCTGTCGCCCGGGTCGGTGAAGTCGCGGGCAAGCTGATAGGTGTAGTTGAGCCTCAGCTCCATATCCACCCCGGCGACCGATGCCCCGGCTGATGCCGACAACTCGGCCCCGGTTATCCTCACGCGCCCGAGGTTGAGCATCGTCCATCGGAACTGCTGCCCCGACGGGTAGGCGATGATCTTGTCATCGACCAGATTGTAATAGCCCTCGGCACGGGCGGTCACACTCTTGAAAAACGTGTGGCGCAACGATTTATTGTAACTCGCCCCGAGGCTGTATTGCATCGTGGTCTCGGGACGTAGGCTGGCATTGCCTATCTCGGTGTAATATAGGTCGTTGAATGTCGGCATACGGAACGAACGCTTGACAAATCCGTTGACGTGCCACTCGGATGCCCCCTCGGGATGCCAGTCGGCAAAGAGTGCCGGGCTCCACTCGGTGCGCCGCGACGTGTGCCTCCCGTGGGTCGACTCGTTGCCCACCCGGTCGCTGACCGTGGTGGCCAATATGCTTGCCTGGGCGCTCAGCCCGTGCCATCTCACCGCCGTTGCTGCCGCGACCATCGCGGTGTAGCGCACCGGGTAGAGGAAGTCGCGCATGTCGCTCGACATCTTGTTCCACTGGAGGTCGACCGACAGCGACGCGTCCCACCATGGCTTTATCCTCAGCAGGTTGGCCGCCGAGAGGTAGGCCTCCTGTTGGCGGTATCGGTTGTCGATATAGAGTTCCTTGGGGTCGTCGCGCAGGAAGTGCATGTAGTCGTAGGCATACTTGGCGTTGACTTTCAGATGATAGCGCGATGAGAACAGGTATTCGAGCGAACCTTGGGTAAAGGCGTTGCGGTCCCATTGGCGCTCACCGTTGCGGAACACGTTGTTGACTATCGCGCCGGGGATGCCCCGCTCCGAGTCATAGTAGTATGCCTTGGCTGTCCACATGCCTGCGTCGAGGTAGCCGAAAAGCGACATCTCGGCACGCAGCGCCGACACGTCGCCGTTGTGGCGCGTGGCGGTCGTGTCGTAGGCCACGGTGTTGTCGGTGTTGAGACGGCGGTAGCGGAACTTGTATCGCCCGTTGGCGTAGGTGTAGCCGGTCGACAGGCTCATGTTGAGGGTGCGGCTCAGCCGCTGCTCCCACGTGATGTCGGGGTTGATGAGGCCAAACGAGCCGGTCTTCACGCGGGCTGTCAGGTGGTAACGTTCCCCGGCGGCAAATCGCGGGCGGCGGGTGCGTATGTATATCGTGCCCGACGATCCGAAGTCCTTGGCGCTCTGGAATATGTTGCTCTTCTGTCCGTTGTACAGTTCTATCTCCTTGACGTTGTCGAGCGAGTAGCGCCCGAGGTCAATCTGGCCGTTCTGGGCGTTGCCGAGCTGTATGCCGTCATAAAACACCCCGACATTCTGCGACCCCATCGAGCGGATGTTGACGGTCTTCACCCCTCCGATGCCGCCAAAGTCCTTGACCTGGATGCCCGAGAAGTAGCGCAGGGCATCGGCCACCGACTGGGAGTTGAGCCCGCGCAGTTGCTCGCCATCGAGGCGCTGTGAGGGGATTATCTCCTTGCGGCGGTTGGCGATGACGGTCACCTCCTTGACCTGAAACACCGAGTCGAGCCACTGGTCGGTCTCCTCGGCCCCGGCGGTGACAGCGACTGTCAGGAGCATGGCAAGGGTCCCGGCAACGCGGGATGTCAACCGGCGACCATGGTGGCGGGCCGTGTCTGTGGCGGTAGGATTTGTGGTCTTGCGGGGCATGGCGAATATGACGGCAAAATTAGCAAATATCCTCCAATGTAGGAAATCGCGTGTCTTGTTGCCCCTTGTGGGATAAAGACACTTGCACACCCCATGGCCGGAAATACGCTTGCACACGTCGGTGTATAAAAGACAGGCGGGAGACCCCGTCACTCTCGGAGTCTCCCGTCCGTCGGGGCATGTCGCGGGGACATGCCGGACAGTATCGGTCATCGCCGCCGGGCGGCAGTGACCTATCGTACTATGATTTTTGCGGTGGTGTTCATGCTTGAGCCGTTGGAGGTGGTCACGTTGATGTGGGCCACGTAGACACCCGGTGTCACGGCCCCGATGGCAGCGAAGTGCTCGCCCTGCGTGGCGTCGAGCCCGGTGCGCGATGCCACGGTCATGCCGCTTGCCGAGTGGAGGGTGATGTCGGCTGTCACGCCGTCGACCGGCACGAAGTAGCGCAGCGCGAGGTCATCGGCACCGCCACGGGCGGCGATGCTGAGACGGCGTGCTGCCGACTCGATGTCGTCGATGGCCGTCGTTGTCTCGTTGAAGTATGCCTGTACCATCGAGTCGCCCGTGCGGCGCTTGGTCTTGATGTGGACTGTGCCGTCGTTGTCGCGGTAGGCCACGTTCTCCTCGGCGGCGTCAAAGTTGCTCTTGTCGCTGTGGAGCGTGATCATCTCCTTGGTAGTGGTCGTGGCGCGTCCCGAGCGTGCCGAGGGGGTCGAGCGGCGCAGCACGCAGAGTCCTTGCGTACCGACCACGCCCTTGTAGGCGGGGATGGTGATGGTATAGGTCATCTCCTCGGGGAGTATCTCGTCGGGCTTTCCCTCGTAGGTGATGGTCACCCAGTTGGAGTTTTCCTGCGTGCCGTAGCTGAGACGGGTGATGCAGTAGTTGCCGTCGGCGATGGCTGTCGGCGACTTGTGGTCGTCGTCATAGAAGTATGATGTCGCCGGCTCGCTGCTCTCGTCGTCGTGAAAGTAGAGAATGGTCATCTTTGACCGGTCGATTTCGGCTGTGCTGGTAAACTCGTCCTGAGTGTAGCACGGGATAAACGACCCCATCCTCGCGAAGTGGGGGAGCTTGTTCTTGTCGCTGGTGTTGTAGGTGATGCGGTTGGTGGCGCTGTGGTCACCGTAAATCTCGTGAGAGAAGTCGTTCATGTCAATCCAGCGTCCCTCGGGGAATATGATTTCCTTGGAGTTCTGATCTTGCCGTACGACGGGAGCCACGAGCAGGTCTTTGCCCCACAGGTACTGGTCGCTGTAGCGGTCGTCCATCAGCTCGCTGTCGTAGGGGGTGTAGAAGTTGGTCGGGCGAGCCAACGGCCATCCCTTGGTCGAGTTCTCGTAGGCGAGGGTATAAGTATAGGGGATAAACTTGTAGCGCTTGTTGATCATGTCGCGCACGTTGTCGAGTACCTCGGGATAGTTGTAAGGCTCGGGTCCGGTGTAGCTTGCTGCGTTGCCGTCCTCAAGAGATTCCGGTACTTGGCTATGAGTACGCATGGCCGGGGCAAATACGGCTGACTGTACCCAGCGGCGGTACATGTCGGAATTATGGTAACCGCTGTGAATGAAACCACCTACGTCGCTGCCGAGATATCCCACGCCCGACATGCCGAGGCTCAGCAGCGCGGGCACCTGCACGGTAAGGCCGTCCCAAGAGCGGGCGATGTCGCCGGTCCAGGGGAATGGGGAGAAACGCTGCATACCGGCGGTAGCCGAGCGGGGCATCAGGATGAAACGTTCGCCGTTGTTGGCGGGGTTGCTCTCCTCAAACGCCTTTTTGGTGGCGTTGTAGGCAAACTCAAGCCAACGCTGGCCATACTCGTTGTGTACCTGATTCTTGTTGCCCTTAACGTATTTGGAGTCATCGTCATGGGCCTCTGGCTCGCCGAGGTCGAGCCACCAGCTTGCCACGCCACTCTTGGTGTGTTTTGCATATATCTCGCTCATCCAGTCGATAGCTCCCTGATGGGTGACATCGAGCAGTCCGACAGAGTTGCCTTTGCCTACCCAGCTCATATTGTTGTTACCCGATACATGGTTATCAGCAAAATAGCCCTTGTTTTTAAGTTCGTTGTAGTTGCTGCCGGCAACCTGGCTTGTGAAGTACGGCTCGGTGATAAGGATGGTGTTGACGTTGCGGTTCTTCCAATTTTTCATCATCTCGGTCGCGTTGGGGAACGCGTTGGTGTCCCAGTCGAGTTTTCCCATATATATGGGGTCGCTGCCGCTGCGTCCCTGCCAGTAGATGTCGAGGACTATCGCGTCGAGGGGCAGGTTGCCCTCGTTGGGATCCTTGATGCGGTCGATGGCTCTCTCGGCCTGGCTCCGCGACACGTAGCCGTAGCGCGACGTGATGTATCCGAGTGCCCAGTAGGGGGGCATCGGCTGGCGGCCTGTGAGATAGGTGTAGTTCTCAAGCACGCGGGCCATTGAGCCGCCGCCGATATAATAGTAGGCGATGGGGTTCTCGCTGCGTGTGCTGTAGCGCGAGCCGTTGCTTGACGGAGAGAGGGTGGCGTCTATGTAGTGGTCGTCGATGAACACGCCGTAGCCGTTGGTCGACACGTAGAACGGGATACATATATTGTGGTTGTATCCTCCACTGGAGGGCCAGTTGCCGGTTTGGGTATTGGTCATCGTGATTGACTTGCCGTTCTGGTTGAACGTGCCGAAGTATCCGCCGCCGTAGAGTCCATACTCGCCCATGCCGGCAAATGAGAGGCTGCGGTTTCCGGCCACGGTGTTGTTGAGGCCGCCCGACTCGCGGAGCATCACGTTGCCCTCGCCATCCTCAAAGCGTATGTCGCCGTTGAGCTTGGAGACGTACATCTTGGTGTCCTTGACGTTGATGATGAGGTAGTCATCGTCGGAGTCGTCGATGCTGCTCTTGGTTATGATGCCGCTGACAGGAGTGAGGTCGGGGAGCATGGAGATTGACTCGCGCTCTTTGGTCTCAAAGCCGTCGGCGGGTGTGGGGGGCAGGGTGAATATCTTGATCACCTCGGTGGTGTAGGGGGTGATGTAGATTGTCTTGTTCTTGGTCTCGACAGTGACGGTGGTGCCGTCAAAGTAGTAACCGGTATATCCGCTGACAAACGGGCCCTCGGGGTTCTCGGGATACCACACGCCTTTCTTGAAGTCGTCAAGGGTGGTCCATCCCTCGCCGGTGAAGTTCATCGCCACGCCACCCTGTTGGTCGGCGGGGTAGCGGTCGTTTGGTTCTTCAGTATTCAGGATGATGAGGGGGGTGATGTCGGCAGGGATATCCTTGCCGGGGACGGTGATGGTGTACCAGTCGTCCTGTATGAGTGCCATCGTGGCTCCGGGCCATTCCCCAAATATCTCTGTGGCATTGGGTGACTCGCCATAATAGACGTAGGCCATGACTTTCTTGTTGCCCCACGGACTCTTGAAGTAGACGGTGCGGTCGCCGCTCATCTCGATTATCTCAGGCCCGAAGTCTGTCTCGACGGCCTTGCCGTCGGCATCGCCACCGACCGTGCTGTCGTCCTTCATGCGGAACTGTGAGTAGAGCTTGTTGATGTACACATCGTTGTTGGCCACGCGTACATCAAAGAAATCTATGGGAGTGAACGAGATGTGGTAGAGGTCGGTCTTGCTGTCGTAGGTCATCTTGCAAGACTCGGGAAACTCGCTGTCGCTTGTCCACTTGGTGTACATCCAGCCTATCTGGTCGTCGGGTCGAATGTTTGTGTCGGCGCCGGGGTAGATGTAGATGTCCTTGGCTCCCTTGTTGTCGGCAAATGGGGTGTTGCCGGCATTGGCGTTGTAATAGAGGGTGATCTCGTCATACATCGTGGCGTCGTCGGGAGTGTACCACACGAGACGTGAGTCATCCGCGCCTTTCTCGGCGACCGTCAGCTCGTGGGTCTGGGCATCGAAAGTGAAGATGTAGGTTGTACCCTGGGTCAGGGAGTATTTGGCATTGCTGCCGCCACCGTGTGATAGTGTGACAGAAGTGGATGTCGTCAATGTGGGTTGGTTTGATACACTCCACCACGTGTCTTGCTCGAATTTCGTGCCTGTCAATGTGCCGTATTCCATGCCAAACTCTCCCGTGGCGATTGTTACCGTAAGCTCGCAGGTGTATTTGTAGTTGCCAATTCCCTCAAAGACAGTCGAAGCCCAGGAGCTGCTTGTGAACTGGCCGTGGAGTCGCCATGCCTTTTTCTGGGTGACCACGTCGCCACCTCCGCCGCCGCCACCGTTGTAGATGTCGTCGTAGCTGCCGAGATATGTGCCGTTGGAGTAGACCGCCCCGTCAGCAATGTTGCTTGTCACGTCGCCTGTCAGCTTGTTGGCTCCGTTATTTCCCCAATTGTTTGCTTTTAGGAAGATGACCCCGATGGGGGTCTTGTCCCATGTGTAGTAGTAGAGGTTGTCCTTGCCATCGACCTTGGACATCGCCTCTATGCCGTTGTTGGAGGTGCTGTCCCACAGATAGACGTAGGGGGGATTGGCCTTGGCCGACGAGTTGTCGAAGTAGATGGTGTAAGCTGCCGCGCGGGGAATGGCGCACAGGCATAGCAGAAGCAGTAACAGTAACTTTTTCATTGCTGAATGGTGATAAATGAATGGTTAATAGGTGAAAATAGGTGAATACAAGGTTAACGTGGAGAGGGGTGTCAAGTGATGACGGTTAATGTCATATTCGTTGCAAAATTACTCTTTTGGTTAGGAAATTCTTGTCGCTTATAAATGATTAACTCGCTGAAAATGGGGGGGGGTAGACGTGTTAATGAAACTGAATGATGCTTGCGGGTCTTGCCTGGCCCTCCGTGGCGGCTTGAATATCGGAGCGTGGCGGCGGGAAGATGACTATTCAGTTATTATGGAAATTGTTATTATCAGCAATGTAAGAGAGTGTTGCAGAACTTAAAAACACCGTACTAATGTAGGGCTGCACCATGGTGCAGCCGGGGGCTGTCAAGATGGTATGGGGCGGCTGTTTAGGATGTTATGGGGCGGCTGCACCATGGTGCAGCCCTACTTTGTTGGCGTATAAATGATTGGCTGAGCTGTTGCGGCGCGGACGTGGAAATGTTAAAAAAACGGTGTCACGTCAGGAAATTTGGTTAATTTTGCAATGTGAAAATCTGCCGCGCCGCGATGAGGATGCCGGGCAGCGGTTGACATGATAGGTTTGTATGAAAGTAGCACTCTTACGTCAGCGGCTCAAGCCGTGGATGCTCCCGATATCAATGGCGGGGGGCATATTGTTTCATAATTTCATCGACATGATAGCGGTCATCGCGCCCTACCTGATATTCGCGATGCTGTTTATCACCTTTTGCCGCGTGTCGCCCCGCGAGTTCAGGGTGACGCGCTTCCAATGGCTGCTGCTGACGGTGCAGATAGGCGGTGCGTTGCTGATTTACGGGGCGCTGCTGCCGCTGAGTGCCGACGTGGCGCAGGGGACGTTTATCTGCGTCTTTTGCCCGACGGCCACCGCCGCCCCGGTGATCACGGGGATGCTCGGCGGGTCGGTGACGACGCTGATCACCTACTCGCTGCTGAGCAACGTGTCGGTGGCGCTGCTCGCGCCACTGCTGTTCTCGATGATGGACAGCGGGGCCGACATCCCGTTCTTCACCTCGGTGGGCATGATATGCGCCAAGGTGGTGCCTTTGATTGTCGCGCCGCTGGTGCTTGCGCTGTTGCTGCGCAAGGTGGCCCCAAAGGTTCATCACAAGGTGGGCGACCATCAGTCGCTGTCGTTCTACATCTGGGCTGTGTCGCTGTTTATCGTCGTGGGGCGTGCGGTGAGCTTCGTCATGCAGGAGCCGGCATCGGCTGTGCCCGAGATGGTGGTGATAGCGCTCTGCTCGGGCGTGGTGTGCTGCCTGCAATTCTACGTGGGGCGGCGCATAGGGCGGCGTTGCGGCGACAAGATCGCCGGGGCGCAGGGGCTGGGACAGAAGAACACGGTGCTTGCCGTGTGGATGGCCCTCACCTACCTCCATCCTGTGGCCTCGGTGGGCCCGGCGGCCTACGTGGCGTGGCAGAACACCATCAACTCGCTGCAACTCTACTATAAGATGAAGCGCGACTCGGCAGAGCGGTAAGACGCGAATCGCCGGGCGATGACACGCGACCCGGCGAATCGGTGACGCGGGCAAAAACATCCCCCGGGGATAAACATTATAGCACGCGTAATGTTAAGATTGATAGAAAGGTAAATTTACTGAGATGAATAGTATGTATGACATTTTGTTGGATCTCCCGCTCTTCAAGGGGGTGAGCCGTGAACGCATATCGGAGATTGTCGGTGCGGCCAAGTTTCACTTTCTCAAGTATCTTGAGGGGGAGACCGTTGTCACGGCGGGTGAGCCATGCACTCATATCAAGTTTATCATCTCGGGACGGGCGCGGTTTAGCGTCGTCAATGCCGATGGACGTTTCCGCGTGTCAGAGACCCTTGCGGCTCCCGAGGTCATCTCGCCTGAGTTCCTGTTTGGCCGTGTGACCTCCTATCCCTGCACCGGCGTGGCGCTTGAGCCGACAGGGATATTGCAGATCTCCAAGCCTGACTACATGCGCATACTCAACAGCGACGACATCTTCCTGTATAATTTCCTGAACATACTCTCGGTCAACGCGCAAAATCCCGTTGAGGGGGTGCTGGCGCTCACCACCGGCAGCATCGAGGAGCGGATAGCATTCTGGATCGTGTCTCTGACCCAGCGCGGCGGCACTGACATAGCGCTCACATGCCGCCAGCGTGACCTCTACTCGCTGTTCGGGGTGCAGCGCACGTCGTTTCTCTCGACGCTTGAGTCGCTCAAGGAACGTGGCGTGATCGACTTTGACCAGACCGAGATACGCATCAACTCGCGCCGCGACCTTATAGACATACTCAACGCCGCCGCCCCAATGACCGGGTCGTTCATAGAGTAGTCCGGCGGGGAGGGCTGCGGGATGTCCCGTCGGCCTCCTTTGACCTCGTGCAGGTCAGCGCGGGTCTATATCGGTCGGCGTGTGAGATAGATTTGGAGTTTGTGAGACGCTTATATCGTCATGACGGTATCCTCTGATTATCAGGGGATATTTTTTATATGCGGCTTATAAAGTGTTGTATGGCGTTTATAGTGGATTGCTTGGGGAGCGGTTGATGGCTAATTTTGCAGTGTAACAAGAAAAGTAAGAGATATAAAGATATTTCAGGAACAATTCTCAAGGTTAATATTGATTGGTAGAATAAGCAAGTTTGCTACCCAAAATTCTTGGATTGCGAATAATAGTAAATGTGTTTTATGTTAGGTTTGTAAGACCGGGCTTTTCCCGGAATCTCATTTAAGGCCGCTCCGTGAGGTGGGGTCTTTTTTGTTTTTTTAATCTTTTGCCGTCTACCGCTTGTGAAGCGGTCTGACGGCGATATGCGCTGTCGCGTGGATGTCCTGACGGCCATCTAAAATCATGGAGGGTATTGTCAATCAGTCGGGTTTTGCTTAATTTTGCGTCTCCAACACATTTGCTATTACTATTATTCGCTTTTTTGTCTGATATGAGACGTGTTTTCTTGTTTATCCTTTTCACGACATTGTTGTATGACTTTGTCTCGGCCCGTAACAATCTGCCAGAGACCCTCGACGACGCATTCAGGATGCTTGACGGAGTAATCGAGCACCGCGATGATTTCATTGCCCGGCGCACGGCCTCCATCGACTCGCTCAAGGCTGTGGCCGATGCCGCAGGAGGAGGCGGGCGGTTGCAGGCGCTCTATGATGTCGCGTCGGCCTACCGTACCTTTAATGTTGACTCGGCGTTGCATTACTATGCTGTGGGACGCGACCTCGCCCGGGAGCGTGGCGACTCGACGTGGTTGATGAGGTTCAGGGTGTCGCGTGCGGCGTTGATGCCCGTGTCGGGTATAATGAAAGAGGAGATTGATTTTTACGACAGTCTCGGCAATGTCGAGATACCCCGAGGGGCGATTCCCGACTACTATCTCAGCGGGAGCCGTCTGTTTTTCGCGCTGTCGTCGCTCTATAAGCCGCACGTGGAGTTTCAGAACAAGTATGCGTCGCGTGCGCTAGTCTATAATGACAGCGCCATGAGGTATATCGCTCCGGGCAGCCCCGTCCATGCCATGCTGCTCGCCCAGTCAAACTATGTCAAGGGTGAGCGCACGCTGGCCATAGCGACACTCAATGACATGATCGAGGCGCTACCGATGGACGACAATTACTTTGGCCGGGCATCCAACATGCTCGCGTCGGCCTACGGTGCCCGTGGACGTGAGCGTGACCGGGAGTACTATCTCGCCCTGTCGGCCATTTCTGACATCATGGGGGCTACGCTTGAGGGCACATCGCTCATGGACCTGGGTATAGCCCTGTATGAGCGGGGTGAGACCGAGCGGGCCTACCGCTATCTGATAGCCTCGATTGACAATGCCGCCGACGCGGGGGCACGTATGCGGGCGATTGACTCGGCAATAGCGCTGCCCTACATAGCCAAGAGCACCCGCGACAAGGATCGTCGCTGGATGATATGGTCGTTTGTACTCGTCGGGGTACTCGCTGTCGCAATCGTGGCGCTGATGTTCATGGTGGGG
Source organism: Pseudoflavonifractor sp. (assembly GCA_023667145.1). Lineage (GTDB taxonomy): Bacteria > Bacteroidota > Bacteroidia > Bacteroidales > Muribaculaceae > M3. The sequence continues at coordinate 77,716 of JAMPAQ010000003.1, forward strand.
CGGTTGCGGCACGACATGGTCAAGCTCGACACGCTGCGCAACAGGTTGAGCGAGTCAAACGCCACCAAGGATGCCTACATCGGCCAGTTCCTTAACCTCAGCTCGGTGTGCATGGCCAAACTGGAGGACTTCAACCGTCTCGCCGCCCGCAAGATTGCCGCCAAGCAGACCGACGAGCTGTATGCCATCGTTCGCTCCGGTAAGGTGATGGAGGAGCAGAGCAAGCTGTTCTATGAAATCTTTGATGACGCGTTCATCCATACCTACCCTACGTTTGTCGATGATTTCAACAATCTGCTTCAACCTGACAAGCGAGTCGAGCAACCCGAGGGCAATCGGCTAAACACCGAATTGCGCATCATCGCGTTCATGAAACTCGGCCTTGAGGACAGCAACCAGATAGCCCGATTCCTCAATCTGTCGCTCAACACTGTCTATACCTACCGCAACAAGCTCAAGGGACGTGCCATCAACCGCGAGACCTTTGAGCAAGACGTGATGAATATAGGCCGGATTAGCTAATTTTTAGTTTATATTTGTTGCTGTAAGCGCTAAACTTTATTGGCTTGTTATACTGTAACTTAACTTAATTTTTATTGCTTAAATTGTTTATATCGCATCTCGGTTTAGTTGTGGAAGCGTTGTATGCTCCGTAACTTTGCATCGTAAACGAAAGAGATAAGGTTTGTAAAAGCATATATAGTTTGAGAGTTAGTAAAAGGTTTGAATAAAGTAAGAAATTAAATGTTGCAGTTTTTAAGGTAAAAAAGATTCATGTTAGGTTAGGATTATCACTTTAATCATTACAAAGGAGGTGTTGCGAAACATCTCCTTTGTTGTCTTCTGTCGTGGGTTGGTAACTGCTGTTGGGATATGTTTTTTTTACTCTGTGCTGTTAGGCGCTGCCATAGTGATGAATGGCACCGGCGTATGCCTGCCTCCGCTGGCTTATGCCGATGTCAGGCTGTAAGGTGGCCTTGTCGTTTTGCAATCGGTAGACTGCTGTAGACACTGTAGGTTGTGTAGACCTGATACTTGCCTCCGAGAGGATGGAAAAACCCATCTGTAGCGTCTTATATTTTACTGTCATACCACTTTATTGAGTCATATCGTTGTTTATATATCTATTGATTTGATATTATGTTACATTTCTATAATACAGATATTTAATAGTTAGATTGTTTATATAATATTTATATTTGGTTGAGGTTGAGTTTTATTTTATTGCATGTCCGCGTACCTTTGCAACGTATCACAAAGGATGGTGATACACTATTGGTAATTCTTTAGGAGTAAAGGATGAAGATATTAGAAAAATTAGGGTTAGTATTAATGCTTGAATTAGATATCATGCACTGAAAAGAGATTATTAATGTGTTTTGTGTTAGGTTTGTTTGATTTGAATTCTTATTAGGAAATAGCAACGCCGCTTTGTGAAAAGCGGCGTTGCTGTCGTTATAGGGGGATGGGATTATCTTTTGTGGCTGCGTTTCGTAAATGTCAGGGTATTGATGGCGGCATGGAACGGGCTATCCCGCCGGGTGGACGCATGAGCTGCTCGGATTTGGGACGGGGTATCTTGGATTCGAGGTAGATGTCTTGGATTAGTGACGTGGCGCGGGGAGCGGACGGCGCTCGAAGGCGTCGATGAAGCTGTCTGGGGTGGAGTTGTAGATGCTTGCGCCGACTCGGTCGGCATAGCGGCGTATGTCGTGGTAAGCCTTGAATGCCACGTAGAAGCTGTTGATGATGGTGTGGAGGGCATAGCCACGGTACTCGTTGTTGATGCGGGCCTTTTCGGCCTCCTCCTCCTTGTAGAAATGTGGTTGTACCGATATGACCTCGTTGTGGGCGTTGACGTTGAGCGTCCTCATCCATGAGTGGTCGGCCCCGACGATGTGGATGGTCTTGTAGCCGAGCGCGAGGGCGGTCATTATGGCGGGGATGAGAACGTTGCGGGGACGCGGCATGGCGAGGTTGCGGGCGTATGCGCGGTGTATGATGCCGTCGAAACCCTCGGCACCTACTGGGTTGAATGTCTCTATCGTGATCGCGGGGTTGCTGCCGGTGAGTCGGCGGGCAGAGTCAGTGGCGTTGACCGGCACAAGGAGGGTCATCGGCCAGTCCACGTCACGTGACAGTGCTTCATGTAGCCGGCCCATGATGCCGTCGCGTGAGCCGGTGAAGAAGTGCGGGTCGGCCAGGATGTAGTAGGTTGGCTTGAGACTGACAAACTCTGGGGCGAGTGCGGCAAAGTTGACCGCCATTGTCGGGTAGCTGCACAGGATATCGGAGTGCTCGGCGATTGTCGCGGCGAGTGACGGCCCGTTGCCCATGATGATCATCGTGCTGTCGGGACCAGCCATGGCCTTTATCGAGGCACGGCGTGACTGCGTGGCTATCTTCACGAGGCTCTTTATGGTCGAGCCGAGTTGGGAGAGGGAGTTGGAGATGCTGTCATAGAGTGGCTTGGTCATAGTCGTGGGTCGTTAGGTAGCTGACTACATCGCGTGGCTCAAGGGGGGTGGCGCGCCGTATGGCGGCGTTGCTGACAGTCAGTGTCTCGGTCAGCTGTCTCAGCCGTGCGGTTGACAGCGGCAACAGCGGGATGCAGTCGCCGAGGCGGGCCACCATGTCGACAGTGCGGCGCGGCAGTGTCATGATACGTTTGTCTCCGAGACGATGGGCTATGGCTTCGGCGAGGTCGTGGACGGTGGGGTGAACTCCGTCGGAGAGGTTGTAGATGCCCCCGATTGGGGCGGTCAGTCTTGCTGCTATGGCTACGTCGGCGGCGTGGATGACCGACCGGCGGGCCTCGTTGTCCTTTATGTGGAAATAGTAGCCACGGTCGATGCCACGCGCCATCGCCGCCGCGCTGCCGTTCATCCCTGTCCCGATTATCAGGGCAGGGCGCAGGATCGTGAGCTTGACATCGCGGTCGGCACACCATTGTGTCAGAAACTCCTCGGCCATCATCTTTGAGCGCCCGTAATCGTTGACCGGGCGCAGGGGGGTGTCCTCGCCGAGTTCCTCGCCGCTGTCGGCACCGTAGACGGCGATTGACGAGATGAACACAAACTGTCGCGGAGGGGCGCTCTCCAGGCCCCGGCATAACCTGACCGTACCCTCGTGGTTGGTCGCCATGGCCGAGGCACATGTGATGCTCCCCGCGTTGTGGACCACGGTGTCAAACCGGCGGTCAAACTGCGGCACGGTTTCCCTGAGATCGCAACGTATCATGTCGCGGTCGTCGAGGCCGAGCGTGACGATGGCCTCGTCGGAAAACTCGTTGACGAGATATTTCCCGAGAAAGCCGTATGCGCCGGTAATCAGGACATTATGTATCTTGCCGATAGCCGTGGTGATAAGGAGTTTTTACATATACTGTTTGCGGATGTAAAGATACCGCTTTAATATGGAAAACGGAGAGGCTTTGACGTGATTTTCGCGCAAGGCCCTCATTTTTTCGGCGTTGTTAGTGACGAGACGGTGGTAGAGCCGTGTGCTCAGGCCACCGGTGGTCATCGTCACCATGTCGCAGGGCAGGTAGGTCCCCGGTATCTGATGGGTGAGCATGAGACGGACAAACATGTCAAAGTCTGCCGCGATGAGATAATCCTCCTTGTAAGTGCCGATGGTGTCAAACAGCGGGCGACGCATGTAGAGCGTGGGGTGGGGCGGAGCGATGCCGACACGCAGCAGCGAGGGGTCGAAACGCCGTGACGAGTACCGGCGCACGACCTTGTCGCTCCTGGGGCGGGTGTAGTGGAGGTCGCCGTAGAGATACGCGGCGCGGGTCTCGTCGAGACATCGGGCGACCCGCTCAAGCACGTCGGGCGATGACAGGCGGTCGTTGCCGTGGAGCAGTCCGACCACATCGCCCGTGGCGAGCGCTATCCCCTTGTTGATGGCATTGTAGATGCCGCTGTCGGGCTCGCGGACTACGCGGATATGCCCCGGACGGCGCTCCCGCCATTCCTCCACAATCCTGTCGGTGCCGTCGGCGCTCATTCCGTCGATGATGATATGCTCCACGTCGGAGTAGATCTGCTCCGCAACGGAACGGATGGTGCCGTCTATTGTCGCGGCATCGTTGAGCGTGACTGTAATTACCGAGATTTTCATGCTGCGGCTTGAATGTGGTGGCAGATGATGAGCGTTGCGGCGAGCAAGACGACATAGACACCGGTCCATACTCGCCATGACCGGCGCTGGGTGCATGTCGCGGCGACATATACCGCAGCGGGGACGAGCATGGGGATGAAACTGAGACCGTAGCGCGACACGGTGCCGGCGACGCTGTAGGCCGGGACGAGCCACGCCAGGACAGCCCACAAGGTCCACGCGACGAGCATACGCGGCACGCGGCGCATACACGCGCCGATGAAGTAGAGTATCAGCGACCCGAGGGCGTACCATGGGTAGGCAAAGTGGGCGTAGGCGAGAGTCGGGCCGAAGATGGTGTCGCGTGTATAGTTCCAGGGAAACGGGATGAGATACTGCGTGACGGCGCTTACCGGGAGCCACAGCAGCTTGCGCCACTGCGGCCAGTAGAAGTAGTCGTTGTCGACATACTCCTCGTAAGCCTCATGTCCCGGGCTGTGACCGAAGAAATATCCGTGTTCGGCGTATGTGCCGACGAGCGAGTCGTTGATTATATCCTCGGGCGCGGTCTCGGTCGATACGTAGACACGCACGAGTATCCATGCCACGGCACATAGGGAGATGAGGATGGCCGTGTAGGTGAGCCTGCGACGCGTGGATGTGGCCATGGCCATGATCAGGATGCCCACCGCTACTATATATATGTACTGGAATCTCGCCATGGCAAGCAACAGGATGCCGACAGTGAAGCATCCGACAGCCAAGGCACGGACGGTGCGGTCGGCAAATGGCCGGGGGATGCCGGTGATGGTAAGCGCACACATTGTCATGCCGAGAGCCACGGAGGCGTCCTTGAGCAGGACGGTGCCTGAGTTGAGGTAGTAGCAGACACCGGCGGTCATGATCATGGCGCAAGTCGTGAGCCACTGCGGGGAACGGTCGGTCAGCCCGCGCAACAGGCGCTCTGTCACCACTCCCGACACGACCACCGAGGCGAGTATCATGACCATGTTGGAGACAATCAGCGGGAATATCGAGATGCCGGTGATGTCCCAGATACGGGCAAAGTGGCGGTAGAGCGTCAGCTTGGTGTGGACGGGGCTCGCGGCCCCGGGGGTGACGGTCTGGAGTGCCGAGTAGAAGTAGTCGCGGGCATCGGGGTTGGCGAGGTCAGGCTGCATGACGGTCGTCCCGGACGCGGTGGTGAAATACCACACGTTGACTATGACACCGATGGCGAGGACGGTCGTCGCCGACAGCAGCGTCCACCATCCCGCTGAATTGTGGGCGCGTGTGTACTGGTAGAGCAGCGACACGGCTATCCATACGCCGGTCAATGAGCCTACCGTCGTCCACAGGCCGTCGCCGGGCCAGACGAGCGCGGCGGTAAAGACCAGCGCGACGTAGGCCAACTGTGCCCATGCGAATGATCGGTCGTTGAAACTCATCGTAAGCGGTTGTTGTAAAGCGGGGAGCAAAGATAGCGCATATCGCCAACGTGTGCAAGACGCGACTGCGTTTTTGATTTTCACAAATTTTCAGTAAGTTTGCATCCGCAAGTAATGACTGATGGAAAATAACGGTAATCAGACGGCTGAAAACGGCATAGGCGACGAGGTGATAAAAATCGACGTCGGCGGCGTGCTGCGCTCGCGAATGCCACGGCTGTCGCGCCTTATCCCCAGGGCGCTTGTGCGCAAGCTGGAGGAGATTGTCTGTCAGGACAAGCTCAACCGTCTCCTTGAGAATAACCGGGGAAAGCGGGATGCCGAGTTTTGCCAGGGGGTATTCCGGGACCTCAACATATCATACGATGTGGTAGGGGAGGAAAATCTGCCCCCGGTCGCTGACCGTCGCGTGACCATCATGTGCAACCACCCTCTCGGAGGTCTCGACGGCATGGTGCTTATCGACTACTTCACCCGGCGCTATGGCCCGGGCGTGAGATTTGTGGTCAATGACTTGCTGATGGCCGTGAGACCGCTTGCCGGGGTCTTTGTCCCGGTCAACAAGCACGGTCGGCAGTCGCGACGCTCGCTTGAGTTGACGCGGAGCGTGTTTGAGGGCGACAATCCCGTGATAGTCTTTCCGGCGGGGCTGGTGTCGCGCTTACAGCCCGACGGCTCCATCAGAGACCTTGAGTGGCAGAAGTCGTTTGTGCAACGCAGCATCGAGAGCCGCCGCGACATCATCCCGGTGCATTTCGGCGGTCAAAACTCGCCGTTTTTCTATAAATTTGCCAAGAAAAGGCAGCGTCTCGGACTCAAATTCAATATCGAGATGATATATTTGCCCCGTGAGGTGTTTAATAACGAGAATGCCCGGTTTACCGTGACTATAGGTCAGGTGATACCTTGGGGCAAGCTCAAGGGTGGCCGCAACGCAAGGGCCGAGGCCGCCTCGATAAAGAAATTAGTGTATGGATTGCCTGGCGATGCCGACGGCGCGGACAACATGCGCGTATAAACGGAACATAATTACCAATGGCTGATAAGATAATAGAACCCGTAAGCGAGGAGGAGCTGCTGGCCGAACTGACACCCGAACGGTTGCTCCGCCCCACCAACAAAGGAAACAACGAGATATATATCGTCGACGCGCATGAGGCCCCGGCGGTGATGCGTGAGATAGGCCGATTGCGCGAGATTGCCTTCCGCACAGCGGGTGGCGGCACGGGCAAGGCGTGTGACATCGACGAGTTTGACACGATGACACCACCGTGCCGGCAGCTGATAGTGTGGAATCCCGATGAGCGGGAGATTATCGGGGGCTACAGGTATATAACAGGCAAGGACATACGCCTCGACAACGCGGGGCGGCCACGCATCGCCACGAGCCACATGTTTGACTTCTCGCCCGAGTTTATCGAGCGCTATCTGCCGTCGACCATCGAGCTTGGGCGTTCGTTTGTCAGGCTGGAGTATCAGTCGACGCGCAAGGACGCGAGGGCAATATATGCCCTCGATAACCTGTGGGACGGCCTCGGGGCGCTCACCGTCGTGCATCCCGAGATAAGATACCTCTTTGGCAAGGTGACAATGTATCCGAGCTACTCGGCTGAGTGCCGCAACATGATACTCTATTTCCTCCTAAAGCATTTCCCCGACCCTGAACATCTTGTGACACCGATAAAGCCTCTTGACACCGGCATGGACATCGCGGCTATGGAGTCCCTGTTTACCGGGACCTCGTTTAAGGAGGACTACAAGATACTCAATAGGGCTATCCGTGACCACGGCTACAACATCCCGCCGCTCGTCAATGCCTACATGAGCTTGTCGCCGACAATGAAGATGTTTGGGACGGCGATCAACGATGAGTTTGGCGACGTGGAGGAGAGCGGAATATTCTTTGCGATATCGGAAATCTTTGAGGAGAAAAAGCAGCGCCATATCGGCACATATCACGTCTGACGGTGTCTGCGGGAACGACAACGGGGGTGTGTCAAAATTCATGGCACGCCCTCCTTGCATAACCTGCTGAAAAC
>JAMPAQ010000004.1 GCA_023667145.1 Pseudoflavonifractor sp.
ATGTTTTCAGCAGGTTATGCAAGGAGGGCGTGCCATGAATTTTGACACACCCCCCCTTCATTTATATATGTTTATATATGTTGCTGATGCCGTCGGTCGCAATCAGGATTTCTTGGTATTCTTGATCACTTCCAGATTGAGCGGAGTACCCGACTTCCAGTCTACGGTTATCGTGAGTGTGGCTGTAGACGCGTTGTAGCTGTAGCAGCCTGTACCCTTTGATGACTTGCGCAGTTTCTTGCCATCGCAAGTCACAGCCTTGGGAGCATTGACCCCGGGAAGCTCAAATGTGATTGTCCTCGACTGTGGCATTCCGGGATATGACCCGCTCATGACAGCATTGATGACTGTCTTGGTGTCGGTATCGTCACCCTCAAATGTCACAAGCGCGTACTCATTGCGGTCGAGCGACTTGGCCGATGTGCGGTCATCCTCATACATGGTGAACGCTGACTCGCCTCCACGGGGATAGTAGATGACACTATATCGTGAGGTGTCATAGTCGCCGGTATTCTTCATGTCATACGCAGCCTGTGGTATGAACGCTCCGGCACGTGCAAACATTGGCAACACCTCAAGCGGAGCGGCATATTCGATAGTGTCGCCAGACAGGTAGACCTTTGACGGATTGAGCATATCTACCCATATACCGTCGGGAAATACGACCTGACGGCTTACGGCACCCTGCTTCATGACAGGAGCTACCATTACGTCACGTCCCCAGAGATATTGGTCGGTAACGTTGTCAAAGCGCGTGTCACCCTTGCTGTAGTATCCCAACGGACGCACCAACGGGAGTCCTTGTGAGGCATTCTCGTATGCGAGAGTATAATTATATGGCAACCACCGATATCGCTTGCGTATGAGGTCAAGAATGATGTCCTGCTGCTCGGGATAGCGGTAGGGCTCGGCCACCTGCTGCGCATGTGTGCGCAGGATAGGGGAGAATGTACCCAACTGCAACCACCGCACATACAGTTCCGGATCGACGGGACGCTCCTCGTCGATGGCAAATCCACCAACATCGTGGGACATGTAACCGAGACCGCTTAGACCCGAATTGAGCATTATGGTCACTTGTGGTGCCATACCGCCCCATGAGCGTGACACGTCTGTCGACCAGGGGAACACACTGTAACGCTGCAATCCTGCCGTACCACCACGCATCATCGTCATGAGTCGTGTCTCGGGATACTCCTCCTCAAAGAGGTCAGAGATGATTGAGCTCCAGTCGTTGCCATACTGGTTGTGATACTCACGCGCAGTCTTGCCATTGTGGTGGAATATGGTCTCGGGATGCACCTCCGGCTCTCCGAGATCACCCCACCAGCCTGTCACACCATCGTCAGTGAGTTGCTTGTAGCGCTCACGCAGCCATTGGCGCGTGTCGGGGTTTGAGACATCAAACATGCCCCCCTCGCCTACCCATATCGTTACATCATGGGGATTGCCGACAGAGTCCTTTGCAAGCATACCACGCGACGCGAGGTAGTTGTAGTTGTCAAGTCCACGTGAGTTGCGCAGTATGTAGGGCTGTGATATGATCACGGTGTTCACGCCTTGATTTTTCATATCCTTGAGCATCTTGTGGTGTGTAGGCCATTGCTCGGGGTCCCATGCGAGACGACCCATATCCTGTTCCTTGCCATACCAGTAAAGGTCAAGCACTACACCGTCCACTGGATAACCGTTCAGCTTCAGAGTATCTATCACACCGCGAGTCTCGGCCTCGGTCTTGTAACCATACTTTGACGTGATATATCCCAACGACCAGAACGGAGGTAGCTTCTGACGGCCAGTGAGTGCGGTAAACTGCTTCGACACCCCCGCGAGCGTCCCCGCTCCGTTGATGAAGTAGTATGATACCGGCTCCTTACCTTCTGTTATATATTCAACCGGGTTTGACATTATCATCTCCGCTGCCGCATAGTCGTCAAACAACACTGCATATCCCGCCGACGATACAAACATTGGCATAGTGATATTCATCTGCGATATACGCGGGTCATCTCCTACGTAGCCATAGTTCTGACGATTGTACATCACCAGGGTGTCACCATTGAGATTAAACTTGTGACCGCGCTCTCCGGCACCGTAAAACGAGCAATGCCCCGCTGTCGACAGTTCGAGCTTCTGCTTGCCGTCCTTACTGGTGCGCACTCCGCTGTCGGCAAGCACATTGCCCGAGGCCGAGAATGTCACGGCACCCGTCTTGTTGTCAAGTGTGGCGACAAGCCCTGTCGGGGTTGTCATAACCTGCACGTTGCCACTTGTGCTCACCGAGCCGTTAAAAACACCGGGCTTCAGCACAGCCGATGCCGAAGCGGGGACAGTCTCACCGACACTGGCATTGGTCACGCGTATGATGTCGTCTGACATAGCCGTCAGCGTGACCACGCGCCCGTTGCCTGTCGTGGTCGTGATGACACCCGGAGCGGCATACGATACCGCCGATACTGCCATCATAAGCCCCGGCAATAGATAATGAGTCTTAATCATGAATAGTATAATTTTTAATGTTACAGAATATACCTGAATCTGCGCTACTGGATGCGTCCTACAAACTTAATCAAAACCACGGAAATACCCAAGAAACATGCTCTCAAACACACTATATACGAAAGAAGGGACGCCTCAACGACGTCCCTTAATTCATCCCTGTCTACTTGTGTTTCACAAATACCTTTTCATCAACATTTATTCAAATACTTACACTTTATGAATGTGACACAAAGGTAATCATAGAAATACCGGGACAGAGTCATGAGTTGTGTACAAGTAGTTTTTTAAATTGCTTGCGTGCTGCAACACAACGCATTAATATTTTTCAAAAGTAAACTTCATATACTGTCAAAGCATCGACAATGCCCGCAGGTTTTCCAACACATCAGCCCGTGACATGTAGCGGTCACGCTTGAGGGTGCGGGTGAAGTCCTCGGCTACCGACTGGACTCCGTGATGGGAGAATACCTTGTGCATATAGCCGTATATCTTGTCAAACAGTCTTTCAATCTCGTCATTCTCAAGAGAGCACACATCACGCCCTTCCTCCTCGACGACATCGAGCAACGCCATGCGCGTCGCGTTGTCGAGTTCCCTGTGAGAGTAGACATAGCTGCGGCACATCACATTGCCAAGCAGCATACCGACAGTCGCCTGATAATTCTTGACCAATGCCGACCATGCCGCCTTTGCCGACAGCTTGGGATCGCCCGAGAAATAGTATTCATGGGTAAACGAGAACATATCCCTGTCAGGACTCTCGAGAGAGATGGACGACAACAGGTGGTCGGTATCAAGCACGACCATGCTTATGGCCATACCCGTCAATCCGTAGCATCTATCGTCATCATCACGATATTTCAAATCCATATCCATATTTTTTATGCTGACTGTTTTATGATATAAATGCCGGAACACCCTCAGATGTTCCGGCATGACTGCATTTAACTTTAAGTTTTAATTCACAACCAGTATCTTGGTCACCACGCCCGATGACTTGCCATCGGAGTTCTGCGATGCCCATACATAGTAGACCCCTGTCTTAACACGCTCACCGGCACTATTGCAACCATCCCAGGTTATCATGCCTCCCTCCGATGTGGTGGAGTATAGCACAAATCCGGCTGCATCAGTTATCTTGACAAGTGAATTGTCCATCAGGTTGGTGACAGTGATCCAGCCCGTATAGTCTGGGCGCACGGGATTGGGATAGGCATATACCTCTGAATAGTCCGCAGCTGCCGGAGACGAGTCACCTACATACTCCACGAGGCCATTCTCTGTACCAAAGTACACCTTGGACGAGTTGGGGTCGGTAGCCACGGCATAGATGGAGTTTGACGGCAGATAGCTGTTGCTCGTATCAAAGTGCTCAAGTATCTCTGAGCCATCCTCACTTACAAGATACACTCCCGAGCCCAGGGTCGACAGCCACTTGCGGTTGGAGTTGTCAACAGCCACACCACTCACCTCGATTCCATCGAGCAGATAGTCGGCAAAGTTGGTTCCGTCATTTCTCGGCACCTTTATGCGGTTTATCACCGGATTATCAATAAACTTGATAGGATCGGTTATCTCAAACACCCCGTCAGTGGTAGCGACCCAAACCTTTCCGTTATAATCTTCAGCCATACTGTGGATATAGCTGGGAGAGAAACTCTTACCATCCTGGTCTATGAATGGGAATGAGACAGTCACCTTGTCAGGATTATCTGACGACACTACACACAAGGGATTATCATAGTTACCTCCACACACAACGATACCTTTGGACTTCTTACATGCCACCATTCTTGAGCCTTGCTGGTCGGTAAGCTCCCACAACTTATATGATGTCCAGTCAGACTTTGCAGTTGTTCCTCCGTTTACCTTATCTGCCGGTAACATGTGCAGTCTTTTGTTGGAAGTTCCACCGGGAAATAAGACACACCACAGATTACCGTTGCCATCAAAGTCAAAGTCTGAAACACACGCACCATATGTTGACTGGAACGAGGTATTGGTTGTATTATATGCCACTAATTTGTTAGCATCCTTGTCTACCTTTGCCATACCCCAAAATGAGCCTACGAGTATCTGGTCGGGATTACTGGGCAACTCCATACCCTTAGTCAAGCCACCTATACGATATAATTCCTTCCATCCTTCCTGAGGTGAATAGGAGTTAACCGAAGCTAATGAATCTTGTCCAGTGGATTGGAAAGAACTTATCTTTTGTCCAATACGCCGCTCAAAGGGATATACACGCCCACTGTTTCCGACACTTATACCCAGTACTCGACGCGCAGTGCTTGCGTTAGGAGTGAATGGTGTCATCAAAGCAGTAGCCTGACCCGATGATGAGAGATTATAATTACCAATATTATTTACAGACAGATTGCCGTTAAGCCCATACTTTACAGACCATAAGTTTGATGTAGTATCATAAAATCCTATAAAACTGCTTATAAGGCTTGAAGGAAGATTATAACTTGTATTCTCTCCTAACTTGTCCATAACGTACATTACTGTCGAAGAATTGGAGAAGACATTCTCCTTACTTCTCCCAAGTAATGAACATTTAGATCCAACCACACTCTTGGTGAAGCCGCTGTTGTCAGGATTGACAGTCAATATTGACAATTCTCCCGATGGTTGTGAGAGTGCCACAAGTTTATCCTTTGATAAGGACTCAAGGCTACAATGCGTCCCCACAGTGCCTATCTTCACAAATGAGCTTTCAGACACATGTCTTTCATCTACTGGAGAATAAGCAAGCTCACTATCCAATGTCACATAAATATTATTGTCAGTCGCAGTAACACCATTTACTATCGAATCGTATGTACCTGATTCCACAACAGCATGCTTAGTGTCATCGTAAACCACAAGACCAAAATTTGTAGCGATGTATATTCTGTTTTTTGATGGCAGGAAAGCAACATCATTCACTGTCTTTCCTTTTTGGATGATGGCATCCTTTATCTCAGACATATTCACGACCTTTCCATTGTCATAGATGAGGTCAATATTGGAATTCTGATAAGCTACCAACAGATACTTCTTGTCATGATTGTAATATATATTTGTTATATTATTGTCATTCAAAAAATTATTTGAATTATAAAATAATATTTCATTCATGTTGCCACCCTTATCAACAACCGAGAGCTGATTGGATGCCAATATATACACCTTATTATGGGTATCAACTACCTTTGCCGGCCAATAATTATTTTTCAGAGGTGACACTGACGTGAACGTCGGCAGCATATTCCACTCCCCGACGGCCTGGGCTGCGACAGAGAGTGTCGACAATATTACGGTTAAAAACAGAACTATTTTCTTTGACATATCGGTTAAGACTATATTATTTACAATTGTGTTATATATTCAATCAGTTTCTCGGTCGCACGGCCCCGGTGACTTATGGCATTTTTCTCGGCGGCGGGCATCTCGGCAAATGTCCTTGCGCCCCCCTCGGGATAGAATACCGGGTCATATCCGAATCCGTCACTTCCCGACGGCTCCGTCGCTATGATACCCTCGACAATGCCCTCAAATCTCATGAGACTCTCTGACATCACCAGGGCTATGACCGTGCGGAATCTTGCCCTGCGGTCAGTCATACCATCCATATTACGGAGCAGCAGCTCCATGTTGGCTTTGGAGTCATGTCCCGGCCCGGCATATCTCGCCGAATACACCCCGGGCGCGCCATCGAGAGCATAGACCTCAAGACCCGTGTCATCGGCAAAACAGTCATATCCGTAATGTTCCTTGACATAACGCGCCTTTATCTCGGCATTACCCTCTATAGTGTCTGCCGTCTCGGGTATATCCTCGTGGCATCCTATGTCGCCAAGACCGAGCACCTTAATCCTGTCACCCACAATCTCCCTTATCTCACTGAGCTTGTGTGCATTATTCGTGGCAAAGACTATCTCTCTCATTTTCTTGGCAATTACAGGTCATCATCAGCGGGATTGCATGTACCGGCACATACCATAGCATATATCGATTCCCATGCTCACTGATATTACAACGCGATTATCAACCGAATATTGTAGCACTCAATACGTTAAAATTATCCTATGACAATATTCACAATCTTGCCGGGAACCACGATGACCTTGCGCACGGTCTTACCCTCAAGCCATTTGGCCGAGTTCTCGTGACCAAGGGCCAGACGCTCCATCTCCTCACCGGGAGTATCAGCGGCTACCTCAAGATTATATCGTGCCTTGCCGTTAAACGAGATGGCGTATGTCACGGTGTCCTCCTTGAGATACTTCTCGTCATGCTTGGGCCAGTTTTCGTCACAGATGCTTCCTTCATTTCCAAGCGCGTGCCACAGTTCCTCCGTGACATGAGGGGCAAACGGGGCGAGGAGTACGAGCAGCTGCTCAAGCACCAACCGTGAGTGACACTTAGCCTGTGTCAGCTCGTTGACACATATCATGAATGCCGCTATCGACGTGTTGTAAGAGAATGACTCAATATCTGACGTAACCTTCTTTATCAGCTTGTGTATAGACTTCAACGCTTCCTTTGACGGCTCTTCATCGTTCACGAGCAACGTGTCACCCTTGTAGAACAGGTTCCACAGCTTCTTTATGAAACGGTTCACGCCGTCAATGCCGTTGGTATCCCACGGTTTGCTCTGTTCAAGCGGGCCGAGGAACATCTCATACAAGCGCAGAGTGTCAGCACCATACCGCTCAACTATATCATCAGGATTCACCACATTGAACATCGATTTTGACATCTTCTCAACGGCATATCCGCATATATACTTGCCATCCTCAAGAATAAACTCAGCATCGTGGAACTCGGGACGCCACTGACGGAACTTGTCTATGTCCAGCACATCGTTTGACACGATGTTGACATCCACATGTATCGGAGTGGTGTCATAGTCATCCTTCAGGTTATATGACACAAATTTATTGGTATCCTTAATACGGTACACGAAGTTACTCCGTCCCTGTATCATGCCCTGGTTGATGAGCTTCTTGAACGGTTCCGGCTCACACACCAATCCAAGGTCATACAGGAACTTGTTCCAGAAGCGACTGTATATAAGATGGCCCGTGGCATGTTCGGTTCCTCCTATATAAAGATCCACATTACGCCAATACTCATCAGCCTCCTTTGACACAAGGGCATTATCATTGTCTGGATCCATGTATCGCAGGTAATATGCGCTCGATCCCGCAAATCCGGGCATCGTACACAGTTCGAGCGGATATCCCTCCTCGGTCTTCCAGTCCTTGGCACGTCCCAATGGAGGCTCGCCGGTTTCTGTCGGCAGGAACTTGTCAACCTCGGGCAACAGCAACGGCAGCTTCTCCTCGGGAAGCATGTGAGGTATGTCATCCTTATAATACACCGGGAACGGCTCACCCCAGTAACGCTGGCGGCTGAATATGGCGTCACGCAACCTGTAGTTGACCTTCACCTTGCCTATGCCGTTCTCGCTTATATATTTTTTTGTCGCAGCTATGGCATCCTTCACCTCCATGCCATTGAGGTCAAGGCTGTCGCTCTTTGAGTTGATCATGCGACCGCTCTTGGCATCAAAGCTCTCCTCGCTGACATCAGCTCCCTCTATGAGAGGGATGATGGGCAGGTTGAAATGCTTGGCAAACGCGTAGTCACGGCTGTCATGCGCAGGTACGGCCATGATGGCGCCTGTACCATATCCCGCGAGCACATAGTCGCTCACCCACACGGGTATCTTGTCGCCGGTAAGGGGATTGATAGCGTATGCGCCGGTAAACACACCGCTGACCGTCCTCTCTATCATGCGCTCACGCTCGGTCTTGTGCTTCACCTTGTCTATATACTCCCTGACCGCTTCCTTTTGTTCAGGAGTGGTGATCATGTCCACATAGACACTCTCGGGAGCAAGCACCATGAATGTGACTCCAAACACTGTGTCGGCGCGTGTGGTGAATATCTCCAGCTCAACATCACTGTCAGCAATCTTGAACTTCATCTCAGCACCCTCGGAGCGACCTATCCAGTTACGTTGTGTATCTTTGAGCGAGTCAGTCCAGTCTATTGTCTCAAGTCCGTCAAGCAACCGCTGGGCGTATGCCGACACACGCAGACACCACTGGTACATCAGCTTCTGCTCCACGGGATATCCTCCACGAATCGACACACCCTCGCTCACCTCATCGTTGGCAAGCACGGTGCCGAGCTTGGGACACCAGTTGACCATCGTATTGCCGAGGTAGGCTATACGATAGTTCATCAACGTGTCGCTCTTCTCCTTCTCACTCATGGCTTTCCACTGGTCGGCTGTGAAGTCGAGTTCCTTGGAACATGCCGCGTTCACTCCCTTGCTACCGTCAGCCTCAAATCTTGCCACGAGGTCATCTATGGGCATTGCCTTGTCGCGGTCCTTGTCAAAGTAGCTGTTAAACATCTTTATGAACGCCCACTGCGTCCACTTGTAATACTTGGGGTCGCATGTCTTTATCTCGCGGTCCCAGTCATAGCAAAATCCTATCTTGTCGAGCTGGCTGCGGTAGCGGGCGATGTTCTGGAAAGTGGTCACCTCGGGATGCTGGCCGGTCTGTATGGCATACTGCTCTGCGGGCAGACCGTAAGCGTCATAGCCCATCGGGTGGAGCACATTAAATCCTTGCAGACGCTTGTAGCGCGAGTATATGTCTGACGCTATATAGCCTAACGGATGTCCCACGTGGAGTCCTGCTCCCGAGGGGTAGGGAAACATGTCGAGCACATAAAATTTGGGACGGCTCTTGTCTATCCTCGTGCTGTAGGTCTTATTTTCTTTCCAGTACTGTTGCCAGCGCTGCTCTATTTCTCTATGATTGTATTCCATTATATTATATTTTCCTTACTTTATATCCTATATGTATATTAGTCCATCATCGGCCCTTCGGATCAAAGTCCGAGTTTTTCCGATATGTCGAGCATCTTTCTGATAGGCCGTATGGCCTTGGCTGCAATTTCCGGGTCAACATGTACCTCTGGCTGACCTGTCTTCAGACAGTCGTACAGCTTCTCAAGCGTGTTGAGCTTCATGAACGAGCAATCGTTGCAGGCACAAGTGCTGTCATTTGGCGGAGCCGGGATGAATGTCTTGTCGGGACACTTCTTCTGCATCTCGTGCAGTATTCCCGACTCAGTGGCTACTATAAACTCATTGGCATCTGACTTGACGGCATAGTTGAGCAGGGCCGCTGTCGACCCTACCTTGTCGGCAAGCACCGTCAACTGCTGCTTGCACTCGGGATGGGCGAGCACCTTGGCCTCGGGATGCTGTTTCTTCAGCTCCACAATCTTCTCGACCGAGAACTGCTCATGCACGTGGCACGCTCCGTCCCACAGCTTCATCTTCCGTCCCGTGATACTGTTTATGTAGTTGCCGAGATTGCGGTCTGGGCCGAAGATGATTTTCTCATCCTCGGGAAAACTCTCCACAATCTGCCGGGCATTGGTCGATGTCACCAATACGTCGGTCAATGCCTTTACTCCGGCCGACGTGTTGACGTAGCTTATCACCGTGTGGCCGGGGTGGGTCTTGACAAATTTCTCAAACTCATCGGCAGGGCAGCTGTCGGCAAGCGAGCATCCCGCGTCAGCGTCGGGTATGAGCACTGTCTTGTCGGGACAAAGGATTTTGGCTGTCTCTCCCATAAAACCTACACCACACAACACTATCACAGGGGCATCAACGCGTGACGCTATCTGAGCCAGCGCGAGACTGTCGCCTATGTAGTCGGCCAAGTCCTGTATCTCGCCCCGCTGGTAATAGTGGGCGAGAATCACGGCGCCCTTCTCTTTCTTGAGTCTGATGATCTCATCCTTCAGTCTTGCTTCCTTTTCTGAGAGGGCCTCGGTGTTGCCTTTGTCGACATTCATTATATTATATTTTGAATTAAATTTTTTAATAAAATCTTTTCTATATATCAACTATAATGTGTGTTGATAGCCGCGATAACTTTTTGGCTCTTTACTTGTTTCTAAAGTTATTAATATATATGTCTTAGCTGTCATTACTCTATCTACACACCCTTACGTTGTATATTAGTCGTTTAGACATGTTATCAACATGATGTGAATAACATGCAAAGTTAATAACTTTACTCCACATCCACCAACCTTTTGTGTAGAAAACAGCATTGATAACTGTTTCATTCATTTGTGCTAACTTTTTTTGTACCAATACTTAGTGTGATTATACAGTTGCTTCATCCAATCCTCCAAATAAACTTGCCGTTTTTGTCAATAAATCTTTTCATACAGTTTTTACACTTTATCAACATATGGTCGTAGTGCGATGGCTATTTGTGAGCCGACAGGATGTATAAGACTGTTCATAATTATAATCTACAGATGTTTATAAACATTATAATATACAGTATAATAATTAGTTATTATGTTTACAAGTTGAAGATAACGTTGTGAATATGCTGTATATAAGTATATCATTGCCTGTATGGATATTTGAGTTTATGATATTTACAATGTGATGATTTTATTTATAAACATCATGTTGATAAACTATTTAATTTATTGTATTACAATAGATTGATATGTTTATAAATTGTAGAGTGGTTGTTATATGTCTAAAACACCATTTTTGACTGGTTTTGTACGTTATGAACGGTTGTCAACACTCCTTTTTTCTTTGTAGTTTATGAGAAAATGGTTTAATTTGTGATATGAAAAAGAAAACCATCTGGGACCTCAACCGAGATACTGCCGAGCAATACCGCTCACGCACCAAGATACCACTTGTCATCGTGCTTGACAATGTGCGCAGTCTCAACAACGTTGGGGCGATATTCCGCACGTGTGATGCCTTTATTGTGGAAAAGATATTGTTGTGTGGCATTACGGCTACACCCCCTTCTCAGGAGATACACAAGACCGCTCTCGGTGCCGAGGACAGTGTTGCCTGGGAGTATTGTGCCGACACGCTTGAGGCTGTGTCAGTACTTAAGGCCGATGGTTATACGGTATGCTCGCTTGAGCAGGTGGAGCAGAGTGTGATGCTTCAGGACTTCGTTACGCAACCGGGACATGGTTATGCGATTATTCTCGGCAATGAGGTGAAGGGTGTGGACCAGCGTGTGGTCGATATCTCAGATTATTGTATCGAGATACCGCAGTGTGGCACAAAACATTCGCTCAATGTGTCGGTGTCGGCTGGATTGGCAATATGGCATTTCTTTATAAGAATGGGCTTATGATTGATGGTCTGAAGATAGGGATGGACGGTAAGCGTGCCGTCAACAACAATACCGGCCTCGGCAATTATAGCCGCCTTGTGGTCGATGTGCTGTCAGACAAGTATCCGGGCAACGAGTACCTGCTCTATGTGCCGCAGATGCGTCATAATCCACGTCTCGCTCCGTTGCTTGAGAGGAGTAATGTCAAGGTCGTGACCCCGGCATCGCGCTGGGGACGCATAGCCTCATCGTTATGGCGCGTGAGCGGGGTGACAGGGCAGATGGCTGCTGACCATCTCGACCTGTTCCACGGGTTGAGTAATGAGCTTCCTCTCAACATCACTGATGCCGGGATACCGTCGGTCGTCACTATACACGACCTTATCTTCCGCCGTTTTCCGGAGTACTACAAACCTGCCGACCGGCGCATTTACGACTACAAGTTTGAGCGTGCGGCCATCAACGCCACGCGTGTCATAGCCATAACCGAGTGCACCAAGCGCGATATTGTGGATATGTACCACATCCCCGAGGATAAGATTGACGTGGTCTATCAGGGATGTCACGAGTCATTCGGACAAGAGATAAGTCCGGCGCTTCTCGTCGAGATGGCCGCGCTGTACAATCTCCCCGAGCGCTATGTCATCACTGTGGGTACGGTTGAGAGGCGTAAGAACCAGCTGCTTGCTGTCAAGGCCATGGAGCATCTTGATGACGACGTACACCTAATTATCGTAGGCCGTCGCACGGGCTATGCCGATGAGATAGACCGATATGTGGCCGACCATAACCTCTCGGGGCGTGTGCGCTTTCTTGAGGGAGTGCCGTTCGACCACCTGCCTGCTCTATATACCATGGCTACGCTGTCGAGCTACACCTCCCGTTTCGAGGGATTTGGTATCCCTGTCATAGAGTCGATAGCAGCCGGTGTCCCGGTGATTGCCGCCACAGGCTCATCACTTGAGGAGGCGGGTGGCCCGGGGGCTGTATATGTCGACCCTGACGATGTCACAGGATATGTCGATGCGGCACGTCTGTTGCTCGACAGCGAGGCTCACAGGCGCGACATGGTGATACATGGCAAGAGCTATATAACACGTTTCTCTCCCGAGAATTTTGCCGCCGGATTAATGGATTCTTATGCCAAGGCTCTCGGCAGGTGATATTTGAATGAAAATATATATTTTTGATAGATGACAATTGAAAGAGATAAGAAACGATTACTGGTCGTTGGTGCAGGTGGATTTATAGGTGGTCACATTGCCCGTCGCGGCCTTGAGTTGGGATATGAGACATGGGTGGCTGTGCGCGAGACCACGTCAAGGCGCTTTCTCGACGATAACAGGCTCAAGTTTATCGTTCTCGACTACGAGGATGCCGACTTACTCGCCGGGTCACTCCGTTCGGCGTTTCCCGATGGCGGCAAGTGGGACTACATCATCTACAATCTCGGTGCGACGAAGTGTACCAATTTTGCTGATTTCAACAAGATAAACTATCAATATCTGCGCACTTTTGTCGAGGCGCTTATTGGGCTGTCGATGGTACCTGAGCGGTTTCTCTACATGAGCAGCCTAAGTGCCATAGGACGCGGCGACGAGGTCTCGTATACTCCCATTCGCTCTACCGACATCCCCCATCCCGATACCCGCTACGGGGTGTCAAAGATCAAGGCCGAGACTTTCCTTGAGATGACTCCCGGTTTCCCGTGGATAATATTCCGTTCCACCGGCGTATACGGCCCCCATGAGCAAGACTATCTCATGATGATAAAGAGCATACGCAGCCACTGGGACTTTGGCGTGGGATATCGTCGGCAGATGTTGACATTCATATATGTCAAGGATCTTGTCGACGCCATGTTTGACGCGTTGGCCGCCCCTGGCACATTGCGCCACAAGTACATCATATCGGAGGGACGGGCCTACACGCAGTCAGAGTTCCGGCGCATCGTCGCCGAGGAGCTTGGTGTCAAGTGGGTGATACCCGTCAAGTTGCCGCTTTGGGCTGCTTATGTGGCGTCGGTCGTGGCTGAGAAATGGGGGTTGATACGCATGAAGCCGAGCACGCTCAACCGCGACAAGTTCAAGATCATGCGCCAGCGCAACTGGGACTGCGACATATCCGACGCAGTGCGTGATTTTGGCTTCTCGCCGCGCTACTCGCTGCGCGATGGCATCCGCGAGACTGTCGCCGGTATGGATAGCGAGTGATTTAAGTTAATATTCTGATAAACATCATCCTCATGTCACAGTCCAAGGTTCCCGCATGGTTTATAGTAGTGTTGGTCATACTGATGCTCCCGTTGGCGCTATGGCCGTTTGTCATGTCGTGGGTTTCAGGCAGATATGATGAGGCCACGGGTCAGTGGTTACTCATGGCGTTCTTTCCCGTATATGCCATCTTAACGTGTTGGCTGTCTTATAGATGCTACACTGATCGCCCGACGGTGAGCTATGTTTTGTTAGGCGTGTTGCTGCTCTCATACCTGTCATTGATACTGTGATTATCCAACAACTCGACACAGCAATAAAATATTGATTACCAATAAAATATCGGCTATCAATATTGGCTAACAATGTAGGGATGCTCCATGGAGCATCCGTTTCCCATACAAAGCCAATAAACCAATCGGCTGCTCCATGAAGCAGCCGCTGACAACCATTATAATAATAAAAAATGTTAATCAAACTGATTTTTGTTTCCAAAAATTATGTTTAATAACATAAAACCTATACCTTTGTACTGTGTTTTTCATGGTATTAGATTTAAGGTTAAGGAGATTATTTGTCGTGAGACAAATAATTTTTTTTTGCGCCTACCTCACTCGTATCTCGTATCATAATGTGACACCCCTTCTAAGACTTTTGACCTCATTCCATACAACCATCCAAACTATTCCAATCTTTCAAAGATTGGAATAGTTTATAATAGATTTTCAATTTTTTCTTTATAACGAGGTCCTCTGACATATCCGCGTTTCTGTCTGTTTAATGGGATTTCTGATATAAGTCCCATTTCCATAAGACCTGTTACATCATGTTTAGCAGTGGTTGGTGTAATTAGCAATTTTGATGTTACATCTTTGATTGTCAATACTGTATTTTCATCCTTTAACAACATGTAAAGTATCTCTGATTGCCGTTGCGAGATATTGCCTATTCGGAGCAACCTATTCTGATCATTTTGTTGGGCTATTTTCAGGGATATATACTTTTGGAGTTCGCTGAATGCTTTCTCAAGTGCTTTGAGATGGTATGATATGAAATAACCTATATCATTATTATCAGCCTCCGTTTGTAAAAAAGACTTTTCGTATGAAGCCTTTGATTTATAGATTACTCTCGATATTGACATATATTCCGTCAGCCAATAGCCTGACTTGAGCATGTACCAGTAAAACAAGGCACGAGCAGTCCTTCCGTTCCCGTCAACAAAGGGGTGCAAGTATGAGATGAAAAAGTGGATAATAATGGCTTTGATTATGGGATGTATGAATGTAGTGGTGTCCTCCTCATTGGCAAATGAGACGAGCCATTCCATCGCTTTATGGATTTCTGTATTGCTTGGAGGTGTATGGACGACTTCATGGGTTATAGCATTCTCAACCACTACCTCATCGTTACTTCTGAATCGTCCACTGTCATCAGGATTATCCAGCGTGGAGTCTGTCATAAGTGAGTGTATCTCTAATATGAAGTCAATCGACAATGGTTGATTGGTGTGTTCCGATAAATAGTTTATAGTTTGATAATTATTATATATCATCCTCTGTGATTTATCTTTCGGAGATATATTTTTACGTAGCATTTCCTTTGCTATTTTACGGGTTGTTGACGCACCTTCCATTTGGCTTGAAGAAATGGCCTCTTCTATTATTGAGCCTACGAGATATCTCTTTCTATTTTCATGTGGTAATATGGATTCGCTACCCCACGATCCGCCAAATTTCATATCAAACACATGACATAGCCGCATCATGGTACTTGTCAAGCAAAAATGAAGACCATAAGGGGCATATACCTCTATTGACTTGTTCGACCTTAGATATTTTAATATTGACCACACTTCTGATGGGGTCTTGTCTCCACTGATTTTCTTATATTTGACCTCACTCCAATATGTATATCTGTCAAGCAGCTTGTTGATATCATCTAAAACTGCCTTATCAAGATTGGCAATATCGGTTGAGGTTATATTTTCTATATGAGGAGGTGTTTCAATCATTTCACTGTATATCTTGAGTTTGATTGCAAATTTATACAAACTATTCCAATCTTGCAAAGATTGGAATAGTTTGTATGGTGGCTAATTAGTCTCGACAGCCCCTGTCAACTTTGATTGTGTATGGTTAATTGCTATCTTTGTCCCATAACACGGTTGCTATGAGAAATATATTGATGATATTGACACTTGTCATGTCAATGTCGGGGTGTATGACTGACAATGGGGTTGACGGGATATTGACCGAGGTTGAGTCGTGCATGGATACGGCTCCCGACTCAGCCCTGCGGTTGCTTGAGTCCATCGATAGGGATGGGGTAGGTGACGGCGCGGTTGGCGCACGCTATGCACTGTTATATTCTCAGGCGCTCGACAAAAATTATGTAGATGTCAGGGACGACTCGCTCATCACCATTGCCGTGAGATATTATCAGGCCTGGGGAGATAAGCGTCACACGATGTTGTCATGCTACTACCGCGCAAGGATATTGTACAACAGCGCCGACTATACCCATGCCATATACTCCATACTTGAGTCTGAGCAATTGGCTCGGCAACTTAACGACACCTACTACCAGGCCCGTACCAACGAGGTCCTTGCCGACATCTACGCCTCCACCTACAATCTTCCCCAAGAGATAAAATATCGGTCCATAGCATCAAGTTTATATAAGAATATAGGATACAAGGATAACTATCTGTATTCCATGGTTGCTTTGTCAAGGGCGTATGCAAACAATGATAGCTATGATAAGGCACTTAATTTGTTAGACAGTCTCAATACCGATATAAGGGACACGAGGGATTCAGTACTGATAGCTTCGCTTATAAAATCATATATACTGGTATATCTTTATAGAGGAGACGATAGGCTTGGAGACTATGACAGAGCCAAACTGGAGTATGATGAGTTACAGAAGTATCACGAGTATTATAAATACAATAACTATGACTATTCCAATCTTGCAAATATATATATTGAAAAAGGTTATCTCGACAGTGCCCAGTATACTATAAACCGAGCTATGGATAATAGAGTCGATATGTACAATGACGTATCAGTAAAACACTCACAATATCTCTTGGCGAAAAATAATGGTGATTTTGTAATAGCTCTTAGACTTCATGAGGAATTGTTTGAGAAAACAGACTCATTCGTTAGAACTATATTGGAACAGACCGCAGCAACTGCTCATAAAGATTTTTATAAACGTGAGTCAGACATGGCATTGCTGAAAGCTCAAAATCTAAAAATATATCTTATCTTTTGTGGAATAATAGCGGTCATAGTATTAGTGTCTTTATATGTGATATACAGGGAGAAATTAAAGCGCAAAAATATGGAGATTGACAATATAATGAACGAGATTCAAACTCGGAGACAAAATATAGAACTGCTTTCGTCTGAGATTGATAATCAAAAAATGCAATCTGCGCAATTGTCTCGACTTGTCAAGGAATTGTTTAGTGATAAATTCACTACCATAAATCAACTATGTGATGAATACTTTGAGAAAAAGGACTCTGATAAAATAAAGTATACAATATATTCTAAAGTTAAATCAGAAATATTGAAATTATCAAATCCCGATGAGATTAAAAAACTTGAAAAGGCGGTCAATGATTGCAAAGATAATATAGCTCTTAAATTACGGTCACAGTTTCCTGATATGAAAGAAGCAGACCTAACATTTTTGATATTGGTATTCTCTGGTCTGTCCCAACGAGCTATATGTCTAATAATGGATATAAAACTTGGAAATTACTATAATAAGCGACAGCGGTTGAGATGCAAGATAATTGAATCAACAGCTAAGGATAAGTACATATTCTTGCAAAATATAAGTAAATAATTGATAAACAGAGGTTTTTATCATTTAATAGAAATAATGTAATCTAATACATTGAATAACAGTATATTACACTTTGATAAAAAATTTACATTTTAATCAATTATAATATGTTGTATATTAGTGTATTACATAATAACTTGATAAAAATAATTTGCCATCGTAAGTATTCGGTATAGACATTAGGATTCTAATTTTGCATCAAATTTTTGAACAAAATGCAGATATGAAAATTAGAACTATTCTTTTTATCTTCTTGATGTGTATAGTAATGTCTCCCGATATGTCAGCGGCAAGACAAAGTATCATGCTAAGAGAAAAGGATGTGAGAGTTGGAAAGCGGGACACTGGTCGCTCAATTTTGAATTTGCGGTGTATTTATGATAATGGATATCTTACGGTTCAAAGTGATGACAGTTATAATGGGACATTGGTAGTCTCTATCAAGGACATTGATGGATTTGAGATCGCCGGATATTGTGTTAATGCCACAGAGGCAATACCGTTTTTCATAGGCGAGATAACAGACGACGTGCATATAACAGTGACAACCAATACAGGAAAGACTTACCAAGGTTGGCTTAGCGCAGAATAATCACATTAATTACCAATAACATTTTTAATACAAAACTTTATGAAAAAATTTGTTTGTGCCGTCATCTCTATGATGGCTTTAGTTCTCACATCATGCAGTAGTGAAGATTTACTTCCTGATGAAACAGAGCAAAAAGTGGTTAACAATGACGAATTTTCTATGATTGTAAGATACAAAGGAAACATCTATAATGTTCCATGTATATTGGAAAATGATTCTCTGATATATCTTGACGAATCATTTAATGAGTTGTATAATAAAGAGATATCTAATAATCCAAATTTAGCAATATATGCAACAAAAGATGAAAATGGAAATGATGTGATATCTTATTATGAGGATGTGAAAACATTGGAAAATGATTTGAATGTTGAGTACATGTCTGAAGATTCAAACTATGGAAGTAGAACATCTCGCTCGTATGTGGGTCGTGCGATTCTATATGATGACAGGGGATATGCTGATAGAAATGTAATTCTTGATTTGTATTCCGATGCAAGAATTACAATATTCAGTCTGAAAGAGTATGCGTCATTTAATGATAAAACATCATCTATTGAAGTTTATAATTATATGGAGCCTGGGACTACTTATTACATAGGTGATGTTGTTAATGGTGGTAGATATTTTAGAGGATCTGAGCTGCGTGCATGTTTGATCTCATATGAGGATACGTATTTCAAGGGAAAGGTCTTATAATTGCGTTAGTGAATACTGGCACTCACCAATGGCTGGTACAGCGGATTGTCCCCATCAGGATTATAATTTGAAAAATATTGGTTGGAATGATAAAATATCTTCATGTGAATTTCGTGTAATACATGTGGACGATATAAAAAATGGAAAAGTAGTTCCTCATCAACATTAATAATTAAATTTGTTTCAATGAAAAGATACATAGGATTTATTCTATTCATGCTGACTATTTGTGGGGTAGTTTCGTCTTGTTCTGACAAGGAGGATGAGCCTGTGCGTCAAGATTATCTGTCTGGTTCATACACCGATGACCCATCGCTGTGGATGCTGAAGCTGACGGTCAACGGACGGTCTGTCTCGGGAAAGACTGTCAAGATTGTGTCGCAAGACTACAAGGGTGGCTACATGATGTTGTATGACATAGTACCCGGGTCGAGCAAGTGCAAGATACCCATCTCGATAGTCTATGACCAGGATAAAGACTGTTATGAGTTCGACGGGGTCTACCGTGGTGACGATGTCAAGACCCCCGTTAAATATGACGGAGAAATATCGTTCCCCAACGGCATGGTCTCGACAGCCTATCTCGATCTTGACATCGAATACTGATTCTGACATAGGACACTGACAACCGTAATACTTGAAAATATGAGAATACTTATTGTTTTCCATCCTTGATAATGACCTTATTTCTCACATTGGATGGTATACTGTGACACCAAGTAGTTGCTACAATGTCATAGTCTGAGTACAAAAATAAGTCTACAGAGAGGTACGGTTGTTGATTTGTTTTGACTACTTTTGCAATATATAATGTTAAAATGTTTTACAAAAACTATTAGTCATGATCAAGAAATTGGTATTATTGGCAGCGGGGGCTGCATGTGTGCTAAGCATTAACGCGCAATCGTTGCGCTGGGGAGTAGAGGGAGGCTTGAATCTCTCGCGTCCGCTCAACAGCGACGGGGCAAGAGCGGGGTTTAATGTCGGGGTCAAGGGCGAGCTTGGACTGATATCAGCAACGAGCGGCTTGTATCTCGATGCGGCGCTCAAACTGTCGTCAAAACCGGCGCGGTTTACCGAAACATACGGTGACGTGATGCCTGACGGTTCTGTCGTCTATGCTACATCCAAGGAACATGATACTCCATATTATCTTGATATTCCGATACACGTGGGTTATAAGTTTGGTGTCGCCCGGTCTGTGAAACTCTTTGCCGCAGTTGGTCCGTATTTTGCTGCCGGACTTTTCGGCTCCGCCAAGGTTGAGATGGCCGGAATCGGTGGTAAGGACAGAGAAATAAAGATAGACAACTTGTTCAAGGACAACCCTTACGGCGAGGGACTCAAACGGTTTGATGTGGGACTAAGCGTCCGGATGGGTGCCGAGTTCATCAAGCATGTGCAATTTTCAGTCGGATATGACCTCGGGTTCATAGAGCTGCAAAACTCATTGTACAACCAAAACATATCTCTCTCAGTCGGCTATATGTTCTAATCTCGATCTTGACATCGAGTACTGACTCTGACATGGAAAACTGACAACAACTCATAATGATAGGACGGCGGGAGCAATCCAACAAGATTTTGAGGATTGCTCCCGCAAATTATAGATATATTGGTGGTGTAGTGTATTATTTTAGCGTATATTTGTGCTTGACAATATGATGAAATTGGTTTATATCGGATTGGTTATGTTGCTTGCGGGATGTGCTGGCAACCGTCCCGAGGCTCCCGAGAGGATTCCCGATGAGGAGGTTGCGGCCTATCGTGAGGCTGCTGAAATGATGTCGCGTCATATAGTACTGGAGGACTCGGCATATCATTTCACTATCGGCCGCGATGCAGCTGTCGACTCCGGGATACCGGGATGCTATTACGACAGGATGGTGCAGGAACTTGAGTATACAAATTACCTCATAAGGGAGAAATACAACAAGAAAGGCATCAATATTGATTTGTCCGATTATGAGACGGACATAGCATCTGACAAACCATAATACCTGAAAATATGAGAAGATTTATTGTTTTTGCAGCCTTGATGATGGCGTTGCAATCTGCGTTGGCCAAGCACTATGTCGGTGGTGACATATCGCTGCTCCCCGAGTATGAGAAAGCGGGGGCTGTCTACAAGGATCATGCCGGCAAGACTATTGCCGACCTGCTCCCGTGGCTCCATGATCAGGGGATGAACGCCATGCGCGTGCGCCTGTTTGTGGCCCCCGACAAGTACACCGGCAGCGATAAAGACCCCAACGCCTGTCAGGACCTCGACTACATCATCCCGCTATGCAAGCGCATAAAGGAGGACGGATTCGCGCTGATGCTCGACTTCCACTACTCCGACACCTGGGCTGACCCCAAGGCGCAGTGGACACCCAAGGACTGGGAATCCCTTACCGACGAGCAACTTTATCAAAAGATATATGACTACACGTCAGAGACCCTCGCACGGCTGAAGTCAGAGGGCATAGTGCCTGACTTTATTCAGCCGGGCAACGAGATAAGTTACGGTATGCTGTGGGGTCCCGCCGGGACAAAGACCCCAAAGAAAGCGCTGATGGGCAGCACAGCCAACTGGACTCGACTTGGAAGGCTCTTGACCGAGGCCATCAAGGCGTGCCGCGAGCAGTGTCCCGATGCCGGGATAGTGATACACACCGAGCGTGTCTCACAGGTCGATGTGCAGAAGAACTTCTATAATCAGATGAAAAAGCTCAACATCGACTACGATATAATAGGTCTTAGCTACTACCCCTATTGGCACGGCGACATGTCGGTGCTCGACCGGGGGCTGACATCGCTTGAGAGCAATTTTCCCGACAAGAGCATCATGATAGTAGAGACCGGGTATTCCTACAAGTGGGAGGTGCCTGGGACTGACATAGACAATACCGACCGTTGGACCTACTCTGACGCTGGACAGAATGCGTTTGCCCGCGACCTTGTGACCACCCTTGAGGCCCACAGTGCCGTCAACGGCCTGTTCTGGTGGTGGATGGAGTATAATGCCTACAAGACCAACCTGTCGGGTTGGTACAACGCCCCGCTGTTCGACAGTAACAACGGGCGGGCTTGCTCTGCGCTGACGACCATTTGCGGGTTTGCCGACGATGACAGCGCTCTTGACGATATTATTGCCGACCCGTCGGCCGTAGGCGACGACAGGTGGTACAACCTGATGGGACAGCCTGTCGATCGTCCATCGGCGGGTGTCTACATCCATGATGGCAAGAAGGTGTTGGTGAGGCCCTGACCTTAGGCAGGTCATGAGACCAAAGGACTACAATGGAGAGGCTATGGCTATCGTGGCCTCTCCATTCCTTATATGGGTGAGCCTGAATGACTGCCCGCGAACCGTGGCGGTAACGGGGTCGGTCATCTCGACCTCCGATATTGTCATGTCTGGATGGCCGGCGGCCTTGAATACGGCCTCCTTGGCTGTCCACGCGTCGAGTAGCTGAGGCAGGGTGATATAGCGTTCAAGCTCCCGCTGTGTCAGGAACTTGGTGGCGACTCTCACGAGCTGGCGGCGCGGAAACTCGATGTCGATGCCTACGGGCCGGGGCGAGACCGCGAGGGCTATCATTTCGCGTGCATGTGACAGGGAGATGTTGACATTCCCCGTCTGCGTGGCGGGAGCGCCATATTGGTCATGGACGAGGTCGATGCCGAGAGCCATCCTCACAATGCCCCGTCCCGCGAGTATCTCGCGGCGGCGGTTGTCCGACCGTGTCTTGGCCGCGACGGCGATGTCGCTCTCATCGGCATGGCCGATCGCCTCGTCAAACCGCGCTATGTGGATGGTGACATCACCGACAGTCAGTGTCATGGCTTCGTGAGGGGGTGTATGCGTCCGAGAGAGTGGACAAGGTCTGACACCACCGCATCGAGCACTGGCCTCATCGAGTCGGTATCCGCCGGCCCGGTGCCGGTAAACAGCGCCCCGGTGAGTACGAATGAGGCCGAGTCGGTCGACAGAAACTGTACCGGGGTCACCTTGGCCGCCGGGGTCACCAGTATGGCCGACCCTATACCGTGGCGATTGCTCATGCGTGATATCTCGGTCGACAGTGAGCCAGCATTGAGGCTCATCCGCTCGACACGGTTGTCGATGACAGCCGGTGCGGTGGCAGGGGTCACCGGGGTATAGGTGCAGTATAGTGTGGCACCGTAGCGCGGGTAGATGACATTTATCTTGTTGATGGCGTTTGGCTCAGCCTCGTCACCGCGTGTGACGGTGGTGGAGCTGTTGACCTCAAACATCACCGGCAGACTGTCCACCGCCACGTAGACGGTGTCGTAGGTGACCACCCGGGGATAGGCCGACGGACGCGGCACGGCCACATCGTTGCGGTTGCCGTCACACTCGGTCACGCTAAACGAGAATGCCATGGCGATGGCCCAAAGAGGCAGCATGGTGGCTATCTGGGTCAGCAGGTTGTGGTGTCGGCGGCTCATGGTCGGGTAGTGGTTGGGGTGGGTTGCTGCACGTCGGGCATCACCTTGACGCGCACGCTCGCTATGCGGTGTCTCTCTATGTCGAGCACGAGGAAGCGGCATCGGCCATAGACGATGCTCTCCTTCTCCTTGGGGAAGTCACCCTTTATGGCGAGCAACATCCCCGCCAGTGTCTCGCAGTCCTCGGCCACGGGCAGGTAGTCATCCTCGTCAAGCCCGGTGATCTTGAAGAAGTCATTGAGCAGCGTCTTTCCCTCAAAAATGTATGTGTCGTCGGGCAGACGCTTGTATCCCGTCTCCTCGTCGTCATACTCGTCGTTGATGTCGCCGACTATCTCCTCAAGCACGTCCTCCATAGTCACGAGACCCTGCGTGCCGCCAAACTCGTCGATCACTATGGCGAGGTGTATCTTCATGCGTCGGAAGTCCTCCAGCAGGTCATCAATCATGCGTGATTCGGGCACGAAGTATGGCTCTCGCAACAGCGATTGCCAGCGAAATCCGTCGAGCTTCTTGCCTATGTAGGGGAGCAGGTCGCGGCTATACAGTATACCCTTTATGTTGTCCTGTGTATCCTCATATACGGGCATACGCGAGTACCCCTTGTCGAGCACCAGAGCCATCACCTCGTCAAAGTCTGACGTGATGTCAATGTCGATGATGTCGACCCTCGGGGTCATGATCTCGGAGGCCGTCGTGTCGCCAAACTTGAGTATACCCTCAAGCATCTCCTTGTCGTCTGGGGTCTTGAGGTCGGTTATCTCAAGGGCGCGACTCAGCTCGTCGGTCGATATGTTCTCGGCCTTCTTAGTGACGACGCGGTTCACTATCGACGAGCTGTGCACGAGGACTGACGACAGCGGCTTGAACAGCGCCACGGCGGCACGAAGCCCGCCGGTGGCCATCGAGGCCCATTGGGTGGTGTAGGTTCGGGCATACAGCTTGGGAAGTATCTCGCCAAACAGCAGGATGATGAATGTCAATATGACCGTGTAAAACAGGAAACTGAGTATCTCGGAGCCGGCATGAAACTGGAATATCTGCGAGAAAGCAAAGTTACACAACACGACTATCGTCACGTTGACAAGGTTGTTGGTGATTAGTATGGTGGCGAGCAGCCGCTCCGGCATACCGAGCAATTCCCTCACCTTGGCACCCTTGGATCCTTGGTCGAGAGTCTCACACTGGGCCGGGGTGAGCGAGAAGTATGCTATCTCGCTTCCCGAGACAAATCCTGAGATCAATAGGGCGATTACGGCGAGTATCAGGGCCGTGATGCTGGCCGCCGATGGTGTGTTGACCGTCAACAGGTCATTGATGGAGGCCAGTATCATCCCCGTCATGGGTGAAGTGGCCGGCAGAGGGTCTATGTCCAATTTTATGTTTGTTAGTTATACAATCACATGGGGCCATCGTGTGCCCGGGTGTGGCGCATAATCCGATACGCGCCGCAAATTTAGCAAAAAATCCTCATATACCACTATATAGCAGTCATAATGTCATGCCACGGCATTCAATTTAGATGCTATGGTGGAATAGCGGCGCAGCCAGTTCTTGCTATACAGCCGCCACAGGAATATGGCGCCACGGAAACACAGCTCGACACACATCGCTATCCACACCCCTTTGAGACCGAGAATGGGGGCGAGGATGGCTGCGAGGGTGAGTCTGACAGCCCAGATGCTTCCAAGGTTCATGCAGCTTGGTATCAGGGTATCACCGGCACCGACAAAGGCTCCGTAGGCCACAATCGCGGCGGCAAACATCGGTTCGGCCCACGCTTCGATGCGCAGTGACATGACTCCGAGCTGTCTCACCTCGATGTCGGGGGTGAAGAACGACATCATCAGCGGCGCGGCAAAGTACATGACTATCCCCATCAACGTCATGACCACCATGCCCGAGTAGACCGTGATATGTGCGAATCGTCGCGTGAGATCTATGCGCTTGGCTCCGAGGCTCTGTCCCACGAGGGTTGTCGCCGCCTCCCCGATGCCGTAGCCGGGCATGTAGCATAGGCTCTCGGCGGTGATGGCAAAGGCATTAGCCGCTATGGCCAGCGTCCCGAGCGGTGTAACGATGGTCGTCACGAGTATCTGGGCCCCGCACATGATGACATGCTCTGCTGCCACGGGCAAGCCTATGCGTGCC
Organism: Pseudoflavonifractor sp.; assembly: GCA_023667145.1. Classification (GTDB taxonomy): domain Bacteria; phylum Bacteroidota; class Bacteroidia; order Bacteroidales; family Muribaculaceae; genus M3. Next base: position 25,674 of record JAMPAQ010000004.1, read on the forward strand.
GACTTGTCGAGGGTGACGCGCCGGGGAATGAAGCTGCCCCGCGACCCGCGCATGTTGAGTTGGGGAGATCGGCGCCACAGATACCACACCATCGCTATACCCGTGACGAGTTCGGCAAGTACGGTGCCTATCGCCGCGCCGGCTACCCCTAAGCCCGCGCCGGGTATGGTCACGCCCCACATGTCACGGCTCGGGAAAATCAACAGGGCGTTAAACACCACGTCGAGCACACACATCACCACATTGAGCAGTCCCGGCATGAACATGTTGCCGCTGCATCTCAAGACGGCTCCGGCAAGGTAGCTCATCTGGAAGACCGGGAGCGAGAGGGAGAAGATGAAGAAGTAACTTGACGCATCAGCCGCGATTGTCTCATCTCCGCCGAGCCACCGTGGCAGACTGCCACTGATCACGCACCCTGTCAACATGAGCAGCAGGCTGAACAGGAGGGTGGCCGTCAAGGCTTGACGTACTACGCGTTGTGCGCTATCCTTGCGTCCAGCCCCGATCAGATGGGCGATTTGTACCGAAAATCCTGTGGCTGCGGCTGAGCATAACCCCCAGAATAGCCATGTCGTCGTCGATATAAGTCCTATCGAGGCCGACGGCCCGGCTCCGAGACTGCCTACCATCGCTGCGTCAATATACTGCATGATGATAGCCGATACCTGAGCCATGATTGAGGGTATACTGAGCAAGACCGTCAGACGCAGTTGGTCTCGCAGCGTCATCGGCCGGCCATCGCGTATCAGCGACAGCAACGCGTCAGAGTCCTTTATCTTTGATATCAAACCGTCGTCTGTCAGAACTGTATGTCGCGGGTGGTGTCGGCAGCGGGGCGCTTTGGAGCTACCTCCTCGGTGACAGTCGATGTACCCCGGGCCATGTCGCGTATCTCGTTACGGAACTTTGAGTCGCGGTTGTAGGTGGGGTTTTTCTCAAAGAGGTCGAGCACCTTGTCGTCGTCAAACTGTGACGGGTCGAGGATGGCATAGCGGGCGCGGGCAGCCGCCTGGTTGTTGCGCGTCACTGCCTCCTTGCCATACTCCTCGGCGAGGCGGTCGGTGGCATCCTTGGCGGGAGTGCGTTTTGAGGCGATGCGCAGCGCACGGTTGTCGTTGAGCTGGTTCTCCTCCTCGCGGATGGTGACATCAAACCCGGCGGCAAGTATTGTCATCTTGACCTTGTTGCCAAGGGTTTCGTCAAATGCTACACCCCATATCACATCGACCTCGCGGTCGAGCGTGCGCATGAACTCGTTGAGTTCCTCGGCCTCCTCCATCACAAACTCCTGCTCGGCCTCGCGTGAGAAGTAGAGGTTAAACAGCAGCTTCTTTGACCCGAGTATGTCGCGGTTTTTGAGCAGCGGCGAGTTGAGCGCGTCGTTGATGGCTTTGGTGACGCGGTGGTCGCCCTCGCCATATCCGCTCGATATGATTGCCGCCCCGCCGTTGCGCAGGGTGGTGTCTACGTCGTTGAAGTCGAGGTTGATGTGCCCCTTGCATGTTATGAGGTCTGAGATGGAGCGTGCGGCGGTCGAGAGGGTGTCGTCGGCCTTGCCAAACGCGTTGATGAAGTTAAGGTCAGAGTATATCTCGGTCAGGCGCTCATTGTTGATGATGAGGAGCGCGTCGACATACTTGCTCATCTCGTCGGCACCGTCAAGCGCCTTGAGTATTTTCTTGGGACCCTCAAACAGAAACGGGATTGTGACGATGCCGATGGTGAGCAGACCACGCTCCTTGGCTATGCGTGCCACCACCGGGGCCGCCCCGGTACCCGTGCCGCCACCCATTCCGGCGGTGATGAACACCATCTTGGTGTTGTCGTCAAAGAGGGCGTTGATGGCCTCGGCGCTCTCCTCGGCGGCCTCGCGGGCACGGTCGGGGACGTTGCCCGCGCCGAGTCCCTTGGTCACGGTCGGGCCTATGAGCACCTTGTTGGGCACGAGGGAGTTGTCGAGTGCCTGCTTATCAGTGTTGCACACGACAAACGACACGTTCTTGATGCCCTGGGCATACATGTGGTTTATCGCATTGTTGCCGCCACCGCCGACACCTATCACCTTGATGATGGTATCCTCATGGGTTGCGTTGTCAAACTGCGAGCTGTCAGATATGTTGTTGTCTATATCAGTCATTGTCTTTGCGTGATTAAAGCGGTAAATAATGGGATGGAGGCTTCATTCGGACGTATTATTCGTCCTCGTCGTCATCCTCGTCGTTCTCGGAGAATATGCGCTCGACCTTGTCCTTGAGCCGTGACAGGAATCCGCCCGACCTGACGTTGTCGGTGTCATCATCGGCTGAGCGCCCGCCACGGTTGGCCGCCTTGCCGCCGCGATGTCCCTTGGGCATGAATCCCACCTCATACTCGTCCTCCTCATCCTCCTCGTCGTCGGCGGGATTGTAGATGGGTTCGGGTGCCTCCATGCACATCATCGGGGTGCGCCGCGAGGCTGCGTCGAGTATGGCTATCACATCGACGGTGTCGGCTCCCTGTATCTTGGCGTCGGCTATACGCACGGTCGATGTCGGTGTCCCTATGCGCAGCGGCAGCTTGCTTTGGCTCTCGATGAGGTGGCTTATGCCCTTGAGCTTTGCGCCGCCGCCAACGATGACTATTCCGCAGGGTAAGTCGGTGATGCCCCCATAGTTCATCTGCTCAAGTATGTTGGCCACTATCTCGCCGGCACGGGCCTGCACGAAGTTGTTAATCTCGGTGGTGTCGATGCCGTCGAGATTGCGGTGCTGCGGCATCTCTGACGAGGGCGATGCGTCGCCGACAGCCTTTTTCAGCTCCTCGGCGCGCTCCTCCAGCTTGTTGAGTCCCGTGGCGATGTCGCGGGTGATGTTGCGCGACCCCATCGGGAGAGTGGCCATGTATCTCATGACACCCCCCTTGTAGATGGACACTGTGGTGGTCTCGGCCCCGAGGTCGACGAGCATACATCCGAGGCGCTTCTCGTCTTTTGACAGGACGAGGTCGGCGATGGCGGTCTGGCGCACTATGTAGCCGTTGATCTTGAGCTGTAGGCGCTCGTTGACGACGCGGTCGATGTTGCGCTTTATCTGGGGGCGGCATGATATGACGTTGAGGGTGGCGTCGATATGCCGCCCGAACATCCCCACGGGGGTGATTGACTCCTGGTTGTCAATCATGAAGTCGCGTATCATCACATCGACAGTGTCACGGTCGGACAGCGTGGTGCGCATCGCGTCGGCCTTTATCTGCTCGACCATACGCTCGGTTATCTCCATCTCCTCGGGGAGCGGACGCTCGATGTCTATCTGCGAGGCGGCGAGCGACCTGCCGCCGAGGGCTACGTAGACAGCCTTGACCTTGCGTGGCGAGATACCCGAGCGGTTCTCGATCTTGCGCATTATGCGGTTGACACGTGTACTTACCTCCTCGACGTTCTGTATCACGCCGTAGCGCACACAGTCAATCAGCGGTTCCTCCTCGATGGCAAGCACCGTGAGTGCGCCGTTGGAGTCGAGGGCACCGGCGGCTCCCCTTATCTTGGAGCTGCCTATTTCCAATGCTACGATATATCTTTGTTGTTCCATATTCTTAGTTAGTCGCTCTTTTATTGATTGTCGTTAATATCATGGTTGTCATGGGGCAGGGTAGGGGTATCCCCCTCGGTGAGCATCGTGCCCATGTCGGGGTCTTCGTTCTCGCTCTCTATGTCGACATCGGTCATCGGGTTGGCCAGGTTTTTGACGCGGCGAGTGGCCACGAGTTGACCGTCCCATTTCACCGACAGGGTGTCGTAGTGGTTCCATCCCTTGACAGGCAGTACCTCGCGGTAGAAGCGGTCTATCCGGGCAAACTTGTCGTCGAGCCGGTCGAGGTCGCCGAGGTTTATCACGTGGCCGCGTATGATGGGCACTATGAATATGTTGCGGCTGTCGGGGGCCGATATCATGGAAATCAGTGAGCGCCACTTGTCGTCACCCTCGATGTAGTTGACAAGGGGGAGCAGTGACGCGGCCTTGAAGTCGTCGGTGAAGTGTCCGGCGATCACCGGCACGTCCACGTGATAGCGGGCATCGGCTGATATGCGCTTGCCATCCTTGTTGATATAGTAGGAGCGGTCACCGTCAAACACACGTGCGACGGGGCGCATCGGGGTGACCTCCACGAGTATATGACGGTCGTTGAGTATGACAGCGCGTGCGTCCTCGATGCGGTCCACGGCCCCGAGTATGCGTTCGATGCTGTCGGTGTCAATCTCTCTAAGCGGCATTCCTTTTGCCCGGACGTTGAGGTCGCCTAACTCATGGCCTATCTCCACGGCGGTCACAAACCCGCTGGATGAGGTGTCGTTGACCTCTATGCGCATACCCTCGCATACGGCCTCGGCGGCTTGTGAGCGCGACCATGCCACGGCCACGACGAGGTAGGCTATGAGCAGCAGGGAAAATATCACGTTCCAGATATTCTTCATCGCTCTCCGGCTGTTACGGCGTTAACAATATCGGGCAGAAGGTTGCATATATCACCGGCTCCGGCGGTGAGCAGCACCTCAAACGGTCGTGATGCCACCGTCTCCACAAGTTTTTCCTTGGGGACTATGCTCTTTACCGGGGCGGTGACATCGCGGAGTATCATCTCGGAGGTCACGCCGGGTATCGGTTCCTCACGTGCCGGATAGATGTCGAGGAGCATGATCTCGTCGGCCATCGACAGAGCCTCGGCAAACTGTGGCGCGAAATCGCGGGTGCGTGAGTAGAGATGGGGTTGGAAGACGATGGTGAGACGGCGGTCGGGATAGAGGGCCTTGACCGAGGTGATGGCGGCACGCAGCTCGTCGGGATGGTGGGCGTAATCGTCGATGATGGCGCGTCCCGTCGCTCCCGGTTCCTTGAGCCAGAACTCAAAACGCCGCTTGGGTCCCATGAACGATGCCATGGCCTCGCGCATCGACTCGGTGTCAAGAGTTCCGGTCAGGTAGACGGCGGCGATGGCGGCGATGGCGTTCTCGATGTTGATCTCGACAGGCACGCCGAGGGAGATGTCGTGATATGTATCCCCGGGTGTCACGAGGTCAAAGGTAATGGTTCCGTCGCCACGGCGTATGTCGCGGGCGTGGAAGTCACCCTTGTCGCGTGAGTAGGTGTACACCTTCACGTCGTTGCCGGGGCGGGGACGGAGTTTTAGTCCTTCATGGACTATGAGCGCCCCTCCGGGCTGTATCAGTTCGGTAAACTGTGCGAAACTCTCAAGATAAGCCTCCTCGGTCCCGTATATGTCGAGGTGGTCGGGGTCGGTGGCTGTGATGACGGCGATGTAGGGGGAGAGCTGATGGAATGAGCGGTCATACTCGTCAGCCTCAATCACCGTGTAGGGAGAAGTCTCGCTGAGCAGCAGGTTGCTGTCATAGTTGCGCAGTATGCCGCCGAGAAAGGCGTTGCATCCTGTAGGGCCGGAGTGCAGGATATGGGCGGCCATCGACGATGTGGTGGTCTTGCCGTGGGTACCGGCAAAGCAGATGCCTTTGCTTGTGCGTGTGATGCGCCCAAGGGCTGCTGCGCGTTTTATCACCTCATGGCCTGTGGCTCGGAAAAATTGGAGTCCACGGTGCGTGTCGGGTACCGCCGGGGTATAGATGACGAGTGTTGACTCCGGGTCGCGGAATGGCTCGGGGATGAGTGCCGTGTCATCGTCAAAGACGATGTCGGCGCCCTCGGCTATGAGTGCGTCGGTGAGTGCGGTCGGGGTGCGGTCATAACCTGCCACGCGATATCCCCGCGACAGGTAATAGCGCACTAAGGCCGCCATGCCTATGCCGCCGGCCCCTACGAGATATATGTTGGTCTTTTCCTTGTTCATTATATGCCGGTATAATTACAACGATGATGCGTCAATTGTTTTGTAATATCTGATATATTCGGTCAACTATCTTCTCGTCGGCGTCACGCAGTGCCATTGTCGATATGTTGCGCCCGAGTGTCTTGCGGCGTTGGGGGTCGCCGAGCAGTGAGACAACGGTCGGGGCGAGCTGTTCGCGGCAGTCTGCGTCGAGTATCATCACTGCGGCATCGTGGTCGACGAGCGCCATGGCATTTTTGCGCTGATGGTCTTCGGCGACATTGGGCGACGGCACGAGTATCACCGGCAGTCCGAGCAGCTGTAACTCTGATATGGTTCCGGCCCCGGCCCGCGATACCACGAGGTCGGCAGCGCGGTAGGCCAAGTCCATGCGTGAGATGAATGGTGTGGCCTTGACGGTCGGATGTCCCTCGGCGGCGGCCGCGCACTCCTCGGCATAGAGCTTGCCGGTCTGCCATAGCAGGTGTGCCCCGGTGGCTTCGATGGCATCGAGCGATGCTTTCACCGAGTCATTGATTGTCCGTGCGCCGAGACTGCCTCCCACAACAAGCACGAGGGGCCTGTCATCGGGAAATCCAAGCTCTCTCTTTGCCTCGGCCTTGGAGACCTCTGTTTTGAGTATGTCGGCTCTCACCGGGTTGCCGGTGAGCAGTATCTTGTCGGCGGGGAAGAATCGCTCCATGCCCTCGTAAGCCGTGCATATCGCGTCGGCCTTGGCGGCGAGCAGCTTGTTGGTCACCCCGGCGTATGAGTTCTGTTCCTGTATCAGTGTGGGTATACCTCGTTTCTGGGCCTGCTTGAGCATCGGTCCGGAGGCATATCCCCCGACACCTATGGCGATGTCGGGCTTGAAGTCGCGCAACACGCGACGGGCCTTGCGCAGGCTTTTCCAAAGACGGTACAGCACCTTGATGTTGCGCAGCAGGTTGTGGCGGTCAAATCCGCTTACGGGCAGTCCCACGATCTCATACCCCGCCGCCGGGACTTTCTCCATCTCCATGCGGTTCTCGGCCCCGACAAAGAGTATCTCGGTGTCAGGGTCACGCCGCCGCAGGGCGTTGGCTATGGAGACAGCGGGGAATATGTGTCCTCCCGTACCTCCTCCGCTTACCAGTATGCGATATTTACGTCTGTTATCCATCTCTGTTGATATTTTTGGGATATGGTCTTTGTCCTTATAATTGGGTCGGGTTGTCGGCATGAAGTTCCTCGGGCAGGGCGTTGAGTTCCTGACGTGCGTCCTGACGCTTGCCCGAGCGTGCGGCATATCGGCTCACGCTGAGCATGATGCCAAACGCGCATGAGGTGACAAGTATCGACGTGCCACCCTTTGAAATCAGCGGCAACGGCTGCCCCGACACGGGGAGCACGCCACTTGTGATGCCCATGTGAAACAGCGCCTGAAAGCATATCATCACCGCCATACCCATGACGAGCATGGCCGGGAACGCTCGGCTGCAATGGCTTGCAATGCTCCCTGCCCGGGCGAGCAGCCAAAGGTAGAGCAGCAGCAGTCCGGCAGCTCCGACAAATCCGAGATCTTCGATGATGATTGAGAATATATAGTCGGAGAATGCGAGCGGCAACCGGGCTGTCTCGCGGGAGTTGCCGGGAAACACGCCGATCACGCCTCCGTTGGCCTGGGCCATATAGGAGTACATCTCCTGACGGTTGTCTCGGTCAATCTCGTCGCCCGACTTGTCGCGGAACGGGTCCCACCGGCTCAGTCGATTCTTCTGTGTGTTGGTGCGGTCGATGTTACCTGTATTCTCGTCTGCCGCGATGGTGACATCAGGGTCGGCATGTTTTTTCATATACATGATGCCGGCGCCCCCGATGCCGTATATCATGAGGACGACGAGAAACTTCTTCCACTGCACGCCGCCGATAAGCATCATTGAGATACTTATCGACATGAGCAGCAAGAAGTTGGTCAATCCTTGCTGGAACAGCACGCCGCCAAGAGCCACGACGATGATGGCTGATAACACTACTCCCTTGGTCTTGACTCCGCGTTTCATTTGGGTGCGCGATGTTATCAGCGCCACCACGAGCACCGCCGCGAGCTTGAGTATCTCGGATGGCTGTATCGTGAACCCGAGCAACGTCAGGCTGCGTCGCGCCCCGTTGACTATCTCGCCAAAAAACATGACGTATATCATCATCCCGACGCCCATCAGCGCTATGATGGGTGTGGCGGGCATGAAGTACTTGTAGGGGACGCGTGAGAGGCCGATGACGATGACCGTACCCATCAGCAGCATGATGCAATGGCGCACGATGGGACCGAACACGCCAAATGTCCCGGTGGCAACGACCTCGCGGCTCGACGCGCTGTATAGCTCAATTACCGAGATGATGCAGAGGGTTATGAATATGCCCCATATATGCTTGTCGGCGGGGGCAAGTGCCTCCATGCCCCTCGATGTCTTGTCGGGGGACTCGGTGGCGGTATTTACTGCGGTTTCAGGCATTGTGTTTATCTGTATAGTTGTATATGAGTTTTGTGTATATATGGTTTTATGTGAGATTTTCAGACCCGTTTCTTATCAGCCAACGCCTTGACCGCTTCCTTGAACAGCTCGCCACGGTTCTCGTAGCTCGTGAACAGGTCAAAGCTGGCGCAGCATGGCGACAGCAACACCGTGTCACCCTCGGTGGCTATCTCGCTGCACGCGGCGATGGCCTCGGAGAGCGAGTGGGTATCGCGTATCATGGGTACCTTACCGCTGAAGAAGTCGAGCAGCTTGGCATTGTCCTTGCCCATGCACACAATTGCCTTTACTTTCTCGCGGACAAGCGGCTCAATCTCGGTGTAGTCGTTGCCCTTGTCCTTCCCGCCGAGTATCAGCACGGTGTTGTGAGGCATACTCTCCAGGGCATACCAGCATGAGTTGACGTTGGTGGCCTTGGAGTCGTTGATGTAGCGCACGCCATCGACCGTAGCCACATATTCGAGACGGTGTTCCACTCCCTCGAAGTCAGAGAGCGACCGGCGTATATCCTCCTTGCGTACGTCGAGCAGACATGCCGATAGCCCCGCCGCCATGGAGTTGTAGAGATTGTGCAGTCCGTTGAGTGACAAGTCGGCGCGGGGCATCTTGAGTGACGTGGCGGGAGTGTTGATCACCAGCTCATTCTCAGCGTCAATGTAGGCGGCTGTGTTCTCCTCGCGGTTCTCGGCAAAGGGGTAGAGCGTCGCCTCAGTCTTTATCTTGGCGAGTTGTGCCGTGATGACGGGGTCGTCCTGCCAGAATATGAAGGCATCCTCGCATGTGAGGTTGCGTATGATGCGGAACTTGGCGTTGACATAGTTCTGCATCTTGTGGTCGTAGCGGTCCATGTGGTCCGGAGTGATGTTGAGCAGCACGGCTACGTTGGCCTTGAAGTCATACATGTTCTCAAGCTGGAAGCTGCTGAGCTCGATGACATAGACATCGTGATGGTCGCGTGCCACCTGCAACGCGAGTGAGCGCCCCACGTTGCCGGCGAGACCCACGTTGAGACCCGCGTCATGGAGTATGTGGTATATGAGCAGCGAGGTGGTCGTCTTGCCGTTGCTGCCGGTGATACACACCATCTTGGCGTCTGTGTAACGTCCGGCCAGCTCTATCTCGCTGATGACGGGGATGTTCTTGGAGGCGATGCGCTGCATTATCGGGGCTGTCGGGGGAATGCCGGGGCTTTTCACCACCTCGTCGGCCATGAGTATGCGTTGTTCGCTATGCTGTCCGTCCTCCCACTCTATCCCCTCGGCATCGAGCATCTGGCGGTAACGGGGAGCTATGGTGCCCATGTCAGAGAGGAACACGTCCATCCCCTTGACCTTGCCGAGTATGGCGGCTCCTACACCGCTCTCGCCTCCGCCGAGCACCACAAGTCGTTTCTTATCCATATCAATATTGTTTTCTGTTGTCATTTATAGTTATGTCGCCGGCCATGCCAGCCGGTATTTATCTTTATCTTTCGGGTTCTACCTTATCTTTAATGTCACAAATGTCACCACTGCGAGGATGATGCCGACAATCCAGAAGCGTATCACGATTTTTGACTCGGGAATGGCCTGCAGCGGTGCCTGGATGAGGGCGTCGATGCCACTGTTGCCGGGTTTCTGGAAGTGATGGTGCAGCGGGCTCATCTTGAATACGCGCTGCCCCACGCCGGTGCGCCGTTTGGTATACTTGAACCATACCGTCTGCATGATCACCGACAGATCCTCCACAAAGAAGATGGCACACAGTATCGGGATCAGCAGCTCCTTGCGTATGAGTATCGCGAACACCGCTATGATACCGCCGATGGTCAGGCTGCCGGTGTCGCCCATGAACACCTGGGCCGGATAGGCATTATACCACAGGAAGCCTATGAGCGCCCCGATGAACGCGGCCATGTAGACCACCAGCTCCTCGCTGTAGGGTATATACATTATATTAAGGTAGGAGGAGTAGATGATGTTGCCTCCGAGGTAGGCCATGATGATGAGCGCCGCCCCGATTATGGCCGATGTCCCGGTGGCGAGCCCGTCGAGTCCGTCAGTGAGATTAGCGCCGTTTGAGACAGCCGTCACGACAAATATCGTCACGAGGATAAACACTATCCACCCCCCCGCCTGGGCGTGCTCGCCGAGGGCTTGGGTGAGGTACGCGTAGTCAAAGTTGTTGCTCTTGACAAACGGTATGGTGGTCTGTGTCGACTTGACATTCTCGGGCTTGTAGCTGATCACGACCTCATGATTTTGCACGTTCTCCTCCTCGACATTCTCGCGGATGACGATGTCGGGACTCAGATACATAGTCAGCCCGACAATCAGTCCGAGACCTACCTGTCCGACAATCTTGAACTTCCCTTTCATCCCCTCCTTGTCCTTGCGCACGACCTTGATCCAGTCGTCGAGAAAACCCAGCGTCCCGAGCCACACGGTCGATATGATCATCAGCAGCATGTAGACGTTGCCGAGATTGCCTATGAGCAAGCACGGAATCAGTATGGAGACGATGATGATGAGTCCTCCCATGGTCGGGGTACCCGTCTTTTTCATCTGCCCTTCGAGGCCGAGGTCACGCACGATCTCGCCGACCTGCATCAGCTGTAGGCGGTCGATGATGCGCCGCCCCACGACCGTGGCGATGATGAGCGACAGGATGAACGCCACGCCCGAGCGAAACGTGATATACTCCATCAGGCGTACGCCGGGTATGTTGAAATCATTGAGGTAGTCAAACAGATGGTATAACATTGTGTTGGTACTGTCTATTTCGTTGTCTTATCGTTGGTGAGTGGTATATCCTTTACTTGCCGGCAGCGAATACCTCGCATACCACCTCGCGGTCGTCAAAGTGATGTTTCACGCCCTTTATCTCCTGATAGTCCTCGTGACCCTTTCCGGCGATGAGTATCACATCCCCGGGGGTGGCGAGGGTGGCGGCGGTGCGTATGGCCTCGCGGCGGTCGGCTATGCTGAGGGTCTTGCGGGCAAGCTCCGTGTCGAGTCCGGCCTCCATGTCGTGGAGTATGTCGACTGGTTCTTCGTCGCGTGGATTGTCGCTCGTGAGGATGAGGCGGTCACTCCGCAGGGCAGCCTCCTTGGCCATGATGGGCCGCTTACCCTTGTCGCGGTTGCCTCCGGCGCCCACCACGGTGATGATGGATGCCTTGTTGCCGACAATCTCGCGTATTGCCGCAAGCACGTTGACCACCGCGTCGGGGGTGTGGGCATAATCGACTATGGCGGTGCGCCCGTCGGGGGCGTGGAACGCCTGGAAGCGTCCCGCCACGGGCACCAGGCGGCTCATGTTGACCAGTACGCTCTCCTTGTCCCATCCGAGCAGTATCGACGCGCCGTAGACAGCAAGCAAGTTGTAGGCGTTGAACAACCCAGTAAACCGCACCTCGACCTCGTGGCCGTTAAAGGTCATCAGAGTCCCGTCGAGGCGGCTCTCAAGCACGCGGCCCATGAAGTCGGCGCGGGTGCGCAGCGAGTAGGTGTGCTTGTGGGCGTCGGTGTTCTGCAACATCACCTCCCCCGAGCGGTCGTCGAGGTTGGTGAGGGCGAATGCCGATGAGGGCAGGTTGTCAAAAAACGACTTCTTGGCCGCGAGATAAGCCTCGACGGTCTTGTGGTAGTCGAGATGGTCGCGGGTGAGGTTTGAGAAGATGCCGCCGGTGAAGTGCAACCCGGCGATACGGTGCTGGTGGGCGGCGTGTGAGCTGACCTCCATCGCCGCGTAGGAGCATCCGGCCTCGACCATGCGGTGCAGCAGCTCGTTGAGCGACAGCGGGTCAGGAGTCGTCTGGGTCGCGGGAACTGCCTCGGTGTCGATATAGTTGCAAACGGTCGACAGCAGCCCGGCCTTGTAGCCCATCATCCGGGCCATCTCATAGATGAGTGTAGCCGTGGTTGTCTTGCCGTTGGTGCCGGTGATTCCCACGAGCTTGAGATGGCGCGACGGGTTGTCCCACCATTCCGATGCGAGAAAACCCAAGGCAACGGCCGAGTTGGCGACCTTGACATAGGTGATGCCCGGCTCGATATGCTCGGGATACTCCTCACAGACGATGGCGGCGACACCGCTGTATTGGATGAGCGGGATAAACGTGTGTCCGTCGACGTTGACACCGCGCACGGCGACAAACAGCGAGCCGGTCGTCACCTTGCGTGAGTCGCTCACCAGTGAGGTTATAATCTTGTCATCACTGCCTATGATATCCTCAATCATTATGGCCGACAGCAGTTGTGAGAGTTTCTTCATCGTTATCGTGGGTATTTGGGAGATTGTCGTTATGATGGTTTATCGGTTGTTTTACTTGTTGGGTCTCACTCGGTCAGGGTGAGCGCTATCTTCTGCCCGCGCCGGTAAGCCTCTCCGGGCGCGAGTGACTGGGATGTCACGTAGCCGTTGCCTTTGAACGTGACGTCTATCCCGGCGGCTTCGAGCCGGGCCACGGCGTCACGCAGCCCGAGGCCGATGACGCGGGGCACGCCACCGTTCTCCTTGGCCGTGTGGCTGAAACGCGACATGCGGCCTATGCCGAGGTGCTTCTTCACGCGCTCATGGCGTGTCGGGTCGACCGAGGCATACATTGTGGGGTATGTCCCGTTGCCCGTGGCGTTGTCGCGGTAGTCCGAGTGGTTGTCGAGCATCCCCCGCGAGTACATCTTGAGCGCCGTGTTCTTGAGCACGAGTCCACTCGTGCGGGCCGCGCCAAACGCGTTCTGCTTGGGATGGCACGTGAGCACGACACATGAGTACAGGGGCTTGTCGGCAGGGAAAAATCCGCAGAATGCAAGACGTTTCTTCGACGTGTTGTAGCCGCCGTTCTCAATCATGTAGCAAGTCCCGGTCTTTCCGGCTATGGGGACGCGCTCGTCGCGCAGGAAGCGTGCCGTCCCGTGGTCACCCCACACTACCGCCTTGAGCATGTCGCGCATGATTTCGGCGGTCTTCTCGCTACAGGCGCGGTCACGTATGTAGGTGACCGGGAGTACCGAGTCCTGCACCTCCGATAGCAGCTCCTTGACAAGGCGCGGGCGCACGTAGCGGCCTCCGTTGGCTATGGCATTGTAGAGGGCGAGCGTCGACAGCGGAGGTATCTCGGTGGTGTATCCGTAGCACATGCGCGACAGGGCTATCTGCCCGCCACGGTTGGAGGGGACGGAGTCGATGCGCGGGGCGCGTTCACCGGCAATACCCGTGTGCATCTCGTCGAGAAATCCAAGTCGCTTGAGACGCGAGTAGAACGCGCCGGGGTTGCTCCCGTAATGGCGCGTTATGATGCGGGCCATGCCGATGTTGGACGACTGCTCGATGACCTCGCGCACCTTGAGCGAGGCGTTGAAGTGGGAGTCGGTGATGGGCCGGCCACCGGCATACGGGAAGTTCTTGCCGATGGGTATCACCGAGTCTATGTCATGCACGAGTCCATCCTCCACGGCCAGCATCATCGACACGGTCTTGACCACCGACCCGGGCTCAAACCCGAGCACGGCGCGGTTCATCCCCTCGATGAACGGGCCGCCACCCTTGGGCCGCTCAAGGTTTGATATGGCCTTGATGTCACCCGTAGCCACCTCCATCAGCACGGCCACGCCCCAGTCGGCGTCACACCACTCAAGGACGTTGTTTAGCTCGTTCTCAAGGATGTCTTGCATGTTGATGTCGATGGTGGTCTTTATGTTGTAGCCGTGGCGCGGCGGGATGTCAGTCCAGTTGACTATATCACGGGTGAGGGGAATCTTCTTGGCCACCCCGGGTATGCCGTAGAGTAGCGAGTCGAGGGCCTTTTCCAGGCCCGACACTCCGTGCTTCTCGCCGTTGTCGAGCTCGCCGACGCGTCCAACGCTTCGGCGGGCCATGTCGCCGTAGGGGTTGACGCGGCGCACGGTCGATTCCTGAACGAAACCGTTGCGGTTGGGATTCTTGATCGAGAAGAATGGGAACGTCCTCAGCTTCAGTATGTCGGAGTATGAGATGTTTTTAAGCAGGGTGACGCTGCGTGGGCGCTTGGAGCGCTCTTTCTCAAGCGGCTTGAGCAAGAACGTGCGCCACTCGTCGGGCGTGCGGCGGCCAAAGTGGAGGGCGAGCGAGTCGGCGAGCGAGTCGACACAGCGGCGCAGTTTTGCCTCCATGAATTTCTCGCTGCGGTAGTCGAGGCGCACGTGGTAGAACCGCAGGTTGGTGGCCAGTATGCTCCCGTTGGAGGCCAGTATGTCGCCGCGCTCGGGGGCTATGGTGTCGGTGCGCGACAGCTCGCGCATAGCCTTTGCGTTCCACTTGTCGGCTGTGATGACCGTCGTGTTGAACACCTTGTAGATGATTGCAAAGGCAAACATCAGGATAAACACGATGATAATCGCATAGCGGAACAGTATATGGCGGCGGTTGTCTTTTTTCATTCCTTTGTCATTTTATAGGGTGGGCGGTCCTGTACCCTCAGGTTCAGGTGCATGGTGTCGACGAGCTCCTGCATCGACGACTCGCGTATGCGGCTCATGTAGGTGCTCTTGGCTCTGACGCGCTCGGTCTCCACTATCTCAAGCTGGCGGTTGAGCGAGCGTATCTCCTCCATGCGGGTCAGGCACTGGTAGCGGTTGGTGATGTAGATGAGAATGAGGGCTATGACGAGCAATATGTAGCCGCAGTGGCGGGCAAAGAAGTCGCTCGACAGCAGCTTGCCCATCACCGTGCGCAGCAGCAGCGAGTCCTTGGCCGGTCTCTTGTTGTCTGTGGTTGTGTTGCCCGTTTCTGTTGACATCTGTTAGCGTGCTGTGTGGTTATAGTTTCTCTGCTATTCTGAGTTTGGCGCTTCGTGAGCGCGGATTGGCCTCTATCTCGGCTGCGTCGGGGACGATGGGCCGTGACGTGATGAGTCTCATCGGGGCAAGGTTGCGGCCAAAGAAGTCCTTGCTCTCTACCCCCTCGACATTGCCGGTGCGCATGAAGTTCTTTACCATGCGGTCCTCAAGGGAGTGGTATGTGATGATGACGAGCCGCCCGCCCTGCGACAGCACCTTGAGTGACTGGCCGAGCAGCTGGCGCAGAGCCCCCATCTCGTCGTTTACCTCGATGCGCAGGGCCTGGAACAGCTGGGCCAGCTCCTTTTTCTCCTGACGGGGGTTGATAAGCGGCTTCACCACCGTGAGCAGCCGCTCGACCGTATCGACGGGCGACACGGCGCGGGCCTTGACGATGGCTGCGGCGATGCGCCGCGACGACTTCAGCTCGCCATACAGGTAGAGCATGTCGGCCAGCCGCTCCTCGTCATAGTTGTTGAGCAGCCATGCGGCGGTGCGTCCGGCGCTGCGGTTCATGCGCATGTCGAGCGGGCCGTCCCATCTGAACGAGAATCCCCTCCCGGGGTCGTCAAAGTGGTGGAACGACACACCGAGGTCGCCGAGTATGCCGTCAACCCCCCTCACGCCGTGGTAGCGCATGAAGTTGGCGAGATAGCGGAAGTTGGAGTGGACAAACGTCAGCCTCGGGTCGTCAGGCAGGTTGGCCATGACATCCGCGTCCTGGTCAAACGAGTAGAGCCGTCCGTCGGGGCCGAGACGGTCGAGGATGGCACGCGAGTGGCCTCCGCCACCAAAGGTGACATCGACATAAGTCCCTGACGGCTTTATGTCAAGACCCTCCATGCACTGTGTGAGCAGAGCCGGTATGTGATATGCTTCTTGTGCCATTTTTTCGCCTTTTCCTGATGATTCCCCGTGATGGGTTTCGGTGGAAATAATTAGGTTGTAAAGTTAGCAAATATCCCGCAAAATTTACATAACCAAATTGTGAAAAATTTTTCTCCTGATTAAAGTTTTGCCCAGCGATAACTGACAGCGTAGCGGCTGATAAAAGGAATGTCGGCCAACATGCCTGTTTTTGGCGTGTTTGGCCGACTCTCCTGTTAGGTTGTGTCCGGCGTTTGCAAATGTAAATTTGTGACACTGCCTCACGGCTTCAGTATCTCGGCGAGGCGTGCCACACCCTCCGAGGCCCCGGTCTTGATGACGTGGACGTTGGAGGGCACGGCGGCGGGATGGGGGTCGATGTAGTAGACCGGGGTTCCCGGGCGCAGGTAGTTGATGAGCCCTGCTGCCGGATAGACGACAAGCGACGTGCCTATCACGACAAATATATCGGCCTGTTGGACAAGCTCTACCGCCGGCTCAAACATCGGCACCGCCTCTTGGAAGAACACTATGTGGGGCCTGACATGATGCCCCTCGATGACGGTGTCGGGTGACGTGTCGAGGTCGGGGGGCGTGAGGGTGAACACCTTGCTGTCGTCATCGGTCGCCCTGACCTTCATCAGCTCTCCGTGCAGGTGGAGCACGTGGCTGCTACCGGCCCGCTCGTGCAGGTCGTCGACATTTTGCGTGATTACGTACACGTCATACCATTCCTCAAGCCGGGCAAGTCCGTAGTGGCCGTCGTTTGGCCGAGAGTCCACGAGCTGTCGGCGGCGCTCGTTGTAGAACTTGTGGATCAGGGCCGGGTTGCGCAGGTAGCCGTCATGGCTTGCCACCTCCATCACCGGGTAATTCTCCCACAGGCCACCGCTGTCGCGGAATGTCGAGATGCCACTCTCGGCGCTCATCCCGGCGCCTGTCGATATCACGAGTTTTTTCTTTTTCGTCTCCATAACCATGAGTTTTATCCCGCAATTTACAAATAATCCTACGATTGCCATAAATCGGTGTCATAAAAAAGCAAAATGTCACCGTGGAAAACTGGCTAAATTTTGGCGTGGATTTGTGAAGTTGGTGATTTATAAGTATTTTTGCAAGAAGTAATGACGGCAGGGTGCCGTCGGCTACATCCCCGGCCAGCTGCCGGCTAAAAACAACGCCAATGAAAGAGACATCGTCGGGCGAGCAGCCCAAGTGGAGCGAGATTACCGTGCTACCCGAGTGGGAGGAGCCTCATTGCCTCGTCTACCGTGCCAAGAAGCATGGCAAGTGGGTGATGTTCAAGTGTCTGAAACCTGAATACGCGGGTAAGCCCGAATATGAGGCCACGCTTGAGCGCGAGTTTGACGCACGCTACAATCTCGCTCACCCCAATATCGTGATGATCAACGACTTTGAGGAGATTCCCGGCTTCGGGCGGTGCATCATAACCGACTATGTCTACGGCCCGTCACTGCGGCAGCTCATCGACGAGAAGCAGGTGACCCCGAGGGTGCTTGAGAGCCTACAGCATCAGCTCATCGACGCGATGGAATATATCCAGGCCAACCATATCGTCCACCGTCCCCTGCGTCCCGAGATGATAATATTCACCGAGAATATTGGCAACCTCAAGCTCATCGACGTGGGCTTTGAGCAGAAGAAGTATCTTGAGCCGGAGGTGCTGTCAGAGGATATCTACAACTACGGCAAGCTGCTCGACGAGGTGCTCGACGCCGTCCCGGCCAAGCTGCCCCTGCTGCGCAAGATTGCCCGGCGGTCATGCGACCCCGACCCGTCGCGCCGCTACCACGACGTTCAGGACCTCCATCTCGCCCTTGAGAAGCGGTCGAGCAACCGCCTGTATGTCTTTCTCATCGTCTTCTTGCTGCTCATGCTTGGGGTCTTGGCCTGGCTCAACTGGTGGTACCGCCCCGCCCATCCCACGGTCTACGACTCCGTGGGTGCCGTGAGTGTGTCGGCGGTGATGCGCGATGTCCCGGCGTGTTGGCAATCATAGTTTAGTAATCAATCTAAAGAGTATATATCACTGAAATGGCTGTTGAAGTAAGACCCGTCGCTCCCAACAAGGCGGAGCTCAAGGAATATGTGAAGTTTGGCATCGATCTCTACAAGGGCAACGACTGTTTTGTCCCCCCGTTGATATTTGACGAGATAGACACGCTGCGCCCCGACAAAAACCCCGCGTTTGACACCTGTGAGGCGCGGTCGTTCATGGCATGGCGCGACGGCAAGCCCGTCGGACGCATCACCGCCATTGTCAACAAGCTGGTCAACGAGCGCTCGGGCAAGAAGGAGATGCGGTTTGGCTTTGTCGATTTCATCGACGACGACGAGGTTGTCGACGCGCTCTTCGATGCCGCTGCTGAGTGGGGACGCGAGCGCGGCATGACATCCATGGTCGGCCCCATGGGATTTACCGACATGGACCACGAGGGAGCCTTGACATTCGGCTATGACGAGCTTGGGACCCAGGCCACCATATACAACTACCCCTACTACATCGAGCAGTTCGAGCGCATCGGGATGAGGCAGGATGTCGAGTGGGTCGAGTACCGCATGACCGTCCCCGACAAGGTTCCCGACAAGTACAGGCGCATCGCCGAGATCGTGCAGAAAAAATATGACCTGCGCGTTCTCAAGTACAAGAGCTCGTCAAAGATCAAGGCCGAGTATGGCCGCGAGCTGTTTGAGCTGTTCAACGAGGCATACGACCAGCTCTACGGATACTCCCCGCTGACAGCCAAGCAGATAGAATATTACATCGACAAATATCTGCCCATCATCCCGTTGGAGTATGTCAGCCTGATTGTCGACCCGCAGGGCACGCTCGTCGGTGCCGGCATTTCCATCCCCTCCCTCTCGCGGGCGTTTCAGGTGTCGCGTGGACGCGTCTCCCTCAAGGGGATATGGGCGTTGATAAAGGCCATGAAGTTCCACAACGACATCGTCGACCTGATGCTCGTCGCCGTCAAGCCCGAGTACCAGAGTAAGGGAGTCAACGCACTGCTGTTTACCGACCTGCTCCCCATGTACATACGCAAGAAGCACAAGTGGGCCGAGAGCAACCTTGAGCTCGCCGACAACGTCCACGTCCAGCAGCAGTGGCAATACTTCGACCGCCGCCTCCACCGCCGCCGCGCCACCTTCACCAAGCCCCTCTGACCCCATTCATCTTTGGAATTATAGTATCTCCTAAAAATTAAAATATCATGAGAAATCTGATTAAAACAGCATTCTTCTGTATTGCTGTTACATTATGCGTGTTCCCCTGTAGCGGATATGATTTCTGCAAGGATGGTGTGTATTATCGCATAATAGATATAGCAGACAAGGACAATCCCTCTTGTGCTGTGACCCCTGGCAATGATGTTGATGGTAACTGGGGCATTTATGAGGGCAATATAGTGATTCCGACTACGGTTGATTACAACGGAAGGAGCATATCTGTTGTCGGGATTGACGAGATGGCTTTCATGAACAGCCGCAATCTTGTATCAGTGACCGTGGAAGCTCCCGTTGAGGTGATTCCGGCCTATGCCTTTTGCAATGATGAGAGTCTTGAGCGTGTGACAATCCCTGCCACAGTCAAGGCTCTTGACGGGCGATGCTTTCAGGATTGCCCGTCTTTGCGTGAGATCTGTCTCCCTCCTCAGCTTGAGCGATTGGAGGCGTATGCTTTTTATGGATGTACGGGATTGACCGGGATAGATATTCCCGACAGCGTGGAAAAGATTGCATATGGAGTGTTTCAGGGCTGCACTGCATTACAATCTGCCAACCTTCCTGTCAAGGCAAGTGCAATGGCTTCCGATTCCTATTATCTTCAAAGTGCTATATTCCATGGTTGTACTTCACTGACATCTGTGAGACTTCCCGATGGGCTTACCCGGATACCCGGCGCGATATTCCGGGAATGTGTTGCCCTTAAAAAAATATCAATCCCATCGGCGGTTACTGAGATTGAGGTATCGGCATTTATGGCCTGTGGTATCAATGCTATTGACCTGCCCCCCGGGCTTGTATCAATAGGTGAGGCTGCTTTTTATGGAACACCGCTTGAGAGTCTTGTCATACCCGACCGTGTGGAGTCGATTGGAAGGATGGCGATATACGATATGCCTCAGCTCAAGTCTCTTGTGATAGGTTCCGGCGTTGTGTCTATGTGCGACCTCAACATCGCCCGTTGTCCTGATTTGAAGAAAGTGAGATTCCGCGACAGTGATGTCGCGTTGGAGCGTATCGTCGAGGATTACGATAAAAACGGTATGTTCTACGAGTCCACGGCGGTTGAGGAAGTCTATGTAGGTCGCGACGGGATACCATTGTATAATCTTGGCGAACTCAAGAAAATTGAGTTCGGCCCATGTGTCAGGACGTTGGAGCGGTTTAATTTGGCCGAAGGTGGTACTTTCAAGATGGGCAGCGGCATAGAGAAGATATGCAGTGGTGCGCTTGCTGATTTTCCTATTGATGAGATTACCATTCCGGCATCTGTTGTGACGATAGAGGACAACAGCTTTGGATATGCCGGATATAACAGCGGTTTCGGCGACGGTTGGTGCAGCGGGTCGCCTATAAGGGCCATACGTTTTGAGGATGGCGATGCTCCACTGAATATGGGAAATATCAGATATAAATACGGATATGACTATTCCTATATGCCTCTTTTCTATGGGTGTAAGTTAGGTAAGGCTTACGTCGGACGCGATATGGACTACTCGCATTACTCTCCATTTCGTCAATCAAAATCAAACACGTCGGGAATGCCTTATCCCACCAAATTGACATCGTTGCAATTTGGTGACAAAGTTACGGTGATCGGCAACGGTTTTGCACGGGACTGTGATTATCTGCGTGACTTGGATTTAGGCGGCAATGTCCAGCGTATAGGTTCATATGCTTTCTATGGTTTGGCTGCTACCCGGGTGACGTTTCCACATAGTATATTGGCGATAGGCGACTATGCGTTCAGTCAGTCCAAGTTGACGGCTGTTGATATTTCAGGTGATTTGAGTTACATAGGCGATTATGCGTTTTCAAAAAGCACTGATCTCAAGACTGTG
Source organism: Pseudoflavonifractor sp. (assembly GCA_023667145.1). Classification (GTDB taxonomy): domain Bacteria; phylum Bacteroidota; class Bacteroidia; order Bacteroidales; family Muribaculaceae; genus M3. Next base: position 46,758 of record JAMPAQ010000004.1, read on the forward strand.
GTGTTGGGTGGCGAGTTGGAAAACCTATGTGACAATACATTCAATGGCTGCACCTCATTGGAGTCAGTTGCCTTGGGGAGCAAGCTCTCGACTATAGGCGAGAGTGTCTTCAATTTGTGTGACGAGCTGTCTTTTGTGGCTGTGCATAATCCCGTTCCTCCGGCTGTCCCCGTGGGGACATTCTCCAATCGGGTCAAGTTTAACGCCACTCTTGCCGTGCCTGCCGGGTCTCTTGATTTATATCGTACAAGTGACGAATGGTCAGATTTTTGGAATATTGTCGAGCTTGTGCCTTTGAACAAGGTGGCACTCTCGACCACGACATGCCGGATACCGCTGTCATATACCGACATATCATTGTCCGATATAGGTATTAAGTTGGATTATACCCCTGTCGATGCTACATATCCGGCTCTTAGGTGGGAGTCTTCTGATGAGAGTGCGCTTAGAGTAAGTGATCCCATGCTCCCATCATTCAGGACGCTCAAGGACAATGAGACCGTGATATTGACCGGCCGGAGTCTCGATGGATCAGGTGTTGAGGTTGCGGTTGAAGTCGTCATAGGTAATGGCAGTGGAATACGTGAGATTTATTCCGATACCATTGACATCAGACTTGAGGCGGGGATTCTGACTGTTGCCGGTTGTGACGGACAAGACGTGATGATTGCCGACATGAGTGGCCGGATAGTGCTGCATGATGTCTCTGCCTCAACCTGCGGCGTCAGGCTGATAACACCGGGTATATACATTGTCAAGGTCGGCGACATAACCCGCAAGATACTCTACAGATAGCTCGCCCCATCTGCTCCGAGCCTTCCACCCCTGTGCCCTCCGCCCCTCATGTAGGGGCGCACCCTGGTGCGCCCGCTCCCACCGCAACAGACCGCCGGAGACATCCCGCGTCCACCGCAACATCCCCGACCCGGCTTCATGCCATAGGCTCCGGCTGCCGTCCCGCCACCCATCGTGGCGGAACATTCGACATAATCCCACTGCTCAACGCCAACACATACCCCAAATCTGGCCCCGCTCCCACCACGTAGGGATGCACGCTCGTGCATCCGCTGCGTCCAACACGTCGCGCCATCCCATCTAATCCCATTCATCCCCATACCCACGCCCATCCCACCGCCGCAACAGCCCCCCACCAAACCCCCGCATCGACAGAGCATCGGAGATGCGGATTAATTGTAGCTCCATCACGAGCGACAGCGAGGCATGGATAAATCTGACATTCTGGACGATATTAGCGGACTCCCATACATGCCGGTCACCTGCGACCGCACCGAGGGCGGGCGCACCGGGGTGCGCCCCTACTGGTGGACGGGGGACGACACAGCGGGAGCCGGGCTGATGAGGCCCGGCTCCCGGATGGCGGTCGGTCAGCGGCGGCTGACTCGGGGATGGCGGTCGGCGTTTGCCGACTGGAGGTCAGCGGACTGCGACCTTGTGGAGGGTGGCATTGACGCTGACGAGGTATGCCCCGGCGGGGAGGGGGATGGCGACGCGGGGTGCGGCGGGGCGCACGGCCACCGTGGCCCCGGTGGGGAGGTAGACGGTGATGTCACCTGCGACCGCGCCCTCGACGACGATGCGGCCCGGCAGGCCGGTGACGCTCACGGTGTCTGCGGCGGTGTCGCCGATGCCCGAGAGGTCGGCCTTGACGGAGACCTCACAGGTGGCCGTGATGTCGGGATAGCGGACCGAGGTGGCCGTCAGCAGTGCGTCGCCCGTGGCGATGGCCGTCACCGTGCCGTCGGAGCTGACGGAGGCCACGGCCGGGTCGGAGCTCGACCACGTCACGGCGGGATGGAGCGCGTCGGCGGACATCGGGTCGGCGGAGAGTGTCACGGTCTCCCCGGCGGTCATGCCGAGCAGCGAGGGGGTGAGCGACAGGGCCGTCAGCGGCACGTTGGCGCGTGTCCACGAGTATGCCGGGCCCCATCCGCGCTCGGTGCGTGGGCGTACGGTGAGGACATACTCGTCGC
>JAMPAQ010000005.1 GCA_023667145.1 Pseudoflavonifractor sp.
TGTTTTCAGCAGGTTATGCAAGGAGGGCGTGCCATGAATTTTGACACACCCCCTTATGCGTGGTGTCGCGCGGTGGCTGGCTCACTCGGGGACGGCCTCTCGCGGGGATGGCCTTACTCGCGGGGAGAGTCGGGCGAGTTTGGGCGGTCGATGTCGGTGTTAGCGGCATCGTTGGCGGTGACGTGGTCATAAGAGTGTCCGTCGAGACGGCGCAGACCACCGGCACCGTTGCCCGAGGTGCCGCTGTTGGTGCGTATCATATCGCCGCAGATGGCGATGTCCCAATCTGTTCGTGATGCCCAGTCGGTGTCGGCTGTGGGGTCGCTCTTGGCTGAGCGGCCAACAACGGTGTTGTTCTCAAGCGATATATAGGTCCACTCTGTGTCGGAGATTCCCGACACGGTAAGCTCGATGTCGTTGTCGGGCGCGGATTTGTCGCCGTCTCCATCCTCTGCACAGGAGGGGAGCAAGAATACCGCTGCCATTAAGGCTATAGGGAGGATAAATCGTTTCATAGTTTATGATATTTGATTGTTAGCTGACCCGATGAGCGGTCATATCCGTTGACAATCATCTTCATCGCATTGCCGTTGGCGGTCTTTACCACAAACGGCGATGCTATCGGTGCGTATGTGCCGGTCAACAGCCAGCGCCACTTGCTGCACGACGGGTAGACTGACAGCGACTTGCCTGTCGTCAGCACCACCTGACCGCCTTTCAGCTCTATGTCGCGGTCTGACGACAAGTACTGGGTGCCGGTGGCGACATCGAGAACTGAAAACTCGATAATCTTGCCTACGCCTGTCGCTGCCGTGCGCCGTACAGTGAGGAAGAACTTCGGGTCGGCGTATCCCTTGACCGTCTCATGGTAACGGCTGAAGTTAAATACCACCTCCATCTCATTGGAGGCGCTGTTGCCCTGCATCGGTACAGCCCCGCCTTGACGGTTCATCACGGGATAGGTGAAATCGACCGACGGCATCTTGGCATCGTCGCCGTCTGCCGCCCCGAGTGAGAACGACAGCTCGTTGCGGCGGTTGTATGACAGCTTTACCTTGAATACTATGTCAGGGTCGCCGATCACGGGTGTCACCATATAGGCATCAGCATCACCCTCTGAGAGTCCGCCGTCGGCATAATCGGCGAGCATCACGCTGTAGGGTATGTAGCACTTGCCGTCAGAGGCCCAATAGTCGTCCCAGCTATTGGCAAAGATAAACGCGCCACGTTCCGTGTCGCTGATGTTGCCGTCACCGTCAAAGTCATACTCCACCGTGTCGTCATATCCGACGAGGGTTATCGCGTGCGGGCCATCTTTTCCCTCCTTGGTGACGATGTGTCGCAGACCGGTCAGTGACGGGCCGGTGTAGGACTTCAGTCCCCAGTCCTCTGTCTCATATGAGATGGAGGCCACGCCGCCGGTTTCGCCTCCGTCGCCGTGGTCATACAGGTAACGGCGCATCAGGTCGATGCCCTCGCGGCTCTTGAGGTTGATTTTAGTATATCCGCTGACGCGATATTTCATCGCCTCGATATAGGTGTCGTAGCCCGAGAGCCACTGGGTCTGTTGTGAGTATGAGTACGGCTCGTCCTTGAAGCGTGTCATGTCGAGAGTTCCACAATCTTTCATCAGGTTCCAACCAATCCATGAGTGGGAACCCTCGTTGTTTCCCTCGTTGAGGAAATTCCATGTGAAGTGGTAGCAGAACACGTTGGCCGGATTGGACGCGTCGCGTCCGAGCATACGGTTCACCTCGTAGGTGTAGACATAACGCACGCCTGAAGCCTGTGAGCATGAATTGTTGGAACCCTGCGAGAATATGGCGGGAAAGAAACGGTTGGTCGAGTTATCGACCGACGCGGGCAGTTCGGTCACCGCCCGTCCTGTGCGGGGATGCCACCCCGGGATGGATGCTTTCATGACCCGCTGTGCCGCTGTAAGCGGGGCGCGGGTGAAAGGTTGTGCCGTGGCAGTCATTGCCGGTAACATGGCGATGACTGCCACGGTGGCTATGATGTATTTATTGTTTCGTTGCATTGTCCTTACGGTTGTCTTCTATACGGTTATAGGTCTTGAGTGCCATATCCCTCACCTCCTTGGATCGCGAGTCGTCACGGCTCATCTTGAGCGCTACGGCGCTGATGTCGGGGTGACGGAACGAGTTGCGGAACCATCCGAGTGCCTCCAGCAGGTCGATGCAGACCTCGTCGTTGTCACAAGTCTGGACATACGCGAGCAGGTCATCGACAAGGTAGTGCATGTTGGAGTTGCGTAGGGTGCGTATATCCTGTAACTTCTTGGCGGTGGGGAGCGAGTCGTTATGGCAGATGTTTCTTACGGCATCGAGGCGGTAGGAATCGGCATACTTGCGCAGTGCGTGTGCCACATGACCGCGCACCACATCGCCTTCGGCATAGTCGCGGGGATCGAAGTTGCGGTCAAGCACGGCCACGAGCGAGTCGGCGGGGTAGAGCGCCGCTGTCTGGCTGATGCCAAACTCGATGCGCTTGCCGGTGTTGTTGCGTGTGGCGACACGGATCATGGCCGGGATAAGCTCAAGGTCACCGCGCTTGGCTATGAAGTTGAGTCCGTAGCGCTGTATCATCTCGTAGCTGTCATCGACTGCCATGTCGAGACAGGCGACAAAGTTTGCATTGTCAAAGAGAGAGAGCAAGGTCATGGCCTCCATACGCACGATTTCCGAATAATCGTTCTTGTAGATGTCGAGCAGTTGGTCAGAGGTCATGAGATTGGCATCGGTGAGCTGACGCATGGCCATCGTGCGCAGTGCGGGATAGGGACTGTTGAGCTGGCCCTTCCACCACTCGGCGGGCTGTTGTAACATCTCGTTGACATCAATACCATCGACCGCTCCCGTGAAGTGGAACGACGGGTCACCGATATAGTGGCTCTCAAGATAGGTATTGTATTTCACGAGGTTGCCCAGTCGCATCCCGAGTCCGGCGAGTCCGAGGTAGCGGTCTGACCACTTGTCTTGCAACACATTGACACTGTTGCCTATAGTTCCGGCGGTCTCGCCCTCGTCAAATATGTAGGCGCCGGCGATATACTTGTCCTTGTGGAACGACCCGTTGAAGCACGCGTCGAGGATCACCAGACGGCAGTTGGGGGTGAAGTCGGCAAAGTCCTCGACGTAGAGGTTGAGCTTGCGGTTCTCTATGGAGTCTTGCTGCTTGCGCTCGGGGCTGTCCTCGTCAGTGAACCAGTCGAGAGGGAGTCCGCCGAGGTTACGGGCGATACGGGCCTTGACGCTATCGTCGGGAGCGTCTTTGCCGCGATGGCGACGGTAGGCATAGTTGGCATAATCCTTGATCTGCTGCACTGCCTCGGTCGGGGTCTCGGGGTCAGGCTCGCTGTTGAGATACTCTATCTCCACGTCGCCGTGATGGTGGAGCAGGGCGATGTCGAGGTTGCGGCGCTGAAGCTCTGACATCAACCGTCCCTTGACCGAACGGTCGCGCTTATGGTCGATATACTCGATGCCCTGACAGCGCGTGTGCATCCACGGGAAGCTCTGGAGGTGTGCCCCCTTCTCGTCCATGCGGGCCATTATTGACTCTGACACATAGCCGTGTCCACTGAAAAACAGCAGCTGGTCCACGATATTCTGCTCGCCCTTGAGCCTGACAATCTTGTCGAGGTAGCGGCGCAGCAGCTCATACTTGTTGCCCGACCCGTCGTCGATGGGCTTGATGCGGCCTGTGTATATCTCGGGTGCGAGATACTGCGGCGAGTCGGAGCGCAGGGAGTAGTAGTGGTAGAGGTTGTTGACCGAGTCCTGTTTGATGTAATCAAACTTGAGGTCGAAGTCATCGTAAAACCGGTCGGAGGGAACCGATGACTCCTGCCAGGGATAGGTCTTCTGGTTCATCTTGAACGCCGAGGTGAGATGCTGGGCATCGCGTATCATCGGGATGGGGATGTCGCCGATGAATACCGCTCCCTCTATTGGGGTCTTCTTATCGTTGTAGAGTTTCTGAAGCTCGGCCCTGATGTGGTCGGGATTGCCCGAGGTCTCCTTGATGACAATGGGTTTAAGGCCGTCTTTCTCGACCGACTTGGCGTATGCGTCAATCTCCTTGGCCGCCTGACGGTAGCTCTCGGCATCGACAACAATCGCGAATGCCCGTCGGGCTGCGGCGCTTGTCTCTGATGGGAACATGCAGCCCAACGCGAGGGCGGCGATGATACCATATCGTCTGATGTTCATGATGATGTTATGTTAGCAGTAATTAATTTGTGGCAATGAGTGCGTTAGAATATAAATCCCACCGATGCGCCGATGTTGAGTCGGTCGGCTCCCGACAGGGTCGGGGTCGAGCCGGTCTGACTGCGGTAGTCGGCGTTGACGGCTATGTTGAGTGTCGTGTTGTATTTGAAAAGATAGAGCGGCAGCGAGTAAGTGAGCGACCCTCCGATGCCCCAGTATCCGGCTGTGAGGTCGTCAAATGCCGGGCGTGTGTAGCGCTGCATTATGATTGAGTAGGTCGCGGGCATATTGGCAATGCTGAGGGTATTGTCGAGAGAGCAACGATATTGCCCCCTGACGGTGGCTCCGAGCCACGAGCGGCGTATGGCAAACCGCTTGGTAACGTCGGCCGAGACGAGAAGGTTGGTGTACTCCTCGCGTGCGCCATACAGGCGGTTCTTGGTTTCGCTGCGGTCAAGGTCGGCGTTGACCGAGGCCGATAGCGTGGGGAGTGTACCGTCGAGCATGTCAAAGCGGTATCCGGCCATCGCGTGGTAGTCGTGTCCCTCAAGATTGTCTGACTCGTTGATCACCTCATAGATGAGGTTGTTGTTGTCATCGGTTACTTGCTTTTGAGTGTACCAGCGACCAGTGGTCTTGTGCATGTCGGCGGCGATGATGACGTTGTGCATCGTGCGGTCGCCCGACTTGATGCGCAGGCGGTTGTAGAGCGACAGTCCGCTGCCCGAGTAGCGGCCTCCCTTGTAGCGGGTGGCCGACGAGCCGTCGGTGGCATTCTCGTACTCCCCGCTGTAACCAACCTCGATAAAGTCGCTGACAGTTGCATCGTTGCTGCGGTTGAACGTGAACTGGATGTTGGCTCCGTATCTCATGCCGTCATACTTGCGCTTGTAGCCGAGGGCGTCTTTCACCTCGTAGACACCAAGTCCTTGAAAGAGGAATACATATTGCTTTGTGGTGGTGCGCACGATAGTGGTGGTTGACTCCTCTGACAGCCAACCCGCATGGGCCGAGAGTCCTACGGTGTGGTTGCCGAGGGTGTATTCGGCACCGGGATTGAGGGTGAAGCGCATTCCCTTGATTTCGGGCCGCGGGTCTTTCTGAGTGGCCGAGCTGCCGACGTTGTAGTAGGCGCGGAGGGCCAGTTTAAGGCGGTCGGTGGCGGTGTAGACGGCGGCTCCGTCGAGAGCGAATGTCTCTTGGTTGAACTTGCTGAGTATCGAGTCGCCTATGATGTAGGGATTGTAACGTGACACAAAGAGCGTGTTGTTCCAACGGCGGTCGTTTAGCGTGCTGTTGTCGTAGGTGAGTCCCCCCGTGAAAGTGACCTTTCCCACACGCTTCATTCCCGTAAAGGATGCTTTCCACGTGTTGGAGCGCCCCGCCTCGTCAATGAGGTGGAGGTCGCCGCCTTGATGCAGGTAATCGACGCGTATGTCGGCGATGTCGGTTATTGGCATGTAATAGTCAGACACGGGGTTGGCGCTTCCGTATGACACGTTGCCGAGATACTGGCGGTCTTGATAGGCCACCTTGCTGTCGGTCTGGGCATAGGAGGTGAGCGCCGTGGCGGCGAGAATGAGTGATAGGCTGTGGTATCTGAGTGTCATGTTATGTCGTTTTGTCGGTGTACGCCGCGTCGGTGCGGCGTTATGGGGTAGGAGAGAGCGTTGGGTGTTGATGAGAGAGTGAAAAGCAGAGGCCACGGCCTCCGTGGCCTCTGCTCGTTGGGATATGTAGACCGTGGCGGCTGTTGGTTAGTCGGATACGGTGGGCATCACACCGGGGGTAGGAGTGCTACCACCGAGGATGAAGTCGTTGGACGAGTTGTTGGTGTCCTTGAGGATTGCCTTGCCGTCGGCTGTGAAGCCGGCTACCTTGCGGCGGAGGCTCTTGCCGGAATAGTCACCGTTGGAGGTGCCGTCAGCGGCTGAGAACCAGGTCATACCTGCGTCATCCTTGACCTCGATGCGCTTGTAGTGGCAATCTGCCTGGGCGGGAACGATGTCTATGGCATCGAGGATGCAGTCGGCAGGAATCATGAGGCAGTTGTCGCTCTTGCCGGGGGCAGAAGCCAATGAGGAGGGATCGGCAACATAGTCAACGGGCAGGGTGCCGTTTTTGAGGCGGGCAAGGATGAGGGGCTGACCCTCGGTTGCGGGCATCATCTCGCGACCGAATGTCTTCCAAAGGAACTGCATCACGGGTACGCCGTCAATCTTGGTGTCAGTGGGGAACGCGTTGTCGGTATAGAGCTGCCAGTCAGCCTGTGAGAGGTCTACGGGAGACTGCACGTCACCCTCGGCAAGCACGCGTGCGCTGTGGTCGATAGGGTTGGCGGCGATGACTACGCTCGTGCGGGGCTGCAATGGATAGTCGGTACCGTTGCCGGGGAAGCACTGTACGTGTGAGGTCAAGGGGTATTTACCATCGGGATATGTGCCGTTGGTCATCCAGACAGAGGGCTGGTCCTTAGCCCAGGTCTGGGGGGCGAGACCAAGGTCTACAGTGCCGAGAATGATACCGTCGAGATACTGCACCTCGTCGGTGTTGTTGTACAGCTCGTAGAACTGGTCCTGGAAGTAGTAGTCGGGCACACCGGCAAAGTAAACCTCCTTGAAGATGATCGAGTTGTCAGACCTGGACTCAACAAGGTTCAGCGTGACGGCCTTGTCTTCAAAAATCTCAACGCCGGCAACGTTACCGTTGATATTGTAATCGGTGGTATTTCCCGATGCGTTGAAGTTGTAGGTGCCGGGAGTCAGGGCAAAGGTAGCTGTAAGTGTCGATGCGTCAACATTGGCTACCGAAGCCTCGTTGGTGACAGTGTTGGTGGCTGTCACAGCAAGCGCCTGGATGTCTGCGGCATTCACCACGTCAGGGAGAACTACCGAGACAGTGGCGGTGTGCTTGATGACAACGTCATCACCACCATCCTTGTCGCTGCAAGATGTTACTCCAAGCAGTATTGCCACGATGGGCAAGAGATAGAGCAATTTTTTCATTGTAATAAAAGAATTTAGTTATTAATGATGATTGAAAAATAGAGTTTCAGTAATTATAGGTGTAATATCGTTGCATGGCTGTCGCGGCTGGTCAGAACTTGAGCTTGACCTCGGCTCCAAAGTACATCGGTATCGTGATGTCCTTCCAGCCCACGCTGGTCTGTAGCTTGTAGGTCTTGGTGAGCTTGAGGAAGTTGTTGGCCATGAAGGCTATCTCAAGTATCTTGCCAAACTCCTTGCTGAGGCGGAAGTTTAGTATGGCCGACACGGGGTATCTCTCAGTCCCGAAGGCGTTGTTGTGGGAGTAGCTGAGAAGCATGTAGCGGTATAGCTCATCGGTCTCAAATCCCGGTTGCCACGGGGTGTAGTTGCCCAACGCGTCGATGAAGCCGACCGGGTTGACAAAATATTTCTGCGTACTCGGAGAGAACGGGTCGTTCATGCGGTAGTAGAGGGAATTGCCGTTGGCATCCTCATAGATGGAGCGGTAGGTCTCCGACCATATCATCTGGAGCGTGGTGGTGAATATCATCTGGAGCTGCGGGATATGGGTGATGAAGCGGAAGTTGGTGTTGAAGCGCGATGACACGCTGCCACTTCCACCGGGATATATCGCCATCAGCGGGTAGGTGTCACCCTTGTAGATTGCGTTTACGGATGAGTAGTAGTCCTGGGTCGAGCGGCGCTTGATGTGTATGTAGGCACCGTCGACGGTGACCGACGTGCGTATGGCGGGTATCGTGGCGAGTGACACCTGATACTCGATGCCGTACTTGTCTGTCCTGATGCTGTTGGACGGTGTCACGTAGTTGAAGAAGTAGGACTTCTGGGCTACCTCGGCGTCAGTCCATTGGCTGCTGCCCTGAGGCAGATACTGCACCTTCCCATCCTCATACTTGGCTCCGGCGATGCCGTCGGGAGTCGCGTACTTGTTGGCGTGCATGATGACGGGCTGTGACACGTAGCCAAACTCGTTCTTGTGCTTCTCGTTGAAGAAGTTGATCATACCGCGCACCTTCTTGATGCGGAATGCCAGTCCGGCCTCGGTCTTGTAGCTGTAGGTGGGCTTGAGGTCGGGGTTGGTGGTGTCGTCGATGACCTTGGTTGTCATCACGGCTATCGACTTGCCCTTGTCGCCGTTGACATCGTCGCGGAAGAGCATGGTGTAAGAGGCGATGTCAAAGTAGGCCGCGTCGGGGTAGAATTGCAGCAGGGTGGGGGTCTTCATGCCCACGCCATAGCCGCCGACTACGCTCAGGTCGTCAAACAGGCGGTTGTTGGCGCTGTTGAGTATGTTGTAGTCGATGTTGATACGCGGCTCGACGGTGGTCATGTTGCCGCGCTTGGCCAACTCCTTGTTGATGAAGATGGTCGAGAGTCTGACTCCGGGCTGCATGTTGAGCGTGGTTGAGCCGAGGGGGAGGGTGATCTTGTCCTCAAGGAACCATGACAGCACGTTCATGGCCGGGATGCTGTTGTAGGGACGCGGGCGTATCGACTGGTTGTTGGTGACCTGCGGGGGAAACTTCTCGTCAAAGGTCATGCCCTTACCGTAGTTTTTGTTAAACCGCCACTCGACACCGAGTTTGAAGTTCATGTAGGCCCCGCCGCTCATCATCAGCAGTTTGTTGGCCTTGATCTGGGCATAGAGGTCGAGAGGTTTGCCCTCGATTTTAGACCAGGCATAGTAGGTCGATGTGAGGAAAAATGTGGAGTACTCGCTGTTGACGGTGGCGTTGCCGACAGGGGTAATGCCCGACTGCAATATGACCTGCTCGTTGGCATAGTCGGACTCGTGGGTGAAGTTGGCCGAGGCAGCGTAGGAGAGTCCCGAGATCCACGGGAGGTTGAGGCTCCAGTTGCCCTCAAGGCTCAGTCGGCCACCGATGGTCTTGTTGTTGACACGCTCGTCATACATCAGCTCGGGATCGCTCTTCTCGTTGTTGAGACTGCTGAAAAACGAGAAGCGGGCGTTGAACGACAGCGGACGCGTCGATTTCATGAACACATTGCTGTAGCCCGTCGAGAAGGTCACGCGGTCATACCCGATGTACCGCTTGCGTATGTCGGCGTATGACTGCGAGTAGTCAGCCGAGACGTTGACCGAGCCGCCGGTGTTGAGGCTGAAGCCCTTGCCGGCATAGACCATCTTGGAGTAGGGGTCGGCTTTCATCTTGATCTCAAGCGGCGTGGCACCGGCACGCGACTTGACGATGACGGCCCCGGAAGTGAGGTTGCCGTACTCGACCGAGGGAATACCGCGCACGACCTCTACCGACTCGATGTTGTCGGGAGAGACGAGTCGCAGGTCGACACCCTTGCCGGCGGTGGAGTGCTCGGGGGTGGTGCCCCCCTTGCTGACGCTGAGCGCCTGCATGTTGCCGTCGTTGGACATCGGTGCGCCATCGACGACCACGAGGGTACCCATGGCGTTGTTGGCGTTCTCGTTGAGTTCGCGGATGTAAGCCTGTCCGACGCTGTTGAGGTCGGGATTCTTTGTGACGTTGCCGGGGACAAGCTGCATCATGTCCTCAAGGCTCTTGGGCTGGATGTGCTGCACTGCCGAACGGTCAATCTTGGATGCCGACCCCATCTTCTGGGCCTCGGCTGTGACAACGACCTCATCGAGCGCGAGACTGAGTTGTTGCAGCTTGATTTTCGACGGCTTATAAGCCGTAGTGAGGTTTACAACCTCACTATAAGGCTTGTAACCGGTAGACTTCACCTCCATGTTATATTTGCCGGGCCTCAGGCCGCCAATCTTGAAGTGACCCTTGATGTCGGTCTCGGCCCACAGGTTCTGGTCGGGGAGCGTCACGAGCACGAAGTCAAGCGGCTCGCCTGACTCGGCGTCGACCACGGTACCCGATATGGCGAGGTTGCCGACCGGCTCGGCGTGGAGGTCGGCGGCTATGGGCATGAGTCCACACAGGAGCAGCATGAGGGTGAGCAGGCGATGGGTAGCAGCTTTGGCAGTCTTGTAGATTTCCATTGTTCAAGCAGTAAAAATTATATTGTGGCGGGATACCAAATTGGTATTAGGATAACCGCCAACTTAAACGCACATGATTGATCGGGGGCAAAGATAGCCATTTTATTTGTATTAACAAGCGATAATACAGTTAAAAATAAATTAGACTGAGTCTAAATAGCGTATCATTAACCTGCAATCACGCTGTGATATAACGGAAGTTGTGGGAGAATTATTGTGAATGGTGTCCCACAGAGTGGAAATATGCCTATATTTGCATGGTAAGTTACATATATGTAGATACAAAAAGATTGGAAATGGAGACTGTCAATGATAATGAGGTTATCGGTAACGGTGATGACGTGAGGCTCGACAGGCTGACGGCTCTCATGAGACAGCGGCTCGCGGCGCGTGTCGACTCCGGGGAGGCTGAGGCGATGGTGCGTACGATATTCGGCGTGCTCAAGGGGTGGACGCCCATCGACTTGGCGTTGCATCGCGACAGCACTGTGAGCGGTTATATCGCGCGTAAGGCGATGTCGGCGGTGGGGCGCGTCGTCGCTGGCGAGCCGTTGCAGTATGTGCTCGGGGAGACGCGCTTTTACGGCAATACGCTCGTGGTGACACCGGCGGTGTTGATACCCCGCCCTGAAACCGAGGAGCTGGTCGACATGATTGTCGACCGCAACAGCGGTGCTGACTTGCGTGTACTCGACCTTTGTACAGGGTCGGGATGTATAGCGGTGTCGTTGGCGAGGGCGTTGCGGTTTGCGTCGGTCACTGCGGTTGACCTGTCGGCCGACGCGTTGGCCGTGGCTCGTGAGAATGCCTCGCGACTGCGGGTGAGGGTTGATTTCCGACAGGAGGATGTGCTGACGATGAAGCCTGTTGCCGGCGGTTATGATATAATCGTTTCCAACCCACCCTACGTGCTCGACAGCGAGCGGTCGGCGATGTCTCCCGAGGTGCTTGACCATGAGCCGGCTATGGCACTGTTTGTTCCCGATGACGACGCGTTGCGGTTCTACCGGGCTATAACGCGCTATGCGGCTGTGGCACTCGTGGCTGGAGGGCGGCTTTACTTTGAGATAAATCCGCTGAAAGCTGCCGATGTCCGTGGGCTGCTTGAGTCTGACGGGTTTGTGGATGTGGAGATTGCCAGGGACATGACCGGGCGCGAGCGCTTTGCCTGTGCCGTTAAGCCGCGTGGAGATGAATAGGAAGCCGATAACACCTGCCCGGGCACTTGAGCGGCTTGAGACATTGTGTGCCCGCTCGGAGCAGTGCGAGTCAGACCTGTGGCGCAAGCTCTCGCTATGGGGCATCGGCGGCGGTGATGCCGCGAGGATAATGTCTGGGTTGCGCCGGGCGCGGTTTGTCGATGACGAGCGGTTTGCCCGCGCCTACGTGCTTGAGAAGGTGAGGGTGGCTCGGTGGGGACGTAGGAAGATAAGGCTCGGGCTTGTCGCCAAGCGCATCGACCGTGACATCATCGACATTGCCCTCGATGAGGAGATTGATGAGCGGGAGTATGCCGCCAATCTCATGGAGGTGTTGCGGGCAAAGTTGCGCACGATTGACGACCCGTGCAGCTACGAGGGTAAGACGCGGCTGTTTCGCCATGGAGTGATGCGCGGTTATGAGAGCAGCGAGGTGGTGGCCTCCATAAAGGGTGACGAGTTGTGGGAGGGAGTGGAATAATCAGGCGCTTCCTCGACGACATGGCCGGATTGCTGTTCCCGAGCCTTTGTGAGGTGTGCGGATGCACATTGCGGCGCGGTGAGCAGGTGATGTGCCTGCATTGCCTGACATCGTTGCCACGCACGGGAGTGCATCGCGATGCGTTCAACACCATGCACGTGCGGGTCGCTGGACATGTGGCGGTGGAGCGTGCGGGAAGCTGGTTCTATTATTATCACGGCAGCCCTTACCGTGCGTTGATACGGCAGGCAAAGTATGCGTCCCGACCTGTCGTGGGGCGCATGGTGGCCCGGATGTTTGCCCGCGAGATAGAGGGGGATGGTTTCTTTGACGGGATTGACCTGATATTGCCGGTGCCGCTCCATTGGTGGAAGAAGGCCCGGCGCGGATACAACCAGACGGAGTGGATAGCCGGGGGGCTGTCTGACCATACCGGCATGCCTGTGGGCGACAATCTCGTGGCATTGCGCGGACATGGCACGCAGACGGCACGCGGTGCCTACTCTCGCTGGCTCAACACTCAGGGTGTCTATGGGGTGGAAGACCCCGGTCAGCTTGATGGCCGTCACGTTCTCGTGGTCGATGACGTGATGACTACCGGCGCCACAATCCTCTCTTGCATCGAGGCCATCCACGCCGCCTCCCCGACCGCCCGCATCAGCCTCCTGACCCTCGCCCTCACCCGCCTGACCTGACACCTCTGCCGTTGACTTAGTCCGCATCGATGTCCCCCGTGCATTATGGTGGATATGGGTTCCGCTCTCCAATCGGGTCTTTTCGGATATGGTTATTTTAATAGATTACGGTTGGTTTGCCCGCTCTCCAATACCTGCATTTGGTGGATGGCAATCTGATTGAGCTTGATTAGCCGCTCTGATTGTGACATACCCTGCTCGATAAATACGGCATTGAGGTTTTCCATGTTTGATAGGCATATCAGCTCATTGATGGCGGCATAATCACGAATATTTCCCTTGAGGTGGGGATTGGCTTCGCGCCACTGTTTGGCTGTCATGCCAAACATGGCAACATTAAGTACATCGGCCTCATTTGCATAGATGATGCTCGCTTGTGTCGGGGTGATTTCAGCCGGGATGAGGTTTTGCTTGATGGCATCAGTGTGGATGCGGTAATTGATTTTGGACAGCTCACGCTTGGCTGACCATCCGATTTGCTCCTGTTCGGCCTCCTTTAGCCGCTGAAATTCTTTGACGAGATACAACTCAAATTCAACCGAAACCCAACTCGCAAATTTGAAAGCAATATCTCTCTGTGCATACGTACCACCTTCGCGACCGAGTTTATTGATTAATCCGATTGCGCCTGTCAATTCAATCCATCGGCTTGGGCTCATTGTGAAAGCGTTGGATCCGGCCTCTCTTAAAATGGGGTCGATTTCGACCCCATTAAAATTAGGATTATTCAACAATTCCCATAGACTAAGGTATTCAAGAGTATTTTTAGCCCTCATCCAGTTTTTGACAACATCTTTAGGCTCGTTGGGGTTTTTCTGACGGGCAATATCTGTTATACAGATATAATCTGTCCCATCCTTGGATAGAGTCCGTATGATTGTATCCTTTACTATTATCTTTGCCATGTGCTTGGGATTGGTTGGGTTATTGATGTAAAGATACGAAATAATCATCAATCTCAAAACAAGCCCTAAATTTTAGCGTGGGAAGTCGAAAGGTAGCCAAATTTTGATAAAAGAAAACTGCAACTATCTAATGAGTTGATAGCTACAGTTTGCAATTGTGCTCGAAGCGGGACTCGAACCCGCACAGCCGCAATGGCCAAGGGATTTTAAGTCCCTCGTGTCTACCATTCCACCATTCGAGCAGCCTTTGGTGAAAAACTGCGGCAAAGATAGCTATTACTTTCGGATTTTGCAACATCACTTTTGGCTTTCGTGGAATGTGGTTTTCGGGATGTATCAAATGTATATTGTATCATTGGGAAAATATGCGCAACTATTGGATAAAAAAAGGAAGCCGCTGTCGATGGGCGGCAGCGGCTTCGCGGATATAGATAAGATTTTATGGCTTTGGGTTATTCCTCGTTGCGATGGTTGTTGTCGCGGCGGGGGCCACGGTTGTCACGGCGGGGACGGTCGCCATCGCGGCGCGGTCCGCGGTCACCGTCACGACGTGGGGGACGGGGTGCGCGCTCGCGCTCTACGTAGCCCTCGGGTTTGGGCTGGAGTGCACGCATCGAGAGACGGTATTTGCCGGTCTTCTTGTCAATCTCAATGAGCTTGACCTCGACGGTATCGCCCTCCTTGAGCCCTGAGGCATCCATGGAGTCGAGACGCTCCCAGCTTATCTCTGAGATGTGGAGCAGTCCGTCACGGTTGGGCATGAACTCAACAAACGCGCCAAACTCAAGTATCGACCGTACCTTGCCGGTGTATACCTTGCCCTCCTCGGGGAGTTCGACGATGGCGTTGATCATTTCCATGGCCTTGTCGATGGATGCCTTGTTGGCAGCTGCAACCTCGATATAGCCGCCTTCGTCGATCTCGTCGATGGAGACGGTGGCTCCACTGGCTTCCTGAATGCCCTGGATAATCTTTCCACCCGGGCCAATGACGGCACCGATAAGCTCCTTGGGTATCGTCATGGTGACGATGCGCGGAACGTGAGGCTTGTAATCCTCGCGGGGCGCGGGGATGGTCTCGTTGATGATGTTGAGTATGTGGAGACGACCGTCGCGGGCCTGCATGAGGGCCTTTTCGAGTACCTCGTAGCTGAGGCCGTCACACTTGATGTCCATCTGGGTGGCGGTGATACCGTCCTTGGTGCCGGTCACCTTGAAGTCCATGTCGCCGAGGTGGTCCTCGTCACCGAGAATGTCGGAGAGGATGGCATACTGGCCGCTCTGTGAGTCGGAGATGAGACCCATGGCGATACCTGCGACGGGCTTCTTCATCTTGACACCTGCATCGAGAAGTGACAGTGTGCCGGCGCATACGGTTGCCATTGACGATGATCCGTTGGACTCAAGGATGTCACTGACGATGCGGCATACATAGGGGAAGTCCTTGGGGAACATGCGCTTGAGGGCGCGGTGGGCGAGATTACCGTGTCCTACCTCACGACGGCCTACGCCACGCTGGGGCTTGGCCTCGCCGGTGGAGAAGGGGGGGAAATTGTAGTGGAGCAAGAAACGCTCACGACCCTGGTTAAGCACGTCGTCGAGTATCTTCTCGTCGAGCTTGGTGCCGAGGGTGACGGTGGCGAGAGCCTGGGTCTCTCCACGGGTGAACACTGCTGATCCGTGGGGGCCGGGTATATAGTCGACCTCACACCATATGGGGCGGATGTCGGTGGTCTTGCGTCCATCAAGACGGATGCCCTCGTCGAGGATGCAGCGGCGAACGGCCTCACGCTCCACCTCGTGGTAGTAGCGCTTGATCATGCCCATCTTCTCCTCTGCCTCTTCCTCGGGAAGTGATGCTATATACTCGTCGCGCACGGCCTTGAACGAGTCCTGACGCCAATGCTTGTCGGCGCTTCCGGCCTTGGCGATGGCGTAAACCTTGTCGTAGCACTTGTCGTGGATGTCCTTGCGGAGTTCCTCGTCGTTGGTCTCATGGCAGTATTCGCGCTTTGCCTGCTTCACAGCCTCGGCAAGCTCAAGCTGTGCCTTGCACTGTACCTTGATGGCATCGTGAGCGGCCTTGAGCGCGTTGATGAGGTCTATCTCAGACACTTCGTCCATCTCGCCCTCCACCATCATGATGTTGTCGTAGGTGGCGCCTACCATCAGTTCCATGTCGGCTTTCTCAAGCTGCTCAAAGGTGGGGTTGATGACAAACTCACCATCGACACGGGCCACGCGCACCTCCGAGATGGGGCCGTTGAACGGCACGTCTGACACGGTGAGGGCAGCCGATGCGGCGAGTCCGGCGAGTGCGTCGGGTATCTCGACTCCGTCGGTCGAAAACAGGGTGACGTTGACAAACGTATCGGCGTGATAGTTGTCGGGGAACAGGGGGCGTAACACGCGGTCAACAAGACGCGATGTCAGAATCTCATAGTCGGAAGCACGTCCCTCACGCTTGAGGAAGCCACCGGGGAAACGTCCGAATGAGGAGAATTTTTCCTTATAGTCCACTGAAAGTGGCATGAAGTCCACATCCTCGCCGACCTCCTTGGCCGACACTACAGTTGCGAGGAGCATTGTGCCTCCCATGCGCAACTCAACCGCTCCATCGGCTTGCTTGGCAAGTTTGCCTGTCTCTAAGGTGATGGTGCGCCCGTCACCCAGCTCGATGGTTTTCTTAATTGGATTTACCATAAAATAGAATTATCTTTTTCTGCTTGTAAAAAATCGTACAAAGATAGCGAGAATCCTATTGATTGACAATGAAAATGTTAATTATTACAATGTTAAAAATAAGTTAAAAGAATGGCGGGATGCTTTCTTTTGAGAAAACATCCCGCCAAATAGTGTTGGCCTGTATCGGCCTATGGTCGGTTACTGGCCTATCTTGATCAGGCGGTGGGTGTGGTGGTTGTCGGCATTACGGACGGTCACGATGTATGTGCCCGAGGGTAGTGCGCTGACATCGACACCCGCGTTGGTGTAGGGGGTCTCGACCACGGCTGTGCCGGCGCTGTTGTAGACGGTCACGGTCATGCCGGCATCGGAGGACGCTCCCTTGATGAAGAAGCGGTCGGCGGTGGGGTTGGGGTATACAGCCGACTGTCCGTATCCGAGTCCGTCGGCGAGGGTCAGGTCGCTGACGGCGACCTCAAGGGGCTCCGCGATGGAGCCGACGAGGTCGGGGGTGAACTGAAGCTCGGAGTCGGAGCGCATCTCGGTGGAGGTGGCCGTGTCAAAGACCATCAGCCTTATCGGCTCACCGTCGGTGTCGCCATGGACGGTCAGGAACTGGAGGTCACCGTCGGAGTCGGCGGTGGCGATGCCGCGGCAGCGGTCACCGCCGAAGGCGGCGACGACCATCGCGGTGTTGGCCACGCGGTTGCCGTCCCTGTCGATCACACGCGCTATCACCGGCATGTTGTCGGCATGGTCGTGTGAGTTGAACGACCAGGGTGTGGCCACGTCGCTGAGGTCAGCGTCGGCAGCGGCAGCGCCGGCGGCCGTGTCAAACGAGCCCTGTGTCAGGACACGCGGGGCCGTGGCACGGAGCATGTATCCCGCGCCCGGCTCAAGCGACACCAGGGTGCCGCGCCATGCGCCGCCGTCATACACGGCGAACGAGTCAAGGCCCTTGACCACCTCGCCGTCGCGTGCGTCGGGGATTGCCGCCGACAGCGGTGTGGAGGCCATGCGCAGGGCGGGGAGGTGGTTCCACCCGGCCACGAGCGGAGTCGAGAGACCCTCGATGGGCGAGCCGATGATCGTCACGGCGCGCGCCGCCGACATGTTGACGCGGTACACGCCTCCGGGGGCCAGGGACGAGAGCGAGCCGGACAGGCCGCCGTTGTCATCGCGGACGGCCTCGCCGTCGGTGCCCGATATGGCCGCGATGCTGCCGTGGAGCGCGGGGAAGGTGCCCTCGACGGTGGCCTTGTCGGCCCGGTGCGCCACGGTCATCCAGTTCCATCCGCGAGACAGCACGTAGCGAGCCCTGACGCGGGGTACGGCGGTGAAGAGCGCCTGGATGTCGGTGTGTGCCACGACGGGGACCTCCACCTCAGCGTCGGTCGAGATGAGCGAGCCGTTGACGAGCCATCCGCCGAAGGTGTAGTCGGCGTCCTCATTGACGGTGGCCCTCAGGCGCAGCACGGTGCCGTGTGTGGCGGTGCCGTTGAGCGCGCCGTCGACACTGCCGCCCTCACTGTCCCAGCTCGTGGAGACGAGGTAGGTGCGCGGGGCGAAGCGTGCCTCAAGGCGTGTCTCGTCGAGCATGGCCACAGTCAGCTCCGGGTCGGTCGAGAGCGCCTCTGTCGCGCCCTCCTCCCACCAGCCGGTGAGCTCGTATCCCTCCGCGGGCGTGGCGGCGAACGTCACCGACGAGCCGTGGGAGGCGGCCCCGGCTGCGGGAGTCACCCCACCGGCGCCGGCGGGCACGGCCCTGGCCGAGAAGCTGACCATTCCGTCGCGGAACTGCGTCCAGCCCACCATCTTGCCGTCACGCCCGGTGAAGTTGTCGGTGTCATATATGCCCTCCGTGGCGACGGTCAGGGTGTAGTAGCCGTTCCCGGCGGTTATGCCGCCGAGGCCGATGGTGAACGTCGTGTCATCCACGGGCGACACCGTGATGTCCCCGGCGGGGAGCTGCTCACCCTGACGGGTCAGCGTGATGTCGTCGGCAGTGAACGTCGAGGCGATGACGGGCTTGTTGAAAGTCACAGTGAGTTCGGTGACCGACTCGCGTGCCACGAGGTTGTCGGCGGGGACACCCTCTATCTTCTCTACGGTGAGCTCCGTCTCGGCACGCGGCGCGATGACCACGGTGTAGGTCTCCGACCGCGACGGCATGTCGTCGGCCATGTGGAGGCGGTACTCGTAGAGCGGGTCGCGGCCGTCGCGCAGGGTGACGTATGTCGCCCAGAAGTTGCGTGGAGCGATTTCCTTGGAGTCGCTGTCGCGTGTGACGCTGACGATCTCGCAGCGACCTGCGGTCAGGTCGGGGGTCGAGCCGTAGGCCCATCCGGCCTCCGGGGCGGTGACGGTCACCCTCCATGTCGTGTCGTCGACGCGTGCCATCTCCATGGCGGCGGCAGGCACCACGGGGGCCGTCGAGCCGTCGGTGAGGTAGATTATGTCGGGGGTGTCGTCAGCGTCGATCTCGTCGTTGACGAGGAATCCCTTTGCCATCACGCCTGTCTCGGGGTCCTCGCCGAGGTCCACTGAGCGTATCAGCTCGTGGATGGTCACGTCGTCGAGCAGCGACAGGTCGGGGTTGCCGTAGCTCGTCACGTGGGTCTCCTCGATGTCATAGTCGATGAAGTGTCCCAGGAGCGACGCCTCCATCCACCACTGTGCGTAGGCGGTGCCGCCGGCTGCTATGTCGCCGACCTCCGTAGCCACGTTGCCGCCCAGGGCGAGTGTGTGCTCCCCGCCGTTGAGCTGGCTCGACAGGAGCTCGAAGTCGATCAGGAGGCCCTTCTCGTTCTCGGTTATCTTAGGCTGCTCGGTGGTGATGCGTATGTCGGTCGCGTCACCGCGTCCCTTGTTTGAGATTATCAGGGAGAACTCGGCCGGCTCGCGCTTCTCGACCACGCCGGCGGTCAGCGGGTCGTCGGCTATGATGTCGCGCTGCATGAAGTATGTCAGGTCAAGCACGGGGGAGGGCTTGACGGTGAGCGAGACGGGGGCGAGGGTGCGGCTGACTGTCGTCCCGGTGAACGGGTCGAGGTAGCTGAGCGCCCCGGCGAAGCTGTAGACCACAGCGCTGTCGGGCGCTGCGTAGCGAGTCGGGATGAACAGCACCTTAGCCGTGCCCGTCTGCCTGGGGGCGAGCTCCCATCCGCCGTCGAGCGTCATCGGGCCGGTGAAGCCGTCGAGGCTCTCAAGCGAGGTCTGCATCTCGTGGAGTGTGGCCACGTTGCCACGGTCGTCGGTCACCTCAAGGTTTAGGGTGGCCTGGGTCATCGACTTTGACTCGTTGCCGTTGTAGACGGTCAGCGTGCCGCGGAACGCCTGGCGGGTCATCACCATCGACTGCGAGAGCTGTAGGGTGATCGAGGCGCATACCGAGGTGCGGTCGGCCTCCTCGTCGACGCGCTTCTCAAGCTCGGCGGTCATCTCGTGGAACTCTGTGAGGGTCCGCTTGCCATGGTCGGTCATCTCATCGTATGCCTTGACAAGGGCGGCAAAGTCCGAGTGGAGATACTGGAGCAGTATCAGGTCCTCGTCAAGTTCGTTGGGGTCATTGTCGCGCTGCTTGGCGTTGTCTTGGTCGCTCTTTTTGCCTTTGAGCAGTCTCAGGCGTTTCATCATGGCGTCAAACTGATTGTCGTCCATGAATTCACGCGTAGCCTCGCGGAACACGTCGGTTGTCGCGGGGTCGTCGGCGCTCCACTGCTTGTAGCCGTTGGAGAACGCGTCGGCCTGCTCGTCGGTCAGGTTGAGCCAGTCATCGCTGGTATAGAGCCAGTCAATCATGCGCTGGGGTATAGCGCAGAGTGTCACGAGATTGCCAAGGTTGCTGTAGAGTGCCTTGTCAAGGTCAGGGAATGCCGACTCATCGATGAGTTTCTTCCAAGACTTGAACTCAAGGGCGTATGCACGGCTGTTGGAGACTGAGGCAAGTGAGATGGTTGCCTCGGGAGTGGTTGTACCAGCTTTCGGCTGTATTGACTTTTCTTTCAGGGAAGGAGTGTTGGTGCTGTCATCATCAGACTGGTCGTATGAATCATCCTTGTCCTCCTTGTCGGGGTCATCCTCTTTCCAGCCCCAGCCGACATTGTCCTTGGTACATTTCTCAAGAAGACCCTTGACACAATCGACACCGTCCTCGACACCATCGGGCAGCTTGTCGTAGATTGCCTCTTTCAGTTCATCTATAAGACCATCCATGTAGCTGCCGATAAGCTCATTGCCGAGTTCCTGAGCCTTTTCGGTGAGGAATTTGGTATGGGCTTCCAGCTGCTCGTCTGACCAAGATGCTACATTGGTTATATCGATGTCATTATCCTCACAGAATTGTAAGTATTCCTTCGACATGCCATACAGTTCCTTGGCCTTGTTTATTGCATCCTGGACTTCTTCGATTTTATCCGTTATGTCCCCGACAGCTCCGGCTACCTCGTCGTATGCGCCCACGAGGGGACGGGTGTAGGGTATGAGATACAATATTGCCTTGCCGCAGGGGAGTGCCACGCGTGTCAGCTTGGAGTTCTGACAGGGGGTACATTCGGTGTCGGTATATCCCGATACGGGATTGCTGCTGGACGATGCCCCGCCTAAGCCCCATCCGCCACCATTGCCATGGTAGCGTCCGGTAGGTATGGTGATTTGTGGTGCTGACCAGTTGATGTCGGTATTGCCGCAAATCCAGATGCCTACCTTTTGGCTGTAGCGGTGCCACTTGCGGTCGAGACCGCAGTCCCACGCATATATCGTGGAGACATTATAGGTGCAGTCGCCCTTCTTGTCTCCATGCTTATGAGGCAGGTCTTCCTCCTCGTTGGCATAGTCGATACGGGCGCTGCGGGTCGATGTCGCGGGATAGCTGACCTTGATGGGAACAGTCACTGACTGGTTGGCGGCTATCTCGTAGGGACCCGGGTTGAGCACCTCAAATGAGAGGATTCCGTCGGTGGGCTCAAGCTCAAGTGCGGCCTCATGTGCCGTGATGAGACCCTTGTTGGTCAGCACGGCATAGAACACCATCGACTCGCCGGGCGACATGTCGGCTGCAGCCTTCATGTCGGGAAGCTCGGTCACAACAACCGGCATCGGGACGCTGGTCTCATATTTGAGCGTGGTCACAATCTTGTACTCGTCCTCGACCTCGGTCTCTACCACGCTCCAGTCAACGGTGATGGCCTGGAAGCTGAGGTTGATGCTCTTGGTCGTTGTCTTGCCGGGGTCAACCATGATATTGCCGCTGAACGACTCGTGGTTGGGCTCGGTGATGGTGACGTTGTAGTAACCGGCGGGAAGCTCAAGCATGACGCGGCCATCATCGCCGGTCTCGGCAGTGGCTATCACCGTCTTGCGCACGGGGTGCAGCACAGAGATTGTCGCGCCCTTGACCCTCGGGGCCTCGGCGGTATAGTAGGTGTACTCGTCGCAGACCTCTATGCCGAGTATGCCGGTCGTGTCGCTGACCGGCTCGATGGTGAACGGTATCGACACTCCTGGCGAGTTGGTGGCGTTGACCACGAGATTGCCCGTGATCGGAACATTGAGCTGCACATTGTCGTCGGGCGAGAATGTTAGCATCATGGTGGCCGACTCACCGGGGGCTATCGTGGCCATCGTCTTGGGTGTGGCGAGCTTCATCCATGCCACATCGGGGAGTCCGACAGTCACTGCGCCGGTCTCGCCGGCACCCATGTTGGTGATGACGATGGGGTACTCACGCACCTGTCCGGGTGTCATCGTGGTGTTGATGCGGGGTATATCGACCGTCAGCTTGCCGGTCGCTGTCTTGGCGTACACGTAGCAGCTGTATTCAACCGATGTGCCCGAGGCGGATGTGAGGCGTATCTTCACCACGTCGTCGCTGGCTGTCGCCGACGGTTTGGATGCGTCGAGCGTCATGCTGAACGGTGAGGCGATGTTGCCGGCCTTGTCGGGCATGTCAAACGTGATGTCGAGATTGTCGGGGGCCGACACTACCTCGGCGCGAAGCCCGGTCTCCTCAAGGTTGCCGGGAGCCGACACGGCGAGGTCGACCGTGAGGGGAGTGCCCACCGCTATGTCGTGGTAGCGCGATGACTCGCCCGAGATGCGCAGACCGCGCACGTCAAACTCACACTGTGCCGCCGTGGCGTTCTCGCCGGGATAGCAGGCTCCGGCAGTGTAGTGGCCGCTCATGCCGCTTGACGGGGTGAGGGTAACAGAGAACCGGCCCTCGTCATCAGTTGTGGCAGAGGTAGTGGTGCGCACACCGTCAACGATGGTGTACACCTCCACGGCGCTCTTTGCCGCCGTGCTTCCTGTGGCCTGGCCTGAGAGGACAATCTCCTCGCCTTGGCTGTAGATGGCCTTTGCAGTCGAGACTGTCGCGCCAAATGACGGGGCAAGGTCTACCGTTGTGGTCATCGTGTTGTTGGCTGTCGATAGCTCCTTGGCCGACCCACCGGCGGTTACGGTTGCCGTGATTGAGGCGGTTCCGGCCGATGCGGGCATGGTGACGTTGCCGGTCAACACAGCCTCACTGCCGGCGGCTATGGTTCCCGGCAGACTGAGCGCTGCGAGTGTCGAGCTGCCCGATGTCACCTTGACTGACGGCGCGTTTAGCGGTGCCACACCGTCATTGGCCACGGTCACCGACACGGTGGCGCGTGTTCCGGCCTCGGGGGCCTCGGGGTTGAACGCTATCGAGCGGATGACAGCGTCGGGCAGTGTCTGGTCGGTCACCGACACGTAGCACACGCCCTGGGCGTGGTCAGCCGCCGACGCCGTTATCACGAGCGTCTGCGAGTCGTCGCTCAGGTCGTTGGCGAGGGCCGTCACGGTGGCTTTCGCCGATGTCTCCCCGGCGGGGATGGTCACGGTGGCGGGCATGTCGATGAAGTCGGCGCGTCCGCTCTCGACGCTCAGTGCCACGTCGAGCGGTGTCGTCGAGCCGGGGGTGTTGCGTGTGACGGTGATGTCAAACGACTGCCCCTCCCTGACGTTGGAGGCCGACGACCTCAGCGTCAGCGCGGGCCCGTCGTTGTCGATGACTGTAATCCTTTTGGTCACGCTGCCACCCGAGTCGCCGTCGACCGAGCATGAGCATGAGCTGACATACACGGCTGCGGTCAGCTCGATGTCGCGGTCACCGTCGACGGTTGCGTTGTCGATGACGCCGATTGTAAACTCCACCTCCTTGACGCCCTTGTTGATGGTGATGGTGGCGGGGTCGATGATGAGCACGCCGGGCTTGTCGGTGGTGAGTTTCACGGTCACGCGGCTGTCGGTGAGCGTCGAGCGCACAAGTCGAGCGCGTATGGCGTTGTAGCCCGCGCCCTCGGCCACCTTGTCGGCGTTGAGCAGCAGGTCAATCGTGGGGGTGTCGTTGTCGTTGACTGTTATGTCGGCCGATGCGGCGTCATGCCGTGCGGCAGTCGCCCTTATAGACGAGAGTATCACAGTCGAGGGCACGTCGTCGTCGACCGACGCTATCTCCACGTCGACCGACGACTCGCCGGCGGGGATCACCACCGAGGCGGGGAAGCTGAAGTGGCGCTTGTCGGCGCACGAGAGGTAGACGGTGACTGGCGCATCGTTGACGCGGTTGGTCGATATGGTCAGCACGGTCCCCTCCCCCTCGGTAATCTCGTCGCGGTCGAGTGTGGCCGTGAGCGTGGCGTTGTCGTCGTCGATGACGGTCAGTGTCGCCTCCACTGGGGCGTATATGCCACCCGACACGGTGATGGTGGCCACGGAGTCGGCGTCAAGGGTGGTGTTGTCGATGGTGTGGATGGCAAATGTCGTCTGCGAGGCCCCTGCTGGGATGGTCACGGTCTGCGGCAGACTGATGCGGTCAAAACCGCCCGCCGACACCCCGAATGTCTCGGCGTTGCGGTAGGAGCCGGAGCGGCTCACCTTGGCCGTGATGGCGGCAGTGCGGTTCTCGTCGACCACCGCCGGTATCAGCGACAGGGTGAGCAGGGGGTTGACGGGGAGCAGCGCCGACCGGGCCTCGTTGTTGGCCGTGGCCGATGCGTCCTCGCCCGACCCGCCAAACGGTGTCAACTTTACCTTCACCGCCGCCTTGGAGTCAACGCCGAGTATGGCGGGAAGCGTCACGGTGGTGGCGCGTACGGCCACCGCCTGCGGGGCGAGGGCCGTCTCGTTGCGTGTGGTCGCCACGGCAGTCTCGTTGCCCGACTCGTCGGCGAGGTAGATTGTCTCCTTCCAGCCGGTTGCCGACGCGATGTCACCGAGGTTTGTCACCGTCCATGACAGGTCGATGTCTGCGCCGGGTATGAGCCGGTCCTGGGTGACGGTCACCGCGTCGACGGCAAAGTCGGGTGAGCGGCCAATGGTGATGGTCCCCGGAGCCACATCGTTGAGTATGTTGGCTCCCGAGCGCTCGGCCACCACGGCCTCACTCAGTGTTACATTATAAACCTCCTCGGGCTGCACCGATGACGGCACCTTGATCTTCAGGTCAAGGACTGGGCCGTCGTTGCCGCGCAGTTCGCTGTTGGTGGGTGAGTAGACCATCACCATCATGCTGTTGTCGCCACGCATGGCCGACATCAGCTCATGGTCGGTCTTGCGCGAGGCCGACAGGTTGTCGGCTGTCGCGCTGTAGAGTACCCACCCCTCGGGGACGGTGACGGTAAACTGCGTCGCCACCACCGGGGAGGTGTTGGTTATGACCACCGGCAGTGAGATGGTCGAGCCTGACGCGACGATGGCGGGCGGCGTGTAGAGTCTCGCCGTCCCGGCTATCGCGTAGGCCGGAGCCGTCATCGCTGTTAGCAGCAGGATGACGGCGCTGATTAACGGAATTTTTGAAACTTTATTCATCACTTATTTTATGATAATGATTTGCTTAGTTGTTGGCGTGTTGTCCTGTGACAATCTTGGTCACGATGCGCTCGCCGTCGGTCTCGACTGTGACGATGGCTACGGCGGTGATGCCGCTGTCGAGCGTGGTGAGCAGGTTGGTGCCGGCGACGGTCTCGCACTCTCCGGCGGCTACCGGCGTGCCGGCGGTGGTGTGGACGCTCCACCTCGTGTGGACACCGTTGGCGGTGGTGAGGTAGAGGCTGTTGCCGTCGAGATGTACCCTTGTGCCGCTGATGGCAGCGCCGTCAATCCCGGTGTGCTGCCCGGTGGCGCTCGGTATTATGTTGGCCTCGATGTCTGACAGGGTGCAGCTGTAGGCGCGGGCCGAGTCATCGACATCAGCCACGGCATACTGTCCGGCGGGTATCTCGGCCCCCGAGAGGGAGTATCCGACGATGTGGGCATACCCGTCCTTGACTACGACGGCGGCGGTAAACCCAAGCGACCTCATCTGGGCGGTCAGCTGTGCGCTGTTGCCGGTGACTACGATGTCAAACGCTGCCACGGGTATAGGTGAGTCGATGATGAGCTGTCCGTCGCGGCAGTAGACGCGGGCCACGTCGGCATCGTCAGCCGCGAGTGAGCGATGGCGGCGAGTGGCGTTGTCGGCCTCGGGACGATAGTCGGTCAGGATGTTGGTGTGCATCACGATGTCCTGGACGTTGAGCGTCTCATCCTCCCAAAGGTCAGCCGCCGTGAAGTTGAATCCAAAAATACTGGGTGTGTCTCTCCCAAAAATTCTGCGGATTATGGTTTGTAAGTCGGCAATATCCACTGTACCGTTAAAGTTGACATCCCCTGGGGAAAATGACAATTTAATATTGAGATATTGAAAATTGTCTGTTTCACCCATCTCGTCAGTGGAGTTTTTGAGTTGGGTGCCGATTCTAATGATGTCGCCTGATTTACCGTGGTAATCTGGTATAGCATAGCCATGGTCGTCAATTTCTATACCTCCCGTTTCATTTGTTTTGATTTCTCGAATCCACCAGGGGCTACCAAAGTTATAAAAACAAATCTGTGAACACGTAAAATTACGTTGATAGGGATTGTATAGTACTATATTGGGAACCAATCTGGCGATTGCTGCAAAGTCAAAAGTTTGTGAGCCGAAATCTGACAGATTTAAGTCCATGTCAATCTCTTGATCGCAAAATAAAAAGTCAGATGTAGATATTCGTTCAGGTAAAGGTGAGTCTATATTTGTAAACTTATTTCCCCGGACATCTAACTTTGTTAGTAATGGTAATCTGTTAACAATGTCGCTGATATTACCGCTGAGCTTATTGCCATATAAATTGAGAGAGGTAAGTCGATTGAGAGCATAGAGTTCTTCGGGGATTTCCACGAGTCCGAGCCACGCCAAATTAAGTTCTGTAATCCGTCCTTCCGAAAATTTAAGTACGTCATAACTTTGGGTGGCCACGGAAATAGCATCGGGGGTTTCAGGCCATGAAAGCTCTACCTGTTCTTCGAGCGCTCGCCTTAGATTTTGAAAATTATTGAAGTCCTCCTGGTTAAGTGCGTATATGTTCATCTCACCAATTTTGACCGTATCGGTGTCAAGATAGCACAAATTCTCATCTACAGTAAGATATATGTCATATTTGCCGGGCTCTTTCGGATAGCTCTGGAGAGTTGTACCATCTGATGTGTTTACGCATATCGCCTTTCCCTTGTCGTATAAGAAGTACGATCCATGTCCTACTTCAATCCATTTTTCATAACCTGTATAGATGGCATCTTCTTCATATCTTATATCGAAATCCGTCCAATCGAGCGGAGCCTTGTTGATTGTAAAGTGACCCTCGATTGACCCGGTAAAATTTCCTCTTCCATAGACAGCTACAGTGGCAGTACCCGCGAAGTAATTATCTGAGTATGAAACGGTATAATCGACACCTTCAACAAGATTGGCAAAACGTTCGTCGCTCCACGACCATGTAGGACATACATAGCTCCCGGTGTAGACATACTCCCCCTCATCGACGATGATCTCGCCCTCAAGCTCGCGGGGTGTGATGTTGAATGTGTACTCCTTGAAGCCGTTGGTGTAGGGGAACACTCCCTCCATCTTGAACGACGCGGTACCCACCCCGGTGTTGTTGGAGTAGTTGGTCAGCTTGTACTGCTCGGCCGGCAGGGCGCACTCGACATCGGTCTGGTAGACCGGCTCGCCGAAGTTGTAGGGCAGCGACTTGACTCCCGAAAGGGTGTAGTAGTAAACGTCCTTGTAGACAATCGGGTTGAGCATCGTGGTGTTGCCGACGATGTCGACTGTGCGGAAGCGTATCACGTGGTTGCTCTTGTAGGGGGTAAACTTGACCGAGAGCGTCGTGGAGAACTCGCTCCCCGATGTCAGCTCGTCGGTCAGCGGCGACCACTCCTCCGAGTCCTCGACCGAATACTCGATGCGCCCGTTTTGTCCGGCGGGACTCTCATACTCGCCGTTGATGGTGATGGTCTGCACCTGCGTGAGGTCGTTCCACGGGTCGATATTCTCAAGCGTGGTGGTGAACGACGAGGTGGGTTCGAGGTTCACGTCGCCGACACCGATAAGGTAAGAAAATTCCACAGTCTCGCCGGCGGGAACAGTGCGGTTTTTCCAGCACCAGCCCATTCCGCTGTCATAGCCGCCATTCTCGACCATGAAATTACCGCCTTGTGTGTAGTTGCCAACCATCTCCGATGGGCTGCGGTTTTGGCTATAATACCCAAACCAAAAATCGTCAACACCATTTACTCCGGCCAATCCTGAGCCAAACAGTACGCAGAGCTGTGCCGCTCCGTTGTCTTTCATTGACACGCCGTAAGTCGCTCCTATCATATCCACGCGACGGGAAATAGGCGCATAGTCGTTGCTTCCAATCATCACATCTGCATATGTGCCGAGCGACACGACAGCATCAGTTTCATTGCCGTTGTACACGCTGTAGACCACGCGTCCAAACTCTCCCTGCTGCTCGACTCGCGGTGTGCATGTCACTCCGTCAGTGGTGGTCGATTGATTGCTATTGATCATTTGGGCAGAGTTGCTGTTTACTTTGATTGAAAGCCAATAGCCATTATTACCATACGTCGATCCATAGTAGGAGTTGCCGATTCTCCCATAAAAATCAAAATTGGCCGAATTGAAAAACAGCTCGGTATTACCGACCTGCTCATAGCCGCTCGGCGCTGATGACGTTACTGCACGTGTGCTTACTTTTGGTTTAAGACGGCCTGTACCGCTGTCAGGCGGTGCCAAGGCCAATACTAACGCTCCCGGCAGCACTATAGCCGTCGTGACGAGCGCTTTCCTGAGTTTGAAAGCCATTAGATGATAAAAATAAGATAGTTATATATAATTACTATAGTACGGTTTGAATGTCTGTCTCCTACAATCTTTACAGCAACAAATGTACAAAAAAAGATTAACAAAAGCGATGGGATGTCATCTTTTTGACATCCCATCGCTGCTATTGTCTATAGATTGTCTATATCGGTGATTGTGTGCGATATAGTCTGATGGCCTCGGCTATGGGTTGGTGACGGCCTTTGCCACGATGCGCTCGCCGTCGGTCTCGACCGTGACGATGGCTACGGCGGTGGTGCCACTGTCGAGCGTGGTGAGCAGGTTGGTGCCGGCGACGGTCTCGCACTCCCCGGCGGCTATCAGCGTGCCGGCGATGGTGTGGACGCTCCACCTTGTGTGGCCACCCTTGGCGGTGGTGAGATAGAGGCTGTTGCCGTCGAGATGTACTGCCGTGCCATTTGCGGCAATACCGTCAATCCCGGTGAACTGCCCTGTGGCGCTCGGTATTATGTTGGCCTCGATGTCCGACAGGGTGCAGCTGTAGGCGCGGGCAGCGTCGTCAACATCAGCCACGGCATACTGCCCGGCGGGTATCTCGGCCCCCGAGAGGGAGTATCCGACGATGTGGGCATATCCATCCTTGACAGCGACGGCGGCGGTAAACCCGAGCGACCTCATTTGGGCGGTCAGTTGTGCGCTGTTGCCGGTGACTACGATGTCAAACGCTGCCACGGCCACGGGCGAGTCGATGATGAGCTGTCCGTCACGGCAGTAGACGCGGGCTGCGTCGGCATCGTCAACCGCGAGTGAGCGCACGCGGCGCGTGGCGTTGTCGGCCTCGGGACGGTAGCCGGTCAGGATATTGGTGTGCATCACGATATCCTGGACGTTGAGCGTCTCATCCTCCCAAAGGTCAGCCGCCGTGAAGTTGAACGGCACGGTGCTGTCACTCCTCCCAAATATACTGTTAATCGACATCTGCAAGTCGTTCACCTCCACAGCCCCGTTGAAGTTGACATCTCCCTGCGGGAACAACAGCCTGACATCCAGTCGGTATGGGCCATCGCTAGAGCTGTAACCGTATTCATCGATATATGAATAATCGATATATAGCGGCAGGATATCGCCAGATTGCCCTCGATACATATTTTTTGGGGGCTCGGTGACAAACAAAATTCCGTCTGACGTTACGGAGCATCTCCCTATCCTGAAGTCATTATATATGAGCCCGGATGGGTAGCTCGACAGGTTGATCTCATAGGGTATGGCAAAACTGCGGGCATAGTGCTGGTAGAGCAGGATGCTTGGCATCAATCCGGCAAATGTCTGTAACATTGGCTCCCCCGTGTTGAGCTTGGCAAGGTCCAGTTCTATCTCCGGCTCTTGGTTGTAGCACTCGAAGTTATAGAAATCCTCAGGTAACGGCGAGGTCATTGTCGTGAACTTGTTGTATGAGACGTCAAGCCAATTCAATCTCGGCAGGTGATCTGTGATCTCACTCACATTCCCGGTTATACTGTTGCCTGACAAGTTAAGTTCTGTTACTGCCGTCGGTATATGGTTGATAATCTCTCTGATATCCCCGCTAAGCTCATTATTATAGAGATATAGGCATTGGAGTGAGTCAAGCATCCCCACCTCCTCGGGGACGGTCTTCAATCCGAGTCCCGCCAGATAAAGTCCTGTGACGCGTCCTTTGTCGTAACTGATTCGCGAACTTCTAAATATCGCCTCTATAGAGTCGGTGAAATATTCTGGGTAGATGTCAAATTTTACTCTGTTGTATAGATTCAGCACGGCGATGGAGTCGTTCTTGTCTATGGCATGTACGGTGAGTTCGCGTATCTTCAAGGTATCGGAGGGCGTGGTGCAGCAATGGTTGTCCGGGCACACGACGCTTATATCATATTTGCCCGCAGGTAGGGTGCTCCCGGCGGGGAACACTCGTCTGCTGGATTTGTCGATGAATATAAGTGACAGGTCATTACTGAATATTCTGATTTCCCCCGTATCCCAGCTCATCGCATCGTCACCGCATGTCACGGTGATGTCGAGGTCTTTATCCCGGTCATAGACATAAAAATATCCCTCTACATTATTACAGAGGTTCCCATGACCGTTGACGGTTATGCTACATTCCTTTTCTCCCTCATCGTATGACTGGTCAACGTTTGCGTTGTAGTAGTATGAGTAATCCTTTTCATTCACCAGTCCGTCAAAGCGGCTGTTGCTCCATTTCCACTCGGGGCGGTGTTCATGTCCCGTCTTTCGCAGGTGAAATGAGTTTGGCACAGTAATGCTGACTCTATTGGCCGCTAAATCGTATGGAGATATTGATGTCTCATATTCCTTATATCCGAAGTAGTAGGGGAACATTCCTTCGACCCGGAATGTAGCCTTTCCGGCCTCTGTCGCCTGGGTATGGTTTGATACATTGTAAAATTTCGGAATTACAAATCCCGTTTTGGGTCGTGTCACGGTTACGTCAGAGGTCGATGGCTTGACCGGGTTTCCGAAGTCATAGATACAAGATTTATCAGTTGATACGTCATATGCCGCGATGTCTCTGAATATCAGTGGGTTCAATCTGATGTATTGATTATTCTCATCGACTATAGTAAAGTAGATGTAGTGGTCTTGAACACTTGACCAGGAGGGTTTATCGAAACGCGTGGATATCGTTTGCCGGAAGTATGTGCCAGATTCCATGTCATCGGTCAGGTCAACCGAAGACCCATTGTCCACCGAGTAGACTATATGACCCCGGCGCTGTTGAGGATGTTGGTAATATCCTGATATGGTGAGGGTTTGTATCGAATCGGTTTCATTCCATGCGTTGGAATTGTCGAGGGTCACATTGAAACCTGATGTTGGTTTCAGGTCACCCATGCCGATTAAATATGAGAATGATACGCTCTCCCCGGCGGGAATCGTACGGTTTTTCCAACACCATCCCATGCCGCCGTCAATCGGGCTAAACATCGACAGTGTGCTGTTGTCTGGATTGCTTCCGACCATGTAGTTGTCACCTGTGGTTTCATAGTTACCTACCATGGCCGATTGTGAGGTGTTCATATTGCATTTCCCCATCCAGAAGTCGTCGGGTGATGTAAGGCTGTAGCTGCTTAGCCCGGCGCCTGAGTATCGCTTGATGTCCTTTCCAAACAGTATCTGATACCAAATTGGATACTGCCCATCAATAGTGGCATGGCCGGGATCAGTTACAGACAGACCGTATACTGCTCCCGACTCGGAATCTAATGGCATAAGGATTTCCGAGTCACTGGGCGTTGTTGTGTCCATGTACATGCCGAGGGATACCACAACACTTTTGGTGTTCGTGTTGGTGAGGTTGTAAGTGACCTGCGCATACTCTCCTGCGGGTTGTGCGGTGCAAGTGAGATAGACACCATCATATCCATACCGTGTATTTTTCCAATTGATTTCGCGGTATGTCCCGTTATTGACCTGTATGGCTGCCCTGATGCCTTTGTCATCCTTGGTCAGGCCGTAGTATTTACCATCAACATGTGTGTAAAAATCATGTGTAAACGGGTTGTAAAACAGGTTTGTGATGTCGCCGTTTTTCGTGCCAATCTGGATGTAGTTACTGGGAACACCGGATACGGCTGCTGCACGTGAAGATATGTTGGCGTTGTCGCTGTTGTCGCTTGCCGATGCCGGTGTCATGACGATGAGCGCCGTGATGACCGATAGCAGTGCTTCTCTGATATTTGTGGCCATGGATGTGATGGTAATTGATGGTTATGTGATTACTCGGTTTATTTGCTGTTCTTCTACAACTTTCAGCGGTTGCAAATGTACAAAAATCCCAACAAAAAACGATAGGATGACATAAATCGGCATCCTATCGTGGTATATCTTTGTATATCTTTGTCGGTGAATGACAGCCGGTCGGTGGGATGTCGGCTGCTATTCGACGGTGACGCTCTTGGCGAGGTTGCGGGGCATGTCGACATCGCGGCCCTTCATCACGGCGATGTGGTAGGCGAGGAGTTGCAGCGGTATGGCGGCGATGATGGGCGACAGGCACTCGGGTGCCGAGGGTATCTCAAGGACATGGTCGGCGATGTCGTGGATAGTCGCGTCGCCCTTGGTGACTATGGCGATGACCGAGCCTCCGCGGGCCTTGACCTGTTGGATGTTGCTGATAATCTTCTCGTGGAGCTTGTCGGTGGGCGCGATGAACACCGTGGGCAGCTCGTTGTCGATGAGCGCGATGGGCCCATGTTTCATCTCAGCGGCGGGGTAGCCCTCGGCGTGGATGTATGAGATTTCCTTGAGCTTGAGCGCTCCCTCAAGTGCCGTCGGGAAGTTGTAGCCGCGACCGAGGTAGAGGAAGTTGTGGACGTATGTGTAGATGCTCGACAGGCGCTTGATCTCGTCGTCGAGGGTAAGGGTCTCGGTGATGAGGTCGGGGAGCTTCTCGATGGCCGAGCTGATCTCGGCGACGCGTGACGAGTCGATGGTGCCGCGCATCTGGCCCATGGCGAGAGCGAGCATGGCAAGCACGGTGACCTGACCGGTGAACGCCTTGGTGGAGGCGACACCTATCTCCGGGCCGACGTGGATATAGGTGCCGGTGTTGGTCTCGCGGGCTATCGACGAGCCGACGACGTTGCACACGCCGTAGACAAACGCGCCGCGCTCCTTGGCGAGCTTGATGGCGGCAAGAGTGTCGGCGGTCTCGCCCGACTGGGAGATGGCGATGACGATGTCGCGCTCGGTGAGCACGGGGTTGCTGTAGCGGAACTCTGACGCATACTCCACCTCGACCGGGATGCGTGCTATATCCTGGATAAGTTGCTTGCCGATGAGGGCGGCGTGCCATGAGGTGCCGCACGCCACGATGATGATGCGATTGGCGTTGATGAACCGCTCGCAGTTGTCCATGACTCCCGAGAGCTTTATCTCGGTGCCGTTGTTGACCACGCGTCCGCGTATGCAGTCGCGCAGGGTCTTGGGCTGCTCGTAGATTTCCTTGAGCATGAAGTGGGGGTAGCCACCTTTCTCAAGCTGCGACACGCTCAGGCGGAGGGTCTGTATGTCGATGTCTGACGGCTCGTTGTCGTTGGTGATGATCTTTAGCGGCTCGCCACGGCGTATGATGGCTATCTCGTCGTCCTTGAGGTAGACGACGCGGTTGGTATATTCGATGATGGGGCTTGCGTCCGACCCGAGGAATGTCTCATCGTCACCGATGCCGATGACGAGCGGCGAACTCTTGCGGGCGGCAATCAGTTGGTCGGGATCCTCCTTGTCGATGAGCGCGATGGCATACGCGCCTATCACCTCCTTGAGGGCCTCGCGGGTGGCCTCGATGGTCGAGCAGCCGTTGGTGCGCTTTATGTAGTCGATAAACTGCACGAGCACCTCGGTGTCGGTCTCGCTCTTAAACGTGCATCCCTGCTGCTTGAGCGCCTCCTTGAGCACACTGTAGTTCTCGATTGTGCCGTTGTGCACCAGCGCCAGCTGGCCGTTTGAGCTGTAATGGGGGTGGGCGTTCCTGTCGTTGGGCTCGCCGTGGGTGGCCCAGCGGGTATGGGCGATGCCGAGCGTGCCGGTGGTATCCTTTGACTGGCAGAAGTGCTCAAGGTCGTTGACCTTGCCGCGTGACTTGTAGACGTTGAGCTGTCCCTGATTGTTGAGCAGCGCCACGCCCGCGCTGTCATATCCACGGTATTCGAGACGATGGAGTCCCTTGATGAGTATCGGGTAGGCTTCCTGCGAGCCGATATATCCTACGATTCCGCACATGATGTTTTTGTCGTGTTAATTCTTTAGTCTGTATCTGTCTACTGTGTTGCGCCGCCACGCGTGGCGGCACGGATGGTTGTAGTGTTGGGTTTGTTTTACGGTATTAGCCTGTGAGTTCATGACATTCGCCGTATTGATATCAACGTTGCAAAGATAACAAAATTGTCCGTAAAAACCCACTCCCCGCCAAAATTCCCATCCAAGTATCCATGTTTTGTCGCGCGGAAACCCCATTTTGTCTCAAAACTTGAAGCCAAAGCGGAATTAGTGGTAATTTTGGAGCATAAAACTTAACGAATGAGAACGACCATATCAAAATATCTGTTGCTGACCGTCGCGTTCATGTTCCTCTCCTCGGGAGTACTGGTCGCCGGTTTCCTTGATGTCTATGACTCGGTGGGCTACAGCATCTTTTGGCTGCTTCTGCCGATGACATTGCTTTTTATCTCGGCAGTGGTGGTCAACGACAGGATACTTATCCCCCGGCTGCTGCTCAATAACCGATATGTCTATTATTGCATCGGGGTATTCAGCATGGTCTATGCACTAAGTTTCATATCATTGTGCCTGGAATATGCCACAAGGCGATGTCTCGATTTGCCTATGAGGATATCAGACTATTCCAGCCCTTGGATTTTGGCAGACATATTGGGGAACAGCCTGCTTTTGGCCATGATTCTTTTAGGACTTGGGCTGCTGCATCTGTTCAATCGTTGGAAAGCCGAGGCTGATGAGGAGAAAGCATTGTCTGAAAGGCTTGTATCATATATCAATACCGTCAACGACAGGTTGAACTTTTCTGTAATACTTGATAAATTGAGAGGTATCTCGGAAAAAGTTCATGATTCGCCTGAGGAAACAGCCAACCGTATCAGGCGCTTGTCAAACTATCTGCGTGAGCAACTTTATGAGCTGCCCGAGCCCCCGGTGGTAGGAGCTGCGGAACCAAGGGTTACAGGGTATTCCCGGCTTACCGATTGCTTGGTCTCAAGGAGGTATCGTCCTGTCCGGCACATCTTGTTCCTTGCCGTCCTTGCCATCATATCGTGTGGCGTGTTCTTCAATGCCCCCGACAGTCCTGAATTTACTCTCGACCGATTTGTCGGAATGTTGTCAATGTTCGGCGTTTTGGCATTCATCGCTTACGTCAACATCCTTTGGCTTTATCCACGATTCATGAAACGGGGCAGTATGAAGCGATACCCAATTTCTGTGGCAATCCTGTTGCTCGCCATTGTCGTGCCGATGATTGTCGTGCAGATATTGACCTACGAGCCAAATGTATACAGTAAACCCGTTCCTGTCGTTATTGCCGTAATCTCCACGGTCGGCTCCGTGTTGACACTGTTCCTGTTTGTCGGCGGGATAAGTTCAGTGCTTATGCTGCAAAACTGGGTGCAGACCAGCCATCGGATGACATTGTTGAGAGCAGAGAGTGTGCGTCAGGAATACGCTTGGCTGCGCAAGCAGATAAACCCACATTTCCTGTTCAACGTACTCAACAACATAGGTATCTGTGCTTATGATGACCCTGATTTGACAGCCACGTTGTTGACCGACCTGCAACATCTGCTGAAATACCAGCTTCTCGATTTGCGCCGGGAATAC
This sequence comes from Pseudoflavonifractor sp., assembly GCA_023667145.1. Classification (GTDB taxonomy): domain Bacteria; phylum Bacteroidota; class Bacteroidia; order Bacteroidales; family Muribaculaceae; genus M3. Next base: position 35,752 of record JAMPAQ010000005.1, read on the forward strand.
ACTACATTGAAAGTCGAGTGTGCTTTCATCAGCAGTTACTTCGCATTGGAATGCACGAGACGCAATAAGTTTGATTACAGGCTGGTGTGTGACGGGCCGGACAATATACGGATACCGACCTTGTTGTTCATCCCGTTTGTGGAGAATGCCGTGAAATATTCTTCATCATCGGCCTGTTTGCCGGATGTTGAAGTACGGTTCAGGTCGGCTGACGGTCGATTGACATTTGAATGCAGGAACCATTATAATCCAAGTAAAATCAAGGATGTAAAACAAGGAGGATTAGGTCTCGAAAATACACTGAAAAGACTCAAATATCTCTATGACGACAACTTTTATTATAATTACTTGGACGTGGATGGCACATACTCAGTAAAACTAATAATTCCATTGACATGAAGTGCATAATAATAGATGATGAACCGATGGCCCGCAAGGGTATGAAAAGATTGGTGGAAAGCCGCCCCGAATTGCAGCTCGCGGCCATGCTCGACAGTGCTGAAAGTGCTGAGGAATGGCTGGGAGGGAACGACGTCGACTTGATATTTCTCGACATTGAGATGCCCGGAATCAACGGCATTGAGTTCGCAAAGACATTGCCTCCACGTACAATGGTGTTATTCACAACCGCTTACGCGGATTATGCCGTGGACGGTTTTGAGGTGGATGCCCTCGACTATCTTGTGAAACCGATAGACCCCGACCGTTTTAACAAAGCTGTTGACCGGGCAATTTCCTACAAGTCGATTGTTGACGACTCCAGGTCTGACATGACCGATGCCTTGGCTGATTCCATCATAGTTAAGGCAGACCGCAAATACGTAAGGATTAAAAGTGAAGACATACTTTTTGTGGAGGGGCTTAAAGATTACGTGATCATACATCTGCCGGAGAAGAAAGTCGTCACACGCATGACAATAAAAGCGATGGAGGAGACGCTGCCACGTAAGAAGTTTCTGCGTGTCAATAAATCATATATCGTCAACAAAGACAAGATTGACTCCTTTGACAACAATGACATATATGTCGGCCCTGCTGAGATAGCCATAGGGCTCTCATATCGCGATACAGTGCTTGACTCGCTGCTGAAGTAGGTAAAATTAAGATAAAATAAGAAAGAATGGTAATTAGGTTTGTTTATGTTTTAGGGTTCATGCTTGGGGCTTCGCTGGCAGCCAACGCTGACCCCGTGGTCGAAACCGATTCGTTGGAGAGCCTGACACTACAAGAGGTTGTAGTGTCGGGGCACTCTGCCGCGCAACGGTTAAACAATGTCAGCTTGGGGGCTGAAAAGTTGGAGATGACGACTTTGGAGAAAGCCCCTGTGCTGTTTGGAGAGGTTGACATCATCAAGTCAATCACATTGTTGCCGGGAGTGCGTCAGGAAAGCGAAGGCTCGGGTGGCTACATGGTTCGCGGCGGCACGGCCTCACAAAATCTTATACAGCTTGATGGAGCTGCCCTTTATAATCCTTCACATGTGATGGGAATCTTCTCAACGTTCAACGAGGATGCACTTGGTGGAGCGACACTCTACAAGGGTTTGATGCCATCATGTTTTGGCGGCGCGACATCATCTGTGCTTGACATTCAGCTCGCCCCGGGCAACATGGAGCGTAGGCACGCCTCGGGAACAATCGGACTGCTGGCAGCCAAAATCAATGCCAACGGCCCCATTGTCAAGGATAAGCTGTCGTTGGCAGTCAGTGCACGTCGCTCCTATGCCGACCTCTTTCTGAAGATGGTGCCTAAATACCGCTCAACCGTGTTGCATTTCTATGATGTGAATGCTAAACTTCGTTACCGTCCGCGTCCTGACGACAATATTGATGCCTCGTTTTCAATAACCCGGGACAATATGGGTATTTCCGACATAATGTGGATGGACTGGGGTAACATGGCTGCTTCTGTGAAATGGACGGCACGGCGTGCAGACCGATGGAAATTCATTACCACCGGTGCGTGGACCAATTACTCGGGCGACATGTGGATGGATATAATGGGCGACAGACAGCGTCTCGACGAGTATATCCGCACTGTCTCGCTCAACGAACGCATCTCATATTCAATCAGCGACAATCACGAGGTTGAACTCGGCTACCGCTCAGAACTCTTCCGTGTCAAGTCGGGTGAGTGGACTGTCAACAATACCGAGGAGAAGGAAATCCGCTCAGGCTGGGCCAATGATGTGTGGCTCGATTACAAAGGAGACATTGCACAGTGGTTTTCTTTGGAGGGAGGTGTGAGAATAAATATCTTCTCGGCGCTTGAGGGTCATTCTTTCACAGGTCTTGCCGACTATTACAATCCTGACATCGAGCAAGGAAATAATGGCATAGCCAAAACCTATCTGAATGTTGAACCGCGGCTGAGCATGAAATTCAACGTGGCGGCGCATCATGTGGTAAAGGCCGGTCTTACCTCCAGTTCGCAAAATCTCCATGCCATACGCACATCGGCCAACACATTTCCATTTGATCGCTATGCCATCACCTCAGCCTCTGTCAAGCCGGAGAAAGCATGGCAATATTCACTCGGCTATACCGGCACCACCGGCAACAGTATGTGGGAATGGTCAGCCGAGGGGTATTACAAGGACATTCGTAATGTCTATGACTACCGCTCGGGGGTGACAATTTTTACTGACATAAACCTTGAGAATCTCATCTTGGGTGGCAAGGGGCGTTCCTGCGGCATGGAGTTGATGCTGCGTAAGAACAGCGGACGATTGACCGGGTGGGTGTCTTACACCCTGTCAAAAACGCAGACCAAGATTGACGGGATAAACGATAACCGTTGGTATGACGCATCCAACGACCGCCGTCATGACCTGAACGTGGTGGCGATGTTTGACCTCACCGACCGCTGGAGTCTCTCGGCCTCGTTCCTGTTTGCTTCGGGACAGGCACTGTCGGTACCTGATGCCAAATATCAGTTGGGTGGCGAGACATTGTATTATTACAGCCAACGTAACAATTACCGCACTCCGGCAACACACCGCCTCGACATATCGGCCAACTACAAGCATGTCGGCAAGAAATTCACATACGAATGGTCGATAGGCATCTACAACCTCTACAACCATTACAATCCTTATATGATTTACTTTGAGGATTGCCCCGACAATGTTTCAGGTACCCGCGCCGTGCAATACTCCATGTATGGCATAGTTCCATCCGTTTCCTACACACTTAAATTTTGACATACAATGAGATTTTTCAATTATATACTGACGACATCCGCATTGATGATATTGACTTCATGCGAGAAAGAGATTGATTTTGAATACAAGGATATTCCCGAGCAGCAGGTGATTGAGGGGCTGCTGACGCAGGAGGGCATCAGTGTCCGCCTGACAAAGACTGTCCCGACAGATGAGCCGTTTAACGACAATACGGTCATAGATGCCAGTGTGACTGTAGTTGATAAGACTGACGGAGAAAGCTATTCTTTGACACCAAACGAGAAGGGCGAGTTTTCACACCCCGGTCTAATTGGCGAGACTGGGCACGAATATGAGCTGATTGTAAACATCGGTAAGGATATCTACACATCAACAAGCATTATGCTCCCGCCGTCCGAGATAGTCTCGGCGGAGTTTAATTGGATCAAGATGCCTTACGATGATGTGGCGGTGTTGAAAGTGCAGTTTACCGAACTATGGGACATGAACGCCCAATATTGGCTCCGGGTATACCGAAACGGTGAATCATACGAGTGGCAAGCCATTGAATCGCGTAATGCCGTGGATGGTCTCGTAATCGGCATGATGATGACTTCGCGTAAGGATATTGATGAGGAGGATGACGACACCGTGCTGAAAGACGGCGATGTTATCGATATTGAGGTATTGCCGATATCAAAGGTAATGGGTGACTATCTCAACTCCCTCAATAACGGTGACTACAACGGCAATCAGATGTTTACAGGCTCATATTGTCTCGGTTACTTCCTTGTCGCCCCGGTCTCCCATGCCAGTCTCATCTATCACCCCGACCAGATACCATACGCTGAATGAAAAAATTATTGAGGCAAATCGGATAGCCGTACCAGGATTTTGTACCCTAAGCCCCGAATTTGTCCGGATTTTGTTCGGATTTCAAAATGATGCAGAAAAAATCCCCGAAAAAGTTGCACAGTTCAACAAATACCCCTACCTTTGCCCTCGCTTTTGGTCAGAGCCAAAGTCGGTCCCATAGCTCAGTTGGTTAGAGCACCTGACTCATAATCAGGGAGTCCTAGGT
>JAMPAQ010000006.1 GCA_023667145.1 Pseudoflavonifractor sp.
ACAATGCCGGCACCGAAATTCAAGAAAGATAAACGAAGCAAGTAATCACTATTGCACGAACCCATAAAAGGAGCGTTGTCGGAAGTCATCCCGGCAGCGTTCCTTTCTCAATATTGTTGATGAAAATCTTAATCGAAAGAGGAATTTCTTTTCTCGTGTCAACTCGGTGTCAACCGGAAAAATTTCAGATGCCCAACCGAGGTGTGTTAAACTTTGTTAAAGTTTTCAGATTCGATTCATTCAGCACGATAAAATAGGGTATAAATTAGCGTAAAATTGAGGTCGGTTGACATACGGTTGACACGGGCTGAATGCAAAAATCGCAAGTAGTTGTAAATTAACTACCTGCGATTGAAATGGGTGCCCAGAACAGGACTCGAACCTGCACGCCTTGCAGCACTCGCACCTGAAACGAGCGCGTCTACCATTCCGCCACCTGGGCTTTGCGTCTGCAAAGGTAGCAACAATTTGTCGACAATGCAAACGTTTTTGAGATATTTTTTTTTGCCCTACTCTCAACAAGGGTAGGTTCAACTGGCAAGTGCAAAATTATCGATTTGTTTGAAGAATTCGTCTTTCGGGGTTGAAAAACCGAGTCTTTTTCGAGGTCTGAGGTTCAATTTCCGCCCCACATTGCGGATATATTCATCAGAAAAGTCATTGAAGTTTGATTTTTTAGGGATGTATTGTCGGATCAGCTTGTTGACATTCTCAACAGCGCCTTTCTGCCATGGACAGTAGCTGTCTGCAAAGTACACCCTCACCTCCGGCAGGCCTTTCACAGTGAGTCCTGCCGTTATGTCGAGGTGTGCAGCGAACTCGCTGCCATTGTCCGTCGTGATGGTTCTCAGATATTTGCGATAGGCGAACAGCTGCCGGACCACCACTCTCGCCAACGGCTTGGCTTTCTTCCCTTGCTTGAGGCGCTCAAGAAGGACAAAGCCGGTCAGCCGGTCGAGGAGCACAAGGATTGCATGACCGTAAGAGTCGACAACCAGGTCCATCTCCCAGGGTAGGTTCAACTGGCAAGTGCAAATACCGATTATTGAATTCCAGGTCAAGATAGTTAATCCACACAGGGGAGAGCAGATTATTGACCCGACATCAGGAATAGCTGATTTTCTTTCCATATCGTATGTGAATTCCGACTCCGCTTTAAGCGACGAAAATGTCTATGGTGTTGACAATGATACTCAGATGGTCATGTTGGCGCAGCTTAATATGCTGCTGAATGGAGACGGAAATGCCAAGCTGTATCATAAACCAGATAAAGGTTCAATAATATGGAAGTTTGACGATAGGGGGGCTTGGTGGAACTTAATCCAGACTTCAATCAGGCAGGCAATTGGGACACATGGCCTGATGAGACCAAACTTAAGAAATTTGATGTGGTGTTGACGAATCCTCCCTTTGGCGAGGACCGTGCTTTCCAACCACGTGATGAGTCGGACAGACGTGCGATAGAGTGTCATGATCTGTGGTCACTGTACGGCGGTAAGAGAATTGACCTGGGTGTAGTGCTTTTGGAAAATGCTTATCGGATATTGGATGTTAACGGACGTATGTGGGGCAGTGCCTTTATGGCGATGGCGCGGCGTGTGGTGGGGGTGATGGGATAGTGGCGCGAGGTGCGGTGGCCTATGACCCAGAGGATGGTGCCATCGCGGGTCAGTAGCCACGTGCGGTCTTTTTCGGGCAAGGAGAGGTGGGCGTCGCTGAATATGTCGCTGACGAGGCGTGTTCCTCTCATGCCGAATGGAGATAGGCGGTCGCCGTCGCGCCAGTGACGTAACATGAAACGTGGATTTCCATCAAGCACGCTTGCATCGAGATAGAGTGTTGAGCAGTCAAACTCTAACCGCATCCCGGGTGTGTAGTCAAATTGTCTGACCGATAGATTGATGGGGTAGGAGATGTCGGCGGTCAGGTCGATGGTGTATTCCAGGTCTCGGTCGATGGTGTCGCGGCGCGATAGCAGCAGTTGTCCGCAGTTTGTCACAGCGACGTAGTCGGTGGTGGGAAATTGCCGCCCTGATAGGTCGGAGGATGCAAGGATGTCGGATGATTGGGTGGCGTTGAATCCATAGCCGCGAAGCAGTTCGGTCAACACTGCGGCGGCATGTGGCTCGTTGTCGCGTAGCGCGATGAGGTTGATTGTGTCGCCATTGATGTACCGTTGGCGGCAGAGGGAGATGTAGTCGTCCATCAGGTCGCGATTGTCGGTGAGATGGCTCATTGTGTTGCCGATTGTCTTTGCTGCGCCGGGAAACTCACGTTCAATCGTGGGGAGGATTATGTTGCGCAACTTGTTGCGGCGGTAGTCGTTTGAGAGGTTGGAACTGTCGGTGACATACGTCAAACTGCGGGCATCGAGATAGGCCAATATCTCATCACGTGAGACGCAGAGGAGTGGCCGGATGATGTCATCGCGTCGCGGACGCATCCCGGTGAGTCCGGCTATACCCGTGCTACGCAGGAGGTTGAGGAAGAATGTCTCGATGTTGTCATCGCGGTGATGGGCCACGGCCACTGCATCTGCTTCCATGTCCCGCCGCAGTTGCTCAAACCACTCATATCGCAGCTCGCGTGCAGCCATCTCGATGGAGATTCCTCTCACGGTGGCATGACCGGTGGTGTCAAAATGCTTGACGTGACACTCCACGCCGAGATGCCTGGCTGTCGTGACAGCGTGAAGCCTGTCACGCTCCGACTCCTCGCCGCGGAGGTGGAAGTCACAGTGGGCGGCTGTGCACCTGTAGCCGAGGGCCGTCAGGACGGCGAGCAGCGCCACGGAATCGGCTCCCCCGCTGAGGGCGACGATGACATGGCTGTCGTGGCCAATCGGGCAATTGTCGGCGATGTATCGCGCCACTTTTGTCTCAAAATCACTCATGACGTTGCAAAATTATAAAAATATACCGTCGTCGCGTGTCGGGTATACCTAAAATATCTACATTTGCACACAAATCCAATCATAACATGCTTGAGCGATTGAAACAAAAAGCGCTGAGAGGTGAGGACGTGACTGTGGACGAAGCGTTGGAGCTGAATGCCCGTTACACGACTGACGAACTCGCCGATGCGGCAGATGATATAAGAGTCAAATGGTGTGGCGATGTCATCGACACATGTTCCATAGTCAACGCACGGTCGGGCCTGTGTGGCGAGGACTGCAAATGGTGTGCCCAGTCGCGTCACTATGCCACCGGGGTCGACCGCTATGAGCGTGTGTCGGCTGATGACGCAGTGGGTGATGCCTTGCATAATGAAGCCAATGGCGTGAAGCGCTACTCGCTTGTCACGAGCGGGCGGCGGGTGACGGCCAATGACATGCCATATTTCTGCTCGATATACCGCGAGATAGCGGACAGGTCTGATATATATCTGTGCGCGTCGATGGGTCTGCTTGACCGCGATGGTCTGTTGGCCTTAAAAGATGCCAGGGTCAAGCGCTATCACTGCAATCTTGAGGCTTCGGACGATTATTTCAACACGCTGTGTTCCACTCACAGCCATGCCGACAAACTGCGTACCATTGCAATGGCGCGTGAGGTGGGGCTGGAGATTTGCTGTGGCGGCATCATCGGCATGGGCGAGAGCATGAGACAGCGTCTTGAGCTTGCGCGCGAGTGTGGTGAGACCGGGGCTGTGTCAGTCCCGATAAACATATTGAATCCGTTTCCCGGGACTCCGTTGGAGGACATGCCGCTGATCAGTGAGGACGAGATAGTGAGGACAGTGGCCCTGTTCAGATTTATGCTGCCAAAGTTGACCCTGCGGTTTGCCGGTGGCCGAAAGAGACTCTCGTCCAACGCGGTAGCGCGGATACTCCGGGGCGGTATGAACGGCGTGCTTGTAGGCGACATGCTCAACAGCGTCGGCAACAACATAGCTCGCGACCGGCAACTGTTTGAGTCGCTCGGCTACCGAGAGTGAGCGCGGCAGCGACGGTGATGTCGGCCCTCTGTCTAATAATAAACGGAAAGGGGTGGGTGATTTGAGGAAATTTTGTAATTTTGCATCGGTTAATTAGATACACACATCGCGATGTTAGATAAGATAAACGAACTGAAAGCCCGCATCGAGGGGCTTCAGGCCAAGGATGCAGCCGAGGTCGAGGCCCTGCGTATAAAATATCTGAGTAAGAAAGGTGAGGTGTCGTTGTTGTTCAACGACTTCCGTAATGTTGTCGCCGAGCAAAAGAGGGCGATAGGCCAGCAGCTCAACGAACTCAAGGCACTCGCCACCGAGAAGATAAACTCACTTCGGGAGAGTCTTGCCGACAGCGGCAGCGCCGAGGAGATGCCCGACCTCACACGGAGTGCGTCGCCCATGAGACTCGGCACACGTCACCCGCTGTCGCTCGTACGCCAGGAGATAATAGATATATTTGCTCGCCTCGGGTTTACGGTTGCCGAGGGCCCCGAGATTGAGGATGACTGGCATGTGTTCTCGTCGCTCAACTTTGCCGCCGACCATCCGGCCCGCGACATGCAGGACACGTTCTTCATACAGCGTAATCCCGATGTGCTGCTGCGTACCCACACCTCGTCGGTACAGACCCGCGTCATGGAGCGCCAGCGGCCGCCGATACGCATTATATGCCCCGGGCGTGTGTATCGCAACGAGGCCATCTCGGCCCGTGCCCACTGCTTCTTCCATCAGGTCGAGGCTCTTTATGTGGATAAGAACGTGTCGTTTGCCGACCTGCGTCAGACACTGATGTATTTTGCCAAGGAGATGTTTGGCGAGGATACCCGCATCCGCCTTCGCCCCAGCTATTTCCCATTCACTGAGCCATCAGCCGAGATGGACATCTCGTGCAACCTTTGTGGGGGAGAGGGATGCTCGTTCTGCAAGCATACGGGATGGGTTGAGATTCTCGGATGCGGTATGGTTGACCCCAATGTGCTTGAGGCATGTGGAATAGACTCGAAAGTCTACTCGGGATTTGCCCTCGGTATGGGCATCGAGCGTATCACCAACTTGAAATATCAAGTCAAGGACTTGAGAATGTTCTCGGAGAATGATACACGTTTCCTTGAGGAATTTACATCGGCTCACTGACAACACGGCGACTGATGACTGTTAAGGAGCGGTATGCGCGGGTGATTGAGTGGTTCAAGGCCGTCAGGCCGGTGGCCGAGACCGAGTTGCACTATGAGAATCCCTATCAGCTACTCGTCGCCGTGATATTGTCGGCCCAATGTACCGACAAGAGGGTCAATCTCATCACCCCCGCGCTGTTTGAGGCTTATCCGACAGCCGAGGCTATGGCTTCCGCTACCCAGGATGATATTTTCGGGTATATCCGTTCTTGCTCCTATCCCAACAACAAGGCGCGGTCATTGGCCGGAATGGCGCGGATGCTTGTGGAGCAGTATGGGGGTGAGGTGCCCGACAGTATGGAGGAATTGCTCAAGATACCGGGAGTGGGACGTAAGACCGCCAATGTGATGCTGTCGGTTGTGTTCAACCGCGCCGCGATGGCCGTCGATACCCACGTATTCCGCGTCAGCGAGCGCATAGGACTCACGACCAATTCCAAGAATCCGCTTGAGACCGAGCGCACCCTGTGCAAGTATATCCCCGAGGAGGTCATACCGACGGCTCATCACTGGCTGATACTCCATGGACGGTATGTGTGCAAGGCCCGCCGTCCCGACTGTCTGAACTGCGGCCTCACCGATGTTTGCCGCTATTACCGCAAGGAGATGAAAGGGAAATCGTGATGGCAGTGTTGTGGCTTGGATAATGAAAACGGGCTTTGTCCTCATGTGGAGGTCAAAGCCCGCTCGCCTTCTTATGTAGTACTTAACCGTAATCTATCAATAGTTCTGTGCCTCAATCTCGTAGTAAGCCTGAGAATGCTTGCAGACGGGGCAGATGTTGGGTGCTTTCTTGCCGACGATGATGTGGCCGCAATTCATGCACTGCCAGATGCGGTCGTCGTCGCGTGAGAACACGATGCCCTCCTCGATGTTGTTCAACAGCTTGCGGTAGCGCTCCTCGTGGGTCTTCTCAATCTTGCCGACCATCTCAAACAGCTTGGCGATGGCGGTGAATCCCTCCTCGTAAGCCTCCTTGGCAAACTTGTCGTACATGTCTGTCCACTCATAGTGCTCGCCGGCGGCGGCATCAACGAGGTTGACAGTTGTATCGGGCATCTCGCCACCGTGGAGCAGCTTGAACCAGATTTTGGCATGAGCCTTCTCGTTGTGGGCGGTCTCGGCAAACAGGTCGCCTATCTGCTCATACCCGTCCTTCTTTGCCTTCTTAGCATAAAATGAATACTTTGTAAAAGCCTGCGACTCTCCCGCAAGCGCCTCGCGCAAGTTTTGCTGTGTCTTGCTTCCTTCTAACTCTTTCATAATGGATAGTTGAAATGGATTTGTTGCTATTGTTGTAGGTTAAACAGATGACCACCCATTTTGTTCAATTTTCTGTCTCGGTTGCACAATAACAAAGTTATTGTTACTTTTGTAATGGAATGGAAGAGACATTTTTATTTCTTATCGAGGTAGTGGGAACGGTCGCATTTGCCATCTCGGGTATACGGTTGGCGGCTGCACGGCGGTTTGATTGGTTTGGAGCCTATGCTGTCGGTCTTGTCACGGCGATTGGAGGCGGGACAGTGCGCGACGTGCTGCTTGACATCCCCGTGTTCTGGATGCAGACGTGGTGGTATCTCGCCGTGACGGGACTGTCACTTGCCGTTGTTATCATATTCAAGAAACTGTTGGTGAGCCATAACCGTATGCTGTTCACGTTTGACACGGTGGGCTTGGCGCTGTTTGTCGTGATAGGGATGCAGAAGACGCTCGCCCACGGCTATCCGATGTGGGTGGCCATAATGATGGGTATCATTACCGGCGCGTTGGGCGGGGTGGTCAGAGACATACTCATCAACCAGGAGCCACTGCTGTTTCGCAAGGATATATATGCGACGGCGTGTCTCGCGGGTGGTCTCGTCTATTGGATGATTGATGCAGCCGGCGGGTCGCAGTATGCGGCACAACTGGCATGTGCGGCAACGGTGATAGTGATGCGTGTGCTCGCGTTGAAATACTCGTGGTCTCTTCCCATACTCCGTAATGACTTGAATAGACCTGACACAGAACATAACTTGCAAAATGATTGATTACCGAAAAAAGGCGACAGCCGTACAATTTGTGAAATATGCCCTCGTGGGCGTGCTTAACACGCTCGTGACACTTAGCGTCATATTTGTGTGCAAGAGCGTGATAGGGATAAATCCATTGGTATCAAATGCCATAGGCTACGTGCTTGGCGTGATTAACTCGTTCCTGTGGAACAAGACGTGGGTATTCCGCTCCCATGACTCCTACCTGCGTGAGGCGGCGATATTTCTCGTCGGATTCCTGATATGCTATGGTCTCCAGTTCCTTACGGTCTGGGTGCTGAGCTATAAGTCACCGCTTAATGACTTTGAGTGGAACATAATCGGATTTGTACTCAGCGGCTATGGGCTCGCGACACTCGTGGGCAACCTCGTCTACACGATAGCCAACTATATCTACAACAAACTCGTCACATTCCGTCGCGGTTCCCTTTGAGCCCTTTGCCAAGAGGTGGAGCGGGCCGTAGCTGTAGATTTGCCGCTGTCGGTCTCTGACAAAAACGGTGTCCCGGTTGTTTATAGGTCAGAAAAACATGTAAGACTTATGGGAAACACCGTATACAGCCGCTTCAGGAGTCAGGTCGACCAGGTGCCAGGCGCTGTCGCGATAGTGGAGGATGGACGTAGTGTGACATATCGCGAGCTTGACGATATGGCCGATGCCATCATGTCCAAGTTTTATGATCGGGAATACAAGCTTGTCGGAATCGTCATGTCGCACGGTATAGAGATGATAGCGGCCATGCTCGCTGTCCTCAAGAGCGGAGCCGCGTATGTTCCGGCTGAGAAGTCATTGCCCTCTGACCGTCGCAAGTACATGATGAGGACAGCCGGGGTGGGGCTGGTGATTGATGACGAGTATTGTCGTGATCTGCATCCCGTGTCAGTGGCGATGGTCGACCGTTCGACACCCGACGGACTGGCCTACATACTCTATACTTCCGGCACGACGGGACGGCCCAAGGGGGTTGAGGTTGAAAACCATAGTGTCGTCAACTATGCCGAGGCATTCGAGTCCGAGTTTCACGTCCGTCCCGGCGATGTCATGCTACAGTATTCGGTATGCTCCTTTGATATATTTGTCGAGGAGGTCTATACAACGTTGCTCAACGGCGCTACTCTCGCTATCCCGTCGTCAGAGGTGATGGCCGGAGGCTTGACGGCACTGATGGATTTTGTCAGGCGGCATGGCGTCACCGAGATAAGCGGATTTCCCTATCTGCTTGCCGAGATGAACAGGCTGGAGTCATTGCCCGTGTCGTTGCGGCTCCTAATCAGCGGAGGAGACGTGATAAGGGCGGGTTATATCGACCGTCTCCGTGACATGGGCCCCGAGATTTACAACACCTACGGGCCGTCGGAGACAACGGTATGCTCCAACTACTTCCGATGTGACAATGCCGAGGCTCTTGCTGATGGCACCTTCCCGGTCGGCCATCCCGTAAAGGGGGTGACAGTAAAGATTATGGATGACTCCCTGCACGAAGTGCCTCAGGGGGATGTCGGGGAAATCTGCATATTCGGTGAAGGCGTCTCCCGGGGCTATGTGGGAAATCCACCCGAGAGCAAGAACTTCGTGCATATTCCCAACGGGACATGTATGTACCGCAGTGGCGATATGGGCTATTACCTCCCCGACGGCAACCTCGCGTTCCTGCATCGGCGTGACGATCAGGTGATGATACTCGGCAAACGCGTCGAGCCGGAAGAGGTGGAGAATGTACTCAATGCGTGTCCGTGTGTCGAACGTGGCATTGTCCGCGCCTTTACCGACGACTACGGATTGGCCTATCTTGTGGCATATTTCATCCCCGTCAACCGTAAGGAATGTACACTACATAACATCAAGGAATACCTGCGGTCGGAGCTTACCGACTTCATGATACCCGAGTTCTTTGTGGAGGTGAGGGATATTCCGCTCAATCAGCATGGCAAGGTTGACATGGATGCCCTGCCTATAGTGATGAAGGAAGGAGGACTCTATGATTGAGATACGTGAGTGCCGGGATGTTGAAGAGTTGATGGCATGGCGTGGGGAGGTCATACTGAATGTATTTGGCGTCATCGCCTCTCCGGCGCTTATGGCGGCAAATCGGGAGTATTACCGGCAGTATGTCGCTGATGGGACTCATCTTGGATTTGTGGCGTCATGCGATGGCGAGGATGTCGGTTGCGGGGCGATATGCCTGTCTGATGAATTGCCGTCGCCCGATAATCCGTCAGGGCGCTGTGCCTACCTGATGAATATCTACGTCAGGGAGCGATACCGCCATCATGGCATAGCCGGCTCGTTGGTAAACCATCTTGTGGACGAGGCGAAACGGCTGGGATGCGGGAAGATATATCTTGAATCTACCGATGCAGCCAAACATCTGTATCGGTCGTGTGGTTTTAATGATATGGAAAATATGATGAAATATGAGGATTGAGGAGTTTGACATAGGAACGTTGCATATATGCTGCGCCATCCGGCCAGATACGGCGAATGTCGCCTACATGCTATACCCGATGGATATGCTACAGGATTGGATAGCGGATGCCGCTGAGATGTACGGGACATCAATCGTGGTGATTACAGGCATGGACTGGGACAACGACCTCACTCCGTGGCCGGCTCCCGGCGAGCCAAAGGGGTGTCCTGATTTTGAGGGCCACGCTCACCGGTTTCTTGATACGCTTACGGGGAGTGTCATCCCTACGGTCGAGCGGCGTTATGGTATGGCCGATGCGATTGTCAGGACATTGGTAGGCGTATCTCTGTCGGGGCTGTTCACCCTGTGGCAATGGCCGCTGTGTGACAAGTTCAGGAACATAGCCACGCTGTCGGGCTCGTACTGGTATGAAGACTTTGAGCAATGGGTATTCCGGCAGTCGTTCTCTGACAAGACAGGCCGTTGCTACATGCTCCTTGGGGTTGACGAGCCGCACAGTGCCGTACCCGCTTTCCGCAGGGTAGGGTCGTGTACGGAGAATATTGTGGGATACTTGCGCCGGCAGGGAGTCGATGTCACCTATAACACCGTACCTGGAAATCACTTTCAGTTTGCGATAGAACGTCTCGACAAGGCATTTTCAAATATATATAAACACAAATAGAGTCATGAATATAGAAGAATTAAGGGAATACTGTCTCTCGTTGCCACAGGTTGTTGAAAACCAGCCTTGGACAGAGCCACAATATGAGATGCTTATCACCTACAAGATTGGTGGTAAATGGTTTGTGCTTGCCGATCCTGACAAGAAGTTCATAGACGTGAAGTGTGATCCCGAGACAATCGCTGATATGCAGAGTCATTATCAGGGCGCTTTTCCGGCATGGCACATGAACAAGGAGCATTGGCTCGGCGTGACGTTGGCATCAGATATCCCGGATGGGACAATCAAGAAGCTCATCAGAGACGGGTATGATATGGTTGTAGCGAAATTGCCTAAGAAGACGCGTGATGAGCTGGCCCTGTGAGTGACAGTCGCACAAACGGTATCTCTACAGGCGAAAATTGGGCGGAACGTTATTTGCGGGGACAGAGATACTGTCCCTTATGAGCGGTAGCGTTGCCGTAGGCCACGGCATGGTGGGGACAGACATGGTAACACCGCAAGCACATGGCGCATCGGTCGCCCCACACCGGGTAACTGTCGGCTCCGATGGTGATATTTTCCATGGGACACTCGCGGCTGCAACGTCCGCATGTTGTGCAATCGTCAGTGGTGTGGAACGGTTTAGCCGACATTCCCCATCGGCGGTATAGCGGAAACACGATACGTGTCTTGCCCCAGGCCCATGATCCGGTCTCGACATCGTCTCCCTGCCAGCGCTCCTTGACACTCCGCGCCACAGTAGCAATGCGCATCGGGACGGCAGCGAGTTTCTGCTTCTCGACATCCTTGGGGTCTACATCAAATCCCGGCAGCAGTGTATAGTTATTGGGCATCTGTACCGAGAATGTCGCGTCAGGCTCACGGTCATGTTCAAGAATCGCCTTGCGCCACATCTTGTGGGCAAGTCCGATGTCGTCACCACAGGTACACATCATGTAGTGGTAGTTGTCGGGAAAGAGAGTCAGTCTGACATGGCGTATAAATGCCAGCACAAGCGGCGGTACGCCCCATGAGTGAATGGGGAAGACCCATCCCACCGGCTCCGACTCATCGAGCTCATAGCTCATCTCTTTGTGGAGCAACGCGTGTGCCATATCGACGACGCGCTTTTCGCCAAGCTGCTCGGCAAGCAGCAGCGCCGCATAGCGGCTGTTGCCTGTGCCTGTGAAGTAAAATATCATGGCTTATCTGTTTTTCAGTTATCGTATTGTCACCTGCGTGGCTCCGAAACCATACTCACGGAACGACGCATCCTGGACATCACACTGTGGCCACGACTTCCTTAGCTCCTTGAGCAGCGCGGCCCTCAGGACTCCCTCCCCCTTGCCGTGGATAAACACTATTTTCTGCCCCTTGTGCCCCTTGTTCTCGTCCATGACACGCCGGAACTCACGCAGCTGTACTTCAAGCATATCAGAGTTGGACAATCCCGCCGAGGAGTCAAGCAGTTCGTTGATGTGGAGGTCTACCTCCACGATTCCCGGGCGCTTGGGGTGCTTCTCCACCGGTCGTCGTGATGGCTTGTCGGCATCGCGTTTGAGCCGCATGGCTCTTTCCAGTTCCCCGGAGTCAATCACCATGGGACGCTGAGGTATGTCATCCTTTACGATGGGTATCTCAATGACCGGGGAGTCAAAGTAGATGCTGTCGTGAAAGCAATGGAGTTTGAAAAATTTTGTCGTGTCGAGCCTGTTTTCCACAGCCACCGGGGCCTTGAGCGCAAACTCCTTGTCGCGCTTGAATGCTATGTATTGTACCGCCACGCGGTCCATCGACGTGAGGTCCTCACGGGCTATCTCGCCGAGATGCACCTGTGTAGACGGTTCGACGATGCCGGCAAACCGAGTCATCCATCCGGCTTCATCGGCACGTGTCAGGTAGGTGAAATACAGATAGTAGTTGGAGTCGTTGACGAGGTATGCGTCATAGGTGGTGGTCGTCAGATGCTTAATCTCACGCGGCTCGTATGCGAGTACCACGTTAAGCAGCTCACCCTCGCGGGTCTCGGGAGCTGCCGGGACTTTAGGCATGGTGTCGAGCTCGGGGACGGCGGTCTTGGGCGCGGGGGTCGGCTCACTGGCTTTAGGCGCGCTTTTTCCATAAAATCCACCGGCCTTGACGGGATCCACATATTTGCTCTTACCGGGAGCCGCGCCTGCCGCCGGGGTGACAACCACACACTCCCTGACAAGGACAGGTGTCTCAAAACCGTCCTCATCGACATAGGCCATGTTGCCATCAACTCTCACTACACGTCCGCCACCTGTGGTGTTGAGGTAGCGTACTATATCACCGACTTGTATCATTGTGTATGGTATTTGCGTTAAACAGGGATGCTCGTTTATTGCAAAGTTAGGGTATTGGGCCGAAACATCAAAATAATTTGCCGCGTCAGCCATATATTTAGTACCTTTGACACTGCGATAGCCCATGGAGGCTGTACGCGGTCGGGTCATGATGTCACGGCGCGGAATGGACACGGTAAAATCCCGCCGGATAGAATAATCGGGCGGCGGTTACGTTAATAATATGATATGGAGGCGGCACGCTGTCGCCTTGAATGCTTAACCGGATTTGTAACAACAGATATGAGAATATATAATCTGCTGATAATGATGCTGACAGTCATGTCGGCGCTCGTGTTTCAGTCATGCGAGAAGGATGAGGCCCCGACACTGTCGGTGACTCAGGAGAGATTTGAGGATGTGGATCCCGATGGAGTCACACTAAATGTCAGCATACTGACCAATCAATCGTGGAGTGTGTCATCGTCGGAAGACTGGTGTGAGGTGTTTCCCACGGAGGGGCGCGGTAATTGTCGGTTGACGCTCACCGTTGGCCCCAATCCCTCCGACCATGAGCGTCGTGCGACAATCACCGTGGGCGCGACGACAAGCTCACACCGCGCCACCGTGGAGATAGTGCAGTCGGCGGGGGCATCGTCAATCGAGGAGTATCGCTATAGCCTCCCCGTGATATTCCACGTACTTTATAAGTCGGCTGACGACAGGTTGCAGTATGTCGATGCGGACAGGCTGTCTGACATACTCGATGAGGTAAACCGCAAGTACCGTGACAATTACCGAGGTGTCGATATGGGCATAACGTTCACCCTCGCCACGGCTGACAAGTCGGGCAACCGGCTGTCAACCCCCGGTGTGGAGTATGTGCGGTGGGAGGAGGTCTATCCGATTGATTGCATGACATTCATGAACGATGAGTCAGGACGTTATGTCAAGTATCTTTGGGATCCAAACAAGTATATAAATGTCATGGTGTACAACTTTGCGGAGGATAGCGACAGCCAATCCATAATACTCGGAGTCTCGCATCTGCCGCTGTCATATAGCGGGACATATCTCGACGGGCTCTCGGAGGTGGAGTATGAGCACCTTACTCTCGACAACCTGTCATTCCCTTATTGCGTGTCGATAAACAGCCTCTATGCCTACGACCAGTCCACGGCAACGGAGTATAACACGGCTGATGTCACGGTGACCCTGGCGCATGAGCTTGGTCATTATCTCGGACTGCATCATGCGTTCTCAGAGACCGGGGACGTATATGGATGCGAGGATACCGACTACTGTGCCGATACCCCAACTTACGACAAGGCAGAATATGATGACTATTGCATGTATCTGCTCGCCAATGACCCCGAAAAATTCACGTTTGACAATCTTGTCAAACGCTCAAATTGCAGCGGTGACCGCTTTGTGTCGCGCAACATAATGGACTACGCGTTCTCTTACTCCGACGAGTTCACCCCTGACCAGCGGGCGCGTACGCGTCACGTGTTGATGTACAGCCCCTTGATTCCCGGTCCCAAGGCCACTTCGGGCGGCAAGTCCAGGGCTGTGGCTCCTGCCGGTCAGGTGAAACTGCCTGTCAGGGTAGTAAGATGACATGACTATCTATAGATGATTATGAAAAGATTCCTGTTATATATATCAGTCTTTATGGTGGCGGTCGCTGTCACGTCGTGTGGCGGAGTCAAGATGGCAACCGCCGACGAGCAGATGGCGCGTGGAGAGTATTTTGACGCGTCCAAGACCTACCGCAAGCTCTACAACAAGATGACCAAGAAGGAGGAGCGGCCACTGCGTGGCGAGGTGGCGTTCAAGATGGCCGAGTGTTACAGCAAGCTCAACATGAGTGCTCGGGCATCGGCGGCCTATCAGAATGCCATACGCTACGGCTATCCCGATTCCATCGCCCAGCTCCACCTTGCCCAGGCGCTTCATGCCGAGGGAAAATATGCCCCCGCCATAAAGGCGTATGAGGAGTACCTGATGCGTGCTCCCCAAAGCGAGATTGCCCGTGCGGGGTTGTCGGGAGCGAGGGAGGCACAGAGGCTGCGGCAGTCTCCGACCCGTTATGTGGTGCGTGAGGCCAAACTGTTCAACTCCCGTCGAGCTGACTTTGCCCCGATGTTTGCCGGGGCAGACCATGATGTGCTCTACTTCACCACGACCAACGAGAAAGTTACCGGGACAAAGCGCAGTGAGATTACCGGCATGAAAAAGAGCGATATATGGATGGCGCGGAAAAACGAGCGAGGGGAGTGGCAGCGCCCCGAACCCGTGGAGGGTGAACTCAACAGTGAGCTTGACGAGGGCATAGTGTCATTCTCGCCCGACGGTTCGACGATGTATCTGTCAAAGGCACGCCGCGAGCCCAACGCCAATACAGGAGTGGAGATATATACCTCACAGCGCTCCGATGCCAAGTGGAGTGCCCCGGTCAAGTTTGAGATAACGGCCGACACGCTGTCAAGTTACGGCCATCCGGCTGTTTCGCCCGACGGGACGTGGCTCTACTTCACGAGCGACATGCCGGGCGGCTACGGCGGCAAGGATATATGGCGCATAAACCTCAAGGAACGTTCGGGGTCGCTTGAGAATCTCGGTGAGTTCATCAATACGCCCGGTGATGACGTGTTCCCCTATATGCGCACCGACTCGGTGATGTACTTCTCGTCAGACGGCCATCCCGGCATGGGCGGTCTCGACATATTCCGCGCCCAGCTCACTCCGTCAGGTGGCTGGAGCGTTGTCAACATGGGAGTCCCCGTCAACTCGGCCGCCGATGACTTCGGCATAACGTTTGGTGAGGGTGAGAGCGGCTATCTGAGCTCCAACCGTGGCGACGCACGCGGATATGACCACCTTTTCTCGTTTGTGCTTCCCGACCTGAAGATATATATATCGGGAATGGTGCTTGACAAGGATGAGGAACCTGTCCCCAATGCGGTCATACGTATTGTGGGCAATGACGGCTCGATACAGAAGGAGTCGGGCAAGGCCGACGGCTCGTTCAGGTTTCCGCTCCAACGTGGCGTGAGCTACGTCATGATGGCCGGAGCCAAGGGGTATCTCAATGCCAAGCAGGAGTTTACCGCCGACAATGCCGAGGAGGATGCCGAGTATGGGGTTGATTTCATCCTCGCATCAATCAATAAGCCCGTGGTGATAGAAAATGTGTTCTACGACTTTGACCGCGCCGACTTGCGCCCCGAGACGATGGCGGCGCTCGACGAGATGGCCCAGATGCTCAATGACAATCCCAATGTGACCATCGAGATGGCCTCGCATACCGACCGATGGGGGTCTGATGAGTATAATCTGTCATTGTCCCACCGTCGCGCCCAGTCGGTGATTGATTATCTGATATCAAAGGGCATAAGTGCCGACCGCCTCCAGCCGCAAGGTTACGGTGAGTCACGTCCCAAGACCATCACCAAGCGACTGGCCCGCGAGTATCCGCAGTTTAAGGATGGTGACGTGTTGACTGAAGAATATATAGAGAATCTGTCGGAGGAGGATCAAGAGGTCGCAGACCAGATAAACCGCCGTACAGAATTCCAGGTGCTGTCGATTGACTATAGGATGTATTAGTAACTGTTGGATTTATTGACAAGATGGAATTCCGCACTGTCATCAAGCCTGAGAGCAGTAACCTGCGACTTGACCACACCTCAGCAATCATGATGCTTGGCTCGTGCTTCAGCGACAATATCGGCGCGAGGCTTGAACGGGAATTTTTTGATGTCGATATAAATCCTGTGGGTACGCTGTATAACCCGGTGAGTATCGCCACGGCGATTGACAATATCATGGCTCGGCGTACGTATGTCCGCGAGGACCTGTTTGAGCATGATGGACGGTGGCACAGCCTTGATCATCACAGCCGCTTCTCGGGGACGGATGCCGATGGGGTACTTGACAGGATAAACAGCCGTATATGCACGGCTAATGATAATCTGCGCCGAGCACGGGTGCTTATCGTGACGCTTGGAACGTCATGGATATTCAGGTTGCGTTCAACCGGTATGGTTGTAGGTAACTGCCATAAGCTGCCGGCGGCCATGTTTGTGCGTTCGCGTATGACGGTGGATGACATCGTCGGGCTGTGGTTGCCGCTGCTCGGGCGTATCCGAGATTTCAATCCTCGCCTTGAGGTACTGTTTACTGTCAGCCCCATACGCCACCTTGCTGACGGGGCGCATGGCAACCAGCTTAGCAAGTCGACATTGCTCCTCGCTGTCGACCGTCTCGTGTCGGAGGTCAGTGAGGCAAGTTATTTCCCGGCCTATGAGGCGCTGATGGACGACTTGCGCGACTATAGGTTCTATGCTGCCGACATGACCCATCCGTCTGATGTGGCGGCTGACTATGTCTACTCGCTGTTCTGCGACACTTACATGTCCGATGCCACAAGGCAGCTCGCCGCGTCATGCCGCAAGGTGTCCTCACGTCTCGCCCACAGGCCGATGACCGACAACCCGGAGGCGGTGGCACGGTTTACCGACTCCACCCGTCAGATTATCAATTCGCTAATATTAACCCACCCTTGTCTTGAGAGGGCGATAAACAATTACATGACAAAATGCTCTACTCTATCTCACGCATAGCCGAAATACTGCAATTGCCGCAGCCACGTAATACCTCGGCGATGGTAAGCGTTCTGCTGACCGACTCACGCTCGCTGACCTTTCCCGCCGAATCGTTGTTTTTTGCACTGCGCACTCGCAACAACGACGGTCACCGCTATGTCGGCGACCTCTACAGCCGTGGTGTCAAAAACTTTGTCGTCGAGCATATCCCCGACGGCATGGATGGGTTGCCCGAGGTCAATTTCCTGGTCGTACCCGACGTGTTGCGGGCGCTACAGACGATAGCGGCCCGTCACCGCGCCCAGTTTGACATGCCGGTTATAGGTATCACCGGCTCGCGGGGCAAGACCACGGTCAAGGAGTGGCTTTATCAATTGTTGCAGCCTGACTATGACATCGTGAGGTCGCCACGCAGCTACAACTCTCAGATAGGGGTACCGTTGTCGGTGTGGGAACTCAACGACGATACGGAGCTTGGCATATTTGAGGCCGGCATATCAATGCCCGGCGAGATGGCCGCGTTGCAGACAATCATACGCCCCGACCTTGGTATCATCACCAACATAGGTGATGAGCACCGCGATGGGTTTGACTCGATAAAGACCAAGTGTGAGGAAAAGGTGCTGTTGTTGCGCGACTGTGACTGCATCATCTACAACGCCGATGACTCGCTCATAGCCTCTACGGTGGCCTCTCTGTCAATGCCGGTGCGCGAGATTGCATGGTCGCGCCGTGATTCCTCACGGCCACTTTACATATCGTCGATAGATAAAGCCCATACATCGACTACCGTGCGATACACCTATCTGCATGGCGATTATCAGGTGACGATCCCGTTTATCCTCGATGCCGACATAGAGAACGCCATCCACTGCTTAGCGGCCATGCTCTACCTGCGGCAGACCCCCGACACCATAGCCCGAAGCATGGGGGCGCTCGTAAAGGTCGGCACGCGGCTTAATGTCATCGAGGGCGTGAATGACTGTATGCTTGTATATGACTCATATACAAGCGACTTCCACTCGCTTGCCCCCGCTCTCGACTTCATGTCGCGACGCGCCACCTCTGACCGCTCCATGACTGTGATACTCAGTGACGTGACTCACGAGGATATGACTCCACGACAGCTTTACCGCTCGATTGGCCGGTTGTTGAGGCAACGCGGCATTGACCGCCTCATAGGCATTGGCCCGGAGATGATGCGCAACAGCCGCTATTTTGACGAGAACTCGATGTTCTACGAATCAACCGACCAATTTCTGGAAAATCTCTCCCCGAGTGACTTTGACCACGAGCTGATACTCATAAAGGGTGCGGAGCAGTTTAAGTTTGAGCGGTTAAGCGACATATTGGAGGCGCGCCAGCACGAGTCGGTGCTTGAGGTCAACCTTGATGCCGTCGTGCATAACTACAATTGCTATCGCTCGGCTATCAAGCCGACGACGGGTATTGTCTGCATGGTCAAGGCATCGGGCTACGGTGCCGGGTCATACGAGCTGGCCAAGACATTGCAGTCGCAGGGAGCCGCCTATCTCGCTGTGGCCGTGCTCGACGAGGGAGTCGACCTGCGCAAGGCGGGAATCACCATGCCCATCATGGTACTCAATCCCAAGGTGGTCAACTACAAGACGTTGTTCTCCTATCGGCTTGAGCCTGAGATATACAGCTTTGACATCCTCGACGAGATCATGCGTGAGGCTGAGAAGTATGGCATGGAGGATTACCCGGTGCACATCAAGCTAGACACCGGGATGCACCGTCTCGGTTTTCTTGAGGGGGATATACCAGAACTGGTGGCCAAACTTGCCAACCAGCGATTTGTCACACCACACTCGGTGTTCTCCCATCTCGCGGCTGCCGACTGCCCGGATATGGACGACTATACCATGGAGCAGTTTGCCATCTTTGACCGTTGCTGTGACAAGTTGCAGGGTGGCTTCAAACATCACATATTGCGCCATATACTCAACTCGACAGGCATCACACGCTTCCCCGAGCATCAATGTGACATGGTGAGACTCGGAATATGCCTCTATGGTATACCGACCCTCGATGACGGCTCGCAGTCGGCACTACGTCCTGTCTCGGCGCTTCATACGGTCATCATATCCATAAAAGAGTGGGAGGCCGGGACAACCATCGGCTACAGTCGCCGTGGATTGCTCACGCGCCGGTCGCGCATTGCCACCATCCCGGTCGGGTATGCCGACGGTATCAACCGTCATCTCGGCAATGGTCACGCGTCATTTCTCGTCAACGGTCACCGTTGTCCGACTGTGGGCAACATCTGTATGGATGTCTGCATGATAGATGTCACCGATGCCGATTGCGCGGTAGGGGATTCGGTGGAGATATTCGGCCCCAATATCTCCGTGTGCGAGATTGCCGATACGCTCGATACCATACCTTACGAGGTGTTGACCTCGGTGTCGTCGCGTGTGAAGCGCGTCTATTTCCGCGAGTGACGGTTACAGCAGCAGGCTCGCGTCGCCGTAGCTGAGGAAGCGGAATCCGTGAGTGAGCGCAAAGTCGTACATCGCCCGCCAGTTGCCTCCGACAAAGGCCGACACGAGCAGCAGCAGTGTCGACTGTGGTTGGTGGAAATTGGTGATCATCCCCTTTACGATACGGTAGTCATATCCGGGGGCTATGATGATGCGCGTGGAACCTATCAGCGACTCGGCCCCGGTGGCCCGCAGGTAGTCTGCCGTGGTTTTCAGCGATTCGGCGACCGACAGGCGGGGATGGGATTCGCTATAGGGATACCACTGCGGCACCTCGCCGTCCCATGCTCCCTGATGTATCAGGCATCCGATATGATAGAGGCTTTCGAGAGTGCGTACTGACGTAGTGCCTACGGCGATTACGCGGCGTTCGGTTGTGGCAAGTTCGTCAATCAGTCCGAGGGGTATTGATATAAACTCGCTGTGCATCTCATGTTCGCCTATGGAGTCGCTTTTGACAGGTTGGAATGTCCCTGCTCCGACGTGAAGGGTAAGCTCCCTGCGGGGTATGCCATTGCGGCTTATGGCCTCAAGCACCCCGGGGGTGAAGTGCAGTCCGGCGGTCGGAGCGGCGACTGATCCGTCGATGTGGGAGTAGACCGTTTGATAGTCGGTCGTGTCGCTTTTCTCCGTAGCCCTGTTGAGGTAGGGGGGAATCGGTATCTCTCCTGCCGCCTCTATTATCCGGGCAAATGTCAAAGTGGGATTATTCCAATCAAATCTCACTACCGACGCATTGCCCAGCTTCTCCTCGCGGGTGGCGGTCAGCGTCACCTCCATGCCATCGACTGTCAAGCGGGTATGGAGCGGCGAGTCTTTCCAGCGCTTGGAGTTTCCGACAAAACATATCCATGAGCAACCGTCGGTCGATGCGAAGTTCCGGGCATAATCGCGGGGGGATTGTGGTTCAAGACAGAATATCTCTATAAGAGCCCCGGTGTTGTCATCGCCCTTGTGAAAGCGCAACCGGGCGTTGATGACACGAGTGTTGTTGTAGACGAGCATCGAGTCGTCAGGCAGTAGCCCGGGCAACTCGGCGAATAGGTGTTCCTCAATACGTCCATCATGCTGCCGCACGAGCAGCTTGCACTCATCGCGTCTCTCAAGAGGATGACGGGCAATGCGCCCATCGGGAAGGTCGTAGGTGAATTGCTCAATCCTTATGTCGCGTGGATCAGTCAATGTCATGTCCAATATGCAATGTCATGTTTTAATTATGCGCAAAATTAGCGAAAATCATCGAAAAAGGTTGTATTTTTGTGTTGATGACACGGCTATGGCTGAAGAGACGGCTTTCCGTGCCTCGATTTTTTTTAGTATTGACGGACTGGTCCGTCATAACGGTGTTATTGAAAATCTTATCTTCCACATTCAAACTTGGCGGTTTGTAACTTCAATGAAGATGGATTGACCATGACACCTGCATCGGTGCTATATACATCCCGGTCGGGACCGTATATACTTCATCGGTGTGGGGTTGTCAATCTCGCTCATTGAAGTAGGTACGCCAAGACCTGAGTGTGGTGTGAGGTTGAGATATAGTCCTCACACCGTTTGTCTTTTTGAAATCACAGGTGTCTGCCGGGGACTGAGACACCATAAACAGCTATATGTTATGCTAAGGAAAAGAGCAATCGCGGTATCTGTTGCCGCGTTGGCGATGCTGGAGGCATTGTCTCAGACCGGCACTCAGTTGCCCTTTGTCAGGTTTCACAATCAGATGGTTCCACGTTTGGGCCGATGCACTATGGATGACGGGCGTTCGGCTACCATTACGATTGATTATGATGAGTCGACCGGATTACCGGTATCTTCCACGACATCAGGTGAATTGTCGTCTATGTTTGACAATATTGCCGCAGTAGGTCTACTTCCTGTGAGTGATGGATTGATTGGTTGTGATATAGGATATGACAACAGCAAAGTGAAGATGTATAGAAAAGAGAATGTGATAAGTTGCGATTTTGCTTACGCGGACCCCTATGTTCCCGAATGTATTACAGGTGTAGAGAGAACAAGATACAATTATGACGGTGATGGGAGAGATGACACCAAGACTATGCTATCCTATTCAAAACGTAATAAGGACGGTCATGTAGTGTCGTGGGAGATGCAGGAGGACGGAGAAACCTATTATCGTATTACGAGCGATAACGATGATTTCCCATACACGTCGCTCACTGTTGATGCCGGAGACGAGGGAACGGCAAGGATATACGACATAGTGTGGGATCGTTGTGATAACCCGGATTTGCTCGGAACTTACTCGCTTGGGCATATTTTCCCCATTGATGATGATGGTATGCTGACAATCAATTATTTCTGTCTTGGAGCCAACCGTATAAAGTCGGCAAAGGCTGAGTACCGATATAAGGAGGATAAGACCGAAAATATCAGGACGATGGAGATTGGCCTTGAGGTTACCTATATCCCTGACTCTGATAGCTATGTAGCGAGATTTACTGTAGGTGGCGTTGTCGTAAAGGAGTGTGGCTATGAGGTGACAGATGTCGCCACTGGTAGTTACCGCATGTACGCTGATGACAGCGACAATGTTGATAGCGGTTCTGATGGCCCGTATGGTAATCCGGCCTACAGTTTTGCAGTCAAATTCAACGCTCAGGGAGACGTCATACAGGGACAGAACGAGGGGTCATGCACCGATTATGATATATCATATAACAGTGACGGAGCCATATCCAAGGTGGTATGTACTGCGACAGACTATTATGGCGCTAAAAATATCACTAC
The DNA here is from genome assembly GCA_023667145.1 of Pseudoflavonifractor sp. GTDB lineage: Bacteria > Bacteroidota > Bacteroidia > Bacteroidales > Muribaculaceae > M3. The sequence continues at coordinate 22,391 of JAMPAQ010000006.1, forward strand.
CTACGAATTTTCTGATTTTGTAAAGACAGCGGGGGTTGATGGCCTTGTCAACATTGTGCCTGTAGTTGTGACTGGCGGGGATGGCACATTGAGCGTATCATCCCAAGAAAAATCGCTGCTTGAGGTCTATACAATGAGCGGTATTTTGTATAACCGTTATCGTGATGTGAAGAATCTGACTATCCAGATGCCATGCGGGGTATATATTGTCAAAATGGGCGGTATGGTACGTAAGGTTGCCGTAAGATAGTCGGAGATTGGCTTAATCGCTGATTATAGATATGAAAGAGTCCGCATCACTTAGTCGATGCGGACTCTTTCGGTGTATTACAGGGTTGTTGATTACTTGGGGTTGACGGTCACTATGCGGCCGGCTGAGTGGGCCGAGAGGGCGGGGGCATACTGGCTCTGGATTAAGGCGATGCCCGAGGAGAATTGTCCCGAGTTGTTGGCAAACATCTCGTAGGAGAGCAAGTAGGTGCCCTTGGGCATGTGGGTAACAAACATGTCGGTGGCCGAGTCGCGGTTCTCGCGGTAGAAGTAGAGACCCTCGGAAAATATCGGCTTGGGCAGTTGCTCTGCCGGCTCAAAGCAAGCTCCGCGATTGTCGGTTATGGCCACGTAGTCCATGTCACGCGTGGCCTTTATCACGAGATCAACACGCACGCGATCACCGACGGTAAACTTGTCGGCCTCCTCCCACTTGTCGCCTCGCTGCACGTAGAAGCGTTTCTCAATCGACACGGCCTCACACGACTGCGGCGCTATATCCTTCATCTCACCGCGATACTGGCAGTAGACCGCACCCCACGCAGGGCCACCGGGAGTTTTGGTTACCGACAGCGTGGCATCTGACGGGGCGAGAGATGAAATGGAAGTGCGGAAATATCCGAGCATACGGTCGGTCTGACCGGGGACAATCATTCGGTCGTTGACCGAGATTTCAACTCCATTGGCATGGGTCGTCCACTTGGTGCCTGAACCGAGGATGGAGGCTATTGCATCGGATGTCGATACGGAGTTGCCCCAATTCTCGGCCTCTTTCTGAAGTATCAGCCATTGACGTATCTGGTCTACGTCGGCGCAACCCGGCTCAACGGCATTGAACGCGTCGAGTATGAGTGACGTTCCCGCGACATTCTCTACCGCTGATGAGGCCGATGCGCTCAACGAGGGCCAGTGGCGGCCTTGTGTGGGAGTGTAGACCGAGTATTCACGCAGCGAAGTAAGTATCAGACGTGCTGTGGCGCTGTAGCCGTTGTCGTTGAGTATCAGTGCGGCCACAGCCTTGTCGGCGTTGTCATAGCGTTTCCATCCCGATATGACACGCTGCACGGTGGCTGCGGTGACACGCGAGGCGGCAGTCGATTGCTTGATGTCCTTGAAATAGTCACGTACGGCAACGTAGCCCGTGTAGTCGTCCTTGGGGTATTTGCGGTAGCGGGCGGCTGTCTCCTTGTCGAGCCACAGGACGGCATCGGTTATCATGGATGACAGCTGCTTGTTGTCGGGTAGGTATCCGAGCTGTCTCAGCCGGCCCATATTGCCGAGGATATTGAGTGTGGCCCACTCCGACGGCTCGCCACTCTCGGCAATCCATGCCCAACCACCGTTGCCGCGTTGTAGGTCGGCAAGTGTCTTGATGGCCTTGGCGTATGACGACTCTATCTCTTTCTTGTTAAAGAGCAGTGAGAGACGTTCCATGCGTTCGGTGTCACTGCGGGCATCCATCACCCATGGGGTGGCATTGAGCAGCACGGTCTTGAGGTCTTGATTGCGCTCAAGCATGGAGACGAGTGTCGAGTCTGACTTGTCAGATACCGACCACTGGTGGACGGCGCGGGCTATCGACGGATTATCGCGAAGGATACCCTCGGCAACGGCGGCTGAGAATATAGCGGCTGCGGCACTCATTGATGTGCGTGTCTCGCCGTCACGTAGTCCGGGCAGGGCGGTGACACAATACCATGCCGGATTCTCGCAGAATTGCAATGTCACCCGTGCGTCAGACGGCATCTTGGGGAGCTGCATGGAGTAGTGGGTGGAGTCAGGCGTGATGTAGAATGGGGTGGTCTCGATGACAGGCTGGGATGAGGGGAGGATGGCAATCACACTCTGCTCGCCGTCGGCAAATGTGGCTGTCAAACTCTTGATGCGGTAACCTAACATCGGGGAGTCAAACGGAGCATCGACCGTTGTGGTGACAGTCTCTGACTTGCGGGGAGCGATACGCCCGGTGCGGGTAGACGAACCGATTACCTCACCCGTTGCGGGGTCGAATATCTCGACATCTGTTGTGACGGTCTGTACACTGTCGGTGTTGTTCATCACCGATGCCATTATTACTGCCTTGTCTCCGGCTCGAAGGAAGCGCGGCATATTTGGCTGTACCATAACCGGCTTGTTGGAGATGATGTCGCGTGAGATTGTCGCCATCTCGACATTGTCGGTAAAGGCGAGTCCGCAAAGCCGCCATGTGGTGTTGGCGTTGGGGGCGGTGAATGAGAATGTCATGCGACCATCCTTGTCGGTCGACAGCATGGGCCGGAAAAATGCGAGAGCCTGTTCGGCCGGACGATAGGAGAATGATTCCTGATTGTCACCATTCGCGCCATCGGTCATTCCTGCCGCAGCAGCTGATTCCTCGTCAGATGTGGCCTCAGCCTCGACTTTCATGTTGCCGGCATAATCGGCAGTCTCATAATCAGCTGCCGCCATCTGCGCGGCACTCTTCTTCATCGAAGCACCCCTGACGCGGACAGACCCCAGATCCTTTGCGTCATCCTTGACCATGACGGCAGATGTCAGCTCAAGGTTATGGAGCTGCTCGGTGGGGGTAAACATGCGTCCCCATGTCTCAAATTGCGGAGACAGTATCTGCTCGCAGTCATAGATGCGTTGCAGCGTCGAATACTTGGAAATGCTTGTGCGTCCGGCGAGCCATGGCAGCGAGAGGTCAAACCGTGTGCCCCCACCCGAGTAGCGTGTTGTCTGCCACTTGAGAGGGGTCAGCGTGTCGAGGGCCTTGCAGTACATGTCGAGCATCATCGCTGCCTCGACCCCGGTTCCGTTGTGGTCGGTGACACGGAATGTCCATGTCTCCTCGGCTCCGGGAGTGATTTTGTCGCGGAAACTCTCGGCAGTGAGCGTGATTCCCTTGAGCGATGATTGACGGCGTATCTCGATTGTCTCGGTGGCCGACTTGTAGTCGGAGACGGCGCCAAGTGTCACCATGGCCATGTCGGTGTCTGCGGGTAGGGTGACATCAAACCGGGACATGCCCGGTGACTTCCTTATCCAGCCTTGGTCCAATATGCCTGACTCGTTCCAGACGGTGTAGTTGATGTTGCCGCATGTCGTCCCATATAGTATGGATGCCTTGCCGTCGGGTGTCACGTATCGCGTCACGGGACACCATACCGGCTCGTCGCGGGTAGACAGTTTGTCATCGGGACGGTAGAACGCTATGTTTCCTACGGTTAGAGGGGCGGCAAGTGCGACAGAGTCAAGCATGAACCTTACGGCATAGACTCCTGACGGAAGCGCTTGGCAGTCAATCTCACCATTATCCTTGATATGGCCATCGGCCACAGGGGTATCTCCTTTCAGTATTAAGTAGCGTATCGGCATGTCGGTCGGCTTGTCCATAAGGTCAACCACGCGTACTCCCGGATTGAAGGGCTCTGTCAGGTCGATGTCGGCTCCTTGGGGAATCCGTGCCTCTATGATGTAGGGCGCTCCGGGTGAGAAGCGGGCTGTCGTCTCGCTGCTCTCGCCGGTCGAGCTTGTAGCCGTGAGCCTCGCGTTAAATATCTTATACCGACCAGGTGTCTCGGCAAGCAGTGTGGCGGGAAATGTCACCTCAAGCTGCCCGGCCTCGTCGGTGGTCACATCGGTTGCATAGACGGCTGTGGATTGTCCGCTGTCGCGCCACCAACGCCGCTCTGACACACCGAGATTGACATCAACAGCGATTCCACCGAGAGGGAATCCCGAGTAGGTGACGGCCCGTCCCTTGACAGTCACGTCACCCCGTGAGGGGAAGTCGCGCATGATGTTGGTGACCTCCACGTAATAGGTGGGCAGCTTGTAATCAGATACCATGAAGCGTGTGCTGCCATCGGCCCCACGCTTGCTGTCGCGCTCCGACAATTGGATGGTAAAGTAGCCGGTCAGTCCATCCTTGGGTATTGGGAACGAGCCTTGCACACGCCCCCAGCGGTCGGTCACGACATCGGCTGTACCCTTTTCCTGGTAGTTGGCGTCGCGTAGCGTCGCTGTGAGTGCCTGACCTGCGGGATAGAGGTGGCAGCGTTCTCCCCCGAGACCCGAGGTGGTGTATATCACACCGCTCCACTCGACTGTATCGCCGGGATGATATATCGCCAAGGATGTGTAGAGGTCGATGTTTGCCCGGGTAAGAGTGTCGGTGTTGTCGTATCCGTAGATGTGCTGCGCCGTGGCGAATGTGTCCTTGCCTTTTGACGCGAATATACTCCACCCGGTGTTGCGTGGGAAAGTGATGCCACTCAGATTGACCATTCCGTCAGCCCCGATGACAAATTCCTTTTTCTCCGTCACGTCGCTGCGGTCGGCTATCAGTTCCATCGTAGCATCGCTTATCGGCGCGCCGGTCAGCGGGTCAATGATCCATCCCGAGCGTGACCTGCCATAATTTCCGGTAGCGATGGCAAGACCTGTGCAATGTATCCGCTGATAGCTGCGGTTGGGGTCGATGGCGGGTGTCGCGTCCTCTAAGGCAGGTACAAGGATGTAGCAGCCCGGATTGTCAAGGGTCAGGTAGACGGTATCGGACAGGGAATATGGGACATCGCCGACACATCGACGCTCGATTGTGGCAACCTTGGTGGCGACTCCACCCGTGCGCGGGGAGTAGTTGTACTGACCCATGCGGTGAGGGTAGGGGACACGGAACACGCCTATCTGATAGCGTGTCAGATTGCGCCCGGTGACCTTTATGGCCAGTGAGTCACCGGGTACGACTGTAGTTTGTGCTGATATATCGACAACCTTTTGTGAGGCACGGTTGATGTAGCCTTGTAGCTCGCAGTTGTGGAAATAGTCGGGATATTTCACAAGCGATTTCTCCACCATCTTGTACAATCTTGGGTCAGGCTGGGTGGCTGGGGATGACGAGCAGAGCGCTATCAGTATCTCGGCTGAATATTCCGAATCCTTTTGTTTGTCATACAACTCTCCGAACAGTTCGCGTCGGCGTTCTGCCGGGGTGTCTTTGACCGCTATGGGTGTCCCGTCAGGTGTATAGCTCGATATGTGGCTGTTGGCATTGACATTGTTGGCTATGAAGTCGATGCGCTCGATGTCATTCATGATGTATGGAGCGGCCTTGTCGCGATGAAATTTCAGCAGATCCTGATATATCGTCAGTACATCCTTTGCGTATGAGTTGGCGTAAGAGAAGTTGAGGTTGACAAACTCATCGGCGGGACAAAGCCATGTGGGGGAGAACGAGGCGGGAGCAGGCATCAGTTCCGACAGGTGGCCGATGGCCTGGGATGCTATGAAGTCATAAAGCGTCGGGTAGAATATGTAGGTGCGGCTGTCACACACGATGATGTCCTTGTAGTTGCCGAGCGGGGCTTTCTGCAACGCCTCGCGGTCGTCAAGCGATTTTTTCGCCAGTTCGGCTATCTTTATCTTGAACATCTCGCCGCTCCACTCGTTGTAGTCGCCGGGAAAATCGTTGACAGGCAACGATCTCTTGTCATAGGTCCATCGGTCGCTCTCGTAGATCTGGTTGTATATCTTGGCGAGCAGCGAGTTCAGTAAAGCCCTTGTCTCGGGTGAGCGTTCCTCGGCGGCAAGTTGGGAAATCTCGCCGATGACAGCCGGGAGATTGTCGTTGTCGACAGCGGCCTTGGCCAGCGACAGGTCTATCGCCGCCCTGACTATCGCCGTACCGTCATGGCGCTTGACGGCGGCATCAAGCTGCTTACGGGCATTGGTGGCTACGGTCTTGGGGTAGGCAAAATCGGGTGTGTTGGAATTTTTCTTGGCGTTGACAGTCATTGCTGATAGCAGAATGAGGAGTATAACCGTTAATTTTCTCATAAAATCTCGCGGTCTCATAAACATCATAGTCATGCAGGGGTCTGGTTATGGGTTATACAAAAAGTAGATACCCCCTTGCGGAAATACCTACTATAATAAATACCTATGAGAGGGTAATTGTTTGGTCAGACAGTGTGAAACGTAGCTAAATGATGCTTACATCATTTATTTCTTGTCGCGGGAGGTCGCTTTAGCCTTGGAATGATGGTGCATCACCTGTTTGGTGAACTTGCGCTCGGCAATCTTCAGCTTGAAAAGCTGCTCGGGGGTGAGGACGGTCTTGAATTTCTTCAGGTAGGATTGCTCGACGGCCCCCTCCTTGGCCTTTAGCTCAAACATTGCCTCGGCGGCTTTCTCATACTCGATATCCGTAGTCTTATCGCCCGAGGCTCTTACCTTGCGCTCAAGGGCGCGGGTATCGTGGTCGAGCCTGCGTGTGGCAGTCTCCATCTCGTCATAGAGCGGGAAAAACTTGTTCTGTTGTTCCTTGGTGAGATTGAGTTCTTTGGCTATGAACTCATGCTTGTATTCGCTTATCTTCTTAAACCACCGTGCCCGCTCAGCCTTGTCGGACTTGGAGGCGTTGTCTTGGGCCATGGCACCCATGGCGGTAATCAATACAGCGATAATCAGGGTTATATACTTTTTCATTGGTCAGTGATGTTTAATGTCATAATACTTCTGTGACGGAGTCGCCGGTTATCTCCTCGGCATCTACGCCGCTCTCATACATCTCTTGCAACAGGTCGTAGTCGCTGATATCATCTACAGGAAAATATTCTTCCATAAACGAGTCGTTGGTCACGGCCTTTGCAAGCATGGGGTTGTTGTCGATCGAGAGGTCGGTGCCGGCACGCATTAGGCCGAACATGTGGAGCATACACCACACGCCGGCAAACATTGCGGCCATGTACACGTAGGGACTCACACGTTGCCACAATGAGGGCTTGAACTCAAGGACTTTCGCCTCGCGGTCGGGAAGCGAGTCGGCCATGCGTCGGGCGAAATCCTCGAAGTATCCCTCGGGGACTGTCATGCCCGAGCGTCGCGCCGCCCGGTTGAGTATGTCATTATCTTGTCTCATAACATCGTCGTTTTTATCTGTGTGACTACTGTTGGTGGCAATGGTTTAATCATTGTCCTCAAAAAATTGCTCTATTTTTTTGACGGCGAGGTGATATGATGCCTTGAGCGCTCCGACGGAGGTGCCAAGTATCTCGGATATCTGCTCATACTTCATCTCGTCGTAGTACCGCATGTTGAACACGAGCCGTTGTTTCTCGGGCAGCGTGGCTATCGCCATACGCAGTTTCTTGAGCAGTTCGTCACCGTCGGTGTACTGGTCGGCCTCGATGGCGTTGAGGAGAAATTTGTCCTCGTCATCGATTGACACGTTGTTTCGCTTGCGCTCCTTGTTGAGGAATGTTATGCTCTCGTTTATGGCTATCTTGTAGAGCCATGTGGTGAGCCGTGCCTCTCCTCTGAAGCTGTCAATCGACGACCATGCTTTCATGAACGTGTTCTGCAAAAGGTCGTTTGCGTCATCATGATTTTCCACCATGCGTCTTATCTGCCAGTAGAGCGGTTCGGAATATCGCCGTATGACCTCGTTGAAGGCTTCGCGGCAGCTGTCGGGCTGTCGAAGGCGTGCTATAAGATTATCGTCTTCCTTGGGTGTCTCGGTCATTATGTCGATGAATGATGGCGGTTAAAGATTGCGGGATTGACGTGCGCTCCCATATAGAATTTACGCGAAGTAATGAAAAAAATTATATACCATCAACCAAATTGAGCAAAAAAAATGTTGTAAAGTCGATGGATACAATATTTGCAACAACACTTACCGGCCACAAGGTCGTCCTGGCGCTGCTGCTTACCCTCGGCGCCGGAATGTCGACAGTCATCGGCGCGACACTCGCGTTCTTTACCAAGCGGACAAACACCAAACTGCTCTCGGCTGCCCTCGGGCTGTCGGGTGGTGTGATGGTCTATGTGTCATTCATGGAGCTGTTGCCTCAGGCATTTGAGGAGCTGTCGGGATTGTATGCCGAGACCGAGGCCCGCGTGTGGACGTTGGTGGCCTTTTTTGGCGGTATCGGGCTTATAGCCCTCATCGACAGCCTCATTCCCGAGGATGAGAATCCTCATGAGTTGCAGCTTGTCGAGAATATAGAGGAAGAGGAGCGGGTCCATGGCAACACCGGGCGGCTGAAACGTACAGGCATGATGCTCGCGCTCACTATCGGCGTGCATAATTTCCCGGAGGGTATGGCCACGTTTGTCTCCGCACTTGAGGCTCTCGATGTGGCGCTCCCCATTGTCGTGGCAATTGCCATACACAATATCCCCGAGGGCATAGCGGTGTCGGTGCCGCTCTACCATGCCACCGGCAACCGCCGCAAGTCGTTCTGGATGGCCGCGTTCTCGGGGCTTGCCGAACCGCTGGGCGCACTGTTTGGCGCTTTGTTCCTCCTGCCCTTCTGGACACCTCTGGTCAGCGCCGTGCTGCTTGCCGCTGTGGCGGGAATCATGGTGTACATATCATTTGACGAGCTACTGCCAAGTGCCGAGGAGTACGGCCATCACCATTACGCTATAGGCGGTGTGGTTGTGGGTATGGCGATAATGGGTTGCTCGTTGCTGTTCCTGTGACGCGACTGTCAGGAGGTGTCACGATGGCTCGCCGCAATCACTATATATGGTGATTGCAGCCGTGACGTGTAATGGCTATCTTTGTGCCATAATCATATTATGTGCCTGATGGTTTCAGAGCTATATGTAAAGATTATGGAGTGTCGTCTGCGTCTGCTGGCGTTAGTGGCTCTCGCGTGTGCTGTGTCGATGGTGTCGGTCGCTGCCGACGGGCGGTCGGTGCGCGACACTGTGGCCATGGGTGAGGTGACGGTGACCGCCATCAAGCTCAATCCTGATGTCAGGATGCAGCCTATGGCATCGACAGTGGTCGGTGCCGGGGAGATTGAGCGCCTTAACATAGTGACTATGAAGGGTGTCAGCGAATTGGCTCCCAACTTCTATATCCCCGATTATGGTTCCCGGATGACATCGTCAATCTACATGCGCGGCATCGGGGCGCGTATCGACCAGCCTGTCGTCGGACTAAACGTAGACAATGTCCCGTTTCTCAACAAGGACAACTATGACTTTGACATAGCCGACATCGAGCGGATAGAGGTGTTGCGCGGCCCGCAGAGTACGTTATACGGGCGTAACACCATGGGTGGTCTCATCAACATATACACCATGTCGCCGTTGCGCTATCAGGGCATCAGGGGTATGTTGCAATACGGCTCGGCCAATACCGTGAGGGCATCGGTCTCGGGATATTTCAAGCCGACATCGGCACTCGGTATGTCGTTGTCGGCATATTTTACCCATAGCGACGGATTTTTCACTAACCTCTATAATGGTCAGAAAACCGACAAGGAAAATCAGGGCTCGTTGAGGTGGAAGACGCAATGGCGTGCCGCCCATAACGTCACACTTGAGAATATACTCGGTGTACAGCTGTCGCGTCAGGGCGGCTATCCATACGAGTATGTCGGGACAGGCGAGATAAACTATAACGATACATGTTTCTATCGCCGTACGGGTGTTACCGATGGTCTTACGGTCAAATGGAATCTCGGTAAGGTTTCATTGTCGAGCATATCGAGTTTCCAGTATATCGACGACAACATGACGCTCGACCAGGACTTCTTGCCTGTGTCATACTTCACCCTCACGCAGAAACGCCGGGAGTGGGCGCTCACTCAGGATTTTGTTGGGCGAGGGCGTGCTGGGTGCTATTCGTGGCTCGGTGGTGTATTCGGGTTTTACAAGCATACTCGTATGCAAGCCCCGGTGACGTTCAAGGACTATGGCATAGACAAGCTGATACTCGACCATGTCAATGAGTATAATCCCGACTATCCTATTAGATGGAACGAGGATAGCTTCTTGCTTGGCAGTGACTTCACGTCACCCGTTTGGGGTATCGCTGCTTATCATCAGAGTACGGTCGAACTCGGACGATGGACCCTCACAGCGGGATTGAGGCTCGACTACGAACATTCAGGACTGGACTACCGCAGTGACTGTAATACGTCGTACACGGTGGAGCATCTGCTTGATGACGGGTCGCGTGAGTTCTACTCGGTGCGTGATGTCGCGATACATGACAGGGGTAGTCTCGGCAAGGGATTCCTGCAGCTGTTGCCCAAGGTCACCGCTACCTACCGTCTGCCGATGGCGAAGCCATCGACCGTGTATGCCTTAGTCGCAAAGGGATATAAGGCCGGTGGATTCAATACTCAGATGTTCAGTGATGTCTTGCAGCAGAGATTGATGAGCTTCATGGGCATCTCGGCCGGATATGATGTCGATGAGGTCACCGGCTATCGGCCCGAGGTGAGCTGGAACTACGAGATCGGGACTCACGTCACGTGGGCCGGAGGCCGGGTGATGACTGACCTCGCACTGTTCTACATAGATTGTCGCGACCAACAGCTGACGGTGTTTCCCGATGGCAACACAACAGGCCGCATAATGACAAATGCCGGTAAGACACGCAGTTTTGGCGGCGAACTTGCCGTGAGGTTCGTGCCGACTGAGCGTTGGGAGGCCAATCTCTCATACGGATACACCAACGCACGCTTTGTCGAATTTAATAACGGAAAGGCCGATTACAGCGGCAAGCGCATACCATATGCACCTGAGAACACGCTGTTTGTCGGCGTGTCTTACACCCAGCCGGTCAGGTTGAGGTGGCTCGACGACATTCGGTTCAACCTCAACATGCGCGGCATAGGCAGCATAGCGTGGGACGAGGCTAATACCATCGTGCAGCCGTTCTACCTTCTGCCGTCGGTATCTGTGATGTTCAGGCACGACAGATATTCGCTCGATTTGTGGGCCGAAAATTTCTCGGACACAAAATATAATGTGTTTTATTTCGTCTCTATATCAAATGCTTTTCTTCAGCGAGGCAAGCCCCGTCAGGTAGGACTGACGTTGCGTCTCGATTTTGAGTCCAGATGATGCGCTAATTCAGAAAGATACAATAACCAATACTACGACAATATGATGAAAAAAACAATCATGACTATGATGGGTTGTCTGGGAGCCGTGTTGGCTCTCACCTCGTGTGGCGACGATGACAATAAGTCGGGCAACTACACGACGCTCACCTACACCAACTGCTTCAACTACTCACAAAACCGTGTCACAGGCGAGGAGTGCCTGTCGGATGCCAACGTGGGCTATGTGATACGCTTTGATTTTGACGAGATGAAGGCTGACGTGCGCATTGCCGGCCTGCAACTCAATGACGACAAGGATGCCATGACGGTCGACCTCACAGGTATGCCCCTGCGTATGTCGGGCGGCTATTATACGGTCGATGTCTCAAATGTAGTCCCGGTTGTCAACGGGGCAACATCAGCCAAGTATGGCATAAGCAATTTCTCGCTGTCGTTCATCCAGTATATGGGTCGTCCCGGTGACAGTTCGGTGATACTTCAGGGACAGGAATGGGCTATCAATTACACTGTGACCGATGGCGGCACGTCATATAGCGTCAAGGCTATACCGACATCGTCATTATACTACGGGGAGACCACTGTCAACTCAAACCTTACCCCGGAGCCGTATGTGACAAGCAACCCCTACTATATTATCAGATTCTCCCTTGACAAGGAGACAAAGACGGTCACTCCGACGGTCGAGATGAAGGCTGCCAAGTTTGCCGCCGCGATGCCTGTGTCGATTGATATGGTTCTGAAGGGTGCTACCGTGGATTTCTCGAATGTGGCCGGTGGTTACAGCCTGACTGCGGCTACCATGATTCCCGAGGTTGGCAATGTACCCAACAACAAGTATGCCATCTCTGATTTCAATGCACGTTGCGTGATAGCACGTTCGGCCGACATCAAGTTTACCGTTGATGCCATGGGAACGGTGGTGTCAAAGTTGCGCTACGCCTCAGAAACAGCTCAGTCGCTGTAACCCGCATCTGAGCCTGACCAATAAGCCGGCGGGGTCATGATAGCTATCACGACCCCGCCGGCGTCTTTTATCCTTACGCTTCTAAAGACGTGTGCGTTTCTTGTGGCTTTGGTATCCGCAGATGTGGCCACCGATAAATGCCAGCACGGCTATGGCCCCGAGTCCGGCGATAATCATGTGGTTGATGCGCTCGCGCCGTTCGCGCTTTGCGATTTTATGTTCGAGTTTCTCCAGCGTCTCTATCTCACGCTCGTCTTCGTTCTTGAAAAGTGCCATATCGTATGTCGTTTTTATGTTTTCCGTTATAACGCGGCCTATGGCGGCTTGGTTGGCGTGGTGGCAGTCTTTAACATCTGTTTGTGGTTGACGGACTGCATGAATGTTAAAACAGGTTGATTAATGTAACTAAAGAGATATTGAGGTTGTTTACACATCGGAGAGGGTAGGTGCGTGCAGCGAGGGCGCATGACAATCTTCAGAAAAAACGGGTAAAGACACATAACCAAAATCGTATATGAAGAAAATATTTACATTAGTCATTTTATCGGCATTGTGCGCTACGGTCGCCAAGGCCAGGCAGCTGTCGCCTGAGGAAGCGTTGGGAGCGGTCATGCGAACTCCCTCGGCAACACGTATGCTGAAGTCACGTCCGGGAGAGATTGACCGTGCGCGTCTCGTGTATACATCAGAGACGGCTGGACGCAAGTTGCTGTATGTGTTTGACCGTGGCGTGTCGGGAGGGTATCTTGTTGTGTCGGCTGACGATGTGGCCCGTCCGTTGTTGGGTTATGCCGATTCCGGGACGTTCAATCCCGACTCGATGCCCTCGGCGATGGAGTGGTGGCTGCGTGGCTACGCCGATGAGATAGGGTATATGATCGCGCATGATGCCTCACCATCGACTCAGACTTCAACTGGCGGAGCTGACACGCGTCAGTCGGTAAGCCCGATTGTCAAGACTGAATGGAATCAGGATGCACCTTTCAACGACCTGTGCCCGGTGCTTGACGGCGACGAGCGGGCTGTGACCGGCTGCGTCGCGACTGCCATGGCTCAGGTCATGAAAGTGCATCAGTGGCCGGTGACAGGTGTGGGCAGCAACAGCTACTCATTTACTTATGGCTCCACATCCCACGATGTGTCGGTTGACTTTGGCTCCACGACATATCAATGGGATGAGATGCTTGATGTCTATGATGACACCTCTTCTGCCTCTGCCTGCGAGGCGGTGGCAACCCTCATGTACAGCTGCGGGGCTGCGGTCGATATGCACTATTCCTTCGCTAAGGATGGTGGCAGCGGCGCTGCATCGCTGATGGCGGCAGTTGGTCTGGTCAAGTTTTTTAATTATGACAAGGGCGTGAGGTATCTGTCGCGTGAGAACTATGACCTCGACACGTGGTGCGACATGCTCTATGATGAGGTGTCGGCGGGACGGCCAGTGCTTTATGGTGGCCGCAGTGACGAGGGTGGTCATGAGTTTGTCTGTGACGGATACAGTTCCGACGGCTACTTCCATATCAATTGGGGTTGGGGCGGCGTGAGCAATGGCTACTTCCTCATATCGGCCCTTGATCCCGGTTCGCAGGGAATCGGGGGTTCAGGTTCGGGCTATAACGCCGACCAGGATATGATTGTGGGTATACAGCCGCCTGTAACGGGTTCGGTCGTAGTGCCGCAGATGGTGTTGTCGGGCGATTTTCTGACCCCCTATCAGCAATGTACCATCGGGGATGGCGCGGAGGTGGAGTTCTTGAGTCAGAACGGCACTTTCTACAGCACAACCGTAGAACCGATCTCGGCGACTCTCGGTGTCAAGCTGACACGCGAGGATGGCTCGGTATCATATATCGGCTCATCCTCGGTCATGACATTCGACCCCGGTTACGGTACTCATGGATACGTGTTGGCGGCAAGTGATTTCCCCATCGGCAGTTACCGGGTGACTCCGGCATTCAGTGTCGATGGTGTATGGCATGATGTCTCGACCGGTATCAGCTTTAACAATGGTTTTGATGCAACATGCGACGGCTCTACCATTACGTTTGCCGTGCCGACATCGCCCGTCGCCCTTACGGTCACGCAGTATAAACTCAATTCGCCGATATATCCCGACAGCTATTGCTGCCTTGCCGCCGAGATTAAAAACAACGGCCCGGAGTTTTACGGTACGGTAGTGCCGGCGTTGGTGACAGGCAACACTATCGTTGCCGAGGGAACAGCCGATCCGCTGTCGCTCGCCGAGGGTGACAGCGTGGAGATGAGTTGGGTTACCAAATTCACCGGATCGCAGACTCTCACTGCCGGTGATTATGACCTCGTGTTCCTTACCTCTGACGGATATACGGTCGGAGGCCCGTACTCGGTCACTGTCGATAGCGTTCCGGCGGGTGATGCTGCCGTCACGCTGGTATCTGTGGCGTTCGTCAACAATCCCGGGCGCGGTGGAAGTTCCGATGACCCCGCCATAGTGGGACTCTCAGACAATCTGTCAGTGCAGGTCGAGCTGAAGTGTACCGGGGGATATTGGGCCGATGTAGTCAAGGGTGCCATTGCCGACATGGATGGAGCGATTGTCGGCTATGTCGGCGACGAGTTTGTAGGATTGAAGTCGGGTGAGAGCCGGGTCATAACGCTTTCGGGCAGCATGTCCGCGTATGATGCGGGTCAGGAGTATATGTTTGTACCCTGGGCTGAACATTTCGGACAGTTGGGAGGTGTCACCTTTGTCAAACTTTCTGATACTACATTTGCTGACAGCATGGAACAGCCGGATGGTATAATGGTATATCCGAATCCTGCGGTGTCGGCGGTTACAGTATCGTCGCCTGACGAGATTAGCTCTATATCAGTCTACAATCTCACAGGTATCCCCGCGCTTACCGTTGGTGGGGAAGGTTGTGGCTCGGTCAGCGTATATGTAGATTCCCTTACCCCCGGGATGTATATAATGAGGATATCGACGGCCTCGGGTATCAGAGTGAGACATCTTGTCAAGCAATGATGCGCGAAACGTGGCGTTACGGCGAGATTCCGATTGGCGACACGTGATTTCAAAAAAGGATGCGGCTCTGTGAGGAATGGGCCGCATCCTTTTTAATTTGCATTAATTGATGCGTAATTTGTTGGTATATATGTGATTATATAGCGGATGACAGCTCGGGGTAAGAGGATTGGATAAAATTTTTTCAAAAAAATCATGCTAAACGCTTGTCGGTTCAAAAATAATGCCTACCTTTGCATCGCAATCGGGAAATGACTGATTGCCCAACGCGAAAATAGCTCAGTTGGTAGAGCACAACCTTGCCAAGGTTGGGGTCGCGGGT
>JAMPAQ010000007.1 GCA_023667145.1 Pseudoflavonifractor sp.
TTGAAACCTCAAAGACCATAAAAAAGAGGCTGCGCCTATTTTGACACAGCCTCTTCTCTCATTATGGCTGTCCCGCCGGGACAGCTTGTCGCCGGATGGGGTGTCGCCAAAGGCTGTGGAGTGGCGGCGGGACTGCTTGTCGCCGGACGTGGCGTCGCCAAAGGCTGTGGAGTGGCGGCGGGACTGCTTGTCGCCAGATGGGGTGTCGCCAGGGGCGGCGGAGTGGCGGCGGGACTGCTTGTCGCCGGATGGGGTGGTGCCAGGGGCGGCGGTGGAGGGATGCGGCGAACCGCGTTGGCTATGGCGGGGAGGGGATTCGGGGTCGATGGTGGTGAATGGGCCGAGGTCGCCGTCACGGGAGGCGGTAAGGTAGTGGAGGAATGGGGTCGGGTTATAACGCGGTGGGGTCGTTAAGGTCGTTAAGGAGTTTAGGGTCGTTAAGGATGGATGACGACGGAGGGTGCGACGGCGAGGTGTGCGACGGCGGACGAGACGGGGGTATGGGGTGCCGTGGATGATTAGGATGCTCTCACGGTGGGGCTGGAGCATGGGGAGGAATGTGTCGAGGGCGGAGTCGAGGGCGTCGGGGTGGCAGAAGGCGGATGCACCATGGGAAGAACGTGGGCCAGAGATGGGGTATGTGTCAGCGTTGAGTAGGAGGATAATGTCGAATGTGCCGCCACGAAAGGTGGTGGGACGCCAGCCGGAGCCGATGGTGTGAAGCCGGGTTGGGATTGTTGCGACCGGACGCGGGGGCGTGGCTCGGGGGAAATTAGCGGACCTCTCCGAGGCCCGGGGCTGTGATGCCGCGTTTTCTCCATGCCTCGCTTCGCTCGTGATGGAGCTACAATTAGTCCGCGTCTCCGACGCTTTGGGGGCGGGATGGCTCCGGCGGTCGGTCGCGGTGGGGGCGGGCGCACCAGGGTGCGCCCCTACATGAGGGGAGGGGGGTGTCGGGAGGGTGGTGACGAGGGCGCGGGTCGCGATGGGGGCGGGCGCACCAGGGTACGCCCCTACATGAGGGGAGGGGGGTGTAGGGAGGGTGGTGACGAGGGCGCGGGCGGCGGTGGTGGTACGGTCGAGGATTAGTGTACGGCGGTGTGGGAGGATGATGGTGCGGAGCCAGTGGATGTAGTGGACGAGGAGGTCGGAGATATGTGTATAGCCGGGGGCGGGGTCGGAGATGATGACACGGGCGGGGATGTAGGGGCGATGTTGCCATAGACGGGGTGTACCCGGGACGGGCTCGGCGTTGAGGCGCGTGCGTTCGAGTTGCTCGATGATGTGACGGTGAGGAGGACAGAGTGTACGGCCAGTTGTCTTCTTGAGCCATCGGGAGAAGCCGTAGATGTAGTTTGGAGCGACGATGTGGCGCTCTCCCGAATGGGGTCGATGATGGATGACGGTTCTCACGGCGCTAAGATAGCCAGCCGGTGAGGGGTATCACGACCATAGTATCGTCATGGGCGGTGTCGAGCGGACAAGAGGGGAGTAGAGATTGTCCAGATGAAATATGATTGATTGGTAGTCGATGATTTGTAGGGATATGACATGGTGTCCCATGATTTTGGTTGTCTGTGGTCGGTGGCGGCGGACGTTCCGGGGAACGTCCCTACATTTTGTTGCGCGGGATGGTTGCCAAGGGGAATCCGGGATGTGGCTTGATGGCGACAATGATTTTGACAATGGGAGTAGGGTCTATCTTCATGCGTGGGACAACTCTTTGGGGGGTGGGGACAACTCTTTGGGGGAGCCGGATGTTTTAATTATAAAAATCATTTGATTATGAAAAAAGTCATACTCGCGGCCTTTATCGCCATAGGTGCATTGACCGCATCGGCACAGTCACTCTATACGCAACCCGGGGTGAAGCCATACTGGGGTCTGCGTGCAGGTCTGGATATCAACTGTCCGTCGGACTCGTACTATTATAATGTCGGGGCGGGCGGCTACATAGGCGGCGTGTTCAACGTGCCGGTAATATCGAACTTCTACATCGAGCCGGGGTTGACGCTCTATTATGACACATGGTCGCCCGACTCCGGGGGGCCTGTCAACCAATATGAGGGTGACAGTTACCGTCAGTTCGGTATGCGCGTGCCGGTGATGTTGGGTTACCACTACCCTATCAACCAATATGTTGACCTGTCCATTTTCTCAGGCCCACAGCTCGATGTAGGGTTCACCAGCGACTACCACAACGACACGTTCGAGACCAACACCTCGATGTATGCCGACCGTCAGGGGTTCAACCGCGTCAACGCATCATGGAATGTCGGAATAGGAGTCAGCGTATATGATGTATATTTCTCTGTCACGGGAGCCTTTGGCATGACCAATATGAACAAGCGCTCGCCCTACAGCAACTGGAACATGAACACGGTATCAATATCGGTAGGATACAATTTCTGACACTATCATAGGCACGCGGCAATCACAAAAGGCTACGCAGGTCAGTCACTGTCGGGACTCCGGCGCGTGGTTGGCCTTGGCCGTCCCTGTTGAAATACACAGCCTGCCATCCGGCCCCGGTCGCGCCATCAATATCGGCAACGGGATTGTCGCCAATCATCAGCATTGACGACGGGTTGTCATGTCCCGCGAGACGCATGGCGTGGTCAAACAGCTGTCGGTCGGGTTTCTGTATCCCGATGTCGTCACTGAGCACCACGAGGTCAAAATAACGGCCAATCCCCGCTGTGGCAATCTTGCGGTGCTGCACCTCCTTGAATCCGTTTGAGAGTATACCCATCCTCACGCCACGGCGTTGGAGCTTGTCAAGCAATGCCATCGCACCGGGGACCATGTTGCGGCCTTGTGACAGGAAGTCGAGGTACATCGTGTCGAGCGACTGCCACATGGCCCGGGCCTCGCCGGCATCACATCCACCCTCGACAAGCGGACGGACAAACCGCTCGCATCGCAAGCGGTCTTTTGTTATCCGGCCCGCCCCATAGAGCGCCCAAAGCTCACTGTTGTGGCGCATGTAACACGCGCACCACTCACCACAAGCATCAAACCAGCGCCCGAGACGGGCCGACTCATAGAGCCGAACAAGCGCCTCGATGGAGTTGGCGCGGAAGTCCTGCAACGTGTCGTCGAGGTCAAGCCAGACCATCGCCACCTCGCCGGAGTCGATCGACCGGTCGAGCCAATGTCCAATTTCGTTTGCCTTCATATCCAACATCATATCTCGTTTACGCGCCACCAGCGATAGGATATATCGCGGTCTATCACCTCACACCCACCCTCAAGGCGCTTCAGCCTCCTTACGGCAGCGACGGTGACGGGCAATATCACAATCTCATAGGCGGTCTTGAGCAATGCCTGTGTCACGATAAGGCTCACAATAGCACTCCACGGAAGCACTCCGGCAAAGGCGATGGGGAAAAATATCAGCGAGTCGGTGCCCTCGCCCCACAGGGTCGACACGATGGCCCGGAGAGAGAAATTGCGTGCGCCTGACCTCGCTTTCATACGGCTCATCACAAAGGCGTTGACCATGGAACCGGACACAAAGGCGATGAAACTTGCCACCGTGATGCGGGGGACCGCGCCATACACAGAGCTCAATGCCTCCTGAAAGCCGGCATCGGCACTTCCGGGAAGCCATAGTCCGATTTGGAGAAACAGCGTCACCAAGGCGTTCATGGCGAATCCAAGCCAAATGGCAAGGCGGGCCTTGCGGAAGCCATAGACCTCGACAATGCAGTCATTTATGATGTAGGAAAGGGGAAAGACCACCACTCCGGCGGTAATGGTCATGAAACCAAGGTCAACGACTTTGACCTCCATGAGGTTTGACACTATCAGACAGACACAAAACGTGACCGTCAGCAACAAAAAGGGCAGGGAAATATTACGGTTCATTGATTCTTGTTTTTTACGAGGTAGCAAGCACTCGGTGTTTTACGTCTGCAAAGATACAAAATCGCCCGCTAAAATCACGACAGTCGCACGGGTATTTTGCCGACAGGCGCAACTTGCCCATAAAGTATGGTGCGATTTGGGATTTTATGTGAGAGGTCTGATTCTATTCCAAATGTTTTTAGTATGTTTGCAATCACATACCGTCAGCAGAGGTCCAGAGGGGCTGTGATGACGGTATGGGCCATCACACAGTGGTGGCGGGACATATTGATAAAAGGCGTTTATCGGCGCTCTTTCTTGACTATCTGAAACTTCGCAACTTTCTTAGAATCAGTCAAGGATGAAGCAACGGTAGATGGCTTATGTGGATATGTATATATCAGTCACATCAGATGGCACGTGAGTGTTGCCTATGGTGTGGTTATACATATTTGCGTGAGGCTTCTGCAATCCGTTGCTCGTTCTACTGATTCGGGCATTGCGAAGGCCTCAGATAGTGGGAGCGAGCGATAGATAATTGGCTCTCACGCATTTATAATTACAATCACAACCATAACACCGAGTCGTGTATCTTGAGAGCCGATACCGACTACAGAAAAATCGACATGAAATCATTGTGTAAAACCACCCGGCTCTTTGTCATGGCTCTCGCAGCCATATCCTGTGTCATAACATCCTGTGGATCGGACAGTCCCGATGACCCCGATGACCCTACGCCCGATGAAGGTAATGGAGGGAGCGGCACTTATGCCCGTCATCTGAAGTCATTGACCCAAACATGTGTCACGACATACAGTTTCGGGACATACACTAAAACCCGTAAATACAACAACTTCGTATATGACTCCTACAATCGTGTCGTGTCGGTCGATGAAGAAGACCGGGATTACGGCAGTAAAGCCATCCAACTAACTTATACTTCCGATGGTGTCACCTGCTCCACCGTCTCTTTTGATGGCGATACGGAGGTGTTCAGGTATACGTTGGAGAACAATCGGATAACGGGAGAATATTTTGATGGCTCAAATATCAAATATGAATATTCCAACGGTCTTTTGTCTTTGATCGACGACCCGGGTTACTCCAGCGCCATATATCAATACTATGACGATGGTAGCTTGCGTTCATTCACCCGCAAGAAAAACAAGCAAAATGACTATACCACCAGTTTCTCATATCCCAATAATCAAAAACCATTGGCAGGCCCGTTGCTGTGGTTTGATATCCATCGAATCAACCCATTCTGCACAGAAGGAACCGACTACAACTGGGTGCTTCAGTTATCGGGGTTCTTTGATGAATTGAATCCCAAAAACCTGCCGGACGAAGTCGTGATAACGAGTAAATATGGGGATTCGCACTACAGCCCCACGTTCAGACAAGACAGTGAGGGCTACGTAACCGAAATAAGCCTTGACCAAGGTCTGATGGGCAATTATACAATCACATTTGACTGGGAATAACCCATAGCCAAGCATCTCCCTATCAAGTTCAACGAACGTTCGCGGGATTATACCCGATAAGGCATAATGTACTTTTATACATAAATACCCTTTGCGGTGTAAAATGAGATATATTTGTTAGAGGGTGTTTCGTGAAGCAGTTGCCCCGCTATATTGAGATTATGTGCGGAAATCGGATGCTCCATGGAGCATCCCTACATTGATAACCAATTATTTATGGATGACTATTCGCTGAATAGTCATCCATTTTATTCCAAATGACTTGATATGAGCAATCACATACCGTCAGTTGACGGAGGAGAGGAGGCGGGAGATTGAGTCGAGGAGGACGGAGCGGGAGGAGGCGACGTTGAGACGCATGAAGCCGTCGCCCTCGGCTCCGAACATGGTGCCGTCGTTGAGAGCCATACGGGCCTTGTTGACAAAGAGGTCGATCAACTCATCATGCGACAAGCCGAGTCCACGGCAGTCAAGCCACACAAGGAATGATGCCTGGGGGCGCACGGCCTTTATGCGGGGCTCGCCGGCAAGGGCTTCCTCCACAGCGGCGATATTGCCCTCGATGTACCGGAGCAGCTGCTCCAACCATGGTGTGCCGTGACGGTAGGCGGCCTCGGTGGCGACGACGGCGGTGAATGTCGGCTCACAGAAGTGGTTGCTCTCCATCCACTGATAGAAGCCGCCGCGCAACTTGGGGTTCTTGATTATGATCCACGAGCTTACGACGCCGGGGATGTTGAATGTCTTGGACGGGGCGCCGAGGGTCACGGCGACGGCGGCGGCATCGTCGCTGACGGTGGCAAACGGATAGTGCTCGCGGCCATAGAGCATGAGGTCGCCGTGAATCTCATCGCTGACCACTATCACGCCGTGCTGCCGGGCCATCCGGGCTACCTGACGCAGGGTGTCGGCATCCCATTGTATGCCGATGGGGTTGTGGGGATTGCACAGCACCATCATGCGGGGATGCTGCTCGGCCATTATGCGCTCAAGGCCCTCAAGGTCCATGCGATAGAACCCGTCGGGTGTCTCGATGAGCGGATTGGGAAGCACGCGCCGACCGTTGCCCTCGATGACGATTTTGAACGGATGATAGACGGGGGGCTGTATGATGATGCCGTCGCCCTTGGAGGTGAAATAGTTGACCGCGTAGGCCAGGCCACAGACCACGCCTGACACAAACAGCAGCTCGTCGCGGGTCACCTTGAACGAGTGGCGCATGTCGAGCCAGTCGATGATTGACTGCCAATAGCTGTCGGAGGGGCATCCATAGCCGTAGACGGGATGGGCAAACCGCTTGCGGAGCGCCTCGACAATATCGGGGCATACCGGGAAATCCATGTCGGCTATCCATAACGGGGTAATGTCGGTGCGGCCGAACAGCTGCTGCAAGGCATCTACCTTGATGGCTCCGGTGCCGTGCCGGTCGATTACTGAATCAAAATCATAACGTGTCCCTTGGGACTTCTCGCCGGATGTCTGACATCGGTTACAGGTAGCAGTAGGTTGTTTTTCCATCGGTATAATATGTGATTGACAAAATTTACTTTTTGCAAAAGTAGTACTTTTTTTGTTATAGTTTCAATGATTTTTTCTAAGTTTGTGGTTAATGAGCATATCCGTGCGTAATTGCGCGTGTCGGGGCTACTAAATGTGCAAAGCAGAGTCTTATGGAAGAGCGAACCACCACAATGACACCTGAGGAAGAAGACCGCATGATTGAGGCGGCATTTCAGGAAGTGCTCAACGGATACCTGAGCAGCAACCATCGCAAGAAGGCCGAGATAATCGAACGTGCATTCCGGTTTGCCAAGGAAGCGCACAAGGGCATCAGGCGGCGGTCGGGCGAGCCTTACATACTGCATCCGATTGCGGTTGCCAAGATCGCGAGCCAGGAGATAGGACTCGGCTCCACGTCGATATGCGCCGCGCTGCTCCACGACGTGGTGGAGGACACCGAGTATACCGTCGAGGATATCGAGCAGCACTTTGGCAAGAAGATAGCCCAGCTCGTCAGCGGACTGACCAAAATCTCGGGGGGTATATTCGGCGACAAAGCCTCGGCCCAGGCTGAGAACTTCCGCAAGCTGCTGCTCACCATGAGCGAGGACATCAGGGTCGTGCTCATCAAGATGGCTGACCGCCTGCACAACATGCGCACACTCGGCTCCATGGCCCCCAACAAGCAGTACAAGATAGCCGGCGAGACGCTGTATATCTACGCCCCGCTCGCCCATCGTCTCGGACTGTTCCAGATCAAGACCGAGTTTGAGAACCTCAGCTTCAAGTATGAGCATCCAACCGCCTACGCACGCATCACCGAGCAGATAAAGGACACCGAGGAACAGCGCACCGAGGTCTACAACGACTTCGCCGCCCCGATAAGGGAACGGCTCGACGCCATGGGGCTGAAATATACAGCCAAGGCACGCGTCAAGAGCGCCTATTCCATCTGGAAGAAGATGGAGACCAAGCATATACCGTTTGAGGAGGTTTATGACCTGTATGCCTGCCGCATAATATTTGACTGCGACGACCCGTCACAGGAAAAGGCTATTTGCTGGCAGATATACTCCATCATCACCGACCTCTACAAGCTCCACCCTGAGCGGCTGCGTGACTGGATAAGCGTCCCCAAGGCCAACGGATACCAGGCCCTGCACCTGACCGTCATGGGGCCCGACGGCAACTGGATAGAGGTGCAGATACGCTCGCGCCGCATGGACGAGATTGCCGAGAAAGGATTTGCGGCCCACTGGAAATACAAGATCGGCGAGGGGGAGGAGGAGACCGAGCTCAACGCGTGGCTACATACCATACAGGACATACTCAACGAGCCGTCGCCCGATGCCATAGACTTCCTCGACACGCTGAAGCTCAACCTGTTCTCGTCGGAAATCATAGTGTTCACGCCCAAGGGGGAGCTGCTTACGCTGCCCAACAACTCGACCGTGCTCGACGTGGCCTTTGAGCTGCACTCCCAGATGGGTTACCACTGCATAGCCGGAAAGGTGAACCATAAGCTGGTGCCGCTCTCCCACAAGCTCAAGTCGGGCGACCAGGTGGAGGTGCTGACATCCCAGTCGCAGGTGCCAAATCCCGAGTGGCTTGGATTTCTCGCCACAGCCAAGGCAAGGACACGGCTGCGTGCCGCGTTGCGGCGCAACCGCCAGCCTGTGGTCGAGCGTGGCCGCAAGATTTTCGAGACATTCCTCAGCGACCAGCAGATTACCGACACCAACGAGGTGGTGACAAAGATACTCGGCAACTACAAGCTCTCCAACCGCGAGGAGCTGTATCTCGCACTCGGCAACGAGGAGATCACGCTCGACGAGGGGTTGCTGAAATCGTTCAAGAAGAACTCAAGCGGACTGCTCAGCAAGATATTCGGGCGCAACAAGGGGGGGGATAAAGCCGACCTCTCAAAGGTGACCGTCGCCCATCCTCCCATCAACCCCAAGGAGACCTACATACTGCGCAACGACGGCAAGGGAGCCAACTACAAACTTGGCGTGTGTTGCAACCCCATACCGGGCGACGATGTCATGGGCTTTATCGAGGATGACAACACAGTGACGGTACATGCCCTGACCTGTCCACGCGCGCAGGTGCTGAAGGCCAGCTACGGCCCGCGTATCGTCGCGACCGAGTGGGCCGTGCAATCGGCCTCGTTCCCGGCGAGCGTGCGCATCGAGGGTATCGACCGTTTCGGCATATTGCAGGAACTCATCTCCACAATCTCGACCAGCCTTGAGCTCAACATACGCAGCCTCAACATCGAGGCCCGCGACGAGGTGTTCCACTGCGAGCTGTCAGTGTTGGTCGAGGATGTGAAAATCGTCAACGACCTCTGTAACAAAGTAAAGAAAATAAACGGCGTCAAACGCGCAACCCGTGTAATATGAAACCCACATCCCGCCCGGTCCTAATCCGCTCACTTATATTTGTCGCCGCCGCGACCATCATACTCTACCTGCTGCCACGCGGAGGTGGCTCACGATACATCTACGAACTTGGCAAACCATGGAGCTACTCGTTGCTGACGGCACCTACCGACATGCCCATATATCTTGACTCAATCAGCGTCAAGCATACCAAGGACAGCATCGACGCGTCTTTCCAGCCGGTCTACAAGCGCCTTGTCACCAACGAGAAGGAGTCGCTGTCGCGGATTGCCCAAAGGATCAACGCCATCAACTCACCGGGATTGACACCCTCTCAACGCAACACCGTGATTGACGAGGTCAAGAAGATTATAGACAATGGAATCGTCGACCAAGTCACATTCTCAAAGATAAAGGCCGGGAAGTTGCCCAACATAAGGTTTATCCATGACAATGTCGCCATAAGCGTGCCGACATCGGGGTATCTGTCACCCCGCATGGCCTACACACGGCTCGACAGCATATTGCCGGGCCCCGTATACCATGCTGTGCTTGAGTCCATCGACATCCCCGACCATCTCACCGCCGCCATCGTGCTCGACACCCTCGCGACCGACAGAATGCGCGACGAGCTGTATCAGAAAGCCTTCGCACCTGTAGGGCTGCTGCAACAGGGGGAGCGCATCATCGACCGTGGCGACATAGTCACCCCCCAGCACTTCTCGCTGCTCCACACCTACGAGAGCATCATGAAGGAGAAGTCGTCGAGGACAAGCAGCGAGTACATCTACATCCTTGTGGGTCAGACGCTCTACGTCATCATACTGCTCGCATCGCTATACTGTTACCTGTACTTTTTCAGACCGAGGATATTCCGCAACAACCGCGCCATGATATTCATCATGACGCTGATAACGGGATTCGCGTTGCTGGCGTTCGGCATGTCGACAGCGTTCCGCGTAGGACTCTACCTCGTGCCGTTTGTCATCATACCGATAATGATGGTGGTCTTCTTTGACTCGCGCACTGCCCTGTTCTGCCTGCTCACCGAGATAATGACCTGCGCCATCATCGCCCCGTCGTCGCTTGAGTTCATCTTCCTGGAGTTCATAGCGGGACTCGCTGCCATCAACTCGCTCAAGGACCTGTCGCGCCGCTCCCAGCTGCTGCGCACAGCCGTGTTCGTGTTTGTGGCCTACAGCATCGGCTACTTCGCCATCGAGATGCTGCTGACCGGGTCGCCTGACAAGCTACAGCCGAGGATATTCGGGTCGTTTGGCATCAATGCCGTGTTTGTATCGTTTGCCTACATCATGATATTTGTCGTCGAAAAGATATTCGGCTTCACCTCCAAAGTGACCCTCGTCGAGCTGTCAGATGTGAACAACCCCATACTGCGCGAGCTGTCGGAGCAATGTCCCGGGACATTCCAGCACTCGATGCAGGTGAGCAACCTCGCCGCCGAGGCGGCCCACCGCATAGGGGCCGACGTGCAGCTCGTCCGCGCCGGAGCCATGTACCATGACATCGGCAAGATTGAGAACCCGGCATTCTTTACCGAAAACCAGCATGGGGTCAACCCCCACCTCGCACTAAGCCCCGAGCAGAGCGCCCGCGTCGTCATATCCCACGTGACCGACGGCCTGCGTCGCGCCGACAAGGGGAAGCTGCCGACGGTCATCAGGGACTTCATCGCCCAACATCACGGCAAGGGAAAGGCCCGGTACTTCTACAACACCTACTGCAACGCGCATCCCGACGAGGAGGTCGACCCGGCACCGTACACCTACCCCGGGCCCAATCCCCAGACCCGCGAGACCTCCATTCTGATGATGGCCGACGCCGTCGAGGCGGCATCGCGCTCGCTCAGCCAGCACACCCCCGCCGAGATAGCAGCACTTGTCGACCGCATCATCGACGGCCAAATCGAGGAGGGACTTCTCTCGGAGTCACCGCTGTCATTCCGCGATATATCGGCCATAAAGGCATCGTTCAACGAGCGGCTGCGCACCATGTACCACGCCCGCGTCTCCTATCCCGAGAAAATCAGTGACAGAAAGCCCTCATCGGCCAAATAGGATATTTTGCCCCCGTTAGGGATAACAAAACATCGCGGAAAGCCGTTATTTAATTACATACCCGTCCACGCGATGGGTAGGTGTGTAACCGTATCGGTTATCTAACGATCTCTAAACGTATCCGTCATGTCTACCATCTGGCTCATCCTCGGCATCATGTTGCTTGCCTCGTCGCTCGTCTTCATCGTCAGACCCGTGATTCCCGCCGCGTTTGCGGCATACGCCTCCCTGTGGCTCATAAAGTGGAGCGGCGTCGTGCCGATTCCACCAGCCATCCTGGCATTCTGGGGCATCGCCGCACTGCTCGTGCTCTGCATCGACTTCCTGCTGCCACGCCGCGTGACCACGTCACAGGCCGGACTCGCATATCTCGGTGGCGGATCACTCGCCGGTATGCTCGTAGGGCTGATATTCTCATATCCGCTAATGATTGTCGGAGCGGCTGCGGGAGCCGTGTTCGGGGCAATCGCCTACAGCCGTACCCCCGGCGGCGGGTCGATAAAATTTCCATCTTCCCGATTTATTCAGTATCTTTGTGCAAAGGGTCTGCCGGTGATTGTCACCATAGCCATCATCGGCGTGGTGCTTGAGATATTCCTGATGGCCCACCATGTACTGTAGACGTTGACCAAACCGCACACAATCATGAAACTGACAAGAATCCTGACAATACTACTCGCCGCGCTGACGTTCACGATGGCCGCAGCGGCACCCGGAGACAAGAAAATAAAGCCGGAGAAGCCCGACATGGAGCGCATCAAGCAAGAGGTGCGCGACCCGAAGTCACGGTACTACTACCCCAAGCTGATGGCCATGTATGAGGCCAACGACACCGTGATGGACCTCAACGACTACCGCCACCTCTACCTCGGATACATCTACCAGGAGGACTACAATCCTTACCGCCACTCCGACTTCTCAAAGGTTGCCGAGGAACAATACTATAAGGACAAGCACACCAAGGCCGAGTGTGACACCATCATCAAGTATGCCGAGCTGTCGCTCAAGGATGACCCGTTTGACCTGCGGCAGATCAACTTTCTCATCTACGCGTTGCGCGAGAAGCAGAAGAACAATATCGCCAACATCTGGCAATACCGCCTCAACCACATACTTGAGGCCATCGTATCGACCGGCACGGGTCTCGACGAGGAGAACGCCTGGGTAGTCATCAACCCGCAGCATGAGTACGACATAATAAACTTCAAGGGGTATGTGGCCGAGGCACAGCAGTTTGCGCCGCCCTACTATGACTATATAACCATCAAGGCCCAGGATGACAAGACACCCAAGGGACTCTACTTCAACATCCTCTATATCTTACAGGAATATTACCGCAAGCACCCGGGCAACAGTTGATTGCCGACGGACATCCCGCTATATCCTCACGAGCTGTATCAGGAGATAGGCCAGGGCATAGGCGAGCATCAGGCATGACGTCACCCCGAGCATCGGGTTTAGCGCCGAGCCTCGACGGCTGATTATCGTTATCCATGCCATGGTGTGGAACACGAGATAGGCCACGGGGACAATCAGCGATATGACCGATTCCCTCAGCCACATCGGCATCATTAGAGCCACGGCGACATAGCCGTTGATCATGTATAATGTAGAGACCGTGTTGCGTCCCCACTTGACGGCCAACGTCTCCTTGCCTACGAGACGGTCATCCTCATAGTCACGGTAGTTGTTGACAATCAATACATTTGCCCCCATAAGCCCCACCGACAGCGAGGCGAGCGCGACAGGCCACCAGAAGTGTCCGGCCTGAACATAATAGGTGAGGTTGACCGGGATTATCCCGAAGAAGAACAGGACAGCCACCTCACCCCACCCGTGGCGCGACAACGGATAGGGACCGGCACTGTAGGCTATGACACCGAGGGCAATCAGTATCCCGACCGGGACGAGCCACCAGCCGGCAAGCGAGGCGATGACGAGTCCCACGGCACAGGCAGCCAATAGCGTGATGTAGGTCGCGGCCTTCATCGCCAACGGGGAAATATCACCTTCTGTCACACCCCGCCGGGGTCCCTGGCGATCCTTACGGTCAAGGCCGGCCTTGAAATCGTAATACTCATTGGCAAAGTTGGATGCCACCTGTGCCAACACCGCGAATACCAGGCACAGAGAGGCCATAGAGAGACGGAAGGAACCCTCCTCAAGATTAAACCCCACGGCCATGATGACACCGGCCACCGACACCGGCAAGGTGCGCAGCCTCATCGCCTCAACCCACGCTTTAAGTCTCATAACTTTTCTCATCTATCATATCCCGCATCACAATGCAAGCGGAAGAATCGTGCAAAATTAAACATTTTTCCCGGTCAAACCGAAACATTCCTTTATGGCAGTACGCATACGGACGGCATCCTGTCCATTCTCCCTCAATATCGAGAGGACAGCCCTCACATATCCGTCCTTGCCACTGTTTATGCCACAGAGCTGGGCGACATTACTTCCTGGGACCATCGACTTCTGATTGTAGACCCTGAGTATCGAGGCATAGTCCCCAAGCTCGACGTAGCGCCGGAACTCACGGCAGAAGCCCTCATAGAGTCCGCGAGGATTAATCTCGGTCAGGAGTCCGGCCATGTGCTGCTCAAGCAGGTGGATGTTGGCAAACCGGCCATCAATGCGGTACTCGACCGTGCGTTTTACCCGATGGCGTGTATGCAGCAACGCCTGTTGCTTGAGGTCGTGACGGAACTGACCGATTATCGAAGCCTTCACGCGGTCAAACACACGGTCCTCACTCTTGCCGTGACGGTGGGCGACGGTGCGCACCACCTCCTCAAGCATCAGTATATTCTCTATCTCGGCGACATCGGGGACAAATATTCGCTTATCGCGCAAGTATCTGACCTCACCCTCATCCCTGCGGTCACGGTCGACGATGCCCCTGCTGTCGAGGTGATGCAGCCCCGACAGGTCATTGAATGTACGCGTCGCCTCGATAACCTTGTTGCAACTACCAAGCGACTTGACCGTATATTCGGGGAATATGAGCGGATAGAGCTTGCCGTCGATGGAGTGAATGGCATCGCCCTCGATAAATAGGACCGGCTTACGCGCACCTATCAGGGCCTTGTAGATGTCGTCGGTGATACCTGCCGACGCGGGAAGCAGGTCATAATCCCACGTCACCGCCTCGGCATCGTAGCTGCGTACCCACACCACCGATCCGGGGACACTTGACGCGGCAAAATCGAGGTCGTGGGTCGTATAGATGAACGCGCAGTCGGGCCGCAGCTCCTCTATCCTGTCCCACAGCGGCCGCAGCATCGAGGGATGGAGGAATATGCCCGGATTGTCGACAAACACAACAGCATCGGGGGCGGCAAACAGGACAGCCCCGAGATAATACAGCACGGCCTTCTCGCCGTCAGAGAGCTTCATCCGCGAATATACCGCATTGCCGTTCTCACGTGCAAAAAGCAGCTGACCGCCCTCCCTCAAAATCTGATTGCCCGGAAATATATTCTCCCACATGGCGATGACCTTGTCAAGCCGTGTCTCGGGCAATGATTTACCCGAATCCCGCGAGGTCTTGTATGCCACAAGACAGGCTATTTCCTCATTGAACATCAGCGCGACAAGACGGTCGAATGTCGACACGGCATCATTGTGAAGGAATGAAGGCATAGCCGAGGCTGCCTTATAGAGTGAATCAATCGACCCGGGCAAGCAATCGGGATGGCTTCCATACAAGGCATTGAGAGCCGACAGTCTGAACGAATGTCCCTCAAGCTCACCTATAAGGTAATCGGTAAAACGTGTCTTGCCTGAACCGTTGGCACCTACGATGGTCAATTGCCGTGTATTGTCAGGCATCACTTGACGCGTGCCGTCAGACTTGGGAGGGAGCTTTATTGTCATGCCGCAGAGCTTACTTGTTACGAAGGGGGGTTTAACAAATGTACTGATTTTCTACGGTCTCCGCAAGTCATGGACGGCCAAGAAAGTGCATATTGTACTTTTTAAGCAATTTTTCGGGATGATAGGACATTTTTGCCTTGCGCAGACCTACATCGCCGACATCCTCCTCGCGGTTGATGTGGCAAACGCCATAGCGGTCGACCATCTCGGCGGCAAAGAGCTTGTTGATGGTCTCCCCCGCCCCGGCCACCTCGTGGGTCATCTTCTCGATGTGGACATAGAGCGTGTCACCAATGACCTCCCCGATGGTAAAGGCCACGACAGCATGGGTATTGTCACGGAGCAGGGCACCCTCAAACCCATATTCCCCATAACGGTTGATGACATCATCGACCTGACCGCGCTCAAACTCGGCCAACTCGCCCGCGTCGGCAGTCTCATCACAGGAATCCATGAACCGCCTCACCTCATCTATATTATCAGGCGTTATAGGCTCAAAGGTATAATTGGGATTGTCGGTCATGAAACGGTTGACATGGTTGCGCTTCTTGTTCATCGCCTTTCCCGACAGGGTGGCGAGCTGTGCCGCCGGATAGAGGTAATCGGCCCAGTCGGTAAGCTCCTCGACCACGAATGTGCCCTCATGGAGGAAGTCGGCAAGCCGCCCCTCGGGCACAGCCGAGAAGCGCAACGGAGTGCCATGCTCGCGGCAATAGTCGCTCAACAGTCCCATGGCCTCACCGAGAGGCATCGGCCCGACCGGCACCGAGAAAGCGGGACGCGTCACGTCGTTTTCGGTCACGCCCTTGATAAACAACGTGCCATCCACTATGCAATATTGATAGTAGAAGTAGTCAATCCACATATATATACCCGCGACGGTGAAGTCACACGTGCGGCAACTCTTGTCGGCCGGGGCGGCATTGAGAATCGAGCGTATCGCCGGCATATCGGCCATGGTTATAGGCTTGAAAAGCAGTCTGCGTGTGGAGACCGATGTCCCCTCCCTCGTCATAATATCTGTTTCCATAGTTTTTGCGTTGTTACATAAAAACGCTCCCGCCACAAAAAATGTTGCGGGGGCGCACGTCGGGCATGGAAAAGTGCATGAAAATGACTACTTTTGCAAGCAAACAACAAAACACCTGAAAACTGATGAGAAACTTCACCAATGTAAATGACATAGGCGACCTGCGTGAGGCCGTCAAGGAAGCGCTTGAGGTAAAGGCCAACCGGTTCGGATACCAGCACCTCGGACGCAACAAGACACTGTTGATGATATTTTTCAACAACTCGCTGCGCACACGTCTCAGCACCCAAAAGGCGGCCCTCAACCTCGGCATGAATGTCATCGTGCTTGATGTCAACCAGGGAGCATGGAAGCTGGAGACCGAGCGCGGGGTGATAATGGACGGCGACAAGAGCGAGCATCTGCTTGAGGCCATACCCGTGATGGCGAGCTACTGTGACATAATCGGCGTGAGGTCGTTTGCCCGCTTCGAGTCAAAGGAGGATGACTATCAGGAAAAGATTCTCAACCAGTTTATCAAATACTCTGGCCGGCCGGTATTCTCAATGGAGGCGGCCACCCGCCATCCCCTGCAATCATTTGCCGACCTCATCACCATCGAGGAGTACAAGACCAAGGAACGGCCCAAGGTGGTGATGACATGGGCGCCCCACCCCAAGGCCCTGCCACAGGCTGTGCCCAACTCGTTTGCCGAGTGGATGAATGCCGCCGATGTCGATTTTGTCATAACCCATCCCCACGGATATGAGCTTGACCCGCAGTTTGTCGGCAATGCCCGGGTCGAGTATGACCAGGACAAGGCACTCGCCGGCGCTGACTTCGTCTATGCCAAGAACTGGAGTGCGTATGCCGACCCCAACTACGGGAAGGTCATCAACACCGACCGCTCGTGGACGGTGACCACCGACAAGATGACGCTCACTGACAACGCCTACTTCATGCACTGCCTCCCCGTGAGACGCAACATGATTGTCAGCGACGACGTGATAGAGTCGCCCCGCTCGCTTGTCATCCCCGAGGCGGCCAACCGCGAGATCTCAGCTACCGTAGTACTCAAACGCATCCTTGAGGGACTGCAATAACCCCTACGGCGCTCGCACATGAACGTAAAGACACCATCGGAGGTCATAGAGACCGCCGTGGAGACCGGCCGCCGCAAGGTGGCGGTGTCCAACGGACAGTTTGCCCGCTTCATACTGCTGTCAGTACTCGCCGGGGCATACATAGCTTTCGGGGGCATCCTGTCCCTGGTTGTCGGATACGGGTTTCCCGGCCTGACCGCCGACAACCCCTCGCTCCAACGGCTGCTCAGCGGCTGCATGTTCCCCATCGGGCTTATCCTTGTGGTGGTGCTCGGGGCCGAGTTGTTCACCGGCAACAATGCCCTGTTGGTGCCGGCATGGATGCGCGGGCACTACGGGTGGAAGGACGTGGCCCGTAACTGGACGCTCGTCTATCTCGGCAACTTCATCGGCGCGTTGGCCTTCGTGTTCCTGTTTGTCTACGGCTGTGGGCTGACCGCCGCCGAGCCATATCACAGCGCGGTCATACGGATAGCCGAGGCAAAGGTGTCGATGCCGTGGTGCATGGTGTTGCTCAAGGGGATAGGCGCAAACTGGTGTGTCTGCCTCGCTATATGGCTGGCCATGTCGGGACATACCCTCATCGAGAAGATGGCCGGATGCTGGTTGCCCGTGATGGCATTTGTCGCGCTCGGCTACGAACACTCAATCGCAAACATGTTTTTCATCCCCGCCGGCATCCTTGAGGGAGCCGACGCCCACGCGTGGATATGGGTCAACCTTGTCCCGGCCACCATCGGCAACATAATCGGCGGGGCGCTCTTTGTCGGCTGTGTCCACGCCTACCTACACCTTGGCAAGCGTCATTGAGCGCGTGACACACTGCGGAATCTCGGGGAGGTAGTGGGTGACATATATCAGTGTTATGCCATGACGGGCGACAAGATTATCGACAATTTTCCTCACCGCACGCTTGCGTCCCGCGTCGAGACCGTGAAGCGGCTCATCGAGTATCAGCAACTGCGGGCGCTTGATCAGCGTCCGTGCAAGCAGAACGAGCCGCTGCTCCCCTGACGACAACGTGTTGAACCGCCGGTCGGCGAGATGGCTGATATGGAGAGCCTCAAGCCATCTCTCTGCAAGAGTGACCTGGTCGTCATGCAGCCGCTTGAAATTTCCCACCGTATCGTTAAGTCCCTGCGCGACAATTGATAGCACAGTCCCTCCACGGCCAAAATAGAGGTGCATCTCGGGGGATATGTAGCCTATGCGCCGCTTGATGTCCCAGATGCTCTCCCCCGTGCCGCGACGGCGGTCAAAGAGGACTATGTCATTGGAATATCCCTGGGGGTTATCGGCATGGACAAGGCTCAGCAAGGTCGACTTGCCCGATCCGTTGGGACCCGTCAGCGACCAACATTCGCCCTGACGCACAGTCCACGACACATCCTGCAATATCACGCGACGGCCATATCGGACCTGACATCCGTTAAGGCTGAACACCACATCAAACCTCTCAGTATCGGGCGCGGTATCGGGCAACGAGTCAAAGTCGACATCATAGTCAAACAGACGCGCCATCCGTTCCCTTACCGCCTCGACATCACCATCGACACTGATCGGCTCGCCGAGGGTCAGGTTGTCTATCGGTATCACCGTGGCCGTCCCGGGAATGATGTCGCCGGGATTGCACAACAGCATTATCACCGCCACCCCTCCGGCAGAAATCTCGCGCACCGTGTCGTCGAGCAACTGACGTGAGTCGGCATCGAGTCCGATATAGGGATTGTCGAGTATCAGCACGTCGGGCAATTCAAAGAGCAGATTGATAATCAGCAGCTTGCGCAGCTCACCACTTGACAGGTAGTTGACATGTTTGGTCTCGACATCGTGGAGATTGAGACGGTCGCACAGCTCGCGCCAGCGACCCGAGCAGATGCGGTCGCCAAACAACGCGGCCACAGTGGGCACCTCGTCGTTGGCCGTGGCCTCAAACCGCTGCTGATAATACTCCACCGAAAATCCGGCGAGGGAATGGATGTCGCTGAACTCTATACTTTTAATGACCGACTTCTCCTTGGAGCCACGTATCTTGTTTGTGGCTATGTTCCAACCTTTCTCGATGATCTTGCCGAGAGTCGATTTTCCCGCTCCGTTAGGGCCGATCACAGCCGTGATACCCTCGGGAATCTCCACATGATGAGGATTTTGGAGCCTCACACCTATATATTGCAGCTCATCGCTTTGCAGACTGATGACGTATGACATATCGCTTTTCCTTACTTGGAGATGCAAAGGTATCCAAAAAAATCATTATATACGGATATTTTGCTATCTTTGCCCATTGAAAGCAACGGTGAATTATAAACAAAAACACTGATATGACCTTTATGACACGATTAAGGAACCTCCTGATTCTGTCACTGCTTGCCGGCGCGGTGTCCTGCGGCGGGAGGCAGTCCAAAGCCGGGGATGTGGCCACGCCCGCTGACAGCATAGCCCCGACAATGATGACCGACGTGGTGTTTGACGGCGACAGCGCCTACAGCTATGTCGAGCGTCAGGTCAATTTCGGGCCGCGTATCCCGGGCACTGTCGGTCATGACAAGTGCCAGGACTTCATATTGGCCGAGCTGAGACGGCACGGGGCCGACACCATACTGCAACAGCGCACCACGTTGGAGATACATACGGGACGCATATACGCCATCAACAATATCATGGGGCGATTCAACCCCCAGGCCAAGCGCCGTGTGATGCTGGTGGCCCACTATGACACCCGCCCCTGGGCCGACAACGACAACGTCAGGGCCAACCGCGACAAGCCGGTACCGGGAGCCAATGACGGGGCGTCGGGAGTGGGCGTGCTGCTTGAGATTGCCCGTCAGATTGGCAAGAAAACCCCTGATGTCGGGGTCGACATGCTGTTTGTCGATGCCGAGGATTCCGGCGAGTCGGCGAGCTGGGGGGCAGCGACCGAGACATGGGCGCTGGGGACCCAATACTGGACCAAACACATGCCATATACCCCCGGTGACTTTCCGTCATACGCCATACTGCTCGACATGGTCGGGGCCAAGGGTGCGAAATTCCACCGCGAGTATTTCTCTGACCAGTATGCACCCGAAGTACTCGACCGGGTATGGGGCGTGGCAGCCCGCTCGGGCTACGGCGAGAGGTTTCCCAACATCCGCTCGGGAGCCGTCACCGACGACCATTATTTCATAAACCAGGCCGGCATCCCGGCTATCGACATCATAGAGTGTGACAACCCCGAGACAAAAAACTTCCACCCCTCGTGGCACACGACCCACGATGACATGAGCGTTATTGACCGCTCGACACTCAAGGCCGTGGGACAGACAGTAGTAAACACGATATATACCGAGCCGGCACAATAGCATGACGGCGTTAACATCAAAGCCAAAACAATGACAATCAACGAGACTCAAGACGAAATCATAGCGGAATTCAGCGACATAGACGACTGGATGGACCGCTACGCCTACATCATAGACCTTGGCAACGCCCTGCCACCCATCGACGAGAAGTACAAGACACCGCAGCATCTCATCGAGGGATGCCAGAGCCGCGTATGGCTCAATGCCGAGCTGACCGACGGCAAGGTGCACTACACAGCCGACTCTGACGCTATAATCGTGAAGGGCATAATCTCACTCCTCATCAAGGTGCTCAACGACCATACTCCCCGCGAGATAATAGACGCCGACCTCTACTTCATCGACCGCATAGGGCTGTCGGAGCACCTCTCGCCCACCCGCAGCAACGGGCTTGTGGCCATGGTCAAGCAGATGCGCCTATACGCGGTAGCGTTCCAGGCAAAACTTGAGGCTGAAGCCTGACACAGCCGCACGTCACATTGTCAATCTCTTATTTTTAATCATAAACCTAAACCCCATGTTTAACAACCAACCAAAGGGACTCATCCCGGCCGCCCTGAGCAATATGGGCGAACGCTTCGGCTACTACATCATGAACGCCGTGCTGGTGCTGTTCCTCTGCTCCAAGTTCGGACTGCCCGAGGAGCAAAGTACGCTCATCTACTCGTTTTTCTATGCCGGCATCTACGTGCTCAGCCTTGTGGGCGGTATCATCGCCGACAAGACCCAAAACTACAAGGGGACCATCATCAACGGTCTTGTGGTGATGACCCTCGGATATATAGTACTCGCAGTGCCCATCCTCGCCACGCCCGAGAACAAGAGCTGGCTCCTTACGCTAACATGCGTGGCGCTGTTTCTCATCGCCTTTGGCAACGGACTCTTCAAGGGCAACCTCCAGGCCATCGTGGGACAGCTGTATGACAATCCGCGCTACAGCGCCCAGCGTGACTCCGGCTTCCAGATTTTTTATGTGTTCATCAATATCGGCGGTCTCATCGCACCCTTTGTGGCCCCCATGCTCCGCAGCTGGTGGCTCGGAGTGCACGATATGGCATATAACGCCGACCTCCCCGCCCTGTGCCACAAGTATCTCAGTGTCACCGACTCGATGACTGACGAGAACATGAACAACCTCTATGAGCTCGTGACCGTGGCCAACAACGGCAGTGCCGCCGCTGACCTCTCGGCTTTCTGCACGCAGTACCTTGAGGTGTTCAATACGGGAATCCACTATTCGTTTATCGCATCCGTGGCGGCGATGATCATATCACTGCTCATCTTCCTTGCCACCAAGAAGGGACTTCCCACTCCCGGCAAGAAAGACAAGGCCGAGACCGTCACCTACACGGCAGAGGAGAAGCAGGCCATGGCCAAGGAAATCAAGCAGCGCATGTATGCCCTCTTTGCCGTGCTTGGCATCGTGATATTCTTCTGGTTCTCATTCCACCAGAACGGCACGTCGCTGTCGCTGTTTGCCCGTGATTTCGTGCAGACCGATACCATCGCGCCCGAGATTTGGCAGGCTGTCAACCCATTCTTTGTCATCGTGCTGACCCCGCTCATCATGTGGCTTTTCTCGGCCCTCAGCAAGCGTGGCCGCGAGATATCGACCCCCAAGAAAATAGCGATCGGCATGGGTCTCGCCGGACTGGCCTACCTGTTCCTCGCCATCTTCTCCTACTGTGAGGGATATCCCTCGGGGACTGAGTTCCGCGACATGGCCAACGCCGTCAAGGAGGGGATGAAAGCCGGCCCGTGGGTGCTCATCATGTTGTATTTCTTCCTCACGGTGGCCGAGTTGTTCATCTCCCCGCTGGGACTCTCGTTTGTCTCCAAGGTAGCGCCCAAGCATCTCCAGGGACTCTGCCAGGGTCTGTGGCTCGGGGCGACAGCCGTCGGCAACCTGCTCCTCTGGATTGGCCCGCTGATGTATAACAAGTGGCCCATCTGGGAGGCATGGAGCGTATTCTTTGCCGTGTGTCTCATCTCGATGGGAGTGATGTTTGGCATGGTCAAGTGGCTTGAGCGCGTGACAGGCTGACATCAACACCCCACATAACCTTTAGCCTTATTGCCGGCATCCCCTGATAGTCCAGGGTGATGCCGGTTTTATATGATGGCGCACGCAGATATATTTACCATATAATTTTGCCTTGATGTTTAATTGAGGTAACTTTGCAGCAGTATCAACAGGCCGGAATCTATCCCGCCATAACCTATACATCGCATTGATGAACCGACTTATTGCCCTACCGGCGGCACTCGCCGCCTCGATAGCCATACACGCGCAGGGAGCGCTCGATGCCACCGGTGCCGACGGATTTATAGCCCGAGGCATCCAGATGTATCTCGACAACAACTATGTGGGATGTATCGACCAGATGACCCACGCCCGGCAGATAGCCGGGAATGAGGAGACCACGGGATATTACATAGCCCTGTCGTCCCTGCGTCGGGGACAGCCCGACGCATTGGGCCGTCTTGAGGATTTCATCGCCCGCTACCCCCAAAGCCCCCTGCGCCCTACGGTACAGGCTGGAATCGGCGACTATTACTACAGCCTCGGACGCTATGGCGAGGCTATAACGCAGTATGACAAGGTCGACCCCACGTCACTGACCGGGGGGACGCTTGACGACTACCTGCTCGGCAAGTCGTTCTGCTACCTCAAACTCGGGGAATATGACCGTGCCGACGAGGGGTTTGCAGCGCTTGAGGACTCGCGGACACTTGGCAACGAGGCCCGGTTCTATCGCGGATATATAGCCTATTGCCGTGGGGACTATGACCGCGCACTCACCTTGCTGAAGCGCGTTGACAAGAGAAAGACACCCGGCGACAAGGCCGATTGCTACATAGCCCAGATATATTTTGCCCGACATGACTACGACCGTGCGCTTGATATGGCGACACGACTGTTGGCCGACGGCGTGGGGGAGCAATACCGTCCCGAGATGCTGCGCATAGCCGGGGAGTCGTTCTACCACAAGGGGAATGACACCAAGGCCATCAGCTATCTTGACCAATATGTCGGCGAAACCGAGAATCCCAACCCTACGGCACTGTATATACTCGGCCTAAGCCAGTATAACGAGGGACGCTACGATGACGCCATCAAGACATTGGGCGGTGTCACCGAGGTGGACGACGCGATAGCCCAGAGCGCCTACCTGTACATCGGACTCGCCCAGCTGAAGGAGGGTGACACCAACGCGGCGCTGCTCTCGCTCGACCGTGCCTGTGAGATGAATTACGACCCGTCTCTCAAGGAGACCGCCCTGTATAATTACGCCGTGGCCAAGTCGCAGGGAGGGCGGCTACCGTTCGGCAGCTCGGTCGGAGTGCTGGAGGACTTCCTGAAGCGCTATCCGTCATCACGTTACGCCCCATCGGTGAGGGAGTATATCGTCAACGGATATATGACCGACAACAACTATCCGGCGGCCCTTGCCGTGCTCGACAAGGTCAAGAATCCGTCAGCCGACCTGCTCAAGGCTAAACAGCGTATCCTCTATATCCTCGGCACGAGAGACCTGTCGGAGGGCAAGACCGACCTCGCGCTACAGCGGCTCACCGAGGCTGCCGACATATCGTCGGACCGCGATATAGCCCGCGAGTGTGACCTGTGGATCGGAGACTGCCTCTACCGTCAGAGGGAATACTCAAAAGCTGCCGCATCATACCGCCGATACATCGCCGCATCACGCGGGGCGGCCAACCTGCCTCTCGCCCGTTATGACCTCGGGTACAGCCTGTTTGCCATGAGGGACTACAAGCAGGCACTGTCGGCCTTTAATGCCGCCATAAAGTCACCCGGCAATCTCGACAAGGCCACGCTCGCCGATGCCTATAACCGCGTGGGCGACTGCCTCTATTATAGCAATGACTACTCCGGCGCGTCAGCCAATTACGACAAGGCATGTCAGCTCAACCCCGACGCCGCCGATTACCCGATGTTCCAGAAAGCTGTCATGCGCGGATTCTCACGCGACTATAAGGGCAAGCTGGCGGGTCTCGACGAGATGATGTCACGCTACCCGTCGTCGGCCCTCGTCCCGTCGGCCATGCTTGAGAAGGCCGAGACCCTCTCGGCCCTCAACGACAGTCGCGGCGCGATTGACGTGTACAACCGCATTGTCAAGGAGTATCCCGCCACGGCACAGGGGCGCAGCGCGTCACTACAGCTTGCCATAACGCGTCTCAACGCCGGCAACCGCAGTGAGGCCATAGAGTCTTACCGCGCCGTCATACGCGAGTATCCGTCAAGCGACGAGGCAAAGGTAGCCGCCGACGACCTCAAACGCATATATGCCGAGGATGGCAACCTCGACAAGTATGAGCAGTTTATCTCCACAATACCCGACGCACCCACCCTTGAAGCCTCGGAGGCCGACAACCTCACGTTTGCCGCCGCCGAGAAAGCATATCTCGCCGACACCGGTGACACCGGACGGCTTGAGCGCTATATTGCCAAGTATCCCGGGGGTGCCAATGAGGCACAGGCCCTGTATTACCTGGCATCAAGCGCGGCAGACTCGGGCGACGACAACAAGGCGCTCGGATATGCCACACGTCTCATCTCGACCTATCCTGACGCTGAGGTGGCAGAGGATATCCTTGCCATCAAGGGGGCTATCGAGTTCAAGCAAGGGAAGGGGGAGGAGGCCCTCAAGTCGTTCCGCAGCCTTGAGAGGAAAGCATCGGCACCGGCCAATCTCCATGCCGCACGGCTTGGCATCATGAGAGTCTCACGCGACCTCGGGCACAACGCCGATGTAGTGGCTGCGGCAGACCGTATGCTCGCATCGTCGGCAGCGGGAAACTCTGACATAGCCGAGGTAAAATATATGCGTGCATCCGCGCTCAACGCCCTTGGCAAGAGCGACGAGGCGGTCAAGGCATGGGAGGAGCTGTCGCGCAATGCCGACAACATCTATGGCGCACGCGCAGCCGTAGACCTCGGGCAACACTATTACGACTCAAAGCAATACAAAAAGGCCGAGAAGATTGTCAACAACCTGATTGACGCTGACACGCCCCATCAATACTGGCTCGCACGCGGATTCATACTCCTCAGCGACATCTACACGGCCCAGGGTAAGAAATACGAGGCCCGTGAATATCTCAGGAGCCTGCGCAACAACTATCCCGGTGACGAACCCGACATCCGAGACATGATTGAGCAGCGACTCAAATAACATGACCGCAAGCCATAAACATCAAATTACATTCCGATTGCAAACGATGAAGAGATTATATATATCAGCCATAGCCCTATTAGCAGCCATGTCATCGGCGGCCCAGGGACTGACCAAAGAGATAGTCATCGAGAAAGAGAACGTGCCACGCGAGCGCGAGGCCACGCGCCTTGCCATAGCCCCGGCAATATCCCTGCCTCCCGTGAAGACAAAGGCTCTGAAGATAAGCGATGGAGGTGTCACAACCGAGGTCCCCGCATGGTTGACCACCCTTGAGCCGGCACAGGGAGACGCCATCACCGGCCAGTCACCCTATCGCGGCTATGTCAGTGCCGGATATTTCCCCAACCCCATCGCTGGGGTATCAGCCGGATACCGGCTGATGGCCACGAAAGCCACCGCGCTTGACCTATACGGTCAGTTCACATTCAACCGATACAAACGCGACAGCCCCGCCGGAGCCGATGTCGCGATACGCCGGAGCGCGTTGACCATCGGCGCGTTGCTGAGGCAGAAAATCGGGCAATCATCCATGCTCAACGCCGACATCGACTGGAACCTGTACAATTACAATATCACCACACTGACCGCCAACGGACATAACCAGCACGCCAACAACTGCAACATATCGCTCGGA
This sequence comes from Pseudoflavonifractor sp., assembly GCA_023667145.1. Lineage (GTDB taxonomy): Bacteria > Bacteroidota > Bacteroidia > Bacteroidales > Muribaculaceae > M3. The sequence continues at coordinate 26,466 of JAMPAQ010000007.1, forward strand.
TGGCAGTCAAAGGCCGGAGTGCTTGACTATCACGTAACAGCCGGTTACGGATATTTCGGTTTTGGCAACGCCGACACCCCGCTGTTCTCATACGTAAGGGGAACTACTGACCTCAAGCCATTGAAAGAAAACGCCTTTAACGTCACCTTAGGCGCATCCACAGCCGCTTCGGAGGTATCGACAGTCGGTATCGATGCTGACGCGTCATTCGTCTCTTACAACACCACCGGCTCACTGTTTATCAGCGCCGACCCCGTCACACTGCCGGTGCTCACCGTAGGCGACGGGTTCACCCGCGGGGCTATAGGCGTAAATCCTTATTACAGCTATGCCGGCGACAATGTCGATGCCCGAGTCGGCATCAAGGCAGACTTTTTCATCCACTCGGGTAAGGTTGTGCACGTGACTCCCGACGTGAGACTGTCGTGGAGACCCGCTGCCATACTCGGCATATGGGCCGAGGCCACGGGCGGCGACGAGATGAACAGCCTAAGCAGCTTGTTTAACGACATCCCCTACATGTCAGCGGCAATCGCACCGGGTCATAACTCCATGATAGCCTACGACATAAAAGGTGGATTCACTATCGGCCCGTGCCGTGGATTTACGGGGCGCGTATATGGCGGCTATGCCTCGGCAAGGGACTGGATGATGCCAACCGGCGCCACATACGGCAACGAGGGGACCCTCTACCACGATGTCGAGGCAGTCAACCTGAAAGGATGGCATTTTGGCGTGTCGGCAGCCTACGACTACAAGGGATTGGCCGGTATCGAGGCTGCCTTTGAGATGGCACCGTCAGACTATGACAAGGGCTACTACATGTGGCGTGACCGGGCCAAGCGGCTTGTCAGCGCACGGCTATACGGCTCTCCCATCAAGGGTCTTGACCTCTCACTCGCCTACCGTCTCCGAGCAGACCGCTCAAGCTACGGCACTCCCGCACCGTCAGCCGGGCAGACCACAGCCACCGCACTGCTGCGCGACGACCTCGGGAACGTAAGCTCGCTCGACCTCAACGCGTCCTATGCCATCACCCGACAGCTGAGTGTGTTCTGCAACATCAACAACCTGCTCAACGGTGACTGGCAGGAATGTTATGGTGTGACAACCGCCCCCATCAACGGCCTGATAGGTGTCGGCTACAAGTTCTGACCGACGCATTTCACACCGGGATTTAACATTTTGCAGAGTCTTGAAACATAAGATTCTGCAAAATTTTTATGTTAAAAAACATAGTTTTATCGCACATATTCCAAAAACTATTGTTATCTTTGCATCAAGGTTAAGAAAAAGTTTTACATCTACAATCTTGTAGAGAGGGTCATGAGAGACCCATTGGGTTTTGTTTTAGGTTTAATTAAAATTCAAGTCGTATGAAAAAAGCTATCAGAAAAGCGGCAATGTGGTATTTTACCACTGCGGCAGCGGTTTATGAAAACACAAATGCCATCTGACCTCAGGTCTTTGGCAAGATGCTTTTGAGATTGAATTAGTAAATTAATTGTTAAAGGATCGTGAGTTTCTCACGATTTTTTTTGTTTCCGTCCAAAAGCGTGGTTATCTTTGTGAATCTTACTCCCTCATAACTTTTTAACTTAATCATATACAACGCAATTATAAAACTACAGCAGGATGACGACCATTATTGAGATAAACAAGCTACGCATACGCGCCAACCATGGCGTGTCAGACCAGGAACGTACAGTCGGCAATCTCTTTGAGGTGACCGCGAGGCTCCGCTATCCCCTTGACCGTGCGATGGAGACCGACAACGTGCTCCATACGCTCAACTATGCCGAGGTGGTCGCTCTGATACGCGCCGAGATGAAAAAGCCCTCCCGCCTGCTCGAACACGTAGTGCAGCGGCTCTACACCGAGCTTACCCATGCCTATCCCAACGTCACCGGCGGCTCAATCACGCTCGCCAAGCTGGCCCCCCCCATGGGCGAGGAGCTGGAGTCGGTGGCGGTGACACTCGAATGGTGACAGCCGTCCACAACCATACTTTTAAGACATACTCATAACCTGACATATACACCCAATTACACATGCAACGCTTCAGACTGTCACTTACATGCCTTGCGGCGGCAATGGCCATTGCCGCCACGGCGCAACAGGCGCTGTGGGGTATCCCCACCATCACGTCGCCCGAGATTAATCCTGACAACACGGTCACCTTCAGGCTCGTGGCCCCCGGTGTCTCAGAAGTCCAGGTAACAGGTGATTTTATTGGGAAACGCACCATTGACACCCCCCAAGGGCCTATGGAGGTAGATGGCACGCTGTCCATGTCGAGGGATTCGCTCGGCTTATGGAGCGTGACCACACCGCGACCGCTGTCGCCCGAGCTCTACAGTTACAGATTCATAGTTGACGGATTGCACGTCAACGACCCGACAAACGTCTACACCACCCGTGACATCGGTACGATAACCAATATCTTCATCATCCCGGGTGACGAGAGCCGCCCCTACGCTGTCAACGATGTGGCCCACGGGTCGGTGACACGCCAATGGTATCACAGCGACAGCCTCGGCATGGACCGCCGCATGACAGTGTACACCCCGGCCGGATATGAGTCGTGTGACAGCTGCCGCTACCCGGTGCTCTACCTGCTGCACGGCATGGGCGGGGACGAGGAGGCATGGCCCGCACTCGGACGCGCCACCCAGATACTTGACAACCTAATAGCATCAGGCAAGGCCGAACCGATGATTGTCGTCATGCCCAACGGCAACGCCGCGTTACCGTCGGCACCTGGCGAATCGGCACTCGGTATGGTGGCACCAACCACACGTCTGCCAAAGACGATGGACGGCTCGTTTGAGGCAGCGTTTCCCGAGATTGTCAACTTCATAGACAGCAACTACCGCACACTCCCCGACAAGCATCACCGCGCCATAGCCGGACTCTCGATGGGCGGATTCCACTCGATGAACATATCAAGGGAATATCCCGACATGTTTGATTACATCGGGCTGTTCTCTGCCGCCATACTCCCCGGAGACAATGTCAAGTCGCCCATATATGCCGATGCCGACAAGAAACTCGCACGTCAGTTTACCACACCGCCGGCGCTCTACTGGATAGCCATAGGCAACAAGGATTTCCTGTATGACTCCAACGTAGACTACCGTGCGCGGCTCGACAAGGCAGGTTATCCATACACATACCGGGAGAGCGGCGACGGCCATATTTGGAAAAATTGGCGTATCTATCTGAAAGAATTTCTCCCTCAACTGTTCAAGTAATATACACCAGTAAAACAAGTGAGGTATGAGACAGATCCTTTCCTCGATAATCTTGTTTGTCGCCGCCACCGTCGCCGTGCCTGACACAATGGCGCAGACAGCATCACGCGTCACAGCGGCGGCTGACTCAGTCACAGCGGCGGCTGACTCAGTCACAGCGCAGCCCACCGACAGCATAATGCCCGACAATGCCCGATACTACATGCCGGGTAATCTGAAACTCGGATTTTTTGCCGGTATAGGAGGGCTGTTCAGAACCGGGGATATCGCCTCGGGATTTTCCAACACATGGGCATTCAATGTCGGATTGTCAGTGTCCTACTGTCGTGTGAGCGTCGAGGGGATGTTCCTGTACGGTACTCCCACGATCGACAATCCCAACATAACCAACATCGCCGATGCCAACGGCATAGCCTATCACTCCAATGTCAACAACGCCAACCTGCTCGGAGGCGGCTTCAGCATCGGATATGAGGCTCTCGACACGCGGCGGTTTGGCATAACCCCGTGGGTCGGCGGATTCTGGACATCCTACCGATGGTCGGCAAGGCCCATGTACACCAACGCCGCCGGAGGACTGACACAGACCGGCGACCAGATAGACCTGTCGACGAGCGACTTCAACGTCGGGTTCGGAGCCAACTTTGAGTGGCACTTCACCCACAGTGAGAGCGATGTCGAGCTGCTTGGCAGCGACGGACAGGAATATGTCTCCACCCTCAGGTTCATGCCCTACGCGATACGTGCCGTCTATCCGGGGACTCACCCGTCGCTCAACGGATGGCAGATAGGCTTCACGGTGGCCTATACCGGAGTGGCGCGTCTGCTCAACCTCTATTGACACAGCCTCATCTCCCCCATCTCCCCCATCGGGGCTGCTATCGGGTATTTTAGGCACGATTAGCAGTTCCATATTATGAATTGTGGGTTAAATGCACTAACTTTGCCGACGATAACAGAATCCCGATGACCGACATCAATACTTCCGTTTACCGGCAAGGCGCCGATACTGGCCTGTACTTCGGCCTGTATCTCACGGTGCTGTTTTTCACCATGGCTTATTCCATCAACGTCCCGGTGTTGAGCGTGGTGTCATTCGTGCTGATGTTAGGAGTCCCGGTGTTCATCTACGCCTGTCTGCGCTCCTACTATTGCCGGCTGCGCGGTCATGTCATATTCTCGGGTCTATGGATGTATGGAATCATGATATTCCTCTGCGGATCGCTCATCTCAGCCGCCGTGTCGGTGATATACATGAAATGGATATCGCCCGGCTTCATGGCCACCCAGATGCAGACATCGCTCGACATACTTGAGGCATCGACGATGCCCGAGGCCCAGGAGACAGCCAAGACCATCAAGCTCATGCGCGACAGCGGTATGCTCCCCGGCCCGGCAGAGACAGCTCTGCGTATCGTCAGCTTCAACGTGTTCACCGGGTCGATGCTCTCGGCGCTGATGGCGCTACTTGCCCGGGCAAGAGGATATAAAAACGACAAAAACATTTGACACGATGGATATTTCAGTAATCATACCTCTCTATAACGAGGAGGAATCACTCCCCGAACTCGCCGCATGGATAAAGCGTGTGATGGACGAGAATGGTTTTTCATACGAGATACTATTTATCAATGACGGGTCAACCGACCGCTCATGGGAGGTGATAAACACCCTGCGTGAGCACAATCCCGCCATCGGGGGGGTGTCGTTCAGGCGCAACTACGGCAAGTCACCGGCCCTGAACACCGGCTTTGCCCGCGCCAAGGGGGATGTAGTCATAACGATGGACGCCGACCTCCAGGACTCGCCCGACGAGATACCCGAGCTGTATCGGATGATAACCCGGGATGGCTATGACCTCGTGTCGGGATGGAAGCAGAAACGGTATGACCCGCTGTCAAAGACCATCCCCACCAAGCTGTTCAACGCCACCGCCCGCAAGGTCAGCGGGATCAAGAACCTCCACGACTTCAACTGCGGACTCAAAGCCTACCGCAACAAGGTGGTCAAGCATATCGAGGTATATGGCGACATGCACCGCTATATCCCCTACCTGGCCAAGAATGCCGGATTTAACAAAATCGGGGAGAAAGTGGTGAAGCACCGCGCCCGCAAGTACGGGTCGACAAAATTTGGACTCGACCGCTTTGTCAATGGCTATCTCGACTTGGCGACGCTTTGGTTCACGTCAAAATTCGGGATAAAGCCGATGCACTTCTTCGGATTGCTCGGCAGCCTCATGTTTATCCTCGGTTTCATTGCAGTAATCATAGTTGGAGCGTCAAAGCTCTATGCCATGCGGCACGGAGCCCCCTACCGTCTCGTGACCGACTCCCCTTATTTCTATCTGTCGCTCACGTTGATGATACTCGGCACCCAGCTGTTTCTCACCGGCTTTCTCGGCGAGCTCATCGTGCGCAACTCGCCGGGACGCAACCACTATGAGATAGAGGAGGAGATGAAACCCGCAGCATCCCCCGCCGAGTCATGACACTGAGTCGTCACACATTACCGGCAACCGTAGCGACCGCCGTGGCAATCTGTGTCGCGGTATCGTGCAACACGGCCGGGTGCTACGACAACCAGAGTTCCATACCGCTCGCCGGATTTTATGCTGACTCATCGCACAACGAGATCACGGTCGATTCCATCTCCATCGGGGGCGTGGGCGCACCCGACGACTCGCTGCTGCTCAATAACGCCACGGCATCTAAGGTTTACCTGCCATTCAGAGCCGACCGCAACTCTACTTCGTTCTACATACACTATGACCAACAGCTCATCAGTGACCCGGCACTCAACGACACGCTGACGTTCACTTACAGTTCCGAACCGTATTTTGCCTCTGACGAGTGTGGCGCGATGTACCGATACACGATAATATCATGCGACTACACCACCCATCTCGTGGCATCGGTTGAGGTGACCGACCCGCTCATAACCAATGCCGACATAGAGCGTATCCACATCTACTTCCGCACGTCAGACACAACCGCAAAATGAAGCCCCAACGATGAAGACACGCCCGGTCATAATGATGCTGCTGATACTGGCCCTGCTGCCCGTATCCGTTGTCGCACAGCGGCGTGTCACCCCGGTAACGCCTCCACGGACAGCCCCCGTGAAAAAAGAGAAGCCCCGCAAGAAGACAACCCCGGCTGTCACCACACGTGACTCGTCAGCAACCGTCGTGACGGTTGACAGCATCGACCGCGAGGCCACTCCATCAGATACGCTCCCCTATCTCGGATTTGGCTCCCATAGGGATGCCGACGGGCAGGTGGTACTGTCAGATACAATAGGCCACGATGTTTTCACCGACACGGTGACCACCAAGGCTCCACGGCTCGTCTACCCGCTGTTCCACGCCGTGAGTATCGGACTCAACGTGTGGGATCCGTTGATGAGGGCCTTCGGATCCAAATATGGTGGAGGGGAGATATGGGCCGAGCTTAGTCTCCACAATTGGATAAAGCCTGTTGTCGAAATCGGGGTTGGCACTGCCGACAACACGCCCGACGACGGAAACTTCACCTACCGTAGCCCCCTCGCCGTCTATGGCCGCATCGGTGTAAACTACAACTTCCTTTACAACTCCAATCCGGCCTACCAGGTGTATCTCGGCTTAAGATATGGCATTACCGGCTTCTCGTACGAGATTACCGATGTGACGGTCACCCAAGGATACTGGGGGGACACGGAGCATTTCTCGATACCGTCACAGCATACCACAGTAGGATACGGCGAGGTGCTGGCGGGACTGAAAGTCCGCATATACAAGAACTTCTCGCTCGGATGGGCCATCAAGGCACACTTCCTTTTTCACGAGAGCAGCGCCCCACACGGCAAGCCATGGTACATCCCCGGATACGGGACACGCGGCGCGACATTTACCGGGGCGATAAACCTCATATACACGATACCACTCTCACACAAACAGGTGTCAACCGACAACGACAGGGACTGACCAGCGCACTGACGCGGCAAAACCATCGCCACGCCAAAAGTGTTATATCTTTATCTTACAGAAGTTTCTAACCATAAAATAGTAACACTATTATGAAAAAAATCATTCTACTGGCATTTGCCCTCGTTGTGACATCGTTGTCATTCACAGCCCGCGCTGACGAACCTATCCACCCCTCCAAGCTCCCCAAGGCCGCACGGATGTTCATAGCAAAATTCTTCCCCACAGAGAAAATCCTACAGGCCGAGAAAGACCGTGACCTCTTCTCGACATATTATGAGGTCAAATTTACCAACGGCGCCTCAATAGACTTTGACTCAAAAGGACAGTGGGAAGAGGTCTCATGCAAGGAGACCGGATCGGCAGTCCCCACCCCACTGCTACCTCAATCCATTGCCACTTACGTCAACGCCAACTATCCCGGCCAGTACGTGACTAAGATTGAGCGCAAACACAATAAATATGAGATTGATCTGTCAAACGGCTACGAGCTTATATTTGATAAAGACGGACTGTTTGTACGCATAGACGAATGACACGTCCCACATACCACATGACAATAAGCCTCCGGCAGATCTTGCCGGAGGCTTATTTGTTGGTACCTCCCGAGATTCAGACCGTATTATTATAAAACGACAGGGAGCCGCGACAGACGCGACTCCCTGAACGGCATTATAACAAACAAATCAAATATTTCAGTCAATATCCAACGCCATGTAATGGCACTGGGGATGGTCACAGCCCGGGCAGATTGTAGGAGGTTCAGTCCCTACGAACTCATAGCCACATACAAGGCATCTCCAGGTGATGGGCGTGTCACGCTTCCAGACCGTACCGTCCTGTACCTGCTTGAGCAACTTCTCAAAACGCAGGCGGTGATGATTCTCAACAGTGGCGATGGCACGGAAGTGGGCGGCTATCTCGGGGAAACCCTCCTCATCGGCCACCTTGGCGGCATTGGTGTACTGCTCGACACCTTCGACCATCTCCTCGTGGGCTGCGATGGCAAGATTGGTGGCAGTGTCGCCGATCACGCCGGCATCAACAGGCATATCAACGGGAACCGATCCGCCCTCAAGGAACTTGAAGAACACCTTGCCGTGATGTATCTCATTGTCGGCTGTCTCGCGGAATATCTGTCCGATGGGGAAATAATTTTCCTTATCGGCCTTCTGGGCATAGAATGTGTAACGTGTATAAGCCGAAGACTCGGACATGTAGGCACTGACGAGATTCTTCTCTGTCTGTGTGCCCTTGATTGATTTTTTAGGATCGCTCATTTTATATCATTTTTAGAGGTGAGTTTTATACGGCCAAGTGCGTTTCATCGCACTTGCATCGTTAAAACACTCCATCCACATATAAAGTTGAGCGACCCGACAAAAAATCAGGGGGGTGTGTCAAAATTCATGGCACGCCCTCCTTGCATAACCTGCTGAAAACA
>JAMPAQ010000008.1 GCA_023667145.1 Pseudoflavonifractor sp.
CGGGCACACTCCCTCGTCGTTACGCCAAAATCCCTCAAAAACTGACCGCCCTGACATTAACATTAGTTATTAAACAACCTCTTAGAGGACGTTTGATAACAATTCTTATTAAACAACCTCTAATCGCGGCGTTTCTTGGATAAACCGCCCGAAAACGCTACTTTTGCCACCGATGAAATCAGCGGGAGTCAACGGTAATATAGGCGAACTCGCCACCAGGCCGGTCGGTCGGTTGCTATGGGACTACAGTCTGCCGGCAGTGGTCGGTATGCTCGTGATGTCGCTCTACAACGTCATCGACCGCATATTCATAGGCCGTGGAGTCGGTGCCGATGCCATAGCGGGACTCGCCATCACGTTCCCGGTGATGAACGTTGCCGCCGCCCTGGGGGTACTCATCGGGGCCGGAGGAGCGTCCTGTACTTCCATAATGCTTGGGCGCAAGGACCTGCGCGGAGCCGAGCAAGTCCTCGGCAACTCCCTTGTGTTGATACTCATAAACGCCACCATCTACCTCACCTGCTTTGCCGTGTGGATGGACGAGATACTGATGGCATTTGGCGCAAGCCATGCCACCCTACCCTATGCCCGCGATTTCATGATGTATATCCTCCCCGGTATGCTGATGACCAACATATCGTTCAGTTTCAACAACATAATGCGTGCATCGGGCTATCCGACACGTGCCATGGTGACAATGTTTATCGGTGCGGGGGTCAACGTAGTGCTCGCCCCGGTATTCATCTTTGTGCTGGGATGGGGCATAAAGGGAGCAGCCATAGCCACCGACATAGCCATGACGGTATCGGCCATATTTGTAATGTGGCACTTCTTCATGCCCGGCAGTATCGTGAGGTTCAAGCGCGGCATATACCGACTGCGATGGCACATCGTGATCGGAATCATCGGCATCGGTGCCGCCCCGGCGCTCGTCAATGCCGCGTCAAGCGCCATAAACGCCATTATAAACACCACCCTCTACCGCTACGGAGGGGATGCCGCCGTCGGCGCGGCGGGCATATTCACCACCTACACATCCCTCATCTGCACAGTCGTTGTCGGCCTGTGTCAGGGTATGCAGCCTGTCATAGGCTACAACTACGGGGCCGGGCGACTCGACCGCATGAAGCGCACCTACTGGCTCGCCGTGATGGTGGCCTCGGCCTTTACCGTCATCGGATGTGCGTTCGGGCTGCTCTTTCCTCGGTGGATAGCCATGGCCTTTACCATCGACGCCCATCTCATCGACACCACTGTCAACGGACTGTCGCTGTCGCTGCTGATGTTCTGGGTCGTTGGATTCCAGATTATATCGACCACCTTTTTCCAGTCAATCGGCAAGGCCGGCAAGTCAATATTCCTGAGCCTGACGCGTCAGGTCATTTTCCTCATACCGTTGCTGCTGTTGCTACCCGGCTCATTCGGTCTTGACGGAGTCTGGCTCTCTTTCCCGGCCAGCGACATGTTTGCCACTATGGTCACCGCCGCCATGATATGGCGGGAGTTCCGACGGCTCGATTAATATACGCTTGACCGTCGTGCCGCGTGCGCTCCATATACCATATCCCCCCTCCACATTTGAGCGCAATACGTCGGGCGTACCCACAAACATGCTTCCACCAAAAGTGACCGTATTGTCAAAGTCAGTCCAGAAATCATAGGCAGCACGGTCAATGTGACAGAGCATCACCTCGACCATCTCCCCGGACATGAACTGCGGGACAAACTTTACCATGTCGGTGTCATGCTTTCCCCTCAGGATAGCCTGTGATACCCGCTCACCCGCCGGGCCGGTCGAGAACGTGCCGAGCATTGCCGGATAAAATCGTGTCTGACTGTTGACAACGCGTGTGAATATGCGGTAATATCCCTCACCCGGCGATGTCATGTGCAAGGTAGCCGCATAGAGTGTATGCTCCGCGTTGGCCGGGGTGACGGTTATGCTGTCTATCGCTGTCGCGGGCAGCATCTTGGATGTTGCCCGGCAACTCATCCCGCCGTACTCCGCCTCGATGGTGTAGGTCGCGCCCTCCTCGCCCCTCATTTGATAGGTACGGTAGGTATACGGGGGGAAATAGTCGCGGTCAGGCCCCCCGGTGAGTATCACCGTCCGGCTCCCGTCGCTGATTGACACCTTGCCCCAACGTATCATGTTGTCAGCCACGTTGCCACCACCGTCGGTCGGGGTTATCGTCGAGGTCAGTATCACCACCGGGTAGCCGTCAGAGTCAATCCACCCCTCGACGACAAGGCGCGGCGCGGCTACAGGCATCTCATCGTCACAAGAGACCATGGCACCGGCTACCATGATTACAGCCGATATATATGTAAGTATACGTGTCATAACCAAATAATCGCTAAAAGTCTATCGAATAACTCAGTGACGGGAGAAACCTGTATATCGACGACACATCCTTGCGGAGGTATGAGCCGCTATCGGGGTCAAATATGAAACTTGAGATCTCCACATTGCGGTGACCATAGGCGTTTACCACCGACACCGAGAGATTATGCACCAATTTGTGTTTCCCCCCGGTGGTGAACCTGTAGTTGCCGCCGACATCAAGCCGATGATAGGCCGGCAACCGCGAGGAATTACGCTTGCCCTTGGTCATTATGAGCGACTCGCCAATGAAGTACATGGCCGTGACGGGTGTCACAGGCCGTCCCGACGAGTAGTCAAATGCCGCCGTGCAGCTCCAATGACGGTCAAACCGATAGGATGCCGCTACCGACACCGAGTGGCGTATCTCATTGGCAGCGGTCACATATCCGTCAGTCATTCCCGGAAAATGCCTGCGGCCTATCGCGTATGAATATCCGGCATGGCCCGTTAGATGCCCTGAGTTTTTCCTTACCATCACCTCTCCACCGGCGTTGTATCCCTCTCCCATCGAGATATAGTCGGTAGCCCTGTAGTCACGCTGTAGCAGATTGAGTATGAATCCGTCATACTCCGACTGATTGTAGACCCTCTTGTAGTATGCCCCGGCAGTTATGTCGGCCACTCCGTCGCCCAGTCGCCGGGTATAGCTCAGACTTACCGAGAGGGAGCGTTGGGGCGGGATGTCAGCCTCTGACGCTATCCAGAAATTGGAGGCCATGCCTATGTCGGAGAAACCTACCTGATGCAGGTACTGATGGAACACGGCACCCTGTAGGCTGAAAGTGTTGGCAGCCCGCCTGTACATCACTGTTACCTGCGGATCGACAGCAACGGAGTTGTAGCCCCGGTTGGCCCACCATGTGGCCTTGAGTCCCGCACGGATGGTGATGTCGCGGGCAAGGTCATAACCGCTCTCGGCCCACAGACGGCTCTCCACGGCTGGAGGAACACGCTCGATGGCGACAGCACCCTCACCAAATCCAGTCACGGTAGCCGACTGGGGTGTGGCCGATGTCAGCTCCACGGCATAACCCCACTTCATTGGCGCAAACTTCTTAGGCAGATTGACGGCAAAACCACCATGGACACCACCCTGCATGATTGACGACGGCACATCGACAGTCAGCTGCGGCATCACAAGGTCCAACTGATTGGACATCGAGGAATAATATAGCGTGTGGGCCATCCGTACCTTGCCGGTATGCTCCCAAGACAGCGACGCGACATTGTTGCCCCACCTTATGCGGGTGTCGAGAGCATAATTGTCATCCTTGAATGTCAGACGGTCGCGGTTGAGAAATCCGCTTGCAGTTATCCTGTCACGCGATGCCGGATGGTATTCCACCGTCAGATTGAGGTCATAGAGGTTGTATCGGGTATTGGTGTCATCAGTCCGCAACAGCCAGCCGTATAGGGCGTCGATATATGACACTCGCCCCGAGGCCGTCACGCTCAACCCGGCCATAACCGGCACCCTCACGGTCGCGCTTGAGGCCAGCATCCCGGCATTGACCGTCCCGCCGACCTCCTCAGCCGCGACTGACGGTGTGTCGAGCGCCACCAATCCTCCAAGGCGGTTGGGAAAACTGCTGTCATGGATACTTCGCTCAAGTCTCACCTTACTGAAATGGGAGGTGTTGAACGTCGAGAATATCCCGCCGAAGTGATAGGGGAAAAACACCGGCGCACCACCGATAGTGTAGAGGGTCTGGGAATAGTCGGCGCCGTCAATCGACAGTCCCGACGCATAGTCACCACCAGCCGACACTCCCGGCATCATCTTTATGAAGCGGGTCACGTCGCTTTCCCCGAGCACGCTCATGGAGTGTCTTATCGCGCCAGTCCCGATGACCATCGCCCCGCTGTCGTCAATACGAGGGGCTGTCACGGGAGCCGTCACCTCCACCTCACCGAGGTGCTGCCACGATGTCGAGTCTGGGACAGAGACATCCGCCCCGGCCACCGATGGACGCAGCAGGGTGAATATAGAAAATAATGGAAACACCAATCGGCATGGTGTTCCCATTATTATGTTGAGTCGGTTTATGGTTGTCCTCTTTAGTCCCAAATATCCTCGTATTTGTCAAAGATTGACTCAAAGAGATTCTCGACAGAGACAAACTTACCGTTACCGAAGTATCCGTCAAAGGCGTATGTGGTGTCGTCGTTGAAACGGATGACAGGACGTGCGCTCCACCACTGCTCAGAACCCCAGCTATAATTTATATACGGCTCCCAATCGAGAGTTGCCTGTACAGTCTCGGAATTGGTATAGTGTACTGTACCAGTGAGCACGGTACGCAATGTGGCGGCGGCTCTTGTGGCTCCGGCCTGTCCGGCTGCGCCCTCCTCGTCATAGTCGAGAGCATCCACGAGGTCAGAGATGTCGGTAAGGTTACCCTTTACCTGCACACGGCCAAGGATGTTGACCTCGCCGTTACCGTCGTCAAAGAAACGATCGGCTGTCTCGCCGGTCACGTCATCAAAGAAATCCACAAGCATCGCACGGTTGCAGAGGTTGCGGCCATTCATCGTGGCGTTGGTGGTGATCACGCGCTCACCCGAGATGTTAAGCTCGACATGCTCAGTAATCTTGGCGTCGGTGGCGTTGAGGTTGCTAACGACGTTGAGATTCATTACGTTGGCGGTGATATCGAGCGTCAGCGTGTGGGCCGTGGCGCTGTAGGTGCTGTTTACGGTAACATCGACCAGCTTGTCACTGCCACTGGTCAGGGTCACGTTCAGGGTGCCGGGGATGGTTACTTTGGTACCGTCGATTGTCTCGCTCCACTCGCCGTTGGAGGGAGTGGCACGAAGCTCACACGGCTGTCCGTTGTCGGTGAAACGGAACACCGCGCTGTTGGAGTCGGCCTTCTTGACCCAGCGCCATGTGCCCGGCTCAAACTCACCCGTGTAAGACGAATAGGAGTACCCCTGCGTGGCCGCACGGCTAAGGGCCACGAAATCGCCCTGTTTGAGAGCCTTGCTGAGGTTGGCGGCCCATGTCGCTACCCAGACGTCATCGTCATCATCCTCAAACTCCTCAGGCATGTCGAGGTCACCATACCGGTCCTCAAACCTGTCAAGCAGCTCGATGAGAGGCTTCTGGTCATCGGGGTTAAACTTGTTAAGCAGTTCTGTGGCTGTGTTCTCAAGGTATACCTTGCTCTGCTCGGGGGTGTAGACTTCGGTTATCGAGCCGTCGCCGCCTCCGTCAACTCCACCACCATTACCTTCTTCCTTTTCGGGTTCATCGTCACTGCAAGCAGCTGTGCCGATTGCCAGCATCGAGGCACATGCTGCAATCGCGAGATAGTTTAGAAATTTCATTATGTGAAAATTTGGTTTAATTGGTTTAAGATGTTGTCTTTCGCTGCAAAAGTAAGTATTGAATCCTTAACCGACAAATAATTTTGTCAAAATTTTTAGGGGGGGGGTAAAACATTGTACACCAACATATTACATATTGTTAAAAACCATATTCTCGCATATAACAACGCATTTATCCAATCATCCAGCGCCATCACGGACTGCGGTCATAAAGGCTGACATGTGATTTTTGGGACATCGTTTTTTGGCATTAGTTGATGATATGTGGATTTAACATAGTAAATTTGCGTCCGGGTTTGTTATAATGAATAATCGACTAAACAGATGACACCAGATCAACAGTCGCTCCGTAGCGATGCAGTGGTGATAATACCCACTTACAACGAGAAAGAGAATGTCGCCGCCATCATCGAGGCAGTCCTTGCGCTGCCCCATCGGTTTGACGTGCTTATCATCGACGACAACTCGCCCGACGGCACAGCCGCGATAGTGTGCGACAAGATGTCAGAACATCCCGGCAGGGTGCATATCATCGAGCGTGCCGGAAAACTCGGTCTCGGGACGGCGTATATCGAAGGGTTCAAGTGGTCGTTGGCCAACGGCTACGACTACGTGTTTGAGATGGATGCCGATTTCTCACACAATCCCGAGGATCTTGTGCGGCTCTACAAGGCATGTGCCGACGACGGGGCCGATATGGCAGTGGGGTCGCGCTACCTCACCGGGGTCAATGTCGTCAATTGGCCGATGAGCCGTGTGCTGATG
Organism: Pseudoflavonifractor sp.; assembly: GCA_023667145.1. Taxonomy (GTDB): domain Bacteria; phylum Bacteroidota; class Bacteroidia; order Bacteroidales; family Muribaculaceae; genus M3. The sequence goes on from JAMPAQ010000008.1 coordinate 6,482, forward strand.
TCCTATTATGCCTCGGCCTACGTGAGGATAGTCACCGGGATGCCCGTGCGCGACACTACGGCCGGATTTGTCTGCTATACCCGCCGCGTGCTTGAGGTGCTGCCCCTCGATGACATCCGCTTCAAGGGCTACGCGTTCCAGATAGAGATGAAGTTTACCGCGTTCAAGTATGGCTTCAAGATTGTCGAGGTGCCCATTGTGTTTGTGAACCGCGTGCTTGGCACGAGCAAGATGAGCGGAGGCATATTCAGCGAGGCGGTGTTTGGCGTGATACGCCTGAAACTCGGCAGCATAGGCCACAAGTATCCCGATTACAGCCGTAAACAATCCTGACCCGCAGCCATGTCACGTACACTTATACACAATGCTGTCATTGTCAACGAGGGACAGCGTTTTGAGGGATATGTCGTCATTGACGGCGATATGATTTCGGAGGTCGGCCATGGAGCCGCGCCCGACAGTATCACCCGGTCAGCCGACACGGTCGAGGATGCCGGGGGCGCGTTGCTGATGCCAGGAGTGATTGACGAGCATGTCCACTTCCGCGACCCGGGGCTAACCCACAAGGCCGACATCTCGACAGAGAGCCGTGCCGCAGTGGCCGGCGGAGTCACGTCGTTTATCGACATGCCCAATACCAAGCCGTTAGCCGTCACCATTGAGACCGTCAGGGCCAAGTATGACCGTGCGGCAGAATGTTCGGTAGCCAACTATGCCTTTTTTATCGGTGCAACCAACGACAATATCGACACACTGCTTGAGTGTGACTACACCCGCATACCCGGGGTGAAGCTCTTTCTCGGGTCATCGACCGGCAGCATGCTCGTCAACGACGAGGCAGCGCTGCGCCGCCTTTTTGGCGAGGTGAGGGCTGTGATAGCCGTACATGCCGAGAGCGAGGCGGTCATCAAGGCCAACCGTGAGCGCATCGTAGCCGAACGAGGCGAAGACCTGCCTGTGGAGGTCCACTCCGAGATAAGGGACAGGCGTGCCTGCTACGAGTCGACATCCATGGCCGTAGACCTTGCACGGCAACATGACGCACGACTCCATGTGATGCACATCTCAACCGCCGACGAGCTGCGCTTCTTCTCTCCCGGCCCCATCGCGGGCAAGCGCATCACCGCCGAGACATGCCCCCACTACCTGTGGTTTACAAGCGACGACTACGCTACCGCCGGAGGGCGCATAAAGTGTAATCCGGCCATAAAGTCGGAGGACGACCGCGATGCCCTGCGCAAGGCCGTTGCCGACGGCACGATTGATGTAATAGCCACCGACCATGCCCCCCATCTGTTGAGCGAGAAGGAGGGGACGGCCCTCACGGCCACCTCGGGGATGCCGATGGTACAGTTCTCGCTGCCGGTGATGCTGCGGCTGTCGGCACTCGGCTATTTCTCCGAGGAGACAGTCGTCGAGCGCATGTGCCATGCCCCGGCGACACTGTTTGGCATCGACCGGCGCGGATTCCTCCGTCCGGGCTACTATGCCGACATTACCCTCGTAGCCCCTACGGAGCCATACAAGGTCGCTGACAGCGATGTCATCAGCAAGTGTGGCTGGACACCGCTCGCCGGAGCAACGCTAAGCCATCGTGTCGTATCGACATATGTCAACGGCCACCGTGTGTGGCACTCAGGCCGGCTTGACGCGGCATCACGCGGCATGGCCATGAGATTTAACCCAAACAGATAACCTACAAAACACCGATACCCGCATGTGCGACATCCTATCAGGGACAACATCAGGGACACGGCTCACAGGACTCAACCCGACAGAGGTCGAGGAAAGCCGGAAACGCTATGGCATCAACATACTCACCCCGCCGCCCAAGCCATCGCTCTGGTCCCGGTTTATCGACTATTTCAGGAATCCGCTCATCGAGATACTCCTCGTAGCTCTGCTGCTGTCAATAGGCATCTCGTGTTATGAGTACACTTTACCGTCACACGATTTTGAGGTATTCCTCGAACCTCTCGGCATACTGATTGCCATCCTCTTGGCAACGGTCATCGGATTTGCCCTTGAGGTCAACGCCAACAAGAAGTTTGAGATACTAAACCAAGTCAACGACGACATCCTCGTCAAGGTGATACGCGAGGGACACGTCACCCGCATCCCGCGCAAGGATGTGGTTGTCGGCGACGTGGTGATCATCGAGACCGGCGACGAGATTCCCGCTGACGGTGACCTGGTTGATTCAGTGGCGCTGAGTGTCAACGAGTCGACCCTCACGGGCGAACCGCTCGTGCGCAAGTCACACCGGCCCGAGGATGCCGAGCACGATGTGACCTATTCCACCTCACGCGTCATGCGCGGTACCACCGTGGCCGAGGGGCATGGTGAGATGGTGGTCACGGCGGTAGGCGACTCGACCGAGTATGGTAAGGTCTACGAGGCCGCACAGATTGACACCGGCGTGAAGACACCGCTGACGTTGCAGTTTGAGCGTCTTGGCCGTGTCATCTCCATAGGCAGCTATGCCGTGGGAGCGCTTATCGTCATAGGCCGTCTGCTCGTCTTCCCGTGGGGCGATGCCGACACGGTGTCGATCATCGACTACCTTCTCACGACAATCATGCTTGCCGTCACCCTTATAGTGGTGTCAGTGCCGGAGGGATTGCCGATGAGTGTCACCCTCAGTCTCGCGTTGAGCATGAGACGTATGCTCGCCAACAATAACCTCGTGCGCAAGATGCACGCCTGTGAGACCATGGGTGCCACCACTGTCATCTGCACCGACAAGACCGGCACGTTGACACGCAACCAGATGCGAGTCTACCGTGCTGATTTCTTCGCTTTGCCCGATGGCAACAAGCTCGACGACGACATGATGTCCCGCATCGTCGAGGAAGGTATAGCCGTCAATTCTACGGCCTTTCTTGAGACAGGCGATGACCCATCGAAGACAACGGCCATAGGCAACCCGACCGAGGGGGCCTTGCTGCTATGGCTCTATGACAAGGGGATAGACTACCTGAGACTCCGAGAGAACGCGGCAGTCATCAGCCAGCTCCCGTTCTCGACCGAGCGCAAGTATATGGCCACGGTCGTGGAGTCCCCGTTTACCGGCTCTCGAATGCTATATGTCAAGGGAGCGCCCGAGATTGTCCTCGGCCTTAGCAGTGACATCGCCGGAGAGGCCACAGCCGACAGCATCACATCCCAGCTGCTCGGCTACCAGCGTCAGGCGATGCGTACCCTCGGATTTGCATACGCACGCCTCAATGACGATGAAGAACCGATAGTCGATGGTAAGCTCACATGCGACCGACTGACATTCATAGGGGTAGCGGCAATATCGGACCCCGTGCGCGATGATGTGCCCGCCGCCATATCGGAATGTCTCGATGCCGGCATATCCATCAAGATTGTCACCGGCGACACGCCCGGCACCGCCCGCGAGATAGGCCGTCAGGTTGGCCTGTGGCGCGAGGGTGACGATGACGACTCGCTCATATCAGGACCTGACTTTGCCGCCCTCACGGACGACGAGGCACGCCGCCGGGTCGAACGGCTAAAGATAATGTCACGCGCACGCCCCTCCGACAAGTCACGTCTCGTCAGACTACTTCAGGAAAACGGCGAGGTGGTGGCCGTCACCGGCGACGGCACCAACGATGCCCCTGCACTCAACGCCGCCCAGGTGGGACTGTCGATGGGCGACGGCACATCGGTGGCCAAGGAGGCAAGCGACATCACCATCATGGACAACTCGCTCGCGTCCATCACCAAGGCAGTCATGTGGGGACGCTCCCTCTACCAGAATATACAGCGCTTCATACTGTTCCAACTCACCGTCAACCTCGTGGCGTGCCTGACGGTGGTCATCGGGGCATTCACCGGCACCGAGTCGCCGCTGACCGTCACACAGATGCTGTGGGTCAATCTCATCATGGACACCTTTGCCGCCCTGGCCCTCGCCTCGCTGCCGCCAAGCATGGAGGTTATGAGACACCGCCCGCGCCGCAGCTCCGACTTCATCATCAACCGCCGCATGACATGGGACATATTCGGCACCGGGTTCCTGTTTATCGTCCTGTTGTTTGGCATCATGCAATATTTCCGCCACTACGACATCACGTCCCTCACCCAGTTTGACCCCGCCGCCTTCATCTCGGCGTTCGTCAACTTCAGCCCCACCCACATGGCATCGCTATCCCCCTACGACCTCTCGATGTTCTTCACCATATTTGTGTTCCTGCAATTCTGGAACCTGTTTAACGCACGCGCCTTTGAGAGCGGCCACACCGCCTTCCACGACATGAGGGACAGCAAGGTATTCTTCCTCACCCTCGCCATCATAGCCGCAGGGCAGTGGATCATCATCGAGATTGGCGGGCCGATGTTCAACGTTGTTCCCCTCAAGACAGCCGATTGGCTCATCATCATATGCTCGACATCCCTCATAATGATAGTGCCGATGGTGATAGCGTTATTTCGCAAGAAAGATTGAGGCGCGTGAAGTGACTTTATCTAAAATATTTGCTACCTTTGCCGGGTGTCATCCAACAGGACGGCATCCGGCAATCTTTTGGCCCTAAATACATGAAATTAATTAACGTGTAAATAATACGCAGTAATTATGTTAGAGAAAACCAACGTTAAAGTTCTCGACAAGGTGGTCGTCCGTTTCTCGGGCGACTCGGGAGATGGAATGCAGCTTGCTGGCAACATCTTCACCAACGTGTCGGCAGGTGTGGGTAATCAGGTGAGTACTTTTCCTGACTATCCGGCCGAGATACGCGCCCCGCAGGGCTCGCTCAGCGGTGTATCAGGATTTCAGGTAAGCGTCGGCACAGGCGTATATACCCCCGGCGACAAGTGCGACGTGCTTGTGGCAATGAACCCTGCCGCGCTCAAGCAGAACGTCAAGTTCCTGAAGCCCGGCGGAGTCATCATCGTGGACATCGACTCCTTTAAGGAGAGCGACCTGAAGAAAGCCCTGTTCACTACCGGCGAGCCGTTCAAGGAACTCGGCATCAACGACGCACAGATACTTGAGGTCCCCGTCACCTCGATGACCAAGGCTGCGCTCGCCGACTCGGGACTCGACAACAAGAGCGTGCTCAAGTGCCGCAACATCTTTGCCCTCGGCCTCGTTTGCTGGCTCTTTGACCGCCCCATCGAGAGCGCCCTCCATCATCTCAGCATCAAGTTTGCCAAGAAACCCGCTGTCTATGAGGCCAACTCAAAGGTACTCAACGCGGGATTCAATTACGGCGCCAACATACACGCCTCGGTATCGACCTACCGCATCGAGAGCGAGGACCCGCGTCCCGGCCACTATACCGACATCAACGGTAACAAGGCCACCGCATGGGGATTCATAATGGCCGCAGAGAAGGCCGGCCGGCCCCTCTTCCTCGGCAGCTACCCCATCACCCCGGCCACCGACATACTCCACGAGCTTGCAAAGCGCAAGGATCTCGGTGTCAAAGCCCTCCAGATGGAGGACGAAATAGCCGGTGTTTGCTCGGCCATCGGTGCCTCATACGCCGGCAACCTCGCCATAACCTCTACCTCAGGTCCCGGCCTTGCGCTCAAGAGCGAAGGTATCGGTCTTGCCGTGATGGCCGAGTTGCCGCTCGTCATCATCGACGTGCAGCGTGGAGGTCCCTCAACGGGACTCCCCACCAAGACAGAGCAGACCGACCTGATGCAGGCTCTCTACGGACGCAACGGCGAGTCTCCCGTGGCGGTAGTCGCACCCGCATCGCCGACCGACTGCTTCACCATGGCTTTCGAGGCTGCCCGTATCGCCATCGAGCACATGACCCCCGTCATCCTGTTGAGCGACGCGTTTATCGGCAACGGCTCGTCAGCATGGCGCATACCCGATGCCGACGAGTATCCCGAGATACACCCCCGCTTTGTCCCTGACGAGCTAAAGGATGGATGGAAACCATACGTGCGCGACGAGAAGACCAAGGTGCGCTACTGGGCCATCCCCGGCACTCCTGGTCTGCAACACCGTCTCGGCGGCCTGGAGAAGGACACCGCCACCGGCGCCATATCGACCGACCCGGTCAACCATGAGAAGATGGTGTACCTGCGTAAGGAGAAGATCGAGCGTATCGCCGATGATATCCCCGCGCTTGAGGTGCAGTGTGATGCGTCAGCCGACACCCTGCTTGTAGGCTGGGGAGGCACATACGGCCATCTCATCACCGCCGCCGAAGAACTCAACAAGGCCGGCAAGCCCTTGGCATTCGCCCACTTCCGCTACATCAGCCCGCTCCCGGCCAACACCGGGGATGTCCTGCGCCGATACAAGAAAGTGATTGTCGCCGAGCTCAACACGGGCCAGTTTGCCGACTACTTGCAGGCCAAGTTCCCCGATGTCAAGATTGAGCGCGTCAACAAGGTACAGGGCCAGCCATTCCTCGTGAGCGAAGTAATTGATGGTGTAACTAAAAAAATGGACTAAAAATGGAAGAGATAATTGATACGACATTCAAGGCCGCAGACTTCAAGAGTGACCAGCCCGTGCGCTGGTGTGCCGGATGCGGTGACCACGCCATCCTCAACGTGCTCCACAAGGCTATGGCCACTATAGGTGTCGCACCCCACATGACCGCTGTAATCTCGGGTATCGGATGCAGCTCACGTCTTCCCTACTACATGAACACCTACGGCTTCCACACCATCCATGGACGTGCCGCAGCCATAGCCACGGGATTCAAGGTAGCCAACCCAGCCATGACCGTATGGCAGATCTCAGGCGACGGTGACGGCCTCGCCATAGGCGGTAACCACTTCATCCACGCCGTGCGCCGCAACATCGACATCAACCTCGTGTTGCTCAACAACAAAATCTATGGTCTGACCAAGGGACAGTATTCCCCGACATCCGATCGTGGATTCGTATCCAAGTCATCCCCCTACGGGACGACCGAGGACCCGTTTATCCCCGCCGAGCTCGTCTTTGGGGCACGCGGAAACTTCTTTGCCCGCAGCATCGACGTAGAGCTTCAGACCTCACAGGAGGTACTTGTCGCCGCTGCCCGCCACAAGGGAACATCGGTGGTCGAGATGCTTCAGAACTGCGTGATATTCAACAACGGCATCCACAACCACATCACCGACCGCGAGTACCGTGCCGAACGCACCATCCACCTGCGTCACGGCGAGAAGATGCTCTTTGGCAAGGACAATGAGAAAGGACTCGTGCAAGACGGATTCCTCCTCAAGGCTGTAGAGGTGGGCAAGGATGGCTACACCATCGACGATGTGCTCGTACACGACGCCCACTGCAAGAGCAACTTCCTACACCAGCAGCTTGCCATGATGGACGGTCACGACCTGCCTCTCGCCATCGGTGTCATCCGCGATGTCGAGGGACTCGTCTACAACGAGGAGGTAGATGCCCAGATTGAGCAGGTACGCGCCAAGAAAGGCTTTGACACGCTGCGCGACATGATTCTCGCCGGCGAGACCTGGGAAGTGAAATAACACCCCTTCACGACACGTCAGTCCGTGACAACGGCAATCACCCTACAAGGCCGGGCGACCACGACAAAAGGTCGCCCGGCCTCTATATACAGTCCCACTCACAGGCGCCGATAGGCGGTCATTACGCGATGGCAGCAAAATAAAGGCTGGTGCCTTAACATTCCACCCGCTCTTTTTGTTAAATTTGTAACAAATTTATTTTACTCATGATTGAACGCGTTATTATCATCGACGATGTGGACCCCGTGACATTCTACGGTGTCAACAACTCCAACATGCACCTCATACGCAACCTGTTCCCAAAGCTGCGCATGGCGGCACGCGGCTCGGTGATAAAGGTGATAGGCGATGACAACGAGACGGCCGAGTTTGAGCGAAAGATCAAGGAACTTGAGGAATATTGCATCAAGTATAACCGTCTGACCGAGGATGTCATACTCGACATCGTCAAGGGGGAGTCGCCCAAGGAGCTGAAGAATGACGATGTCATAATCTATGGTGTCAACGGCCGTCCCATCTCAGGCCGCACTCCCAATCAGCAGCTGCTCGTCGAGACATTTCAGAAAAACGACCTTACCTTTGCCCTCGGCCCTGCCGGCACGGGCAAGACATACGTGGCGATAGCACTCGCCGTGCGAGCACTCAAGAATCGCGAGGTGCGCAAGATAATCCTCTCGCGTCCAGCTGTCGAGGCCGGCGAGAAGCTCGGGTTTCTCCCCGGCGACATGAAGGACAAGATAGACCCTTACCTACAGCCACTCTATGACGCACTTGAGGATATGATTCCCGCCGTCAAGCTAAAGGAGTACATGGAGACCAACGTCATCCAGATAGCCCCTCTCGCGTTCATGCGCGGACGCACGCTCAACGATGCCGTCATCGTGCTTGACGAGGCACAGAACACCACCACCCATCAGATAAAGATGTTTCTCACCCGCCTTGGCATGAACGCCAAGATGATCATCACCGGCGACGTGACCCAGATTGACCTGCCGCGCTCTGTCTCGTCGGGGCTCATCCAAGCCCTGCGCGTCTTACGCGACGTGCCGGGCATAGGCCGGGTCGAGTTTGGCAAGAAGGACATCGTGCGCCACGCCCTGGTGCAGCGCATTGTCGAGGCTTACGAGCAGTGGGACAAGGAGAAAGCCGGAGAGTCCGCTGGCAGTGACAGCCGCGAATAGCCACGCCCAGCACGCACGCCACATCAGCGGGACGCTATTGTGTTTCTCAAAAAAAAATGGTACTTTTGCGGTCAAATAATTTGATTGCAACTATGGCTACGACATTGGTTAAGACCGACTTCAATTTTCCCGGTCAGACAAGCGTTTATCACGGTAAGGTACGCGACGTGTACGATATCAACGACAACATCATGGTGATGGTCGCCACCGACCGCATCTCGGCATTTGATGTCATACTACCCGAGGGGATTCCCTACAAGGGTCAGGTACTCAACCAAATTGCCGCCAAGTTTCTCGATGCCACAGCTGACATTGTCCCCAACTGGAAGCTCGCTACCCCCGACCCGATGGTCACCGTGGGCCTCAAGTGTGAGGGATTCCGTGTCGAGATGATTATCCGTGGCTATCTCACGGGAAGCGCGTGGCGCGAGTATCAGGCCGGATGCCGCGAACTATGCGGCGTAAAGCTCCCTGACGGTATGCGCGAGAACCAGCGTTTCCCCGAACCTATAATCACGCCTACCACCAAGGCCGATGCCGGACATGACGAGAACATCTCACGCGAGGAGATAATAGCCCAAGGTATCGTATCGAAGGAGGATTACGAGACCATGGAGCGCTACACCCGTGCGCTCTTTGAGCGCGGGTCGCGCATGGCAGCCGACAAGGGTCTGATACTTGTCGACACCAAGTATGAGTTTGGCAAGCGCGAGGGCAAGGTCTACCTCATCGACGAGATTCACACTCCCGACTCGTCGCGCTACTTCTATGCCGACGGCTACGAGGAACGCTTCGAGAAGGGCGAGCCGCAACGACAGCTCTCCAAGGAGTTTGTGCGCCAGTGGCTCATCGAACATGACTTCATGGGCAAACCCGGACAGACAGTTCCCGAGATGACTCCCGAGTTCTGCGAGAGCGTTTCACAGCGCTACATCGAGCTGTATGAGCACATCACCGGCGAGAAGTTTGTCAAGGCCGACGAGACCAACCTCGCCGACCGCATCGCCACTAACGTGCTCGACTGCCTCAACCGTCTAAACCCCTGATACCGACACCATCAGGGACACGCAAGTCACAGATTCATACCACCCATAATACGGGAGTGTTGTAAAACTGCCAAAGTAGGGATGCACCCCGGTGCATCCGCTCCATAACGCCTTGATAGCCGAGGGCTGCACCATGGTGCAGCCCTACAGCGGTACGATGATTTTTACGTTTTGCAACACCCTCATAGCAGAAACAATCATCCACAAGATACACGATGGAAGTAAAGGCCGAGAGGGTAAATCCCTACGACGACACCCGATGCAAGACCGAGCAGGTGCGTGAGATGTTCGACTCCATAGCCCCGGCATATGATTTCATGAACCGCGCCATGACATTCGGGCTCGACAAGATGTGGCGACGCCGCGCCGTCTCCATGATAAGGCGCTCGGGGGCGACACAAATCCTTGACGTGGCCACCGGCACCGGCGACCTGGCCATAACGCTTGCCCGCGCCATCCCCTCATGTGCCGTCACCGGGATTGACCTGTCGGAGGGAATGGTCACCATCGGTCGCCGCAAGGTCGCCGATGCGGCACTCTCCGACCGCGTGAGACTGATGACGGGTGACTGCCTGTCGCTACCGTTTGACGACAACACGTTTGATTGCATAACCGTGGCCTACGGCGTACGCAACTTTGAGCGTCTGCTCGACGGCTACCGCGAGATGTACCGCGTGCTGCGGCCCGGTGGCATCCTCTGCGTCATCGAGCTGTCCACACCCACCTCCCCCATCATACTCCCACTCTACCGGCTATACACGCGGCATGTCATACCCGCCGTTGGCCGAATGGTATCAAAGGATGTACGCGCCTACAGCTATCTCCCCGAGAGCATAGCCGCCGTCCCGCAGGGTGAGCGGATGCTCGCCCTCATGGCCGAGGCCGGATTTACCCATTGCAGCCATCGCCCACTCACATTCGGGGTCTGCACCATCTACACCGCCAAGCGCTGACTGTCATCCCGAACGCGGGCTACGGACTTTGTTTAACCGCGACACCAGACATAAGAGGGGCGCCCCCCAGTTGGAAGGTCGCCCCTGATGCTATTGAGATTAGTGTAACTTAGCAGGTCTTCTCGTCGAGATAGGGATTGAGCTTATGCCAGTCGGCAATCGGCGGCATCACGCCCATCTCGATTACCTCGTCACGCAGCTTGCAGAGGTGCTGGTAGCTCTTCTCAAGCTCCTTGTTCTCCTCGGGAGTGCCATCGACGGGACGATACTCCACCCCATTCTTGGTGAGCGCGGTCTCCGTCGCCATGACGATGTGGCTGAACTTGTCATTGTTGACATACGCGCCGACCGGCCAGCGGAACGGCTTGCCACCCATCGCGGCGGCAATCATCTCAATCGAGACATAAGCCGGACTCTGGAACGACGAGCGGCCACGCAAGTCTATGATATTCTTTCCACCCTGGATGACTTTCATCTTTATATCCTCCCAAGCCTTGTCGGGCAACTGGCTCGTGCCGATAATCTCGGTCAGCGGCTTGCCGTCGACCGTGGCTGTCGATGCAAACACGGCCATCTGCTCGCCATGCCCGCCGTATGTGCGGGTATTGATTATCTTGTCAGGAGAAATCTTCAGATACTTGGCAAGCTCGCTACGCAGACGCGTACTGTCGAGAGCCGCGAGCGTGGTCACCTGTGTAGGCTTCAGTCCCGAATAGAGCAGAGTTATCAGACCCGTGATGTCGGCAGGGTTGAATATCACCACTATATGCTTGACATCGGGGCAATACTGGCGCACATCCTTGCCAAACTGCTCGGCTATCTGCGCGTTGCCCTTGAGCAAGTCCTCGCGGGTCATCCCGGCCTTGCGGGCCGCGCCACCCGAGCTGACTATATATGATGCCCCGGTAAACGCCTCCTTGACATCAGAGGTGTAGGTCAGGTTGATACCCTCAAATCCGCAGTGCATCAACTCCTCTGCCACCCCCTCAAGCGCGGGTGCATACGGGTCATAGAGACAAATATTAGGTGTAAGCTGCATCATGATGGCCGTCTGGGCCATGTTTGAGCCAATCATTCCGGCAGCGCCGGAGATGACGAGTTTTTCGTTGGTGAGAAAGTCCATAACTGTAATATGTTTAGTCTGTAATAAACGTCAGCGGAGCGTCCATTGTTCAGCACTTGTCGGCTGACTTCACGGGAATCTTCTCAACGCGGCGCACGTGGCGGCCACCCTCAAACGGAGTCCCAAGAAACGCGTCGACTATCTGCAACGCCACGACAGGCTCGATAAACCTCGCCGGGAGCACAAGCACGTTGGCATCATTGTGCTGACGGGCAAGCCGTGCCAGCTCAACGGTCCAGCAGATGGCGGCGCGTATCCCCTGATGCTTGTTGAGGGTCATGGCTATGCCGTTGCCGCTCCCGCACATCGCTATGCCCGGATAGCACTCACCGCTCTCCACAGCCTCGGCACACGGGTGGGCGAAGTCGGGATAGTCACAGCTGTCGGCACTGTGGGTGCCAAAGTCAGTCCAGCTTATCTCCTGGGCATCAAGATAGCCCTCAATGATACTTTTCAACTCATAGCCGGCGTGGTCACTGCACAGAGCCACTTTCTTGTTTCCTTCAATTATAGACATGTGAATCTTATGTTTGTTGTTTGTCGCAAATTTAGTAAAAATCACGCAGTCAGGCATCCAATCGCGCCATCAATCTCCCACTTATGAATGTTAATCAAAAGAAATATTGTTAAATGTTTCAGATTATTAGGAAATACGAAAGAAAACGTCTGTATTCGCACAATATACATTTATGCAATAGATTACTGCTGAAAATCAATCAATTTTCACTTTTATATTATACCTCTATGAAAAAAGTTCTACTATTAACTGCTATCAGCCTCGGCCTTTCATCACACGCTATGGCCGACACTGCCTACGGTCTCACCCCCGAGGATGCCAAGCCATTGCCCTCGATGCTCACATTCTTCTCAGAGGATGAGATGGCCGATGAGATGTGGTTCACCTACACGATGCCGGCCACAGCCAACGGACGCCCCGCCCTTTTCCCGAGCATGAGTCCCGATGCCAACAACCACGTGATGTTCATCTACACATGTGCTGACGGCACCAACGAGGCCCCGCAGATGACACCCGGCTCCAACGGATATGTCCTCGAAGCCGGCAAGGAATACCTCATCAAGCTCACCAACGCTGTGTCCCTGCCCCTCTTTGGCATGTTCAGCGGTCTTGAGCTGCCCGCCTCAAAGGAGGGTGAGGAATATTTCCCCAAGGCTGCGGCAATGGGCCTGACCAACACACAGGCACCCGGCACGACAGTATGGTACAAGCTCGATGTCCCCTACGCATCGTCAATCACCACCAACTTCATGATGATGCCCGTCATGGACATTGAGAAGGTGGTCACCAAGCATCTCGCATGTCCCGGCGGTGTAAACGAGGGCAATTTCATCACCCCCGCCTATGTGAAGGCCGGCGAGAATCTCATCGGCGTAACCACATCGGCAAGCGCCACCGCCGACGTTGAGTTCCAGCTCGGTCTCAACGGCATGGTAACCCTCAACTGCAACAACAACCTCGCCCGCTCACAGAGCCTCCAGCTCGATGTCGAGAACGGCTACCCCGACGCTTACTACACCGTCGAGCGCTTCTTTGAGGTACCCGAGACCGGCACATACACATTTACCAACCACGGTGCCCCCGGTACTGAACTCAACATCGGTGTTGTCAACAAGATTGATGTCCCCGACTCATCTCTCGGTTACAAGTATGAGTGCGACTTCACCAACGCCGACAGCGATATAGTAGGCGACAATGACGCTACCGTAGTGAAGTCCCTCACCAAGGGCGACCTCGTGGCCGTGCAGTCAGAAGCCTATGCCAAGCTCGGCGACAACACCACCCATATAAAGGTTGTCAAGGGTGACCAGAGCGCCATAGAGAATGTGGCCGCAGAGTCATGCCAATTCTCAGCCATCGCCCTCGGCGGCGGCAAGGTATCGGTCACCAGCAAGCTGCTTGCAGCCGGAGCCGAGATCGCTCTCTTTGACATGTCGGCACGCAAGGTTGCAGCCACCACAGTCGCAGCCGGAGCCGAGACACGCGTTGTAGACCTCAATGTGCCCGCCGGCATCTACATGATTGTAGTCTACGGCAACAGCCACAGCGAGACAGCCAAGCTCGTTGTCAAGTAATCTCGCAAAGACATCTCCTGCCTGTCCCTGACGGGACGGCACACCGATTTCTCACAGGGGGAATGCCTCACCTCATCATGTGTGACGCGTTCCCCCTCTTTAATGCTTTTGAAACACAATCTTATTAGAAACACAGTCTTGCAACAGGATGAAAAAGGGTAAGATACTGCTACTTACAGCCCTATGCCTCACATCAACAGCTGGCAACAGCGCCGTAGTCCCACGCGACAAGGCCGCTGTCACTGCCTCACGGTTTCTCAAGTCACACGGCATCAACATATCATCACGTGAGCTGCTCGCCCGCGACTCTCACGACACCCGCTCGGCCGATGGCACGAGCCACGCCAACCCCTACCACATATTCAATGCCGAGGGCGGTGGCTTTGTCATAGTCTCAGGCGACGACCGCGCAAGGGCCATCCTCGCCTACAGCCCTACCGGGACTGCGGGACGCGACCTTATGCCCGACGGTTGCCGGGCATTGCTCGAATCATACGCCGACGAGATTGCCACGCTTGATGCCGTTACACCGACATCCGATGCCATCACTTATCCCGCCGACATCATAGCCCCGATGATCACCACACGCTGGGATCAGGGAATACCATACAACTCCGACTGCCCCATCGACAACAAGACCGGGATGCGCTCGCTAACGGGCTGCGGAGCCACCGCCATGGCCCAGATCATGCGCTATCACCGCCATCCCTCGCTGCCGACCGGGTTGCTGACCTATACGGATGCCCCACAAGCTGTCGACCGCACCATCGACTTTGACGCGATGGAGCCGTTTGACTGGGACAATATGACCGACAGCTACGGCCAAACCTCGACAACATCCCAGTGCACAGCTGTGTCACGCTTGATGATGGCCACCGGCTATGCGTCCAAGACCCGCTACGGCTCGGAGACGAGTATCACCTACCTGCGCGACAACGCCGAGGCGCTGTACACCTACTTCGGCTACGACCGTGACATCCACCGCTACGAGCGTGAGTTTATGAGCGACAGCGAGTGGATTGACATGATAGTCGGCGAACTGCGAGCCGGACGGCCTGTGCTCTATGAGGGACACGCCCCAACCGGCGGTGTCGGCCACACATTCATCTGCGACGGATATGATGGCGACGGATATTTCCACTTCAACTGGGGCTGGAGCGGGACAAGCGACGGCTACTACAGCCTGTCGGCATTGACCCCGCCTCAACAAGGCTCCGGGGGCATGGTCAACGACTATACCCGCTCACAGATAGTGACGGCCAACATCATCCCTGCGGGACAGCCCGGAGCCGGAGCCCAATGCACTGGGCTGATTTTTATGGAGCGCCTCTACATCATGGACGGCACCTCCTATATTGATGCTGACACGCGCGACATCATCAACTTGGCTACAGCCGACGGTCTTGGATTTTTCTTCTATGCCAAGGACCGCGCCTACACTGACTTTAACGGCGAGATATGTGCCGCGATTATCGACGACGGTACTGTGACACCGCTATCCACCTCATCCATCTCACTGTCGATCGATGTATGGGGACGCGTCACTCTTCCCATCGACCTATCCTCACTTCCCAATGACAAGACGGTACAAGTAGGATTTTTCCACCGCCGTGACCCGTCACAACCATGGACACGCATCCCTGCCCGTCTCGGTCAGGCTTCCTCATGCCGCCTAACCATGTCAGACGGACATGTCATCATAACACCCGACACTCCCTCCGCCTCCATGCACCTCGTCGGCGATCTATCGTCCGATGCCATCTATTCGGGCTATCCCGCATCATGGGATATGGAGGTATGCAACACCGGGACTGAACGATTTGAGGGGTATGCAGGACTCATGGCAAGCAATATCGCCACCGGCGACACGCGACTGTTCATCTCCCCGCTGTTCTGTGTCCCCGGTGAGACCGCCAATGTCGGCATCACAGCCGAGGCGGGGTCTCTCAGCGCCGGCGAATATCTGCTGACCCCATTTGTCAGCAAGGCAGCGAACCCATCACCCGATGCAGTCACCACGATTGGCGACGCTGTCCCGGTCAGTGTCATATTCACCCCTACTCTCGTGATGATGCCGGGCAACTACTCCACCGTCTATACATTTGACCGCTCCAACCCGACTCTCGCGACCACCGTCCACAACATGTCGTCAGACACTTGGACCGGGACTCTTACGGGATTTATCAGCCGCAGTAATGATGACGGGGATATTGCCACGATATCGGCTTTTGCCACACTGTCACCAGGTGCTACCGATGTCACGTTTGACGCTTCCGAAACCGACCTCCCCGAGGGAACGGACTATCGCGTGGAGTGGTGTCTCGGTGGCACGGAGCGGCTGCACGTCTCGTCGGGGCTGCTTGTCGTCACCGACAGCCGGGCAGCGGTTGACACCATAGACGGCGATGACATCAGGGTCACTGTAAATGATGCGGCCGTTATCATCACAGGCCCGGGACGACTTACTGTCACAGTCACCGATATCACGGGATCTGCCGTGACCAGCGTTGCCGGCGAGGACACCGTGTCGATACCTCGCCACACGCTCGCCCATGGGGCCTACATCCTCGCCATATCTTCATCCAATACCATATCAACCATCAAGATCGTGCTTTAGTAAACCAAAACCCTACTACAATATGACTCATCTCATCAATATGAAAATCATGGCTATGCTGCTGGCCGGATTGGTTGCCACCCCGGTCGCCATCATGGCCGCAGACAGCCCTGTCCCATCCCAGGCCACCCCGACACCGTCGCTGACGGTCAAGGGTCGGGTTGTCGATGATGCCGGCGAACCGCTCCCCGGCGCGACCATCATGGTCAAAGGGACATCAATAGGCACCGGGACTGACATTGACGGAAATTTCAGCCTTGAGCTCAAAACCCGCCAGAAGGTCACCCTCGCCATAAGCTATGTCGGAATGGAACGCCGCGAGATACAGGCCACGCCCGGCGACGACCTCTATATCGCCCTCTCGCCCAATGGCAACATGCTCGACGAGCTGATTGTCTCGGGCTATCAGACCATATCACGCGAGCGTGCCACCGGTTCCGCCATCGTGCTCGGGTCTGAAAAGCTCGACAAGATACAGGCTCCCGACCTTAGCGCCAAACTTGAGGGCATCGCCCCCGGTCTCACGGTCTACAACAACAGCATGAGCATACGCGGAGCATCCTCGTTTGCAGTCGATGCCACGCCGCTGCTTGTCATCGACGGACAACCGGCCACAGGACTGACAATGGACGACATCAACCCCAACATCATCGAGGGTGTCACCGTCCTCAAGGACGCTGCCGCCACGTCGCTCTACGGCGTGCGTGCCGCCAACGGTGTCATAGTCATCACCACCAAGCGCGGACGTGACTCCAAGCTCGACATCAACGCCTCGCTCGGCTACTACATCAACCCGCTGCCGTCGCTCGATTACCAACACTACGCCTCGACGGGCGACATCATCGACCTTGAGCGGGAATTCCTACTCACCGACCCCGACTACATGAACAACCCCTCGGGCTACTTCTCCACCATGACGGGCAAGTCGAGCGCCAAGTACATGAGCGGGGTCGACATGCTCTACTACAACCTCGCCAACGGCAACATAGACGAGGCGCAGCTCAACGCGTCACTCGCCGCCCTGCGGCTCAACGACTACCGCCGCCAATACCGCGAGCGTATGCAGCACACGGCCCTGACCCAGGACTACAACCTGTCAATCAACAAAGGGGGCGACTCCTACGGATTCTATGCCGCCGCCCGCTATCAGAAGGTCGGGCAGTACAACAAGTTTGACAGCGACGACCGCTTCTCGCTCTATCTCAAGAATGACCTCCAGATAGCCAAGTGGATGAGCCTCACACTTGGCGCCGACCTGGCCTTCAACAAGACATCCTACTCGATGGCCTCGGGACTCGGGGCAACGGCGGCGATGCCCTACGACCTACTATACAATCCCGACGGCACCCCGGCCTACCGCTATCTCTACAACGAGGTACTCGCCCAGACGGTCAACGAGACCGAAGGTCTCAACTTCATGGGCTACAACGCCGCCCAGGAGTCGGCCCTCAACAAGCTCAAGACCGACAATCTCTACATGAAATACTTTATCCAGACCAACTTTGACATCACCCGTGACCTCGGTCTCGAAGTGAAGTTCCAGTACGAGAAGCGCAAGCTCGACGCGAGCGAGTATGACGAGGCCGACTCCTACATGATGCGGTCGATGGTCAACGAGTTTGCCTCCACCGATGCCCGTGGCAACCTTGTCTACAACATCCCGCAGGGAGGCCGTCTCTACACGATGGATACCGACTATGACTACTACAACCTCCGCGCCCAATTTGACTACAAGAAGACATTCGGCGGTCGCCACGACGTGACAGCGCTAATCGGCGGCGAGCTGCGTCAGGATCTCACCAAGAGCCATGCCGGCGAGCGTTACGGCTACGATGACCAAAAGCTGACCTACAATCAGGTTGACTGGAAGACCCTGTCACAGGAGGGCGTGGTCGGAGCGCTATACTCGGCATCGCGCCGCAAGTCAGAGAATCTTACCGTAACCGAGGTAAAGCACCGCTATGTGTCAGCCTACCTCAACGCCGGCTATATCTTCGACTCGCGCTACTCACTCAACGCCAGCGTGCGCGTCGAGCAGGCCGACCTTTTCGGCTCCGATCCCAAATACCGCTACCGCCCGCTGTGGTCGGTCGGTGCCAGTTGGAACGTGTCAAACGAGTCATTCATGAAAGACATCACCTGGCTCGACATGCTCAAGCTCCGCTGCACCTACGGCATCACCGGCAATGTCGACCAGTCATCGTCGCCATACCTGCTTGCCGCCTACAGCACATCGTTCTACAGCGGCGCGCCCATCAGCATGATAGTCTCGCCCCCCAACAGCTCACTGCGCTGGGAGCAGACATCGACATTCAACTTCGGCATAGACTTCCGTCTGTTCAACCGCCTGTCGGGTAGCATCGACGCCTACCGCAAGTACAGTTCCGACCTGCTCGTCAACAAGAGCATCGACCCATCGCTCGGTTTTGACGGGATGGCCCGCGCCAACAACGGTGAGATGAAAAACACCGGCTTCGAGCTCAACCTGTCGTATGAGTTTGTCCGCACCCGCGACATCATCTTCAACGCCTCATTCTCGACGGCCTACAACAATAACAAGATCATGAAGGTCGACTACGACCCCACCGATGCCCTCGACATGATGCGTGACCCCACCTCCAACTACCGCGCCGGCGACACCTACAACTCGCTCTACGCCTACCGCTATGCGGGTCTCACCGACACCGGCAATCCCTCGGTCTATGATGAGAACGGCAACATCGTCTCGGTGACATCGGTGCGTAATGTCGGTGCCGTCATCTGTGCCGGACAGCTGACACCAAAATGGAATGGTGCGCTCAACCTCGACTTCCGTTGGCGCGACCTCAGCGTCTACGCCAAGATTGTCTACTATGCCGGCCACACGCTGCGCCGCGATGTCCCCACGCTCTACGATGCCTCCAACCCCATCGACGGTGGAGCAATCAACGAGCTTATCGTCGACAGGTGGACTCCCGACAACACCGACACCGACATACCGGCGATGGGGCTGCACGGCGATACCGGCGAGAGCAACTACCATTGGATATACGCCGACTACAACACTTGCAGCGCATCGTTTGCCAAGCTGCGCAACATCGGGGTGGCCTACTCGTTCCCGACGCGCCTCCTCTCCAAGACCCGCGTGATAAAGGGCGCCACCCTGCGATTCCAGATTGACAACCTCTGCCGGGTGACCTCCAACAAGTATGGCATCGACCCCGAGGCGTTCAACGCCAATCTCGGCACACGCACCGACGCACAGATGCCCACCTACATCATCGGACTCAACATTAACCTCTGACAACCAAACTACACAGATGAACCGTATGAAACTCAATATATGTCTCATGGCTGCGGCCTCCGTGGCCTTGGCCTCATGTGACAACTACCTCGACATCGAGCCAAAGGGCCGCGCCCAACTTGAGACCACAGACGATTATCTCGGCCTCCTTGAGGAGGTCTCACCAAGTTACGACCACGCCAACAGCTGGGTGATGAGCGGCGAGTGCTCATGGTACAAGATCGAGGAGCTGAAAAACTACACCGTTCCCCTGCGCTCATGCGCATACTTCTGGGACGAGTCGGTCGACCGCGTGTCCTACACCATCGAGAGCACGCTCTACAACAACTGCTACAGCCGCATCACCAACTACAACGCCATCATCTCCAACGTAGCCACTGCCCAGGGTCCCGATAGCGACAAGGAGCTGGCCATGGCCCAGGCCCGGGCAATGCGTGCCTACAACTACTTCTTTCTCGTCAACACGTTTGCACCGCCCTACGATCCGGCCACTGCCGACGTGACCCCCGGTGTGATAGTACGCGACCGCATGTTTGAGAGCATCGAGGAGGAGGGCATCCAACAGAGCGTCGGCTATGTCTACAACCTCATCCTCCAAGACCTTGATGCCGCCATCCCCGATCTCCCCGACCGGGCAATCAACGCCTTCCGACCCGACAAGACGTTTGGCTGGGCATTCAAGGCCAAGGTCCACCTGTTTATGCGCGACATCGACAAGTGCATCACCGCTTGCGACGAGGCGCTTGCCGCCGCCGGTGCCGGTGGCCACGAGCTGTGGGACATGAACACCGAGTACAACCGCTATGCGCCGATGCTCCGCAGTGCCTACGGCACCGACATCGCCATCGACGACCCTCGCTACATGGGTGTCAACGAGATGATAGAGAACGTGTGGAAGAACGCAGTGGCCTATGGTTATGACGGGGCTGAGAACCTGCTCTACCAGTTTGGCACCACATACACCGACCCGTTCCCGATGTACCTGAGAAAGTCGGTCATAGACCTGTTTGAGCACAATGCCGACCTGCGCTACCGCTACTGCATACGCTACCGCCGCACCCACGAGACGGCCCCGGAGGGGGACTGCGAGTATGCCTCGATGGGCATACGCTGGAATCCCGGCGGTATGCGCCTCTCTGAGGTGTACCTCATGCTCGCCGAGTGTTACGCCCGCAAGGGCAGTCCCGCCGACATCATGCGGGCCATGGACTATCTCGACACACTCCGCTCCCACCGCCATGTCGCAGGTGCCTACACGCGGTTGACGGCCACCACACGCGAGGAGGCCATGCGCCACGTGCGCGAGGAGCGCAAGCGCGAGCTGTTCTTCACCAACAACGGCTTCTTTGACATGCGCCGCTTCATGACCGAGTTCAACGAGACATGGACACGACAGTTTGAGGGACGCACCTACACCATCGCCCCCGGTTCCCACCTCCTCACCTATCCGTTCCCCCTCAAGGCTATGCAAACCAGTAAACTGATACAGAACAGCAAATGAAAACCACTACTGCTACCCCCCTTGCCGCCCTCATGGCCGGCATCACACTGCTCGCCTCATGTGCCGGCACTACCGGCCCGGCGACACTGTCCATCACCAACCCTGATGGCCGCGAACTGTACATCCAGCCCGAGGACTCCTCGGCCTACGACCGCATCTCAGCCGCCGACACCCTGCTGACACTCCCCCTGTCGGCCCCGCGCTACTACCGCGTGATGGACTCGTCCAACCACTCGGCTCTCCTCTACGTCGCTCCCGGCTCGGAGACCACGGTCACATGGAGTGCCGACGGCCCTGCCGTGACCGGCACCGCCGAGGCCGAGAACCGATTTATCGCAACCCACAACTACACGGCCCATACCCCTGACTCCATCAAACCCTTTTCTCCCGAGTGGGTCGCATATCAGGAGGGCGAGCTTGCCCGTCTCGACTCTGCCCTTGATGCCTCGGGACTCAACCCCGACTTCATCGAGATGCAACGTCTCTATTACCGCACGACATTCCTCAACCAGCGCCTCAACGGGGTCGAGATAGCGACAATATTCCTCCCCGGCGGCATGGAGAAGCCCGTCCTCGCCGACGACTACTACGATTTCCTCCGCGACATGCGGTTTGACAGTCCGATGATGCTCTCGATGCCCAAGTGGTTTGAGGTCGTCAACGCCGCCCTCACCGAGATGGAGAAACATGGTTTCATACCCGTCTCCAACGACCACTACATGAAGATTTACGCCGACCGCATCGGCGACCCGACACTGCGGTCCCACTATCTCGTGCGTCTGCTCGCCCTCGCCCTCAAGAAAGGTTATACCGATGACTTCGTCGCCCATCTCGACGAGGTGCGCCCTTTGATTACCGACCCCGCCGCTGCCGCCCTCATCCCCGGTCTTGAGACCCAGTATGCCGAGGCCGTGGAGAGAGACAAGGGCATAGCACGCGGCACTGCCATGCCCGACATGACATTCAACACCGTCGATGGCCGCGAGTACTGCCTGTCTGACTTCAAGGGCAACATCGTGATACTCGACTTCTGGTTTACCGGGTGTCTCCCCTGCAAGGCCGAGACACCATATTTTGAGCAAATCGCACGCGACTTTGACGGCAGCGACGTGCGCTTCATCTCTGTCTCACTCGATACCGGCGACCAACTCTATCCCGCGTGGCAGCAGATGATGCGCGACAAGGATGCCGACTCACGCGTCCTCGGAGTCAACCTCCCCGGCGGATTCACCTCGCCCCTGCTCAAGCAGCTCAACATCACCGGGGTTCCCCGCATAATGCTCGTCGATGTCGATGGCCGCATCATCGACACCCACGCCAAGCGCCCCTCCGACCCCAAGCTCCGCGAACAGCTGTCTCGCCTCCTCTCCACTCCAAGTTAAACCCAATCCAAACATACCAACTTAATCAAACGAGGCAGGTGCAGCAGATTGCACCTGCCTCGTTTCTTTGTTTCCGAATCGGCCTTATCTGTTAAAAATTTGGCGATATTATACAAAACAGTTATATTTGCATCAACATACCGCAGTGTGCAATAGGGCAATGCGATATGGTTACATGATAGACAGCGTTTACGATGACGCTTGATTCTTGACTTATAGAAATTCTCGCAAAATTTCAATATCGGAGTCAGAATCGAGGCGGCGGTAGATGCCAGACAGATATGCTATATTCTATATACAGCATATATCTGCGTGGGCTTCTGCGTTGCTCGTTCTACTCCGATGGGCAATGCGAGAAGCCTCTATAAGCGGGACGGGCAACAGAGTAAAGTTCCCACGTTTTAGGAAATCTCATTCCTTTTGCGAATAATGGAGAGGGTTCATCTCACTTTCACAAATTCAGTGAAGACAAATCTACCGGATTGGTAGGTCGCAAGCCTGGTCAGAAGGATAATCATCTTCCGATTGACTCAAAATACAACAGTCTAATCCAAAAAATTGTTGAATATAACAAGGCAAAACATAAGGATAAATGAAAAAACAAACTTCGTCAAATCTTCCTAAGCGTAACCACTCAATTGTTGTTCCTAACTTTTTCGGTGAATGGAAAAACCTCGAGGCTTGGCAACTTGGATGGCAACCAGAAAATCGCATGGAGACAAAATCTTCTGTTTCAAAGAAGATTTTCAACACCTATGTGCAGATTGGCCATTTCAATATGATTTTTTATTATGTTGAGGATGGGAATTTTTATGGTATCCATGCTGAGAATTGTCCCATGCCGGTTTTCCGATTCAAAAAAGATGTAGACAGATATCCTATCTATCAAATAGAAAACCAAGATACCCACGACTATGCAGGGGGAAAAATTCTCTATATGGTTCCTTGTGATGAGAGCGTCTGGGATACAGTCAAAATTGATGGTAGGCCTCTCGAGGAGGTCCTTCAGAACTCCTACATCGTCAACATCAGCTGACAAGCCAGAACCAAACCAATGAGGGCGACACTGAAGAATCGGTGTCGCTATCACTGGTTTTCAGTAAATCTCCCACGTAATATTATCATCTACCACAATATTTTTTATTTAATGTCGGACAAATACTGCGTACATTGAATCCGAGACAAGCATTTAGACGGCCTATCATGACTTAGGATTTTTACTTCCTTTATACTCCAAATTTTTCTCGATAGCTATACATTTATCCAATTTACGGATAAATTCAATGAAAGGCACTCCAATTATTCCGCAAATCGTTCTCAGCTCTATAATGTCAAGTCGGCGCTCGTGAGTCTCAACTTTGCTTACGAAACCCTGTCTGACACCTAATGCAGAAGCCAACTGTTCTTGAGTGATACCATTTTCTACGCGTTTGGCACGTAGAAGATCAAGCATTTTTAAATATGCCCTGTCATGAATTGTTTTCATAGCCTATTTGAGATTAAAATTAATATTCTAATATAGAATATACCAAAACAGAATATCGCAAACGATACCATTTCTACATTGTCATTACGGGCGGCATCGCGACTAGGGCAGTGCCGCCCGTTTTTGTTGTCGTGGCTTGCTTTTCACGGGGCGATTAGCTACATTTGCAACAGTATTAGCCGCGATGCGGATTTTTTAACCTAACTTACAGACCTTAGTTTTTATGAAGTTTTTACAGTGGATGGCCGTGGGGGCCTTGTTGGTATCCCCCGGAATGATTGAGGCAAAGACTCCTGCGCCGACCCAGACTCCGGCAGCACAGGAAAAGGCGTTCAGGCTCCGTCAGGCCGAACGGCGCAAGATGGACAAGTTTATCACCGACCTGATGTCGCGCATGACCCTTGAGGAGAAGCTCGGGCAGCTCAACCTGCCCGTCGCGGGCGACATAGTCACCGGCGGCCCCGCCGCAGCCGCCAATCTCGGCGGCAAGATAAAGGCCGGGGAGGTCGGCGGCCTGTTCAACATGAAAGGGGTGGACAAGATGCGCGAGTTGCAGCGTGTCGCCGTCGAGGAGTCACGCCTCGGCATCCCCATCATCTTTGGCATGGACGTGATACACGGCTACGAGACCATATTTCCCATCCCCCTGGCACTGTCGTGCAGCTGGGACATGGATGCCATCGAACGCAGCGCACGCGTAGCCGCCACCGAGGCATCGGCCGACGGCATCGCGTGGACATTCTCGCCGATGGTCGATATCAGCCGCGAGCCGCGCTGGGGACGCGTCTCCGAGGGCAATGGCGAGGATCCCTATCTCGGGTCAGAGATAGCCCGGGCCATGGTGCGTGGCTATCAGGGCGACAAGATGGAGCGTCCCGACGAGATAATGGCCTGTGTGAAGCACTTCGCACTCTATGGCGCACCCGAGGCGGGCCGCGACTACAACACGGTCGATATGAGCAGATTGCGCATGTATAACGAGTATTTTGCCCCCTACCGCGCCGCTGTCGATGAGGGTGCCGGATCGGTGATGTCGGCGTTTAATGTCGTCGATGGAGTCCCGGCCACGGCCAACAAGTGGCTGCTCACCGACGTGCTGCGCGACCAGTGGGGATTTGACGGATTTGTCGTGACCGACTATGCCTCCATCGCTGAAATGACCCCACACGGCATGGGTAACCTCAAGGCCAACTCGGCCCGCGCCCTCAAGGCCGGGACTGATATGGATATGGTCGCTGGTGGATTCATCGGCACTCTCGCCGAGTCGCTCAAGGACGGCTCCGTGAGCCAAGAAGATATAGACAAGGCCGTCCGCCGCATCCTTGAGGCAAAATATAAGCTCGGCCTCTTTGATGACCCATACAAGTATCTTGATCCGACACGCGCAGCCCGCGACATCTACACTGACGAACATCGCCGCGAGGCACGGGAGACCGCCGCCAAGACATTTGTACTTCTCAAAAACGAGGGAGACCTGCTTCCCCTACAGAAGAAAGGTAAAATCGCACTAATCGGCCCGTTGGCCAACACCGCCGCCAACATGCCCGGCACATGGAGTGTCGCTGCCGACCTCAAGCGCTACTCACCGCTGCTCGACGGAATGCGCCGTGCTGTCGGTGACAATGCCGAGATACTCTATGCCAAAGGCTCCAACCTGACGCGTGACCCCGCTATCGAGGCCAACGCCACACTCTTCGGCCGTGAGATGCGCGACCCGCGCAGCGACAAGGAACTGCTCGACGAGGCCATCGCGGTAGCTGCCGAGGCCGATGTCATAGTGGCCGCTGTCGGCGAGTCGTCGGAATTTAGCGGCGAATGTGCCTCACGCACCGACCTCGACCTCCCCGATGTGCAGAAAGAGCTGCTTGAGGCACTACTCGCTACCGGCAAACCCGTCGTAATGCTCAACTTCTCGGGACGCCCCACGGTCATGAGTTGGGAAAGTGAGCGCGTGCCGGCAATACTCAACGTATGGTTTGGAGGAAGCGAGGCTGCCGATGCAATTGCCGATGTAGTGTTTGGCGACGTCAACCCATCGGGCAAACTGACCCATACGATGCCCCGCAACGTAGGGCAGATACCGATATATTACAATCACCTCAACACAGGTCGTCCAACTACCGACGACCGTTGGTTTGCCAAGTATCAGAGCAATTATATCGACGCGCTCAACAGTCCGCTTTATCCATTCGGTTACGGACTCTCCTACACACCGTTTGAATACTCCGACATGACCGTAAGCTCTACCGAGCTTCCCGCCGACGGCTCCATAACAGCCTCTGTCACCGTTACCAACAAGGGCGACCGTGACGGCGACGAGATAGTGCAGCTCTATGTCCGCGATCTCGTCGGCAGCATCTCACGCCCCGTCAAGGAATTGAAAGGTTTTGAACGCATATCACTACGCCCCGGTGAGAGCCGCAGGGTCGACTTCACCATCACCCCCGAGATGCTGCGATTCTACAACTTTGACCTTGAGGAGGTCAACGAACCCGGTGATTACGAAGTCATGATCGGCCCCAACAGCCGCGATGTCAAGACCCTGCGTTTCACCCTACGCTGATACCCGAAACAACCGGCTCCCAACAAAGCGACCGCGCCCGCAGACTCCATCGGTCTCCCGGGCGCGGTCGCCATTTTTATACTCCCATAATCTCAATTATATCCCATCCTTGTCCATGTCAATATAATGAGGAAAATAATGAGAAAACACCGTGTAATGATATCAGTCAGAAGTCATCAAACATGCCCGAATCAAGGTCATCGTCAAAGTCCTGCTGGGCGTAACCATCATTGCCGTAACGGCTATAATCCCTGCCCGAACAGTAATCACCGTGGGAATCGTTGACATAGTGATTCTCCCTGCGGTTTCGCTCCCAAAACAACTCTTTCTTGCGGTGTCCGAAAAGCCAATCGAGCACAAACATATCGCGCATAAAACTCCAAAAGCCCATAGTTATGAAAGGAAAAGGTTAGACTTACCGATGATGTAGTCAAAGGTATAGTTACGTTTTACGGCGGTGTGTGGTATGATTACGTATTTCCAGGGTTTGCCGCCATGACGAGAGTTGTATGCGGAGACAATGGAGCAGTAGGTTCTTGCGGCCTCGGCTTTGGACTTGACATCCTCGTCTGACACATCTTTTTCGGCTTTGATTTCGCACATATAGATTGCATCGGCAGTCTCGACAATGAAGTCGGGTTCATATCTCTTAGAGCCGTCTGCCCAATAGATATTGAACTGTTGAGGCACGGGGCGAAGCCACCTCAGCACTTTATCGTCATGCTCGAGGGCAAAGGCGAAATCCCACTCCGTGAGGCTGTCAAAGCGATATTCGGGATAGTAAGATTTCAAGAAGCCCTTGACAACATACTTCTTCGCCCAACTTGTCGGTGTCGGGGTATCTTCCACCATACGATAGCCAAACTCGTTGACAATAACGTGTTGGTCGAGAATACGGCTGAACGGAAGCACTCGCTTCGGCGGCTGCGGGTCTTTCTCAACGTGCGAGTTGGCGCACATCTGCTGATAGATGTTGCGAGCCAACGGCTCTCTGTAAGTGTGGACTTTCTCGGCAATGTCACCGTCAGATGCACCGGTAGAATTAAGTTTAATGGCTTCAACTGCTTGTCCGGCGAGCTTGTAGAGCAAATCAGCGTATGTGTCATAATCAACATCGTCATAGTTCATCAGTCGGGTAACGAGAATATCTTCGGGCTTACCGCGATTGAGTCCGTTCTTTCCGGCAATTATATCAATCTCACCGGTGTCAAGACTTTGACGTAGAATTTCATAGTTGACATTTGCGAGGTCAAAACCTCTCTCAGTGTATAGGTCGAAGTCCTCAAACACTTTTCGCGTTTTGGGCTGGTCTATGACAAGGCGTGGTATTTCGATTACGTTCTTCTCATAGTCAATGATAACCGACTTGATCACCTTGTCAAGTTGGGCTATCTGTTCTGCAGCTTCTTGTTCAGCAAAGATAGGATTTGCAATTTGTGCTTTGCGCTTTATGTCCTCGACTGCCTTTTCTCGGATAACCTTTACCACTTCCGGCTTCTTCAAGTCGGAATAGTGCTGAACATTGTGAGCCACTTGGGGGATTGCTTCAACAACGGCTCTCACGGCATCGCAAGTGCGCTCCGCTACTTTCTTTTCATAATCCGTCTGAGCCTGTTGGATTTTCTCTCGATACTTCTGCTCGACTGACGTAGTGGTTTTTACCACTTTGCCACTTTGCCCGGCAGGGTCGTTGTCATCGTCAATCTCAACGTATGAAACTTTGCTGAGAACGCTATTGGGTTCTTTCGACTTAGCGATAACCTGAGCGAAGTTGTCGTGGGCAATAACGGTGAGGGTATCAACGTCCTTGTTGCCGGTACGCTCGCCGCCATACGGCAATCGAAGTCCTCGCCCGATAGTCTGCTCAATGAGGATAGCAGCATCTGCGGCTCGGAGGGGAATAATCGTGTAAAGATTATTCACATCCCAACCCTCTTTGAGCA
>JAMPAQ010000009.1 GCA_023667145.1 Pseudoflavonifractor sp.
TATGTTTTCAGCAGGTTATGCAAAGAGGGCGTGCCATGAATTTTGACACACCCCCTTCGTTTTTAATGTAATTTCATTTTATGGAAGAACCTTGTCTAACATCGACATAGCGTATAGCGGGCAGATATATACGTTCCTTACGCTATTGTTGGCTTCCTGGTCGGTGTACTTAAACGTCCCAAAGTTTTCGAGAGAACACCTTATGGCGCGATCAAGCCTTTTTTCCCGCATGAAAATCCATAGGCTTTTCATACCGCCTTGCGTCCCGGCCTTTACCTCGATAGGCAATATTGTCTGGCGGTGTGTGGATATGTAGTCAACCTCTGCCAATGAGTTTTTTGAGTCTCTTGCCCAGTAATAGAGGTCGTGTCTGATGTTGGGACTTTGATTCTTTAGTAATTCAAGTCCGGCGATAAGCTCGGCTATAGGGCCTTTGTTGACTAAGTCGATTGAGCCTGATGTCAGTATCTCCTTGGTGATTGATGTCACATCCCCGAGTGTCATGTTAAGTAACCTGAGCAAGAGGCCGGAGTCGAAGATGAGCATCTTCTTGTATGAGGTGTCGCTCTCACCGCCCAATGGGAGTCCGTTTGCTGCTGTGCGGTATACGGGTATTACTATTCCCGACAATGTCAACATTTCCAATGCCCGCTTTACCTCATTGGTACGGTAACCGCCACCGACAGCCGCGTATGTGAATTTTTCGGACGTTTGTGTCGCCACGCTCCTTAACGTGAGCCGCAACAAGTTTGAATCGACTTTCTTGTGATATTTTGGAAAATCATCCTCGTAGCTCACAACGATGTCATCCTGTATTTCCTGACATTGTATATAATCATGAGTCTCAACCCATTTTGATACGACCTCGGGCATTCCTCCTATTAGCATGTATGTCCTGAAAAGGCTTGTCAACTTGTCTTGGATAGCTTGTGGAAGTGGATTGTCAGCTGAGGCTTTGTCGCGATTCTTAATTAATAATGTGTCTCCGTTGGCATTGAGGAATTCATCAAATGTCATGGGGTACATAAACATGGAGTGGATACGCCCGACTCCAAATGTCGGCAATTCCTCAAGCGCAAACTCTAAGAGTGAGCCGGCTGCAATGACATGGAGGTCTGGTATGTCTTCTTTGAAGAATCTAAGTGACATGATCGCTTCTGGGCATGATTGTATCTCATCAAGAAACAGCAGGGTCTTGCCCGGTATGATTTGTTCGCCATATATGGCTGATATCTGCGAAATTATTCTGTCGATAACAAGATTATCCTTAAATAGACTCTTGTATTCGGGCTGACGCTCAAAGTTTATTTCCACATAGTTCTCAAAGTGTTTGGATAGATTTTTGACAGCCGACGATTTGCCTACTTGCCTCGCTCCACGCAGCAGAATGGGCTTGCGCATCTTACGGTCTGCCCATTCTTTGAGATACTTATCTATTATTCTTTTATAGTACATGAAAATCAGGATATTAGTTTCTGCAAAAATAGTTATTTGTAAAAATCCAAACAAATAAATCGCTGTTTTTTGCAAAAATCCAAAGAAATAATTTGGCGTTTTTTGCAAAAATCCAAATAAATAGTAGCTATTCAGCCAATATTCTTGTTGATAACCACAGTTTTGTAGGGCTGCTTCCTGAAGCAGCCGCTCGGCTATGTTGGATTTTGTACGAAGATCGGATGCTCCGTGGAGCATCCCTACGTTTATATTCAATATTTTATCGTTGCATTGATTAGCTAGTTACAAGAAATAATCCTGATTGGTGGATTGTTTGGGGGAGGGTTTGTGACATTTTGCGTGTTTGCGGTGGTGTGGGGTCATGTTCGGTGTGGCGGCACGCTGTGTGCGGTATGACGTGGCATCAGGTGTAGGATTAGCGCGTCGTCCCATGGGGTAGGCTATAGCGCTAACCAACAAAAGGTTCACAGGCGTAGTATAAAAGATGTTAAAAGGTGTCTTAAAAAATCGTACAATTGTGAGTATTGGTAAATAAATGTGCTATCTTTGTGCCAAATAGATTCACGGATGCGTAGCTCCTTAACCTTGCGCATCTTGTTGGCTTAAATACCGCTGCGACAGTAAACTACAAATATATAACTTAACTGTAATTATTATTTTATCAATTGTAACAATGAAGAAAAGCTTACTTCTGCTTTCAGCCCTCCTTGCATTTGGAGGAATGGGAGCGTCGGCTGCCAATGACTACGGTCTGCCCGCCGACATTCAGAGTGGTAACATCCTCCACTGCTTCGATTGGCCCGCATCTGCCGTCAAGGCTGAGTTGCCCAACATTGCGGCAGCCGGCTTCGGCTCGGTGCAGCTGTCCCCGTTGCAGCGTGGCGATGTCAATGCCAGCGGTACATCGTGGCACGACCTCTACCGTCCCTATGACCTCGCGTTCAAACCGTCATCATTCTGCTCTGAGGCCGACCTTAAGGCTCTCTGCTCCGAGGCCGACAAGTATGGCATCAAGGTCATCGTCGATGTCGTCGCCAACCACGTTGACAAGACTGCCGGTTATCACGATACATGGTGGGATTCCAACGGCCGCGTTCGTTGGGAGGGTTCCTGCCAGTACAGCAACCGCTACTCCATCACTCATGGCCAGCTCGGCGACTATGGTGACATCAACTCTGAGTCTTCAGAGGTTCAGGCACGCGCCAAGTCTTATGTTGAGTTCCTCAAGAGCTGCGGTGTCGATGGTATCCGTTGGGATGCCGCCAAGCACATCGCTACCCCCAGCGAGGGTTGCGGATTCTGGAGTACGGTGACCTCTGTCTCCGGCCTGTGGCACTATGGCGAGATACTCAACGACGATGGTACCCCCATCAACGACTACGCCAAGTATATGAGCGTTACTGACAACGAGTACTCCAACAATGCCGCCAAGAACAATCAGGGTATCCAGAGCGGTTACGGTGGCCGTTGGGCCGTTGACCGTGGCGTGGCAAGCAACAAGCTCGTCTACTGGGCCGAGAGCCACGACACCTACTCCAACGACGAGTGGAGCCAGAATGTCGACCAGGCTACCATCGATCGCGCATACGCTTGTATAGCTACCCGTAATGGCGCGACCGCCCTTTACTTCATACGTCCCAACTCCAAGGGCTTCAACAACATCAAGACAGGCAAAAGCAGCTCCACGGCATATAAGTCGGCTGCCATCACAGCTGTCAACAAGCTGCGTAATGCCGCCGGCTCAGCCGCCGACTACTGCACCTCGACCGGCAACGCCTTCTCATGTACCCGTCAGGGTATCGGCGCTGTCGTTGTCATGAAGGGTAGCGGTAACATCTCCATTGCCAACGGTGGCGGCTATTGCCCCGCCGGTTCTTACAAGGACCTCGTAAGCGGTGGCACATTCACTGTTACCGCCTCGAACATATCAGGTAATGTAGGCTCAAGCGGTATCGCCGTCATCATCAAGGACGGTGTGACTCCTACCCCCAATCCTACCCCTGACCCCACTCCCGGTCCTACTCCCACCGGGTCGATGTGGATTCTCGGTAACCTCTCAGGTGCAGCCGGATGGTCTACCACTCCGGGCACAGGTGTGGCCATGACTCAGAACGGTACTACCTACACGGCAAGCAACGTTGAGTTTGTACTCGCTTCGGGTGAGACCAAATGCTATTTCAACCTCACAGACTATGTAGGCTCATCTTGGGATGACCTCAACATGTCGGCCAACCGTTATGGAGCGGCTACTGAGGGCGCGCCCATCACTCTTGGCACAGCTGCTACTGTTGTCAAGTATGCCAACAATGTTGATGCCAGCGGATGTCTCTCATGGACTGTCGCCCCCGGCAAGTATGATGTCAAGTTTGATGCCTCTGCTATGACCGTGACACTTACCAACGTGGGCGATACCCCCAACCCGACTCCCGATCCTACCCCGACTCCCTCTGGGGACTACAATGTCTACTATGACAATGCAAGCACCAACTGGGCAACTCCCTACATCCACCACTGGCCGGCAAGCTCGTCGACATGGCCCGGCGTCGCCATGACCAAGGTCGATGGCAACATCTGGGGTTACAAGGTTCCCGACGGTACAACCGGCATCCTCTTCAACGCCGGCGACGGTGACGCATCGAAGACCAAGGATATGGACTACGTTGCCAACCACAAGTACAACAAGGACGGCGACCAGGGTGAGTACAACAATCCCAATCCCAATCCCGGCCCGACTCCCGGTCCCACTCCCACCGGGTCAATGTGGATTCTCGGTAACCTCTCAGGCGCAGCCGGATGGTCTACCACTCCCGGCACTGGTGTGGCCATGACTCAGAACGGTACTACCTACACGGCAAGCAACGTTGAGTTTGTACTCGCTTCGGGTGAGACCAAATGCTATTTCAACCTCACAGACTATGTAGGCTCATCTTGGGATGACCTCAACATGTCGGCCAACCGTTATGGAGCGGCTACTGAGGGCGCGCCCATCACTCTTGGCACAGCTGCTACTGTTGTCAAGTATGCCAACAATGTTGATGCCAGCGGATGTCTCTCATGGACTGTCGCCCCCGGCAAGTATGATGTCAAGTTTGATGCCTCTGCTATGACCGTGACACTTACCAACGTGGGCGATACCCCCAACCCGACTCCCGATCCTACCCCGACTCCCTCTGGGGACTACAATGTCTACTATGACAATGCAAGCACCAACTGGGCAACTCCCTACATCCACCACTGGCCGGCAAGCTCGTCGACATGGCCCGGCGTCGCCATGACCAAGGTCGATGGCAACATCTGGGGTTACAAGGTTCCCGACGGTACAACCGGCATCCTCTTCAACGCCGGCGACGGTGACGCATCGAAGACCAAGGATATGGACTACGTTGCCAACCACAAGTACAACAAGGACGGCGACCAGGGTGAGTACAACAATAACAATCCTATCCCTGATCCTACTCCCGGTACTTCACTTACCATATACTTTGACAACTCCAACACATCATGGAGTTCTGTAAACTGTTACAGCTTCGCTAACAGTGCGGCAAATGATGGTCAGTGGCCCGGTAAGGCTATGACTGTCGAGAACGGCAACATCTTCAAGGCTGTCGTTCCCGCAGGATCAAGTGTTGTGTTCAACTGTGGTGACTCACAGACTGTCGATGTTGCCGGTGTTCAGGACAAGCACCTTTACAAGGGTCTGTCTGCTACCGAGGCTAATGGTGACGGCAAGCAGTGCAATAAGGTTGAGGATGCCGGAGTCTACGGTGACAATCCTACGCCCACCAAGCCTGTGGTGACAGCTTCGCCCGCTTCCGGGACCTCGTTCACCGACAAACTCTCGGTAACCCTGACCGTGTCGCCCGCAGCTACCATCTACTATACGATTGACGGTTCGACCCCCTCGACTTCGTCTTACACTTACTCAGCCGCCATCAACCTCACAGAGACTGCCACCATCAAGACTCTCGCTGTGACATCAGAAGGCGCACAGAACACCCAATCGTTCTCATACACCAAGGGGACTAATCCCGTTCCCGATCCCGTTATCTCGGGCAACAATCTCATTACCGACTACTACAAGGTTAACCCCAATGGCAAGGTTGGTACCAACAAGACCATCAACATGTCGTTCAACGGTATGAAGTCGACCACCGCTCTCAGCAACTGGACTGATGCCGAGCTTATCGCACAGGGCGTTGCCCGCGATGTCGCTCAGGCCATGAAGGGTGTTCACGAGCGTCCTATCATCGACTCTTACGCCATCTATGCCGCTTATGACAACGATAACCTCTACCTCGGTGCCCAGTTCGTATACTTCGTTTGGGACATCGGCGGTGAGGGCAAGCAGCCCGGAGAGTCCAAGCCCTACAACATGGACGGTCGTCTGATGTGGGCCTTTGACCTCGACCCCAACAGCTCGTTTGACGGTTACATCAACGGTACCAAAGCTATCTGGAATGACGAGGGCGCTCCCGGTGCCAAGTTCAACAACGGTGTTGACGCTGTGTGGATTGGTTCTACCAAGCCCGGCGTAGGTACTCCCGGATTCTTCGTTCCCACCCCCGACGGTCACGCAAGCTACGATGCCGCATACTGCAAGAGCATCTCTGGCAGCTACTATGGTTATGCTGACGGTGTGCTTCCCTCGATTGACAAACTCTGGGGTCAGAACAGCTTCGGATTTGATCCTGAGGTTCTTGAGGGCAATGCTGGTTTCGTTGACCTCTCAGGTGAGATTGACAAGTCGGCTCACACATTCTATGAGTGGAAGTTCCCCTTGTCAGTACTCGGCGTAACCGCTGACTACATCAAGAACCACGGTATCGGTGTTATGTTCCTCGATGTCTATGGCTCAAGCCCTGTTGGTGGTACTCCCTACGATGCAGCTTACTTTGACAATGTCAAGGGTTCATACTCAGCTGATCCCTCGTCAAGTCAGGAGAAGGAGGATGAGGATGTTATCACTTACGCTCCCGCCCGCATCGGTAAGCTCCTCGTGCAGACCGGTATCGAGGATGTTGTCGACAATGCCGCTGACGATATGAAGATTTATGCTTCTGACGGCAAGCTCTACATTGTCGCTCCCGAGGCTACTGATGTCATCATCACCACCGTATCAGGCATGTCACAGCGTGTAGCCGTACAGGCCGGTATGAATGTAATCGACGACCTCGCACGTGGCTTCTACGTCGTCAACAACACCAAGGTAGTGCTCTAATCTGACACTGACATTCCCGACCGTCTCCCGACGGTCACCCGATAGCAACGCCGACGCATCCGCGCCGGCGTTGCTCGTTATTGCACATTGGAGTATTCCCATTTTACAGGGTCTTATATTTGTATTGAAAATTTTGAGGTATTAATGGACACCGATATTAACTTTTAAGTGAATATATTTGTTCTTTTATAAAAGTGCTACTATCTTTGTGTAGTTAACCAATAAATGAATTATGACGCGTCATTATTCAATAGAACTAATAGAGGAGCATGACTTGGTAAATTTCTATAGCATCCATCTTGAGGAAGAGGAGCTGTCGGAACTTGAGCGTTTCTTTGAAAAGTTTCCTATGGGATGTCCGTATGATGAGGATGTTGATACGGTCATTGCTTGGCTTGATAAGATAGGCGAGAAGGGCGCTTTGGAAAGATATTTCAGATATGAAGGACGCTATGGTGATGGCGTGAGCGCAATACCTATTGAGACAAGCAACCTGCGGTTGTATTGTATTAGGCTTTCAGACAGAATACTTATTTTTGGTAATGGTGGTGTAAAGAATTGTGCTTCTTGGCAGGAAAGTCATACCTTGTCAGAGTATGTTGAAATTTTGGTTGAAACCAGCCGTTTTATTTCGTCTCGTCTCTCAAACGGTACATTGTATTTGATTGACAAGGAGATTGTCGGAAACTTAAAATTTAAGTGTGATGAAACGAAGCAGCATCATTGAGACTCGTAGAGCGAAAGTCTCGCCGGAAGTCAGGCATCGCGTTGACATGTCATTTATGATTGTTGACAGGATTCACGATATACTTGTGAGACGAGGGCTGAGACAAAAGGATCTCGCCTCAATGCTTGACAAGAGAGAGTCTGAGATTAGTAAGTGGATGCGTGGAAGTCATAACTTCACGATAGAAACAATCTCTCAGATAGAGAGGGCGCTTGGAGAACCGATATTGCAGGTCGTGGGTGTGTAAATAATACAGACGGCTGTATCCCCCAACGGGAATACAGCCGTCTGTGTATTGTTGTGCAGGGGTATGGTCAGGCGTTCTCGAGAGCAGCGGCCATGTGGGCTGCTGCGCGTCGACCGTCGCCCATGGCGAGAATCACAGTCGCACCGCCGCGCACGATGTCGCCGCCGGCGTAGATGTCGTCGATTGACGACCTCATTGTCTCATCGTTGACGACGATTGTGCCACGGCGTGACACCTCAAGGGCGGGAATCGAGTTGGGAATAAGCGGGTTAGGCGATACGCCTACGCTTACAATCACCAGGTCGACGGGTATCTCCTCGACCGCGCCCTCTACGGGTATGGGAGAGCGGCGTCCCGATGCGTCAGGTTCGCCAAGTTCCATGCGCTGCACCACCATCGAGCACACGCGTCCCTTGTCATCGCCACGGTATTCGAGCGGATTGTTCAGGGTCAGGAACTCCACACCCTCCTCCTTAGCGTGTTTAACCTCCTCGGCACGTGCCGGCATCTCGGCCTCGCTGCGGCGGTAGACGACCATAGCCTTCTCTGCTCCCATGCGGCGGGCTGTGCGCACGGAGTCCATCGCCGTATTTCCACCCCCGATGATTGCCACATTGCGTCCTTTAAGCACCGGGGTATCGCCCTCGCGTCCGGCCTCCATGAGGTTGACGCGGGTAAGGTACTCGTTGCTCGACATGACCCCTATGAGGTTTTCGCCGGGTATACCCATGAAGCGGGGTAGTCCGGCCCCTGATGCCACGAATATGCCCTTGTAGCCCATCTCAAGCAGGTCATCGTAGCTGAGAGTCTTGCCAATGATGCAATCCTTTACAAACTTGACTCCGAGAGAGCGCAGTCCGTCAATCTCGACATCAACCACCGCGTTGGGCAGTCGGAACTCGGGTATACCGTATTTTAGCACACCGCCTATTTCGTGGAGCGCCTCGTAGACGGTCACGTCGTAACCGCGCTTGATCATGTCGCCGGCAAATGACAGTCCGGCGGGTCCTGAGCCTACCACGGCAATCTTGATGCCGTTGGACGGGATTGTCGCCTGTGGTAGCGCGTCGCATGGGGGATTGAGCCGCTCGTTGTCTGCGGCAAACCGCTCAAGGTAGCCTATGGCCACCGCCGGTTTTTTCATCTTGAGGTAGATGCAGCGGCTCTCGCACTGCTTCTCTTGCGGGCATACGCGGCCACATACCGCCGGTAGCGCCGATGTCTCTTTGAGCACGACCGCCGCGTCGTGGAAGTGACCGCGCTGTATGTTCTTGATAAACCCCGGGATGTTGATGCTCACCGGGCATCCCTCCATACACTGCGGGTCGGGACAGTCCATGCAACGTGTGGCCTCAAGCACGGCCTCCTCGGCACTCAGTCCCTGGTTGACCTCCTCATTGCAGGTCACGCGGTAGGCCGGGTCAAGTTCCGGCATCTTTACACGTGGTATGGCCGTGCGCTCCTTGGCGCCCATGGCCTTGCGCAATTCCTCGCGCCACTCGGCATCACGCGGAGCCGATGTATTCTTTATATCGCTCATGATTGATAGTCTGTGATGAAAGGTTGTTAATTATAGGAGCGAAGCCGCATCAGCATCTCGTCAAAATCGACCTGGTGCGCGTCAAATTCCGGCCCGTCGATACACACGAAGCGTGTCTTGCCCCCGACAGTGATGCGGCACGCGCCACACATCCCGGTACCGTCAACCATGATGGTGTTGAGCGAGCACATGGTCGGTATGTCATATTTCTTGGTGAGCAGCGACACAAACTTCATCATTATAGCCGGACCGATGGTCACTACCAGATCGACGCGCTCGCGCTTTATCACCTCCTCGACACCGTTGGTGACAAGTCCCTTGGTGCCGTATGAGCCATCGTCGGTCATGATGATGACCTCGTCGGAGTAGGGGAGCACTTGCTCCTCAAGGATGATGAGGTCCTTGGTACGCGCAGCCAGCACGGTTATCACGCGGTTGCCGGCCTGTTTCATCGCCTTGATGATGGGGAGCAGGGGAGCCACACCCACGCCTCCTCCGCAGCACACGACCGTGCCGACTTTCTCGATGTGGGTAGCCTGACCCAAGGGACCCACGACATCGGTCAGCTCATCGCCCACGTTGAGGGCGCATATCTTGCCCGATGACAGTCCGACTTCCTGCACCACCAGGGTGATTGTACCCTGCTGGGGGGCAGCGTCGGCTATGGTGAGGGGGATGCGTTCCCCTTTCTCGCCGACGCGTACAATCACGAAGTGTCCCGGCTTGCGCGATCGGGCAATCATCGGAGCCTCCACGACGAGTTTCACTACTTTCTCTGAGAAGTGCTCCTTTTCGACTATTTTATTCATAGATTGTGATTATTGAGAATTACCGAATATTGAATAGTTACAAAGTTACATAGAAAATCTCTAAAATGTCATCAGTACCCTAATAAAAACCGAATAAAAAACCGCACCCTTTATCTCAAAAGAGTGCGGTTATTCATTCATTCTGCAACTGATAAGGTTATTAATGTGCTTTCCACGCAGACTTAATCAATCTGATTCCTGTAATTATTATATAATGTATCTTAGTGACGCAAAGTTAATGTCACCTTTTATTATATCCATGCGCTGGTAAAGTGAAAGTAAACGTGTGTAATATGTAATATGTTGAGTGATAGCGATTAATTGTGTGTAGATATGCCACAAAAAGTAAATCGGATTCTCACTGCCTGACCGGCTATGCGAGCCTCGCGTGCCCATGTCATAAGGCTGTGTGATGTCTTGTCGATATGCGTCAGCGCTTTTTCCATTCCCGATTGGCCGTATTATTCAAAAATTTCCTATCTTAGTGTCACGAAACAATATATTGTAACCTCACCATAAGATTCAAGAGATGAAAAAGGCCCGTTTGATGATTGCGGCGACGACAGCCGCCATGGTCGGTGGCGGCTGTGCGCAGAAAAGCCCCGAGACCGATGTGATTTTTTCTTCTGACCAATACACCGTTTATACCGACAGGGTGGTGCAGGGCGACTTCACGGCGCGTGCGGTCAGTCCGTTGGAGATAGTGACCGACTACAAGAGTCCCGAGACGTCGGCTGCGTCATCGCTCGTTCATTTCCGCTTCTCGCTCAACAGCCGTGACAACGAGCTTGCCCCGGGCATGAGCCACACGGCGCTCATAGGCGACAGCGACAGTGACGACGCGGTCTATTCGTTTGGCAAGCTGCTCGCCCTTGAGGAGCGCCTTGACGATGAGGCCAAGGGTGGCGAGCTTCCCAAGGACACGAAGTGGACTGTCAAGGTCGACATGCGGCCTGTGTTGGCGGCATTCAAGGCCGACGGATATTATGTGACCGTCACGGGTGACACCATCTATCAGGATGACTTCAAGGGGCTGTGGGTGGCCGGAAGTGTCGACCCGCTCAACTGGGACTTTGACAATCTCTATGGCAAGCATGATTGGAAGCTGGCCGACCGAGGTGATGGCATCTATACGGTGACACTCACTGTCAATCCCACTACTGACCGTCCCTCCGACCCCACCGGGTGGAAAGTCGAGGCTGTCGACAAGCGTTTCCCCGTCTATTCCTCAGGCCAGGTGCTTGTCGATGCACTTTATAACATGGCCATCGCCGACATAGCGAGTGACATCCGTCCCGATGACACCTATCGCGCCGGCGCGGCGTGGGATGGTGTCTGGACCCGCGATGTGGCTTATTCCATATATCTGTCGCTCGCCTACCTCGACCCGCAGCGGTCGATGAACAGTCTGCGTGCCAAGGTCAAGGATGGCCGCATAGTGCAGGATACGGGTACTGGCGGCTCATGGCCAGTGTCGAGCGACCGCGTCGTGTGGGCGATTGGCGCATGGGAGATATACAAGGTGACCGGCGACAAGGAGTGGCTTGCCGAGGCTTACAAGGTGATAGCCACTACACTCGACGATGACATGGTGATGGTGTGGAATCCCGAGCGCAAGATGATGCGCGGTGAGCAGAGCTACCTCGATTGGCGCGAGCAGACCTACCCCAAGTGGATGCAGCCCAAGGATATCTACGAGTCGATGTGCCTCGGTACCAATGTGGTCTTTGCCGAGACATTTGCCATAATGGCCCGCATGGCCGATGAACTCGCTCTCACCGATGGCACCCGCGACAAGTATGCCGATATGGCAAGCACACTGCGGGAGTCGGTCAACAGCAATCTGTGGATTCCCAATCTCGGATACTACAGCGAGTACCTGTATGGCGGAGTGTACCCCATACAGTCACAGACGACCGACAATCTCGGACAGGCGCTCAGCGTGTTGTTTGATGTGGCTACCCCCGAGATAGCCGCGTCGGTCATTTCCAAGACCCCGGTCAATCTCTACGGTACCTCGTCGGTGTTCCCCCAGCAGCCCGATACGCGTCCCTATCACAATGATGCTGTCTGGCCGTTTGTCCAGGCTTATTGGAATCTTGCCGCCGCCAAGGCTGGCAACATGCAGGCGTTCAGCGCCGGACTCTCGGCCATCTATCGTGCCGCCGCCATGTTTGGAACTGATAAGGAGCTTTTTGTCTCCTCCAACGGTGACTACCGTGGTACTGCCGTCAACTCCGATGCACAGTTGTGGAGCGCAACCGGCAGCGCGGCCATGATATTCCGCGTCATAGCCGGCATGGAGTTTACCCCTGCTGGAATCGACTTCAGGCCGTTTGTACCCGCCGCGCTCTCAGGCGACAAGACCATCTCGGGCTTTCGCTATCGCGATGCCGTGCTGTCCATCACCGTCAAGGGTACGGGGTCAGAGATAGAGTCGTTTATGATTGATGGCAACAAGGTGGAGACACCTCATCTGCCTGGTGACCTCACCGGCGAGCACACGGTGGATATTGCCATGGCCGACAATGCCATCGAGCAGCACGCCATCAACCGCATACCGCAGGCGTGGATGCCATCGACCCCTGTGGTCGCATGGCTCGCACCCCGTGAGGCCGACATACGGAACTTTGGTGACGATATGGCCTATGGAATCTATCTCAACGGAGTCTTTGAGGAGCAGATAAAGAGCCGCACCTACAAGCTCTATGATGCCAAGTCATACACTGTGGTCGATATAGTCCCCGTCAAGGAGGAGCGCTGGTCTGGTTTCACCATGATGCCATACGAGTATATCCCCGACGGGTCATTGACCATTATTCAGGCCGAGCAGGTGGCTGATGCCGGCACGTCATTGATTGCCGACAAGGCAAAGGCTGCACGGTTTGTCGAGATAACCCGTGAGCGCAACACCCGCCTTGAGTTCAAAGTCGAGGTGGCCGACAAAGGTACCTATTTTATCGACTTCCGCTATGCCAACGGCTCGGGCCCGATAAACACCGAGAACAAGTGTGCGCTCCGCACCCTCGTGGTCAACGGCAAGGTAGCCGGGCCGGTGGTGATGCCGCAGCGCGGGATAGGGGAATGGCTGTCGACCGGCATGAGCAACATGGTTACCGTCGAACTCAACGAGGGTGCCAACACTATCTCGCTGGAGTATCTCACCCCCTGGAACATAAACATGAACGGAGAGGTCAACACGGCTCTTGTCGACTATATGCGCATAATCAAAAAATGATATTATGAGACGATTGATTCTGACACTTTCGGCCATGCTGATGATGGTCACCGGCATGACGGCTGCACGCCGCTTGCAGATTGAAGATGTAAATCCGCTCTATTGGTGGGTGGGCATGGCAAATGACACTCTTCAGGTGATGCTCCGGGGCGATGGCATACGCGATGCTGCTGTCAAGGCCGACTATCCCGGTGTGAGGCTTGTCGATGACGTGCGTACCGACAGCCCTAACTACCGCATACTTTATTTTGTAAT
Organism: Pseudoflavonifractor sp.; assembly: GCA_023667145.1. Lineage (GTDB taxonomy): Bacteria > Bacteroidota > Bacteroidia > Bacteroidales > Muribaculaceae > M3. The sequence goes on from JAMPAQ010000009.1 coordinate 13,490, forward strand.
CTCGCCTGACACCCGTCCCGGAACGATGGATATAACCCTCGACCTCAAGGGTCGCAAGGCTACCGTCCCCTACGAGTTGCGGGCACGTGACGGCAAGCCGGGTGCAGCCGGGTTTGACTCGTCAGACGTGTTGTATCTCATTATGCCCGACCGTTTTGCCGACGGCGACACCACCAATAATGAGGTCGCGTCCTTAGTCAATCGCGCACCTGTCGACCGGTCGAGCAACCATGCGCGTCACGGTGGCGACATCAAGGGCATGCGCGATCATCTTGATTATGTTGACTCGCTCGGAGTCACGGCTATCTGGGTGAATCCCGTCCTCGAAAATGATATGCCCGGCGGTTCTTATCACGGATACGCCACCACTGATTATTACAGGATTGACCCCCGGTTTGGCTCTAATGAGGAATGGAATGAGTTTGTCGCCGCATGTCATGACCGTGGCATAAAAGTGGTGATGGATATGATATTCAACCATTCGGGCAGCGGGCATCCATGGTTTGGCGACCGTCCGTTCAATGACTGGTTCAACTTTGCCGACGGATACGTCCAGACCAACTATCGGCTCTCGACCCTGCATGACCCGTATGTCAGCGACTATGACAAGCGGCGCACCGTCGATGGATGGTTTGTCGAGGCTATGCCCGACCTCAACCAGCGCAACCCGCATCTGATGAAATACCTCATCCAGAACTCAATCTGGTGGATTGAATCGTCAAAGATTGACGGCATACGCATGGATACCCATCCGTATGCTGACTTTGACGGTATGGCGCGGTGGATTGCCGAGGTCATGCGTCAATATCCCGGTTACAATATCGTGGGTGAGTGTTGGTATGGGTCAGAGGGTGGCGAGGCTTTCTGGCAAAAGGACTCGTACGTCAACCGCAAGGGCAACTCCAACCTGCCAACGGTGATGGACTTTGTACTCTCAATCAAGGGTCGCGATGCCTTTTCGGGACAGACCGACCGTCTGTCGGGTCTCAATGACATATATGACCATCTCGCGCTCGACTATCTGTTTCCCAATCCGCAGAATATCCTAACGTTCCTTGACAATCACGATACCGACCGATTCCTCCTCTCAGAACCCAACTCGCTTGGATGGTGGAAACAGGCCATGGCATTCCTGCTTACATCTCGCGGTATACCGCAGATATATTATGGTACAGAGATACTGATGAATGGCTCACGCGCCGATGGCGGGGATGGGAATGTGCGCCGTGATATACCCGGTGGTTTCCCCGGTGACAGCATCAGTGTCTTCACATCCGCCGGCCGTTCGCCCAAGCAGGAGGAGGCGCACGCGTTTCTCACGCGGTTGCTCAACTGGCGCAAGGGGAACGATGTCATAGCCCGGGGCTCACTCAAGCACTTCATGCCGGAGCAAGGTGTCTATACCTATGAGCGCCGTCTTGGTGACAACAGTGTTGTCGTGATGATGAACGGTAACGATGCCCCGGTCAACATATCCATGGCCCCGACTGCCGAGGTGCTTCCCGTCGGTTCGCGGTGGCACGACATGTTGTCAGACACTATACTTGAGATTACTCCCGAGATGGAGTTTGGCCCTCGTGCGTTGTACATCCTTGACCATCGCGAGGATGACGTGACCAAGTGAGGCTCATATTCTGATTATGAAACGTATAGGTATACTGTCAGATACTCATTCATGCTGGGATGACCGTTATGCGACCCATTTTGCCGGGTGTGACGAAATATGGCACGCCGGCGATGTGGGTGATATCGACATCATACGCCATCTTGAGGATGTTGCCCCGGTGGTGCGTGCCGTGTCAGGCAATATTGACCATGGCATGGTGTGTAGGCGGTGTCCCGAGTCGCTCGATTTTACCATCGAGGACGTGCATGTGTGGATGACCCATATAGGCGGCTACCCCGGGAGATATGCCCCCGGGGTAGCCCAACTTTTGCGCGACAAAGGCGTTAATCTGATGGTGACCGGCCACAGCCATATCCTCAAGGTCATGTGGGACAAGCAGCTCAACCTGTTGCATGTCAATCCCGGAGCTGCCGGATACCACGGTTGGCAAAAGGTACGTACCCTCGTGCGGCTTGTCATCGACGGGGTTGCGATGCGGGACCTTGAGGTCATCGAGCTTGGCCGTCATCGTGCCGATTGACGCGGCGAACGGATAGACTTATATAATTATAGTATGAGATATTGGATGATGAAAAGGCTGTTTATATTTTGTGCGCTTGTCGCGGCTTTGGCTGTGACAGGTTGCAAGACCAACGAGAAGAATTACCGTGCGGCCTATGAGATGGCGCGTCAGAATGAGCGTGCGGGGATAGACTCGACAATCTATGAGAAGATTCGCCGTGAGGCCCGACCCTCGACCCTTGATGTCGATGGTCGCACGCTGCCTGTGCTGACTGTTGCCGTGAGATTAACTCCCGGTGATGATGCCGTCAAGCGGTTATATCCCTATTGCGTGGCTGTGGCCCAGTTCAAGCAGCTTTTTAATGCCCGAGCCATGGTTAAGCGTCTGCGCGACAACGGTTATGTCGCTTTCCTTGTCGAGAATCGTGAGCCGCTATATTATGTCATAGCCGGTGGTGCATATGCACCTGATGAGGCGATAAGTGTCTTTGACCGCATCTCGTCTGACGGGTCTGTCGTGTTGCGGGAGCCATACCCGTTTATCCTTCGACCTGTGGGAGTCTCGGCTCGCTGATGTTGTCGCGTGTCGGCTATCCCTCATTGTTGATGCTGTCGCGATTGACTATCATTCTTTGCTGATTTTGGTCGTAAATCCAAATAAGGACTCGTCTGTCGGCTACGTCAGGCGAGACCCTTTATTCTGAACCTATACCGTTGTTTCAAGGCATAAGTTACCTTTATAAACATCTGCAAGCGTAGATAAAACAAAAATTTTATTATTTTTACAAAAACATTTGGATATGACAAAAATTTAGCATATATTTGAATTGATAATTCCTGACAGCCCGTCGGCACACAATTGGCGCTCGCGCAGTTGTCAGTTTTTATCTCTGGCACAGAACCGTTTTTTCAAAATATATATGTTTTTATAGATTGTAGATTTAGAGGGACGCCGTCGTGAGACAGCGCCCCTTTCCCTTACAACAAGTCATGTCAAGATTCTGATTGTATGACCCTTGATTTGGGTCATCTATCGATTGATATAATTTCCCTACCATGATGTATACGCCCGAAGAGCGGCATCGGATAAATATAAAACTTGTTTCCAGCGGCATCAATCCCGGTATAAGTCTTTTTGATATTCACTATCAATGTGTCGCGCCATTCGTCACGTTGCCGGTTTTTCCATGTCGCCCATGGTATGCGGGTTATGTCCATGGATGACATCCTATTGCCGACAACCACCCGATAGGCTCCCGATAACGTGCTGTCGGGCGAGAGGCAGTAGGGAGGGATACCGTAAAACGGATTGGTCCCGGGAATCTTTAGCTGCTCATCAAAAAGCTGTCCTTTATATTTCCAGGGTAGTACCACTATGGTATTGCCGTGGTGTCCATAAAAATATGAGAGTTCACACATGTCAAATGGCTGAAAGAAAATTGTTTTGACAAATCCAAAAGTGTACCACGGCAGTTGTGACTCCGTAATGGGATCAGCGTATATTACCGAGCTGTCAGGCGTGCTTGTGATGGCGGAGATTATCTCAGCCGTATTCTCTCTGACTTTGCGCTGCCAGTGAGCTATGCCAATAAAGAATATGGATATAAGTATTGTCAGCAGCATGGTTAGGATGATATGCGGCCGTCTGAACCATCCCCATGTCTGGTATAGTAATTTAAGAGTGGCGGCCAGGACAAAAAGATTGGTGAACCAGTTTAGTCGTAGCTCGCCACCGAAGTATATGGTGATTGCATATCCTGCTGCGATACCGGCAATCCAGGGGTATTGGCTGGTGATAATGTTGTGGAATTTATCTTTTGTCCATTTTATTGCCGTCGCCAATATTGTAGCGATATATATTGGCAAGAGTTCGGCATTTAACAGGGTATGGGTTAGTGCTATAAATATGCTGTAATCATTTCGGGTAAACGAGCCGTTTATGCGGCTGAGCTGTCCGGGCGAGAAAGTCAGAATGAATCCTATTATCATCGCTACTAATGGTAATACGTAGGTTTTGTTACGTATTAGAGTCCCACGATGCTGCCATGCAATTACAGTTGAGGCCACTATGGTCGGTATCGCAAATCCCTCATGCCACCATCCACCCATTAATCCAATTATTACCAATACTCCTAACTGTAATTTTGACCACCCACCTTGGGTCATCAGTTTCCCATACATGAATATGAATGTAAGGACAATTACTGACGATGCCACGTAATTCATGGCAAAGACATCCGATGTCATTTTATCTTCCCATGGTAGAAATGTCAGTATCCCAACAATAGCAGCTGCCACGGCAAACGGTGACCTCAATCCATTGCGTCCATAGCATACCAGGATGATTAGCAATATCAAGGATATGCAAAAAAGTCCGATGACCGTCTGTTCCACAGTATCGGGCAGCGGTCTAAATAGTATATGGACGAGATTGGACAAGCGTCCTACTGCCGATACATAATGATTGTACGCTGATTCAAATGCTTGTTTATATGTGGTTATCTCGATATGGCTGGAGCATGTCCAGAACTCCTCGCCCGATGGATTTTGCAGCCATAGGGTATAGGGCAGGTCATCGCTGTAGGGGAAGCAATTATACCGCCATGCCATAAATCCCGCCATAGTGATAGCCAGCAGTAGCAGTGATACTGCAACTGGTATCGGTGAGGTTAGGCGCGGTCGTGACATATTTCTGAGGCTTTGAGATTGTCAGTTTGTCAGTTTGCCTATGGGATAAGGGGCATCAATACAAAAAAAGCTGACCACATTGGTGGACAGCTTAGTTCTTTTGCTGTGTAGGGGAAACCCTGATTATTTTACGACTACAGTAGTGTCAGCAGCAACGGCAGCAACAACGGTGTCACCGGTTACAGTGTCTACAGCTTCAACAGCCTCAACAACCTCTACGTTTACTGTATCAGCAGCAACAGAGTCAGTAGCGGCAGCAGCGTCCTTAGAGTTACCGCAAGAGAAAAGTGATGCGCTGAATACAACAGCAAGTAATAAAACTAACTTTTTCATTTCTTTTTTAATTAAATAATAAAACAATATTTCGTTTGCTTCAAAAACGGTACAAAGGTAATACAAAATCGGGACATACAAATAATTTTTTCGGAAATTTTTACATGAAAATGAGATTTCTCAAAAAAATCATAATTATTGTACTTTTTGCGGCTTGATTTTAACGTTTCGTGTTGCTGTCTCCTCCATCCGTAACAGGTTGACATGCGTGGGTATACCTTTTAGACCGTGCCGCTGTCAATGGGCACCGATGCGATAGCCTTTCTCCTCGGCCACAATATGGTTGGCGAGTGCCACGGCCTTTGAGATATGGTCGCAGATGTGGTCGCGTCCTATCAGATCCTCTATCTTGGCATGGTCAAGCACCTTATGCACATTCTCATTGACTCCTGACAGCACTACATGGATGCCCTCGCGGCGCGATGAGTTGATGAGTATCTCAAGGTTGTGAATGCCTGTCGAGTCGATGAACGGGACCTTTCGCATCCTTATTATGCGCACTACCGGCTTGTCGCTCATACCGCGCATCAGCTCGTCAAATTTTGTCGCTACGCCAAAGAAAAACGGACCCTCAATCTCGTAGACCTCCACTCCGGGAGCCACATCGAGTATCTCGTGGGTGGTAGCCTCCGATCCCTCGGCAACATCGAGTTGGTCGCCGTAGACCTTGACCTGGGTATTTTCCATCACACGTCTCAGGAACAGGATTATGGCGAGGAGCAAGCCTATCTCGATGGCGATTGTGAGGTCAAATATCACTGTGAGCAGGAATGTCACGACAAGTACCGAGATGTCGCTCTTGGGATTCTTGAATATGGCCTTGACCGTGCGCCATCCGCTCATATTATAAGAAACCATGATCAACACCGCCGCGAGACACGACATAGGCACGAGGTTGATGAGCGGCATCAGGAACAGGAAAATGAGCAGAAGTACCACGGTGTGCACTATACCTGCCACCGGCGTGCGGCCTCCATTGGTGATGTTGGTCATCGTGCGGGCAATGGCGCCTGTCACGGGTATACCGCCAAAAAATGGCACCACGATGTTGGCAAGTCCCTGTCCTATAAGCTCGGTGTTGCTGTTGGTACGCGATCCTGTCACACCATCGGCCACGGTTGCAGACAGAAGCGACTCTATCGCGCACAATACGGCGATGGTGAATGCCGATGGTAACAACTGGTTGATGGTCGACATCGACAGCTCAAACCCATGGGGTTCGGGTATGTCAGTGGGCAGACTGCCAAATCGGTCACCGATGGTCTCGATGCCCGGCACTGTGTCGCGCATGAAGTAGACAACTGCCGTCATCACAATTATCGCGAGCAACGCGCCCGGCAGTTTTTTTGAGATGTAAGGGGCTGCTATTATGATGAGTAGCGATGCCACGCCCACAGCGAGTGTGGGCAGGTGCAGGTTCCCGAAGTTTGACAGATAGACGCCCCATTTTGAGATGAACTCGCTCGGCACTCCTGTCAGACCGAGGCCAAAGAAGTCGTTGATCTGTGTCGAGAAGATTGTCAGCGCGATACCGCTCGTGAATCCCACAACGATGGGGTAGGGGATAAACTTGATGACCGTCCCGAGGTGAAACAATCCCAGCATCACCAGTATCAATCCCGCCATGAGGGTCGCTATCGCCAGGCCCTCAAGCCCGTAGAGCGAGATTATGTTGTATACGATTACGATGAATGCGCCTGTCGGGCCACCTATCTGCACGCTGTTGCCGCCAAATGCCGACACCATGAATCCGCCTATGATGGCTGTGATGAGACCTATCGTCGGGCTGACACCCGATGCTATACCAAACGCTATGGCCAACGGCAGCGCCACGATGCCGACTACTATACCTGCTATGAGATCTTCCTTGAACCGGCTCAAGGAATAATGGCGCATGGCCGACAACAACTTCGGCCTGAAATCAATTGTACCTGATAAATTCATCCCTTCGGATAATTTAATTTAACAAAACTTCATACTTTTTCAAGCCGCAAAATTACTCAAATTCCTCCATTCCCCCAAATTTTTTTCATACCCCACCTTCACTTGTTTTGCGGATTATGGCATCGGTAGGTCGTAGGGGGGGTGCCCAGCGCCGGCGGTGTCAGCCCCCGGTGTAGAACACCTGCACCTTGCCGACGGGGAGCTTTCCTTCGATGCGCAGCGGTATGCGGCGGCTGTCGGTCGATATCCATGCCGTCATGTCGTCGCTGCTCTTCTTGCCGTTGGACGTGAACGAGAAGTTTATCTGATAGGCCCTTGTAGCCTTACCGTCAATCTTGACATCCTCCATGCCCGCGTACCGCAGCCTCAACCGCTCGTTGCGCTTCCCCGAGAATATGTTTATCACCATGTCGCGTCCCGGAGTCAGCTTGTCAAACTCAAGGTTGCGCAGGTAGTAAAACACGCTCAGCATGTCGACTGTCGTCCCCGTGGCCTCGATTTTGTGGTTGGATGTCGATGCGGCGCGGTCCTTGCGCTTGTAGTATGTCGAGCACTCCCCCGTCACCTTGTTGTCGGCCTCGTGACGGTACACCACAATGTCACGCGAATATTTCCCTTGCTCGTGTGCCCGCTTCTCATATCGCAGCGGCTTCATCCCCTCGCACTCCATCTCGGCTATCAGGGTGTCGCGCAGACGGTATATCTTGTCGGCCCACGGTTCCGATGCCGCCGTCAGCACCGCCCTTGCGTTTGTCCCTCGATTACGCAGCGACAGCGTCGCGTGGCCCGCCTTGCTGTTTATCAGTCCCCACTTGAACATCACCTTATATTGCAGGTCTTCATCGGCAAACCCCTCGGCTCTCACCGCCGACACTACGGCACTCACAATCATGATAACCGCCAAAATCGCATATCGTAAATTTCTCATATATCTTTGTCAATATCGTTAGTTGGTTGCAAACCTACACAAAAATCGACAAAGCCCCACATCCTGTTACTTAATGATTATTAATCCACGACAAAAATCCCACAATCAAGCCTCGATGCCCCAACCGTCTATGTCTCTATCCGAATAACTCGGAATGGGAACCGAGGCGCACAAGGTCTATTTGGTCTGTGTCGGGGTCAAACCATATAAGTAGGAAATCGCCCTCTATGTGACATTCCATATATCCAGCATAGTTGCCTGTCAGCATGTGGGGCTTGTTCTTTGCCGGAATTAGAATCTCGTTTTTGAGCTTATCTACAATCTCTTGGAGTGCCTTTAGCTTGCGGGGGTTGTTAAGAATACGCTTTACGTCTTTCTTGTATTGGGTGGACGGTTTCAGTTTCTTCATAATCCCATTGATTTAACCATCGCTTCTACTGACGATGTGTCTATTTCAGGCACATCACGTAATGCGCCACTCTCAGCTTCTTTCATTGCTGCGAGGGTTTCTGCGTTAGGCTCATGGTAGGCAGCATCCAACAATAATGTCTCCACAAAATTGTTAAGGCTACGATTCTGATGTTTTGCCATAAGTTTCAGTCGGTCAATCAAATCGACCGACAAACGAAAACTTTGATTTCTCTTTGCTAATGCTATATCCATAGTTTTAATGTTTTAGACTGCAAATATACTATAAATGTATTACAATAACAACATATATGCTTTCAAAGTTTTGGGCGATATTGAGCGTTATGAGCGTAAATGTTTTTTTATGAGTGACGATGCTGAAACAGCACGGTCTCCGTGCCAACGATTGACGCGGAGACTGTGCTGTTAATGTCTGAAAAATTTCTTAGAGGGCTACCTTGATGCTGTCGTTGTTGATTTTGACGATTGCAATGTTGTTGGATGAGGTGATATCATGGAAATATGCCTTGCCGTCAATAGCCTTTGTGGTGGCGAGAAGCCGACCTGACGTGTCATACAGAGAAACCTCCTCGTTATCCTCAAGACCGCTGACCACAATGCTTTGGCCGGTGACGCATACCGCTACTCCACGGCAGTCGGCATTGATGTCGGCAATCCCGGCGCTTTCTCCCTGCGACAGAAAGCAGAGAGTGGTGTAAGTGATGTCGCTGTTGATATAGCCCGAAGCCTCGCAGTAGGCCGAGATCTCATAAGTTGCATTCAGACCTATTACGCCATTGCTTGAGTCGCCTGACTTGATGTCGGAGTCGGCAATATTATAATGATAGACAGTGCCATCAGTCTCTGAGCTGAACATCAGCTTACCATCCTCAAACGTTATGACGGGCGCGGCGCATTGCGGCTTTTCCCACGACTCAGGGTCATTGGCGATATTGACAAACTGTTTCCACGGGTCAAGGGAGGCGTAGAGTTTATCAGTTCCTTTTGGCACGAAAAGCACGGCCTCCGTGTTTTTCGCTGAGAATGCGTCAGCAGTAACGGAGACATGGCGCGGGTCTTCCCATCCGACAATCACGCTCTCCAAGTCCGAGCAGTACCTAAAAGCATATTTCCCAATCTCTTTTATGGACTTAGGCAACGTCAAACTCTTGATTTTTGCATTATAAAAGACTTGGTTCCCGATTGCTTCAAGACCCTCGGGGAGGGATACCTCTTCAAGGTGATAGGCGCTTATCATTTGATTGGGCAAGGATTTGACGTCTGACCCTACAATGACTTTCGTACAGTTGGTTACGTAATAGTTATTATTACTACCAGAATCATTCGGTTTCGCATTTAAGGCGTTCCAATAAAGAGTTTCGGCTTTGAAAGCAGCACTGTATTTTGGCTTGCTCTCAATCCCGCGACCCACTGTCATTGTCTTGCATACGTAGTTACCGCCACTGATGGTGCTATCAAACAAGATACATGGAGGCATTACGGTCACCTCATCACCGATATAGAGATTGTTAACTTGAGTGGCCATATGACCATCGTTATTATAGTCAGGTAAAGAGGAATTCAAGTACAGATTCTCAATCTTTCCGACTGATGAGAAAACGGAATAGCCAATTGATTTCAGATTAGGTCCGAATACGATATTTTCTTGGTCAGGAATGTTGCTGAATGCAGATGACCCAATATACTCTAGAGAATTGGGCAGAGACAGAGTCTTGATGCCGGTCCCAAGGAAGCCTGAGTCGTCAATGTATTTAACCTTTTCCATCTGAACGCTTACGAGTCCTTTACAATCCTTGAAGCATTCTTTGCCGATGATCTCAACATTCGGGAGTATAACTTCTTTCAACCCAACTTGTTCATGGCATAATCGTTTTGGTAGGGACTTTACGCTTTCACCTACAGTTAATCCTGCCAATGACGGCCCTAAAATTCTATGATAGTTGCCTTTGTAATATTGGTTGCTTATCGCCGTAAGATTTGTAGGATTATAATTGACATGCGTTAGCGATGAGCAATTAGCAAAAACACCGCCTCCCATATATTCAAGTGATGCAGGTAGAGTCACCTCTACAAGGTATGAGTGGTCAGCAAATACGCGTGGTGTTATACCGAGAGTACTTTCGGCCACTTCGATTTTTGTCGGGCTGTTATAGTTGAGTGGCCAGTAATAAAGGCATTTGCCGACATAAATTGGCTGTGTTGCACGTTCCTGCATCCATGGAGTTGACTCAAAGGCATTCGCACCAACGTATGAGATAGTACCTTGAATTTCAATCTCATTTAGGGACGTGCCATAGAAAAGTTGATCGGGAATCTCTGTCACTTCCGGTCCAAAAACCACTTTACGGACGTAGCCGTTGCTGAAAAAACTTCTCTTATCGGAACCATAATTAATGGCATCTATATATGTCTCTTTGGGTATGTTGCAATTCCATATTACTACATCGAGAAATTCGTTATAATCAAATGCACTGTTACCGACCTCGATGACATTGCGGGGTACGGTCAATCCGTGGAGGTCACAATTATAGAATGCCTTTTCGCCAATCTTTTGTAGCGATTCGGGGAGATTGATGTTTTGGAGCGAACTGCATCCGCTGAACGATTCCTTTTTGATGTCCAGCAGGGTGGATGGGAATGTTACGCTGCTCAACGATGTAAATCCCTTGAACGCTGCATTGTCAATCGTTGTGATGCCCTCTCCCATTATTATGGTCTTGACATCATCCTTATAGATGGCGTAGGATGCGGTACTGCCTATTGACATGTCGCCCTCGCCGGTGATGGTCATTGTGTGGTCGGTGATGCTCCAGTTAAGGGCTGTCCCACAACTGCCGCTCTGTGCCCACGCTGTGGTGGCATAGCAAAGCGATGTGAAAAGTAATAACGATTTGATTTGTCTCATGATTTGGTTTCCCGGTGTCTCTCAGTCCTCGAGACCATTAAAAATGAAAAAGCGCAGACTGATTGCCACACTCTATTAGAAGGTCGTAGGAAACCCGAAGATGAAGATGCGGAACGACAGCCCACGCCTATGGCGTGAGAACCGATTGTCTTCCTTGCATCTTCGAAAATTTCCTACGTTTTCTAATACAAGTAAAAGCAAGCGCTTCTTTTTTATTATAATATGTAGTGGATTAGGGTTGACCCTAATCCACGTGCAAAGATACTAAAAATGATGAGTCAGGCAAGATAAATATCGTTTTTGATGTCGCGAGTGGGGGAGGGTGCGGGGGTCAGGAGTAGAGGAAGGGGAGGGAGTCGCGGTTGGACTGCTCGATGCGTTTGTTGCGCCAGCACTTGCGGCAGACGGCGATGTATCGGTCATCGCCGCCGATTTCGACCTGCTCTCCCTCCTCGACCATGTCGCCCGATGAGTCGATGCGTGCGTTGACTATCGTCTTGCGGCCGCATGTGCATGTCGATTTTATCTCGTCAATAGTGTCGGCAATCTCAAACAGCCGCCGCGATCCCTCAAACAGATGGGTCTTGAAGTCGGTGCGCAGTCCGTAGCAGAGCACGTTGCTGCCGTAGTCATCGACCACGCGGGCGAGCTGGTCGACCTGGTCGGCGGTCAGGAACTGGGCCTCGTCGATGAGAAACCAGTCGATGACAGTCATTGTTTTCTCAAACATCTCCTGTGCCATCACGTAGAGGTCGGTGTCGTGGTATATCCACAGGCAGCGCCGCTCGATGCCGATGCGTGAGCGTATCACGGCCTCCTTCTCGCGTGTGTCGATGATTGGTTTGAGGCACACGTAGTTCATGTCGCGTTCCTCAAAGTTGTATGCCGTCGTGAGCAGCAGGGCCGTCTTGGCCGAGCCCATCGTGCCGTATCTGAAGTATAATTTGCCTTTTCTCATGATTGACTTGAATGTTGCGTAAATATAGTGACAATTATTGGAGCTGCAAGAGTCTGCCGATGGCAAAATCGAGCATTGTGTCGCGACCCTCAAGGGTCGCCACCGGGTCGAGGTCGACGGCACATCCCTCTGATGGCTCTATGCCGCCCTCGGTCTCCCCGCCGTCAGGCCCGAGTATCGGACATGCCGACATCCTGACGGCCCATCCGCAGGGAAGTTCTGACGTGTAGGGCATTCCACCACCGCCGCCTGTCGTCGCCCCTACCACCGTGACGAGCGGCAGGGTGCGCATAATGGCCACGAAATTGTTTGCAGCCGAGAATGTGGAGCGGTTGGTCAGCACCACAACGGGCTTGCCCCACATCTGTCGCCCGGCTCCGGCGGGGTCGTAGTGGAATTGACGCGGCTTGGAGAACTCATCGTGGCCCGGCCCGGTCTTGTGGGAGATGTATCCGGCGGTGATGCGTCGGGTGATAAACCGCCTGACAAGGGTCTCGACATTGGTCAGGTCGCCACCGCCGTTGTCGCGCACGTCGATGATGAGTCCCGTGCAGGTCGCCATGTAGGCGAGCACTTCGTCAAGGTTGCCCTCTCCGATGCCGTAGCTGAACGACGAGTAGTGTATGTAGCCGATATTCTCAGGCAAGATGCCATATTCCATTCCGCCGAGCGACCGATAGTTGAAGTTGAAATAGTATTGCTGCACGAGGCGTGCGTCATAGTTCTGCGGGTAGTCGCTCCACCACTTGCGGTAATAGTAGGTGTTGAATGGCGCTGACAGGTTTACGTGGCCATCGCGCAGCTCGCCGAGCATCCCGGCGCATACCTCAAACAGTTCCTCGCGTGTCATCTTGTCAGAAATCATCGGCGCATACCGGCGGTGTACCTCGTCCCAGTCCACGCCTTTCTCCTCAAAAAAGCAGTAGTGCTCGTCCACTATGGTCCACAGCGCCTCAAAGTTACCTTGCGGATTGTTTTCCCACTCCTCTATCGGGTGACATGCCGCCAGCACAATGGCTGTCAGCACTATTGTCAACGTATGTCTTATCTGTCCACTATCCATATCCGGCAATCTGATTGTGTTGAGGTCGGGGGTGTCTAATACCGTGCTGAGATTATCCGTGCCTCAGGGTCGGGGCGGTGTCCCGGCGACAGCGATATCCATTCACTCACGATGCCTATCACCACGCTGTGCGACACCATGCGCGTTGTCACGTCATCGGCCTTGGTCGACAGTATGTTGCCCCGGTATCCCAGTCTCAGCGTGGTTGCCCCGAATTGCAGGTCGGCGGTCACGAGATTGTCAATCTTGAGATAGTTGCCCCACCATGCGCCGTGCACGAGTCCGGCCCGGTCGCCGAGATATATCTCATAGTAGAGCTCGCCGTAGTCAGGCGCGAAAAACAGCCCCGTGACAGGCATCGTGACCCCATATCTCAGCAGTATCGGCAGACGGCCTATCCTCACCGGCCATGCTATCGCCACCGTGGCGTTGACAGTCCATGCCGCCTTGGCCGATGCGGGGTTGTTACCGTTGCGTGCCGAGTATAGGCATCCTCCCTCTATCGAAGTGCTGCCTCCGGCTGTCACCGTCAGTCCGTAGGGTATCTGCCAGCGGCGTTCCATACCCCACTCGGCATCGAGCATCAGACTCCACATCGTGGCATTGCGGGCCGGGTTGTCGGTGCGGTCTAACGCTATGCCGCCGCCGAGGTGCATCATCCATCGCTCAGGGTCAAACCTCATGGCCTGTCGGCGCTCGTAGTTGAACGCCGCGTGCCATCCGTCATATTTCAGAGGCGACAGGTAAGTGTCGGCGAGATGGCCGCTGCCCGCTTCGAGCATGTAGGCCGATGTCACCGGCCTTATCGGCTTTGTTTCATCATCGGCATGGGTCTGTATCGTTGTCAAGCATGACGACACCATAATCAACAGCATCAAGAGCCGGCGCGTCGTGGTGGATGCGGCTGTCGGGCGTGGCAGATTTCCGTATGGACGGAGTCGTCTCATGGTCAGAATATGCGTTGCTGGCCGTTTATCTCGTCCCTCACCTCGTCGTCGCTGCGGTCGGGTTCCACCGGCGAATTGTCTCCCTCATCGGCCGGCTCATCCTGCTCATCGGGTGTCTCCTCGGGTGACAGCTCACGTGGCTCAAGTTCGGTCACCGTGTCTATCGTGAATGTCGTCAGTCTCTTGCCCTTGGCTTTCAAGGACTTGACCGCGATAAACTCGACAGCGTCGACCGTCATCGGTTCGCGGGTCGCGTCATCGCCACCGAATGTCACCTCAAACCGTGCTCCCGGCGCGTCTGACAGTGCTATCAGTGTCGATTTCTCGTTGTCACCGAGGTAACGCTGGCGTTTAGTTGTCGGCTCAAACGTAAACCGCTTCAGGTAGGGGTAGCCCTGTTGGTCCTCGTCGTTGAGTATCGCGGTCCACACGTGGCCGGGGCGGAATTTCTCTATCCTGAGTATGTTGTCCTCATAGTGGTTGCCGACATCAAATGTCGACATATAGTACTCGCCGTTGTCGAGTATGATAAGTATCTTGTCATTGCCCGCAAACTCGCCGAGGTAGTCACCGCGTCCATCATAGTTGAGGCGCAGCACGTCGGGGTCAAACCACACCTCGCGTCCTCCGAGAGTCGAGGCACCCTTCTCCTTGAGTGAGAAACGGTGTACCTCGTTCTTGGTCACGATGTTGCCCTGCGACTGCTTCCCCTTGATGGCAAGTTCCGAGAAGTCAATATCAAATTGCAACGTCTTGAGCCGTGGCTTGGGCTTGAGCGTCACCTTCACCACCTCGGCCTCGCCGTTGGGGTTGGCTGTGAACCACGCTACACGTGACCCCGGCAGACCCTGCGTGAGGTCATACTCCTTGTCGCGGGTGAGTCCCGTGGCCGCGAAGCGTTTCATGAAGTAGGTGCCATTGCGGCCGTTCTGGTATATCACGTTATATATGGTGCGCGTGTCGTTGCGCTTCCACACATTTATATATAGTATGTTCTTGCCGACAAACATCTTTTCTTGTACCTTGACCACCTTATATTTGCCGTTCTTGTAGAATATGATGATGTCGTCGATGTCAGAGCAGTTGCATATATACTCATCCTTCTTGAGTCCCGTGCCGATGAACCCCTCCTCGCGGTTGATATAGAGCTTCTCGTTGGCCTCGGCTACGGTCGCGGCCTCGATGCTGTCAAAGCCACGTATCACCGTGCGGCGGGGATATGCCTCGCCATACTTTTCCTTGAGCCGCTGATACCATCTTATCGTGTAGTCAGTTATATGCTCCAGCTCATCGTTTATCTCGTCTATCTTGGCCCTGTAGGAGGCTATGATCTCATCGGCTTTCTTGGAGTTGAACTTCAAGATGCGTCCCATCTTTATCTCCATCAGTTTCAAGATGTCGTCGTCAGTGACCTCTCGTATGAAATCCTTGGTAAACGGGTCGAGCCGCTTCCTTATGTGGGCGACCGCTATCTCCATCGACGCGGCCTCCTCAAACTCATGGTCCTTGTAGATGCGCTCCTCGATGAATATCCTTTCGAGCGACGCGAAGTGCAGCAGTTCCTGCTGTTCGTCGAGCTGTATGCGCAGCTCGTCACGCAGCAGTCCACGTGTCGTGTCGACGCTGTGTCGCAGTACGTCACTCACCCCCAGGAAGTGGGGCTTCTTCTCTGATATCACACAGCAGTTGGGCGATATACTAAGCTCACAGTCCGTGAAGGCATAGAGCGCGTCGATGGCCTTGTCGCTCGACGTGCCCGGCAGGAGGTACACAATGATGTTGGCCGTCTCGGCGGTGTTGTCATCGACCTTGCGTATCTTTATCTTGCCCTTTTCAGATGCCTTTAGTATCGAATCAATCAATGTCCCGGTCGTCTTGCCGTATGGTATCTCGGTGATGGCAAGTGTCTTGTTGTCGATTTTCTCAATCTTGGCCCTCACCTTGACCTGTCCTCCGCGCTCGCCGTCGTTGTAGCGCGACACGTCGATGAATCCGCCGGTGACAAAGTCAGGATATAGCGTGAACTCCTCCCCGCGCAAGTAGGCGATGGCCGCGTCGAGCAGCTCGTTGAAGTTATGGGGCAAAATTTTTGACGACAGTCCCACGGCTATGCCCTCCACACCCTGGGCCAGCAGCAGCGGGAATTTGACCGGGAGCACCACCGGCTCCTTCTTGCGGCCGTCATAGCTGAGAGTCCACTCGGTAATCTTGGGGTTGTAGAGCGTCTCAAGCGCGAATGTCGACAGACGGGCCTCGATATATCGGCCAGCCGCCGCCGATGCACCGGTCAGTATGTTACCCCAGTTTCCCTGCGTCTCGACAAGCAGCTCCTTTTGGCCCAGCTGCACGAGGGCATCGTTGATGGACTGGTCGCCGTGAGGATGGTACTGCATCGTGTTGCCGACGATATTGGCCACCTTGTTGAATCGTCCGTCGTCCAACGTCTTCATTGAGTGGAGTATGCGGCGCTGCACGGGCTTCAGGCCATCGTCGATGTGGGGTACGGCGCGTTCCAGTATCACGTATGACGCGTAGTCGAGAAACCAGCTCTGGTACATGCCCCTGAGCTGATGGCGTATCACGTCGTCCGACGTGTCGAGGGTCTCCCGCTCGCTTGTCGGTGACGTGTTGCTGTCAAGTGGTCTCTCCTCCGGTGTATCGTCCTGATTGGTCGGTGTGATGTCGTCGCTCATCTGTCTGTGGTGGTATTATATTAGGATGTAGAGACAAAGATAGCGTTTTTTTGGCAAAAAACAGCTATCCGATACATCCCAAATTAGCGGATATTATTAAATTTGTACTATCGGTTCAGGCTTTCCGCCCGATGTGGATGCCGTTATCTTCCGATGCCACTTGATATGAGATATATTATTACAGCTATGACAACCGCCGCTGCGGTCGGCCTCCCCGCGTGTGGCTCGGGCGGCGTGTCCCCGGCGGCGTCACACGATGTTGAGGTCGTTGAGTGCCGCCCGGTAACAGTCAACTGTGGAGGTGAGTATGACGGGGTGATACGTCCCCACCGCATGATTGACGTGAGTAGCCGTGCCGAGGGGGTGCTCCAGCACCGTCTGTTTGACGAGGGCGCTGAGATTGTGAAAGGGCAACCGCTCTTTCAGATTGACGACAAGGTCTACCGTGCCAAGGTCGATGAGGCACGGGCCAATGTGGAGAAAGCGCGGGCCAACGAGCTCAAGGCCAAGCGTGACCTCGACCGCATACGTCCGCTCTACGAGGCCAACGCCGCGTCGCGTCTCGACCTCGACAACGCAGTGGCGGCCTATGAGGGCGCCCGCGCCGATGTCGAGATAAGCCGCGCCCACCTCGCCCTGGCTCGTGTGGCTCTCGATGATACGCGCATCCTTGCCCCGATGACCGGGTTTATCTCACGCAGCAACGTCGATGAGGGGGCATACGTCAGTCCGGGCAGCGGTGCGCTCGCCACGATGCTCAATGTCGATACGGTCAACGTGGAGTTCTCGCTGACAGCCGCCGAGTATGCCCGCAGCCGCACACGCGGATACTGTTTTGATGCCCTGTGTACCAATCCCGACCATGAGCGCGTCTACCATGTGCTTGTCACCAATGCCGACGGGACACCCTATCCTGTCGAGGGGGTGGTGGATTTTGCCGCTCACCGTGCCGATGCCACCACGGGCAAGATTATTATCCGTGCCAAGGTCCCCAATATGCCTCATACGCTCATGCCCGGCGCTCCGACACGGGTCAGGGTGCTCGGTGAGTCGTCCCGTACTATCCTTGCCCTGCCGCGTGAGTCGGTCGTGGGTGAGGGCGATGCCCGCTATGTCATGGTGCGCTCTGATGATGGCAGGTTTGTGCGCCGCCCGGTATCGGTGGTGCCGCTATCCCCCGACTCGGTCATCGTCGACAGCGGGGTCAGCGCGGGTGAGTATGTGGCTATCGGCATGGTCACTGACGCTAAAGACCGTTGACCCCATGCGCCGTTCTTTCATTCTCCGGGTCATCCTCACGCTGATTGTCGTGTCAGCGTTGCCTGTGCAGTGGGGCTGCTCGCCGACACGCGGTCTTGCCCGACCCGATACCGCGTTGCCGTCCACCTATGCCGTGGGCGATTCACTCGCCGCCGACTCCGTCTCGATTGTCGACTGGAAGTGGTGGGAGATAATAGGCGACAGCACCCTTTGCCGCCTTGTCAGACTCACACTCGCCCACAACCGAGATCTCATGCAAGCAGCGGCGCGTGTCGACGAGGTGCGCGAGCTTTATGGGGTCGCAAAGGCCGATTTCTATCCCACGCTGTCAGGCCGCGTCGAGGGCAATCGCGAGGTCAAGTGGTATCATCACTCCGACGGCACAGCCAACTATGCCCCTGACCCGCAGCTCGGCATCAAGCTCACGGTCGGATGGGAGTTCAATCTCTTTGGCAAACTCAACTACCTGCGTGACGCCGCGTCATCACGGTTCGTCGCCACGGTCGAAGATATGAATGCCATGCGCATGAGCCTTGTCGCACAAGTGGCATCGGCTTACTTCAGGATTATTGCTCTCGACCGCCAGATAGATATAATAGAAAACACGGTCGAGACGCGCCGACAGTCGATGGAAAAGGCCCGGTTGCGCTACGAGGGTGGACTGACGAGCGCTATCGTCTATGAGCAGACGCGCACGGAGTATCTGACCGCACTGTCGATGCTCCCGTCGCTTCAGCGGCAATGTGCCCTGCTCAAGGATGCCCTTGCCATCCTTTCGGGAGTCATGCCCGGTGAGCTTGTGCTTGACCGCTCGCTCGCGCTCGATGATGTGATGCCACCGTCGCTTCCTGTCGGTGTGCCCTCCGACCTGCTGCGCCGCCGTCCCGACCTGCGGGCATCGGCGGCAAGGGTGCGTGAGGCCGAGGCCGGGGTAGGGGTGTCGTTTGCCGACCGCTTTCCGTCCATCTATCTCAGTTTCACCGCCGGATTCTGGAACTCGGGATTCTCCCGGCTGTTCAGGTCGCCCTACAATTTCCCTATCGCGGGCATCTCGGGCAACATCTTTGACTTCGGTCGCAAGCAGCGGGCCTACCGCGCCTCGATTGCCCGCTACGAACAGGCACGTATAGGCTACGAGCGCGACATTGTCAACGCCTTTGGAGAGGTGCGTGACGCGGTCATCTCATACGGACGCTATCGCGAGGAGGGTGCGCGGCGCATGGAGCTTGTCGATGCGGCACGCCGCTATCTCAGCCTCGCCATGCTCCAGTATCATGCCGGGATGACGAGCTACCTCGATGTGCTCGACGCTCAGCGCCGCCTGTTCTCGGCCCAGATTGACTATGCCACTTCGCTAAGTGACCAGTATCTCGCATTCGTGCAGCTCTACAAGGCTCTCGGGGGTGGTTGGGAATATGAGTGATATGTCAGCATTTTGCCCGCGACGGTAGCCGAAAAAGGCGCTTTTGGATACTTTATCACAGGGCAACCGCATGATTTTTAACGAGCCTTAAGAAGTTCGGAAAGATATTCAA